>JADKAO010000012.1 GCA_016715285.1 Actinomycetales bacterium | reverse complement strand
TGATCATGTCGATCTCGGGGCTCATCTTGCTCGCGATGCCATAGATGGGCTCCGAGATGCCCAGGCACTGGCCGAACTCCCCGGTCTGGTAGCCACCTTCGTGGATGAGGACGACAATCGCCTTCACGCCCTCTTTCCTGAGCCGCACGGCCTGGCGGTTGGCGGTCTCGACCTCGTCCTGCGCGTCGACCGTGGCTACACCCGCAGGGCTGACGCGAGCGTTGGCGTGGCCTTGAGGGTCATCCCGATGGAAGCCGATCTTTTCCCCATTGACTTCCTTGATGCTCGTCGCCGGGAGGCGGCCTCTGCCGTTGTCCTTGCGAATCACGTTGGCGGCAAGCCGGTGGAACTTCGCGCCGGTGTACGGTGCGTCCGGGGCAGGACCCTCGACCGGGTGGCAGCCACCCTTCTGCATGCGCAGCAACTCGCTGTGCCCTCATCGAGGTCGTGGTTGCCGATACTGCTCACATCGAGGCCGAGCGCGTTGGGTGACTCGACCGACGGTTCGTCAGGAACATCCTGGACAGGAACGGAGAGCCACCGATGAGTCCCCAGCAGCGCACCGTCAGGGAGCTCTTCTTGCCGACTTTGGCGCGAAGGGCGGCGAAGTTCGTCGCGAGGTCTCGACGCCTCCCACAGGGTTTGCGCCGGGTCTTGGGCCCGTGAGCGGCCCATCGGTCCTCGAGATGCCCGTGATAGTCGTTGAATGACAGCAACTGCACCGTCGTGAACGGCCCCTTGCCTTGGCCGGCGGGTCGCCGTGGTGGCGGGGCGCGTCGTCATCGGCGAAAGCCGCACTGGACGGAAAATGCCACCGGCAGCGGCCAACGCGACGGCCCCCACAGTCGCCCAGCGCTTGCGTCGGAAACGCCATGAAATCCTCCGACGGGTGCGCCCCTTGGGCGACCGCTGCCGGGAAGACACCCTCAGCGGCGACATTGCGCTCCCTCCCGGGTACCAAAATCACGCGCTCAGTTAGCCAATGGATGACTGTCCGGGCGCCCAGGGGTCATGCAGGCTGGACGAAACGGCGGCACCTCCCGGTCGGCCCGTGTCGATCCCTGCCGCAGACAGGATTTCGCGAGCGCTGGGCGACCTTTGCAGTGCTCGGTGAGGAGTTCGAAGCGCGCTGGCACGATGCGGCTCACCGACGTTGAAATCGCGCTGTCCCCGCGTAGAGGCCAACCCAAGCGCCCCCACACGGCCCTGAAGACTGGCGCCCACTGCGGCGGCTACATGTGATCCCGCGGTGCCGCTGGTGGTGATCATCGTTAGCAGAGCCCGACGAAAAGCCCGGAACCACAGCCCCGAGAGCGCCCCGCCCCCAGGAGCGACCTCGTTCTATGCGAGGCGGCCGGTGACGCTCGAGCTGGCGCAGCTCAGTGCCGACGATGAGGCGTTCTGGACCGGGAAGCCCTTCGTCGGAGAGCGTGTCAACCGCCTTCTGCGCCTCGGATAGGTGCTGGCACGCCCACAGAGAGCGGAGTCGAGTTGCAGGGCGGCGGACGGACGCGGCTGCCGGGGCCACCGGGCTGTGCAGTCATGCCTTGGTCTCCCACGCACGGCATACGCGCCCTTCGGTCTGCCGCCTGCTCAGCCGCCTGGGGGCGCGGCGGGCCAGATCGTGTAGGTGACGGCGACGAGAGTTTCGGATGCCGAGAATGATCGCCGACCAGCGGTAGGTGATCCGAGCGTGGCCGTGCGCACCGGATCGCCCACCCACGCGACCAGAACCCACGTGACGGCCGAGGCCACGGTCACCGATCGCGGTCCTGGGACACGTCACCCCAGCACAACCGCGTATGCCGTGCCGTGGACTTCACCGGTGCCGGCCTGTTTCGCATATCGGTGCGCAAAGCGGGTGCTCTACCACCAGAGATAAGGGCGGTGACCGTAGGCGACCGAGAACCCGAGGTAGTCCGCGGCGCGGCCGCGCCACCGTGGCTGTCGCCCTGACCTGAGGTTGATCGCCGTGAAGGCCAGGAGCATCACGTCGACACCGGGGACGAGCGCGAGCGCGACGGGCCCGGCACGCGGCATACGCGCCGGATATCGGAGCACCAGCCGACGACGATCAGGGCCCAGAACGCGATCTCGCAGGCGATGAGGCAGAAGAGAATCACACGGTCTCCCGTTGTTAGTACGACTGTGCCTCACAAGAGCTTTTTTTATCGCCGCGACTACGATTGCCGCGTGCCCAGACTCATCGACCACGAGGCGCGCGCAACCGAGATCACCGCGGCCGCCTGGCGGAAGTCCTTCCTGCGCGACGGCGTGGCCGGTGTCTCCGTGCGCAATGTCGCCGCGGATTTATCCGGCGTCGCCACAACGTCCCTGCGCCGCTCCTTCCCACCCAGGCCGCGCTCCGGCGGCCTGGGCCTCACCCTGATGGGCGAGCGCGTGGCCGCTCGCATCGGGAACCTCCTGCGAGCCCGGGACCCCCTGGCTCAGGCGCTCGCTGCACTCGCCGAGACCATGCCGCCTGATTTGGGAGCGCAGCACCGGAGATGTCGGTCTATCTGCAACTCGGGACGGTCGCCCTCAGCGACCCCGTCTCCAAGAGACGTGTGCCAGCGATCGACCGTCAACTCGAAAAACCTCTGCGCGGCGTGGTCAACGAGCTCCTTCCAAAGCCCCGACGCCGAAATCTCACGCGGGAGGCTCGGCACCTTCACGCACTCATCGACGGGCTGGCACTCCACGTCCTGCACGGCATAGCCGGAACCGCAGGCACTCGCGGTGCTGCGCGCCCACCTCAAGTCTCTCCCAGGTCCCCAACCTGCGCACCTCCGGGAAGTTCGGCTGAGTGCCGGCGCTACCCAGGGCGTTGACAAGCACGGCGGTCGCAAGCGGAAGCTGGCCATCGAGGCAAGCGGACGAACGGCGAGTGTCAGTGTGTCGATCGGCGGTGAGGTGGAAGCCAGCCGCCACGAAAGCATGGGGCGAGTAAGTGCAGGGCGCGAGGGTCTCGCGGAGTGCTGCGAGGGTGGCCAGCGCCGGTTGCCGTCCACCGACGGAGGCGACCGCCGATAAGAACGTGGGTGAGGATGAGAACGTCGTCCATCGATGGGATACTTGGCCGGATGGAGCGCGGTCAGCGCGATGGGGGAACGCGAGCAGGGGCGATTCAGGTGCCCAGGGCGTGTTGAGGATGGGCGGTGCCGCGACACCGGCATACGCGGCCGCGATCACGGGCGACTGGGGCAGTCATCGGTCCCTGGCGGTGCGTGAGGGTGATCGCCAGGGATGCCGGACCGTCGTAGGGGAGTGACCGGGATCCCGGAGCTTCGAGAAGCGCGGCGGCGGACTGTCTGCTCGCACGCTTGCAGGGCTCCGTAGCGATGTGGGAGGTGTCCGAGGACCGAGACCCAAAATGTGCTCCCTTGAGGGTGAATGAGGGAGTGGGGTGGGGGCGGGGTCATCGAGCGGGGATAGCGCGAGGACGACCGTGCCGGGCAGGAGACGGAGACGGCGGGTGCGTCCGTGTTAGAAGTCGTACGTTGACGCCTCGCGTGGGATGAGTTTGGCGAGGGTGATCTCCAGCTGGGTGAGGTGCTCTCCACTGCCGAGAGGGATCGGGGCGACATCGCCAGCCGTGGACGGCCAAGGCGACGGCTCCACCTCGCCGGACAGACGCCAGCAGCAACTGGCGCGGCTGCCGGGGCTAGGTCTCCCAGCTGCCCGTCGGCCCAGGCGTCCAGGATGAGCAGGTATGCCGCGGTGGTGTCTGCCAAGGTCTGGGTGCCGACCATCCGGCCGATTCTGAGGGTGGCGGGCCAGTTGACTCGACGGGGACTCTCACTGGGGTGGAGGTTGCTAGCCCCTGGTAGTCCAACCCATCACCCGCCGCGCATCCCCTGGGTCGGGACCGATCGGCTCCCTGGCCGGCGGCCGCAGGTGGTTATGCACGTGGCGGGCCGGATCGGGGGCAGGGCGGGGTAGCGGCTGGGTTCCGGTGATGGGGCGCGGGCTTCATCCGGCCCAGGTGGTGGCGCAATAGGTGACGCGTGGTGAGGGGGGCGGACGCCCCAGAGGGGGGGTGGTTTTTCGTGTGGTGGTCGAGTCGTGGACACTGTCGCGCGTGGCGCGTCGACGCCCCCGGGTTGGTCGACGCTGATCGTGAGCCGCCCATCGGCTGGGTGAGGGTGATGGTGGGTAATGAGGACCGACTCTCCTCGCGGAGCAGGCCCATGCGTCACATCCGTTGTGATGCTCGGGGTTGACTCTGAGGTCTCCGGAAGTCGACTGCTGCCGCCAATGCGAAGGGGCTGGTCAGGGCGACTCGGATCCGGTCGGTGAGGCAGGAGAGCGAGAACAAAGCCGGTTGCTGCGACGGCAAAGGGCCCGCCACCACGCAGGTGTGGCTTTGCCGTGCCACCGAGGATCCATCTCTCACGCATCCCATGCGTCGGGGTTAGGGGTCGCCCTCCGACAATCCGCTGGATCACCTGGAGGGTAGTCCCGTGTCTGGGAACCCCAGAGTTCGTGCAGTACAACTCGATGGGCGAGCACCGGGATGGCGAGATCTTGCATCGGCTGGGGTGACGTGGGGTGCGGCCGCGGAGAAGCGCGATGGCTTGCGCGCGTTGCGTCAGCGCCGCAGACCCTCGGAGTGAGACGCGCCGAGGGCGAGGCTCCGTGTTGGCGGGTGGCGACGACGAGGTCGACGATGAGCGGGTGACCTCCTCGGTGACAGTGACATTTGGCAGGAGGCGCTGGGCCTCGGGCAGGTTGATGGGAGGTGCTGTTGACTCGGGCGCTTGGGAATCACTTCGACCGTGCCGTGCGGTCTCCCTGACCAGGTGAAGCTCGCTCTCCTCGTCCGGGTAACGATCGCGGCAAGGACGAGGAACCGGTCTGGTTGCGCCACGGGAGCGCGAAGGTGCCTTCGTATTCCGATCAGGTTGGCCGTGGCGATGACGTGGAATGGGCGGGGCAGCGCGTGAGTCGCCGTCAACGCTCACTTCCTGCTCGCCATCGCCCGCAGCAACGCTGTTTGGCCTTGGCTGGTGCCCGGCTTGATCTCGTCGGCCCAGACGGGCCCCGCGAATACGGGGCCGCGACGGAACACGAACCTACGGTCGCGCTGAGTCGAAAATAGACCGCCCCCGTGACATCGCTGGGCGCATGTCGGGCGTGAACTGGATCCGCGCGAACGTCAGGCCCGGCCGACTCGCGATCGCTTTGGCCGCGGGTCTTGCCGACACCCGGAACGTCTTCGATCAGCACGTGACCGCCAGCGAGTATCGCCGCGGGACGATCTCCAACTCCGGTCCTTTTGCCGACCACGACCCGGTCCAGGGTGGGCGACCAGGTTCGGCGAGCTCTGCCACTCCTTGCATGCGCGGTTGCATCGCTCATTCCCCGAGCCTCCATGACTTTCTTGGCAAGGTGGTCATGTCGGCGCTCAGTGTGAAAAATCCGCGCCGGTGTGCCAGCGGGGAAAGGCTGTCTGGTGGGCGCCCGCCCGCCGGCGGCAGGAGTTGAACGAGGCCAGCACTCGCTCTAGCCGCGCTCGGGCGGAGGCAGTAACTTGGAGGTGATCCAGAACCGTTGGCGCAGTAGTGGGTGGTTGCGGTTTGCCCGTTCCGTCTTGACACGCCTTGACGACGAGGTATGCCGAGCGCTATCGCTCCGAGGGTCAGTGGCTGGGAGGAGCAAGCTCGCCAGGGTGTAGCGCCGCCGCAGCACCAAGGAGCCCAAGGCCCACATCAAAGCGTGCCTCTCGCTTTGGGGGTCACCGACGCAACTCGTCAACAATGCGAGCCGACAGCGTCGTGACCGCGCACGATCCGCGGGGACAGTCTCTCCGCCCGGAGTAGCGCGTGTGGTCATAGAGGTCCGCAAGCGCCAGCGCGCGGACCATGTGACGCTCCTGCAGCCACCGCCAGACCAGCACTGTCCGCGAGAGTCCGCGATGACTTCAAGTGGTGTGCATCGTCTTCCAGAGTCAGCTCGACTGCGCGCCACGCATCGCGTGATCTCGTTACTCTCCGCATGAGATGCGAGGACCGGCGACGGGTCCTGATCATCACCAAGACCGGACTTTCCGTCGTCGGCATCCGGGCGAACGAGAGCGATCTCCCGTTGCCGGCGTGGCCATCTCCGGATAGACACCACCACACCGAAGAGTCCCACCAACCCGAGGCGTGCCAGCAGGACCACCGTGACCCGAGCAGGCTTGCCCACCCCGAGCCTCGGCATCAACGACACCTTCATACCGCTGGTAAGGTCGTGACGCTCCGCCCCGGCCGGCCCGGTGCTCTGGAAACAGCACATAATCCCTGCTCGTCAGCCAGACCCCAGCGTCACCGCTGCGACAGCCCCGACGATGCGAGTGCCCAACCCCCCGCGTAGCCGCATGCCAGAACTGTAAGACGCCTAACTTGAACCGGCCAGCTTCAGCCTGGGTCGGCCCGGAGCTCTCTGATGGATGATCGACGCACCAAATACCTCAGGCCGGAGTTGCCTTGATCATCGGCATCGGCCCCACGCCACCCGCGTTCCCGGACTGATTCCACGGACTCACTGGCTCCCTGCCCAGGAGCTGTAGACAGGTGACTCGGAGTCACTACCAGTACTGTGGCCACCCACCCCACCGAACCGGTCATCCACGCGCTCGCCGGAGCCAGCCCGGCGCGCGCGCCCCTTGGCCCGCTCCCGGGGCATACCGACGGCCAGAGCGTCAGAGCCAGGCCGCCGCAGTCCCCACCTCGGGCGCCACGCAGTCCTCAAGCACCGCGGTCCTTGAAGCCGCGGGCCTCGTCACCACCCACAAGACCGGGCGTCCGTCGCTGCTACCCCAACCCGGTGCCCATCGTCACCCTCGCGCGTCGCTGGCTTGACGACTACGCGCTCCAGGTGGGCCTGAGCCTCCACAACCTCAAAGACCTCGCCGAAACGAAAGGACTCTCCATGTCCGCGACCCCTTCCCATCGGTATGCCGTGATGATTGACGCAGCCCCAAGCGCGTCTGGCAGGCCTTCCACCCAAGAGACCACCTCCTGGTTCTTCGCGACCACGCTCAACTCGACTCGCCGCCGACTCGCCATACACCTTATACCTGCCCAACGGCACCGTAGCCGCAGAAGGGACCGTGCTCCGCGCGGTGCCGGCGAGGTTCTCGAGCTCACCTTTTCCCCCACCTGGGACGACGCGGGTCCGCGACGGACCCGGCTTCATCGTGGCGGATCGAGCGGCGCAGAGGCGCGCTGCATCGTCGCGGTCGAGCACTACGACCTCGACCCCGACAGCGCGACAGCGCGCCAAGTTGACCCGGCTCGCTCTACCTTGTCTCCAACCTCAAGACCTGGGTCGAGACCGGCTCCCCGATGGGCGCCTAACCAGGCCGGCCGAGGTGGACCCGATGCACCGCGCGACATGACGACGACGGCCCGCTCTGCCGGGCAGACGTCTCACGTGACGCCACCCGAACCGCGCGCGGCGAGATGGGCGAGATAGGCGTCAAGCGCTGCGGTGATCACCTCTCCTCGGGAAGGCTGCCGGTTCGGTGATCGCCATCACGGCGAGACCATCAGTGAAGGCGCGCAGCATCATCGCCTCAGACTCACGAGGATGCGCCTTGCCGGCCGAGTAGACGCGGACAGTCGCGGCGCACAGCTGGTCCAAGCCGTCATTGATGTCGGCCAGGACCCGGCGGAGCTCGGAGTGCGAGCGACAGCCGTGATCGCGAGCCAGACGTGGGCTTCTGTGCGGCGCTCAGCGTCGAGCGGCAGGGCGTGCAGCCAGGCTGTTCGGATGTCTGCTTGCGCGTCGCCGCTCGACGGCACCTGCGCAAACCGAGCGGCCTGCCTCTCACGCACCATGGTGATTGTCCCCGCAAGCATCTCGTCGCTGCTCGGGAAGTAATGGCGCAACGTCGATGGTCGAAGCCCGCTTCGGCAGCGACTGTCCTCACCGATACCGCTTGGATGCCCGCCCGTTCGATCAACGCCGCAACAGCTCGCGTGATCGAGCCTGCGCGCCACGTGGTTGACAACCTTCGGCACCTCAATGTCCTCTCCCACTTGCCGACATTTTCGCACGATCGTGCCATAATAGAGGAGGCCGACAAACCCCCTATGGATGGACCGGGATGCCTCGGCTCACCGCACGCCAACTCACCGGCATGATCGCCGATTACCGTGTCGATGGCGGTCCCCTTGGTGATCTGGCTGACGAAAGCCCCCGCTCGGTTCACCAGCGAGTTGCTGGGGATCACCCCGGGAGCGCTCGATATCCCCTGGGCGTGGCTCCTGGCAGCCGCCACTGTCATCGGCACGTCAGGTACCTTCTGGGCAGTGCCGTCTGTCAAAGAGGCAGCCACCTCCCTCAACCTGCTGAAGCTGGCAGCTATCCCGCTGGCTCTTGTTTCGGGCGCTTGAGGAACTCGTCTTCCGGAAGTTCCTCATGGACTGGCTGGACAGTCATGGAGTTGCTGCCGGCCTGCAAATCCTCGCCACCGCGCTCGCCTTCGGCCTCGCCCACTCGGTCTGGATGCTCTTCGCACGGGATGCGCAGATCTTCGTCCCAGTCGTGGCGTCAACCACCGCGATGGGAGGCGTGCTCGGCGCGACCTATCTCGTGGGCAATCGAATCGCCTTGCCCGTGATCCTCGCTCATGTCGCGATCAACCTGGTGATCGAACCCGGATTGCTCCTGAGTTCGATCACCGGCGCGTGGAACACCCGACACGTCAGCCCTTGAGCTTGTACTCCTCAGGCAGGCGGCGACCAATGATCATCTTCTGGATCTCGGCGGTGCCTTCACCGATGAGCAGTCGGGGCCTCGCGGTAGAGGCGCTCGATCTCGTACTCCTTCGAGTAGCCATAACCACCGTGGATCCGGAACGACTGCCCGACAACGTCCGCGCAGTACTCAGCCGCGAGGTACTTGGCCATGCCGGCCTCGAGGTCGTTGCGCTGGCCGGAGTCCTTGAGCCGGGCAGCCTTGACCATCATCTGGTGGGCGGCTTCGACCTTGGTCGCCATGTCCAGCCAGCCGGAACAAGATGCCTTGGTGCTCGGCGATCTTCTTGCCGAAGGTCTCGCGCTGCTGGGAGTAGGCGATGCCGAGCTCGAAGGCCCGACGCGACACGCCACACGCGCGCGCGGCGACGTTGACGCGCCCAACTTCGACGCCGTCCATCATCTGGTAGAAGCCCTTGCCGGGCACCCCGCCGAGGATCTGCGCGGTCGTCGCGCGGTGACCCTCAAAGACGAGTTCGGTCGTGTCGACGCCCTTGTAACCCATCTTGTCGATCTTGCCCGGCACCGTGACACCCTGCGCGGTCTCACCAAAGCCTGACGTCTTGTCGATGAGGAAGGTCGTCATGTTCTTGTAGGGGCTGGTGGACTCGCCAAGGTCCGTCTTCACTAGCACCGCAACGAGATTCGCTGACCCACCGTTGGTGAGCCACATCTTCTGACCATTGATGACCCACTCGTCAGTGTCGCCCTGACGGACCGCCTTGGTCTTGATCGCGGCGACGTCAGACCCCAGCCCCGGCTCCGACATGGAGAACGCGCCACGGATCTCGCCGGTCGCCATCTTGGCAGGTGGTGCTGCTTCTGCTCGTCGGTGCCGTGCTGGAGCAGCATGTAGGCGACGATGAAGTGCGTGTTGATGATGCCGCTGACGCTCATCCAGCCGCGCGAGATCTCCTCGACGCACAGGGCATAGGTGAGGAGCGACTCGCCGAGGCCGCCGTACTCCTCGGGGATCATGAGGCCAAAGATCCCCATCTCCTTCATGCCGTCGACGATCTCCTGCGGGTATTCGTCGCGGTGCTCCAGTTCGGTTGCGACAGGGAGGATTTGCTCCTCCACGAACTGCCGCACGAGTTTGAGCAGCTCCTGCTGGTCGTCGGTCAGGCCGTCGGTCTGCTGAAGCCGGGACATCGGGTTCCTCACTGTCGTCGCTCGTCGGTCGCGCATGGCTCGGTGCCGGGCCCACAAGGGGTCCAAACCTGAGTATGCCGACCGGCTGGTGTGCCGCGCCCAACGCTCGCCGTGTGAGCCCGCGCACGCTCTCCGCCCCGCCCTGTTTCGAGCACTCCCAGGTATGCCGCAGCACCCCAATCGCGGAGGCCAGGTCGAGTCCGGAGCGCTGGGCGGCGCGGGCGAGCATCGTCGCGGCCGCCACGACTTCTCGTCCTGTCCCGGTTCTTCACGACGGCCCAGAACGATGGTCCCATTGCGCCCCCGCGTCGCCACGTGCCCCTCGGTCTCGAGCTCGCGGTAGGCCCGCGCCACCGTGACCGCGAGCCCAGGTCGCCGGCCAGTTGCCGCACCGTGGGCAGGCGGGTGCCGGGTGCACGGTCCCAGCCGCGACCGCGGCGACGACTTGGTCCCCGGATTTGCTCATATGCCGGCGTCGGCGACCCGGGGTCGATCGACAGGATCACGGGCCCACCGGACCTGGGTCGCCGAGGGTGTGGTCCCACGCCCAGCGCAGGTTGGTGTCCGCGCCAGCGGCGATGAGGCCTGCGAGGAGAGCCGCGGCGGCGAGCACCACCAGACCAAATGTGACCGGGAGGTACCAATCGGGGTACTCGCGCCAGGTGACCACGACTCCCCAGAAGAGGACGAAGCCACCCCCGAAGGCTCCCGCCGTGCTCACTCCGCCCACGAGATCTCGGAGCATCTGCGCCCGGAGAAGTTCTGCCCAGGCGAGGCCACTCGCGCCATGAGTCTGGATGTTCTGGGCGAGGGCTCGCCGAGCCAAATCCGCGAGACGACGATGACCACCAGGCTGACGCCGGCAAGAACCACGCTGAGCACAACCGCGCTGACGGCCGATGTCCCTCGCGCCCACACGAGGCCAGCCAGCACGAGCGTCGCAACAGGGAGGACGCTGCAGATCACCGCCGACCACACCTCGACCTGGGTGACATAGTCGCCCACTCGACGCTCCCGCAGCGCGGCAACCGGCGGACGGTCCGACTTCTGAGTGACCGGTCGCAGGTGGCCGAACGCCGTCCCGAGCACGGCATACAAGGGAATGAGCAGGAGCCACCATCCACCCATTCCGGCCCTATTGACAGACATGCCGATGAGCGGCACCGACACAACAAACCCGGCAATGGCCCCCACGAGCCGGCCACTCCAGCCGGGCGCGGATTCGATCGGTCACCCAGCCGAGGTCCTCCCCGGATCAGGCAAGCCCTGGCCATCCCGAAGGCCTGGATCTCGCGAGCCGCCCACTGCGTCGCGGCGGCGCCAGACGACGACGCCGACCACAACCGCGGCAAGGAGGAAGGGCACTGCCAACAGCCATGACGGCAGTTCCGGAGTGCTGAAATCCTGAGCCAAGGAGGCGTTGCTGCCCATGACTCCTCCATCCGTTTGTATCACTTTGTATTGATACAAACGGTACGACGATCGAAGCGCCCCGTCAAGGCCCCGGAGCTATCCCAAGGCGTCGATCGCCGCACGCGTCGCAAGCACCTTGCGCGCGGTCTCCACATGGAGGTTTTCGACGAGCTTGTTCTTGTAGGTCACGACGCCCTTGCCTTCGGCCGACCCAGCCTCGAACGCCGCGATCAAGCCGCGGGCGTCCTCGACCTGCTCCTCGCTGGGCGCGAATACCGCGTTGCACGGCTCCACTTGACCGGGGTGAATGAGCGTCTTGCCGTCGAAGCCCATCGCTCGACCCTGCCGGCACTCAGCCGCAAAGCCCTCGAGGTCGCGCACGTCGTTGTAGACACCGTCAACGATGGCGATCCCCGCAGCGCGAGCCGCGAGGACGGCATACGAGAGGGACATCATGAGCGGCTCGCGACCCGGAACATGGAAGGAATCGAGCTCCTTCACGAGGTCGTTCGTGCCCATGACGAGCACGGCGAGACGCGGCGACGCGGCGGCGAGCTTGCGCGCGCCGAGGATTGCCTCGGGCGTCTCGACCATGGCCCAGAGCTTCGTGTGCGCGGGGGCCCGGTAGTCCGACATCGCCTCGACGAGGCGCTTGACCGCCTTGGCGGACCCCACCTTGGGCACGACAATGCCCTCGGGACCGGCCGCGCACGCAGCCTCCAGGTCGGCGTCGTGCCACTGCGTGCCGACCCCATTGACCCGGATCGTCAGCTCCTTGCGGCCGTACTCCCCCGACGCCACCGCGGCACACGCCGCCGCCCGTGCCGTCACCTTGGCGTCCGGCGCGACCGCGTCTTCGAGGTCGAGGATGAGCGCGTCACAGGGGATCGTCTTGGCCTTCTCGAGCGCGCGCTCATTGGAGGAGGGCATATAGAGCACAGAACGACGAGGCCGGTATGCCGTCTCCGTCACCGCATGCTTGCGGTCGCGATGCTTGCCCATCAGGACTGTCCTCCTTCGCCGCCGTCGGCGGCATACAGGGATGCGAGTTCAGGGTCGCTCTTGGCGAGGCGCTCGGCGAGTTCGATCATGACGAGGCACTGCTTGAGGCTGGCGTCGTCTTCCATCTTGCCGTCGAGCATGACCGCGCCGGTGCCGTCGCCCATCGCGGCCGCGACCCGACGGGCGTGCGCGACGTCAGCGGGCGAGGGGCTGAAGACCTTCTTGGCGATGGCGATCTGCACGGGGTGCAGCGACCAGGTGCCGACGCACCCGAGGAGGAAGGCGTTGCGGAACTGGTCCTCACACGCGACGACGTCCTTGATGTCCCCGAACGGGCCGTAGTACGGGAAGATCCCGGCGGCCGCACAGGCGTCGACCATCCGCGCGATCGTGTAATGCCACAGGTCTTGCTGGAAGATCGTGCGTGGCCCGTTGATGTCACCATCGACGGGGTCTTGCCGCACGAGGTAGCCCGGGTGCCCGCCACCGACGCGCGTGGTCTTCATCCGCCGGTCGGCAGCGAGGTCAGCTGGGCCGAGCGACAAGCCCTGCATGCGGGGTGACGCGGAGCAGATCTCCTCCACGTTGGCGACGCCGCGGGCCGTCTCAAGGATGGCGTGGACGAGGATCGGACGCTTCACGCCAGCTCGCGCCTCCAACTGCGCGAGCAGCCGGTCGACGTAGTGAATGTCCTCGGGACCCTGCACCTTGGGCACCATGATGACGTCGAGTTTGTCGCCGATTTCGGTCACCAGCGTGGTGAGGTCATCGAGCACCCACGGCGAGTCGAGGGCGTTGACCCGGGTCCACAACTGCGTGAGGTCACCGAAGTCCGTGCTCTTGCCGATCTCGACCAAACCAGCGCGGGCGGCCTCTTTGTTGTCTGCCTTGACCGCGTCTTCGAGGTTGCCCAAGAGCACGTCGACCGTGCCCACCATGTCGGGGATCTTGGCCGCCATCTTGGCGTTGCTCGGGTCGAAGAAGTGGATCACGCGCGAGGGCCGCGCGGGCACGGCGCGCAACGGCATCGGGGCACCGACGGCGAGGGGGGCGTAGAAGTCCTTGGGGTGACGCATGTCGCGGCTCCTTGGCGCTAGCGGCTGGCGGGTTCTGGGCAAAGAACACATGCTCTGGTCGAGACGCTAGCAGCGGCATACGGGCTGCTCAGGGTGCGGGTCTAGCCTGACCTCGTGAGCTTGACCACCCGTGTCTACTTGTCCCGCCTCGCCGGACTCGACGTTTTTGATCCGCTCGGTGATCCCGTGGGTCGAGTCCGCGATGCCGTGGTGACATTTGGTGCGCGGATCCAAGCCCAAGGTCATTGGCCTGCTCCTTGCAGGTGCCCGGCCGCAAGCGGGTGTTTATGCCGATGACCCGCGTGACCTCACTCGATGCGGCCGCGGTCATCACCACCGGACTGCTCAACCTGAGGCGCTTCCAACAGCGCCCGACCGAGCATCTCGCCCTCGCCGAACTCCTCGACCGCCCGGTCACCATCACCACCCCCGACGGCGCTGTCGAGGCCACCGTTGAGGATCTCGCCGTCAACGTGAGCCGCCGGATCTGGTCGGTCACCAAGGTCTTCTGCCGCAAGGCTGACCCGACCCCGGCCCGTCGACTCTCCCTGCGGCGACGCCCCGGCGAGACCCTCCTCGTCTCGGTCGAATCGGTCTCGGGCCTGGACTCCCAGGCAGGCGAGCAGGATGCGAGTCTGCTCGTCGCGGCATACGAGGATCTGCGGGTCGCCGACCTCGCCGAGGCGATCCACGACCTCACCCCCCAGCGCCGCGCGGCGGTGGCGGCGGCCCTCGACGACGAGCGCCTCGCTGACGTCCTCGAAGAGCTCTCCGAAGACGACCAGGTCGAGATCCTCTCCGGACTCGACACGGAGCGGGCCGCCGACGTCCTCGAGGCCATGGAACCCGACGACGCGGCCGACCTGCTCGCCGAGTTACCGGAGGAGCAGCAAGAGTTCCTCCTCGCCCGGATGGAGCCCGACGAGGCCGCTCCCCTGCGGCGCCTGCTGAGCTACGCCGAAGACACCGCGGGTGGTCTCATGACGACCGAGCCGATCATCCTCGGCCCCGACGCGCCCATCGCCGAGGCGCTCGCACTCGTGCGCCAAGAGTCCGTGCCCACCACCTTGGCGACCACGGTCTTTGTATGCCGTCCGCCCCTGGAAACGCCAACCGGCCGCTACCTCGGCATCGTCCATATCCAACGGCTGCTGCGTGAACCGCCGCACTCGGCTGTGGGGCTATCCCTCGATCGAGTGGAGCCCCTCTTGCCGACGGCCTCGGTCGACGAGGTCCATCGGCATCTCGCGACGTATGACTTGGTCGCGGCACCCGTGGTCGATGAAGACGGCCATCTGGTCGGCGCGGTCACGGTCGACGACGTCCTCGACCACATCCTCCCTGAAGACTGGCGTGATGAGGACGAGGACGAGGACGACGACGAAGATCAGGCACGCGATGTGAGTGCCGACGGTGAAGCCGCGATGGAGGACTGAGATGGCCGAACGACCAGCACGTCTTGCTCGCCTCGACCAACCGCGCGACCCTCGGCGGCGCAACCTCTTTGCCGACACCGTGCGCGCCCCGGTCCTGTCGCAAGAGCGCTTTGGGATCTGGAGCGAGCGGTTCGCGCGGTTCATGGGCACGGCGAAGTTCCTCATCGGCATGTCGATCTTCGTTGTCGTGTGGCTCGCGTGGAACACCCTCGCGCCCCAGCAGTGGCAGTTCGACCCCCGCGAACTCAACTACACGCTGCTCACCTTGATCTTGTCGCTCCAAGCCTCGTATGCCGCGCCACTCATCCTCCTCGCCCAGAACCGGCAAGCCGACCGAGACCGGATCTTCCTCGAGCAGGACAGGACCCGGGACGAACGCAACCTCGCGGACACCGAGTTCTTGACCCGGGAGGTGGCAGCGTTGCGGATTGCCTTGCGCGAGACGGCAACTCGTGACTTCATCCGGTCCGAGCTGCGTGACCTCCTTGAGGAGCTCGACGAACGCGGCACCTCGCCGAGGTCCTAGTCGTTCCCGCTGCCTCGCTGTTCCCGGACACAACTGCTGGCATTGGTCAGCAGGAACCCAGCCGACCGTGCTCGGCCGACGACTCACGACGAAGGAACGCCAGCACTTCTGCACGCTCTACCGGGGGGGCCGACAGCGGCCGCGCGGACTTCTCGCGGACACGGCATACGATGACGGGCATGTCAGCACCCACCACTGATGCCCTCCTCGCTGCCCTGGCCACGGTCAACGACCCCGAGATCCGCAAGCCGATCACCGAGCTCGGCATGGTCAAGTCGGTCACCGTCGACGACGCCGGACACGCGACCTCGAAATCCTGGCTCACCGTCGCTGGCTGCCCACTCAAAGACACGCTCCGCCGCGACACCACCGCGGCGCTCATGGGAGTCGACGGGGTCACCTCGGTCGACGTCGTCCTCGATGTCATGAGCGACGAGCAGCGCGCCGCGCTCAAAACCAAGCTCCGCGGCGGGGTCGCGGAGCGCGAAATCCCGTTTGCCAAGTCCGGCTCCCTCACGCGGGTGTATGCCGTGGCCTCCGGCAAGGCGGCGTCGGCAAGTCCTCGGTCACCGTCAACCTCGCGGCCGCGATGGCGGCTGACGGCCTGCGGGTCGGTGTCGTGGACGCTGACGTGCACGGCTTCTCGATCCCCGGATGCTCGGGGTGACGACGGCGCCCACGCAGGTCGACGACATGATCATGCCGCCGGTGGCCCATGACGTGAAGATCATCTCGATAGGCATGTTTGTCCCCGGCAATCAGCCGGTTGTGTGGCGCGGGCCCATGCTCCACCGCGCGCTCCAGCAGTTCCTCGCCGATGTCTACTGGGGCGACCTCGACGTCCTGCTCCTCGACCTGCCCCCGGGCACGGGCGACATCGCCATCTCGATCGGCCAGCTGTTGCCGACCGCCGAGATCCTCGTCGTCACGACGCCTCAGCAGGCGGCAGCCGAGGTCGCCGAGCGAGCCGGGTCGATCGCGCTGCAGACCCATCAGAGGGTCGTCGGCGTCGTCGAGAACATGTCATGGCTGGAGCTTCCCGACGGCACGCGGCACGAGATCTTTGGTGCTGGCGGCGGTCAGATCGTCGCCGACTCACTCACCCGCTCCATCGGTGCGCAGGTGCCGCTGCTCGGCCAGATCCCGCTTGACACCAACCTGCGGATCGGCGGCGACAGCGGCCAGCCGGTCGTCCTCAGCGACCCGACATCACCGGCGGCGGTCGCCCTGCGCGGCGTCGCGCGGAATCTCGCCACCCGCGCACGGGGGTTGTCTGGCCGGTCGCTCGGGCTGAGCCCAGCGGGTCGCTAGCCGGACGGCATACAGCCCGTTTCTAGGTCGCGTCGGCGTCCCACGGAACCGGCTGGGACGGGTCAAAAGCCCGCGCGGTGGGTGATGCCGGCGAGGCGGTGTCGGCTGGGCCGTCGGTGGCTGGCGATGGATCGAGTAGCGCCTCGCGCACGATCCGGCGTGGATCGTATTGGCGGGGGTCGTATTGCCGCCAGTTGACGTCTTCGAACTCCGGCCCGAGTTGCTCGCGCAGTTGCCCGCGCGCACCATCGGCCATGGCGCGGAGTTGCTTGACCAAGCGGGCGAGCTTGGCAGCGTATTCCGGCAGCCGTTCGGGCCCGAGGATCACGATCCCCAACAGGATGAGGACGATGAGCTCCCACCCATTGATGTCAAACATCGCCACCTCCTCGCGCCGTGCGCGGCGGCTGTCAGCTCGCCGCTGATGACTGTAGCGTCAACGAGACGTCGACCCGCTGCCCGTCGCGGTCGACCGTGAGTTTGACGGTCTCGCCGACGGTCCGAGACCGAATCGCGACGATGAGCTGATTGGCGTCGATGACTCGACGGCCCTCAAAGGCCACAACGACGTCACCGTTCTTGAGGCCTGCTTTGTCCGGCGGAACTGCCCGGAGTGATCCGTCGCTGTCCCTGATCCGGGCGCCGATCTCCTCGAAGCTCGAATCCAAGCGCACGCCCATGATCGGGTGCTCCGCCTTGCCGGTCGCAATGAGTTGCTGTGCGGTCTTGGCGGCTTGGTCGCTCGGGATCGCAAAGCCGACGCCGATATTGCCGCTGACTTCGCCTGCTGACCCTGGGTCACGGGCGATGGCCGAGTTCACGCCGATCACCCGACCCGACATGTCAAGCAAGGGGCCACCAGAGTTGCCCGGGTTGATCGCAGCATCGGTCTGGATCGCGTTGATATAGCTGGCCTCGCTGCTGGAACGTCCTGCCGCCACCGGTCGGTTGAGGGCCGAGACGATGCCGCTGGTCACCGAGGCCTCGAGCCCCAGCGGTGCGCCGACAGCGATGACACCGTCGCCCACGACGACATCGCTCGACTTGCCCCACTCGAGCGGGACGAGATCGGTGCGGTCGATCTTGAGCACCGCGAGGTCATAGGACACGTCACGGCCGACAATCGTTGCCGGCAGCCGCGTGCCATCACCGAGCTCGACCGCGAGGTTGCCGCCGTCCGCGACCGACGCCACGACATGGTTGTTGGTGAGAACGTGGCCGCTGGGGTCGATCACGAACCCCGAGCCGGTGCCAGACCCTTGTGAACTCTTCGTTTTGATCGTCACCACGCTGGGCAGCGCCGTGGCGGCGATCTTGGCAACTGCCATCCGTGCGCGCCGTGACTCCCGGGTTAGGGGCCGGCAGCGGCGACGCCACCGTCGTGCCCTTCGTCGCGTTGGCTACGGCCCAACCACCCACACCCCCACCGAGCAACCCCGCCACGAGCCCCAGCCCGGCCGCAGCTGCCAGCACGCCCCCGCGTCGAACGGGAGCCGTCGCGGCTGACGGCCCGACCGGTGCCGGTGACGGCGCGCTCGGAGGTGGCCAGCCAGCGCCGGCTGGCGCCGGGGTGGTCCCCACGTCGGCATCGGCTGCGTTGGGCTGACACCGTATGCCGCGTGCGACGACTCCAGCACGCTTGCGGGGGGCACTCTCGGGGCCGGGGCGGCATACGCGATGGGATGGGTTGCGGCGGCCGCAGCCTCTTCGTCCGAGGACGTCGGCCGGTACCACGCTGACGGGTGGGCTGGCGCCTGGGGTGTCGCCGGATCAGGCGAAGGCTCACGGAATGGCTGTTCGTCGGGGTAATGCGACATCGTCAGGGAGCTCCAACCCACGATTGACAGCGGACACAGTGGCACCAGTGTGCCGGGGCGGCAGCAGAACCGTCATCTCCAAGGACCCTGCCCCGGTCGCGCGCCCGGTTGGCGATGCTGTCGACACCGCGCGAGCAGGCACCGAGATCGTGGCATTGGTTAGCGACGCGGTCGCTCCCCAGGCAGACGCGTCGTCGCGGCAACGCTGCCGCCGAACGTCCAGGTGGCTGCGGCCGACGCGCCGGCCACGAGGCCAACAACCACCGCAGTGCGGCGAAGCGAGCGGTAATGCGCAGGAGCACGGGGCGACACCGTTGGCAACCGGAACGCGGCAGCGAGCTTCGGATCCCCGGGTGGAAAACCCGTGCCTTCCAGCGAACCCCACGGAGCCCGAGGTATGCCGGGTCCCTCACCTCGGCCAGCTGCAGCCGTGGGCACGCTCGGCTGCTGGGAAGCCAATTGCAGCAACATGGCGTGCAGCGACGCGGACGCCTGTGGCACAGGCCCTTCACGCAATGACGTGAGGATGCGGCGCTCCTCGTCGACGGCATACCGGCAGTGCTGGCAGACGACAACATGCCGGTCCCACAGCAGGAGCTGCGGAGGCGAGAGTCGGCGATCGACGTAGGCACTGAGCTCGTCGGTGAGGTGGCGGGACATCACACCCCTTGTGCCATCGGCGAAGCGGGACCCGGAACGAGACTCGGGCGCGCGCTCGTCGATGCAGAGCGCGCGGCACTGGCAACTTCTGGGGCTCGGTGCGCGAGGGCCGCACGCAGCTGGGCACGGCCACGGTGGATGCGCGAGCGGACGGTGCCGAGCTTGATGCCCAGCGTCGCGGAGATCTCTTCGTAGGACAGGCCTTCGATGTCGCAAGGACCACCGCGGCACGGAACTCCGGGGACAATCCGTCGAGCGCGCGCTGGACGTCATCGGCGAAGTGGGTCTGGTCGTACACCTGCTCCGGACCGGGCTCGAGGTTGCCATCCGAGACGCCGCGTCTTCGGGAAGCGCGTCAAAGCGGATCCGCTGCTTGCGGCGCATCTTGTCGAGGAAGACGTTTGTGGTGATGCGGTGAAGCCAGCCTTCGAAGGTGCCCGGCTGGTAGGAGTGCAACGAACGGAAGACCCGCAGGAAGACGTCATGGGTGAGGTCCTCGGCGTCGTGCGGGTTGCCCGTGAGCCGGTAGCCAACCGGTAGACGCGGCCCGGAGTGCTGGGCGACGATCTCTTCCCACGTCGGAGGCGTCCACGCGGGGCGTCCGTCGAGGATGGTGAGGGTGTCAGTCACTGCGCTTTCTTCGCCTTTCGGGTCTGTCGTGGTGCAGGACGCGTTGTCCATCCTCAGAGTTCCCGGAGAATCCCACGAAACCACTGTCAGGTCGCTGTGCCTACGCCAACCATGCGGCAACACCCTGGTATTCCCCCCAACCGGCACTGACTCAGCCCTGATCGGACCGATCGGATTACTGTGACCTCATGACCTCGAACCATGCTGCCAGCTGGGCCTATGCCGAGGATTTCGTCACCGAGCCCGAGGAGATCGAGACTGCGCGCCGCAACGGCGAGCACTTGGGCGACCGCGGTCACGCCCGCGGTTGGCGCCGCGCTCCCGCGCGCTCGCCGCCGCCTGCCAGGCGAGGGCCGTTGTCGAGGTCGGCACTGGTTCAGGCGTCTCCGGGCTGTGGTTGCTCGACGGGATGCCTGCCGACGGCGTGCTCACCACGATCGACTCGGAAACTGACCACCAGCAGGCCGCTAAAGACGCCTTCGCCGCCGCAGGGGTGCCGCACCAGCGGACTCGCGTGATCACCGGTCGCGCCCAGGACGTGCTCGCCCGAATGACCGATGGCGCCTACGACCTCGCCTTCATCGATGGCGACAAGGGTGAGTATGCCGAGTACGTCGCCGCCGCGACCCGGCTCCTGCGCTCGGGTGGGGTGCTGGTGCTCGACAACATGCTGTGGCACGACCGGGTGGCTGGCCCTGCGGTGCGTGACGTCGCGACCCGCGGGTTGCGCGACCTCGGGAAGGTCCTGCGTGCTGCCGACGAGTTCGTGACGACGCTACTCGCCGTCGGAGATGGCCTACTGGTGGCAGTCAAACGGTAGGCGAACCCGACGGGCCCGCGACCTCTCGAGGTCGCGGGCCCGATCATCGTGCAAAACAGCAGGGGCAAGAGCTAC
This sequence comes from Actinomycetales bacterium, assembly GCA_016715285.1. Taxonomy (GTDB): domain Bacteria; phylum Actinomycetota; class Actinomycetes; order Actinomycetales; family Dermatophilaceae; genus Phosphoribacter; species Phosphoribacter thorii. The sequence goes on along the minus strand of JADKAO010000012.1, from coordinate 2,970 downwards.
TTGACGCCCTCACACCCCGCAATGGCATCACGCAGCGCCGCGGCTTCGTCGGGTGTCATCTCAACGACCAACCGACCGCCACCCTCGAGAGGCATTCGCAGCACAATGCCGCGCCCCTCCTTGGTGACCTCGAGCGGGCCGTCTCCGGTCCTGGGCTTCATCGCCGCCATGGTTTCCCCTTCCTCGGAAACTCCGGCCATCGCGTGCGCCCCCGTGCAGGCACGGGCGCGGGATGGCGATAGCCACTCACTATTATCACGGCATACACGGACGGGAAGAAATCCCGCACCGCTCAGGGACTTTGAGCGCACCTGGCGATCGGTGTCCTCGGTCACCCCTGGCAAGTGGCTTTCGCGGGGCTGGGTTTGACACCATGGCGACATGACCGATGCCGCCACCCCGACCTCCCCAAGCCCTACCGCCGCAGCCGAGACCCTGGTGCGACACGACGAGGGTGGCGTCGCAACGCTGCGGATCAACCGTCCTGAGGCGTTCAACGCCCTCGACCGCACGACCAAGAAGCTCTGGTGGCGACGCTGCGCGCGGTCGCCGAGGACGACTCGGTGCGGGTTGTGGTGCTGACCGGCACCGGCAAGTCGTTCTGCGCCGGCGAGGACCTACGGGCGCACGCTGGCAACCTGCTCAGCGGGGAGCAGACCCTGGCCAACACCATCGACGATCACTACAACCCGATCGCGGAGACGCTCGCGACGATGGACAAGCCCGTGATCGCGGCGATCAATGGCATCGCTGCGGGCGCCGGGGTGGCCTTCGCGCTCGCTGCGGACTTCCGGATCATGACCGACGACGGTGGGATGAACCTCGCCTTTGCGGGCATCGCGCTGTCGTGCGACTCGGGCGCGTCGTTCTGGCTGCCTCGGATCATCGGCATGGCCAAGGCTAAAGAGGTCCTCCTCATGCCGAGCACGCTCTCCGGCCGCCGACTGTGAGCGACTCGGCCTCGTGACGCGGGTTGTGGCGCGCGATGAGTTCGATGGCGTCGTCGCCGAGCTCGCCGGCAAGCTCGCGGTCGGCCCGACGTGGGCATATGGCGCGATGCGTCGTGCGCTGGCCTTTAGCGCGACCCACGATTTGAGTGAATCCCTCAAGCACGAGCGCGATCTGGCTGGACAGCACGGGTCGGACGGCAGACCACTTGGGCGCCGTCCAGTCGTTCGTCGCCAAGCAACGGCCGACGTTCACCGGCCGCTAAGAGCCCAGTCCGTCGGCGGGGTGAAGTGCCAGAGCGTCGTGATCCACTTCCACTGGAGCCACAGCGATAGCGCGACCAGGACACTCCACCGCGCCCACGTGGGCCAGCCACTTCGCCCGCTGGCGACCGCGCCACCCCAGCCCCAGCATGACGATGAGGTAGGGGAACATCGGAGCAGGTACCGCGGCGTGCTCGTGCCCGGACCCTGCGCGCATGCGTTGTATGCCGCGTACGCCACCGGCCACACGCGCATGACCGGTGAGAGCCGACCCGCCCAGGGGCCAGCCATCGCCCCGATGATGGCGAGGATGAGCGCCGCGAGAATGAGCAATCCGGGGTGCCACAGCCAGCGCGCCATGTCGATCCACGGCAGGAGGAGCCGCACCCTGCCTCCCGGGTGACCACGCGCCCATGGTGAGCGACGTAGGCGTCGAAGCGACCCGTCCCCGCCCACGCGATCGCGGGCCAGATCAAGCCCGCGACACCACATCCGACCACCGCAGCGGCACCTCGAACCACTCGCGACGGGCGATGGGCTCGCCAGCGCGCCGTCGCCAACGCAGCCAGAGGCCACCGCCGTGACGGATGGCCAGCGGCAAGTGTGAGGTCGTGAAGGCCAGATGATACGGCTAAGGGGTTGCGACGAGCCACTTTTCGCGTTGCAGGGCGAGCAGGTAACAGCACAACAGGAGCATCGCGATGACTCCGGTGTAGGCCAGCTGCGGGGCCGGTGAGGGAGAGGGGAAGACGGCATACACCGTGACGACCCAAGCGAGCGCACCTGAGCGGCCGATGCTGTCTTTGACGGGCGTCCCGAGCGCGACCGCCGCGCACAAATCCGAGCATAGCGCAAACCGTCCAGGAGCCGACCACGGTGAAGGGCAATCCAGCTGCACGAACATCACAGCCCGCGACAGCAGCGGGAAGACGGGATAGGGAACGCCCACGGGTTCTGCTGGACGCCCCCCAGCGTTCAGGGGCAGGGGTCGCGGATAACGAGGGTGGCGATCTTGTCGTACCACTCGCCGTCCCAGAGACGGGGTGAAACCGAAGTAGCCGACGCGACCCCCGGTCTTCCGGCAGGCAACTGGGTGGGGGCGACCCGCGCCAGCATCGCCGCGGTGATGATCCTGGTCAAGCATCTGGCACGACGATCTGGACAGTGACCGACCGCGCACGCGCCGACGCCAGACGGGGCACCTGCCAACCATGGCTGCTCCGATGACAACCCGCGAGGTGATCATCGACGAGGCCACATGCCTGCATCGCGGCATACATCGTGGTAGGGGACGAAGACGAAGCCGTGGCAGCTTGAGCTCGCGAGCCAGCGCGACCGACTCGGAGGCTGGTCGCGCGCAGGTCGGCCTGTGCGCAGCGGTGTGTGCGCGGCGGGCGCGTGGGACCACACGAGAGTGTCGATCCCTTCGGGACCCGCAGCGACTCCCGCAGGGCGAGCCACGACGGCAGCCGCGTTGCGGGATGGTCGCGTCGATCTTGGCCGCGCGTTGCGCACGATGCCCGCATCAGCGAGCAGTCGCGCGCGATCCTGCGCCCCGAAAGCCGCGCGACCCGCTCAGGGGTCGAACCCGCTAGGGCGACCCGGAAGGCCGGACGTTTGCGCAGGATGGTCAGCCACGACGCGCCCGACTGGAAGGCCTCCGAGGTGAGCCGCGTCGAAGAGCGCGCGCTCGCCGCGGACTGGTGCCACCACTGCGTCGTGGTACGCGAGAGGTCGGGGCTTGAGTCTCCGGCCCAAA
>JADKAO010000011.1 GCA_016715285.1 Actinomycetales bacterium | reverse complement strand
GTGCCATCGACCACCTTATTGCACATTGGTTGCAATAAGCCATGCGAGAAGGGCGGCGGCGTGACGACGCGACTCCAGCCAGGTGACCCAGCTCCTGCTTTTACCTGACCGACGACGCTGGTGAATCGGTGTCCCTGAGCGACTTTGCCGGCAAGCCGGTCATCGTCTACTTCTACCCAGCAGCCATGACGCCCGGGTGCACGAAAGCAGGCCTGTGACTTCTCGCGGAGTCGATGGACGCGCTCGCAGGGCAGGGTATGCCGTGCTCGGCATCTCCCCGGACGCGCCCGCCAAGCTCGCGAAGTTCCGGGAGCGCGACAGCCTGACGATTCGCCTGCTCTCGGACCCCACGAGGGAGACGCTGACGGCATACGGTGCGTTTGGCGAGAAAATGATGTACGGCAAAACGGTGACCGGTGTCATTCGGTCGACCTTCGTGATCGATGGCGATGGTGTCGTCACGGACGCCCGGTACAACGTGAAGGCCCGGTCACGTTGCGAAGCTGCGACGCGACCTTGGGCTCTGACCAGCGGCATTAGGCTGAAGTCCTGAGGATGTCGGGTGGCGAGAGAAGGGACGGGCGATGAGCGATAACGCGAGCCAGTCGGTCGAGCAGTTGCAGGCCGAGATCGAAGCTGCCCGCGCGCGACTGGCAGGGACGATCGACGAACTTACCTTCCGGGCCCAGCCGAGCGAGATTATCCGGCGGCAAAAGATTGCTGCTCGCGCGTCATTCGTCGCCGCGACTCATGACGAGAACGGCGACCTGCGAGCTGAGCGGATCGCGGCCGTGCTGGGCGCAGTCGCTGCCGTGTTGATCGGCATGGGACTGCTGCGTCGCCGCCGCACCTGATGGCGCGCGACTGCCCATCCGCATGCTCGCCGACCGAGTGTTGGTCTCGGTCGACAATGAATCCGGTGAGCGCACCTCCGGCGGAGGCATTCTGATCCCTGCTACCGCTTCCGTGGGCAAGCGACTGTCGTGGGCCAGCGTCGTGGCTACGGGCGGGAATGTGCGCCACATCGAGGTCGGCGATCGAGTGCTCTTCGACCCTGAAGACCGCCATGAGGTCGAACTCCAGTCAAAGGGCTATATCTTGCTGCGAGAGAAGGATATTCACGCTGTGGCTGCGCCCCGGGTGGAGAGTGGATCGACGGGTCTCTATCTCTAGTTGACCGAAGGAATGACGAAGGCGGACTCGGTGAGAGTCCGCCTTCGTCATTGCGTCAGCCATGTGTGGCCAGTATTGAACAGTGGTGCGCCGCCAGGGATTCGAACCCCGAACCCAGTGATTAAGAGTCACTTGCTCTGCCATTGAGCTAGCGGCGCGCAACGAGCGGAAACTCTACACGCTGCCCCGGACCGAGTGGAAATCGGCGCAACCGGGGCTTCGGCGGAGGCCTATCGGCGCTTACGATCCCAGACAACCAGCGTCCCTGCGATGGCGATGAGAGCCCCAGCGATGAGGAATCCCGTGAGCCGACTCGACCCGGTCCCGGTCGCTGGCTGCGCGTCGCTGGCTGCGGGGGCGGCAGGGCTGGGGGCGGAGGGTGCAGCCAGGGAAGGAACGAGTGGCGAGGTCGAGAGGGTCGGCGCAGGTGCGCCGCTCGGCGTCGTGGTTGGCGACGCCGCGGCCTGTCCAGTCACCGTGAATCGGGTTTCCCCGGAGATGGGATGGCCGTCAGCACTCACGACACGGAAGGCAATGCGATAGGCACCCGGTCCTGGATCAGCAAGGGTCGCTCGCACCACTGGACCGGCCACCTTCGCGGGAGAAAGCGTGACAGCACCCTCCCCGCGGGTTAGGGCAACTTGAGTGAAGGACGGATTGATGTTCTCGTTGAAGGTCAACACGATCTCCGTCGGACCGGTGGCGAGCGACGCACCATCGGCCGGCTGAGAGCTCACCAACGCACTATGGCCGGGCAGGGCGGTGGACACGGCGGGGAGAGGGGCGGCGTCGGCGAGCGACACGGCATACCCCATGCTGACGATGAGCGCCAACGCCAACGCGAGCCAACCGCGCGGCCGGGTGAACACCTTGTATGCCGGGCGTGTCTCCACGCTGCCTCCTGGTCGTTCCGGGCGTCCCAGAGTTGATCTGGGACAGATCGGCGAATAGGCGAAGCGCGCCGGGAAATCCGGCGCGCTCGCGAGTGGGGTGAGTGACGGGACTCGAACCCGCGACGTCCTGGACCACAACCAGGTGCTCTACCAGCTGAGCTACACCCACCATGGCGCGGCGAGCGCCACGCACAGCCGCCTATCGTAGCGGGTCCGGCGTGATGTGCGTGACCGCGCGGAGGGCAGGTGCGGGGCGGTCGATCCCCACGGCATACGCCTCGCCGAGGGCCTTTGCGGTTGCCGAGTCGGGGCCGGGCGCGGGAACGAAGACGGCGGCGCGGTAATAACGCAACTCGGCTATCGATTCCCTGACGTCCGCGAGAGCGCGGTGACCGCCACATTTCACCGGCGCGTTGAAGTAAGCCCGGGGATACCAGCGGCGTGCGAGCTCCTTGATCGAGGAGACGTCGATAACCCGGTAGTGCAACCAGGATTCCAATTCGGGCATGTCACGAGTCAGGAAGGCGCGATCGGTACCGACAGAGTTGCCAGCCAACGCCGCCTTGCGTGGCTCTGGAACCCACTCGCGGATGTAGGAGAGCACTCTGGCTTGCGCTTCCGCCATCGTCACCCCAGTGTCGAGTTCAGCGAGCAGCCCCGACGAGGTGTGCATATCGACGACGAAGGGGTCCATTTGGGTCAGCGCTTCGGCGGGGGGCTTGATCACGACGTCCACCCCGTCGCCGAGTTGATTGAGCTCGTAGTCAGTGACGAGCGCCGCGACCTCCACGAGGGCGTCCGCAGCCAGCGAGAGTCCGGTCATCTCACAGTCGATCCAGACGATCCGGTCGGCGAGCGACTTGTCGGGCGGCTTTGCCGCGGAAGCTGTATCGGGCACGGGCGTCAGGCTCATGGACCCAGCCTAGATCTGGCGGCGGTCAGGTAAGGCACTTGCGGCCGCGCAGGGCTTCCGCACTGCATTACAGTGGCGCGCATGTCAGGGGGATTCACGCCGCAGTACGTGCCACCCGCCACCCCGATGAGCAACCCCACAGCCCGCCCGAAGCAGCGACGCGGGTTGTTGATCGGTGTGGCCGTCGTGCTCTTTCTCGTCACGGGCGCCGTGATGCTGTGGTTCTTCGCGCGCACGCTGGGCTGGCACACGACCGCGATCAGTGCTGGCTTTGCGGCGCTGCCGCTGTTCGTCGTGTTACCCATGTTCTTGTGGCTGGATCGGTTGGAAGCCGAGCCGGTGCGGTACCTCGCGTTTGCGTTTCTATGGGGTGCCGTGTGCGCCACCCTAGGCGCGCTCATTCTCAACACGAGCTTCGAGGCGGTTCTCATCGCGCTCCGCGTGGCGGACTCGGACATGTACTCCGCGGTGGTCGGGGCGCCGATCGTCGAAGAGACGCTCAAGGGCGCGGCGATCCTCATCATCCTGTTCGTACGGCGGCGCGAGTTTGATGGCGTGATCGACGGCGTGGTGTATGCCGGGATGGTGGGGAGCGGGTTCGCTTTCGTCGAAAACATCCTCTACTTGGGGTCAAGCATCCAAAGCGGAGAAGACGGACGCTTCGCGTTCGTTTTCGTTGTCCGTTGCCTCATGGGTCCGTTCGCTCACCCGCTCTTCACGGCGGCGACCGGGATCGGGCTCGGGTTGGCTGTCGCCAGCGCTCGGACGATGGGAGGCCGCTGGGCGTATGCCGTGTGCGGCTGGGTCGTTGCAGTGTGCCTGCATGCCATTTGGAATCTCAGCGCCACCATCGGCATGTTCGAGAGTACCTATGCCCTCTTCCAGGTTCCGCTCTTTATCGGTTTCCTCGCGCTTTTCTACGTTCTCCGCCGTCGCGAAAACCGAATGGTAGGCACGTATCTCTCCCAATACGCCGATGCTGGATGGCTGACTCACCCTGAAGTGCACATGCTCGCAAGCTTGGCCAACCGCAGATCGGCTCGGAAGTGGGCCGTCAGTCAGGGAGGTAAGAGCGCGAGATCGGCGATGGTGGCCTTCCAAGACACTGCGTCAGCTCTAGCCCTGCTGCGGTCTCGGATGGTGGCGGGTGCTGCAGGCGCTGCCGCCCAGGCGCACGAATACGAGCTGTTGACTCATCTGACCACGCAGCGTGCCGCCTTCATCGGCCGCTGACGGCGCGCCCAGCGAGCGAATGCGCGCCCAGACCGCCCGATGCCTACACTTGGGCGAGGCGGTCCACCTTCGGCCCTGCCCCCGTAGCACAACGGATAGTGCAGCGGCCTTCTAATCCGCAGGTTGCAGGTTCGAGTCCTGCCGGGGGCGCGGTAGGACGGCCCCCAGAGCAGTCGCGTAACTGTCGATTCGGTGAGAGGACGAGGCGTGTCGATCGCACGGGAAGGCACCCCCGAGGGGGAGCTGTCCGCGCTGCTGACGGCCGTTAGTGGGTTGCGCGACCAGGTGGCCGATTCCACCCTCCCGCTGACCCTGCCCGGTGCTGATGCTGCGGCTCGCACACGCGTCGAGTTGCTCAATCAACTCGACGACTACGTCTTGCCGCGGCTGCGCTCACTCGACGCTCCACTGCTCGCGGTCGTCGGCGGGTCGACCGGTGCTGGCAAGTCGACCCTGGTCAACTCCATCGTCGGCTCGGTTGTGACTCGCCCTGGGGTGTTGCGGCCCACCACGCGGTCCCCGGTCCTGGTACACCATCCAAACGATGCCCGCTGGTTCGTGGGCGACCGGGTCCTCCCGGGGCTCGGTCGGGTGACTGGGGGAGACGCGTTCGCAGCCGATGGGGACACGTCCGCGGTGCGGCTCGTCTCAGCCGCCACGCTGCCTGCTGGGCTGGCATTGCTCGACGCGCCCGATATCGACTCGGTCGTCTCCAGTAACCGTGACCTCGCCGCGCAACTTCTCTCTGCGGCCGACCTGTGGCTCTTCGTCACAACAGCCGCCCGGTATGCCGATGCGGTCCCATGGGCTCTGCTGCGCCAGGCGTCAGAACGCGGTACCTCGATCGCTGTGGTTCTCGATCGGGTGCCACCGGAGGCCGTGGCCGAGATCCGAGATCACTTGGCATCCATGCTCAAGGAGCAGGGGCTTTCGCTCGCACCGATCTTCACGGTCCGCGAGGTTCCGCTCGAGACTGGCGGCCTGGTCGGCGCCGAGGAGATCGGCCCGCTCAAGCAGTGGCTCACCGCGCTGGCGCAGGACGCCCGAGCCCGGGGCATGGTCGTGCGGCATACTCTCAGCGGCGCGCTGGACTCGATCGACAGCCGTATCGAGCAACTCGCCGAGGCGACCGCGGAGCAGACCTCCGCCACGCGCGCGCTATCAAAGGTGGCCGACACGGCATACGCCTCTGCTGCTGCGGGCGTGCAGAAGGGGATGAACGACGGCACCCTGCTACGCGGCGAAGTCCTGGCGCGTTGGCAGGAATTCGTGGGCACGGGGGAGTTCTTCAAGCAGGTGGAGTCGACGGTCTCGCGGCTGCGGGACCGCATGGTCGCGATGGTCAAAGGTCAGCCTGCGCCAGCAGCCGAACTCGGCGAGGCGCTCCACTCCGGGGTTGCCGCGCTGATCACCGCGGAGGCCGCCTCTGCGGCGTCGACCACGGTGCGCTCCTGGCGAGGTATGCCGGGTGGTCCCCTACTCCTGGCGCAGTATCCACACCTTGTGTCGTCCTCGCCTGACTTCGACCAGCAAGTGCAGCATCTGGTCCGTGAGTGGCAGGGCGATGTCCTCGAACTCGTCCGCAGCGAAGGGCAAGACCGGCGGACCACAGCTAAGGTCGCGGCATACGGCGTCAACGGGGTCGGCGTCGTCCTCATGCTGGTGGCGTTTGCGCACACGGGTGGACTGATGGGTGCCGAAGTCGGAATCGCTGGTGGCACTGCCGTGCTCGGTCAGAAGCTGCTGGAGGCGATCTTCGGTGACCAGGCCGTCCGTTCACTCGCGGCCAAGGCACGCGCATCCCTGCACGACCGCGTGTACGAGCTTTTTGGTGCCGAAGCCGGTCGCTATCAGGCGGCCGTCGAATCAGTCGAAGTCGCACGTGATCAGGGCCGTCGCCTCACCGCCGCGGCACTGGGGGTGAAGGCAGCACGATGAGTCCGATCCGACCCGGTGGAGCCCGCGTCTCGGCGACGTCGGCTCTGGAGTTGGCCGACCAGGCGGGCGCGTTGGGTGACGCAGTGGCCTCGGGCGGTCGAGAACTTGACCCATCGCAGGTTGACCACGCGGTCAACGTGGTCGAGAAGGTGCGTGAACGCACCTCGATCGCGGGCAATCACACCGTCGTGGCACTCGCTGGAGCCACGGGCAGCGGCAAGTCATCGCTTTTTAACGCACTTGTGGGAGAACAGGTTTCGCGGATCGGAGCCAAGCGTCCGACGACCTCCGCCCCGACAGCCGCGATCTGGGGGAGCGAGCCAGCGGACGAGTTGCTCAACTGGCTCGGCGTCAAGTCCCGCCATCAAGTCAATCCCGACGGACTGGGCACGGCCGACATTGTCGGATCGATGGACGGGCTCGTCCTGCTTGACCTGCCCGACTTCGACTCCAGGGTCGAAGGCCATCGCCAAGAAGCTCAGCGCGTCCTCGAACTCGTCGATGTCTTCGTCTGGGTGACCGACCCACAGAAGTACGCCGACGCGCTGCTGCATGACGACTACGTTGCGACGCTCTCGGGCCACGGCGCGGTCACCCTCGTGGTCCTCAACCAGAGTGACCGGCTCTCGCCGGAAGCGCTCATCGCCTGCCGTGATGACTTGCGCCGGCTCCTCGCGGCCGACGGTATGCCGTCCGCCCAGGTCCTGCTCACGTCCGCGGCGACCGGGGCAGGAATCCCTGAGTTGCGCCAACGGTTGGTCAACGCGGTCGCGAGCGCCGACTCGGCACGGGCTCGGTTGGCAGCAGACGTCGTGGCGGTAGCGACCACGTTGCGTTCCGGGGTTGCGGACAGCGAGCCAGCGATCAGCGGCAACGCGGACTCCGGTCTCGTGGATGCCCTCGCGCGCGCCGCAGGCGTGCCCGTTGTCGTGTCGGCTGTTGTGGAGGACTATCGCCGAGAGGCGACCAAACACGGTGGCTGGTTGTTTACCCGCTGGGTTTCGGGTTTCCGGGCCGATCCCCTAAGCCGCTTGCGGCTGAACAAGAGCGTGGTCTCGATGCGCGGGGTGGAGGAGTCCGACGTCCGAGCGGTCGTGGGGCGTTCGTCGCTCCCACCCCCATCTCCGGCTGCTCGCGCGGCCGTCTCACTAGCGTGCCGTTCCCTGGCCGATCGGGCGGGGTCTGGGCTGCCTGTGCGCTGGAGCAACGCGGTCGCCGATGCGGCCGCTCCCGGCACTGATGGCCTGTCGGACGCACTCGACCAAGCGGTCATTCGCACCCCGTTGCGTCATCGGCAGCCTCGGTGGTGGCGCTTCATGGAATTACTGCAGTGGTGCTTCGGCCTGGGCGTCGTCGCGGGGGTGCTGTGGTTGACCGCGCTCGCCATCGTGGGGTGGCTGCAGCTGCCGCCACTGCCCACGCCCACGTGGGGGGAACTCCCGCTGCCATTCCTGTGCTTGGCGGGTGGGGTGCTCGGTGGGGTGGTGATCGCGGCGATCAACCGCGTGGTGGTGAGGATCGGTGCCACCCGTCGCGGCCGCCTTATCGAGGGGCGACTCCGCGAGGCCATCGCTGGTGTCGCGCGCGAGCGGATCGTCGAACCGGTTGCTGCGGTATTGGAACGGCACGCACGCACCCGCGGATCCCTCGATCGCGCTCTCCGGGGCTGAGTACCAGGTTGTCCCCAAGGTCTCGCGCTCTCGTCCCATCATCCACAGTCGCCCCATCGGGGTCTGCCGTGTCGTCCCCCAAGGCGTCACAGTAGGGGGCGTCGGAGCGTCTCAGGCGCACGGCAAACGGAGCATTATCCGAGCCACAGATCAGGGGAAACGATCATGAACGAGAGCTACCTAACCGTCGCGGGCAATGTCACAGCCGACCCTGTCCTTCGGCAGACCAAGACCGGCAAGCCGTTTGCGACCTTCCGGCTCGCCTCGACGGCACGCCGCTGGGACCCACAATCGCGGGGTTACGTCGATGCCGGCACAAACTTCGTCTCGGTGGTGGCGTTTAACTCGCTGGCAGCCAATGTGGTGGCGAGTGTCAAGAAGGGTGAGCCAGTCATCGTGCATGGCCGCCTCCGGGTCAATGTCTGGGCCGTGGACGAGGGTCGCACTAACACTTCGGTCGAGATCGATGCCTACAACGTGGGCCACGACCTGAGCCTGGGGCAGTCGCGGTTTGCCAAGGCGGCCCGGGCGCAGTTCGACTCCCAGGATCGGATGGCTGCCGACGAGATCCAGGAGTCTCTCGCCGAGATCGAGGGCGGGGTCGAGGTCCAAGGAGAGCCCAGCGAGCGCAGCGAGACTGAGGGCGATTTTGACCTCGCAACGGCTGACCCGGAGACCGACCAGTACGTCGTCGCAGTGGCTTAATCGGGGTTTGGCGGTCGACGGGCGATTCGGTCGGGGTGGTTCCGGCCGGATAACCTTCCGGCCATGGCCGAGTTCATTTACACCATGACCAAGGCGCGCAAAGCGGTGGGCGACAAGCTCATCCTCGATGACGTGACCATGTCGTTCTTCCCCACCGCCAAAATCGGCGTCGTTGGTCCCAACGGAGCGGGCAAGTCTACGATCCTCAGGATCATGGCGGGGCTCGACCAACCATCCAACGGTGAGGCTCGGCTGTCTCCGGGCTACACCGTCGGCATCCTGTTGCAGGAGCCGCCGCTCAACGAGTCCAAAACGGTGCTTGGCAACGTCGAGGAGGGCGCGGGCGAGATCAAGGCCAAGCTCGACCGGTTCAACCAGATCTCGATCGAGATGGGCGAGCCCGATGCTGACTATGACGCGCTCTTGGCGGAGATGGGCACGCTTCAAGAGGAGATCGACCACGCCAACGCGTGGGACCTCGACTCGCAGTTGGAGCAAGCGATGGACGCGCTGCGCTGCCCGCCGCCGGACGCCGATGTGACGGTTCTGTCGGGTGGTGAGCGGCGCCGGGTCGCGTTGTGCAAGCTGCTGCTCCAGAAGCCTGATCTGCTCCTGCTTGATGAGCCGACGAACCACCTGGACGCCGAGTCCGTTCAGTGGCTTGAGCAGCACCTCGCGCAATACCCCGGCGCGGTCCTGGCGGTCACCCACGACCGGTATTTCCTCGACAACGTCGCCCAGTGGATCGCCGAGGTCGACCGCGGACGGCTCTACCCGTACGAAGGCAACTACACGACTTACCTGGAGAAGAAGGCCGAGCGCCTCAAGATCCAGGGCAAGAAGGACCAAAAGCTCGCTAAGCGGCTCGCCGACGAGTTGGAGTGGGTGCGGTCGAACGCCAAGGCTCGCCAGACCAAGTCCAAGGCTCGCCTCGCGCGCTATGAAGAGATGGCCAACGAAGCCGAGCGCACCCGCAAGTTGGACTTCGAGGAGATCGCGATCCCACCGGGTCCGCGCCTTGGCTCCCAGGTCATTGAGGTCCGCAACCTGCGCAAGGGCTTCGGCGACCGAGTGCTGATCGATGGGTTGTCATTTACGTTGCCGCGCAACGGGATTGTGGGTGTCATCGGGCCAAACGGCGTCGGCAAGACCACGCTCTTCAAGACCATCGTCGGCCTCGAGGCTCCAGACTCGGGCGAAGTCAAGGTGGGGGAGACGGTCAAGATCTCCTACGTCGACCAGTCCCGTGCCGGACTGGACCCGGCCAAGACGCTGTGGGAGGTCGTGTCTGACGGGCTCGACTACATGAAGGTCGGTCAGGTCGAGATCCCATCCCGCGCGTACGTCTCCCAGTTCGGGTTCAAGGGTCCCGACCAGCAGAAGCTCGCCGGAGTCCTCTCCGGTGGTGAACGCAACCGGCTCAACCTCGCGCTCACCCTCAAGCAGGGTGGCAACCTGTTGCTCCTTGACGAACCCTCCAACGACCTGGATGTGGAGACCCTCGGGTCACTCGAAAATGCGTTGCTGGAGTTCCCGGGGTGCGCGGTCGTCATCAGCCACGACCGGTGGTTCCTCGACCGAGTGGCGACGCACATCCTGGCCTATGAAGGCGACGAGGACGACCCGGCCAAGTGGTACTGGTTCGAAGGCAACTTCGAGGCCTACGAGAAGAACAAGATCGAGCGCCTCGGCGAGGAAGCCACCCGCCCCCACCGGGTCACCTACCGCAAGCTCACGCGGGACTAAGGAGCAGGTGCGCGTCACCCAGCTTCGGGTCTACCCCGTCAAATCCATGGCGGGTATGCCGGTCACGTCGGTTGCGGTCCAGCCTTGGGGGCTGGCCGGTGACCGCCGCTACGCCGTCGTGGATGCTGACGGCGAGAAGGTCACGGCGCGCGAAGCTCCAGCACTGCTGGGACTGACCGCCACGGTCCTATCCGGACCGTCGGGGGCTTCGGGGGCGGACGGCATCCTCCTCGCCGACCGAGACGGGCACGCGCTGGAGGTGGCCGCGCCCCGCGAAGCCGAGCCGACTCGGGTTGCCCACTCGAGGCAGGGTACGGCGCTGCCGTGCGGCGAGGAGGCGTCGTCCTGGCTGAGCGCGCGACTCGGCCGCCCCGTGCGGCTGGTCTGGCAACCTGACCCGAGGGCTCGCCCGGTGTCGCTTGACCTCGGCGGTCAACCGGGAGACACCCTGTCCCTCGCTGACGCCGGCCCCCTCCTGCTCACGACCGAGCCGTCATTGACCCAGCTCAATGCGTGGATCGCCGACACCGACCCAGCCAGCGCCACGATGACTCACGAGCGGTTCCGGCCCAATGTCGTCATCGACGGCCCCGGCCTAGCGCCATTCGCCGAAGATCGATGGCCCGAGGTCACGATCGGCGACGTGCGGTATCGGCACACGATGATCTGCGATCGGTGCGTTATGACGACCATCGACCCGGTCACACTGAGCAAGGGCAGAGAGCCGATTCGCACGCTGGCCGCTCACCGCAAGTGGGACGGCGCGACCTGGTTTGGCGTGCGCCTTGTCCCACTCACCCGAGGCTCAATCTCGATCGGCGACCGAGTGAGCCCCCACGGTTGAGGCCCGACCCAGGCGCCATGACGCGACCGTGCGGCAGGCTCCTGCTTCGTACCACGAGAGTTGCGCCGACACGGCATACCCCTTGACTGGGAGCAGGTCGCGCACCCAGCTGTGGACAAGCGCTTCGGTGACCCCGGGGCCGATGGCGTCGAGGGTGAGGTGCGGGGTCACGTGACCGAACGCTCCGGCATACGGGGGGTATGCCGGGAACGCTGCGGCGAGTGCCCGGGTGAGGTGCGCGAACGGTTCCACGGAATCCGGGATGAGATGGATGATGCCGTTGGGGAAGGTTGCCACCTGGCTGAGGCTGAACTCAAACGATGGCACGGCAGCGAGGATCTGTGCGACCTGGGCGGACGACTCAGGAAAGTCGTCGAGGCTGACGAAGGGCGCAAGCACGGTGATATGCGCGTGCGCGAAGGTGGGATCTGCCGAGACATAGTCGGCGTCGTAGTGCAGATGGCGCGCCTTGACCCAATGCTCAAGTGCGGGGACCGGGATGACGAGCGCTGAGTGACCCACGCGCCCACTCTGTCAGGAGCCCACGAGGCGGAGCGCAAGCGCCGCGTTGGTGCGTCCGATCTGCTCTGGCGTCCGACGAACCGACGGGGCGTACCACCGAGCCACGTCAACGATGATCGACAGGATCGCGAGTGACGTGTCCGCCTCGTGCTCGACCGTGAACTCACCCGCGGCAACGCCCGCCCGCAGCACGCCTCGCACGGTGGCGTCAATCCGCTTGCGCATGCGGAGCACCTCGACGCGGTGCTCGGGGGATAGGTGGGGGAACTCGTGCTGGACCACCCTGGCGACCGCATAGTTCTCGGCGTGCCATGCGCTAAACGTCGACACCAACGCGGTGAGCTGCGCCGACGCCGAGGGCGAGCTCGCCACTGCGCTCGTCACCAGGTGAAGCGCCTCCTCGTGACCTGCGCGACTCAGCTGGAAGAGGACGTCCTCCTTGGACGAGAAGTGGACGTAGACGCCAGCGGGGGACAGCCCAGCGCCCGAGGCGATGTCCCGTGTTGTCGTGGCGTGAAAACCCTTGTCCGCGAAGGCTTCTGCTGCGGAGGTCAGGAGCCGCCCTGCGGTCTCGCTCACGTGCGGCCAGGCCGTGACTTTGACGAGCCTGGGCGACGACTCTGCGGCGGTCGGCGCGGGCATATGGACAGCATGCCGCACCTCTGACAGACTAAGCAAGCGCTTAGTCAGCGCGCCATTTGCTGATATCTGCATGTCCTGGGAGGACACCATGCCGCGTCGCCTCTACTCCGAGGAGCACGAAGACTTCCGTGCGACTGTTCGAGAATTCGTCGAGCGCAACCTCAAGCCGCGCGTGGAAGAGATGATCGAGCTGAAGTCGATCCCGCGGGACATTTGGCTCGAGGCGGGCAAGCAGGGCCTGCTGGGGCTCGACATCCCAGAGGAGTTCGGCGGCGCTAGCGCCGAGGACTACCGCTTCAACGCCGTGCTCGCCGAAGAGTGGGCGCACTTCAACGCCGCGGCGGCGGCCTGCTTCGGGATTCACGCCGACGTCTGCCCGCCCTACATCGTCGACCTCGGCACGCAGGAGCAGAAGGCTCGCTGGCTGCCTGGCATGGCGACGGGCGAGTTGATTTGTGCGATCGGCATGACCGAACCCTCGGGCGGGTCCGACCTCGCGGCCCTCAAGACAACTGCCGTCCGCGCTGACGACGGCTCCGGTGACTGGATCATCAACGGGTCCAAGACCTTCATCACCAACGGCTACCAGTGCGACCTCGTGATCGTCGCGGCTCGCACCGACGCGAGCAAGGGCCCCAAGGGCATCACGCTGTTCATGGTCGAGCGCGGCATGGAGGGCTTCGTCAACGGTCGCAAGCTCGACAAGGTCGGCCAGGACGAATCCGACACGGCTGAGCTCTTCTTCGAGAACGTCCGCGTCCCCGACACCAACCGGCTCGGCCCCGAGGGCATGGGCTTCATCGCGATGATGCAGCGCCTTCCGCAGGAGCGCATCGGCGCTGCGGTCTCCAATATCGCGCACGCCAAGCAGATCTTCATCGAGACCCTTGCCTACGCCAAGGAGCGCAAGGCCTTCGGTCAGGCGATCGGCACCTTCCAGTACAACAAGTTCAAGTTCGCCGAGATGATCACCAAGCTTGAGGTGACCGAGGCTTACCTCGATGACTGCGTGGTCGCCCACGCCGAGCGCAAGCTCTCACCGATCGACGCCGCTAAGGCCAAGTGGTGGAGCGCTCAGGTGCAGAGCGAAGTTCTCGACGAGTGCGTCCAGTTGCACGGTGGCTACGGCTTCATGAACGAATACCGTGCGGCTCGCGCCTGGCGTGACGCCCGCGTCACCAAGATCTGGGCGGGCACAAACGAGATCATGAAGGAACTCATCGGCCGCGATCTTGGGCTCTGACACCGTGCGCGGCCACGCCGGTGCGGTGGCGATCGTCACCGGCGCGAGCCGCGGCATTGGGTTGGGGATCGCCGAGCGGCTGGTCGCTGAGGGTGCCAAGGTCGTTGTCACCGCGCGCGGCGAGGACGCGCTCGGCGAGGCCGTTGCGCGCCTCGGTGGGCCAGAGTATGCCGTCGGACTGGCTGGCAATGCGGCTGACGAGGCGCATCAGGATGAGGCAATCGCCTTGGCGCGCAGTCACTTTGGTGGCCTCGACTATCTCGTCAACAACACCGGAATCAACCCGGCATACGGGCCGATGCTCGCCACTGATGCCCAACTGGCCCGCAAAGTGCTCGACACGAATGTCGTCGCGGCCTTCTCGTGGATCGCCAAAGCCGTCGCAGCCGGGCTAGGGAGCCCCGAGCACCCCGGCTCGGTCGTCAACATCGCGTCCGTGGCCGGGCTAGGTGCCACCGGCATGCTCGGCTGGTATGCCGTGTCCAAGGCGGCGCTCATCCACCTCACCGTCGAACTCGGCTATCAACTCGGGCCAGATGTGCGGGTCAACGCGATCGCGCCAGCCGTGGTCAAGACCGATTTCGCCAAGGCCTTGTATGCCGGCCGCGAAACTCAGGTCGCGGCGGCATACCCGATGAAGCGACTCGGGGCACCCGCCGACATCGCGGGCGCAGCGAGCTTCCTGCTCGGGCCTGATGCCGCGTGGATCACCGGGCAGACGATTGTCGTCGACGGAGGCGTGACGCTCGTCCAGCTAGTCCTGCGCGACCGGCGGGCGCGAGTCGCCGCCCTCCTTGAGGCGCACCATGCCCTCTTGGGCGAGGGTCACCATGAGCGTGCCGTCCTGGCTGAACATCCGGCCGACTCCGAGACCGCGGCCGCCTTGGGCCGACGGACTCGACATCGTATAAAGCACCCAGTCGTCGGCGCGCACCGGCCGGTGGAACCACATCGCGTGATCCAGGCTGGCGGGGCGCAGGCGCTTGTCCATCCAATGCACGCCATGCCGCCGCAACACGGGCTCGAGCAGCGAGTAGTCGGAGGCATAGGCGAGCACGGCCGCGTGGATGATCGGGTCGTCGGGGAGTGCGTGCCGCGCTCGGAGCCAAACGTTTTGGCGCGCAATCTGATTGCGGCCCGGCTTGGTATAGATATTGCCCTCGACGTGACGCAACTCGATCGGTCGGTCGACCGCAAAGAACGACGCGACTGCCGGGTCGGTGGAGTTGCGCAGCACCTCGTCGAGGGAGCGCACGTCTTCGGGGAAGGGCACCGGCGGCATCGGGTCGTGATGATCCATGCCCTCGGCGTGCGCCTGGAATGAGCAGCCCATCGACAAGATCGTCCGGCCATATTGCACGGCCTGGACACGACGAGTGGAAAACGATCCACCGTCACGGACCTTCTCCACGAGGAACTTGATCGGGTGGCTGTCGTCACCGCCGCGCACGAAAGTAGGCGTGCAGCGAGTGGATCGGCCGGTCGACGCCGTTGATCTCCCCGACAGTCCGGGACGCAGCCACGAGCGACTGCGCGAGGACCTGACCGCCGAACACCCGACCGTGGGGCATCCGCTGACTGCGGCCGACGAAGACCACCGGGGAGAACTCGCCGAGGTCGGTCTCGTCGTCGCCCGGCATACCCTCGTAGCGCACCCGCGCCTGGCCGAGCTCTTGCAGATCGAGGACGTCGAGCAGGTCGGCGACCGCATTCACAGAAGGCTCAGAGATCACCCTCTCAAGGCTAGCCCCATCCGCGAGTCGCGTTAGTCGCGGGGACCGCCAGCCACATAGATGACCTGACCGTTGATGAACCCCGCCTCATCGCGGGCGAGGAAGGCCGCGAGCGCAGCGATATCGGCTGGCTGACCCACCCGACCAGAGGGATTCTTGGCCGCGGCTGCCGCCAAGAACTCGTCAAACGGCATCCCCATCCGCTCGGCAGTTTGGCGCACCATCTCGGTCTGGATGAAGCCCGGCGCAATCGCGTTGGCCGTGATCCCAAAGCGGCCCAGCTCGACCGCGAGCGTCTTGCTGAAGCCCTGGAGCCCCGCCTTGGCCGTCGAGTAGTTGGCCTGGCCGCGGTTGCCTTGCGCCGAAGTCGACGAGAGGTTGATGATCCGGCCAAACTTCGCCTCGACCATGTGCGCCTGGCAGGCCCGCGTCATGAGGAACGACCCGCGCAGGTGCACCGTCATGACGAGATCCCAGTCCGCCTCGCTCATCTTGTGGAGCAAGTTGTCGCGGGTGATGCCGGCGTTGTTGACCAGGATCGTCGGTGCACCGATCGCCTCAGTGACGCGCGCGACCGCCGCAATCACCCCCTCACTGTTGGCGACATCGGCCCCGACACCGACCGCACGACCACCCGCCGCGACGATGGCAGCAACCGTGTCGGCGCAGGCGCTTTCGTCGAGGTCGAGAACGCCGATGGCGTGGCCATCAGCGGCCAAACGCAGGGCGGTCGCGGCCCCAATTCCGCGGGCAGCTCCGGTGACGATGGCAGTGCGAGGGGTGGTCGGGATCATGGTTGAAAGCCTATCGACGCGCGCCCCTCACCCCTTGAGCCGGAGCATGCCCTCCTGGGCCACCGTCGCGAGCAGGCGACCATCGACGGCATACATGCTGCCCAGCCCGAGGCCGCGCCCACCGGAGGCAGATGGGCTCCGGCCGACGTGGAGGACCCATTCGTCGACCCGTCCGTGCCGGTGGAACCACATCGAGTGATCGAGGCTCGCTTGGCGCAGCCGCGGGTCGGCCCACGAGATGCCATGCGCCCGCAGCGCCGACTCCAGGATCGAGTAGTCCGCGGCATAGGCGAGGAACGCAGCGTGAATGGTTGGGTCCGCGGGCAACGGACGACGTCGAGATCGAAGCCAAACCGACTGTTGGGCAGCGTTTTTAACGCCAGGCCTGGCGTAAAGGTTACCTTCGACGTGGCGCAGCTCGATTGGTCCTTCAAGGATCGTGACCGGTGCATACGGCTCCGGTATGCCGTCCAGCGCCGCCGCGACATCGGCCAGCAGAGCAGGGTCGGGAGCGTCGGGCATCTCGTCCTGGTGTTCCATGCCGAGCGCCGACTCGTTGAACGACATCATCATCGCGGCCAAGGTCCGGCCGGACTGCTGCGCGAGGACCCGCCGCGTCGAGAACGAGCGGCTGTCCCCGAGGCGCTCCACGGCATACCGCACGGGCTCGCGGTCGTCACCCGATGCGAGGAAGCTCACGTGCAGCGAATGGATCGGCCGACCGGCCCCGGCTGGGTCGGCGGTCACGGTCGCGGCCCCGGCCACGATGCCCTGGGCCATCAACTGCCCACCAAAGATCCGCTCGTACCGCTGCCGTTGACTCTCGCCGACAAAGCCGTCGACGCCATCGGGCGCGAGGGTGAGCACGTCGAGGAGGTCGCTGACGTGGTAGTCCGCAGGGGGCTGGGACGGAGAAGCAGCGGGGCTGGTCACGTGCCAGAGGGTATGCCGTGCGCTGCGAGAATGGGGGCATGCCCCAGGTCCCTACCGAAATCCTCGTGCCCTTGCGCTGGTCTGACATGGATGCCTATGGCCACGTCAACAACGTCCAGTTCGTGCGGCTGCTTGAAGACGCGCGGGTCGCGATGCTCATCGAGTGGTTCCCCGACGGACTCGGTCGCCTCGACCGGGGGATTGTCGTCGCTCGCCACGAGATCGACTACCTTGCGCCGCTCGAATATCGCCCCGAGCCAGTTGCCGTCGATGTCTGGGTGACGCGGATGGGCGGGGGCAGCTACGACATCGGCTACATCGTGCGGGACCCCGAGGGTGTCGGGCCCGGGCTCCGGTATGCCGTGGCCGAGACGACGTTGGCGCTCTTTGACGTGAGCGCAGGGGTGTCGCGGCGGATGGAGCCGCAGGAGCGGGCGGTTATCGCGTCGCACCTCGGTGAGCCAGCGCCTCTTCGACGGCACCGGTGAGCGGCATGACGCCCAGTTCGCCACTGCTTGCCTTCGCCGACCCGCAGGGGTATGCCGATGTGGCCACGCTCGTGCAGCGGGCTCGGATCGCTGACCCAGACGCTGCGGTGCGTTTGGTCGTTCGTGGCAATCGCCTCGGCGTTTTTGTCGGCGTGCTGCCTGGGTCGGGGCTGTTCGCCCAGGGCGCGGCGGTCGGCCACCGCGCGTGCCTGCTGGATGCTGGTCCGGAGCTGGACGTCGTCGTCGCTGCCTCGTCGCTGACCGATCGCTTTGCCCGGGCGAGAACAGCCGAACGAGTGCTCCCAGTCCCTCCGGCGCACACGCATTCCCCCTGGGCCGGGCAGATGCCGCTCGGCGGCCCGTGGGTGCTGTCGTCATCCGTGGACCTGGGTCTCTTGCACGAGGCTGCGACCCAGGGCATCGCGCAGATCGCTGCCGCAGTGCCATCGGGCGTGGGGTCAGCCGCCGTTGAGGCTGCACGGGATCGCGTCTGGTCGGCGCCGGTCGGGGACGTGACCGCGGCGGTGGGTTTCACGGCATACGCGCTGGGGTTTTTTGCCCCGGATCCTGAAGGCGAGGCCCAGACGTGGCGGTGCGGGCGCTGGGTGCGCGTGCGGCTACCGCACGGACAGGTTCTCGCTCGGGTCGCCTAGCGCGTCAGTCTCGTCAGCTGGCCGGCATCGGCGTCCCGCACCCACCGCGACCGCGGCGATGGCAGCGAGGAGGACCTCGATGACGACGTAAGCGAACGTGCCTCCGCGAGCCAGGAGCGCGCCGAAGATCGCAGTCGCCGCGCCGATCCCCAGCACGGAGCCGAGCACGTCTGACAGTTGGAGGGCCGCTGATGCGCGGCCATGGTCGCTCGGCCGGCTGAGGTCGAGGACGAGCACCGAGAGGGTCGTCGATCCCGTACCCATCGCCAGGCCGGCCGCCGCGACCGCGATGACGAAGGCCCACACGGGGGAGTGGGTGGCGGTGGCGAGGGCGATCGCGATCGTCGCGCAGGTGAGCACAGCCGCTCCATTCGCGACGAGCCGCACCCGAGTGTTGACATCGCCCTCGGTGCGGCCTTGGATCCACGAACCCGCACTCCACCCCAGCGATGCCGCCGCGACGACCATGCCCGCTGCGGTGAGAGACAGCTCCCACACTTGCACCAGCATGAGCGGCAAGAAGGTCACCATGGACATGAACGAGGCATTGAACAGGCCTCGGGAGGCGATCACCGCAGGAGCCCGCGACGAGCGCGCAGCGTTCCAGGAGGCAAGAGGCGCGGCACTGACCAGCCCAGGGCGACGAGCCCGAGCGCAGCCACCCCGCCCACGGTGGCGTCGAACGACCCTCGGGTCTGGCCCTCGTGAATCGCAAGTTGGACGGCGCCAGCGCTCAGGGCGACGACCGCTCCGAGTCGAGCCACCCGCAAATGATCGGCGCGGTCGCTGCCTGGACTGTCAGCTGAGGCCTCGGGGCCGCTCCCCCCAATCGCGTCTTGACGGAGGACAAGCAAGGTGGCCGCGAGCGCAGCCGGTGCCAGGACGATCCAGAAGACCCCGCGCCAGGACCAGGTCGAGGTGATCCAGCCCGCGACGGGAGCCCCGACGACACTCGGCACCACCCAGGCGGCCGAGATCCACGTGAAGACCCGTGGCCGCAGATCGGCCGGATAGACCCGGCCGATCGCGACGAACTCCGCGACGATGACGAGCCCCGCGCCCAGTCCGGCGACCACTCGGCCAGCCAGTAGCGATAGCCAGGTGGGCGCGATGGCGCAGAGGACGGCACCGGCCGCGAACAGGACGAGCCCGGCATACAAGCCCGGAAGTGGGCCGGATCGGTCGGTCCAGATCCCTGCGAGCACGATGCCCAGGAGCATCGCGGTCATCATGAACGAGAACGCGAGCCCGTAGGAGCCGACCGAGCCGAGTTCCTGCGCAGCGCTGGGCATCGCGGTGGTCACTGCCATCGCCTCGAAGGCGATCATCGTCGTCTGCAGGACCAGCGCGATTGTCACCAGCCGGTATGCCGGTGACATGGGTCCGGGGAGCGTCACCTGGCGGAGACTACCGGGCTGGGGGCCAGGCGCCACGCTCGGCGAGGACGTCGGCGAGCAGGTCGATGCGGTCACTCACGATGCCGTCAACGCCGAGGTCAAAGAGGCGCCGCATGTCGTCGGCGTCGTTGATCGTCCACACGTGAACCTGCATGCCAGCGTGGTGAGCGCGGGCGAGGAGCTCCGGGGTGACTAGACGAATCACCTTGCCGCGCAGTCTGATTGTCTCGGGGATCTGGAGGACCTGAGCTCGTGCGGTCGCCGGTCGAGCGAGGCGATCTGACAGGAAACGGATCGCTGCGGTCTCGCGGGGTCCGGCGGCGGTGGCGACCTGGCCGCGAGCGAGGCGACGGAACGCCCCGAGTCGCCGGTCTGAGAACGACCCGACACAGACCCGGTCGAACGCTTCGTACTCGACGATGCAATCCCACAGGGGCCGGATCGCGCCCGAGCTCTTGATGTCGATGTTGACGCGCACATCCGGCCAGCGAGTCAGGACGTCGGCCAGCATGGGGATCGGTTCGAGACCGCCAATGCGGGCTTGTTGGACGGTCGACCAGGGCAACCGCGAGATCACCCCGGTGGCGTCGGTGACTCGATCGAGAGTGGTGTCGTGGAAGGCGACCAGAACGCCATCGCTCGTCGCGTGGACGTCGGTTTCGAGGTAGCGGAAGCCGAGCTCAACCGCTGCCGCGAAGGCGACCATCGTGTTCTCGAGATCGGGCCGAGTGGTGGTGGCGGCGGGGCCGGCGATCATGCCGCCTCGGTGAGCGAGCCCCACCGGCGGCGCCGTGAAGTAGGGGAAGTCGGCTGCGCTGGAGGCACTCACGATGAGTTTGTTGTGAGCATGGCGAGGATCACCTCGGCAAACTCGCCTGCCGTGCGGCCTTCGTGGACGACCGCGGTGACGTTGTCGACAATGGGCATGGCGACGCCGTGGTGGGCGGCAAGGTCACGCATCGCGCCGCAGGAGGCGACCCCTTCGGCGGTCTGTTTGGTGAGGGCGACGACTTCATCGACGGTGAGCCCGCGGCCGAGGTTGCGTCCGAACGTTGAGTTGCGCGAGTGCGGTGAGAGACAAGTGACGACGAGGTCGCCGACGCCAGCGAGCCCGGCGAAGGTGGCAGGGTGAGCGCCCATCGCCTCACCGAGGGCACGCATCTCGGACAGACCACGGGTGATGACCGCCGCGGTCACGGAATGCCCGAGGCCGAGGCCCTCGGTCATGCCAGAGGCGAGCGCGATGACGTTCTTGACGCAGCCCCCGAGTTCTGCACCGACGACATCGTCGTGGACGTAAGGCCGGAAATACGAGGTGTGGCAGGCATCCGCGACGAAGTGGGCAGTGGCGAGACTTGACGAGGCCACCGTCGTGGCGGCGGGTTCCTTGGCCGCGATCTCGCGCGCGATATTGGGGCCCGACACGACGGCGATCTGGTCGGCTGGGATATCGCACGACTGCTGCACGACCTCGCTCATCCGCAGCGAGGTGCCCTTTTCGAGGCCCTTCATGAGGGAGACGAGGACGATGTCCGAGGGCACGAGATGGCCCCAGTCGGCGAAGTTCGCACGCACCGACTGAGCCGGCACGGCGAGGACCCCGATGGCGGCTCCCTCGAGCGCCTCTCCGGGGTCTGTGGTAGCTGAAATCGATTCTGGGAGAAGGAGATGTGGGAGGTAGCGCGCGCTCGTCCGAGTGCGGTTGATGTCGTCGACCTCGTCGGCGAACTTCCCCACATCCGCACCGTGCACCCGGCTTCGGCCAGCACAGAGGAGAATGCCGTGCCCCAGCTTCCGGTACCAAAGACGGCGACCTGCGGGCGGGCAGAGGAAGCGGTCACCGGTCAAGAGTGGCACGGGGGATACCAGCCGTGCCAGAGGGGCCAGGGCGTTCCTGGTATGCCGTGCGTCGCCCTCCCGGGCCGAAGATGACACGATGAGTGCATCGCCTAGCCCTCAATGAGGAGGACCCCTCAATGGATGCCCTTGCCAGCGTGCCCGCCCCGGTCAACGAGCCGGTGCTGACCTACGCGCCCGGTAGCCCTGAACGCGCCGATCTCCAGGCTGCGTTGGACCGGATCGGCAACGAACAGATCGACCTGCCGAGCACGATCGGTGGACGCAAGCTCATGGGCAGCGGACGCCGCGGCACCGTCGTGCAGCCGCACGCGCACGCCAAGGTGCTCGGCACCATGGGCCTGGTGAGCGCCAAAGAGGCCGGCAGCGCAATCGAGGCCGCCAAGGCCGCGGCGCCGATGTGGCGGGACATGGCTTTTGCCGATCGCGCGAGCATCCTCCTGAAGGCCGCAGACCTGCTGGCTAGGCCCTGGCGATCGACGCTTAACGCCGCAACCATGTTGGGACAGAGCAAGACTGCCCCGCAGGCCGAGATCGACTCCGCGTGCGAGCTGATCGACTTTTGGCGGATCAATGTCCACTTTGCCGCCCAGATCCTCGCCGAGCAGCCACCGCTCAACTCCCCGGGTGTCTGGAACCGCTCTGACTATCGTTCGCTCGAGGGATTTGTCTACGCGATCACCCCGTTCAACTTCACCGCGATCGGTGGCAACCTGCCAACCGCGCCGGCCCTCATGGGCAACACCGTCGTGTGGAAGCCCGCCCGCACGCAGCAACTTGCGGCCCACTACACGATGCTGCTGCTCGAAGAGGCTGGCCTGCCACCAGGCGTCATCAACCTCGTGACCAGCGACGGTGCCACGCTGTCCAATGCTGTTCTCTCTGACCCTGACTTCGCCGGGTTGCACTTCACCGGATCAACGTCGGTGTTCCACTCGATGTGGGAGACCGTTGGCGCCAACATCGGGCGCTACCGCACGTACCCCCGGCTGGTGGGGGAGACCGGCGGCAAGGACTTTGTCGTCGCCCACCCCAGCGCTGACCCGGACGTCCTGCGCACGGCGCTCCTCCGCGGTGCGTTCGAGTTCCAGGGCCAGAAGTGTTCGGCAGCATCCCGCGCGTATGTCGCGCGGTCGGTGTGGGACCGCATGGGCCAGGACCTCTGCGACGAGGCCAACTCCCTGACCCAGGGTGACGTCACGGACTGGACGAACTTCATGGGGGCCGTGATCGACGCAGGTGCCTTTGCCGACCACAAGGCTGCGATTGACCGCGCACACGCAACGCCCGGCATCGAGGTCGTTGCGGGTGGGACCTACGACGATTCAGAGGGCTTCTTCATCCGCCCGACCATCTTCAAGATCGATGACCCAGCCGACGAGAGCTTCCGCGTCGAATACTTCGGGCCGATCCTGTCGGTTCACGTCTATGAGGACGCGGACTACGACAGCATGATCGACCAGATGGAGTCCTTCTCGCCCTACGCACTCACGGGGTCGATCATCGCCCAAGACCGCGCGGCCATCGCCCACGCGATGCACCGACTCCGGTATGCCGCGGGGAACTTCTACATCAACGACAAGCCCACGGGTGCCGTGGTCGGGCAGCAGCCGTTTGGTGGCGGACGTGCGTCCGGCACCAACGACAAGGCGGGTGCAGCTCAGAACCTCATGCGCTGGACGTCGGTCCGCTCCATCAAGGAGACCTTCGTGCCGCCGAAGGACTACCGCTACCCGTCGATGGGCTAACGAGCTAGCTGGCTTGCGGGCTCAGCTGCGCTCGCTCAGCCACTGCAAGCCGACGCCGCGCTCTTTGCGTATTCCGCTGAGGACTGAGGGCGCGGCGGCTTCTTCGACCTTGCCGCCGATGAAGGGCACTCGCGCCTTCAGGTCACCTTCGACCGTGACGCGAGTGCCCTCATCGATGGGGGCCACCGTCACGGTGCCGACCAAACCAATCGGCGCCGTGCCCATCGAAATCTTGAGATCGCCGACGCGCGAGCCGTCGTCGTGCGGGGCACCGTAAATGATCGTCTCGGTGACATTGATCGATTCGCCGACAAAGCTGCGCGCAAAGTCGGGGAAGCCGTCGGTCGGCAGCTCGCGGACGGTGACAACCGTCGCCTCGGTCGAGGTGACCGTCACCGACTCCGAGTGCGACACCGCGTGAGTGGCTTCGCACTTGCGGGCGTGAAACTCCTCGTCGGTCATCATCGCGAAGACAGTTTCGACGTCAGCGGGGTAATCGAAGCTCTCAGAAATGCGCATGCCGGCCACCCTAACTACTGGCGCGATCCCGCGCGTGCCACCTCAGCCAGCGCGACCGACGAGCTCTCGATCACACGGAGCAGCATTGCTCGGCTCTTGCCGAGCCGGCTCCGCAGTCGATGGCTTGCCCTGTCGACCTCCTCGGGATCCTGATGGTGCGCCTGCTCCGTCAACCGGCGTGACGCCGCAGCGAGGGCTGTCAGCTCCTCGGCATGCGCCTGCAACGCGTGGCCGACCTGGTCCATCAGCGCGCTTACGGGATGGTCCTCGACTGCTGCCAGCAGCATTCGCCCCGCAGTGCGGAGCTCGCCCCCCAACGCCGCGCACGAGGTCGGGTCGGCACCCCCGAGGAGAGTCACTGGTCGGCCGCGGGAGCTGCAGCGGCCGAGGCGCCAAGGTCAGCAAGGGTGGCGCTGAGATCGTCAATGAAGCCGTCGACGGCACGCTGCACGTCATGTGAGCCGAGGATGGGCTGCGGCTGCACGATCCGGTCTTGGATTAGCGCGACAACGTCCGCCAACGATGGTCGACCACTTACCGAGGACGGCGCACCGGGAGGTGACGAGAACGGCATACCGGCACCGTAGCGCGCCGGAAGCGGCGCGTCGAAGGTGTCCACAACGGACCTGCGGGACCTAGGGCTTGTGCCGAATGTCTCACATCCCGATACGCTCAGCGGTGGGGCACAACGGGGTGCCCCATGACTGACGAGGAATACAGGTTTCACACGATGACCACGTCTGATGAGCAGACTCGCGCCCACGCGTTGCACACCGCGGCGGGACTAGCGCAGAAGTCCACCGTCAATGTCGAGTCCCTCCTAGCGAGGTACTACCGTCACGTGGCGACCGAAGATCTCGTGGCGAGAATGCCCGAGGATCTCTTGGGGGCGGCCCTCTCCCACCTCGACCTTGCCCGGAGTCGGCCCGTTGGCACGGCGCGCGTGTTGGTCGACAACCCCACGGTCGAAGCCCAAGGGTGGAGCACGAGCCACACCGTGGTGCAAATCGTCACCGACGACATGCCCTTCCTCGTCGACTCGGTCGCGATGGCGTTTGCCCGCCGTGGCCGCGGCATCCACCTGCTCGTGCACCCTCAGCTCTTGGTGGCCAGGGACGCTGCAGGCGAACTCATCGAGGTGCTCGACAAGGATGAGGACGCCCCGGAGAGTGGAGACTTCGGGACGTCGCAAGAGTCCTGGATGCACATCGAGATCGACCGCGTGGGTGATGCGGCTGAGCGCAAGGCCATCGCTGAGGACCTCCAGGGCGTGCTCGGAGACGTGCGGGACGCCGTCGAAGACTGGCCCAAGATGCGCTCCCGCTGCACTCAACTCGCGGAAGAACTCCGCACCCACGCGCCACACGGCATACCGGCGGATGAAGTCGATCAGGTCGTGCGGTTCCTCGACTGGCTTGCCGCCAACCACTTCACGTTCTTGGGTTACCGCC
Source organism: Actinomycetales bacterium (assembly GCA_016715285.1). Taxonomy (GTDB): domain Bacteria; phylum Actinomycetota; class Actinomycetes; order Actinomycetales; family Dermatophilaceae; genus Phosphoribacter; species Phosphoribacter thorii. Next base: position 56,638 of record JADKAO010000011.1, on the reverse strand, counting down.
AATACAACCTCACCGAATCTGGTGAGGAAGTCTCGCTCGAGCCGATCTCTGGCTCTGGGCTCGGACTGCTCCGCTACGACCTCGCGGGAGCCTCGCCCTACGCTCCGCTGAGCGCCGAGGTCAAGGAGCATGCTCGAGACAAAGAGTTGCTCATCATGACCAAGGCCAACTCACGCGCCACTGTCCACCGCCCGGTCTACCTGGACTACGTCGGCATCAAGACGTTCGACGCAGCCGGTGAGGTAACGGGCGAGCACCGGTTCCTCGGGCTGCTCGCTGCCGCGGCATACACCTCCTCGATCCGCAACATCCCGATCCTGTCCGACCGTGCCCTCGCAGTCATGGAGCGCCTTGGCCTCACGCTCGACAGCCACTCGGGCAAGGACGTCCTCGCGGTGTTGGAGAGCTACCCGCGCGACGAGTTGTTCCAGACGACCACCGAGGAACTCGCGTCGATCGCCGAGGCGGTCCTTCACCAGCAGGAGCGCACCCGCACCAAGATCTATCTTCGGCGCGACACCTATGGCCGTTTCATGTCAGCCCTGGTGTTCCTGCCGCGCGACCGGTTCAACACCGGCGTCCGGCTCCGGATCGAAGCCGTCCTGCGCCAGGCGTTCAACGCTGAGACAGTCGACCACACGACCCGGGTGAGCGAGTCCCCGCTCGCTCAGGTGCACTACGTGCTGCGCGTACCGCAAGGCACCAAGATCCCCGACGTCGACCTCGCGCCCCTCGAGCGCGATGTCATCGAAGCCACCCGCACCTGGGATGAAGACCTCGTCGAAGCCGCCCGCGCCGAGCACGGCGAAGAGGAGGGCACCCGCATTACGGCCCTCTATGGCAAGTCGTTCCCGGAGGCCTACAAGGAAGACTTCGGTGCCCGCGTCGGCGTCGCCGACATTCGGCGCATGGAGGTGCTCGACACCGACGAGGCGATCGAGCTCAACATGTACCACCAGCCCGGCACCCCGCGTGACGAGCGGCGCTTCAAGCTCTACCGTCGGGGCGCGCTCTCGCTGACTGCCGTCCTGCCGGTCTTCACGCACCTCGGGCTCGAGGTCATGGATGAGCGGCCGTATGAGCTCGACCGTGGCGATGGCGTCAATATCCACATTTATGACTTCGGGCTGCGCGCGCCGTCGGCCGACGTGTGGGGCGATGGCAACGAGCGAGAACACCGCCGTGTCCTCTTCCAGAGCGCTTTCGCCGCGGTGTGGCGGGGCGAGGCAGAGTCGGATGGCTTCAATGCGCTTGTCCTGCAGGCAGGTTTGGACTGGCGGCAGGTCGTTATTCTGCGCGCGCTCGCCAAGTACCTGCGCCAGACGCAGTCGCAGTTCTCTCAGGATTACGTCGAATCCGCGCTCGTCACTAACGCGGGGATCGCGCGCTCACTCGTCGAGTTGTTCGAAACGCGCTTCGACCCGAGCCGGTATGCCGGTGAGGCCAACGAGGAGCGCGCGGCTGCGGCCGCTGCGGTCACGGCTCAGATCCATGACGCCCTCGACGCGGTGACGAGCCTCGACCAAGACAGGATCATCCGGGCGTTGCTCGCGGTCGTCCAGGCGACCCTGCGGACGAACTTCTACACGCGCGACGCCGAGGGGCGCCACAAGCCGTACCTCTCAATGAAGCTCGACCCCAAGGCCATGCCCGACCTCCCCGCCCCGCGGCCGATGTTCGAGATCTGGGTCTACAGCCCCCAGGTCGAGGGCGTCCACCTCCGCTACGGCAAGGTGGCTCGTGGTGGTTTGCGGTGGAGCGACCGGCGTGAAGACTTCCGCACCGAGGTGTTGGGCCTGGTCAAGGCGCAGATGGTGAAGAACGCGGTCATCGTGCCGACCGGATCCAAGGGTGGGTTCTTTGGCAAGCAGCTGCCCGACCCCGCCGTGGACCGGGACGCGTGGCTGGCCGAGGGCATTGCCTCCTACCGCACCTACATCTCTGGTCTGCTCGACCTGACCGACAACCGCGACGGCGACACGATCATGCCGCCGAAGGACGTCGTGCGGCACGACCCCAACGACTCGTACCTCGTCGTCGCGGCGGACAAGGGCACGGCGAGTTTCTCCGACTACGCCAACGCCACCGCGCAGAGCTACGGTTTCTGGCTCGATGACGCCTTCGCCTCGGGCGGGTCCGCAGGTTATGACCACAAGGGCATGGGCATCACTGCTCGCGGTGCCTGGGAGTCAGTCAAGCGCCACTTCCGCGAGATGGGCCACGACACCCAGACCGAGGACTTCACCGTCGTCGGTGTCGGCGACATGAGTGGTGACGTGTTCGGCAACGGCATGATGCTGTCTGAGCACATCCGACTCGTGGCGGCCTTCGACCACCGGCACATCTTCACTGACCCCAACCCAGACGCCGCGACGTCCTTCGCCGAGCGCCAGCGCCTCTTTGCCCTGCCGCGGTCGTCGTGGGCCGACTACGACCGGTCGCTGATCTCCGAGGGTGGCGGCGTGTTCGAGCGGTCGGCCAAGTCCGTGCCGATCAGCCCTGAGTTGGCCAAGGCCATCGGGTTGCCGGCTTCGACGACCTCCATGACCCCGGCCGATCTCATGCACGCCATCCTCAAGGCGCCTGTCGACCTGCTGTGGAACGGTGGTATCGGCACCTATGTCAAGTCCGCCGCCGAGACCAACGGCGAGGTCGGCGACCGCGCCAACGACGCCATTCGGGTGAATGGCGGCGAGTTGCGAGTCAAGGTCGTCGGTGAGGGCGGCAACCTCGGGTGCACCCAACTGGGCCGGATCGAGGCTGCCCGCAAGGGCGTCCGCATCAACACCGACGCCATCGACAACTCCGCCGGCGTGGACACAAGCGACCACGAGGTCAACATCAAGATTCTCCTCGGCCGATTGGTCCGCGAGGGCGACCTCACGATCAAGCAGCGCAACGCCATCCTCGAATCGATGACTGATGAGGTGGCGGCGCTCGTCCTGCGGGACAACTACGAGCAGAACGTCCTCCTGGGCAACGCTCGGGCGCAAGAGTTCGAGATGCTCCCGGTGCACCAGCGCCTCATCCACCACCTCGAGAAGGCCGCGGAGCTGGACCGGGGCTTGGAGTACCTCCCGAGCGACGCCGAGTTGGCCGCGCGCGCGGGTGACGGGCGCGGGCTGACCTCACCGGAGTTCGCGGTGCTCGTGGCCTATTCCAAGCTCGACCTCAAGGCGCAAATCCTCGCGTCCGACCTTCCGGATGACCCGTGGTTTGTCCGCACTCTCACGGAGTACTTCCCGACCCGTATTCAGCAGGACTTCGCCGACGGGCTCGACAAGCACCCGCTGCGGCGGGAGATCATCACCAATGCGGTGGTCAACTCGATGGTCAACCGGGGCGGCATCACGTTCGCCTTCCGGGCGGCCGAAGAGACCGGTGCGTCAGCAGAGCAGATCGCGCGCGCCTTCGTGGTATGCCGTGAAATCTTCGACCTGGCCGGTTACGTCGGCCAGATCGAGGCACTCGATAATGTCATCTCTACCAAGGCCCAGACGACCCTGTACCTCGAGTTCCGGCGGCTGCTCGACCGTGGCGTTCGGTGGTTGCTCGCAGCCCGTCCGGGCGGCATCGACGTTGACGTCGAGATCGAGCGCTTCAAGAACGCGATCGGGGAGTATGCCGCGATCGTGCCCGAGGTGCTCCAAGGGTCAGAGCGCCGTCGCCTTGAGCGTCGTGCGGCCGAGCTCGTGGACGGTGGCACCCCCGAGGACCTTGCGACTCGGGCAGCGTCCCTGCTCGACGTCTTCTCGCTGCTTGACATCGTGGAGATCGCCAATGACACCCACGAGTCGACCGAGGATGTCCTGCGGGTCTATTACCACGCGTCCGAACGCTTCGGCATCGACGACATGCTCTTCCGGGTGTCGCAGCTGCCACGCGATGACCGCTGGGACTCGTTGGCCCGCGGCGCCCTCCGCGACGACCTGTATGCCGTGCTGCTCGGCCTCACGAGGGCAGTGCTCGGCGCGAGCAGCCACGAGGCCGACGCCAAGACACGCTTCAACGAATGGGCTCAGGCCAACTCGGCGGCCTTGGATCGTGCGAGGTCGGGGTTGCGGGCGATCCTGCGCTTGGAGAGCCCGAATATCGCCGCGCTGTCCGTGGCGCTGCGGACGCTCCGTGCGTTCGTGCGCACCACAGCCGGTTGATCGATCGACACCACCGGCACAACCGGAACACACGTAGCCGGGAGGGGAGACCCTCCCGGCTACGCTGTCGAGCGTGCCGACGCTCGCCGAACTCATCCGTGATCATGCGGCGCTCTCACCCGCTGACGAGGATTGGGTTCGCCTCCTCGTCTCCGACTGGCAGCTGGTCTCTGATCTGTCGTTTGCCGATCTCGTCCTGTGGGTGAGAGTGGATGCCGAGCGGTGGCATGCCGTCGCTCACGTGCGTCCAACCACGGGGCAGACGGTGTACTTCGGAGACCAGGTCGGCCGTGGTGCGTCGGCCACCCGGGCCAGGGTGCTCGAGGCTGCTTGTGCAGAGCAGCGGATTCTGCGAGACCGGGACACCGAGTGGGCCGAAGACCTGCCAATCCGCGAGGAGACCATTCCCGTCGTCCGGTGCGGACGCGTGGTCGCGGTGCTCACTCGGCATACCAACCTGTCGATGATGCGCACCCCAAGCCGTCTCGAACTCACCTACCTCGCCACCGCCGACGCGTTACTGCGGATGATCTCGCGCGGCGAGTTCCCCCATTCCAGCGCTCCCACGGGCCTGCGCCGCGGCGCTCCCCGCGTCGGTGACGGCGTGATCCGCCTCGATGTCGATGGTGCCATTGAATACGCCAGCCCTAACGCAGTTTCGGCGTTGCACCGCATCGGGCATCTCGGCGAGATCATTGGCGCGACCCTCGCCCAGCTTGTGACTTCGGTCCTGCGCGACACCTCGCTCGTCGACGAAGGTCTGCCGCTCGTTCTCACCGGGCGCCAGCCCTGGCGCACCGAGGTCGCTAACGCCGGCGCAGTCATCTCGATGCGGGCGATCCCGCTGTCGGAGGCAGGGCAACGCTTCGGTGCCATCCTGCTTGTGCGTGATATCAGCGAGCTGCGTCGCCGCGAGCAGGAGTTGATGACCAAGGACGCGACGATTCGCGAGATCCACCACCGAGTCAAGAACAACCTCCAGTCGGTTGCGGCGTTGTTGCGGCTCCAAGCGCGTCGGATGCCTGATGCCCAGGGTCGAGCCGCGCTCGAAGAGGCAGTCCGACGAGTCGGCACCATCGCGCTCGTGCACGAGACGCTGAGCCACGGTCTCGATGAAACGGTGCCATTTGACGAGGTGGCCGATGTTGCGATGCGGGCAGTCGCTGAGCTGACGATGAGCGGACCGCGGGTCGTCGTCAGCCGGACGGGGTCATTTGGTCAGGTTCGCGCTGAAGACGCCACATCACTCGCCATGGTCGTGAGCGAGCTCGTGCACAATGCGGTCGAGCATGGCCTGGCGGCCACCAGTGGCTCGGTCACTGTCAACGCCCGCCGACGTCAGGCCAAAGGCGGCGACACGCTGGTGATGACGGTCATCGACGACGGGGTCGGGTTGCCTGGGGGAGTCCTCCCGCCCGGCCAGGGCTTGGGGTCGCAGATCGTGCAATCGCTGGTTCAAGACCTGCGGGGCAAGATCACCTGGTCGCCGAACTCGCCGTCCGGCACCAAAGTGCGGCTCACGGCCCAACTACGCCGCTTGGATCCCTAGGGCGCACGCAGAAACGCCCCGTCCGCAGACGAGGCGCCACTGGTATGCCGTCAGAGTCCGGCTGAGTTCATCCAGCTCGACGGGCGCGAGCGTTGCGGCGCTTAAGGGCGCGGCGTTCGTCTTCGGAAAGACCTCCCCAGACGCCTGCGTCCTGGCCGGACTCGAGCGCCCACTTGAGGCACGTGTCAATGACCTCACACCGACGGCACACAGCCTTGGCCTCCTCGATCTGAAGAATCGCCGGGCCGGTGTTCCCAATCGGGAAGAACAGCTCGGGGTCTTCATCGAGGCAGGCCGCGCGGTCGCGCCAGTCCATGAGGATCGTGCTCCTTGAAAGTGGTCGTGAGTTGGGCGGGGTCACCCGCCGTGCAGCAGTGCTCGGCGCGGGCCGAGCGGACTGCGTGTCGTGATAGCGATACTGAGGACGTGCGCGTTCCATCATCTTGCCGAAAACCCCCCAATGCAGACACCCGAAGCCTGTGTGATCACGGGCGGCGCTCACCTCATTGAGAGCCCAGCCGTGTCATTGTTGCCCAGGAGGGCACACCCCGGCAACGGGAGTTGCATCACGTTTGTTCCCGAGCTCATCCATGAGCACGAGCCGCCTAGAAGACGGGATCCAATGTGACCCTGGTCTGCCAGGGCCCGGCAAGCACAATACGCCCTCTGACCCAATCCGCGTAAGGTTATTGACCGTGACCTGCCTCGCAAGTGATCGCATTCTCAACTTTTTCCGTGCTCAGGAGCCGCCGCTGTGAACGCAACCTCGCGCCAACCCAGGCGGGTCGCGGCGCTCATCATGGCGGCCGAAGCCGCCCTTATGGCCCTCTTTGCCGTCTTCGGGCTCGTTCAATGGGTGACCCGATTGGGGTCCGTCGGCAGCGCCAGCGACAGCGCTCGGATCGTCACCGAGGCGATCCTCGTCCTGGTCTTTGCGGCTGGTGCGGGCCTACTCGCGAAACTGTGGCTTGGCCAGTCGGACTGGCCCCGGACTCCGACGATTGTCTGGCATGTGCTGCTCATCCCTGTGGCCTACGGCATGTGGGCGTCGGGGCAGTACCTGATCTGCGTCGTCTTGGCGGTCGTGATTGTCGCCGCCATCGCGGCAGCGGTGGTTGGCGGGGCCGAGATCCCGGAACCCGCTCCACGATCAGGCGACTAGCCGATCCGCAGCCAGTTAGCCCAGCCGTTGTGCAGGACGAGCCACGCAATCAAGCCGTAACCCACCTGCCCGGGGTGGACGCCGTCGCCGACGGCGAGCTCACCGATCCACTGATCGTGGGCCGCGAGCGGTCGGTAACAGTCGACGTACGGGACTCCACGTCGCGAGCACACATCAGCGTGGGCTTGCGCGAGCACCTCAATGCGGGAGTTGAGGTCCGGGTCAGACGTCGGGGGCAAACCGACGACAAAGGTGCTGATCCCGCTTGAGGCCGCTTCATCGAGCACATTGGCTAGGTTGAGTCGTGAACGGGCCGTCGACAGGCCACGTTGAATATCGTTGCCCCCCACCGAGAGGACGAGGCGACGCTCGCCGCGACCGGACCAGCGCGGCATACACTCCGCACGCCAGCGGGCGACTACGTCGCCTGAGTCCTGGCCACGGACCCCGAGGTTGTATGACGTGAAGTCGGCTTCGGGGTGCTGCGTGCGTGCCATCACCCGACCGACCCAGCCAAGGGCTTTGGGGTCGCCGTAGCCATTGGTGAGGGAGCCCCCGACGAAACACAGCCCGATGTCACGCCTGCCGTCGTCGTCCACGACGAAGCTGGTGGAGGGCGTGAACTCCGGGCCGAGATTGCCGTCGGTCACGCTCGGATAGGCCGGCCCGTTGTGCGACGTGTCCACCGTCACTCCTGTTCGTCGTCGATCCGCGCGAGCCAGGTGGCCACGCGGTCGATCGCAGTCTCAAATTCGGGGTGTTCGTCGACGAAGGTGCGCAGGGCGTCGGCGAGCCATGCGAAGCTCACCTGCTCGTCGCCACGACGGTCGGCGAGCTCCTCGATCCCACGGTCGGTGAAATACACCCCTGGAGGCTATCGCGACAGGTATGCCGTGCCAGCGCACCTGATCGGTGCGCCGCACGGCATACTCGCTCCCGTCACTCTCAGCGAGCGAACGCACGCTCCAGGAGATCGGCCTGCTCGATCTCATGCTTCTTGTGCGACCCCGTGGCCGGCGATGCCGAGGCGGGCCGGCAGACGACGCGCAGTGAGCGAGTCTCGCCGTGTTCGGCGAGCAACTCCGGCAGCCCGAGCGCCATGTGCGGCCAGGCGCCTTGGTTCTTGGGCTCGTCCTGGACCCACACCAGCTCGGCGTTGGGGTAGGCGCGGACGGCGGCCGCAATCTCCTCGGCCGGGATCGGAGCCAACTGCTCGACCCGGATGATCGCGGTGCGGTCGTCGCCCCGCTTCTCACGGGCCGCTTCGAGCTCCCACACGACCTTGCCCGAGCACAGGATGACCCTGCTGACGGATCCAGTGTCGAGGTGCTTCGTGTCCGGAAGGACCGGACGGAACCCGCCGGTCATGAACTCCTCCGGCATCGACGACGCGGCCTTGAGCCGCAGCATCGATTTCGGGGTGAAGACGATGAGCGGGCGGCGCGGGCGGGCGTAGGCCTGCTTGCGCAGCAGGTGGAAGTGCGACGCCGGCGTCGAGGGATAGGCGACGGTCATGTTGTCCTGGGCGCACAGCTGCAGGTAGCGCTCGATCCGCGCGGACGAGTGGTCAGGGCCCTGACCTTCGTAACCGTGGGGGAGGAGCAAGACGACCGACGAGCGCTGGTCCCACTTCTGCTCTGACGATGACACGAACTCGTCGATGATCGTCTGGGCGCCGTTGGCGAAGTCACCGAACTGCGCCTCCCATAGCACGAGCGCATCGGGCCGCTCGACCGAGTAGCCATATTCGAAGCCCATCGCGGCGTACTCAGAGAGCAGTGAGTCGTAGACCCAGAACTTCGCCTGGCTGTCCGACAGCTTGAGGAACGGGGTCCACTCGTTGGCCGAGGTCTTGTCGATGAGCACCGCGTGGCGCTGGACGAACGTGCCACGACGACTGTCCTGACCGGTCAAGCGCACCGGGGTGCCCTCGATGAGCAGCGATCCGAAGGCCATGAGCTCGCCCATGCCCCAGTCGATCCCGCCTTCGCGAACCATCGCGACGCGACGGTCGAGGAGGGCCTTGAGCTTGGGGTGCACGGTGAAGCCCTCGGGAACCTCGCTCCAGACGTCACCGAGCCGGTCCATGAGCTCACGGGAAATGCCCGTGTGGTACGGGTCGTGAGCACGGGCATCGTCATGCTGCTGGGCCGAGGGCTTCTCCAGGCCCGCGTTGCCGCGCACCTCAGAACGCTCGTTGCCGTATGCCGGTGCGCTGGCCGACTGCCCCGACGTTGCCTCACGCGTTTCGAGGAAGACCCGCTCCAGCTGCTGCTGGTAGTCGCGCAGCGCAGCCTCGGCGTCTTCGACCGAGATGTCGCCACGGCCGATGAGAGACTCCGTGTAGAGCTTGCGGACCGAGCGCTTGGCCTCGATCAGGTTGTACATCAGCGGCTGGGTCATCGACGGGTCGTCGCCCTCATTGTGGCCACGACGCCGGTAGCAAATCATGTCGATGACGACGTCCTTGTTGAACTTCTGCCGGAACTCAAAGGCGAGCTCGGCGACGCGGACGCACGCCTCGGGGTCATCACCGTTCACGTGGAAGATCGGCGCCTGGATCATCCGCGCGACGTCGGTGGAGTAGACCGACGAGCGCGACGACGACGGGGCCGTCGTGAAGCCGACTTGGTTGTTGACGATGATGTGGATCGTGCCGCCGGTGCGGTAACCACGCAGCTGCGACTGCTGCAGCGTCTCCGTCACAACACCCTGGCCCGCGAAGGCCGCGTCGCCGTGCATGAGGACCGGCAGCACGGTGAACGCCTTGCCGCCGAGATTGAGGCGGTCTTGCTTGGCCCGGACGATGCCGGTCAACACCGGGTCGACCGCTTCGAGGTGCGAGGGGTTGGCTGCAAGGTAGACCTTGGTCGAGGAGCCGTCATCGCTCGTGAAGGTGCCCTCGGTGCCGAGGTGGTACTTCACGTCGCCGGAGCCCTGGACCGAGGTCGGGTCCTGCTTGCCCTCGAACTCGCGGAAGATCTGGCCGTAGGACTTGCCGGCGATATTGGCCAACACATTGAGGCGACCGCGGTGCGGCATACCAATGCACACTTCGTGCATCGAGTCTTGAGCCGCGCACGACAGGATCCGGTCCAGAAGGGCAATCGCGGACTCGCCGCCCTCAAGAGAGAAGCGCTTCTGACCGACGAACTTGGTTTGGAGGAACGTCTCGAAGGCTTCGGCGGCGTTGAGGCGGCGCAGGATGCGCATCTGCTCGTCGCGCGAGGGCTTCTCGTGGACGACCTCGCACTTGTCCTGGATCCACTTGCGCTGCTCGGGATCCTGGATGTGCATGTACTCGATGCCCACTGTGCGGCAGTAGGAGTCCCGCAGCACCCCAAGGATCTTGCGCAGCGTGAGGAAGGGCGCCCCACCAAAACCGCCGGTCGCGAACTGGCGGTCGAGGTCCCAGAGGGTGAGGCCGTGCTCGGTGACGTCGAGGTCGGGGTGACGACGCTGGCGGTACTCGAGCGGGTCGGTGTCGGCCATGAGGTGGCCGCGGACGCGGTAGGCGTGGATGAGTTCTTGGACCCGAGCGACCTTGTTGATGTCGTCGTCGTGAGTCGTCGAGATGTCCTGGACCCAGCGCACCGGCTCGTAGGGGATCCGCAGCGCGGCGAAGATCTCGTCGTAGAAGCCTTCGGCGCCGAGCAGCAACTGGTGGACGATCCGCAGGAAATCGCCGCTCTGAGCACCCTGGATGATGCGGTGGTCATAGGTCGACGTCAGCGTGAGCGTCTTGCTCACCGCGTTGCGGTTGAGGGTCTCGACCGAGGCGCCGGACCATTCGGCGGGGTATTCCATCGCACCGACACCGATGATCGCGCCCTGGCCCTGCATGAGGCGGGGGACGGAGTGCACGGTGCCGATGGTGCCGGGGTTCGTCAGGGTGATCGTCGTGCCGGCGAAGTCTTCGACGGTGAGCTTGCCGTTGCGGGCCTTTTTCACCATGTCTTCGTATGCCGTCCAGAAGTGGACGAAGTCCATCGTCTCGGCCGACTTCACTGACGGCACGAGCAACTGACGAGTGCCGTCCGGCTTGGCGAGGTCAATCGCGATGCCGAGGTTGACGTGCGCCGGCTCGACGACGACTGGCTTGCCGTCGACCTCAGAGAAGGCCCAGTTCATCGTGGGCAGGGTGCCGAGCGCCTTGACGAGGGCGTAGCCGATGAGATGGGTGAACGAGACCTTGCCGCCGCGTGAGCGCCTGAGGTGGTTGTTGATGACCACTCGGTTGTCGATGAGGAGTTTGGCCGGAACGGTGCGGACCGACGTCGCGGTGGGTACCTCGATGGAGGCCTGCATGTTGGTCACGACCCGGGCGGCGGGGCCGCGCAGGGGCCGGACTGTGCTCTCGCTCGCAGGCGGCGGAGACTTCACTGCGGGGATGTCGCGAGGCGTCGGGGACGGCGCAGCCGCCTTGGGGGCGGGCTTGGCCGGGGTTTGGGCCGGCGGCTTCGCCGCTGCAACGCCCGGGTCGCTGGGCGTTTCGGTCACAGTCTGGGTGGCTGGCTTAGGCGCAGCAGGAGCAGCAGGAGCAGCAGGCGCAGCAGGCGCTGGCTGAGTGCGCCCGCGGGGCCCGGACCCGTCCATGGGCTTGTAGTCCTCGAAGAACTCCCACCAGGCCCGATCCACGGAGCTCTTGTCCCGTTGATACTGCTCGTAGAGCTCGTCCACGAGCCATTCGTTGGGCCCGAAGGCCCCCATCGGGTTGCCGGTCTTGGCCTGGTCGGGCACTCGTGCCTCGCCTCTTTCGTTGCGTCGACGCTGACGGAGCAGATCTGTTGGGCGGGTGCTCACACACAGCACCCAACGACGCGGTGTCGGATCAGACTCCGCGACCTCGACCCAGCCTAGCCCGTGACGCGCAAGGCGCCAGTCACCTCCACGGGTGACTGGCGCCTCACGCGTGTCTTGCGTGCGAGGGGCAGCGTGCGAGTTAGCTCACGTCGCGTCCCAGGGTGAGAACGGTGCCAATGATGGCCATGACCGCGGCATACGCCATGAGCACGAGCGCCCCAGCCCACCAACTGAGCATGGGGGCTGCCGACCCGGAGGCTGTCCCGAGGTCAAGGGCCGCAGTCGTCGCGCTCGACGGGAAGTAGGGCGAGACCGTCTTGCCCCAACTCTGGGAGGCGATGATCATGCTGAGGATCGGCTCGGCGATCCACGCCACCCCGACCGAGATGAGTAGTGCTGCCACTTGGTTGGGGATGAGAATGCCCGCCCCCAGGCCGATGAGTGCCCACAGCGCCAGCACCAACAGGCTCAACGCCAGCGTCCTCGGAATCGACGAGTCAGGGAAGGGGCTGTACCCCCGTATGGCGATGATCGTGCCGCCCACCCCGACGCCTCCGACGAGACTGACGAGTCCATAGAAGCCGCCAATCCCGACGAGGGAGATCACCTTGGCGATCATGACCTGGGCCCGGCGCGGCGTCGCGAGGAAGGTGCTCGTGATCGTCTTGTGGCGGTATTCGCCGCCGATTGTCATGACGCCAATCGCGAGGGTCAGCAGATAGCTCACACTGAGCCCGCCGGTATAGACCGACCGGACCCGGCTGGGGTCGGCCAACGTGGGCACGGTGACTCCACCGGTCATCTCAGGGGTCGGGTCCCAGAGGGCAAAGAGTGCCGCGAGGCCCGCGCCGGCGACGAAGACCGCGATGGCCATGCCCCACCACAGCCGGGTCGTAAAGAACTTGCGGAATTCCGCCTTGATCGCGCGAATCATCGCTGCTCCCCCCGCTCGGGCACGGCATGAGGTATGCCGGGAACGGTGTTTCGGTTGCGGTGCTCCGGAGTGTCGGTGAGCCGGAAGAACAGGTCCTCCAAGTCGGATGCCTGCGGGTGGAGCTCGTGAATCGGCATCCCGGCTTCGAGCGCGATGTCACCGACCCGGGCGGGGTCTTCGGTGCGGACGATGAGGCCGCCGCGCTCGCCGGGCGAGCTCAGCACCCCGCGCGCGGTGAGCGCACTCGCGAGGGCCGCGACATCGGGCGTCCGCACATAGACCGTCGGTTCACCACGCAGGTCTGCGATCGACCCTTGGGCGACGATCTGGCCGTTGGCGATGATGACGACATCATCGACGATCTGGTCAGCCTCGGCGAGCATGTGGCTCGAGATCAAGACGGTGCGACCCTCCTTGGCGAGGAACCGCAGGAACTCGCGTAGCCAGCGAATGCCTTCTGGGTCAAGGCCATTGGCGGGCTCGTCGAGGATGACGACGGCCGGGTCGCCGAGCAGCGCAGCCGCCAACCCGAGCCGCTGCCGCATACCCATCGAATAACCGCCCGCGCGTTGCTTGGCGGCTGCGGGGATGCCGACGAGTTCAAGCAGCTCATCAACGCGGCGGAGGGGGGTGTCACTCGCGTCTGCGAGCACCCGCAAGTGGTCGCGTCCGCTGCGGCCTGGATGGAAGTTCGTCGCTTCGAGTGCAGAACCCACTACCCGCATGGGGTTGGGCAGATCCTGGTACTGGTGATCACCGATGAGAGCGACTCCAGAGGTGGGTCGTACGAGGCCGAGGAGCATCCGCATCGTCGTCGTCTTGCCGGCACCATTGGGACCGAGGAAGCCGGTGACGCGCCCGGGCTCGACGGTGAACGTGAGCCGGTCGACGGCCGTGAATGCCCCGAATCTCTTCGTCAGGTCCCGGACGTGAAGCGGGACTCCGAGGATGGGTCCGGAGGGAGGGGGAGGTGAACTAGGAGAGGGGTATGCCGTCGTCACTGTCATGTGAGGACCCCGAGTGTGCGAGTCATGACCCCATCGAAACACGCTCGCCGCCTGGGCGCGCGCCGTCCGGCTGATAACCAGGCGACGCTCAGGGTCGAGTCAGGGTGGCTCCGGAGCGGAACAGGCCCTCCCTGCCCGAGCTATCGTTGGGCTCACTATGGGCGAATGGATCCTCCTTGCGGCTGCCGTTTTGCTCACGGTCGGCACGGGAGTTTTCGTCGCCATGGAGTTCTCACTCGTGGCCTTAGATCGGCCAGCGGTCCAACGGGCGATCGACGAGGGTGACACCGGTGCTCTATCGGTGATGACCTCGCTGCGCAGGCTGTCGACGCAGCTATCCGCGGCGCAGGTTGGCATCACGCTGACCACGTTGGTGGTCGGATACCTCGCGCAGCCGTCACTGGGCAGCTTGCTCACAGGCGCCTTTCGCCCGTTTGTCCCAGACGGCGCGTTGGATGCGGTCGCTGCGGGGGCCGCGCTGGTGCTCTTCACGGTGTTCTCCATGATCATTGGCGAGTTGCTGCCCCAGTTTCTGGGGATCTCGGCGCCGCTGCCGGTGGCAAAGGTCGTTGCGGGACCAGTCCGCGTGTTTTCGATCATCGCCAAACCCCTGATTTCGGCCCTGAACGGGTCCGCAAATGGGTTCCTGAGAGGGATTGGCATCGAGCCGCAGGAAGAGCTTTCCGGGGCCCGAACTCCGCAAGAGCTGGCCAGCTTGGTCCGGCGATCGGCCGAGGTCGGCACTCTCGAAGAATCGACCGCGCTCATCATCAACCGGAGCCTCGACTTCGCGGAGCGGACCGCGGTCGACGTCATGACGCCTCGGGTGCGGGCCTCGGCGGTGTCACGCACGGCCTCCGCTGCCGACGTCGTTCGGCTGACCCGGCATACTGGGCATTCGCGCTTCCCCGTACTGGGAGACGACTGGGACGACATCGACGGCGTCGTGCACGTCAAGCAGGCGGTCGCGGTGCCGTGGAAGCGACGCGAGGCCGTCCCGGTCTCCGCGCTCATGACCCCCCACGTGGCCGTCCCTGAAACCATGCGGCTGGCAACCCTGCTCGGCGAACTCCGCACCTCGGGGCTGCAGTTCGCCGTGGTCCTGGACGAGCACGGCGGCACCTCAGGGGTCGTCACCCTCGAGGACGTCATCGAAGAACTCGTCGGCGAAGTCCGCGACGAGCACGACGCTTCCCGGATGCCGGCCCATCAACTTGCCGACGGCTCCTGGTCGGTGCCGGGCATCTGGCGACCCGATGAGGTGACGGCGCGGCTCGGCGCGCCGGTGCCAGAGGGTGCGGCATACGAGACCTTGGGTGGTTTTGTCATGGCTGCACTAGGTCGCGTGCCCGCCGAAGGCGACCACCTCGAAATCCCTGGGTGGCGACTCCGGGTGCTGCGCATGGATGGTCGTCGCGTGGCGCGGGTGCGGTTCGAGGTCCTCTCGTGAGTAACACTGCGGCCCTGTGGATTTCGCTCGTCTTGCTGATCCTCAATGCGTACTTCGTGGGCGCGGAGTTTGCTGCCATGGCTGCGCGACGATCCGCCCTTGAACCGCTCGCCCAAGCGGGGAGCGTGCGCGCCGCAAAGTGCCTCGATGCTCTCGAACACATGGGATCGATGCTCGCCACCGCGCAACTTGGGATCACGGTGTGCTCGGTCGGGCTGGGTGCGCTCGCGGAGTCGGCGCTCCATCACATCCTGCATCCGTATGCCGCGATGCTCCCGCTCGGTGAGGGCGGGGTGAACGCCCTCTCGCTCGCGGGGGCGCTGCTCATCGTCGTGTACTTGCACGTCGTTGTCGGCGAGATGATCCCCAAAAACCTGGCACTTGCCGGACCTGACCGCGCGGCGATGATCCTCGTGCCAAGCCTGCTCATGGTGTCGCGGACACTGCGGCCGCTCGTGCGCATCATGGAAGGGATCTCCAAAACGCTGGTGCGGCGGGTCTTCCGGATTGAGCCCAAGGACGAGATCGCATCGGCGTTCACCGCCCAAGAGGTCGGCCACATCGTCGCCGAGAGCCACCGCGAAGGGCTCATCGAGGCCGATCGGCAGGGCCTGGTGCGTAGCGCCCTGGAGTTCACCGATAAGCGTGCGGTCGACGTCGCGCAGCCACTCGCGGGCCTCGTCACAGTGCCTGTGGAGGTGAGTCCGGCTCAGGTGGAGACCCAGGTTGCGCGGACCGGGTTCTCGCGGTTCCCCATGGTGGGTGAAGACGGCACCTTGGTCGGCTACCTCCACCTCAAAGACGTGTTGTATGCCGAGGGCGATGAGTATGTGTCGCCAGTGCCCCTGCACCGGGTGCGGTTGCTGGCCTCGGTGTCTGCCTCAGACGAGGTCGAGGATGTCCTTGCCACGATGCAACGCACGGGAGCTCACTTGGCCACGGTTCTGGGGGACCACGGCGAGGTGACGGGAGTCGTCTTCTTGGAGGACGTGCTCGAAGAGTTGGTCGGCGAGGTCACCGACGCGACCCGGCGCTAGCTGCATCACGAGCGATTGTGCAAAAAAGTGTGGTGCGCCAACCATTTTTGGTGCCCCCGGCAGGATTCGAACCTGCGCCCCCGCCTCCGGAGGGCGGTGCTCTATCCCCTGAGCTACGGGGGCTCGGACCAGCTCACGCTGGGATGTCGTGCCCGGAGGAATGTATCAGCCTAGGCTTCCCAACATGGAACCGACGGCGTCAGGCACCCCCGACGTCACGGGCCTGATCGATCTCGCCGGACGGATCGCGCGCCTCGCTGGCGGGGAGCCCGCCCCCTTAGAACGCACTCCGGACTCGCCGCACGTGTGGCACACCTTGCAGGCACGCCGGTCACGAGTGGACCCGGAAACCCTGGCCGCGCGACTCACCGAAGAGCTTCGTGCCCGGGGGATTGCTGCTCATGCTGCGCCTGACGGGAGCGGGGTGCGCGTGAGCTTGGCTGCGGGGGCGGTGAGACGGTTCCTCGCATCGGTCGGGTCAGGATCTGGTATGCCGTCCGCCGACCTCCCCGCAATCGCCGTTCCTCCCGCTCCGGGGCAGGATGAAGTGCGCTTCGAGGCCGCGCGCCGCTCGGGCGGCGCGCCCGCACTGGACCCTCGCGCGAGCGGGCGCCGAGTGCTCGACAACCCGGTGTTCGCCGTCCAGTTCGCCCTTGGGCGAGCCCGCCGAGAGGCATCACGGCATCGGCCTGAATCGGCTCTGGCGATGGCCGAGGAGATCACGTCGCCAGGCGTCGCTGAACTGGTGACCGAACTCCTCGACGCTCCTCGCCGGCTCGCCCGCGCGCACACTCGGCCGCACGACACCGCTTCGGCCCTCCTTGCGGTCGCCACGGCATACCTGCGCTGCGAGCCGATCGATGAGGTGACTGCGGCGGCGACCGCTCGTGTCTTGGAGCGTGGAATGTCACTCCTTGGGGTGAGCACGCCCGAGAGGATGTAAGGCATGCGCGCACATGAGGCTGGGGCGCTGCATGCCGAGGGCTATCGCGGCCCTACCTGGCTGCAGCTCCCACACGACGTCAATGCTCTGACCCCGTCGCTGTGGGCCCAGAACGTCGGCCGGTCAGGCGACGGCGTCTTGCAGGTCGCGGGCGTCCCCGTCACCGACCTGGCTGCGAAGTTCGGCACCCCGGCATACGTCGTCGACGAGGCGGACTTCCGTTGGCGGGCAAAGGAATTCGCCAAGACCTATGACGAGATCTTCGGTGACCTGTGCGGCGGTGCGGACGTCTATTACGCCGGTAAAGCCTTCCTGTGCACTGAAGTTGCCCGCTGGATCCGCGACGACGGGCTCAACCTCGACGTCTGCTCCGGCGGCGAGCTGGCCGTCGCAATGCGCGCCGAGCTGCCCGGCGAGCGGATCGGCATGCACGGCAACAACAAATCGCTGGCCGAGCTCGAGGCGGCGGTGTCTTATGGGTCGCACGGTGTGGGGCGGATCGTTGTCGACTCATTCGACGAGATCGAACGGCTCGCGCGCACCGCTGCGCGGCTGGGGCGGGTTGCGCGCGTCATGGTGCGCGTTACGGTCGGGGTCGAGGCGCACACCCACGAGTTCATCGCAACCGCGCACGAGGACCAGAAGTTCGGCTTCTCCCTCGCCGGGGGCGATGCCGCCGAGGCTGTCCGCAGGGTCCTCGCCCACGCCCCCCACCTCGAACTCGTTGGGCTGCACAGCCACATCGGCTCGCAGATCTTCGACACCGCGGGCTTCGAGGTTTCGGCTCGCCGGATGGTGCGGTTGCACGCCGAGGTATCTCGGGAACATGGCATTGAGGTTCCTGAACTCGACCTCGGCGGTGGGTTTGGCATCGCCTACACCAGCGAGCACGACCCCCTCACACCCAAGAACCTCGCGGTAGGTATGGCCGAAATCGTCGAACGCGAGTGCCGCATCGGGGGAGTGGCGGTACCGCGGATTTCGATAGAACCCGGCCGTGCCATCGCCGGTCCGAGCACGTTCACTCTCTATGAGGTCGGCACGGTCAAGCGGGTGCGCCTCGACGGTGGTGCCCAACGGCGCTATATCGCGGTCGACGGCGGGATGAGCGACAACATTCGCACCGCGCTCTACGACGCCGACTACTCCTGCTCGCTCGCGTCACGATCCAGTTCAGCGGCACCGGTGCTGTCGCGCGTCGTCGGCAAACACTGCGAGAGCGGCGACATCGTCGTCAAGGACGAGTTCCTCCCTGGGGACGTCACTCCAGGTGATCTCATCGCCGTCCCGGGCACCGGGGCCTATTGCCGGGCGCTCTCGAGCCAGTACAACCACGCGCCCCGTCCGCCCGTTGTCGCGGTGCGTGACGGCGAGGCGCGCCTGCTCATCCGGCGCGAGACCATCGCTGACCTCCTCGCGCTCGATGTCGTGTGATGTCTGCTGCCGCCTGTCAGATCGGGGATGATGGTGCACCGTGAGTGACCCTCAGGACGCCCGAGCTTTTGCCGACCCCCACAGGCCCGACGCCGACCGCCCGCTTCGGATCGCGCTAATCGGCTGCGGAGTCGTCGGGTCTGCCGTCGCGCGACTCTTGCATGACCATGCCGATGACCTCGCCTCGCGGGTCGGTCGACCACTGCACCTCGTGGGAATCGGCGTGCGTCGGCCCGGCCGTGACCGTGCTTCAGCTGGTGTGGACCCCGCGCTCTTCACCACCGATTCGGTCGAGCTCGTGACCAGGGCCGACATTGTGGTCGAGGTCATCGGCGGCATCGAGCCGGCCCGCTCACTCATCCTGCGCGCCATGGAACACGGCGCGTCTGTCGTCACCGCCAACAAGGCGCTGCTGGCCGAGGACGGCCCGACGCTGTATGCCGCGGCCGCTCAGTACGGCGTCGATCTCTACTACGAGGCGGCCGTTGCGGGCGCCATCCCGCTGCTGCGCCCGCTGCGCGAGTCCCTTGCGGGAGACAGCGTCCGCAAGGTCATCGGCATCGTCAACGGCACGACGAACTATGTGCTCGACAAGATGGACACGACCGGAGCTGGGTTCGCCGACGCGGTCAGCCAGGCGCAAGCGCTGGGGTATGCCGAGGCCGACCCGACCGCCGATGTCGAGGGTTTCGATGCGGCAGCCAAGGCCGCCATCCTGGCCTCGCTTGCCTTCCACTCCCGGGTCGCCGGTCGCGATGTCCACCGCGAGGGCATCACCGAAGTCACCGCCGCTGACGTCCAAGCCGCAGCCGACATGGATTGCGTTGTCAAACTCCTCGCGATCTGCGAGCGCGTGGACGGGCCGGACGGCATACCGGCTGGTGTGTCGGTTCGAGTCCATCCCGCGATGGTGCCGCGGCGTCACCCGCTTGCCGGCGTGCGCGAAGCGTTCAACGCGGTGTTCGTCGAAGCCGATGCGGCGGGGCAGCTCATGTTTTATGGTCGCGGTGCTGGCGGTGACCCGACCGCGAGCGCGGTGCTCGGCGACGTCGTCGCTGTCGCCCGCCACCGCGTCACTGGTGGCCGCGGGCCAGGCGAAAGTGCCTATGCCGACCTGCCGGTGCTCGATATGGGCCAGGCGCTCACCCGCTATCACATCAGCCTCGATGTCGAGGATCGGCCGGGCGTCCTGGCCCAGGTGGCGACGGCGTTCGCGGACCATGACGTGTCCATCGAGACGGTTCGTCAGCAGCAGGTCGGCGGCGATTCGGATCAGGTCCGGGCCGCGAGTCTCGTCGTCGTCACGCACGCTGCCCCGGATGCCGCCCTGTCGGCGACCGTCGATGCTCTCGCTGCGCTCCCGATCGTGCGCGGCGTCAACTCCGTCATGCGTGTGGAAGGTGTCTAGTCGTGGCTCACCAGTGGCGTGGGGTCATTCCCGAGTATGCCGACCGGCTCCCGATGCTTGCGGGCGCCCCGACTGTGACGCTCCTGGAGGGTGGCACCCCGCTCATCCCCGCGGCATACCTGTCTGAGCTTGCGGGGGCGCAGGTCTACCTCAAGTACGAAGGCCTGAACCCGACCGGGTCTTTTAAGGACCGCGGAATGACAACCGCGATCTCGATGGCCGCCAAAGTCGGTGCGCGAGCGGTGATTTGCGCGTCAACGGGCAACACGAGCGCGAGTGCCGCGGCCTATGCGACCAAGGCTGGGATGACGTGTGCGGTCCTCGTGCCCGACGGCAAGATCGCCATGGGCAAGCTCTCGCAGGCAGTGGCGCACGGGGCGACATTGCTGCAGGTTGAGGGCAACTTCGATGACTGCCTCGAGGTGGCGCGCAAGCTCGCCGAGGCCTACCCGGTCGAGCTCGTCAACTCGGTGAACCCGGCCCGGATCGAGGGCCAGAAGACGGCGGCCTTCGAGATTATTGACGCCCTTGGCGACGCGCCCGATATCCATTGCTTGCCTGTCGGCAACGCCGGCAATATCACGGCGTATTGGCGCGGGTACCAGGAGTATTGCGCGGGCACCCCGGGTGCTGTCGGCGACGCCGCCACCGGCGGACCGGCCACGAGGCTGCCGCGCATGTGGGGCTTCCAGGCCGCTGGCGCCGCGCCGATCGTCCTCGGTCACCCGGTGGACAACCCGGAGACCATCGCGACCGCCATCCGGATCGGCAACCCCGCCTCGTGGGCGCAAGCGGTCGCCGCGCGAGATGACTCGGGCGGTCGCATCGACGCCGTCACGGACGAGCAAATCCTTGCGGCGCACCGGATTTTGTCCGCCAAAGAGGGCGTCTTCGTCGAACCCGGATCAGCAGCGAGTGTCGCTGGGCTGCTCGCGTGCGCCGAGGCGGGTGACGTCCCTGCTGGTGCCACCATCGTGTGCACGGTCACCGGGCACGGACTCAAAGACCCGCAGTGGGCGCTCAAGCGCCAGGACGGCAGCGAAGTCACGCCGACCCGCATCCCCGTTGACGCCTTCTCGGCAGCGGTCGCACTCGGGCTT
Organism: Actinomycetales bacterium; assembly: GCA_016715285.1. Taxonomy (GTDB): domain Bacteria; phylum Actinomycetota; class Actinomycetes; order Actinomycetales; family Dermatophilaceae; genus Phosphoribacter; species Phosphoribacter thorii. Next base: position 35,657 of record JADKAO010000011.1, on the reverse strand, counting down.
GAGGGCTAACCCATGGCCACCCTCCCGGTCGGGGCAGCAGTGCAGGTGCGGGCACCTGCCAGCAGCGCCAACCTCGGTCCGGGGTTTGATTCCATCGGTCTCGCCCTCGGCGTGTGGGACGAACTCGACTTCATCGTCACCGAGGCGCCCGGCCTCACCATCGAGGTCAGCGGATCCGGTGCCGACGGGGTGCCGCGCGACGAATCCCACCTCGTCTACCGCTCCTGTGTGCGCGCTCTGCGAGAGCTGGGGTGTGCCGCCCCGCAGGGTCTGCTCATGCGCACCCGCAACACCGTCCCGCATGGGCGCGGAATGGGGTCGTCGGCAACGGCCATTGTTGCTGGCGTCGCGGCGGCATACGGGCTGGTGGGGTGGACACCCGACGCCCCGGCTGAGATGCCGTTGTCGATCGACTTGGCCGCGGTCAATCGGCTCGCGAGCGAGTTGGAGGGCCACCCCGACAACGCGTCGGCGACCGTGTTCGGCGGGATGACGCTGTCGTGGAATGACGATGTCACCGACGAGACGACGACGATCGGGCTGTCGCTTCACCCCGAGGTGACCGCGGTGGTATTCGTCCCCGAGGCGACCCTCGCGACTCACACCGCTCGGGCGCTCCTGCCCGAACGCGTCCCCTTGCGGGACGCTGCGCTCAACTCTGCGCGGGCCGGATTGCTCGTCGAAGCTGCCAGCCGCAGACCCGAGTTGCTCGTCGCGGCCACGCGGGACTGGCTCCACCAAGAGGCCCGCAGACCCTCGTATGCCGCGTCGATGGCTCTGGTGGACGCGCTGCGCGCGGCTGGACATGCCGCCACCATTTCCGGCGCCGGCCCGAGCGTCCTCGCCCTCACGACCTTCGCCCGAGTTGACGCTGTGGTCGCCCCAATCGCCACCGGTACGTGGCGCCGACTCCAGCCGGGCATCCCCCGACACGGCGTCGTCGTCACACCGCTCGCGCACTGACGTTCCCGGATTGGTGTTAGATTGAGGTCGCACCGCACGACAGGGTCGGCACCACACGCGACCTGAGCCTGCGGCATACATCCCCCGCAGACAAGCGATCTCGCTTGCGGTGAGCACTCACGCCGATACGGGAAGCGGATGTCACCCAACCGGTCAGCAGTTGCTGTCCGTAGACCCGGCACCCCATGACAGGGCGCCGACGAACGAGGGGAAGGGTCCTTCGTGACAGACACCACCGAGGCTGTGTCCGGAGCGCGTCGAGGACGTAGCGGGCTGGCCGCGATGAACGTGGCCGAGCTCAAGGGCATGGCGACGTCGCTGGGCATTACCGGCACGGCCAAGATGCGCAAAGACGATCTCGTGTCGGCGATTTCGGCTCGCCAGGGCGGCGGGGGAGGTGGCGCTCCTGCTCCGGCGGCTGGCGCAACGGCCGGCACGACTCCCGATGAACGGCCAGCACGCACCCGCGCGCCCCGTCGCGCGACGGCTCCCGTTGCTACAGCCCCGGCTGCCGGATCAGCGGGCGACGCCCCCGCTGCCGACACGGTTGTCACCGCGCCGGACGCGCCCACCCGCGACCGGTCTGAGGCTCCCGGCCAGGGATCGGCTGACCAGCAGCCCCGCCAGGATCGTTCGGAGCGCCCAGACCGGATGGACCGGACGCAGCGTCAGCGTGGTCGCCGCGACCAGCGCGACGGTGGGGCAGAGGGCAGCCAACAGGTTCAGCAGGGCCAGCAGCCCCAGACCCAGCAGAGCCAGCATGCTCAGCAGAGCCAAAGTCAGCAGTCCCAGGGACAGCACAACCAAGCCCAGCAGAGCCAGCAAGGCCAGCAGAGCCAGCAAGGCCAGCAAGGCCAGCAAGGCCAGCAAGGCCAGCAGGGCCAGCAAGGCCAGCAAGGCCAGCAAGGCCAGCAAGGCCAGCAAGGCTATGGCCAGAATCGGTATGACGACGACGACCCACGCAGCGGGCGTCGACGCAACCGTCAGCGGAGCCGGGATCGCAAGCGCGGTCGCGGCCAGGGTATGCCGGGCATGGGCGGTTCCTCCGGCATGGGCGGCATGGGTGGGCAGGACACCGAGCAGGATGTCCAGATCGCCGAAGACGATGTGCTCGTTCCCGTGGCCGGCATCCTCGACGTGCTCGACAACTACGCTTTCGTACGCACGTCGGGTTACCTTCCCGGACCCAATGACGTCTATGTCCCGCTGGGCATGGTCCGGAGGCACGGACTGCGCAAGGGTGACGCGGTCACGGGTGCCGTGCGCAGCCCCCGCGAGGGCGAGCAGATGCCGAACCAGCCAGGCAACCGCGGCAAGTTCAATGCCCTCGTCAGGCTTGACTCGGTCAACGGCAGCAATCCTGATGAGGCCAAGAACCGCGTCGATTTCAGCAAGCTGACGCCGCTTTACCCGCAGGAGCGGTTGCGCCTCGAAACGACTCCGACGGTGCTCACGACCCGCATCATCGACCTGGTGTCACCCATTGGTAAGGGCCAGCGTGGTCTCATCGTCAGCCCACCGAAGGCTGGCAAGACGCTCATCCTGCAGGCCATCGCTAACGCTATCTCGACCAACAACCCGGAGGTCCACCTCATGGTTGTCCTCGTTGACGAGCGTCCTGAAGAAGTCACGGACATGCAGCGCACCGTCAAGGGTGAGGTCATCGCCTCGACCTTCGACCGTCCCGCTGAAGACCACACGACGGTAGCGGAGTTGGCCATCGAGCGCGCCAAGCGGCTCGTCGAACTTGGCCACGACGTCGTCGTCCTGCTGGACTCGATCACCCGCCTCGGACGCGCCTACAACCTCGCCGCCCCTGCCAGTGGCCGCATCCTCTCCGGCGGTGTCGACTCTTCGGCGCTCTATCCACCGAAGAAGTTCTTTGGCGCGGCGCGCAATATCGAAAACGGTGGCTCGTTGACGATACTTGCCACTGCGCTCGTCGAGACCGGGTCCAAGATGGACGAGGTCATCTTCGAGGAGTTCAAGGGCACCGGCAACATGGAACTGCGCCTGTCGCGGCAGCTGGCCGACCGACGCATCTTCCCGGCTGTCGATGTCAACCCGTCGGGCACTCGCCGTGAGGAAATCCTCATGGGCGCCGAGGAACTCAAGATCATGTGGAAGCTCCGTCGAGTGCTTTCGGCGCTCGACCCGCAGCAGTCGATCGAGCTCCTCATCGACCGGCTCAAGAAGACCAAGGGCAATGTCGAGTTCCTCGTTCAGGTGCAACGCACCTCGAGCATCAAGCTCGACGACGAAGACAACTGAGGCTTCAGCGCGCAATCGTCACTGCAGAAGGCGGGTCCCTGACGGGATTCGCCTTCTGCGGTTCTCACGCCTCGTCGAGGGACTTGGGACTGATGGCCGCCCACTGGAATCGCAGGGACGCAATCCGCACCGCTGACACACCAGCCGCGATGAGGATGAGCACCCACACCGACCAGATCTGCGCGGAGAGCAGGCCAGCAGTGAGACCCGCTCCCGCTAGGGCGGGGATGACATAGAGCTTCGACCCCTGTCGGAAGACCGATGGCACTTCACCCGAGAGCACATCGCGCAGCACCCCACCACCGACCCCTGTGAGCGCACCGACGATTGCTGCGGCATACGGGTTGAGGCCGTAGGCCATGCCTTTGGTCGTCCCTTCAACACAGAAAAGACCGAGGCCGAGAGCGTCGAAGACGAGCATCGGGCGGCGAGGGAGCCGGACCCGGCCGTGCGCGGCGAAGACCAAGGCCGCCCCCAAGGCACACACCCCCAGGAGCGACATATCACGGAAAGCTGCGGGTGGCACTGCTCCGATGAGCAGGTCTCGCAGAATGCCACCGCCGACTCCTGTCACCGCCGCAAGTGAGCCGAGACCAACAACGTCCATCTGCTTCTCGACCGCCTGCAAGGCTCCAGAAACGGCGAACGCCAAGACACCAACGAGCACGAAGGCGCTGTGCGCCAGGTCAAGCCATCTCTCCACGGCAGGCAACGTTAATCCCCAGTGTCGGCAGACTTCTTCTACCCCAAGGCGGTCTGTGTGGGAGCGGACTGTCATGATGAAGGTTCGGCAGGCGGAACCAGGAGGTCCCTATGGCCGGCACGGTGAGGGCAATCGCGGTCGACCTTGACGGCACCATTGCCCAGCACAACCGGGTGTCAGAGGCGGCGCTCGGGGCGCTGAGCGAGGCTCGAGGGGACGGGGCAGCAACCTTGCTCGTGACGGGCCGGACCCTGGCTGGTCTGGACGCGCAGTTCCCCGGCTTACGCGAGTCGTTTGATGTCGTTGTGGCCGAAAATGGCGCAGTAATGCAGCGCGGCAATGATATTCGCGATCTCGCCGATCCGCTTGGCCGAGTGCTGTCGCATCACCTCACGACCGCGGGGATTGACCACGTGGTTGGTCGCGTCATCGTGGCCTGCTCTGCTGAGGATGACCACAGGGTCCAGGTCGTCCTCGCCGAGCGTGGCCTCGATCCTCACTTGGTCCGCAATCGCACGGAGCTCATGATCATCCCTGCAGGGATTTCCAAGGGCACGGGCCTTCTTGTGGGGCTTCACGAACTGGGCCTTTCGCAGCACAACACGATCGCCTTCGGCGATGCCGAAAACGATCTCTCGCTCCTGCACGCCGCCGAAATCGGCGTCGCCGTCGCCAACGCATTGCCGTCGGTGAAGGCCGCCGCAGACCTCGTCACGGATGCGCCGAACGGGGATGGTGTCGCCGCGTTGTTGCGCGGTCCCATCACTCGGGGACTGCGCCCACTGAACCTCGAGCGCCACCGCATCCGGATCGGCGATTTCACCACGGGGGGCGAGGCGACGGTCCCTGGTGCGCAAGCCAACGTCCTCATCAAGGGCGAAAGCGGGACTGGCAAGTCATATCTCGCCGGTTTGCTCGTCGAGCGGTGGATCTCGGCTGGATATCGAGCAGTCGTCGTCGACATGGAAGGCGATTACGTCGGTCTTGGGCAACTCAGCGATGTCGTCGTCTTGAATGGCCGCAACTCCCCGCCCAGCCGCGAACTCAGCGCCCTCTTGCGCCGCGCCGGCGCCTCCGTAGTGCTTGATTTGTCCGATATGCCACGCGATGCCGTTGACGGCTACCTCCGCGAACTCGCGACGCTCGTTCGAGAAGAGAGAGCGGCGTGGGGTATGCCGCACTGGCTGCTGGTTGACGAAGCCCACGACTCCCTCGGCTCCCACGGTGCCCTCGCCGACCTGGTGCGCGCCTCGGGCCTCGGCCATTGCATCGTGACCTATCGCCCGGACGCGCTGGACCGAGCGATCTTCGCGGCCATCGACATCACGTTGACCCCGTGCCGATCTCCGGCGGCTCTTCGCGACGGCCAGGGCCCGTGCGCGATCCTCGTGGAGCCGGGCGAGGAAGAACGCCGGGTCCGCCTCGACCACCGTCGCACGCGGCACGTCCGCCACTGGCATAAGTACACCGCCGAGGTGCTGCCCCAAGACCACTGGTTCGACTTTCGATCGAGCACGGGGGACGTCGTGGCTTCGGCGAGAAATGTCGCCGAGTTCGTCACCTTGCTGCGATCCGTCGATCCTCACGTCGTCGCTGCGCATCTGAACCGAGGCGACCTGTCGCAATGGCTTCTGGGCAGTCTCGGAGATCGGGCGCTCGCCAGTGTCGTGGCGGCCGCAGAGCAGGACCTGCTCGCGGCCCATGCCGTAGCGATCGATCGCGCCCGCAACGCGGTCATCGACGCGATCGAGCGGTTCTATTGGTTCGGTGAGGAGCATCCGGGCTAGCTTCGTTTAGGTGCCCCGCTCGCGGTCTGGCACACTTGACCCTCGGCCCGGTTCACGGCATACGTGCTCGGCTGTCTTCGGGTGTTCAACGGAGCAGGAGCGCCGACCCGGTCCATCACGACACCCGAGGAGATCACCGTGAAGAAGGACATCCACCCCGCCTACGGGGAGACCCAGGTCACCTGCACCTGTGGCAGCACGTTCACGACCCGCAGCACCGCCAAGAACGGCGTTATCCACGCCGACGTCTGCTCCCAGTGCCACCCCTTCTACACCGGCAAGCAGAAGATCCTCGACACCGGTGGTCGCGTCGCGCGCTTCGAGGCGCGCTACGGCAAGAAGGCTGCCAAGTAAGTCGCACGTACGCCGGCCCGACGCGACCGGTCTGCCCGTAGGGGTGAGGCCGGTATGCCGTCTGGTCGGCGTTCGTCGTTTCGCTGGCTTCACCCTCCCGTCATCGAAGGATTCGCATGAGTGACATCGATCCGCTGCTGCGTTCAGCCGAGCCGCTCGTGCAGGAATACGCCGAGTTGGAGGCTGCGCTCGCGGACCCCGCGCTCCACTCGGACCAGACCGCGTTGCGACGCACCAACAAGAGGTATGCCGCGCTGGCACCTACCGTCGCGGCATACCGCGCGCTCTCGGCTGCCCACGACGACCTAGACACGGCGCGCGAACTCGGCGAAGACGACGCCTCATTCGCTGCGGAGGTGCCGTCGCTGGAGGCACTCGTCGAGACCACCCAGGCCAAGCTGCGCACCCTGCTCCTGCCACGAGACCATGACGATGACCGTGACGTCATCCTCGAGGTCAAGGCAGGGGAGGGCGGCGAGGAGTCTGCGCTCTTTGCTGGCGACCTATTGCGGATGTACCTGCGGTACGCCGAGAAGCGTGGATGGCGCGCTGAGATTCTCGACGAGACCGAGTCCGATCTAGGGGGCTACAAAGACGTCCGGGTTGCGCTGCGCGCCAAAGGCACCCCTGGCCTCGGCGAAGCTCCTTGGGCCCGAATGAAATTCGAGGGCGGAGTGCACCGGGTCCAACGCGTTCCCGTCACCGAGAGCCAGGGCCGGATCCACACCTCTGCTGCCGGCGTGCTCGTCATGCCTGAGCTGGATGACGCCGAGGACGAGGTCGAGGTCGGGCCACACGACATCAGAATCGACGTCTACCGTTCCAGCGGCCCCGGCGGTCAGTCGGTCAACACGACCGACTCGGCGGTGCGGATCACCCACTTGCCGACCGGCCTCGTCGTGTCCTGCCAAAACGAGAAATCACAACTGCAAAACAAGGAATCCGCGCTCCGCGTGCTCAAAGCCCGGTTGCGTCAGATTGCCCAAGAGCAGGCCGATGCCGCGGCGTCGGAGGCGCGGCGCTCCCAGGTGCGCACCGTCGACCGGTCCGAGCGAATCCGCACTTACAACTTCCCCGAAAACCGAATTGCCGACCACCGCACCGGTTTTAAGGCCTACAACCTCGACATCGTGCTCGGCGGCGAACTCGACCCCGTGATCGAGTCGTGCATGGCCGCCGACGAGGCCGAGCGGATGGCCGCCGTGGGCGGCCCTCACTCGTGACCGACTCGACTACGGAGATCCGCGCGGCAGTGCGCTGGGCGACAGGGGTGCTCGCCGCGGCGGGGATAGCGTCGGCGCCGGTGGACGCGCTCGTCCTCGCAGCCCACTGCCTCGGGGTCGAGACGAGCGAGGCGCGGCGACTTCTCGTACTCGGCGGCGCCGAGCTTCCGCAGGGGTATGCCGCGCTCGTCGCCGAACGCGCCACGCGGGTCCCGCTCCAGCACCTCACAGGGTTCGCGCACTTTCACGGCTTGACCCTCCTGGTCGGGCCGGGAGTCTTCATTCCCCGCCCCGAGACCGAGACTCTCGTCTCGTATGCCGTTGCTGCCGTGCGTGATTCGGGAGTCGATACTCCGGCCGTCATCGACCTGTGCACAGGTTCCGGTGCGGTCGCGTTCGCGGTCAAAGCCGAGGTCCCATCGGCTGCGGTGTATGCCGTGGAACTCGACCCCCTCGCTCATGGGTGGGCGATCGCCAACCGCGAACGGCTGGGGCTCGATGTCGAGATCTGGCTAGGGGATGCGCGCACGGCATACGAGGAACTGCTTGGTCTCGTCGACGTCGTGACGTGCAACCCGCCCTATATCCCCGCCGACCAGGTGCCGGTTGACCCTGAGGTCCGCGACCACGATCCCGCCCTGGCGCTCTATGGCGGCAGTGGCGACGGCTTGGCGGTGCCGCTCGCGATGGCTGCCCGGGCCGCGGAGCTGCTCAAGCCCGGGGGAGTGCTCGTGATGGAGCACGCCGACGTCCAGGGCGCCGGGCTCCTGCGGGGCCTGTCCGCCAGTGATTCCTGGCGTCGCGCTGACGACCACCCCGACCTCACCGGACGGCCCCGCGTGACCGTCGCGGTGCGAGATTAGGATCGTTGACATGAGTTCGCGCGACGACAACGCCGGACCGACGTCCCGGTCGACGTCGATCGTCCACGCCTGCACGGACGAGGCCACCATCAGCGAGGGCGTGGTGGCAGCGGTTGAAGCGATCCGTCACGGCGGCCTGGTCGTCATGCCCACGGATACCGTCTACGGCATCGGATGCGACGCATTCGATGCCAGCGCTGTGAGCGCACTGCTCGCGGCCAAGGGTCGCGATCGTCAGGTGCCGCCCCCCGTGTTGGTGCCTGGACCAGCGACTGTTGACGGGCTGGCAACCGAGGTCCCGGCTTATGCGCGTGCCCTCATCGATGCCTTTTGGCCCGGGCCGCTCACCCTTGTCCTTCGCGCACAGGCGTCCCTCCTCTGGGATATCGGCGAGACCCATGGGACGGTGGCGCTTCGAATGCCAGACCACCCGGTCGCGTTGGCGGTGCTGCGGGCTGTCGGCCCGATGGCCGTGACCAGCGCCAACCGCACCGGGCAGGTAGCGGCCACAACGGCTGCCGACGCCCAGGATCAGCTGGGGATGGCCGTTGCCGTCTATCTGGACGCGGGACCATCGTCGGCATCAGCTGAGGCGCTCCCGTCGACCATCCTCGACTGCACCGGCGCCGAGCCGCGCGTCTTGCGGGCTGGTGCGTTGTCGCAGGAAGCGGTCGACGGCGTCGTCGCTGAGCTCGTCGCTGCCGCAGCAGCCGCGCAGGCGGACGAACGACGTGCCTACGACGAGGCCCTGGCGGCTGCCGAGCGGGCGCGCCGACGGGAAGAAGCCAGCCGCGCACGTGCGGCCGACCCACGTCGCAACGCGCCACGGATCGCAGGGGCTCGGCGCCGCAGCTGACGGACGGCATGCCAGACGGCATACAGTTGAGGCTGCTTGATGCGTGTCCGCTTTCGCCCCGACTCAGCCGCCCAGGAGCCCTGACCTATGAGTTCCCAGCCCTTCTACGGGTCCGACTACGACGCCCTCGCCGCCTTCGACCCCGACATCGCCGGGGTGTTGCTGTCTGAGCTAGCCAGGATCCGAGGCGGGCTCCAGCTCATCGCTTCCGAAAACCTGTCGTCGCCCGCGGTCCTCACCGCGCTGGGCTCCACGCTGTCCAACAAGTACGCGGAGGGTTATCCCGGTCGGCGCTACTACGGCGGCTGCTCAGAGGTCGACAAGGCCGAAAATATCGCCATCGAGCGGGCGAAGGCGCTCTTTGGAGCCGACCACGCTAACGTGCAACCGCACAGCGGGGCGAGCGCCAACCAGGCTGTTTACGGGGCCTTCCTCAAGCCCGGCGAGACGATCCTCGCGATGAGCCTGCCCCACGGCGGCCATCTCACGCATGGGACCAAGGTGTCGTTCTCGGGCAAGTGGTTTAACGCGGTGCACTACGGCGTCGACAAGGAAACCGAAGACATCGACTACGCCCAGGTCGAGGCCCTCGCCAAGGAGCACCGCCCCAAGGTCATCCTCGCTGGTGGGTCCGCGATCCCGCGACTCATCGACTTCGAGTTCTTCCGTCGCGTTGCCGACGAAATCGGCGCGATCTTCTGGGTCGACGCCGCGCACTTCATTGGCCTTGTCGCCGGAGGGGCGATTCCCAGCCCAGTGCCGCACGCCGACGTTGTGTCGTTTACGACCCACAAGGTGCTGCGCGGCCCCCGCTCCGGCGCGATCGTGTGCAAGGCCGAGCACGCGACGGCCATCGACAAAGCGGTCTTCCCGATGATGCAGGGCGGCCCGCAAATGCACACCGTGGCGGCGAAGGCGGTCAACTTCAAGGAATGCGCAACCCCGGAGTATGCCGCCTACGCCAAGCAGGTCATCGCGAACGCCCGCACGCTTGCAACCTCCCTCGCTGAGCACGGCATCCGGCCGACGACCGGTGGCACCGACACCCACCTGTCGCTGCATGACCTGCAAGGCGTGGGCGTCACAGGCAAGGATGCAGAGGCCCGCGCCGACGCGGCTGGCATCGTGCTCAACAAGAACGCGATCCCCTTCGACCCGGCGCCGCCGAGCATCGCCTCTGGCATCCGCGTCGGCACCCCATGTGTCACGACTCAGGGGATGGGCACCGCTGAGATGGTCAAGATCGCTGAGCTCATGGCGACGGCGATCACCAAGGGTGACGCTGACCCCGATCACGAGGTGAGCCGCAAGGTGCGCGCAGAGGTGACTGATCTCGTGACGCGCTACCCGGCATACCCTCGCCCCTAATCACGTCGCGAAGGAGCCCGCTCCCCGGTGCGTGAGTATCTGCTTGTGTGCGTGGTGGCCATGGCCGTCACGTACCTCGCCACGCCCTTGGTCCGCGCGGTCGCGGTCCTCGTCCGCGCGGTGACGCCCATCCGGGAACGGGACGTGCACAGCGTCCCGATCCCGCGATTGGGTGGGGTGGGGATCTTCCTGGGGTTCGCCGCGGCAACGGTGGTCGCGCGACAGCTGCCCTTCTTGAAGGGGGTCTACTCGAGCGGGCAAATGACGGGCGTCCTGTTGGGCGCGCTTATCATCGTGACCGTCGGTGCGCTCGATGACATCCGCGAGCTCGATTGGTTCGCGAAGTTCGCCGGCCAAGCACTCGCCGCTGGGGTGATGGCCTATAAGGGTGTGGTCATGCTGCAGGTGCCGTTCTTCGGCACGAGCACGGTGCTGCCAGGGCCAGTCCTCATCGGGATCACGGTGCTCGTCGTCCTCGTGACCACGAATGCCGTCAATTTCATCGATGGGTTGGATGGGCTGGCGGCAGGGCTTGTCGCGATCGCGTCGCTCGCGTTTTTCGTGTATGCCTACCGGCTCGGTTTTACCTACAACCCGGCCAATGTGTTCTCGACGGCGACCTTTGTGACGGCGGCGACCTTGGGGTGCTGCTTGGGCTTCTTGCCGCACAATTTCAATCCGGCGCGGCTATTTATGGGCGACTCCGGCGCGTTACTGCTCGGACTTCTCCTTGCCGCCGCCACCGTGTCGTTGACCGGCAACGTCGACCCCAGCAGCGTGAGTGGCGACCAACTCACGGCTGCGCTGCTGCCCATAGCGGCACCGCTCGCGGTGCTGTCGTTGCCGTTGCTCGACATGGTCCTCGCGATTTTCCGGCGCGCGCGTGCTGGGCAACGCCCATGGGAGGCTGACAGCCTCCATCTGCACCACCGGATGATGAGGCGCGGCCATGGCCACCGTGCCGCGGTCCTCGTCCTCTATCTCTGGGCTGCCGTCGTCGCGCTCGGCACGGTCAGCATCGCGTTTTACCGGGGCTGGTGGACAGTCGGTATTACGACGGCAGCCGTCGTAGCGGCTGCGGTGCTCACGGCCTACCTGCCCTCGCTGCTCGCGTCCCGAAGCCGGTCCAAACGCTTGTGATACCTTTCACAATCTCCCATTCGCCGCCCCGAAGGCTCTCTTCTCGTGATGTCCGCTGACCTCTCACCCACGTCAGGTGGGCCGGCTTCCAGGCGGGCTTCACCGGGTCAGGACGCGACCTCGCGGATGCTGACGGTGGGTGTCCTGCCGGCTCTCTTCGTGGGCTTGATAGCCGCGGTGGTGTCCTGGATCACGCACGCCGAGCATGGAGCGCTGTCGTCACTCGTCGCCACGGTGCTGACCCTGGCGTTCTTCACTGGGGGCCTTCGGGCGCTCCGCTTCGTCCTGGGTGGCGGAGCTGGGTTGGCGTTGGCTGGCGCACTCGTGGTTTACATCGGCCAGTTGATCGCGCTGACGGCGGCCTTCCTCGCCTTGCGCCAGATGTCGTGGGTCGAATCAATTCCGTTCGCGCTCACGGCGATTACGGTGACGATCACGTGGCAGATCGGTGCAATCACCGCCTTTTCACGATCTCGAATCGCAGTCGGAGGTCCTACTCATGAGTGATCTTGGCCACGTCGCGTCTAGTGAGAGCGAGCCGGAGGGGGCGTTCCCTCGCGATCCGACGGTCCCCGCAGACCCTCTTCAGGTGAGCGGCCAAGAGTCTCCCAGCGCCACGGGCACGGCCGCTGCCGTCATGCGCGGTGCGGGGGAGTTCTATGGTGACGCGGTCGCGTCGACCGTGATCGCCTACCTCATCACCGGCCCGGCGCTGTTCGGGGGTGTCGGATGGCTCATCGACCAGTGGCTCGGCACGAGCTTCATCGTGGGTGTGGGGATCATCGCAGGCATGATCATGTCGGTCTACGTGATCTGGGTCCGGTACGGTAGGCCATGAGCCAGCCAGCAACATGTCAAGGTCTCGGGCAACCGACGGCCTTGCCCGTGTGTGTGGCCTGTTCCCTGGTCCAGACAATGTCCGTCAGTCAGGAGTGATGGTGAGTTTCGCCGCGCTGATCCCCTCTCTCGGGAGCCTTTCCGCAGAAGGTGACGGGGGTCACTTCCCCCCTACGCCGGAGGGATTTTGGCAGCCACTGGTCACCCTTGGGCACATCGGGGACTACCCCATCGTCATCACCCGTTCGATGGTCGTCATCATGCTCTCGGTCGCGCTGCTGTCGTGGTGGCTCGTGTCGACGACGAAGCGGGCCGCGGTCGTCCCAGGCAAGGGCCAGCACTACACCGAGCTGGTCTACAACTTCGTCCGCAATGACGTCGCCAAGGACATGATCGGCAGCAAGGACTTCCTGCGCTTCGTCCCGTTGCTCTTTTCCCTCTTCGTGTTGATCCTGCTCAACAACCTGTTCGGGATCATCCCCCCAATCCAGTTCCCGACGATGAGCCGCATCGGCTTCCCGATCGCGCTGACTCTCGTCGTTTATGTCGTCTACCACTGGATCGGCATCAAGAAGCAGCACGGCTTCCTTAACTACGTGAAGTGGATGATTCCGCCGGGCATCCCGGGTTGGCTGCTCCCGCTCATCGTCTTCCTCGAACTGCTCACCTTCTTCATCACCCGCCCGCTGACGCTCGCCTTGCGTTTGTTCGGCAACATGTTTGCCGGTCACATGCTGCTGGCCGTCTTCATCATCGGCGGCTGGGAGTTGGTCCAGGCCGATACCTTCGCGCTGAAGTTCGTCGCGCTCCCTGCGTGGCTGATGGCGTTTGTTATGACCCTCTTTGAGGGCTTGGTCCAGTTCCTGCAGGCCTTCGTCTTCACCCTGTTGGCAGCGTCCTACTTCGGTAGCGCCGTCGCCGACGAGCACTGATCTGATCTACCCCCAGCGTCACTTGCTTGACCCGCAGGACCTCGCACCACGGCATACCTGAGTTTGATTTCTGCCCCACCTACCTTCCGGTGACGTGCCGGAAGGCAACCGAGAAAGAGGAAACACGTGACTGGCAACCTGAACCTCGTTGGCTACGGTCTCGCGGCCATCGGTCCGGCCATCGCCGTCGGTCTGATCTTCGCTGCCTACATCAACGGCGTCGCCCGCCAGCCTGAGGCCGGCAACATGCTGCGTCCGATCGCGATTCTGGGCTTCGCCCTCGCCGAGGCGCTCGCCATCTTCGGCCTCGTGCTCTTCTTCATCTCGCCGAAGTGATCCCTGGGCTCGACGCCCTCCCCACTAGGCCCTGACACGAGGAGTACCCGTGCTGCAACTCACCGGAGTGCGCGCGCTGGCCGCCAGCGGCGATAGCCAGGCGAGCGCCCCGCCGATCCTGCCGTACCTCCCGGAGCTCATCTTCGGGTTCGTCGCGATCGGCATCCTCTACTGGGTGGTCAAGACCAAGGTCGTGCCCAACCTAGAGAAGGCGTATGCCGCGCGCGCCGAGGCCATCGAAGGTGGCATCGCCAAGGCCGAAAAGGCTCAGGCCGAGGCCAAGGCTGCGCTCGACCACTACAACGCGCAGCTTGCCGACGCTCGTGGCGAGGCCAACAAGATCCGCGAGGACGCGCGTGCCCACGCCGCCCAGATCGTCGCCGAGATGCGGGCCCAGGCTCAGGCCGAGTCCGCCCGCATCGTCGAGAGCGCTCAGAAGCAAATCGAGGCCGAGCGCCAGCAGGCGGTCGTCTCGCTGCGCGGTGAGGTGGGACGCCTGTCCACCGACCTCGCCAGCCGCATCGTGGGTGAGTCGCTGCACGACGAGACCCGCCAGAAGGGCATCGTCGAGCGCTTCCTCGCCGACCTCGAAGCAGGAGAGATCCGCCCGGTGAAGGTGGGGGGGACTGACTCCTGATGCAAGGCTCATCGCGCGCGGCAGCTGCAGCTGGCCAGGAGGTCTTCGAGGCCGCCCTCGCCGGTGGCAGCGTCGACCCGGCCAGCTTGGCCGACGACTTGTTGGGCGTTGCGGCGGCTATCGACTCAAGCGCCGCGTTGCGCCGGGCCCTCACGGACCCCACTCGCGATGCCGCGGCCAAGGGAGGGCTTGCCCGGAACTTGTTGGCCGGCAAGGCATCTGGCGCGGCGATAGACGTCGTCGCCACCTTGGTTGGACAGCGCTGGTCGGTTGACCGTGACTTGACGGACACGATTGAGCGGTTCGCCGTCGAGGCTCTGGCCGCCAGCGCGGCCGCTCAGGGCCGTGGTGACCAGGTCGAGGACGAGTTGTTCCGCTTCGAGCGGATCGTCGCTGGCACGCCTGCCTTGCGCGACGCGCTGACCGACCGGCACGCCGACGCTGGTGGCAAGGCGGCTCTCGTTGATCGCCTCCTTGCCGACAAGGTGTCGCCAGCCACGGCCCGCCTCGCCCGCCAGGCAGTGTCGGCCCCACGGGGCCGTCGCTTCTCGACGGTCATTGACGAGTACCTCGGCATCCTCGCCGAGCGGCGTGCCCAGTTGGCCGCGACGGTCACGAGCGCGGTCGAACTCGACGGTTCGCAACGCGAGCGACTGGCCGCAGCCTTGACCCGCATCTACGGCAAGCAGGTCCACCTCAACGTCGTCCTCGACCCGAGCGTCGTCGGTGGCATCAAGGTGGAGATCGGCGACGAGGTCGTCGACGGCACCGTGCTTCGCAAGCTCGAAGGGGCCCGGCGCCACTTCGGCTCCTGATCCCGCACCACCGCGCACAAACCCGGCGTATGCCGGTCACGCACCACCCGGCATACCAGCACCATAAGCAGACCGACCTGAACGAAGACCGGCTCACCCGCCGAGACAACAGGAGAAGAAGAGCAGATGACGGAGCTTACGATCCGTCCGGAGGAGATCCGGGACGCACTGGACCAGTTCGTGCAGTCCTACGAGCCGGGCGCAGCGAGCCGTGAAGAGGTCGGTCGGGTCGTCGACGCGGCCGACGGCATCGCGCACGTCGAGGGTCTGCCATCGGCGATGACCAACGAGTTGCTGCAGTTCGAGGACGGAACGTTGGGCATCGCGCTCAACCTCGACGTTCACGAGATCGGTGTCGTGGTCCTCGGTGAGTTCGCGGGTATCGAAGAAGGCCAGGTCGTCAAGCGCACGGGCGAGGTCCTCTCTGTGCCTGTCGGCGACGCCTTCCTTGGTCGTGTCATCAACCCGCTCGGCCAGCCCATCGATGGGCTCGGCGAGATTCAGAGCGAGACCCGCCGCGCGCTCGAGCTGCAGGCCCCCACGGTCATGCAGCGCAAGTCGGTGCACCAGCCGCTGCAGACCGGCCTCAAGGCCGTCGACGCCATGACCCCCATCGGTCGCGGCCAGCGCCAGCTCATCATCGGCGACCGCCAGACCGGCAAGACCACGGTCGCGGTCGACACGATCATCAACCAGAAGCGCAACTGGGAGTCCGGCGACCCCGAGCAGCAGGTGCGCTGCATCTACGTCGCCATCGGCCAGAAGGGCTCGACTATCGCCGCCGTGCGCGGCACGCTCGAAGACGCTGGCGCGCTGGAGTACACGACGATCGTCGCGGCCCCGGCCTCGGACGCCGCGGGCTTCAAGTACCTCGCTCCCTACACCGGCTCGGCCATCGGCCAGCACTGGATGTACGACGGCAAGCACGTCCTCATCGTCTTCGACGACCTGTCCAAGCAGGCCGAGGCCTACCGCGCCGTGTCGCTGCTGCTGCGTCGTCCCCCGGGCCGCGAGGCCTACCCCGGTGACGTCTTCTACCTCCACTCGCGGTTGCTCGAGCGTTGCGCGAAGCTCTCCGACGACCTCGGCGCTGGCTCGATGACTGGCCTGCCGATCATCGAGACCAAGGCCGGTGACGTGTCGGCCTACATCCCGACCAACGTCATCTCGATCACCGACGGCCAGATCTACCTCCAGGCCGACCTGTTCAACGCCAACGTCCGCCCCGCCATCGACGTGGGTGTGTCGGTGTCGCGTGTCGGTGGCGCCGCCCAGATCAAGGCGATGAAGGAAGTCGCGGGTCGTCTCAAGCTCGACCTCGCGCAGTTCCGCGCCATGGAGGCGTTCGCGATGTTCGCCTCCGACCTCGACCCCGCCTCGCGTGCTCAGCTGGCCAAGGGTGCCCGTCTGGTCGAGTTGCTCAAGCAGCGCCAGAGTGCCCCGTTCCCGGTCGAAGAGCAGGTTGTCTCGGTGTGGGCGGGCACGACTGGACAGCTCGACTCGATCGCGGTCGAAGACGTCCGCAGGTTCGAGTCGGAGTTCCTCGACTTCCTGCGCCACAGCCACCCTGGCCTGCTCAACGCCATCCGCGAGACCCAGAAGTTCGAGGACAGCACCCGCGCTGGCCTTGAGGCTGCGGTCACGGAGTTTAAGAAGCAGTTCAGCGGCCACGGCAGCGAGCACCTGGTGGACGTCGGCCACGAAGCAACGCCAGAGGCGTTGCAGGACGAGCACATTGACCAGGCTCAGATCGTCAAGAAGCGCTAACTGCAGTCGGTATGCCGGGAGGCTCGCGGCCGCGCTCGCGCGGCACCGTCCCGGCATACCACCACAGCACCTCGCAGCACGAAAACAGACATCACGTCGGAACGTAACTCAAGGAGAGGCGGCACAGTATGGGAGCGCAGATGCGGGTTTACCGCCAGCGCATCCGGTCCGTCCAAGCGACCAAGAAGATCACCCGTGCGATGGAGCTCATCGCGGCATCTCGCGTGGTGAAGGCTCGGCAGCGAGTTGCCGAGTCAGGCCCGTACACCCACGCCTTGACTACGGCGTTGTCTGCGCTCGCAACGTACTCCAACGAGGAGCACCCGTTGACGTCGGAGCCCGAAGTGGTGCGCCGAGCCGCTGTCTTGATCATCAGCAGTGACCGCGGTCTCGCGGGTGGCTACTCGTCGTCGGTCATCAAGGAGAGCGAGCAGCTCATCCAGCGGCTGCACGACGAAGGCAAAGAGGTCGTCGTCTATCTCGCTGGCCGCAAGGTCATCTCCTTCTATCAGTTCCGCCACCGTGAGTTCGCCGCCGAATGGTCGGGCTTCTCGGACGCGCCGCAGTTCTCGCACGCCCAGGAGATCGGCGAGCGGATCATGAGGGATTTCGACACTCACTACGACGAGGGTGGCCACGACGAAGTCCACATCGTCTACACCCGGTTCAAGTCGATGGTCACCCAGGAACCTCGCGTGCTGCGCCTGGTGCCGATGGAGGTCGTCGAGGAGGCCGACGGCGCGACCGTCAAGGACTCCGATGCGGTCCTGCCGTTGTACTCCTTCGAGCCCAGCCTCGAGGAAGTCCTCGACCAGCTGCTACCGCAATACATCACCCACCGCATCTACACGTGTCTGCTGGGCGCCGCAGCCTCCGAGCTGGCCGCTCGCCAGCGCGCGATGAAGTCGGCCACCGACAACGCCGACGCCCTCATCAAGACCTACACCCGGCTGGCGAACCAGGCCCGCCAGGCCGAGATCACCCAAGAGATCAGCGAAATCGTGGGCGGCGCCGACGCCCTCGCGTCCGCCTAGTCACTCGCGAAAGAGGAACGGATCACCATGACTGCCACGGTTGCAGAGAACACCACGACCCGCGCGGGCGGCGTCGGGCGCATTTCGCGCATCATTGGCCCGGTCGTCGACGTGGAGTTCCCCGCCGACGAGATGCCGCACCAGTACAACCTGCTCACCACAGAGGTCGAACTCTCTGGCGAGAAGAAGAACCTCAACCTTGAGGTTGCCCAGCACATCGGCGACAACATGGTGCGCGCGATCTCGCTGCAGCCCACCGACGGTCTCGTCCGTGGCATCGCCGTGCATGACACCGGCGGCCCGATCTCCGTGCCTGTCGGCGACGTCACCCTCGGCAAGGTCTTCAACACGACCGGCGACTGCCTCAACCTCGAGCCCGGCGAGACCCTTGAGGTCAACGAGCGCTGGGGCATCCACCGCACCGCTCCGGCCTTCGACCAACTCGAGTCCAAGACTCAGATGTTCGAGACCGGCATCAAGGTCATCGACCTGCTCACCCCGTATGTCCAGGGTGGCAAGATCGGCCTGTTCGGTGGCGCCGGTGTCGGCAAGACCGTTCTCATCCAAGAGATGATCGCCCGCGTGGCCCGTGACCACGGTGGTGTGTCGGTGTTCGCCGGTGTCGGTGAGCGCACCCGTGAGGGCAACGACCTCATCGTCGAGATGGAAGAGGCCGGCGTGCTCGGCCAGACCGCGCTGGTCTTCGGCCAGATGGACGAGCCCCCGGGCACCCGTCTTCGCGTCGCCCTGTCGGCCCTGACGATGGCGGAGTACTTCCGCGACGTGCAGAAGCAGGACGTGCTGCTGTTCATCGACAACATCTTCCGCTTCACGCAGGCCGGTTCTGAGGTCTCGACCCTCCTCGGCCGGATGCCGTCCGCCGTGGGTTACCAGCCCACGCTCGCCGACGAGATGGGTGTGCTCCAGGAGCGGATCACCTCGACCCGTGGCCACTCGATTACGTCCATGCAGGCCATCTATGTGCCCGCCGACGACTACACCGACCCGGCCCCGGCGACGACCTTCGCCCACCTCGACGCGACCACCGAGCTCTCGCGTGAGATCGCCTCGCTCGGTATCTACCCCGCCGTCGACCCGCTCACCTCGACGAGCCGGATCCTCGACCGCCGGTACATCACCGAGTCGCACTACGACACGGCTGTTCGGGTCAAGCAGATCCTGCAGCGCAACAAGGAGCTCCAGGACATCATCGCGATCCTCGGCATCGATGAGCTCTCCGAAGAGGACAAGATCCTTGTCAACCGCGCTCGCCGGATCCAGCGCTTCCTGTCCCAGAACACCTACGTTGCCAAGCAGTTCACCGGCATCGAGGGTTCGACCGTCCCGCTCGCTGACACCATCGAAGCCTTCTCCAAGATCTGCGATGGCGAATACGACCACATCGGTGAGCAGGCGTTCTTCATGTGCGGTGGCCTCGACGACGTCGAGCGCCAGTGGGCCGAGATCCAGAAGAACCTCTAACTACCCCAGCAGGTATGCCGGGCCGGTCACCCTCGCGGGTGGCCGGCCCGGGTTTCTTTTCGGGGTTCCTTGAGGGGAATGGACGGTTAGGGTGACGGCCAT
This sequence comes from Actinomycetales bacterium, assembly GCA_016715285.1. GTDB lineage: Bacteria > Actinomycetota > Actinomycetes > Actinomycetales > Dermatophilaceae > Phosphoribacter > Phosphoribacter thorii. The sequence goes on along the minus strand of JADKAO010000011.1, from coordinate 16,187 downwards.
GCCTGAGTCGGTAGAAGAGTTCTATGCCCGAGTCCTGGCGGCCACCGATGAGCATGGTCGCCTCCCGATCCTGGACAATCAGATGCCAGGCTGGGACATCTTCCCGTACGAGACAGATACCTTGCGGCTCAAGCCATTACAGCCCCTACTCGACCGTGAGCCCGACCGCAAAGGCGAAGATCCCGCTGAGTGTTCTTGCCAGCACGGGTTGCCGAGCAGCCGGGACGAACGCGTCATCTGGTCGAATGACCGCTGGTCGCTGCTAGCCCTCGAAGGCGGCATACCCATCGTCGCGCTGCTCATGCCGCACGCCCACCACGACCTCGCCGACCTGCCGCGTGACCTTGCCGCCGAGCTCGGCCAACTCACGGTGGCGATCGCCGCAGCGGTCGAGGCGCTCCCGTCCGTCGGACGCTGCCACGTGGCCCGGTACGGCGATGGTGGCGCGCACTTCCATCTGTTCTTCTTCGGGCGGCCCGCCAGGGCGGGGCAGTTCCGCGGCTCGACCCTGGTCGACTGGGAGGAGAACCTGCCCCGGCTCCCGCTCGATGTGGCTGCAGCGAACGCCACCTTCGTCGCCGAGACCATCGCCACGGCATACGGCGGTGCTGTGACGCCCGTCGCGTCAGCCTGACCGCTGGGGACCGATAGACTTAGGGCCCAGAGCGTTCGATCACCCGGAGGGCACTGTGAGTCAACTGCAGGTCGAGCTGGTCGCTGCCGACCGTCGCGTCTGGGAAGGCGAGGCGTCGAGCGTGCGCTGCCGCACGACGGCTGGCGAGCTTGGAGTGCTCCCCGGCCACACGCCGTTGCTCGGGATCCTCGTCTCCGGCGATGTCGTCATTCACGCTGCCGATGGTGACCGCAGGGCAACCGTGGGCAATGGTTTCTTGTCGGTCGACCACGACCGCGTCACGATCGTCGCGGACACCGTCGACGTCGCAGACTCGGGTCGTTGACCGGATTCTCTCGTGCCTGACCTCATCTTTTCCGTCGAGGTCGTGGTGGGCCTGCTTGTCGCCCTGATTGCCGCCTACGTCTTGGTCATGGTTGGTCGTCGCCGAGCCATCGGCCGCGGTCGAGTGCTCACGATGTGTGCTGTTCAAGCTGACGGTGCCCGCACCTGGCGCTCTGGCTTCGTGCGGTTCGGCGATGGTGTCGTCGAGTGGTACCCCCTCGGCGGCATCTCCCTGCGCCCTAAACACACGTGGGATCGGGCCGATCTCGACGTGTCTGCGGCTCGGCCGGTGGCCACCGGGGAGGGGCCGGACGTCATCAAGGACGCGGTCCGCATTGACTGTCGCCACAACGGTGAGAACTTCGGGCTCGCGCTGAGCGCACCGGCATACACCGCCTTGCGTTCTTGGCTGGAGTCGGCGCCTCCTGGACCGACCGCGTCAGTCACCTGACGCTGGCGCCTCCTTGGGCGAGGTCTTGCGGCCACCGCCTGGCTGCCAGAGGATGTCGCCCGTTGGGAGGTTGGCGATCCGCGCCAACACAAAAAGCAGGTCTGAGAGCCGGTTGAGGTAGGTAGCGGTCTGCGGGTTGACCCCGCCCTCACCCTTGCCGGCGCCCGGCTCCACGCCGTAGGCCTCGATGGCCGCCCACGTCGACCGCTCGGCTCGCCGCACGATGGTCGTGGCGACGTGCAGGTATGCCGCCCCCGCGCTGCCGCCGGGCAGGATGAAGGAGCGCAGCGGCTCAAGCTCGGCGAGGTAGCGGTCGCAGTCCTGCTCCAGATCGGTGATCCAGGCCTCGTCGACCCGCAAGGGGGCGTAGGCGTAGCTCTCGGCAAGTGGGAGGCACAGGTCCGCGCCGACGTCGAAAAGCTCGTTCTGGATCCGCAGCAGGGTTGCCTTGACGTCCTCGCGCAGGCCACCTGCAGCGATGGCGACTCCGAGCGCAGCATTGGCCTCGTTGGCATCGGCGTAGGCCGCCAGCCGAGGGTCGGTCTTGCGGGTGCGGCTGAAGTCTCCGAGTGCCGTCGTGCCCGTGTCGCCGGTCTTGGTGTAGATCCGCGTGAGATTGACCATGGCCCAACCCTGCCAGATCACTGTGACAGGTAGCGTCAGACCATGGCTGAGTCCTCTGCTTCGGCGCGCCCTGATACTCCTCGTCCGACCCGCGACCGGCCGTGGGTGATGCGCACGTATGCCGGCCACTCCAGCGCGGCGGCCAGCAATGCGCTCTACCGTCGCAACCTCGCCAAGGGCCAGACGGGGCTGTCCGTGGCCTTCGACTTGCCGACGCAGACGGGCTATGACCCCGATCACGTGTTGTCGCGCGGTGAGGTCGGCAAGGTGGGCGTGCCGATCAGTCACATCGGCGACATGAAGGCGCTCTTCGACGGCATACCCCTGTCTGACATGAACACGTCGATGACCATCAACGCGACCGCGATGTGGTTGCTCGCGATGTATCAGGTGACGGCCGAAGAGCAGGCAGCAGTCGCAGGTGAGGACCCGGCGACGTGGGTTCGCAAGCTCGCGGGCACGACGCAGAACGACATCATCAAGGAGTACCTGTCGCGCGGGACCTACGCGTTCCCGCCTGGGCCGTCGCTGCGGCTGATCACCGACATGATCAGCTACACGGTCAACGAGATGCCCAAGTGGAACCCCACGAACATCTGCTCCTACCACCTGCAAGAGGCCGGGGCGACGCCGGTGCAGGAAATCGCCTATGCCATGTGCACCGCGATTGCGGTCCTGGACGCGGTGCGTGACTCGGGCCAGGTGCCCGCCGACAAGTTCTCCGATGTCGTGGCGCGGATCTCGTTCTTCGTCAACGCAGGCGTGCGCTTTGTCGAAGAAATGTGCAAGATGCGGGCCTTTGTCCAGATCTGGGACGAGCTCACGCAAGAGCGCTATGGCGTGACCGACCCGGTCGCGCGGCGGTTCCGCTATGGCGTGCAGGTCAACTCGCTCGGTCTCACCGAGGCGCAGCCTGAGAACAACGTGCAACGCATCGTGTTGGAGATGCTTGCAGTCACGCTGTCCAAGGACGCGCGGGCGCGCGCGGTGCAGCTGCCGGCGTGGAATGAAGCGCTGGGCCTGCCGCGGCCCTGGGACCAGCAGTGGTCGTTGCGCATCCAGCAGGTGCTCGCCTTCGAGTCCGACCTGCTTGAGTACGACGACATCTTTACCGGGTCCACCGTCATCGAGGCCAAGGTTGCCGAACTCGTTGCGGGCGCCAAGGAAGAAATCGACCGGGTGCAGGCGATGGGCGGCGCGGTCGCGGCGGTTGAGTCGGGCTACATGAAGTCCGCGATGGTCGGCTCGCACGCGGCTCGTCGTCATCGGATCGAGGCCGGCGAGGACGTCGTCGTCGGGCTCAACCAGTTCACCTCGACCGAGCCCAACCCGCTGACGGCCGACCTTGACACGGCGATCCAGACGGTGGACCCGGCGGTCGAGGCCGCGGCCATCGCGGCGATCAAGGCATGGCGAGAGACTCGCGACGCCGATCCGGCTGCGCGTGCTCGGGCCGAGTCGGCCCTCGCGGCGTTGCGAGCGGACGCGGCATCGGGCGCCAACCTCATGGCAGCGTCCCTCGAGTGCGCGCGCGCCAAGGTCACCGCGGGTGAGTGGGCGCAGGCCTTGCGTGACGAGTTCGGCGAATATCGCGCTCCCACAGGCGTTTCCGGGAGCGTCGGCGTGGGTGGGGGAGCCGCTGCGAGCGGAGACCTCGCCCGAGTCCGCAGCGAGGTTGCGCTGACCGGTGAAGAACTCGGGGAGAAATTGCGGGTTCTCGTCGGCAAGCCGGGACTCGACGGACACAGCAATGGGGCTGAGCAGATCGCCGTCCGGGCGCGTGACGCGGGCTTTGAAGTGGTCTATCAGGGGATCCGGTTGACCCCCGAGCAGATCGTCGCCGCTGCGGTCGCTGAGGACGTTCACCTCGTGGGTTTGTCGATCCTGTCGGGCTCACACTTGGAGCTTGTGCCAGACGTGTTGCGCGGCTTGCGTGACGCCGGGGTCACCGAGGTGCCGGTAGTCGTCGGCGGCATCATCCCCGAGTCCGACGCGGTCACTCTCAAAGACCAGGGTGTGGCAGCTGTGTTCACTCCCAAGGATTTTGGGCTGAACGACATCATGGGCGAGTTCGTCCGCATCATCCGTGAGTCACGAGGTTTGGACCCGCTCGAGGCATGAGTGACCTCCAGTGCCCCGCGCGGATCCTCCTCGCGCGGCACGCTCAAGCGGGGTATGCCGTCCGCGGCGTCCTCACGGATGCCGGGGGCTGGCTCACCGACGTGGGCCGCGCTCAGGCGCGGGCGCTGGGAGTGTCACTGCGTGGCGAACGGGTGTGCACGGCATACACGAGCCGGCAAACGCGGGCACAGCGCACCGGGGAGATCGCGGCGGGCGTCCTCGGCGTGCCGTCTGCCGTGGTGCCTGGTTTGCAGGAGTTCGGAGTGGGGTCGCTGGGAGGTAGTCCTGGCCGGAATCCGGTTGTGCTGGAGGTCTTTTCGCGATGGGACGCGGGTGACTTGACGGCGCGTTGCCCTGGTGGGGAGTCCGGCGAGGAGGTTGTGGCGCGGATGGCGCAGGCGCTGGCAATCATCGCAGATCGTCACCGTGGCGAGACCGTCCTCGTGGTGAGCCATGGCGGGGCCATGCGGCTCGCGGTATCGACGCTCGCCACGAATGTGCGGTTCCGCGAGCTCATTCGATGGCGCCCGGCGAACGCCGAAGTGATCGCTCTGGACATCGACAGCGATGGCTGGCGAGTGGTGTCAGAACAAGCGGGACTCGAGATCGTCGATCCCGCGTAACGCATCGTAATCCAGTGTGACACAACGAATCCCGCGATCCTCAGCGAGTGTGCGGGCCTGCGGTTTGATCTCTTGCGCGGCGAAGATCCCACGGACCGGGCGCAGGGCAGGGTCGCGGTTCATGAGCTCGAGATAGCGCGTGAGTTGCTCGACGCCGTCGATCTCGCCCCGTCGCTTGATCTCGATCGCGACATGGGCGCGGTCGGCGTCGCGGGCGAGAATGTCGACCGGTCCGATGGCGGTCATGTGTTCTCTCCGAACGAGACTCCAGCCTTCACCGAGGGTGTGAATGTGCTCGGCAAGCAGCGCCTGCAGATGCGACTCGACACCTTCTTTGACCAGACCCGGGTCGACGCCGAGATCATGGGACGAATCGTGGAGCACGTCGTGGATCAGGATGCGCAGGGCGTCGCCGGACTTGGTATGCCGCACGATCCACACCCGCTCGACACCTGCCTCGGTCTCGGCGTCGTCGGGTGCGGACTCGGCGAAGCTACAGGGCGGTGACATCCAGTTGAGGGGCTTATAGGAGCCCCCGTCACTGTGGACGAGGACCGAGCCGTCTGCCTTCATGACCAAGAGTCGGGTCGCAAGTGGCAGGTGGGCCTGCAGCCGACCCTCGTAATCCACCCTGCAGCGGGCAATGACCAATCGCACCACGACAGCGTATGCGTTCACGGAAAAGTGACCTACGTCCGGTGTTGACGGGGGACCGCCAAGCGACATACTTGCGTCCATTGCGTGAACGGCAGGGGAACCTTAGGCCCTATAGGAGGACGTCCATGGTGACGCTCGCATGAACACGTGCACGATCGCGACCATCGCGATCGTGCTCGTGATCATTTTCGATTACACCAACGGATTCCACGACGCGTCGAACATCATCGCCACGGTCATCGCCTCTCGGGCGATGACGCCGATCCAGGCCGTCTGCGTGGTGGCGCTGTTCGAGTTCCTCGGCCCGATCCTCGGTGGCACGGCCGTCGCGAACACGATCGGCAAATTCATCGATGTGGGCACCCTCGAGCCGGGGACCGCAGTGGTGATCGTCCTCTCCGGCATCGTCGGAGCCATCGTGTGGAACCTCGGCACCTGGTGGCTGGGCATCCCCTCGTCTTCCTCACACGCCCTCGTCGGAGGCCTCATCGGGGCCGTCGTCGTCGCGGCTGGCACGGGTTACGTGAAATGGGGTTTTGCCGACCTCTTCCACGGCAAGGTCGACGGCGTCGCCAAGGTGCTGATCGGCCTCATCCTGTCGCCCCTCATTGGCTTCGGGATCGGTTTCCTGATCCACCGAGTGATGACCCGGGTCATCCTGCGGAACGCGAAGCCCAGCGCCAATAAGTGGCTGCGCCGCACCCAGTGGATCACCTCAGCTGGTTTGGCCTTCTCGCACGGCGCCAACGACGCGCAAAAGAGCATGGGCATCATCACCCTTGTCCTCGTGCTCTCGGGGCAGCTCACCGAGTTCAAGGTCCCGTTCTGGGTCATCCTCGCGTGTGCCGGTGCCATCACTCTGGGGATCTTGTCCGGCGGGTGGCGAATCGTCCGCACCGTGGGCTTCGGCATCTACAAAGTCCGCCCCGCGCATGCTCTCGACACGCAACTCACCTCAGCGCTGGTCATCCTCAGCGCCTCCGCGCTAGGAGCTCCCGTCTCAACCACTCACGTGGTGTCTTCGGCGATCATGGGTATCGGCTCCTCTGAGCGCCCCAAGGCCGTGCGCTGGGGCAAGGCTCAGGAAATCGTCAGCACCTGGCTGATCACGATCCCCGGAGCAGGCCTCGTCGGGATCATCACCTACTTCATCACTCGCATCTTCTACCGCTGACGCGCCCTGCGCCCGGCTGATCACCCCAACTTTCCTCGAAACCTGACACAGCAGGAGACACATCATGAGCGGTGGCAACAACTCGGCACTCACCAAGCTCGTCGGCCGGATCTTCCCCAAGGTCCCGGACTTCTTCGGCATGCTCGTCGAGCAATCGACCCTTGCAGCGACCTCGACGGCTGCCCTCGTCGAGTACATGGAGACCGGCAGTGACGAGGCCGCCCAACGCGTGCTCTCCCTGGAGAAGGAGGGGGACGTCCTCAAGGATCGTCACGTCGACCAGCTCAACCAGGCGTTCTCAACGCCCATGGACCGCGAAGATCTCTACCGCGCGATCGTCTCGATCGACGAGATCCTTAACTACGCCAAGACCACCGTCCGCGAGATGCAGGTGTTGGGTGTCGCCCCCGACGCGGTGACCCTCGAAATGGCCGGCTTCCTGCGCGATGGCGCGGAATCGCTGGACGCGGGCTACAAGACCCTCGCCGCGGCCCCCTCGGGCGCAGAGGGGCACGCTCAGGCGGCCCGCAAGGCCGAGCGCAATACCGAAAAGGCCTACCGCCGGGCGCTCGCTGAGCTGTTCGACGTCGAACAAGATGTGGCTGCGATGCACGAAATGACCGGCCCCACCGGTCCCGCCGCACTCAAGCAGGTCATGGACGTCTTCAAGAAGCGCGAGGTCTACCGCCACATGTCCAACGCTGCAGACAAGATGGCCAAGGCTGGCGAGATCCTGCGCGATATCGTCGTCAAGCTCGTCTGAGCCGAGTGTGACCACCATCGCAATGAGCCGGGACTCCGGCTTCTGGTCGGTGGCGGGTCGGTCTGCCAGACTCCAAGAATGGCACGCGACTTCAGCACTGTAGGCGTCATTGGGCTCGGCACGATGGGAGCCGGCATCGTCGAAGTTTTCGCACGCAACGGCATTGATGTCGTTGCGGTCGAAGTCGACGAGGTCGCTCTTGAGCGCGGCAAGGGGGTGCTCGCCAAGTCGACTGCCCGCGCCGTGGCGCGCGGCAAGATCTCCGAAGAAGACGCCGAGGCGATTCACGGCCGGGTGACGTATGCCGTGGACTTGGCGCAGCTCGCACCGTGTCAGCTGGTGGTCGAGGCGGTCCCCGAGCAGTTGCCCCTCAAGAAGCAGATTTTCGCCGCCTTGGATGCGGTCGTCGCCGAGGACGCCATCCTCGCCACCAATACGTCCTCGCTGTCAGTGACCGAGATCGCCGTCGCGACCAAGAAGCCATCCCGCGTCGTCGGCATGCACTTCTTCAACCCGGCAACGGTGCAGCAGTTCGTCGAGGTCATTCGCACCGTCGTCACAGCCGATGACGTGTTCTCGGACGTCAAGGCCCTGGCCGAGCGGCTCGACAAGAAGCCAGTTGTCGTGGGCGACAAGGCGGGCTTCATCGCCAACGCGCTCCTGTTCGGTTACCTCAACCACGCGGTGACGATGTTCGAGCAGAAGTACGCCACCCGCGAAGACCTCGATGCGTCGATGCGCTTTGGCTGTGGCCTCCCCATGGGTCCCCTCGCGCTCATGGACCTCATCGGGCTCGACACGGCATACGAGATCCTCGACACGATGTACCACCAGGGCCGCGACCGACTCCACGCACCTAGCCCGATCCTCAAGCAGATGATCAACGCGGGCCTCAAGGGCCGCAAGAGCGGGCGCGGCTTCTATACGTATGCCGCCCCCGGCTCCTCGCAGGTGGTCGCGGACTCGCAGACGCCCACCGAGTCGGCCACCGAGGATCCGGGCCTGGCCAAGATCCAGAAGGTCGGGGTTGTCGGCTCCGGCACCATGGCGACCGGCATCATCGAGGTCTTCGCCAAGGCTGGCTATGACGTTGTGTATGTCGCGCGCGGTCAGGACAAGGTCGACGGCGTCCTCGCCTCGATCAAGAAGGGCCAAGCCCGCATGATCGACCGCGGCCGCCTGACCCAAGAAGCCGCCGACGAAGTCCTGGGTCGACTCACCGGCGCGACCTCACGTGAGGCCCTCGCCGATGTCGACATCGTCGTGGAGGCCATCGCCGAGGATCTCGCGATCAAGCAGGAGCTCTTCCGCGACCTCGACCGGATCTGCAAGCCCGGCGCCATCCTTGCCACGACGACGTCCTCGTTGCCGATCATCCAGTGCGCCAATGTCACCAGCCGTCCTGGCGATGTCGTCGGCATGCACTTCTTCAACCCGGCTCAGGTCATGAAGCTCGTCGAGGTCGTCCACACCGTCGCCACCGACCCCGCTGTCGTCGCGACCACCGTCGCGCTCTCCCGCAAGGTCGGCAAGGTGCCGGTGCAATGTGGGGACCGCTCGGGCTTCATTGTCAACGCGCTGCTGTTCCCCTACCTCAACGACGCCATCCGCATGCTCGAGGCCCACTACGCGACCGCCGACGAAATCGACACGGCAATGAAGGCCGGCTGTGGCTACCCCATGGGGCCATTCGAGCTGCTCGACGTCGTCGGGCTCGACGTGTCGCTGGCGATCCAGCGTGAGCTCTACATGGAGTTCCGTGAGCCGGGCTTCGCACCTGCTCCGATGCTCGAGCACATGGTCACGGCGGGCTACCTCGGTCGCAAGACCAAGCGAGGGTTCCGCACCTACTGATCGCACCCCTCGGTCGATACCCGTTGACGACGCAGGCGTCATCAGCGGGTATCGAACCCGAGGTGGGACACTTGCGCTCATGCCCCGCGCCAACCGACGCCGTGACGACGGTGCCCCGCTCGACCTCGCGCGGGTCACCGGCGGCATCCCGCAACGGGCCCGGTATGCCGGTGGCGAGTGGTTCGTGCGATCGGTCACCGGTGCGGGGGCTCAGCGCGCGTACTTGTGTCCTGGCTGCCAACAGGACATCAGTGTGGGCGTGCCGCATGTTGTGGTCTGGCCCGCTGACGGACTCGGCGGCGTCGACAACCGGCGCCACTGGCATACCCAGTGTTGGTCCGCCCGCGAGCGCAGACGCCCCCAAGGGTCCTTCCGCTAGGACTGCAGCCGCTTGAACGTCACCGGGCCGTGTTGGTTCATCTCGGCGACCTGGGCGAGGTAGAGCTCCGCACACGCGAGTGCGTCGACGAGCGCTTCGTGGGCTTTGTACACGGGCAATCCGTACCGCGAGCGTGCCGACCACAGGCGCAAGGCGAGTCGCATCGGAGACTCGCCCCAACCGACGATGAGACGGCGGTGGAGCTCGAGGGTGTCCACCCGGGCGACCGGCATACGAGAGCCGTAGAGCCGCTCACACGCCGCCGAGATGAACCGCTCCTCGATGTCGGTGTAGTGCGCGAGGAGCACCCGGCCGCGCAAGGCGGCCAGGATCTCTGGCACGACGTCGTCGAGACGTGACCCAGACGCGATCTGGTCGTCGGTCAGACCGTGAATGGCCGCACTCTGACCGACATCGACACCCGCGTTGATGACAAACCGCCGGGCGCCGGACAAGTCGATCGCGAGACCGTCAACCGGCACGAAGCCCACCGATAACACGTGGTCATTGCGGGGGTGCAGCCCAGTGGTCTCGATATCGACGGCGAGGAGTTGGAGCTCCTCGGCGGGCGTGCGTGGGTCGGGGAGGGCAGCGGCGAGGTAATCACGCAAAGGCGACGGCGCGACGGACCGCAGCGCCTTGGCGCGCACGTCGTCGGGGGACTTCTTGCCGAAGAACACGAGGGGAGTCTCTCAGTCGGCTGGGAAGGTCTTAGGAGATGTAAGAGCTGGGGTATCGGCTACCGAGAGAACTCTGCGCCGAGCGGACGATGGAGAACGCCTCCCGCAGATTGCGCCGCTCAAACGAACTCAGCGCGTTGGGCGACACGAAGTTGTCGGTCGGTCGACCCGCCCGGACCTTGGCAGCCTGGTGGCGCAGCCGGACGTAGGAGATGAACTCCAGCGCGTCCTTGAGGTCCTCACCGCGCTCGGCGCTCAACGCTCCGGCGGCCACTGCCGCGGTGATGCGCGCTTGAGTGTTGACCTCGCGAGAGCCAATCGACAACGCCAGGACGCGGGCAATCTCGACGACCGAGCCGATCCCGCCGCGTTTGATGTCGAGCGTGTCCTTGTGATCGCCGGCCTTCTGGAGCACGAAGCCACGGAAGAACCCGATGGGCGGCTCGTTCTCAGCTGCGCGCTTGGCCAGGTGGGCAAGGAAGAGCCGAGCTTCTGGCGTCAGCTTAAGGATGTGACGCTGCACCTCGCTGAAGAGCTTGAACTCGCCATAGATCGGCCGCATGTCAAAGAAGATGCTCGCCCGCAGGATGGCGTCCGGCACCGGCTCGGTGATCCACGTGCTGAACTCCCGGCGCCACTGCGATAGCGGGACCCGCCACCGCGGGTTGCTCGCCATGATCTCCCCCGGGCAGAGGGGGTAGCCACACTCGACGAGCGCGGTGGTCACCTCGTCGGCCAAGGCAGCAAAGTATGCCGCGTGCTCCGGGCCGGCCTCATCGCTGAGGATGATCGCGTTGTCCTGATCCGCAGCAAGAGCCTGCTCCTGCCGCGCCCGTGAGCCCAAGCTCACCCAGCAGTACGGCACTGGGGGAGGGCCGAGCTTCTCTTCGGCAATCCCGATGAGGCGCCGCTCGACGGCGTCACCTACAGCAGTGACGACCCGGCTGATGTCATCGGCGCTCGCATCCTGACTGACGAGCGCCTCCACGATCGTGGCCAGGCGACTGCTCACAGCCGCGACTCCAGCGACATCCCGTTGCTTGGCGATATCCCCGACCAGGAAGACAGGATTGGCTTGCTCAAGTCGCATGAGGTCGGTCGTGGTGACGATCCCCGCTGGCTCGCCGTCAAACATCACCGGGAGGTGATGAATGTTCCGCGCCAGCATCTCCATCAGGACCTCGAAGGCGAGGGCGTCGGCGGAGGCGATGACGGGGTTGCGGGTCATGATCGTCTTGACGGGCGCCGATGGGTCCGTGCCGACTGCGAGGACCCTCGAACGGAGGTCCCGGTCGGTGATGATGCCGACGATCTCTGAACCCTCCACGATGAGCAGGGACGAGACGCCTTCGGTGGACATGATCGTCGCTGCCTCGCGCACGGTCGCTGTCTTGGGCGCGGTGACTGCGGGCCGGGTGAGGATCTCTCGGACGCGGGTCTTGAGGATCGCGCCACCCATCGCGCTCGTGTGCAGGGAGGCCACCGCGCCGCGCATCCGGCTGGCGCGCTGCATGTCGAAGAACTCTTCGAAGGACGGGTGCCCGGCATTGAGCTCGTGGAAGGTCGCGCCCGACATGACGAGCGCGAGCGTGTCCTCCAATGCGGTGGCCGTGTAGGCCGAGGGCGTGCCACTCAAGAGGCTGTGGGACCCAAAGGTTCCGCCCACCTCGACGCGGTCCATGAACTCACCGGAGGTGTCGATGAGTTCGACTGCGCCAGAGCGGACGACATACAGCGACGAGTTGTCTTTGCCGGCGGCAATGATGACGCTGCCCCTGCGGAAGTACTGCACCTTGAGCTTGGCTGGCAAGCTCGCGAGGGTGTTGGCCGGGAGGTCCGCAAAGGGGGGTTCGCCGCGAAGGAAGTCGCTGACTTCCACCAGCTCGACATCGGTCATGACCCGTATCTTTCCAGGCTCAGTGGGTCACTCACGACCACCCGGGCTAGCTCAGTCGGCCACTCCGGCGCCGTGCCTTCCAGCCCTTGATGCCGTCGACGGCGAGGCTGCCTTCGCCCACGGCCGCGCCCGTGCGATAGACGATGCATTCACCCATCAACACCCCACCGACCACCCGGACGAGGGGCGCTGAGGGATCGGCAGTGGGGGCGGCGCCGGCGTTCTTCTGGCGGAACTCACCCATAATCGCGGTGCCGTCGCACTCGACTCGCAAGGTGTCCGGGACGATGACCTTGGCGCTGCACATGATCCCTTGAATCACGATGGTGGTCTCATGTGAGGTGAGGGTCGCCGCCCTCAGGTCAAGGCGGGCATCCCCCATGCAGAGGTTGACGACCTCGCGGCTCGCCACCACCCAGTTGTCGTCTTTGCGGACGGTGGACATGACGGCCCATCGGGCTTTGGAGGGAGCGGACGGCATACCCGCTGGTTGTCCCGTTGGCGTGCCGTGCGCGGGTGGTGCGGTGAGAGGTGCGTCTTGGGGTCCAGCGTGGGTGGGGACGGCGGGCCAGGGCGAGTGGGGGGAATCCTGGGGCGTGTGCTCGGTCACCCGGCAAGCTTGACGTATGCCGGGTCGGCGCCGCATCCGGGGCGACCCCGAGACCTCCCCTGATCTGGCTTGAGGGCTATCGGGCCGCTTGGCGGGGGACGAGCACTTCTTCGTAGAGCAGGAGCAACCCGGCCGCTGTGGGGATCGCGAGGAGCGCTCCGAGGACGCCCGCCAGAGCCCCGCCGATCATCGCGGCGACGATGGTGACGGCGCCCGGGACGCTCACGGTGCGCTGCATGATCTTGGGCGAGATGACGTAGTTCTCGAGCTGCTGGTAGATCAGGAAATACACCAGCGCCACCAGGGCTTTGGTGGGATCGACGAAGAGCGCGACAGCTGCGACGAGGATCGCTCCGAGGGTCGCGCCGATCATGGGGATGAGGCCGAGGAAACCGACCATCACCGCGAGCACGGCGGCATACGGAATGCCGACGATCTTCATCATGACGTAGGAGCAGCACGCGTTGATCGTCGCGACCGTGAGTTGACCGATGGCGTAGGACCCGACCCGGCGCATGATTTCTTCGCTGAGGACGACCACCCGCGGGCGCCGACCCGCCGGAACCATGGCGTATGCCGCGGACTTGATCGTCGGTAGGGACACGAGGAAGTACAGCGTGAGCACGAGAACGGTGAACACTGACACGATGCCGGACAGCAAAGCCATGCCAGCCCCGAGCACGCCACCGAAGAGCTGAGACATGAATGCCCCGTCGGCCAGCCGCTTGTTGATCTCCTGGGAGGCCTTGTCCAGCACGTGATAAGTGGTGTCGACGTCCCGAATCCACGGGTGGTTCATGAGGTCGCGCAGGATCTGCGGTGAACTCTCCGCGAGTTCCGTGCTCTGAGTCACGACGGGCGGGACAACGAGCAAGCCCAACAGCGTGAAGATCACGAGGACCACCGCGAAGACGACGGTGACCGCGCCAGCGCGGCTGAGGCCGGCGTGGAGGAGTCGCTCGACGACGGGATTGAGCGCGAGGGTGAGGAATGCCGAGACCACGACGAGCGTGAGGACGGTGTCGAGGGCTCCCAGCGCCTGCCAGAGCCCGTATGCCGCGAGGAGCCCAAGTCCGCCCGCCAGTCCAGTGCGGAAGGCAGATGTGTGGGGGAGCGAGGGCGATCCGGTCGGGGGAATCGGATCGGGGATGGCAACCGGCGGTGCCACCTGACTGTGATCACCAACGCGCGCGCGCTGGCGCTCTCGAAACTCACGCCATTGATTCCACGGCTGCCACGCCATCGGCACTCACCTCCGGGCGCAGCATACGGGGGGAGTCCCACCCTGACGGTGGAACTCCCCCCGGGCCGTGCTGGGATCGGTCAGTTGGGCGTGAACGACGGCGGTTCGACCCGCGGTGTCGTGTGGACGTCGCCCTCCGGGAGGTGGGGATGCGGTAGGTCTATCGGCGCAGCCGCAGAGGCACCCTGGCCGAAGCTGGTGGCTCCCACGAGCACCGCCATGTTCCCGTGCGGGTGCTTGTTGCGGTACATGAGGTCGTGAGCGACGGGGATCTCGTCGTAGGTGAAGGCCCGCGACAGGCACGGGTCGAGCCGACCGACAAGAGCCAAGTCGTTCATCTGGTTGGACTGGACGCCGTTGGCGAAGTGCGAGCCTTGCAGGCGCTTCTGGCGCATCCACAGGTAGCGCAGGTCGACCGTCGCGTTGAAGCCCGTGGTGCCCGCGCAGACCACGACCATGCCGCCGGTGTCGCAGACGAAGATCGAGGTGGGGATGGTGCTCTCGCCGGGGTGCTCGAAGACGATATTCGGTGCGCCGCGCTCGCCGAGCACGTCCCAGATCGCCGACCCGAACTTGCGTGCTCCCTTGAGCCAGGTGCCGTAGGCCTGATCGTCCTTCCAGTGCGGGAGCATCCCCCAGTGGTCGAAGTCGTTGCGGTTGATGCATCCCTTGGCGCCGAGCTTCATGCAGTAGTCGAACTTGTCTTCGCCCGACACGACCGCGATCGGCACGCCGCCAGCGGCCTTGACGATCTGGATCGCCATTGAACCCAGGCCGCCCGCACCGCCCCAAATGAGGACGACGTCGTCCTTCTTGACGGCGTTTTCGCCCCAGCCGTGCAGCATGCGCCACGCGGTGGCGGCGACGAGGGTGTAGGCGGACGCCTCCTCCCAGGTCATGTGCTTGGGCTTGGGCATGCACTGCTGAGCCTGGACCTTGGTGAACTGGGCGAAGCTGCCCCAGTTGGTCTCATATCCCCAGATCCGGAAAGTGGGGGAGTACATCGGGTCTTTGCCCGCCTGGACTGATGGGCACGAGCGCGACCACTGGCCGCAGTGCATGACGACCTCGTCGCCGACCTTGACGTTGGTGACGTCCTTGCCGACCTTGTAGACGATGCCGGAGGCGTCGCTGCCGCCAATGTGGAATGGGGCGGGGTCGCCACCGTAGTCACCGCGGGCGTGGCTCTTGTTGCGGGCGCCGATGACATCGACCGGGATGCCGAGTCCGGCCCACACGTTGTTGTAGTTGATGCCGGCAGCCATGACGTAGACGAGGACCTCGTCATCGGCGATGTCCGGGACGTCGACGACCTCCTTCTGGAAGGCCTGCATCGGCGGGCCGAACCGCTCCGGGCGGATCAGCCAGGCGTGCATCTGCTCGGGGACCTCTCCGAGGGGAGGCATGTCACCGATGTCGTATAGCTGCTTGGTCATGCGGCGTCCTTTCTACGAGGTGCCCCTGATCCTGGCTGGGCCGACGGGATGCGGGCCGGCGGTCACCGAACGGAGCTTGTTCATGACGTTACTGACGAGTTCGCCAGTCGGCCACGGCCCTCGTCCGTGACCTTGCCCACCGTTGTCAGCCGGAGGGTCGGGAAGATGAGCAGACCGTAAACCCCTGGTTGACAACCGGTTACGTGACGCGATCAGAGCCGACGTCAGTGGTGATTGCCGTCTGCGCTGGGTTCGACGATCTCGACGAGGACCCCGCCTGCGTCCTTGGGGTGGATGAAGTTGACCCGGCTATTGCTCGTGCCCCGCTTGGGGGTGTCATAGAGCAGTCGCACTCCGCGCTCGCGCAAGGTCGCGCAGACCGCGTCGATGTCCGCGACGCGATAGGCCATCTGCTGTATGCCGGGTCCGGACTTCGCGAGGAAGCGTCCGATCGTCGTGTCGGCGTGGAGCGGAGCGAGCAACTGGATGCAGGAGCCCGAATCTCCGACAGCCATCATCGCCTCACGGACGCCCTGCTCCTCGTTGACTTCTTCGTGGAGGCAGGTCATTCCGTAAGTGTCGCGGTAAAACGCGACCGCAGCGTCGAGGTCGGCGACCGCGATCCCGACGTGGTCGATCATCGTGAACAGACCGGTGAGAGGGCCGGCAGCGGAAGGTACGGCGGTGTCCATGAGTTTCTCCTATGTCAAGCCGCTG
>JADKAO010000010.1 GCA_016715285.1 Actinomycetales bacterium | reverse complement strand
GATCCTCGAAGGCTGGCATGTCATGGTCAATGACCTCGGCACCACTAATGGCACGACCGTCACCCTGCCTGGTCGCGGCCCGGTCCAGCTTGTTGGCCATGACCAGCAGGTCCTCGAGCCAGGCGCGATCGTGGCGCTCGCGGACGAAGTCACCTTCACGTACGACGTCGGCTGATGATCTCCCCTCCGCAGATCCCGGGCCTGGTCTACGTCCAACCGCTCAGCCAGGGCGGGTATGCCGATGTCTACCTTTACGAGCAACAAAGCCCGCGGATGCGCGGTCGCCGTCAAGGTCCACTCAAGGCCGGGTCGCTGACCGATCGGCTCAAGGCAGAAGTTCTTCGCCGAGGCCGAAGCACCATGGCGGAACTCGGCGACCACCACCACATCGTCCAGGTCTTCCGGGCGGGTTCGGCGACGGATGGGCGTCCCTACCTCGTCATGAGGTACTGCCCCCGCTTAACCTCGCGCAACGCTCGCGTACCAGACGTTTTCCCGTCGCTGACGTGCTCCGGATCGGAATCCAGCTGGCGAGCGCGGTCGAGACAAACCATCAGGCCAACGTCATCCACCGTGACATCAAGCCCGGCCAACGTCCTCGTGAGTGCTTACGGCGCTTTTCGGGTTTGACCGACTTCGGCATCGCCGGTCGCGGAAGCTGCGGACCCATGCTGACGCGGCGCTGCACAGGGTGTCCGGTCGCGAAGAAATCGGCGTATCGGTGCCATGGTCGCCGCCGGAGGTGATCTACGCCGAGGGCGACGGAGATGCCCGTTCCGGACGTCTACTCGCTTGCCACCAACGCTGTGGCAACTCCTTGAAGGGCATTCGCCCTTCCAGGGAGTGCCAGGGCAAGCAACACGGCATACGCGCTGATGCCACGGATCCCGGACCCAGCCGGTGCCGGCGACTGGGCGCGCCCGGATGTGCCGCCCGCGATCGAGCGGGTCCTCGCCTGACGATATTGAGATCAGGGGCACCGCCCGCCGACCACCCGATGGCCTTTGCGCTGGAACTCCAGGCGGTCGGCAGGAACTCCGGCTGCCTCGCACCCAGATCCTCGTGCTGGACGACCGGGACGCACTCAGCTGACCCGCCCGGGTGCTCAGGTGTTGGGAGCGCAGCAGGTCAGGCCACCTCTCATGGCGCCGACGATCGCACCCATCAAGGGTCACCGGCGGGTGCAGGCACCAGCACCCGTGGCACCGAGCGCACCGGGTGGCTCCCGCTCCGGTCGTTCTCCCGACGCCGGCGCCGGCTGCCCCTCCCAGATGGCTGCGACGGCGATCCCAGGCTTCGGGTATGCCGGGTATGCCGAGTCTTCCGGCACCGTGGGCACGGCGGGCACAGCGGGCACGGCGCCGGCACCTTCCAGTCCCTGGGCGGCAGACCGGGCTGCCCCCGGTTCCCTCCCGCCTCGGCCACGCCAACCGGGGCTCCGCTCAACTCGCCCCCGGCAGCCCAGCAGGGTGCCTCCGCGCAGCCGCCCGCGGCGCCCCCAGCGTCCGCCGCGCAGATCGACGCCTGTAACACCGATGCAGCTTCGGTACGCGTGACCCCCGCCTCGGTGGCGGCTGGATCTCATCAGGACGCGGGTATGCCGTCCGCCGCGGCACCGAGCCGCAGTCGCCTTCCGCTGGTGGCGGGTCTCGTGGTGGTTGCGCGCTCGCGGGTGGGTTCATCGCCACGCAGCGCGGCAGCTCAGGGACCGATCAACCAGCCAGGCCGGTCACGGACACCGCAACCCACGGATGGCGGAAATGCCCTCGGCGAAGGGTCTCCGGAGGCACCCGCGGTGACGGCGGAGCCCCCAGGCGCAGTACGTTTCACGTGGAACTATCCCAACAGCCCCCACCGACACCTTCCAGATCACAAGGTGGGGCGACCCCGGAGGCGGCCCGGGCGGCGTCTCCCGTCACGGTCTCTCGACCATGCTGTTTAGCGCCGGCCTCCGACGGGCGGGTCAGTCTGTGTCAGTCGTGACCGTCGTCGTGGAGCCACCAGCCCGTCATCCTGCCACTTGCGGGACGGGCGAGTTGGGCCGATCGCGGCGGTGCCTACGGGGCGCCCGCCGTTGCTTTGGACGCGGTCGGCCAACAGCAGGATTGTGTGCGGCCGTCGCGGAGTGCCGCCTCGCGGTGGGCATCGACAACGTCAACCGCACGGCGTTCGATCAGGTCTTCGGCGCACAACGCGCCTTCGGCCAGGACCCCGTGGAGAGTTCGGCGCCGGTGACCGCCGACCCCGTAGACCCGACAGACTCCGGCACGACTGGGTCAGCCAACCACGACCGTGACGGCACTCGGCCAGTTCCGCCACCGAGGCGCCTCTTTGCTATAGGCGCCCCAACCGCTCCTCAGCGGGCACATGCCGCAACACCTCGGCCGCCGCCGCACGACGAGCGGGACCGAGCGCGTCCGGCATACCGGGGCCTGCGACCCAGCCCCAACCGACCGGCACGCGGCGTCAACGGTGTCTTGCGCCATCCGGCGATAGGTCGTCAACTTGCCACCGGAGGATCGACAGCGGCCGTCCGGGCCTGGTCAACGAGCAGGCTGCTGTCGCGACCATCCGCGGTCTCGCCACTCCTGTGCCGACCGCCATCCCGTCCCGACCGCCATCGACCGCCATCCCGACCGCCATCCCTTTCGCCCCACTCCCATCCTCGCGCCGCCCTGCCGCGGGATCACGAGCGGCCGGAGCCCGGCAAACCGGCCCACCACATCGGCCTCGCTGATCGGGCGCACCAACCCGCGTTGAGAGTCAGAGCAGGAACTCGACATCCGCATCGGGCACCGGCGGCGCGATCCCATCGGCCCCCGGCGAGGGTCGTCCGTGAGCCCAAACCAGCACGAGGCCACCTGCCTGCGGCACCCGGAAGACGAACCGTCCGAAGTCTCCGGAACCGCCGCGTCACCACCGCGCGTGGGTAGTCCAGCGCGGCTGCGCGCACGACGAGGTGCGACCCCCGACTCGCGGCAATCTCGACCGACGGCTCATGCTCCCGGCCCACACCCCGTCGCATTGACCACGAGGCCGCGGACCCAGATCGGTGCTCGCACCGGTCAGCTGGTCCGTGTCAGTCGGACCGAATCCTCCCGCACTGGGCGTTTGCGGCACAACGTCACGAAATCTGCGCCGTATGCCGCCGCCGTTCGCGCCAGCCCGATCACCAGTCGTGCATCGTCTTCCAACGCGCCATCCCAGTAGACCAGCCACCACGCAGCCCCTCTCGGCAGCCCGGGCGCGAGCACGAGCGCCTCGGTCGCGCTCACCTGCCGGGGAGGTGGCAACACCGAACTCGGCGTTCCGGCCGCCTGTCCGCATGGCGTCAGCGAGGGCGGGCCCCGCTTCGGTGATCGCCCGGCCGCCGGCAGGGTGCGTCGTGTCCAGGGGTACCAGCGTGGGCACCGCTTGCACGGGTGGGTGCGACGGCCGAGGAGGGTATGCCGTTCGCACCGCGGACTCCCACGCGACCGCGGGGTCTCCGCGGGCGAGATAGCGCAACCCACCATGGATGAGCTTAGAACTCCTTCGACTCGTGCCAGCGCGAGATCCGACCCGCTCGACCAGCAGTGTCGCAAGCCACGGGTCCTGCATCCAAGGCGACCCCGGCCGGTCACGCCACCACCGATGACGATGACGTCATAGCGGGTGACCCCGCCTTCGAGAGCACCCGCCCGCGCTGCTCCGCATCGAGCACACATTGCCGGGCAACCGCGGCTCAGGCACCGGCCCGGACGGCCTAACCCGCATCACGCGTCCCGCCTTGGTCAGTGGGCCGGAGAGGTATTCCGTCGAGATGGGCCGGACGAGTTCGGCGCGCACAGCTGCATCGACCGCGGTCGCTCCGGATCACTTCGGCGGACACGACAAAGGGGGTGAGCACCTGCATGACGACCGTCGTCGCGATCCCCACGTCGACCGGCCGGATCGACCCGTCCGGCGACGCCTGCATCGATCGAGCCGCCCAGCATCGCCGCCACTGGTGGCTTCTCCCGAGTCGGCCGACAAGATAAGGCAACAGAAGTTCAGGATCGTGCCTTGTAACCGGCGCGGCGACGAGCGGCGCTCCGAGCCAGCACCTCGACGGCACGCACACATCGCGACGAGGCGCTCGCGGGCGGAGGCGGGCGGCATACCGCCGCGGTTTCGGCGAGTGCGCTGGCGAGGTCTGCTCGAACTCCTGCGACAGCGCATCAAGGACGAGCGAGCGGATGGTGCCGCCGCGCCGGTAAGAGCGTCACCCGGGAGATGCCCGCGCGCGCCGCGATCGAGGCTGCCGTGGCCCGCCGCACGCCGTATGCGACGACCTCATCCCGCACTGCCGCAAGCAGATCCGCGTCTAGGGCGCCTTCGGCCACGGGGACTGGTCCGCTAGGGGTGAGTTCCACGGTGAGCCTCCGAGCTGTAACGCTGAAACATTATGAGTAACATTGTTTCACATGAGCGACCTCCTGACCCACTCCATCGCGCGGTCGGTGTGGCATGGGTGGGGCGACCCGGCCCTCGCGACCCGTGCCCGACCACGCGTGGGCCTACCTCGAGCGCACCCTCGGCATCACCCGCCGCGCCCAGCCCCACCTGCCGGTCGCGCTCGGGACGTCGCGCTGCCGCCGTCTCGGCTCACAGCGGAGGACCTCGCCGCGCTCGCCGAAGCGCTCGGCGCCGAGCACGTTGCGACCGATCGGGCCACTCGGATCGATCACGCGGCGGGAAGAGTTACGTCGACCTGCGCCGGCTGCGCGATGGCGACGCATCGCATGCGCCCGATGCGGTCGCCTTCCCGGGCAACGTGGCCGACGTGGCAGAGCTCCTTCGGGTATGCCGTGCACGTCACCTCGCGGTGGTCCCCTTCGGCGGCGGTACGAGTGTGGTCGGCGGCGTGACGGCTGATGTGGTCGGCGAGGCTTGGCCCGGGGCGGACCCCGCGGCCTTTGGAGGCGTGATTGCCGTGGATCTGCGCCGAATGGCGTCGATGACTGAGATCGACCCGGTGTCGCGAACGGCAACCTTCGAGCCCGGCATGCGTGGGCCTGAGGTCGAGGCCGCCTTGCGTCCGCATGGCTTCACGCTCGGTCACTACCCGCAGAGCCACCAAGAGGCGACCATCGGCGGCTACGTTGCGACGAGGTCGGCGGGCCAGGCGTCAACGGGTTATGGCCGGATCGACGAGCTCGTCAAAGGCGCGACCCTCGTCACGCCGGAGGGCACCTTGGCCCTCGACCATCGCGCACCCGCGAGCGCCGCCGGACCGAGGCTGCTCGACTTTGTCGTCGGCAGCGAAGGCGCGTTCGGCATCATCACGAGCGCGACCTTGGCCATCGCGCCGATGCCGGCCGCGACGGGCATACGCGGCCGTTGCCTTTCCCGATTTTGCTTCGGCCGCAATGGGTTTACGGCGCTTGGCGCAAGAACTCGGCCACGGGATCATCCCTGACGTCACCCGAGTTTCGGACCCTGACGAGACGCGGGTGAGCCTCGCCTAGCGGGGCGGGGCGGGGCGGGCTCACGGCATACCTTGCCGCTCGTCGCGTGCCGCTGCCCTGCCTCGCGATCCTCCTGTGGCACGGCGACTCCAAGGCCGCGGTCGATGCGCGCCGCGGCACGTGCCTGTCGCTGTTGCGCGAGTGCGGCGCGGTCCGGCTGCCGAGCGCGGTCGCGAAAGCGTGGGAGCACGGGAGG
The DNA here is from genome assembly GCA_016715285.1 of Actinomycetales bacterium. Classification (GTDB taxonomy): domain Bacteria; phylum Actinomycetota; class Actinomycetes; order Actinomycetales; family Dermatophilaceae; genus Phosphoribacter; species Phosphoribacter thorii. The sequence continues at coordinate 16,997 of JADKAO010000010.1, read as the reverse complement.
TTTTCGGGCCCGTACCTGCGGGACGAACTCATGGGGCACGGCGTCCTCGTCGAAACACTCGAGACCGCGACCTCGTGGCGCGACCTCACGCGATTGCACACCGCGGTGCGCGAGGCGATCACGAGCGCGCTCGCCGATCAGGGGACGCCCGGTGTCGTGCAATGCCATATCTCCCACGTGTATGCCGTGGGCGCGTCACTTTACTTCACCGTTGTCGCGCCGGAAGCTGCCGGCGGCGAGGGCGGCGAGGGCGGCGGCGGCGAGGGCGGCGGCGGCGAGGGCGGCGGCGGCGAGGGCGGCGGACTGCGTGACCGCGGTGGTGCCGGAGATGGTGACCGCGCGCCGCGCTCCGAGATGGCCCCAATCGAACAGTGGCAGCGGGTGAAGGCGGCGGCGACTGCTGCGATCCTGGCCAACGGCGGCACCGTGACCCACCACCACGCCATTGGCCGCGACCACCGCGACGCGCTCCCTGCCGAAGTCGGCGAGCTTGGCGTCCGGGTCCTGGCGGCGGTGAAGGCCACCCTTGACCCCACCGGGATCCTCAACCCAGGCGTCCTCATCAGGCCGGCGGACCACCGTGTGCTGGCGATGAGCGATGTGGCGGTCACGACGGCCCGAGAAAGCGGCGGATCGTCCGTCCTGAGCCGCGGTGCTCAGTGAATCCACCCTCGCGAGGGGTCGCCTTCTGGGCATCCGCCAGGGGCTAGGTCAGGCGCTTTGCACTGCCCCTCGGGAGGGGCAGTGCAAACGTTGCCCCGGGGGTGGGGCAGTGCAAACGTTGCCCCGGGGTGGGGCAGTGCAAACGTTGCCCCAGGGGTGGGGCAATGCAAAGGCGCCCAGGGGTGCTCCTCAGCGCCGACGAAAGCCTCACAAATCGGGCGCCAGCCGGGATCGTGGACGAGTCACAGCCCACAAGACCGGCTCGTTGGTGTCGCCACGCTCGGTCTGCCACCTGTGCGGTCGGCCGCCCAGCTTGACCGGAGCCTCCCTCGACTAGCACTCTTGGCCACGACAACCAGGGGGTTGAGCGTGAGCGTGCCAGCGTGTGCGCGGGGGGTCCGACGCGCCAGCGTCGGACCGCACGCGCTGTCTCCCGGGACCCGAGTACCGCTTCGACGCGAAGGACACCGGCAATGACAGACTCGCCCACGGTCGAATCCGCCGCCACCCCGCAACTGACCGGGACCAGCCACGGAGAGATCACCGGTGAGCAGGTCGCGTGGTTTGCGCAGACCTTTGACTCCTCGTCGCCAACGTCCAGAAGGCGATCCTCGGTAAAGAGCACGTCACTCGCCTCGCCCTCACCTGCCTGCTCTCCGAAGGCCACCTCCTCCTCGAAGACGTCCCCGGCACCGGCAAGACCCAACTCGCCCGCGCTCTGGCAGCCAGCGTCCAGGGCACCCACGGCCGGATCCAGTTCACCCCCGACCTGCTCCCGTCAGACGTCACCGGCGTGACGATCTTCGACCCGGAGACTCGACGCTTCGAGTTCCATCCGGGCCCGATTTTCGCGACCATCGTCCTCGCTGACGAGATCAACCGCGCCAGCCCCAAGACCCAATCTGCCCTTCTCGAGGTCATGGAAGAAGGCCGCGTCACCGTCGATGGCGTCGGCCACCCGGTCGGCTCGCCTTTCATGGTCATCGCTACCCAAAACCCCATCGAGCAAGCCGGCACTTACCGTCTCCCCGAGGCGCAGCTCGACCGCTTCCTGATGAAGACCAGCCTCGGCTACCCCGACTATGAGTCCTCGGTCCGCGTCCTCGCTGACGCTGCGATGCGCGACCGCTCATCGATCGTCACCCCCGTGGTCACCGCTCAGGTCGTCACCGGCATGGCTGCGCTCGCCGACAGCGTCCACGTCGACGAAGCTCTCCTCGGCTACATCGTCCGGATCGCCGAAGCCACCCGCACCCACCCCAGCCTCCGCCTCGGCCTGTCAATGCGCGGCTCGCTCGCCTTCGTGCGCTGCGCCAAGACCTGGGCGGCCTCTCGGGGCCGCACCGCCGTGGTACCAGAAGACATCACGACCCTCGCCGCCCCGGTCCTCGGCCACCGCGTCCTGCTCGAAGCCGAGGCACAGTTCGCGGGTGCCACCGTCGACGGCATCATCGAGGAAGTCATCGCGTCAGTCGCCCCACCCGAGCGCCGCGCTGGTTCGTGAGCGCGCGGCCTGGAGCACGGCATACACGCCGGTGCCGTCACTCCCGCGCGTCCACCTCACCGAGTCGCTTCTCGGCCCGTTCGCCAAGTCTCCGACCGGCTGCGCGGACTGCGCGTTGGGCGACCGGGCTGAGGTCGTTGATCGTCGCGATGAGCGACTCGAGGCGTTCCATGGTGGCGAAGGCCCGGTTTGCCCCGGTCGGATCGACCCCGTGGTAGAGCTCGGTCCCGATGAAGCCGGCGCTCAGGGCGTGGGCGAGGTCTGCACTATCCAGCAGTGTCTCCGCGGCGGTGCCGGCCAGCACCCGGTCCAGGACGCGACGGATCTGCTCGGTCCACAGGCCGATCGCGCGGCTACTGGCTCGGGCGAGGACGGGATCGTGCTGAGCGCCCGCCATGAGCTGGGCCATCACGGCCACATTGCCGATCCTGCGCTCCTGCTCGTGAACCTGCATCCCAACAGCGAAGAGCTCGCTGAGCGACGTGACCCGGTCGAAGCGATCGCGGTATCCGTCGACAGCTCGCCCGACCGCCTCATCGGAGGCCGCCTCGATCAGCTCGGTCACCGTGCCGAAGTGGTAAAAGATCAACGCCTGGTTGACCCCCGCGTGCGCACCGATGGCGCGGGCCGATGCCGCTGCGAGTCCCTTTGTCCGCACGACCTCGAGCGCGGACGTCATCAGCTGCTCCCTGGTGCGCTCGGCGGAAGTGGACATGCTCGCATCCTGCCTCAATGCAGCCGCGACGATCACGGGAAGCGCCGTTCGGGTCTTGAGCGACCGCTCAAATGCCGCTATTGTCGGAATTGAGCGAACGCTCAAAAAGACGCCCACTTCGGGAGGTCACGATGGACGCAGTCACCGGGGCCTTCAGCTACTCCGGAGCGGCGATCGCTACGGAACTCGCGCGCCGGGGGAAGCGCGTTCGCACCCTGACGAACCATCCGGCTCGGAATCCCTCATCGCTGCCGCCGGCGCTCGCAGCTCTCGAGGTCCGGCCGTTATCCCTGTCCGACCCGGCCAGCCTGCGGCGCTCCCTTGCCGGGGTCGACACTCTCTACAACACCTATTGGGTGAGATTCCCGCGCGGGGAAACCACCTTCGAGTCGGCAGTAGCAGCCAGCGCGACCCTGATCACCGCGGCGGTCGAGGCGGGGGTGCGTCGCATCGTCCACGTGTCCATCACGCACGCCGACCCGGACTCCCCTATGGCTACTTCCGTGGCAAGGGGCTGGTGGAAGAGCACCTGCGTGAGAGCGGGATCTCGTATGCCGTTGTGCGCCCCGCGATCCTTTTCGGTGGACACGGGGTGCTGATCAACAATATTGCCTGGCTCATGCGGCGCAGCCCGATCGTCTTGTACGGCGGCCACGGCGACTATCGGATCCGCGGCATACATGTGTCCGACCTCGCCGAACTCATGTGCACCATGGCAGAGCACGAGGTCAACGTGACCGTCGATGCGGTCGGCCCCGAATCGTTGTCCTTCCTGGAGCTTCTCGAGAAGGTGCGCGCTGCGGTGCGATCTCGGACGCTTCTGTTGCCCGTGCCAGGTGCCGTCTTCCCAGGCGTGACCTGGCTGTTGGGCACGCTGTTGCGCGACACGCTCCTGACCCGTGACGAGTACCTCGCCATGGCGGCTGGGCTGGCCGACTCGCAGGCGCCAGCGAGCGGTCGCATCGGCCTGAGCGAGTGGATCGAACGGCATGCCACTGACCTCGGTACGCACTACGCGCACGAAATGCGCCGTCACTTCAGGTCGGGTCCAGCGTTACAGGAAACCGTTCCGGCGGCCGCCGGACGTCGGTGAGGAAGGAGGCGAGCCGCGACCGTTGGTCGCAATCCAGGCAAGGGGAGCCGGGGTCATTCCATCCCGGCTGACAAGACCGAGAAGACAGGGGTAAACCATGAGACGACCAACGCTGTATGCCGGATTAGCACTGATCACCGCGCTCGGGATGAGTGGCGTCACGGCGCTCCCGGCGCATGCCGACACGACCGCGGGCCTGACCAACCTGGCCACGGGTGATGCGCCGTCCCCGCTGCAGATCACGACGGGTAGCGATGGCTGGATCCGGTATCCATCCGTCCTGGCAAAGATCAACCTCTCACCTGGCTCCAAAGGAAAGGCGCAAACGCGCACGGTAAAAGGCTCGCTCAAGGGTGGGACGTGTTCCTTCGAACTGTCTGGCACCGCCGCCGCGAATGGCCCCGAGCTATACCTCGAGGAGACGGCATACCACCCTGCTTCGTGCACCTTCGAAGTCACCACCACGCCCCTGACTCCAGGGGAGTCGCAGGGCCTCGCCGCGGTCGGGGCCACGTCGGGAGGAGTCAGTGTCGAGAGCTCATCGCGGGCCTCGACCCCACCTCAGAGCACCGAGTGGGTGGCGCCGAGTGCAGCCGCCAGTCCCACCCTGGCGGCGGCTGCAAGCGTTACCGGCCACGTGCAGGGACAGTGGTGGGATCCGATCAACATCAAGATCGCCCACCAGACCGTCAACATGGGTTGGAACTACTACGCCAGCCCCTACACGTGGAAGCGGAACACCTACGGTTTCGCCGCCTGGCTGCCCACCCCGACGGGGGTGTGGATCTATGACGAGACCTACTACAAGAGCGGGTGGACCAGCAAGAGCGGGGCCAAGTTCACGGCAGCCGCCACCATGCAAAATGACTCCTTCTTGTACTGGGTTCTCTATACGTTCGGGGCGGGCGGATGGGCAGCCTGTGGGTTCCCGTCCAGCCCTCGCGCGAACTTCAATTTCAACGAATCCATCACCGCAGCTGGCTGGAACTTCAACTACACCCTCAGCGACTCCAAGAGTGGCGCGTGCACGAATCTCGTCCACCACGGGCTCAATGTTGGTGGGGGCTACGCGTGACCACGGCTGAGCTCTCATGACACGGAGGCTTGCTGCCCTGGCAGGTGCGCTGTGTCTTGGACTCCTGGGGGGCTGCGCCAGCACCGGCGCAGCCCCCGCGGGATCAGTCGGGACCGCCGGTCCGAGCGTGACGTCGGTGGATCGGAGCGACGCTGGCAGTGTGGCGGTCGCGTTCACGCTTGCGATGGCCAGCCAGGATTACGCCGCCGCGAGCGTCCTGCTGGATCCGGACAAGCGAGGCGTGCTCGCCGCACTGGCGCAGGGATCGCAGGGACAGCCGGGGACCCAAGCAACGGGGACCCTCCGCGGGGGCCGCCAACGCATCACTGGTGACTCGGGCACAGTGGCGCTGGTCGGGCGACTGTGCCGCATCATGCCTGTGGGAGCGCCGGGGCCCGTGCCGACGACGCCCGACTGCATCGAGAACGCCGATCCCGACACCGAGTCACCGCTGTTCACGGTGCGAGTGGTCCGGATCTCGGGTCAGTGGTACGTCACCTTCGTGACACCGAGCGTCAGCGGCGCCACATCGAACCATCCGCCGACGTAGCCCGAGCTGTCACCCCACCCGAGCGCCCCCGCGGTGAGGCCATGCCACGCGGCTCACGGGAAGCACGCCGCAGGGGCCGACAGAGGGGGTGACGGCACGGCAGGGGGGCGCACGGCATGCCAGTGCGTATGCCGTGCGCTCTCGTGAAAGGTGAGATCAGGGCTTCCGTTGCTCCTGCGCAAGTGCGCGCTGCGCGGCTGTGATGAGATCCGCTCCGGTCTGAGCATCGCCCACAGACATCAGCAGTTCCCGCCCGGATCGACGCGCCACGAGAAGCCCGTCACCGGCCCGCACGATGAACGCCTCGCCGCCAGGTCGCACTCGCCAGCCCCAGCCACCCCAGCGGAAGGGCTGCACCGCCACTCCCGTCGCCACTTCGATGTCGACCAACGGCACGCTCGCGAGATTGACCGGCAACCCCGTGCGCACCGTGAGAGTGCGGCCGTCGAAGGTGACGACGAGGCGAGTCAAGGCCGTCGCCGCCAAGATGGTCACCGCGACGACAAGCCAGAGCGGGTTGTGGTCGATCACGGCATAGGCGCTGACCAATGCGGCTCCCAAGAGGCAGCCGGCGGCGAGCCCACGGTTGACGGCATACCCGATCCACACCTCGGTGGGTGCACTCCCGGCGGCACCCGACCACGCCCCAGAGGGACCCTCCACCCCAGCGGGAGGCGCGGAGAGGATGGGCGACGTGTCCGCCCACGCGAGAGCGAATCCCGCCGTCGCCCCCACGAGAACGCCCGCGACCGCGGTTGCGCCAAGCGCCGCGCCCGCCCACGGAACGGTCCGAGCAGTGGTCCAGTCGGCGGCGTCGAGGTTGCTCAGCGCGACTGCGAACCATTCCAGACCCAGCACGGTGAAGGCGTATGCCGTCGTCGCCGTGGCAGCAAGGGCGTGGACCAGAGCTGGCAGGGTGAAGGCGCGGCTCATCAGTTGCCAGCCGAGAATGACGATCAAACCGATCGCCACCGGGACACCGACCACCATGGCGAGCGAGCTCGCGGAGTCTGGCACCTCCCCGGTGAAGTGGCTCGCGACGGGGTCTGGCAAGCGCGACGCAACGGACGCGGGAGCGAGCACTGCCGTGGCCAAGGCCGTGAGGGGGAGGAGCGCGTAGCGCCAAGGCGACCGGCGCGGGGTCTGGAACAGCCTGGACACGAGGTTCCTCCCTGGCAGAGCTCAGGTTGTCTCGGGAGCCTAACCCCGCAACTGCTCTCTCAGCATCTCGAACACCGCATCGTCGGGGACGCCCGCCTTGCGTGCTTCGGCAACGAGCGCCGTCACTGCGACGCGCACGCGCGCGTCCGGCGTGTTTGTGTCGGCGATGACGGTCGCGCCACGGCCGGGCCGAAGATCGACCATCCCCTCGTCGCGGAGGCTCGCGTAAGCACGAAGCACCGTGTGCACGTTGACTTTGATGCTGGCAGCGAGCACGCGAGCAGGCGGCAAGACGTCGCCCTGGTTGAGCCGGCCCTCAGCGATGGATCGTCGCAGTGACGCCGCAATCTGGTCGTAGATGGGCTCGGGGGAACCGGGGGTAAGAGTGACGAGCATTCCTTCTCCCACGCCTTCCGCACGGTTAGACCCTCGCCCGGCGCGCGTCTTGCCACCCGCCCCGTGACAGGTCGCGCGCCCTCTGAAGGCCCACTGTAGGCCACGGACTTGACGATCTGTTCATCTTCCAACGCATTGACTAGTAGTTATAGAACTATTAGACATATGCCACCGATCCGCGAGTCCGCGTCCGTCGGGTGCACTCGTGAGGAGGTCGGCATGAGGGTCGGCATGAGTGGCCGTGAGGGTCGGGCCCCGGCGGTGACGCGATGGTGAGTTTCAGGGCTCGAGACTCGGTGGGCCGGGTCTCCTTCGCCGTCACGGCCGCAGTGGGGCTGGGTTTCGTGGCGCTCGGACTCGGTATGCCGTCCACGGACGGTGTGATCGCGCTGGTGACTGGCGCGGCGGTGTCGTTGATCGGACTTGGAGGTCTGCTCTTCTGGAGGACCCTTCGGTATGACCTGACTGCGACGGACCTGGTGCTGCGGTTTGGTCCGCTGCGGGCCCGGATCCCGCTCGCCGACATCCGGTCGATCGAGCGACGCGACCTGAGCCCCACGCTATGGGCGAGTGTTCGGTTGCCTGGCTTGGCTTTTGGCACCGTCCGCTATGTCGAGGTTGGCAAGGTCACGATGTTCGCCTCGAGTGCGGCAACCGGAATCCTGCTCATCGATGCCGGTGGTCGACGGTATGGCGTGACGCCGCAGGACGAAGGGGCATTCGTGCGCGCGCTCGACAGCGAGCGGTCAAGCCATGTGAACCCAACAGCACCTGACGGAAGCTGACGGGACCTGACATGCAGTCGATACCGACCATTGTCCCGGCGCTGATCTTCACGACCGTGGTCGCGGCGCTGCTGTGGGGATGGTTCCTCCGACTCGGCGGTCGCGCCAATCGGTATCTCCCGCTCATCGTGGTGGGCCTGTTCTCCAGCGCGATCGTCAATGTGTTCGTCAAGGGGCCCATTGGGCTGCTCGTCACAAACGTGGCCGGTGTCGGCAGAGCGCTCACGGCCTGGACGCCCGTGTGGGTCCTTGCCATCGCCCTCGTGACGGCGCCGATCACCGAGGAGGCGATCAAGGTCGCCCCGCTCCTCGCGCGTCGGGTCCGAGCGCTCATCCTCGACGATCGGGACGCGCTCTGGGTGGCGATGGCGTTGGGAATCAGTTTCGGGCTCGGCGAAGTCGTGTGGGTTGGCGTCCAGATCGCCGCGAACTCCACCTACGCGGCGATCCCGTGGTACGCCTTCGGTGGGTTCGTCACTGAGCGACTGGTCGTCTGTTTCGGTCACGGCGTGATGGCTGCGATGACCGTCTCGACCCTGCGGTCGCCCACCCGCAGATGGCGAGGTTTCGTCGGTGCCGTTGCGATGCACACGGTGGCTAACCTCGGTGCGTTTCTCGCGATGCTCGATGTTGTCAGCGGAGACATCGCTAGCCTCTGGACGGTGGGGGCTCTTCTCGTTCTCGTCGCCATCTTCGAGCGCTTCCGCCGTCAGGTCGCGCAGGCGGAGCACCACCGTTCCACCCCGCCATCCGCAGTTACCATCCACCTGAGCGGCCCACCGTGAGCTTCGCAACCAGCACGCGCCGACTCCGTTGTGCACCGATCGGCGGCACCCTCATTTTCGACGGCGACTGTGGCCTGTGCCAGGCGTGTGTCACCTGGGCCTCGCGGCATACCGGCGATGCCGTGCGCTACCTCCCGTACCAGACCGCGGACCTCGCCACGTGGGGTCTCAAGGAGCACGACTGCGCCAGCGCCGTGCAATGGGTGGGATCGGATGCGGCCTCAGCCACAGGAGCAGCCGCGGTCTCTGAGGTCCTTCTCGCGACGGGTCGGTACGCTCCCGCCGGTCGTGCCCTGCAGGTCCCGGGAATCCGAACTGTGGCGGCGCTGGTCTACCGGTTCGTCGCTCGGCACCGCCGCCGCGTGCCGCTTGGGGGCCAGAGCTGTCGGCTGCCTGCTGCCCGAGGTGAGTGATGTGACGGCGCCGCATTAGGATGCCGCCCAGAGCAGGTGCCCCTATCGATGAGCTCCCAGGTCGATGAGCTCCCAGATCGCGGCACTCACACAGGGGGTACTCACATTTCCGAGGCTTTGGCGGCAGGTGCGCGTCTGGCGGCGCGACTGAGTCGCCCCCTGCGCGCCCGCGTGGGATGGGTGGCTCCGCTCGGGTGGTCGGTCCTGGTCGGCGGGCTGGTCGCCTGGTGGGTCGGTGCGCGCTATGGCTGGGCCGAACTAACGATGCTCGCCGCTGCTGCGTTTGTCCTCCTCGCGGCCTGCATCATCCTGGCCGTGGGCCGCACCCGCGTCACCATCGACGCCGAAGTCAACCCCGACCGCGTCATCGTCGGCGACCCAGCCACCGGTCGCGTCATCGTGGGCAACATCGGCAAGGTCCCGATGCTCCCCATCGTGGTCGAACTGCCGGTCGGGCAGAGTGCCGCGCGCTTCGTCCTGCCTCCCCTCGGCTCCGGCACCGAACACGAGGAACTCTTCGTCGTCCCCACTCACCGCCGCGGTGTGATCCCGGTCGGACCCGCCCGCACGGTCCAAGGCGACCCGCTCGGCCTCGTCCGTCGCACCGTGGACTGGACCGAGGTCACCGAACTCTTCGTCCACCCCCGCACCGTCGCTCTCGACAGCCTCGGCGCCGGACTCCTGCGCGACCTCGAAGGCTCGGTCACCGAAGACCAGTCGATGTCCGACCTCGCCTTCCACGCGTTGCGTGACTACCAGCCGGGTGACGACCGCCGCTACATCCACTGGCGGTCCTCGGCCAAGGCCGGTCGCCTGCTCGTGCGGCAGTTCCTCGACACCCGACGCTCCCACGTCTGCGTCGTCGTGGACCCCGACGCGGGCTCCTACCGCGGCGGCGCCGAAGCCGTCGGCGAGCTGACGGCTGGCCGCACGGTGCCCATCGCCGGCGGTGCACTCCCCCGAAGTCCGTGACCTCGAGACCGCCCTCTCGGTCGCCGGGTCGATTGCGTTGCGGTGTTTCCGCGACGACCAGGACACCACTGTTGTCTGCGGCCCACACGCCACCTCCAAGGCCACCCCGCATCGCACGCTTGACACCCTCTCTCGGGTGGAGGCCACGGCATACGACATGTCGGCCATGGTCGCCACCGCTGCCGCCCTCGCCCCCGACACGTCCGTGTGTTTCGTCGCGACCGGGCCGTTCCGCGACTTCCGCGACATCCAACGGGCGACCTCGCATTTCGGTCCTGAAGTGAGGTTCGTCGTTATCGTCGTGGACCCCACCGCGACCCGGTCGGTGCGGCGCGCCGGCGCCCTCACCGTGCTCACGATCGACGCGCTGCGGAGCCTGCGTCCAGCGCTGGCGGCTGGGGTCGCGGCGTGACCGCCGCAACCCCGCCGCTGGCCCAGACCCGGGCAGGCCGACGCGCCGCCAGTCAGGCACCAGTCACGCTCGAAGCCATGCCGCTGTCCCGACGGCTTAGGCCGACCCGAGATCAGCTCGTCGACCTCGCGGGTTGCGGAGCACTCGTCGCGCTCGCGCTCGTCGGCTTCCGCACCACGTATTTCGGCTGGGGCTGGCTCGCTATCGCGCTTCTCGGGCTCGTCCTTGGCCTCGCGATCGCCCATGTCACCGCCGCGTTCCGGCTCCCGGGAATGTTCGCAGCGGTTGCTGTGGTCGTCACGTATCTCCTTGTCGGCGCCCCCATCGCGTCCGGAGAAGGAGCCTCGACTCGCGGCGTTGCGACCATCGCTCGCACCGCCGTTACCGGTTGGAAAGACCTGCTCACGACCCTGCCGCCCGTGGACCCAGGTGGTCCGCTGACGGCCCTGCCGTGGGCCTTTGCTCTGGTCGGCGGCGCGACGGCATACGGGGTGGCCCGCCGCTGGCCCGGCGCGATCCGATCCTCGTCGTGCCCCTGGTGCTGCTTGTCCTCGCGATCCTCCTCGGCACGATGGCCCCCCGCCTCACTGCTCCTCCACGGTGGCGTCTTCGCGCTCGTGGCCATCGGGTATGCCGCCGCCCGCGCAGCCCGCGGTCGCCCCGCACTCCAGAGCGGGGCAGGGCGTACCACCCGAGCAGTCACAGCGGCGATCCTCCTCGGCCTGGCGCTCGGGGGCGCACTTGTCCTCGGGCCTCGGCTGCCGGGTGCCGAGTCCTCGGCGCGCACGGTCTGGCGCACCACGCTTGAGCCACCGTTTGACGTGACCCAGTTCCCGAGCCCACTCGCGGGGTACCGCCGGTTCACCGAACCCAACCCGGCAGCGCTCTTCGACCGCCCGCTGCTCAACGTCAGTGGACTGCCAGCGGGCACGCCGGTGCGGATCGCCACCCTCGACACCTACGACGGGGCGGTGTGGGGCGCTGGTGCCCCCACCCCGAACACAGCGTCCGCAGCGTCCGCAGGCCAAGGCAGTGTCGCCGCTACAGGCGTCATCGGGACCGGGTCCGCGGGCGGCGCTGCAGATGCCGCGGGTGGCTCAGGCGCGGGTGCCTTCAGACGGGTCGGCCAGCAACTCGGCGTCACCCCGGCAGCCGATGCCTCGACGCCGGTCCCGGTGACGGTCACGATCCCCGAGGGAGGCTGGCAGGACGTCTGGCTCCCGACGGCCGGGCTCGTCAGCGAAATCCGCTTCGCAGGGCCGCGAGCCCAGGGTCTGCACGACGAGTTGCGGTTCAACGTCGCGACCAGCTCCGGAATCCTGCCGAGCCAACTGCTGCCGGGAGACTCCTACGAGTTCACGGCATACCTCCCCAGGGTTGATAGCGAACTCCCCGGCGCAACTTGCCCTCGCGACGGCCCCCCAGTGACACAACAATCCCTGGCGTTCATGGACGCGCGCATCGATCAGTGGGCCGGCCGCGAGAGCGATCCGTGGCGCAAGGTCCTCGCGATCGCCGCGGTGCTGCGCGGCACTGGTGCCTACACCGACGGCGGCCCGCCCAACGACTTCCAGAACGCCTTCCTGCCTGGGCATTCGCTCGCCCGGGTGACCCGCTTCGTCAAGGCGCCGCAGCTCGCCGGCAACGACGAGCAGTATGCCGCGACGCTCGCCCTCATGTCGGCCCGCGTGGGGGTGCCGGCGCGCGTGGTGCTGGGCGCGTTCCCCGAGGCGTCGGGCGTCATCAAAGGGCAGGACGTGCGCGCGTGGGTGCAGGTGCAGCGCGCCGACGGCGGATGGCAAGACATCCTCCCGACGCAGCTCGTGCCCGACCGTAGCAAGAAGCCCAGCCAGCAGGATCAACGCACCGAGGAGAAGAAGACCGGCGCCGTCGTGCCGCCCCCCGCGGCCAATAACCCGCCGAGCATCCTCCAAGGCCCCGACCAGGTCCAGAACGCAGGCGGCAACCGCTCGAGCGACCGCCGGCCGTCGGTCTTCGACCCCAGCACATGGCCCGATTGGGTGCGATGGGTCATCAGCCGTCTCGGCCCACCCCTGGTCGCCCTCGGCCTTTGGTATGCCGCGGTGTCGGTGCTCAAGCGCCGTCGCCGGTCGCGTCGGCGCACGTCCGGGTCGACGGCTGATCAGGCAGCTGGGGCCTGGTCGGAATTGGTCGACGTCGCGCGTGACCGCCGAATCAGCTTGCCGCCCAACGGGACTCGGCCAGCTCAAGCACGCGCCCTCCAGACCGCCCTGGCCGGGCTTGGCGCTACGGGTGACCGGGCAGCGCCAGACTTGGTGGCCCTCGCCCGCGCCACCGACGCCCGAGTCTTCGGTCGCACCCTCCCGGGCGTCGACGAGACCAGAGCAGGCTGGGCCGCGAGCGACGCCGCCATCGCGGCGCTGCGCGCGACCGGCCGGCGCCGCGACCGGATTCGCGCCGCCTGGTCGCTGCGGTCGTTGCGCCGCCAGCGGCCTCACACCGACCGGCTTCGGGCCGCCGCCGCCCGCGCTGACCTTGCCGCCCAGGCTGTGCGCGCTCGCCGCCTCGCTCGCCGCCTCGCTCCCACCCTCCGGCTGCCCCGTCGGTCACCAGGGGGGGTCACATGATCGGGCTGCGCTCCCGACGAGTCGGCATCACCTCGACCGTCCTCCTGGTCATCCTCGCGCTCTTGCTGACCTGGCTCGCCACGCGGGCCGAAGGCGAGACTCTCCGCAAAAGCCGAACTCCAACGACGGCGGCGTCTGGGTCACCACCTCCGCGCAGTCACGGTTCGGTCGGATCAACAAACCTGCAGGTCAGCTCGACGCCGCGGTCGCCGCGACCTCCCCCGACAACACCGGTCTCGACATCGTCCAGGACGGTGCGGCGGTCGTCGGCATTGTCAAGGCGACCAACCAGGCAACGCCAATCAACGTCCGCACCGGCATCCTGCAGGAGTCGTCGGTCTTGACCTTGCCGACGCCAGTCCCGGGTCAGCCGGGTGGTGTGTCCGGCACCATCGACGTGCGCGGCGGCACCATCGCGACGATCGACCCCGCCACCGGCAAACTCCGCGTCCAACGCGTCGACTCCGCCACCGGTGTCACCACCCTCGACAAGCTCGCCAGCACCGCGCCTCCGGTGGCCACGATCGGCGCCGGGGCCACGGTCGCGGTTGCGGTCGACGGCACGGTGTATGCCGTGTCCGCCTCCTCCGGACAACTCGCCGTGGTCTCGCCCCTGCCGACGGGCGGCTTCGCCGACGCGAACGTCCGCGAGCTCGGGTTCACCGCCAACTCGGCCCAACTCACCGTCGTCGGTGACCGCTGGGTCATCTTCGATCCGTCGACTGGCCTCGTTCGCGCCGACGGCCTGTCGGCCCCGGTCGATGTCACCGCCCGGCTCGGGTTGACTGGGGGCGGGAGCAAGGGCACGGCATACTCCGCAGTGGTGCAGCAGCCTGGACCCGACGCGGACACGGTCGCGATCGCCGGACCGCGCGGCCTCACCCATGTGGTCCTGCGCGGTGACCTCCCTCCTGGCGGCGACGTTGTCCTGCCGGGCGCCGCCGCGTCAGCGACCCTCATCCCAGCCGCGCCAGTGCGGATCGGCCGGTGCGTGCATTCGGCGTGGGCCAGTGAGGGCCAGACGTATTACGGCCGATCGTGCACCGACGCGGCGGTCGACGCCGTCGCGCTCGACACCCGTGGCACCGGCGCTCGCGTCGACGGCGTGCGGCTGCGGGTCAACCGTGGCCTCATCGTGCTCAACGACCTCGACAGTGGTGCGGTCTTCGACGTCGACTCCGACAAGCCGGTCAAGATCGACGACTGGACTTCGGTCATCCCGCCGCCGCGATCGGGCAATGACAACACCAAGCCCGACCCCAACCAACTCGACGACCAGGTCGTCAAGAAGCCGCCGGAGGCCAAGCCCGACGACCTCGTCGTCCGGCCCGGCCGCACGTCAACGCTCCACGTCCTCGACAACGACACGGACAGCCTCGGCGCCGTGCTCGCGATCGCACCCGGCGACGTGACGACCCCGGATGCTGGCATCCTCGTCAGCCCTCGGTGGACGGCCAGGACGGTGTCTATTTCGGTGCCAGACAAGCCAGCTGCCAATGTCGTGGCGGTTCAGCCATGGCGTCAACAATGGCAATGCCGGCCCAGAGGGTCGCTCACCGCGCTCGTCACGGTGACCATTGATGACGACTCGGTCAACACCGCGCCCTACGTCCGGCAAGGTCAAGCCGTCATCACGAGCACCAAGACCCCGGTCGTCGCCGGTGGTTACGTGCCTGTTGGCGTCCCTTGCCGACTGGCGGGACGCCGAGAGCGACCCGGTCGTCGTGGAGGCGCTCGACCCGTCTCATCGGTGGATAGCGCCGCGCTGGCGATCGTACCGCCCCAACCAGAAGGGCTGTTCGATGTCAAAGTACCGGGGGGCGTCGACGACGGCCGGGGCGGACGCACCGAAGCCAAGGTGACGGTGACGGTCCTCGACGACACCGACCGGGCGGTCGCGCCGTGGCCCAAGACGTCGTCCGCGCAGTCGTCGGCAAGCCCGTCCAGCGCAGCCGCTCGCGGCAATGACATCCCCGGGGCTGATCGTCCGACCCAACCGCGCGGATGCGTCTCGCTGCGGGATGTCCGTGGCCCGACCGGCCTCACGGTCGACACCAACTCGAGACCGGTGTCGTCACCGTCACCGGCGCAGCCCCGGAAGCCACCTCCTGACGCATGCCGCGCAAGGGCTCCGGGGTCGGTGCGGGCCGGTTCCGGGTCGACATCCTGCCGCCGCTGGCCGATGACGCTCCTCCGGTTGCGGCGCCGGATGCCGTCACCGTGCGGGACCAGGCTCCGGCGGTCACCGACGTGCTCGTCAACGACTACAGCCCGCGCTCGGATGCTCGTCATCCAATCAGTCGTCACGACCGAGTCGTGGGTCCGTGCGTCGGTCATCCAAGGCCGCTGGCTGCGGGTGCAGTCAACCGCCCGCTGACCGCGGCGCCACCGAACGCCCGCGGGGTCGTGGTCACACCATCTCGGACGGCACCCGCACCGCCGCCGGTGAAGTCTCGGTTGTCCAGAAGGTCGCGCCGCCCGCAGCGGTCATGCCCAATGTCGTCGACGACCAGGCAGTGGTCCGATGGGGCGACGTCGATTGAGCATCCCCGACCGACAACGACTCGATGGCCGACGGTGTCCGCTCAAACTGACCCCCAGCACGGTCAAGGTCGTAGGCGGGCAAAGGTCAGGTCTATCCGAGCGGCCAAGTCCTGCGTTATCGACCTGATCCGCGGCGATCACCGCCGACACGGTCGCCACGTTGGAGTACGCGGCATACCGAAGGGATGCCGGAGCGGTCGGTGACGGGCCGCGTAACGGTGACGGTGAAGCCGTTGCCGACCCGCAGACTCCAACCAGCCACCCACGGCCCGGAGTTTCGCGGCCTCGGTGACCGCGGGCGAGGCGCTCACGCTCACGCTGCCCACGAGCGGCATCGACCCTGACGGGGGGATCTCACCACGTGTCGGGAATCGTCGGTGAGGCGGGTGGGCCGGTCAACCTCCGCCTCGGACGGGTGACTGGTTTCGGTGGCAGCACCATTCGATACGAGGCCTATCCCACCTCCTCGGGCACCGGAGTGCTCCGGTATGCCGTGACCAACCGGTTCGGCAAGAGTGTTGGAGGCCTCGTGCGGTGTGTCGTGCAACCGGGTGCACCCCAGCCGCCCGTGGCGGTCCCCGATGACATCGTGGCGGCGCCCGGTCGGACGGTCACTATCGATGCCATCGCCAAGACCTCATCCCCGCAATTCCGATGTGACAGTGGAAGATCCGGCGCTGATCAATGACCCGGCAGCGGTGGCGGCGTTCGTCCGGGAGGGGGCGACACGAGTTTCAAGGTCCGGGGCCCTGACGAGGGTCAGCCATCGGTGCTGGTCTATGGGATCACTGGGGGGTTTGTTTCGACCCTGTCACGCGCGACAATCACCGTGCGGGGCAACAAGAACTTCAACAACCCCCGTTGCGGTCGACGATGTCGCGCGGGTGGATATGCTGCTGCCGGGGTGCCGGGGCTGACGCGCGCCCGCAGGCCCCGGGGCGCCGGGAGCAGCCGAGCCCCGCGCGCCAGCCCTGACCTCAGTGCTCGTCGATGTCCTCGGCAACGACAAGGACCTCGAGACCGAACTCCGCGCTCAAGGTCATCGAGGTCGGCGACGGCGCGACCATCGAGCGCGACGGGCCGTCCGGTCACCTTCGCCGACTACCCCCGGGCCGTCCCCTACATCGTCAAGGGCGGCGATGGTGGCCGCGCGATGGCGGTGATCCACGTGCCGGCCAACGGCAGCGACCTCCCGTATGCCGTGCCTGGCAAGACCGTCGTCATGGACCAAAAAACGCCACCCTGTCGATCAGGCTCGGCGACTACGTTGCCGATCCGCGCAATCGTGCCGTCAGTGTCACCACACCCGACACGGTCTCA
>JADKAO010000009.1 GCA_016715285.1 Actinomycetales bacterium | reverse complement strand
TTCGTCGCGGATAGCAGAATCGACGCCCCGCACCTGAATCAAAACAGATGGCATGCATCTATTTTACATCCGTCCCAAGGGGCTATGTGGTTCCGCTGCCTTTCGCGGATGCTCCTATGGATGTCAAGCGGCGGTTTTGGTGGGGGTGTCTTGGTGTTGGGGGTGTGGTCGTAGGAGGTGGTACATCTCGCGGGCGATGGCTCGTTTGAGGCATCGGATGATGTCTTTTTTGGTGAGTCCTTCGGTGGTGCGGCGTTGGACGTAGGCCTGGGTGCGGGTGTCGTGGCGCATGCGGGACAGGGCGATGACGTGTAGGGCGTGGTTGGCGGAGCGGTCTCCGCCGCGGTTGAGGCGGTGGCGGTGTCGTTGGCCTGAGGATGCTGGGATGGGTGCTGTCCCGGTGAGGTGGGCGAATGATGCTTCGCTGTGTAGGCGCTCTGGGTTGTCTCCGGCGGTGACCAGCAGTTGGGCGGCGACGTGGGTGCCGACTCCGGGGCGGGCTAGTAGGTCCGGGGCAGCCTGGGTGGTCAGGTCTGACAGGGCGTGGTTGAGGTCGTTGATTTCGGTTCGCAGGGCAAGGTAGCGGCGGGCTAGTGACCGTAGGGCGTAGCGGGTGGCTGTGGCTGGTCCGGTTAGGTCGGTGCCGGGGCGAAGACGGGACAGGGTGGTGACCATGGTCAGGGTTGACAGGTGGCTCATCTGCTGACGGAGGTTTGCTGGTGCGGTGACCAGGAGGGCATGGATCTGGTTGATGCACTGGTGCGTGCTTTCACCGCTGAGCGGTAGGCCACGTGCAGGCATCGGATCGCTTCGACGATCCCATCGCCGGTTTTGGGGGTGCCGGTCGCGGTGCCAGCGGCTGCCGTGAGGTGCGGCGGCGTAGGCATCCAGCGAGTCTGACTTGCCCTGGCGCGGCGAGCTGCACGGTCGGGGCGGTTGACCTCCACGACCACCAGTCCGGCAGCCGACAAGGCGCGGGTTAGGCCAGCACCGTAGGACCCGGTGCCTTCTACGCCGAAAGCGTTGACCTGCCCAAACGATCGCGCCCAGGGCCGCTAACGCGGCATACCCGGCAGTATTCGTGGGGAACTCACGATCGGCCAGCGGGCGCCTGAGGCGGCCGCACACGGCCGCGTGGTGGGTGTGTTTGTGGGTGTCGACCCCGACGAAGACCTCGCGGATCGTGTCATGATCGGTCATCGTGTTCTCGTGCCACCTTCCTTAGTCGGATATGAGGACGGCACGCGCCGGCTGGGCGGGCGGACAAAACAGTGACGGGCTTCTGCTCAAGCTCCTATAAGGTCACACACGCCCGTCCGGTCGCGTGCACGGTGCCCCCGGGAACACAGGCCGACAGATCCGCGCGAAGGCAGCTCAAACGCCTTTCGATACCCGAGTCAGACCCACACCCGAGGACACCACACCTATCCTCACTATTCGATACCCGTTGACGCACCAGGGGTCGCCAACGGGTATCGAATGCGGGCTAGGAAGGGGCGCCGGAGCGTCAGGCGTCCGTGTGGTGCAGGCGCCAGGCGGCGGCAGCGACGACCGCTGCCGCAAAGGCGCACATGGCCGCGAAGCCGGCCCATGGGGAGAGGGGGTTCTCCAGGCCATAGGTGCCGTCGATCAGGCCCGTGCCGGCATTCGAGGGGAGGTATTGCGCAAAGTGAGCCGCCCAGGATCGCGGAATGATCGTCGCGACCAGGGTCGGGATGAGGAAGAAGATCGCGACATAGGTCGTGATGCTCGCGGCGGTATTGCGCAGCAACGCACCGATCCCGGCCGCGGTGACCGCAGCCGCGGACAGATAGAGCGCAGCGCCAAAGACCGACCGCACCGCGACGGGATCTGACAGCGAGGTGCCCAGGTCCTTCGAGCTGAGGATTGCCTGGCCGAGCTCGAACGCGACGAGGCTGGCCACCAGCATCGTGGCGAACACGACGGCGGCGAGGACGGCGAGCTTGGCCCACAGCACGGGGAGCCGTTTGGGCACGACAGCGAGCGAGGCGCGGATCATGCCGGTGGTGTATTCACCGGTGATGAGGAGCGCACCGAGGACGCCAACGGCCAACTGGGCGAAGAAGGTGCCGGTCAAGCTCGTCGAAATCGCGGTGTTTCCAGGATCCATGCCTTCGGCACTGTTGACGGAGATGGCCGAGAACATCGCGCCCAAACCGATCATGAGCACCACCGACAGCCCCATGGTCCACAGGGTTGATCGGAGGGAGCGGAACTTCACCCACTCGGAGCGTAGGACGCGCACCTGAGTGACGCGCAGCCCGCTCTCGCGGGCCAGAGGCGCCACCGGGATGGCGGCTGGTGCGGTCGCTGTCGTCACGAGGCCACCGCCACATCGGCCGTCGCGTGGTATTCGACAGCGTCGTGGGTCATCTCCATGAAGGCTTCCTCAAGCGAGGTGTGTTGGTTGGCCAGTTCAAACAGGGGTATGCCGGCCGCCCCGGCTGCGGTCCCGATCTGGTGGGTCGTCAGCCCGTCGACGATGAGCGCGTCGGACCCCTCCGGGGTGAGCGTGATGTCCGGGCCGGCCAGGAGTGCGCTCAGGCGGGCTGGCTCGCTGGTGCGGACGATGACCGTGTGGCCCCCGGCTAGGGCGACGAAGCCTGCGACCGTCGTGTCCGCGATGAGTCTTCCGCGGCCGATGACGACAAGTCGCGTTGCCGTCTGCGCCATCTCACTCATGAGGTGCGAGGAGACAAAGACGGTATGGCCCTGGGCGGCAAGGTCTTTGAGCATTTCTCGCATCCACATGACACCCTCGGGGTCGAGCCCGTTGGCCGGCTCGTCGAGCACCACGGTGCGTGGGCGACCGAGGAGTGCGGAGGCGACGCCAAGGCGCTGACCCATCCCCAACGAGAAGCCGCCCGCACGTTTGGCCGCGACGTCGTGGAGACCGACCATGTCGATCACATCATCAACGCGATCGGCGGACACGCCGTTTGTATAGGCAAGGGCGAGCAAGTGGTTGCGCGCGGAGCGACCAGTGTGGACGGCCTTGGCCTCGAGGAGCACGCCGAGCTCGGCCATGGGCGCCTTGCTTGCTCGGTAGTCCTGTCCGTTGACGATGACCTCGCCGCTGGTCGGCCGGTCCAGTCCGGCGATCATGCGCATCGTGGTGGATTTGCCGGCCCCGTTGGGCCCGAGGAAGCCGGTGACGATGCCCGGTTGGACCGTGAAACTCACGTCGTCGACGGCGAGCTTTTCGCCGTAGCGCTTGCTGAGATTGTGGACTTCGATCATGGCGTATGCCGTCCGTTTCGGTGAGTTCGATGGCTGGTCACCGGGGGATCGAGGGGTCCGCGCCCGGAGGAGCACTAAGCGCCGGGATGGTGAGGTCCGTCAGTCAGGGTCGCGAATGCGCTGTACCCCAGATCTTATGTACGGCGTACATTGACGTGAGGCTCACGCTATATGTACGCCGTACGCAAGTCAAGTCATCGCCAAGACTCTCCCGCAGTCGATACCCGTTGACGAGGCCTGGCTCGCTCTTGGGTATCGATTCGGCCACCCCCTCCCGCAGTCGATACCCGTTGACGAGGCCTGGCTCGCTCTTCGGTATCGATTCGGCCACCCCCTCCCGCAGATGCTCCTATGGATGTCAAGCGGCGGTTTTGGTGGGGGTGTCTTGGTGTTGGGGGTGTGGTCGTAGGAGGTGGTACATCTCGCGGGCGATGGCTCGTTTGAGGCATCGGATGATGTCTTTTTTGGTGAGTCCTTCGGTGGTGCGGCGTTGGACGTAGGCCTGGGTGCGGGTGTCGTGGCGCATGCGGGACAGGGCGATGACGTGTAGGGCGTGGTTGGCGGAGCGGTTCCGCCGCGGTTGAGGCGGTGGCGGTGTCGTTGGCCTGAGGATGCTGGGATGGGTGCTGTCCCGGTGAGGTGGGCGAATGATGCTTCGCTGTGTAGGCGCTCTGGGTTGTCTCCGGTGACCAGGAGGGCATGGATCTGGTTGATGCACTGGGTGCGTGCTTTCACCGCTGAGCGGTAGGCCACGTGCAGGCATCGGATCGCTTCGACGATCCCATCGCCGGTTTTGGGGGTGCCGGTCGCGGTGCCAGCGGCTGCCGTGCGTGCGGCGGCGTAGGCATCCAGCGAGTCTGACTTGCCCTTGGCGCGGCGAGCTGCACGGTCGGGGCGGTTGACCTCCACGACCACCAGTCCGGCAGCCGACAAGGCGCGGGTTAGGCCAGCACCGTAGGACCCGGTGCCTTCTACGCCGAAAGCGTTGACCTGCCCAAACGATCGCGCCCAGGCCGCTAACGCGGCATACCCGGCAGTATTCGTGGGGAACTCACGATCGGCCAGCGGGCGCCGAGGCGGTCGCACACGGCCGCGTGGTGGGTGTGTTTGTGGGTGTCGACCCCGACGAAGACCTCGCGGATCGTGTCATGATCGGTCATCGTGTTCTCGTGCCACCTTCCTTAGTCGGATATGAGGACGGCACGCGCCGGCTGGGCGGGCGGACAAAACAGTGACGGGGCTTCTGCTCAAGCTCCTATAAGGTCACACACGCCCGTCCGGTCGCGTGCACGGTGCCCCCGGGAACACAGGCCGACAGATCCGCGCGAAGGCAGCTCAAACGCCTTTCGATACCCGAGTCAGACCCACACCCGAGGACACCACACCTATCCTCACTGTCGATACCCGTTGACGACTCAGGGGTCGCCAACGGGTATCGATCCGATCAGCAGAAGAGGGGTGACGCGGACGGGCCGTCAGTTCTTTGGGTCTGCGGCTGAGGCGGTTGCCTTCTGCGTGACTGTCCCGGACGTGGCCACACCCCCTGAGGTACCGACCGAGTCAGGTGTGCCGGGATGACCCGGCAGGGGAAGGATGCTCCCCGAGTTGACGGCACGGCACGGCGCCACGGGATGGGCTGCAATCGAGGTGCCGAGCATGATCCCGGAGGGTCCGCCCTGGGGCGGGTTCGGTTGGGCCTGCGGCGGAGTGCTGAGGTCAATGAGGAGAGTCTGGTCCGCCCCCACCGCCCCGCGCGGGATTGTGAAGTGCAGCCCGTCGTCGTCCACGGACGCCGCGATCCCCGCCGCCCCCGGGACCGGCGGATTGTCGCGCGGGTCGCACTGGTAGCCCGCGGGCAGATGCGTCACGCGAGCTGTGACCCCGTGGGCGACCAACTCGCGCTCGAGACCAGCCGCGTCGTCGAGGCGCGTGATCGTCACGGTCACGTTGCCGCTGCTGTCCCGCCCGATCGCGTATGCCGGGGTGCTCGTTGCCAGGGGAACCGCAATGGCCACCGCAGCTATCGCGGCAGCTACACCCACAGCCTGCCGCCACCGTGAGTGCCGGCGCATGCCTCGGGATGGAGCTGGCCCAGGCTCTGCGAACCGGTGGGCCGTCGCCTCCCTCGTGCCGAGGTGTGAGCCGGTCGGCTCCGTCCAGGCATTGCTCGCCGCCATCTTCTCTACTTCGTCTTTGAGCACGGCGAGCAGCGCGAGTTCGAAGGAGTCGTAGGGCTCGGTCCGCGGAGCAGGTCTGGTCGTCGTGGTCATGGCGTGGCCTCCAAGGTCGAAAGGGACGGCAAAGTGGGTGGTTCGCCGGATGGGGCTGAGCTCGGATCACCGAGGTGGGATTTCATGGCATTGCGGGCCCGGTGCAACCTCACCCGGGCGCTCACCTCGGACAAGCCAAGAGCCGCTGCTGCCTCAGCCGGGCTGAGACCGTCTAGGGCAACGAGTTCGAGAACGGCCCGCTGACCCTCAGGGAGGCGAGCCATGGCGGCATACAGGGCCCTGCTCTCGCGTTCGGCGTCGAGGCGATCGACGGCGCGGGCCATGGCGTCAGGCGCGAGGGGCAAGAGCCCGGCGAACCGGTTGACCGCGCGATGTTCTCGCAGCCTCTGACGCTGCGATTCCGCTACCACGGTGCGGGCGATGCCAAACGTCCAGGCGATCGCTGGGCCGCGCTCGGGGCGGTACTCCGCTGCCCGACGGATGACGGTGAGGAAGATGTCAGCAGTGAGGTCAGCCGCGCGCTCCGGATCGCGCACCCGCCGGGCGACGAACCGTTGGACGGCCTCGACATGTTCGCGGTAGAACGCCTCGAAGCTGTCGGGATCAGTTCCGATGCGCCGCAGGTCAGGGTCTCTGATGCTCATGCTCACACTCCGTCTTGACTAGCGTCACCGTTACATAGGGAGGTCCGCTACATAGGGAGGTCCGCGATGTGCCCTACTGCATGGTGAGCGCAGGCGAGCGCGGACGCGGCGCTCGCCTGGGGCCACCACTGCCCACTGCCGTCTGCGGGTTGCAGCTTTCCCGCGTCTGTGCGCCCCGATCACAGTTGCCCCACATACACGGCACACCACCGGCTCAGCTGCCTGCCGTTAAGGTGACGGGCATGGGCAAGGCGAGCAAACGGCATACCTCACGGACTGACCGCACTTCTGCAGGCGGCAACCCAGGACGCGCAGGTATGCCGTCCGCGGCCCCCTTCGTCCGCCGTCCCTTCGAGGGCCTCACCGGCGAAACCGACTGGGTCGCGATGCGCGAAATCCTCCCCGCCGCGACAGCCCAAGTCACCCTGCGCGAGGGAGCCGCGACCAGCCTCCCCGACGACGCCCCCCGCGAGGCGACCATCGCAACCGTGCTGCCGATGGCGTGGCCAGCCCTGCACCGGCAAGGCGGCACGGTCATGGTGTCCACTCAGACCGGCGCCATGAGCGGCGACGCAAGCCGTGACCTCGCCGCCGCTTGGCTCCTGGCCGCGGCGGCGGATGAGGGTCACCCTGTTGCCCAAGTCCCTACTCCCACAACCGAATCTCCGCGACTCCAAGACCTCATCGACCCGGACGTGTCCTTCGATCTCACCCTCTTCGACGGGTTCGGCTTCTGGGTCGGCGACACCGAACTTGACGACGAAAGCGCTGCCTCCCTCGAAGCTGCCAACGCCTCCGTGGTCCCCACAGTCCGACTCAATGGCGCGCCGTCGGTCTATTGGGTCCGGTTTGGCGAGCGCACCTACGTCCGCTGGGTCATGCCGCAGGACGAGGACGCCGCCACCGATGGCCTGGCGCGGCTGGCCGCCCGAGGGGAGCAGCGGCTCACCGAGGACGCGCGCTTGCTGGGTGCATTCCGCGCGTCCGGGCTGCTGGTGCCGGTCTGGGAGGTCGATGCGAGTCGGGAGGCGGAATCCTTCTCGGAAGCCGTTGCCACGATGGCCCCTCGCCTTACCGAGGCCGCAAGCCTCACGGCCGCGCTCACGAGCGAGGAGCGCCGCGCCCGCAACGGCCTGCTCAGCCGCCAGGTCACCTTGCGCTGAAGCCCTCAGCGAGGCGTCAGCGGTGGCCGCGCAGCACCTCGCGCGATGAAGGTCACGCAACCGCAGCATGCGTGACGCACTTGCATGACGTCAGCCCTTGTTCTAGGCGGTCACGGTGCGTCCTCACCCGATCGGCAGCTCAAGCCCCGCCAAGCCAGCCAAAGTCAGGGCCGCCAACAGCAAACACACCGTCCCGCCAATCCGACGGATCGTCGCCAACTGGACACGCATGAGCAACTGCCGCCCCAGCAGTGCTGCCAGCCCCGAGACCGCCGCCAAGGCGAGCCAGGCCCCCACCCCGACAGACAACGGCTCCTGATAACGGATCACCAAGTTGGCCGTCAGCAGCTGAGACAGGTCGCCCCACTCGGCGAGGAACAGCACGAGGAAGCTCGTCGCAATCGCGTGCCACCCTTTCTGCGCCCCCTTGCGCGCGGCCACTTCCTCGAACTCGGCCTCCGCCTCCTGGCCCTCCTCGGCAGCCTTCGACGCCCCCCGGAGCAACACAAAACCACCGATGAGGAACAGCAGCGCCGACGCCACCGTCACCGGAGTCTTAGGCAGCGCGCTGAGGAGCGACCCTGCGGTCACTGCGATGACGGTTTGCACGAGGAAGGCCGAGCTCACCCCGATCCACGCGAGCAGCGGTCGGTACCGGGTCGCGAGGACCAGAGTCGCAATGAACGTCTTATCCGGGAACTCGACGGGGAAGATGAGCGCAAAGGCGGCCGCGGCGACGGTGAGACTGAAGATCATGGTGAGGATCGAGCGTAATACCCTTCCGGTGAGTCAGCCCGGTTGCCCCAAGGAGTGAAGAGCCGTGGCCCGTCAACGTCACCCGCGCCCACGACATCTTGTCGTCCTCGGCGCCGCCTCCGGGATGGGTCGTTGGCTGTGGGACAACGTTTTTAGCTCCGCGGAGTGGGATTCAGTCAGCTTGATCGACACTCCCGAGGCTGCTCCAGGGCTCCTTGAAGCCAGCACCACGAGCACACCACACACCACAAGCACGGGGTATGCCGGGCGCCTCACCTGTGCGGTCACCGCACCTGGCTCACCGACGCCCGTCGACCTCAAAACCGGTGCGCCGCTGGATCTTTCAGCCGAGCTCACGACGGTGTGTTTCGCCGTTCCGCCCGCAGCGCTCGCCAGCCTTGCCGCCGCGATCACTCCTGCGCTCGCCCCCACCGCGAGCCTGTTCGTCACTGCCCAAAGCATGGTGCCCGCGCTGGAAGCCCTCACGGCAGCGGCTGGTGAGCGCCCGGCATACGGGCTCCATCCGCTGTTTGACGTGACCTCCCGCCAACTGGAGGGGCAGGCGGTCTATGTGGTCCCCGCAGGGGACCCCCATGGCAATGCGCACCGATGGCTGGTCGAGCTCCTGCGTGAGCGTGGGGCGGCGGTCAAGTTTGGCACGGCAGCCAAGCACGACCGGTCGATGGGTTATGTCCAGGGCATGGCGCACCAGGCGCTGCTCGGTTTTGCCTCCGCCGTGGTCGACTCGGGGCTCGACCTGCAGGACGACATCTGGGCCGCGCGCACGCCCCTCTTCGAGACTCTTTTCGGCCTTGCCGTGCGGGTCCTCGACGAACGTACACAAGCCAATTCGGCCGCGATCCAGACCGCTCTCAACGGGGCCCAGATGTCCGCGGAGTTGCGGGCTGCCGCCGCCGCCTTGGAGTCAGCAGTCGTCTCCGCAGCCCCGACCGCCGTCGAGGCGCGGATCGCTGCGGTGCGAGATCGCTTCTCTGGCGCCCTTTTTGACACCGTGCGGGGCACTGCCGCTGCCGCCGTCGTCGCGGCCCAGTCCAAGCGGCTCCAGCTCGCGCGGCACCAGCGCAGCACTTCGCTTGTCGGCATCCGCCCGCTTGGGCGGGCCGACACCATTCGCGTCGGCCACATCGTTGACGTGGACCCGGTCGAGGTGACCATCGATGAGGTGCTCGTCGGCCGCCGCGGTCGAGCGGCTCTGCTCGACGGTCCGGGGAGCCAAAACGCCGTCCGCCTGGGTCTCGGAGGCAAGGTGCGCCGCACGGTCTTCAGCCTCGGCCACGTTGATCTTGTCGTCGGCGACGACCTCGATCGCGAGCTCGATGACTGGCTCGCCTACCTGCGGCGCGATGTGCGTTTCCTCGTGCCCGAATCCGTCGCCGGCAGCGGCGTCGCCGAGGTCGTCGCACCCGTGCCCGGCATCCGCAAGAGCGAGCTCATCTCCGAAGTCGTCCGCACCGGCCAGCGCGCAGTTGTCGTGCGCGTCGAAGTCCGCGTGGACCGTGACATCGACGACATGGTCGAGCGGCTCCGACAGCGCGTCGCCGACGCCTTCCGCTGGCCGCGTGGGCTGTCGCTGCCGCTGGTGTCGCCGACCGATCGCGTCACCTATCTCGGGCCGGCGGGGACGTTCTCCGAAGTCGCCGCCGGGCATCTCGCCGCAGACCTCGGTATGCCGTCCGCTCGCCTGCTGCCCGTCGAATCGTTTGGTCATGTCCTTGAATCGGTCGCATCGGGTGGCGTCGCCGTGATTCCGGTGTCCTCGTCGTCCTCGGGTCTCGTCACTCGATCAGTCGAGGCGCTGCTTGCGCACGACGGTGAGATTGCTGCTGGCGGCGTCATCGATGTCGCAGTGCGGATCGACGCCTATATCCGCGAGGACCACCGGCTCGATGAACTCCACGGCGCACCTGTTTTCAGCCACCCCCAGGCCCTCGCCCAGTGCGCGGCGTTCATCCGACGCTGGTCGCTGCAGCCGCACGCCTGCTCCTCGACTGCAGAGGCACTTCGCCGGGTGGCCGAAGCTGACTCGCCCGCAGTCGGTTTGGCCGGCGAAGGGCGAGGCGCTGGCCTTGGCATCAAGGTTGCCGAGCGTGAGGTCGACGACCTCTCCGGGTCGATCACCCGGTTCCTCATCGTGGGGCAGCCAGGCAGCTTCGCCGATCTCGTCGGGGGTTCGGCGCCGACGCTGCGTTCGATCTACGTCGCCCGTTCGATCGCCGCGGTGGCTCGCCAGCTGAGCGCCGGAGCCACAGGCGCGGTAGCCCAAACGCAGTCCGTCGCACATGCCCGCGCTGGCGGTGAGGCTGTGAGTGCGGAGGGAAGTGCGGCTGGGAGTGGGGCGGACGGCATACCCCCGGTTGGTGGAGGTCCGGCTTTTGACGAGATCCTCGCCGACGCCGAAGGCCGCGCGCTCTGGATCACCAGCCGCGCTCCCGAGTCGGTCTCGCCTGACCCGGAGTTGCGACCACTTGGCCGGGCGCCGTGGTCACCGCGCACCCCCGTGGTCCGCGTCGAAGCCTGACGCCCGGCCTCGTCCCGCCTCACCTGCGCCCCAGCTTCGCTGAGGTTGCCGACGATTCACTGGCGTTGGACCGTCAGCGAAGCGTCGCTTCCCTCAGCGCTGCAGTGGCCCTCGGCTAGTAAGGCTTACCTAACTTAGGTTAGGCTTACCTAACTAAACCGAGCCCTCAAGCGTCCCAGGAGTCGACGTGTTCGCCAGTAATGCCCTCATCGGTCTCCGCGAAGGCCTGGAAGCGTCGCTCGTCGTCGTCATCCTCGTGGCCTTCCTCGTCAAATCTGGCCGCCGCGACGCGCTCCGCTACGTGTGGCTCGGCGTTGGCACCGCAGTGGCGCTCTCGGTGCTCCTGGGCGCGATCCTCACCTTTGCCACCGAGGGCCTAGACGACGCGACGGCCGAGACGGTCGCGGGCATTGCGTCGCTCATTGCCGTTGCCTTCGTCACGGGCATGGTGTTCTGGATGCGGCGCGCCGGCCGCGCCTTCGCGGGCGAACTCAAGGGTCAGATGGACCGGGCGCTCGACCTCGGCCCCTACGCGATCGCGCTCGTCGGCTTCCTCGGTGTCGGTCGCGAAGGCCTCGAGACCGCCCTCTTCTTCTACGCCACCGTCACCGCTGCGGGCGAGACCGGAATCGGCCCGGTCATGGGCTGGGTCGTCGGCATCGGAGCGGCGATTGCGCTCGGTGTCGCGATGTATGCCGGTGCGATCCGCATCAACCTCGCCAAGTTCTTCCGCTGGACCGGAGTCATGCTCGTGCTCGTCGCGGGCGGCATCCTCGCGTATGCCGTGCACGAACTGCAGGAGGCCGGCATCGTGCCGGGCGAGAAGGCCTACGCTTTCGACGTTACCGGCTCGATCGACCCCAAGGGATGGTTCGCAACCATCGTGCGTGGAATCTTCAACCTGCGCCCGCGGATGTCGGTGCTGGAGATCGGTGCGTGGGCGGCATACGTCGGCGTAGTCATGACGCTCTTCTTGCGGCCCGTCCGGCACGAAGTAACCCCGGCGGCCGCAGCCCCAGCCGAGTCGGCACGCGTTTCCGAGCGGGTCTGAGGGGTATGAGCGGCATGAGCGGCATGAGCGGCCCCGGAGCCCGGTCGCAGCTAGCTCGGCTGAGCAACCCGCACGACGAGTGACTTCGGCACAACCGAGGTCGTGAGATTGCGGGCGGTCCCGATGATGTCGCCGTCTAGCTGGATCTCTTGCGGCCGATCGAGCCGGATGCGGATCTCGGTGCCGGTGTGGTGGTCGACGATCGGGTGACCCTTGCGCTGGCGGCTCAACACTCGAGCAGCGACTCCAGTCCACCCGACAATCCCCTTGGGCGAGAGCAGGACTGCGTCAATCAGGCCATCGTCGATCTTCGAGTCAGGCATAAGGACCAACCCGCCAAAAAGCTTGCCGCAGTTACCCAAGAGCACTGACTTGATCCGCCGGGTGAACTCAATCCCACCGTCGACGCTCACCCGCACCTTGAACTGCGGCCCGTGCATGTTGCGCAGCCCGGTGACGATATAGGCGGCCATTCCGACCTTCTGCTTGAGCGCTTCGTCGGTGTCAGCCATGACTGTTGCATCGAAACCCAGCCCAGCCATCACGAGGAAGTGGTCGACGATCGGCGCCGGGGGTGCCTCGCCCTCAGGAGCCTCGTGGCCCTCCGGCAACGCCGGATCGATCACCACGCGCCCGACGTCAACGGTCTTGTTCTGGCCGGTCAGGGCAACAAACAGCGCCCGTTCAAGAGAGTCGATGGGTAAGTCGAGATTGCGGGCAAGCAAGTTGCCGGTCCCCGCGGGCAGCAACCCGAGCGGTACCTCACTGCCGATGAGGGCATTGGCGACATTGCGCACGGTGCCGTCGCCGCCGAGCGCGCACACTACCGCCGCGCCCTCCGCTATAGCAGCGCGCGCCTGCCCGCCGCCGGGGTCTTCGACGGTCGTTTCAAACCAGAACGGCGGCCCCCAGCCGTGAGCAGCACAGACCGCAGTCACATTGGCGCGCACCGCGTTGAGGTCGGCGAACTTCGTCGGGTTGACGACCACAGCTAACCGCTTGGGCGGCGCCTCCTCGACCTCATCCCGCTCACCAAAGGCGTCACGAGGCGGCCGCCGCCGACGGCGGCGTCCGGTCAGTGCGTCGTAGTCACCGGTCTCCTGGTTCGCCATGGTCGCGATGACGACGATGGCGACGACAAGGATGACCGCCCCAGCGACCCACCACCACACGTTGTCCGGCACGCATCCGACCGTATATGAGCCGAGAACGACTCATGAACAGCGGGGCCGATTTCACACTGGGTCAGGGCAGATCGGTGACAGGTCAACGCCCACCGCGATGCCTGCTAGCGGAGCGCCCCAACCACCTCGCGGCCCCGAACCTCCGCGGGCACCGTTTGATCCGCGGGCGTTGTTCGCTGCCGGACCTGCTCGGGGACGATGAGCACTGGGCACGCGGCCGACCGCAAGAGGTCGAGATCACGGCAGTGACATGCGGGAAGGTGGGCCAACAATCGCGCTGGCCGAGAACCCCCCTCCCGTATGCCGTGCGCGTCACCGCGAGCCCCGATGACTCGTCTGTAGGGGTTGGCGTCTGGTCCGCCTTGGTCCTGAGGGTCTCCATCCCCCACGCCTACCGGATCGTGCGGGCAGGACGCGACGACGAGCCAGGTTGCACGACTGCCCCGAGCTGCGCGCTCGCGGGAGGTGCGGCGCACGGCATACGCCACCTCCTCGTCGGCGAACTGGGCCACGAGAGCGGCCGCAACGGGACCGCCCTCACCGACGACTAGCGGCAATTCGTCTCGGCTCTCGGCATACAGGCCAGGAACGACAACGAGCGGGCCGCGCGCGGTTGCGACCACACGGGTGACGACCGGCCCGAGAGAGCGGTTGGTGACCCGGGCTGGCCCTGTTGAGCCGATCACGAGCAGCGACGTGCGCGCAATAGTGACGAGGGTGCGGGCCGGGTCGCCTACTTCGTGCAGCACGGTCACCCGCAGCCGCGGGTGGCGGCGCGTGAGGTCACGGCGGAGCTCACGCTCGGCGCGCGCGAGGGTGCGTGAAAGGGGTGACATGCCGGAGTGCCAGCGGAGTCGACGCGTGCCCGGCGGGGTGACCTGGACGATCACGAGGTCACGCCCGGTCTGCTCGGCAACCCGCGCCGACCACATCACGGCAGCCCTGCTATGGGCCGACCCATTCCATCCGACGACAACTCTGACCACGGCATGCCTCCCTGGCTTTGGCCCATTGTCCCAGGTGAGCAAAAGAGAAGCCATTAATGGTACGAGCGGGCGGACCTCCAGATCGTCTGGGGCCGCCCGCTCGCTGGCGTCGGAGGTGGGTGCGTCAGGCGCTATCCCCCTGACGACGCGGGCGACGCCTGGACGCGAGGAACAGCATCAGACCGCTGACGAGCAAGCCGACCCCGCCCACCAGCGGCGGCCCGACGTTCGTCCCCGTCTGCGGCAGGGGCTGGGCCACAGAAATGGCGTATGCCGTGTCAGTGGCCTCGGGCGGGGCAACCTCGGTGCCACCAGGCCCGACCGCAGGGAATCCATCTGGAAGCACTGGACTCCCGCTGACCCTGACCCTGTTGACATGCTGAGCGCCCAAGGCGGGAGCCGGCAAGGTAGCCGTGCACGTCATGGTCTCTCCAGGATTCAAGCCCCGCAAAGGACAGGAAACAGCGGTCCCCGTGTCATCACTCACGACGACCGGGTCGATCCGGACGTCGCCGGTATTGGTCACCTCGAAGGTCACGTTCATCGTTGAGCCAGCTAGCACTGAGACGCCTGGTGCCTGGCCGGCTTGGGTGCCGTTGATGCGCTTGACCACGCTGAGTCCAGGGCGAGCGGGGGCGTAGGCGTGGGCGTCGTCGGTGTCGGTCGCTGGCGGCAGGGGTTGCCCGTTGGTGCCGACGGCGGGGGTGGTGCCGTCAGCGAGGGTGGGGGTGCCGGTGGTGGTGGCGGTGTTGGTGTGGGTTGCGCCAGCCGCGAGGGCGGGCAGGGTCGCGGTGCAGGTGATGGTGTCGGTGTCGCTGCCGGCTGGTCCGAGCAGGGGGATGACGTGTGGGGTGTTGGTGTCTGAGCCGGGGCAGGTGATCGTGGTGAGGTCGCTGTCAGTGACGGCGACGTTGGCCAGGTGCGCGGTGCCGGTGTTGGTGACCGCGAAGGTGACGGTGACGGGTTGTCCGGGGGTGACGGACACACCTGGAGCAGTGTTGGCGTCGTTGCCGTTGAGTGATTTCACGATGGTGACCCCGCTGGTGGCGGGGGCGTAGGCGTGGGCGTCGTCGGTGTCGGTCGCTGGCGGCAGGGGTTGCCCGTTGGTGCCGACGGCGGGGGTGGTGCCGTCAGCGAGGGTGGGGGTGCCGGTGGTGGTGGCGGTGTTGGTGTGGGTTGCTCCGGCGGTGAGGGCGGGCAACGTGGCGGTGCAGGTGATGGTGTCGGTGTCGCTGCCGGCTGGTCCGAGCAGGGGGATGACGTGTGGGGTGTTGGTGTCTGAGCCGGGGCAGGTGATCGTGGTGAGGTCGCTGTCAGTGACGGCGACGTTGGCCAGGTGCGCGGTGCCGGTGTTGGTGACCGCGAAGGTGACGGTGACGGGTTGTCCGGGGGTGACGGACACACCGGGGGTGGTGTTGGCGTCGTTGCCGTTGAGTGATTTCACGATGGTGACCCCGGTGGTGGCGGGGGCGTAGGCGTGTGCGGGGTCGGTGGCGTTGGGTGCCGGTAGGGGTTGCCCGTTGGTGCCGACGGCGGGGGTGGTGCCGTCAGCGAGGGTGGGGGTGCCGGTGGCGGTGGCGGTGTTGGTGTGGGTTGCTCCGGCGGTGAGAGCGGGCAACGTGGCGGTGCAGGTGATGGTGTCGGTGTCGCTGCCGGCTGGTCCGAGCAGGGGGATGACGTGTGGGGTGTTGGTGGCTGAACCGGGGCAGGTGATCGTGGTGAGGTCGCTGTCAGTGACGGCGACGTTGGCCAGGTGCGCGGTGCCGGTGTTGGTGACCGCGAAGGTGACGGCCACGGGTTGTCCGGGGGTGACGGACACACCGGGGGTGGTGTTGGCGTCGTTGCCGTTGAGTGATTTCACGATGGTGACCCCGGTGGTGGCGGGGGCGAGGTAGTGCGACGAGTCGCTGGAGGTGAGGGCGACGCCGGGCACCAGAGTGCCGTCCGCGGCATACGTGGCAGGAGCCGTGGCCGCAGCGGTGCCGGTGTTGGCGTACTGCCCGGACGCGGCGATCCCCGTGGCGGTGCACGTCACGGTCTGGTCCCCGGGGATAGTGACAACATTGGCCGTGCCCTGACCGCAGTTGATCGTCGTGTCGTCGGCGATCTTGTCGTCGGTGACTGTCGTCGTCAGCGGCGTATTGCCGGTGTTGGTGACCTTGTAGGTCCAGGTCACCGTGGAGCCGATCGCCACGAGCGGACCGGGCGCTGTATCGGCGTCGAATCCGTTGGTGAACTTCTTGAGCGTCAGGCCACTGGTCAAGCCCCAATAGTGCGACGGGTCATCGTGAGTGAAGGTGCCCAGAGCAGTGATCGGCTGGTTGGCGTTGTCGGCCGCCTGGGCGCTGACCACCGCGATGTTGGCGTATTGCCCCTGGAGGGCCACCCCCGTGCGCGTAAAGACCCACACCTCGGTGAGGTCGAGGGCTCCGTCGTTGTCGGTGTCACCCGAGACATAACCGGACGTCTTGGTCAAGGTCCAGTCGTCGGTGGTGTCAGCCGGCGTGCCGGCATCATCGGTGATGCTCACCCCCACCATCGATCGGTCGCGGTGTTGCGCACCTCATAGCGCCAGGTCACCGCCCCGCCGACGGGCACATTCGGCCCGGTCGTGGTGTCGGCGTCCTGACCGTTGGTGAACTTCTTGAGGACCATTGACGGGTTTGACGGCGGGATAAGACCGAGATCGAGCGTGTAGTTGGTGAAGTCGTCGCTCACCGCGGTCGGAAGGTTGCCGGTGTTGTCGCCGAGTGGCTCGTTGCCGGTCGGCGCAATGAGCGGGCTGGCCGGGACCGTTGCCGAGAGCCGGATCGTGCCGCTGGAGCGTATGCCGTCCGCGACGGTCCCCGTGGTCAGGCCGATCGCGTGATGGTCACCGGGGTCGTTGATGTCGGTGTTGGGGTCGGCCTGAAGTCCCGCGGCGTCGAGCAGCCATCCGGCCAAGGGGCCACCGGCCGCGAACTGGCTGGCCGGGACGACGACGAAATAGTCACCGTCACTGAGGAGAGTGAACTGATAGCGCCCCTGAGCGTTGGTCGTTGTCGTGCGATAGGGCGCGTCGACGCCGGGGTCCTGGCCGGCTTGGTAGAGGTCCACGACGACCCCAGCGGGTGCCCGCAGATCCGCGGCTGCCTCGTAGGTGCCGTTACGGTTGAGGTCTCCGAAGATGAGGTCGCCGAGGTTATACGACGGGATCTGGACGACCACGTTGTTGGAGCGCAGGAACTGAGATGCAGGCAGGGAGGTCGTGTCGACGGTGGCCCGGTTGGTGTAGTGATCCCCAGCCAGGTTGTCGGCAGCCGTGAGCGTGAAGGTGATCTTCTGGCCTCGACGTGGCTTGCCGTCAAAGTCAAGGGGATAGTTCGACACAAACTTGAAGGCAGTCACTTGCGCGAGCGACGTTGGACAGTCGGCCGCCACTGCCGGAGCAACGGGTGACCACGTCGTTCCACCATCGGAGGTCAAACACCACTTCGAGGTATTGGCGTCAGGGTTGTAGTTGATCGTCGCTGGAGCGTCCTTCGTGTAATAGAAGGTGCCGATCGTGGCAAACGGATCGGTCGCGGTGGGCACCGAGCCGTTCTTCCACGTGACCGTCGGCACCGCCGTGAGCGTGAGAGTGCCGGCATAGGACGAGGCGGGGTCACGTTCGGACAGCGACCCCAACGTGTCTCCGTTCCACGGGAACACGTCGATCATCGTCGGCGGGTTGATGGTGAAGGCCGACGCAAAGTTGGCGTACTCGACCGTGTAGACCTGTGTGTCATTGAGCGGGTCGAGTCGCCGGTCGACCTGCTTGCCGATCTGCATCGAACCGTTTTGTTCGAGGATGATCGTGTGGTCGTCCTGGCGAGCGGTCAGTGAAGTGATGTCGTCATTGGCGGTCAGCCGACCGATATTCGTTACCGAGGTCCCATTGGGGGCCAATGGATCGGTGTCGGTGCAGATCCTGATCCGGGGGATAGCGACATTGACCGGCAGGTCGCCCAGTTGATAGGTGAGCTTGGTGTATCCAGCCTGCGGGCCGGTCATCCAGGTGTTGAGCTCGACATTGACCGGCAGGATGGTTGCCGTCGCGGGCGCATTGTTCAGGGCCGCCGTGCAGGCTGCGTTGTAGGTCGTATACGGCGGCAGCACGTCGGTGATGACGACGTTCCTCGCGATCTCCGCGGAGGGCGAGATCTTGGTCTGCACCGCTGGGATGAGTTCCCAAACAATCTGGTTGCCGGCGAGAGTTGACGACGTGGCGCCGACGTTCGTCAACGGCGTCAGGGTGCGCTTCTGCAGCATCGAATTGAACCGCGACAGCGTGGATCGGTCACCGTCGACCGCCGTGTTCTCCGGAGACGGCTGGTATGCCGATGGGCGCCAGTTGCCGAGCGCTCCGCCGTAGTTGAGGTTGTCCGCCCGGACCAGGCCGAGGTCGGCGAACACGGTGCCCGCAGGGATAACCTGCCCGGCATACGGGCCGCCGTAGAAGGTGGAGCGGGTCTGCAAGGGGACGATGGCGCGGATGTATGCCGTCGGCACGAGCACGAAGGCAGGGTCCACGGAGACGAAGCGGACAGCGTTGACCGCGTCGATCCCGCCAGGCACTGCCGCCGGGTCGGTCTTCCAGCCACCCTGGGCGGCGCCGTCGGTGCAGCGGGCGGCAATCTGTGAAGCCCACACGCCTTCATAGCGGGCGGTGGCGGTGTTGTAGGTGTCTGTCCCGGCAAACGCCGTGGAGTCGATCACGCCTGCCACTGCGGCGCGGGCGGGGTTATAGAGAGGGTTGTCCCCCGTGATGGGGAGCTTGGCGTACTCCACTCGGAAGTTGCGCGGCCAGGCCTCGGAGAAGGCCGACGAATAGGTCGTGTTGAGTTGGTTGAACCGGGTGACATAGGCGTAGGTCGTCGTCGGGTTGGGTGGCTGGAGGGTGTCGTATTGGACCTTGTCGGCGGTCGCGAGCTTCCACACCGTGTTGTCGAAGACATCACAGACGCCCGGGTTGATGATGTCGTTGGATCCCGCATTGGTGAAGTTGATCCAGGAGGCGCTGTAGTCGCCTGGTTCGGTCAGAGCGGCACCGTCGTGAGTGGTGGCACTGCCGGGTTGGATGGTGTAGCCGCCCCAGTTGTCAGCGCGGTACATCTGGTATTTCGACATGCTCCCCGACGTCGACATCAAGATCGTGTTGGGTCCAATGACGTTGTTGGAGCTTTGCACCGTGCTGCTGGTCGGATTGCAGGGCGTGGTCGAGTCTGCGCAGTAACCCGGCTCGAAGCCGGTGCCGTAGTTGGAGACGCCGCTGACGCCGTTGGGGTCAAAACCGGAGTACCGGTTAAACAGTTGGAGGGACCCTGAGCCGTTGGTCGTCCCATCGGTGGCATCGACGGTGCGGAAGGGGATGAAGACCCCAACGCGGTGCTCGGCGACGATGAACGGGCCGGCAGACAGGTCGGTGCCACCCCACGTTGCGGTCGGGAAGCGGGACCCATCGAGATCCGCCCCGCTGATCGACATGGTGTAGGGGGTCGTCGTGGCAGCGCCGGCGGTGCGGGTCGCCGTGCACGTGCCCGACTCGTCGAGGGTCCGTGGGTAGTAGACGGGATCACTCGTGGGAGTCCGGCCGTAAGGACGGCCGAGGACGCCGTCGCCCCAGGTGCCGTCGTTCGCGTAGCAGTAGGCGATGAAGTACTCCACCGGGTATGCCGCCCCGCCGCTAAGTTGGGCGCTCACGGTGTCAGTGAAGGTGAAGGGCTGCTGCAGCGCTTCGATGCCGACCTTCTGGGCTGCGGTGAGCCGGATGATCGTGTCAAGGGTGTAGCCCTGGAGGTTTTCGCAGGGCGTGGCCGGGTTGCTGTCGGTGTCAACGCACCGCGTCTCCGGGCGCTGATTGCGGAAGCTCAGTTTGACCAGGTCGTATGCCGGTCGGGCCGACACGACGATCGGGCCTACGGTGGGGCCGGTGGCCGGGACGGCACGATCGCCGGTGGCGCCGGCATACACCCTCTCGGTCGTTGTGAAAGACGAGCCGTGCGGGCTGGTCGCGGCCAGCTTGATCGCGGTCGTCAGGGACTCCTGACCGCCCTCGACGAACTGGCCGAGATTGCAGCGCAGGGTCGTTTGTCCCGCAGTCGGAAAGTTGGTCAGGATCGCTGACGCAGGCGATCCGGTGCCACCGGTGCCATTGGGTGGTGGGAGGCACGAGACGGGGATACTCGCAAACGTGGCGATGGCGCCACCGGTTGGAGTGATGGTCTGCTCGAAGATGACATCGCCCCAGGACGTCGTGCCAGGCTCGAAGTTGTCGGCCGTCACCGACCACACAGTGGTGAGGGTGTCACCGGTGCGCAGCTGGCTGTTGTTCGATCCGCAGTCGTCACCAGGTTGGGCCGTCGCCGTCGAGCTGGCACATCCGCCGAGAGTGTTGAACGGGCCGGTGCCGTCGATGATCCCCGGGCCGAAGAAGCCCAGGCTCAGCTCGGGCCTTGGCCTGATCGCGACGTCGTAGGACGTGCCGGGGAGGACTCCGGCAATGGACCCCACTCGGGGGTCGGCCGTCGCGATCGCGTCGTTGTCCGTGCCGACGTAGGCTCCGGAGACCGGCCCTGGTGCAGCCGAGATCACCCAGTTTGAGGGGTCGGGATAGGTCGTGGTCGAGCGGGTGACCGAGAGCGAGTAGGGGCCCTGTCCCGGAGGAAGCCCTGCGAAGGAATACAGCCCTGAGCTGGTGGTGGTCCGGGTGCCGACGAGCGTGCCATCTTTGTCCCGGAGGGCGACGACGGCTCCAGTAAAGCCGGTCTCAGTGGTGTCGTTGATTCCGTCGCCGTCCAGATCGAGCCAGACCACGCCGTTGATCTCGTTGCCAGCGGGGGGCGGGGGCGGGGGCGGCTTGAGGTAGCACAGCAGCCCCAGGGACCACGGCCTGGGCGCCCGCGGGTCTTGCCACAGCGGCGGCGGTGTTTTGGGCAGCATGTGCCGGCTGAGCCACGAGCATGATGGGGACTACCGCGCTGGCTGCGAAGCCCGCCACAGCTGCGAAGACGGCCGCCCGCCTCCGCCAGGGCCTCCCCAGCGATTGAGAGGATTTGCCTCGTCCGGGAATGACTGAACGAACCATTGACATTCCGCTCTTCCCCCACTCGACCGACAGTGTCGATCCGAGCGCGCAAAGCCGTCACGGACCGCCCTCGACCCTAGGGAACTCCGCCTTGGATCAGGAACGACGCTGTTAATCTCAATCATCAGAGGGAGATGAACAGTCGATAACGATCGTCTCTCCCATCGTGTCGTGGCCACTGTGGACCCGGTCGCACGCCTTAGAGCGCAGGCGGCATACTCCCTCGCATGTCTGCTGCTGACTCACCATCTCGTCCGCTCTTCCCGGTGCCTCCGCCCGACGGCAAAGACTGGACCTGGGTCCTGCAACGTCCGTGCCCCGATTGTGGGTATGCCGCGGCCGACACCGATCCGCGCGACGTGCCGCGGCTCGTGCGCGCGCAAGCGGCGCTCTGGCCCGGAGTCCTCGCCCGCGCCGATGCGCGCGTTCGGCCAGCGGCCACCGTGTGGTCCCCGGTTGAATACGGCTGCCACGTGCGCGACGTCTTGGTCCTCTTCGCGGCGCGAGTCGGCCTCATGCTCGCCGAGGACGAGCCTGTCTTCGCCAACTGGGACCAGGATGAGACTGCGATCACCAGCAGGTATGCCGTCGCCGACCCGTCCGTCGTGGCGCAGGAGATCGTCGCGGCGGGGGAGCAGGCGGCGGTCGCCTTCGAACGCGTCGGAAGCGTTGGCGGAGAAGCAGATTGGGAGCGGCGCGGCGTACGGAGCAATGGGTCGGAGTTCACGGTGGCGACCCTCGCGACGTACTTCGTGCACGACTTGGTCCACCACGCGTGGGACGTCGGCGCCTGATCCGCCGCCTGAAACTCCGGTGAGGAGGGGGTGGCGCGCTCGCTAGGCTGACCAGCGTGATCGACATCAAGCTCGTGCGCGACAACCCCGATGAGGTTCGGCGCTCGCAAATCGCCCGCGGCGACGACCCAGGCGTCGTCGAAGCCATCCTCGCTGACGACGAACGCCGTCGGTCGTCACTGTCGGGGTTTGAGGCGGCGCGCTCGGAGCAGAAGTCGTTCGGCAAGCTCGTCGCCGCAGCCAAAGGCGACGAAAAGGCCGCTTTGCTCGCCCAAGTCAAGGAGCTGTCGGAGCGGGTCAAGGCCCTCGACGCCGCGGCGGCAGCGGCCGACATCGAGCTGCAGACTCTGCTGTCGAGCGTCTCCAATGTCATCCTCGCCGATACCCCAAGCGGCGGCGAGGAGGATTACGTCCTGCGCGAAACCGTCGGCACGCCAAGGGATTTTGCGGCTGAGGGGTTCGAGCCCCGCGACCACTTGACCCTCGGTGAATCGCTCGGCGCGATCGACATGGAGCGCGGGGCCAAGGTCGCGGGGGCGCGGTTCTACTTCCTCACCGGCGTCGGTGCGCGGCTCGAGTTGGCGTTGCTGCAGATGGCCATCGCCCAGGCGGTTGAGGCGGGTTTTATCCCCATGATCACGCCCACGCTGGTGCGTCCTGAGGTCATGCGCGGCGCTGGCTTCATTGACCACCACGCCGACGAGGTCTACTACCTGCCGGCTGACGACCTCTACCTCACCGGCACCTCAGAGGTCGCCCTCTCGGGCTATCACGCCGACGAAATCATCGACCTCGAGGCCGGCCCCAAGCGGTATGCCGGGTGGTCGGCCTGCTACCGCCGCGAGGCCGGCAGCCACGGCAAGGACACCAAGGGCATCATTCGGGTGCACCAGTTCCACAAGGTAGAGATGTTCGTCTACTGCCGCCCGGAGGACGCCGAGGCCGAGCACGAGCGGCTGCTCGATTGGGAGCGCCAGATGCTCGACAAGTGCGAGCTGCCCTACCGCATCATCGACACCGCTGCGGGCGACCTTGGTGACCCAGCTGCCCGCAAGTTCGACTGCGAGGGGTGGGTGCCGTCGCAGGGCCGCTATCGCGAGCTCACGTCAACGTCCAACTGCACGACCTTTCAGGCGCGACGGCTGGGTGTGCGCGAGCGCGACCCCCAGGGCACTGGTGCGACGCGGGTCGTTGCCACTCTCAACGGCACGCTTGCCACGACCCGGTGGATTGTCGCGATCCTCGAGAACCACCAGCAGGCCGATGGCAGCGTGCGCGTTCCTGAGGCGTTGCGGCCCTTCATGGGTGGCCTGGACGTGCTGACGCCGGTCCGCTGACCGGGATCTCGTCATGACGCTGGAACGCCCGGTCGGGCGCTCGCTAGTCGCCCTCGATATCGACGGCACCATCCTCACGCACGGGGGTGACCTTAAAAAGCCTGTGCGAGAAGCGATTAGCGCGGTTGCTGACGCCGGTCACCACATCGTGATCGCCACCGGCCGCTCGGTCGTCGCGACCATGCCAGTCCTGGAGATGCTCGGGATCACCAGCGGGTATGCCGTGTGCTCCAACGGCGCGGTCAGCCTGCGGGTCGAACCCAAGCGCAAGAAGGGCTACAAGATCATCGACAAGGTGACCTTCGATCCCAAGCCGGCGTTGACCTTGCTGCGCGACGAACTGCCCACGGCATACATCGCAGTGGAGGTACTCGGCAAAGGCTTCCGCGTCAACCAGCCCTTCCCCGAGGGAGAGCTCTGGGGGCGGCAGAAGGTCGTGCCGTGGGAGAAGCTCGTTTCCCGCCCGGCGACGCGCGTCACCTTGCGGATGCCGGACACCGAGCCCGAAGACTTCATGGCGCACATCGAGCGGATCGGCCTTCACGAGGTCTCGTATGCCGTGGGCTGGACCGCGTGGCTCGACATCAATCCCGAGGGAGTCTCCAAGGGGTCGGCGCTGGAGCTGATGCGGCGTCGACTCGGCGTTGAACCCTCCGATACGGTCGCCGTCGGCGACCAGCGCAACGACCTCGAGATGCTGCGGTGGGCCGCCCGTGGAGTGGCCATGGGCAATGCGCCCGATGAGGTCAAAGCCGCCGCGGATGAGGTGACGGGACACGTTGACGACGGGGCCCTCGCCGACGTTCTCTCCCCCCTCCGCTGAGAGATCTCTCGTGCCGCAGGTCCGGCCCCGGAATCAGGCGCCCAACGTGCTGGGCTTCGTCCTGCTCCTCGGGCTCATCGCCGGGTTGAGTGCGATGGGCTGGCGGTCCACGAATCCGGGGGGGCGCTGGCTCTTCCTCGGTCTGGCGGCGTGGCTCGCCTTTCCGCTCGTCCTAGGCGTCGTGTACCGGTGGGAGATCGCCTCTCGTCGGCGCGCCCCCGTCGTGCAGGCGACCTCATCGCCTCCGGGTGTCCGCATCGTCGGCCTTCGGGTCACGGACGCGCTGGTGCGGTTCTGGTTCGCGAGTTTCCTGTTTCCGACGGTTGCCATAGGCATCCTCGCGGCAGCCCGCGGCATCTGGCCCGGCGCCGCCATTGTGTTCGCGATCGCCGCCCCCGTGAGCTATCTGGCGGGGAATGACCTCTTCGGCCGGGGTAACCGAGGCGACCTCGTGCTCACCCCGACGGTCATCACGCAACATTGGCAACGGCGAGAATCCACGCTCACCTGGGACGCGTCACCCCTTCACCTCACGGTGGAGGCCACGATCGACGGGAGGCCAATCGGTGTCTCACTCGCCGAACTAACCTACGTCGTGCAGGCGCTCAGCGCTCCGAACGTTCGCGCCGTCCTGACCGATCCGTTGGCTGGGCCTCAGCTCGTAAAGCGCTATCTCCCAGGTCATCCCTGACCGCCCCGGACGTTGCCGTGATCGTCCAGCGAGGTGGTGTCGAGCGGGCCCGCCTCCCGGCTCCGGGACGGCATACCCTTGATGTCTGATGCCCGACCTCACAATCACCTCCCCGGCGAACCCGCGCCTCAAGGCTCTGGTCGCGTTACGCCGCCGGCGAACCCGCGAGGACGCGGGCCTCACGGTCGTCGAAGGCTTCGAAGAACTCGCGCTCGCACTCGCGGCGGGTGCCGTGCCGCGGACCCTGTTTATCTGTCCTGAGCTCTACAGTCCGGCGGGGTATGCCGGGATGCAAGACATCGGGCGGCAGATCGACTTCGTCGAGGCCGCCAGAGCAGCTGGGGCGGAGATTGTGTACGTGGGCCGGGCGGCCTTCGAGAAGGTGTCCTATCGCGACGGTCCGGACGGGCTCATCGGTCTGCTGCCTCCGGTCGACCGGACCCTAGCCCAGGTGGATGTGCCTGCGGACGGGCTGTTCCTCATCGCTCAAGGGGCCGAGAAGCCCGGCAATCTGGGTGCCATGCTCCGCACGGCGGATGCGGCCGGGGTGTGCGCCGTGATCGCCGTCGATGCGGTCACTGATTGGGCCAATCCCAATGTCGTGCGCGCAAGTAAGGGCACGGTATTTGCAGTGCCTGTCGCGACGGCGACTGCCGCAGAGATGTTGGCCTGGGCCAACGAGTATGGGATTCGTCTTGTCACCACGACGCCGGAGACACACGTCCGATATACGGACATCGATCTCACCGGACGAGTCGCGATTGTGGTCGGTGCCGAGAAGCATGGGATTTCCCCAAGCGTCCTGGAAGCGGGCCTTCCTGCACGAATTCCGCTGTGTGGCAAGGCGAATTCGCTCAATGTTGCCGCGGCCGCCGCGATCGTCCTATTCGAGGCTGTCCGTCAACGCGGATAGAAACGCTTACACGACCGAACGTTCAGTATCTACCTCTTGACAAACTGACAGCGTGGTCAAAGGCACCTCCAGGGGTGTGTCACGATGGGTCGCATGCGCGTTGACCACGTCTCGTATGCCGCGGAGCACGACGGCCTCCATGCGACCGCGGAACGGCTCGGAAAGCTCATCGGAGTCAAGCCGGTCTGCGGGGGGATTCACCCGAGGTTTGGGACGCGCAACGTCATCTTGCCGCTGGCCAACTCACGCTATGTCGAGGTCGTCGAAGTCCTCGATCACCCGGCGTCCGACAAGGCTCCCTTCGGTCAAGCCGTCCGTGCTCGTTCGGAGCTTGGTGGCGGCTGGCTCGGCTGGGTTGTCCGGGTCGACGACATCACCGCGGTGGAGCAGCGGCTCGGCCGGGCATCAGCGCCGGGCTTCCGTCGCACGACGACCGGCGAGGAGGTGCGGTGGCGTCAACTCGGTGTCAAGGGACTCATTGCCGACCCGCAGCTGCCCTTCTACGTTGAGTGGGACCAAACCACCCGACACCCTTCCGGCGACGGACCGAGCGAAGTCCACCTCATTGGACTGGAGATTGCCGGCGACCCGATGCGCGTGCGTGAGTGGTGCGGCCTGCCTGAGGATTACAAGCCGTCCACTTTGGAGTTCGAGTTTGTGGCTCCCCGCGGCACGCCGGGTTTGCTCTCGGTCACTTTCGAGAACCCACAGGGCCGCATCACCGTCTGACCTCGTTCGCACCTGCGTCGTGGTCGACCGCTGGCCCAGCCGTTGGTCAGCGCCCCGCCGTCAGCCGTCGAGATGCCTGACCAGGCTGGGGGCAAGGCCCACGTATGACTGGGGCGTCATGGCCTGCAGGCGTGCGCTGACGTCTTCAGGCAAGCCCAACCCCCCGATGAAGTCCCGCAGGTCATCCGCGCCAATCCGCCGCCCACGGGTCAACTCCTTGAGCCGCTCGTAGGGGCTGTCCATCCCCTCGACACCCCGAGCCGCGAGAGCGCGCATCGCCGACTGGATCGGCTCAGCGAGCACCTCCCAGTTGCTGTCGAGATCCGCCGCCATCGCCACGGGAACGGCATCAAGACCCGAGAGGCCACGGCATACATTGTCGATCGCGAGCAGCGAGTGCCCGAATGCCGTGCCGATGTTGCGCTGCATGGACGAGTCGGTGAGGTCGCGTTGCATCCGAGACTCCACGAGCGTTGAACCGAGCACGTCGAGGAGCGCGGTCGAGACCTCCAGATTGGCCTCGGCGTTTTCGAACCGGATCGGGTTGACCTTGTGCGGCATCGTGCTCGACCCGACCGTCCCCTGACCGCGGACCTGCGCGAAATACCCCTTGGAGATATAGGTCCAGACGTCAACAGCGAGCCCGTGCAGGATGCGGTTGAACCGCGCCATATCGGCATACACCTCGGCCTGCCAGTCGTGGCTCTCGATCTGGGTCGTGAGCGGATTCCACTGCAGCCCAAGGCTTTCAACGAAAGCGCGCGAGGTTGCCTCCCAGTCGTGCTCGGGCACTGCAGCCAGGTGCGCGCCGTAGGTGCCGGTCGCGCCGTTGAACTTCCCGAGGTATGCCGTCCCCCTCACCCGCGTGAGTTGTCGCTGCAGCCGGAAGGTGAGCACCGCGAGTTCCTTGCCCATCGTCGTCGGCGTGGCCGGCTGCCCGTGGGTGTGCGCGAGCAGGGGTACGTCGGCAAGGTCACGGGCCATTGCGCCGAGTTGGTCAGCAAGCGCCTGGGCGCGCGGCAACCACACCTGCTCGACGGCGCCTTTGACCATGAGCGCATACGCGAGGTTGTTGATGTCCTCGGACGTGCAGGCGAAGTGGATGAGCTCGGCGAGACCCGCGTCGACCGGCTCGGGCGCAATGGTGGCTAGCCGCTTCTTGAGGTAGTACTCAACCGCCTTGACGTCGTGGACAGTGACTCGTTCGATCTCGGCGAGTTCAGCGATATCGGCTGGGCCGAAACCGTCGACCACGCGGCGCAGCGCGACCCGCTCGGTCTCTGTGAGGGAGCGGACACCGGGCACCACGGCATGCGAGGTGAGGTGGATGAACCACTCGACTTCGACGCGGATTCGTTCGCGGTTGAGGGCGGCCTCGGAGAGGTGATCGACGAGCGGAGCGATGGCAGTCCGATAGCGCCCGTCGAGGGCTCCGAGGGCGATCTGGGGCTCGACGTCACCAAGGGAAGTC
Organism: Actinomycetales bacterium; assembly: GCA_016715285.1. Classification (GTDB taxonomy): domain Bacteria; phylum Actinomycetota; class Actinomycetes; order Actinomycetales; family Dermatophilaceae; genus Phosphoribacter; species Phosphoribacter thorii. The sequence continues at coordinate 64,711 of JADKAO010000009.1, read as the reverse complement.
ATGCGTGTATCTTCCCAGACGGCCGAGAGGCCGCCGTCAGTCAGCCCAGGCGGAGTTGGTAGACGATGCTGCCGAGGAACACCATCGCGATGACGAGCGGGATGGCGAGGGCGGGGAAGACCCAGGCGCGCCGGTTGCGGCGGCTAAGGCCGATGATGGCCGCGACGATGGCGGCGACCGCGATGAGGGGTGATCCGAAGGCGATGATGCTCGCGCCAGTGTTGACGGCTTCTTCGCAAGCGCGTGGGTCGGGCCTCGTGCTGCAGCCGTCGGTGCCCATGAACGACATGAGCCCGAGGAAAGAAATGACTCCACCGAGCACGCCGACGACGAAGCACAGCCCGATGGTGAGGGCCACGAGGGGTGCCGATCGGCGGCTTGACGGCCGCGCCTGGGGCAGCTTGCGGGATGCCGCCGGTCACGGAGCTTCGTCGCCCGCAGGAGGTGCCGAGCGCGCGCCCTGAAGGTCGCGAACGTGCTCAACCACGCCTCTGCAGGCGGCTTCGACCTCTGCGAGGCACTGCTCGAAGTCGCTCATGTCGCCGTAGTAGGGGTCGTCTACATCGAGCGTGCCAGCTTCAACAGCCTCGGCGTCGAATTCACGCAGCAGTCGGATCTTTTCGCGATCGGCGTGCGAGCTGACCATGCCCTGCAATTGCCGAAGGTGCCCTTCATCAGCAGCAAGGACAAGGTCAAGCTGCTCAAACCACCCCGGCGTGAATTGCCGAGCGCGGTGCTCGCTCGCGTCGTATCCCCGCTCTCGCATGAGGCGGATCGCACGGCGGTCAGCGCCATCGCCAATGTGCCAACCGGCTGTCCCTGCTGAACTCACTTCGACCCCGGTCACGTCAGCGTCATCGAGCATCTGACGAAGCACAATTTCACCCATTGGAGAGCGGCAGATATTGCCGGTGCACACCACTGCGATGCGGTAGGGAACGCTCATTGGGCCATTCAACCGCACACCGCCGCTCAGGTCACCACCAGCCAGTCCGGTACGCCAGCGCAGAAGGCCGCGGCCGATAGTGAGCCCGCGCCGTCAGGGAGGACTCCGAGCAGGGGAGCGTCAGCACACCGGGGGAGGTCGGCGAGGTTCTCGGTCATCGCGAGGTCGGGGATGTGAGGGGGCTGCGGCCACGTGCCAACGATGACCCCAAGCAGGGGTATGCCGCGCCGTGCAAGTGCTTCCGCCGTCAAGGCAGTGTGGTTCAGGGTGCCCAGGCCGGGGCTCGCGACGATAACTGCGGCAGCACTGATTCCCTTGTAGCGCAATGCGGCTGCGAGATCTGCCAGGGTGCCACCGCGCGAGTCGAGCTCGACAAGGAGTCCTCCGGCGCCCTCGATCAGGACGACATCGTGAGTGCCGACAAGCTCGGTAATCGTTCCTACCCACGCTGCGACGGGAGGGAGGTCCACGCCCTCCCGGCGGGCTGCCGCGGCTGGTGCGAGCGGGTCGCCCAATCGGACAAACTCTCGATAGGTCACCCGATCGCTCTCGCCGACGAGACGGCATACCTCGTCCAGGTCTCCCGGCTCGCCTGGTCCGACCCCGGTCTGCGCGGGCTTCACGACGGCGACGCGACTGCCGCGGGCGAGCAGCATGGCGGTGAGGGCAGCAGTGGCGACCGTCTTGCCGACGCCCGTGCTCGTGCCGGTCACGATGACGACGGCTGGCAGCGAGATCGGGTCAGCTGGCATGGGTGAGCCGGGTCAGGAGGTCGCACGCGGCAGTCAGGTCATCGTGATGGGCGTGAGCGGTGAGTCGCAGTCGCGAGGACCCGTCCGGGGTCGACGGAGGTCTGAAACACCCGATCCGGATGCCGTGGCTGGCTGCCTCCGCGACCGCTGCGAGCGCCTCATCCGGACCCGGCATTGCGACCGAAAGGACCGCACCCGCCACGGGGTCGATGCCGCAGGCTGCGGCGAGCAGATCGCTGTTGTGCCGAACCTGCGTCGGTAATGCAGGGGTCGTGCGGATGACGTCGAGGGCGGCAAGTGCTGCGCCTGCTGCGGCAGGGGCGAGACCGGTGTCGTAGATGAATGACCGAGCAGTGTTGACGAGGTGGTCACGTACCTGAGGGCTCCCCAGAATGGCACCGCCTTGGGAGGCAAGCGATTTGGAGAGGGTGAGCGTCACGATGACGTCCGGCTCGCGGCTGAGGCCCAGATCTGCGACGAGCCCGCGGCCACCCTGGCCATTGACCCCGATCGCGTGCGCTTCGTCGACGACGAGGATCGCGCCGCGGGCACGGCATACCTCTGCGAGCGCGGCGAGGGGTGCGGCGTCTCCGAGCACGGAGTAGACCGACTCCACGACAACCATGGCGCGGGGGAGGGGGGAGGCGGCGAGGAGTTCGGCGACGTGGGCGACATCGTTGTGGCGGGCGACCGCAACGGTGGCGCGGGAGAGGCGGGCTGCGTCAACGAGTGAGGCGTGGACGTGCGCGTCGGACACGACGAGGGTGTCGGCATCGGTGAGCGCGGTGACGGCGGCGAGGTTGGCGGCATACCCGGTGGAGAAGACGAGCGCGGCTGGGGCTCCCGTGAAGGCACACAGCGCGGCCTCGAGTTCGGCGTGGATGGGGAGGGTGCCCGTCACGAGTCGGGAGGCACCGGCTCCGCCCCCGTATGCCGTGGCCGCCGCCACCGCGCCCGCGACGATGCGGGGGTCTGTGCGCAGGCCGAGGTAGTCGTTGCCGGCGAGGTCGAGCATCGGGGTCGTGGCGTCGGTGATCAGAGTCGCGCGCACGAGCCCCAACTCTCGGCGACGCTCGGCAGCGGCGGCTAGCCAGGCCTGGAACGCAGTCACGGGTGCGATCCTCCCACTTGCGAGGGGGAGTGCCACGCCGTGTCCGTGCCCAACTCTAGAAACTACTTGACAATATGGAAAGTAGTTTCTTATGGTTCTACCACGAGCGGGTCTCCCTGATCCGCAGGAGAGCTGGAGAGTGTCATGTCGTCAGCCAAGCCCCATTCCCAGTGGTCCCCGCGCACCGCCTTCGGGTCGGCTCAGACCGCCTCGACCCACGTCGTCGCACCTTCCGTCTTACTTCTCGGGTATGCCGTGGGCAGTGCTTCCCTGGTGTTCGCCTCCAGGGCAGGTGCCGGGTCTGGATCGTTGGCCCCAGTCGTCATGAGCGCAGGGGCCCTTGCGGCCTTGACCGTCGGCACCATGACAGCGGCATTTGCGTCGTGCTCGTCTCGGCAGTCAAACGCAGACAGGCTGGCCCCGCGGCATCCCCTGCGGGTGGTTTCCCTGGGAGTATCGGCGAGCATGGCCCTGGCCGTGTGCCTGCTGGTGTGGGTCGGATTGAGCGTCTCGACGCACGCGACGCTGCCCGTGATGGTGCCCTTTGGCTTGGCCGCCCTTCTGGCGAGCGCGCCTGCCGTGATATCCGCACGCGTCCTGGGCAACGGGCGGGTCGGTGGCCACCATGGCTGAGCCGGTTTCTCGTGATGCCGCCGCCGCTGCCCTCGCGCAGGCGGCCACGACGCGGGTCGTGAGTGCCGCCGACGCCCAGGTGCTTACGGCATACCTCGTGGGTATTGGCGCCGCAGTCGCAGGCGTCCTCGCTGCCAGCTGGTGGATGCTCTCGCACGACAGTCCGGCCGGCTTCGCGGCAATCATGGGCGGGTATGCCGTCGTCATCCTCCTCCTCGTCGGGGTGCAGCGGCGTGCACGGGCGACGCCCCGCGGGTTCAAGCAGGTCTATGGGTGGGGCTTTGGGCTCACGATGGGCCTGTATGTGCTTGGTGTGCTGTGGTTCTCGTTCACGCGGCCGTGGCTGTCGGGCGCGGTCTTCCTGCCGTATTGCCTGCTCGTCGCAGCGCCAGTCTGGGTTGCTGCGGTCAAGATCTGGCGGATGTCGCGATGACCGAGACCCGACGTAGGAGCCAGCACGAGAGCCGACACGCGAGGTTTCAACTCGACGAAGTGATCCATGCGCCGGTGCGGTTTTCGATCGTCGCGGCCCTGGCGAAGGTCGACGAAGCGGAGTTTGCCGCGGTGCGCGACGCTGTCCAGGTGAGCGACTCGGTGCTATCCAAGCAGGTCACCGTGCTCGAGGGGGCGGGGTATGTCAGGGTCAAGAAGGGCTATGTCGGCAAGCGCCCCCGCACGTGGTTGTCGTTGTCGCGTACCGGCCTCACCGCCTTTGAGGCGCACCTGGCGGCTTTGCGGGCGATCGCCGACGGTTAGAGACCCGTCACGAGGACGGGTGTGGGTTTGTCCGTCGTCGTTCCATCTCCGAGTTGACCGTTTCGGTTGGCTCCCCAGCACCACAGCCCGGTCGGGGTTCGGGCGCAGCCATGGAACCCGCCGACCGACACTTCGGTTGCGCCGTGGAGCTCCGTCGTCTTTCGTGGTCCAGAGAGTTCCGCCGAGGCTGCATCGATGGCGCCGCCCCAGCAGTAAACGTCGCCCGACGCCAAGGCACAGGTGGCGTTGTAGCCCCCAGCGATACTCTGGATACCTTGGCTCGGCAGCGCGGGAACGCCGATCGGGAATGCACTACCCCGGCTGGCCATGGCAATACCAAGCTGACCGGTCCAGTTGGCCCCCCAGCAGTCGACGACACCATCCCGCGTGATGACGCACGCGTGCGCGTCACCGGCCGTCAACGCCGAGACCGGCTCAAGGTTGGGCACCTGCTCGCCCGTCAGCCGCCCGGAGTCGTCGCCGTTGCCGAGTTGCCCGTCCCCGTTGTCCCCCCAGCACCACACCGAGGCGTCGGCCAACGTCACGCACGTGAACCCATTGCCCGCGTCAAGCGCGACCGCACGACTTGGCAGGTCCTTGACTTTCACCGGGACTGCACTTGGGGTTACGTCGCCAGTGCCGAGTTCGCCAGTGCCGTTGGTCCCCCAACAGAAGACTTCTCGCGAGGCGGTGATAGCGCATGCGTGGCTTACGCCGGCACTCACCTGAAGTACGCCGGACCCGAGCTCAGAAACATCCACCGCGACGGAGCTCGCTTGAGTGGTCCCATTTCCCAACTGGCCCGATTCATTTGCTCCCCAGCAGCGGACGATCCCGTCCTGAGTGAGCGCGCACGTGAATTGGCCAGAACTCGACAGGGCTGTGGTCCCTGCCTCAAGTCCCCGGACGGACACGGGCACGGCGCTACCAGTCACGGACCCATCGCCCAGCTGTCCGAAGCTGTTGTCTCCCCAGCACATCACGCCTCCTTTGGCCGTGAGCGCGCAGGTGTGAGTCGAACTCGCTGCGACGCTGGGATGAGGAGGCAATGGCAGCTTCGAGTCGCGCCACCGTATGAAGAGAACAATCGAGGCGGCGGCGAGGGCCAGAAGCGCAATTGCTGCCAACACGGTGCGACGTGGAGGCGTCAGGTCACGAAACAGCCCGCGCCGGCCGTTTTCGGCCGGCGCGGAACCGACGTTTGCCATGGTCAGCCCAGCTGGCTATTCATCCATGCCAGCCGTTGGCTGATCCACGACCGCAGAGAGCTCACTTCCGCTGACCAAGATCCCTTGATCACTTGCTCGGTCTCCAGGCGCTCGTTGATGTTCCAGAGCGTGAAGTTCGTGTTGGCCGAGGTGGTGATAATCGGGATCTGTGAGGCAATGAAGGCGTCAGTCGTCATCAGCTTGGGGTAGATAACCTTCCACCGTGCGCTGACGGCGGCCGCGAAGGTCGGGTCAGCGAACAAGCGGTTGAACCACGTCTCGGACGTCTGCTTCGCCTGGATCGCGCTGTTCTGGTTGCGGAGGTACCAACCAGTTGTCGTGCCTTGGTTGCCTGGATACAGCGCGGAGCCCATCGAGGTGTCGAAGTCCCACACCGGGCCAAAGTACAACTTGCCCGGCACAGTCACACCGTTGACGACCTTGTCGCGCGTCTTGTACATGTGCACGCTTGTGTACAAGTTGGCGTCAAGGTTCTTGGTGAGCTCCTGGACGATGTAGTAGTCGATCAGGGACTTCTCATCGATGTATTTCCGCCACCCGTTGGTCGGGTCGGCGAAGGAGCTGCTGAACAACGTGGTGTCTGCTTGGGTGACGTAGTTGCTGATGTAGTTGATTTGAGCAGACGTGATGCCCGATCCGTCGGTCTCGTCTTCGGGTTCCTTGATGGCCACCCAACCGCTGCCACCCACCGCGAAGTTGTGATCACCACCCTGTCGGAAGTCCCACTCCAGGAGGTAGCCGCCGGTGATATTCGGAGCAGTGTTGTTGGCGCCAGTCTGGTTGTTCTTCAGCTCGTCGATCTCGACGCGGTTGGTGCCGATGTTGACCCGCTCCATCAGGGTGTACTGGCCCTGGTAGGAACCGTTCACGTACACGTCAACAGGCACCGAGTCCGGCGTATAAGCCAATCCGTCGAGCCCCTGTGCCATCTTCATCGCGACCGTATTGCGCAGCAGCGAACGGTCGTAGTGGTTGGCAACGAGTGCCCACTTCTTGGCTTCGCCCATGCCACACAGGTTCGCCTTCTTGTCGAGGCTGAACTTGTAGGGCTTCTTGGCCAAGGTCCACGTGTAGTTGCCGCGGCCGCTGATCTTCATCAGGAGGTTGGACGCAGCAGTGCAGCCCGCCGCTGACGTGCCTGCGATCGGCCCGCCGGTGATAGTGAATCGTCCCTCCCAATCCACTGTCGTGGAGTTCACGGTCGCGCCCTCATTGGTGTCGACGTAGACGGTGGCGATACCGGTGTTCTTCGTCGCCCGAGGACCGGCATACGTCACGATGTTCGAGACCGCCGGTGTCGCCGAGGTGGGATTGATGACTGCCCGGTAGGAGTGCGTGACTTCGAGCGGGTTGGTGACCGTCAGGGTCGCCACTCCAGAGCTATTAGCCGTCGCGGTGCCGATAGAGACCCAGGTCGCAGTGGCTACTTCAGTGGTCATCGTTGTCACGATGGTTTGCTTCTGGAACTGAACGCTCTTGCCCGCGTTGGCAATGCCGAAATCGGCCCTGAAAACCGCGCTCGTGCCGCTATCGGTGATGGTCAATGCACCGGCCGCCTTGACCTCGATCGTCACGGTATCGGTGGCTGTCGCCACGCCATCGCTCACGGTCAACGTGAAGACGTACGTGCCGATCGCGGCGGGAGTGAACGTCGGCTTGGCAACCGTTGAGCTGGACAGGGTCAGCCCCGTCCCGGTGGTCAGCGCCCATTTGTAGGTCAGGGTGGTGCCAGCGTCAGCGTCCGAAGACCCCGACCCGTCTAGAGTCACGAGCGTCCCGGGGCTCACCGTCTGGTCGGGGCCAGCATTGGCGATCGGAGGCGTATTGGGCGTTAGCGCCACCTCGATCGACACGGTGTCGGAGGCGGTGCTCGACCCGTCGCTCACGGTCAGTTTGAAGGTGTACGTGCCGGGCTGCGAGGGAACGAAAGTGGGCTGCGCAGTGTCAGCGCCCGCCAGGGTCGCAACCGCGGGAGAGGCGCCTTCCTGGGTCCATGCGTAGGTCAGCAGAGTGCCGTCAGCGTCGCTTGAGGCCCGACCGTCAAGTGTGACCGTCTTGCCGGTCCAACCCGTCGAGTCGGGGCCGGCGTTTGCGACGGGCGGCGTGTTCTGCTTCACCGTGATTGTGACGTTGTCGGTGCTGGTCAGCTTGGAGTCCGAAACCGTCAGCTGGAACTCGTAAGTGCCAGGCGTTGTGGGGACAAATGACGGCGAAGCGGAGGTTGCTCCGGTCAAGTTCACTGCCGGGGTGCCGACTTGCGCCCACAGGTAGGTGATGGGGTCGCCATCGGGATCGGACGATCCCGAGCCGTTCAAGGTCACCTTGGCACCGGTGAATACCGTTGCGTCATTGCCAGCGTCGGCGATGGGCGCGCGGTTGACCGCGTTAAAGCCCCATACCTCGATTTCGGCGAGACCGACGTTGGCGGTGTTCGCGCTCACCTGAGTGATGTTGAACTGGACGCTGGTCACCGTGCGAGGAGTGAAGGTGATGGTTGTGGCGGTCCCCGCGTTGACAAGGGCCCCGGTGTTGACCGACGTCCCATCTGAGAAGACCAACGTCCCGCCGGTGATCGCGTCATTGGTGTTGGGACGGTCGTAGAGAACGATCTTGTTGATGAGCACGGGTGCTGCCCAGGTGAGCTTCAGCCAGCTGCCCGCGCGGCCACCCACGGTGGCCCACTCCTTGGTGTAGTCCGCGGGATACCCAGTGGCCGACCGGTCGATGGCTTTGGCCGCGGTTTGGGTCGTGCTGGTGTTTTGTGAGGAGGCAGTGGCCGTCGCGTTGGGTGCGAGGTTGGCTGCCACGAGTGGTGCGGCGTCGACCACGACCTTGACGGTGTCGGGTGCTGATGACAGCTGGCCGTCGGAAACCGTCAAGCTGAAGGTGTAGGTGCCCGTTGTCGTTGGAGTGAAGGAGGGGCGCGCTGCGGTGGGGCCGGTGAGTGTGACAAGCGCTGGGGAGGTGCCGACCTGCGACCACGAGTAAGAAATCGCCGTGCCGTTGGGGTCGCTCGATGCCGTCCCATCGAGCATCACAGCTTGGCCCGCGTAGACCGAAAGATCGGTGCCAGCGTTAGCGAGGGGCGCCTGGTTGGCCGAGACCGTCACCACGACCCGGTCGGTTGCGGTCAGGGTGCCGTCTGAGACGGTCAACTGGAACTCGTAGGTGCCGGGCGCCGACGGGATGAACGTCGTCTTCGCGCTCGTCGGCGCCGCGATCGTCGCGTCCGGTCCGGAGACCTTCGACCAGGCATAGCTCAGTGGGTTGCCGTCGGGGTCGGTCCCAGAACCGTCCAACGCGGTTGCAGTATTGGTGATCCCCGTGTGATCAACGCCAGCGTTGGCCACCGGCGGGCGATTCACCGCAGGGGCCGGGTCTCCCCACACCTGGATTTCGGCAAGACCCACGTTGTGAGTCAGTGTGCTCGTGCTAGTCACGACCAAGCGCACGCTAGTGACCGTGCGTGACGCGAAAGAGACGGTGGTCGCCGCTCCCGAGTTGGTCAGGGTGCCGGTCGGCACGGACGTGCCGTCCGAGAAGACGAGCGAACCCGCGGTGATCTGGTCATCGGCGTTTGGACGATCGTAGAGGACGACCCGGTCGATCACGACCGGTGAGGACCACGTGAGCTGGAGCCAGCTGCCAGCCTTACCCCCAACTGTGGCCCATTCCTTGGTGGAGTCTGTGGGATAGCCGGTGGCTACGCCGTCGATCGCCTTCACGGCGGTTTGGCTGGTAGTGGTGTTTTGCGATGACGCAGTCACGGTGGCGCTGGCTGCCAGATTGCTCGCAGCCAGCGCGCTGGGTGCCGACAACGGCAACATCGCGATGACCACCAGCACGGCCAGAACCCAAGGCAATCCGACGAGCCGTCGCGCACGGGTAACCGTCGGTGTGGAGTGGGAGTTCATGAGTGTTGCCTCCTGGCCGCATGTCACATGGCAGGGCACCCCCCACCGGTCGGTAAGCATAGGACACTACGAGTTCGCATTCGGTGGTCGGTTCTGTGAATTTTGTTTTAGGCTTTCGGTTTCGCTTTGCCATGCGGCTTGCCAGGATGTGTGAGCAATAACAACGAATGCCGCATTAGTGGGATCTACGACCCGTGAACGGTTGCGACCGCATCCACGAGAGTGGTTGTGATCGTCAGAAGGTCGTCGTCTCGCGTGACGTAGGGGGGCATGGAGTAGACCAAGTCCCGGAACGGTCGCACCCACACCCCGCGCTCCACGGCATACGCCGCGACCGCGTCCCCCCGCACGGGTGCGCGAAGTTGGATCACGCCGACCCCGCCCCGCACGCGAACGTCGCGCACCGAGCCGAGCTCCCGCGCCGGGCCCAAACCGCTCTCCAACCCGCGTTCAAGTCGTGCGACGTGTGCCAGCCCGGGATCGCGCGCCAACAGATCGAGGCTCGCGCTCGCCACGGCGCACGCGAGCGGGTTGGCCATGAAGGTCGGCCCGTGCATCAGCGCGCCTGCCTCGCCGCCACTCACCCGCTCGGCCACGTGGGTCGTGCACAACACCGCAGCGAGCGTGAGATAACCGCCGGTCAGCGCCTTGCCGACGCACATGATGTCTGGCACGACACCGGCCTGGTCAGCGGCCCACATCGTCCCCGTCCGCCCGAACCCGGTCGCGATTTCGTCGAAGATCACCAGTGCCCCGGATTCCCGCGCGAGTTCCGCGAGCACCTGCACCACTCTCGCATCGTGGAAGGTCATGCCACCAGCACCCTGAAGGATCGGCTCGAGGATGACCGCGGCGATCTCGGGGGTGTGCGCGGCATACAGGGCCCGCGTGGTCGCCTCCCATTCGCTCAGGTCCTCGCCGGGAGCGGGTGGGTGTGGCGCGAAGACGTGCTCGGGCAAGATGCCGCGCCACAGGTTGTGCATCCCGCCCTCGGGGTCGGTCACCGACATCGGCGAGAACGTGTCGCCGTGATAACCCCCACGGATTGTGAAGAACCGTCGCCGCGGTGACCCCTCTGCCACCTGCACTTGGAGCGCCATCTTCATTGCGACTTCCACCGAGACCGAGCCCGAGTCAGCGAAGAAGACGTGTTGGAGGGGCGAGATCGCCGCTCCCGCAGCGCTTGTAGCTTCAAACGCGTCGGTATGCCGGGCCGCCCCATCCCCAACCGATCCGGTATGCCGCGGCGCCAGGTCCACGAGCCGCCTCGCCAGGGCGATGGCTGGCTCGTGGGTCAACCCGCCGAACATGACGTGCGACATGCGGCTGAGCTGGGACTGGGCGGCGGCGTCGAGCTCGGGCACGGCATACCCGTGGATCGCGCACCACCACGACGACATCGAGTCGATGCACTCCCGAGTCGAGCCGTCGGGGAGTCGCAGCCGGAGGCGCACACCTGCGGCGGACTCGACCAGATAGGGGCTCTGGGGGCGCAGGGCCGACGAATACGGGTGCCAGACGTGCTCGCGGTCGTAGGCGAGTAGCTCAGCCAGGCGGTCGTCGGTCACCCGCTTAGTCTGCCGTGACAGCACTGTCGCCGTCCGGACTGCCTGGTCCGCGGGATCTGCGCCGGGGGAATGTCGAGCGGCACGCCGCTGCTAGCGTCCCGGTATGCCTGGCATCCGTTCCGGCGCCCTGGCGGCTGCGACAGTCTTCGCGGTCGCGGTTCTCGCCGTGCTGGCCGGGCTCGCGGGGTGCGGGGCGGCGAGCCTCGGCCCGGCCGCCCATGGCGCGAGTGGCTCCGCTCAGACCCCGGGGCCGCGCGTCATCACGGTGCTCGCGGCCTCTTCGGCAGCTGGCCCGGTGGCCGAACTCGCTAAGAAGTTCGAGGCGAGCCATCCGGGGACGACAGTTCGAGTGAGTGCGGGGTCAAGCACGACCCTGGTGCAGCAGGCCGCAGCAGGCGCGCCCGCCGATCTCCTGGTCCTCGCTGGCGATGCGTCGTTGTCGGGCCTCCCGGGCGCGCTAAGCGCGCGCCGTAAGGTGACTGTCGCAACCAACGTCCTGGAAATTGCGACTCCTGCAAGCAATCCCGCGCAGGTCGCGCGCCTTGCTGACCTCGCCTCGCCAGCCGTCAAGGTGGTCGCGTGCGTCGCGTCCGCACCCTGCGGTGAAGCTGCGGACGCCGCCTTCACGAAGGCAGGTGTCACCCCGCATCTGGTCTCCCGCGAGCTCGACGCCCGCGCCACCCTCGCCAAGCTCCAGCTCGGCGAAGTTGATGTGGCTATCGTTTATCACTCCGACGTCGTGAGCGCGGGCGCTGCGGTGCACGGCATACCCATCCCGCCGGAGCACAACGTCAGCCTCGCCTACCCGCTCGTGCAACTCACTGAAGCCCCCGGCGCGGCGGAGTTGTTCGTGGCGTTGAGCGCGGCGGAGGCACGTCCGGTCTGGTCCCGGGCAGGCTTCGGTATGCCGTGAGGCCCACCTCCCAGCGCCGACGCGCCTTCCGTCGCGCCCGGCCCTTGGGGCCCGGCCGCCGCACCCTCGTGGCGCTGAGCGCAGTAGCGGTCGCGGTGATCGTCGTGCCGCTGGTGGCGTTGCTGCTCCGGGTCGACTGGACGGGGCTACCGAGCCGGCTCACGAGCCCCCTCGTGTGGCCCGCGGTGCGGCTGTCGCTCATCACGGCAACCGTGACGACGCTCCTCGCCGCCGTCCTCGGGACCCCGCTGGCGTGGGTGCTCGCCCGGTCGCGCAGCCGTTGGGCGGGCTGGGTGCGCGCGCTCGTGACCGTACCCCTGGTGTTGCCGCCGGTCGTCGGCGGTGTCGCGCTCCTCATGGCTTACGGTCGCAACGGCCTGGTCGGTATGCCGGTCGCGCAGCTCATCGGGGTGACGATCCCCTTCACTCCCGTCGCCGTCGTGTTGGCGCAAACCTTTGTCTCCCTGCCCTTTTACGTCGTGGCGGTCGAGGGTTCGATGCGCTCGGTCGACGAACGTCTGGACCAGGTCGCGGCGACCTTGGGTGCCTCGCCGTTGCGCATCTTCGGGCAGGTTGCGATCCCGTTGACACTGCCGGGCGTAGCGGGCGGGGCCGCACTCGCGTGGGCGCGTGCGTTGGGGGAGTTCGGGGCAACGATCACGTTCGCCGGCAACTTCACGGGCACAACCCAAACCGCGCCCTTGGCGGTCTATGTCGCCCTCGACAGTGACCCGCAGGCCGCGCTGGCGCTGAGTGTGTTGATGCTGGGGTTGTGCGTCAGTGTTCTCGGCGTGATGCGCGGGCGGTGGCTGCGATGACGACTGGTCTTGACGCGCGCCTCGTCGTGCGGCGCGGCGACTTTGTCCTCGACGCGGCTCTCTGCGCCCAGCCTGGCGAAACCATCGCCATCTTGGGTCCAAACGGATCGGGGAAGACGACCGCCCTGCTCGCGCTCGCGGGCCTCGTCGCGCTCGATGCCGGGCACATCCGCGTCGGCGCCGAGACCTGGGCACAGATCGGCGGCCTCGAAGACAACACCGGCACTGCCCTCCGCCCGCGGGAGCGGTTCGCGCCGGAGCGGTCGGCGCCGGAGCGGTTCGCGCGGGAGGCGAGCGGACGGCATACCGGACTCGTCTTGGCCGACCATCTGCTCTTCCCGCACCTGAGCGCGCTGCGGAATGTCGCCTTCGGCCCCCTCGCCCGAGGCGCGACCAAGGCCGCCGCCCACGAGCGCGCGCGTCACGAACTCGCCGCGCTCGGAGTGCTCGACCTCGCCGACCGCCGCCCGCACGAGCTGTCCCATGGCCAAGCGCAACGGGTCGCTCTCGCCCGAGCACTGGCGACCGACCCGGCGATCCTGCTCCTCGACGAACCTCTCGCCGCGCTCGACCCCGCCACCCGCGGCGAGGTGCGCGTCGAACTCCGCCGGCGGCTCGCGGCATACCCCGGTGTCACCCTCATGGTGACCCACGACCCACTCGACGCGCTCACCTTGGCGGACCGCCTCGTCTTTGTTGACGGCGGCCGAGTCGGGCAGGTCGGCACCCCACACGAGGTGGTGACGAGGCCGCGGGACCGTTATGTCGCGCAGGTCGTTGGGCTCAATGTGTATGCCGGACAGGCAGTTCCGGGTGGCGTCGCCATCGCGAGCGGCACCATCTCGACCCAACCGCACGAGTATGCCGGGCCGGTCTGGGCAGCTTTTGCGCCCCGGGCCGTTGCCCTCTACCTCGCGCGGCCGGAGGGTTCGCCGCGCAACTGTTGGGAGCTGCAGGTTGTGGCTGTTGAGGTGTTGGGTCAAACCGCTCGCGTCCGCTTGACCCGGGAGGTGAGCTCTCCCGGTTCATCGCCGGCTGACGTTGTCGCTGAGGTCACCATCGCCGCAGTCATTGAGCTTGGCCTCCGGGCTGGTGGCACTGTGTGGGCCTGCGTCAAAGCGTCAGAAGTGTCTGTCTACCCGGCTTAGCGGCAGCCACTCCACGGGCGCCTTGACGAGGGACCCCCTTGATGCGCCGGGAACTCGCAAGGAACGGAGAAGGGGCTGTGCCCCCTTTGCATTGCCCCACTACAGGGGCAGTGCTTGCGTTGCCCCACACGCATGAAGACCCCAAGTTTGAGGCAGGTGAGCTTCAGGCAATCGGCGGCTCGGGCTTAGGACGGCGTCCACGTTGACGCAGTTTGTTCACCGTGTTCGACGCAGCGTGCGGTCCAGTCGCTCGGCGTGATCTGCACGACCATACGGCGCCGACAGCGAGAGCAATAGCGTGGCGGCTCGAGAGCGAGAGCGGCACGGCATACGGCGTGGTTGGGATCAGCGGCCGGGTCGGTCCCCGCTAAAGGTGACCCACAACGGGGACAGAAGACGGCGGAACCCTCGTCCAGCGTGGGAGCGGAAGACATCAGGACGACCGATCAGAAGGTGTCGGACAGGGCCTTGATGGGCATCTGCAACTCGTCGAGCAGCGCCAAGTCAGCCTTAGGGTCGCGACCGAGGGTCGTCAGGTAGTTGCCGACGATGACCGCGTTGATCCCGCCCAACAAACCGTCGCGGGTGCCGAGGTCACCGAGGGTGAGTTCGCGGCCGCCGGCATACCGCAGGATCGTGCGGGGCAAGGCGAGCCGGAAGGCGGCGATGCAGCGCAGCGCGTCATTGGCGGGCATCACCGGCAGATCGCCGAAGGGAGTACCCGGGCGGGGGTTGAGGAAGTTGAGCGGCACCTCGTGCGGTTCGAGTTCACCGAGTTGATCGGCGAGTTCAGCGCGCTGCTCCAGGGTCTCGCCCATTCCGACCAGGCCGCCGCAGCACAACTCCATGCCGGTGTCCTTGACGAGTTGGCAGGTCTCCCACCGCTCGTCCCAGGTGTGCGTCGTGACGACATTCGGGAAGTAGGAGCGGCCGGCTTCGAGGTTGTGGTTGTAACGGTGAATGCCCATGTCGGCGAGCTCTTGGGCCTGCTCGGGGGTCAGCATGCCGAGCGATGCGGCAACGTGGATTTCGACCGATGCCTTGATCGCGGCGACGGCGGCGCGCATCTGCTCCATGAGCTTCTCGTCTGGCCCGCGCACTGCCGCGACGATGCAGAACTCGCTCGCGCCCGTGTCGCGCGTCAGCTTGGCGGCGCGCACCAGCTCCGGGATGTTGAGCCACACCGAGCGCACCGGTGACGTGAATTGTCCACTCTGCGAACAGAAGTGGCAGTCCTCAGGGCAGCCGCCGGTCTTGAGGCTGATGATTCCCTCGACCTCGACATCCGGCCCCATGAACCGCATCCGCACCTCGTGCGCGAGCGCCAGCAACTCCTCGAGTTGCTCGTCCGGGGTCCGTAGCACCGCCAGAATCTGGTCGTAGGTCAGCCGCTCACCGCGCTCCAACACTTGCTCGCGCGCGATCGCGACGATGTCTTGCGCGTCTTGGGGCTGGGTGTCGTCTCGGCCGGGTGCGGTTTCGGTCGCCTCAGTGGTCACACGGTCGATTCTTCCGTATGCCGTCCACTTCCGTCGCCTGCCGCTCAGCGCCGGGTGGATGTGCGCCGGTTATCGTGGCTCTATGCCCATCGTCACCGACCATATGGGTGGGTGACCCTATGTCTCCCTTGACGATCGAGCTAGTGCTCGGGCTGGTCTTGTTCGCCGGCGCGTTTGTCCAGTCATCCGTGGGATTCGGGATCAACGTCATCGCGGGGCCGGCGGTCGTGATCTTCGCGCCGGATCTAATGCCGGGCGCATTGGTGCTCAATGGGTTCATCCTCCCCACCATCCAGTTGGTCCGCGATGGCGTCGACATCCATTGGCGCCCGCTCGGCTGGACCGTGCTCGCCCGTGCGGTCACAACACCGATGGGCGTCTGGCTCGTGCTCGTGCTCAACAAAGCGTGGCTGGGGTTCATGCTGGGCATGCTCATCCTCATGACGGCAGGGCTGTCCGTCCGTCGCGTCGACGTGCGTCCGACACGGCGCAACGCCCTTGTCGCCGGTGCGCTCTCCGGGGTCACGGGCTCGTCGGCCGCGGTCGGTGGGCCGTTTGTTGCCCTGCTCTTCCAACACGAGCGACCTGATCGGCTGCGGTCGACGTTGGCCTTGTCTTTCCTCGCTGGCGGAACCTTGTCCATCCTCGGTTTGGTGCCCTCGGGCCAGCTGGACTGGTCCCATGTCCGCGCGGCAGCGATCTGGGCGCCGTTCGTCCTGGCTGGCTATCTTGCGGCGGGGCCCGCACGCAAACTGCTCGACGAGGCCCGAATGCGTGCGGCCGTGTTGGCGTTCTGCGCGATTGCCGGAGTGGTGCTCATCGTGCGCGCCCTATTCGTCTGAACCGAGATCGCTTGCGGCAGAACCGAGATCGCTTGCGGCAGAACCGAGATCAATCACCCGGTCAAAGTCGTCCACGCCATCGGGACGGTGGCTCACCATGACGACGGTCCGGCCGGCAAACCCGCGGCGCACGTCGCGCAGCACCTCGACTGCGGTCGCGTGATCGAGGTGAGCAACGGGCTCATCGAGCAGGATGATCGGGCGGCCGGAGACGTGGGCGCGAGCGACGGCCAGACGGGCGCGTTCGCCGCCGGACACCCCGCGCCCACCAGCCCCGAGCATCGTGTCGAGTCCCGCGGGCAGGGCGGCATACCAGCTGGTGAGTCCGGCGAGCGTGAGTGCCCCGATGAGGTCCTCGTCGGTCGCGAGGGGGCGGGCGAGGCGGAGGTTCTCGCGCAGGGTCGAGGCGAAAATGTGGGGCTCGTCGTCGACGATCGCGAGCCTTGACCGAGTCGCCGCGAGCGGCACGGTGCGGACGTCGTGCCCGCCCATCGAATAGGAGCCCACGGCCGGGTCGAGGTAGCGGGCGAGGACGGCCAGCAGGGTGCTCTTGCCGGCGCCGTTCGCGCCGGTGAGGACGAGGTGTTCCCCGGGAGGGATACGCAGCGTGGTCGCTGCGAGGTCGAGTTGCGCGTCGGGGATGGCAGACCAGCGCGCCCCGAGCCCGCGTAGTTCAAGCTCAGGCACACCAGCAGGTATGCCGTCCGCTCCATCCTTCGCCCCGGCCTCCCATCGCTCGGCCCCCGCTCCTCCAGGGTTGCTGGTTGCCGACTGGCGAGCGCTGATTGTGCGGTTAGTGCCAGCAGGATCGGTGACAGCGGGTGGCTGGGCGAGAAGGTCGCGAAGTCGGTTCTTGCTGCCGTCGGCTCGGGCCCACGCGCTCATGGCATCAGGCAGCCCGACAAAGCCTTCGCCAATAGCCAGCGGGACGAGGACCACGACGGCGGCCACCGCGTCGGACACCCCAATTGAGACAGCCCAACTCGCCACGGCTGCCGCGGCAAGGGTGCCAACTGCGGTGACGATGTGGCCGAGCGCCACCGTCGATCCGTTAGCTCGCGCGAGCCGCGAGGACGCGCGAGCGAGATCGGCGTGGGCGTCGCGGACCCAAGCCAACGCCTGCTGGCCGCCACCGAGCCCACGCAACTCACCGGCATACCCCGTCACGAGTGAGGTGATGCGCGCGATCTCGGCGCGCGCGCGGAGCCAGGTCGTTTGGGCCGTGACTTCGAGTCGGTGGCCGCGGCGGGCAACGAGGGCGTGCGCACCGAGCAGGGCTGCGACGACGAGCGCGCCCGCGGGCATCACGATCGCAAGCGCGGCGACGGCGATCGCTCCCGCGATGACCGCCCCGATGACGGGGACCCGGACTCGGACGGTCGCGAAGACGTGGTCTTCGAGGTCCTCCACCACCCCGGTGAGGACGCTGGCTCGGGAGCGGCGGCCGAGTCGCGCGGGGGTGAGGGGGACAAGCGCCTCGTATGCCGTGACGCGCCTGCGTGCCAGCAGGTCTAGTGCGGCGGAGTGGGAGCGGATGCGTTCGGCGTAACGCAGGACTGGCCGGGCGATGCCGAATGTGCGGACGGACACGATGACCGCGAGCAAGGTGAGGATGACCGGCTGGTGGCTGGCCGCGACGATGAGCCAACCGGACGTGGCCGTGAGCGCGATGCCGCTCGCTGTGGCCAGCCCGCCGAGGATGGCCGCGCCGCGCACTCCCGGAGCAGTGACCGTGAACGGATCACCGGGTGAGCCTTGGGTTGGGGGTTCGCTTGGCGGGTGCTGGTCGTCCTTGACTGGGCTTGGTGTCGCTTGACTGGCGTTGGAAGGCCGGTCAAGCGGCTCGGAGGGCAGGCAAGCCGAGGGGGAGGTCGGTGAGACTGCGGCCGGGGGCACACAGGGGTCGGTGAGTTCGACATAGCGGTTGGTGAGTTCGACGTGGTGGTCAGCGAGGGCCAGCAACTCGGGACGGTGGGTGACCACGACAACGAGGCGGGCCTTGGCCAACTCGGCAATGATCTCGTGCGCCACGGTGACTGAGTCGGGGTCGAGGTGCGCGGTGGGTTCGTCCAATAGGACGATGGGAGCGTCGCTCAGGAGGGCGCGCCCGAGCGCCAGCCTGGCTCGCTGGCCAGCTGACAGCCCAAAACCGTCGTCGCCGAGTGGGGAGTCAAGGAGTTCAGCGGGCAAGCCAACCCGGGTCAGGAGGTTGCGCAGTGCCTGACGCTGGGCTTCGTCATCGTCGGGCGCGCGGCCGGGAGCTCGAGTGTCCGAGGTCCCCAAGGTGAGGTTGTCGCGGAGAGTCGCAGCAACGATCAGCGGGCGTTGCGACACGACATGCACGGCAGCTCGCCCAGACTCCTGCTGGCACACAACACGCCCCTGGCTCGGACGCCGCAAGCCGGCGATGAGCTCAAGCAACGTCGTCTTGCCGACGCCAGACGGGCCAGTGATGGCGACCAAACCTGGCCCCGTCAACGACAGATCCAGTGACTCGATGACCGCCCGCTCGCTCCCGGGATACGCGTAGGTCAGCTGGTCGATCGTGATGGTGAGCGATCCGGTGAAACCCTCGTTGCCGGGGACAAGCGACTCCGTCTCAGCCGTCAATTCATCGAGCGCCGCTGTCAGAGCAGCAGCCCCATCAGCGGCCGCGTGATACTCGGCACCAACCCGTCGGATTGGCCAATACGCCTCGGGTGCAAGCAAAATGCAGACCAACCCAGCGGCCAGATCCATCGTCCCGTTGGTCAGTCGCAACCCGACCGTCACGGCAACAATCGCCACCGACACCGACGCCAACAACTCCAACGCAGCCGACGACAGGAACGCGATTCGTAGCGTCGCCATCGTTGCTTCCCGGTGCCGCTCGCTCACCTGCCGGATGGTGGCGCCTTGCCGATCGGCCCGCCCATAGGCCACCAGAGTCGGTAGCCCCCGGACGACGTCAAGATAGTGCCCGGCGAGACTCCGCAGCGCTTGCCACCGCTTCTCAGTCTCGTCCGCCGTCGCCCGCCCGATCAGCGCAGCAAACACCGGCAGCAAAGGCACCGTCAGCACGACGATGAGCGCGCTCACCCAATCGAGGGTGAGGATCGTTGCCACCACGCCGATCGGCAGCACAACCGCCCCCACGAGGGCTGGCAAGAACCGGGCGATATAGGGCTCGATCGTCGTCGCTCCCTGAGTCGCCAGGGTGGCGGCCTCAGCCGGCGCGGACAGGCCGTCGAGCGGCATACCGAGCCAGCGGGCAAGGAGGCGCTCGCGAACTGACGCCGAGACGCGCAAGCCGGCGCGGGCGGCATACACCTGGGCAGTCCACCCCAAGACTCCTCGCGCCGCGAGCACGAACCCGACCCACACCATCGCCGCGCGCAGGGCACCAGGGTCACCAGGACGCACCACCGTGACAACCAAGTGGCTGACGGCGAACGCCTGCGCTACCGCGAGGACGCCCTGCGCGATGCCGACAGCCCCGAGGCCCGCCATGATCGGACGGGCCTCGGGGATGACGCGCAGGACGCGGGGGTCAACGGGCTGCATGACTGTCAACTGGGAAATCTCGGGGACTCACACCACAGCTGGGGCCTGCCGCGACGGCGGCGGCGACACATCGCCGCGGCAGGAGACTGGTCACCGGATCGACACCGGCTCGGGGATGTGGTGCACCGCGATCCGCTTGCGGAACACCCAGTAGGTCCAGGACGTATAGACCAAGACGACCGGCGTGAAGACCGCTGCGGCCCACGTCATGATCGTGAGTGTCTTGGGCGTGCTCGAGGCCGCGGCCAATGTCAGCGAGTTGGCGTCGCCGAGTGACGAGGGCATCGCGTTGGGGAACAGCACCGCGAAGTAGACGACGACGGCAAAGGCGATACACGCAAAGGTGCCGATGAACGCCCAACCCTCGCGTCCCTTCGTCGCCATGAAGAGCGCAGCCAGGAGCGCAACAGCAGCAAGCGCAGACGCCGCCCAGCTGAGGGCCGACCCGTGCTTGACCCCAAGCGCAACGAGCAGCGCCACCGCGAGCACCGCCGCGGCGAGACCGGTCTTAATGCCGAGCGCGCGGGCGTCGTGCCGGATCTCGCCATCAGTCTTGAGCGAGATGAAGAACGCGCCATGGGTGATGAAGAGCGCGACGAAGGTCAGCCCGCCGAGCAGCGGCACCGGGCCGAGCAGCGACAGGAGGTTGCCGTCAAAGATGTAGTCGCCCTGCACCGCCGGGTTGGGCTTGACCGGCGTGCCATAGACGAGGTTGGTCAGGCCAACACCCCACAGCAGGGCCGCGAGGAAGGACCCGCCAGTGATCGCGAGGTCCCACCGCTTGCGCCACACGTCGTTGTCGACCTTGTGGCGGTAGTCGAGCCCCATCCCGCGGACAATGAGCCCCACGAGGATGAGTGCAAGTGCCAGGTAGAAACCGCTGAAAAGCGTTGCGTACCACTGTGGGAAGGCCGCAAAGGTCGCACCGCCCGCAGTCAAGACCCAGACCTCGTTGCCGTCCCAGACCGGGCCGATGGTGTTGAGCATGACGCGCTTGCGCTTCTCGGCGTCGGCGCGCGCGTCGGCCGTGTCGGCGGTCGCGCGCCCGAGGATCGGCAGCAGCATCCCGACCCCGAAGTCGAATCCCTCCAGGGTGAGATAGCCGATCCAGAGGACGGCGATGAGGATGAACCAGACGAGTTGCAGTGTGGTCAGGTCGGTCATGTCAGGTCTTCTCTGTGTCTGAAGTTCGAGCGGGGTCTCAAGGCCAAGGGGGTATGCCGGGTGGCTAGGTGTTTGACCTAGTAGGCGAACACGAGCGGCGCGTCCTCGTGCCGATCCGCCGGGTCGATGGGTTCGGACACCGTGACGGCGCCTGGGCGGATGTACTTGAGCATGAGCTTGACTTCGACGACCGCGAGGGCGCCGTAGAGCAGCGTGAAGATCACCATCGAGATGATGACGCTCGAGGCGGGCACGCTGGAGGAGACCCCGGATGAGGTCGTCATCATGCCGTTGACGATCCAGGGTTGGCGGCCGACCTCGGTGAAGATCCAGCCGAATGAGTTGGCCATGACGGGCAGCAGCGGTGTCCAGATCGCGATGTGCTTCCAGATCCTGCCGGTCACGACGCCTTCGCCGCGGGTCTTCCAGAGGGCCAGAGCGGCAAAGAACATCGTCAAGAAGCCCGTGCCCATCATGAGCCGGAAGTTCCAGTAGGTCAGCCAGATCGTTGGCACATAACTCGCCGACTGGGTCAGCGCAGCGGAGCCGTACTTCGCGGCATACGCGTCTTGCAGGTCGTTGATGCCTTTGATCTCACCGTTGAAGCTGCCGGTGCCCAGGAAGGACAGCAGCCCCGGGACTTCGAGGATCGGCTTGGCACTCGACCCGTCGAGGGAGCCGATCGTCAGCACTGAGAAGGGCGCGTTGGTGCGGCTCTCGTAAAGCGCCTCTGCGGCAGCCATTTTCATCGGCTGATAGGTCGTCATGACTTTGCCCTGCAGGTCGCCCGACACGACGACCCCAAGCCCGCCGACGAGCGCGACGATCGCCCCAAAGCGCACCGCCTTGCGGTACATCGCGAGGTCACTGCCGCGGTCGAGTGCTTGCTTGCGCAGGTGATAGAGCGCGACGCCCATGATGAACGCGCCTGCGGTCATATAGGCCCCGGTCAACACGTGCGGGAAGGTGACCAGCTGGACCTCGTTGGTGAGCACGGCGACGAAGTCGGCCAGTTCGGCCCGGTTGGTCGTGGGGTTGTAGGTGTAGCCGACGGGGTTCTGCATGAAGGAGTTCGCGGCGAGGATGAAGTAAGCCGAGAACACCGTGCCGAGGTGGACGAGCCAAATCGACGCGAGGTGGGCCTTGCGGGGCAGGCGGTCCCAGCCGAAGATCCACAAGCCGAGGAAGGTCGACTCCAGGAAGAACGCGAGGAGCGCCTCGAACGCGAGCGGCGCACCGAAAATGTCGCCGACGAAGCGGGAGTAGAGGCTCCAGTTCATCCCGAACTGGAACTCCTGGACGATGCCGGTCACGAGCCCGAGCGCGAAGTTGATCATGAACAACTTGCCGAAGAACTTCGTCAGACGCAGCCACCGATCGTCGCCGCCTCGGTGCCAGATTGTCTGCATGATCGCGATGCACGCGGTCAGCCCGATTGTGATCGGGACGAACAGGAAGTGGTAGACCGTCGTGATGGCGAACTGCCATCGAGCAAGGTCGAGTGCATTCATGCTGTGCTCCCCGCACGAAGAGCCCCCTTCCGCAAAGGGGCCGTCATTTCGACGCTACCCCCGCTCGCGGGTCGGTAAGGCAACCCTCTGTGTGGCGTGTGAGCAACGAGACAGGGAATACCCCCGAGGGTAACGATGAGGTCACGCGTCGGCCACTCTCAGGTAGCCGCCAAGTGACGCTCAGGCGTCGCCGTATCCGAACGGATTGGCGGCCTGCCAGCGCCATGCGTCAGCGCACATCTCATCGATCGTTTTCGTTGCACGCCAACCGAGTTCGCGCTCGGCGAGACTGGCGTCCGCCCACGAGCGGGGCATGTCGCCCGCACGCCTCCCCACGATCTCGAAGGGAACCGGCCTCCCGCTCGCCGCCGCAAAAGCGCGGATCACAGCAAGCACCGACGTCGATCTTCCCGTCCCGAGGTTCCAGGTGTGGACCCGCGCCCCCTTGCCGTCGACCGAGGACTCCGCAGGCAGCGCCCGCCTTAGGTGCGCCAGCGCCGCGACATGGCCAGCGGCCAGGTCTTCGACGTGGATGTAGTCGCGCTCGCAGGTGCCGTCAGCCGTGTCATAGTCCCCGCCGAAAACCGCCACCCGATCGCGCCGCCCGACCGCGACCTGGGCGACATAGGGCAGCAAGTTATTCGGGGTTCCTTGCGGGTCTTCGCCGATCGTCCCCGACGGATGCGCGCCGACCGGGTTGAAATACCGCAGGATGGCGACTTGCAGGGTGTCGTCGATCGCTGCAACGTCGCGCAAGATCTGTTCGATCATCACCTTGGTTCGACCATATGGGTTGCTCGAACTCAGCAGAGCTTGGTCTTCGCGGTAGGGAGGTTCCGCGTCGCCGTAGACCGTCGCTGACGACGAAAACACCAGGAGCGTGCACCCGTGTCGCCGCATCGCCCGCAGCAGAGAAAACGTCGACTCGAGGTTGTTCTCGTAGTACTCCAAGGGTTGCTCGACGCTTTCGCCTACAGCTTTGAGCCCGGCAAAGTGCACGACGGCGTCAAACCGATCCGAGGCAAAGAGTTGCT
This sequence comes from Actinomycetales bacterium, assembly GCA_016715285.1. Taxonomy (GTDB): domain Bacteria; phylum Actinomycetota; class Actinomycetes; order Actinomycetales; family Dermatophilaceae; genus Phosphoribacter; species Phosphoribacter thorii. Next base: position 41,330 of record JADKAO010000009.1, on the reverse strand, counting down.
CCGTCTTGTCCTTGTCGGTGAGGTCGAAGGCATGCACCGGCAGCTCGCGACCGATCAGCGCTTCGAGCCGCCCGACCACGACCGGGCTGCTGTTAGCAAAGGAATCGACGACGACGACCTCGTGCCCCGCGGCAACCAGCGCCACGACCGTGTGCGACCCGATGTATCCCGCGCCTCCGCTGACTAGCACTCGCATGCACAAAGCGTATGCCGTGCCACCTCACCACTGGCTTGCGCCGGGCCTCCGCTGGGTCGAGACCCAGCGACCCGGCATACCTAGGCGTCCGGTATCGAATCCGCAGTGGAGGTGCCGGGTCGATACCCGAGGGCGACGCCTGCCTCGCAACTCGGTATCGATTCGGCGAGCCTCCCCCGCATTCGATACCCGAGGGCCAGGTATGCCGGGGGCCCCGGTATCGATTCGGCGAGCCTCCCCCGCATTCGATACCCGAGGGCCAGGTATGCCGGGGGCCCCGGTATCGATTCGGCGAGCCTCCCCCGCATTCGATACCCGAGGACCAGGTATGCCGGGGGCCTCGGTATCGATTCGGCGGGACCCCGGAACTCAGCCCTTCCGGCGTTTGTCGACGATGCGTCGCGCCTTGCCGACCGAGCGCTCGATCCCACCGGGCTCACGCACCTCGACATGCGCGGTCGTGCCGATGCGGTTCTTGATCTGTGTGCGCACGTCGGCGGCGAGCGCGTTCTTGACCTCGTCTTCTTCGTGGACGAGCGTCTCGATGAGCACGGTGAGCTCGACCATGTTGCCGGGCTGGGTGAGGACGCACTGGAAGTACGGGCTCAGGCCGTGCTCGCTCAAGATGATTTCTTCGATCTGGGTGGGGAAGACGTTGACCCCACGGATGATCATCATGTCGTCGGTGCGGCCGGTGATCTTGGCCATGTGCCGCATCGCCGGGAAGATCGTGCCCGGTGTGAGCGAGCTGAGGTCTTTGGTGCGGTAGCGCACGACGGGGAAGGCCTGCTTGGTGAGGCTGGTGAGGACGAGTTCGCCGGTCTGTCCGTCTGGGACGGGTTCGAGCGTGTCGGGGTCGACGATCTCGGGATAGAAGTGGTCCTCCCAGAGGATCAGTCCGTCGCGGGCCTCGATCGACTCGCTCGCGACGCCCGGGCCGATGAGCTCCGAGAGCCCAAAGAGGTCTTGTGCCTTGATCCTGGTCCGCGCCTCGATCGCATCCCGCATGGCGAGCGTCCACGGCTCGGCGCCGAACATCGCGACCTCAAGCGAGGTGTCGCGCGGGTCGAGACCGATCTTGTCCATGTGGTCCAGGACCGACAGGAAATAGCTCGGGGTGGCGTGGACCGCCCGCGGCTTGAAGTCTTGGATGAGCTGCACCTGACGCTCGGTCATGCCGCCACCCACCGGCACCACCGTGCATCCAAGGCGTTGCGCGCCCGTATGGACACCGAGACCGCCAGTGAACAGGCCATAGCCCACGAGGTTGTGCAGGATGTCGCCCGGCCGCACGCCGCCCACTGACAGACAGCGCGCAACCAGACTGGCCCAGGTGTCGAGGTCCTGCTCGGTATACCCGACCACGGTCGGTTTGCCGGTCGTGCCGCTACTCGCGTGCACCACCGCAAGCTGCTCGCGCGGCACCGCAAAGAGCCCGAACGGGTAGTTGGCGCGGAGAGTGTGTTTGTCCGCAAAAGGCAGGAGCCGGATGTCGGCGAGTTCGCGAATGTCGTCCGGGTGCACGCCCTGGGCGTCGAAGGCGGCGCGGTAGTGCGGGACCGACTCGTAAACCCGGCGGACGGTGTCCTGCAACCGGGCCAGTTGCGTTGCGCGCAACTCGTCGAGCGACCAATGGAGGGCAGCGTCAGTGGCTTGGGTGTAGGCCATTGGCAGAGTGTGCCCGACTGGGTTTGCGGGGAATGTGGACTTTCGACCCTTGCTGTCGGTATGCCGGGCAGGTGCCGGTCGCGCGGTCCTCGGGCGGCCCGTTGCCTGCGCGGCATACCGGTCAAGATCTCATCTCTATCTCGGCACACCCGGTGGGCAGAACTGTCCTCCTCCTTGGATCGGTGCCATGATGCGGCAGATGCGATGCGTGGGCATCGCGGGTCGATCATCTGTGTGGGCGTCATCGTGCCCGCGACACGCCATCGACTCACCCGACAGACCAGGAGTACATCGTGCGTTCCCCGATTCGTCGCACCGCCCTTATTGCCGTGGCCGCAGCGAGTGGCCTGGCCATGGCTGGCTGTAGCTCGTCCTCAACCCCCGCCGCCGCACCATCGAGCGCGGCGACGTCAGCGGCCAGCGCCGTGAAGCTCATCGCCCCGGGCAAGCTGACCGTCTGCACCCATCTCGCCTATGCGCCGTTCCAGTACCCCGATGACTCGGGCAAGGTCGTCGGCTTTGACGTTGACATCATGGACCTCGTCGCGAAGAAGCTCAACGTGACCCAGACGATCGTTGACACTCCCTTCGAAGGCATCAAGTCCGGTGAGGTCACCAAGACCGGCAAGTGCGACATCTCGGCTGCTGCGATGACGATCACGGACGAGCGTAAGAAGGCCATCCTCTTCTCGGACGGCTACTTCAACGCGACGCAGGCGCTCCTGCTGCCCCCAACCTCGACTGTGAAGTCACTGGCTGACCTCAAGGGCAAGAAGCTTGGTGCGCAGTCCGGCACCACCGGCCTCGACTATGCCAATGCCAACAAGGCAGCCAACGGCTACGAGATCATCGAGTATCAGGATGAGCCCACCCAGCGTCAGGCCCTGTTGACCGGCCAGATCGATGGCGCGATCAACGACCTGCCGGTCTGGAGCGAGGTCGTCAAGGCCAACGCCGGCAAGGCCATCGTTGGTCCGCAGTTCGACACCGGTGAGACCTACGGTTTCGGCATGAAGCTGGACAACGACGCCCTCAAGAAGGTTGTAGACGAGGTGCTCAAGACCGCCAAGGCCGACGGCACCTACAACAGCATTCACAAGAAGTGGATCGGCACGGACGCGCCGAAGTCCTAATCCTCCACCTTGACAGGCACAGAGGCTGGCGCAGACGGGTTCGTCTGCGCCAGCCTCTGGTCTAGCCCCGAGCGGGGCGCGATGACGAAGGGCAGCAGATGACCACGACCACCGCCAGACCGCCCCGCGCCGGCATGACACGACGGCAGCGCGCCAAAGTGACCCGCGGGACCCAATACGCGTTTCTCGGCCTCGTTGTCCTCTTCCTGGCTTTGAAGACCGACTGGAAGAGTTTCTCGGACTCGTTCTTCCGCCTCGACGTAGCAGCGTCGATGTGGCCGAGGCTGCTCACTGAGGCGATTCGCAACACCTTGCTCTATACCCTCCTCGCCTTCGCCTTCGGGCTCGCGCTCGGTCTCAGGCTGGCAATGATGAAGCTGTCCTCGATTGGTCCCTATCGTTGGTTCGCCAACGGTTATGTCGAGCTATTCCGTGGGCTCCCATCGCTGGTTGTGCTCTTCATGGTCGCGTACGGCATACCCAATGCGTTCCCAGGGTTTAAGTTCCCCGGTGACTTCTTCGGGATGGTGACTGTCGGTCTCGGGCTGACCGCCGCGGCATACATGGCCGAAACCATCCGTGCCGGCATTCAGGCGGTTCCAAAGGGACAGATGGAAGCTGCGCGGTCGCTCGGGATGAGCCCCGGGCGGACCATGTTCTCGATCATCATTCCGCAGGCTTTCCGGATCGTGATCCCGCCGCTGACCAACGAGCTCATCCTGCTCGTCAAGGACTCGTCGCTCGTCTACGTCCTTGGGGTGTCGGTCGCGCAATACGAGTTGACCAAGTTCGGCTCGAGCTTCCTCGTCAGCAAGGCCAGCCCGACGCCGCTGATCGTCGTCGCGCTCGCCTATCTCGCCATCACCCTGCCGCTATCCAGCCTCGTGCGCGCGCTCGAAAAGCGCTTCGCCAAGGCCCGCTGAAAGGAGAGTGCGCATCGTGAGCACCACACCCTCAGGTATGCCGTCCGTCTCACCTCCCGCTGCCCCCGGCGGTGCAGGTCACGCGATCTCGATCCGCAACCTGTCAAAAGCGTTCGGCGACAACATTGTTTTGCGCGACATTTCGATGGACATCGAACCTGGCCAGGTGGTCTGTGTCATTGGTCCGTCTGGCTCCGGCAAGTCCACGCTGCTGCGTTGTGTCAACCTTTTGGAGCAGCCAACCTCGGGCAAGATCTGGGTCGGCAACGACGAAATGACCGACCCCGATGTCGACATCGACAAGGTGCGCCGTCGGATCGGGATGGTCTTCCAGTCGTTCAACCTGTTCCCGCACCTCAAAGTGCTCGACAACCTCACGATCGCGCAGACCAAGGTCTTGGGCCGGTCGCTCGATGAGGCCAAGAAGGTCGCTCGGCACAACCTCGAACGAGTCGGGATGGCTGACCGTGAGGATGCCTTCCCCTCGCAGTTGTCCGGTGGCCAGCAGCAGCGGATCGCGATCGCGCGGTCGTTGTCAATGGACCCCGAACTCATGCTCTTTGACGAGCCCACCTCCGCCTTGGACCCCGAGCTTGTCGGCGAGGTGCTCGCCGTCATGAAGGGCCTGGCCGCCGAGGGCATGACGATGATGATCGTCACTCACGAGATGGGGTTCGCTCGAGAGGTGGCCGACCGGGTCGTGTTCATGGACGGTGGCTATGTCGTCGAAGACGGTCACCCGAGCCAGGTCATCGGCGACCCCAAGCACGCGCGCACCAAGTCGTTCCTGCACCGCGTGCTCAACCCCATGGTCATCGAGCCCGACGACATCCACCCCGACGGCTTGCGCGACGCGATCTCCGACCTCGCTCCCTAAGACAGACGTGCCGTGGTCACCACCCGGCAGGGGTGGGCGTGCTGGGGCCCCCACCCCCATCCCCCCGGAAGAGCCAACCCCCCACCCGCCCCCCCCCCCACCCCCGCCCCCCCACCCCCCACCCCCGAGCCGGCCTTGGACCCCCAACCCCGCCCAGGGACTGCCGACCAAGGATCAGCAGATGAGGTACCACAGGGTCGCTGCGACGAACGGGATGATCTTGAACCCCCGCTGTCCGAACAGATACGCCTGGTAGTAGAGCTCAGTGAGAACCGGCACTGCGGTGAGCAGTGAGGTGTCCTTGACCATCGCGATCGTCTCGTTGCCGGTGGGGGGACGTGACCCGCATCGCCTGGGAACATCCATCCGCTGGCCACTGCTCATCCCGAGCGCTCGGGCCGCCTCGTCTTGGCCCTTGTCGACCGAGAGGATGCCTGCGCGGGCAATTTCGGCCATGTATGCCGCCTCGGAGAGTCCCAGCCCAATGACACCGACCCAGATCGTCGAGGAGATGTCATTCCACGAGAATCCGAAGAAGGTCAGATCGGTGGGCCAGGCCGAGGCTGTCCGAACGGCACCCGAACCGATCTGGCTAGAGGAACCCGCGACCCGAGGATGGCAAGCAGCACGTATCGGGGCATCCGGAAGAACCACTGCAGCACCCCCGCCGCCACATGACCGCGAGGAGACCCAGGCCCGCCCAGGATCTAGGCGATGTGCCGAAGATCGTGCCCTTCCACAGCCCTTCGAGGACGGGAGTCTGTTGCATGATCTGGAACGCGAAGCCGAAGTCCCATCGCTCGTTGGTGACCAGCGAACTGATCATCATTGCCACGAGCACGAGGATGATCGCGATCGCGACCCACCGCCACGGATGCCGGACCGGCCGGGCGTTAATCACGCCCGGCCGGTCACTGGCCCGGCTGACCGCCAGCGCCAGGTGTTGGGTGACCGCGAAGCTCGTGATGGCGCCGCTCTCGTTCCCCCACTTGTTCAGCGCGGTCTTGTAGGTGCCGTCAGTTGAGATCGCCTTGAGGGCGTCGGCAACGGCCTGCGCGAACGCGGTCTGGTCCTTGGGCACGACGATGCCGTAGGGGGCGGCGTCGTAGATCGAACCGACAGCCTCGAGCTGACCGTTGGTCTGCTTCACGGCATACAGGCCGACGGGGGAGTCGGCAGCCATCGCGTCGGCCTTGCCGCCGATGACAGCGGTCGTGACCTTGCCCTGGTCGCCGTCGACGATCTGGGTGATCGCCGGCTTGCCGGCGTCGGTGCACTTCTTGCTGCGCGCAGTGATGTCGTCGACCTGGACGGTGCCCTTCTGGACGCCGATGTTGAGGCCACACGCGTTGTCGGGGTCGACCTTCTTCGGGTTGCCCTTCTGGGTCACCCACTGGGTGCCGGCGTTGAAGTAGCTCACCATGTTGACCTGCTTCTTGCGCTCGTCATTGATGGTGAACGAGGACAGGCCAACGTCGTACTTGCCGCTGCTCACGCCAAGGATGATCGAGTCGAAGGTGGCAGGGACGTATTCGACCTTGACGCCGAACTTCGCCGCGACCGCGTTGAAAACGTCAACATCCATGCCCACGACCGTCTTGCCGTCTGTGTCGAGGAACTCGTTGGGGCGTAGGTCGTCTGCCGACAACGATCTTGCCGGCCGCTTGATCTTGCCGGCGCTGACGAGCGCCGGGTCGACAGGGTGGCTTGGACACCGCGCGCCGAGGACGCCCGCCAGGACCCAGACAGGAGTTGACCCACCCAACCACCGCAACCCGGAATGAGGGCCAAGATGGAGCGACGAGCCTGGTGATCCTTCCGATAGCGCTGCATGGCCGTGATGCCCTGCACCGTGTTGCCATCCCGGACGAGGTAAACGCTAGTGCCCTGGACGCCTGGGCGTCAACTTGTGATCCAGTCGCCGGATTCGCCCTGAACTCGATGGGCCGCAGTATGCGGTGTCGGGCGCAGCTACTCGATCGTGTCGAGGGCGGGGCTTGGGCGGTAGCGGCCGCCTGGGAAGGCCTTGTCCAACTCGATCAGTTGATCGCGCACCGTCCTGAAACCAATCTCCCGGCCCCACGCGATCGGTCCCTTGGGGTAGCCCGTACCGAGGGTCATCGCGAGATCCACGTCGGCCGGGCCCGCCTCGCCGCGGTCGACGAGATCAACGGCTTCGTTGACGAGCATCGCGAGCGTCCGCGCGACCGGGTTGGTCACGACGCCACTCGCAACGAGTTCAGCAACCTTGGCCTCGTCAGGGATGTTGTCCGGGGAGGTGCCGTCCGCGGCATACGTGTAAACGCCTTTGCCGGTCTTGCGCCCGAGGTTGCCGTCGGCGACGAGCTTTTGCTGGAACGGTGTCGGTTCGTACCTCGGGTCCTTGCCGGTCTGGTGCCACACCGAGGTGCCGACTGCGAGGTTGACGTCTTGGCCAATGAGGTCGGTGAGTTCGAGCGGGCCCATCCGGAAGCCAGCCGTGCGCACACACGCGTCGATGGTGGCGGGGTCGGCGACGCCCTCTTGGACGAGGCGCTGGGCTTCACCGTAAAACGGGCGCGCGACGCGGTTGACGATGAAGCCCGGTGTTGACGCGCACTGCACGGGCACCTTGCCCCACGCCTTGACCAGAGCGACGCCGGTGTCCATGACGTCGGGGGTCGTGATCTCACCGCGGATGACCTCGACAAGCTTCATCGCTGGCGGGGGGTTGAAGAAGTGGAGCCCGAGGACGCGACCCGGGTGCATCGCCGCGGGGGCGATCTGGTCGATCGACAGGCTCGACGTGTTGGTCGCGAGGAGGGTCGACTCGGGCTGAGTGCGGCCGAGCGTGTCGAAGAGGTCCTTCTTGACCTCGAGGTCTTCGACGATCGCCTCGATGACGACGACACACTCGGGGAGTGCCTCTACCGAGTCGCACGGGGAGAGGCGCGCTGCGATGGCATCGGCCTCGGCGGCGTCAAGTTTGCCCTGGGCCGCGCGCTTGCGCAGGCTCTCGGTGATCCGGGTGCACGCCCGCTGGGCAGCGCCCTCGAAGGCGTCAACGATGAAGACGGGGTGGCCGGCGGTGGCGGCGACCTGGGCAATGCCCGAGCCCATGGCTCCGGCGCCGATGACACCAACGGGGGCGAGTGCAGTCTGTTCAGTCACGGGTCCCATCCTCCCGCTCCTGGGGGGTGCGATGGACGCGGGGTGCGTCACACCTGAATAGGGGGAGGCAGGCGCGGAAGGCCGTGGAAGAGGCTCCGCATACCCCCGCGGGCATAGCAAAATCACCCTGTGACGGGGGAGATTTTGGGGTCGGCGAACTATAGCAAAGATCACAGGGCGGGCGAAGGCTACCGGGTAGTAGGGGGCCGAATTACCCACCTACCATTCAGTTATGACCCTTGAGGCGATGACGCTTGCTCACCCCATCGTGACGACCCATCAGGCGATCCTTGATGAGGCCACCGACGCGCTCAGCAACCGTCGGTTCTACACGCGCTATCCCGAAGTTCCCTCGACCCGGGTCTACGGCGAGACCGCTGCGGCCGACGGGCTCGCGGCATACCTCGCGCACCTCGACAGCACGTATGCCGGGTTGCTGAGCCAGCCGACCGACGGCACCTTCGTGGGCAGCGAGGTCTCGCCCTACGGGCCGGCTCTCGGGGTGCGCTATCCGCACTTGGACCTGGACGCGGCGATTGCGGCGGCTCAGGCTGCGATCCCTGGGTGGCGTGACGCTGGGGCGCGCGTGCGGGCCGCGGTCTGTGTCGAGATGATCGAGCGGCTGCACAAGCGGTCACACGAAATGGCCAATGCGGTCATGCACACGAGCGGACAGTCGTTCATCATGGCCTTCCAGGCAGGCGGGCCGCACTCGCAGGACCGCGCGCTCGAGGCTGTGGCCGCGGCGCTCATCGAGCAAGAGCGGGTGCCCGAGTCGGTCATCTGGGAGAAGCCAGGGCGCGACGCCCCGATCCGGATGCAAAAGGACTACCGCATCGTGCCGCGTGGCGTGGCAATGATGGTGGGCTGCAACACGTTCCCCACGTGGAACGGCTTCCCGGGACTGTTTGCCTCGCTCGCGACGGGCAACCCGGTCATCGTCAAGCCACACCCTCGCGCAATCCTGCCGCTGGCGATCACCGTCGAGCTGGCACGTGAAGTATTGGTAGAGAACGGCTTTGACGCTGCTCTCGTGCAGTTGGCGGCTGAGGACGACGGCGAGGGCCTGGCCAAGACGCTCGCCGAGCGGCCCGAGGTCAAGGTCATCGACTACACCGGCGGGCCGGGCTTTGGTGCGTGGTTGGAGTCATATGGCGCGCAACACGGCAAGCTCGTCTACACCGAGAAGGCCGGCATCAACTCGATCGTTGTCGACTCGACCGACAACCTCCGCGGGATGCTCGCCAACCTCGCGTTCTCGTTCTCGCTCTACACCGGCCAGATGTGCACGGCTCCGCAGAACGTCTTTGTGCCGGAGCAGATCACGACGGACGAGGGTGTGCTGAGCTTCGACGAGTTCGCTGACCGGCTGGCTGCTGCGATCACTCGCCTCACCGCGGACGAAGCCAAGGCCGTCGAGGTGACGGGCGCGACCGTCAACCCCCAGGTCCGGGCCAATTCGACTGCGCACGAGGAGATTGCGGCTAAGACCGGGGGGCGCGTCGTCCTCGCGTCGCGGCCGGTGACGCACCCGGCATACCCCGATGCCGTATGCCGTACCCCCGGTCTCGTGGCGGTTGCCGCGGGTGACCAGGCGGTCTACTGCAAGGAGTGGTTCGGGCCGGTCGTCTTCCTCATCCGCACGGGGTCGACGGCAGAGTCGCTTGCGCTCTTTACCTCGACGATCATCGAGCACGGCGCGATGACGGCCGCGGTGTATTCGACCGACGAAGAGATCCTCGACGACGCGCGCGACGCTGCCGCTGAGGCGGGGGTCAACCTGTCGGAAAACCTCACCCAGGGCATCTACGTCAACCAGGCCGCGGCCTTCTCCGACTACCACGGCACGGGTGCTAACCCGGCGGCAAACGCCTCCTACACCGACGCGGCCTTCGTCGCGGGTCGGTTCCGGGTGGTGACCAGCCGCCGCCACCTCGCCTGAGGTTTCTGTGGGCAACCAGCCTGGTTGACCCGCAGACGGCGCAGCGCAGGAACGCCGCCCCCGCGCTCGCCGCTACGAAGAGGCACGGCATACCTGCAGCCTGGTATGCCGTGCCTCTTGCGTTGCGCTGGAACGGTTTTAACGCTTGCCGTCTGGGATGATCGCGTTGAGGATCATCGATACGAACGTAATCAGGAGGGCGCCGAGCACTGCGTCCCAGAAGAACTCATCGACGTGGAACGCGAGCCCGAGCTGCTGGCTGAGCCACGACGTGAGCTGCAGCATGGCGGCATTGATGACCAGGGTGAAGAGCCCGAGCGTGAGCCAGATGAAGGGCGTTGAGAAGAACTTCAGGACTGGCTTGATGAGGGCGTTGACCGCGCCGAAGACGATGGCGACGAGGACGACCGTTTTGAGGGTGCCGGTCCACTCGGCGCCGCGGCCGAAATGGATGCCGGCTACGACGATGCCGGCCAGCCAAAGCGCGAGGCCGTTGACAAGGGTCTTGATCGCGAAGTCTTTGAGGGTCCGCATATCGGCATCGTGCCACGCTTAGCTAGATTGACGGCCATGAGCCACGAGAGCCCTCGCTTGCGTTCGGCGCTGGACGCCGTACCCGCCTATGTCCCTGGCAAGCCCGCGGTCGCACCTGCTGGTGTCACGGCATACAAGCTGTCGAGTAACGAAAACCCTTATCCGCCACTCGACGTGGTGCGGGCGGTCCTTGACAAGGGACTCGACACGATCAACCGCTACCCCGATATGGCGTCCACCGATCTCATTGCGGCGATTGCTGCCTTTGTGGGCGTGGACCCGAGCAATATCGCGGTCGGGACCGGCTCGGTCGGCATCCTGGGGCAAATCATCCAGTCGACATGCGACGCGGGTGACGAGGTGGTCTTTGCCTGGCGCTCGTTCGAGGCTTACCCGATCGTGGCGGCGCTCGCGGGCGCGGTGTCGGTGCGCGTGCCGGTCGATGCTGACCAGCGGCACCAGCTGGGGCTGATGGCAGCGGCGGTGACCGAGCGGACGCGAGTCGTGATCTTGTGCTCGCCGAACAACCCGACGGGGACGGTGCTGCATCGGGCCGAGCTGGAGGAGTTCTTGGCAGCGGTGCCGCGGGATGTGCTCGTGGTGCTGGACGAGGCGTATCTCGAGTTTGTGCGGGACCCGGAAGCGCCGGACGCGGTGGAGGTGTGGCGTGCGAACCCCAACGTCATGGTGCTGCGCACCTTCTCCAAGGCGTACGGCTTGGCGGGGCTGCGCGTCGGGTATGCCGTGGCCCACGATGCGGTTGCGGCGGCGTTGCGCAAGTGCGCGGTGCCCTTTGGGGTGAACTCGCTGGCGCAGGCGGCGGCGATCGAGTCGCTCGGGGCGTATGACGAGTTGATGGTGCGGTGTGCGGCGATTGTGGCTGAGCGCGATCGGGTCGTTGCTGGGCTGGCGGCGCAGGGTTGGCAGATGAGTGAGACCCAGGCCAACTTCGTGTGGTTCCCGCTCGGGGAGCGGTGCACGGCGTTTGCGCAGGCGTGCCAGGACGCTGGGCTGATGGTCCGTCAATATGGCGACGACGGGGTGCGGGTGACGATTGGTGAGGTTGAGGCGAATACCCGGTTCCTTGAGGTGGCGCGGGGGTTTGCCCCCGCCTGACCTGGTCGGTTTGAGGAGCAATTGTCCGGTTTAAAGGGAACTTGCCCTGGCGTGAGTGTGCCTTGGCTGCCTTTGGGTTCGCTTGTCTGGCCTTGTAAGGCCAGGCAAGCGAACCGACGGCCAGACGAGCGGTGCCAAGAACAGACAAGTGGGTCCAGGGCCAGACGAGCGGTGCCAAAGCCTCGACGGCCTGTTATGCGGACTGGGACCTCTGGCCCGTCCCACGGCGAGCCTGTGCGCGGTTGATCGCCGCCCTCATCCGTCGCGCGAGTGCTGGGAGATTCGCCAGCTCCGCCCAGGTCACCCGGACAACTTCGTAGCCCAACTCCCGTAGTCGGTCCTCCCGGACCTTCTCCGCGACGAGCGCATCACGACCGGATGGCTGACCGTCGGCCTCCTCGCCTCGGCCGTACTTCACCAGTCCGTCGAACTCGACAATGACCTTGGCGTCGACCAACTGGAAGTCCACCCGGGCGCAAAACGAGCCGTCGCGGATCAACGATTGGGGGATAACGCGGTGGCCCATCAGGTGAAACGCATACCGAAGTCGGGTCTCGCCAGGTGACTCACTCCGGGCGTCAGCTCGTCGCAAGAACGCGTCCAGTTGACCAGTGTTGGGGTGGCCGCGCACCCAATCCAGCGCTTGGCTGAGATCCTCGCGGGTCAGCAGACCCCGATGGAGAGCGGCGTCTGCGGCGATGAGGCAGGCCATCGGTCCACACACGATGCCGTTCTGCGCGATGGCCAAACCGAGGTGGATTTGTGGGCCGACGACGGCCTCCGCCGGGATCGGACGGTGCACAACGAGGCCACGTCGCGTGACCGGTCGCCCACGCCCCACTCGACTCAGATGCACGGTGTTGAGATCGGCGTCGTAGATCGGAAGGTCACGTTGCAGGAGCGCCGAGTAGTGACTCGCCACGCATCCTGCACCGAGAGTCCTCATGGCGGCCAGCGTGATGAGGCGATGGCGGATCTCTGGAGTCGGCGGTTGCTGAGGCGAGTACCACCCGCGGGCGAGCGGGATGAGTGCCCGGGTGCGAATGAGCTTCTGAGTCGTCTGCGAGGAATACCCAAGTGCGCGCAGTTCTGCGGTGGAGATGATCGGGGCGAGCGTGATGGGAAGTTCGGTCATGGTTCACAGTTGCCCGAAGGACGGCGTTTAAGTGCAACGTCACCCAAACCTGTGGACGCTGCACCAGCGAGCCCGAAGCCTGTGGATAGTGAGCGTGCGTGGCTTGCCTACCCTGAGCGTGGCTTGCCTGCCGTGAGCGTTCCTTGCCTACCCTCTGCGGTCCTTGTCTCCCCTGAGCATGGCTTGTCGCGGCATACAGGGCCAGTCAAGCGGCGGCGAGCCCAGTCAAGCGGCGGCGAGCCCAGTCAAGCGGCGGCGAGCCCAGCCAAGCAGCGCAAAGCGGGGCAGCGGCGGCCTCGACGCGTCGCGCCCAGAGGAGCGTGGCGATCTGGACAGCGGCGAACGGCACCCAGATCGCGCGCTCGATGCCCGATGGCGAGGCGAGGTTCATCACTCCCGACAGCGTCGCAAATCCGAGCGCTCCGATGAGGAGGCGCCGCCGCGACCGCGGAGCCGACACGCCTCCCGAGAGTGCGACGCCCAAGCCGGCCAAGACCGCTGCCGAGCCAACGCTGGCGACTCGGTAGCCCATCGGCAGCACCCCCGAGTTCGCTCCGCCCCAGGCTGCGGCCCCCCAGGGGGCGCCAGCCGCCAAAGCGACCTGGAATCCAGCCGCCGCGAGGAAGAGGCCGCCAGACAGACGAGCGGCTATGGAGCGGACGACAGGGGAGCTAGTAGCGGGGCTGTCAGGGGACAGGGAAGGCAGTGCGTCCGGGGAGGCGGCGGGGGATACGGCGAACGGGGTGTGTGGGCATATTCGGACCATAAGCTATCTATTAGATATAATCAACCATGGCCCGCACCTCACAAACCCGGTTGGCTGTCCTCGGAGCGCTCTCGGTCGAGCCCATGACGGGGTATGCCGTCCGCGCAGCGATCGCTGACACGCTGGGTCACTTCTGGCATGAGAGCTTCGGCCAGATCTACCCGACTCTCGCGGAGTTGGAGAAGGACGATCTCATTCGCCGCACAGTGCCCGGCCTCACGTCAGGGGCGGTCTTTGAGATCACGCCAACAGGGACGGCAGAGTTGCGCCAGCTCCTCGCCGAACCATTCCGCCGCACGCCTCCCCGCAACGGCCTGCTGCTGAGGCTCTTCTTCGGCAGGCATCTCGGCGTCGAGGGCTGCCGACAACTGCTCACCGAGGCGCTGGCAGAAGCCGAGACGTCGGCAAGGCGGTTCGCCGAGATCCGCGCGGCATCGGATGACGAGCCAGCCTCGCCGGACCGGCCGTATTGGCTCATGACGCTCTCGGCCGGTGAGTATGCCGTCCGCGCCCAGATCGCTTGGCTGCGTGAGTCCTTGGACCAGTTGGCGCCTGAGGACGCGCAGAGTCAGGTGGGAACGTGCGAAGGAGGCACTCCGCTGACGCTCCCCGCACTGAACTGAGGCGACATTGTCAGCGGAGGGCAGCGAACCTCAGCGAAGCCCAGCGAGGCTCAAGGCAGGTCGCGGCATCGCGTCGCACAATTACCAGGTTTGAGAACGCAGGTCCACTAGGTGAGATCTGGGGCGCCGATCGCTATGGTGAGACGAACGCGATCTGTGAGCAGGACCACATGGCATGAGCTGGATCACACCGCACCTGCCACTTGCGAGACCCATGACGCGCGACCGCACGCGAGATCGACAACGGCAACGAATTTGACAACGGCAACGACGCCGTCAGCGCAGAACCGGCGATCCCGGAGTGGCGCAACGGCCAGCAGCGACACGGCATACCTCGCCTTGTCGGAAATGGAGTGCCTCGTGAGTGACGCTCGACCATGGGCCGATGGTGGGCCCGACATGATCCAACTGCTCACTCCTGAAGGTGAGCTAGTCGAGTCCGCGCCGCAGCAATATCGCGACATTGCTGCGAGCCTCACCGACGACGAGCTGCGCGGGTTCTATCGCGATCTCGTCCTGACCCGGCGGTTCGACGCCGAGGCGACTGCCCTCCAGCGCCAAGGCGAGCTCGGCCTCTGGGCCAGCCTCCTCGGCCAGGAGGCCGCCCAAGTCGGCTCCGGTCGCGCGCTCCGCCCTCAGGATTACGCCTTCCCGACCTACCGCGAGCACGGTGTCGCGTGGTGTCGCGGGGTCGACCCGGTCAACCTCATGGGCATGTTCCGCGGCGTCAACCACGGCGGCTGGGACCCCAACGACAAGAACTTCCACCTTTACACGATCATCATTGGCGCCCAGACGCTTCACGCGACCGGCTACGCCATGGGTGTCCAGCGCGACGGCGCGGTTGGCACCGGCGACCCTGATCGCGACACCGCGGTCATCGCCTACTTCGGTGACGGCGCGACCTCCCAGGGCGACGTATCCGAGGCGCTCGTCTTCGCGGGGGTCAACAACAGCCCAGTTGTCTTCTTCTGCCAGAATAACCAGTTCGCGATCTCCGAGCCCAACGAAAAGCAAACGCGCGCACCGCTTTATCACCGCGCGCGCGGCTTCGGCTTCCCGGGGTTGCGGGTTGACGGCAACGACATCCTCGCGGTGTATGCCGTCACGAAGGTTGCGCTCGACGCCGCCCGGTCGGGGGAGGGGCCGAGTTTCATCGAAGCGTTCACCTATCGGATGGGCGCGCACACGACCTCCGACGACCCGACCAAGTACCGGCTCTCAGCCGAAGTCGAGCGCTGGAAACTCCGCGACCCCATCGAGCGACTCAAGGCGTGGCTGGCCCACGAGGGCAAGGCGGACCGGGCGTTCTTTGACGCGATCGCCAAGGAGGCCGATGACCTCGGCGCCGACGTTCGCGCGCGCTGTATCGCACTACCGGATCCGGCCGGCACCGACATGTTCGAGTACGTCTATGGCGAGGACCACCCGGTGATGGTCGCCGAGCGCGAGGAGTTCACGGCATACCAGTCGAGCTTTGAAGGGGCGCACTGACATGGGCGACGCAACCACGGCGACCACAGCGGCTAGCACAGCCAACTACCCCGTCAACTCGACGATGGCTAAGGCCATCACCACAGGCCTGCGGGCATCGATGGAACGCGACCCCAAGGTCATCCTCATGGGCGAGGACATCGGCAAACTCGGTGGCGTCTTCCGCGTGACCGAGGGTCTGCAAAAGGACTTCGGCGAGGACCGGGTCGTTGACACCCCGCTCGCCGAGGCCGGCATCATGGGCACCGCCGTCGGGCTCGCGCTGCGCGGCTACCGGCCCGTGGTCGAGATCCAGTTCGACGGTTTCGTCTATCCCGCGTTTGACCACATCGTGAGCACCATCGCCAAGATGCGGGCACGCTCGCTCGGCCACGTCGAGTTGCCGATCGTGGTCCGCATTCCCTTTGGCGGCGGCATCGGAGCGGTCGAGCACCACAGCGAATCCAACGAGGCCTATTTCGCGCACACCGCGGGTCTGCGGGTGGTTGTCTGCTCCAACCCGCATGACGCGCACTGGATGATCCAGCAGGCGATCGAATGCCGTGACCCGGTCATCTTTTACGAACCCAAGCGCCGCTATTGGGACAAGGGCGAGATTGGCCCCGCCCCGAGCCGCGGGCTCTTCGAGGCTGCGACCGTCCGTCCCGGCACCGACGTCACGGTGCTCGCCTATGGCCCGATGGTCCGCACCACCCTCCAGGCCGCCCAGGCGGCAGAGGAAGAGGGCACGAGCCTCGAGGTCATCGACCTGCGTTCGCTCTCGCCGCTGGACATGGACGTCATCCTCGAGTCGGTCCGCCGCACGGGTCGCTGCATCGTCGTGCACGAGGCGTCAACCTTCCTCGGGCTCGGCGCCGAACTCGCCGCGCAGATCCAGGAGAAGTGCTTCTACTCGCTGGAGGCGCCCGTCTTGCGGGTCGGTGGCTACAACGTGCCCTATCCGCAGAGCCGGATCGAGGAGGACTTCCTCCCTGACCTCGACCGAGTGCTCGATGCCGTCGACCGCCTCATGGCGCACTGAGAGAGAGCCGACATGGGACTGCGTGAGTTCAACCTGCCCGACCCCGGCGAGGGTCTGACCGAGGCCGACATCGTCACCTGGCGGGTCGCCGTCGGTGACACGGTCAAGGTCAACGACATCGTTGTCGAGATCGAAACCGCAAAATCGTTGGTGGAGTTGCCGATTCCGTGGGCGGGCACCGTCGCGGCGCTGCTGGTTTCGGAGGGGCAGACGGTCGAGGTCGGGTCACCGATCATCGCTATCGACGACCCGACGTATGCCGGTGGGGCACCTGCCGCTCCGGCCGCACCCGCCGCCTCGGCCGCCGCGCCGCCCGCCGCAGCCGTCGCCCGGCGCCGGCACGCGCGCTCGGCTGCTGGCCGCGGCCTGGTCTTCGACGGGGGCGCACCCGCGGGCGACGACGCTGGCGAAGAAGCCGTCGGTGAGGGTCTCATCGGTGGCACTACGTCGACCGGCCGCACAGCCGTGCTCGTCGGCTATGGCATCAAACAGACCGAAGCCAAGCGCCGCCCTCGCCGCAAGGACGCCATCGTCCGCGACATCGCCGCCCCTCCCGGCGAACACATCGACACCCTGCCGACCTCTCGGATGAGCCTGCTCGTCGCATCGCACGCCCCCGAGATCCGGCGCGACAACCGCCCGATCGCCGAGTTGGCCCAGCCGACCAAGGCCGGCAACGAGCACGCCCACGTCCTGGCCAAGCCTCCGGTGCGCAAGTACGCCAAGGACCGCGGCGTCGACATCGCCAAGATCACCCCGGCAGGCGAGACCGTCACCCGGGCCGACATCGACCTCTACCTCGCCCAGGCAGCAGGCGGCGGGGGCTCATCGGCGAGCGGCAGTATGCCGGGCGCGCAGGGCGGCGCAGGCACGGCATACCCGAGTCGTGGTGAGACGCGCATCCCGATCAAGGGCGTGCGCAAGATGACCGCGCAGGCGATGGTTGGGTCCGCGTTCACTGCGCCGCACGTCACCGAGTGGATCACGATCGACGTCACGCCGACCGTCGAGCTGGTGGAGCGGCTCAAGGCTGACCGCGAGTTCAAGGACGTCAAGGTGACGCCGCTGCTCGTGCTGGCCAAGGCCATGTGTGTTGCGGCCAAGCGCCACCCCGAGATCAATGCGTCCTGGGACGAGGCGGCGCAGGAGATCGTCATCAAGGGCTACGTCAACCTGGGGATCGCCGCGGCCACCCCGCGCGGGCTCATCGTGCCCAACATCAAAGATGCCGATCTCATGACGATGCGCCAACTCGCCGATGCGATGGCGTCGCTTGTTGCCACCGCGCGCGAGGGCCGCACCCAACCCGCGGACATGTCGGGCGGCACGATCACGATCACCAACGTCGGGGTGTTCGGCGTCGATACGGGCACGCCGATCATCAACCCCGGTGAGGCCGCGATTATGGCGTTCGGCGCGATCCGCAAGCAGCCGTGGGTGGTCACTGGACCGGACGGCGAGGACACCCTCGCGATCCGCCACGTCACGACTCTCGGGCTGTCGTTCGACCACCGCATGGTCGACGGTGAACTCGGCTCCAAGTACCTCGCCGACGTCGCCGCGATCCTCGCGGACCCGACGCGAGGCCTCGTCTGGGGGTAGCACGACGATGAGGTGAGCACTCACGGCATACCCTGTCGTGGTGCTCGCCGCCTATCGCCCACTCCTGCAGATCCCGGGGGCACTGCGCTTCCTGGGTGGTTCGGCGCTGGCGCGCATCGGGGGCGCGATGTTTGGCGTCTCGATCATCGTCATGGTGTCGTCGCGGCGCGATTCGTTCAGCCTCGCGGGCGCGATCTCCGCCGTCGCGATCCTCGTGCTCGCGGCCGCTGGGCCCATCCTCGGCCGCCTGGTCGACAAGCGGGGTCAGCGCCGCGTCGTCATCCCGTTTGCCACCTGGTCGACCGCGTGCGGCCTTGCGACGGTCGCGCTCTCGTGGGCCGGCGCCCCTTCGTGGACCCTCTTTGTCACCTACGCGCTCTCGGCGATCCTGCCCGAGATGGGGCCCCTCTCCCGCGCCCGCTGGGCCTATCTTTTCGCCGACGAACCCGACCGTCTCCACACCGCGATGTCGCTCGAGCAGGTCATGGACGAGGCGTCCTTCGTCATCGGTCCGGTGCTCGGCATCATGCTCGCGACACTGTGGTTCCCGGAGGCTGGGTTGCTCGTCGCGTTCCTCATCTACTTTGCCGGCAATGTCGCCTTCGTCTCCGCGCGCGCGACCGAGCCGCCGGTCATCGCGCACGAAGACAGACCCGGCGGGTATGCCGTCCGCCGCCCCGGGATGCTCGTCGTCGCCGCTGTCCTCGCGATGGTCGGGATGATCTTTGGCGGCAACGAAGTGGTGGCCGTCGCGGTCGCTAAAGAGGCTGGGCAAGAAGGCTTTTCGAGCGTGATCCTGGCGCTCTTTGCGCTGGGTTCGACGATCTCCGGCGTCGCCTTTGGCGCCCGAGTCTTCCGCTCGACGATGACGAGGCGCTTCCTGCTGGCCGCGATCGGGATGTTCGTCCTCGAAGCTCCCGCGCTCATCGTCACCAACCTCTGGGCTATCGCGGTCGTCATGTTTGTCGCCGGTTCCGCGACCGCCCCCATGCTCATCACCGCAATGTCGCTCAGCCAGAAGCTCGTCCCAGCCGCGCTCGTCACTGAAGGCATGGCGGTCGCGATCACCGGCATCCTCATCGGCATCTCGACGGGCGCGGCGCTCGGAGGGTGGGCGATCGAGCACTGGGGCGCCCATGAGGCGTATGCCGTGCCCGTCACCGCCGGGGCCGTCGCCGTGCTGCTCGCGGTCGTCAACTACCGTCGCCTGGAGGCCGCCGAAGCAGCCAATCCAGCGGGTCTCGTCGATGCTGATGGGGTCCAGGACCCGGTCACGAGCTAGGAGGCGCGAACCATGCAGGTCGTTGTCGTAGGCGCCGGAATCGGTGGGCTCACTGCCGCGGTAGCGCTGAGTCGCCGCGGGCACGCGGTGACACTGATCGAACGCGCACCTGCCTTCGAGGCGATTGGCGCCGGTCTGCTCATGGCACCCAACGCGGTCCACGCCCTCGCGTCGCTCGGCATCGACCTCGACGGTGTGGGCGTGCCGCTCGACACTCTCGACCTCGCCGATGCGGGTGGGCGCGTGCTCGGCTCGGTCAACCTTGGTCGACTAGCGCGAGAGTTTGGGCCCAGCTTCGGCATCACCCGACCCGCGCTGCACGAATCCATCCTGCGTGCCCTGCCCGACAGCGTGTCGGTGCACCTCGGACACGCGGTCGATGCCATCGCGTCGTCAGTGAAGGATCGTGTCACCGTCCATTCGGGTGATCTCACGTGGGAGGCCGACCTCGTCGTCGGCGCCGACGGCCTCCACTCCCGCATCCGCGAGATCGCTTGCGGTCCACAGACCTTGCGGTATGCCGGTGAGACCTGTTGGCGGGGAATCGTGCCGCTCGCGGTGGGTCACCGGGCCGTCGAACAGTGGGGCGACGGCACGCGAGTCGGTGTCTTCCCGATGACTGCCGACACGGCCTACTACTACCTCCTGCGGTGCGTGCCGCAAGGTGCCCCACCGCCTGCGTGGGACGAGTTGCGGACGCACTTCACGGCATACCGGGGTCTGGCAGGGGAGGCGATTGCCGCGATCGGTGACGTGCCGCCGCTGCACCACGATCTGCTCGAACTCGACCGGCCGGTGTGGGGCGCGGAGCGGGTCCTGCTGCTCGGCGACGCCGCCCATGCGATGACGCCGAACGTCGGGCAGGGAGCGGCCATGGCAATCGAAGACGCGATCACGCTCGCCCGCGTGCTCGACGACGGCATTGATGGCGCGCTCGCCCGCCATCGCACGCTTCGTGAGCCGCGCGTGCGGTCCGTCCAGCTGCTTGCGCGGCGAGCGGGGTTGGGCGTCAAAGTACGCGGTGCCTGGGCAACCCGCATGCGGGACAGCATGATGCGGGCCGCGCCCAGTCAAGCCACCGAGCGGACGTGGCGCGCGATGATCGCCGAAGGCGTCGACCTCGTGGCGAGAGTAAATTAGTCGGCAATCGCTGGCGGCACGTCCGTGTCCTCGCCCGTTGACCCATCCCCGCCTCGCTCGGAGCGGGCCTTCTGGAAGGCCGCAGCCGACCGCAGCTCGACGTGCGGGAGGAACAGCGACGCGATAAAGGCGAAGATCAGCAGGATTGACGCGACCAAGAAGACCGTTGACATCGCGTCGGAGAAGCCCACCAGGAAGGGACGCGCCAGCCTCGGGTCGATGAGTCCGAGGAAGGACGAGTCGTTGAGAGCGTTGCCAAACCCGCTCGCCGGGTTACCCGACGCCGCCCCCGCCTGGACCTGCGAGATGAAGGCGTTGTTCGCCGCCGCATTACCGACCGGAGCTCGCAACGCAGCCTGGAAGTCAGCCGTCGGCGCAATCGACTGGAAGGCCGACGCGATCTTTTCCTGAGCGCCAGAGAACAGCAGCGACAAGAAGATCGCGGTGCCGAGAGTGCCACCGATCTGGCGGGTAAAGGTTGCCGACGAGGTGGCCACACCAATGTCACGCGGGCTCACGGCATTCTGGATCGCCAACGTCAGCGGCTGGAAGTTGAAGCCGAGTCCCACCCCGAAGAACACCATGATGATCATGACCTTCCAGAGATCGGTGTCTGCGGTGACATAGGAGAAGGCAAAGAGCGACACCACGAGCAGGGCCGCACCGATGATCGGATAACGGCGGTAGCGGCCAGTGCGCGAGATCATCTGCCCCGAGAAGATCGACCCAGCCATGATGCCGAGGGTCATCGGGAGCAGCTGCAGACCAGCCTGGGTGGCGCTCGCGCCCTTGACGATCTGCAGATACAGCGGCAGCGACGCGAGCCCACCGAACATCCCCATACCGATGAAGATCGAGCCAATCGAGGCCCAGGCGACCGTCCGGTTGGTGAAGAGCCGCAGCGGAATCAACGCCTCGTCGCCCATCGACCTCTCGATGAACCAGCCCGCAATGAACCCCGCGATACCGATGGCGTAGCACACGAGCGACGTCGTCGAGGTCCAGCCCCACTCGCGGCCCTGCTCGGCGACGATGAGCAACGGCACGACGGCGACGGTCAGCGCAACAGCCCCCCACCAGTCGATCCGGTGGTCGAGGCGCTGGTGGTGCAGGTGCAACGTGCGGGTTACGACGAAGAGGGCAGCAATCGCGATCGGCACGTTGACGAGGAACACCCAGCGCCACCCGTCGATGCCGAGGATCTTGTCGGCACCCGCGAAGAACCCACCGATGACCGGCCCGAGCACGCTTGAGGTGCCAAAAACGGCGAGGAAGTAGCCCTGGTACTTGGCCCGCTCACGCGGCGGCACGATGTCGCCGATGATCGCCAGAGCCAGGGAGAACAACCCGCCCGCACCGAGCCCCTGGATCGCCCGGAAGACCGCGAGCGACGGGATCGACCACGCGAGGGTGCACAGCATCGAGCCGATGGTGAAGATCGAGATCGCGAAGATGAAGAACGGCTTGCGCCCGTAAATGTCGGACAACTTGCCATAGAGCGGCGTCACGATGGTCGAGGTGATGAGGTATGCCGTTGTCGCCCACGCCTGCGCGGAGAGCCCCTGCAGGTGGTCGGCGATGACACGCATGGCGGACGCGACGATGGTCTGGTCGAGGGCCGCGAGGAACATCCCCATCATGAGCCCGATGAGGATCGTCACGATCTGGCGATGGGTGAGCGGTTCGTCGCGACCGACGACGGGGCGGGCTGCAGTGGACATGAGGCTCCTGAAGCGGGTGAGGCTGGGTGATGTGAAGGCCCGAAAAGGCCCAGAAGACCGTGGTCTGGAAGAGGGGATCGTCAAAGCTGCGGGTATGCCGGGTGGTCCCGGCCCGCAGTCAGCCGGAGGGGTCGGCCTCGTCGGTCGGGCGACGGCTGGCGTCGAGCGCGTCGGCGAAGCGGCTGAGGTCGGCGACGAAGCGCTCGATCTCCTCGGGTTCCCACCCGGCCAAGACCTTCGTCAGCCACTCGCCACGGGTGCGCACGATCTGCCCAAACGCGGCGCGGCCCTCGTCTGTGAGGGAGAGGAGTGCGACCCGGCCGTCATGGGGGTCGGGTGACTTGCTGACGATGCCCTGCGAGACCAAGTGCGTGATCTGGCGGCTCACAGTGGACACGTCGGAGTGCACGCACAACGCGAGGTCAGACACGCGCTTGGGTTCGTCGGCGAGATTGCCGAGAACCGGGAAGTGCGTGTAGTCGACGCCGGGATAAGGAGAAGGGGCTGTATGCCGCACGGCCGCAAAGAGTTTGGCGATCCGGATGAGTTCGGCGCCGAGGAGATGGGTCGCTGAGGCAGTGTCGTGGGCGACCTGTGTCGTGGTCGTGTCGGGTGCCATCCCCGCGTCACCTCCCTCAATAGTTGCTTGCAGCACGCAACTATAAACCTGGTGGGGCTGCGAAAGAAATTGAACCCTGAATGATCTCCCCAGTGTGACGATGTGTCGCTCGCGCAGGCATGGTTCGCGGCTATGCCGAACGTGCGCGAGGGCGCAGGGTTGGCATAGCCAGAGGCGGAGCGACCGAGACCTACGGCGTGATGACGAGCGACTCCAAGACCGCCCGCGCGATCGCGTCACTGCCGCGGACGGCATACCCGGTCTCGTCCACGGGGCAGCGCCCGGCGGCTCGACGGGTGAGTGCCGCCGTGTCGAGCGTCACCCAGGTCACCCCGTCGCTGCGCCGGCGCGCGGCCTCGATCTCGGCCGCGTCGAGCGCCACCCCCGCAGGCTTCCCATCGGGGCGCTCCTCGACGCGCACCCCGCACTCGCCGGCGACTGCGCCAATCGCCTCGACAACAACGGTCTGCCCGACGGGCACCTTGGCGCGCCGCGCCACCAACTGCGGGGTATAGCCAAAAACGCTGTCCAAGAACACAACTGCCCCGCCCGCACCCATCCCCCCCGGCTTGCCAAGCGCCGCTCGGAGGTCTTGCTCGTGGGCCCAGATGTCCCGAACCCGCAAGACCATGAGTTCGGATGCCGTCCGAGCCGGCAACTCGATCGACAGCCCCTGGTCGACCGGGGTCCCGGCCGTCATGCCGGGAGCGCGTAGCGCCGCTAGCCGACGGGGGAGGGCTGCGGTCAGCTCGGCCACCACGTCCGGCCCTGGCACTCCTCGGCGGGCCTGCACGCCGCGCTCCATGAACACGCCAAATTCGTTGCGCACGTGGGCAAGTGGAGGTACGTCAACAACAGGCTCAGGGTCACCCGCCAGGATCGACTCGATGTCAGCGACATGGCTGATCTGGTCTTTGACGGTCCACCCAGGGCACGCCGTGGGCAGCTCGAAGTCGGCCGCAGAACACCCTCGACCGAGCTCGATCACCGCGAGCACGGTCTCCTCGAAGGCGTCGACAAGGGGCGGCAAGGTGGTCGGCATCGGCGGGCGCAACGGCATACCCCGAATGTAGCTAGCCGGACCCGTCCCGACCATGCCCCCTCGCGGCCTCATAAGGTGGACGTCATGGCTTCTGCGGACACCAACCCGCGCTCGATCCCTCCCATCGCCGCGCTCACCCTCGTAGCCGCCGCTCTCGCTGTCGTGGTCTCCGCGATGGTGGGCGGTGCCGCGGCCCCGGCTGTCGACGGCATCCAGGACCCGGGCGCGGTCGTGCGGTGGGGATTGCCTCTTGTCCGCGCCGTCCATGACCTGTCGGCAGCGACCGCGATTGGGCTCTGGATCATCACCGCCTGCACGGTTCCCGACCGCGCCACGTCGGCTCTCGTGCGAGGTCCGCGCGTGGCGATCCAGGCGGCGGTCGTCTGGATCGTGTCCGGCCTGCTGGGCGTGGTGCTCGGGTTCGCCGACATTGCCGGTATGCCGCTCGGCAGCACGGGATTTGCCACGCAGTTCCGGGCGTTTGTGTGGTCGATCGAGCCCCTGCGTGAGGGCCTCATCAGCGCGGCGCTCGCTGCCATTGCGGTCGCGATCGTGGCGCTGTCGAGTCGGCGGCTGGCATCGCTGTGGGCGGGCATTGTCGGGCTGGTCGCGATCTTCCCACTCGCGCTCGCGGGTCACGCAGCGAGCACGATCGAGCATGAGACCGCCGTCAACGCGCTGCTGTTCCACATGGTCGGCACTGTTGCCTGGGTGGGCGGTCTCGCCGCTGTGACGATCCTCCGGCCGACGCTCGGCAAGTGGCTTCCCGTTGTGGTGGAACGGTATTCGAAGATCGCTGCCTGGTCGCTCCTGACTGTCGGGCTGTCCGGGGTGGTGAGTGCCGCGGTGCGGATGGAGGGGCTGGGAGACCTCGGGACGGCATACGGGGCCTTGATCCTCGCCAAGGTCGTGGCGCTCGGTGCGCTGGGACTGCTGGGGCTGGCGCAGCGGCGCCAGGTGGTCGCGCGGCTGCGCCAGGACCCGTCGTCCGTCGCGGCCTTTGCCCGGCTCGTCATCGTCGAGCTTGCGGTCATGGGCGCCACCATCGGTGTGGCCACCGCACTTGCTCGCACGGGCAACCCCAACAAGATTCGACCTCGGCCGGAGACCATCGCTGAAGCCCTGACCAACTACCCCATGCCGAGCGGTCCGACCGGCGCGTCCTGGATCACGATGTGGCGCTGGGACTACCTCTGGGGCACGGTCGCGGTCATCGCGATCGCGCTCTATGTCGGGGCTGTTGCCCGGCTGCACAAGCGCGGCGACCGATGGCCGATCGGCCGGACGATCTCATGGGTCGTCGGCTGGTTCGCGCTCATCTGGGCGACGTGTGGAGCGCCGGGGGTCTTCGGCCGCTTCTCGTTCTCGTGGCACATGATCTTGCACATGGTCGTCGCGATGGTCGTGCCGATCTTCCTCGTGCTCGCCGGCCCGATCACCCTGGTGGCACGGGTGGCGGCCCACCGCAAGGACGGCACCTATGGGCCACGCGAAATTGTGCTGGGCCTTGTGCACTCGAAATACCTTGCGGCGTGGGCGAATCCGGTTGTCGCCGCGATCAACTTCTCGGGCAGTCTGATCCTGTTTTATTACACGCCGTTCTTTGAGCTGGCGCTCACGACCCACACCGGTCACGTGCTGATGATCATCCACTTCCTCCTCGCGGGCTATCTCTTCTGCATGGTCCTCGTCGGCACCGATCCCGGGCCGCGCAAGTGGGCGCCGTCGCTGCGGCTCGTCGTGCTCTTTGTGACGATCTCGTTCCACGCGTTCTTTGGTGTCGCGATGATGTCGATGAATACGCTTCTTGCAGAAGGCTTCTTTGGCGTTATCGACGTGCCCTGGGTGCCGGACAAGTTGGCCGACCAGGCCATGGGCGGCACGATCGCGTGGGGGATCGGCGATTTCCCCTCGCTCTTGCTCGCCATGCTCGTGGTCCTGGCGTGGGTGAAGTCCGACGCGGCCGAAGCTCGACGCCATGATCGCCAAGCAGACCGCGATGGTGATGCAGACTTGGTGGCCTACAACGCTGAACTTGCTGCTCTTGCACGCCAAGACCGACGAGATGCTGCTGCGGAAGACGCCCAACGCCGCGCTCACGACGACAGGACGCACTCATGACCGACTCTGCCCGCGTGGTCTTTACGCCGCCCCCGTCATGGCCGCCCGCGCCAGAGGGCTTTGTCCCGGTTGAAGGCTGGCAGCCCGACCCCTCGTGGCCGCCCGCGCCAGCGGGGTGGCAGTTTTACGCCAACGACGCCGGTATGCCGGTGCCTCCTCCCGCAGGCCAGTGGCGTCCAGCCGGTATGCCGTTTGCTCCGGAGTCGGATGCCGGCGATGCTGGTCGGGCCGAACTCGATGAGGACCACATCCCAACGACTCGCGTCGTGCCGCCCCCGACGCCGGCTCAGGCGCCAGAACTCGACGAAGAGCATGTCGCCACGACGCGCGTGATACCTCAGGCGGCGCCGCCAGCTGCACCGGAATCCACGGCTGAGGCGACCGGCTCAGAGCCGACGGTTGACCCGACTGCCGATCCGACTGCCGTTCCGGCTGCGGGGGAGGCGAGTGAGGCGCCGAGGGTCGACGCACTTCGGGATGACTTCGACTCGGTCGAACCCATCAGAGCTGACCCGATCAGCATGGATCCGGAGACGGCCGCGCGCCTCGGGCTCGAGCGTCCGCAGACCTCGGTTGAGGAGCCAACGGTGGCTCCGGCGCCCGAGTCCGGCCCTGTGCCCGAGTCCGGCCCTGTGCCCGAGTCCGGCCCTGTGCCCGAGTCCGAATATGCGCATGAGTCTGGTCCGGCGGAAGCGCCGGCGACCCAGGTCATCCCCCATGCCGCGACGACCCCCATGCCGCAGGTGCCGACCCCGCCCGCCCCGCCCGCCCCGCCGGCACCGCCGGCACCGCCGGCACCGCCGACACCGCCGACACCGCCGGCTCAGGCATTCGAGTCCCCGGCTTCCCCGTGGGGCGCCCCGCCACCGGCGCCGTCAAGCCAGTTCGGCGCACCCGGTCAGCCGGGTTCAGCCGGCCAGTTCAGCGGGCAAGGCCAGTTCGGTGCGCCTGGCCAACCCGGCCAGCCCGGTCCGTCGAGCGCCTTCCCCACCGGGTCGCCCTACTCGCCACCAGGCGCGCCCTACCCAGGTGCCGGTGGAGCATTCCCGCCACCCGCCTACCCAGGCGCTCCGGGCGGTGGCTACCCAGGAGGTCCGGGCGGTGGCTACGCTCCCCCTGCTTTCCAACCGCCGGGCGGACCCTCTGGCAAGAAGTCGAGTAAGACCCCGCTGCTCATCGGCATCATCATCGGTGCACTCGTGCTGCTCGGAGGCGGCGGGTTCCTCGTGTCGCGACTGCTGAGTGGTTCGTCGAAGGACCCGGTGGTCACCCCGACTGCCGGCCCGACGACGACCAGCAAGCCAACCCCGTCGACCAAGGCACCCACGATCCCGCCAGCACCCACCACGGCAGTGCCGGGCGCGCCATCGCTTGACCCAGCCATGGCGGCGACGCCTCCCGGACCCACATTGACCCTCGCTCAATACCGCACCCTCAAAGCTGGCCCGATCGCGGGCAACCCTGGCCCGTTCTCATCCCCATTGAGCGTCAACTGGGCAGTGCCCACCAGGCAGCAGGGGTTGTCAGCCTGCATTGCCCTCTCTGCAGCCCGCAAGATCTACATCACCGATTCGTTCCTCGCAGCGGATGAGGGCCTGTATTCCATCGCGTACAACACCGCAGAGAACAACGGCCGGGACCGAGCAGCAGAGGTGGCCTGCGACGACCAGGAGCGATCCACGGGAGCGTCGATCGACCGCATCCCGATGAAGCTCATCAACGGCGCCCAAACCCGCGAATGGGTGGATGACGGCGGCGATGCCTGGGTTGAGGTTAAGTACGGCAACGTTGACATCACCAGCAAGGTCGGGCCCGACACATCAACCACGGACGCCCAGGTCGCAGCACGGGTCGCAGACGTGGTCAAGGCCATCGACGCAGCCGCGGCGTCCTAGGGGGCAGCGCAGATGTCGATACTCCGTGTCTCCCTCATCCAGCTGGGCTACGGCGACGACGAGTCGGTCCAGGATCGGGTGGCGCGCGCGGCTGAGCTTGTTGCCGAGACACGGGGGCAGGACTTCGTCGTCCTGCCGGAGCTGTGGGCGCCGACGGGTTTCGACTACCGACACTGGGCTGATCGCGCAGAACCGGTCGACGGCCCCATCGCGCAGGCCATGTCAGCGGCGGCCAAGGCTGCTGGCGTCGTGCTGCATGCCGGATCGATCGTCGAGGGCCTGCCTCATCCAGGTCCTGAGGGCAAGTCGCTCGCCAACACCTCGCTCATCTTCGGGCGCGATGGCGAGCTTGTCACGGCATACCGCAAGATCCACCGCTTTGGCTTCGCCGAGGGAGAACCGGCCCTGTTAGAAGCCGGCGACGAGGTCTTGGTCGCTGATTTGCGGTTCGCAGAGGACCCGAGCATGCAGGTCTCCACGGGGATCTCGACGTGCTACGACCTGCGTTTCCCGGAGCTCTACCGTCGCCAACTCGACGCGGGCGCAACCCTTTTCGTGGTGCCTGCGGCCTGGCCGCTCTCCCGGGTCGCGCACTGGTCACTCCTCGGGCGGGCCCGTGCCGTAGAGAACCAGAGCTTTGTCCTGGCATGCAACACCGCCGGCACCCACGCCGGAGTGACCATGGGTGGGCATTCGGTGGTCGTGGGCCCGACCGGCGAGGTGCTCGCGGAAGCGGGCGAAGACCAGCAGATCCTCACTGTCGAGATCGACCTCGATGACGTCGAGCGCACCCGCAGCGCCTTCCCGGTGTTGGCTGACCGTCGTCTCTAGGCCCTGTCCGAGCCCGGGAGGCCTATGGCAGAGTGGCCGCGTGACTGGCGGTAACACGGTCGACAGGGCCGACAGTGTGAGCATTGCGGACGTCGCGGCGGCGACGCCTTCCACGCGTGATCGCTGGGCCGACGCGCTGCGTGTCGGGTCGCTCCTCGTCGTCATCATCGGCCACTGGTTCATGGTGGCTGTCACGGCAGACGGCGAGATCAGCAACGCGCTCAAGCTCATCCCAGCGCTCCAGCCGGTCACTTGGGTGCTGCAGGTCATGCCGTTGTTCTTCCTCGTGGGTGGGGTCGCCCACGCCCACACCCTCGACCGGCTCACCTCCGCGCCCGGCACGTCTCGCGGCAGGTATGCCGCCTTCGTCACCTCCCGTGCCGACCGCCTGCTCCGGCCGACGCTGGCCTTCTTGGCCGTGTGGGTGGTGTTGGGCGTCATCGCGCACGTCACTGGTCTGACCTCAGGCGGCCAGTCGCGCCTGGTTATCGCGGCCCTCGTCATGGTGCCCCAACTGCTGTGGTTCGTCGGGATCTACCTCGGGATCGCGGCCTTCGCACCGGCGATGTACCGCGCCCACCACCGCCACGGCCTTGTTGTCCTGATCGCTCTCATCGTCGCCGCGGTCGCGGTGGATTGGGCGCGCTTCGGAGCCGGTAGTGGATTGCTCGGCAACCTCAACTTTGCGCTCGTGTGGCTGGCTCTGCACCAGGCCGGTTTCGCCTGGCGAGACGGGCATCTCACCACTAAAGTCGCCGTCGCGATGGTGGTCGCTGGCGCTGTCGGCCTCGTGGCGGCAGTGACCCTCGGGCCTTACCCGACGTCCATGGTCGGCTTGCCCGGAGACGAAATCTCCAACATGGCGCCGCCCACGGCTGCCCTCCTCGCCCAGGGGATCGCCCTCATCGGCCTGGCTGCACTCGCTCGTCCCCTGATGGCCCGAGTCCTCGCCCGGCCGCGCCCTTGGCGCCTGGTCATGACTTCCGGTGCTTTCGCCATGACAGCCTTCCTCTGGCACCTCACCGCGCTCCTCGCGACGCTCCTCACCGCGCGTGTGCTCGGTCTCCATCTGCCCGAGGTGGGCACCGCCGCGTGGTGGTGGAGCCGACCGCTGTGGTTCCTCGCGCTCGTTATCCCGACGGCCGCCCTTGTCGCGGTCTTCCTCCGGTTTGATCTCCCCCCGGCAGCTGGGCGCGGGGGTCAAGCCGCCGGCATACTCACCGAATCTCGTACCTGGGTCGACCCGCTAGGAGTCGTCGCAGTGCTCGTCACCGTTTTCGGGATCCTCATGGTGTCGATCGCCGGCGTCGACCTCCTCGGCAACCGGCCACAGTTCTTCCTCGTCGGCGAGGTGACGCCCGCGGTGTCGTTCGGCGGCCTCGCCGTGGGTCTCCTGCTCCTACGGGTATGCCGACCCGCTCGCTTTCGCTAGGCGATGCCCAATTCTTCCTATCAGCCGCCCATCACTGTCGCCCTGTGGATGGCCCGATCGTTACCGAGGTTTCCTGCAGCGCCGGGCCGTCCCCCCTGCTGGAGGCGCCTGGGGTGCGTCTTGCGTATTCCCGTGAGGATGAGGTTCGGTCATGCCGCGTCACCGCTTTTGGGCCATCGTTGCCGCAACTACAGTTTTGCTCAGTATGTGGCCAGCAATCGCATTGGCCGCACCGAGTCTCTCGGTCACAACAACGGGGACCGATTTCCTCGCCGGGAATAATGGCAACGGTCTGTGGCGCATCACTGTCGCCAACAGCGGCACCGAGGACGTGGCCGGGCCAGTAGTTGCGACGGTCACAGTGCCGTCTCCGCAGGTCCTCGACACGGCAGTGTCGTCGTTGTCGTGGACATGCGAGGGGTGGGATCGGGGTGACGGTCCCCGGGTGCCGTTGGCGGGACCGACTGACGACGTGACGAGCTTCCGGCGCGGTGAGTGCGACCTCGTCCGGGTCGGCGCCGATTCGGCCGCCTTTGAACGGACCCGGGCTTGGCGCTGTCGGTGGTGCTCCGTCGCCAAAGTCCTGCGACGCACTGGAGATCATTGCCGCAACACAGGCGGCGCGGCTGGCCCGGCTGGTGGGGACGGTGCGGGCCCCCACCCCAAGCTGCCAGATCGCGTGCTTGCCCGGAAAGTTCTCGCGGCAGGTGTGACGAACACTGCGACGATCTCGTCCGGAACCCCCGAGTTGACTCTCAACGGGCTTGATTGGTAGGGTGAACAAGGGGGCAAGGGGGTGGGCCGCGTGGCCCGCCCCCCCTACCAGACCGATCCCGGTTGGAGAGACCCTCTCGCCGATCCGTGTTAAAGCGCAAACCACAGTCGGGGTGACGCCCGATCTCCTGGAGAGTCACGTCCCGAAGGGCTGGCACGTTATTCGTCCCCCCGGGGGCGCCCCCCCGGGGGGCGGCCGGCGCCCCCCCCCCCCCCCCCCGCCGGCGGCCCGGGCCGGGGGGAATGGGGGGGGGGGGGGCCCGGGGGGGGGGGCGGGGGGTCCCCCCCCCGCCCGGGGGGGCGGGGGGGGGGGGCCTCCCCCCCGGCCCCCCGGGGGGGGGGGCGGGGCCCCGGGGGGGGAATCCCTGGCGGGTGACGGAGAACAAGGCTCTCGGCCGTCTCCCACAACGATTTCCCCCCCCCCCCCCCCGCCGGGGCCCCTCCGGGGGTTTGGGGCCCCCCCCCGCGGCTGGGCGTGCGCGGCGCCTGGATTGCGTGCACCACCGACCTCGGACCCGAACACCTCGCCATGGTGGTGACCAGGGTCGATCCTCGTCTCGCGACAGGTCGGGCCCGGGGAGTGGTCCGTCGAGGACGGTCGGGGCTAGCCTCACGCCGGCGGCCACCCCTTGGCGGCGACGGCCACTGCGGGGGAGGTCGGCGCGGGGCGGAAGCGCCGGACACCGCACGCGACGCTGGGGGCCGCCGGACTGTTTGGTGGATGGGGGGACGGTTCCGCCGGCCCAGAAAGGGCCCACCGGAGAGAGTCGCTGGTGACTATCTCGACTGCCGTGGGTCGGTAGCCCGAACCGGTGTGGATGGGTGTGCGGTGACCCGTCGGGAGCGTGACAACGCTGGCGTCCACGGACTGCCTCCCGTGGATCGTTCTGGTGAGTGATGTGGAGTGGCTCCGCGCGAGTGGCAGCACGGTCCAGCGCCTACCGCTCAACTCGTTCAAACAGCGCCAGCATCGCCGGTCCCCGCGACCTGGGGTTGTCGAGCCAGGCCCCCCCCCCGGGGGGGGGGGGGGGGGCCCGGGGGGCCCCCCCCCCCCCCCCCCCCGCCCGCGGGGGGGGGGGCCCGGGGGGGCCGGGCCCCCGGGGGGGGGGGGGCCCCCCCCGGGGGGGGGGGCCGGCGCCCCCTGGTTCAGAGGGGCTCGGCGGGGTTCGCCACGAGGCGAGGCGACGACCGCGGGGTGGTGCACCTATGACTCCCCGAGTTCGTAGCTGGCAAGTCAGCTCCGATGCCGACCCGCGTACCGACATCGTGCTGGACGTGAGTTGGTCCTTGCCGTCTGGGCAGTTCACAAACACGGCGACTGTCACGGGCGAGGGGGAAACGACACCTGATGTCCTGCCGAGTACGGACACCTTTACGGTGAACGTCCCTCCGATAGACGCCGCGATGCGCAAGATGTCATTGGCCTCGGGACCGGTCCCAGTCGGCGGTGACATTCCGTTCTCCTTGGTCGTGGACAACATCGGCGCTGATGCCATCACCGGGCCGGTGCAAGTGGTCGACACCTCGGATGAGCTTTGTGATGGAGCAGGCGCGCCTGGTTTGTCCCCCCCCCCCCCCCCCCCCCCCCCCCCCCCCCCCCCCCCCCCCCTGCCTGTGGCGGCTGCCCGGGCGCCGTCCCTGGGAGTGAGCATGTCCAATATCGGCCAGCGCGCGCGCTATGAGGCCCGGCGGCGGGCGGATGGACATGAGCGACCTCGATGGCACCGAAGTATTCGTCCTCACAGCGATGCTCGGCGCTGACGGATGGTGAGCCCCCCCTCCGGCCCATGTGGCGAAGTTTGACAAGGAGGCGCGACCCTGCCCGGAGACGAGGCACGGTGAGGCTACGCCGCGCGTGGGGCGATCGGTGGGGCGCTCCCCTGGCCGGCACGCCGCCGCGCCGCGCTACTGCGCGCGGTGAACCGGCATACCTCCTGCTTGGGGTATGCCGGGCCGCGACGTGTGTCGGAAGCCTTGTCTCCCAGAGCCTTTAACTCCTAGAAAGCGGCCTCCGGGACGTCCATGAGGGCGTTGTCCGTGGCCTCGGCCATGGCGCGCTCCGCAGCGAGGCGGGGGAGCACCTGGCGGGCGAAGAAGCGAGCCGCCGCGACCTTGCCCTGATAGAAGGCCTCGTCCTTGGGGGACGCGCCCGCTTCGAGGGCCGCAAGCGCGACCTCGGCCTGACGCAGCAGGAGCCAACCGACAACAAGGTCGCCGGCGCCGAGCAACAGGCGGGTGGTGTTTTGAGCAACCTTGTAGAGGTTGCGCAGGTCGCCGCCCGTGCGCGGGTCGGAGCCAAAGGCAGCGCCGGCCATGAAGCCCACGATGCCCTGGACGTCGTCGAGGCCCTTGGCGAGCAACTCGCGCTCGGTGTCGAGGGCGCCCTTGCTGGCGCCGAGGTCCTTGGCGAACTGCTGGATCTGCATCGACAGCGCGGTCATCGACTGGCCGTGGTCGCGGACGATCTTGCGGAAGAAGAAGTCCAGACCCTGGATCGCGGTCGTCCCCTCATAAAGGGTGTCGATCTTGGCGTCGCGGACGTATTGCTCGATGGGGTACTCCTGCAGGAAGCCCGACCCACCAAGGGTCTGCAGCGACTCGGTGCCAAGGAGCACCCAGGCCCGCTCCGAGCCGAGGCCCTTGACGATCGGCAGGAGCAGGTCACTCATGCGAGCGGCGAGGTCGGCAGGCGATCCCTTTTCGGGCTTGCTCGTCGGCAGGCCAGCGGTCGCGATATCGACCGTGTCCTGCTGGGTCGCGGTGTAGAGCACGAGCGCGCGCAGGCCCTCGGCATACGCCTTCTGGAGCATGAGCGAGCGGCGCACGTCGGGGTGGTGGGTGATGGTGACGCGCGGGGCGTCCTTGGCCGGGGTCGTGAGGTCGGCGCCCTGGACGCGCGCCTTGGCGTACTCGAGCGCGTTGAGATAGCCCGTCGAGAGCGTGGCAATCGCCTTGGTGCCCACGAACATTCGGGCGCCTTCGATGATGTGGAACATCTGCGCGATGCCGTCGTGCACGTCCCCGAGCAGGGTGCCGACAGCCGGTGCGCCGTCGCCAAAGGTGACTTCGCACGTCGTTGAGACCTTGAGGCCCATCTTGTGTTCGACGTTGGTGACATAGACCCCGTTGCGCTCGCCGAGGGCACCGGTCTCAAGGTCGACGTGGAACTTGGGGACGATAAAGAGCGAGAGGCCCTTGGTGCCCGCGACCGCTCCCTCGGGGCGGGCGAGGACGTAGTGGACGATGTTGTCGCACATGTCGGACTCGGCGGAGGTGATGAAGCGCTTCACGCCGGTGATGTGCCACGTGCCGTCAGGTTGCTGCACGGCCTTGGCCCGGCCGGCGCCGACGTCGGAGCCCGCGTCGGGCTCGGTGAGCACCATCGTCGTGTGCCAGGCGTTGTCGACAATGTGCTTGGCGAGCTTCTTCTGGTCATCAGTGCCCATGTGCCACAACAGTTTTGCGAAGGAGAACGTCGCGCCATACATGTGGATGGCGGGGTTGGCGCCGCACACCATTTCGGCCACAGCCCAGCGCAGCGATGGGGGCACGACCATGCCGCCAAGCTCGACGGGGGTGTCGAGGCGGCCCCATTCGCCGTCGAGGTAGGCGCGGTAGGACTTCTTGAACGACTCGGGGATCGTGACCGACTTGGTCACCGGGTCATAGACCGGCGGGTTGCGGTCGCTGTCGACGAGGCTCGCGGCGAGCTCGTTCTCGGCCAGCCGGGCGATCTCGGCAAGGATGTCCTTGGCGGACTCGACATCGAGGTCCTCATAGATCCCGGTGCCGAGCATGTCTTGCCTCCCGAAGACCTCGAAGAGGTTGAACTCCAGGTCGCGGACGTTGGCCTTGTAATGACCCATCGAATGTGTCCTTCGCGTGTGACGGGCTGGATCTGTGGCGCACTGCGGGTGACGTGCGGCTCCCTCCACGGCCCAAAGGGCATGCAGGTATGCCGTGTCGCCACCCATGATGCTACTGGCCAGTAACAAGCGCAAGGGGACCTTGGACCCGTGACGTCGGGCACGGCATACCCCTGCTTGGTCTTGCGTCTGAGGTGGCGCAACTTGAGTACTCGTGCTCATGCCGGCGGACCGCGCGCTGGCTACGGTGAGGGAAAGCGAGTCAGGGGGTTCAGAGATGTCTTCCACGTATGCCGTGGATTCCGAGGGCGCCGCGTCAGCAGGTGGCCGTTTCGGAGAGCTAGCCCGTCCGTGCAAAGAGGTTGGCACCGCGTTGAAGAATGCTGGCGTGCGGCCGGTCGATGCGATCACGATCTCCGCGGATGCCCTCGCGTTCCTGGACGCATTCTGCGACGCGACCAAGACCCTCGGGTCGGCCTTCGGCTACCTCGGGTCAGGTGTAGAAGTGGCCGCTGCGAGGTACCGCGCGACGGACGCGCAGGCCTCGGAGAACTATGCGCTCACCCGACGTCAGGTGCGGGGCATCTAATGCCAGCCTCACCGGATGCGGGTGCTGGAGCGCTGCCCTATCTCGGCGACGAACCGTCCCAGGTTGCTGCCCTAGTCAGTGTCCTGACGCGATCGGGTGCACAGCTCGTGCAGGTCGAAACGGCGTCGAGGGGGACCATCCCTCAGCTGCGGGAGGCATGGGTGCAGGGCGTGGCCGGAGATCGAGCTGCCGCGGTGGCGCAGAGGCTCAGTGGGCGCGTGGAGGCGTTGCCCGGGGGCCTGAAGGTGGCCGCTGCCGCAGTGGAGGACTATCACGGCGAGCTGGTCCGCTGTCGCCGTGCGGTTGACCAACTGCGGGCTGCCCTGGCAGAGCTGCGACCGCTGGAGTCTCGAGTGAAGGCGTTCGGGGATTGGATTGAACCTGATGAAGAGAAGGCATACCAGCAAGCCCGCACTGACCTAGCCGTGGCTGCTGCGCGATGGGGCTATTCGGACATCGCTGGCGTCTATGCGAGCTATGCCTGGGTCACCCGCATGGTGGCCCAAGCGCAGGAGGCATGCTCGGGCGTGCTGCGCACCCAAGCCCTTTCGCTCACGCCTGATTCCCAGGGGGAGTCGCGGATTTGGGCCATGCCGAGCCTGGAAAGCGCAGCCCTCATCGACGGGTTCATCGCGCACGGACTGCTCCCTCGTGAAGCGGCCACGATGGACGCTCGCCAGCTGATGAGCTACCTCGCCGATCACCCAGATGTGGCCCGCAAGCTGGTGGATAACAATCCCGGCGAGGGAGCGCACGGGTCGGCGGAGGAGTTCCTGCACAACCTGGGGCGGGCGGTGATCGACCCTTCAGACCGAGAGGCGTTGGGTGAGCGTCGGCAGCTGACTCGTGCCTACTTTGAGGGGCTGGCGGTCGAGGAGCAGAAGCTCGTCGGGATTCTCTTTCCGTCTGAGGTAGGCAATCTGAGCGGGGCGCCGTTTGTGGCGCGTGACGCGGCGAATTACGTGAACATCGTGGTGGCTCGGGAAGACCAAGCTGCCAAGGTCGCGGACCTTCAAGCCCGCCTGGAAGCAGCCGAGGCGTCGTTGCGGCCCGGTGACGATGCGGTTGGTGAGATCCTTGCTCTTCAGTCAGCTCTCGCCGATAACGAAGCTGTGTGGCAGACCTACGACAAGCTCGTTCGGGAGCCGCAGCGGCAGATCGTGGTTTTTGATCACGCAAGCGGGGCATTCGCCGAAGTGAAACCACCCATCGGTCCGCTGACGGAGAATATCGGACTCGTCGTACCCGGCACTGGCACCAATATGGGCGGGATTTTGGGCAACGTGGCTACTTACGACGACTTTGCGATGTTGGCGAAAGGATCATTGTCCATGGTGACATGGATGGGAGGGCCGCTACCGCAATCGATACTTACCGAGGCACCTGATCCGTCGTATGCAATCAAGCTCGGTCCAAAGCTGGCAGAGTTCCCGCGACCTGCGACAAGAAGCGCATTGCTCCACCGAATTCAACAATCCCGCGCTGTCGGTGGTGGGGCATTCCTACGGAGGTGGTGCGGTCGGTGTTGCGGAGCGGTATGGCCTCGATGCCGATCGAGTCCTTCACGTTGAGTCTTCGGGTATGGGAATGGGCGCTAGCACTATCGCCGATTACACGCCAACGAACTCGCAGGTGCAGCGCTATTCCATGACCGCACCCTCGGATCCCATCACCCTCGCACAGGGCAACTACATCCCGCCGTGGGTTGGTCACGGTGGTGATCCCAACACGATGAAAGGGGTCACGCAGATTTCAACGGGCTACTACAGCGATGGGAGTCTGGTGTATGGGCAAGGCGCTCATGGTGGCGTGTTTGACTCTGGCTCCGACTCGCGTTACCAGATCTTCCAGGTCATCACAGGTGGCTCGGTCTATGTCGTGCCCGACCCCATCATGGTTGAAGACGTGCGAGGTTTACCCAAGGAGGTGCCCTTCCCGATGCCCTTGGTGCGCCCCGATGACCCATCCGTTCTTGGCCAACCGAAGGACATCCCATGAGAGACGCCTTCTCCAGTCGGGTGCACACCTCGTTGGCCACGGGTGTGGTGGCAGCGCTATTGATGACTGGCTGCAATCCCTCGACGCCGCCGTCGCCGTGGCAGACTCAAGAGCAGGTATCCGCCGCGGTTCGAGCCGAATTGCGAACTCTCATTCCTCATGTGGGAACTAACGTCAACGAGTACCGTGAGGGTCTCCGCTATTGCGGAGCCATCTTGGACGGATCTGAAAACTACTTGCTCGTAACGATGCGTTTCGAGCCCGACGACCAGCTCATTTCCCTGATGCCGACGGGATATCTCGCGCAGAAGAAGTCCCAGGGCTGGACTTGGCGGACAGAACGGGCTTTGGAGTCTGACAGTTGGGTTCTGCTTTCGCCGGAAGGTCTCGTGTTCTATTACGACATCGACGGAACGCGTTCGGCAAGGGCCACCGCACAGGGTCCCTGTCTTCCGAAGTCTGCGGGCATGCCAACTACACAAGGCTGGCCGAGTTAATGGCAGGCACGGGAGAGTCGCCGTCGTTATCGCCGGATTCAAAACGGGCCGCTCGCACGAGAGCTATTGGGGTCTGGTCGACCCTCGCGCTGGCACTGTTGTCAGTGTTGGCGTGCACCTCTACTCCGCCCGCGCGATACCAGACGCAAGACGAGGCCGCTGCCGCGGTGCGCTCGGAAATCCGCCTCATTCTGCCTCACCTTGGCACGGGCGCTACGGACTTGGATGAGAGGCTGAGCGTGCGGGGCCATGCTCGACGGGTCCCATCTGATGGTGCTCTCACCGTTGCAGTTCGCGCCCGACGAGGCTCTGCTGGCGCGCATGCCGTCAGGCTACCTGGCCGAGAAGCAGTCCCAAGGCTGGGTGGTCAGAGATCATTCTCGGGAGAACTCCATCTACTGGTCTGTGGCCCAACCGGGGGGGGTAGGGATTCTGTACAGTCTTGACGCTGGGAGCAAGCGGGGTGTCATCCTTGCTAACGGTCCTTGCTTGCCGGCGTCAGCAGGCAGGCTCGCGACTCAAAGTAGTGCGCGATGATGATGGCCGGAGAGCGATCCTTGCTGTTGCTGGTGCCGTCTGCAGAACGGGGCCGTGCGCACAAGAGTTTTGGGCCTTGGTCGCGGCGCGTGATGGTCCGCCCGCGCACTGTGTTCCCAGCGTTGTCTGCCGTGATTGCACTCTCGAGCCTGCTCGGAGCGTGCACGCCGGCATCCCCATGGACCTCCCAAGAAGAGGTGGCGGCTGCGGTCCGCGCCGAGTTGCGGACTCTGATTCCACGTCGGAACTCACGTCAACGAGTACCGTGAGGACTCCGCCTCTGCGGGAGCAACTTAGACGGTTCTATACTTGCCGTCTAGTCTCATTGCGTTTCGAGCCGGACGCCAAACTCCTTTCCCTGATGCCGACGGGGTACCTCGCCGAGAAGGAGTCCCAGGGCTGGAAGGTGCGGACTCAACCGGCTTTGGAGTCTGCACAGTGTCCTGGTCGCTCCGAACGGCCTCTCGTTCTATTACGAGACGAGCGGATCGCCATCTGTTAGGGCCAACGGACAAGGACCCGTGTCTGCCGAAGTCTGCGGGCACGCCGACCACGCAAGGCTGGGGAGCTAATGGCAGCCACAGGAAACCGGTCCGGTCGCACAAGAGTGATTGGGGTTTGGTCGACCCTCGGCGCTGGCGCTGTTGTTAGTGTCGGCGTGTACCTCTCCTCCGGCCGCGCGGTGGCAGACGCAAGACGAGGCCGCTGCCGCGGTGCGCGCGGAAATCCGAGGGATCCTGCCGCGATTGGGCACGGACGTGACCGACTATCAAGAGGGGCTCGGCGTCTGCGGTGCGATGCATGACGGGTCGCATCTCCAGGTCATGATCTCGCTGCGGTTCACCCTGACGAAGCCCTTGTGGCGCGGATGCCCCTCGGGTTACCTCGCGGAAAAGAAGGGCTCAAGGGTGGTCTGTGATGGATCATTCGATGGACGGGACGACGAGATGGAGCATCGCCGAACGTGACGGGGTGAGTCTGAGGCACTGATCTTCCCCGGCAAGGCGGGTTCGATCAGGTGGAAGTGGACCCCGCCTCCCGAAGTCAGCAGGCGAGCTCACGACTCAAGGCTGGACAGGCTGACAATCTCGCGTCCCCTCCCGGATTCGATACCCGTCGCGGACGAGAGACCCTGCAATGGGCATCGATACGCTCGCGTCCCCCAGATTCGATACCCGTCGCGGACGCGGGACTCCGCAATGGGTATCGATACGCTCGCGTCCCCCAGATTCGATACCCGTCGCGGACGCCGGACCCCGCAATGGGTATCGAATCCGGGAGGGATGAGTGCGGCGAACACATGGCTCGCCGCCCTCACCGCCTTACCGCTTCGCACTGACTCGGCGCTCCGTCAGCGGCGTGCTCCCGTCACTCAGCGTCCTTCGCCGAGTCAGCCTTTGACGCAGAGCAGGGTCGTCAGCCGCGCCACGACCTCAACGAGGTCGGACTGCGCACCAATGACCGCGTCGAGGTCCTTGTATGCCGCGGGGATCTCGTCCACGACCCCAGCGTCCTTCCGGCACTCGACCCCTGCGGTCTGAGCAGCCAGGTCAGCCTCCGTGAACCGCTTCCGAGCCTGATTCCGCGACATCCTCCGACCCGCCCCATGCGACGCCGAGCAGTAGGAAGCCTCATTGCCAAGACCCCGCACGACATACGAGCCGGTGCCCATGGACCCCGGGATCAACCCCAGGTCGCCAGAACCGGCCCGGATCGCGCCCTTCCGCGTGACCAGCACATCGATGCCGTCATAGGTCTCCTCCGCAACATAGTTGTGGTGGCACTGGATGCTCTCGC
The DNA here is from genome assembly GCA_016715285.1 of Actinomycetales bacterium. Lineage (GTDB taxonomy): Bacteria > Actinomycetota > Actinomycetes > Actinomycetales > Dermatophilaceae > Phosphoribacter > Phosphoribacter thorii. The sequence goes on along the minus strand of JADKAO010000009.1, from coordinate 1,009 downwards.
CCCAGCCGACCCCGGTCGAGCTCGTCGAACCTGTCCCAGAAGCGACGCCACCGCCGCCCACAAGCGCCGCGCCATCCAGCGGACGCTGATGCCCGGCGAAGCCGACCGGCACGGCCCGTTCGATCTGCGACCGCAGCGGGTGCAGATCGTCCGGCAGGTCCTCGAGCCGCAAGGTCGTCTTGACTGCGGCCATGCCGCAGCCAATGTCGACCCCGACCGCAGCCGGCGCGACCGCCTGCGACATTGCGATGACCGAGCCAACCGTCGCGCCCTTGCCGAGGTGGACGTCCGGCATGACCCGCACGCCGACGACCCACGGCAGCGCCCCGATGTTGCGCAGTTGCTGCAGCGCGGCCGCCTCGACGTCGTGCGGGTGCGCCCAGATCTGCACTTGATCGCGGGTGCCGGGCAGGGGGGATGGGGAAGCTTCGGACGTCGCGAGAGTGTGGTCTGCCTGCTTCGTCGGTTGCGTCTGCTGTGTCATAGGTGAGGTCACCTCCTCGTCAAGGCGCGGCTGGTGCCGGGCCAGCAGACCACGGTGTGCCGGTGCGCCCTAACCTGTCGCCCCATTTGCTGGCGGCGGACGTGGTAGGGGACGTGGCCGCGGACGTCGGAGCCGATATCGCTCGGCGAGTGGACGCTTCGGTGAGACCATGCCGCCATGACGCTGTGGGACATCTCTGCGCCTGTAGGGCCGGATTCGCCGATCTTCCCCGGCGACGAGCCGTATGCCGTGAGCCACACCGCCACCATCGGCCCGGCCAGCCCTGTCAACCTCACCGCGCTCACGCTGTCGCCGCACATCGGCGCGCATGTCGACGCCCTGATCCACCTCCCCTGACGGCGGCGACGCCGCCCCCCTGCCCCTGAACCTTCCCTCGGGGTATGCCGTCGTTCACCCTCATCGACGACGCCCTGACCGCCTCATCACTCGGGCCGAGCCAGCCGCCGCCCTTGGTATAGCCCTGATATGCCAGACAAGGCAGAAGAGCCAAGCGAGTCAGACGAG
>JADKAO010000008.1 GCA_016715285.1 Actinomycetales bacterium | reverse complement strand
AGACGTCCTTCTTAGAGTGAAGGTGAGGGCAGCAGGCTCCGCCCGAAACCAAAGGAGACCACATGGGTGCCATGGACAAGATCCACAACGCAGCCGAAGAAGCCAAGGGACACGTCAAGGAAGGCCTTGGCAAGGTGACCGGCAACGAGCGCCTTGAGGCCGAGGGCCGCGCCGACCAGGCTTCCGCGGACGCGAAGCAGGCTGGCGAGCACGTCAAAGACGCTGCGCACGACACTGCAGAGCACGTCAAGGAAGCCGCGCACGACGTAAAGCGCGCAGTCACGGACTGACGACCTCCACACAGGGGGACGACGCCACGGCAGACCGAGCAGGTATGCCGTGGCGTCGCCTTGTCCGCCGAACTTCCCTCGCGAGTGGCCCCGCCGCCAGTCGATATTCCTGCGCCATTCGATTACCCCCCGCCATTCGATGCCCGAGGGCGAGGTAGGCCTGGTGAATGGGTATCGAATCGCGGAGAGGGTGGGTGGTCAGTGCGGGGTGTCAGTGGCCCCGGTCGATCCACTCCTGCAGGTGCGGGCGCTCATCGCCGATCGTTGTCGCGTCGCCGTGTCCGGTCAGCACCACGGTGTCGTCCGGCAACGCAAACAACCGGCCTGACACCGACTCGATGATCGTCGGGAAATCACTGAACGACCTCCCCGTCGCGCCGGGCCCGCCATTGAAGAGCGTGTCACCGGAGAAGAGCACCCCCAGGGCCGGCACATAAAAGCAGCAGGCTCCCGGCGCGTGGCCCGGGGTGTGCAGGACCTGCACCTCGACGTCACCGACGGGCAGAGTCTCGCCGTCGGCCAACTCGCGGTCGGGCGCGACGTCGTAGACCCGATCCCAGAGGACTCGGTCGTCCGGATGCAGGTATGCCGAGGCACCAGTCGCCGCGCGCAACTCACCAACCGCGGTGATGTGGTCGTCGTGCGCGTGGGTGCAGAGGATCGCGAGCAGGGTCCGGTCGCCAATCGCGTCAAGAATCGGTGCGCTGACGTGCGGGGCATCAAAGACGACGCATTGAGTGTCGTCACCAAGGATCCACACGTTGTTGTCGACCTCCCACGTCCCGCCGTCGAGGCTGAACGTGCCCGACGTGACGAGATGCTCGACTCGGACACCACCGGCAGAGGTGGGGAGGGTCGCGGGGTCAAGGGACGGCATACTCACTGCTCCTTGGTCTTGGGGCCATCGGGGTTGTCGGCTGGTGCCGTGAGCTCGACGACCGAGCGCAGCACCTCGCCGCGGTGCATCTTGTCGAAGGCGGCTTCGACATCGCCGAGGCCGATGCGCTCGGACACAAAATCGCCGAGCGGGAAGCGGCCCTGGCGGTAGAGGTCGACGAGCATCGGGAAGTCGCGGGAGGGCAGGCAGTCGCCATACCAACTCGACTTGAGCGCGCCGCCGCGGCCGAAGATCTCGATCATCGGGAGGGTGACCTGCTTGTCCGGTGTCGGCACCCCCACGAGAACGACGGTGCCAGCGAGGTCGCGCGCGTAGAACGCCTGCTCGTAGGTCTCCGGACGCCCGACGGCCTCGACCACCACATCCGCGCCATGTCCACCCGTGAGCGCGCGGATCGCCTCCACCGCGTCCTCCGAGCGCGAGTTGACCGTGTGCGTTGCGCCGAACCGGCGCGCAGCCTCGAGCTTCCGGTCATCGACGTCGACCGCGATGATCGTCGTCGCACCAACGGTTGCCGCCCCCGCAATCGCGGCATTGCCCACGCCGCCACAGCCAATGACCGCGATCGAGTCGCCCCGACGGATCCCGCCGGTGTTGACCGCCGCACCAAACCCAGCCATGACGCCGCAGCCGAGCAACCCGACCGCCGCCGCATCGGCTTCGGTGACCTTGGTGCATTGCCCAGCGGCGACGAGTGTCTTCTCGATGAAGGCACCGATCCCCAGCGCGGGGCTGAGCTCCGTGCCCGCGCCCTCGCCCGACGCGATAGTCATCTTCTGCTTGGCGTTGTGGGTCGCGAAGCAGTACCACGGCTTGCCCTTGAGACACGCCCGGCATTGGCCGCAGACGGCGCGCCAGTTGAGGATGACGAAGTCTCCTGGCGTGACCTCGGTGACCCCAGGGCCGACGGCCTCGACGACGCCGGCCGCCTCGTGCCCCAGCAGGAACGGGAAGTCGTCGTTGATGCCGCCCTCGCGGTAGTGCAGGTCGGTGTGGCACACCCCGCACGCCTGAATCGCCACGACCGCCTCGCCCGGCCCCGGGTCGGGCACGACGATGTCGACAACTTCGACGGGCGCTCCCTTCGCGCGAGCAATGACACCTTTGACGGTCTGCGGCATGGTTCCTCCTGCGTGGTCGCAACGTTTGCTGAGGCCCCTCAGGGCGCTTAAGGCAAGGACACTCCACGGCACGGGTCTAAAGCAAGAGGCGGGTATGCCGGTGAGCACAGTTTCCGTTCTGGGGCACCGACGTCGCAGCTTTCCTCTGGGGCAAACGGGCGTCTGGTGAGGCGGCGATGCCCCGGGGAAGTCGCACCTAGGATTCAGGCTGTGAGCCCGCAGCCGCTGTTTGACGAGGTCATGCACGAGCGCACCCGGCTGCAGTTGTCGGGGATGCTCGCGGCCGTCGTTGAGGCGGAGTTTGCTCGCCTCCGCGAGAGCCTAGGCATCAGTGACTCGGCGCTGTCCAAACACCTCAAGGCCCTTGAGCACGCTGGCTATGTGTCCTTGCGACGGTACCGGGACGGCAGCCGGACATTCACCGTCGTGGCCATGACCGACGCGGGCCGCCATGCGTTTTGTGGTCACGTGGCCGCGATCCAGCGGCTGGCTGGCGTGGCTTCGATGCGGCCCGGCCGACGACCAGCACCCCACTCCATCGATGCAGTCACCCCCATTGCGATGACCCGTCGACCGCGCTAGGCAGCGCTGTTCGATTCACGGACCGTCGCATGGCTCACGCGCCGAACCCGCCGACGCGCGGCTCAGGACCGCTGTAGAGGAAGAGTTGGAAAAGCCACAGGACGATCACCGCGGCCACTATGCCGACGACGAGCCCTGACACCAACGCGCTCATCAGTGATCGACGCCGATAGGCCACCAGCGGGACAACAATCACGGACCCGACCGTGCCGCCAAGCCATCCCGCGATGGACAACAGGATCGCAGCACCACCCAAGCTCTCGCCGCATCGATGGGTCGTCGCACAGCTTCCTCCCGAGATCCCGTCGGTGATGTCCAGCAAGCCGGTCACGGCAAAGACAGCGGCAAACCCACCGACGCCCGCCACGATCGACCCGAAGATCACGCCTAGGAACGCCGCCAAACCCCACGGCATCGGTCCGGAGACAATGGGGCGGGCGTCCCTGGAGTCGCCGATCGGCGCGGGCGTCTGGCTGGTCATCGCGGCATCACGAGGGCCGTGGCAATCGCGGCTATGCCTTCGCTGCGGCCGGTGAGCCCCAGCCCGTCGGTCGTCGTGCCAGACACCGAGACGGGCGCTCCGACCGCGATCGACATCTCCCCCTCAGCTTCGGTTCGGCGGGGGCCGATCTTGGGGCGGTTGCCGATGATCTGCACCGCGATATTGCCAACCTCAAAGCCAGCCTCACGCACCAGGCGCGCGGCTTCGGCGAGGAGCACCAGACCTGAGGCACCGGCATACTCGGGTCTGTCCGTGCCGAAATGCCGCCCGAGGTCGCCGATCGCCGCTGCCGCAAAGAGGGCGTCGCACGCTGCGTGGCAGGCGACGTCCGCATCCGAGTGCCCCACGAGTCCGGGCTCACCCGGCCACAACAGGCCCGCAACCCAGAGCTCGCGGCCGGCGTCGCCGGGCGCAAAAGCATGGACGTCGGTGCCAATCCCGACCCGCGGCCACACAATCTCGGGGACGTCAGCCACCGGAGCCTCCGTCGCCGTCGGCTGCCGACCGCGTCCAGTCGATCGGCCCGCGAATCACCTTGTGCGGCGCAGCCTGGGCCACGGGTTTGACGATGAGCCGATCGATGTTGACGTGCTGCGGCACCCGCACGCAGAAGGCGATGCACTCCGCGACGTCCTCGGCGACCAGTGGGCGGTCGACACCGGCATACACGGCGTCGGCTTTGCTTTGGTCGCCGTGAAAGCGCGTGAGCGAGAACCCGTCGGTCCACACCATGCCGGGGTCGACTTCGACGACCCGGATCGGCTCCCCCGCCAACTCCAAGCGCAGGGTCTCCACGACGGCGGTCGCGCCATGTTTCGCCGACGTGTACCCGGCCCCACCCTCATAGACGAGCAGACCCGCGATGGACGACACCACGACGATCGTGCCGCCCGTCGACGACCGGCGCAGGGCAGGGAGGAAGGCCTGCGTCACGTGGAGGACGCCGAGGACGTTGGACTCCCACATGGCGCGCCACTCGTCGGGTTTGCCGTCTTCGATGCGCTCGGCGCCGATCGCGCCGCCCGCATTGTTGACGAGCACATCGCAGCGACCGATCACATCCGCTGCCGCGAGCACCGACGCCCGGTCACTGACATCCATGACGACCGCGCGAGCCGTCACGCCGTGTGTTCCGCCTGGTCCGCCTGGTCCGCCTGTTCCGTATGCCGCTTCGATGGCCGCCGCGGTGTCTTCAAGTGGCTGCGCTCGCCGGCCGCACACGACGATGTCGAAACCGTCTTGGGCAAGGCGGTGGGCGGTTGCGGCACCGATCCCGGTGCCTCCGCCGGTGATCACGGCAACGGGTCTCATGGCCGCCAGCCTAAGGGGCGCTGGGGTCCCGCGGGTGGAGTCGATGTGCTCTCGCGAGATCATCCGGTGTCGTCACCTTGAACGCGTCGGACTCCCCAGCGACCACAAGCACCTGCCGACCGAGCCGCTCCACCAGGCCCGCGTCATCGGTCGCCACACTCCCGTATGCCGCGTGCGCCTCAAGCAGAACGTCCCGCACGAAGCCCTGCGGGGTTTGCACTGCCCGTAGCAGCGCGCGGTTAGGGGTGCCGACGACGAACCCGTTGCCGTCCACGGTCTTGATGGTGTCGACGACCGGCTCGCCAGGCACGACTGCCGGAGTATCAGCGGTGACGGCCGCAGCCACTCGGTCAAAGAGCGCGCTCGTCGCAAAAGCACGCGCCGCGTCGTGGATGAGGACGAGGTCGCATTCGGCGGGCAGCCACCGTACGGCCGCGAGGACGCTGTCGCCTCGCTCGGCGCCCCCAGGGACGACCTGCACCGGTATGCCGTATGCCCGGCTCAGGGGTTCGGTCACGTCGATCGCCGCGTCCACCCAGTCGGCTGGGGCTGCGACGACGACGCAGCCGACGTTGCGGGCACTTAGGGCGGCGCGGACGGCATACCCGAGGAGGGTGGTGCCCCCGACCTCGACGAACGCCTTGGGCACCGAGGCGCCGAGGCGCGACCCGGAGCCTGCCGCGAGTACGAGAACGCCGATGGCCATGACGTCAGTCTGCCGTCATGGCCATCGAATGCGTGAGTGAACGGGTGAGCCTTAGGAGGCGAGGACCTCGTCAAGGATGGACTCGGCCTTTTCCTCGTTGGTCTTCTCAGCGAGCGCGAGCTCGGACACGAGGATCTGACGAGCCTTGGAGAGCATGCGCTTCTCGCCAGCCGACAGGCCGCGGTCCTTGTCCCGACGCCACAGGTCGCGCACGACCTCAGCGACCTTGATGACATCGCCGGAGGCAAGCTTCTCGAGGTTGGCCTTGTAGCGGCGCGACCAGTTGGTCGGCTCCTCGGTGTACTCGGCGCGCAGCACCTGGAACACCCGGTCGAGGCCCTCTTGACCGACGACGTCACGGACGCCGATGTCTTCGCAGCTGTCTGCGGGGACCTCGATGGTCAAGTCGCCTTGAGCGACTTTGAGTTTGAGATAAACCCGGTCGACTCCCTTGATGGTGCGGGTATTGATTTCTTCGATCAGTGCTGCACCGTGGTGCGGGTACACGACCGTCTCGCCGACCTTGAAGACCATGTGATAGATACCCCTTTCGCGACCTTCAGGATACCACGTGACCACCGACACCCTCCATCGCGGAAGACTCGTTTGCGCTGGTCAGAGGCCTAGCACCTGGGCAACACCGCCAAGATGGGGGTTGACAAGGGCGCCGGCGCATGCTGCAGCGGGACTAACTGTCCGGTCCCACAGCTCAGTCCGTCTCACGGGACCTGACAGACGTGTCCGGAACCACCTGCCCCCACCTGCCCTCAGAGAGCCACTGAGCGGTAGGCTTCCGCCCGTGATGCGACTCAACCGAGCCCTCGGCGCTGCCAGCCTTGCCGCCGCGACTGTTGCCCTGTCTGCCTGCAGCTTCTTGTCGCCGCAGACAACCGAGAAGCCCTACAACCCCGCTGACGGCGTCGCCGCCGAGATTGGTGATGTCTCGGCCCGCAACCTCGCGATCGTCGCCGAGGCCAAAGGCGGCCCTGGCGCCCTGACCGGCGCGGTGGTCAACACCGGCAGCGGCATCGCCAGGGTGAGCTTCGCACCCAAGGAAGGCACCGCCCCGTCCACCACGATCCCCGTCGGTTCGCGCGCCGTTGTCGAGATCAAAGACGTCACCTTCGCGTCCGTGCCGAGTGCCCCCGGCACCATCACCGACATCTACATCATCACCGAGAAGGACGGTAAGCAGCTCGTGAGCGTGCCGATCGTGTCGGCCGAGGGTGTCTACAAGAACCTCGCACCGAAGAAGTAGTCCGCGTCCTGGACTGGCACGACGCCTGACGATCCCCACGAAAACGAAACCGGACGGCTCCCTGTGGGGCCGTCCGGTTTCGTGGTCTCGCAGTCTTTTAGCTTCTGCCGTGCCAGGCCGTCACACGTCGAATTTATAGCCCAAGCCACGCACCGTCAGGATGTGCTGGGGGTGACCGGGGTCGGGTTCGACCTTGGCCCGCAACCGCTTGACGTGGACGTCGAGAGTCTTGGTGTCGCCGACATAGTCGCTGCCCCACACCCGGTCGATGAGCTGCCCACGCGTGAGCACCCGGCCAGCGTTGCGCAATAGCAGCTCGAGCAGCTCGAACTCCTTGAGCGGCATCGGCGTCTTCCGGCCGTTAACCGTGACCACGTGGCGCTCGACGTCCATCCGCACCGGCCCGGCTTCCAGCGTGGCTGGCGCCGCCTCTTCCACGTCAGCGTGCCGACGCAGCACTGCGCGCACACGGGCGAGCAACTCGCGCGACGAGTAGGGCTTGGTGACGTAGTCGTCCGCACCCATCTCCAGGCCGACGACCTTGTCCACCTCGCTGTCTTTGGCTGTCAGCATGATGATCGGGACGGCCGAGCGGGTGCGGAGTTGACGGCATACCTCGACGCCCGGGATCCCCGGAAGCATGAGGTCGAGCAGAACGAGATCCGCGCCGTTCTTCTCGAACTCGCTCAACGCCTCGGGACCGGTCGCGGCGACCGCAACCGAATAGCCCTCTTTGCGCAGCAAGTAGGACAGCGGGTCCGAGAAGGACTCTTCGTCTTCGACGACAAGGATGCGGCTCATGGGACGGTGGTCTCTTTCGGCTGGTCGGGTCCGGGAGAAGCGGCGGGTATGCCGTCCTCCGCCTTGGTCTCGGAAGGCCCGTAGGACGGTGCGGGCAGTCGGATGGTGAACGTGGAGCCGCGACCGAGCTCGCTCCACACAGTAACGTCGCCGCCGTGATTGGCGCAGACGTGCTTGACGATGGACAGGCCGAGGCCGGTGCCGCCGGTCGACCGCGATCGGGCGGCATCGACGCGGTAGAACCGCTCGAAGATCCGGCCGAGCTCGCTCTCGGGGATGCCAGTGCCCTGGTCGGTGACGATGATCTCGCGGGCGCCGTCGGGGGCCACGCGAGCACGGATGGCGACCCGGGTCCCAGAGCCGGAGTAGGCGACCGCGTTGACGACGAGGTTGCGCACCGCGGTGACGAGCAGGCCTCGGTCTCCCCACACCCAGCAGCGCTTGTCGGACACGACAACCAAGTCGATTTCCTTCTCCTCCGCGGCGACCCGGACGTCATCGACCGCTTCGGTGACGACCTTGCCGAGGTCAACTTCGGCAGGGTCACTGAGGCGGTCTTCAGACTGGAGGCGTGACAGCTGGACGATGTCGGTGACCAAGTGGTCGAGGCGGCGAGCCTCCTTGCGCATCCGCTTAGCGAACCTGGCGACCGCCTCTGGGTCGTCGCGCGCGCCCTTCACTGCCTCCGCCAGGAGGAGTATGCCGCCCACCGGGGTCTTGAGCTCGTGGCTGACGTTGGCGAGGAAGTCGCGCCGCACCTCTTCTACGAGGTAGGCGTGCGAACGGTCCTCGACGAGGAGCAGAACGTGCTCATCACCGAGCCTGGCCGCTCGCGCGCTGACGACGCGGCGGGCATCGACACCGGGTCCACGCGGGAGGGCGAGTTGCTCTTGCATCACGCCGCCTTCGGCTTGGGCCCGACGGGCCAGCGTCAGCAGCGCGGGATAGGTCAAGGCGGTGCCGCGGACGAGCCCGTGCGAGACAGCCGAGGGCGAGCACGCCACAACATTGGCCCGAAGGTCCAAGACGATCCCGCTTGACGGCAGGACCGACAGGACGTCCTCGACATACTCCGGCACGCCTTGGTCATCGTCGCTGACGTGGCTCGGCGACACGATCGCGCTCGGCACGGTCTCTCGAGTGGTCCGCTTGACACGCACCGCAAACCCGACGAGTCCGGCTCCAACCAGGAGCCCGATCATCGTCGCTACGACCACGTCCACGAGGCCAAGGCTAGAGGGCCGAACGTCTAGCCTTCTACGGGAAGCACTCTGCTGCGCTGGATTTCACCTGGGGACGCCCAGAAGTTCACCGCCACGGGGCCGGAGTCGCGGCCAACAGTCGCCACTATTGGTTAGTTTGAGCGCAGTCACTCAGTAAGGATCGCCATGATGCGCACCACATTTCACGAGGAACTCGACAGCATCTCTGACCAACTCGTCGAGATGACGCGGATCGCCGGATCGGCGATCGCACGAGCCACCACCGCCCTCCTTGACGCCGACCTCCACCTCGCCGAAGACGTCATCACCGGTGATCGCACACTCGATCACTCCCGCGAGAATCTCGACCTGCTGGCGGTGGACGTCCTTGCGCGACAACAACCTGTCGCCACGGACCTGCGGGTTGTCGTCACAGCCCTCCGGATGAGCGCGGACCTCGAACGCATGGGTGACCTCGCCCGTCACGTGGCCAAGGTCGCTCGTCTGCGCTACCCCCAGTCAGCCGTTCCCGCCCCCATGCGATCGCTCATCCTCGAGATGGGTCAGGTCGCCGAGCGCATCGTGGCCAAGGCCGGCTCGGTGATCGCCGCCCGCGATGTCGACATGGCAATTAGCCTCGAGAAAGACGACGACGCGATGGACGCCCTCCACCGCCGGGTCTTCACGGTCCTGCACACGTCTTCCCTGCCCCCAGAGACCATCGTCGACCTCACGTTGCTCGGCCGCTACTACGAGCGTTTTGCCGACCACGCCGTCTCTGTCGCCCGTCGGGTGGTCTATCTCGTGACCGGCGAGCACCACTCAGAGGCGACCGTCGACCACGACTTCCCCGACGAGACTGGAGCCTCAGTGCGCAACCTGCGCCGGGCCCTCGACACCGGTCACTGACCACTTCAAACCGCACCCCCACGGAAGCCCTCGCCACACATCCAGTGGCAACCACACCCTCCGTGAGATATCTTGACGTCAAGACATCTCGAAGGGGAAGGCATGGGCGACCACACCACGCCACTGACGCGGCACGGCATACCCATCGATCCGCATTTGCGGGTGCTCGGGGCGATTGCCCTCGTCGACACCCTCGGACGCGGCGCGACGATGACGACCATCGCGATCTATTTCACCCATGTCGTGGGGCTGCCTGCCACCCAGGTTGCCTTCGCGATCGGGTTGGGTGCGTTCGTCGAGTTCGCGCTCGGGACGCCCCTGGGCGTGCTGTCGGACCGCGTGGAGCCGCGTCGACTGCTCACGATCTCGCTGGCCATGACCGCAGTGATCGCAGCTGGCTTCCTCGTCGTCACCGACCTCATCGGTCTCTGTCTCGTCTCGGCTGGCATGGCCGCGAGTTCGACCACCGCCCGTTCCGTGCGCAACATGCTCGTCGCGCGCGTTGGCGGACCCACCGGCCAGGCGGTCGCGTTCAAGGCCTATCTCCGGGCCATCACCAACACCGGCATGGCCGTTGGGGGCCTCCTGGCCGGGCTGGCGCTCTGGGCGGATACGCGGACGGCATACCTCGCCGTCTTTGCCTGGGACGCAGTGACCTATCTCGGGGCTGCCGTCGTGGCGCGTTTCCTCCCGGACGCTCCTGGGCCGCAACCGGCCCCCGCCCCTGCGCTGACTGGCGATCGTCCCCCCGCTCGCGTGTGGCGGGACGTGCCCTACGTGCTGTCAACCGCTCTGGTCGCGATCTTTGCTATGCACTTCATGGTCTTTGAGATCGCGGTGCCGCTGTGGGTTGCCGGGCACACCGAAGCGCCCAAATGGCTTGTCGCAGCGATGTTTATCCTCAATACCGTGGCCGTGGCGCTGCTCCAAGTGCGGCTCTCCCGCCAGAGCGCGACGGTCGCCAACGCGGGTCCGTCGATGGCCCGCGCTGGCGTGTTAGTCGGGTTGGGTTTCGTTTGCATCGCGGCCGCGGCGACCGCCGGGCCTCTCGTGGCAAGCGTGGTGCTCCTCGCCGGTGCGGCCATCCATGTCTTCGGCGAACTCATCGGCAGCGGCGCGCAATGGGCGGTCAATATGGGCCTGGCCCCGATGGAGCGCCAAGGCGAGTACCAAGGCTTCGCGGGCTCCATCTGGTCCCTCTCGGCGGTCGTGAGCCCCACCCTCGCGACCTGGCTATGCATCGAGCATGGGTATGCCGGGTGGGCGGCGATGATCGCGATCATCGCTGGCGCCGCCCTGTCGCTTGGACCCGTGTCCCGCTGGGCGTTACGCACCCGCGCTGAGTACGGGGTGACGACGCACACCGGTTGACTCACGCGAGCGGAGCTAATTGCTGCCTAAACGGACGAGATAGCCAGCGTTTGCGCTCGCTCACGAGCCACCGGACAGCACGACGGCTGGGCCCGCATCAGCGGACCCAACCGTACGAGCGTGCTTAACGGCCTTGGTTGGCGACCGCCGCGGCCGCGGCAGCTGCAGCCTCGGGGTCGAGGTAGCGCCCACCCGGGGTGATCGGCGCGAAGTTCTCATCGAGTTCATAGAGCAACGGCATCCCGGTGGGGATGTTGAGGCCCGCGATGTCGGCGTCGCTGATGCCGTCGAGGTGCTTCACGAGGGCGCGCAGCGAGTTGCCGTGCGCCGCGACGAGGACGACCTTGCCCGCGCGCAGGTCGGGCTGAATCTCGTTCTCCCAGTAAGGCACCATCCGAGCCACGACGTCTTTGAGGCACTCGGTCTTGGGCACGGCAGGCAGGTCGGCATACCGGGGGTCGCCGGCCTGGGTGTATTCGTTGTCGTCAGCGATGTCCGGTGGCGGTGTGTCATAGGAGCGGCGCCACAGCATGAACTTTTCTTCGCCGAACTGCTCCATGGTTTGTTTCTTGTTCTTGCCCTGCAGATCGCCATAGTGACGTTCGTTGAGGCGCCAGTCCCGCTTGACCGGGATCCAGTGCCGGTCCGCGGCGTCGAGCGCCATATTGGCGGTCGTGATGGCGCGCCGCAGCAGGGACGTGTGCAGCACGTCAGGAAGCAGACCGGATTCCTTGATGAGCTGGCCGCCGCGAATGGCTTCGGCCCGGCCCTTGTCGGTGAGGTCGACGTCGACCCACCCGGTGAAGAGATTCTTGGCGTTCCACTGGCTCTCGCCGTGGCGGAGCAGGACGAGGGTGTAAGTCATGCCCACAACCCTATTGCGGAGCTAGCTCCCAGTGCTGGGCCCCTCGTCCTGGCTTGGGTGGTCCTCGTCACCCTCGGCATCACCGTTGCCTGCCGCGGCTCCCTCCAGCAACGGGCGGAAGGCTTCGAGGTTGGCCAGGGACTCCCCCCGCGACACCCGCCACGCCCATTCCTTGCGCATCGAGGTCAGGAAGCCCAGCACGAGCAACTCGTTGAAGGGGCTGTCCGCGGCCTCGAGGACGATCCCCATGAGGTGATCGAGGAGCCCCGCGTCGACCGAGCCAGTCGGCACCTGGCCGCGCACCCACACGTCGCCGGACGCGTCCACGGCATACGCGAGCATGGGCATGCGGAGGTTGCGACGGAGCAGCCAGCGATAGACCTCGCCGTGGTTTTCGTCGGGATTGCGGATCACGAAGGCGGACAACGACGTAGTCTCCTCGCGCACGAGGATCGAGGTCACGACGCGGAGCTTCTTCTCGCCCGGCAGGGTCACCACGAACTCCCCTGCCCGCGGTCCTGGCTCCCAGGGAATCTCCGCATCCGCGAGGTATGCCGTGAGCGTGGCTTCGACGCGCTCGATCTGCCCAGTCATCCGGCCACTGTGCCAGAAGGGAGGTCCATCGTCATCCAGAGTCAGGGGATCACGAGGGCGGGGACGCCCAGCAGAGCGGTGGCCTCGGCAATCGGCGAACTCGTTTGGGTCCGACACGCTTCCCCGTATGCCGTGAGCAACCGATCCGTGGTCGCCTCCCACCCGAAGCGGGCAGCATGGCGAACCGCATTGCGAGCCAAGGATGTTCGGCGAGTCGGGTCCCGGAGCAAGCTGGTTAGCGCGTCAGCCCAGTCGTCGGCATCGTGGGTCGGTATCAGCAGACCGGCATCGCCGACCGCAGTGGGGAGCCCACCGACATCCGCTGCTACCACGGGCGTCCCGCAGGCCAGGGCCTCAATTGCCACCAGACCGAAGGACTCGTTGTGCGACGGGACCGCGACGAGGTCGGCGGCGCGGTACCACTGGGCGAGGGTAGCGCGATCGACTGGCGGAACGAACCGCACCCGGTCTCCGAGATCCAAGTCACTGACGAGGTCAGCGAGGTGGGTGGGCCGCTCAAGCCCCGTGCCGCTGGGACCACCCAAGATCCCCACGCGGAGGTCATTCGTACCTGCCCACGACGGGTCACGGTCGAGCATGATGCGGGCGGCGCGGACGAGCAGATCAGGCGCCTTGAGTGGCTGGATCCGCCCGACGAAGAGCACGAGTGCGCAGCCCTGTGGAATCCCGAGAGCGGCCCTCGCGGCCGCTTGGGAGCCTGGGCTAAAGACCTCAAGATCCACACCCGGCGGGACCACGCTGATGCGTCGTGGGTCGGCGTCATACAAAGTGACCAACTGGTCTGCCTCATCGAGGGTATTGGCAATGAGCCGGTCGGCAGCCTCGACAACTTGAGCTTCACCGATCTCGCGGCCGGGCGGCTCGGGGACGTCACCGGCAGCGAGCGCCGCGTTCTTGACCCGGGCCATCGTGTGCATCGTGTGCACGAGAGGGGCTCGCCAGCGATCCGCGGCCAGCCATCCCACCTGACCTGAGAGCCAGTAATGCGAGTGGACGATGTCGAACCAGCCTTCGGGGCGAGCGGCACCGGCCCGCATCACGCCAGCGGCGAAAGCGCACAACTGGCCCGGAAGGTCATTCTTGGACAAGCCCTCGTAGGGCCCCGCGAGGATGTGGCGCACCGTCACTCCGGGCGCGAGCTCGACCGTCGGCGGCAACGCCCCGGTCGTCGCGCGGGTGAAGATCTCGACCTCACGTCCGCGGCGAGCCAGGTGCTTGGCGGTCTCGGCGACGTAGACGTTCATGCCGCCAGCGTCACCGGTGCCGGGTTGTTCGAGCGGCGAGGTATGGACGCTGACCATCGCGATGCGGCGAATGCCCTCGGGTGTCACAGCCGCGCCCTTCGTGGTTCGAGTGTTCGTAGCGCTGAAACAGACCAGGACGCCGGGAGATTCCCGCGCGCGGTGTCCGCGGCACGGCATACCCTGATTGGCGTGAGCCGCACACGACCGGAAGGGACGATTACCCGCGGCACTACTAACCCAAATCGACTGCGGCGCAACGATAGATGGCTCGCCAGCACGCAAGCATGGCGCCTCCGCCGCGACTCCGGGGCATCGGGTGAGCGTCCTGTGGTGGTTGATCTCGGTTATGGCGCGACCCCCGTGACGACCGTCGAGCTCCATGATCGGCTCCGCCGCGTCTCGCCCACGGTCGAGGTGATCGGTATCGAAATCGACCCCGCTCGCGTCGCAGCTGGCCAGGCGGTCCAACGCGCGCTCGGACGTTCCGGGTTGAGCTTCCGCCGGGGGGGCTTCGAGATCCCGACCGATGGCGGTGTGCCCGTCACGGTCGTGCGCGCCTTCAACGTGCTGCGGCAGTACGACGAGAGCGCCATCGCGAGCGCATGGGCGCGCATGGCCTCGCGGCTCACCCCGGACGGCATCGTCGTCGACGGGACATGCGACGAACTCGGCCGGATCTCGACGTGGGTCACCATTGACCGCACGGGTCCAGTGTCGCTCACGAGCTCACTCCGGTTGCGCGACCTTCCCACCCCCGGCGCACTCGCGCCGCGGCTGCCGAAAGCGCTCATTCACCGCAACGTCCCCGGGGAGCGCATGTACGACTACCTCCGCGCGTGGGACACCGCGTGGACGTATGCCGCGCCGCTTGCGGCATACGGAGTCAGACACCGTTTCCTCGAGAGTGTCCGCTCCCTTGACGCCGACGGATGGCCGATCCTCGGCGGCCCGAGCCGGTGGCGTCTGGGCGAAGTGACCGTGGCCTGGGAGGCCGTAGCGCCTTAGCCCCGCCCGCTACTCGGCCTCAGACTCGTCGTCCTGGCGGGCATAGTCGTCTTCAAACCGCTCGATGTCGGCTTCGTCGAAGAAGCCGAACCCGACCTCGAGCAGACGCCCAGCAACGGTCCCGGAGTTGCCCATGCGGTGCGTCGCTCCACGCGGCACCCACACGGTGTCACCGACGTCAGCGGTCCAGCGTTGGTCGTCGACCTCGACATCGATCGGAACGTCGAGCACATGCCACATTTCGCCGCGGTGGTTGTGGCGTTGGAGGCTCAATCGGTGGCTGGGTTCGACCGTGATGATCTTGACCGTCACGGTCTCGTTGGAGACAAACTGGCGGAAGTCCCCCCATGGCCGCTCCACGGAGAAGATGTCTGCAGTGGGGTTACGAATCCCCTGCTCATATTCCTCGCGGTGGTGGCGCACCGGGGCGCGGTCGTGGCTCACCGAGACTCCTTGTAGCTATCGCTTGCTGCCGGGCAAGTCGTCGTCGGCAGACTCTCCAGTATGCCGCACCAGCGTGGCCCGAGTGGCCTTGAGCGGGCGCCGATGCACGGCGTGAGATTGCTGACTACCACCGACGAGGAGCACCACGACCGGTGATCTGCCGCAACGCAGGACGCACGTCGGCAAGGTAGACCGCGGCCGCGACGAAGGCCGCGATGCCCGGCAAGGACAACACGCTGTTGAGCATCACGAAGCCCACTGCGGCCGACACCGCCAACACCCCAACCCACAGCGGTTTGGTCCGCTTGTCAGCTGCCGGATAGGCCGCACTGGGGTGGCGGATAGCGTCGACCAGGGCGAAGACTTCGGTGCCAAGTGCCGCCAGTCCGAGCAGCCATAGGACGGTGAACTGCATCGAGCTCATCGCGCGCCTCCAGGGCGGTCGGCGGAGTCCAACAGGATTGTCACGGGACCATCATTGACCAGAGACACGTGCATGTGAGCACCGAAGTTCCCCGTGGCCGCCGTGAGCCCGAGCTGGCGCAGCGCAGCGACCAGCTCGTTGACCAACGGTTCGGCAACGAGCCCAGGGGCGGCAGCCGACCAAGACGGCCGGCGACCCTTGCGCGTGTCGGCGTAGAGCGTGAACTGGCTGATGACCAGTACAGGGGCGCCGACCTCACGTGCGCTGCGCTCGCCCTCGAAGATCCGCAATTCGGCCAGTTTGCTCGCCAGCCACGTCACATCGGCCGAGCCATCCGAGTGCGTCACCCCCACCAGCACCACCAGACCGCCGGCATTAGCCAACCCGGAGTCAATCTCGCCGACCACCTGACCGGCGACCGAAACGCTCGCCTTCGTGACCCGCTGCAGCACGGCACGCATCGACTAGGGCCCGTCGAATCCGACTGCGACGACTGCGCCCACCGGCCGGCCGTGCGCCAGAATCGGGGCGAATTCCAAGCTGCCCCAGAGCTTTTCATCGCCAACGCCGAGCTGTCGCAAGGCCGCCGCAAGGAGCACCGACTTGGCCCGCGAGTGACCGTCCACAACCTTGACGGCGATGCCGCGCCCGTCCGGGAGCCCCACGGCATACACCGACTCCGCACCGTCCTTGGCGACCAGCCCCGGCACCGCGCGCACGAGCTCAGTGACCCCGCGCCCGGTGCCACCGAGGTAGTCCGGTTCGGCGCGGATGGCATCGGCGACGATTCCTTCGGGGGTGTCGGGAGCTGCGGCCGCCATCCGCCCGAAGGCAGCAGCCAAGGAGACGAGAGGTATGCCGTGCAGCGGCGCCCCACAGCCGTCGACCGCCATCACCGCTGGGGCGGCGCCCGTGATCTCCGTGAAGACGTCCGTGATGGCCTGCTGCAGGGGGTGGTCGACCGTGAGATATCCGGCGCGATCCCAGCCGTGCACAACACACGTCGCGAGCATCGCCGCGTGCTTGCCGGAGCAGTTCTGGGTGATCGACGCAGGCCCGTGCCCAGCGCGGATCCAGGCCACCCGGGCGGCTTCGTCGACGGGGTAGTCAGGGGTGTTGTCGAGGTCGGCTTCGGAGAGACCCGCGTTGGTGAGGATGTCCCGTGCGGCCTGGAGGTGGAAGTCCTCGCCGTTGTGGCTGGCACAGGCGAGTGCGAGCTGCCGGGCGGGGAGTCGCAAACCGGCGGCGACCATGCCCGCTGCCTGCAGGGGTTTGTTGGCCGACCTCGGGTAGATCACCGTGCTGGGCTCGCCCCAAGCCTGTGCGACCGAGCCATCAGGCGCGGTGACGACGACCAGCGCACGGTGGACACTCTCGACCATCCCACACCTGTTCACGTGCGCCAAGACCGGCGCATTCGCTAACCCCGCCGCCAGCGGGTCGACACTCTCGGGGATCGCCACGCGCGTCAGTGTGCCAGTCCGTGGCAATGGCAGGTGGGAGAAACCACGCCGATAAGCGCGCGGGCGGCATACCCGCAATGCAGGTATGCCGTCCGCAATCACTGCAGCGCTTCCCAGCCGAAGCCGCATCCAACGGCTGGGAAGGCGTCTTGGGGCGAGGGTCAGTCGCCGACCTTCTCCGCCGCGGCCTTGGCAGCGGTGCGCGCGCGGGTTGCGGTCTTGCGAGCGCCCGTCGTCGTGGCCTTTGCCCGCGAGGTGGTGCGCTTGGCGCCAGCCTGAGCGGTCGTCGCGGTCTTGGTCGCAGCGGCGCGGGTCCGCGCAGCCGAGGCCTTCACCGTGGCGGCGGCTTCCTTGCTGTCAGCCTGGACCGTCGCAGCGACCTTGGTCGCAGCGGAGCGCGCAACCTTGGCGTCCTTCTCGACCGTCTCGGCGATCTTGGTCGCGACCGTGCGGGCTTCCTTGACGCCGGTCTTGATCGTGGCGGCAGCGGCCTTTTCGGCCTCAGCGGCAGCCTTGCGAGCGGTGGTCACGGCACCCTTGCCGGCTGCGACGGTGGTCTCGACCTGGTGCTTGAGCTCGGTGGTCGAGCTCTGGTTACGGATGCGAGCGACGACCTCTTCGCCGCGGGCAGCAAGCTCTTCGACCTGGGCCTGCGCCTTGCTCGCGAGCGTCAGGCTCGAGCCGAGGGCGTGGTTCGGGGCGTCCTGGATCTCCTTGAATGCCTCGCTCGCGCGCTGGAGCAGGTCCTTCTGGGTCTTGTCGAGCCTGCGCTGCGCCTTCTCGAGGTCCTTCTGAAGGTCCTTGATCTTGAATTCCTTGGCGGTCTGGCGGGCCTTCTCGCTGGCCTCACGGACGCGCTCGGCGGCGAGGTCAGTCGCGCCGACAACGGCCATGAGCTGCATCCGAGCGTCGGCGGCAGTCTTCTTGAGGTCTGTGGTGATGTCGCGGCTGGTCTTGCGTGCCATGGTTTCCTCCTGTGGTGAGTATTTAGGCGTGGGTCGAGCTCGGCGAGCTCGAAGGGTGTGACGGCGCGGGGTCAACGTGGGTGTTCCCCACGAAGGAGCGATACACGTCGATGAGCGCCTGACGCTGGCGATCGTTGAGCCGGCCATCGGCAGCGATGGCGTGGAGCACATCGCACTGGTGCGGATCCGGATTCGCTGCGTCAAGGATCCCCGCGCGGACATACAACGACTCGGCCGACACCTGCAGTGCGCGAGCGATCTGCTGCAGGATTTCGGCGCTCGGCTTCTTTAGGCCCCGTTCGATTTGTGAGAGATAGGGATTCGAGATGCCAGCAAGCTCCGAAAGCTGTCGCAACGACAGCTGAGCGGCCGTGCGCTGCTCGCGCAGGTAGCTGCCCAGGTCGTGGACGAGTGTCGGTGCCATGCCACTAGTGTGCTTGCTACAGTTAGCATTTTGCAAACTGGAGCAAGCGTGATCGTTGCCACACCGAGGGTTGGGAATACTGGCGAGTAACCTAGCGCTGCTCCCGCCCCAGGTCAGCGCGCGTTCGGCCGCGCGTTGGGCCCGCCTGCGCCCTTCGCTCCTTGACCCGCAGCAGCGCGCGTGCACCTTCGGGTGACATCGCCGGACGCTGCATCAGCGCTGCCAATTCAGCTGCACGAGTGACCAATTCAGCGTTGTGGGCCACCTGGCGCCCGCGCGCGTAGAGCAGGTTGTCTTCCATCCCTACGCGGACGTGACCCCCAGCAGCGATCGCGGTCGCCGCCACCGGTAGGTGCCCCCGACCTATGCCTGTCGCCGACCAGCTCGTCGTCTCTGGGGGCATCATGGCGACCGCTGCGAGCACGGCTTGCGGCGTGGCCGGCATACTCCCGGGCACTCCAAGGACGAGATCGATGTGCACGGCGCCGCCAAATGGCAGCCCGCAAGTGTCGATGAGGCGACGCAGCGCGTGCAGGTGGCCCAACTCGAAGATCTCGAACTCCGGCACCACGTGTCGCTCTTGCGCCAGGTGATACAGGTCGACCATGAATCCCCACGGGTTGAGGAAGACGTCGTCGCCGAAGTTCGTCGTGCCACACGTGAGCGAGCAGGAGTCAGGGTCAGCCTCCAAGACCCGCAGCCGAGCCTCGAGGGAGTCGTGGACGCTCCCGCCGGTCGACAGTTGCACCACAAGGTCGGTCGCCTCGCGGACCGCCGCCACGCTGTCAGCAAGTCGCGTCGGGTCGAGCGTGGGTCGATGATCGGCGTCGCGGACGTGGATGTGGATCAATCCCGCGCCGGCAGCCTGACAACGCGCAGCCGTCTCCACGAGCTCAGCCAGAGTGGTCGGCAACGCGGGGACATCTTCCTTGGCGGTCTCAGCGCCTGTGGGGGCAACAGTGATGAGCGTGCCAACGGAAGTCATGCGTCAATAATGCCAGTCGACCGCAAGACCTCCCGCGAGCTCACCCTGCAAGCGCAAGAACCATCTACGGTGACACGATTTGGGTTTGTGCCGCCGACACGTCCCCGATCGTCAACACGGCATCGACCGGCGTCGACCGTTTGACCACAGCCAGCGCAATCGGACCGTCGAGATAGTGCAGCGCCACGCTCGTGACGCGACCCACGACTCGGTCGCCGAGAGTGACCTCGGCACCCCGCGCCGGCAGTTCATGGCCCGACCCGTCAAGGTGCAAGAAGACGATCCGCCGCGGCGGTCGGCCGAGGTTGTGGACCCGAGCGACGGTCTCCTGCCCTCGGTAACACCCCTTGTGCAAATGCACGGCAGTCCGCAGCCAGTCCACCTCGTGCACAATGGTGCGGTGGTCGGTCTCGAACCCGAGCCTCGGCCGCCACGCTGCGACCCGCATCGCCTCCGCTGCCCACATTCCCGCCAATGGCGCCTCACCGACAGCTTCGGTCAGGAGAGCGCGCGGCACGATGAGCTCTTGCCAGTGCCACAGCTCACCAGGGTGCCCATCGACTGGCCCGTATGCCGCAGTGTCACCGACCAGGCCCGGCCACGGGTCATCCCAGACGATGACATTCGCGGTCGCTTCCTGGTCGAATCCCGGAGTGGGCAGCCCTACTGATGAGGTATGCCGTCCGAGCACGGCATACTCCTCGCTTCTATCGGTGACCTCGACTCGGAGCATGAACCGCATCGAGTCGAGCCAGGCGACCAGCGCGGGTGCGGTGCCGTGCTCCACCGTGAGCCACGTCGTCGCACCGTCGTCGACGAGGTGCAGCGCATGCTCGACATGACCCCTGGGCGACAGCACGAGGGTTTCAGCGGAGACGCCGGGGGCGAGGGGGGCCGCACCTGCCAGCGACTGGGTCGTCATCGAGTGCAGCCACGACAGCCGGTCGGGTCCGGTGACCGTCACGACCCCTCGGTGCGACAAATCCACCAGGGCCGCGCCAGCGCCGAGGGTGCGTTGCTCCCGCATCGGGTCGCCATAGTGGGCCGCGACGCCGGCATCGGCGCCTTCGCCTTCGACGGCGCCAGGTCGGTGGAGCAAAGGGGAGGTCATCGTGCGGCCTCGCAATCGACGCACCAGCCGTGGATCGCCATGTGCGTGACGTCTGCCCGGAAGCCGCGTTCGCGCTGCATCAGCGCCACCAGGTCCTGAGCTGCGGCGGAAGGCATTTGGTCAATTGCTCCGCATCCGAGGCAGACAAGGTGGACATGGTCCGCGTGGGCGGCCAGATGGTAGGTCGGGGCTCGATGGTCGAGGTGCGTGTGGGAGACGAAGCCCAATTCCTCCAATGCGTCAAGGCTGCGATAGATCGTTGACGAGGGCAGATCGGGGCCACCGTCGGTGGCCACTGCCGCGGCGACCGCATCGGGGGTGGCATGGCCGAGGTGCGTCAGCGCCGCGATGATCCGACGCCTGGCGGCCGTGACCCGCATGCCCTTGGCGCGCATGACCTCGATGAGATCCGCCATCAGCGGGCCACCGCCTTTCTAACCGACGCGCTTGAGTTGCGCCGACAGATGCGGCTGCAGCGATTGGCCGACTGCAGCCATGTCCATCGTGTACATGAGGTCACCGTCGACGAGGCCATAGAGCCGGGATGCGGCGTTGTATTCCTTGGCGTGCGGGCTGCGCATGACCCCGTCAGTCTTGATGGTGATGCGGGCGGGATCCATCGTGCCGTAGTACATCTCGACGATGCCGGTCGGGTGCGTAAGCAGAAGCTCGACCTCTTTACCGTCTTCGGCGGGCCGCCAGAAGCCCAACTCAATCGCCGAGGGCCGCAACCGCTCACCCGACTCGGAGTCGAGGATCCACGTGCGCGATTGCCACTCGAGGAACCCCCGACCATCGTGGCTGCAGACGATCTCCTGGCCGTAATGCAGTGACTCGATTGTGGGGTAGCCGAGCACTCCAGCGCCCTCCCACCGCCCGATCAACCAGGCCATGGGACGGAGCCGCTCAGGGATGGTGAGATCAAGCTCAAACATGTCGTCATCGTAGTCTGGGCCGATGAGTCGCTCCCTCGTCCTCAAACTCACCTGCGGCACCGACACGCTTGAATCGCTCGAACGTACTGCCCAGGCTCTCACGGTCGCAGCGACCGCGGCCGCGAGCGGCACTCCGGTCAGCCTCTGGCTCACCGGGGACGCGACGTTGCTCGCGACCCCGTTGTATGCCGAGCGGCTCGCGTTACCGCATGCCACGTCCTTCGCCGAGTTACGGGATGTCCTGCTGGACCTCCAGGCGGTAACGGTGTGCACGCAGTGCGCCGTCCGGCGAGGACTCACCGACTCTGACCTGCTGCCCGGCGCACACATCGCTGGGGCCGCGAGTTTCGTCGAGGCTGCCCTCGCTGAGGGGGCCCAAGCGCTCGTCTATTGAGGCGGACGTCTCGGGCTGGACGCGGCTAAATGCCAGACAGTTGCGCCAACGCGACGACGAGTATGCCGGGCAGCAGGACCGAGGCGATCGCGAGTGCGACCTGGCCGAAGCCCTCGTAGACACCAATCACCGCGCCGAACATCCGACGCAAGGAATATGAGAAAGACGCCATCAGCATCCCCAGTCCCAACCCGGACATGCCGTTGACGCCAACAAGGTGAGCGATCAGCCATCCGACGAGACCCCCGGTCACCATCACCGGAAAGACCGCGAGCGCACCGATCTTCGGATGGCGCCCACTCAGCTCAGCAACCGCGCCCGCGATGATCCCCGCGAGCGCCACGACGACGAACTCCGCTCCACGGGCGCGGCCAACCGTCGGTGCCAACGCGATGCCCGAGGCCGCCACCGTGATGCCGCCCATCGCACCTGCGGCAGCTTCCACCAACTGGGGACTCAGCCGTCCACCCGGCACCAAGGTGACGAAGGCGAGCATCATGCCCGCCGCCAACGCCAACGGCAACCATCGCAGCGGCTGGTCACCCTGTGGGATCACCACGGCAGCCGTGAGCGCCGCAGCGCCGCCAATCACGGCAATCCGGCAGCCGGATGCGTGCGGGAGGTTGAGCAATGTGGGCCAGCCGAGAGCCAACACCACGCTCAGCGCGAGGACGAGTCCGGCATACAGGATCGAGCCGAAGAAGGCGGTCGCGCCCAGCGCGAGGCACGTGGCAATCGTGGTAGCCGTGACCCCGACAGGAAGTTTGGTCGAGTCAACGGACATGAACGCACTCATCCGGGAGGATGCGGACCGACTCGATCTGGACGTCACATCGGACATCGTTGCATCACCCGCCCGCAAAGGGGGGCAGGATCTCAACCAGAGCACCAGGGAGAGCCTTTCCCTGCGCCGTGGCGGCTCGGCCGTGGGGGTGGCCGTCCACGAGCAGACTTGCGACGGCAAGCACCCGCACGAGCTCCGTATGCCGTGCGGTCAGCTCCGACATGAGGTCACCAAGGTCGATCCCCTCAAGGGGGACAGCGATGGCCTCGCGTTCGAGGCCCGTCGCGGCACGGGCTGCCGCCCAGAACCGGACAGTGACGGGCGCCACAACGTCGGCGGGGGCGGGTGCGGACGGCATACCGGCTTCTCCTTACTTCCCGGTGGGCAGGACGTGAGCATTGGGAGCCAGACAGGGTGCGCGCCTATCCTCTCTCGGGTGGCCTCGCTTTTGCTCCTGACGAATGCTCTGGCGCCCAGCACCGAAGTGCTGCCGGCGCTGGGGCTGCTCAGCCACCACGTGCGGGTCCTCCCCGCCGAGCCGGCTGCCTTGGTCAACGCCCCCGTCGGTGATGCCGTCCTCGTCGACGCTCGACGCGATCTCGCGCAAGTCAAGGCGTTGTGTCGTGTGCTTCGGGCCTCCGGGATGTCGACGCCGCTCATTGCCGTCCTAACTGAGGGCGGCTTGGCAGCGCTGTCGGCCGACTGGGGAGTCGACGATGTCATCCTCGACACCGCGGGGCCGGCCGAAATCGACGCGAGGTTGCGGCTAGCGCTGAGCCGGATCGCGCTGGCCGATGATGTCGAGTCCGAACCGATCCGGTGGGGTGATCTCACCATCGACGAAGACAGCTACGCCGCGAAGGTGCGTGGCCGAGCGCTCGACCTGACCTACAAGGAGTTCGAACTCCTCAAGTTCCTTGCGCAGCACCCGGGGCGGGTGTTTTCGCGCGCGCAGCTACTGCAGGAAGTCTGGGGTTACGACTACTTCGGAGGCACTCGCACCGTTGATGTCCACGTGCGACGGCTGCGTGCCAAGCTCGGCCCCGAGCACGACCAACTCATCGGCACGGTGCGTCACGTCGGCTATCGCTTCGTCCCCGAGCGACCGCGTGACGTTGACGAGGGTGCAGCCGCCGCCTCAGCCACCGCGTCCTGACTCGACACCGCGCCTATCACGGCACGTGATGGAATCAGCACCATGCCTGCACCGCTTCCCGGAGCCCTGACTGTCCTCCCCCTCCGTTCGCTGGATGAGGATCAGATCCGGGCGGTCGAGTCGCTCGCCGCTGAGGCCTCCGAGAGTGACGGCATACCTCCGCTGTCCGAAGCGTTTCGGCTCGCCTTGCGCACCGGCTCACCTCGCCATCTGCTGGCGTATGCCGGGTCGACCCTCGTCGGGTACGCCCAGCAGACCCTCCCCGATGCCCGCGACAGTGCAGCCGAGCTCGTGGTGGCGCCGCAGTGGCGGCGGCGTGGTGTCGGCAGCGCGCTGCTCGGACACCTCCCGGGCGAGGTGCGGTTATGGATCCACGGCACTGCGGGTGGTGGGCAGGAATTTGCTACCGCACGTGGCCTGACCACGGTCCGGAGGCTGTTCATCCTCGAACGCTCGCTGGCCGCCGACGCGGGCGAGCTTCCTGCGGTGAACCTGCTCCGCGACCTGCGCGCACGAGCCTTCGATCCAGAGACCGACGCCGCAGCCTTGGTTGCGACCAACGCCGCCGCCTTCGCCGAGCACCCCGAACAGGGGTCGATGGGGCTGGAGGAACTCCACGCCAGGATGGCCCAACCATGGTTCGACCCCAACGGACTCATCGTGGTCGTGCCGGAGGGTTCTGGGGGCAAGGCTGGACGCACTGGAGACCGCGAGAATGAAGCCAGCGACGACGTCGCTATCGCCGCCTTCCATTGGACCAAGATCGAGCCCGACGACACGCCGACCCCCGGTGTCGGTGAGGTCTACGTCGTCGGCGTCCACCCGGCATACCAAGGTTTAGGGCTGGGTCGAGAGGTGACCCTCCTTGGGCTGCACCACCTTCTGTCGCGGGGGGTGTCGCGCGCGATCCTCTATGTCGACGGCGAAAACCAGGCCGCGCTCCGGACCTACCGCAGATTAGGTTTCACCATTGCCCGGGTGGAGACCATGGTCACTCCCCTTCGGCCCTCCCCAAGTGGAACGATAACCGCTATGACCACCGCCGATGTCCACCTCGAGACCGTTGTCTCCGAACCCGTCCATACTCCGCCCCCGAGCGACCCGCACGTTGCGATCAGCGCGGGCATTGAGCGCCGCACCCCCACGCGAGGTGCCGGCGGGCGCTTCGTCAAGTCCACGACAGCTGAAGCGGTCGAATCGATGCCCAGCGATCGGTATCTCGAGCGTGAGATCTCGTGGCTGCAATTCAACGAACGCGTCTTGCAGATGGCGATGGACGAGCGAATTCCATTGTTGGAGCGCGCGAAATTCCTGGCGATCTTCTCCAACAACCTCGACGAGTTCTTCATGGTGCGCGTCGCCGGTCTGAAGCGCCGGATCGCGACCGGGCTGGCCGTGCGATCGGCCGCGGGCCTCGAGCCGCGTGAGCTGCTCGAACGCATCAGCCACACCGCCCAAGACCTGATGCGCCTGCACTCCTGGGTCTTCTGGGACCAGGTCCGGCCGGCACTGTCGGACGAGGGCATCACGATTGTGCCCTGGTCACAGTTGTCCGAGGCCGAGCGGGTCCCCTTCCACGGACTGTTCCGCGAGCAGATCTTCCCCGTCCTCACCCCACTTGCGGTTGACCCCGCGCACCCCTTCCCCTACATTTCGGGGCTCTCGCTCAACCTCGCCGTCGTCTTGGTCAATCCCAAGACCGGCACCGAACACTTCGCGCGGGTCAAAGTGCCACCGTCGCTGCCCCGGTTCCTGCGCGTGAGCGATGACGGCGTCGCGCACCGCGATGACCACGAGGCCCGCTTCGTGCCGCTCGAAGACGTCATCGCGGCGCACCTCGACCAACTCTTCACGGGGATGGAGGTCCGCGAGCACTACACCTTCCGGGTGACCCGCAACGAAGACCTCGAAGTGGAAGAAGACGACGCCGAAAACCTTCTCACCGCACTGGAGAAGGAGCTCACGCGGCGCCGCTTCGGCCCTCCCGTGCGGCTGGAGGTTGACGAGCAGATCGACACGCGCGTGCTTGAGCTGTTGACCCGCGAACTCGGCGTGACGCCGGTTGAGACCTACAAGCTGCCCACCCCGTTGGATCTGCGTGGGCTCTTCTTGCTGGGCGACCTCGACCGCTCGGACCTCAAGGACGAGCCGTGGATGGCGATGACCCACCCCGACCTGGCTCCTCAGGAGCGCTCGCAACAGGGTGACATTTTCGCGTCGATCCGCGTCAAGGACATCCTGCTGCACCATCCCTACGACTCGTTCTCGACGTCCGTGCAGGCTTTCATCGAACAAGCTGCGGCTGACCCGCGTGTCTTGGCGATCAAGCAGACGCTGTATCGCACCTCTGGTGACTCACCGATCATCGACGCGTTGATCGACGCCGCGACCGCCGGCAAACAGGTGCTCGCGGTTGTCGAGATTAAGGCCCGGTTCGACGAGGTCAACAACATCTCCTGGGCTCGCAAGCTCGAGCACGCTGGCGTGCATGTGGTCTATGGCATCGTCGGGTTGAAGACCCACGCCAAGTTGTGTCTCGTGGTGCGGCAGGAGTCTGAGGGCTTGGTCCGCTATTGCCACATCGGCACCGGCAACTACAACCCGAAGACGGCCCGCATGTACGAGGACTTGGGCGTCCTCACGTGTGACCCGCAGATTGGCGAGGACCTGTCCCGGTTGTTCAACCAACTGTCGGGGATCGCACCGCGGAGCCGGTTCCGGCGACTCCTGGTAGCGCCGCGGACAGTCCGTTCGGGACTCATCGAGATGGTCGACGCCGAGATTGCGCGGCACGCCGAGCACGGCGACGGCCACATCCGGCTCAAGATGAACTCCATCGTCGACGAAGCGCTCATCGACGCGCTCTACCGCGCGTCGCAGGCAGGCGTCCGGGTCGAGGTCTGGGTGCGCGGAATCTGCGCGTTGCGCCCTGGCGTGCCAGGGTTGAGCGACAACCTCACCGTCCGCTGCACTCTCGGCCGCTACCTCGAGCACTCCCGGATCTTCTGGTTCGGCGGCGGCGGCTCGCCGCAGGTCTATATCGGCAGCGCGGACATGATGCACCGCAACCTCGACCGCCGCGTCGAAGCCCTGCTGCATGTGCTCGACCCGGCGCACATCTCCGAGTTGACCTTCATCCTCAACACTGGGCTGGCGGACTCGACCGCCCGCTTTGAGTTGGGTCCGGACGGCACCTGGACCAGAGTCCACCTCGACGAGTCGGGCAATCCGCTCGACGATGTCCAAGAACTCATGTGGGAGTACCGCACCAAGCAGCGCCGTAAAGCACGTCGGCGCTGATCTCACGTGTCGGGAATCAACGCCGCGGGGACCGTGCCCTGGCGTCGTCGCAGCGGCGTGCTCGAAGTCGCGCTCGTTCATCGCCCCAAGTACGACGACTGGTCGTGGAGCAAGGGCAAGCTCGACCCGGGTGAGACCTTTCAGGTTGCGGCTACTCGCGAAACGCTCGAAGAGACCGGACTGCACGTACGACTCGGTATGCCGTTGCCTCCCACGGCATACCGCGTCTTGGACTCCCACGGTCGCCCAACCGTCAAGCACGTCCACTATTGGGCCGCTTCGGTGACGGGCGGGCTCGGGTCACTCGAAAACGAAATCGACGAAGTGGCCTGGCTCGACCCGGTTGCGGCCTACGACCGGCTTGACTACTCCCATGACCGCGAGCAGTTGCGCGCGATCGTACAAGCCGATGCGCGAGGGATCCTGGAGTCCCGGCCGGTCATTGTCGTGCGGCACGGGCGCGCGGTGCCGCGCTCCGCGTGGAAGACCGGTCGACCCGACCCCGAACGGCCGCTGAACGCCGAAGGTGAGCGCAAGGCCGAGGTCATCGCGGACATCCTGCGCACCTACGACGTGGCCGCCCTGGTCTCCTCTCCGTCGGAGAGGTGTGTCGCCACGCTCATCCCGTATGCCGCGCGCACCGGCATACCGATCCGCACTCGGATGGGACTCTCCGAGGAAGGATTCGCTGCGCGGGGCGCCGGGCGGGTGGACAAGGCGATGCGCGACCTCTTCGGTGCGGGGAGACCGATCGCCGTGTGCGGCCACGGGCCGGTCCTTCCCACCATGATCGGCTCACTCGTCAGCCGGGTGCACCCTGAACTCGAGACCGCCGAAGGCACCGAAACCGTCCTCCTGGACGCCCAGTCCGGCAACCTCGACAAGGGCGAGTCACTCGTGTGTCACGTTGTAGGGGCAGGAGATTCGGCGCGGGTCGTCGCCACCGAGCGCATTGTGACCTGACCTCCACGATCGTCAGGCACTCTTCACACGGGGTTCACCGCCGCTCCTTATCCCGTCATCCGCGATCCCTATGGTCGGAATCGGGCGCGGGAAAGCTGACAACAAGGCCATCGACGGCGGTCAGCCTCACTCGCACCCGGTCCGATTCACCGTGTTCGAGAGGGACAACCCCGTGACGATCATCCGCAGTGCCTCCACCGCAGCCATCGCGATGACTGCCGTCCTGGCACTGGCTGCCTGCGGCAGCGACCAGACTTCCGGCGGCTCCGGTGGGGGCGCGTCAGGCAATAGCGCCGACTGCCCCACTGGCACACTCAAGGCCGAAGGGTCCTCGGCGCAGAAGAACGCCATCGAGGCCGCGATCAAGTCCTACCAAACCAAGTGCACCGGCGCCACGATCAACTACAACTCGTCTGGGTCTGGCGCGGGCATCAAGAACTTCACCGCTGGTCAGGTCGACTTCGCCGGCTCCGACTCGGCACTCAAGCCCGAAGAAGCGACCGCGGCTGAGACCCAATGTGGCTCTCCCGCATGGAACTTGCCGATGGTGACCGGCCCGATCGCGATCGCCTACAACCTCAAGGGTGTTGACGGCCTCGTCCTCAGCGCCGAGGTGGCCGCCAAGATCTTCGGTGGCGCCATCACCACGTGGAACGACCCGGCCATCGCGGCCCTCAACGCCGGAAAGACGTTGCCTGCCACGGCGATCAAGGTCTACTTCCGTTCGGACGAGTCCGGTACGACCGACAACTTCACGAAGTACCTCAAGGCCGCCGCTGGTTCTGCCGCGACCATCGAGGTCGACAAGAAGTGGAAGGGCACGGTCGGCGAGGGCAAGGAGAAGTCGGCCGGTGTCGCGAGCGCGGTCAAGGCCCAAGACGGCGGCGTGACCTACGTCGAGTGGTCATACGCCAAGCAGAACTCGCTCGGCATCGCCGCCATCAACACGGGCAGCGGCCCGGTCGCTCTCACCAGTGAGAGTGTCGGCGCCATGGTCGCGTCGGCTGCGCAGAAGGGCAGCGGCAACGACTTGTCGCTCACGCTCGACTACGCCACCAAGACCCCCGGGGCCTACCCGATCAACTTGGTGACCTACGAGATCGTGTGCTCGAAGTACAAGGACCCGGCCAAGGCCAAGCTCGTCAAGTCCTTCCTCACGCACTTCGCCTCGCCGACGGTGCAGAAGGCTCTGGAGAACGACGGCTACGCTCCGCTCCCGGCCGGAGTCGCCACCAAGGTCGCCGCGGCCATTACGGCCATCGGCTAGTCATGACCGAGGTCCTCGGACAGCATGTGCAGGGCCGGCCCTCCTCCGATGGGGAGAAGGGCCGGTCCCCGCTGTCCTCGCCTTCCCCGGAGGGCGGGTCAGGTCAGGCGGGTCCGCCGGGTGACCAGAGCCCGCTCAGCGGCGGGCAGGCGGCGCGTCCGACGGGGCGACTCGGCGACGCGATCTTTGGCCGGTCGGCCCAAGGTGCCGGCGTTGTCGTCATCGCGCTCGTGACCCTGGTCGGCGTCTTCTTGCTCTCCCAGGCCGTGCCGTCGCTTGCCAAGAATGAGGCCAACTTCTTCACCTCCCGTGAGTGGACGGTGGGCGGCGATCGACCGCGCTTCGGCATCTTTGAGCTGCTGTGGACAACGGTCACCGCATCGGTGCTCGCCATGGCGATCGCCGTGCCTGTCGGCATCTGCGTCGCCTTGTTCATCACCGAATACGCCCCCCGGTGGCTTCAGCGGCCCGCAGCGTCGCTCGTCGATCTCCTCGCCGCCGTGCCGTCGATCGTCTACGGCTTGTGGGGTCTCATCGTGTTCCGCCCCGTCGTGGCACCGGTCGAGACGTGGCTGAGCACTCACGTGGGATGGTTCCCACTGTTTGCTCGCACGGGCATCACCGGCGGCACGATCTTCTTCATCGGCGTGGTCTTGGCGATCATGCATCCTGCCGATCGTGACGGCAATCTCGCGAGAGGTCTTCGCCCAGACGCCCACGACGCACAAAGAGGGTGCCTTGGCATTGGGGGCCACCCGCTGGGAGATGATCCGGACCGCGGTTCTGCCCTTCGGCCGGCCAGGCGTGATCAGTGCGGCCATGCTCGCGCTCGGTCGGGCCCTCGGCGAGACAATCGCGGTGACCTTCATCGTGTCGACCTTGGCCCAAAACACCGCGTGGACGGCGTCGCTGTTCAACGGTGGCGAGACGTTCGCCTCGCGCATCGCCAACAACGCGGCTGAGTTCGACTCCCCGCAAAAGACGGGTGCCTTCATCGCCGCGGGGTTGGTGCTGTTCATCCTCACCTTCATCGTCAACGCGATCGCCCGCATCGTCATCGAACGACGGAAGGCATTCACCGAATGACCACCACCTCACCGGAGCAGGCCATGGGACTCCCCCGACGCGCCACCGCGCTCGCGTCCGCAGCCAGCTCGTCGCATCTTCAGGATGGCGACGCGCAGGTCATCGACACGACCCCGGATTTCACACCCGGGTCGGCCAGCCGGCGCACCAAGGACCTTGCCGCCACCATCGTCATGTGGGCGTCGTTCGGGCTCGCGATGATCCCGCTTGCGTGGATTCTCTGGACGGTCGCTTCACAGGGGTTGAGCCTGCTCACCTCATCGTCGTGGTGGAGTCTCTCGCAACGCAATATCAACGCCACCGACGCAGGCGGCGGTGCGGCGCACGCCATCCAGGGCACCCTGATTCAGGGTGCGGTGACGGCCGCGATCTCGGTCCCCCTCGGTCTGCTCACCGCGGTCTACCTCGTGGAGTACGGCCACGGGCGGCTCGCCAAATGGGTCTCCTTCATGGTGGACATCCTCAGCGGGGTGCCCTCCATTGTCGCTGCGCTCTTTGTGTATGCCGTGTGGGTCACCACCTTCGGCTTCCAGCGCGTGGGCTTCGCCGTGTGCCTCGCTCTGGTGCTGCTGATGATCCCGGTGGTCGTGCGGTCGACCGAAGAAATGCTCAAGCTTGTGCCCAATGAGCTGCGCGAAGCGTCCTATGCGCTCGGTGTCCCCAAATGGATCACGATCACGAGGATCGTTCTTCCGACAGCCTTCTCCGGCATTGTCACCGGCATCTTGCTCGGCCTGGCACGAGTCATGGGCGAGACGGCACCCCTGCTCATCCTCGGGCCCTACACCAAGAGCATCGCGACCAACCTCTTCTCGGGTTACATGCCGACGCTGCCGACGATGATCAACCAGGACCGCAGCGAACTCGGCATCGAGACTGCGGTCGAGCGCATGTGGGCGACCGCGCTCACCCTCATCCTTCTCGTCCTTGTCCTCAACCTCGCCGGGCGCCTCATTGCCCGGTTCGGCGCGGTGAGGTCGTGACCACTGCCGAGCTCGACCACGGCATACCTCTGCAGAGAAAGAGCCTCTAAATGGCAAAGCGTTTGGACGTTAAGGACGTCAACATCTTCTACGGCAGCTTCAAGGCGGTCGAAGGTGTCACTTTGACTGTCGAACCCCGCTCAGTCACCGCCTTCATCGGCCCGTCAGGCTGTGGCAAGTCCACGGTCTTGCGCACGCTCAACCGGATGCACGAAGTCATCCGCGGCGGCCGCGTCGAGGGCGAGGTCATGCTCGACGGCAAGGACCTGTATGCCGCGGACGTCGACCCGGTCGCAGTGCGACGGACCATCGGCATGGTCTTCCAGCGTCCCAACCCATTCCCGACGATGTCGATCTTCGACAACGTGGTGGCCGGTCTGCGGCTTAACGGAGTCAAGGACAAGGCCAAGCTCGAGGAGGCCGCCGAGCGCTCCCTCAAGGGCGCCAACCTCTGGACCGAGGTCAAGGATCGATTGCGCAAGCCGGGTGCCGGTCTCTCGGGTGGTCAGCAGCAGCGGTTGTGCATCGCGCGCGCCATCGCCGTCGAGCCGCAGGTGCTCCTGATGGATGAACCGTGCTCCGCCCTCGACCCGATTTCGACGCTCGCGATCGAAGACCTCATCACCGAGCTTAAGAAGTCCTACACCATCGTCATCGTCACTCACAACATGCAGCAGGCTGCCCGCGTCTCCGACCGCACTGCCTTCTTCAATCTCAAAGCGACCGGGCAGCCCGGACGGCTGGTCGAGCTTGACACGACCGACGTCATCTTCACCAATCCGAGCAACCAAGCCACCGAGGATTACATCAGCGGCCGCTTCGGGTAGTGGATCGCGTCGGGCCGGGAGCACCTCTCGGCGCATGGCCGCTCGTAGCGGCTTGTTTTGGGACCCGGGGCTACCGCGGCCCGACGCGATGGCTCACTGTACGTCGGCCTGCCGTGCCGTGCCACTCCCCCAACGGCAATCAGCTCAGGTGACCGTTGCGCCAGAGAGCCGCAGCAGCGTCAAGGTCGCCAGCCGTGTCCAGGAGCGCGGCCGCATTGCCGGCTGCGGCATGCCCGTCGGATACCTCGGCTCGCCCGGCCGACACGACGCGGCAAAAGGCAGCCGCGCGTTGAAGTGCGACCGCGAGGTCACCGTCAAAGACGCCTGAGAGCACCTCGTCCAGGAGGACTGTGAGCTCCGCTGGTCCAGTGGGTTCGGCGGCGCCGGCGACGGCGTGGTTGACCAAGGTATGCCGGATCCCCGCGGCATACTCACGGGCCGCCTCGATGGGCTCCCGCCGGACCCACTCACGCACGACGTACAGCCGCCAGAGCGCACCCGGGAGGGATCGCGCGGGCCGCTCACTCCATAACTGCGCGATGGTCGAGAGGCCGAGCTCATCGGCGAGTTCCACCAGCCGTGCCGTCACGGCGGGGTCGGTGCTCGCCCGCCCGGTGCGCACGATGATCGCTGCCGTCTCGTGGGCGATGTCGACGAGTTCGGTCGGGTCGACAGCGCCACCCAGGGCTTCCAGCTCCGCACCGCTGGCGAAGATGGGCCGCCGCGGCCGGATGGGATCGTGGGATCGATCAGCCACGAGAGGGCCTCGATTGGCGCAACGCCCGGACCATGATCAAACCCAAGACGAGCGCAATGAGCCCGCCCGCCACCCACCACGCAGCTTGACGGGTCATTGACGTGGGATCAGCCCCGAGGATGATAGGGGTGCCCCTGGTGCGGTCAGATTGCAGGGGAATCTGGCTCGTTCCGGGTCGAGGGGGTCCCACCCGCGTCGGGTCAAGAGTGATCGTCAAGGCATCATGCGGTGCTAATACTCCCCACCCTATGATCGGATCACGACGGTCCGACTGCGGACGCACCGCGCTTGCGAGCAGTCGATAGGACCACTCGTCCGGCGTGGCTTGGGGATAGCTCTGCACGAGCAGTGTCGCCGCTCCTGCCACAAGACCGGTAGCGAAATCACTCGACGGAGTCTGCGCAACCAGGCAGTCGCCAAATGCGCCCACGACACCGTTGAAGTTCTGCGCTGGCGCTGCGACGTCGACGTGTTCTCCGTGGACGGCTTGTGGGCTCGGCGCGCCCGACTCAGCGAGAGCCGTCACCCCCACCACCGTCGGGTATGCCGCGGGATAGCGCGGACCGTTCGTCGCCACCTTCGCATCGTGGTCGCCTGCGCTCGCGATCACCAGAGAGCCCTTGTCGTGCGCGTACGTCACCGCTGCCGCGAGTTCGTCACTGCCTGACGTCATCGCGACCGGGACCGCGATGACGCGGGCGCCGCGGTCCACGGCATACCGGATGCCCGTTGCGATCGCCATGGGGGTTGGGGACGACGCCCCCAACCGTGGGTCGTCAGCGGACAGCGTCGCGAACGCCTGGACGGGGAGGATCGTCGCCTCGGGGGCGAGCCCGCGCACCCCGGAGCCGCTGACTTTGCGCGCCGCGATCAGGCCGGCGACGATCGTGCCGTGATCCAGCCGATCAGCCCGGCCCGCGGGGTCGCGGAGCTCGGCCAGGTCAGGAGTCGCGGGGAGCAGAGAAGTGCCTGCGGCAACAGCCTCAGGATCGGCGCTGAAGTGCGGGTTGGCTGCCGTGACCCCGGAGTCGACGACGGCAACCAGCACGCCCTTGCCCGAGAAGCCCCCGGCGTCCAAGACCGAGTCCCGGCCATATTCGACGACCGGTGTGGTGAGTTCTGGAAGAAAGACCGGTTGGGTTCGCTGCCCGCAGGCGGCTTCCGCCGCCTGAGCCGGGTATGCCGTGCCGACGCCGCCGCACAACGCGACGAGGGTTAGCGCCGCAGCGACTCGACCACGAATGCGTATCATCGCAGCTCAGGGCCCTGGCGAGGCCACGGCCGGGGACGCCAGCGCGGCCTGCTCGCTCAGTGCCGGACCCGATGGGAAGAGCAGCAGCCACGGCCCGGGCAGCAGTCGCGGCCGGTAACCGGCATACCCCAGCCGCGCGAGGGTTTCCTCGCTGGGATCGAGTACGGCGAACTTCCGACCGGACTGGTCGATGATGAAAACCGGGCCTGATGGCGAGCCCACCGAGCTGACGCGCACGAGAGCGCCCGCTCCCGGAGTCACTGTCGTCGCAGGTCCCTTGGCCAGCGGTGAGTCCGGGGCGACCGTCACAAATCTTGCAGCCGGCGCGTCGTCAGCCGTCCCTGTCGTCAGCGTGATGCACGGGACGGCCTTGCTCCTCACCGGCATGGTCACTGGCCACGAGTCGGGGTACACATCGCCAGATCCCTTGGTGTATGCCGGGGCAGCAGCGAGATCTGCGCTCGGCACCGACACCACCACCGACATTTCTGGGTCATCGGCGCGATAGACCGCGGCCGCGAAGGGGGTCAACGGGACCGTCCCTTCGCCGATGACGATGAACTGTCGTGCCGGGTTATTCGAATCCCGCACCACTTGACCTACTTTGGTGATGCGACCCCCCATCGTGAGGGCGGGCGGCAACAGAGCCCCGCGGTGCTTGTTACTCAGCTCGAGTGGCTGGCCTTGGGGGAGGAGATCGAGCCACGTACCGGGGACCTCTGGCACCTCGATCGTCGCAATGTCGAGTTCGCGACGCAAGGGGCCGACCTTGGCGGCCGGCACGGCATACCGCGCGCCACCCACGAGCAACCAGTTCTGGCCACCCGAAGTCACCATGAGTACGGGGAGCCCATCCCCGGTTGCCGTCGTGATGGGTTGGTTGCGCAGGGTTGTCGCCGTCTTGCCGCCGTTGAGGCAGGCCACCCACCCATCCTCAACCAGCGCAGCTGCCGCGGGGAGGTCGTCCGGCGCCCCGAGAATGCCGCGTGCGGGGCCCTTGGGCGTCGAGGCGATCTTGTCATCGTCGACCACGATCACCGGAAAGTTTGCCGACGCTGGGAGCATCAGCCGCGCTGAGGTCGCGTTGATGACGGGGTACAACGTGCCCTTTTCGGAGACATAGCGAGCGGCCGACTGCTTGGCGATCACGACATGGGCATCAACCCACCCACCGTCCAGGGGGAGGTCAGCATGCCTGCGATCGCCGTGCCACCCATGAGGAGGATGGAGGCGGCGACCCCCCCGATGACCGGGCGTGACCGCGCGATCCCTTCAACGTCGCGACCCCGAGGCGCGCCACTGACAAACGCCGAAATGAGCCGCCGCCGGTTGTAACTATGCGCCTCAACGAGATCCCGCTTGCTTGCCATCGCTAGCGACGCACCACATCAAGGAGGCCGACCGCGACGACCAAAAGCGGGATCAAGACGAAGAGGGCCGTTGACTCGGCCACATCGAGCAACCGCCCCCACCGCACAGTGGTGCGCCGAGGAACAGCCAACGTGGCCAGCACCGCAACCGCCAGCACCGCCACGGCGGCCGCGATGGGGCCACCCCACGCGGGACGGGACAACACCCCCGCGATCGTGCCGGAGACAATCGCCGTCGTGCCCCCAGCCAGCCCGACAATCACGTCGGAGGACCGCAGCGCCTGCCGAGTACGCATCATGAGGGCCAGACCCGCCGCCCACACCAATCCAAGGCCGGCCCATCCGAGGCCGACCACAGCCGGTGCGCACACCGAGAGCAAGATCGCGACGCTCAAACCAAGCCCCAGAGTGACTTGATGCGCATGCGTGATCCGCCGTGACACGTCAGCTGGATCGATGGGCGGGACGTCGGTGTCGAAGGCTGTTTCAGCCGGTGCGGCCGCGGGAAGGGCGCGAGCACTTGATAACGCAACCCAGGGGATCAGGCTGCCGAGGAGCACGGCCGCGACGGTGACGATTGCCACGACCGCCCGCGGATCCACCCGAGTCACGGTGAGCGTCCCGCCAATCACCGCAGCCGTGCCTCCCAACACCAGACTGGGCAGGAAACTCCAACCACGCTTGGGGAGGAGGAACGTTGCGGCCGCACCGGCGGCCGTCATGGCTAGCCCGGCACCCAGCAGGGGGCTGGTCACCGCGTCGCCGGGGATAGCGGTGAAGGCGGCAACGGCCGCGTATGCCGTGGCGCCGGCGAGCACGACCGTTGCGACGACCTCGTCGCTGCGGCCACGGGCGAAGAGTGCTCCGGCAAGCAGGAGCAGGCCGGCAGCTGCCCCGGCAACGACGGGAACGATGATTCCCCCGGATCGCTGCAAGACCAAGGCGAACGCCCCAAGAGCGAACAACAGACCGCACACGGCGAGCGTTGTGGCGCGCGCGGATACATCGGTCCACGCCGCACTAGAAGTGTCCACAGCATCGGCAACTGCCTCGACGACATCGTCGTAGACCTTGGGTGCCTCCAGGTCAGCCCCGTTGACCAGGCTGAGCAGGGATCCGTCTTGCACCCCTTGGGCGACGAAGCTGGAGTCCGGGCTCAGAGTCCTCCCGTCAGGCATGACCAACGAATAGCCGCCGTGCGCGAGATAGGCATCGAGCGCACCCACGACTGCCGCAACATCAGGCAAGACCTCGACGATAGGCAATCGCGACGGCAACACGAGGTCCGTGACGCGGTCGCCCGCGGCCACGCTCAGGCGGATCAGGTCGGCATCGCCGGAGACGGTGCCGACCGCCCCTGCGAGACGGGATGCAAGCTCAGACATGGTCGCGGACTCCACCTCCCCTGACGCGCGGTTGCAGCGCAAAGACGGACTCTATCGGGTGACGCAGGCGTGGTTTGCCCGAGCTTCTCCGATCAGCCGACCACACCGCGTCCGGCGTTAGCGTCGTCGACCCAATCGGTCTCACGGACCAAACCGTCGGACGCTTCCGGACGCTCCTTGGCTTTGTCCTTACCGCGACCGGAACCTGGGTGAGCGCCGCCGGTGCGCGAACTTGTGGCACCGCCGGCTCCGCTACGGCCACCAGCTGCCGCTTTGCCTGCTGCACCAGTCTTGCCGGCACGCGTACCTGTCGGAGACTGGCTCGACGCCCCACCGCGCCCCGAAGCGCCGCTGACCGGACCCCGGGCAGCACTCCCAGCGCGGCCCGCGACCGAACTGCCTGAACTTGCGCGACCCGATGCACCTACTCCGGAACCCGCCCGCCCCGGTGCGGAGCCAGATTGCGTGCCGCCCGGCATACCGGATCCGGTTCTGATGCCGCCACCTGCGCGACTCGCGCCGCCGCTGCTGCCAGCCAGGCCACCCCTGGCCCCTGAGCCACCCGCTGCCCCAGTGATGGGAGGCGGGAGCGTGGCGGAGCTCCGGCCCACGAACTTGGCGACGCCAGCTGCGACGGCGGCGCCGCCGCCCACGACGCCCACGGCGCCGCCGAGCACTGCGCCCCCGTTGGACCAGAACCCCCCACCGGTGTCGACAGCCCCGCCGCCACCTGATGTGACGGTGCCGGGATCGGGCGTGCCACCACCCGTGGACCCTGGGTCGACGATCGGCCAGCTATCCGGGGGAGGAATCACCGGCGGGTGGATCGTGGGTGGCCGTGGGTCGACGACAGGCGGAGGCGGCTCGTTGATGACAGGTGGCGGAGGAGGCGGCGGGTCGACGATGACGACCGGGGGTCGTGACGGCGGAGGCTGGGTTACGGTCCCACCGCCACCACCGCCGCTTCCACCGCCGCTTCCACCGGCACCGCTTCCACCGGCACCGCCCGAGCCGGTGCCACCGCCCGTCACAATGCCGGTGAGGGAGCCGCCAGGCCCACTGGATTGGGTCGTCACGGGCGAAGGAGTCTCCGTGGTGGTGGTGGTGCCGGGGTCGGCCACGTCCGGGATCGGGATGCCCAAACTCGTGGCCAGGGACTGGCCAGCAGAAATGAGACCGGTCTGGAGATCGGTGTAGTAGGCCTTCATGAGCTCTTCACGAGCCGAGACAGCGGCCTTGTAGGAATTCCAAGCGGTGGTGTATGCCGTCTGCGCCCGGATGTAATCGAGGGTGATGCCCTCCGGGGGGGGCTTCGGTTCGTTGAGCAGCGGTGGGTAGGGCACGGGCGCCGTGGAGTACTTGTCTTGCGCTTTGGTGATCGTGTCCACCGCGACGTACAGGGAGTCCACCGCCGCCGCAAGATTGGCCGTCTTCTCTTCGAGCGCTGCGACCAGCGTGGCGCTGGCAGTGCCGGCAGCGCTCCCCGCGTTGTCCTGCCAGACGTTCGCCAATTGGCGTTTGAATTCCGCGATGAGGTCCGCCACGACAAGGAGCTCTTGTCGGCCGCCCTCGACCGCCTGCTGAGCTGTCGAAATGTTGTCCGGGGCGGCGAAGAATGCCCCCATCCAGAGCGCCTTCTCGTACGGGCCCATCGAGCGGCCTCCGCCACCGTCTGCCATGTAGTTCACGGGTTTGCTCCTGGGTCCGGCGTCGGAGATGGTGGCGTGGTGATGGTGTTGGCGCCGACAACAACAGTGCGGCCCGCCAGGACCTTCGCAGCCCTCGAGAACTCAGTGGTTGCGACGTCCTCGCCCCGCTGAATCCGATCGGTTGCGGCCTGGACCGCGCCCAACAAGTCTGTGGTCGCCTTCTTCGCATCGGCACTCATCGCGTTGACGTCGGTCACGGCTGCCCGGAAGACGCCTTCGATCCAGGCGCCCGCGTGTGATGGTCCGAACATCCCGATCCCGCTGAGGGGTGTGAGCGGCTGGAGTTGGGCCACCACCTTGTTCAAGGCACCCTCAAGTTGGGTCGCTGTGCTCGAGAGGACCACTCGCAACTGTTCCACGTCTGCGCTGATATTCGCGTTTCCGGACATGGTGCCGACTCCTTCTTCCCCCTGCCCACCGTGGCGGGCTCGTACGTCATCACTCCACGCTGCTGACGCTGCTCGGCGCGGTGAAAGACCCGAAGGCCCCTCACCGCGCCAATGCGCCCTGTGCAGCGGTTCAGTTGAACAGTGCCGTGTTGCGACGCTCGGTGGCGTGCGCGCTCGCAGCTGCTTCGTTGACGGCGGGTGGCATGGCTGCGAGGGCGCCATTCATCTCCGCGATGCACGCGTCCACGCGCGCCTTGAAGCTGTTAAACGCGGCCCGCGACTCGGTGCCTTCGCCCCACTCGGCAAGAGTGCGCTGCAGCTCAGAGGTCATCTCTTGAGCGCCTTCGGTGATGCGCTTGCTGATGCCCTGGACTTGGGTGGCCATCGCGTTCAGTTGAGCCACGCTGACGACGGTGATGCCTTGTGACATGACTAGATCCTCTCTGGTCGTCAGATGCTGGTGCGGATCTGGCGAGCAGACCGCTGGAAGGTCGACGCCTGCTCGTCCTGCGAGGCCGCCGTGTGGGTGTCGGTGTCAACGAGCCGCTGCGCGAAGGCCTCGAACTCGCGGACCAAGCGGTCAGCATCCTCGGCCCAGTTTTCGACGAGGTTGGTCAAAGCAGACGCTGCCTGGCCCTGATAGCCACGCGCCAAGTCGTGGTTGCTCTGGCGCACCTTAGCGATGTGCTGGTGGAACTCAGCCTTCTTGGCCAAGACTTTCTGCGCTGCTTCCCGCTGCGCGCCAATCCGTTGCTGGGTGGTGATGTCGGACATCTACCCCTCCTTGTCTGGAGCCCCCTGTGGGGCTGGTCCGCACCGCCTGATCGGGCGGCTCGAAGCATTCGTCGAAGGGGAGAGTGGTCTTCGGGTCCCCCCGCTTCGACCCCGACAATAGCTAGCGTCTCGAAGATCACCAATGCCTCGGGAGTGAACCAGGACAAAAATGAGTGCGCGTACCTAGATGGTGCTCAGCTCAACAAGCCGCGCGCCCAGTCCAGTGCGCCCGACGCCCATAGGGCCAGCGGGAGAGCGGCAGTTGCTGCCAGCGACTGAGCGAAATCCGCTGCGCGTCCGGCGGCAAGTGAACGCCGCCCTGCGGCGATGGGGCGCACGGCATACGCGATCACCAATCCCAGGATCACTGCGAGCAGGGCGACGGTGAGGGCCTGGAGAAACTCGGCATGGAGCAGCCACGGCAAGACGCCGGCGAATAACGGCGGGACCGCGGCGAGCCGCAGCAGCGCGCGGTCTCTCACCTGCCGAAACGAGCGTGCCGAGAGGGCCGGCGCCGCCACGGCACCGGCAAGGAGCAGACTCGACGCGACGTTGGGCTCGCGCCATTGATGTGCGCCTACCGCGGCGCTGCACACCAAGGAGAGGCCGACCAAGCCGAGGAGGGCCGCGGATTGCACCGTGGTCGCTCGAGCGACCAGCCCCTGCACCGCCGTGTTGTCGATCCGCCATCTACCCCGGGTGGCTGGTCGACGCTCGCGCGGCGACCAACTCGTGACCGAGAGGCGGGCGATGTCGAGCAGGACGACGTCGTCGACGTCCACCACCGACGCGGGCACCACTTGCGGCGCCAGGGCGACTACGGCGACGAGGAGGCACGCCACGGCATACCCCGAACCCCCGACCACCAACACCGCCAACGTGATGGTGGCGACAAGGGCGGCGTATGCCGTCCACACCCGGCCAAGCGCAGGCGCGTCCGGTGCCTCTGGTCGCGCTGCGAGCGCGACGAGCCCCGCGCATCCCGCTGCCACGAGCACGGCGATGAGGGGCGAATCGATCCAGGCGACGGCGCCCACGACTCCGCCTGCAGCGCCGAGCAACGGGCCGGTATGGCGCACCTGCGCTGGGGCCGAACGGAATTGGCCAACCAAGACACCCGTGATCAGCAGTAAGCCGGCGCTCACAAGGGCCAACGTATGAGTCGGCAGCCCGAGGGCCGCTTCCGGGTGGACCGTCGGGATAAAGGACGGGTCTACCGAGCCGGCCGCGACCGCGCTCAGCGCTGCTGCCAGTGCCGCAAGCACCGCTAGGACGCCGGCGAGGACCGGTAGGACGACTCGGCGCGTCGCGCTTGGCGAGGACGTGAGGATGGGCGGCAGTGGGGGGGCCGTTTCTGCTGGCCCACCCGGCATACGGGCAGCCATGTCAGCGCGGCTGGAACTCCCACCGGGGTCCATAGCCGTCGCGAGATAGGACGCAATGTCTGGTGACGGTCCGTTCGCCGAGCCTGGTAGGGCGACTGAGCTCACAGCGCCGACGCCGACGCCGAGGCCGGAGGCGAGGCTGGCGGCGGGGTGCGCCTCCGCGGTGCGACGCCGTTGCCCGATGGCACCACGGTCGAGGCGTGCCATGACGTCGGCGCTCAAAGGCGCGATGACCGAACCCGCGTCGAGCCGAGCCTGCGCGACGGTCTGGTCAAGGGGATAGACGACTCCACCTGAGGCCGCCCCGGCAAGATGGCGGCCCGCCGCGCCCGGGACCACAAGGTCGAAAACGTCTGCGAGGCGGAGGTTCTCGTCCACCACGACGTCTCGCGGCATACCGTCCACCACGACCGTGAGGGGGCGCAGGGGCGGGTCGAGACCCAGCGGTGCGGCGCCGCTCAGCGGGCTTGCGACGGTTGCCGTCACTCTCTTCCCCCTGTCGTGAACCGCGAAAGCGACTGCGCTGACGTCGCGGCCTATCATGCCGCTGGACCATCATCGCTGAAGGGGAGCCATGACCGCCACGACACCCACGTATCGTGAAGGCCGGATCGAGCCGCCTCCGATGCCGCAAGGCCGCGTTGAGATCCAGCCGCCACCCCCGCTCTATGCCGGGGAGAGCATGGCGAGCAACCTCATCATGACGGCTATCCCGATGGTCGGTTCGCTGGCGTCGGTCATCTTCGTGGCGATGTCCAACACGGGGCCGCGCGGGATGATCATGGCCGGGGGCTTCCTCGTGGCCACGCTGGGATTTGTCGGGGTGTCGGTGTGGCGGGCCAAATCGGGCAAGACTGCGCAGATCACGAGCGACCGCCGCGAATACCTCAACTATTTGCGCACCATTCGTGAACTCGCGCGGACAGCAGCTGACCAGCAGCGTCACCACCTCGGCTGGATTCACCCGGCACCCACCGCACTGCCCGCCATGGCCGAGGACCGCACGCGAGTGTGGGAACGCGCTCCCGAAGACCCGGACTTCCTGCTCGTGAGGTATGCCGTGGGACCGCAACACCTCGGCTTGGAACTCGTGCCGCCAGATTCCGAAACAATCGACAAACTCGACCCGGTGGCGGCGTCGGCATTGCACCGCTTGCTCGCAACCCACCGCGTGCTCCACGACCTGCCAACGGCCGTCGCGTTGGCGAGCTTCGCCCGGATCGAGGTCACCGGGTCCGAAGATGCCGTGCGGTCTCAAGTGCGCGCGTTGCTCACGCAGACAGCGTTGCTTCATGCTCCTGAGCGGCTCATCATCGCGGTCTTGGCACACCCCTCCGCGTTGCCTGAATGGGACTGGGTCAAGTGGCTACCGCATGCTCAGAGCCGGGTCGCCAATGACGCCGCTGGGCCTCGTCGGCTCGTGAGCTCTGGCCTCGACGAACTCGTCGACCTCTTGCCTCCGGATTTGCACGAGAGGCCGCGGTTCTCGCCAACCGGGGCAGTGGCGGCTCCTCACGTCATCCTCGTCCTCGACAACGTGATGATCCCGCCAGGTCACTCGATCATCACCGACGAGGGCGTTCAAGGTGTCACCGTGATCGATCTGCCAGATCGGTGGGACGAACTCAACGACGACACCCGCCTGCGTCTCCACCTCGAACCCACCGCCCACAGCGACCGCGTCCAGGCCACCGCCGTGGTGATGCGCCAAGAACCCGTCCGCGGGTATGCCGATCAGCTCAGCATCGCGGGGGCCGAGGCCCTCGCGCGCCGACTTACTCCGCTGTATGCCGGTGAAGGACCCGCCCGCGAGGACGCGCTCACCGCGACCTCTGAGTTGACCGACCTGCTCGGGATTGGCGACATCACCTCGGTGAGCCTCGCGCAAACGTGGCGGCCTCGTCCCCCGCGGGATCGGTTGCGGGTCCCGATCGGGGTGGGCGCCGACGGGGCACCGATCAACCTGGACATCAAAGAGTCGGCCCAGCAAGGCATGGGTCCACACGGACTGGTCATCGGCGCGACCGGGTCCGGCAAGTCGGAGGTGCTGCGGACCCTGGTGTTGGGGCTGGCGCTGACGCACTCACCCGAGATCCTCAACTTCGTCCTGGTCGACTTCAAGGGCGGCGCCACCTTCGCGGGCATGGCCGGTATGCCGCACGTGTCGGCGATCATCACCAACCTCTCCGAGGAACTCACGCTCGTCGACCGGATGCAAGACGCGCTATCGGGCGAGATGACCAGGCGCCAGGAGCTGCTGCGCGCCTCGGGCAACTATGGGTCGTTGCGCGACTACGAGAAGGCGCGCACCTCGGGCGAGCGACCAGACCTTGAGCCGCTGCCGAGCCTCCTCATCGTGTGTGACGAGTTCTCTGAATTGCTTTCTGCCAAACCAGAATTTGTGGATTTGTTCGTCGCGATCGGACGTCTCGGCCGGTCGCTTGGGATCCACTTGCTGCTGTCGTCGCAGCGTTTGGAAGAAGGTCGGCTGCGCGGCCTCGACAGCCACTTGTCCTACCGCATTGGCCTGCGCACGTTCTCCGAGTCGGAGTCACGCTCGGTGATCGG
The DNA here is from genome assembly GCA_016715285.1 of Actinomycetales bacterium. Lineage (GTDB taxonomy): Bacteria > Actinomycetota > Actinomycetes > Actinomycetales > Dermatophilaceae > Phosphoribacter > Phosphoribacter thorii. The sequence goes on along the minus strand of JADKAO010000008.1, from coordinate 137,328 downwards.
GGTAGGCGATGCCTACCGCCTTCCGGCGGTGCCAGGTTTGGGCTTCCTCAAGCCCGACCAGTCCTCGCTGTGGCGGTTCAAGGCGGCATACGTCTCGGGTCCGCCGAAGCGACGCTTTGGCGGGGCAGGTGCCCTGGGCGGCACGGCGCGCCACGAGGCGCTGCCCTTCTCAACCGGCCTCGTGACCTCGCGGTTGGAGCACGAGGCCGCGTCAGCTGCCGCCGTGGCCGAGGCCGCCGCAGCTGCTGCTGCCGCGCAGGAGAAGCGCTCGACCTTCGACATCGCCGTCGACCTTATGGAGGGACAGGGGCCGGCGGCACACCAGGTGTGGCTGCCGCCGCTCGATGTTGCCGACACCTTCGACCAACTCATGCCGGATCTCGTGGCCGACCCGGTGCTCGGCTTGGTCTCGCCGTCGTGGCGGGCCCGCGGGCCGCTGCGGTTCCCGCTCGGCACGGTCGATATGCCCCGCGATCAGAAGCGCGAGACGCTCCACGCCGACCTGTCCGGCGCGGCTGGGCACGTGGCCATCGTGGGGGCTCCGCGCAGCGGCAAGTCCACGCTGTTGCGCACCATCGTCACGGGGCTGGCGCTCACACACACCCCCCGAGAGGTGCAGTTCTACGTCCTCGACTTCGGTGGCGGGACCTTTACGGGGCTCAAGGACCTCGCACATGTCGCCGGGGTCGGGACGCGAGCCGAGCCCGACGTGGTCCGGCGCATGGTCGCGGAGGTTATCGGCATCACCGACGCCCGGGAGCAGTTCTTCCGCGCGCATGGCATCGACACCATCGAGACTTACCGCGCTCGCCGGGCCGCCGGCGATCTCGTGGACGATGGATACGGTGACATCTTCGTCGTCGTTGACGGATGGAGCACGTTGCGGGCCGAGTTCGAGGAGCTCGAAGGAGAACTGCAGACCCTTGCCCAGCGCGCCCTCACCTTCGGTGTCCACATCCTTGCGTCGGCGACCCGCTGGATGGACTTCCGCACCGGCATACGCGATATTTTGGGCACCCGCTTCGAGCTCCGCCTCGGCGAGGCGATGGACTCCGAAGTCGACCGCAAACTCGCCGCTAACATCCCCATCGACCGTGCGGGCCGAGGGATCACGACGACGAGATACCACTTCCTTGGCGCGCTCCCCCGCGTGGACGGCGACAGCAACCCGGCCACGCTGGGTGCCGGAGTCGTGGACCTCGTCGCGCAAGTGGCCGCCTGTTGGCGAGGCCCGGCGGGTCCCAAACTGCGGCTCCTGCCCACCCGCGTGCTCCTCTCCGACGTCCGGGCCCAGGCACCCGAGTCCACCGAGGTGCTTCTCGGGATCTCGGAGCGCGCTCTCGCGCCGGTCGGCGTGGACGTCGCGCATGAGCCGCACTTGCTGGTCTTCGGCGACGGCCAGTCGGGCAAGTCCACGCTGCTGCGCACCTACATGCACGAGGTGATGCGCATCTACGGACCTGAACGCGCCCAGCTCTTCATCGTCGACTATCGCCGCGCCCACTTGGGCGAGTTCCCCGACGAGTGGGTCGGCGAATACTGCACGACCGCCGACCAAACCACGGATGCGATCGAAGGGATCACCGAGTTCCTCCAGACCCGGTTGCCGGGTCCCAACGTCACGCCCGAGCAGCTGCGGAATCGCTCGTGGTGGGAGGGCCGCGAGGCGTTCATCGTCGTGGACGACTACGAGTTGGTCGCGACGAGTCAAGGGAACCCGGTGGCGTCGGTGGTGCCGCTGTTGGCCCAGGCGGCTGACATCGGGATGCACGTCGCCATCGCACGTCGCGCCGGAGGTGCCGGTCGCAGTTATGACCCGCTCATCACAGCGCTCCGTGACCTCGCCCAGCCCGGGCTGCTGCTGTCGGGCGACCCCAGCGAAGGGACGCTGATCGGTCAGCTTCGGCCAGTGCCCGCGCCTCCCGGGCGTGGTCGGTTGCTCACGCGGCGGAGCCTGGACGTGGTGCAGGTGCCAGTTGCGCCCTCTGCCCATGGAAGTTAGGACGACGCCGTATGCCGTGACGTGGCGTCAGGTGAGTGACCACCACACGCCGCCTTCGATCGTCGAACGCAGCAGGTAGGGGCCACCGGTCTTGGGGAATGCAACGACGAAAGTCCACATCACCGTGTTCACCCGGCCCTCGTAGATCCGGGTCCGGTCGAAATAGGGCACGACAGCAGGGTCCAAGACCCGCCCCGCTGGCGACGGCACCGCGTCCCCAGACTCAAAGGCCACACTGGGGAAGAACCACGACGCATCCCGGTCCAGTCGGCCCGCCATCTTCGTCCGGTATGCCGTAAACAACCGGTATTCGTAGTCACCTTGCGGAATAGCCTGCGGGCTGGGCTGATAGGGCACACCTGGACACAGGGTCACCCGGTAGGCATCGTCGTAGAGGTAACTATCGCCAGGCGTCATGATCGTCGCTGTTTTCGCACCCAGGGCGATTGGTGTGACCTTTCCGGTCGCCTTCCCGCCACACGTGTGAGGCACATCGGCAGCCACGACACCCGCCCAGTACTCATTTAACGCCATACCTGGCTCTAGGGCAGGCAGCGTTGACGGCTTCACTGGGGGGGTTGCTGCCGGCAACGTCGGCTGGACCTGCGCGGGAGCCCCAGGCACCGGCATCGGTAGCTCAAACGGATTCGGGTTGTCACCAACGGCAGTGAATGGTTTCATCACCGCACCCCCCGCGGGCAGAGCCAACGCGATCTCCCACGTAGCCGACTCGCCTGGGTAGACCACCGGGAAGCTCGAGGAAAGCAGACCCGGTTCGTTCTCGAGCCAGGAATTCGTAAATGAGCTATTGAGGTACTGCGTCAGGACTGAGGGCATTTGGCTGTCTTTGGCCGAATTGGTCAGGAAAACGCGCACCTTGACCGGCGTCGCCTTTGCCGCTGCCACCGCCGCGATATTTGCGGGGTTTTTCGGCTGATACGCCTCTGGAGGGCACACCGTGAAGCGGTACTCCCCGGGCACCACCCCAGTCGTCCCCGCCGGCACCGACTCCTGCTTTGTCTTGATCACCTGCACTGGGGTCGGTTTCCCATCACACATGGCTGGCAGGGGCACACCCTTGACGATCGTGACGCCGCTTTGGACCAACACCAACGATGCCGGCACCGCCGTCGACGACGAGCCCGGCGATGACGACCCAACCGAACCCGAGGGTGGCGTGTCGCCACCCTTCGGTGTGCATGCCGAGACCAGCAACACACCCGCGAGTCCCAGCACCGCCAGCACGCGTGAGTGTGTCGAGCCCCTACCGGGCCGTGGATGCCTTGGAGTCAGACCAATCCCTGTCGACATGGCGCTCAGGCTAGCTCTCGTGAGGAACCGCTGCAGAAGGGAGGGTCTGCCTCGTCCAGTGAAGTAGGCTGACTGGCTGGCTCGGCGACTCACCAAGACAGCCGGCTGGGGCCTCTAGCTCAATGGCAGAGCTGCGGACTTTTAATCCGTAGGTTGCGGGTTCGACCCCCGCGGGGCCCACTGGACGTCTGCCCTGGACGTCGTGTGTGAGCAGGTCCAGCCGACTGACGGCATACCCCGCAACACGCACGACGCCGACCGAGCTGTGAGCTCCGGTCGGCGTCGCGACATAACCGCGGTGGCGCAGGGATTCGAACCCTGGGTGGACTTGCGCCCACACACGCTTTCGAGGCGTGCTCCTTAGGCCACTCGGACACGCCACCGCGGACGAGGGTACCGGTTCGGCGGCATACCCGCACAATCCGCTCGCCCGGGAGCCCTGGACCGCTCCGGGTGGCCGCAAAACACGCCTCGCGGGCCTTTCGCTTCACCCTGCTCCGGCACCCGCACAACGTGGCTGTTCAGCGGCGTGCCTCGAAGAACTCACGCAGTACCCCACCGCATCCCGCCTCGTCGAGCGCGCCGACAACCTCGACCCAATGGTTGGCCCGTCGGTCGCGCACGAGGTCCCACACCGACCCGCAGGCGCCCGCCTTGTCGTCCCACGCCCCGATCACCACGGTGCGCACGCGCGCCTGCACGATCGCACCCGCGCACATCACGCACGGCTCCAGGGTCACCACGAGCGTGCAGTCAGCCAACCGCCACGACCCGGTATGCCGTGCCGCCGCTCGTAGAGCGACGATCTCGGCGTGCGCGGTCGGGTCGCCGGTGGCCTCGCGCGCGTTGGCGCCAGTGCCGATGATCTCGCCAGCTCCATCGACGATGACCGCACCAACCGGCACCTCCCCCAACTGGCCGGACGCCCGGGCGAGGTCCAGCGCGTGCGCCAGCCACCCGGCATACCGAGGGTCGGGGACCGGGCCAGTCGTCAAGCCGGACGGCGCCGCAAACTCAGCCACGCGGTAAGTTTCGCCTATGCGCGTGCACATCGCCGACCACCAGCTCATCTCGCACAAACTCACCTACTTGCGGGATAAGCGCACCGACTCCCCGACCTTCCGCCGGCTCGCCGAGGAACTCGTCACGCTGCTGGCCTACGAGGCGACGCGGGACGTGCGAGTTGAGCCCTTCGAGATCGAGACGCCTGTCGCGCCGACGACCGGCATCAAGCTCGCCAATCCCAAGCCGCTCGTCGTGCCGATCCTGCGCGCCGGACTCGGGATGCTCGAGGGGATGGTGCGCCTGCTGCCGTCCGCAGAGGTGGGCTTCCTCGGGATGATGCGCAACGAGGAGACGCTCGAGGCGATCACCTATGCCAACCGGCTGCCGGACGATCTGTCGGGGCGGCAGTGTTATGTGCTCGACCCGATGCTCGCGACGGGTGGGACGCTGGTCGACGCGATCCGATACCTCGCCGAGCGGGGGGCTGACGACATCACCGCGATCACCCTCATCGCCTCGCCTGAGGGCATCTTGCACGTCACGGAGGCGTTGAAGGACCTCAAGGTGCCGCTGCAGCTTGTGACCGGGGCGGTCGACGAGCGGCTCAACGAGCACGGCTACATCGTGCCTGGCCTCGGCGACGCGGGCGATCGCCTCTACGGGACCGTCTGACTCACCGCCAGCACCGCCTTCCCGCTCTTCCTCGATTCGATACCCGAACACCAGCGGTGCGTTGCCCTCGGATATCGAATCGGGGGAGCGAACGGACCTCGCGGCGCGCCTGTTTGGTCACATCAGTCACAGGAGTCACACTGTGCACTACTCTCCCCTGTCCTCTGCGTGCCCGTGATCAGGAGTTGGATCCGTGAAGAAGTTCTGGAATGTCTTCAAGTGGGTCCTGCTTGCCTACTTCGTGTATGCCGTAGTGAAGTCGCCCAACACCGCTGCCGACATCGTGCGCACCCTCTTCCAGCTCCTCGCTGACGCCTTCCGCGGGATCATGAGCGTCTTCGACGCCGTCCTCAACCGCAGCTGACACCGAGCGTGATGCGGTGAGCCAGTCGCCGGCTGAGCGAGACCTCGCCTACGCGCGCGGGAACGAGAGGCTCCGCGAGCACCTCACCGCCAACGAAGAAATTCGCGTCGCGGCTCGCCAGCACTGGTGGGTGCTCGCCAAACCATTCGCGATCGCCGTCGGGCTCACCCTTGCGCTCATCTGGAGCATCGTGGGCGTCACTCTGCCCCTCGGCTCGTCGCTCTCGGAGTACCTCGTCGCCATCGCCCTGGTCGGCTGGGCCTACTTCTGGTGGCAATGGCTAAGCCGTCGCCATGACGTCTTCGTCGTCACGGACAAGCGCATTCTGAAGTACCAAGGCCTCATCATTCGCGACGTCCCGATGATGCGGATCAGCAAGATCACCGACATGCGCTATACCCGCGGGGCGCTCGGCGAGATCCTCGGCTTCGGCCAGATCATCATCGAGAGCGCCGGTCAAGAGCAGGCCCTCCGTGATCTGCCGTACCTGTCGGACCCACTCGAGAACTACCGCCGCCTCTGTGAGGTCATCTTCGGCGACAAGCACCACCCCAGGAAGTCAGGCGAATCCGGGTGGCGTGGGCGTGTCTCCAAGGCGGTCCGTCGGCGCGCCAAACGCTCGCGGCCGAGCTTCGACACCTCCGCGGATTGGGACGACCTCGATGATCTCGATGACTTCCACGACCTCGGCGAGCCAGCGGGCTTCGACGACGATGGGGGTATGCCGTCCGCCCACCTCCCGACGCGTCACCCCTCGGGGGCCTCAACCCGGACGTATACCCATGAAGACCCAGAATTCGCTCGGCACCGGCCTCGCGAAGAGCTGATCTACCGATCAGGCGAGCACCCTGACGACCCGGCACGCACGCGGGCGCTACCGATCATCACGCCAGAACAACTCGCCGAGGAACGCCGCCGCCAACGACGCGCCAGAGGACAGCGCGACTGAGCCACCGCCCCGGGATGCCGGGGACGGTGGCTCAGCGACCTCAGCTCGTTCTGATCACGTCAGAGCGCCTTGACGATGTCCTCCACGCGGTCCTTGGCGTCGCCGAAGAGCATCGCCGAGTTGTCCTTGAAGAACAGCGGGTTTTGCACGCCGGCATACCCGGTGTTCATGGAGCGCTTGAAGACGATGACGTCGTGCGCCTTCCATACCTCGAGCACCGGCATCCCGGCGATCGGTGAGGTGGGGTCGTCCTGCGCCGCCGGGTTGACCGTGTCGTTGGCACCGATGACGAGCACGACATCCGTGGACGGGAAGTCATCGTTGATCTCGTCCATCTCCAAAACGATGTCGTAGGGCACCTTGGCTTCTGCGAGAAGCACATTCATGTGCCCTGGGAGGCGACCAGCGACCGGGTGGATCCCGAAGCGCACCGTGACGCCCCGCGCCCGCAGCTTGCTCGTGAGGTCGGCGACGGCATACTGCGCCTGCGCTGTGGCCATGCCGTAACCCGGTGTGATGACCACCTCGTGCGCATTCTTAAGCAGCTCGGCGACCTCGACAGCGGAGGTCTCGCGGTGCTCGCCATAGTCCTTGGCCTCGCCGGTGACCTGTCCGTCGGAGCCGAAGCCGCCCGCGATGACCGAGATGAACGACCGGTTCATCGCCTTGCACATGATGTAGGACAGGTAGGCACCAGAGGAGCCGACGAGGGCACCGGTGATGATGAGCAGGTCGTTGCTCAGCATGAATCCCGCCGCCGCCGCAGCCCATCCGGAGTAGCTGTTGAGCATCGAGACGACAACCGGCATGTCACCGCCGCCGATCGAGGCGACGAGGTGCCACCCGAGGAAGAGCGCGAGCACCGTCATGATGCCCAGCAGGGTCGCGGCGAGGTTGTCGACCTGGCCCGCCGCTGGCTCGGGGAGCCGCGCAAAGACGATGAGCATCACGAAGAACGCGACGATGATGCCGAGGTTGATCGCGTGCCGACCGGGCAGCATCATCGGCGAAGACTTCATCTTGGCCGACAGTTTGAGGTAGGCGACGATCGAGCCGGTGAAGGTCACCGCACCGATAAACACACCGGCAAAGACTTCACCCATGTGTATGCCGTGGTGCCCGCCTTCCGCGCCGGCGTAGAACGAGTTCCAGCCGACGAGGACGGCCGCGAGACCGACGAAGCTGTGCAGCATCGCGATGAGCTCGGGCATGCCGGTCATCTCGACCTTCTTGGCCCGCCAGATCCCGATCGCCGCGCCAATGCCCATCGGCACCGCGATCAGGGCCAATCCGGTTGCGCCGGCGCCCTTTTGGACGTCGATGCCGCCGCTGGCCTTGACGCCGAGGACCGCCGCCAAGATCGTGACGACGAGGGCGATCGTCATGCCGACGATGCCGTTGAGGTTGCCCGCCTTGGCGGTCTCGTGCTTAGACAGACCGGCGAGGGCCAGGATGAAGAACAGCCCGGCGATGATGTACGCGCCCTGGAGCAGTGTGAGATTCATCAGCTCAGCCCCTCTGGAACATCTTGAGCATGCGCTGGGTCACCATGAACCCACCGAAGACGTTGATGCTTGCGAGCAGGATTCCTGCAATCGCAAGCGCGGAGAACAACCAACTGTGGCCGGAGAGGCCGACCTGCAAGAGCGCCCCGACGACGATGATGCCGGAGATCGCATTGGTCACGGACATCAGCGGGGTATGCAGCGCGTGGTGCACATTGCCGATGACGTAGTAGCCGATGACGACGGCCAGCATGAACACCATGAAGTGTCCGAGGAAGGCCTCGGGCGAGAACATCGCGACGAGCAAGAACAACAGCGCGCCGATGCCCATCACCGCGATTCGGCGCCCCGGTGGTGGCGGGGGTTTAGGTGTGGCCGGCACGATGGGCGCGGCGGCAACCTGCGCCGGGGCTGCGGACACCTGCACGGGCGGTGGCGGCCAGGTGACTTCGCCAGCCTTGGCCACGGTCATGCCGCGCACGATGACGTCGTCCCAGTCAAAGACGGCCTCGCCGTCCTTGCCAGGGGTGACGAGCTTCATGAGGTTGACGATGTTGGTGCCATAGAGCTGACTCGCCTGGGTCGGCAAGCGGCCCGGCAGATCGGTGTAACCGATGATCTTGACGCCGTTGTCGGTGACGACGAGCCGGTCAGGAGCGGAGCCCTCGACGTTGCCACCAGCGGAGGCCGCCATGTCGACGATGACCGAGCCGGCCTTCATCGTCGCGACCATCTCTGCAGTGATCAGCCGCGGGGCGGGACGCCCGGGGATGAGCGCGGTCGTGATGATGATGTCGACGTCCTGGCACTGCTCGGCATACATCCGCGCTGCGGCAGCGGCGTAGTCGGCCCCCACCTCCTTGGCGTACCCATCAGAGGAGACCTCTTGCTCACCGACGTCGACCTTGACGAAGTCGGCGCCCATCGACTCGACCTGCTCGGCCACCTCGGGCCGCACGTCGGTTGCTCGGACGATCGCGCCGAGGCTGCGGGCGGTGCCGATCGCGGCCAGGCCAGCGACTCCGGCACCAGACACGAAGACCTTGGCGGGCGGCACCTTGCCAGCTGCGGTCACCTGCCCAGTGAAGAACGACCCGAACTCGTGCGCTGCCTCGACGACCGCGCGATAGCCCGCGATATTGGCCATCGACGACAGCACGTCGAGCGCCTGCGCGCGCGAGATGCGGGGCACAGCGTCCATCGCCATCGCGGTGACGCCGCGAGCGGCGAGCGCGTCGACCAGGCCCGGATTGAGCGCCGGCTGCATCAGGCTCACGACGGTGGCACCCGGGCGCAGGCGCGCGATCTCGGCATCGTCAGGGGCATTGATCTTGGCGACGATGTCAGCGGCCCAGACATCGTCTCGAGTGCCGACGGTGGCGCCTGCGGCCGCAAAGGATGCGTCGTCAAAGCTCGCCTCCGCCCCGGCACCCGACTCGACGGTGACGGCATACCCCAGCTTGAGCAGTTGGTCGACCGTCTTAGGTGTGGCAGCGACGCGGGTCTCCCCTGCGCGCGACTCCCGTGGGATACCAATGAGCACGAATCGCTCCCGGAGGTCGTCATGGTGGCCGCCGCACGTGCGACGACAGCCCCGGAGCGGATTCCGGGCACCACCACGAACTTAGGGCTTCGCGGGGTCACGGTGCCAGGGAAGAAGGTCCGAGGATGACGGGCTTGCGGGATATCACATCGCCGACGGGGATCGGTTCACCCACTCGCCACCTCACGTCCATGTAGACCGTTGCGGTGTGGTTATTTATCACAGGAGATCGGTGATTATTTCCCTTGGGGCGCGCTCACGGCATACGGTCTGATCATGGACGCACTCACCTCGCTCACCGCGCGCGGCGCGGACCTGCTCGAATCAGCCCGCAGCGCCACTTCCCGGCGCGCGGCCGCACCCGTCTTCTCCTCCCCCGTGCTCAAGGCAGTCCTCCTCGGGCTCGCCGAAGGCGGGGCCCTCGCCGAGCACGCGGCGCCTCCTGCGGCCACCCTCCAGTGCCTGCAGGGCACCGCCCGCCTGTATGCCGGTGACGCGGAGTGGGTGCTCAACGCCGGGGACCTGGCCGCGGTGCCTGCCGAACGTCACGGCGTCGATGCCGTGACGGACTGCATCCTGCTGTTGACCGTGGCCGCTGGCGTCGCTCCGGCACCTGTCGAGGGCACCATCGGTTGACCTGGGGGGTCGCTACATCTCGGTTGGGGTCTCCACGCCAAGAAGGTCGAGACCCTGGACCATGACGGCAGCGGTGAGCGAACACAGAGCAAGCCGAGACTCGCGCACGGAGCCTTCCGCCTTAAGGACTGGGCAGTGCTCATAGAAGCTCGAAAACGCCTGCGCCAACTCAAAGAGGTATGCCGCCAGCCGATGCGGCTCCAGCTCATGACCGACATGGCGCACGACCGACCCGAATTCCAACAACTGCAAGCCAAGAGCGCGCTCGGCAGGTTCGCGTACCTCGACCGCCCGCGGCACACCAGTGACATCTTCCCCAGCCGAACGGAAGATGGAACGGACGCGAGCGGCGGCATACTGCAAATAGGGCCCGGTGTTGCCGGTGAGAGAGACCATGCGATCAAGGTCGAACACATAGGCACTGTCATGGGCGACCGATAGGTCCGCGTATTTGATGGCACCAATGCCGACCTGCCGCGCGATGGTGGCGCGCTCTGTCTCGCTGAGATCCGGGCGCGCCTCATCCACATAGGCACGCGCCTTCGTCACGCCGTCATCGAGCAGGGCCATGAGCTTGAGCGCAACACCCTCGCGCGTCCGCAGAATCTTCTTGTCCTCGCCGAGGACATTGCCAATCTGGACGTGGATTGGCACCACGTCACTAGGTAGCCAGCCCGCCAATCGCGCTGCAGCCCAAACCATCTGGAAGTGCAACGCCTGTGGAGCCCCGACGACGTACAAGATCTTGTCGGCATGCAGTCGCTCGACGCGATACTTGATCGTCGCGAGATCCGTTGTGGCATAGCCATATCCGCCGTCAGACTTGCGGATGATGAGCGGTACCGGCTTGCCCTCACGCCCCGTGAACTCGTCCATGAAGATGCACAGGGCACCCTCGGACTCGACGGCAATCCCCTTGGCCTGCAACTCATCACAGATGGAAGCCAGGTCGTCGTTGTACATCGACTCCCCCGCCAAGTCAGCGTCGGTGAGCGTTACGCCGAGAGTCGAATAGATCCGGTTGAAGTACTTCTTGGACAGTCCCAGCAACGACTCCCAGACCCGCACGGTCTCGGGATCCCCCGCCTGGAGCGCGACCACTCGCGCCCGCGACCGGTCAGCAAATTCCGCTCCGCCGTCGAACTTTTCGCGCGCCGCCGCATAGAACGCATTCGGGTCTGTTTCGACCAACCGAGCCGCCTCGGACCCCTCTCCGACATCCAAGAGGTGCTCGACCAACATCCCGAACGGCGTACCCCAATCGCCCACGTGGTTTTGCCGGATGACCCGATGCCCGAGATGCTCCAGCGTCCGCGCCAATGCGTCCCCAACCACGGTGGTGCGCAGATGCCCGACGTGCATTTCCTTCGCGACGTTCGGCGCCGAATAGTCGATCGGGATCACGAGCTGCGGCTGAATCTCGACCCCCAACCGAGGATCCCCGGCCATTTCCACTACGGCGGCGGCAATCCACGAGTCGGCCAACGTGACATTGATAAACCCCGGCCCGCTGATCTCAACACCCGAACACAGATCAGCGACGTCAAGGTGTTCGACAATCGATTCCGCGACCTTGCGGGGCGGCATACCGACGCGCTTTGACAGCGCGAGCGCGGCATTGACCTGCAGGTCGGCGAACTGGCTGGGCCGCAGCACCGGGTCGGCGTCGCGGAAGTCCTCCCCAAAAGCAGCAGCGATCGCCGCGGAGATCCGCGGCGCGAGAGTGTCATGGGGAGACGGCATACCCGCCAGGATATCGGCGCGCGACAACCCACTCTTTCGCAGGCAAGAGGGGCTCGGGTATGCCGTAGCCGCCTCAGCGGGGCAGCGCGAGGGCGATCACTTCGGCGCCAGGCAGACCAGCAAGAACCGCTCCGTCGACGAGCAGCTTCGCGCCCCGCTCCCCCGCGCCGATGACAACTGGCCCGGCCGCGACGACCGCCGCATCGACCAGGATGGTCCAGTCCGACGGCAGCCCCACCGGCGTGATCCCGCCCTGGCGCATGCCCGTGAGCGCCTCGGCGTCGGGCTGACCCATGAACGACAGCTTGCGCACGTCCAAGTGTTTGCGCACGGTCTTGTTGATGTCCGCGCGGTCGATCGCGAGCACCATCACCGCAGCGTGCACGATCCGCTCGCCGCGGCGGCCCTCGACGACGACACAGTTCGCTGACGCCTCCGGCGCCACGTCGTATGCCGCGCAGAAAGCAGCCGTGTCAGCGAGCTCAGGATCGATCGACGCGACCTCAGCACCGGGTGCCAGCCCAGCTGCGGCGGCAACGGTGGGCGCGACGAGGTCGAGTCGCGAGGCAAGTGGGTGCCAGGTGAGGGTCCCGCGGGCGGACGGCATACGGGGAGGTTATCGGGCGGGATCTCGAAAAGGTCAGCGCGGAGGTGACGCCGTGTGCTCGGCTGCCGCGAGGATCTGCCCCCACGTGATGCGCCGCGGCTCGTGCATGTCAGGGACGGGTATGCCGGCCAGCGCGCGGCGGCGCTCGTCACCGCGCAACTCGTCGCCGTAGCGATCAACGACCATGATGAGCCGGGGTCGGGCGAGGCCACCGAGAGTCTCCCGCACACTTTGGCCAAGGTCGCGGGCGACTGCGGTGAGCTCGGCACCTGCGGCGCCGTCCGCCTCGGGGGTCAGCACGACAGCTGCCGCGAGATAGCGGCCACCCGCGTGATCGCGGCGTTCGATGACGTCGACCGCGGCGACAAAGGGGTGCTCAGCGAGGACCGCGCGGATCTCCATGAGGGAGACGAGCTGCCCGGACACAGAGACGATCTCGTCAGTGCGACCGAGGAACTCCACCCGCCCGTGAGCGTCGACCCGCGCGAGGTCATCGGTGGCGTAGACACCAGGAACCCGTTCCCACGCGGTCGCGTCACCCTCGGCACGCGGCCCACGGGCCGCCACCATGGCGCCAGCCCACGGTCGGGTGACGACCAACTCTCCGACGTCTCCTTGCGGGACGGGTTGGCCGGCCGAGTCGACCACCACCGCACCAAGGTCGGGCATAGCGGGGCCGTCAACCGGCGCATCGATCATGACGATTCCGCCGAGCTCGACTTGGCCCCAGCCGTCCGCCAACTCGACGCCGTCACGGCGCAGACCGGACGCCGCCCATCGCCGGACTTCCGGGTCCATGGGTTCGCCGAAGGACACGACGCGTCGCAACTCGCTGACGTCGGGCACCTCGCCGAGCTGGACGGCCAGCGACCGGATCGTGCGCAGGACCGACGGGGTTGTGATGAGGGTGGTGACGGCATACCGCTGCATGATCTGCCAGGCGCGCGCAGGGGTGGGCACCGTGACCGTGCCCTCATAAATCACTGCAGTCTCACCTGCCGCAAGCGGGCCATAGACACCGTGCACCTGGGTGCCCAACCACGACACGTCACCGGCGCACCACAACACCGTGCCCTGCGCGAGACCAGCCCGATGCACCATGAGCGCGCTCGCGACGACCGCCGCCCCACCAAGGGCAATCGTCACCGGACGGCCACGCCGGTGAGCCAACGAGACGAGGACGAGTGGGTGCTGTGCGGCGACGTCAGCCGGCAAATCACTGTGCCGCGCACTGTTTTTAACGTCCGAGCGATCCCGGCCAGGACGTGCTGCCGCAACGAGGTCGTGATACCAGCGATCGCCCTCAAACCAGCCAATGTCGATACCCGTCCGACGGACGACCACCGTGTGCTCGATCCCGTCAACGCCGCTCAGCGCTTCGTCCGCGCGAGCCTTCAGCGGCAGGACGGTGCCATGCCGCCACGCTCCGTCTTGGGTGAAGAGCACCTTGGGGCCGAGTGTGACCAGGCGGTCGGCCATCGCCTCGGGAGGCAAGGGAGTGGGGATCACGGCATACGCCGCGCCGACTCTGGCGCAGGCGATCATGGCGACCACGGTCTCGGGGAGCCAGCCGAGGTGGAGGGCGACGACGTCACCGACTCCGACACCCAGTGAGCGCAAGCCGCGCGAGAGGGCGACGACGTCGTCTTCGAGCTGGCCATAGGTGAGCGACCGCCGGTCACCCGGCTCGCCCTCCCAATAGATGGCCACCGCGTCGGGTGTGCGTTCCGCTGTGACGGTCACCAGCGCCGTCGCCGCATTGAGCCGCCCTCCAGGGAACCATGTGCCATGGCGAGGTCCCGGCTCCCACCACTGCGCCGGCGTCTCGCGCCACGGCATACGGTCAAGAACTGGACCCCACGCTTCCAGGTCAGGACCCAATTGCGCTGCCCCGCTAGGTGATTCAGCCATGGCCGAGGGTCCGCACAGCAGCATTGACGGCACGAGTGAGGTTGGCAACCACGGTGGCGAGGCGCGCGTCGTCATAGCCTCCGGCAAGGTCGACGACGAGGGCCGCCGAGACTGTCCCCGACGCGTCGATGACCGGAACGGCGACCTCGACCGGCATACCGGGCAGGTCCGCGTCTGCAACCAGCCATGCGGCGTGAGCCCACTCGTCACGACTTCGGTCGGCGAGGCTGCGGACGGGCTCAGGGGTCTCCGCGAGCACGGCCTTCCAGCGCTCGTCATCAGCGCGCGCGGCCAGCAACCGGCCACCCGCGGTGGTCAGTGCCGGACTCACGAGATGCGAGTCGCGGAAGAGGCCAGCATCCGGGCCGTCGACGCGATCGATGTAGACAACTTGCGAGCGCACCAGCGCTTGGACGTGCACCGTTGCCGCCACAGCGTCGCGAACCTGGGTCAGGTAGGGCGCAAGCGCAGCCAGGACGGGCAGACGCGCGAGGTACCGGTGGGAGAGGCGGGTCAACTCAGGTCCGAGGCCGTAGCGCGACGAGCGCGGGTCCTGCTCGACGAGGTCGGCAAGCACGAGCGAACGCAGCAGCCGGTGGACCGTGGGGATCGACAGCCCGGAACGGTCTGCGAGATCGGTGAGCTGCTGGTATGCCGGCCCCTCACCAAGCAGATTGAGCAGCACAGCCGCATTGCGCACCGTGCCTAGAGAGCCCGGCGCCTCCTGCAGCGCATCGCTCAGCGGCATCGCCCCCGCCTTCCTCACTCATCCCTGATCCTGCGCACTCTACCTGTGGAGTCTGATTTCACCAGAAGCCATTGCGTTTCCACATAGTGGAAAAGTATGCTCGCACCACCAGTCGCCGATGACCGGGAGGACGCAGTGCGCACTCGCGCCTACGAGCATTCTTTGAACTCCTCGACGCTGCCTGCGGGCAGTCCAGCCTTGGAGATCCGCGACATCGAACTCCGCTTCGGCGGGGTCGTCGCGCTGCAAGACGTGAGCTTCACCGTCACGCAAGGGCACATTCACTCCGTGATCGGGCCCAACGGCGCCGGCAAGTCAAGTCTGCTCAACTGCGTCAGCGGGCTCTACCACCCCCAGCAAGGCTCGGTGACCTTGCACACGGGCGCGGAGGGGGTAGCCCACGAGCTCACCTCGTTTCCGCCGCACAAGATCGCCCGCCTCGGCGTCGCCCGGTCCTTCCAAAACATCGAGCTCTTCTCGGGACTCACAGTGCTCGAGAACCTCATGCTCGGACGGCATACCCACATGCGGCACAGCATTGCCGCGTCGCTGCTGTGGTTCGGCCCCGCGCGGGCCCAAGAGATTGCCCACCGTGGCCTGGTCGAAGAAGTCATCGACCTCCTGTCGTTGCAAGCCTTCCGGCACAAGCCAGTTGGGTCCTTGGCCTACGGCATTCAGAAGCGCGTCGAGCTCGGCCGCGCGCTCGCGGTGCAGCCGTCGCTCTTGCTCCTGGACGAGCCGATGGCTGGCATGAACTCCGAGGAGAAGGAGGACATGGCCCGCTATGTCCTCGACGTCCACGAACTCGCGGGGGTGACGGTCATCCTCATCGAGCACGACATGGCGGTCGTCATGGACATCTCCGACCGCGTCTCGGTGCTCGACTTCGGGCGCCTCATCGCCGATGGCACCCCCGACGAAGTCAAGGCCAACCCGGCTGTCGTCGAGGCCTACCTCGGGGCGGAGGACCACTGATGGCTGGCGACACCTTCCCGAGGCTGCTCGCGCACCTCGCGCAGACGCGCCCCAATGCGACCGCGATGCAAGAGAAGCGTTATGGCATCTGGGCGCCCATGAGTTGGAGCCTGTATGCCGCCCGCGTGCGGGATTTCGCGCACGGCCTGGCTGCCCTCGGCGTCAAGCGCGGCGACATCGTCGCCGTGCTCGGTGATAACCGGCCGGAATGGCTCATTGCCGAGCTGGCCGCGCAGAGCATTGGCGCTGCGGTCGTCGGCATCTACCCCACGTCGATCGGCGAAGAGCTGCTCCACATCCTCACCCTCGCCCGCGTCAAGGTCGTCGTGGCCGAAGACCAGGAGCAGGTCGACAAGCTCATCCGGCTGCGGGAGGAGTACCCGCAACTGGCGAGCACGGCATACGCCGATATGCCGCCCCTGCTGCTGGAGACCGTGGTCTATTACGACCCGCACGGGCTGGAGCAGTACACCGAGGAGTACCTCAAGGACTTCACCGAGGTCGAGCAACTCGGCCATGAGTGGGGCACGTCCCGCGCTGGCTGGCTCGACGAGCAGATCGCTGCCGGCCAGCCCGACGACATCGCGGTCATCTGCACCACGTCGGGCACGACGAGCCGGCCCAAGCTCGCCGAGCTCTCGCACACCAACCTGCTCGCGATGGCCGATCACCTCACGACGATCGACCCCATCGACCCCAAGGACCGCTATGTGTCCTTCCTGCCGTTCGCGTGGATCGGTGAGCAGATGCTCGCGGTCGCGTGCGGGCTCTCGCGGGGGTTGACGATTTCCTTCCCCGAGGACTCCTCGACCCAAAAGACCGACATGCGCGAGATCGGGCCGGACGTCATGTTCAGCCCGCCGCGGATCTGGGAGTCGATGCTCTCGGAGGTCCAGGTGCGGATCGACGAGGCCGGCTGGCTCAAACGCAAGGTCTTTGGCTGGGGTTATGACATCGGTGACAAGGTCGCCGAGCGCAAGATCAAGGGGCAGAGCGCTGGCCCGCTCAAGCTCCTGCACCTGGTGGCCGACCAGGTTGCGCTGCGGCCGGTCCGCGACCAACTCGGGCTCGCCCGCACCGGGCACGCCTACACCGGTGGAGCGCCCCTCGGACCTGACGTGTTCCGGTTCTTCCACGCCATCGGGGTCAACCTCAAGCAGATCTACGGGCAGACCGAGATTTGCGGCATCGCCGTCGTCCACCGCGACGACGACATTGCCTTCAACACCGTCGGCACGCCGATCGCTGGCACCGAGATCCGGATCGCCGACGACGGCGAGATCTTGCTGCGTTCCGACTCGGTCTTCAAGGGCTACCACCGCAACCCCGACGCGACTGCTGAAGCCGTGGACGGGCAAGGCTGGCTGCACACCGGCGACGCGGGATATCTCGACGACAACGGCCACTTGGTCGTCATCGACCGGCTCAAGGACGTGCTCACCACGGCCGACGGCACGAGATTCTCGTCAGCGTTCATCGAGAACAAGCTGAAGTTCTCGCCCTATATCGAAGAGGCCGTGACCTTCTCTGGGCCCGACGGCGGCATGACGGCGATCCTCACGATCGACCCGATGACGACTGGATCGTGGGCCGAGCACGAGCGGCTGTCTTACACGACCTATACCGACCTCGCGGCCAAGCCTGAGGTGCAAGAGCTCATCTCCGAAGAGGTCAACCGCTCCAACGAGGACCTCCCCGAGAGCATCCGGGTCAAGCGATTCCTGTTGCTGCACAAGCAGTTTGACCCTGACGACGATGAGATCACCCGCACCCGCAAGGTCCGGCGCAATGTCATCGCCGACCGCTATGGCGTGCTCATCGACGCACTCGGCCGCGGTGACGACCGGGTCGGCATCACGACCACCGTCGCCTATCAGGACGGCACCAAAGTCGATCGGACGATCGACCTCAAGATCATCGACCTCACGCATTACCGCGAGCCCGAAGGCCGCGGTCGACGCCCCGTCTGGAGTGGTCGCCGGTGAACACCTTCATCTCGCTCAGCGTCTACGGCCTCGCCGATGGCGCGATCCTCGCGCTCGCAGCGCTGGGCTTCGTGCTCATCTACAAGGCGACGCGAGTCATCAACTTCGCCCAAGGCGAGTTCCTCCTCGTGGGGGCCTACACCTTCTACACGGCATTCGTCCTCATGGGGCTGCCGTGGATCCTCGCCAGCGTTGTCGGTGTCATCGTCGCGGTCGCCCTCGGTGTGGTCGTGGAGCGCTTCGTCCTGCGACCGCTCATCGGTGAGCATGCGATCAGCGTCATCATGGTGACCATCGGTCTGTCCGCAGTGCTCAAGGCGCTCGTGCAGATGTTCTATGGCACGTCCGTGCGCGAGCAACCCAAGATCCTGCCCACCCAGAGTGTGGAGGTCGCCGGGGTCACTGTGCCCCTCAACCGCCTGCTCGTCATCGTCATCGCCGGTGTGGTCCTCGCGGCCTTCACGATCTTCTTCCGCAAGTCAAGACACGGCATCGCGATGCGCGCGGTCGCCGACGACCAGCAGGCGGCCCTCACGATGGGCATCTCCGTGCGTCGAGTCTTCGCGATGGCGTGGGCCTTGGCCGCTGTGAGCGCGCTCATCGCTGGTGTGCTCCTGTCTGACCTGTCCGCAGTCGAGCAGGGCATCGCGTCGTTCGGCCTCATCGTGTTCCCGGTCGTCATCCTCGGCGGCCTGGACTCCGTGCCCGGCACCATCGTCGGTGGCCTCACCATCGGGCTACTCAAGCAATACGTCTCTGGGTATGCCGATCCCGGCCTCGCAGAGGTCATTCCTTATGTCGTCCTGGTGGGCATCCTCCTGGTCCGCCCCTACGGCATCTTCGGCGAGACGCGGATCGAGAGGGTCTGACCGATGGCGACTGCGACCGGCATACACCACCGCTCTTACAAGGCGGAGTTGCGGCTCCGGCATACCAAGGCTGAGTGGGCGCGCCTTGCCCTCATCTTCCTCGGGCTGTTCCTGGCCCCCTACATCCTCAATACGTACTGGCTCGGGATCGGCAACTCGATCCTCATCGCCGTCATCGGCGCGGTGGGGCTCAACATCCTTGTCGGGTTCACCGGCCAGATCTCGCTCGGTCAGGGAGGCTTCCTCGCCGTCGGTGCCTACACGTCGGCGATCCTGTCGACCCGC
Organism: Actinomycetales bacterium; assembly: GCA_016715285.1. GTDB lineage: Bacteria > Actinomycetota > Actinomycetes > Actinomycetales > Dermatophilaceae > Phosphoribacter > Phosphoribacter thorii. The sequence continues at coordinate 118,218 of JADKAO010000008.1, read as the reverse complement.
GCTGGCCTGCCCGTGCCGGTCGCGGTCATTGTCGCCGTCCTCGCGACAGCCGTCATCGGTGCGCTCTTCGGCCTCCCGGCTCTGCGGCTCAAGGGTCTGTATCTCGCGATCGCGACCCTGGCCTCGCAAGAGATCATCATGTTCGTCGTCAAGCGCTGGGGTTGGCTGACCGAGGACAAGGGCTACATCGAGGTGCCTCGGCTCAACCTCTTTGGCTGGCAGATCGAACGCGAAACCTTTGAGCTGCAGTGGTATTGGATCTTGCTGCCCGTCACCGTGCTGTCGGTCTTCGCCGCCCGCAACCTCTTCCGTACCGCGCTGGGGCGGTCCTTCATGGCGGTCCGTGACCAGGACATCGCCGCCGAAGCCATCGGCGTCAACCTCACCCGTGCCAAGGTCACCGCCTTTGCTGTGTCGAGTGGTTTCGTCGGGCTCTCCGGCGCGCTCTCGGCCTACTACACCGAGACGGTGACCTGGGAGCGGTTCTCGCTCGATGTCTCAGTCCTCTACCTCGCGATGATCATCGTCGGTGGGCTCGGCAGCATCGCGGGCTCGGTTTATGGCGCTGTCTTCATGATGCTGTTGCCGGCGCTGCTCACCGAAGCTGGCGACAAGGTGCGCGACACGGCTCCGTTCATTAGCGAGCAACTGCCAGCCATTAAGAACGCCGTGTTCGGTCTCGCCATCATCGCCTTCCTCCTCGTCGAACCTCGAGGGCTCGATCGGATTTGGTCACGCATCAAGGACTACATCCGGTTCTGGCCCTTCCGCTACTAGCTCTCACCTAGAAGCACGTCCCCCGATTCCCACCCGCACCACCCCCGCCCTCACCGGCACAGCACCGAATGGAGTCCTTATGAAGAACTACCCACGGCGCGCGCTGCTCGCCGCCTCAGCGGCCGTGCTGCTCGGCCTGGCCGCCTGCAGCGGAGGCGCGGCCAACAGTGGCAGTGGCAGCGGCGGCGGCGGCGGAGACGCTGCCCCGATCAAGGTCGGCATCATCGCTGACCTCACCGGTGCGACCGGCGACGTCGGCAAGCCCTACAACGAAGGCATGCTCGGCTACATCGACTGGATCAACGCCAAGGGCGGCATCAAGGGCCGCAAGATCCAGGCGATGAGCAACGACTACGCCTACCAGGTGCCCAAGGCCGAGGAGCTCTACAAGAAGTACGTCGCCGACGGCGCCGTCGTCATCCAGGGCTGGGGCACCGGCGACTCCGAGGCACTGCGCACCAAGGTCGCCTCCGACAAGCTCCCCTTCATGAGCGCCTCGTATGCCGAGGTCCTCACCGACCCGAAGCAGTCGGCATACAACTTCGTTGTTGCTCCGACCTACTCCGACCAGATGCGCGTTGCGCTCAACTGGATCGCGAAGGACGCTGGCGGCAAGGCTGAGGTTGCGGTCTTCCACAACGACAGCCCGTTCGGCACCGCCCCGGTCGGCGACGGCCAGAAGTGGATCACCGACAAGGGCCTGCAGCTGGGCTACAAGGCCTACCCGATGCCCAAGACGCCCAACTTCGTCGGTCTGCTCTCGCAGGCGCAGGCGCAGGGCGCGAAGTACATCGTCATCCAGAACGTCTCCAGCCCGGCCGCCCAGGTCGCCAAGGACATCAAGGCCCAGAACCTCAACATGAAGATCGTCTGCCTCAACTGGTGTGCTGACGAGCTCTTCATCAAGACCGCCGGCACGGAGAACGCCGAGGGCCACATCATGGTCCAGCCGTTCGCTCCTGCTGGCACCAACAAGCCGGGCCTCGCGGTCATGGAGGAATACCTCAAGGGCAAGGGTTCGTCCCTCGCTGAGAAGGGTGTCCACTACGCCCAGGGCTGGTCGACGATGGACGTCATGGCCAAGGGCATCGAGAAGGCTCTCGCGAGCGGCGACAAGCTCACCGGCGAGTCGATCCGCAAGGCCCTCGAGTCGATGGACAAGGTCGACACCGGCGGCGTCATCGGCACCGGTGAGGTCAAGTTCTCGGCCGACTCGCACCGTGGCTCGACCGGCTCGGGCATCTACTCGGTCAAGGCCGGCAAGCTCGTCGAGATCGCGGCGAACCAGGTCCCGTGACCACCTCAGATCAGGGTGTGAAGGGGGCGGCCGGTATGCCGGTCGCCCCCGGATCCGGCAGTGTCGCGACGGCCCCCGGTGGGGCCGCCGCGGCCGCCGCCGCAGGCTCGGACCTGCTCACCCTCAACAACATCGAAGTCATCTATGACGACGTCATCCTCGTGCTGCGTGGCATGTCGTTGGCCGTGCCGCAAGGCAAGATCGTGGCACTGCTCGGTTCCAACGGTGCCGGCAAGTCGACGACGCTCAAGGCGATCAGCGGGCTGCTGCCCACCGAGCATGGCGAGGTGACCGATGGCTCGATCGTCTTTGACGGCCAGGACATCACCCACCTCGACGCCGCGGCTCGAGTCAAGCTCGGTCTGTCGCTTTGTATGGAGGGCCGGCACGTCTTCGAGCACCTGACCGTGCAGGAGAACCTCCTCGCCGGCGCGTACTTCCGCGGCGGCGGCGAGGCTGCCGACCTCAAGCAGGTCTACCGGCTGCTGCCCAAGCTCGGTGACATGACCGCTCGCGTGGCTGGCTACCTCTCTGGTGGCGAGCAGCAAATGCTCGCGATCGGCCGGGCGCTGATGTCCAAGCCGCGGCTGCTCATGCTTGACGAGCCGTCGCTCGGTCTGGCCCCGCTGCTGGTCAAGGACATCTTCGGCTTCATCAAGCAGATCAACGAAGAGCTGGGCCTCACGGTCCTGGTCATCGAGCAGAACGCCCGTCGGGCGCTCGAAGTCGCCGACCACGGTTACATCATGGAGCAGGGCCGCATCGTGTTGGAGGGCTCGGCGCAGGACCTCCGCGAGAACCCTGACGTCAAAGAGTTCTACCTCGGCCTCGGTGACTCGGGCAATCGCAAGAGCTTCCGTGACGTCAAGCACTACAAGCGCCGCAAGCGCTGGCTCTAGGAGGGAGACCCATGTCCGGGCTGCTTCACGCTGCCGTCACGGAGTATGCCGCCCGGTTGGCTCCCGACGTTGCCTCGGTGGTTGACCGCGCCCGGGCGCTCGTGCCAGCAGTGGCCCAACGATTGGCAGAGAACGGGATTGGGGCTGAGGTGGCGGGCGACGCGCTCGCCTCGCGCCTCAGCTCCATCCCCGTTCTCTCCAAAGATGACGTGCTCGCCCACCAGCTGGCCGACCCACCGTTTGGTGGCCTGGTCGCGCCCGGAGCGGTGATCCGCCGGGTGTTCCAGTCACCCGGACCCCTCTATGAACCCCAGCTCGACGGCGCCGACCCGTGGCGTTGGGCGCCCGCGCTCCAGGCAGCGGGGATGGGCGCGGACGACCTCGTCCTCAACTGTTTTGGCTATCACCTCTCCCCCGCTGGTGCGATGTTCGAGGAGGGCGCGCTCGCCCTCGGCGCTCGCGTCCTGCCCGGAGGGATCGGCAACCAGGACCTGCAGGCGCGCGCGATCGCGGACCTCGGGGTGACGGCATACACCGGTTTGCCGAGCTATCTCAAAGCGATTGTCGACCGCTTCGACACGCTGGGACTGGAGCCGTCGCGGTGGACGTTACAGCGCGCTTTGGTCACCGCCGAGCCGCTCCCGGACTCCCTGCGCGCTGCGTTGCGTGAGCGGGTCGAGACCGTGCTGATGGCCTATGGGACCGCGGAGGCGGGGCTGATCGGCTATGAAACCTCGGCCGGGGACGGGCTCGTGCCCGCGCCGGGCGTGCTCGTGCAAGTCTGCGACCTCGACACCGGTATGCCGGTCACCGAAGGCGAGGGCCAGGTCGTGGTGACGCTGCTGCGGCCCGAGTATCCGGTGATCCGGTTTGGGACGGGCGACCTGTCGGCGTGGACACTCGGGCCCGATGGGTCGTTGCGGCTCGCTGGCGTGCTGGGGCGCGTCGGTGCCGCGGTCAAGGTGCGCGGGATGTTCCTGCATCCTCGCCAGGCAGCTGCGGTGATGGCCGGTATGCCGGGTGTCGCGGCATACCGTTTCGTTATCGACCGCGTCGATCACCGCGACGAGTTGCGCTGCGAGATCGTGCCGGCCGACGGTGTCACGGCTGGCAGGGAGCCGGGCCGAGGTCGGTGTGGGTCTGGCGGGCTGGGCTGCGCTTTGGTGCCACGGTGGTGCCGGTGACCGCACTACCCGAGGGTGCTGGAGTGATAGACGACCAGCGCGACTGGTCCTTGGGGCCTCCTTGTCGCCTGTGCGCGCCTTGACCGGCGGCCGCTGCGCCGTTGGTCCCACAGGCCAGCGCGCTGAGGTTGGCCCGCTTCGCCCCGCTCCGCGCCCCCGGCACCCGCTGCCGAGAAGTCCTGGTGGTCTGGCCGCACGCTCGGCTTCGCTGAGGCTGGCCGCGCCCCGCTGCGCCCGTTGGCGCCCACCTCAGGCCAAGGTGCGTGGAAGACCAGGTGGTCTGGCTGCACGCTCGGCTTCGCTGAGGTTGGCCGCGCCCCGCTGACACTGCACCCTCAGTGAAGTGCGGCTTCCCTCGGTGAAGCGAGCGCATGACGTGGCGTGAGGGGGGTGGGCGGACGGCATACGGGAGATTGGGTGCGCTCTGTGGGGATGAGCAAGGCCGAAGGGGGCGGGTGCTGGTGCACCCGCCCCCTTCTGTGTGTGGCTCTGTGATTGGCGGTCTCAGTTGCCGTCGCCGTGGCGGAAGCCGCAGCGCTGCGCCGTCTCGATGTCGACAAACCAGACATCGGGGATGATCTGGCCGTACCACTCGTCGCCTGGGGCCTGGCACTGCATCCGAGCGCGGTTGGCCTTGACGGGGTGCCCCAGCGGCATCGCGCCGTCCCAGATGGGGGCAGCTGATCCCCAGCCGTACCCACCGTCCTGGACTTCGTCGCCTCCAGAGACTTCGCGAGGGCCTGCCTCAACTGAAGGCTCTTCAGAAGAATCCTCATGGTCGTGACCCTCATGGTCGTGACCCTCATGGTCGTGACCCTCATGGTCGTGACCCTCATGGTCGTGACCCTCATGGTCGTGACCCTCATGGTCGTGACCCTCATGGTCGTGACCCTCATGGTCGTGACCCTCATGGTCGTGACCCTCATGGTCGTGACCCTCATGGTCGCGACCCTCATGGTCGCGACCCTCATGGTCGTGACCCTCATGGTCGTGACCCTCATGGTCGTGACCCTCATGGTCGTGACCCTCGGGCGCTGTCGCAGCAGCAGGCGCCGCGGCAGCGCGACCTTGGCGGCCGCGATCTCGTCACGCTGGGCGGCCATTTTGCGCAGGAGCGCCGCGACCGGGTCATCGTCTGCTGCGTCTGCACCCCCCGTCTCACTCGCCGCGAACTGCGCGGGGGCGGACTCACCAGCAGATTCGTCGGCCTGGGCGGGCTCTTCGACGAGTGCTTCCTCGGCCGGAACCTCTTCGGCGACATCCGCGCCAGCCTCAACGTCGACTGACTCATCCGTCGCCTCAGTTGGCTCGGCAGCCGTCTCAGCTGGCTCGGCAGTCTCTGCGAGTGCAGCCTGCTCAGCCTGCGCTTCCCGGTGCTCGTCCATCCGGCGGAACAAGTCAGCGACCGGGTCGGCGGCGACCGCACCCCCATTCTCAGGCGAGGGCTCATCCGAGTGATCCGCGCCTACGGCTTCGTCGCGGGCCGATGCCCAGTCGTCGAAAGGTTGGGCGGCTTCGGCAGTCTCGGGTTCGATGACGTTGACATCCACCTCGTCGGATTCGTCGGGAGCGGAGCTATCGGCGACCAGATCCTCGGCGACCAGATCCTCGGCGGCGAGGTCGTCGGCAGCAGCCTCAGCTGCATCGTTGTTTTGAGCTTCTCCCGGCTCGGCTTTGTCGATGTCGAGCCCATAGGTAGCCGGCACCAGCGGAGGCGCTTCACCGCTGATCCGAGCCAAGGCTGCGGCTGCAGCTTCGTCGGCGGCCGAAGGGCGGATCGGTCCCTCGGCGGGGGTCCACACGTCCTCGACCTCGGCGCGGACCTCCTCTGCGCTCTCTGGGCTCTCGGTCACATGAGCTTCATCCACGTCGGCGAGGTCGATCGGCTCGACCACCGGGTGCTGGTCAGCACGGTCCACAGCCGGCGTGATCTCGGCACCTTCGGTGAACTCGGCACCTTCGACGATCTCGGCGTCGTCGCCCTCGAGCGGCTCCAGCACACCCAATGGCGTGCTTTCGAGGACCTCATGCGCCTCGGTGACCTCGGCACCTTCGGAGAGTTCGGCAGCTTCCGAAAGTTCGCCACCTTCGGAGAGTTCGGCACCTTCGGAGAGCTCGACGTCGTCACCCTCGACCGGCTCCAGCACACCCAATGGCGTGCTTTCGAGAACCTCGTCATCGGACACGCCCTCTTCAGCCGCGGGGGCTACGCCAGGATCAGCCTCGACGTCAGGCTCTGAAGACTCCAGCAGCCCAGCCTGTTCGAACGTCTCCGCCACATCGGACTCGACAACGTCGGGGGCAAACTCGGAGGCCGCGTCGCCGGCATACTCCGGCTCTGGCTCGGAGTGAGATGCCACCGCCGGTTCGGCCCAGAGCACGTCGGACGCGGAGTCCGCTTCGGCTGGGACGCTCGCACCCGGCATACCCGCTGCTCGTGAGCCTGCGGCCCCGGCGAGGCCAGCTGCCCCAGCGGCTGCGGCAGCTCCGAGGTCCCCTGCGGGGCGTTGGTAGGCGGCGTCGGCGTCGATCTCGTGGTTGCTGCTGCCGCGCCGACCGCGCATCACCAAGGCGATGACGATGGCGAGCACGAGCAGTAGCAGTACCAACAGGATGACATTGCTGGGCATGTCCACTCCCTCATGTGGTGGAGGCAAGCACGCACGGGAAGCGCGCCCTCCCGCAAGATACCGTGCAAGTCACCACGGAGAGCCCATACCCGGCGCTCACACGCTCAAACCGCGCCTTAGATGAGACCCAAACGCGCAGCAGACATTTCGCGCATTTCGATCTTGCGCACCTTGCCCGTCACCGTCATCGGGAAGTCGTCGACGATCTCGACGTAACGCGGGATCTTGTAGTGCGCCAACTTGCCGGTCGCGAACTCGCGGATCGACGCCGCGGTGACCGGCTCGGCTCCGGGCTTCATGCGGACCCAGGCGCACAGCTCTTCGCCGTACTTCTTGTCGGGCACGCCGATGACCTGCGCGTCGAGGATGTCGGGGTGGGTGTAGAGGAACTCCTCGATCTCGCGCGGGTAGATGTTTTCGCCGCCGCGGATGACCATGTCCTTGATCCGGCCGGTGATCTGGACGAAGCCGTCCTCGTCCATGACCGCGAGGTCACCGGTCATCATCCAGCCGTCGACGAGCGCCTCGGCCGTCTTGTCGGGCTGGTTCCAGTAGCCGAGCATGACCGAATAGCCCTTGGTCATGAACTCGCCCGACTGTCCGCGCGGGACGGTCTCGCCGGTCGACGGGTCGACAATCTTGATCTCGATGTGCGGGCCGACCGGCCCGACCGTGTTGACCTTGTGGTCGAAGCTGTCATCGGTGCGGGTCTGCGTTGAGACGGGGGACGTCTCGGTCATGCCGTAACAAATGGTCATCTCGTCGATGCCGGCGGCGATGACCTTTTTCATGAGTTCGGCGGGGCAGGGTGAGCCGGCCATGATGCCCGTGCGGACGGACTCTAGGGCCGAGATGTCGTATTTGCCGTCTTCGATGAGCTGCCATTCGGCGACGAACATCGTGGGGACGCCATAGAGCGAGGTGCACTTCTCGTCGCGCACGGCCTCGATGGTCAGCGCGGGGTCAAAGCCGGGGGCCGGGATGACCATGCACGCGCCGTGGGAGGTGGCGGCGAGATTGCCCATGACCATGCCGAAGCAGTGGTAGAAGGGCACGGGGATGCAAATCCGGTCGACTTCGGTGTATTTGCAGAGCTCGCCGACGAAGAAGCCATTGTTGAGGATGTTGCGGTGGCTGAGCGTGGCACCCTTGGGGAATCCCGTTGTGCCAGAGGTGTATTGGATGTTGATCGGGTCGTTGTGGTCGAGGCCCGCAGCGATCTCCTCGAGTTGCTCCTGGGTCACCGACTCACCCGCGGCCCAGAGCGCGTCCCACGATTCGCGGCCAAAGAGCACGACCTGCTCGAGGGTCGGCACCTCACTGCGGACTTCTTCGATCATCCCGGCGTAGTCGCTCGTCTTGAACGACGGCGCCGCGACCAGGACCCGGATGCCCGCTTGGTTGAGGACGTATTGGAGTTCATGCGTCCGGTATGCCGGGTTGATGTTGACGAGGATCGCGCCCATCTTTGCGGTCGCATACTGCACAAGCGTCCACTCGGCGCAGTTGGGTGCCCAGATGCCGACGCGGTCGCCCTTGACGACGCCCGCCCCGATGAAGCCGCGCGCGAGCGCGTCCACGTCACGGGCGAACTCGGCATACGTCCAGCGACGGCCTGCGGCGACGTCGACCATGGCCTCGCGGTCGCCGAACTTCGCGACCGTGGCGTCGAGGTTGGCGCTGATCGTTTGCTCGAGGAGCGGGGTGTCGGTGGGGCCGCTGCTGATGGAGAGGGACATAGGTCAAACCTTCCGGGCGAAAAACTGCGCGTCCTTCGAATCTCACCGCGTCTGCGAGGGTCTCGCAACCTGGCGATGGTCCCGGATCTGCCCAGGCTCTGGCTCCGCAGCCACAGCTCCCGTATGCCGTCCACCCACCTCCCATCCCGTGGCTCCGTTGGACTTCACAACTCTCGTATCCCCGCTCGGCTGCCTGAAGTCCTATGTTTTCGTTATGCCTTCGCATGGACCGCGCTTGGAACCGAAACTCGTTGGCGAACAGCATCTCGAGATTCTCCAGGGATTGCGGTCGCGTTTTGTGGTCGACGAATCCACGGGTCGGCGTCGATTGCGCCCGGGTGCGGGCGGACTGGTCGTCCTTACTGGGCAGAGTGGCTCAGGCAAATCGCGTATCGTCCGCGAGCTCTACCGCTCCTTGAGGGACGGGCAGTCTCAGCCCGGATATTGGCCGCCGCTTGGCCCTGACCACGAGTCTGATGTCCCGCTTGATCGGGTTGGAATCGATGCACTTGCCTATCGGAAGGTGTTGGGACCGCCCGCAGACTTCCATTGGCCTCCCCGCTCAGTTCCCGATTTCCTCTGGTGGTCGATTGACTGTCAGCGCACCTCGTCCGCCTATCTAGACGCCGTAGATTTGGCGGCAGATCGCCTCCTACAGCACCGGGAGCCTGCGCAATTTGGTTGGAGCCGAGCGGCGGCCGGCCCAGAGAAGTGGGCGCGCGGGTCAGCACGGCTGGCCAAGCAGGCCGCCAGTGCGGTCCACGAGGAGGGCATGTCCGAGGCTGCGGCCGCGCTCCTAGCGGAGCTCGCCGGTCAGGCGGTGCCATTCGGCGGGCTTGCCCTGCGCGGAGTGAGGAAGGCGCTCCGCGAGACGCAGTCCGCAAGAGAGCGAGCTGAGCGCCTCGCTGGCGACTCGACGCTGGGACAGGCGACGGGCAGTCGCGAGGACCCAAGCGAACTCGTGCTGGGCTTCATCCGTGCGCTGGTGAGCGCTGACTTTCCTCTCATCGTCGCAGTCGAGGACGTGCACGATGCTGACCTCGACACCCTCAACCTTCTGTCTTCATTGGTTCGGCCCGAGTTCCGAGATCGCGTTCTGATCATCACGACAGCATGGCCCGAGGGACTGACTCGGGTCGTCGACGCGCAGCCCGCCAACGTCGCGATGCAGACCTGGCTAGAGACCGAAGGGGCCACGTTCGCGCGGATCGATTCCCTTCCCGAATCGGCAGCCGGCGCCTTGGTCGTAGCCGCCTTTCCCAATACATCAGACGAGGTGGTTGCAGCAATTGGCCGTCGGTGGCGATTCCCACTGGCACTCGGACTGGTCTTGGACCTCCTGGCGCGGCGGGGTCGAACTTCCGATGGCGCCATCACCGCTAGACCCCCGGACATCGCCCGCATCCCCCCAGACCTTCAGGGGCTCTACAACGAGCAGTTCAAACTCTTGCCGCCCGGGGCGCAGTTGGCCGTCGTGATGGACGTCGTGTGTGGGATGGACGCAACGACCTTCGACGCACTGGACCGCCCACCTGGGCCTGACGCCTCCTACGTGCCTGTCCACGCGGACATCGTTAGCGAATGTTCCTCTCAGACGCTACCGACCTTGGGAACGCTCGACCATCAGGCCGCGCTCAAGCTTGCGTGGTTGAGCGAGGCGGAGACTGGCCAATCCTCGGCTGCGGTAGGAGTTGCCCTGTGGCTCTCACCGCGCGAACCCGGCTTCGCCATTGCGGCCTGGAATGAACTGGACCGAGGTGGACTCGACCGCACGGCCATCAATCTGCGCCGGCTGGTCACCCGAGAGTTGGCTGACCGCATCAACTTAGCCTGCATCCAGAACGGCCGCGAAGGCTTATTCATTGCTGGTGATAGATGGTGGCTGCCGGAGTGCGCATGGATGCTGCAGTTAGCCGCCGCCGGCAGTAGCGACGCTTCTGTTCATGCCGCAGCGACTCGGAGCTCGATCGAACTTTTTCGCCATCGGGCGCGGCTTCGGCCGGGAGAAGCGCTGGAAGCCTTTCATTCGTGGATCCCAGAGTGGGAGCTCCTTCTCGGTCCCGACCACCCCGACACCCTGACCAGCCGCAACAACCTCGCCGGCGCCTACGAGACCGCTGGGGACCTCGGCCGGGCCATCCCCTCTCACCCGCCCCACCGCCCCACTCCCCCGACCACCCCCAGACCCTGACCAGCCGCAACAACCTCGCCGTCGCCTACGAGACCGCTGGGGACCTCGGCCGGGCCATCCCCCTTTTCGCACAGACCCTCACCGACCGGGAACGCATCCTCGGCCCCGACCACCCCGACACCCTGGCCGGCCGCAACAACCTCGCCGGCGCCTACCGAGCTGCTGGGGACCTCGGCCGGGCCATCCCCCTCTACACCCAGACCCTCACCGACCGGGAACGCATCCTCGGCCCCGACCACCCCCAGACCCTGACCAGCCGCAACAACCTCGCCGACGCCTACCAAGCTGCCGGGGACCTCGGCCGGGCCATCCCCCTCTCACCCAGACCCTCACCGACAGCGAACGCATCCTCGGCCCCGACCACCCCCAGACCCTGACCAGCCGCAACAACCTCGCCTACGCCTACCGAACTGCGGGGGACCTCGGCCGGGCCATCCCCCTCTACACCCAGACCCTCACCGACCGGGAACGCATCCTCGGACCCAACCACCCCGACACCCTGGCCAGCCGCAACAACCTCGCCGACGCCTACCGAGCTGCCGGGGACCTCGGGCGGGCCATCCCCCTTTTCACCCAGAACCTCACCGACAGCGAACGCATCCTCGGCCCCGACCACCCCCAGACCCTGACCAGCCGCAACAACCTCGCCGGCGCCTACCGAGCTGCTGGGGACCTCGGCCGGGCCATCCCCCTGTTCACCCAGAACCTCACCGACCGTGAACGCATCCTCGGCCCCGACCACCCCGACACCCTGGCCAGCCGCAACAACCTCGCCGGCGCCTACCGAGCTGCTGGGGACCTGGGCCGGGCCATCCCCCTCTACACCCAGAACCTCACCGACAGCGAACGCATCCTCGGCCCCGACCACCCCGACACCCTGGCCAGCCGCAACAACCTCGCCCTCAGCTACCAAACTGCCGGGGACCTCGGCCGGGCCATCCCCCTGCTCACCCAGACCCTCACCGACCGGGAACGCATCCTCGGCCCCGACCACCCCGACACCCTGGCCAGCCGCAACAACCTCGCCCTCGCCTACCAAGCTGCCGGGGACCTCGGCCGGGCCATCCCCCTGCTCGCCCAGACCCTCACCGACCGGGAACGCATCCTCGGCCCCGACCACCCTCAGACCCTGACCAGCGGCAACAACCTCGCCGGCGCCTACCAAGCTGCCGGGGACCTCGTCCGGGCCATCCCCCTCTACACCCAGACCCTCACCGACAGCGAACGCATCCTCGGACCCAACCACCCCGACACCCTGACCAGCCGCAACAACCTCGCGCTAGCCCTTTGGGCTGACGCTCGACCACATGAAGCCAGACTGGCTATGGGGGAAGCCGCAAGGACGGCTTACCGGGCACTTGGTCCTGATCACTCACTCACTCAAACCCTGCTCGCGAACTACGAGGGGATGACAAACGCGGTCGAGGACGACGAGGAAACCGGGGACGTCAGATGATCTCGACTGGCGGATATTCCGGCTGCCACATGCGGGTGTAGATGTCGTTGACCGGGTCCTGCAGCGGCTGCCTTGCGACGCCCTCGTCGGCTGCGGCCTGGGCGACCGCGAGCGCCACGTGAGCTGACACCGGCCGCAGCTCGCTGATCCGCGGCAGCAGCGATGCGCCCGGCCGATAGGCGTTGACCAGTGACGCCAGGGCATCGGCCGCCGCGACGATCATCCCGTCAGTCACCCGCGCGGCGTCCGAAGCGGCGACCCCCAGCCCCAGCCCGGGGAAGATCAGCGCGTTGTTGGCTTGCGCGATGACGTGCCGCACCTCGCGATAGTCCACCGGCTCAAACGGACTCCCCGTCGCGATGAGGGCGCGCCCCTGGGTCCACTCGATGAGGTCGGCGGGGGTAGCCTCCGCACGCGCGGTGGGGTTGGACAGCGGCATGATGATCGGCCGGTCGCAGTGCGCCGCCATGTCCGTCACGATCGACTTCGAGAAAGCTCCACCGACCGTCGATGTCCCGATGAGGATCGTCGGGCGCACGTTGCGGACGACATCGGCCAGCGAGATCGGCGGATGCCCGTTGCCATTTCCGTTGCGGCCGTTGCCATTTAACCCGCCATGACCGTTGCCGTGCCCATTGGCAGGCCCGCTCAACACCCACGTCGAGACCTCGTCTCGCGTGCGCGCATACGGCTTCTGGAACTCCCGCAACGACGCCATGTCGTCGACAAACAGCCCCTTGCTGCCCATCACATAGAACTGTCCCTGTGCCACCTCCGGGTCAACGCCATCGCGAATCAGCGTGTCCCGCAACAGATCTGCGATCCCGATCCCGGCCGTCCCGCCACCAAAGATGACGACGCGGTGCTCGTGCAACGGCATACCGGTGACGTTGACCCCCGCCAACACCGCAGCGAGCGCGACCGCGGCCGTCCCCTGGATGTCGTCGTTAAAAGTGCAGTGGGTATGCCGGTACTTCTCCAGCAGGCGGTGGGCGTTGCTCGCGCCGAAGTCTTCCCAGTGGAGCATCGCCCTCGGGAAAAGGCGGCTCGCGGTCTGGACGACGTGGTCCATGAACTCGTCGTAACGCTCCCCACGCACCCGCGCGTGCCGCTCCCCGAGATAGAGGTCGCTGTTGAGCAGCCCGAGGTTGTCCGTGCCCACATCGAGCACGACCGGGATCACGCGCCGCGGATGCAAGCCCGCCGCCGCCGTATACACCGACAGTTTGCCGATCGCGATCTCGATGCCACCGATGCCTTGGTCACCGATGCCGAGGATGCCCTCCGAGTCGGTGAGCACGATGAGGTCGACCTCGCCACTCTCAAGGCCATAGTCACGCAGCGACTGCTCGACATCGTCAGGCCGATCGATCGAGAGGAAAACGCCTCTGCTCCGGTTGTATTCGTGGCTAAAGCGCTCGATCACCTCGCCAATCGTCGGCGTATAAATGATCGGCATCATCTCTTCGATGTGGTCAGCCAGGAGCCGGTAGAACAGAATTTCGTTGCGGTCCCGCAGGTTTGCGAGGTAGTTGTGCTTCGCGAACGGCGTCTTGGCCGACTGGTATTGCGCATAGACCCGGCGCACCTGGTTGCCCAGCGACGTCACCCCGCCCGGCATGAGCCCGACAAGCCCGAGATAACGCCGCTCCTGCACCGTAAAAGCGGTGGCGCGGTTGGTCATTGGGTTAGCCAGCACCGCCCGACCGCGCGCCGAAATCCGGATCGGCGCGTCGCGGCGGGTCGTGTCGAGCTCGTAGTCGTTGTGGTACAGCACGCAGGTTGACTCCACAGAAGGGCACGCCACGCGGTGGCGAACCGCGCGGCATACGGTGACAGGTAATAGATCAGTTTCTCGCACCTGGTATGCCGTCCGCTACCTGCCCTACGGCATACCTCCTATGGTGCGCATCACGTCCGGTTGCCTGACCTCCACCACTTCCTCAGGCAGGTATGCCGTGGACAGCCCGCGAGCGCTGCGAGAAGCTGCCGGAGTTAGGCACCACGATCGGCGTCAACCGGGCAGAATGAGCCATCCTCAAGCTTCACCCGAGGCCTCACTGTCGAGGAAAGGTGCCAAGCATGGTTGCTGTCGTGGGCTACATTCCGACGCCTGAGGGACGGGCCGCCATCGAGGCCGCCGTGGAGGAAGCGCGCACCCGCGGGATCACCCTCTTGGTCGTGAATGCCACCCGGGGAGACTCGCTCGTCGACCCCCGTTTTGCGTCGTCGGCTGCGATGGCCAGCCTCGATGACTTCCTCAACCAATCTGGGGTGACTCACGAACTCGTGCAACTCGTGGAAGGCCTCGACCCGGCCGAACAAGTGCTCCACGTCGCCGACGCCCGCAACGCAGACCTGATCATCATCGGGCTGCGTCGCCGCACCCCCGTCGGCAAACTCATCATGGGATCAGTCGCACAGAAGATCCTGCTCGACGCGACGTGTCCCGTCCTGTCCGTCAAGGCCACCGACGAGCACCAAAACGGGTGGAGCCGTCGCTGACGACTCCACCCGTCTGCCGGGGCCCCAAGGACCCGACGCGCTCAGCTCTCACTCATCTTCGGCAAAGACCACGTCACGCTTCTTCTTGATCGACGGCAGGACCGCGACGACGAGGAAGACCGCCGCGACGACCAGCATGGCGAGCGAGATGGGCCGGGTGAGGAACACCGAGGCGTCACCCCGAGAGATCGTCATGGCGCGTCGGAAGTTCTCCTCCAGCAGCGGCCCCAGGACAAACCCCAACAGCAGCGGCGCTGGCTCGCAGCCAAACCGGATGAGCACGTAACCCAGCAACCCAAAGAACGCGATCGCAAACACGTGGTAGGCGTTCAGGCCAAGCGAGTAGCACCCGATGGTCGAAAACGCGATGATCGCCGGGAAGAGCACTCGATAAGGGATGGTCAGCAGCTTCACCCACAGCCCGATGAGCGGCAGGTTGAGCATGACGAGCATGAGGTTGCCGACCCACATCGAGGCAATGAGCCCCCAGAAAAGCACTGGCTCGTCGTTGATGACGTTGGGTCCTGGAGTGATGCCCTGGATGATGAACGCCCCGATGAGCAAGGCCATGACCGGGTTGGCTGGGAGACCGAGCGTGAGCAGCGGGATAAAGGAGGTCTGGGCTGCCGCATTGTTGGCCGACTCTGGGGCAGCGACGCCCTCGATGGCCCCGTGGCCGAAGCGTTCGGGGGTCTTGGAGATCCGCTTCTCCACGGAGTAGGAGGTGAAGGACGCGAGTACGTGACCAGCACCGGGCAGGATGCCCAACAGCGAACCCATGAGCGTGCCCCGCAAGACCGGGGGTGTCATCTGCTTGAAGTCAGCGCGGCTGAGCCGGAGGCTCTTCACCTCGCGCACCATCGACGGACGATGTATGCCGGATGCGAGGTTGCGCAGGATCTCCGCGACACCGAACATGCCGACGGCCAGCGACACAAAGTTCAACCCGCCGTCGAGTTCGCCAGCCCCGAAGGTAAACCGCGACGCGCCGGACTCCACGTCTTGACCGACCAGCCCGAGCAGCAGGCCGAGCATGATCATCGCCAGTGCCTTCCACAGCGACCCACTCGCGAGCGCGATCGAGGCCACCAGGCCAAGAACCACCAGCGAGAAATACTCTGCCGGACCGAATTTCAACGCAGCTTCGGCCAGCGGCGGCGCGAAGACCGCCAAGACGACCGTGGCCACCGTGCCGGCGAAGAACGAACCGAGCGCGGCTGTTGCCAGGGCTTGCCCGGCTCTGCCTTGTCGAGCCATCTGATAGCCGTCGATGGCGGTCACGGCAGCTGATGTCTCACCGGGCAGATTGAGCAGGATCGCCGTTGTCGACCCGCCGTACTGGGCCCCGTAATAGATCCCCGCGAGCATGATGAGCGAGGACACCGGGTCAAAGTTGAAGGTGATCGGCAGCAGCAGCGCGATCGTTGCCGTGGGGCCGATCCCGGGGAGAACCCCGACCGCGGTGCCCAGGGCGCAGCCGATCAGGCAGACCAAGAGGTTTGTCGGCGTGAGTGCGGTCTGGATGCCCAGCAGGATGTTGTCCATCGATCAGCCTCCGACCCAGGGTCCAAACAACGGCACGGTCAGCCGCAGCAGGAAGACGAAGATGACCAAGCACAGAGCGGTGATGCCGACCGCGATCACCGCAGCTCGCGCAGGAGTGGTGCCCTGTCCGGCGAGCGCCGCGACGAAGGTCGTGAGCAGCACCGTGGGCAGCAACCCGGCCCCGCCGATGATGAACCCGAACAGCAGGACCGCCGCCAGGAGCAAACCGCCCCGCATCCACGGCACGGCTTGCTCCTCAGGAGCCTGTTCGTCAGCTCGCGGGCGCACGAAGTGCAACACGGCGAGACCGACGATGGCCAGCCCCATGACCGCGAGAATGATGCCGAGGAGCCGCGGGAAGTAGCCGGGCCCCATCCGGAGCAGCGTGCCGACGGTGTACTGCGACGACGCCGCGGCGAACGCCGCTCCGAAGGCGACAAAGATCGCCCCCGAATAGAAATCGGCCTTGGTCAGCTGCCATCGGGTGGGCGGATTGGGTGGGGCAGCAGCGTCTCCAACGCCGGTATGCGGTGGGGTTGCCTCGGACAGGTCCCGCCCCCCTGCGGGGGCGGGACCGTTGTCGGTGGCCATGTCAGGCGGCCTTCACTCCGGCAGCCTTGATGACGGGCGTCCAGAGGTCGAGCTGGGCCTTGAGTTTGGCGGTGTGTGCGGCCGGGTTGATCTGGTCGGCTGCTTCGGGTGCTGTGCCGAGGTCGGCCATCTTCTCAATGACCTTCGGGTCTTTGAGGGCTGCGGCCAGGGCGTCGGTGAGCTTCTTGACGACGGCTTCGGACGTGCCTGCGGGGGCATACAGGCCGTGCCAGACACCGACCTTGAGGTCGGGCATGCCTTCTTCGGTCGTCGTCGGGATGTCGGGCAGGCTCTTGACCCGCGTGGCTGTCGTGACGGCATACGCCTTGACCTTGCCGGGCTTGATTTGAGCGGTCGTGTTGGTCGTCTGGTCACACATGAAGTCGACCTGACCACCGACGAGGTCGGTCATCGCCGGCCCGGTGCCCTTATAAGGCACCTCGGTGAGGTCCACCCCGAGGGCCTTTTCGATGAGCAGACCACACAGCTGCGAGGCCGAGCCGATACCGGCATTGGCGTACGTGACCTTTTCCTTGTTGGCCTTGACGTATTCGACGAGCTCTTTGAAGTTGGCTGGTGCGAGGTCCTTCTTGGAGATGATCGTCATCGGCACCTCGGTCACCAGGCCGATCGTCTGGAAGCTCTCCAGCGGCTTGAACGCCAAGTTGGAATAGAGCGCCGGAGCCGTCGACATCCCGATGTGATGCATGAGGATCTTGTAGCCGTCGTTCTTGGCCTTGGCGACTTCGCCCGCGCCGAGCGTGCCACCGGCTCCTTCGACGTTTTGAACGATGATCTGCTGACCGAGTGTCTTGCTCATCGGTTCGGCGACCAGTCGCGCGACCGTGTCAGTCGGGCCACCCGCCGAGAAGGGCACCACCATGGTGATGGTGCCGGTGGGGTAATTGCTGCCCGCTGCACTATTCGAGCCAGCGGATCCGCCACTACTGCACGCTGCGAGTGCGAGCGCAGAGACGGTTGCCAACGCCAAGAAGCGGGCGGGGCGGCGGGAGGGAGGTGGACGAAGGGCCATGGGAGTCTCCTTCTCGAATCGTCAGCACCGTTGCTGAGACCGCGATGGGACATTCCACCACTCCGACACGCGGTTGAGTGGGTTTCGTTGCGCTCTCTTTACCCACCGGTCGCTTATGGCGCCGAAAGGCACGGCATACCAGCTAGCGCATGAGTTGGGCGACGGAGTGTGGCGACTCGACATGGGGGTTGTGGCCGAGCCCCGCAAGGGTCACGTGACCGGGGACCAGTGTGTCGAGATCGGCCTCACTCACCATCGGGTCGAGCTCACCTCGCGCTAACACCACCTCGGCCTGGCACGCCGCCAACAAACTCGCCATGTCCGGCGCCCCCACGCCCGGGGTCGCCGGATCGACCGTCGTGCGCCACCGCCCATCCACCTCAATCGCGCCGGACAGAGCAGCCGGCGAGTCAGCCAAGACGAGCCCCATCAGCCCGGCGACCTTCAGATATCGCTCGATAGCCGCCTCGCGCGTTTCAAACCACGCGACCGGCTTGGCCGCCAACGCCGCGACATACTCCCGCTCGGCATCGGTCCAGGCGACCTTGATGCCTACTCCCACAACGCGATCCACATGCACGCCAAACCAACCCGAACCCAACGCCAGACCGATCACGCCGCCCAGGGAGTGGCCGAGGACGGCATACCGGCGGGTGGGGTCGAGCCGCGAGGCGAGGTCGGCAGTCATCCCGCCCACGTCGTAGCGCGCGAGCCGGCGCCCTTCCCCGTGCCCCGCAAGGTCGAGCGCGAGCACATCGCGACCAGCGAGGTGCTCGCGCACACCAGACCACACGTGGGAGTTGCCGCCCAGACCGTGGATGAGCAGGATCGTTACGTCACTCATGGACCGCGACGATAGCCGAGCCGAGGCAGCCGCTCTGTCTGCAAGCGGCCAGGGCGAGGAGAGAGGTCAGGGCGTGCGGCGGCGCAGGGTGAGCGACCCCAGCAGCACGGCACCAACGACCCACAGCGCGATGACGCCGATGTCTCCCCAGATAGCCGGGTCGACCGCGGTGGTGACCTTTTGCATCGCGTCAACGGCATACGAGAGCGGGAGGAAGTCTGAGACCGTCGAGAGCACGGCGGGCATCTGGTCACGCTCCACCAGGAGTCCGCAGAGGAGGAACTGCGGGAGCACGAATGCCGGCATGAACTGCACCGCTTGGAACTCCGTGCGCGCGAAACCCGACGCGAGCAGGCCCAGTGCCGTGCCGAGCAGAGCGTCGGCGAGCGCGATCACCACGAGCATCCAGACTGGGCCGGCGACGTCGAGTCCGCAGACCCACACTGCGAAGACCGAGGCGACGAGCGCCTGGAGGATCGCGACGACCCCGAAGGCCAGGGCATAGCCGAGCATGAAGTCGGCCTTGCCCAACGGTGTCGTGAGCAGCCGTTCGAGGGTGCCGGAGGTGCGCTCGCGCAGCGTCGCGATGCTCGTGACGATGAACATGATGACGAACGGAAACGCCCCGAGGAGCGAGGCCCCGATCCGGTCAAAGACAGGCATCGGCGAGTCGGCGAATACCCACGCGAGGAGTCCCATCAGAACGCATGGCACTACGAGCAAGAGGGCCACGGTGCGGCGATCGCCCTTGAGCTGCTGCAGGATTCGGCCCGCGGTGGCGAGCGTGATGCGGGGGTTCATGCCGCGCCCTCCTGTCCGTCGCTTCCGCTGACTCCGCTGGCGGCGTCGCGGGCTGCCGCTTGGCCGATGAGGGCGAGGAAGGCCCCTTCGGCGTCGGACGCACCCGTGCGTGCGAGCAGGTCCGGCAAGGTCGAATCGGACAGGATCTGACCACCGCGCAAGAGCAAAAGGCGGTCGCACCGCGTGGCTTCGTCCATCACGTGGCTCGACACGAGGACCGTGCGACCCTCGCGGGCCAGCCTCCGGAAGATCTCCCAGAGGTCGCGCCGCAGCACCGGGTCGAGCCCCACTGTTGGTTCGTCCAGGACGAGCACCTCGGGCTGCCCGACCAGCGTGCACGCGAGGTTGCCCCGTGACCACTGGCCGCCCGACAGGTTGCCCACGAGCGCATCGGCGTGGTCGGTCAGGTCAACGTCAGCGATGGCCCGATCAACAGCGTCGGCACCGACCCCGACGACACGACCGAAGTAGGCGACGTTCGCGCGGACGGAGAGGTCGGCATACACACTCGGGGCCTGCGTCAGGTAGCCCACCCGGCGCCGCAGCGCCGGGGATCCCGCGGGCTCCCCGAGCACGGTCACGGTGCCGCTCTCGACAACCTGCACGCCGACGATCGCGCGCATAAGGGTGGACTTGCCGCCGCCACTGGGCCCGAGGAGGCCGACGACTTGGCCGGCTGGGATCTGGAGGTTCATGTCGGGGAGGACGACGCGCGTGCCGCGCACCACCCGCAGGTGGTCGACGACGATGGCGGCACCTGCCGCACCTGCCGCGCTGGTCGTCGCCGCGTCGAGCACAGAGGTAGACACATCGGGAGCACCGTGCTTCTCGTGCCGCCCCAGAACCTTTTTCATCATGTGATGAAATGTATGCCGCTCAGCCGCCCCCGCGCAATCCCCCACCTCGCCCGGCTGGCCAAGTGGGGTGGAGCAGAAGGCCGACGAACTAGGGGGTGAGGTGCCGCTGGAGAATCGGTCCGATGCGCCCGACGATGTCCTCAGCCGGTGCGCCCGCAAGCTCGGGCAGGTGCAGCACGTACCGCCCGATCGCGAGGCCGAGCATCTGGGTGGCGATCAGGCTCGCCCGCAATTGGCGCTCGCGCGTGGGCAGACCCGCAGCTCCTGGATGCGCCCGCACGATCCGGCCGACCACATCCTCGGTGATGTAGTCGCGCAACTGGGGCGCCTCGGGGCTGCCGTCGATGCCCGTCCGGATGAGCGCGACGAGAGCCGCCTGCCGCTCGGGGTCGTCCCACACCGACAGGAAAGTCCGCACAATGCGCTCCCCCAGCGAGTCGGGATCGCCATCGACGACGGATGCGACGATGCCCGCCGGATTGACCGGCACGTGCATGATCTCCGCAAACAGCGCGGCCTTGCCCTCGAAATAGTGATGCACGAGCCGCGGGTCCACCCCGGCGCGGCGAGCGATCCCACGCAAGGAGGTGGCGGCATACCCCGCAGTTGCGAACTCGACCAGAGCGGCCTCGACGATGGCTGCGCGGGTGTCTTCGCCGCCGGGTCGTCGCCCGCGCCGCACCGGCTCGGTCACGCCGGATCACCCGGTGCCTGGCCGGGCCGGGACGACGAATCGCTCATGGTTCGCGACGATAGCCGAGCCGGTTGGGGAGCATCGCGTGAGGCCGGCTCCAGTCGGGCGGCTCAGCCCTTGGTGAGCGAGACGCCAGCCTTGTCGCCCGCCTCCGGCGCGCCGGGGTAGGCGAAGCCCCGTGGCCTCAAGCAGGGGTTGAGTCCACGGAGCTTCCCTCATGACCTACCCCTTGCCTTGCGCACCAACCGGATTCGACGCCGCCGGATCCGAATGATGCCCGCGCTACCCGTTCGCTTGCCTGGCCTCAGGACCCCTTGCCTGGCCTGAGGCGCGCTTGCCCGGCCTGAGGCGCGCTTGCCTGGCCTCACAACGGCAGACAAGCGACACCGGGGCGCGTTAGGCGGCGCCGGGCCAGTCCAACGTGGTCAGGCACGGGTCGGCTGGGTCACGCAATCACACCGTCGCTCCACACGACCTCGCCGCCCACGATGGTGAGGGCGCACGGCATACCCCGCAGGTATGCCGTGTGCCCAGCCACGTCCCCCGGGTCACCTCCCAGCGGGTCGGCATCCACCAACACCACGTCGCCCCGCGACCCAACTCGCACCGTGCCCTGGCCGTCGACACTCGCCGCGAGCGCCTCCCGCGCACTCAGGGCCTGCTCGGGATGCCACGGCGGCCGCGCGTCGGCCGTGCGGTGAACAGCGGCCGCAATGGCCAGCCACGGGTCGAGCGGGGACACCGGGGCGTCCGAGCCGAGCGCGAGCATCACGCCCGCATCGAGGACTGACCGGAAGGCATAGACGCGATCGCTCCGGTCGGGCCAGCACTGCATCGTCACGTCCCGGTCATCCCACAGGTGCGCCGGCTGCACGCTCGCGGCGATCCCGAGGCGCGCCATCCGTGCCGGATCAGCCGCACTAACCAGCTGAGCATGCTCAATCGACCCCCGCGCACCCACCCGCTCGATCGCGGTCAGGGCCGAGTCCATCGCCGCGTCACCGATAGCGTGCACCGCAACGTCGAGCCCGGCCGCCGTCGCGCGACCGAGCAACTCGGCGAGGTCGGGCCCCGCGATATTCGGCGTGCCGCGTTCGCCGCCCAGCGCATCGGCATACGGCTCACAGCACCAGGCTGTCCGCGTATTCAGCGACCCATCGGTGATGACCTTGAGCGGACCCATCGCGAGCCGATCCGACTCCGGCACAAGGCAATCCCGCGTCCGCAAGCCTGCTGCCACAACCGCGTCGAGGCGCTCGGGATAGACCGCGGTCCGCACTCGCAAACTCCGCAGCCCCGACTCCCAACGCCGGGGCCAGGTGATCTCGTTGGCGTCCCACTCCATGTCGCCGATCCCGACGACGCCACGCGCATGAGCAGCCGTGACCGCCTGTCGCACAGCGATTTCTGCCGCCTCGCTGGCACCCGGCAGCGTCGCCAGCCGCTCGAACACCGCAAACCACTCGTCTTCGGCCAGCACCGTGTCCCGCCACGGAACCCCCAGCAGCGCAAGGGCTTTGGTGTTGAGCCAGCCGTGGTGCGCGTCCCCGCTGATCAGCACGACGGCATACTCGCCGGAGATCGCGTCGAGTTCGGTGACGGTGGGCTGCCGCGGCCAGGTCGCGGTGCGATGCCCAAAGCCCTGCACGACCGGGTATGCCGTGCCCCCAGTCCCAGCGCCGATCCCACTCCCAGCCCCAGCGCCAGCGCCGCTCCCCCTGCCCGCGGCACCGCCGCTCCCAGCTCGCCCCATAGCAGCGAGCCGCCCCTGCACGCGAGCGAGCACATCCTCGGCACTCGACGTCCCGGACGTATCCAGCCGGGCAGCGGTCACCGCCCACTGGGTGAAGTGCACGTGCTGGTCCCACAACCCGGGGATCAGCCAGCGCCCGTCTGCGTCGATCATCCGCACGGGCGCGGTCAACAACCCCGACGACTGCGGGGCCACACGGGAACCCGCCGGATCGGCGACCGAAGGCTCGACCGAGACAACCCGGCCCCCACTCACACGCACATCGACCAACTCGGCGCGCGCGGCGGCTGTCGCGCTGGCGAACGGGCCCAGCCCGGGACCGCCGAGCGGCACGATCCGCGCCTGGCGCACCACGAGTTCGGCAGTCGCGCCCATCTCAGTCACCTCGGTCACCTCACTCCCCTTGACATGCCCTCCCTATCGATACCGGTTGACGGGGTCACGCGTCGGCGCTGGGTATCGAATCGCCGGTGGAACTGCCCTGACAGTACGCCGCAGCCGCCTGGTGGGACCGCCGCTGCGCAGGTGCTCCCACTTTGCGCCCGGGGCACGCTACATATAGACCATGGACACCGCGGCGCTGCCAACACTTGACCCTCAGGAACAACGCGTGCTCGGCTCGCTGATGGAGAAGGAGATCACCGTCCCCGCGAGCTATCCCATGACGCTCAACTCGCTGCGGCTGGCCTGCAACCAGAGCACAAGCCGCGACCCGATCGTCGAATACGACGACAACCTCCTGGTCGAGGTCACCTTGCGCCTGCAGAACCGGCAGCTCATCCGGCTCGTGCGCGCGGACTCTGGGGCGCGGGCGGTCAAATACAAGCAGCGGCTCACCGAGGCGCTCGAGGCGTTCGGCGTCGGCGCACCGGAGCGCGCCCTCCTCACGGTGTTGCTGCTTCGTGGCGCGCAGGCCCCGGGCGAACTCAAGACCCGCACGGAGCGCCTCCATAGCTTCACCGACCGGCAGGCCGTGGAAGCCTGCCTTCGTGAGTTAGCTTCGGGCACAATGCCGTTGGTCCAGGAGTTGGAGAGGCTGCCCGGTCAACAAGACCACCGGTGGATCCACCTGCTCGGTCCGGTGGAGTTGCCGGAGGCTCGGCCAGGGGTGGCGCGGTCGGGTCGTGGCGGCGGTGGCGCAGATGGCGGGGCAGGTGGCGGTGCAGAGCGGCTAGCGCTGAGATACGACGAGGCGAGCGACACGGCATACCTCGCCTTGCGGGACCTGCGCGATGGGGAAGTGGCCGCGGTCACCGGAGCTGACCCGGACCCCGGGTGGATCACCGTGGACCTGGACGAGGCGGGGCGGCTCGTGGGGGTGCGGTTTAGCCAGGCGAAGGAGACGCTAGCGCCGGAGACCCTCGGACTCACCGACGACTAGCGCGAAACTCGACTGCGGCAGAGCTGTTTTAGACCGGAGGTGCTCCGTCGCGGACTAGCGGCGGGAGAGGATGACGACCGTGCTGAGCGCTTCCACGGCATACGGGCGCAGGTCCCAGCCGGAGAAGCCGACGTCGGGCACTAACCCCGCCGCCAGGAAGTCGTCGCGGAACTGTTGGTAGGAGTAGCCGCCGTCGGTGCGGAACTCGACCACGATCCGGCCGCGAGGCGAGCAGCACGTTGCGAGGCGACGGAAGACTTCGGACCGGTTCATCGGGTCGAGCGCGAGGATGCCGCTGCTGATCCACGCGATCGCGTCGAAGGGGACGCTCTCGTCGAGGAGTTCGAGGCTGAGTTCCGTGAGGTCGCCCTGGATCCACTTCGCTCCCGGGGCAGATGACTTCGCTGCCGCGACCATGTCGGGGTCGATATCGATCCCGACCACATGATGGCCAAGCGCTGCGAGCGCGCCACCGAGACGCCCAGCGCCACAACCGGCGTCGAGGACCCGCGAGCCGGGGCGGATCATGAGGTCGATCAGCTTGGCCTCCGACGGGATCGCGACCCGGGTGAGGTCGCCGATGTGCGGTCGAGGGACCTGAATCTCGACCCAGGACATCCCGAGTGCGGTGGCGACCTCGCGAGCTGAGGCGGGGCGACCAGAGGGTTCCTTAGACAGGCAACGGCTGATGACCTCGACCACGTCAGTGGGCACAGTCGACGGGAGGGTCGGCATCGGCTCGGTGATGTGCGCGAGCGCGGTGGCGACGGGGGTGTCGCGGTCGAAGGGGCGGCGCCCGGTGAGCAGCTCATGGGCGACGACGCCGAGGGCGTAAAGGTCGCTCGCGGCCGTGGCGGTGCGGCCGAGCGCTTGCTCGGGACTGAGGTAATGGGGGGTGCCGAGGACTTCGCCAGTCTTGGTTAGGCCGGATGCGTTGGCGGCGCGGGCGATGCCGAAATCGGTGAGCTTGACGACGCCGTCTTCGGTGAGCAAGACGTTTGCGGGCTTGATGTCCCGGTGGATGACGCCGGCCTCATGAGCGGCATTGAGGGCGAGCGCCATCTGGCCGACGATTGAGCGCACCCGGGCTGGGTCGAAGGCACCCCGCTCGCGGATCTCCTTGGCGAGCGAGTGACCCTCGACGAGTTCCATGACGATATAGGCGACGTTTTCGTGAACGCCGTAGTCGAAGAGCGTGGCGATGTTGTGGTGCGAGAGACCCGCGGTGAGCAGGGCCTCTTCGTGGAACCGCTGCGCGAAGACCGGCTCGGCAGATGTGTCAGGCCGCATGATCTTGACGGCAACGGTGCGCGCGAGCGTCGTGTCATCCGCGCGCCAGACGTCACCCATGCCCCCGGAGGCAATCAGGCTGTCGAGCTTGTACCGGCCGCCCACAAGGACGCCGTTGACAAACCGCTTCACATCGCGGACCGAAGTGGGTTCACAGTCGGACAGCATAAGTGGGATCTACCCGTGAACGCCGCCCGTAGCCGGTCCGTTGCCAACCCGTCACCTGCATTAGTGGATATGGAGCCGGAAAGCAAGGAAGGCTTAACCTCGATTTAGGCGACGATCACGATGGCCAAGGCGAGGCGACGGGCGATCTATGACCCGGCATACGCGGAGACGGCGTAGACGGCGTACAGGGCGAAGAGGAGCGCGAGGTCTAAGAACCGCATCTGCGTCGTCAGTCCGGCCGTGGAAGCGCAGGCGAGTCCGATGATCACGAACATCGCGATCGGATAGGTGCGGCGCCAGGCCAGCGTGGCCGCCTGGAGGGTGATGACGAGGAGACCCAGCCATGCCGTGCCCCCGAACCCACTGGTCGAACTCTGACAGATGGGCGCGAGCAGCGTAAAGAGTGACCTCACGTGGCGTCGTCAACCGAGGTCTGAGGACGGCGGACAACCACCCGCTGACAATCGGCTGCACATGGCCCGTCTGGGTCCAACGAGGGCATTGGGTCGTCCAACCCACACCGTGCGGAGTTGGAACACGCCCCGAAGGAACGGGCGCCGACGACTTCGTGAGAAAACCGCTTTCGGTGCGCGATCTCGACCTGCGGATTGCCACGGTTCTCCGTCGCCACCCACCTGCGGTATGCCGTCCCGCCCACTCAGGGGCCCAACGGTGGTGACACCGGGCTCGACCGAGGCACAACCGACATCGCCGCCGAGTTGTCAGCGGGTTACCGGCCGGTTCTGTATCCGCGCCTGTCCCATTTGTACGAGCATGACGCCTGAAGGTCATGACGCCCCGACTCCCAGGAGCAGACATGAGCGTGCCGAAGACCCTAGAGCTGCGCGTGCACGGGATCAACAATACGTCGCCGCAGTCGATGCTTGACCTGCCCGAGGATGCCGTCGAAGAGATCACTGGCGACCGGCTTGGCGGCTTCTGGCGGCGCAAGGCCGCGGCCGCGAATCCATCCCCAGGAGAGCGTGGGCACACCCCGGATTGGGTTGAGCGAGAGGCATATTCGTGGGGAGGCCTGAGCCGCACGACGCTCGGCGGAAAGGGGTTGGCCGGCAAGCTCGTCGCGGTTGTTGTCAACCTGCTCTGGGGGCTGCTCATCCCATTCGCCCTCGTCAACGTCGCCTACTGGAGTCGCCGGCTCTATCCGGGCCACGTACCCCCGGGAGCCCTGCAGGAAGACTCAGTGTGGCGGCGCAGGCACGCCGGCGGCGCCTGGATCTTCCGATATGCCGCCTTGGTCCTGACCCTCATGACCGTCGCGACTGCCACGGTCGTCTTCGTCGACCTCGTCGGGCTGCAGTGCCAACCGGCGAAGGGCAAGCCCGCATGCACGAAGATGCCGGACTGGGCCGACTCGCTCAACTCATGGAACACAGGGCAAAGGATGGCTGTCACCAGCATTGTCCCACTCCTGCTCGTCCTATCCTTATGGATCCTGTCAACCCGAACGGGCGCCGCCTTCGATCGCGCCGCGCCGGCAATGAGGCGCACGTCTCCCGCGGCGACCGGTGGGAGCGCCTCCGACGAGGACGCAGTGATCCGATGGCCGATGCTCACCACCCCGAACTTCTGGAATCACTCGCCGGTACGCGCAGCTTCGGCCGCGCTGCACGCGGCCGCGTCGGGTGCGCTCGTGGTCCTCATGTGCTGCCTGCACCTGCTCCAAAGCGTCGGGGGCGGTTGGGCCATGGTGATTTGTATCGTGGCCGGCGTCGCGCTCGCCGCGTCGGTCGTTCTCCTTTCGCTCCTCGGGCCACTCGCTGCCGATGTCACATCGGACCTGAATGCCACTCAGCGCGCTAGGCGCTGGGTCAAATGGTCGGTCATCTTGGCTGTCGTAGCGTACGTGGCCTTCTTCGTCGTCGCGAGCCAGTCGGACCTCGCAGCCCCGAAGGACGGTTCCGCTGCTCTGAGCACGTCCGGGCCGACCATCCAACTGCTGACCGGAGCAGGAATCGCGCTCGTCGCCGCCGCGATGACCGTGCGCCGTGTCGCCGCGCTGCCCAAGCACAACCTGCAGTGGTCGCTCGTGTCCTGCCTGCTGGCCGGGTTCGTTGCGGCGCCGCTTTGCGCCCTACCCGGACCCGACACCGTCCAGCAGCACCAGTGGTGGCTGCTCGGTGCGGCGGCCGTTGCCCTCGGCCTGCTTGCCGTCGGCTCGCGCGGGTCCGACGCGAGCACCGGCACCTCGCCGACGAGCTGCGCCGCCTCGACGCCGACCTGGAGTGAGCGCCGGCATGCGGCGTGGGCGGGGCGTGGCCCTGGGGTTTTCCTGGCGCTCGCTTGCTTCCTCGCTTTTATGGCGACAAGTGCGCTCGCGATGGCCGCTGGTGACCTGCTCAACGGGGATCGGCCAGCCAGCAACCTGCCCGAACGCCTTGAGGGCATCGAGGGCGCGCCATCGACGTACGCGACGGGGCCGCTCCTCGTCCTGCCGCAGCTCTACGGGTGGACGAGCCTGGTTAGCGCTGGCGGGATCCTGCTGATGATCGTCGTCGTGGGCATTATGTGGGTATCCAGCTGGCGCAAGGTCCCGGATTGGGCGTCGAGTGCTCCCTTCGGCGACACGGAGCCTGCGCTGTGGCAGGGGACTCCGGCGGCGGCGGCAGTGCGGTCGAAGCGGGCCTTCGCGACGATGACCCACCGGGCCGAGCGATTGCTGGGCCTGTTGCTCGTCTGCATCCTCATCTCCTGGATCGCGGTGACGGTTGGACGCGGTTTCGGCGGCAACGAACTGTGGCCGACCCTCGTCTCGGGCGCCCACCTTGTCGTGGTCACGCTCGGCTCGCTCGCACTACTCGGCGCCGCCGGAGTCGGTGATGAACCGCGCCGACCGCTTGGGCTCCTTTGGGACCTTGCCTGCCTCGTCCCGCGCGCGGCCCACCCACTCGGCCCCCCGTGCTACGGCGAGCGGGCTGTGCCGGAAATCGTCGGCCGGATCAATGAGAGCACCGATCAGGGTCGAAAGGTCATCCTCTCGGCTCACTCCCTCGGCGCCGCTCTGTGTGTCGCCGCTGTCCTTGTCGTCTCCCAAGACACAAGCCCGGTCGTCGACCAGACGACCTGTAAGCCGAACTCGAAGACACCTCGACTCGAGCGGATCGCTTTGCTCACCTACGGCATCCAGTTGCGCGCGTACTTCAGTCGAATCTTCCCTGAACTCTTCGGCCCGGAAGTCCTCACCAGTGCACCAGTCGAAGCGGCCAGCCTCTGGGGGCGCGACCCTTGGGAGAGGGACTGGGGCAAAACTGATCTGCTCCACTCCCGTGCCAGTCCGCTAGCCACGGTCCAGTGGATCTCGCTATGGCACTTGACGGACTTCATTGGCTTCCCGGTGTTCGGTCGCCCCGACCTTAGGGCAGGCGGTTCCTTCCCGCTGCCGCCGACGACGACACACGCCGAGTGGTATGCCGCCGAACTCGACCCGACGGCATACCTCGTGTCGGTCTTGACTCACGGGGACTACCCGCGGGCGCCGCAGTACGAGCTAGCGTTAAAGGACCTGAGCAATAGGCTCCATAGGCGCCCGCAGGTTTTGCTTTGTCGGTGGCCTCTGAGTCTGCTGCGCAGATGTCCCCGCGGGTACTCAGTCGCTGAGTGACGACGCCCGCGGTCGAGACACAGGCCACAATTCTGACTGGGCAGCGGTCTCAGTGATCGTCAGATTCTGTTTGGGCGCAATCACCACGTTGCTTTGGGTGGACGCGCTGGGAGCCTTCAGGTCAGCCAAGTTGATGACCAAGTCGGCCTCCGACGAGCGAGTGCGGGGCCCGTCGGAGCGTGCGATCATATGCCGCCACCCAAAGTCAAGGTGACAGGAACGCTGGCCCTTCCGACTCCAAAACCGTTCACACCGTCATCCCGGCCCCAGCGGGGGCGCGAGGAACGAAGCGCGCCCGAAGGTCGTGGACCAGACGATCGCCTGGGCACGGAACCAGGAGCGGACTGGGCAGACCGGGTGGCTGAAACGCTGCCTGGGGTTCGTGGCCCGCGCCTACGGCTGGTCCGCCGTCGGCACCAGGTACGCCATCGACCACTACTACGCCACGCCCGCGAGCATGCAGCACCCTGGGGACCGGAACCCGCCACCGGGTGCGGTCTTGTACTGGAAAACCCGGTCCCGCGCGGGACATGCCGCGCTGTACATCGGCGACGGCCTCGTCGCGTCGACCGACATCACGATCCCCGGTCAGATCGGGATCGTCCCCGCGACCGAGATCGAACGCAAATGGAACGCGACCTACATCGGCTGGGGCGCCCCCTACTTCCCGAACGGAGCACGCTGATGACCGACGACGACGAGTCGATGAGCCTAGACCGGGTCGCGCGGGAGTACACCGCGCCCGCCGACCGACACCCGGTGCCCGCGATGAGCATGCAGGACCTGCCCCGCGGGCAGCACGTGACCGTCGCGGCGCCGACCGGTGGGTGGCTGGTCGATGTCCTGGCGATCTGGGACGGCCCGTTCTACGACACCGGCCACCCCGAATACCAAGTAGCGCCGATCAGCGAGTTCGGGCTGCACGAGATCCGCGGCCGGCGGATCGCGGCGTCGCAGTTGTGGGTCTACCGGGCGGCAGGGCAGTCCAAACACACCTCGCAGATCCCCGAGCACGACGACCTGAAATGGCTCGCCCGCGCAGGCGAGGACGGCACCACCCCACCGATCATGCGGTTCCGGTCCGCCGCGGATCTGCCCTCGCTGTCCGGGGCGCGGGTCTGGTACTTCCACGACTCCCGCTGGCTGGTCGCGGTCGCGCTCACCGAGCCGCACGACAGCCCCGGCGGGTTCGTGGTCGACGTGATCGAGCAGCCCGGCTACTGGGCCATGGTCCACGGCGGCCCACTCCCGACGAATGCGAGCGTGACCACCCTGCCGCTCCACCACCTCTGGATCAGCTGACACCCCAAGGAGCAACACTCATGAGCAGCACGAAGAGCAACGAAAACGGTTCTGGCGTCAACGAACTCGGCGCGTTCATGGTCGCCGGCCTCGCGCTGCTGGCCGTGGTGAAGCTGTGGGACCGCAAACTCGCGCCCTGGCTCGCGCACTACCTCACGGTCACTGACGGGGCGGTGAGCGTGCACGCCGGCC
This sequence comes from Actinomycetales bacterium, assembly GCA_016715285.1. Taxonomy (GTDB): domain Bacteria; phylum Actinomycetota; class Actinomycetes; order Actinomycetales; family Dermatophilaceae; genus Phosphoribacter; species Phosphoribacter thorii. The sequence continues at coordinate 87,470 of JADKAO010000008.1, read as the reverse complement.
ACCTCACCGCAACGCGCGTCCCCCTCGTCGGGGTCGCTGTCGCGGTCATCATCCTGGCCATGGCCGTCGCCACCGCAGTCGGTCGGGTGAAAGGCCGGGCGCAGCGCAAGGAACGTGACAAGTTGACCGATGTCGAGCAGCGGGACCTGCCAACCACAGTGCACGGGAAAGAGAAAGCGCTGGGAAGAACTCGCGGTACGGGACCCGGCCGACTACGGGTGCCCCCGCCCACAGCCTCCCTGCGAACTGTCCGGGCTGGGAGGTTCCCGCTGGGGCGTCTGCGGGACTTGGCCACGCTGGCCCCTCCTCTCGTCCAAAGCCCGTCTGAAACCCGGCGCCTGCAGGCTGGAGGTGGCATCGTGACCGACACCAGCAGCGCAGGAGGAGCCGTGCCCGAGACGTTGAGCCGAGCCGGGCGGCGGCGTGACCGGAATCGATGGAGGAACGCCGCTGCTGTGGCCGGCTGGGCCCTGATCGCTGTGGTTCTGGCGGGTATCGGGCTGCGCTCGGTCTGGGTCGATGGGCGGCTGTCGAGCTTCGGCCGCTTGACGAGCGCGACGGTACTGGACGTCTGGCCGGGCAAGTACTCGGACTCGGTGCGCGTCAAGTTCGAGGCAAGCGGCCGGGAGGTGACGGCCCTGGTGAGCGGTCGCACGGGCGCCGAGGCCGGTCAGGTCGTTCAGGTGGAGTATCTGCCCGATGAGCCGGGCGACGCGCGGTTCGCGGGCGAGCATGACTGGCTCGGCATGGCGCTTCCGCCGCTCGGCGTAGCGACGGCGGTGGGGCCCTTGCGATGGTCACTGAAGCGATACTGGGGCGGCTGATTGGCGCTGCGTCTGCGGGGGCTCGGCTTCGGCCGGGCCCTCTCTTCATGCCCGGCCGGCGGGAGCGGGAGGTGGGGTGCGCGGAGCGCGACGAAGGAGCGGCGGAGCGCGGGGCCCCGCCGGGAGCGGGAGCCGGCGCGCGCCGTCAGGCGCGCCTTGAACCAGTAAGGAAACTCCTCACCGTGCGCGCGTCCCAGCTCTGTGCTGTCTCGGGTGGTGCTTGACACGCCTGTGTCAGGGGATGCTAGTTGCTCGGCCCTTGTGGGCAGCCACTAAGATCCGGCGCGACTTGGGCGCCCCCATCGGCCGGGGTGGCCGCATGGGGTTGGTGGTCACGTCCCTGGTAGAGCCGCGTTTGGGCGCCGTCCGCGCGAGGTTGGCGGCGCTCCGCGTGCCAAGCAAGAAACCCCGTAGCATCCCGCAACACTATTTGCGCAAATTATCTTTCGCATCTACGCTCCGTAGGTGGAGACGTCACCCCGCCCTGTCGATGCATTCAAGGCTCTCGGACACGAGGTCCGGCTCAAGATCTTCTACGCCGTCGCGGCGGCCGAAGAGGCAACCGCGACCATGCTTGGCGAAGAGCTCGGCATGAGCCCCGCCGCCACAAGCTACCACCTAGGCAAACTAGGCAAGTTCGGCCTACTGGAAGAGGTGGAAGACCAGTCCCGGGACGGGAGGGAGCGGTGGTGGCGAGTCGCGAGTGGTGGCCTAGAGTTCCCGTCCGATTCCATTGAAGCTGAGCAATTGCAGCATGCCGTTCTCCGCCATCATCGCCAAAGGCTCGCGGCATTCCTGGCTGCGCGTGACTCCTCGCCAGAAAAGCATCGGAACGACGAAGTGGCCTTTAGTTCAGATATGATCATTAAACTAAGCAAGGACCGCGCAGCCAGATTTCAGCGTGAAGTAGCAGATCTCCTGAAGAGATACTCACTGGAAGGAGAAGACGGAGACCAGGTCACATTCGTGATGCTTCAGGGACTTCCATATGAATAGGAGCCACCAATGATGCAATTGGGAATGACTGTGACTCCACTTCGCCGCTGGATTGTCGCCGAGTTCTTCTCTTCCGCGGGCGATCAATTCCTTATTGTGACGCTCGCGTTCCTAGCCGCCCAGAAGGGTGCCGCTCAGGCTGGCTTCGTTCTTGCTTCCGGCGCTGCCGCTTCGGCGGTCGCCGCCGTTGTTGCCGGGGCAGTCGTGGACCACATTGGGTACAGACACGCCATGCTCGTTGCCGACCTCGGCCGCGGCCTGTCGCTTGTCCTGACAGCGGTCATCTGGCGGAGTTACCCGCCTGATGCGTTGGCCTTAAGCGCCACAGCGGCGATCGTGGGGATACTGGGGGCATTCTACGAGCCTGGGGCCATTGCGTTGGGTCCCACACTAGCGCCCACCGACAGCTTGTCGACGCTCCACGCTAGTCGGTCGACTAGCCTGCGGGGAGGCATGCTGCTCGGCGCACTTGCTGCTGGCGCATGCATCTCGCATCTCCCCGCCTGGGCCATGCTTCTCGTAGACGGAGGAACGTTCGGCATAACGGCTCTGGCTGTATGGAGTCTACCCAAGATGTCGGAACGTGAAGACACTCAAGACCGCCCAACGTCATTCCAGATGTCCAGCATTGCGGAAGGGTACCGGTACATCGGGCGTCACCGTGTTCTATGGGCATCGCTAGGAACGCTCGCTCTTCTGGAATTCGGGGCGACGGGCGCTGTCAACATTGGCATCCCGACGCTCGTAACGCAACGTGCCTGGAGCGCTAGCGTTATCGCTAACGGCCTAGCTGCATTTGGCTTAGGCGCTCTCGTCGGACCCCTTCTTTCCCTTGCAATCCGTAGAACGGATGGTCGGAGGTCGGCCGCCGCGATCGTCGTGATCTCAGCCATCGGCGTGGCGACGCTGAGCGTGCCCACTGGAGCCGCCTGGGTGCTCACCGTGCTCTTCACTACCGGGCTAGCAGCGTCGGGGGCCGCCAACGTCGTCGTACCCGCTATGCAGGCGTCGTGCACTCCTCGCTTCCTCGGACGCATGGGCAGCGCGTTGAGTCTGACGCTCGAGGGCGTCACGCCGGCCTCCATGCTCGTCGCTGGCCTCGTGGCTCAACTGGCGGGCTTAGCACACATGTTCTTTCTATCGGCCCTCATGTGCGCCATCAGCGCACTACTCATCGTCGGGATCACTTCTCGACGTAACGTGCAGCACCTTTTGCGCAACACCTCTTGCGCATCTGAGTGACTTGGTGCACAGTTGTCATCACGTTCTGTTACGGAGGGCTCAAGACCAAGACCTCGCAGCGGCGGCTGGTGTTGCCGGGCTGGCTGGTCGAGCTGTTGACGGCTCGCCGGGAGCGGTTGGGCGGCGCTGACGATGCTCCGGTCTTTCCGAGCGCCGCCGGCACCTATCGCGATCGCGCCAACGTGGGTCGGGCCTTCCGCGATGTGCGCGCGGACTCGGAGTTCGACTGGGTCAAGACGCACACCTGTCGCAAGACCGTGGCGACGTTCCTTGACATCTCCGGCGCCTCGGCGCGGGTGATGGCGGACCAGCTCGGGCACGCCCAGATCGCGATGACGCAGAACGTCTACATGGGTCGTCGGGCGGTCGACAGCGTCGAGGCGAGCATGCTCGACGGCTTCGACTTCGGGGCCGGTCAGGAGGGGTCGGGGACGGCATGTGGTCCCTGATGTGGTCCCGAAACGCGAAACCGCCCTCGTGGGCGGTTCTCAAAGGGGCCTGACCTGCAGGTTTGGCGCGCCCGAAGGTGTCTGATTCCAGGACATAGGAAACCCCTGTCCCAAGACATCGGAAACCCCACCGGAGTGGGATTTGGGGTGTCGAACCGTAAAGCGATCATCACCGCCGTCACCGTTCAACGCCTCTCCCAAGGCCAGGCCGCCCGCCAGTTCGGGGTCAGCAAGAGCTGGGTGTCTAAGGTCATGGCCCGCTACCGCGCCCAAGGCGAGCAAGCGTTCGAGGGCGGCCTCCCGCCGCCCACACCGCAGCCCCACAGCCCCTGCCCGAGCAGGTCGTGCAAGCCATCGTGGATGAGCGAGACCGACTCACTGCAGCCGGCCTCGACGCCGGGCCGAGACCATCAGCTGGCACCTACGTGCTCGCGGGATCACGGTCGCCCGAACCTCAATACACCGCACCCTGGTGCGTTCGAGCAAAGTCATCGCCGACCCCAGGAAACGACCTCGATCCTCCTACACCCGCTTCGAAGCCGACCTACCCAACGAATGCTGGCAATCCGACTTCACCCACTACCCCTAAGCACCGGCACCGACAGCGAGATCATCACCTGGCTCGATTGGGGTACCTCCCGCTTGCGGGGCCCACTCCCGAATGGCGCTGCACATCAGCGCCCACACGCGAGTCACCGGCACAACCGTCCTAACCACATTCCGACCACCATCGCCGAACACGGTTGTCCAGCAAGCACATTGACCGATAACGGCATGGTGTACACCGTCCGCTACGCCTCCCGGAAAGTCCGAGGAGGACGCAACGCCTTCGAACACGAACTCGCCACCCTGGGCATCACCCAAAAGAACGGCCGCGGCAACCACCCCCAAACCCAAGGCAAGGTCGAGCGCTTCCAGCAAACACTCAAGAAATGGCTCAAAGCTCAACCGAACCAACCAGCCACGATCACCGACCTCAACACCCTCTTGAACGAGTTCCAGCAGCTGTACAACCACCACCGGCCCCACCGCGGCATCGCCCGCCGCACCCCCGCCGCGGCCTACACCACCCGACCCAAAGCCACCCCCAACGAACCCACGACCCGAACCCACACCCGCATCCGCACCGACAAAGTCAACAACGGCAAAATCACCCTCCGCCACCGAGGACAGCTCTTCCACATCGGCCTCGGCCGCGCCCACAACGGCCAACCCATCACCGCCCTGGTCCACGACCTCAACATCACCATCATCCACACCACCACCGGCGAAATCCTCCGCCAACTCACCCTCGACACCACCCGCCGATACTAACCCCGAACAACAGAAAACCCCTAAACCAGGGGTTCAGGGGTTTCCGATGTCTTGAGACATCACATGGCGCGCCCGAAGGGATTCGAACCCCTAACCTTCTGATCCGTAGGGCGGTCCATCGGGAACGCGGGGTGACTGCAGTTGACCTGGCGCGCTTCTGGTCGACACCATGATACGCCCCAAAGTGCCACTGCTGCAATGGAACTCGCTGGTTGTCGGGCCCGGGCAGATAGGGGCAGCCCGAGTCCGAGAGCAGAGCGGGGTGGCCGGTTAATGAGCCGTTGTTGAGCCGACCGGCCGCTCAGGTCGACGTCGATCGCGCACGTCCTGCTTGGCGAGTGCGAGGACCGTGGTGACCGGGATTCACGCGGGCTCGGGGTCTTCTGGTTCCTGCGAGGCAGAGAGGGCATGCTCGAGCTGCTTGATCATCTGTGGCAGGTCGTCGGCTGCCGTCGCGACCAGCATCTCGACGTCGAGGTCCCAGTAGCCGTGCACGATGCGGTTGCGCAGGCGAGTTGCCGCGCGCCGGGCGATGTCCGGCCAAGCGTCCTTCGTCTCTGCCGTTACCTGGCTGGCGGCCTCCCCCAGCACGGTGAAGTGCCACAAGATGGCCGAGCGTCGCATGCTGTCGTCTTCAACCTGCTCCGTGCTTCGCTCACCGACCAGATCGCGGATCGCCAGCGCGGCCTCCCGCATCTCGCGCAGCAGCAGCAGGTCACGCCGCATAGAGCGGAAGGGCATCAGCGAGGATCGCCTCGCGCAGGTACTTGTTCACCGACCTGCGCGCGACCAGGTCCACCGGGCGTCCGAACACGGCCGTGAGCTCGTCCTCGAGGTCGAACAGGCGAAAGCCCAGACGGGCGCCAGGCTTGAGCACGTAGAGCAGGTCCAGGTCGCTGCCCGGATGGTCCTCGCCCCGAGCAACCGACCCGAACACTTCCAACGACGCCACTCCGTAACGCTCGCACACACGGCGCAAGCGCTGCACGTCAACTTGGGGGCAAGCACGAACCAAGCCTACTGGGACACAGCCAGACACCGGAGTCAACGGTTGTTCTGGCCGAGCGATCCAAGGGTGCTCGTGGAAACTCGTCCTGGCCCAGGCAGACGGTGTGAGTTGGGTCTGCCAAACCAGACCGGCGTGTCGGCCAGAAACACCCTTCTCAGGACAGTCCCGGGTTTAGCAGCCCGCTTGCAACAAGCCGAGGTGATCGAGAGCTCGGTAGGCCAGGCCCTGGTCGGTGAGCCCGCCGCTGCGAACGATGGACAGCAGGGTGGCCAGGTCGACCAGCCGCACATCCATGAACTCCTCAGCGTCCGACCGGGCTGGTCCGCTGTAGCGACAATCTCGCGCAACGGCGCAGAACTGTCGCAACTGGCCTTTCGCCGACATCCAACTGCTGCCCACGAGCTCGATAGTCCCGGCCTCGTAGCCGGTCTCCTCTAACAGCTCACGCGCGGCGGCATGCTCAACCCGCTCCCCAGAGTCGACGTACCCACCCGGGAGCTCGTCGAGCACCCGGCCGGGCCCCGGGCGGAACTGCCGGACCGTTACGAAACTCCCATCCGTGGTCATCGCCACCACGGCAACCGACCGATCGCCAGCGACGACGTCCCACTCGCTTTCGCGCCCGTCTGGCATCCGGTAGGTCTGGCGTATGACGCGTGTGAACCCGTCCAGAACAGGCTTCTCCGACAACAGAATCCAGGGGAGCTGGGTCAAGGGACGACCACTCTTTCTACTTCGTCGTCTTCAAGGGAGTTCTCTGGTGAGGGGATCCCCCGACGTTTCTCACTGCAGGGAACGAGACTGCCACGACCGTAGCGACTGTCGCCAGCGCGCCAGCGATCCAAGCTAAGCTCGCGGCGTCCATGGCAGTCGCTGCCAAACCAATCGCCGCGAACGCCACAGGCGCGGCGATCGCGGATCCGAACTCGTCCAGCGCCCACACCCGGCCGAGGAACCGGCGCTCAACGTGGGTCTGGACTGCGGTCACCCACATGATATCCCAGATCGCGGCAACCGCCCCCGCTGCGGCACCGACCCCGAGAAGGATAGGAACGGGTGCGCCTAGAGCTAGCGCGATGAGTTGGGCGCCGTCGAGTAGCGAGAGCCAGAGACACATCACGAGAGGGCGTCGTGGCCGCAACCGACCGGCCACGAGCCCGCCGAGGACCCACCCAATGCCCCCGGCAGTCAGGAACGCGCCCCATGCGGCACTCTCGCTGCCTTCATCCGAGATGAGGAACGGCCCAAGCACGAACAGAGGCGCGACCGCGAAGAACTGGAATGCCGCAAAGTACCCAATGCAAACAAGAAGCCAGGAAGCTCGCCTGGCAGCGCGTACACCTGAAGCGATGTCGCGCAGCGTCTGGGTCAGGGCCAAACGACCTGAAGCGACCACATGGCCGCGATCCTGTCGGGTGACGACCAGAAGCGCCACCGCGCTCACGGCGAAAGTCAAAGCGTCTGCGGCGAACAGGATCCATACGTCAGCACCAGCGAGGACACCGGCCGCAACCACCGGGCCGAGGATCCGCGCCGAGCTGCGCAACACCGAGAGGCGAGCATTCGTGCGCTGGAGTTCGCTTTCCGGTACCAGCGCGGGGAGCAAGACACCAGCCGCCGGGCCGAACATTCCGGAAGCCGCGCCATACATCGCTTGGGCGATCAATGCCGGCCAGAGCAAGCCGACGTCGACCGCCAGCAAGATCGCCATTGTCACTTGCGCGCCAAGGCGGACCACATCGGAGAAGATCATCAGCCTGCGCGGGTCTCGTCCGTCGGCCCAGGCCCCGCCGAGTAATGCCGACGCGACGCTGGGGAACGCGCGGAAGGCGAGTATCCACCCGAGAGCCTGCGCGCCCCCAAAGTGGACCGCAGCGGCAACCAGCGCGACTGGTACCAACATGTCCCCAAAGTCGCCAGCGATCCGACCGATGAAGAACGCTGTCAGCTGGCGCTTTTCGTGGCCTAGGCGCGCGCGCGAGCCCACTGCGGCGGTCATGCTAGTTCCAGCGCTGGCGGACAACGACGTCCTCCGGGAGTCATGGCGTCGCGTAAGCGCACCTCATACTCGTGCCGCGGAATAGCGACTGCGCCGAACCGTTCCATGTACGGCGACAGCCGCTGGATGTCGTATAGCTTGAACCCGTTCGCTCGCAGCCAGAGAAGGGTCAGCTGCGAACAGACATTGCCGCTCCCGGAGATAGTGTGAGTCGCGCTCTCCGCGAAAGCCACCCTCCCGAATGTGACCGCGAACTCGGCCGCGAGAAGACTGTCCCCCCGTCGCAGCTCGAAGCTTCGGGCCAACCCTGCCGCATGGAGCCGCAGGTAGACATCAACCACGCGATCGGTGAGCCACACCCCGCCTTCAGCACGGGGCGCCTCCGCGCACCACCGGACGACCTTCGCGAAGTCGCCGTCGACGACCAAGCGCCCACCCAACTCGTGTTCGCGTCTCGCGACCGAACGCGACACCCGAAGGTTGTCGAGCGGCACCACTCCACGAAGCTCCCGGGCCATCCACGTCAATGGGCGACCGGGGCCGTCGTCCTGGAGGTAGTGGCCAGTGGCGTAGCCTGCAACCACATCTGCGAGATCCACGCTCACCGCGCGTCCCCAGCACAGTCGAACACCGGTGGGGTCCAGCACCTCACGGCGTCTGGCCGACGTTCCAACCACCTCGTTAGAGCCCCTTCGACTTCGCTCGGGGTACCCGCCAGGACGTCCTTCAAGTGCGCCCCCGCGGGAACTCGGTGCCCGGGCATGATCACAGAACGTTCGATACGAGCGTCGGTCCCGACGTGTGCCTCGTGGCCGATCGTTGAGGGCCCGACCACATGAACGCCGGCCTCCACTTGGGCGCCAGCCGCCACATGGACTGGGCCGACGAGGGTGGCCTCGGCGTGAACGCGGGCGTCGGGGTCGACGAATGGCGCGCTCGGCCCGAAGGCAAACAGTGGCGCGAACTCGTCAGCGAGCAACAGAGAGGCTCCCTCGTGTAACTCGGCGGGGTAGCCGAAGTCCCAGGGGAACTGGGGGGTGACAAAGCAGCCAACCGCGAGACCCCCGGCCACGGCTGCGGGCAGCACGTCGTCGGAGAGATGCGTAAAGGTGTCATCCGGTATAAGCGACCACACCCGCCCCGGCGCCAATACCTGGACACCAACCGAGCCGAGGACCTGCTCACTCACGGGCAGACCGGCCGTCATCGGCCCATACCTGGTGACGTGGCGACCGTTGTCCGCTTCCACGATGTCGCCCTCCCAGATCTCGGCAGGTGCCCACGCACAAGCGAGGCTAACGTCCGCCCGTGATTCGAGGTGTGCGGCTACGAGCTCCTCGAGATTCACGGTGTTGACCATGTCGGCGGCGAGCACTACGACGTGCTTGTCCCGGAAGTCGCGGGGCAGGTCCGTCAGTGCTCCCCCTGTGCCCTTGCGTTCCCGCTCGAGCACCCAGACGAAGTCGAACTCGCCCGCCCAGGCGCGCTCTACCCAGGATCGGACACGCGGATCGACATACACGACGGCCACGTCGCGGATGTCAGAGCGAGCGAGCAACTCCAGGGAGTAGGAGACTGCCAATCGGTTAGCAGCTGGGACGAGCGGTTTCGGCAGATGGTCGGTCCAAGGGGCTAGCCGTGAGCCGTGCCCTCCGGCCAGAACCACTGCTGCGACCGGCGCATGTGTGCTCATGCGGGCTCCTCCAGGTGGTCAACGAACAGTTCGAGCATCTGGCGCACCGTTGCCTCGGCCAGTCGGTCGGATCGGTAACTCGCCGACAAGGCGTAGTGATGGGGATGGGCTGCCACATTTACAGACAGGTCGCGCCGGGTCGGGACATGGCCCGTCAGCCAAGAAAACCGTTGCGGAGGCTCGCGATCTGGCAACACCTCGAAGTTGAGCTTAAGTCCGTCGAGGAACCGCCGCCTGAGCGACCACGCCACCAGTTCGCCAGGTACACCTCGCCTCGACTCCGCCAACTGCCTCGCGATATCGATAATCCGCTCGACTTCCCCATCCGTGCCGGAGAGCTCGGCGGCCGCCCGTGCGTGCGCGGTTAGTCGAGATCCGGTGAATGTTCCGAGTACCCGGTCGGCGCGAGAAGGCCTGAGATTGATCGAATGGCTGACCGCGAAAGAGGGCTCCTCGGTGAACCGGGCGGCTGCGGATGCGAATGCGCTCAGGATGGTACCGAACTCCGTGGCTCCAACCGATGCGGCACGGTCCCTGGCTGCCGACCGGGAGGGCTCCCTCGCGAACTTCAGCGACGCTGCAGGCCCCCAGTCCGCAACTTCCGGGCCAGGATCGCGCAGCCACGGGTGGACCAACTGAAAGCGACGCAGCTCTTCCGCCATAGCGAGGGCGGAGATTGTCCGCTGGACACGGACGCCCCCATGGTCGATTGCTAGTCGGTCTCCGGAGGCACCGTCTAGGATGCCGTCGGCGAGAAGCTCCATTGACTGCGCGTCGAGCAACACATGGTGGCTCTGCAGGGTGATGTGGCCGGAACCACATACGTCGTGCCACCACGCACGCAGGAGCGCGCTGTCAAGAGCAAGCGGACGATCCGGTATCCACCTTCGGCACGCGCCATTGCACGAATCTGCGCTGAACTGTTCGTACAAGGCGGCCGCAGGGCGTCGCACCGACGGCTCAGCTGCGAATGACAGTCGAGAAGCGATCGAACTAAGCTCGCTTAGCAGGACCGCTCCGAAGGCCGCGTCTGCCCTCGCGGTCGGCACGAAAACGCAGTTCTCGTACGCGTGCGGTGGAGCATCCGCGCTGACTCGCAGGAGCGTGCGCTGGTGCAGCGTGAGAGAAACCCGTTCCGGGTGCGGCATGGGCAGTGCCTTGTCAGTCACCCCTGTGAGCGCCTCGACCAGCTCGACATACGTGGGATATCGGTCCAGTAGGTCGGGCGGCAGCACCGATCCCGTGACGTCCTCCAACCGGGTGATCAACTCGATCGCCGCCAAAGAGTCGCCGCCGTCGGAAATGAAATGGTCCGGCTTTCCATCGCGGCCGAGGACCGCGTTCCACGCCGCGGCGACATCGGCATGCAACCCGCCACTCATTCCAGCCACACGCGGCGGCGCGTAAGTGGGTTCCTGAGCCCTACGGGTGACCTTGCCAGTGGGTCCGACAGGTAGCGATTCGACGACGTGCACCGCCGTCGGTAGCACGGGTAGGTCGACACCCGGCCCGGCCAGCCACCGAAGCAGGCGCGACCCCGGGTCAGCGCCGCCGTTGGCTGGGACTATGCAAACGTCGAGTGTCGACCCCGAGCGCGACAGACGCGTCACGCACTCAGACGCCAGGCCGCTCGACATGACCACCTGATCCACCATGGCCAAGTCGACACGGATCCCACGGACCTTGACCTGGTCGTCTCGCCTGCCCATCCACGTCAGGCCCTGCGGCCCGCGCTCAACGACGTCCCCAGTCGCATATTCGTTAGCCGACCGGTCACGCACCACACCCCGCGCCTCAACCTCGGCAACGCAGCGGCCGAGGATGATGAGCTCGCCGACCGAAGGGTCGGCGTTGCCCGCGAATGGCCTGACCTGGACCTTCACGCCTGGCAGGGGATCCCCGATCGGAACCGGACCAGTGTGGTCGTCAGGGAGGCCGTCCGTGTCGTAGACGAGATTCGTGATCGTCGTCTCAACCATCCCGTAGGCATTCAGCAAGGTAGTGCCGTGGTGTCGACAGCGACGGAAGTCGGCGACGGTCGACCCCCACAGCCGCTCACTTCCGGCAACCACGAGCCGGAGGCTCTCGGGCAGCCGCTGGCCGCGCCGCGCGGTAGTCCCCATCCACCGACCCACGATGCTCGACGTCAGGTTAACCACGGTTATGCCGTGACTGCGCACGATGGATTCGAGTGCTGTCGGGGTGGGTCGGAAGTCGCGGTCGGGGATGACGACCGAGCCACCGACCGCCAGAGTGGGCAGCAGCTCCTCAAGGGCGACGTCGAAGCCCATCGGTGCTGCCTGCAGGACGACGTCGGTTGGACCGAGCCCTGTCCGTGACGTCCACGCCGCTAGGTGCCAGGCAAGGTTGTCGCGCGAAACGCGCACCCAAGTCGGCGCGCCAGTAGACCCAGAGGTCGTTAACGCGTAGGCCGTGCGCGGGCCGCGCCCAGCATGTTGCGAGAGCCGGTGCCCCCGAGCGCCGCCGGCCGAGGCCGCGTCGGTCAGCGCAGCGGACATTGCGGATGTGACTGTTGCGTCGGACACTTCAAAGGTTCGCCCTGCCCAATCGGGCGCGCGCTTGCCATCTGCGGCGGGAATGAATGGCTTGCCGGCGACCAAGGCGCCCACGACCGCGACCGCATGAAGTAGCCGGTCTGATGCCGTGATGGTCCACCAGCTGGCTGACCGTGGCGCGAGCCGCGTAGCCAGCGCGTCGGCGACCGTGAATAGCTGGCGGTAGGTGACGCGGGGACCCCCGTCGACCACGAGCGCAAACCGCTGACTGTCACGGTGGGCGGCGAGGAAGCCCAAGAACTCAGTCATGGACCCCGGCGCCCTTGCCCGCCATCGCTAGGGCGTTGCCGTGATGCGCGCGTGTTCCGCACAGCTGCTGGTGGTTGTCACCGTAGTTCGACACCGACAGTTCGTCCGACGCATGCAGCCCCAAGGTGAGGATGGGCCGCTCCTCGTTGGTGCTGTTGACCCCAGTTGCGTGGAAGAGCGTTGCGTCGAAGAGGAGCACGCTCCCCACCGGGCCTGTAACAGCCAACGCCTGGTCCTCAAGGAAGGCGTACTCGTCCACCTCATCCATCCAAGTCCCGCCGTGGAAGGGCTGCTCCACGCTCGGTAGGTAATGGGATGTGGGGACGAGACGCGTCGCGCCGTTGGCCTCGGTGACGTCATCGAGGAAGATCACGGCGGTTAGTAGGTTACGCGACCAGGATTTCACGTCACGGTGGAAGCGAACCCCACTGTAGCCGCGTTGGTTGATGGTCCCGTGGTTGTGACGGTTCAGCACGACGTCCACATTGGGACCCAGGAGAATGCGAACTACGTCCAGAACGAGTTCGCTGCGCAGAGCATTCCAGACCTCGGGGACCCTATCGACCAGGAAGTCGACGCGGTAAGGGCGCAACTGGTCGTCGTAACGGACGTCGTGGCCACTCTCCAACTCGGTTCCGAGCTTCTGGCGAAGAGTCGCGCATAGCTCGGGCGGCACCGCGGACCTCACAAGGTAGTAGCCTGCGCGTCTGAAGTGGGCATCCACGAGAACCCGTGACACGGCGTGGCCAGTAGCTGGCGGGTTCGGACGTGTGTGCGCAGCGAATGGTGCCTTCATGGCTTGAGCCTTCCCCTGTGAAATCGTCGGTCTTACGCCACTTAAGACCGGCGAAGCGCGCCCATATTACAGGCTTGTATGACCTGGAGGGGGGTCAAGTCCCGGGTAGTGGATGCTCCTATTGCGGTCAAGCGGGGGGAGCGGCGGTGATCTGGTCGAGGGTAAGGCGGGCGCGTGTTTCGAGCTCGGGGTCAGTTCGGGTGCCGATTTCGAGTCGGCGAAGGCGTTGGTAGGGCACGTCGAGGGTTGCGGCCAGTGCGCTGATTGTTATGCCTTGTCGCGCGTCAAGATTTCTGAACCGTCCTGAGTTTCCCGGAGGGTGTGTTGGTTACGCGACCTCCGGGATGGGGGTCACGGTCTTAGCCTGCCGGTGATGGTGTTCGAACTCAACGGGGGGCAGGTTCCCGATTGAGGAGTGGAGCCGGTCGTGGTTGTACCAGTGGACCCAGCGGGCGACTTGCCATTCGACAGCGCGGCGGTCGCTCCAGGTGGGTCCGCCGTCGTCGATGGCTTCGGTCTTGAACAGCCCGATCGTGCTCTCGCATAGAGCGTTGTCCAGCGCTTAACCGGCTAATCGGGGGCTGGTTTGGGGCTGCGGCGGGGTTTTCTGAGGTGTGCGTCACATAGCGTGCGGGCGTGTCGCGGCGTGCTGGATGAGGGTGTTGATTCTGGTGATGAGACGTAGGTGTCGTTCGGTCTCGGCGTCCCAGCCTCGGGTGGTGGCGTCGTTGGCGAGGGCGGTGGCGGTCTCGCGTTGCCGGGTCAGGGTGGGGATGTCGTCGGGGTCAGGGTGGAAGCTGGGGCAGTGCTCACAGATGTTGGCGTGGGCGCAGGGTCCTTGGGCGGGGGCGCGCAGGCAGTGCCCGCCGGCCAGGGCGGTCTTGATGGTTGCGGTGGCGCGCCAATCTGGTTGCGGTTCTGCAGGTTTGGGTGCCGTGGGCTGGGGTAGGGAGCCGATTCGGGTCTTGGCGAGGTCGAGGGCTCTTTCGTACTCGTCGCGGATGGTGGTGTCGAAGAGACGGCCGTAGCGCAGGCTCATCTCGGCGGAGACGTGGCCGAGGATGGCCATGAGGGCTTGCAGGGAGACGCCGGCGTTGATCAGGGCGGTGGCGTAGGTGTGCCGCAGCTGGTGGGGGGTGATGTGCGGCATGCCGGCGACGCTGGCGGCGCGGTCGAGCTCGCGTCGCAGGCTGTTCTGTCCCAGGCGCCGTCCGTGGGCGGTGAAGAGGAAGTCGGCGGGACGGCCGGTGCGGGGGTGACGGATCGGTCGGCCTGGGCTGCGGGTGGTGGTGATCCGGTCGAGCAAGGTGAGGATGTCGGGGTCGATGGGGACCATCCGTTCGGTGTCGAGCTTGCCGAGCGGGACTTTCAGCCAGGACCCGGCGCCGGGGATGTCGATGACGGCGTCCATCTCCAGGTCGAGCAGCTCACCGATTCGCAGCCCGCAGGCCCGTTGCAGCAGCAGGGCGTCCGCGGGCAGGCGGTTCGGGGAGTCGTGCAGCGCCTGGGTCAGGCGCCGGTCGGCGTCCGGTGGGAGGAACCGCGGCAACGGGTGGGGCAGGCGGGGGTTGTCGCTGGCGTACATCAGGGTGCGTGCGGGGGCTTCGGGCCAGTCCCACTCGCTGATCTCGCGGAGGAAGTTCGCTACGGCCAGGATCCGGCGGGCCTGCTCGGCGCGGGAGAGGACCCCACCGGACTTGGTGTTCTCGGCACGGGTCAGGGCGTGCATCCACGGCTCGATGTGCCCGGTGCGGGTCAGGGTGGCAGGGGTCGCGACCGGGTCGATCGCTGCGACCACGGTTCCGAAGTGCGCCAGCCGGGTCGCTAGGCCGGAGACCGTGGTCGGCTTGCAGGTCACGCTCTTGTGTTGCAGGTAGCGCACCAGGATCGAGTGCATCGGCTCGGGCACACCGGCCACGCGGCGGGTGAATGGCTGACGCTGCTGCCATGGTTCGGGTAGGGCGGGCAGGATGCCGTGGTGGTACAGGACGGTCTTGGTCGCGGTCGCAGCCGCGCGGTAGTGCCTCCAGGTGCGGCCGGTGGCCTGTTGGCGTGCGGCCCCGGCGACGGTGAGGGCGTCGAAGTCGTCGTGGGTGACCTCGTGCAGGCGTTTGCCGGTGGCGAAAAGGATCCGGGCCATCACCTGTGAGGCCATCGCTGAGGCCACCCGTTCGCTGTAGCCGACGGTGTGTGCGGCGGTGATGAACTCCTCGATGTCGGCGCCGATCACGGTGCCTGGCAGGTCTCGCCACAGTGAGGAGAACTTGCGGTGGACCAGGTACTGCCAATCCGGGTGGAGCCGACCGGTGACGAGCAGGAAGGTGATGAACGGGTGGGTGGAGGTGTTCGCGGCGAGCTGGACGCGCAGCGGCTCCTCGGCCCAGGCCTGCACGGTCGGCCAGCGTCGAAGGAACGAGCGGGCGGCGGTGGTGAAGGCGCTGTTGCCGCGCCCGGTCATGCCTTGGTGGGCGTGGTAGGCGGCCAGCACCTGCGCCGGGGACTCGGCGCCCGGTTCAGTAACTGGTGTCGCGTTGACGGGTACGGGCGGCATCGTATTGAGCCTTCACGTGGGTCGGGGCCAGGTGGATGTAGCGGGCGGTGGTGTCGACATGGGCGTGTCCGAGCAGGGCCTGCATGACGGCCAGGTCGACCCCGGCCTCGGCCAACGAGGTCCCGAACGTGTGCCGCAGTGCGTGCGGGGCGCCTGCGCCGACACCGGCGATGCCGCGGTGGTAACGGAAGATCGTGCGCAGCCCGGCCGGGGACAGTCGCTGCCCGCGGGTGGGGCCCTTGGCGACGAGGAACAGCGCCGGGCTCTCGCTCTCACCACGCTCGGTCAGCAGGTACTCCGACAGGACGCTGGCGAGGTCGACGTCGAAGGGCACCCGCCGGTCCTTGCCGCCCTTGCCGTGTACGAGCAGCCAGCGGGCGCCGATGTCGACGTCGACGACGTCCAGGGCCAGCACCTCGCACGATCGCAGCCCGCAGTAGAGCATTAGCCCGGCCATCGCCAGGTCCCGGCGGCAGCGCAGGCTCCCCAACAGCGCGGCGACCTCGGCAGGGGTCAACGCCCTCGGCAGCCGCCGCGCGGTACGCAGCCGCAGCCGCGACCTGGGCGCGGGGCGGCGCTTGGTGTGCGCCAGCAGACCGGAGCGTTCCCCGGGCGCGAACCACGCCGACGGCTTCCCCTTGGGGATCGGGTTCGGGGTCTCGGGCTCACGCATGCTGCGGTACTCGAACAAGCCGCTGACCGCGGCCAGGCGCAGGTTGATCGATGTCGCCGTGAGCCGGTCGACCCGGTTGCCCTGCAAGTCAAGAACATTCGGGCCCGGACGGCCGGTGACTCTCTCGTGCCGGCAGGAGCTGAGAAACGCCAGGACGGTGTCGGTGTCAACCTCCTCGAGCCGGACACCGGTTCGCGCCAGCCACCGGAAGAAGGCGAGCAGCCCGTACCCGTAAGTGCGGATCGTCCGCGGGGAGTAGTTCCGATCCTGCAGATACCCCAGATACGCGTTCGGCAGGTCCAGCACCCCCGCGCCGGCACCGGCCAGCCGCCACGACCCCGAGTACCCCTCCAACACGAGCTGTGACTCACTCACACCCCATCCCTATGCCCCAGCCACCTCCGATGCCAGCACCCCTGCCGTCCGCGATCCAGTGATGTAGGTCCCGATTAGCCGGTTAACAGGCAGTCGCCCACGGTCCCGACCGAGGCGGCGATGCCGGTTTCGGCGAGCCGTTCGGTGTAGCGGATGCTGACGTATTGAGACCCGCGATCGGTATGCGCCACAACGGAATCCAGGGATCGACCGTCCCGTTGTCTGGTCCATACCGCCTGCTCGAGAGCGTCCAGGACGAGCTGGGTCGTCATCGACGAGCCGGTCCGCCAGCCCAGGATCCGGCGCGAGAACACGTCAACGACGAACGCGACGTACACGAACCCGGTCAACGTCCACACGTAGACATCCCACGCGGGTCAGTCGTCAAGCGGCGGTGGTTTGGGGGCCGATCGCGGGGTTGGGCCAGGCAGTGCCTTCGTCCCACATTTCGTTGTTAGAGACGCACCACCACATGCGTCCTATGAGCTTGTTGGCGAGGTTGCGGAGGGCGGCATTGTGGTGGTCTCCGGCGGCTCGTCGACGGTCGTAGTGGGCGCGGGCGCCGGGTGACCAGGTCAGGGCGGCGAAGGCCCACCAGTGGCACGCGTTGCCGAGACGCTTGTTGCGGACCTTCCGGGCTTTGACATAGCGAGTACGACCGGAGGCCCGGGTGACCGGGGCTGTGCCGGCGAAGGCACGGACCCCGTGGACGGATGCGAACCGGTCGGGGTCGTCGCCGATCTCGGCAAGGAGCCGGGCGGCCAACACCGGCCCGAGCCCTGGCGCGGACTGCAGGACGGCCGACAGGGGGTGGGCAGCGAACTCGCGGGCAAGCTCGGCCTCCAAGGCCTCGACGGACTCGCGCATCGCCTCGATGATGCCCAGGAGACCCTGCACGGTCAGTCCCAGGGCTGCCTCAACCTGCGCCGGTTGACGCAACGCGGGTGTCTTCAGGCCGTGCAGGATCTGGTCGACCAGCTTGGGGTCGTTGCGTCGGCCGCACTTATGTAGGAGAGCCTCGACTCGCCGACGCGTCAGCTTCAAGCCCGCAGCGGGGGTCGGTGCCGCAGCGAGCACGGTCGTCGCCGCGTGGGCTTTAGCTTCGGAAACGCCTGCACGGCTTGGGGATAGAACTCCAACAGCACCGAGCGCAACCTGCTGATCGTTTGGTGCATCGCCCAGATCGCTTCCTGAGACTGCCGAGCCAGTGCCTTGACCGCCAGCGCTTGCTCGCTGTTGGTCGGTAGCGGTCGGTGGATGGCGGTCGGTGCGCAGGATGTTCGCCAGCACCTTGGCGTCGCCGGGATCGGACTTGCCGCCGGCCTGCAGGTGTCGTTCGCGGTAGCGGGCCACCGCGCGCGGGTTGATCGGGTACACGATGAAGCCGGCGCCAGCCAAGGCAACGACGAGTAGGTTCTTGTCGGTCTCGATCGCGATCGGCGTCTCAGCTGGGCTGCCGCCATGGTCAGCGATCAACTCCACGAGTTCGGTGAATCCCGCGACATCCGCGCCGATGCGTGCCCTGGCTATGACCCGGCCGCTCTCGTCAACGAGTGCAACATCGTGATGGGCCTCGGCCCAGTCAATCCCACAGGTAATCGTCATCCTGCTCCTCCTTCGGTTCGGCGATCTGGAGCTCTGAGCAGCGACGGCGACCTAATGGAAGCGCTCAATGGCGCGGCATCTCACAAGCCGTGCACCACCCAGCTGGCCGGCAGGGTCACCGTCTACGTTCAGACCTCGGTCGAGTCGGTGAAGCCAACGAAGTGATCACCTGCAAGCAGCTCACCACCTGAGACTGCGACCGGATCGGTGAAATCTCAGGGACCCCTGCCGACCAGCACCGCTCGTGTCGCAGCGACCCGACGGCAATACCATTACGAGAAGTCCGCCACCCACAGCTCGTCCTGGCCCGTGGGTGTGTCCCAGCCCCGCTTGACCAGATCCGGGTGCCGCGGCGCGCCCTGGTCCCGCACGGTGGTCCGCAGGCTGTGACGGCCGCGGGTCACGCCCTGGATGCCCGCGATCGCCATCAGGCGCCCGACCTGGTCCCGGCCCACGTCGAGGCCCGCCCGGCGGGCCGCGTGCCACAGCTTGCGGACCCCGTACACGCCCCAGTTCTGAACCCACAACGTGTACAGCGCGTTGGCCAGGTAGGCGTCCTCCAGCGCCGCTTCGCTGACCGGGCAGGCCTTGTGCGCGTGATACATGGACGACGCGATCGTGATGCCGTGCTCAGTGAGCACCACACAGATCGGCTCGACGCCGAATCGAGCCCGGTAGGCGTCGATGTAGGCCACGATCACTTGAGTCGGCGGTCGAGCTCCGCCTGAGCGAAAACGGCTTGATATGTAGGTGATTGGCGCGTCGGTTCCGGGCCTCGGGCGGGGGCGGGTGGAGGCTGCTGTTGAGGCGGTCGTGGAGGAGGTTCACACGTCTGGGATCGGGTCGTTCATGCCGTGCCTGGTGCGCTCGGCCGGACGGGTGCCAAGCCTGGGTGAGCCGCTGCTGGATGAGTACCTGCGGTTCACCGCAGCGAGGGTCCGGCCGAACACGCTGAGCGCGCAGGCGTTCGACCTGAAGGTTTTCTTCGCCGTCGTCGCCAAGCCGCCGCAGCAGGTGACCGTCACCGACGTGCTGGGTTTCATTGCGGCCCAGCGCGCGCCGCGCCGCGGCGGTAACGTGGTGCGGCTCGCGGACGGCGAGGCCGGGCTGGCCGCGTCGACGATCAAGCGACGGCTGGCCACTGTGTCCTCGCTGTTCGAGTACCTGTTCCTGCGCGGGATCTGTGACCGCAACCCGGTTCCGCGCAGCCTCGGAGCGCGGCACGCCCGCGGCTCCGGCGCCGGGCAGGGAGCCCGGCGCGGGGCGCCGCTGATCCGGGCTCCACGCAAGCTGCCACGGGTACTCGCCCCGGGCGAGGTGACCGCGCTGACCGCTGCGCTGCGCACCGACCGGGACCGGGCGATGGTCGCGTTGATGCTGCATGGCGGGCTGCGCCGGTGTGAGGTGCTCGGGCTGCGGTTCGAGGATGTGCACGTCGGGGACCGGCGCGTGTTCGTCGTCGATGGCAAGGGCGGGCACCAGCGCCTCGTGCCGGTCGCGGACCTGTTCTTCACCACGCTCGCGACCTACCTTGCCCGGGAGCGTCCGAAGGACAGCGTGGACGACCACGTGTTCGTCGTCCTCAAGGGCCCGAACCGGGGCCGGCCGTTGACCGCGGCCGGGCTTGACGAGATCCTCGCCGGCGCCCGGGGGCGGGCCGGGCTGGCGCACGCGTCGTGTCACGAACTGCGGCACACCTGCTTCACCCGGCTGCGGGAGGCCGGAATGGCGCTCGAGGCGATCCAGGCCCAGGCCGGGCACGCCTCGATCGAAACCACCCGGATCTATCTGCACCTGTCCAACGACTGGCTCGCCGGGGAGTACCAGAAGGCGATGGCCATCCTTGATGGCTGGGACCGGGAGGAACCGTGAACACCGCAGCCCACCTTGCTGGCTCCGGTGCTGTCGAGCGCACACCCACACCAGTGCTGCTGACACTGGCGACGGTCGCCAACGGGTACGTCACCCTCGGGGTCACGCCGCCAGCGCGACGGATCCGACAGGCCGGGGTGTCCGGTTTCCAGCGCAGGTTCGGCGACCTGGACCGCTGGCGCGCCACGCCTGTCGAGCAGCGCAGGCGGGTACGCACCGAGGTCGCCTCGTTAGTCGGGCACGCGGTGATCGCCCGCGCGTTCCCGGTGGACGTCGAGTTCACGGTCGCCTCCGGCTGCCGGTGGGGCAAGTACCTGCGCGACGCCTACCCCCACCAAGCCGACACGTTTGAACGCCAAGCCTCTTCCCTTGGCTTCTGCGACAAGGAAATCGGCCGGATGTGGGCGTGGCTGGCGAAGATCTGCGTGGCCACCGGGACCAGCCCCGAAGGACTGACCGCCGGACAATATCGATCGTCCAGGGCGGCGATCCACACGACCGTCATTGAGCAGAAGGGGTACCGACCCAAGACGCTGTCGACACCGCTTTTCGGGCTCGACGCGGTGATGTTCCACCGCGGACAAGCACCCGCCCCGGACATCCGTCGCCGCTGGACCGGCCGGCCGGTCAACGAGGTCGACTGGGACGACCTCGCCGACGCCGCGCCGGTGATGGTGGCCACGATGCGCCGCTACCTGCGCCAGTGCGCCCTGTCGCTGCGACCCTCCTCAGTGGTCCTGTTCGACACGACGCTGCGCCAGTTCGGCGCCAGCCTCGTGAATGCGGACCCGCCTGTCACACGCGTCGCCGACGTCACACGCGAGCACGTCGAGGCCTACAAGCAGCAGCTGGCCGACCGGCCCGGCTACCGAGGCAAGCTGTTGTCCAAGACGACACTCGGGATGCGGATCGGGCACCTGCACACCTTCTTCACCCGGATCATCGAGTGGGACTACGACGACGTCCCCGCCCGCGTCCCGGTGTACCGCAGCGACCGGCCGCGCCTCGACAAGCCGCTGCCGCGGTTCCTCGACGACGCCCAAGCCGCCGCGTTCATGACCGCCACAAGGAACCTGCCCGACCCGCTGGACCGGCTCATGGTCACCACCTTGGCCCGGACCGGGATGCGCAGTGGCGAGCTGCTCGGCCTGACCGTCGACGCGATCGTTCAGATCGGCACCGGCTACTGGCTGCGCACCCCGGTCGGCAAACTGCACACCGACCGGTACATCCCGCTCCACCCGCAGCTGAAGGACCTGCTCGACGCCTGGATCGCCGCCCGCCCCGACTGGCAGGCCACCGACCTGCTCCTCACCGAGCGGGGCCGCCCGATCCCACCGACCCGCGTCGACAACGCCGTCCAGAAAGCCGCCAACGCTGCGGGGATCGGGCACGTCCACCCTCACCAGTTGCGCCACACCCTGGCCACCCAGGCGATCAACCGCGGAATGAGCCTCGAGGCCATCGCCGCCCTCCTCGGCCACCACGACCTGTCGATGACGATGGTGTACGCCCGGATCGCCGACCGCACCGTCGCCGACGAGTGCTTCGCCGTCACCCAGAAAGTCGAAACCCTATACGCGGCAGCCCAGCCCGCCGTCCTCCCCGCCGACGCCGCGGGGCGTGCCATGCGCGTCCTGCAAGCGGAGGCCAGCAAACGCCCTCCCATGCCAAGAGTCTCCCTTGCTGGATCAACGCCCTCCGGGAAACTCAGGACGGTTCACGTTTGGACGGTTCATCAGGCTGTTGTAGGTCGAAAGAGTCTTCCACCGAACGGCCAGAGGCAGCACGTTATCGAGCCAGTGGTCCAGCCACTGCTTCAGAGTCGGGTCGGTGTCCGCCCAGACGTCTTGCCCGCTGTCACGCTTGCGCTCGAGCTCCTTGACGGCTCGATCCAGTTCGAGCTTCGTCTTGCGAGTGATGTGTTTGCGGGCCGGCTTGCCGTCGGGGTTTCGCCCGACGGTGACCTTCGCGTGCCAACGTCCACTGGCGTCACGGAACTTGGACGAAGTGGTGTCGGAGGCTTCGCTGCGGCGTCTACCCCGCATCGTCGCCCTCACGCAGAGCGCTCAGGAACCGCTCGAGCTCTCCCGGCTCGATCCGAACGGACCGCCCGAGGCGCAGCACCCGAAGGTGGCGGCCGGCGATCTGGCGTTCCACCGTGCGACGAGTGCAGCGCAGGATGGCGGCCACGTCGGGAATGGTCAAGAGAGGCGCCGCGGAGGGGGCCAGCACATTGGTTGTCTCCATGCCCGACCGAAAGCGACCCGCAAGGGAGGGGTGCTCACGCGAGACCACCTCGGTGGGCGACGAAGACACTGATGCCGACCTAGACACACAGGGATTGTCCATGGCCACCAAGCGGCACCTCGCCGCGAATTCTTGGTCCCATTCTTGGTACCAGGACCCGCCGAGAGCTCCACAGACTAGTGCCGAGAGAGGGGATCGATGCGCCGCTGACCTGGGCAAACGTCGGGAAAACCAGAAGCGCGCCCGAAGGTGTCTGATTCCAGGACATAGGAAACCCCTGTCCCAAGACATCGGAAACCCCACCGGAGTGGGATTTGGGGGTGTCGAACCGTAAAGCGATCATCACCGCCGTCACCGTTCAACGCCTCTCCCAAGGCCAGGCCGCCCGCCAGTTCGGGGTCAGCAAGAGCTGGGTGTCTAAGGTCATGGCCCGCTACCGCGCCCAAGGCGAGCAAGCGTTCGAGGCGGCCTCCCGCCGCCCACACCGCAGCCCCACAGCCCCCTCCTGAGCAGGTCGTACAAGCCATCGTGGCTGAGCGAGACCGACTCACTGCAGCCGGCCTCGACGCCGGGGCCGAGACCATCAGCTGGCACCTACGTGCTCGCGGGATCACGGTCGCCCGAACCTCAATACACCGCACCCTGGTGCGTTCGAGCAAAGTCATCGCCGACCCCAGGAAACGACCTCGATCCTCCTACACCCGCTTCGAAGCCGACCTACCCAACGAATGCTGGCAATCCGACTTCACCCACTACCCCCTAAGCACCGGCACCGACAGCGAGATCATCACCTGGCTCGATTGGGGGTACCTCCCGCTTGCGGGGGCCCACTCCCGAATGGCGCTGCACATCAGCGCCCACACGCGAGTCACCGGCACGACCGTCCTAACCACATTCCGGACCACCATCGCCGAACACGGTTGTCCAGCAAGCACATTGACCGATAACGGCATGGTGTACACCGTCCGCTACGCCTCCCGGAAAGTCCGAGGAGGACGCAACGCCTTCGAACACGAACTCGCCACCCTGGGCATCACCCAAAAGAACGGCCGGCAACCACCCCCAAACCCAAGGCAAGGTCGAGCGCTTCCAGCAAACACTCAAGAAATGGCTCAAAGCTCAACCGAACCAACCAGCCACGATCACCGACCTCAACACCCTCTTGAACGAGTTCCAGCAGCTGTACAACCACCACCGGCCCCACCGCGGCATCGGCCGGCGCACCCCCGCCGCGGCCTACACCACCCGACCCAAAGCCACCCCCAACGAACCCACGACCCGAACCCACACCCGCATCCGCACCGACAAAGTCAACAACGGCAAAATCACCCTCCGCCACCGAGGACAGCTCTTCCACATCGGCCTCGGCCGCGCCTACAACGGCCAACCCATCACCGCCCTGGTCCACGACCTCGAGATCACCATCATCCACACCACCACCGGCGAAATCCTCCGCCAACTCACCCTCGACACCACCCGCCGATACCAACCCCGAACAACAGAAAACCCCTAAACCAGGGGTTCAGGGGTTTCCGATGTCTTGAGACATCACAAAGCGCGCCCGAAGGGATTCGAACCCCTAACCTTCTGATCCGTAGTCAGATGCTCTATCCGTTGAGCTACGGGCGCCAATCTGTTTTTCACTCACTTCGCCGCACCCACAACCCGCGGGCGCAACGAGGAGCAAGCGTAACGGCATACCGGCCCTGGGGGAAATCGGTTCTCCTTCGGTAACCACCCGTTCACCCAGGTCACACCGCATACCCACCTCGCGGTCCGCAACCACAGCACTTGTGAGCCGACTCACCAGGTGAGGACCTCCGGCCGGTTCCGGTCCCCTACCCCTGCGGGATAGCGTGGACTCGACCGAGGCGTCTGTTGCGTCTCCGGACGGCGAACCGTCCCGTCCCGAGGCAGTGGGCCCTCGACCACCGCAACCAAACGCGTCCGCGCGTGACGCAGGAAAGGGACGAAAAGCCGATGAGCACGACGCACAAGGCCTTGGCTGCCTGGGTCGAGGAGGTCGCCGCACTGACGACCCCCGACAAGATCCACTGGGTCACGGGGACGCCGGAGGAAATCGACGCGCTAGCTCAGGAGCTCGTCGCGGCCGGGACGTTCAAGCGTCTCAACGACGAGAAGAAGCCCAACTCCTACTACTGCGTGTCGAGCCCGAGTGACGTCGCTCGCGTCGAAGACCGCACCTTCATCAACTCCGAGAAGGAGGAAGACGCCGGCCCCACCAACCACTGGAAGGCCCCGGCGGAGATGAAGGAAATCATGCGCGGGCTGTATGCCGGGTGCATGAAGGGCCGCACGATGTACGTCATCCCGTTCGTCATGGGTCACCTTGACGCCAAGGTCCCGATGTTCGGCGTCGAGATCTCTGACTCGGCATATGTCGTCATCAACATGAACATCATGGCCCGCATCGGCACCCCGGTCCTGGCCAAGATGGAAGAGATCCAGGCGGACTTCGTCCAGGGTCTGCACTCGGTCGGCGCCCCGCTCGAGCCCGGCCAGGAAGACGTGCCGTGGCCGTGCAGCGACACGAAGTACATCACCCACTACCCCGAGACCCGCGAAATCTGGTCGTACGGTTCGGGTTACGGCGGCAACGCGCTGCTGGGCAAGAAGTGCTATTCGCTGCGCATCGCCTCGGCGATGGCCCGCGACGAGGGCTGGATGGCCGAGCACATGCTCATCCTCAAGCTCACCTCGCCTGAGGGTGTCGTCAAGTACATCGCGGGTGCGTTCCCGTCGGCGTGTGGCAAGACCAACCTCGCCATGCTCGAGCCCACCATCGAAGGCTGGAAGGCCGAGATGATCGGCGACGACATCGCGTGGATGCGTTTCGGTGAAGACGGTCGCCTGTATGCCGTGAACCCCGAGTTCGGTCTCTTCGGCGTTGCGCCTGGCACCGGCATGAACACCAACCCCATGGCGATGCGCACCATCGAAAAGGGCAACTCGATCTTCACCAACGTTGCGCTCACCGATGACGGCGACGTCTGGTGGGAGGGCATGACCAAGGAGAAGCCGGCTCACCTGACCGACTGGAAGGGCAACAGCTGGACGCCCGAGAGCACCGAGCTGTCGAGCCACCCCAACAGCCGGTTCACGACGCCTGCCTCGCAGTGCCCGATGCTCGCCGACGAGTACAACAACCCCGACGGTGTCCCGATCGACGCGATCCTCTTCGGTGGTCGTCGCGCCACGACGGTCCCGCTGGTCTACGAATCGCGCAACTGGACCCACGGCACCTTCGTCGGGGCGACCCTGTCGTCCGAGACGACCGCTGCGGCGACCGGCGCGGTCGGCGTCGTCCGCCGCGACCCGATGGCGATGCTCCCCTTTATCGGCTACCACGCCGGCGACTACATGAACCACTGGCTCGAGATCGGCAAGCAGCACGACGAGTCGAAGCTGCCCAAGATCTTCCAGGTCAACTGGTTCCGCAAGGACGCTGACGGTCACTGGCTGTGGCCCGGATTCGGCGACAACGCCCGCGTCCTCAAGTGGGTCGTCGAGCGCCTCGAAGGCAAGGTCGACGCTATCGAGACCCCCGTCGGTCTCGTGCCCCGGCCCGAGGACATCGACACCACCGGTCTGGACATGGCCGACGATGACGTCGTCAAGGCGCTCAAGGTCGACATCGAAGACTGGCGCAAGGAGCTCCCGATGATCGAGGAGTGGTTTGCCAAGTTTGGTGACAAGCTCCCGCCGGCGCTCCAGGCCGAGCTCGATGGCCTCAAGGCTCGCCTCGCGGACGCGTAGTTGGTAGTTCGCCGCTGAGCCGTTGGGTTCAGTGGGCAGCAAGGGGGCCACGGTGTATGCCGTGGCCCCCTTCGCTGTGCGCCCGCTCGCCCGCTCGCCCCAACTATCTTCGCCGTGTCGATACCCGACGCCCACCCCTGACTCGACAACCGGTATCGAATCGAGGAAGAGGGCAAGCGGAGCCACGCGGTCGGAGCCAAATGCGGGTTAAAACCCTCGGGAAACCATCATCTGGCTCCGCTCACGTGTGGGCCGGGTCGGCAGCCTGCCCCGGGAGTCCACTTTGATTGGGTATGCCGCCCACCCCCGGGAGTCCATTTTGATTGGGTAAGCCCACCCCCGGGAGTCCATTTTGATTGGGTATGCCGCCCTGGTTGGGTATGCCGCGGCCGCCACCTCCGGGGCCACCCCGCCCACCGGGACCACCCAACCCACCAGGGCCACCTTGACCTCCAGGCGCCGAGATCCCGGTTGGGGTCGCGGCAGCCGCTGCCACCGCTCCCACCGAACTCACGCCCAACACCGCTGCCGCCACAATCGCGGTCGTCTTGCCACTCCACCGCGCCCGGGCGAGTGGGTGGCCAGGCTCGGCTCCCTCCATTGCCGGCGTTGAACCAGCGGTCGGCACTTGCGAACCGTCCGGCTCGACAGCGCCCTTAGCCGCGCCACTTGACCCCGGCGCCCTTGTTGGCCCCGCCGCGCTAGTCGCCGCCACCGCAGGGGACGCCGCATCAGAGCCTGCGAACGCCTCAGGGAACTGGGCCTCGGGAAGGTGAGTCACGGCATACCTCTCGGGGTTGAACTTGACGAAAAGCCCTCGGAACGCAACGGCAACGATCAGGGCGCCAGGCTCCTCCCCCAACCTGTGCCGCCGCTGTGTCCCCATTCGAAGACCAAGACACTGCGACAATGGCTCACAGGAAAGCCACAGCTCACGCACACCTACCCAACAATCCCCGCCGAGAGAGTGAGCAGCATGAACCTCAACTCGGTCAAGCCGCAGAAGCTCGAGCGCCCCGATGGCACTCCCCCGCGCGTCCTCGTCGTTGATGACGAGCTCAACCTCACCGAGTTGCTGACGATGGCGCTGCGCTACGAAGGCTGGGAGGTTCGCGCTGCTGCGAGTGGCATGGCGGCCGTCCGCGCCGCGCGCGAGTTCGAGCCCGACGCGGTGGCCCTCGACATGATGCTCCCCGACATGGACGGTCTCGAGGTGCTGCGCCGGATGCGGGAGCACAACGACCGCATCCCGGTCCTCTTCCTCACCGCGCGCGACGCCGTCGAAGACCGGATCGCCGGCCTCACCGCCGGCGGCGACGACTACGTGACCAAGCCGTTCAGCCTCGAAGAGGTGGTCGCCCGCCTTCGCGCCCTCATGCGTCGCACGGTGCTCGTCGCGCAAGAGGACGACGACTCGATCCTCACCGTCGGCGACCTCACCCTCGACGAGGACTCCCACGAAGTTACCCGCGGCGGCACCGAAATCCAGCTCACCGCAACCGAATTCGAGCTTCTCCGCTACCTCATGCGCAACCCCAAACGGGTGCTCTCCAAGGCGCAAATCCTCGACCGCGTCTGGAACTACGACTTCGGCGGCCAAGCCAATGTCGTCGAGCTCTACATCTCCTACTTGCGCAAGAAGATTGACGTCGGCCGCGACCCCATGATCCACACCATGCGCGGGGTCGGTTACGTCCTCAAACCCGCGTCCTGAGGTGGTCACCTCCCAAACGCCAGCACCAGCGGGTATGCCGTCCGCATCTGGTATCCCGTCATCGCCGCCGCCCGCACCTCACGGTCCGTCCTCACTCATGCAGCCGTCGAGTTGGACGTTGCGCGCCAAACTCGTGGCGTCGATGCTCGCCCTCTTCACCTTGATCTCCCTCGTCACCGCGGCGGCTTCGCTCGTGTCCCTCGATCGCTATCTCATGGGTCAGATCGATGACCAGCTGCGTCAGTCAGTGGTGCGTTACGTCGGGGGTCCGATCCCCGGCACCTCCAGCGGCACTGACCGAGGGCCGGGCACCGACGACCGCCGTGGGCCAGGCGACGAGGGTCTTGTTGTCGTCATCCAGGGCGGCGTGCCCTACACCCGCACTCGCGACAACCTCTCCGACGACCAGGTCGCCACTCTTGTCGGCGCCAACCCAGTCAATCCGGCGACGATCGACCTCGGCGCCGACCAGGGCCAGTACCGCATCTTGAGCGGAGCGCGAGGCAACTCGACCGTCATTGTCGGCCTGCCCATCGGGCGACAAAGCATGGCGGTTCGCAACGCGATGGCGACCGCGGCACTCACCGCGCTCGCTGGCCTGCTCATTGTCGGTATCGGCGGTGCGTGGCTCGTCAAACGCAACCTCCGCCCACTCGTTCGCGTCGCCGACACCGCGACCCGGGTCTCCAAGCTGCACCTCGCTTCCGGGCGGGTGGCCCTCGCCGAGCGCGTCGATCCCGCAGACACCGACCCCAACACGGAGGTCGGCAAGGTGGGGCTCGCCCTCAATGAACTTCTCGACCACGTCGACGCAGCCCTCACCGCGCGCCACGAAAGCGAGCAGCGCGTGCGCCAGTTCGTTGCTGATGCTTCGCATGAGTTACGGACGCCACTCGCTTCAATCCGCGGGTATGCCGAGTTGACCCGTCGCGAGCGTGAGCCCGTGCCAGCCTCGGTCATCCATGCGCTGGGCCGGGTCGAATCCGAGGCCACTCGCATGTCGCATCTCGTCGACGACTTGCTGCTCTTAGCACGGCTCGATGCTGGCCGCCCCCTCGACCTCGCCCCGGTCGATCTGGGAGAGATCGTCGTCAACGCCGTCAGCGATGCTCATGCTGCCTCGCCCGGCCACAAGTGGCGACTCGACGTGCCCGATGAACCTGTCGTAGTCCAGGGCGACAGCGCACGACTACACCAGATCGTCGTCAACCTCCTCGCCAACGCTCGGGTGCACACGCTGCCGGGCACGACCGTCCGCACCTCGATCACCCGACTCGGCACGACCGTCCGCCTCGACGTTCATGACGATGGCCCCGGCGTGCCGGCTGAGTTGCAGCGCAGCGTCTTCCAACGGTTTGCTCGCGGCGACACGTCCCGCAATCGTGCGCAGGGGAGCACCGGTCTTGGCCTGTCCATCGTCGCTGCTGTTGTCGCGGCTCATGGGGGCACGGTCGCGGTGGCCAGCAAACCCGGTGACACCACGTTTAGCGTCGTTCTCCCCGCAGACGCCAGTCAGACCTCGTAGCCCCGTCAGTGCCGCCTCACAGCGAACCCACAACGAGCATGGGCAAGCTCGCAGCCATGAACCAGCACGCCCTCCCGATGCCTACCACCGGCGCTCCGCGTCTCGTGGAGGGCGAGCACACGACCAAGAGCGGTGAAGCATTCGCCGGCCCGTCAGCACGGCCGCGCTGGGCCCGTCCGGCCCTCTTGGGTCTGCTGGCAGTGACGGCTGCGGCATACCTCTGGAATCTCACCTCAAGTGGTTACGCGAACTCGTTCTACTCCGCCGCAGCCCAAGCGGGTTCGCAGTCGTGGTCGGCCTTCTTCTTCGGCAGCTCAGACGCAGCCAATGCGATTACGGTCGACAAACCGCCTGCAGCGCTGTGGTTTATGGCGCTCTCGGTCCGGGTCTTCGGTCTCAACTCGTTCGCGATCCTCCTCCCCGAGGTCCTCATGGGAGTTGCGACGGTTGCGGTCTTGCATGCCACCGTCCGGCGCCACTTCGGTGATGCCGCTGCACTTCTGGCTGGGGCGATCCTCGCCCTGACTCCCGTGGCCGTTCTGATGTTCCGCTTCAACAACCCCGACGCTCTGCTCGTCCTCACGATGACCCTCGCCGCGTGGGCGACGATGCGGGCGATCGATGCCGGCTCCCCTCAGTGGTTTGCGCTCGCTGGTGTCTTCATCGGCATCGGGTTCCTCACCAAGACCCTCCAAGTGTTGCTGGTCGTCCCCGGCTTCGCCCTCGCCTACCTTGTCGCAGCCAACCTGCCGATCCTCAAACGCCTCTGGCACACCGTCATTGGTGGCCTTGCGATCGTCGTGTCGGCCGGCTGGTGGGTCGCCATCGTCGAACTCGTCCCCGCCGACAAGCGTCCCTATATCGGTGGCTCACAGACGAATTCCTTCCTCGAACTCACCTTTGGGTACAACGGGCTCGGCCGCATCAACGGCAACGAGACCGGCTCAGTCGGTGGGGGCGGCCCCGGCGGGAACGCCGGCGGCAACTGGGGCGAGACCGGCCTGCTGCGAATGTTCAACGCGGACAACGGCGGCCAAATCTCATGGTTCTTGCCCGCGGCCCTGATCGCCCTTGTCGCCGGCCTCATCTGGCGGTGGCGGATGCCGCGCACGGACGCGAGGCGCGCGGCATACCTCGCCTGGGGCGCCTGGCTCGTGGTCACCGCCCTGACGTTCTCGCTCATGGCGGGGATCTATCACGCGTACTACACCGTCGCGCTTGCGCCCGCCATCGCGGCCCTCGTTGCGATGGGGGCCCGCGAGGGGTGGGAGCGGCGCGACACTCGCGCGGCCCGCGCGGTGCTCGGCACGGCGATGGCTGTCACCGCGGTGTGGGGCTTCTTCCTTCTGTCGCGCACTACCTCGTGGAACTCGTGGCTGCGAATCGTCGTCCTCGCCCTCGGCGTGGCCGGTGCGGTCGGGTTCGTCTTCTCAGCACGCTTCCACCTGCGCGCCCTGCCGGCTCTCCTCGGAGTGGCGATCGCCGCGGCCCTCCTTGGCCCCGCGTCATACAGCGCGCAGACCCTCGCGACCGCGCATGTGGGCTCGATTGTCAGCGCGGGCCCCTCCACTGGTGGCATGGGCGGCCCAGGGGGTATGCCGGGTGGCCGGGTTCCCGGGCAGGCGGACGGGTTCGCGCCTCCTGGCGGGTTCGCGCCTCCTGGCGGGTTCGCGCCTCCTGGTGGGTTCGGGCCTCCTGGTGGGTTCGGGCCGCCTGGCGGTCAGGTTCCTGGCGCGGCGACACCCGGTGGACCGGGTGGACCGGGAGGCGCTGGGATGGGTGGTTTGCTCAACGCGGCCACTCCTGACGCCGGCGTCGTTGCCGCGCTACAAGCCGACGCGAGTTCCTACACATGGGTTGCGGCGGCTGTCGGATCGCAGAACGCAGCTGGTCTGCAATTGGGCACCGGGCTGCCGGTGATGTCGATCGGTGGGTTCAACGGCAGCGATCCGTCGCCGACGTTGGCGCAGTTCAAGCAGTACGTCGCTGAGGGCAGGATCCACTACTTCGCCTCTGGTGGCGGGTTCGCTGGGCAGCAGGGTGGGAGCCAGTCCGCGAGCGCGATCGCGTCGTGGGTGGCGAGTTCGTTCACGCAGGTCGTCATTGGCTCCTCGACGTTCTACGACTTGACCGCGCCATTGGCCGGCTCTTCGTCGACCACCAGTGTGGCCACCACCGGGACGGTGTGACATGCGCACCCTCTGGCGGCAACTGGGGCGATTCGCAGTCGTCGGTGCACTCTCCACCGTGCTTCACCTCGCGCTGTTTGCGCTCTTCCATCTTTGGTGCACTGAACAATGGGCCAACGTCGTCGCGCTCACCATCGCAACGGTATTCAACACCACCTTCAACCGGGCCTGGACCTTTGACGTCCAGCACGGGTCGTGGGTCACCCATCAGGCGCAAGCCTTCGGCGTCTTTCTCGTGACGTGGGCGGCGACCAGCGGATCCCTTGCGCTCCTTTACGTGTGGGATGCCGATCCTCCCGTCGCCATCGAGGTCCTCGCTCTCGCCGGATCCACCGCGGTCTCGACGTCGCTGCGCTTCCTCGTGATGCGCAGTTGGACATTGCCGGCGCGTGCCCTCACCGACGCGCCGCGCCTAGGTTGAGCCGCCCGCGCCGGCCCGGATTCGATACCCCACGACGACGGCAGATCCGCTGATGGGTATCCACGCCGGACGGGTGGAGGAGGCACGACATGGCGTAACACAGACAGGGCCATACTCCGACGCGCGGCGGGACGGCATACCGAAGAAGGAGAAAGGGGGCCCCGCAAAGCAGGACCCCCTTCGTGACCGCAGCGGAGGCGGCGGGATTTGAACCCGCGAGGGGTCTTTAACCCCAACCCACTTAGCAGGCGGGCGCACTAGGCCACTATGCGACGCCTCCAACGCATCTTCACGAGCCCCCGTGAAGGGAGCCGTCACAGGCTACCGGGGCGAGGCATCGCCACCCAAATGGCGACACTCCCTATCATCTCGAACCCAGCCCAAGTGACACTCCCGAGCCGCTCACGGTGCACAATGACCATGAGCAAAACCACGACCAACGCAGCAGTGGCACGACAGCACCAGGCCACTTCCGACCTCGGCTACACGTTGACCCGCAAGGGGGATCTCCGCATGACCGTGCCACCGGCGGAGCAGTCTCGACCGGTCCGGAGACGCCCCGCCGAACGGGGACGGGCGCTTCGACGGATTCAGACTGAGCGAGCGGCTCGGCGGTCCGCTGTCTTGACCATGCTCGGCACCGTCCTACCCGGGGCTGGGCTCACGCGCACGCGCTATTTCCGCCTCGGTTGGATCGTGTTGTCGCTGGTCGCCGCAGTGCTGGCGGTTATCGTCGTGGCGGTCTTCTCCAAGGGAGCAACGGCAACAGTCTTGAGCGTCGCGGTGCGGCCAGGCGCCCTGCTCCTCGCAGCCGTCCTGCTCGCCTTGGCTGGTCTCGTCTGGGTCTGGACCATTGTGCTGACCCACCGCGGCACTCGTGATCGCCGATTCGACAGCGTCCAACGAGCGGGGCTTCGCCTGCTCACCGCGGCCATGTGTGTCATCGTCACTGTGCCGATGGCCACTGCGGTCCGCTATTCCCTGGTCCAACGTGATGTCATCGCGACGGTATTCACCGATGACGGCGACCCCAACTCGGACACCGCCCAGCCCGGAAGCGGCGATGACCCGTGGGAAAACGCACCGCGGGTAACGGTTCTCCTGCTCGGATCAGACGCGGGCGATGACCGCGTCGGCATCCGCACTGACTCAATGATCATGGCGTCCACCAACACCAAGACGGGGGACACCGTGCTGTTCAGTCTCCCGCGCAACCTGCAGAATGTGCCTTTCCCGGCCAACAACCCACTCTCCAAAGTGTGGCCCAAGGGATATAACTGCGGGGCAGAGTGCCTGCTCAACGGGTCTGGACGGCAGCGGAAGAGCGTAAGGATCTCTTCAAGAATGTCGCCAAGCCTGGCCTCACCACGATCCGGGGCGTGCTCCAGGAAATCACCGGCTTGCGCATTGACTACACCGTGATCGTGGATCTCAAAGGCTTCCAATCCCTCGTCGACGCGATGGGTGGGGTGACCGTCAACGTCACCGAGCGCTTGCCGATCCAGGGATACCACACGTCATCCGGCGGGGTGGCTGGCATCGAGGGGTGGATCGAGCCAGGGGTACAGCAGCTCGATGGTTATCACGCGCTGTGGTTTGCGCGTTCGCGACTGCTGTCCGATGACTACAGCCGGATGCGACGCCAGCGGTGTCTGGTGGGCAAGATCCTCAACCAAGTGAACCCGGCAACGATGGTCCAGAAGTACCCCCAACTCGCGGCCGTTGCTAAGGAGAACATCCAGACAGATGTGCCCGCGGCAGACCTGCCCGCGTGGGTGGACCTCGTCCTGCGGATCAAGAACTCATCGACCCGCTCGCTGACCTTCACGCCCGACAATATCTCGCCTGCCAATCCCAACTTCGCGGCGATCAAACGGATGGTTAAGGACAGCCTCAACCCCCTGCCAGCCGTCGGGCCCGTCGTAACGCCCACAACAACCCCATCACCCACCACCAAAGCGCCGACGAAGACCACGGGTTCGACCTCGAACAAGTCGCCCAAACCCAGCATCGGTCCCACGACGCCGGCCGCGCCGCCGAGCCAGCCCGTCACGATCGATGAGGCGTGCTAGTCACGGCACACCTGCTCACGGGGTGCGCGAGAAGAGCCCCCCGGCACGTGCCGGGGGGCTCTTTCACACTGAAGCGCTGATGCCGTTGCAGTGCGTCCGCTCGCAGCCGAGCGGTTGATGCGATGTCAGAGCGGACGGACCTGGTCTGCCTGCGGACCCTTCGGGCCCTGGGTGACCTCGAACTCGACGCGCTGTGCTTCGTCGAGGCTGCGGTAGCCCTGGGTCTGAATCGCGGAGTAGTGAACGAAGACGTCCGGACCGCCGCCATCCTGGGCGATGAAGCCGAAACCCTTCTCAGCGTTGAACCACTTGACGGTTCCCTGTGCCATGGGGGATCTCTCTCTATAACTGGACACTGGTGCCCGCACCTCGCGGACCCCGGTGCTGCCGCCTACCCCACAACCGGGCCGGGCCCGACTCTTGTTGAACAACCACGCCCACTGCCTGGATGGCGGGAGCATGAAGTCCGTCTTGCGAGGAACTGCAACTGCAACCGAGGCCGACGCTAGCACGTGATGAGAAAAGCGCCACCCCCCTTAGGGCCCAATTTTCGGCTACTCCGGAGTAGCCTCATGGGCCGGTTGCGGACAGCGGACCGAGGTCGTTGCGCCGTCAACTTCGAGGCTGCTGGGACCGAGTCCTCGGATCGATACTCGCGGCGGTCGGTCACCTCTGATCGAGGCCACCATGTCGACAACTCTCCGGGTCGCCTGGACATCGTGTGCGCGAAATACGGTGGCGCCCAACCAGGCTGCGACGGCGGTCGCGGCCAGGCTGCCTTCCAGACGCTCGTCGGCCGGGAGATCGAGGGTCTCGCCGATGAAGTCTTTGCGCGACAAGGCCTGCAAGACCGGGAAGCCCAAGGCCACCACATCTGCGGTATGCCGTAGCACCCGCAGCGAGTGCGTTGTCGTCTTCCCGAAGTCGAGGGTGGGGTCGACGAGGACTCGCGCGGACGGCATACCCGCGTCGACGGCTCGCTGGGCGCCCGCCGCGAGCGCGCCGAGGACGTCGCGGACCACGTCGAACTCGTCGGGCCCGTAGGTGACGTTGACGGGGTCGGTGCGCGGGGGTCGCCCACCCGTGTGCGATATGACGTAGCCCGCCCCGACGTCGAGGGCAGCCGCGAGCAGTTCAGGGTCGTAACCCGCCCAGGTGTCGTTGACGAGGTCGACGCGCGTGTGGGCGGCCGCGGCGACGACCTCGGACCGCCAGGTATCCAGGCTCAACAGCAGATCGGGGTATGCCGTGCGCGCACGCTCGAGGAAGGGTACGACGCGCTCGATTTCCATCTGCGCGGTGACCTCTTCACCCTCTTGGCCGGCGCGAACGCCGCCAATGTCCACGATGTCGGCGCCGAGGGCGACCGCTCGGTTGAGGGCCGCGAGAGCACTGTCGAGATTGGCGTGGCGGTTGCCGTCGTAGAAGCTGTCTGAGGTGCGGTTGATGATGGCCATCACGGCGGGGCGGGCGGCGTCGAACCGCTGCCCACGAAGAACAAGGGGCGACGGGAAATTTGGGCGCATGAGGCTCCAAGACGGAAGTATTTGCGTGAGATCTGGCCCTTGCTTCACGGATTTTGCTGCTTGTCAAGGATCGTGCAATAATAAACAACGAGTCCTCGCGTCGAGGGCGCGCCAATCTGAGTTGAAACTGAGTTGCTTCATCATGCCTAGTTGGATCGTGTTGTTCCCATTGTTCGGCCGGAGCCTTCGCGGTGAGGGGTACTACACCCACCGTAGTTCGGTCCCGACCCGAGTGTTCTGATCGTCATCTGACCTGATCGACGGCCCCCTCGCGGGATGGGGCCAGTCCACGACGCCACCGGTTACGTCCGGTGGCGTTGCTGTTTCTCGGGGTATGCCGTGTACCGGGTGAGCGCGCCCGTCACCCCCCGCAGGCGTCCGCGACGTCCGGGGCGTGGTGGGCGTCCGCGAGCCTCCTGGCGCCGTGGTCTTCACCTGGGCTTGCCGAGGCAGTGACGCGGTAGTGCGAGACGAGGAGGCCGCCCGAGACCGCCGTGAGCAGGTGCCAGAGGGCATGTCCCTGGAGCCACGATGTTGGGTCACACAGCCAGCCGCGATCGTCGGCGAGCCACGCGGCATACGCGACGAGCAGTGATGCGATGGCGAGCCGCAGGGGTCTGGACGGCGGGGCGAGCCGGGCCTCGAGCACGATGCCCGGGATGAGGACGACTGCGAAGAGCCATCTGCGCGAGTCTGGCGCGATGGCTTGGGCGGCGATGAGGACGGCCAGCGTGATGGCGGAGGCGAGCGCGGCTTGGGGGGCGGTGAGCTTGCTGGCGCGCCAAAGGGATCCGGCGACGAGAAGGATCCCGAGGAGGTACATGCCCTGAACGTCGAGCAGCTGCCCCGCGAACGTGAGGGCCCCGTGGTAGGCGAGGCTGCCAGCGCTGAGAGCCACGAGCACTGCGGCGAGGATTGGTGCCAGCGCGCGCTCGCGTGAGGTGGGTGGGAGGCGACGACGAGCGAGGTATGCCGCAATCCCCGCCACCGCGAACGCCAGCGAGCTCAGCGCGTTGGCTGGCTGTTTGAGGAGACCGGCGCCGACAGCCTCGCAGAAGCATCGAGCTGTTGAGAGGTTGTCGATGGAGGTGCCGGCGACCCCCGAGAGGCAGGTAGCGGGTCGGGTGCCGAAGGTTTGTGGCACTGCGAAGGCAAGGACTGCCGCGAACGTGACAACGATGG
Source organism: Actinomycetales bacterium (assembly GCA_016715285.1). Lineage (GTDB taxonomy): Bacteria > Actinomycetota > Actinomycetes > Actinomycetales > Dermatophilaceae > Phosphoribacter > Phosphoribacter thorii. The sequence goes on along the minus strand of JADKAO010000008.1, from coordinate 50,591 downwards.
CCGACCCGCCGATGACCGCTGCGAGTGCGAGCGCTGGGCGGCGCGCACGGGGTGGAGCGGACGGCATACCGGCGATCTTGTCACCGAGAGGGGCTCTGTCGGACAGTCGTCAGCCGGTAGCCACCACGCGAAAGGGCACGAATGCAGGGTTCAGCGCCTCTGAAGCCTGCATTTGCGCCCTTCCATTCGCGCTACGTGCGCAACGGTCGCACTTCGAGGAGATCGCCGACCGTGCACTCCAGCACATCGCAAATCGCGGTGAGGGTGCTGAATCGGACTGCCTTCGCGCGATTGTTCTTGAGCACGGAGAGATTGACGACAGTGACCCCGACCTCGTCCGCCAGAGCGGCCAGGGTCATCCCGCGCGCCTCCAACAGCTCGTCGAGGCGGCAGACGATGCGGTGGGGCTCTTCGACGGGCATCAGACCAGCCCCTCGACGTCGTCGCGCAACGCGGCTCCGGCCACGAAAGCCTGCGCGATGAGCGCAACGATGAGGCCGGCCACGATCGGAAGCCACGGAAGGGAGATGCTCGCCGTCGGCGGGAGACCACCGAGGTCGGCGCCACCCATCAGCGCACCACGCGCAAACAGATCGACGACATGGGCCACCGGAGTGCCGACGAGGAGCAGTCCCGCGAGCCAGCGTAACCGCGTGACGTTGGCCCGCTCGAACGCATTGCCCGCCCCGATACTGCTCATCAGACGGGCCACGATGACGCTGCCGACGAGCAGCAATGCGACCCACAGCACCCCAGACCCGACCAGAGCCAGATGCTGGCCGGCAGTGGGTTGGGCCACCCGGACGTCATAGGTGGCGGCTGAGTACGAGACCCCTGCGGAATCCAGGGCGGGCACCTTCACCTCGCTGATGAATGGGGTCCAGATCGGCTCACGCCGCACCCACGCGAGCACCGGGCCGATCACCCAGGCGGCGATGGCCACGCTGTTGACGAGGATCAGCAACGTGCCGAGGCCGATCCGATCCGCGCGAGTGAAGGCCAACCGGTCCTTGCTTTGACTGCGTTGCTGTCCCATGACAACTCCCCCAACTAGTATCGACTTTCGATACTATGAAAAACGATATGCATATCGATTATCGATGTCAAGTGGTCCTGTCTCCGTGATCCTCGGCGCGCCGACCCCGCGGGCGGCGTCGGTCGTGGGACTGGACGACACGTACACTGGCGCCGGGCACGTCTGGGATGCTGCGGTAGTTCAGTACTTCGCCCGAGCCCGCTGGCTCGACCCAGCCGCGGGCAGGTGCACCGGAGAAGACCCGTAGAGGCAGCGACTGTGTATGTCTATGTGACGATGAGAACAGCAACCAGATCCCTGCTGTGGGTCGGGGAATCCCGGCATCCTACTTCTTTGATTGGTCACGCGGGCCGCCGCACTATTTCATCTGCAATTCCACGGCTGACCCCGCTCGTTCAGTCAGACCAACGCGCAATAGCAGTAATTGATTGAGAAGAGGAATAATGCCGGATACGGTGTTTCTCATCCCAGCGTACAATGAGTCCAGTGCCATCGTCGAGGTCATCCACAACATACCTGAAGAGTTCGACGTTGTTTGTGTTGACGACGGGAGCAAGGACGACACGGCGGCGGTCATCAACGGCACCCGAGCCCAGCTGGTGAGGCACTGTATCAACCTTGGCCAAGGAGCGGCCCTTCAGACGGCGATTGACTATGCGCTGCAGGATGAAGACTACGACTATTTTGTAACATTTGACGCCGACGGTCAGCACCGGATAGAGGATGTTCGCAGCATGATAGACGTCATGAAAAGTCGCGACGTCGACATTGTGCTGGGCTCACGATTCTTGGACGATACCTCGAATGTGCCGGCTCTCAAGCGAGCCATATTGAAGCTCGCAGTGCGGTTCTCTAACACAACCTCTGGGCTTCACCTCACCGACACGCACAACGGCCTACGCGTCATGAACAGGCATGCGGCGGAGAGCATGAAGCTTAGAATGCCGGACTTCTCCCACGCCTCGGAGATCGTGACACGCATCCAGGAACTGAATCTGAAGTACGAAGAGATACCAGTAACAATCATCTATTCGGACTACTCCCGCAGCAAGGGTCAGTCAGTTCTTAACGCCATCAACATTGCCTTTGATGTCATCTTCAACAAGGTGGTCGGACCATGATACTGGGGCAAATAGTACTGCTGGCCGGCGTCGCCACTATTGCCGTCTACTTCTTGAAACACAGACAGAAGACTGTGGCGAAAGCACTCAAGAAAATTGCCCTCCTGTGTTTTCTGCTGATCTCAGTGCTAACGATTATCTTCCCCAATATTCTAAGTCAAGTGGCATCCTTCCTTGGCATTGGCAGAGGCGCAGACCTTCTCTTGTACGGACTTGCCCTAGTCGTTCTCTTCCAGCTCTTCAATAACTACATGAAGGACCGGGAATACAAGTACGAGACGGCAAAGATCATACGCAAGCTCGCCATCCTAGAAGCGGATCGCGAAAATGGTCGGAAGCAAGGCCGGTAGTTTCGGGAGACAGCATCTGTCTGAAGGTTGTCCTGAGTTCGGGACATGATCTAGTGGCGTAGATGAGCACCTTGTCGCCGACGTCGCGACTCAGGACGTTGGCGGAGGGCGTGGGATTCGAACCCACGATGCCGTTGCCGACATAACGGTTTTCAAGACCGTCGCACTAGGCCACTATGCGAGCCCTCCAGGACAAGCTAGGCAAGCTGGTATGCCATACCGCCTCCGGAGGTGCGCGGACGGCATACCTCGTCCAACCAGCCATCGTAGTTGAGCGCGCGGTCCGACCGCGCCCACCCTAAACGCCCTGCCTGCGATGTATCAGGGAGCTCCTCAAGAACTCCTGACAGACGAGTACCTACACCCCTACCCTCTGAGATGTCCACGCATCTCCCCCGTGAGGACCACCATGCCATTCCGTGACGACATCACCGAGCCCCTCGCGCCGCAGCTACCCCCACAGGCCCCCGGGCCCGACGAACGCCAGCCCACGCGCGACCAGATCGCGAAGGCGAAGGAAGCCGAATACGCCACGGTGCCTCCGGTCACGATGACTCGAGAAGCGGCGATCAATTACGGCGCTCGCGTCATGGATCCGCTCACCTCGGTTCGCCTGGCAGATGGCACGTCGCCCTCGGCCACCGTCTATGTCGGCGAGCGGCTGGTGCTGAGAGCGTCGGCGCCGGAGGGGACGGCCGACGCCTTCAGCACCCTAGACGCGGTCGCCAAAGACCTCGGGGTCACCCTCCACCGGGTCTCGACATATCCACGCCCAGAGACTGACCTGGTCACGAGCGGTCCGGCCGCAGACATCATCGCCAAGCACTGGGTTGACGGCGTGCAGATCGTGCCCGACGCCGACAAAGCCGCTTACCCCGTCGACTCGTGGCCGATCCTGCGTGCTCTCCAAGACCGCACCCAGACGGCGGCGAGCGACCTCGCTCTCGACCACCTCATGACGACCGCCCAAACCAAGGGCGTGCCCTATTGGGTGCCGACTCCCTACTGGGTCCCCACCCCCTACTGGGTGCCTACTCCCGCAGCCGAATACGCGCAGCCGGGCACCGGTGGTCGCGCCCCCGTCAGCCTCGTCCTGCCCGACCCGGCGTTGCGCGCTCGCGATCTCCAGCGCCGCCCTGTCGTCGCGATCCCCGACACCGGGCTCGGCACCCACCCGTGGTTCCCGCCCGGCGGCAACGCCACCGCGGAGGTCTACTTCGACGGCAAACTCCTCGGGATCGACGGCCCCGCTGGCAGCGGCTACCCGCCGCCGACCACCAACCCGCTGGACCCGGTCATTCAGCCCGACACCGGCCACGGCACCTTCATCGCCGGCTTGATCCGGCAGCTCTGCCCCGAGGCCGACATCCTCGCGATCCCGGTCATGCGTGACGACGGTGTCGTCCCCGAGACGTGCCTCATCAACACGCTCACCCTGCTCCTTGCCCGGCACGTCGACGCCATGTCCAGGCAAGACCCGAGCGGCATCCTCGACGTGCTCTCGCTCTCGCTTGGTTACTACCACGAGTCTCCGAGCGATGCGCTGATGGATGGACCATTCGGTCAGTTGCTGGCTGACTTCGGCCGGCACGGTGTCGCAGTCGTTGCCGCGGCCGGCAACGCCACCACCCTCGCCCCGATGTACCCCGCGGGCTTCGCGTCGCAAGCCACTGGGTTCGCACCCGACCAGGTCCCGCTCGCAAGCGTCGGCGCGCTCAACCCCGACGGGTCGACGGTCGCCTACTACTCCAACGCCGGCACGTGGGTGACGACCCACCGACCTGGCAGCTCGCTCGTGAGCTGTTTCCCCACCGACGCCACCGCATCCGCTCAGGCAAGTGCCCATGTCGACTTCGCCGGTCGAGCGCGATCAACGCAGGATCCCGATGACTTCCAGAGCGGGTTCTGCACATGGAGCGGGACGTCGTTCGCCGCGCCTGTGCTCGCGGGCCAGATCGCCGCCCAACTGGCCGCCGACCCAACCCTGCCCGACCTCACCATCACCGCTGCGGTCGCAAGAGGCCGAGCCGCCATGCTCGCGGAAATCCCCGAATGGACCGGCCTGATATGACCAGGGACGGCTACGCCGACAGCTCCGCCCAGGACGCGACCCACAGCTCCGCGCGCAGCTCCGCCGAGGGCTCACATCAACCCGTCGCATCCCTCGCCTCGCGCGCGGCAGCCGCGTTCACGGCATACACCTGCGGCGACCGCGATCAGATGAGCGACCTTGTCGACCTCGTCACCCCTGTGCTGTGGCACACCGCCCGAGCCCAACACCTCGACTCCGGGACCGCCGAAGACGTCATCCAGACCGCCTGGATCCGCCTCATCGAGCACGCCGACAGCATCAAAGACGCCCAAGCGGTGCTCGGGTGGCTCATCACCACGGTGCGACGCGAGGCCTGGCGGGTCAGCCGAGGCGCCGGCCGCGCCGAGCCCACCGACGCGATCCCCGAACCCGACCCCGAGCGGCGCCACTCGCATCCGCTCGACCCCAGCTTGCTCGCCGTACTCCACGAAGGCCAACGCACCTTGTGGCGGCACGTTGCGACGCTCCCAGAGCGGTGTCAGGCACTTCTACGCGTCGTCGCCTTCGTCGACCGCCCCGATTACGGCACAGTCTCACAAGCATTGGGTATGCCGGTCGGCTCGATCGGTCCCACACGTGGCCGGTGTTTGGCCAAGTTGCGGGCTGCGCTGCTCGCCGATCCTGGATGGAGCCACTCGTGACCACCGACGACGACACGACTGCGACGACAGCCCTCGAGGCCCTTGAGCCCCTCGACGACATCGACCGGCGCATCCTCGCCGCCGCCCGTGAGACCATCGCCCGCCTCGACCCGGTCCCCGCAGGGCTGACCGACCGCATCAAGTTCGAGATCACCCTCGCGGCCCTCCACGCCGAGATCGCCGACCTCGAACGGATGCCCCTCGCGGGTGTCCGCGGCGACGACACGGCATACACCCCGACGGAGTCGGTGACCTTCACGAGCAGTTCTTTGAGCCTCATGGTCACGCTTACCCCGGATCGCAGTTCCGGTGCGGCCACGTCACACTCGGGGCCGATGGTGCGGATCGACGGCTGGGTGACTGCCGGGGGCGCGACAGTCGAGCTCTTTGTCGGTGGCCGTACTTTCACCGCCCTGTCCGATGACCACGGTCGTTTCATCATCGACGGCGTTCCTCGCGGCTCGGCGCGTTTTGTCCTCCGCGCTCCGGGAGGGGACGGACGACCGGTCATCACGCCGTCGCTGGAGATCTGAGTGAGCGGTGATGCTGGCCAGGAGCCGCTGGAAACGGCTCAGCGCCTGCATGCCCAAGCCCTCGATGCGCTCGAGCACTACCAGCCGGACTCCGCGGGCGCACTGTTGGACTCTGCGGCCGACATTCTCGACACGCAACCTCTGCCTCTCGGTGACCCTCGGGTGCAGGAAGTCCGCGTCAGAGTCATCTTGGCGCAAGCGTGGGTGGCCTTCGAGCGCAACGGAATTGACGCTGCCCAGCCCTCCCTCAACGAGGCCTTTACACTCTCGCGCGCGCTAGATCGGCGCGACCTGCAGAGCCGGTGCTACCTCCAGAGCGCCACGATGCAGGCCCGCTCCGGCGATCTCCGCACTGCCCATTCCTTGATGCGCGAGGCCTCGATCGGCCTCGCTGACTTGCCACCCACGGATCAGGCCCGGGTCTATGCCAACCGAGGGGTTCTCGCCAGCCAGCTCATGGTCCTCGACGAAGCGTCGGGTGACCTCGCCATCGCGGCTGAACTTGCCGAGCGCGCTGGCGCTCATGCAGTCGCCTTTATGGCCCGCCACAACGCTGGCTATGTCGACTTCCTCCGCGGAGACCTCCCCGCCGCGCTCGCCTCGATGCGGGCCGCGGACGCGATGGCCGTCGAGGTCAACCGCAGCGTCTCGCACCTCGATCGAGCGCGAGTTCTCCTCGAGGCCGGTTTGCTCGACGACGCAGCGGAGGCATTACGGACCGCCCATGACCTCGCGAGTGCAGATGGAATCGGTCAGGATCTCGCCGAAATCGAACTCGACCAAGCCCGCACCGCGCTCCTCCTCGGGGACCCGCTGGCTGCCGCAACCCACGCGAGCGCAGCCCGGCTTCGGTTCCGCGCCCGCAATGCCGCGCCCTGGAGCCGACGCGCGGAACTCGTCGCGCTCGAAGCCAGCACCTATGCCGTGCAGCCTCCTCCCCAGACCGTCCCGCGCGCCCTACGGCTGGCCGAACTGGCCGCGTCCCACGGTGAAGCCCATATCGCCCAGCGGGCCAACCTGGTGGCTGCAGATGCACTCGCCCATCTCGCCCGCCCCACCCGACGAGAGCGGGAGTTGGCACACACGGCATACCTGCAGGCTCGTCCGCTGGCTCGCTCACCTTCGCTCGCGACCCGACTCCACGTGCGTTATGTAGGAGCCCTCCTAGCCCGCAGCGACCAGCCCGAACGCACCAGGCGGCACCTGGCCGCAGCAGCGAGCGACCTCGCCGGAGTCGCACAGCGGACGTCGAGTCTCGATCTTCGGACGGCCCTCGCGGTCCACAGCGTGCGGTTGTCGACGCTCGATGTCGCGATCGGGATGGGCACGAGCCGCGCGTCCGCAGCCTTCACCCGCACGGAACGGTGGCGCGGGGTCTCCGAGCGCGTCCCGGTCGTGCGCCCTCCGCACAACCGCGACGCCGCAGACCTCCTGACCCAGCTGCGTCGCGTCCACGAGGACTTGCGCGGCGCCGTCGGAACGACACACGGATCCCTCACCCTCCGCGCCGCCGACCTCGAACGCCAGGTCCGTGCCCTCGATTGGGGTGTGGTCTCCCCTGGGCGCGACTCCCCCGCGCGCGCGACCCCGCTGCTGCCCGTCGCCTACTCCGAGGCGTTGCGGGTATGCCGTGACACCGATACGACGCTCGTGAGCTACTTCGTCCATGACGATCGGTTGCACGCTGTCGTGCTGCGACCCGAGGGCCGTCCCCAGGGCATGGTTGTCGCCCTCGCGCCTCGGGACCAGGTGCGCGATGCGCTGCAACGCGCCCGCGCTGACATCGATGCAGCGGCGCTGCCGACCTTAGGCCCGATCCGCAACGTCATCGAAGGATCCTTGCGAGACAGCCTGATTCGGCTTGATGCTCTCGTCGGTGGGCCAGCTATCGCGGCAGCTGAGCGAGAGGCTGGGCGGATGGCTGGCAGGGGAGCCACGCACCTGATGCGTGAGCGAGTAGTTTTTGTCCCGAACCGCCTTCTCAGCGGACTGCCCTGGGGGATGCTCCCGAGTCGCCGCGGCCTGCCAACCACGGTCGCGCGCTCGGCCACGGCGTGGGTGGCAGCGCAGCGGTATGCCGTGCCCGTCCCCTCCCCGGTCGTGCGCGCTCTGGCCGGTCCCGATCTCGCCCACGCCGATGCCGAGGCTCACAAGGTCGGTGAGTTGTGGGGAGGTGACGCGACCGGCGCGCTAGAGAGCAATCGGGCCGCGCTGGCAGCGGCGCTCACCGAGGCCGATATCGTCCATGTGGCTGCGCACGGTAGCCATCACCATCAGAGCCCCCTCTTCTCAACCCTGCAGCTCGGCGATGGCGCGGTCTTCGCCCACGAACTCCCGACGCAGGACCTCCGCACCAGCCACGTAGTGCTGTCGGCCTGTGACGTGGGACGCGCGACGATCCGCCCTGGTGATGAGTCGCTGGGGTTAGCAGCGGTATTGCTCAGCCTGGGCGTGCGATGCGTCGTCGCGAGCGCCAGTCGCATCCCGGACGAGGTCGCGATGGCGGGAATGACGGCATACCACTCGCTGCTGTCTCAGGGACTCGACAGCGCCACAGCCCTCGCCATGGCGACCGCGGACCTACCGCTGTCCGCGCGGGCGCTGACGTGCTTTGGCGCCCCCTGGTCCGCTGAGGCGTTCGCACCTCGCGAGTGACTGGATCGATCACCCCTCGGCACGCGAACGACGAGATCAGATCCAGATGGCGGGGTTGTGGTCGAGGAGTTCCTCTGGTGTGAGTCCGGGCACGGCCTCACGGATTTGAGCCGGTATGCCGACCGCCACCGCCCCAGCCGGCACATCCTTGACGACCACGGAGTTCGCGCCGACCTGCGCGTCGTCGCCGATCAAGATCGGCCCGAGGATCTTGGCCCCCGCACCGACCGTGACGCGGTTTCCTAGCGTGGGGTGACGCTTGGTCTTGGCGAGCGAGCGACCGCCGAGCGTGACGCCGTGATAGAGCATGACGTCGTCACCGATTTCAGCGGTCTCGCCGATGACCACGCCCATGCCGTGGTCGATGAAGAAGCGCCGGCCGATGGTGGCACCGGGGTGGATTTCGACCCCCGTGACTGACCGGACGACTTGTGACAGCAGACGGGCGAACAGGCGGGTCTCACGGCGACCCCACAGCGAGTGCGCCACCCTGTAGGACCAAATCGCGTGCAAGCCCGACGACGCGAGGAACATCTCGACCCGCGAGTGCGCCGCAGGGTCGCGGCGCATCGCGGCATCGATGTCTTCACGGATCATCGCGACGGTTTGCCGCACGATGCGGCGACGGGGTGCGACGACAGGGCCTGGAGGCCCAACCGGCTCGACCCGGGACGTCAGGCCGGTTTCGGGGTCAGCCGTGAGCCGCCAGGATCGATCCCGGCGCAAGGTGGTGGTGAGGGCGGCAAACATGCGAGGGTCCGTTCAGTGGAGTCAGTCGACTCGGTGGTTCGCTAGGGGCGGAGGGCTGTCGACGAGGGGCTGAGTCGACGAGGGGCTCAGTCGACGAGGCCCTCGAAGAGGACCGTCGAGAGGTAGCGCTCGCCGAAGCTGGGGATGATGACGACGATCGTCTTGCCGGCGTTGTCGGCGCGCGCGGCGATCTGGCCCGCAGCGGCAAGGGCAGCGCCGGAGGAGATGCCGACGAGGAGGCCTTCCTCGGTGGCGGCGCGACGGGCAAAGGTCACGGCGGTGCCAGCATCGATATCAATGACCTCGTCATAGACGGTGGTGTCGAGGATGTCCGGGACGAAGTTGGCGCCAATCCCCTGGATCTTGTGCGGGCCAGGCTGGCCGCCGTTGAGGATCGGCGACTCGGCCGGCTCGACCGCGACGATCTGGACGCCGGGCTTGCGCTCCTTGAGCACCTGACCGACACCGGTGATCGTGCCACCTGTGCCGATGCCGGCCACGACGATGTCGACGCCGCCGTCGGTGTCGCGCCAAATCTCTTCGGCCGTGGTCTTGCGGTGGATCGCCGGGTTGGCTTCATTGGCGAACTGCCGAGCAAGGACCGCGCCACGACGCTCGGCGACAACTTCCTCAGCGCGGTCGACGGCGCCCTTCATGCCCTTGGCAGGGTCGGTGAGGATGAGCTCGGCACCGAAAGCACGCAGTAGCGCGCGGCGCTCCTTGGACATCGACTCCGGCATCGTCAGGACGACGTTGTAGCCGCGGGCGGCGCCGACCATGGCCAGCGCGATCCCGGTGTTGCCTGACGTTGCCTCGACGACCGTGCCGCCGGGCTTGAGCTCGCCGGATGCCTCAGCCGCATCGATGATCGCGACGCCGATGCGGTCCTTGACCGAGTTCGCGGGGTTATAGAACTCGAGCTTGGCCACCACCGTGGCCTGCGAGTCGGGGAAAAGCCGGTTGATCCGCACGAGCGGGGTGTTGCCGACGAGGGCGGTGACGTCGTCATAAATGGGCATGAGAAGCGTGCCTCCGGAAGGAATGTGATCGATCAGGGTCCACGTCCCGCAACCATGAACGTGTTATGGATATTCCAACACGTCGTTATCAACTGCTCGGATCGCGTCCAAAACCCGGACGGCTGAAGACGGGTGAGGACGGCTGCTCTCGCACTGGACCGGACCCCGCCTTGCAAACAGCGGGTATGCCGTACGGCATACCCGCTGTTGCGTTTGGCCCTGGCGCCGAGGTTTGAGAAGCTGCACTGACTGCTCGCCCCTCAAGGAGGCCCGCCCATGATCGGTTTCGTCGCAGGTGCCGCTGTCGGCTATGTCCTCGGCACCCGTGCAGGTCGGGCGCGCTATGACCAGATCAAACGTGGGGCCCACCGCCTTTGGACGTCAGACCCCGTGCAAGAGCGTCTCGACCAAGCCGGCCAGGCGGTCAAGACGCAGGCGCTGCCGTTCGTTGCCGACAAGGTCGGCGACGCCGTCAAGGCTGCTGGCCGAGCCGTCAAGGACAAGGCGAGCAACAAGCCTCTTGAGGCCCGCACACACGTCACCGAGCGGGGCACGGTCATCGTCGAGGTCACTGACGCGGCGCCGCCGCACGCCTTAGGCGCCCAAGAGACCTAAAAGTCTGGCCGGTATCTAGCGCCCCTGTTGCAGCCTCCTCTTGTGACATCACCGTCACACGAGGAGGCTGCACATGAGCGACACATTAAGCATCCACGTTCTTCCGGAGGACCCGCCCCGTTCCATCCACTTCTGGGCGTTGCGTGAGGTTCTCGCCCGCGTCCACGACGACAGCGAGATGGGTGTCGCCATCCGCGAGCGCGCTCTTGAGGTGCTGCGGCGGGAGGCGGATGACGCGATCACCGCATTCATCCAAGCCCGCGAAAACCTCGCCCCCGGAGATGTGCTCGGCGAATGGGCGATCATGTGGGCAGCCGGGCAGTGCCATGGCGCGGGTGTCCTGCAGTGGCTCCACGACCAAGCCATTCGGGAAGTCCCCGCCGACCTGGCCGACCACGACGATGCTGGCCACGCCACCACGGGATGCGATCGCGAAAGCGACGGTCACGTCCTCGTCCGCGTCATGGCGACCGAGTCCGTCGCCACGGTGGGAGACGTCGAAGCCGAGAAGCGCATCGAGGCGCTCGTCTCCATCATCAAGAACCAGCCGCACACGGCGGTGCGCGCGGCCGCCGCGAGTGCGGCATACGACCTGGACGACAGCATTCGGGAACGCGTGGCCGAACTCGTCGCCGAGTCGCAGCGGTGGATCGCCGATTTGCGCAAGGTTCCCCACAGCCAGCTGGTCGCCGACACCAGTGACCTCAAGGACCCCATCCGGCTTGTGGGTCGCCCTCCGCGTGAGTTCAGCGACCAGGCCTCGTATGCCGTGCCTCGGGCCGGCTGCTGCGAGTGCACCGACCAGACCGATCCCCACTGACAACGAGCAAAGGAGTTCATCATGGCCTCGTGCACTGCCACTGTGCCCAGCCTCGTCGCGAGCGGCGACCAGCTGTACGGTCAGCGCATTTGTAACCAGCCCTTTGTCAACTGGGCGTGGGATGTGTTCGACTTCGATTGGGGCGACTGGGACCACGGGTTTGGCGCGGAAGACCCCTGCAACATCAATCTCCCGCTGGCGCGGACTCTCAACGCTATCTACTGCCTGACCTACTCGGCGGAGGACTATCGCAACGAGTCGTACGACGCTGACATCCTCCACTGGGGTGGTCGTTTCGCCCGAAGTCACATCGACGAACTCGACGCGCGCTGTGGTGACGGAAGCAAAGTCGCCGCCACCGCGTGGGGCGTTTGGGACAACTACACCGATCTCTACCTCGTGTACTTCTACCAACGCAGCGTTCCCGAGCGCGCTGGCACGCTGATCCATGAGTCGCGGCACGCTGACGGCAAGGGGCACGACAAGGGCAACCTCGACTCGAGTTGGGAGTACAACGGCGCCTGGCGCTGGCAGGTGTGCTGGCTGTCGTGGTTCGCGGCGACGGGCGTCCGGACCTCCGCCGCGATGCGCACGATTGCCCGACAGCGCGCAAACACCATCTTGGCGACCTGGTTCGTGAAGCCCCCTGGATTCACGGTGTGAGCGGCTCCTGGTAAGTCTGGCTGGGTGCCAAGAGAAGTGCCAGCGTCACACGGACACACGTGAGGGGTATGCCGGACGGCATACCCCTCACGCTTTGTGAGCCAGTCTGTGGCGATTCGCGAACTACACGAGGCGACCAGGCGGCGGCCATTCGGCCGGCGCTGCCGGGAAGTAGCCCTCGACATGGACGAGTTCAGGGTCGGCGCCCAACTCGAGAGCGCGCACCTTGCAGGCCTCGACGAAGTCGGGGTTGCCGGCGATGAAGACACTGTGGCCGGCGAGCGACGGGAACACCTTGTCGAGCATCAGTGGGATGCGGCCGTGCTCGGCGTCCTCGGGGGCGTCGGCTCCGGTATAGGTGGGGACGAAGCGGAACTTGCGGTGCTTCTTTTCCCACCACTTCATGAGGCCGCGGTCGAAGACGTCGGCTTCGGTGCGGGCCGAGAAGATGAGCGTCACACCGTGCGGGAAGCCGCGGCGCAGCGCCCCGTCAGTGAGACCGAGGATCGGCGCGAGGCCGGAGCCAGAGGCGAGACACACGACGGGGGTCTCGACCGAGGGGTCACCGACGAAGGTGCCGTAGGGCCCAGAGAGCAGGATCTGGTCGCCGACGTCGAGCTTGTCGTGAACCCAGCCGCTGGTCTTGCCGCCGTCGACCTTGGTGATGAGCAGGTGGATCTCACCGTCGGGGCGAGGGGCGTTGGCGATGGAGTAGGACCGCGGCGGGGCGTCAGCAGAGGCGTCGCCGAGCATGACGTACTGGCCCGGCCAGTAGCGGAGGTTTTCGCCGAGCGGGCGCAACTGCAGCTCGAGCATCGACGGGGTGCGGCGAATGAGGTCCGTGACGACAAAGGGGACGTTTTCGCGCGGCGGGTAGAGCTTCTGCAGCGCGTCAACGGTGCCGAACTCAATGTCGAGGGTCGCCGTGAGCGGCTTGGCCATGCACATGAGGCCATAGCCCTCGGCGCGGTCGGCTTGGCTGAGCGCCATGTCCAAGACCATGCCCTGGTCGAATGAGCCGTCGAGCACCTTGGTCTTGCATTCGCCACAGGCGCCGGCGCGGCAGTTGTTGGGCATGATGTAGCCGGCCTTTTCCAAGGCCGACAGCACCGTGTCCCCGGACTCGCAGGTGACCTCGTGCCCAGAGGGCTGGAGGCGGATCGTCGCTGTCATGGTCCCTATCTTGCTGGTCGAAGCTGGAGGGTGAAAAGGGCACTACGGGGGTGACGTCAGTGACATGTTTTCGTCGTAGATCCCCGCTACGTCTAAGCACTTTTGGGGCAAGACGGAAGGGGTATGCCGCGGAGGTGAGACCGCGGCATACCCCTCCGAAAGGCGTGGATCAGAAGACGGGGATGATGTCATCCATGTCGATGTCGGTGATCTCTTCGCCGGAGATGCCGACCTCTGGGATCGCCGGGAACGGGATGTTGTAGCGGTCGAGAACACCCTTGAGGTTGAGCATGGCGTTGCGCCAGTTTTCCTTCTTCTGCTCGTACTCGGGGATGAAGAAGCCGGCGGCGCGTGCCACGGCCTCGCCCTCACGCTGGTTGTCGATGAAGTCGGCCGGGAGGTCCCAGAACTCCATCGGCGGCTCGAAGAGCACGGCCGAGAGGAACAGGTAGCCGGCGCGGATCTGCTTGGTGATCAGGCTGCGCTCGGACAGGTCCAGCTTCGGGTAGTCGCGCTCCATGAGCGACATGCAAATCGCCATGTGGCGGCCTTCGTCGCGACCGATGTTGCGGAAGGCAGCCTGGAACACGGGCTCCTTCGAGCCGGCAGCCATCTGGTGGAAGATGGTCGCCGCTGCGATCTCGCCCATGAGGAAGGACGAGAAGAGGATCGCCAGGGAGTAGCGCGGGACAGCCTTCTTGTAGCCGTCCCAGTAGCGGCCGCCGTTGAAGTACAGCCACTGCGCGTTCTTCTGCAGCTTCTTGCCGAGCTCAGTCTTGGGCTCGTAGGTCAGCGGGTCCGGGTGCTCGAGGAACTTGGTGATGGCGAGGCCACACATCTGCTCGTGCATCTGCTCGTCACGGGTGACGGAGAAGAAGCACCGACGGACGGCGTCTTCCTCATGGACCTCGTAGGTCTTGATGAGTGCTTCGGCGAACACCGGCGGGGCCGATGCGTCGAAGACCGAGAGCAGCGTCCACCAGTAGGCGATGGCTTCACGCTGTTCCCACGTGTAGGAGCTCGGGTCGAAGGTGTCCCAGGGGAGCTTCAGGGGGTCCCACTGGTCGCGTTGGGAAGAGGCCCAGATCTCTTCCATCTTGGCCGTCTCGCGGTGCCAGCTCAGCGGGTAAACGTTGGGCTGCTCGGTTGCCGGCGGCGTGTCCATGCTTCCTGCGAAGCGCTCTTTGTGGCTCATAAGGCCGAGAGTAGATGTCGCGAGTTAGATTGTCTAGATCTTGACGACCTGCGTGTGTGGGGTCACACTGACCGGTTGGTCGGTAATCTTTGGGGCGTGGAATTCGCGTTTTGAGGTACCCGTCAGTAGGGGTCGCTCGGGCTAGGCCGAGCGCCCGCGCAGGAGCCTGCGGGTGAGCTCGACGAAGTCCTCCAGATCGTCTCCGAGCCGCTCGAAAAACGCTCTCTCCATGTCGTTTTCGCGACTGTATGCCGCGGCGAGACGCTGCTCCCCCTCGGCGGTGAGGCGCACGGTCACGAGGCGTCGGTCGGCCGACTCGCGGTGGCGCTCGACGAGCCCATCGCGCTCAAGGGTGTTGAGGACGCTGGACACCGCAGCGCGGGACAGTCCCGAGAAGCGGGCGATCTCACGGGGCTCCATCTCGCCGGCGACCCACACGCAGAACATCACCCTGAAGCCGGCCATGCTCCAACCGGCGTCGCGGTGGACCGTCGACTCGAGCCGGTGGACCAGGAGCGTGGACACTCGAATGAGGTTGAACGAGGCGCGGAGCGCGAGCAGATCGGCGTCTGGATAGGTCTTGGCAACCTGGGCCGCGGCGGCCGTCTCGAACCCGTCAGATGTGCCCGGGTTGATCATCACAACCCATATGATGTCACTTCGAATGACTTTTGTCAGGGGGCCAGCGTGACGCACTGCAGGTACGGAGGGCGGATCCGGCCTCGCTGAGGTTGGCGACGCTTCGCTGACGGTGCAACCTCACCGAAGCGCGGCTATCACGACCCCAGCTGCGGCAGGGCCGGACCTGATTGGGCTTAGAACCGATTCCCTTGCCTGGGCTCGGAGTCGCCTGACGTGGCTTAACTGCCCTTGTCTGGGCTCAGAACCGCTTGCCACGGCTTCACCTCCCTTGTTTGGGGTTACAAGCCCACTCAAGCGCTGCTTCCGCCAGTCAAGCGGGCTTCCGCCGCGTTGGGCGCGACCAAGGGGGGCGTCGCAGGCACGGTCTTCCACCCGCTCATGCTCGCCAGTTCCTGCGGGAAGGCAGCCAGCCAATAGTGCGGCAGAAGATCGCCCAAAGAGACCCACGCCACCTTGGTCAGATCACCCGAATCTGGAACTGCCGCAAGAACTTCCGGCCCGTGCACGGCGAGGCGTTCACGGCATACCCCGCATGGGCTGAGCACGAGAAAGCGACCAGCCGGGTCCCGGTGCAAGCAGACCGAGGCGACCACGGCCAAGTCAAGCCGGTATGCCGCGCAGAAGGGTTCGATCTCGTGGCACACCTCGACCGCCGCATTGAGAGCGGTCGGGCTCGTGCCGGTGATGATGGTGCCGTCGGCGAGGAGCATGGCTGCGGCCCCACGATCGACCTCACCCTGGAACCGCCACTCGATGAGGTCCACGCAAGCCTGCACGAGCGCTTCGAGACGAGACTCGCGCTGCTCTGTATCCATAGGGCTGACCATACGTCTCCCCACGCTGGCAGTAAGGAACGTGTCACGTTCCAGGTGAGCAAGCGCTTACTGGACAGTAGGATCCGACCTATGAGCGCCCTGCAAATCACCGCCATTGCGCTGTGTTTCACCATCCCCCTGCTCGGTTGGGCTCTGCTGTTCCGGCAGGCGTTCCGCTTCTATCGACTCTTCACAACCGGCCAGCCCGACACGAGCCGCAGCGACCAGCGCGGCACGCGCGTCATGACGGTGCTGCGCGAGTTCCTAGGGCACACCCGGATGGCGCGCAAGCCCATCGTGTCGATCGCCCACTGGTTCACCGCGTTGGGCTTCCTCATCCTCTTTGCAACGCTCGTCAACGCGTTCTTCCAGCTGATCTGGGCGGACTTCCGGTTGCCGATCGTCGGACACTTCCCACCGTTTGAGTGGCTCATCGAGCTGTTCGCGGTGACCGGCCTCATCGGCATCATCGTGCTCATCCTCGTGCGCCAGAAGGACCACCCCCGATCGGCGGCTGGCGAGCGCGGCCGACGCAGTCGCTTCTTTGGGTCGACGTGGTGGCAGGCGTATTACGTCGAGTTCACGATCCTCGCCGTCATGATCTGCATCCTGTCGCTGCGCACGCAAGAGGCCGCGCTCATCGCGCGGATCGAGCCGGAGACCAACATCCCGCTGCACTTCCCACTCACCGGATGGGCGCGCGGGATCTGGGGCGGCCTCTCGGAGCAGTGGTTGCGCGAGTCGATCTATATCGTCGCGGCGGTCAAGATCCTCACGAGCTTCGCCTGGATGATCACGGTCTCGCTCACTCCGACGATGGGTGTTGCGTGGCACCGGTTCTTGGCGTTCGTCAACATCTTCTTCAAGAGGCACGCTGACGGCCGCACAAGCCTCGGCGCCGTGCAGCCGCTCATGGTCGAGGGCAAGCCCATTGACTTGGAGCAGATCGAAGACCTTGACGAGGACGCCGCGCTCGGTGTCGGCAAGGCCGAACACTTCACGTGGAAGGGTCTGCTCGACTTCACGACGTGCACCGAGTGTGGCCGCTGCCAGGCCCAGTGCCCAGCGTGGAACACCGATAAACCGTTGTCTCCCAAGCTTCTTGTCATGACGTTGCGCGACCACGCGCACGCCAAGGCACCGTGGCTCATGGCCACCGAGGGCGAGCGCCCTGACCTGCCTGCGCACACGCTCAAGCTCGTCGACGCGCCGCTCGTCGGGTCGCCGACGGCATACGACGCAGCGCACCCGCTCACGGCATACGACGCCTTGGGGACGGACGGGGTCATCCACGAGGACGTTCTGTGGTCGTGCACCACCTGTGGCGCATGCGTCGAGCAGTGCCCGGTCGACATCGAGCACGTCGACGCGATTGTCGACATGCGGCGCTACCAGAACCTCATCGCGAGCGCCTTCCCGAGCGAGCTCGGCGGGCTCTTCAAGAACCTCGAAAAGAACTCCAACCCCTGGGGTCTCGCGCCGCGCATGCGGATGGACTGGGCCAAGGGACTGCCCTTCGAGGTGCCCGTGGTCGGCGCCGACGTGGAAGACCTCGCCGACGTCGATTACCTCTTCTGGGTCGGCTGCGCGGGTGCCTTCGAGGACCGCGCGAAGCGCACCTCACGCGCCGTGGCTGAGTTGCTCAACACCGCCGGAGTCACGTATGCCGTGCTCGGAGACGGCGAAGCCTGCACCGGTGACTCGGCTCGCCGCGCGGGCAACGAGTTCCTCTTCCAGATGCTCGCGCAGCAAAACGTCGAGGTGCTCAACGAGGTCAACGCGACCAAGATCGTTGTGACGTGCGCGCACTGTTACAACACGCTCAAGAACGAGTATCCGCAGGTGGGCGGCAATTACGAGGTCGTCCACCACACCCAGCTGCTTAACCGGCTGGTCCGCGAAGGTCGGCTCGTGCCAGTGTCGCGGCCGGGCGAGTCGGGCGGCTCCAAGGATGCCTCGACCGCGCCGACGGTCACCTATCACGACCCGTGCTACCTCGGTCGGCACAACCACGTGTATGCGCCGCCGCGCGAGCTGCTTGAAGCACTGCCGGGTGTCGCCATGTCCGAGATGCCGCGCCATGGCATGACGTCGTTCTGCTGTGGCGCTGGTGGCGCTCGGATGTGGATGGAGGAGCAGCTCGGCTCCCGCATCAACGTCAACCGGGCGACCGAGGCGGTTGCGACGGGTGCGGCGCGGATTGCGGTGGGTTGCCCGTTCTGCAAGGTCATGCTCAGCGACGGTGTGAACAAGCTCGTCGAAGAATCCAAGGTCGACGAAGGTGCCGTCGAGGTCGTTGACGTCGCGCAGATGCTGCTCGCGGCGGTGCGCCGGGGTCAGGAGCCGGTCGCGGCTGCTGCCTCGGGTGCTGACTCGGCGGGGTGAGACTCGCCTAGCCCGATGGAAGGGCGGGTGTGCAGGCTTCAGGAGTCCGGAAGCCTGCACACCCGCCCTTCTATTCGTATGCCGTATGCCGTCCCCCAAACGAGGCGCGCTGCGGTGCCCAGGCGAGTCGCGCTCGGCCCGTCAGAAGGCGAACGTGACGCCCGTCCACTCCTCGCTCCGCGCCCACAGCTGCTCGCCGAGGTGACCGTCGGCGGCATACGAGCTGAGCTTGGCGGGGCCAATCGGGCCGCGGCTCTCGCCGAAACGCTGCGGCCCAGTGTAGGAGCCGGGCGCGGCCTCGGTCGCGGCATACAGGCTCGGGCGCGCGCCGGCCTCAGGAGACTGGAGGACGAGCTTCATGAGCAGCGGCGCGACCCGGCGCACGAGCGGCTTGGAGCCCATGCCGTCGGGTGAGGTGAAGAGGTTGGTGACCGAGACGCCCGGGTGCGCGGCCGTCGAAACGAGCGGGGAGCCAGCCGCGGTGGCCCGGCGCTGGAGCTCGCGCGCGAAGAGCAGGTTGGCGAGTTTGGACTGCGAATAGGTCTTTTGAGGCGAGTATGCCGCCTCCGGATTTCCTTCCAGCACAGCCTCATTGCCGCCGAAGTGGGCGATCGACGAGACCGTGACGACGCGGGGCCCACGCGTTGATGATCCCCCACCGGCGAGGAGCGCTGGCAGCAGCAATCCGGTCAGCGCGAAGTGCCCGAGGTGATTGGTCCCAAACTGCAACTCGAACCCGTCAACGGTCTCGCGGTACTTCGGCGGCGTCATCACCCCCGCGTTGTTGACGAGCAGATCGAGCGGCCCCTCCCATCGCTCGGCAAACGCACGCACGGAAGCCAGTGACGACAGGTCGAGCTCTTCGACCCGTGTGTCACCGACGATCTCAAACGAAGCCGACTCTGCCGCAGCGAGATTGCGGCAGGCGAGGATCACCCGGGCGCCGTGTCCGGCGAGCTCGCGGGCGGTCACAAGACCGATGCCGGAGTTGGCGCCGGTGACGATGGCGGTGACACCAGTGAGGTCGGGCAGGTCTGTTTCGGTCCAGGACATGGGTTAACGGTAAGCCCGCGGTGACTGGCCAGCCGCCGCGCGGGGTACGTCAAGCAGGTACGGCGCTCGACCTCCCGAGCGGCATGGCGTCGCCATGCCAGGGCCCACGAAAGGACCCTCATGTCCCAGCACCCCACCTACCCGCCGCCGAGTGAGCCCAGCTCGACGCCTCATTTTGGGGGTCCCAGTGGCTCCAGTGGCTCCAGTGGCTCCGGTGGCCTCGGCACCCCCGACTCGACGAGCAGCCCGTTCGAGCCCGCCGTCACGAGCCTGACGCCGGGGGCCGGCCACTCCGACCACGCCAGCAGCTCCGCCGAATCCGCCAGCTTCGCCGAATCAGGCAACGCAGCTGACTCAGCCCACTCGGGCCACACAGTTGATACAGACCTCTCAGCTGACTCAGCGACCACCGTCGAAGACGCCGCAGCCAAGGCCGCAGCAACCGCCGACACGGCCAAGCAGGAGGTGGCCGCCGTCGCCAGCGACGTCAAGGAGCACACACAGGATGTCGCCGGTCACGCGGCCGAGGAGACAAAGGCGGTCGTCGCTGAGGGGCTCGAACACGCCAAGGCACTCTTCCTCCAGTCCCGCTCGGAGATGGCCCAGCAGGCCAGCGCCCAGCAAGAGAAGGTCGCGGGCAGCCTGCGCAGCCTCATCGACGAGTTCGAGCAGATGCTCTCGGGCACCCAGCAGCAGGGCCTCGCTTCGCAGGCTGTCTCGACCCTGTCCGGTCACGCTCAGACGGCTGCTGACTTCCTCGAGCAGCGCGACTTCAACGGTGTCATCAACGAAGTCACGTCCTTCGCGCGTCGCCGCCCGGGCGCTTTCCTTCTCGGGGCTGCCCTCGCGGGCCTCGTCGCGGGACGGATGACGCGTGGCCTCACGTCCGACGCGGGATCGCCGGCTCCGTCGGCTCCGTCGGCTCCGTCGGCTCCGTCGGCTCCGTCGGCTCCGTTGGCCAGCCCGACCACTCACCCGCACTTCCCTGACGGTGATCGACTGTGACGCAGCCGCATTCGGGGCACGCTGGAGTCAGCCCAACCGCTGCTGACGACCTGGAGACCGGTTCGACGGCCAGTATCGGCGCGATCTTCGCCCAGCTCACGACCGACTTCACCACCCTCATGAAGCAGGAAGTGGCCCTCGCCAAGGCGGAGGTCACCCAGTCGGCCAAGCAGGCTGGCAAGGGTGCGGGCTTCGGCGCCGGCGCTGGCGTCGCGGCTTACATGGTCGCGTTCTTTGCCTCGATCGCGTTGTGGTGGTGGATCGGCGGGCTGCTCGGCAGCAACGGCGATCGCTCGCTCGGCTGGTCGGCCGTGATTGTCGCAATCCTGTGGGCGATCATCGCCGCGATCCTCGCCGCGATGGCCAAATCCTCGTTCAACAACGTCTCAGGGATCCGTCAGACGGCGGAGACGGCGAAGAAGATTCCCGATGCCCTCAAGGGAGAGGACCACTGACCATGAGCAATGACCCAGACAAGATCCGCGAAGAGATCGAAGCCACCCGCGCGAGCCTGAGCCGCAATGTCGATGCTCTCGCCGAGAACGTCACTCCGTCAGCGATCGCGCGTCACCAGGTCAGCAAGGTCACGGGCGCCGTGAGTGGCCTCAAGGACTCGATCATGGGCACCGCCTCAGACGTGGGTTCCTCAGCGAGCGACACCATGTCGACCGTTGCGGGTGCCCCGAGCTCGGCCAAGCACGCGGTGCGTCGTCAGACCCGTGGCAACCCCCTCGCCGCCGGTGCTGCTGCACTCGCTGCTGGGTGGTTGCTCGGCTCCCTGCTCCCGGCCTCCCAGAAGGAAGCCGAGGCTGCCGCCGCGCTCAAGGAGAAGGCTGCACCGCTGGTCGAAGAGGCCAAGGCCGCAGTTCAGGAGACCGCCGCCAACCTCAAAGACCCTGCGGCCGAAGCGGTTGCCTCGCTCAAGGAGTCGGCCACCTCAGCGGTCGAGTCCGTCAAGGATCACGCCTCCGAGTCCGCTGCAACGATCAAGTCCTCAGCGACCGACTCAGCGCAAACCGTCAAGGATGCCGCGACGGAGTAGCGCTCTGGTAGCCCGGTCGTCCCGGGAGGCAGCACAAACCAGGGGGTATGCCGTGCCGCAGGGGGGCACGGCATACCCCCTTGCTGTTGTCGTACCGACACTGACTTGAGCACGCATACTCATGCGTCGCAGCAAGTCCGCGCCCTATCGTGGCCCAATGGCTATCGGTGGTGAACCAGACGAGATCCGCGATGAAGCCCGGCGGATGCGCCACGTGACCGACGGATGACCCCGATTCGCCAATCCCCTCGATCGGCTGCTTGGTCGTCTTCTCAGCGCTTGCGCTTGGAGGGTGCATGGTGACCGGGCCGTCAAGACCGATCGGCAACTTGTCAGGACCGATCTCCGCGGAACAAACAGCGACTGACGCGGCCGCCGCAATCGCCACTGTCCGCACACCCCCAGGCGTCGCTTCAACTGCGCTGTCCTTCTCCCCCGCGCGGTTCGGGTACCCCTCCTCCATCTACGACACCATCCAAGTCACAGCAAAAGTGGACCCTGTCGATGTCCTGGGTCGGGCACTGTTCGAGATCTTCCGGGATGCTCGCGTGGACTCGTACCAGGTGATGGTCGAACGTGACGGGCTGCTGTGGGACACGGAGGACCTTGGGCTGTCGCGGTCAGCGGACTACTCGCGACTGATCGACCCTTACGGCCAAGCGGCACCGGGCCAAAGCTTCCCAACGCCGCCACCGCCTCGGGCAGCACCGACCTCCCGGCCAGCCCCTGCCAAGAGCAGCTATCCGGCCGCGGGGGCTGCGGGTGACGAGCAGGTGCGAGGGGATCGGGGCGCACACTCTGACTGGCCACAAGACGGCGAGGCACGCACATGGTGAGGCTGGCCGCGCTCCCGCCGCTCGCTCGATGGACGATAGCGACTACCTTCGCGGTTGGCTTGTCTCTGGGGGGTTGTGTGCTCGGAGGTAACGGGACGTCACCGTCTTCGGGCCGCAACCCGGGGTCGGCGCCATCCTCTGCCGAGCAAGCGGCTGCCGACGCTGCAGTTGCAATCGCTGCTGTCCGGACCGTCCCCGGAGTGGCGTCCACGGAGCTGGCCTACTCACGAGACAAGCTCGGCTACTCCTCGTCCATTTTCGGCACCATCCACGTCACGTCGCAAGCAGACCCTGTCGATGTCTTGGACCGCGCTCTGTTCCAGCTCTACCGGGACGTCCGGGTGGGTGGCTACGACGTCGTCACCGAGCGCGACGGGCTGCTGTGGGACCCCGAGAGCTTGGGCCTGCCGAGTTCACCAACTCGCCAGGCCCTGGTCAGTCGCTATGGCGAGGTCACCCCTGCCCAGAGCTTCCCGACCCCACCGCCTGTCCGGCCGGTAGCGACCCCTCGGCCGGTCCCGGGCACCTCCCGCACGACGCCGCCCTCGCACGAATAGGCCGAAGGTCGCCGCTTCCTGCTGGGCCAGGATCAGCCGAGGCCGATCTTGGCGAGCCACTCCTTGGCGACGACCTTGGCGTCCTTCTTGTCGACGTCGACCTGCTTGACCAAGTCCGTCAAGGTCGGCGTGTCGAGCTTGGCGGACACGGCATCCAGCGCGGCCGAGACCGTCGGGTTGGCCTTGTCCTTGCGCACCAGCGGCACGACGTTGTCTGAGCCAAAGAGCAGCTTGGGGTCAGCCAACGTCACAAAACCGTTGATCGTGATGGCCGGGTCGGTTGAGAAGATATTGGCCGCCTTGGCCTGACCACCGAGTAGGGCGTCCACGATGGCCTTGCCCTTGAGCGGGCGGAAATCCTTGGGAATCAACGCATACTGCGCCTTGAGCCCCATGAGCCCCTGCTCGCGGTTCTGGAACTCCGGCGGCGCGGCAATGACGAGCTCGTCTTGGTGCGCGACGAGGTCACCGATCTCTTTGAGCGACCACGCGGCGGCGGTCTCCTTCGTGACGACGATCGAGTTCTTGTCTTCGGCGCTGCTCTTGGCGAGGACGGTCACGCCGGCCGGCACAGCGCCCTTGAGCGCGGCATACACCTCGTCGGAGCCCTTGGCCGTGGCGGCCTTGTCGAGATAGCTCAGCAACGAGCCGGTGTACTCGGGGACCATGTCGACCGAACCGTCTTCGACCGCCTTGAGGTAGACCTCGCGGGAGCCGATGTTGGGCCGGGTGGTCGCCTTGATGCCCTTGGCCGCGAGCGCGCCGGCATAGATCTCGGCGAGCACCTGCGACTCGGAGAAGTCGGCTGCGCCGACGACAACCGAGGTGACGGCGCCTGCGGTGCCAGCGGAGCCGGAGCTCGCCGGGGCGGCTTTGGTGGGGTCGGATGAGGCGCCACATGCGCTCAGCGCGAGGGCGGCGGTGAGAGCGATAGCTGCCACCGTGGAGTGCCGGGAGAGGACGGTCATGGTCGGCTCGCTTCCGAGGTCAGCGTCCAGACGGGGTCGCCAGGGCGTCAGGGCGTGCAACGCGCGGCTCGCGCCGATCCTTCCCCGCCCGCGCCGGGGATTCGCGCAAACCGGGCGACACGGCATACCGGCTTATGAGCGCGAGCGCTCCGTCGACCGCGAGCGCGAGTCCCGCGACGAGGAGTGCGCCGCCGGCCATTTGGGCATAGTCGCGCACGGCGAGCCCGTCGATGAGATAGCGGCCGAGCCCGCCCAGGCTCACCGAGGCCGCGATCGTGGCGGTCGCGATGACCTGCAAGGTTGCAGAGCGCACTCCGGAGAGCAGTAATGGGAGCGCGCACGGGAGTTCGACGTCGCGGAGCACCTGGGCGGGTCGCATTCCGACGCCGTATGCCGCGTCTCTCGCCGCCGGGTCGACCGCTGCCACGCCGGCGTAGGTGCCCGCGAGCAGCGGCGGGATCGCCAGGAGGACAAGGACGACGACGCTCGGGATGACATAGGCGAGGTCGGAGGAGATCCGCGGCCCGACGAACATCGCCACCGCGAAAAGGAGGCCGAGGCTCGGGATCGCGCGGGCTGCGTTGGAGACCGTGACGAGCCAGCGGGCACGTCCGGAGTGGCCGACCCAGAGCCCGAGCGGGATCGCGATAGCTGCGGCAATGGCAAGA
Source organism: Actinomycetales bacterium (assembly GCA_016715285.1). Lineage (GTDB taxonomy): Bacteria > Actinomycetota > Actinomycetes > Actinomycetales > Dermatophilaceae > Phosphoribacter > Phosphoribacter thorii. The sequence goes on along the minus strand of JADKAO010000008.1, from coordinate 25,957 downwards.
GAGAGAAGCGAATACCCGAGATGCTCCAGGAGCCGATTGGGTATGCCGCGGGTGCCGCTCCACTGCTCCGGGGCGGTAAGCCAGGTCCAGATCGAGGTCAGCATGTCGTCACCGACTCACTCGCGCCCATGGCGTGAGCGCCCACGCGCCGGCCCGGATCGCGCCGTCGAAGACCAGCGCGAGCAGGAGGCAGCCGACGATGCCGACTCCGATCTCGAGCGGGAATGAGCGCTGATAACCATCCGTGAGGTAGTAGCCGAGTTGCGGATAACCAATGAGCGAGGCGACCGACACGATGCTCACGTTGCTCACCGCGGCGACCCGCAGGCCGGACGCGAGGACGGGGACGGCGAGTGGGAGGTCGACGGCGAGTGCTCGCCCGATGCCGCGGTAGCCCATCGCTGTGGCGGCTTGGCGGGTCGACTCAGGGACGGCGCCAAGCGCGTCGGCGACCGTGCGGACGAGGAGCGCGATGGTGTAGAGCGTCATCGCGACGTAGACGTTGAGGGCGTCGAGGATCTTGGTGCCGAGCAGGAGCGGCATGAGGATGAAGAGCGCGAGGCTCGGGATCGTGTAGAGCAGCCCGCTGCCGCCGATGAGTAGCGCTCGGAGCCGCGGGAACCGTTGCGCCGCCCATCCCAGCGGGAGCGCGATGAGCAGGCCGACAAGCAGCGGTATGCCGGCCAGCAGGGCGTGCGCCCCGGCATACCCCGCGATGTCGCCCAGGTGGTCGAGTACCCAGGTCATGGCGATATCACAGAAGACTCGGGGGTTGGGCCGGGCAGTTCGGGCGACGCGGGAGCGGATGTGGGGAGAGGGGCCTGCGGACTGGGGAGAGGGGCCTGCGGACTCGGGAGAGGGGCCTGCGGGAGGGCTGCTGGGCGCGTGACCTAACGCGGCGATGACCTCGGCGGCAGTGATCGTGCCGGCGAGGTGACCAGCCTCGTTGACGACAACCCCGCGACCCGATGGTGAGGAGAGCGCGGCGTCGAGCAGCGCGCGGGGGCTGCCATCGCGTCGGGCAACTGTGCCGCCGCGGTGCAGATCATCCCGACCGATTGGACCGGTGAGTGTCGCGGGCGTCACCCAGCCGACCGGCATACCGGCGTCGTCAAGGACGAGAACCCAGCGGTCTCGTGCCGCGGCCCGGGCCTCTGCCGGGGTGGCGCCGAGGCGGGCAGTGGGCTCGGTCGCGAGGCGCAGGGCTGGTGCGGCGCGGAAGCCGAGCGCGCGGTAACCCCGGTCGCGTCCCACGAAATCCGCGACGAAGTCATCGACCGGATCGGCGAGGAGGCGTTCGGGAGAGTCGACCTGAGCGAGGCGACCCCCGACGCGCAGCACGGCGACTTGGTCACCGAGCGTGATGGCCTCATCGATGTCATGCGTGACGAAGAGGATCGTCTTGGCTAGATCCTGTTGCAGCGCAAGGAGATCGCGTTGGAGCTGCTCGCGCACGATGGGGTCGACAGCGGAGAACGGCTCGTCCATGAGCAGGACGGGCGGGTCGGCTGCGAGGGCGCGCGCGACTCCGACGCGTTGCTGCTGACCGCCGGAGAGTTGGCTGGGATAGCGGCGGGAGTACGAGTCGTCGAGCCCGACGCGTTCGAGGACCTCGATCGCGCGGGCCCGGGCGCGCGCCTTATCCCAGCCGAGCAGCCGCGGCACGGTCGCGACATTGTCGACCACGGTGCGGTGCGGGAAGAGGCCGGCGTGCTGGATGACATAGCCAATGCCACGGCGGAGGTCCGCCTCGTCCAGGCTCGCGGTGTTGCGGCCATCGAGGGTGATCGTGCCGCTCGTCGGGATGACCATGCGGTTGACCATGCGGAGCGTCGTCGTCTTGCCGCAGCCTGACGGACCCACGAGGACGGTGATCTTGCCGGTCGGCGCCACGAGGGTGACGTCATCGACGGCGACCGTGCCGGCATACCTCTTGGTGACGCCCTCGAACCGGATCATCTCGTCACGGTAACCCAGCCAAACGGAGCAGGGAACTGAGCCCGGGTACTCATGACGAATCCGGGTGCACGGCATACCTTTGCGTGATGACCTACACCGTCAACCTCGGCGCCGTCCGGGCCGCCTGGAACGCCTACGGCGGACAGGCCCGAGGCGCGCTGGACATAGCCATGGCGATCCCCGTGAAGGCTGGCGACGCTCAGGGGCTCGGCGATCTGGCCCCGTTCCTGCAGACCGCGAGCGCGCGGATGGACGCGATGGCGCAGATCAGCGCGACCGTGATCGACGAGTTCGGGGAGAACATCGCTGCGTGCCTCGCGGGGTACGAAGCAGATGACGAGGCCAGCGAAGTGAGGTTCAATGAGCTCACTTGAGCAGATCCTCAAGGAACTCCGGGACTCCGCGCGCCGCCTGATGACGATCTCGCTGTGGCCGCCGACCGATGCCGCCCAGACGATCGTCGACGTCGTCGCCACGTCGCTGGAGATTGCCAGCGCTCCTCCCCGGCCGGACGCATCCGCGCTAGAGGCCGCCGCCCGGGGCTGGCGCACTATGGCGAGCGCTCTCGAACGGTGCACCGACGCGGATCACCAATTGGTGCGCGAGCTGGGCCGCCCCATGGTGTGGCAGTCCGAGGCAGCCGACAGCTGTCGGCGGTCGCTCGGCCGCCACGCGCAACGCACCGACACACTCCAGGCTGCTGCCCGCGGGATCCAGCAGACCCTCTTGCCAACGCTGACGTCATGTCGGGTGCTCGCCGACGCTGGGAGATCGGGCGGGAAGGGATCGCGCGGCACGCGAGCATCTCGTGGTCCGATCTCAATCCGGCAGTGCTTGCAGATCGGCTCGCTCACATCGTCAGCGATGTTGTGCACGGGATTCACGAGATGATCGCGAGCTACGAGGACGCGCTCGCCGTGGTGGAGAGTTGTCGGCGGGCGTTTGACCGGATCATTTCCGACGTCCGGTTGCCGGAGCATTTGCCTGCGGGCAGTGGTGCCGTGTCCGGTATCAACGGGTGGTCCGGCACGCACGTCAACCAGGCCTCGGTCGATGCAGCGATCGCGGCCATTTCGGCGGTCGGCTCCGGTTCGGGCGTCGGTATGCCGGGCAGTCACGACGATCTGGTGGCACTCAAAGCGCGCCTCGCCGAGTTGTCCCCCGCGGAGGCCGATGCGGTCATCGCTGGGTTGACACCCGCGCAACTCGTGGCCTTCGGGCAGGCGTTGACGGCCTCGGACCTTTTTGGGCTGGACGGCATGTCCTCGTGGGACCGCCTCGACGTCACGAGTGACCTCATGTCGCGGCTGTCTCCGTCCTCGATCGACAAGCTGGTCGCGGCGATCCCCTGGCTGCAGCCGTCAGTAGACACCACCGAGGTATTCCTCAAGGGCCAGCAGGGTCAAACCAACGTGCCTGTCAGTGGCCTCCACATGGGTATGCCGTCCGGCTCGCTGTGGGGGTCCGGCCAGCCGGGGGCGGTGAGTTTCGGGGATATCAAACAGGGTCAGTTCGGGGACTGTTGGGCGATTTCGTCGCTCATCGTGGCCGCACGAGACAACCCTCAGTTTCTCGCAGACGGCATCCGGGAGAATCCCAATGGGACTGTGTCCGTGCGTCTTTTCGACAGTTCTGGAGGCGAGCGTTGGGTGACGATGACCCGCGACCTGCCGATTGACAGCACCGGCGCGATCGTGGGGGCGCGGACCGCAAGTGGTGCGCTGTGGCCGGCGTATTACGAGAAGGCGCTGGCCCTGACCTACACGGACGATCTGGGGCGACTGTCCACCAGTTCTCCGTTCTATACGCGAGAACAGGGCACCTACGGAGCCCTCGAAACTGAGTTCCAGTGGAGCGCAGCTCGATATCTCACTGGCACTGATTCCCGCATCATCATCTCGGGAGATCCACGCGAGGTCGAAGCTGCGGTCAACGACGGCAAGCAGGTCCTCGTGGGAACGCGACCCGTGCTGGGATTTGAGACGCCTCCGCCGGGCTATGTTCCCAACCACGTGTTCTACGTGCACCACATCGAAGGCGACACGATTGTGATGGGCAACCCTTGGGAAGACAGCCCCGAGAGGCAAGTACGGATCAGCAAGAGCGAATTTCAGAGATGGTTCCTTGCACCCTCCACCCTCGACACCCCCCACTCATGAAGGTGACCTCCATGCTCGGTCGATCGATCCGCCCGCTGCGCTTTGCTGCACTCGTGGTGATGGTGTCGGTGGGTGCCACCAGTTGCGCGATCGTGGGGTCCGCCGGGAGCCAGCCATCGCTCTCCGGACCCTCTGGGTCGCAGGCCCTACGCGAATGCAACGGCGCTGCGGGCAACCTGCGCTTGTGGCCGGGCGTGCCTCAAGATCTGGACCGGACTCGCGACCTTCGCGTCGCCATTCAGTACTTCTTGCCCGGCTCACCGCGGCGCGTCAAGCTCATGCTGCTCGGGCAGAGCCCGCCCCCGACCCCAGCGCCAGCAGGGACGGATGGCTATGACGTGGGCATCGGCGATCGCTTTGTCTGGGGCGGCACCACTGTCGAGGTTCGCGACCTGTGCGGAGACGAAGTGGCGCTGTGGGTGACTCGCCCGAGCGCCTCAAGCGCGTCTTGAGGTCGCTTCGGCGCGCCTTGCGGGCGTCTTAGCGCGCCTCAGGGAGCTTAGACGTCGGTGCGCTTGAAGTTCTGCCAGGAGCGGCTTGCAGTCGGGCCGCGCTGCCCCTGATAGTGCGAGCCGTATGCCGCACTGCCGTATGGGTTTTCGGCCGGGGAGGAGAGTCGGAAGAAACAGAGCTGGCCGACTTTCATCCCTGGGTAAAGCAGGATCGGGAGGGTCGCGACGTTAGAGAGCTCGAGCGTGACGTGCCCCGAAAAGCCCGGGTCGACGAAGCCAGCCGTCGCGTGGGTGAGCAGGCCGAGGCGGCCGAGGCTGGACTTGCCTTCGACGCGCGCGGCCAGGTCGTCGGGGAGCGTGACGGTCTCGAGGGTCGAGCCGAGGACGAACTCGCCGGGGTGCAGGACGAAGGCATCCTCGGGTGCGTCGGCTGAGCCAACCTCAATGAGACGAGTGAGTTCTGGCTGCTCCGCTGCGGGGTCGATGTAGGGGTAGCGGTGGTTGTCGAACAGCCGGAAGTACTTGTCCAACCGGACGTCCACGCTCGACGGCTGCACCATCGCGGGGTCCCAGGGGTCCAGTCGGACGCGTCCAGAGTCGATTTCGGCGCGGATGTCGCGGTCGGAGAGGAGCACCTGGCCAGGTTATCGGGGACTGGATTGGGGCGGGTATGCCGTGTCAGCTAGACTTCCGGTCGCCTGCTGCGGCTGGCCTCACGAGGGCCGGCGCGGTGGGTTCGCGAGCGTAGCTCAATGGTAGAGCGGTAGCTTCCCAAGCTACATACGCGGGTTCGATTCCCGTCGCTCGCTCTCTTTATGCCCTAAAGCTGGTACCAGCGGCAGGTGTCGGCGCCGCCTGCCTATCCGTCGCGCCGCTTACCTGGCCTTAGCGTCGCCTATCTGGGCTCCGCACCTCTTGCCTGGCCTTAGTGTCGCCTGTCTGGCCGTCGCGCCCCTTGTCTGGCGTTACAAGCACCGACAAGCGCGCCAAACCCCAGACAAGCCAGGGGGTATGCCGCTCAGGCGGCCGGTTGGGTATGCCGCTCAGGCGGCCGGTTGGGCGGCTGGTTGGCCGGGCTGGGCGACGCGGTTGGTCGACCACACGTGGTGGGCCACTGCCACCGCGAGGATCAGCCCCATAGCCAGCACGCTCACGCCCATAGACCACCCCGCGAACGGGACGCTCAACAACAGCACCGCCACGACGACCGCAGGCACACCGCCCCGCCAGTCGCCGTCAGACACGACGTGGAGGCCGGCGAGCGACACGGCATACACGGCGATGGCGATGGCGAGCAACAGCGCAACCGGTCGTACCCCGACCTGCGCCTCACCCTGGACAACGTCCACCGCCGACGCGAGCCCAGCCCCCACCGCAGCGACCGACGCAAACACGGGGAGGTGGCCATAGCCAAATACCCACACGGTGCGCTGGCCTTGGATGAGTTCGACATGTTCTGCCTTGAAATAGAACCACCACAACGCAAAGACGATGAGCAGCCCTCCCACGATGAGCGGCGCCATCGACCACGTCAGCCCGCCCTCGCCACCATCGCCGCCAGCCATCGCGCCCTGCACCGCCTGCACGGCTGACAAGATGACCTCGCCGAGCACGATGATCGTCATCGCGCCGTATCGATCCGCGAGATGCCCAGGATGGAACGGCGTCCGCCCGCCACGCGTCTCCGCTATCGCTGGCACCAGCAATTCCAGTGCGACACAAGCAAAAAAGGTGAGGATCAGCCAGTTGTCAGGCACCCACAAGCGCGCGATCCAGAGCACCTGCACGAAGGTGACGCCCGCGGCATACAGGAGTGCCGTCCGCCGCCGCCCAGGGTCACCGGCCGCGGCCCGCAACCACAGGCCGACAAGACCGAGCCGCATGACGGCATACCCTCCGACGACCGCGACGGACTGCCCGTGCTCGAACACCTGGGGCACCCCCGCCGCGAGCCCAAGCGCACCCGCCATGATGACAAATGACAGCAGTCGGAACCCGAGGTCCTGGTTGTCATACGCCGACGCGAACCACGTGTAGTTGACCCATGCCCACCAGATCGCGAACCACCCCATGGTGTAGCCGACGATCGTTTCCCAGTGGCCACTCGCGGCGCCGTGGTGGAGTTGCGCGGCGTTGCTCGCGATGGCGACGACAAAGATGAGGTCAAAGAGGAGTTCCAGCGGGGTGGCGACGCGGCCGGGTTCGTGGGGGTCGCGCGCGGTCATGGTGCGCCGGAGCGGGACGCGGATGGTGGAGACCACGGAGCGAGTATGCCGTGCCGCCGCCTCCCAGCGTCTCCACCCGGCGTCGATACCCGAGAGCGACGCAGAAGCGGCTGTCGGGCGTCGACCCCGCTGACGTCCAACTGAGTCGATACCCCAGGGCGGGGCAGAGCTGGGCGTTGGGTATCGACTCCCGGCCAGGGCTGGACGATCGACCTCGTCGACCCTTACCCCGGATTCGATACCCGACGGCGAGGCAGAGGTGGGCGGCGGGTATCGATCGCGCCGACCCCTACCCCGATTCGATACCCCAGGGCGGCGCAGAGGTGGGGTTTGGGTATCGACTCCAGGTCAACGCTGGGCGATTGATCGCGTCGACCGCTACACCGATTCGATACCCGATCACTCGTCACACACCAGCATTCGGTATCGAACGAAGCCAACAGCCCAGCTCGCCACGGATGCTCTAAACAGCTGTACTACAAACAAATAGGACTTGTGCTAAGACACCTGTTCTAATAGAATGACGCTATGACCACAGCCGCGGCGCTCACGGTGTCCCCCACCAGTGGGGTCGTGTTCGGGTTAGCTGCGCTAGGTCGCGGCGTAGACGAGTTGGCCGCTGCCGTGGCCCGGGCCTCGACGGTGGGACGTGGTGACCTGCAAGGCGTGGAACGGTTGATCCGGCGGTTGGAGTCAGTGAAGCTGGCGATGATCGCGGCCGTGGACCGAGACCGCATCGCTGCCCGGGTCGGGTCAGCAAACACCGCCGCGTGGGTCGCTGAAAGCACCAAGACCGGTGGTGGTGTCGCCGCGGGTGAGGTCGCGCTGGCGACCGCGTTGGATGCGGAGTTACCCGCCACCCGGGCAGCTCTCGCCGACGGGGTCCTGTCCACGCGGCACGCAGCAATCATCGCGACCACCATGCGGTCCCTCCCCGAAGACCTCACTCACGCGGACCGGGCCACAGTCGAGGCCAAACTGGTCCGCGATGCCAAACATTTGGAACCCGCACGGCTGCGCAAAGCAGCAACGCTGGCGTTAGCCGCCGCGGAGAAAACCGCCGCCGAGGTCGCCGCCCACCAAGAACAGGTACTGCTGGACCAGGAACGCCGAGCTTATGCCCGGGCGACGTTGACGATGTTCGACCACGGCGACGGGACCACAACCGGGAAGTTCCTCGTCCCAACCGGGGCAGCCATGGTGCTACGCAAAGTCATCGACTCCATGACCGCACCCCGCCGCAACCACCACCACCACGACAGCGCCCCCCAGACCGAACCCCGCAGCACCTTCGGCACCACCACCCCCACCGACGTGGCGGGCGCCAAATCAGAAGAGTCGGTGGCCGAAGCGATGCGGGCACGCAACGCTGATTGGGACTCGCTGGACTGGCACGAAAAACGCGGCCGGGCGCTCGTGGACATCCTCGAACACCTCCCCACCGACCGGCTCACCGGCAAAGTCGCCACCACCATCATCACCACCATCACCCTCGAACAACTCACCACCGCCACCCACCTCGCCCAGCTCTCCGCCCAGCTCGTCAAGGTCAAAGCAGACGAGAACAACAGCAAGACGAACGCGACGAGCACGACGAGCGTGAGACCGACAGGGCTGCCATACGGCCCCGACGTCGGCGCCGCCCCATGCGACACCGGACACCACCACTCCACCAGCCAAGCCCGACGCCTCGCCTGCAACGCCGGCATCCTGCCCGCCATCCTCAACGGCACCTCCGTCCCCCTAGACCTCGGCCGAGAACAACGCCTATTCAGCAACCACCAACGCACAGCCCTGGCCACCTTCTACGACGAATGCGCAACCATCGGCTGCACCCGCCCCTACGCCTGGACCGAACTCCACCACCTAGACCCCTGGACCAACCACGGCCCAACCGACCTCAACAACGCCATCCCCCTATGCGGACACCACCACCGCCGCATCCACGACCCCGCCCTCAACACCCACATCCACACCACCCCCAAAGGCATCAACACCATCGCCTTCACCCCACGGACATGACAGTCACCGGGTGTCCCACGCCCCGCATGCCGGTGCAACTCACCTGAACCAAAGGAACGTCACCAGAGTGGGTCATGCCGCTCCGACATGACACCCGCAGACGCGGAAGGTGCTGTCGCAGTCGGCGATACGCCCACTTGACGTGGACATGCACTCATTCTCAGCTGGTCCCAAGGGTCTTGCCCGGGCGTCCCAGCTACCGCGGCTGGGCTGGCGGGGTTACACCTCTTGGGCAACCTCAACGACGGTCATCCCCGCCGCTCCCGCGTCACCCATAGCACCCGCGTCACCGGCGCCCATCGCCGCGAGCGCGTCCCCCGCCTGCGCGAGCCCAACCACGCGACCCACCAATAGCCCCGGCTCGAGCCGACCAGCAGCAACGAGGTCGAGCATGCCTGGGTAGTCGCGGGACGGCATGCCGTGCGATCCGAGTACCTCGAGTTCCCAACCGATCACCCGACCCATTGGCACGCCCACTTCGGCCGCGTCCCCGAGCAGGAGTCCTACCTGCACGTGCCGGCCCCGGGGCCGGAGCCCCAGCACCGACGCACGCATCGTCGCGACAGATCCATAGGCATCGATCGACAGGTGCGCACCGCCAGCGGTCGCCACGACGACAGCGGCAGCCACCACCTCGGCACCAGACCCGTCGGACTCACAAGACGCACCAGACTCGTCGGGTCCGCGAGACGCATCAGAGTCGTCGGGTCCGCGAGACGCATCAGAGTCGTCGGACGCGCGAGACCTACCGAACCCGTCGGACCCGCACGACTCCCCAGACCCGTGAGCCGCACCGGACCCTTCGGACGCGCGAGACTCGCCAGACCCGTGAGCCGCACCGGACCTGGCGGCAGAACCACCCGGCGCAGCAGGATCCAGCGCCACCTCGGCACCCAGCGCAAGAGCCGCCTCCCGAGCCGCCGTCGACACGTCAAGCGCTACGACCCGCGCCCCCAGAGCGACCCCGATCTGCACGGCCGACAGCCCAACCCCGCCGCACCCGTGCACGGCCAGCCACTCCCCTGCCGCCAAGCGCCCCACACCCACGACCGCGCGGTATGCCGTCGCAAACCGACACCCCAGCGCCGCCGCCTCGACAAACCCCACGGAGTCCGGCAGGCGCACGACGTTCGCGTCCGCAGCGTGCACCGCTACGACCTCGGCAAACGACCCCCACCCAGTGAACCCAGGCTGGGTCTGCGAGGGGCACACATGAGTGTCGCCGGCACGGCATACCTCGCACTCCCCGCAGCCACACGCGAAAGGGACCGTCACCCGATCCCCTACTCGCCACCGCCCCACCCCCGACCCGACAGCCGCCACCACGCCCGCAAACTCGTGCCCAGGCACCATCGGCAGCGGAACGGGATCGTGCCCGCGCCACGCGTGCCAATCCGAGCGACACACCCCCGTCGCCATCACCCGCACGAGCACGCCCCCAGCGGGGCACTCCGGCTCGGGCACGTCGACGAGCACAGGCACGACCCCGTATGCCGGGTAACTCACCGCCTTCACGCGGTCGCACCGTCCCCCGCCGAGGCACCATCCCCCACCGAGGCAATGCTGCCCTCCGACGCACTGCTCCCTGCCGCCACGCCGTCCTCCGCAAGCCACTCCGACGCAACCCGGGACGCGAGTTCGCGCAGGAGCCGGTCGGCGTCGCGCATGCACACGGCAGGGTCGGGTTCGAGTTCGCTCAACGCGTAGACCCGTTCTATGCCGGTGGCGGCGACTTCGGCGGCATCGGCTTCGTCCAGGAGCGCCCGGCCACACACCGCAACAACGGGTATGCCGTGCGCCCGGGCCGCTGCCGCGACGCCCGCGGGGGTCTTGCCGAGGAGCGTCTGCCGGTCGAGCGACCCCTCGCCCGTGATGACCAGCGACGCCCCGCGCAACACGTCATCAAAGCCAACCAAGTCCAGGACGATCTCGACGCCGTGCCGCATCTGGGCGCCGAGCACCGCGAGCGCGGCATACCCGACACCACCTGCCGCACCGGCCCCCGGCAACTCGGTGTCATCGCGGCCCATCGCCTCGGTGACCAAGGCCGCAAAGTGCCCAAGAGCCGCCTCCAGGGCAGCCTGCTCAAAAACGCCAGCACCCTTTTGAGGGGCAAAGATTGCGACCGTACCTCGTTCTCCCAGAAGTGGATTAGTCACATCACTCGCGAGCGTCAGCGGCACATCAGCCAACCGCGGATGCAAGCCCGACAGGTCAACCGACGCGAGGTCTGCGAGCGCTCCCCCACCGTCAGGCAACTCCGCACCCTCAGCGTCGAGGAACCGCGCCCCAAGCGCCGCCAACATCCCGGCCCCACCGTCGGTGCTCGCACTCCCGCCAATGCCCAGGATGATCTGGCGCACCCGCGGGTGGGTTTCGAACCCAGACGCGCCGGCCCCAGAAACCCCGCCCCCAGACTCGCCAGCGCTTCGTCCCTCGGACCCATCGACCGGACCCGCGCCGCAATCATCGAGCGCCGCGCGCACCATCTCCCCGAGCCCACGCGAACTTGCTGTCAGCGGCTCCTTCACCCCACCTGGCAAGTGCACGATCCCGCAGCAGTCAGCCATCTCGACGACCGCAACCCCGTCGCGGACGGCATACCCAGAGACCACAGGCACACCGGTCGGCCCCGCAACCGTCACGGCCACATGCTCAAAACCCACGGACTCCGCCGCCGCGAGCGTCCCGTCGCCACCATCGGCCACAAGCACCGAACGCACCTCACGCCCCGGCGCACCAGCAGCGACCCCGGCACGGATCGCCGCGACCACCTCCGCCGCCGTCAACGAGCCCTTGAACTTGTCACACGCAACGACGACGTGCCCGGCACTGGTCATGGCGCCAGGGTAGGCCCCGAGCACCGCACAGTCGCTGGGACCTGCGTCCCATCGCCCGGCACCCCCAAGACCCGCAGCCCATCGCCCATCGCCCCCGGAACCCGCGCCCCACCACCCGCACCGCTGGGACCTGCGTCCCATCGCGCCCAACCGAGCGAGGTCTAGGCTCGCGAGTGGCGGATCAAGGAGGCTCGCACCATGCGCATCGTCGTCGCGCTCGGCGGCAACGCGCTGTTGCGCCGCGGGGAGCCGATGACCGCCGACAACCAGCGCGCCAACGTCCGCACCGCCGCCCGCGCGCTCGCCCCCATCGCGCGCGAACACGAGCTCGTCATCACGCACGGCAACGGCCCGCAAGTCGGCCTCCTCGAGCTGCAAGCGCAGGCGTATGCCGATGTGTCGCCCTATCCGCTGGACATCCTCGGCGCCCAGACCGAGGGCATGATCGGCTACCTCATCGAGCAAGAACTCGGCAATCTCCTCCCCGAAGAACAGCCGCTCGCGACCCTCCTCACGATGACGGAGGTCGATCCCGACGACCCGGCTTTCAGCGACCCGACCAAGTTCGTCGGTCCGGTCTACGACGAGCCGACCGCCCACGCGCTCGCTGCCGAACACGGCTGGGTCGTCAAACCCGACGGCCCCTACTGGCGTCGCGTCGTGCCCTCTCCTCGGCCGACGCGCATCTTCGAAATCCGTCCCATCGACCTTCTCCTGCGCGCAGGGTGCGTGGTCATCTGCGCTGGAGGGGGCGGCATACCGACGATGTTTGGCTCCGCACCCGAGGATGCCAACGTGCTCGGCGGGGTCGAAGCCGTCATTGACAAGGATCTCGCTTCTGCCGTGCTCGCACGCGAACTCGCTGCGGACGTCTTCGTCATGGCGACGGATGTCGTTGCAGTGCAAACAGATTGGGGTATGCCGTCCGCCCGCGATCTGGCGTCGGCGACACCTGAGTGGCTGGCTGGGCAGGAATTCGCCGCGGGCTCGATGGGCCCCAAAGTGCAGGCCGCCATCGACTTCGCCACCGCCGCAGGACAGCCAGCGCGCGCAGTGATCGGCTCCCTGGACGACATTGGCGCTCTCCTCGCCGGCACCGCGGGCACCCAAGTCACGACAGATTTGCTTGAACCGGTCACGTACCGGACACCAACACAAGGCACGATCGGTCGATCCACCACCTCGGATCGCACCTGACAACTCGCTCACAACGCGAAGGGACCACGACCGTGGCATTTGCAGAACGCATTTCCCGACTAGGCACGGAGACGGCTTTCGCCGTGTCACTGGCCGCAGCTGCCTGGGGCGCCCAAGGCCACCGGATTTACCCATTCCACCTCGGCGACATTGACCTCGCCACCCCACAGAACATCCGGGAGGCCATGGACCGCGCGGTCGCCGACGGCAAGACCGGCTACTGCCCCGGCCCCGGCATCATGCCGCTGCGCGAAGCCATCGCCGAAGACGTGAGTATGCGGCGCGGCATCACCTACGGCCCCGACAACATCACCGTCCACCCGGGCGGCAAGCCGGTCATCACCAAGTTCACCCAGGCGCTCATCGAGTTCGGCGACGAGGTCCTTTACCCAAACCCCGGCTACCCGATTTACGAAAGCCAGATCGAGTTCATCGGCGCACGCCCGATGGCCTACCGCTATGTCCCGACCGAGACCGGTTTCCGGATCGACCTCGACCAGGTCCGTTCGCTCATCACACCCAAGACCAAGGCGATCATCTACAACGACCTGCAAAACCCGATCTCCGCCGAGTCGACCCAAGAAGAAAAGGAAGCGATCGCACAGATCGCTATCGAGCACGACCTGTGGGTGCTGTCGGACGAGGCATATTTCGAGATGCGCTACTCCGGCACGTCGACCTCGATCGCCTCGATCCCGGGCATGCAGGAGCGCACAGTCATCCTCTATACCTTCAGCAAGAAGTTCGCGATGACCGGGTGGCGCCTCGGCGCTGCCGTCGCCCCAGCCGAGTTGTCGGCAATCCTCGGCAAGCTCAACACCAACAATGAGTCGTGCACGACCCACTTTGTCCAGTGGGCCGGCGTCGAAGCCATCCGCGGTGACCAAGCCGGGGCCAACGCCCTGCGGGACACGCTCCGCGACCGGCGCGACGCGGCATACGAGATGTTGTCCTCGATGCGCGGGGTGACCCTCTCCAAACCCAACGCGACCTTCTATCTCTTCCCCGATGTCACCGACGCGATGGCGGCCAAGGGCATCGCGACTCTGCCCGAGTTCGCCGACCGCGCACTCAAGGAGACGGGCGTGTCCTTCTGCACGCGGCTGCACTTCGGGCGGCCACAGCCGGGCGAAGACCGCATGTACGCGCGGTTCGCCTATTCCGGGCTTCCCGAGTCGGACATCCACGAGGGCCTGGGCATCCTCAAGCAATGGATCGAGGCCTGACATGGCACTGGTCGTCGTCACCAACCGGATCCCCGCCGAGGGCTTGGACGCCCTGCGCGCCGAGCACGAGGTCCGCGCCTGGGAAAGCGAGGAGTGCATCTCCCGCGCGGACTGCCTCGAACTCGTCAAGGGCGCGGACGCGATTCTCACCCTGCTGACCGAGAAGGTCGACGGAGAGTTCCTCGACGCTGCCGGCCCGCAACTCAAGGTCGTCGCGAATGTCGCGGTCGGCTACAACAACGTCGACGTCCCCGCCTGCGAGGCCCGCGGCGTCATCGCCACCAACACCCCCAAGGTGCTCACCGAGACCACGGCCGACACGGCATTCGGGCTCATGCTCATGGTGACCCGCCGCTTCGGCGAAGGCGAGCGGATCATCCGCAGCCAGACCCCGTGGCAGTGGGGCATGTTCTATCTGCTTGGAATGGGCTTGCAGGGCAAGACAATTGGGATCGTCGGCATGGGTCAGATCGGGATCGCGATGGCGCGGCGCGCCAAGGCCTTTGGCATGGACATCGTGTATGCCGATGACGCGACACCTCCTGCTGGGGCGCTCGCCGGGCTCGATGCGCGCAAGGTCGAGTTCGACAAGTTGCTCAATGTTGCCGATGTCGTGTCGTTGCACTGCCCATACCTGCCGGCGACCCATCACCTCATGGGAGCCGAGGAGTTCGCGGCAATGAAGCGGACGGCATACCTCGTCAACTCCGCGCGCGGACCGATCGTCGACGAGAACGCGCTGGTCGAGGCGTTGCGTGCTGGTGAGATCGCGGGCGCGGGGCTCGATGTCTTCGAGCAGGAGCCTGCTGTGCACCCGGGTCTGCTAGAGATGGACAACGTCGTGCTGCTGCCGCACCTGGGCTCAGCCACCACGGAGACCCGGGCCGCGATGGCGCAGCTTGCTGCCGACAACGCGCTTGCGGTGCTGCGTGGCGACGCTCCCCTGACGCCGGTGACGAAGCTCTAAGGGGCGTCTGTCCAAGGCTGAGTTGGGGTCGTGCCTGCCGTGCCTGCTGTGCCTGCTGTCGGTGACGGCGTCGGCAGGCACGGCCCCGACCCACTCAGCGTCGCGGCATACCCCTTGTCGGCGAATACGAAGTAGCCGATGTGGAAGCCGCGCGCGTCCTTGATCGTCCACCCGAGGTGTTCGGGGCTGTTGTCGTCGCGCAGTGTCCAGCCGGCGGATTGGCGACCCGCGAGGTGACCCGACCGCATCCCGGAAGCCCGATCCGGATCCGAAACGAGCCGCATACTCACCGTGAATGCCGATGAGTTCTCCAGGGGCGGCTCACACGGGACAAAGGACTCCCGGTAGTCCGTAACGGAGTGGCCCAAGGCAGTCGCCATCGCGCGGGCCTCAGTGCGCACCACCACGGCGGCATCTTCGGGGGTCATGGCGGTCTCCTTCGGTTGCGTGCAGCCGCCAAGCGCGGCAATGGTCATCAGCGCCGTGATTGTCCTTAGTCCGCGCGTCACGGAATATCCAACGGGGTGGGCGCCGCAGTTGACGGTGCCGTGATTGGTCCGTAGCGGGTGTTGGTCACGGTGTCGGGGGGCCGGACTTGCACGGTGCCGCCGGTGAAGACCTCGTACATGTTCTGCCACGAGTCGGAGCGTGCATTGAATACTCCGCCGTGCGCGCTGGTGCCTTCGACAGGGGTGCCGTCCTCGTAATTGCCGGTGTAGAGGCGGGTCACTCCCTCCATGAGGTCAGGGTCGGCGCCGTGTCCGAGGCTGCCGATGTCGGCACCCTGGACGTGCGCGATCGGATCTCCGGGAGCCGTCATCGAATACCGCCGCACGTCCGGGTTGACCGGGCGGTAGTCGTTGATGGATCCGACGTCGTTGCCCATCCCCGCCGACTCGACGTGCATCACCCGGTCCGCGTCGAGGCCATAGGTTTCGGCGATTCCGACGACGGCCCCGCCGTAGGAGTGTCCAGCGACCGTCAGGTGGGCGGTCGAACCCGCCGTCAGCGCTCCGGTCTCCATCCGGACATCTTTAGAGAAACTCGACAACAGGGGCCCGAGGTTGCGGGAGTAACTGTCGCTCAGAGCTTCCGGAAAAATCGTTTGTGGGAGTCCGCCACCCATCCAGGTGATCATCGCGAGTTCGTCCGGAGGCGCGGCCTCGACAAAGGTCGAGTACTTGGCCACATTGCCCAAAATCGTGCCCATGTTGGTCGTGGTGCCGGGGCAAATCACACCCACGTTGCGCGTGCCCGGCCCGATCGTGCCGGTCAGCTCGGCATACGCACCGCTCTTGGCGTCGAACACCAGGATCTGCCGGTCGGGCTCGTTGACGAGCGTGGTGTAGGTCGTCAGGAGCCGCCGCGCGTCAGCGAGTTGTGTCTCGTATGCCGCGATAACCGACGGCGGGATGCCCGGGTAGGGGCCCATAGCGCGCAGTCCCGCGATCTTGTTCTCGAGGTCTGTGACCACCGTGGCTTGGTCTTGGCGAGCAACGACGACATTGACGTAGTTGGCCGCATCCCGCGCCACAAAACTCGCGCCGCTCAGGTTGCCGACCTCCGACGGGAAGAGCATCCCGATCACGGCCTGCTCCTCTGGGGTCAACGCGTGGAAGTAGGCGCTGGTCTGCTCTCGATGCACCGCCGCAATGTCCGTGTTGGGCGCGCTGATCGTCGGCCGTGTCAACGAGTGGAGGAATGCCTCGGCCGAACCCGGCTGCCCAAAGCCGGGGTTGTTGTCGACGAGTTTGCGCGCAACGTCGGGGTGGTCCTTGAGATAAGTGAGCAACTCGTCGGCGGTCATCGTCGCGGCCTCGGGAGGCAACAGCCCCCGCGAGATAAAACTGTCGATGAGTGGGCCGGTCTGCAGGCCCACGGGCAGCAGGCCAGAGAAGGACGACCGGCCCGGGTGTCGGCCTTGGACCGCCGCCCGCGCCCGCTGCAAGGCGGCCTGGCACACCTCGCACGCTGTGGTCACCCGCTGCTTCACCGCGCGATAGTCGGCGTCGATGTCCGCCACCGACCCGTATCCGGTCGCCGACGCGGCGACCCGCAGCTCCGTCACCGCCCGGTCGTATGCCGCGATCTGGCTGTCTTTGATCCAGTCACCGAACGACCGCACTCGCGACTCAAGCGGCGCGATGACCTGGTGCGCGCTGTTGAGCTGGTCGACCCGCGAGCGCCCCAGGACCAGCTCCTCGCGGTACTCCGCGAGTGCATCCGCGCCCACCCGTAGTCCCGGCGCGACCGTGTCGACATGCGCAGTGAGGCGCGCGGCGACGGCATACGCGCGGTCTCCGGCAGTCCCGACCGTCCACGCGTCCCGCAGCCGCGGCACATCGGTGCCCGACGACGACGCGACCGTCGCCATGGCGCTGGCGCGTTGCTCGAGGATGGTCGCAGCGGCGCTGACCCCGGCGGGGTCGTCTCCGACGTACGCGTATCTGCCCCCCATGGCGTCAGATCGCCGTCCGCTTGCCGGAGCGCCGCGAATAGGTCGCCGTCGCCTGGGCGTCCGTGGCCTCGTATGCCGTGCTCGCGGACGCGACCGCAGTCCCGAGGTAGTCGAAGCTTGCGCCGACGGCGCGCAGGTCGTCAGCCCAGACGCTCGTGAACGCGGCAAGCTCCCCCGCGACGGACACCAACGAGCCCCGTCCAAGACGGATCGAACCCACCTCAGCGGCGGCGGCGCGAGCCGGCTCGGCGAGGCGCGCGAGGCTCGCACCGGTCGCCCGCGCGGCCCGCGTGTCCACCTGGTATTCGGTCGGCATGACCCCTCCTGTCGACGCCTCTTGTCGGCGAGGCTAACGCGCCGAGATGGCAAGCGCATCGGTCCAGGTACTCAATTCGCTTGCGCGAGAGCGGTGCGCACGGACCCTCGCGTGGCCGAGCCTCCCTCCGGACCACCGAGCTAGATGAGCGCGCGCACTTCCCAGAGCTCGGGGAAGAGGACGACGTCGAGCATCTTGCGGAGATAGCCGACGCCGGACGTGCCACCCGTGCCGCGCTTGACGCCGATGATGCGCGCGACGGTGGTGAGGTGCCGAAACCGCCACAGCCGGAACGCATCTTCGAGATCGACGAGTTCTTCGCCGAGTTGGTAAAGCTCCCAATGTGCGTCCGGATCGCGATAGACGATCTCCCACGCGGTGGTGACACCCGCATCAGCCACATAGGGCGCCGTCACGTCGCGCTCCAGGACAACAGCAGGCACCGGTATGCCGCGTCGCGCCAGCAGCCGAAGAGCTTCGTCATAGAGCGACGGCGCCTGGAAGGACGCCTCGACCGCCGCGAGCAGGTCGGGTCGGTGTCGGTGTGGCCCGCGCATCGCGGGGTTCTTGTTGCCGAGGGCATATTCGATCTGGCGGTATTGCCAACTCTGGAAGCCGCTGCTGTTGGCGAGATAAGGCCGGAAAGCCGCGTATTCGGAGGGCGTCATCGTCGCGAGGACGTCCCACGCATCAACGAGTTGCTCCATGATCCGCGAGACCCGGGCGAGCATCTTGAAGGCCTGACTGAGGTCATCGGCAGCGATCGACGTGATAGCCGCGCCGAGTTCGTGGAGCATGAGCTTCATCCATAGCTCAGACGTCTGGTGCTGGACGATGAACAGCAGCTCGTTGTGTTCTGGCGAGAGCGGGTGCTGGGCGGCAAGGACCTCGTCGAGATGAAGGTAGTCGCCGTAGGTCATGGACTCGGTGAAGTCGAGTTTGGCGCCCTCCTCCCGGACGATCCCGGCGCCCTGGTGCTCGGCCGGCTGAGTGTCTCCCGCGGGTTCGGCGTCCTCACTGTGGCCAGGGCGATCGGGGTGACCACGGTGGATCGGGGGCAGGCTCATGTCACAGCTCCTCGGGCAGCAAAGCGCTCGTCGCGCCATTCGTCGGTGTCGAGCACCTCGCGCAGGTGAGCGACGGCGTCGAAGACCTGGGTGCGTGATAGATACAGCGGGGTGAAGCCGAACCGCAGGATGTGCGGATGCCCCTCAAGGTCACGTGGGTCCCCGGCACGGAAGTCCCCGATCACGCCGCGCGCGATGAGGGCTTGCACCACGGCATACCCCGCCTCGTGGCGTGGGGCAGCGAGCGTGAGGCTCACCTGCGAGCCGCGCCGCGCGTGTTCCCGGGGGGTGACCACGGTGACGCCCAACTCGGCGGGCAACGCGTCAACGAGTGCGATGAACAGGTCGGTGAGTTCGAGCGACTTCGCGCGCAGCGCGGGCATCCCGCCGAAGGGCTCCGCCGCGAGGAGGGTGTCGACGCCGCATTCCAACGCTGACAGCGACAGGATCGGCGGGGTGCCGCAGACATATCGCGAGATGCCTTCGGCCGGCTCGTATGCCGTGTCGAACGCGAACGGGTCCGCGTGCCCGAGCCACCCGCTGAGCGGCTGACGGAACCGGTCGGCATACCGCGGGTGCACCCAGACGAAAGCCGGTGCGCCCGGCCCACCGTTGAGGTACTTATAGCCGCACCCGATCGCGAAATCTGCCTCTGCCCCAACCAGATCCACGGGCACTGCGCCAGCCGAGTGGGCGAGATCCCAGACGGTGAGGGCGCCCGCGGCGTGCGCGGCTGCGGTGAGTGCTGCCAGGTCGTGGCGCTCGCCCGTGCGGTAGTTGACCTCGGTGAGCATGAGGACCGCGAGCTCGGCGCCTTCGTCGCTGGCAAGAATGGCCGGGATGTCTGCCGGGTTGTCGACGAGGCGCAGCTCGCAATCGCGTTGGGCGGCAATGCTTTGCGCGATATAGAGGTCGGTGGGGAAATTGCTGCGCTCGGAGAGGATGACCCGGCGTGGCGCGTCTTGAGGCTGCTCCGCATCCCGGTATGCCGTGCTCTCCACGATGTCCAGCGCGACCGTGAGCACCTTGTAGAGGTTGAGCGACGTGGAGTCGGCGGCCACGACCTGGCCCGGACCGGCGCCGATCAGCCGCGCAATCTTGTCGCCCACCCGCTGCGGCAAGTCGACCCAGCCGGCGGTGTTCCAACTGCCGATGAGGTCAGTCCCCCACTCGCGTGCGATGACGTCCTGCAGGCGAGCAGCAGTGCCGCGCGGCAGGACACCAAGGGAGTTGCCGTCGAGATAGATCACACCGTCGGGCAGGTCGAACTCGTCAGTCAACGCACGCAGCGGGTCAGCCGCGTCGAGAGCGAGACACTGGGCGCGATCCAGGGCAATCATGCGGGTCCTTTGCGGGAGTTCCGGGCTATCTGGGGATGCGGTCGCTGGCGGTCGGTGGCGGTCACTGGCGGCTGGTGGCGGTCGCTGGCGGGGGCTGCGGTCGTCGGCGGGGGCTGCGGTCGCTGGCGGCTGGTGGCGGTCGCTGGCGGCTCAGGGTAGGGCACGGAGCACCGCCCGCACGGGACTGGCACATGCCCCCACGAGCCTGAGCGGCAGGGCGATCAGCTCGTAATCGCCCGCGGGGACGTGGTCGAGGACGAGGTTTTCGAGGTTGACGATCCCGGTGTCGCGCAGTGCTTGGTGAGCGGGGAGGTCCTTGGATTCGGCCGGGTCGACCGATGGGGTATCGATCCCGACGAGGACCACTCCCTGCGTCGCGAGCCACCGCAGGGCATCAGCATCGAAGGCCGCAAAATCATTGCGCCACACCGTGAGCGCCTCACGTCGCGTCCGCACGAGCACCCGCTGCGGTATGCCGGTGATCTCCCGTCGCGAGGCACCGCGCGCGGCGTCTTCCGCAGCCCCGTAGTTAGCCACGGCACGCTCGCTTGAATCGTTTGGCTGGCCTGGCTCGTCTGCCTCTTCTGGCTCGCTTGGCTCGTCTGCCTCGCTAGGCTCGTCTGACTCGCTTGGCTCGTCTGGCTCGCTTGAATCGTCTGGCTCGCTTGTCTGGCTCGTCTGCCTCTTCTGGCTCGCTTGGCTCGTCTGACTCGCTTGAATCGTTTGGCTCGTCTGACTCGCTTGGCTCTTCTGCCTTGTCTGGCATATCGGCTATACCAAGGGCGGCGGCTAGCTCGGCCCGAGTGATGAGGCGGTCGGGGGCGTCGTCGATGAGGTGAACGACGCGGCATACCCCGAGGAAAGGTTCCAGGGGCAGGGAGGCGGCGTCGCCGCCGTCGGGGGAGAGGTGGATCGGGGCGTCGACATGCGCGCCGATGTGCGGCGACAGCGTGAGCGCGGTGAGGTTGACGGGACAGCCCGGGCCGATGGTGGCGGTGTGGCTCACGGCATACGGCTCGTCGCCGGGGAAGATCGGCGAATCCGGCCCTACGAGCGCAGAGATGTCCCACAGCGTCATGGCGGCATGGTCTCACCGAAGCGTCCACTCGCCGAGCGATATCGGCTCCGACGTCCGCGGCCACGTCCCCTGCCACGTCCGCCGCCAACAAATGGGGCGACAGGTTAGGGCGCACCGGCATACCGTGGTCTGCTGGCCCGGCACCCGGCCGCGCCTTGACGAGGAGGTGACCTCACCTATGACACAGCAGACGCAACCGACGAAGCAGGCAGACCACACTCTCGCGACGTCCGAAGCCTTCCCCATCACCCTGCCCGGCACCCGCGATCAAGTGCAGATGTGGGCGCACCCGCACGACGTCGAGGCGGCCGCGCTGCAGCAACTGCGCAATATCGCGTCGCTGCCGTGGGTCGTCGGCGTGCGGGTCATGCCGGACGTCCACCTCGGCAAGGGCGCGACGGTTGGCTCGGTCATCGCAATGTCGCAGGCGGTCGCGCCGGCTGCGGTCGGGGTCGACATTGGCTGCGGCATGGCCGCAGTCAAGACGACCTTGCGGCTCGAGGACCTGCCGGACGATCTGCACCCGCTGCGGTCGCAGATCGAACGGGCCGTGCCGGTCGGCTTCGCCGGGCATCAGCGTCCGCTGGATGGCGCGGCGCTTGTGGGCGGCGAGTGGCGTGGGTTCTGGGACGGGTTCGACGAGCTCGACCGGGCTGTCGCGGACCAGGAGAAGAAGGCGCGGCAACAGCTGGGTTCGCTCGGCGGCGGCAACCACTTCATCGAGGTGTGCGCTGACGACGACGGCGCGATCTGGGTCATGTTGCACTCGGGTTCACGGGGCATCGGCAACCTGCTCGCGCAGGCCCACATGGCGCGGGCGGCGACGCTGCCGCACAACGCTGACCTGCCTGATCGGGACCTCGCGGTCTTCCTCGCGGGGACTCCGGAGATGACGGCATACCGGCGGGATCTGTTCTGGGCGCAGGACTATGCGCTGCGGAACCGGACCGTGATGATGGCGCTCGTCCAGCGGGTCGTGACGGAGCACTTCGCTGCGCGCGGGCTGGAGGTCGGCTGGGGCGAGAGCATCCAGTGCCACCACAACTATGTTGCGGAGGAGACCTATGACGGCATCGATGTGCTGGTCACGCGGAAGGGCGCGATCCGGGCCGGGTCTGGCGACCTCGGGTTGATCCCTGGGTCGATGGGCACGGGCTCGTATGTCGTGCGGGGTCTGGGCAACGAGGCGTCCTACTGCTCCGCGTCGCATGGGGCGGGCCGGCGGATGTCGCGGAATCAGGCTCGGAAGCGGTTCACGGAGGCTGACCTGGCTGCTCAGACCGCAGGGGTCGAGTGCCGGAAGGACGCTGGGGTCGTGGACGAAATCCCTGCGGCATACAAGGACCTCGACGCGGTCATTGCTGCGCAGTCCGACCTCGTCGAGGTCGTGGCGCGGCTGACGACCCTGCTCTGCGTCAAGGGCTGAACCAGCGAAGGGCGCTGAGTGCGGCGAGGGCCGCGCTGAGTGCGGTCAGTGCGACGAAGGCGGTGAGGGCGGCGAGCCATGTGTCGCCGCCCTCATCCCTCCCGGATTCGATACCCATTGCGGGGTCCGGCGTCCGCGACGGGTATCGAATCTGGGGGACGCGAGCGTATCGATACCCATTGCGGAGTCCCGCGTCCGCGACGGGTATCGAATCTGGGGGACGCGAGCGTATCGATACCCATTGCGGGGTCTCTCGTCCGCGACGGGTATCGAATCCGGGAGGGGGGACGCGAGATTGTCAGCCTGTCCAGCCTTGAGTCGTGAGCTCGCCTGCTGACTTCGGGAGGCAGGGTCCACTTCCACTGATCGAACCCGCCTTGCCGGGGAAGATCGAGTACCTCAGACTCACCCCGTCACGTTCGGCGATGCTCCATCTCGTCGTCCCGTCCATCGAATGATCCATCACAGACCACCCTTGAGCCTTCTTTTCCGCGAGGTAACCCGAGGGCATCCGCGCCACAAGGGCTTCGTCCGGGGTGAACCGCAGCGAGATCATGACCTGGAGATGCGACCCGTCATGCATCGCACCGCAGACGCCGAGCCCCTCTTGATAGTCGGTCACGTCCGTGCCCAATCGCGGCAGGATCCCTCGGATTTCCGCGCGCACCGCGGCAGCGGCCTCGTCTTGCGTCTGCCACCGCGCGGCCGGAGGAGAGCTGCACGCCGACACTAACAACAGCGCCAGCGCCAGCGCCAGCGCCGACCAAATCCCAACAGCTCTCGTGCGAGGGGCCCGTCTTGAATCCGGCACGATCTCCGTCTGCCATTAGCTCCCCAGCCTTGCGTGGTCGGCATGCCCGCAGACTTCGGAAGACACGGACCTTGTGCGGTGGCCATGGAAGAACGAGTCCCGTTGATCTCGTAATAGAACACGAGACCTTCCGGCGCGACCAGGACATTGTGCTGCACATCTAAAGATGGTTGAGTCCGCACCTTCCAGCCCTGAGCCTCTTTCTCGGCTAGGTACCCCGTTGACATAAGCGACAGGAGTTTTGCGTCCGCCGCGAAACGCAATGAGATATCTAGACGGAAGTAAGACCCGTCCATCGAGTTGCCGCAGAGGCTGAGTTCCTCACGGTAATCCATGACGTGAGTGCCCACGTGTGGAATCAGTGTCCGCAACTCGGCGCGGACCGCAGCTGCCACCTCTTCTTGGGAGGTCCATGGGGATGCCGGCGTGCACGCTCCGAGCAGGCTCGAGAGTGCAATCACGGCAGACAACGCTGGGAACACAGTCCGGTGGCTAGCCTTCGTTCCCTCCGCGCAGAATCTTCCTTGTGTCCTGCCCATTCGCTTCAGCCGGCCCAACCCTGAGAGCTGATGGTGCCAGCCGACTTCGGTAAACACGGGCCCCTACCGTCGGCCATCGACGAAGGAGATCTACCGTCCTCATACATAAACGACAGACCATTCGGTGCGACCAGAACTACTCTTGGTTCGGTAGCCGTGGAATCAGTCCTGATCGTCCACCCTTGCGACTGCTTCTCGGCCAAATACCCTGTCGTCATAAGCGACATCAGACTATCTTCGGGCGTGAACCTCAGCCTGATATACACGAAGTTTTGGGAACCGTCTAATATGGCTCCACACATTCGAAGGCCTTCGTCATACTCGGTGACCTTTGTCCCTAAGCGTGGGATCAGCGTCCGCAACTCGGCACGGACGGCAGCAGCCACCTCTTCTTGAGATTGCCAAGGCGATGCTGGTGTACACGCGCTGAATATCCCTGCCATCGCCACGACAGATGCCGCGGAAGCTAAGCCTGCCATGCGCTTCGATTGATTGCTCATGGAATATCGATTCCCGGGCCGATATCGCTCGAAGCACGGTCATAGGTGACATAGGGCAACAATGGATTCGACCCCAAGGGAAGGGGCGCAGGCAGTAGGACGGGGACCGGATAAGACTCGGATGGCGGCGCGAGCGTGGCCCGCCCCCCAGTCAGAACGGCATACATATTGTTCCAGGCGGTCGAGCCCGGGGAGAAGACTCCACCGTGGGCACTAGGCCCCGTGAGCGGCTCGCCTTCCTGGGTTATCCCAGTGGCGAGCCTGGTTGAACCGTCCATAGTGCTGGGATTGCCGCCATGACCCAAGCCCGACAGGGTGGGAGACTGCACGCCTTGTGTGACACTAATCGGGTCACCAGGAGCCGTCATTGGAATACCTCTGTATGTGCGGGTTGGTCGGCCGATAACTATCAACGGACCAAACATCATGACCCATTCCTGACGACTCAACATGCAGCACCCGGTCGACGTCCAATCCATTCACCTCTCCCATGCCGACAGCGCCACCCCCGTAGGAGTGGCCAAGGGCTGTGATCTTTGGTCCCCCCGAGCCCGTCGCGATGCCCGCCTCTTGCCGTAGGTAGTGAGAGAACTCTGCCAGTTTTGGACCGAGCTTTGATTGCATACGACGGATCAGGTGCCTCGCATGGTGGCATCGATTGCGGTAGCGGCCTCCCATCCATGTCACCGGACAATGATCCTTTCGCCAACATCGCAAAGTCGTCGTAAGTAGCCACGTTGCCCAAAAAACCGCCCATATTGGTGCCAGTGCCGGGTAATGACGAGTCCGATATTCTCGTCAGCGGACCGATGGGTGGTTTCACTTCGGCGAATGCCCTGCTTGCGTGATCAAAAACCACGATCTGTCGCCGCGGCTCCCGGAACGAGCTTAGCCGGGGGTGTCTGCCGCCACAGCTTCGTTATCGGCGAGAGCTGACTGAAGAGCAAGGATCTCACCAACCGCATCGTCACCGGGCCGCAACGATGCCTCGGCTGCTTCCAGGCGGCTTAGCAAAGGACGCGACTCCGGCAGCTTGGTCTTCCTGAGCCACCACGATGTTCACGTAATTGCCGCGTCGCGCGCCAAACGGGCGCCCCGCTCAGATTGCCTACCCAGTTTGAAAGAGAATCCGACGAGCTTCTGCTCCTCGACCGCCAGCCCTCAAAGTAGGCACGAGTTGGCTGCCGACGCTCACCCAACGCCTTCTCGGTCTGAAGGGTCGATCACCGCCCGCCCCAGGTTGTGCAGGAACCTCCGCTGACCTGTGTGCGCCCCTCGCCGGGGATTGTTATCCACCAGCTTGCGGGCCAACTCTGGGTGATCGGCGAGGTAGCTCATCAGCTGGCGAGCGTCCATCGTGGCCGCTTTCACGAGG
>JADKAO010000007.1 GCA_016715285.1 Actinomycetales bacterium | reverse complement strand
TTCCGGCACGAGTGCCGATGCCGCCACCATCGCGCCCGCCCCCACGACCGCTCCATTGAGGACGGTCGAACCCATTCCGACCAAGGCTCCGTCTTCGATGGTGCACCCGTGCAGGATCGCGGCATGTCCCACCGTGACACCGGCACCAACCGTTAGCGGGGTGCCCGGATCGGCGTGACACACGACGTTGTCCTGCAGATTGCTGCCTTCACCGATCGTGATCTCATCGCAGTCAGCCCGCACGACGACGCCGTACCACAGGCTCGCGCCAGCATGGACGGTGACGCGGCCGGCGACCACGGCGGTCGGCGCCACCCAGGCATCCGGTGCGACGTGAGGGGTATGCGAGCCAAGGCTGATGATCACCGGGTGCCTCCGGACTGTGGGATGAGCGACGGCACGAGTTTACGGGCGGGCGCTTCTCACTCCGTGGACAGGGCGAAAAGGGATTGGTTACTCGTGGTTATGGTTGGCATAATTCACTGAAGGTCTCTGTCCACAAGGAGTGCGCGTGCCTGTCACGGCCGTCCCTGTCGCCGCCACCGCTGGTCGGCGCGCCTGGACGACCCTGTATGCCGTCACGCGCCTCCCGATCGACCTTCAGCGCACCGACAGCACCCTCTGTCGCTGACCCGGTGAGGACCCCCGCCTAGAGCCCGCACCGGCGCGTGGCTGGCGGGCGGCCACCACGTCGCGCTGCCTCGTTCGCACCCCCATGGCCTCCGCCATGCGGTGACCGCCGCGGCAGCCGCGCTGGCTCCACGGCATACCTCCCGCTCTGCACCCGCCCCGGAACTGTCCCTTGGGCGGTCATCCTCCGCACCCCGTAAGGAACCCTCATGCCCCTTTTCCTCGTCGAACTCGTCCCCACCACCACGACCAAGGACGGTGTCGTGCACGCCGTTGACGCTCTCGTGGACGCACTCGGCCACGCCGCTGACCTCGTCGAGACCCAGGTGACCGCAAGTGCCTCCCGTGCCTTTGTCATCCTCGACGCCGACGCCGCCGACCCCATCGAGACCCTGGCCCAGACCGGTCTGCCAGGCGTCGCGACCATCACGGCACCCGCCGCGGTGCGCTTGGTCGGCGCCGACCTCGACGAGATCAAAGCGGCTCGGCCCGAGGCGAGTCACCTCGTGGAGTGGGACCTGCCCGACGGCCTCGACATGCCGACCTATCTCGCGCGCAAGGCCGCGAAGACGCCGCTCTACGACCAGGTGCCCGAGGTGTCGTTCCTACGCACCTACGTCCGCGAAGACATGGTCAAGTGCTTGTGCTTCTATGACGCCCCCGATGTCGACGCGGTCGTCCGCGCGCGGGACGTTGTGTCGGCGCCGGTCAATCGGCTGCACGCGCTTGGTCAGAGCGCGGTCACGACCGGGGTGCGACGATGAGTTCGGCGGTTGCGGAACGCTCCGCCATCGAGCTGGATCTCGACGAGATCCGCTCGGTCGTTGCAGCTAACGCCTCCGCCGTGGACAGAGCTGAGCTGCCCGCGAGTTGGCTGCTGCCCGAACTCGCCCAGCGCGGCCTGCTCGACTCAGGGGCCGAGGATGTCGCGAACCTCGCACACCTCATCGACACGATCGCCCAAGAAGACCTCGCGACAGCATTCTCCGTGTGGGCCCACCGGATGGTGCTCGAGTACCTCACTCGGGCGGAGCGCTCCCCCTTCATCGACGAGGAACTCGCCGAGCTTCGGACCGGCGCGCGGGTCGGCTCCACGGCGATGGCATCCGGCGTCAAAGCCCTCGCTGGCATCGAGGCCCTCCCTGTCACGGCCACCCGCGATGGAGATGGACTTCGCCTTGACGGCGTCATCCCGTGGGCGTCCAACCTCACCGCCAACGGCACCGTCGTGCTCCCGGCTGGTCAGGTGGGTGCGCCCCCGATCGCGGTCGCCCTCCGACTCGACACCCCAGGCATCACGCGCCGAGACGTCCGTGGACTGCTGGCGCTCGAGGCCACCGCATCAGGGTCGTTGCAGTTGTCCGGCGTTCGGGTCGACCCAGCGGCGGTGCTCTCCGGCGACCTGGGCACCCTCGTCCGCGGCTTCCGGCCGGCCTTCCTCATCCTCCAGAGCTCGTTCGCCCTCGGGCTAGCGCGGCGGGCCGTCGCCGAGGCCCAAACCTTGGACCACCGACCGGACCAGTTGGCGCTGCGCCCCCAGGTGCAGGCGATCGCAGCCGCGCTGGCCCGGCATACCGCCACCCGGGACCGACTCGCCGCGGCGCCCGGTCAGGCCTCCGACCGTGAGTTGCTGACCCTGCGCCTGGACGTTGTGGAGCTCGCGGTCGCCGCCACGCGGCTGGAATCGACCCTCACCGGCGGGCGCGGATACCTCGCCGCGAGCCCGACCGCCCGCCGTTTGCGCGAAGCAGCATTCCTGCCCATTCAATCTCCCTCGGAAGGACACCTGCGATGGGAACTCTCCTCGCTCGCCTCGACGGCGTGACGGTGCGCCGCGGCACCCGCACGGTGCTGCGCGACGTCACGCTCGACCTGCCCGCGACGGCAGTGACAGCTCTGCTCGGCCCCAGCGGCGCAGGCAAGTCCACCCTGTTGTCACTCATCGCGAGCGAACTCACCCCCCAGCGCGGCACGGTCGCGATCGAGCCCGGCACGCGCCTCGGCCTCGCGACGCAGGAGCCTGCGCTCTTCCCCTGGCTGACGACAGCCGAGAATGTCGCTCTCGGCTTCCGGTATGCCGTGAACGCGGACGCCGCAGCTCGGTCCGGTTGGGCTGGCCTTGGCGTCGATGGCTTGCTCGCGCGTCTCGGCCTCACCGAGGTCGCCGATTCCTACCCCGACCAGCTCTCCGGCGGCCAAGCCCAGCGCGCGGGACTCGCGCGGACCCTCGTCATCGACCCAGACCTCGTGCTCCTCGACGAACCCTTCAGCGCGCTCGACCCGGCCACGCGTGAGGACTTGCAGGGCTGGTACCTCGAGACGGCTCGCGCCGCCGGCCGCACCACGGTCGTGGTCACCCACGACGTCGATGAGGCACTCGTGCTCGCCGACCACATCGTGTTGCTGGGCACCCACGGCGGGGTGGTGCGACAGTGGTCCACGACACCAGCGCTCACGTATGCCGCCGCCCGTCACCACCACCTGCGGGACGAGATCCGCGCAGCGTTCGACCACGTCGACCCAGCCCACGAAACCGAGCTCGTCGGCGTCGGCGTGGGAGTCAGCGTCGGCGTGGGCGTGAGAGCGGGTGACCTCGATGGCTGAGCTCCGCCGACGAGACGCGCTCGCCCTCGGCGGGCGGCTCGTCGCTGCCGCTGCGGTTGCCGGGCTCGGAATCCGTGGCGCGGCGTTGGCCGCCGGTGCGGATGGCTCGGCTCTGCGCACAAATCGTGACGCCGGCCTCGGACGGCCACTGCGGATCGGCTATCTACCGATTACGGATGCTTCGGCGTTGCTCACGGCACACCACCGTGGCCTCTTCGCTGAGGCCGGAG
Organism: Actinomycetales bacterium; assembly: GCA_016715285.1. Lineage (GTDB taxonomy): Bacteria > Actinomycetota > Actinomycetes > Actinomycetales > Dermatophilaceae > Phosphoribacter > Phosphoribacter thorii. The sequence goes on along the minus strand of JADKAO010000007.1, from coordinate 352,404 downwards.
TGCCGAGCGCCAAGCCGGTCCTCATGCGCAACTGGGAGTCGCTAGCCCAGGCCTTCGTCGTCGGCGAGGTGGACGTCGTTCACCTGCTGCTGCCGTTCGCGCTCCAGCTGCGCCTTGCCCAAGGGCACCCCTTTTCGGTCGTGGCGTGGGGGCACACCAATGGCTCGGCCCTCACGGTTGCTCCGACCATCCAGGCAACCGAACAACTCGCTGGCAAGACCCTCGCGATCCCTTATTGGTGGTCCATCCACAACGTCCTGGTCCAGCAGCTGCTGGCTCGCGCGGGGTTGCGACCGGTGATCCGTGAGCGGGGGTCCGTCACCGCCGGAACCGTTGAGCTGGTGGTGATGGCACCCGCCGACATGGTTCCCGCCCTGGCAACCGGCTCGATCGCCGGTTTCGTTGTGGCCGACCCCTTTTCGGCCGTTGCCGAAGCCAAGGGCGTCGGTCGGGTGCACCGATTCCTCGGCGATGTATGGCGAGAGCATGCGTGCTGCGGCATCGCCGTCCGCAGCGACCTCATCGACCGTTATCCGGCGGCCGCCCAAGGGGTGACGGATGCCGTCGTCGCTGCCCAACAGTGGCTCGCTGGCCACCGCACCGACGCTGGCGCACTCCTCACCACGACCGGTGGCTATCTCCCACAGCCCCCCGCTGCGGTGGGCTCGGTCTTCACCCGCGAGCGGGCGGCATACACGTCGGTCCTCTCCCACCCGCAGTGGCACGGCGAAACGTTGGGCTTCTCGGCCTACCCGCAACCGGGCTTCACCCGGTCTCTCGTCGACCTCATGCACCGCACTGTCGTCGACGGCGATCGCAGCTTCTTGGATGCCGTCCCCGTGGATCAGGCCCACGCCCGGGTCTTCGACGACCGCTTCATCCGGCGCTCCCTGGTGACTGCCGGGTTGCCCGCGCCGAGTGTCCGACAGGAGGACATCGCCCCATGACCACTCACGTAGACCTCCCCCAGGGCTTGCCTTCTACTCGGTCACGCCCAGAGTCCGTGGAGACTCACCCCGCTCCCGCCTGGCGGACCGCCCTGCTCCCGGCCGCTGGGGTGCTAGTTGCGGTCACGCTCTGGTGGCTCGCGACTGATGTTCTCTTCAGCGGCCGAGCCCTCGTGGCGGAGTTCTCCCCGCGACGCACCCTCACCGGGTTGCGCGAGATCGTGGGGGCTGGGGTGCTGGATCATGCTGCGAGCAGTGTGTTCCGGCTACTCGCCGGGTTGGCTGTCGCGACCGTCGTCGGGGTCGCTGTGGGCGCACTGGTCGGCTCACACGCCGCATTGGAGCGCGCGGTGCGACCGGCGCTGCTCTTCTTGCGCATGGTCTCGCCGCTGTCGTGGGCGCCGGTCGCCGTCATCGCTCTCGGCATCGGGGACCGACCGGTCATCGCCTTGGTCGCGGCCACGACGGTCTGGCCCATCCTCGCGAGCACCGCCGAAGGGGTGGCCTCCGTCGATCCTGGGCACGCCCTTGTTGCTCGAGCCCTGGGCGCCTCGCGCTCCGAACGCATCCGCACGGTCACTGTGCCAGCTGTGCGACCACGCGTGTTGTCGGGACTGCGGATGGCGATCGGCATCGGATGGGTCGTGCTCGTGCCCGCAGAGATGCTCGGGGTCACCTCCGGGCTGGGGTACCAGATCCTCAACGCCAAGGACCAACTCGCCTATCACCAAATCACGGCGCTCATCCTCGTGATCGGCACGATCGGGTATGCCGTGGACCTCGTGGCCCGCTGGGCACTGCGGACACCACGCGAGCGACTCCAGGACAGCCGCGCGACGCGGGTGGACCCGCGGTGACCGGACTGTCGTTAGCAACGCCGCGCACCCTCGTGGTCGTTGATGCCGGGCACCACAGCCACTCGCGGACGGCCGCCCTGGCCACCGCGGTCGCGGGCGCGGCCTTGGCCGCCCTCACCCGCCCATCTGCTGTCGAGGGCACAGCCGGTGGACGGCATACCCATCGCGCCGATCGCTGGGTCGTCAGCCGGGTGGACGTCCGAGATCACGGTCACGACCTGCTCGACGCACTCGTCCGTGGCCATGACTCCGCGGGCGCACGCGAGGTGGTCCACGCCACCTGCCGCGCCGCCGCATTGGTCCTCGCCACCCCCTGTCACAACGCGTCCATGAGTGCCCTCGCCAAGCTCTATCTCGATGTCCTGCCGAGGGGGACGCTCGAGCACTTGCCGGTCGTCATGGCGGTCGCCGGGTCCTCGACCCGGCATACCCTCGTCGGTGATCTCGTCGTGCGACCCGCGCTCTCGCTCCATGGTGCGCTCCCCGTGCCGACGTGCGTGTATGCCGCGGACGCGGACTGGGTGACCGGCCCAAGCCACAACTCCGTTGGGCCGCAACTGGACTCAGCCATCACGCCGCGCGTCACCCAGGCCGCGCGGGAGTTGACCTGGGCGGTGAGCCAATCCCAGCGGACAATCGGGAGCGTCGGGCGGCCAAACTCCCGAACGGCTCGCAAACCGGCTACGTTGACTGTGAGCGGCCTGTGAGCCGGATCACAGCTAACCCGGATAGGAGCCTGACCTATGCAAGAGGTCGATTCCGAAGTTCGCAAGCTCAAGACCGATCCTGACCTCCCCCCCGTGGCGGTCGAAGAACCCCACCGGATGACCGGACCCAGCAAGCTGACCTTCGCGATCATCGGAGTGCTCGGCGCCGTCGGCTGGTTCATGATCGCCATCGTCCGCGGCGAAAACGTCAACGCGATGTGGTTCGTCTTCGCTGCCGTCTGCAGCTACATCATCGGGTTCCGGTTCTACTCCCGACTCATCGAATACAACATCCTCAAGCCGCGTGACACCCGGGCCACCCCGGCCGAGAAGTTCGAAAACGGCAAGGACTTCATGCCGACCGACCGGCGAGTCCTCTACGGCCACCACTTCGCCGCGATCGCTGGTGCCGGGCCGCTCGTCGGGCCGGTGCTCGCTGCTCAGATGGGGTACCTCCCAGGCACGATCTGGATCATCGTCGGCGTGATCTTCGCCGGCGCCGTGCAGGACTACATGGTCATGCACCTGTCGATCCGCCGCAACGGCCGCTCCCTGGGCCAGATGGCCCGCGACGAACTCGGCCCGATCGGTGGCTGGGCCGCGATCCTCGGTGTCCTGTCGATCATGGTCATCCTCTTGGCGGTGCTCTGCATCGTCGTGATCAACGCCCTCGCGGAGAGCCCTTGGGGTGTCTTCTCGGTCGCGATGACCATCCCGATCGCGATCTTCATGGGTATCTACTTGCGCTACATCCGCCCAGGCAAGGTCTCCGAGGTCTCCCTCATCGGGGTCGCCCTCCTGCTCTTCGCGATCGTGGCCGGCCGCTGGGTCGCCGAGCACCCGACGCTCCACTCGGTCTTCACCTTGAGCAAGCCTGCGCTCGCGTGGTGGATCATCGCCTACGGCTTCATGGCGTCGGTGCTGCCCGTGTGGCTGCTGCTCGCACCGCGTGACTACCTGTCAACCTTCATGAAGGTCGGCACGATCGTCCTGCTCGCCCTCGGCATCATCGCGGTCCGTCCGACCGTCCAGATGCCGGCCATCACCGAGTTCGCCAGCAACGGCAAGGGCCCGGCCTTCGCCGGCTCGCTTTTCCCGTTCCTGTTCATCACGATCGCGTGTGGTGCCCTATCGGGCTTCCATGCGCTCATATCGTCGGGCACCACACCAAAGCTCATCGAGAAAGAAAGCCAAGCCCGGATGATGGGCTACGGCGGCATGCTCATGGAGTCGTTCGTCGCCGTCATGGCGATGGTCGCTGCGGTCTCCATCGACCAGCACCTCTACTTCGCGATGAACTCCCCCGTTGGAGCCAACGGCGGCACGCCTGAGAAGGCCGCGGCATACCTCAATAGCTTGGGACTAGTCACCCCGGGAGGCACGCCATTGCCACCCGCGGACCCAGCGATGCTCGCCCAAGCCGCCAAGGACGTCGGCGAGGCGTCGATCATCGGCCGCACTGGTGGCGCACCCACCCTCGCCGTCGGGATGTCCGAGATCATGCACGGTGTCTTCGGCGGTCCGGCGTGGAAGTCCTTCTGGTACCACTTCGCGATCATGTTCGAGGCGCTGTTCATCCTCACGACGGTCGACGCCGGCACCCGCGTTGCGCGCTTCATGTTCTCCGACGCGCTGAGCAATGTCCGTGGCCTGTCGCGCTTCAAGGACCCGTCGTGGACGGTGGGCGCGTGGATCTCGACGTTCATCGTCGTCGGCGGCTGGGGCTCGATCCTCGTCATGGGTGTCAACGACCCCCTCGGCGGGATCAACACCCTCTATCCGCTCTTCGGCATCGCCAACCAGTTGCTCGCGGCGATCGCTCTCACGGTGGTCTTCTCGGTCATCATGAAGCAGGGCCTCTTCAAGTGGGCATGGGTGCCAGCGCTCCCGCTTGTGTGGGACCTCGCCGTCACCCTGACCGCGTCGTACCAGAAGATCTTCTCCTCGGTGCCGGCGATCGGCTACTGGGCCCAGCGCGATCGGTATGCAACAGCGCTGGCCAAGGGCGAGGTTCTCGCCCCAGCCAAGAACACCCAGCAAATGGAGCAGGTGGTCTTCAACTCCACTGTCCAAGGCGTGTTGTCGATCGTCTTCGCCGGGCTCGTGCTCGTCGTGGTCGCGGTCGCTGCCTGGGTGGCGGTCCGAGCCGTCAAGGCGGGTGGGTTGCCGACGACCGAAGAGCCAGACACGCCGTCGCGGATCTTTGCTCCCAAGAGCTTCCTCGCCACGGAGGCGGAGAAGGAAGTCTTCGAAGAGTGGAAGGCTGCCGGCAAGATGCCGGTCTCGGTCGGCACTCATCACCACGAATAGGTATGCCGCGCACTCATGTCTGACGTGTCACCTGAGCTGAACTCAGTGTCCTTGGCGGCCCGCATCACGCGGGCCGCCAAGGTCGCGCGTTGGTACGCCCGCGGGGTTGTGGGCGCGGACGCCTATGACCGCTACCTCGAGCATCACACCCGCACGGGCTGCGACGTCGCGCCGATGACCGAGCGGGAGTTCTGGCGCGACAAGACCGACCGCCAGGAGCGCAACCCCACCTCGCGCTGCTGCTGACGACGCGCGGCCGGTATGCCGGCTCGGCACTTGCCTCAGCGCCGGTGTCGGCGCACGCACCTAGTATCCGAGCATGACCCGCCGCCGTAGTCGCCGTCTCGCGGCGCTGCTCATCCTGGTGCTGGGTTTGACTGCACTGGGGTATGCCGTGTGGCTCACCCGCAGCGGCAACCCCGGTGACGGGTCCTTGAGTTCGCCCGCTGGCTCCAGCGCAGCGTCGGCTGAGCCCGTGCCAACCCGGCGCTGTGAGCCGGCGGTGGCGGACGGCATACCCGTCCAGCCTGGCACCGCAGTGCCGCTTCCTGATGCAGCCGCGTCCCTCGGTGCCGCTCAGGCACTTCGCGGCGCTGACCGCAGCCGTGGTGACACCTTCTGCAGGGATCGGTTCGGGCCGTCGACCTGGCCCGACCTCGATCGCAACGGGTGCTCAACCCGCCAAGACGTGCTTGTGCGACAGGCCCAAACCGTGACCACCCGGCGAATCGCGTCCAAGGGCAACACCTGCGAGGAGGCGATCTCGGGCACGTGGATCGATCCCTATACCGGCGAGACGCTGACCTTCACGAACCTCAAGGACTCGGCGCAGGCACAACGGCTGCAGATCGACCACGTCGTTTCGCTCTACAACGCATGGGTCTCGGGTGCGAGCGAGTGGACCGACGAACGGCGGGTCATCTTCGCCAACGATCTCGCCGCCCCGGAGTTGCGCGCCGTCGCCGGTGCCGTGAACTTCGCCAAAGACCATGCGGGAGCTGAGGCTTGGCAGCCGGGCGCGGCATACCAATGCGATTTTGCCCGAGCGTACGTCGAGGTCAAGCGGCGCTACGACCTCACTGTGACGACCCGCGAGCGGACTGCTTTGATCTCGATGCTCGGGACCTGTCCGACGTGAACTGAGCCGCCACCGCCGCAGCGACGACCGCAAAGACGGCGAGGGCGACCGTTGCTCCCACTGGCCCAAACATGGACCCGGCGACTGGGGCAACGACGCTCGCGATCATGGCCGCGCCAATCATCGCGCTGTCGGCGAGGCCGAGGACGCTTGCGCGGCAGTCCTCGGCGACGCTCATCTGGATGACCGAGGTAGCCAGGGACTCGCCTTCGACGGCCAACGCACCCATGGCCGCCAGGGCCATGATGGTGACCACGCCGCCGCCGTTGGCGAAACCCGGGATACCTAAGACCACAATCACTGCGAGGCTGATGGCACCGATCGTGCGGGGCATGGTCAATCGGGCGGCGAGGGGGGCGAGCAGCGGGGCGGCGAGTCCGCCGGCGCCGAGCGCTGCGGTGAGCAGCCCAAACCCGGACGCGCCGGTCTGCCAGGTATCCCCCGTCAGGTCGAGCAGGAGCAGCCCTATCGCGCTCGTGATGACGTTGAGGGCCACCACGGTCCACAACGCTTGTCTCGCAGCCGGATTCGTCCGAAGGACAGCGGCAACCGAGCTCGGCTCACACGCCACCTCAGCCACTGACTCGAGCTCGCCGGACACCGGTGACGGCAGCGCAATGCCGATGAAGAGCACCGCGCCCACCGCGACGGTCAGCGCTGAACACAGCGCGATCGCGGCGATCGGCAGGCGGTCGAGGAGCAGCCCGCCGACCGCAGGACCGACGACAAAGGAGGCGACTTCGACGGTGACGAGCAGTCGGGTCGCCTGCTCCCGTGCCTGCCCCGCCAGGCTGGGGATGCCCGCGGCAAGGGCAGGGTATGCCGGTGTGCCGGCGACGATCGCAGCCGTCGCTGCCGCGAGGGCCCACGTCCAGGAGCCGAAGTGCAATGCGACCGCGCAGCCGAAGAGTGCAGTGATGCGAGTGACCAGGCTGAGTCGCACGATGAAGGCGCGCTCACGACGATCGGCAAGGCGGCCCGAGAGCCACGACAACGCGACGTAGGGTGCCAACCGGGCTGCTGCCGCGAGGCCCACCACAAGGGCAGACGAGGTCTCGCGCTCCACAAGGACGAGCAGGGCCGGCCACGGGATAGACATCCCCAGGGCAGCCAGGGCATGGCTTCCGATGAGGCGCCTCGTGGACCAGTTCATGGCTGCGGGCGGAACTCAGCGTTCACGAGTCGGGTCGGCAGCGGATCGAAGCCGTTGAACCCGACGGTTGAGTAGCACGTGGTGTAGGCCCCGGCAGAGTGGAACCGGACGAGGTCACCCTCGGCAAGGTCGAGTGGTAGCTCAACCGGCGTCCGTTCGTACATCACGTCGGCGCTGTCGCACGTTGGCCCGGCAACGACGCACGGTCCGGTCGGTCCGCCGTCTTTGCTCGTGGTGATGCGATAGCGGATGGCCTCACCCAGCGTCTCGACGAGCCCGCTATAGACGCCCACGTCGAGATAGACCCACCGGCGGCCGCCTCGATTGGCGACCCCAATCACTGCGGACTCGAGGACACCAGCGTCGCCGACGATGCCTCGACCGGGTTCGATCAGCGTGTCTGGATGCCGTCGGCCGAAAGCCTTGGTCAGAGCGGCCCGAATCGCTCGCCCGTACTCCTGTAACGGCGGAGCGCCACCCTCATGATCAGCGGGAAAGCCCCCGCCGAGATCGACGGTGGAAGGCTCCAAGCCGAGCCGTCGTGCGTCGGAAAACACCTGTGCCGCAATGGTCAGCGGCTCTTCCCACGCATGCGGATTGTGCTGCTGGGAGCCGACGTGGAAAGCGATCCCCGCTGCGTCGAGTCCGTGATCAGCCACGGACTTGAGCAGCATCAGCGCATCGTCTGGCGCGCAGCCGAACTTCCGAGATAACGGCCAGTCCGAGCCAGCACCGGAGGTGATGAGGCGGATCAAGACCCTTGCCTCTGGCGCAATTCCTGCGAGCTTGACGATCTCGGGCGCGGAATCGACCACGAAGAGCCGCACGCCGTGTTCATGGACCTGCTCGAGTTGCGACCTGGAACTCACCGGATTCGAGTGAATCAGCGCGTCGGAGTCAACCCCGCTCGCTCGCGCCGCTGCTGCTTCGGTCGCTCCAGCGACGTCGAATCCACCGCCCAACGCCGCCACCACATCGAGGACCGCCCGGTGGGGGTTGGCTTTGACGGCATACCTGATTGCGGTTCCGGGCAGGACGCGTTGCAGCTCGCGGACGCGATCGGCAACCCGGCCGGGGTCCAGATCGAGGCGCGGAGTGGGGAGATCTCGGTCGGCACCATTCGAGGGAGGCAGGGTGGCGAGGGGGGACGAGGTGCGGGACTTCATTGCGGCCGGAATGCCGAACAGACCCATCGAGAGCTCCTTGCAGGCGACTGGCGTTATGAGCAAGGAGAGCAGGGGAGGCGTTCTGATACCTCACCTGCTCTGACAAGTTTCTCCGGGATTTGGATGCCGAATGCGGCACCTGTATATTACAGGTTTATGACAGGTCCCCGCTTCGCGGCGATTGCGCACGATCTGCGCGAGCGGATTGCGTTGGGCGAGTACTCCCAGCTATCTCACCTGGAGTCTGAGGCCGAACTCGGGGCGCGGTATGCGGTGTCGCGACCCACCGTGCGGCGAGCCCTAGAGCTGTTGCGCGACGAAGGCATCGTCGAATCTCGGCCTGGTGCAGGCTGGTTCGTGACCGGCGCGGCATACCACCAGAGACTTGCCCTGGGCACCTTCCGCCACGCGCCGTCGGCCATGCGGGACGCGGGCGGCGACGTGGCGCGCACGGTCGTGGATTTTGCTTTCCGCCCTGCCCCGACTGCCATCGCCAGCCTCTTGGGGTTGGCCCGCCACGACAGCGTGCTGGCTGCGCAGTCTGTCCGCACCGTCGATGGCGAGTTCCTCGACGTGGCCCACGAATGGGTCCCGGCAGCCTTTGCCGGTGGCATCTCCCGTGACACCGCGGCCGACCCGGGCATCTGGGCCACGCTCGGTCGCTCTGGACGTCACGTGGCGACCGTGCACCAGACCATTACGGCCGGTCTCGCGAGTGCGGCCGATGCCGAGCTGCTCCACACCAGCCCGGGAGTGCCGCTCCTTCTGGTGCGCCGGGTCGCATCCGACGCGGACGGCATACCTCTGGCTTTGTCCGACCACCGATATCTCGCCCATCGCTTCGCCCTGGAGGTCGAGTTCCACTCTGGCCCTGCAGCGGCGGCTGTCGACCCACCAGGCCTGCGGGCCGTCCCACCCCTCGAGGAGAAACTTTCATGAAGGTCCTAGTCACCGGCGGCGCCGGCTTTATCGGCTCCAACTTCGTCCTGCGGGCGCGCGAGGTGCGGCCGGCATGGGAGCTCACCGTCATCGACGCCATGACGTATGCCGGCAACCGTGCCTCGCTCGCGCCAGTCGAAGACGAGATCCGGTTCGTCGAGGGCTCGATCGCTGACGCTGACCTGGTCGATCGACTGGTCGCGGAGAACGACCTCGTCATCCACTTCGCCGCGGAGTCCCACAACGACAACTCGCTGGACAACCCATGGCCGTTCATGGAGTCCAATATCATCGGGACCTACCGGTTGCTTGAGGCAGTTCGCAAGCACGACAAGCGGATTCATCACATCTCAACCGATGAGGTCTATGGCGATCTCGAGCTGGACGACCCCAACCGCTTCCTGGAGACCACTCCGGTCAATCCGTCATCGCCCTACTCGGCGTCGAAGGCCAGCGCTGACCTGCTGGTGCGCGCGTGGATCCGCTCCTTCGGGCTCAAGGCGACGCTGTCGAACTGCTCCAACAACTACGGGCCGCGCCAGCACGTCGAGAAGTTCATCCCCCGCCAGATCACCGGCATCCTCGATGGGGTCAAGCCCAAGCTTTACGGCGCTGGCGCCAACGTCCGCGACTGGATCCACGTCGACGACCACAACGACGCGGTCATCGCGATTGTCGAGCAGGGGCGTCTCGGCGAGACCTATCTCATCGGCGCTGATGGTGAGCAGAACAACCGGCAGATGATCGCCCTCATCCTCGAGCTCATGGACAAGCCGGCCGATTGGTTCGAGCACGTCAACGACCGGCCCGGCCACGACCTGCGCTATGCCATCGATTCCACCAAACTGCGCGCGGAAACCGACTGGCGCCCGCAGTACCAGGACATTCGGGCCGGCTTGCGCCAAACCATCGACTGGTATGCCGCCAACCGCGCCTGGTGGGAGACCTCTAAGGCCGCGACCGAGCAGGTCTACGCCCGCCTCGGCCGCTGAGGCTCCCCCAATTTGATACCCGACGTCCCCCCTCCCCCTTCCGATTCGATACCCGACGACCTAGCCCACCTCGGTCACGGGTATCGAATGGGGATGGGGATGGAGATCTGGCGGGTGGGACGAACCGAGTGGCGGGAAGGTCGCAGCGGCGTCGTCGTGATCAAGACCGGTGAGTTCAAGTAGGTCGACCACCAGCATTCGGGATTGAGCCAGCAACACGGTGGTGTGGTACTCCCCCGGCGCCAGGGCAGCGATCCGCTCGCCCACGTCCAAGATCGCCGGGCGCGCAAACTCTCCGGTGCGGTCTTCGTGCCACGCTCGGGCCAAAACCTCAACGGCCGACGCGAGCTCCTCCCATGCCGAGGCAAGCGCGGGCGGGATCTGCGCCTGGTGGTAGGTCGCGATGCTCACCCGGCGCACCAAAACACGGGTGCTGCGCACAACGCGGTCAAGTGGGTCAACCACCGACGCGATCGTTCGCACGCTCTGGCTGTCCGCTCGGCGCCAGGGCGTAGCGGCGATCACCGACATCCCTTCGTCGGCCGCGTCCTGCAACTCACGGATCAATTCGTCGGTCTCTCGGGCTTGGGCGAGCACTTCGGCGGCGTGTTCAACGTCGCCTGACCGGGCACTGGAGGCTGCGTCGCGTAAGAGGACGGACATCCGGCTGGCGACCTTGGCAGCCTGACGTCGAGGCCGCCGCAATGGCGCGCCCGGCACCAGTGCAGCAAACACCAGCGCCACTACTCCGCCGATGACCGCGTCAAACCAGCGCAGGAATGACTGTCCCGGGGCGGGCACGAGCACGGTGACGACGATGGATTGGACTGCCGACTGCATGACCAGCAACAACCCGGCATCGAGCAGCAGGGCGATCGACATCGCTACGAGCACGACTGCCGCCACCTGCCAGGCGCCACTTCCCGCAACACTGACGAAGACATCTGCGATGGCCACGCCTACCGCGACCCCGACAGTCACCTCGGCGACCCGTCGCAGTCGTTGCGCATACGTCATCCCGAGGCAAATCACGGCAACGATCGGCGCAAAGAACGGCATCGGGTGAGCTAACAGATCGTGCGCAATAAACCAGGCCACCCCAGCCGCCAGGGCACATTGGATAACGTGAAAACTCTTGTCCTGCAATCGATCTAACCGATGGCGCACCGACCGACGACTCCGTCGTCGAGCTCGCTCAAAGAGTGCCTCAACCCGGGTGTCGCGGAAGATGTTCTCGACCATGCGTGTCATTGTCTCGCCCCTGTCGGGCGGTGTGTGCGGCAGACTCTGCAGCCATGAAAGACCTCGTGCTCCGAGCCGAAGCGATCGCCCGCGCTGCGCACGACGGCCAGGTGGATAAGGCTGGTATGCCGTACGCAGACCACCCAGCCCGCGTCGCCCGCCGCTGCGCCCCCGACGTCGATGCGATGGCCGTCGCCTGGTTACATGACGTCCTGGAGGACACTGCTGTGACCGCTGAGACGCTGCGGGCGCACGGCATACCGGAGCATGTCGTGACCGCTGTGGCTGCGCTCACGCGCGCAAGGGTGAGGCCCCCGAGGCTTACTACGCGCGGGTGGCCGGCAACCCGCTCGCGCTGACGGTCAAGTGCGCGGACTTCGCCGACAATGGCGACCCCGGGCGCCTCGCCGCGCTAGCGATCGACGACCCCGCGACGGCGGCACGGTTCCAGAAGAAGTACGCCCACGCCCGCGAGGTGTTGACCCACCTCAGCCAGCAAGCTCCGGGAACCAGATAGCGATCTCGCGCACAGCAGACTCCGGCGAGTCGGAGCCGTGGACGACGTTTTCGGTCGAGCCCATGCCCCAGTCACGGCCCAGGTCACCACGGATGGTGCCGGGCAGCGCCTTGGTCGGGTCAGTCGCGCCCGCGAGGGAGCGGAAGCCGGGGATGCACTGGTTGCCTTCGATGACGATCGCCGTGACCGGCCCGGAGGACATGAAGTCCACCAACTCGCCATAGAACGGCTTGCCCTGATGCTCGGCATAGTGCGCGGCGAGCATCTCGGCGGTGGGCGTCGTAATCCGAAGCGCCACCAGGACATACCCTTTGGCCTCAATTCGACGCAGCACCTCCCCCGTGAGGCCGCGTCCAAAACCGTCGGGCTTGACCAGGACCAGAGAGCGTTCAGTCGTCACGCGGTCAGCGTATCGGCCGACTCCTCGCGAGCGCGGGCCGCGGCATCAATCTTGTGTCCCTGAACCAGGCAAATCACCCACAGCGCCCCAAAGATGACCCCGACCAGAGCCATCATTGGCACGATGACCGCCGAGGCGAAGCACGCTACCTGGATAAACCACCCCAGGGTCACTCCGATCGGGCTGCGCATCAGTCCAGCGGCCACAATGCACAACACGGCGAGCAAAGACCCCACCAGCAGGTACGCCGTCGGCGCACCGCTCCCGTCGGCGCGAGCCAGCCCCCACGCGACGAGAGCACCAAAGAAGACGATGATCGATTGCGCGACGAGGACGACTGCTCCCATGCGGAAGGTGAACTTGCCGAGCTTGCCGTAGAAAACAAGACCCTTCGTCATCCCTGAGTCACTCCCAAGAGGTGTCGCACATCCGCTGCGGTGACCACCGAGCCGGTCGCAACCACGCCGCCGCCCATCCCATCCGCTTCAGCGAGGCTAGCGGCCAGGTCGATCGCGTCCGGCAAGTGGGTCGCCACACTCACTCGGTCGACGCCGAAGATGCCGCGAGCGATCTCCGCCAGCCGGTCCACAGCCATCGAACGGGGCGACGAGTTGCGGGTCACGACAACGTGCGCGAGGGCCGGCTCGAGCGCCTCGAGCATCTCGTGCGCGTCCTTGTCGGCAAAGATCGCGACCACCCCGACCAGGGTGGCAAAAGAGAACGACTCGTCCAAGGCCTCACGCAGCGCCGCCATCCCGTGGGGGTTATGCGCCGCGTCCACGAGGATCGTCGGCGACCTCCGCACGACTTCAAGGCGGCCTGGGGAGGTGACTGCCGCAAAGCCAGCCCGCACCACGTCTGGGTCAAGTCGCCGCTCGCCGCCAAAGAAGGCCTCGACAGCAGCCAACGCAAGCACCGCATTGTCCGCTTGGTGCTGTCCGTGCAGCGGCAGGAAGATCTCGTCGTACTCCCCGGCGATCCCCCGGATGGTCAGCAGTTGACCTCCGAGGGCAACTTCGCGGGAGTCCAGCCCGAGCCGCTCGCCCACGGCATACCGGGTCGCGCCGACCTGTTCACACCGCTCAATGAGGATCTCCGCGACGCTATCTGGTTGGGCCGCAAGGATTGCCGATGAGCCTTCGGCGATGATGCCGGCCTTCTCGGAGGCGATGGCCTCGACCGTCGACCCAAGGAAATGCATGTGGTCAAGATCGACGGGAGTCACGACGGCGACGTCGGCATGCGCGACCGACGTGGCATCCCACGTGCCGCCCATGCCGACCTCAACGATCGCTACGTCGACGGGAGCATCAGCAAAAACCGCATACGCCAGCGCGACGAGTGCCTCGAAGAAGGTCATCCGCGGCTCCCCTGCCGCCGCTGACCTGGCGTCGATGAGGTCGAGGAAGGGCCTGACCTCGTCCCAGCGCTCGATGAGGATCTCGGCGGCGACGGGTTCCCCGTCGACCGCAATGCGTTCGCGCATCGAGTGCAGATGAGGTGACGTGAACCGCCCCGTGCGCAGACCGTGCTCGCGGCACAGTGCCTCGATCATGCGGGTTGTCGAGGTCTTGCCGTTGGTTCCGGTCACCTGGATGACGCGGAAGGTGCGTTGCGGGTCCCCCATGAGGGTCATCGCCGCTGACACCCGATCCAGTGTCGGCACAATGTCGTGCTCAGGAGTACGCCCGAGGATGTCGCGTTCGATCTGCGCCATCCGGGCGGCGACGTCGGATGCCTCGGAGCGTGTCACGGTGATGCCTCTGGGTCGATGGGGAGTTCCAGCATGACCCACACCGAGTCCGGTATGCCGTGTCCGCCGGGTTCGCGTCGCTGCTCGACGAACCCGTGCCTGGCGTAGAACCGACGGGCCGACTCATTGCCGACGAGGTAGGACAGCCACAGCCGGGTGTGGCTGCCGCGAGCAATGTCATCAAGCACCGCTTTGAGCAGTTGGGACCCGATGCCGCGGCCGTGATGCTCCGGCAAGACGTAGAGCCGGAAAAGCACCAAGTCCTTGCTGAGCAATCCCGTCGACGCGATCCCGACAATCTCTCGTGCCCCGTCATCGCCAGGGCGCTCCGCGACGAAGGTGCGGCCGGAGTCGACGAGTGGTCGGGTGGCTTCGTGGGTCCACCACTTGCCAAGGCCCATCTCGACATACTCATCACCGGCAATCGAGGCATATGTCGCTGGCCAGGTCAGTCGACCGACCTGGACGACCGCGTCCAGGTCATCAGGCACCGCACGCCGGATGGTGGCGTCCATGTCGTCCATCATCACCCGTCCTGCTTAGCCACACCGACGGCGGCCTTGAGCCCATCGCCAAGCACGACCGACGTGAGGTCGGCAGCGTCCGAGCCTGACACGACCGTGACCGCGAGCGTCTGTTGCGCGACGCGGTCTTGGTGAGCAGCAAGAGCCTCGCGGACTGCCTCGTCGCCAGCAACCGTCAGCACGATCCGGTCCGACACGTGCAGACCGGCATCCCGTCGCGCTTGTTGCACCGCGCGGATGAGGTCGTTCGCGAGGCCTTCAGCAGCGAGTTCATCGGTCACCGTCGTATCGAGAACGACAAACCCACCACCGGGCAGCACCGAGACAGCCCGCTGGCTGCCGTCGCTCGCCTCGGCGACAACGGTCTCCACGGCATACTCGCTCTCCTGAAGCGGGACCCCACCACACACGACCTGGCCGTTGTCGTCCATCGCCCAGTCGCCGGCGCGGGCGGCCTTGATGACCGTCTGCACGTCCTTGCCGATCCGCGGCCCCGCAGCGCGCGCGTTAACGGTCAACCGTTGAGAGACACCGAAGTCCGCAGCGCTCGCATCGGCCGCCGAGCGCACGACAACCTCCCGGACGTTGACCTCGTCAGCGATGACACCGACGAGCAACTCGAGTGACGTGGGGTCATCGGTAACCACCGTCAGCGACGCCAATGGCAGCCGCGCCCGGAGCCCGCCCGCCTTGCGCAGCCCGAGCGCAGCCGAGCACACGTCGCGCACGCGATCCATTGCTGCCACCAACGTGTGATCCGCTGGCAGCGCAGCAGCATCCGGCCAGTCGGTGAGGTGCACCGAGCGTCCACCCGTCAGCCCACGCCAGATCTCCTCGGTCGTCAGAGGCAACAGCGGCGCGACCGCGCGCGTCACGACCTCGAGCGCCGTATAGAGGGTGTCGAACGCCTCCTGCGTCGAGGTCGCCATGGCATTCTCGCTGTCCCAGAAGCGATCCCGTGACCGGCGGATGTACCAGTTAGTCAGCACATCGAGGAAGCTGCGCATCGTGTCACACGCAGCAGCGATCTCGTGGACGTCGAGTTGGGCCTGCATCGCCTCGACGAACTCGCGCAGCTTGGCCAAGAGATAGCGATCCAAGAGGTCGGTCGACTCGGTCGACCAGCGAGCCGCATACCCCTGGCCATCACGCGCGGCGTTGGCGTAGAGCGCGAAGAAGTACCACGCGTTCCACAACGGGATCATGACCTGGCGCACCCCCTCGCGGATGCCCTTCTCGGTGACGATGAGGTTGCCGCCGCGAAGGATGGGCGAGGACATGAGGAACCAGCGCATCGCGTCGGCGCCATCGCGGTCGAAGACCTCGAAAACGTCCGGATAGTTGCGTCGGCTCTTGCTCATCTTCTGGCCGTCGGAGCCGAGCACGATGCCGTGCGAGACACACGTCGAGAAGGCGGGCCGGTCAAACAGCGCCGTCGCCAACACATGCAGGGTGTAGAACCAGCCGCGGGTCTGGCCGATGTATTCGACGATGAAGTCGCCCGGGAAGTGGTGTTCGAACCATTCCGCATTCTCGAATGGGTAGTGCACCTGAGCGAAGCTCATCGACCCCGACTCGAACCAGCAGTCGAGGACATCGGTCACTCGACGCATCGTCGAGCGCTGGCCCTCCGGTCGTGGGTCGTCCGGGTTGGGGCGCGTGAGCGTGTCGATGAACGGGCGGTGCAGATCGGTCACAGACACCCCGAAATCGCGCTCCAGCTCAGCGAACGAGCCATAGACGTCAATCCGGGGGTATGCCGGGTCGTCGGACTTCCAGACCGGAA
This sequence comes from Actinomycetales bacterium, assembly GCA_016715285.1. Taxonomy (GTDB): domain Bacteria; phylum Actinomycetota; class Actinomycetes; order Actinomycetales; family Dermatophilaceae; genus Phosphoribacter; species Phosphoribacter thorii. The sequence goes on along the minus strand of JADKAO010000007.1, from coordinate 335,973 downwards.
TCGGCGCGCCCCAGAAGCGATTACGCGAGATTGACCAGTCGCGGGTGTTTTCGAGCCACTTGCCGAACTGACCGTCCTTGATGTGCTCGGGCACCCAGGTGATCTGCTGGTTGAGTTCAAGCATCCGGTCGCGGATCTTCGTGGTCGCGACAAACCACGACGAGACCGCCATGTAGATCAGCGGTTCGCGGCAGCGCCAGCAGTGCGGATAGGAGTGGTCGTAGGTCTCGTGCCGGACAAAAACCGTTCCGGCAGTAGTCGATCCCATCTCACCTTCGCCCCGGGTGCGGGCCTTGAGGTGATCGATGATGTGCGGGTTGGCGGCAAAGACGTGCATCCCCTCGAAGTCCGTGACCGGGTAGGTAAAGCACCCGTCCGCGCCCACGGGCACGACCGTCTCCACGCCCAGCTTGTCGAGGACCGCCTTGTCGTCCTCACCGAACCCGGGCGACATGTGGACCAGCCCGGTGCCGTCTTCGGTCGTGACGAAGTCCGCGGCCGAGACCTGGTGCGCCCCGGCATACCCCACGTAGTAGTCGAATGGCGGCGTGTAGCGCAGCCCCACGAGGTCGCTCCCCTTGTGCCGCGCAACGATCCGGTCGACAGCATCAGGTCCAAGCTCCCGCGCGTATGCCGTGAGCCTCGCCTCCGCGAGCAAAAAGCGTTCGGCGCCACCGTCTTTGTCGCCTTCAACGACGACGTAGTCGACGTCGGGGTGGACGGCGACGCCCATGTTGGACGGCAGCGTCCAGGGGGTCGTCGTCCAGATCAACGCAAGGTCACCGGTCTCCAGGCGATAGCCGACGGTGATTGCCGGGTCCTGCCGGTTCTGATAAACGTCCTCGTCCATGCGCAGCTCGTGGTTGGACAGCGGCGTCTGGTCGTTCCAGCAGTACGGCAGGATCCGGAAACCCTCGTAGGCCAGCCCCTTGTCGTGCAGCCGCTTGAAAGCCCAGATGACCGACTCCATGTAGCTCGCATCGAGCGTCTTGTAGTCATTGTCGAAGTCAACCCAGCGCGCCTGGCGGGTGACATAGGTGCGCCACTCGTCGGTGTATTCGAAGACCGACGCCCGGCACGCGTCGTTGAACTGCGCGATGCCGAGGTCGACGATGTCCTGGGTGGTCTTGAGCCCGAGTTGGCGCTGGGCTTCCAGCTCAGCCGGCAATCCATGTGTGTCCCAACCGAATCGGCGCTCCACTCGGCGCCCACGCATCGTCTGATAGCGCGGCACGATGTCTTTGACATACCCCGTGAGCAGGTGACCGTAGTGGGGCAGCCCGTTGGCAAAGGGCGGTCCGTCGTAGAACACGAACTCGTTGGCCCCGTCCGGACCTGCGTCGCGGCCCTGCACAGACGCCTCGAAGGTGCCGTCCTGCTTCCAGTACGCCAGGACTCGCTCCTCGATCTCCGGGAAGCGCGGGGTCGGTGACACACCCGCGGCAGCGGAGTTCGTGCTCGATTTGGGGTAGCTCACGTGTGGTCCGTCCTTGCGTCAGTCGTCTCTCGTATGCCGTGCACGAGGACGACGTCACCGGTCACCTCCCCAGCGGGGAGAGGAGCCGGCGGCACCGCGGTACCACCTCGCTTGCTGCATGGTGCGCGCTCGCGAACCCAAGCAAGCTTGGGAGGTGAGCACACGTCATACAGCCGCTCTTGTCGCAAGGACGTGACGTGTCCCTGACGTCCGGGTCTAATAGGCGCCAGCAGCGCTGTTCTTCCGGAGGCTCACCGGTGATAGCCGGGTCAAAGCCGCTCGGGTCAGTCTACGGGAGGTGCAGCGAGACTTCCGCCCGGTTTTGCCGTGCGGCGCGGCCACAGGAAGGCCGCCACCGCAACGAGGACCGTCACCGCGCCACTGCCGAGCCAAATCCACGGGGTGATCGTCGACGACGCCGATGCCCGGTCAGCCCAGCCGACCCACATGGGCACGACACCGAGACCGGCGACGAAGCCCCAGGCGGCCCGCCCGGGGTCGGTGGTGTGTGCGAGCCTGAAGGCGGCAATTCCCGTCACGAGGGCGATGACCCAGCCATAGCGCAGGATGGTCCAGCTCGCCCACATCGACCCGATGCCAATCAGGGCCCACTGAGCGAACCCGCGCCAGTCCATGCGAGTCCGATCAGGCCAGACCCATGGCGTGAGCTTCTTCCCACAGCTCATCGCGCACGCTGGGGTGGGCCGTCTTGTTGATGATTGACCAGCACTGATGTGCCTGGTCGTGGCCGAAGATCTCGGCGATGCCCTGCTCAGTGATGATCGCGCTGTGCTGGAAGCTCGTCACCGGCTCGTCAATGAGCGGCACGATCGTCGACACCTGCGCCTTGGGGTGCCATGAGCGCAGCGCCATCAGGGCCTGACCACCCGGTGAGTGCAGGGCCCCGACGATGAAGTCGGTCTGACCGCCGAAGCCCGAGTGGATCCGGGCGTTGATGCGGGACGCGTTGGCTTGCCCAAAGAGGTCGATCTGCAGGGCAGTGTTGATCGACGTCATCTGCGGCTGCATGGCGATCTCGGCCGGGGCGTTGGTGACCTCGGTGCGACGCATGAGGACGGCCGGGTTGAGGTGCATCCACTCGTAGAGCTCTGCGCTGCCGGCCGAGAACGACGCGACGATGGGCCGGTTGGGGTCCATTGCACCGGCATCGATGAGGGTGAGCACCCCGTCGGAGAACATTTCGGTCCAGATGCCGAGGCCCTTGAGCTTGGCCAGGCCCGGGAGGACGGAGTCGGGGACCATCCCGATCCCGAGTTGCAGGGTGGCGCCATTGCGGACGCGGCTGGCCGCGAACTCTCCGATGATGGCGGCGTCGCCGGTCTGGGCAGCCAGGACTGGCCGGCGTTGTTGGGTCGCGATCGGCAGGTCGACCTCGTAGATCGCGTCGAACTCCTCGACGTCGTACTCGCTGTCGCCAAAGGTGTAGGGCATCTTGGCGTTGGCCTGGGCGATGATCGTGCCACCGCGTGCCTTGCAGGCCTCGATCGCGCCGACGATGACATTGGTTTCGATGCCGAGTGAGACTTTGCCGTTATGCGGCAGCGAGGTGTGCGCGATGACCGCGTCCGGCGGCAGTGTCCGTGAGAAGAGCAGCGGGACCATCGACAGCCGCGCAGGGACGTACGAGAGCCGTGGGCTCTTGCGCATCCCCGGCCCGACGAATGACGTCTCGTGGGTGATGCCCTCGCGCATGGGCAAGCCAGCGTGGGCGGCCAACATGTTGAGGGTGAACCCAGGCAGCGTTTGGTCAGCGATGCGCAGGAGTTCAAAGGGGATGGCGGCGTTCCCGCTGGCGACAATCCGCGGGTTGGGCGGAAGCTTTTCGAGCAGCGAGACAACCTCGGCGAGCGTGGCAGACATAGTCCAACTATTGCCTAATTCCGCGGCGCTCTGAGCCACGTCGTTCGTGACCGGTGAGCGAACTCTCACCACCAAGGCCTTGCTAAACGCAGCGAGCCGCGCGTAGCGCTCGCTCGGCACTCGCTCGGCTATCGTCGCCGGTATGACCCGGCTCCCCGAGGGCTGCGTTTCGCCAGGCGCCCTCGTCACCGACCCCGACATCGTGGCGACGTATGCCGTGGACTCCTCCTACGGTGCTGAGCCCGCCCCGGACGTCACCCTGGTGCGAGCTGCTGGCATCGACGACGTCATCGCGGTGATGCGAGAAGCTCAGGCGCACGGCATACCGGTCGTGCCTCAGGGAGCCCGCACAGCCCTCACGGGAGCGTCGTGCGCGGTGGCTGGCGGAATCATCCTCAATGTCGAAGACCTGCAGGGGATCGACATCGACCCCGTCGAGGGTCACGCCTGGGTGGGTCCTGGCGTCGTCACTGCAGACCTCAAAGCCGCGGTCGCTGAAGTTGGCTTCCACTATCCCCCTGACCCCGCGTCGGCCGACACCTGCACGATCGGTGGCAATGTCGCCACCAACGCGGGTGGGCTGTGCTGCGTCAAATACGGCGTGACCGCCGACTACGTCTCCGCCTTAGAGGTCGTGCTCCCCGGCGGTGAGGTGATGCGCACCGGCAAGCGCACGGCCAAAGGCGTTGCGGGACTTGACTTGACGGGGCTCTTCGTCGGCTCCGAGGGCACCCTCGGAGTCATCACACGGGCTCTGGTGCGCCTCCAACCGGCCCCTGACCCGGCCCTGACGGCCCTCGCCACCTTTGACTCCCTCGACGACGCGGTGTCGGGAATCCTCGCGGTTCGAGCCGATCGACACCGCCCGAGCTTGCTTGAGTTCCTGGACCGTGCGTCCATTGCTGCGATCGCCGCAGTTGGCGACTATGGGTTCCCGGACGGCTGCGAGGCTGCGCTGCTCGTGCAGTCCGATCGTCCGGGCCACACCGCGGAAGACGTCGAGCGGTATGCCGGTGCCTTGGCTGCCGCCGGGGCGACGGAGATCGCGGTCGCCGAGAACCGCAGCGAAGGTGACCTGCTCATGCAGGGCCGGCGGATGCTGAACTATGCGCTCGAACGCAAGGGTCCGCGGTTGGGTGAGGACGCGTGTGTGCCGATCCAACGGCTGGCGGAATTTGTCCGGATCGGGCAGCAGATCGCGGCCCAGACGGGTGTCGAGATCACGCTGTCGGGGCACGGCGGAGACGGCAACTTGCACCCGTCGCTGTTTTTCGACGGCACGCCCGGCGACACCCACCGGGTGGAGCACGCGCTTGACCTCGTCTTGCGCGCGGCCCTCGACCTCGGCGGGACGATCACCGGAGAGCATGGCGTCGGTCTGCAGAAACGCCACCATCTGACGTGGGAGCTGGGCGAGGCCGAGATCCGGCGGCAGCTCGCGCTGAAGGCTGTCTTTGACCCCCTCGGGATCATGAACCCCGGCAAGGTGTATGACCTCGGAGCTTTGCGCCACTAGAACGGTGGCGGCCCCCGTGGCGCGCGCACCCAAGCGCGCGACCCTGGCAGACTCTCGCCCATGCAGGAGACCGAGACCGCCGGTGGTTGGCTGACCCGCGATGAGTTGCGCGATGCGCGCGACCGTGTGCCGATCTTGTACGTCAACCTCGTTCCTGTGCGGGTGGACGAGCGCAGCCAGGTCACCCGCATTGGCGTGTTGTTGCGCGCCAGTCAAGAGGGTGACGTTGGCACCATCGCCCACGAACTCGTCTCTGGCCGCGTGCTCTACCACGAGCGCCTCCGGGATGCCGTGCTGCGTCACATCGAGCGCGACCTCGGCCCCATGGCTCTCCCCCAGGTCCCGATCGCGCCACAACCGTTCGCCATCGCGGAGTACTTCCCGACTCCCGGCGTGACCCCGTTCCATGACCCGCGACAGCATGCGGTGGCGCTTGCCTACGTGGTTGTTGTGATGGGCGACTGTGCGCCACAAGGAGATTCACTCAACCTCGCGTGGCTGACCCCTGCTGAGGCGGCCGCCTTGGCGGCGACACCCGATATGGCTGGCGGGCACGGGGTGCTGCTGCGTCAGGCCCTGGCACACCTCGGCCACGCCGTCTAACTGGCGCCGTCGAGGTCCAGGCGCAAGAGGTCGGCTGCCGAACGGAAGCCGAGACCGGCATACAGGGGCCGGGACATCTCACTCGGGTTGAGGACGATCCGCTCCATCAACGCGTGGCGCGCCCATGCGATCGCTTCGGTCATCATGGTGCGCGCGATCCCCATGCGGCGGTATGCCGGGTCGACCCACACCTGCCCGACGTAGGCCCACTGTTTACCCGGCTCGCCGGGCGACGGCATCCGGGTGAAGACCGTCATGCTCACCATCCCGATGATCCTCTGCGACCCGAGCGCAATCCAGGTCCGGCGACGGTCTTCGGTTTCGAGCCACCATCGTTCAAACTCCCCAACAAAGGCGTCGTCTGCCTCGTGCTCACGCCAGCGAGCACGCGCGCCCGCGACGGCAGCGATGTCGTCAGCGCCGGCGAGGCGGACGGCATACCCCGCGTCTGGCGAGGTCACGGTTCCCGGGCGGCGGGCGTGAGCGGCAGGAGGGTGCGTCCCGTGGGGCCGATCTCAATCGAGGTGCCCATCTGGGGGCAGACCCCGCAGTCGAAGCATGGGGTCCAACGGCAGTCGTCGACCTCGACCTCGTCGAGGGCCGCCTGCCAGTCCTCCCAGAGCCAATCGCGGTCTAGACCCGAGTCGATGTGGTCCCATGGCAGGACCTCGTTCTGCTCCCGCTCGCGGGTGGTGTACCACGCGACGGACACCGGGGTGTCGTCGAAAACTGCTGCTGCGCAACGCATCCAGCGCTCGTAGGAGAAGTGCTCGCGCCACCCGTCGAACCGACCGCCGTCGCGCCACACGGCCTCGACGACCGGCCCGACGCGGCGGTCACCCCGCGAGAGGAGGCCCTCGATGATGCCGGGTTGGCCATCGTGATAGCGGAACCCAATCGAGCGGCCATACCGCCGGTCGGCGCGGATCGCCTCGCGCAGCTTGTGCAGGCGCGCGTCCGTCTCCTCGGCGCTGAGTTGCGCGGCCCATTGGAAGGGAGTGTGCGGCTTCGGCACAAAACCCCCGATCGACACCGTGCACCGGATGTCGCGCTGCCCGCTCACCTGGCGGCCTGTCTCGATGACTTTGGCTGCGAGAGTGGCGATTTGAAGCACGTCGTCGTCGGTCTCAGTCGGCAGCCCGCACATGAAGTAGAGCTTGACCTGCCGCCAGCCCGCCCCATAAGCCGCAGCGACCGTGTCGATGAGGTCCTGCTCGCTCACCATCTTGTTGATGACCCGACGGATGCGCTCGGACCCGCCTTCAGGAGCGAAGGTCAAGCCCGACCTTCGTCCGTTGCGGGTCAACTCGTTGGCGAGATCGATATTGAAGGCATCGACCCGCGTCGAGGGTAGCGAGAGCCCCGTCTGGGTGCCTTCGTAACGGTCAGCCAACCCTTTGGTGATCTCCGCGATCTCGGTGTGGTCAGCCGACGACAGCGACAGCAGCCCGACCTCTTCGTAGCCGGTGGCAGCGAGACCGGTCGCGACCATCTCGCCGATGCCTTCGATGGACCGCTCCCGCACCGGCCGGGTGATCATCCCCGCCTGACAAAAGCGGCACCCCCGCGTGCACCCGCGGAAGATCTCGACCGACATCCGCTCGTGGACCGATTCGGCGAGCGGCACGATCGGCGCCTTGGGGTAGGGCCACGCATCGAGGTCAGTCACGGTGTGCTTGGCAACCCGCCACGGTATGCCGTGCCACTCTGGCTTGGGTGCCACCCGGTGAATACGACCGTCGGGCAGATAGGTGACGTCGTATGCCGCTGGGACATAGACGATTGCCGACTGAGCAAGCCGCAGGAGCAGCTCGGCACGACCCCCCGGCTGGCCCTCTGTCTTCCATGCTGAGATCAGGTGTGTGATCGACAGGGCCGCCTGTTCGCCATCACCGACAACCACGCCGTCGACATAGTCGGCAATGGGCTCGGGGTTGAAGGAAGCGTGCCCGCCGGCGATGACAATGGGGTCCTCGTCGCTCCGGTCAGCCGATCGCAACGGGATGCCGGCAAGATCGAGCGCAGTGAAGAAGTTCGTATACCCCAGCTCGGTCGAGAACGACACGCCAAAGACGTCAAACTCCCGGACAGACCGGTGCGCATCCACGGTCAGCTGAGGCACGCCGTGCTGCCGCAGGAGCGCCTCCATGTCGGGCCACACGGAATACGTGCGCTCTGCCAAGGCATCGGGGCGCTCGTTGACAACTTCGTAGAGGATCATGACGCCCTGGTTGGGGACGCCGACCTCGTAGGCGTCGGGGTACATCAACGCCCAGCGCACGGTGAGCTCGCTGCCGTCTGGACCGAAGCCCCCGCAATGCCAATCCTTGATCTGGGAGTTGAGCTCGCCGCCGACATACTGGATCGGCTTGGTCACGCGATCGAGCAGCGGCTCCAACTCGGCAAAGCGCGACTGTCCAGGCATCCGTGGAGTCTAACCCGCACGCGCGCGGTGGCCACCCGGCATACCTGCCAGGTGGCCACCGTCAAAGCTCGACCGCGTGGGTCAGTCGATCAGTCGTTGATCAGTCGTAAAGCGCCTCGAGGTGGCCCTTGTACTTATCGGCCACGGCCTTGCGCTTGAGCTTGAGGCTCGGGGTCAACTCACCCTCGTCGACCGTGAAGTCGCGGTCGAGGATCGTGAACCGCTTGATCGTCTCCCACCGGTTGAGGTGCGAGTTGAGTTCGTCGATGTGAGTCTGGATGAGCTCGCGGGTCTGCGGCGCCTGCGTGATCTCGGCGTAGCTCTTGCCCGCGAGCCCCGACTGTGCGGCCCACCCCGTGATCGCGTCGGGGTCGAGTGTGACGAGCGCCGTGGCGTAGTTCTTGCCATCGCCGTACACGAGCATCTGCGAGGCGTAAGGACACTTGGCCTTGAAGAGACCCTCAACCTGGGACGGCGCGATGTACTTGCCACCGGAGGTCTTGAAGAGGTCCTTCTTACGGTCAGTGATCTTGACGAAGCCCTGGGCGTCGATCTCACCGATGTCACCGGTGCGGAAGTAGCCCTGCTCGTCGAACACCTCGGCGTTGGCGTCGGGACGGTTGCGGTAGCCCCGCATGACACCCGGGCCCTTGATGAGCAGTTCACCGTCGTCGGCGACCTTGACGTCGGTGCCTGGGATCGGCCACCCGACTGTGCCGAAGCGGTAGCTGCCGTGCTTGGGCCGGTTGACACAGGTCGCCGCCGAGGACTCGGTGAGCCCGTAGCCTTCGATGACGAGCAGGCCCGCCGATCCGAACCACTTGGCGATGTCAGAGTTGAGCGCCGCCGAACCGGAAATGAAGAACCGCACCCGTCCACCGAAGCGCTCGCGGATCTTGCTCAGGACCAGCTTGTCGGCGATGGCGTGCTGGAAGCCCAGGAGCGGGCCGGGCGTGTTGCCGGAGGACTGCGCCTCCATAACCTGCCGCCCCACGCCGAACGACCAGTCCATGAGCTTGCGCTTGATGCCGGTCTCGTTTTCGACCATCATCGCGATCCGCGCGTAGGCCTTCTCGAAGATGCGCGGGGCCGCACCCATGAAGGTCGGCTTGATGACCGCAAGGTTGTCGACGATCTTGTCGATCTTGCCGTCAACGGCGGTCGAGAATCCCATCTGCAGCGGGAAGGTCAGCAGGATCTTGCCGAAGATGTGCGAGAGCGGCAGCCACAGGAACTGCAGGTCGTCTTCGGTGAGCAGCTTGATCGAGTCGACTGCAGCGCCCTCATAGATGATGGCGTCTTGAGTGAGCTCGGCGCCCTTGGGTCGACCCGTCGTGCCCGAGGTGTAGATGATGACGGCGAGGTGCTCCGGGCCGACGAGGTCGATGCGCTCGTCGACCAGGGTGGGGCGTGCCGCCAGTGCGTCGCGGCCCAGGGCCTCCAACTCGGCCAGCGAGATGACCCAGTCGTCGCCTTCTTCGTCGCCGTTCTTGGCTTCACCGGTGAAGGTCACGACCTTCATGACGTGCGGGATCTCGCTGCGGTGAGTGCGCAGCTTCTCGACCTGTCCGTCGTCCTCGGCGAAGACGATGCGTGCGCCCGAGTCGCCGATGATGTAGGCGACGTCTTCGGCCATCGTTGTCGGATAGACGGTCGTCGTCGCCCCGCCGGCGCACATGATCGCGAGGTCGGCCAAGACCCACTCGTAGCGAGTGGTCGATGCGATCGCGACTCGGTCCTCAAGGTGCAGTCCCAGAGACATGAGTCCGGCAGCAAGGGCATAGACCTGATCGCGTGACTCGTTCCAGGTCACCCGCTCCAGGTGTCCGTCCTTGAAGTATTGCCAGGCCTCCCGCGGCCCGGACTTCGCGACTCGGTCACGGAAGAGGGCGCCGATGCTCGGCGCGCGGTTGGTGAGTACGTCGTTGTCGACCCGCTCGTCGACAGCAGACTTCATCGCCACGTGGACTCCTTTATGGGGATCAGGTCCCAAGGATGATGCCAGGCTTATTACTCCGCAGTAAGGGCCCTTGGTCTCTCCCTGAGAGATGTTGCCTCCCACCGTATGCCGTGGAGTGCGTCACAGCGAGGCTCGTGTGCTCGCGAGTTGGCTTTTGGAGGCGAATCGTCACCGAATGGGCCTCTGCTCGCCGAAAATTGAGCCCAACGGCCGTGGTGCGGAGGACAAACCCAGCACACCGCGGCATTCGGTCACATCGGCGTGCATCTGGGTGATGAGGGGCTCGATGCCGTCGAACCGCAGGGTCTCACGCAGCCGGGCAACGACGTCATACGCGATGCGCTCGCCGTACAGATCGAGGTCACTGCGGTCCAAGACATAGCCCTCAACGCGGCGGTCAACACCATCAAAGGTCGGGTTGGTGCCGATCGAAACGGCTGTCGGGAGCATGCGGTCCGGGGCACCCTCGGGGAGGTCGAGACGAGTGAGCCACCCGGCATACACCCCGTCTGCCGGGACGAGGCCCTCGATGGTGCCGCCGAGATTGGCGGTCGGGAAGCCCAGCAACCGTCCGCGGTGATCACCGTGGACGACGACCCCCTGGACGCGCGGCAGGCGACCGAGCATCGTGGCGGCAGTGGGAATATCGCCGTCGGCGAGGGCTGCGCGGATGCGTGTGGAGGACCAGCGCTCCCCTTCGCCGACGTCGGCGACTGCGGTCACCTCAAACCCTCGATCGGCACCGAGTTCACGCAAGGTCTCCACGGACCCGCTGTTGCGCACACCGAACCGAGTGTCGGCGCCAACGACGATCGCGCGCGCATGCAGGGCCTGGACAAACACGGAGTCGACGAACTCGGCCGGGGTCTGGGAGGCGAACTCCCGCGTGAACTCCAGGACGAGCACAGCATCGAGGCCGGTCTCCGCGAGCAACGCGAGACGCTGGTCAATCGAGGTCAGCGGCACCGGCGCGCGCTCGGGATAGAGGACCGCTATGGGGTGCGGTTCGAACGTGACGGCGACCGACGTGGCACCGATCTCGCTGGCTCGGGCAGTGAGCTGTCGCAACACTGCCCGGTGGCCGCGGTGGACGCCATCGAAGTTGCCGAGGGTCGCCACGGTTGCCCCGAGGTCGTGAGGGACCTCGTCGAGGCCGTTCCAGACGTGCACAGAGGACACTCTACGAAGCTCCTGGGGTGAACACGACATGCGAGCCAGCGCGTGGACGGGTTTCGTCGAGGATGGCGACGAGTCGACCGTCCTCGGCGAAGGCCGCAACAGCCGGTGCGGCCAGGGCTGAAGACAGGATTGGTCGGCCGTGGGAGACCGCGGTGACCTCCTCTGGGCTGAGGACACGGCTTGGGAGGGCGGCGCGGGCTGCATCGGCCAACGGCACGAGAGGTATGCCGTGTCCGCTCGCCCTGGCAGCCTCGAGGTCCGATAGGCGGTGGCACTGCTCGACCGTGAATGAGCCAACTCGGCTGCGCCGCAATGATGTTAAGTGGCCACCCGTGGCGAGGAGGTCGCCGAGGTCACGGGCGAGCGCCCTCACATAGGTGCCCGAGGACACGTCAACCTCGACATCGAGGTCAACCACCGGAACGCCGTCGACTGTCGTAGCTCGCCGCAGGCCCATTACCTCGAAGCGGCTCACCGTGACCGGCCGACCCGCCAGCGTGACGTCTTCTCCCCCACGCACTTTGGCGTATGCCCTGACCCCGTTGACCTTGATCGCACTCACCGAGGAGGGGATCTGGATGATGTCTCCGGTGAGCTGTGCCATGACTTCGGCGAGGCGTGCGTGCAGCGCATCATCGGGCAGAGCCGTCAGGTCGGCCGCTCCCTGCGAGCTCGTCGGCTCTCCCTCAGCGTCATCGGTGACCGTGGCGACGCCGAGCCGGATGGTCGCGGCATACCCCTTGTCGCAGCCGACGAGGAAGGTGAGCAGCTTCGTTGCCTTGCCGACCCCCAGGACGAGCACCCCGGTCGCCATCGGGTCGAGCGTGCCCGCGTGCCCGACCTTGCGGGTGCTGGCGAGCCACCGCACCTTGGCGACGACATCGTGGCTGGTGAAGCCCGCCGGCTTGTCGACGAGGAGCAAGCCCTCAGGGGGCGGCAGGTCAGGCATCAGCTGACGACGCCTCATCCTCGCGCTGGTCGGGCTCATCGTCGGGCTCATCGTCGAGTTCATCCTCGGCGACAACGGGTTTGCGGTAGGGGTCGGGATCGCCGGCATAGGCCGCACGTTCGGCTGCGCGCGCGATTTCTTCGTCGCGGGCGCGAGTCTGCTCCAGCAAGTCAGCCAGCTGGGCGGCACCTTCGGGCAGGGCATCGGCGATGAACTCGATGGTCGGGGTCAGTCGAATGCCGAGTTGCCCGAGCGACGAGCGGACCTTGCCCTTGGCTGACTCCAACGCGGCGGCTGTCGATGCTCGCTGAGCGTCATCGCCAAAGACGGTGTAGAAGATCGACGCGTGCTGGAGGTCACCGGTGACCCGGACATCGGTCACGGTGACGAAGCCGAGACGCTCGTCTTTGACTCGGTATTCCAGCTGCTCGGCGACGATCGCCTTGATCCGCTCGGCGATCTTGCGGGCGCGTGCTGCGGATCAGACACGCGGCTTCTCGCGCATTTCGTAGGTCTCGATCAGGTCCTCGAGCTGGAGGTCGTTGAACGAGCCGAGGTTGATGCCGCACTCGTAGCCCTCGCGGACTTCGGTGACATCGTCCTTGAAGCGGCGCAACCCAGCGATCTCGATGCTCTCGGTGACCACGACTCCGCGACGGGTGATGCGAGCCTTCGCACCGCGACGGATCTCGCCCGAGCGGACGATCGAACCAGCGATATTGCCGAACTTGCTCGACCGGAAGATCTCGCGGATCTCGGCGGTGCCGAGGGAGACCTCTTCGAACTCCGGCTTGAGCATGCCCTTGAGGGCTGCCTCGATGTCCTCGATCGCCTGGTAAATGACCGAGTAGTAGCGGATTTCGACGCCTTCACGGTCGGCGACCTCAGCGTTTTGGCCTTCGGCGCGGACGTTGAAGCCGATGATGATCGCGTTGGATGCCATCGCCAGGTTGATGTTGTTGAGCGTGATCGCACCGACACCGCGGTCGATGATCCGCAGGTCGACTTCTTCGCCCACGTCGATCTGGAGCAGGGCGTCTTCGAGCGCCTCGACCGAACCCGACACGTCACCCTTGAGGATGAGGTTGAGGGTTTCGACCTTGCCAGCCGCGAGAGCCTCGTTGAGGTCTTCGAGGCTGATCCGCTTGCGAGCCTTGGCGAGCGCGGCCTGACGGTCGGCGGCCTCACGACGCTCGGCGATTTGGCGAGCCGTGCGGTCATCGGGAGCGACGACGAAGCTGTCACCGGCGCGGGGCACGGAGGACAAGCCGAGGACCTGGACTGGCCGCGACGGGGTTGCCTCGGTGAGCGCATTGCCGTGCTCGTCGAGCATGGCGCGGACGCGTCCGTGTGCCGAGCCGGCGACGATGGCGTCCCCGACGTGGAGCGTGCCCTGCTGCACGAGGACAGTCGCGGTGGCGCCTCGACCGCGGTCGAGGTTGGCTTCGATCGCGACCCCGCGTGCGTCGGTGTCGGGGTTGGCCCGCATGTCGAGGGCTGCGTCGGCGGTCAGGAGCACCGCTTCGAGCAGGCCGTCAATGTTGAGCTTCTCCCGCGCGGAGACGTCAACGAACATCGTGTCGCCGCCGTACTCCTCAGCCACCAGGTTGTATTCGGTGAGCTGCTGCCGGATCTTGTCAGGGTTGGCGGATTCCTTGTCAATCTTGTTGACCGCCACCACGATCGGGACGTCAGCAGCCTGGGCGTGGTTGAGCGCCTCAATCGTCTGCGGCATGACGCCGTCATCGGCCGCGACGACCAGAATCGCGATATCCGTGACCTTCGCGCCACGAGCACGCATGGCGGTGAAGGCCTCGTGACCGGGTGTGTCGATGAAGGTGATCGCGCGGTCGACACCCTCGTGCTCAGTGACGATTTGGTAGGCACCGATGTGCTGGGTGATGCCGCCTGCCTCGGTCGCAATGACGTTGGCGTGCCGGATGGCGTCCAGGAGCTTGGTCTTGCCGTGGTCGACGTGACCCATGACGGTGACGACCGGGGGCCGGGGGGCGAGGTGCTCCTCGTCGACCTCTTCGTAATCGAGGTCGATGTTGAAGGCTGCGAAGAGTTCCTTCTCCTCGTCCTCGGGCGAGACCACCTGGACGTCATAACCCAACTCAGCGCCGAGCAACTTGAAGGTGTCTTCGTCGAGCGACTGGGTCGCCGTCGCCATCTCACCGAGGTGGAAGAGCACGGTGACCAACGACGCCGGGTTGGCGTTGATCTTGTCGGCGAAGTCCGTGAGCGACGAGCCACGACGGACGCGCACCACCGTCGTGCCATCGCCGCGGACGACGCTGACGCCACCGATCATCGGCGCCTGCATCTGCTCGAACTCTTGGCGCTTGGCCCGCTTGGACTTGCGCCCACGCACAGGGCGGCCACCGCCACGACCAAACGCACCCTGCGTGCCACCACGACCGGGAGCGCCTGGACGGCCGCCGCCGAAGCCGCCGCCGCCAGCACCTGCGCCACCGCCGGGACGACCGGCGAATCCGCCTCCGCCGCCGCCAGGACGTCCAGGAGCGCCCCCGGGACGAGCACCCGGAGCCGGTCGAGTGCCCGGTCGACCGATGCTTGCCCGATCGGGCATCATGCCTGGGTTCGGACGTGGACCGCCGGGACGAGGGCCACCGGGACCGGCGGCCGCCGGGCGGGGACCGGCAGCTCCGGGCTGACCTGGTCGAGTCTGCGGGCGCGGCATACCTTGGCTAGGCGAGAACGGGTTGTTGCCAGGACGCGCGCCTTCACGCGGCGGCCGACCCATGCCTTGGCTCGGGGCGAACGGGTTGTTGCCCGGGCGCGGAGCGCCGGGGCGTGGGGCCGGACGGGGCCCGGGAGCCCCCGAGCCGGGTGGACGAGCTGCGGGAGCACCGGGCGCCGGGGATGCGGGGGGCGCTGAGGGTGCAGCAGGAGCGGGGCGGGGGCCCGGAGCCGGTGCGGCCGGCCGAGAGGCAGCCGGAGCCGCTTGTGCTGCGGCTGCAGCCGGAGGTGCCGCTGGCGTAGAAGGCGCAGTGGTTGCGGGTGCCGGAGGCACTATTGGCGTCGATGGCGCAGACCCCGTCGGGCGGGACGACGCCACCGTTGAGGCGGCAGGAGGCGCAACCGAGACCCGGCGAGGGCCCGGCGTCGGTCCGCCCGGACGCGCCGGGGTAGTTGCTGGGGCCGGTCCGGCAGGTGAAGGAGCGGCCGCCGACGGCACCGGAGCTGATGCCGATGGCGTGGCGCTGGGAGTGGCGGCTGTCGGCGGTGCCACGGGCGCAGCGGCCGGGGGCGTGGCCGCGGTCTTGGCGACCGGTGCGACCTTGGGTTCTGGCTTGGGGAAGGTCTCCTGGACCTTGCGGACAACGGGCGCCTCAACGGTAGAGGACGCTGACTTGACGTATTCCCCCATCGCATTGAGGTGGGCAAGAAGGGTCTTGCTGTCGGTGCCGAGCTCCTTGGCGAGCGCGCTCACACGGACTCTTGTCACGTTTCTCCTGTCTTCGGCCTCGTGCCGCGACAGGACGCGGGGCCGTGCTATTGCTGGGGCTTGCTCATTGCTGAGTACTCATGGGGTGCTCATCAGCGTCTAACCCGCCTTGGTGGTGGTGTTGATGGTGCCGGTATGGGTGTTGCGTGCCGCCTTGCTGCGCCTCGACGTATGCCGTGACATCGGCTAGGTCGGGCTGCCCCGAAAGGCGAAGTGCCCGACCGAAGGCTCGACGCCGAACGGCAGACGCGAGACAGTCCGGATCCGGATGAAGCCAAAGGCCACGCCCGGGCAGACGACGCCGGGTGTCAACGATCAGAGCGAGTCCGCCCTCAGCGTCAACGTCCGAGACGACTCGCACGAGTGCCGACCGGCTATCCACGCGGCGGCAACCGACGCACGTGCGGCGCGGATCGCTCCGTGCTGTCGTGCTGTCAAGTGACGTCGCCCGGAGTCCAGACCGGTCGGTCCCGGTTAGTCTACCCTCCAGACCTCCGCTCTTCCCCCAGGCTTGCCGCGACCTCATCACACCGTCAGGTCTGGGACGCCGGTGTGTCGCCTCCGGGCAGGGGTGCGGTGTCTGGCTTGATGTCGATGCGCCAACCCGTCAGTTTGGCGGCCAGTCGAGCGTTTTGGCCCTCCTTGCCGATGGCCAGTGAGAGTTGGTAGTCGGGCACCACCACGCGAGCGGCGCGCAATTGCGGATCAACAATGGTGACGGATTGAACTCGCGCTGGTGACAACGCTGCCGCCACAAACTCGCGGGGATCGTCGGAAAAATCGACAATGTCGATCTTCTCGCCATGGAGTTCGGCCATGACTGCGCGTACCCGAGCACCCATGGGTCCAATACAGGCGCCTTTGGCATTGACCCCGGGCACCTTGGCACGGACGGCGATTTTCGTCCGATGTCCCGCTTCCCGCGCGAGCGCGCCAATCTCGACGCTGCCGTCGGCGATCTCCGGCACCTCGAGTTTGAACAGGGCCTTCACGAGGTTGGGGTGGGTGCGTGACAGTCCGATTTGGGGGCCCTTGGGCCCGCGCTTCACGCTGACCACGAAGCACCGGAGCCGATCGCCGTGTTTGTATCGCTCCCCCGGCACTTGCTCGGCAAGCGGGAGGATCCCCTCAACGGTGCCGAAATCGACGAGCACGGCCCGCGGATCGGGGCCTTGCTGGATGATCCCGGAGACGATGTCGCCCTCGCGGCCCTTGAAGTCGCCGAGGATGGCCTCATCCTCGAGGTCGCGCAGCCGCTGGACGATCACCTGACGGGCGGTCGATGCCGCCACTCGACCAAAGTCGGCTGGGGTGTCGTCGAACTCCGGTCCCGGCTCGCCTCGAGTGGGACGCTCAGATTCGTCCGCTGCGGGGATCAACTCGCCCTCTTGGCGCGCCCACACGACGACGTGCCCGGTCTTTCGATCGAGCTCGACCCGCGCGAGGCGGTGGGAGCCGTCGGTGCGGTGGTAAGCGACGAGGAGGGCCTGCTCGATGGCCCCGACCAAGAGGTCGAGGCTGATGTCGCGTTCGCGTTCCAGCGCTCGCAGGGCGGCTAGGTCAATGTCCATCAGAGGTCCTCCTCCGCGGAGTGGTTTCCGAGAGCGTCGCCGGCTTGGTCGAGATCGAGATTGGCGTTGGTGATTCGCGCAAACTCGATATCGATCCGGGCTTTCCGGACGTCGGCCAGAATCACCACTGCCTCTCCAGCCGTCGGCTCAGCGACCTGCAGCATGACAGCGTCGGGTGCGACTTCAACGATGCGACCGTGAACGGTGCTGCCATCGACGTGCGTGACGGTCACCAGCCGTCCCACGTTGCGGCGCCAGTGACGCCAGTGAGTGAGCGGCCGACCAATGCCAGGCGAGCTCACTTCCAGCACGTACGGGGCCGACCCGGTGACGTCGCTCGCGTCGAGCACGTCACTAATGACATGGGTGGCGTCCGCGACCTCATCGAGCGACAACGGCGCGACCACCGACCTCAGATCATCGGGGTCAACGTCAGAAAGATCATCATCGATCGCAATTCGGACCACTGAGCGTTTGCCGGCGGGGGTGATCGTGAGGTCCTCCGTTACCAACCCCAAGAGTGCCAGCGGTTCCTGGAGGATCGAGCGGATTCGGTCGGGCACCATCGTGGTCCCCCTTCCTACTCTTCTCGAATGACTGCCTGGAACACATGATGACTCAAGTCAATGGCCAGCTCACTCTAACCGGCCGCAGCATCCGATTTGTCACAGCTCACGCGTGCGATCATTCACTGGTGTCCGCTCGCAGGTCCCCCCGGAGTCTGGTGGTAAGCCGACGAGTGCTGCTGCGCACCACCATTGCGACGGGCGCAGCCGGGGTACTGGCTGCCGTCGCGGGCTGTGGAGTCCGCCTCCAGGAAGACGCGCCGGAGATCCCTTTTCTCACCCGCCAGAAGAGCCCTGACGAAGACCTTCTGTTGGCGGCATACCATCGGGAAAATGCCCTCGCCGCGCCACGGCGTTAGCGACCAGCCCTGACCCGGCGTTGACCGATGTCCTACGGCAGGCGTCGAACCGACATTCCGAGCACTCCCGAGTACTGCGCGCCATCCTGTCGACGGCAGGCGTGCCCGACCACCTCATTGACCCCCCAGCGGCCGCCACCTCGGCTACCTCACCTCGCCCTGTTGGGTCGTTGACACCTCTCACGAGCACGGGTACGACATCGTCAACGCCGACCGTTCCAGCCCCGGTCCCGACCGACGTCATCCTCGGCCTCGCGTCCGTCGCATCGAGCTCAACGGTCACCGATGCCATCGACACCGCCTCCACCTATCGGCTGCAACTCGCATCTGTCGCCGCACACGCGGGAATCCTCGCGGTTGTCTTGGGGGCACCCCAGACTGTCGCAAGACTGCCGGGCGCGGCGGCGGCGCGGTTGCTCCCACCCTTGCGGGCCGCCGCGTATGCCGTCGAAGTAGCGATCCCTCGGTTGCCGGCATCCGATCGAGTCGCTGCCGTGACGCTCCTCGCCTGGCTCCGCGCTCGGGAGCGAGTCTGGGTCACTGCCGCTGGTCCGTCGGCCCCGGTGGCGCTGCTGGGCTACACGCTGCCTGGACCCGTCACGTCACCTGAGACTGCGGTGACGACCGTCCGAGCGGCCCTCGGTGCCATGATCGCTGACTGCTTCAGGTCGCTGGACCTGCCGCTGGGCGCCACCGGTGAGTTGACTCCGATGGTGACCGCGCTCGTGGCCACACAAATCGACCTTCTCCGCCACAGTCTCGACTGGGGTATGCCGTTGCGTGCCTTTCCAGGGTTGAGCGCGGCATGACACCCTCGGGTCATGGCCAACCGCCTCGCAACCTCGCTGAGCCCTTATCTACGCCAACACGCGGGCAATCCCGTCCACTGGCAGGAGTGGGGACCAGAGGCGTTCGCTGAGGCCAACCACCGCGATTGTCCGATCGTGTTGTCGGTGGGATATGCCGCCTGCCACTGGTGTCACGTCATGGCGCACGAGTCGTTTGAGTCACCTCTGGTTGCGGAAGCGCTCAACGACCGGTTTGTCGCGATCAAGGTCGACCGCGAGGAGCGCCCAGATGTTGACGCCATCTACATGGCGGCGACCACCGCGCTGACTGGGCGTGGCGGCTGGCCGATGACCGTGCTGATGGCGCCGTCGGGTACGCCGTTCTGGGCGGGGACCTATCTCCCTCGCGCGCAGTTCCTCGCACTGCTCGACGCTGCGGCCGACGCGTGGGCGAGTCGCCGCGACGAAGTCGCGAGCGCAGGCGACACCATCCTTGCAGCGATGACGGCGGCTGTCTCTCCGCAGCCCGCGGTGCCCATCGACCGGCATACCCTCGCTCGGGCAGTCGAGGCACTTGGGGCGGTGTTCGACCGGCGGCACGGCGGGTTTGGGCGCGCCCCGAAGTTCCCGCCGTCCATGGCGCTCGCCTTCCTCTTACGCCATTCCGCGCGAACCGGCTCCGTTGAAGCCATGGAAATGGTCACGCAGACTTGTGAGGCGATGGCGTACGGCGGGATGTACGACCAGGTGTGGGGCGGCTTCGCTCGGTATGCCGTTGACGCCGCCTGGGTGGTCCCTCATTTCGAGAAGATGCTCTACGACAACGCCTTGCTCGCGCGGGTATACGGGCAGTGGTGGCGGGCGACGGGACACCCCACTGGCGAACGGGTGGCGCGCGAGACCTGCGATGCCCTCCTACGCGACTTCCTGACCGATGAGGGTGGATTTGCTTCCGCCCTCGATGCCGATACTGACGGCGTCGAGGGCCTGACCTACGTGTGGACCCCCACTCAGCTGGTTGATGTCTTGGGCCTTGACGATGGTGAGCGGGCGGCCGCCGCTCTCACAGTGACCGACGTGGGCACCTTCGAACACGGGAGTTCCACGCTGCAGTGGGGCCTGGGGGTGCCCGATGCTGAAACGTTGGCCTGGTGGCATGGCGTGAGATCGAGATTGCGGAAGGCTCGCGACCTCAGGCCGCAACCAGCACGAGACGACAAGGTTGTGACGTCGTGGAACGGCCTGGCGATTGCAGCACTGGCGGAGGTGGGTTCGCTGTTTTTGGTGCCGTCCTATGTCAACGCCGCGATCTGTGCCGCGGACCTCATCCTCAGCCGACACGTAGTGGGCGGAGAGCTCCGGCGACTGTCGCGGGCTGGGGAGGTCGGCAACGCCCGCGGTGTCGCCGACGACTACGGCAACCTCGCCGAGGGCTGTCTCGCGCTGTATCAAGCCACGGCCGAGCCCCGCTGGTTGGTGGCGGCGGGTGAGCTTCTCGCCACGGCGACACGGCTCTTCGGATCTGAGGGCGGAGTCTTCTTCGACACTCCAGCGGACACTGACCTCATCGCGCGACCCCATTCGGCGGCAGACAACGCCGAACCGTCCGGCCAATCTTCTTTGGCGGCAGCGCTTTTAACGTATGCCGTGGCCTCTGGGTCAGCGGAGACACTGGCTCAAGCTGACGCTGCGATCGCGGTGGCCGGGGAAATCGGGCGCCGAGACCCGCGGTTCGCTGGCTGGAGCCTCGCAGCCGCGGAGGCGCGCACAACCGGCCCGATCAGCGTGGTGGTTGTGGGTGCTGACCTGGCAGACAAAGGGGCTGAACTGCTGCACGCGGCTCGCCAGGCTGCACCGCCGGGCTCCATCGTCATCGGCGCGGCTGCTGGGGATGGGAATCGGGCTGACGGCATACCCCTCGCTCTTGACCGGCCCTTGTTGGAAGGGCAACCCACGGCCTACGTCTGCCGAGGCTCGGTGTGCTCTGCGCCTGTCACCGCCCCTACCGCGCTGCGATCGCTCTTGACGCTCGGCTCTCATCCGATGACGCCCATGGGTGAGACATGAGCGGCTACCAGCCGGGCCCCTACGTACCGCCTCCCGCGGGGAGGGCAGGCTACTGGAGGCCAGGTCCGCAAGGCCCTCCGCTATATGTCCCCTTGCCGGGTCCCATGAAACCACCGACACCTCCGGCAAAGGCAGCGCTCCTGGCTACGGTGTGGACCACGGTGGCAGTGGGGCTGTCGGCTGCCTTGGTCTATCTCGCCGGGATCGTCCTCACCCTCTTTGGCTACCTCATGATTGCGGCCTGGGCCGCTCCGCAAAGCGCACTCGATGAGCAAAACCGCAAGGGCGTTGCAGCTACGAACGCACTCTTCACCGACCGGATGTCCCTCTGGATGGCTTCTCTCGTCCTCGGCATTGTCGTGGCGAACGTCGCGGCTGTCCTCCAGGCCAAGCGAGCAACTGGTCGACTTACCCGGACGCCGCCGCAAAGCTCGATCGGCCCCGTTGTCGTCGGCTTTCTCTGTGGGTGGGGGGCTGCACTCCTGATCGTTGTGGTCATCTTGGGGCAGTGGTTCCAGGCGCAAGCAACATAGCCCGCAGAGCCCCAACAGCTATGGAAGCGTCCGCCCTACTCGGGTCCGGTAGTCCAGGAGTAGCCAGGGTTGTCGGCGGCAAAGGCGGTGAACGCTGACTGGGTAGTCGGCCCGCCCACAAAGAGGGCTGTTGCCCAGATATCGGCCCACACCAGCTCGGTGCCGAGGACGGTCACCGATGCCACCCGGTCGGACCATTCGCTGGCTATTGGGTCGAAAAGGTGCGCGCCTCTGGCGGCCGTGCCCGAGGTCGCCATGGCACCTTCGACAATGGGGACCACCTGCGTGATGCGGGAACGATCCATCGGGTCTTCGATGCCGATACGCCATGGCCTGGCATCGTTGCCCTTTGGCTCGACATATCGGTGGCGGCCAGCCAGAATGTCGCCGCCGGCGTTGATGCACCACGACGCCCCAGGGAGACCAGTCAGAGCGGTGCCAGCGCGGTCGACCGCCCATCCCTTAACAAGACCGGTGGGGTCGAACCGCAGCTCGCCGGTGGCGTCCGGAAGCTTCGTCGTGAAGGAGCCGGCTGTGAGCGCGCTCGCCTTGACTCCCATCCTGACTGCTTCAGTGATGAGGGGATCACATTGTGAGAGAACGATTTCCCCTCGCCGCAGACGGCTGACTTGGGAGCTCGGCATCCAGATGGAGAAAAGATCCTCCATCCGCGCCAACTCTGCGTATGCCGCCGCCACCGCTCTAGTAATGTCCCGCGCCGATGGGTCGGGGCACCTCACGTGGATGCTGATCGGCATGCCCATGAGGTGCTCGACCCAGGCGCGCTGGCTCACAAATGCGCCTGGTCCAACGCTGATTGCAGCGACTGGATGTACGCCATCGAGGTGACGGTTGCCCCTGACACCATGTCGATGTCAGCGCTCTGAGCTGACACCACTTGTTGGTTGAGGATCGGGACCGCCCGGTTGTTGATTTGGACGTCCTTGCGGTCTCGGTTCGGCACCTGGAGCACCGAGGCACTGGTGATCTTGCCGTTGGCTACCAAGATTTGGACTTGGACATTGCCGTATCGGGTGCCGATGGGATCGCCGACGTAGGCCGTACCAGCGGAACCTTGTGACCCGGGATTCCCTGGGATGCCTTGCGTCGGCGCCTGACCGCTCCCGGGGTTTGCGCCTGGTCGCGCTGGCGTCGAAGTTGGAGCCGGAGCCGGCGTCGGCGTCGGCCTCGGAGCCGGAGTCGGAGTCGGAGTCGGGTCGGCGATCTTTCCGTTGCCGGCGCCTGCGCCGGGGCCGGCCTTGGATGTCACCTGGCTGGTTGCACCGACGATGCTGGAGGTCGAGGTTCGGTAGCTGAACAGCAGTACCACGACTGTAATCGTGCTCAGCGCCCACGTGACGATCCGTCGCATGAGGGTCCCTTCGAGTGGAAAGCGTCAGTAGGTGAAACGTTCGAGGTGAATGTAGGCGTCGGCGACTCCGCCGGCGCGGGCCGCGTCCGCAACGAGCTCCATCCACTGGGGGTTGCCGCACACGTAAACCTCATGATCAGCGAGATCCGGCACCAGGTGCCGTAAGGCGTCCACGTCAGACAGGTGTGCAGCACTCGCGGGGAGCCAACTTGGTCGAGACGTGGCCCGCGGTCCGAGCACTGTCACGACCCGGGCGCCTCGGTCGGCGGCCAGGTGACTTAGTTCTGCGACGAAAATGAGCTCGCTCTCATCGTGAGCGCGATAGACGAGGGTGACATCGCCGGGCTTCTGTGGCAGTTCTTCGAGGAGGGCACGCATCGGGGTGATACCGATGCCGGATGCCATCAGTAGGACTTTGGGGCGGGTCCGGACGCGGCGGTGGAGTCGGCCGTATGGGCCCTCGACCATGACCCTGCAACCCGTCTGGAGCTGAGCCAGGGCGCTGGACCCGTCGCCGAGATGCGCGGCGGTGATCCGAAGTGAACAGCCATCGGGAGCGGCTGAAAGGGAGTATGGGTGAGCTCGACTCGCGCCTGGGGCGTCAATAAACCGCCATTGGAAGAACTGCCCGGCTCCGACCGGGATCGCGGCAAGGTCGCGGCCGGTCATGACCACGCTTGTGACGCCTGGTCCTTCGGGATACACCGCGCTCACTTCGAGGCGGTGGCGGAGCGAGCGCCGCAGCGGGAGGCCTACACGGCATACCAAGGTGGCTGCGACAGCAAGCGCCCAGAGCATCCACCAGAAGACGGTCGCGGTGTTGTTACCGATGAAGTCGTGGCCCGTCCACAACTGGTGCGGGAGCGCGAGCCCAACCCCGAGGTATGCGTACAGGTGGATGAGGTGCCATGACTCGTATCGCAACCGAGCACGCGAACGCTGAAACGAGGTGACGACGACCATGGACAGCGCTGCGGTGCCGGCGAACGCCAACAGCATGCCCGGGTAATCCACGACGAAGTCGACCAAGGTTCCCCAGAGCCCGAGGGAACTATCCGCGGCGTAGCCGATCCAGATGAGCAGGAGGTGCGCCCAGACCAAGGTAAAGGACCACAGCCCGACAAGGCGGTGGCGACGAGCGAGTTCGTCTTGGCCATAGGACCGCTCGACCAGGGGGATGCGAGCCATGAGCAGCACTTGGATGAGCAGGAGAGCTGAGGCGATGAGCCCGAGGAGCCGTCCGAGCGCGACGAGGGCGCCGGGGATGGTGGCGAGCTCACTCAGGCCACCGTTGGCCACCCATAGCGCCACGACCACCAGCATCGTAAGCCAGGTAAACGTGCCCGCCGCGTCGCGCCACCACTGCGGGGTATGCGGGACCCCGACCGGCTGCCGAGGCATTCTCGTGGCATCCGTTGAACGCTCGGAACACTGGGATGGCGCACCCCCCGATGCGACGGGCGTCGAACTCATGCCGCACACCTTCCCGTGTCAACCTGGGCGTTTGCTGTGAAGACACCCATCGAGCGTTGAGGATGTCAGTATGGTCCGCCCTGGCGGTGGCGCCAGAGCGGCACGTCGCGCCGGTAATAGTCCCAGTTATGGCGGCAAACCCAATAGTCCGGCGGATAACGGAAGACGTCGGCGAGCCCGTGTGCTGGGAACGCTCGGCCGGCTGCGTCCCGGAACTCCGGTATGCCGTCCTCCTGCCAGTATTCGCAATTGGGTTCCTCTAACCGACGTGCCGCAACGGTGTGTCGGCTGCGGAGATGGCTGGCGACTTCTTTGGGAGCGCAGGTGTGGACATGGATCAGGCCAGCGCGAAATCCCAGTTGGCCGAGCCCGGTCTCGAACTGCCTCAGCGAACCCGCGGGGTCGCCAACCTCCCATCGAGCAATCGTGCTCTTAGGGATGTCGAGCCGACCTGCCAGCGCGCGCTGACTCTCACCTGAAGCTCGTCGCGCATGTCGAAGGGCAGCCCTGAGTTGCTCCCCCACCGGGGGGTGATCGTTGACTTGGCTGTCGTACAGGTCCCGTGCAGGTTGGCTCATGGCGTCGATGGTCGCGGCGGACGGAGGAGGGGTGCACTCGCGGTCGGTGGCTCTGTGGATGAGGGGATCTGCGACCGCAGGGTTGGGGATAACCCGGCCGACCGCGGGCTGACCGCCGGCCGACCTGGCCGACCTGGCCGGACTGGCCGACCTGGCCGGACTGGCCGACCTGGCCGGAATGGCAACGACGGCCCCGTGCGGGTTGTCGATCGGCCTCAGCGAGGGCCGAGAGAGAACTGAACCACAGGGGGTTGAGCGCCTTTGCATTGCCCCCCTCCAGGGGCAGTGCTTGCATTGCCCCACCACACGGGCAGTGCTTGCATTGCCCCACCACAAGGGCACTGCATGCGTTGCCCCACCACACGGGCAGTGCTTGCGTTGCCCCACCCCAGGGGCAATGCAAAGGACGGCGAGACCCCCAATGTGACCGCCCTGAGTGCGAACACTCGACTAGCCAGTCACGGCGCGGAAGCGCCGCGCGCCGATCAAGACCAGATTCCAATGAGGGAGCCGCTGATCTTGACGATGAACGCCGTCACCACGAGGACAAAGACCACGCGCACAAAGCCACTTCCGAGCTTCACCGCAGTCCGGGCACCGAGATAGCCACCCACGAGGTTTAGCGCACCCATCACCAACCCGACGGTCCAGATCACCTGGCCCTGGGGCACAAACACGGTCAGCGCACCCAGGTTGGTCGCGAAGTTCGCGATCTTCGCCTTCGCGCTCGCCTGCAAAAACGCATATCCAAGCCAGCCCACCAAGGCAAAGACAAAGAACGAGCCCGTTCCCGGCCCAAGCGCGCCGTCATAGCTGCCGATGACCAGGCCGACGAGAACGGCATACGAAGTATGCCGTCTCCCCCCGTGCCGCAGCGCGGTCACCGACCCGAGCGACGGCTTGAACACCGTGTAGGCGCCGACGGCAACGAGCAGCACAAGGATGATCGGGTTGAACGCGGCCTTCGGGATGTGGAGCCCCACAAGCGCCCCCGCAATGGCCCCCACATACGCGGCTACCGCCATCGGCAGGGCGGTCCGCAGATCTGGTCGGATGCGCCGGTAATAGGTCACCGCACTCACCGACGTGCCACAAATCGACCCGAGTTTGTTCGTCGCGAGCAACTGCGCTGGCTGAGCCCCCGGCAGCCCGATCAGCAACGCGGGCAACTGAATCAGCCCGCCCCCGCCAACGACGGCATCGATCCACCCGGCGAGCAACGCCGCCGAGCAGAGCAGCGCCCATGTGGCCGGATCCAGCATCACCGCAATGGCCTGCCGACCGACCACTGCGCCACGATGTGCTCGATGTCAGCGAGATCATGAGCCACCGCATCAGGAGTCGCGTCGTGGGAGACCTGCTGACTCTCTGGGATGTCCGAATGCGGGATCCAGATCGCGCGCATCCCCGCAGACTGTGGCCCGTGGACGTCCTCAAATGATCGGTCGCCGACATAGACACAACGAGTCGGGTCAGCCTCAACGGCCGCTGCGGCCGCGACAAAGATCTCTGTCCGCGGCTTCACCCACGGCGTCTCGCTCGAATACAGATCGCCGTCGATGAGATGCAGCACACCATCGCGCGCAAAGATCTCGCGGTGATAATCCCGGTCCCAGATTGTGTTGGACAAGACTCCGATACGGATTCCCTTGGCCCGCAACGCTTCCCAGAGAGAGGGAATCGCTGGGTGAGTGAACGTGTGCGGCTCCCAAAACTCTCGGTATGCCGCCACACCGGCCTGCGTTGCCTCGTGCTCAGGCTCAAGACCCGCCTCGCGGAGGATCTCCTCAAGGCGTGCGCTCGAGCCTTCACGACGGCCTCGCTCCCAGGCACGATCCTCGGCAGCCAACACCGCGCTGGCGGTGTCGTTGAGGGAACACGCGATCGCACCCATCCCCTGCGCGAACGCATGCCACTGCGCTCGGTGGTCGACGGTGTGCCAGGGCGTGATCGTGCCGCCCCAGTCGAAGATGACGGCATCGATCGACCTCGAAAGGGGCGCCTGCCCCTCCTCGCCGGGCACCAGCGGCGACGACGCCGTCACGCGCCGCGGACCTCACGGCATACCTCGGCAGTGGCGTCAGCGACCGCAACCTCGCGGCGCTCACCCGAGCGGCGATCCTTCACCTCAACCACACCCGACGCGAGACCGCGCCCGACCACGACGATGGTGGGCACACCGATGAGTTCGGAGTCCTTGAACTTGACCCCAGGCGACACTCCACGCCGGTCGTCATAGATGACGTCGAGCCCCTCGGCAGCCAGCTCACGGGCAAGAGTCTCTGCTGCCACGAACACGGCCTCGTCCTTGCCGGTCGCCACAAGATGCACGTCCGCAGGGCTGATCTCTCGCGGCCACACGAGACCCGACTCGTCGTGGTTGCCTTCGGCGATACAGGCGACTGCGCGCGACACGCCGATGCCGTAGGACCCCATAACGACCGTGACGAGCTTGCCGTGTTCGTCAAGAACCTTGAGGTCAAGGGCCTCGGCGTACTTCTTGCCCAGTTGGAAGATATGGCCCATCTCGATGCCACGGGCCGCTTCCAGTCCCTCACCCTCGCCGCACGACGGACACGCGTCACCGACCCGCACTTCAGCGGCCTCGATGGTGCCGTCCGACGTGAAATCACGCCCGGCGACGAGCCCGACGACGTGCTGACCAGGCGAGTTCGCCCCGGTCACCCAGGCAGTCCCCTCGGACACCCGCGGGTCGGTGAGATAACGAATCCCGGTCGCTGACCCCTCCCCCGCACCCAATGCCTGTGGCCCGATATAGCCACGCACCAACCCGGGGTGCTTGGCAAACTCTGCCTCGTCAAAGGGAGCAACCGCAGCCGGCTCGACCTGCGCCGCGAGGCGCTTCTCGTCGACCTCGCGGTCACCGGGCACGCCGATTACGAGCGGCTCGCGCCGGCCATCGGGGTGTTCGAGGAGGACGACGACGTTCTTGAGAGTGTCAGCAGCGGTCCACGGCCGGTCACCCCGGGGGTGCGCCGAGTTGACGAAGTCCACGAGGGTCTCAATCGTCGGTGTGCCAGGCGTGTCGATGACCTGGGCGGCCGGCATACCTGAGTGGTCGACTGCCGCGGGCGTCGGGACCTTGACTGCCTCGACGTTGGCGGAGTACCCACACGACGCACACCGCACATAGGTGTCCTCGCCGTTTGCTGCGGTCGCGAGGAACTCCTCGGACTTTGACCCGCCCATCGCGCCGGCCATCGCTTCGACGATCACGTAGTGGAAGCCGAGCCGGTCGAAGATCTTGATATAGGCGTCGCGGTGGGCGTCATATGACTTCGCGAGCCCCGCCTCGTCGACGTCGAAGGAGTAGGAGTCCTTCATCACGAACTCGCGCCCACGCAACAGACCAGCGCGCGGACGAGCCTCGTCGCGGTACTTCGTCTGGATCTGGTAGAGCGAGATCGGCAGGTCCTTGTAGGACGAGAACGCGTCTTTGACTGCGAGAGTAAAGAGTTCCTCATGCGTGGGGCCGAGTAGATAGTCGGCGCCCTTGCGGTCCTTGAGCCGGAAGATGTTGTCGCCGTACTCGGTCCAGCGACCCGTGGCCTCGTAGGGCTCACGCGGCAGCAGCGCCGGGAAGAGCAATTCCTGGCTGATCTGGTCCATCTCCTCGCGCACAATCGCTTCGACATTGCGCAACACCCGCATCCCGAGCGGGAGCCACGTGTAGATCCCGGGGCTCACGCGGCGGATGTATCCCGCCCGGACGAGCAGCTTGTGGCTGGGCACCTCGGCGTCGGCGGGATCCTCTCGGAGGGTCCGCAAAAACAGCGAGGACATGCGCAAGACGGTCACAATCTCTCCTTCAGCGGGTGCCCCGGAAGGATATCGGCCCGTATGCCGTCCGCTCGCCTCGATTCTTGAGCGCACGGCGAGCGCGGGCCACACGAGGCCCGCACCAAGCGTCACACGGGGTCACATGAGGACGGTGCTGAACGTCCCTGCGGGCTGGAAGCCGAGTGCCTCATACGTCGAGCGGGCGGCGTGGTTGAAGTCATTGACGTAGAGCGACGCCATCGGGGCAACGAATCGGAGAATGTGCTCGGTGACCGCCGCCATGAGCGGCACCGACAGTCCGCGGCCCCTGAGGCTCGGCAACAGCCAGACGCCCTGGATCTGAGCCGCGCCGACGCCCACCGAACCGACATCGGCCTTAAAAAGACACCGGCCGTCTTCGACCCACACATAGGTCCGCTGGGCACGGATGAGAGCAGAAATCGTGGACCGGTATGCCGTCGTCGACCCGGCAAAAGGTGGGTAGCCGATCTCGTCGGTAAACATCGCGGCGGCAGCTGGCACCACGAGGTCGACATCGGCAGCTGTCGCGAGCCGCACCCGGGAGTCGCACGGCATACCAAGCTGGCTGGGCGGAATGGAGGTCGCCATCAGCGGCTGGACGTGGCGGATCGTGCGCGCGGGTCCCCACATCGGAGACAACTCCGACCACAACCCGGCCACCTGATCCCGAGGTCCAAAAATGGACGCGCATTGCCGTCTTTGCCGACGCACCCGATGGGCGAACTCAGCAATCGCGTCGGGGGTGGCTTCGACGGGCACGAGGTTGACCCCTGTCCACAGCAACGCCTCAAGCTGGCCGCCGGCATCGAAGCCGAGTAGGCCGGTGTTGGGCGAGTTCAGCGCACCTTCATCGAGGCGCGAGGCAACAAAACAATTGGCCGCTGGATTGCGTGCGCACAGCGCCAGTGCTTCATCCCGATCGGCGGGTGTGAGCACCCGCACCGAGGAGTGACGTCGGAGCACGGCAGCAAGCGTGCCAGAGTTTCAGGAGACGGTAACGATGGGCTTGACCGCAGTTGTGCCCGCGTCGTCATCGAGATCCACGGGCTCGCCCATTTCCTCGGCGAGGCGCATAGCTTCTTCGATGAGCGTCTCGACGATCAGGGCCTCGGGCACGGTCTTGATGACCTCGCCCTTGACGAAGATCTGGCCCTTGCCGTTGCCGGACGCAACCCCGAGATCGGCCTCACGGGCCTCCCCTGGACCGTTGACGACACAGCCCATCACCGCGACGCGCAGCGGCACGGTCAGCCCCTCAAGCCCAGCCGTGACCTGCTCGGCAAGCGTGTACACATCGACTTGGGCGCGGCCACATGAGGGGCACGAGACGATCTCGAGCTTGCGGGGCTTGAGGTTGAGCGACTGGAGGATCTGGTTGCCGACCTTGACTTCTTCGACCGGGGGCGCTGACAGCGAGACTCGGATCGTGTCACCGATCCCCCGCGACAGCAGCGCACCAAAGGCAGTCGCGGACTTGATCGTCCCCTGGAACGCTGGCCCAGCCTCGGTCACCCCGAGGTGCAGCGGCCAGTTGCCCCGCTCCGAAAGCTGCTCATAGGCCTTGATCATGACGACCGGGTCGTGGTGTTTGACCGAGATCTTGAAGTCGTGGAAGTCGTGCTCTTCAAACAGACTGGCTTCCCAGACAGCTGATTCCACCAATGCTTCAGCGGTTGGCTTGCCGTACTTGGCCAACAGCCGCTTGTCCAACGACCCCGCGTTGACCCCGATCCGGATCGACACGCCAGCGTCGCGCGCTGCGGCAGCAATCTGCTTGACCTGGTCGTCGAACGCCCGGATGTTGCCGGGGTTGACCCGCACGGCAGCGCAGCCGGCATCGATGGCTGCGAAGACATACTTGGGCTGGAAGTGGATATCCGCGATGACCGGGATCTGCGATTTGCGCGCGATGTCGGGCAGCGCGTCGGCGTCGTCCTGGCTGGGGCACGCAACCCGCACGATGTCGCATCCCGCTGCCGTGAGTTCGGCGATCTGTTGCAGGGTCGAGTTGACGTCGACTGTCGGCGTGGTGCACATCGACTGCACCGAGATGGGGGCGTCACCACCGACCTCGACCTTGCCGACGCGGATCTTGCGCGTGACACGGCGGGGGGCGACGACCGGGGCGGGACCCTGCGGCATACCGAGAGAAACGGGCATGCCGCCATTGTCTCTCACCCGCAGAGTGTCCTCGCTCAGCGCTCAGTCCGCCGCGCGCCGCAGGATCGCGACGATGAAGTCTGCGTCGGCGCGGTAGGGCACGAGGTCCCACGTCGATAGCAGGAGTTCGGGCACGAGTCCCGCGGCGTCGACGTGGCCCAGGAACTCTGGCACGGCATACTCCCGGTCCGTCCCGAAGCCGACCACCGCGCGGCCGCCGGGTGCGAGGTGCCTGGCGAAGCGCGCGAGGATTTCACCGCGCGTGCTGGGCGCCGCGAACGGGAGCACGTTGCCGGCGCACACGATGGCATCAAACGGCTGCGGTATGCCGTGTGCCGCCAGATCCAGCTCGGCGAGGTCACCGGTGATCCAGGTGGCAGCGGGGTGATCCTCGCGCGCAGCCTCGATCAGGGTGGGATCGACGTCGACTCCGACGACGATGTGGCCGACCGAGGCGAGATAGCCGCCGACGCGACCAAAGCCGCAGCCAGCGTCGAGGATGCGCGAGCCGCGCGGGACCATCGCGTCAATGGTGCGGCCCTCACCCACAATGTCCATGCCGTCGGCGACGAGCCCGCGGAAACGCTCGATGTACCAGCTCGAGTGGCCGGGGTCGGCGGCCAGCTTGGCCTCCCAGAGTGTGGGAATGCGCTCGCGCGGGCTGTCAGGGGAGGTCACCGGACCTCGATTCCGTCCGCGCGCATCGCAGCCTTGACCTCGCCGACGGTGAGGTCACCAAAGTGGAAGACACTCGCGGCGAGGACGGCATCAGCACCGGCGTGGACGGCCGGGGCGAAGTGCTCGACTCGCCCAGCACCGCCGCTGGCGATCAACGGCACCGTCACCGCAGCGCGCACAGCACGGATGAGCGGCAGGTCAAAGCCGTCCTTGGTGCCATCGGCGTCCATCGAGTTGAGCAGGATCTCGCCTGCGCCGAGCTCCTGCGCGCGGGCGCACCACGCGACCGCATCGAGGTCAACGGGAGTGCGGCCACCATGGGTCGTCATGACGAAATCGTCGGTGAGCGAGCCGTCGTCGGCGCGGCGACGCCGCACGTCTGCCGAGAGGACGAGCACCTGCGCGCCAAAGCGGTCAGCGATCTCGGCGATGAGTTCGGGGCGGGCGATCGCCGCCGTGTTGACGCCAACCTTGTCGGCCCCAGCGCGCAGCAGCCGGTCGACGTCCTCGACGGTGCGCACTCCCCCGCCGACCGTGAGGGGGATGAAAATCTGTTCGGCCGTGCGACGCACCACGTCAAAAGTCGTCTCGCGGTCGCCGCTGCTTGCGGTGACGTCGAGGAAGGTCAACTCGTCCACGCCTTGTGCGTCGTAGGACCGAGCCAGCTCGACCGGGTCGCCCGCGTCGCGCAGGTTGGCGAAGTTCACGCCTTTGACCACCCGGCCGTCATCGACGTCCAGGCAGGCAATCACGCGCGTGGCGACAGTCATGCTGGAACCCTAACCGGGAGCGGCATACCTGACGACCGTATTCCCGAGCCCAGCCACGGGGTGTCACGGAGCGGGCAGGAGCTGGGGCAGGATGTCGTCGATCGTCACCACTCCGGCGAGGTGGTATCCACGCCGCACGACGACGATCTGCGCACCGCTCTCGCGCATGGCCGTGATGGCGTTGGGGAGGGGGGTGGCGACATCGAGCTCGAGAGCCGGGCGGACGACAGCTGTGGCTGGCACCTCGGCGATGTCGGTGAGCGCCAAGGTGTCGCGCACGTGGACGACACCGCTCACCCGGTCTCCGTCCAGGACGAGGACGCGGAGGTGGCCCGAGCGCATCGTCGCGGCTTGCACGTCTGCCACGGAGGACCCCAGCGGCACTGAGGTGATCGGGGCGTCCAGGGATGGGAGATCCCCCAGGGTGGTTTCACGCAACATCAGCGCGTGGCTGAGGGACGCGGCATACGGACCCTCGAGGGCACCCGCCCTTGCTGAGTGCTCCACGAGAGCGGCGAGAGCAGCTGGGTCACGAGTTGTGGACAACTCGTTCACCGGCTCAACCCCCAACGCACGCACGATGCGGTTGGCGCTCGAGTTGAGCGCAGTGAGCATCGGCCGAGTCACGTAGAGATAGGCCCGCATCGGGATGGCGAAGACCGTCGCTACGAGCTCAGGATGGGCAATGGCCCATGACTTGGGTGCCATCTCTCCGATCACCAGGTGGAGGAAAGTCACGACAAAGAGCGCGAGGATAAATGCGACGACATTGGATGTCGACTCTGGGAGCCCGGTGCGTTGCATCACGGGTGTCAGCGCGTGGTGGACCGCCGGTTTGGTGATCGCCCCGAGCCCCAGGGTGCACACCGTGATGCCGAGTTGCGCGCCGGCTAGCACGATCGTGAGCTCGCTGCCCGATCGCAAGGCACTGCGTGCCGCACGCGACCCAGCTGCCGCCTGCTCTAGCCGGTGGCGCCTGACGGCCATGAGGGAGAACTCCACTGCGACAAAGAAGGCACTTAGGACGATGAGTGAAGCCGTCACGGCGACGACGAGGGCGGCGCTCATGTGTCAACGTCTCCCGTCTCCTGGATGCTCAAGCGCAGGCGGCTCGGGACGTGACGGCTGACCTCAAGAACCTCAACGTGCAATTGACGAGGGGGAGGTTCGTCTGCTCGCACCAGGTCCTCTGAGCTCACGGGGAGTGGGACCACGACAACGTCGCCAACACGTGGCAGGACCTTGTGGTGATCGACAACCAGCCCGGAGATGGTTTCGTATGGGCCCGGCGGCAGGTCGATCCAGAGGGCTCGTTCCACTTCGTCAACATACGCATCTCCAGACACGATCCAGCCGGAGTTGTCGACCGCGACGACCTCGCTTCGCACGTGATCGTCGTGCTCGTCGTGCTCGTCCAGCAACTCACCGACAACCTCTTCGGCGAGGTCCTCAAGGGTGAGAATCCCGGTGAAAGATCCGTATTCATCGACGACACAAGCCAATTCCTCATCGGCCGTGATCAAGGCCCGGAGCGCATCCGGCAGATCCATCAGCTCGTGCACGACCACTGCTGGGCGCAGCGCATCGCGGATCGGTGCCGCGAAGTCCGTCAGGGGCAGAAGGTCCTTCAGGTGCACGACACCCACGATCTCGTCGTCATCCCCGAGGACGGGGTACCTCGTGTGACCCGTTGCCATGACTAGACGAGCGTCACCAACGGTGGCGTCGGGATCCATGACATCGGCCCGGCCGCGGGGCACCATGGCGTGGTCCACGTTGTGCTGCGGAAAGTCGAGAATGCGATCGAGCAAGATCGACAGCTCTCGAGAAAGCTCCCCACTTTCCATCGAATCTTCGACCACGGAGGCGAGGTCGCGAGCTGATGCGGCCTGCTCGACATCGTGGACTGGTGCCACTCCTACCAGCTTGAGGAATGCCTCAGCCGCCTTGTCAAAGACCCAGATCAGCGGGCCGAAAACGGCGAGGTAGATACGGGTGGGTGTGGCGAGTCGACGCGCAACTGGTTCAGACCGCGCAATGGCGTAGTTCTTAGGGAGCAGCTCCCCGGCCAGCATCTGCACAAAGGTTGAAAACAGCAGGGCCACCATGCTGCCGAGCGCCAGCGCTACGCCCCACGGGAGCCAACCCGTCGACTCGACCTCCTGTCCAGCAGCCGAAGAGGCACCCATCAGCCGCGCCAGTGACTCGCCGATGAGTGGTTCCGCGACATATCCCACGAGCAGACCGGTGACAGTGATCCCGAGTTGGGCGCCGCTCAACATGAAGGACGTGCGGCGCGTGATCGCGAGGGTGCGCTGGGCCTGCGCATCGCCGCTCGCCGCCGCTGCCTGGAGCTTTGACCGGTCCACCGCCATGTACGCAAACTCTTGGGCGACGAAGAAGGCGGTGGCAGCCGTAATCGCCGCCACGATAAGAACGCCCAGGAGCAGGGACAATGCGATGCTCACGCGTGAAGATTACGGGACCGATGACACCCATCCCGCATACCCCTGAGGCCGCACGATCCCTGCAAGTCCGGAGTTCCATGAACGTTCGTCTCCTGTCCCACCCAGACCACATCGACATGGTCCTGGCCCTCGCGTCAAGCGCAACCGTCCGCCCGCCTGGGAGCGCGTGCTTCGTCATCGCCATCGACGGGCCGAGCGGATCGGGTAAAACCACTCTGGGACAGGCGGTTTCGGCGGCGCTTTCGGCACCGCTTCTCCGGATGGACCACATCTATCCAGGCTGGGACGGTCTGGAGGCGGCGGTTGACCTGCTCGCACACAGCGTCCTGGCACCCCTCGCGGAGGGACGCGACGGCCACTACCCCTACTGGGATTGGGACCTCAGCAAGATCACCGGGACCGTCACAGTCCCCGCGACCCCCCTCCTCGTCGTGGAAGGCTGCGGCAGCAGCGCGGGTGCCGCCGCGGCATACCTCGCCGTCCGGGTTTGGCTCGACGCGGAGGCGCCAGTTCGCCGGGATCGTGCTCTCGCGCGCGACGGGGACACCTACCGACCGCACTGGGAGCGTTGGGCCGCGCAGGAGCGCGCTCTCTTCGCGCGCGACGACCCCGCCGCCCGCGCGGATCTCCTGCTGCGCACCTGAGCGCCGGCGCACCTTGGCGTCTCTAGGCTGAGCGGTATGCCGCTGCACACCCGTCTGCCCTACTGGCGGGAAGTCGCCGTCGGCGGCGCGATCGGGACCCTAGCGCGGGTACTGCTGGATGCCGTCGTGGGCCCGATCAGCGGTTGGGACCCCGGTATCGCGGTGGTGAATGTCGTGGGCGCCCTGGCCCTGGGCTGGCTCTCGACGCTCGCGCTGTCCGGGGAGGACCCAGCGCGGTGGCGCGCGTTTGCCGGGACAGGGATCTTGGGGGCCTTTACGACCTTCTCGGCGCTCGCGCTGGGGGTGGTCGACGGCTCACCGACCGGGCCGGCGGTCGCCACCCTCGCGGTGAGCATCGCGGGCGGCATCCTGGCTGCCGCTGTCGGGCGCCGGGTTGGAGCCACCCGATGAATGCGCCTGGGTGGGTGTGGTTGGCCGTGCTCGCCGCGGGTTCGGCAGGCAGCGTGCTCCGGTATGCCGTGGTGTCTCTGACGCCGTCCGATCGCGCCCATCCGCCCTCCCCCTCGTGGCCCACTGGGGTGCTCCTGGCCAACACCGTGGCGTCCTTCGTCGTGGGGCTTGTGGCGGGTATGCCGGCCAGCTCGACCGGCCGACTCATCCTCACCGTCGGGTTAGGTGGCGGCCTGTCCACCCTGTCGACGCTGGCCGTCGACACCGTTGCGCTGTGGCACCACGGGCGCCGCGGAGCTGCCCTGGCCAATGTCGCACTGACCGTCGTGTTGGGGCTCGCTGCTGCCGTGCTCGGCGCCCGTCTCGGACGCGTTGTGGGCGTCGCCTAAAGGAGCCTGCCGCCGGGCTCAGCGAGGGAGATCGCATCAATCAACCGTGCGCCCGGCATCGCAGCCACGTCCGGGTCGGTGCTGGCGATGACGACAGCTCCCCCGTCGCTGGCGTGCCGCGCGAGCAGGTCGAGAACATGCGCCCGGTTGGCGGCGTCGAGGTCACTGGTGGGATCGTCGGCGAGGATGACAGCTGGGTTGAGGCTGAGCGCGCGGGCGATGGCGAGGCGCTGCTGTTGGCCGCCGGAGAGTTCTTCGACGAGATGGCCATGGCTTTCGGCGAGACCGAGCTCGCCCAGGATCAGGGCAGCCCTTTCGTGGGCGGCTGCGGGCGGCATACCGGATGCAATCAGGGGGAAGACGACGTTCTCCAGTGCTGTCAAAATCCTTGCGAGAGCGTTGCCTTGCGGAATGAGCATGGTTGCCGGTCGGCCACGGCGGCTGCGGCGGCGACGGGACCCCTCATCGTGAGTGACCGTGACGCCAGCGGAGTGAGCCTGCCCCGCGAGGACCCAGAGCAGATCCGCCGTGGTGGGAAGGTCGCCCGTGATGACGATGATCTCGCCCGGGTTGACCACGAGTTCAGGTCCCGTCGAGAGGCCATAATCGGCAAGTCCCGACGCTGTCAGCAGAGGTGTCATCGGGCGTCCTCACCTCCTGCTTCGTCAGGGTCATGAGTGTCAGGGATGATGAGCCAACCCTGCTCGCTGCGTTCGACGGTGACCCGGCTGCCGGGCGGGATGTCCCGCAATGCCTCGGGCGGCAGTGGCACGGCACCATCACGGGTCACCTGGACGTAGTCGCGGCCCCGATGGGCTTGCTGGCCAAGCCGTCCGTCGCGGATGGTCACCGTCCGGGTCATCGCGGCGGCGAGTTCGGCTTCGTGTGTGACGACAAGGATGGTGGTGCCGGCGTCGTTGATCCGGTGCAGCACCTCGATGACTCGGTCGCGTTCGGCTGAACTGAGTTGACTCGTGGGTTCGTCGGCGAGCACGAGGCCCGGCCGGTTGGCGATGCCGACCGCCAACGCGACAAGTTGGTGTTCCCCGAGAGTGAGCTCGCGTGGCTGTCGCGTCGCAAGGTCGGCGATGCCGAGGAAGGTCAAGACCGCGAGTGGCTCCTCGACCGGCATACCCGCCTTGCGTGCGGCGTATTGGGCGTGCGCGACGCTGTCAACTGGAGTGAGGTGAGCGAGTGTGTTGCGGGACGCGCCCTGGAGGACGACGCCGAGGTTGGTCGCGCGGAACCGATCACGTTCGGCCTCAGTCATCGCCGCGAGATCGGTGCCGTCGACGTGGATGGTGCCCGCGCTCGGGGTGAATAGCCCCGCACACAACGTCAGGAGAGTGGACTTGCCGGAACCCGACGGCCCGAGCAAACCGAGCAGATCGCCGGGGTTGACCCGCAAATCCACGCCAGCGAGCGCTGCGACGTCGTGGCCTTCGGTGCGATAAATGTGCACCAGCCCTCGGATGTCCAGCGCAACTCCGGCGGGCCTCTGGGTGGTGGGAGCCCTCATCGGAGACCCACCCCTTCTGTGTCCCTGGCGCGGCCGCGCTGGAGCGCAGCGAGCGCCCACGCGAACGCCGCCAACACCGTCGCCACCCCGAGGACAATCGCCAGGATGAGGGCCGGGTTGAGGCTGCGGTCCAGCTGGTATGCCGTTGACGCTCGGGTAAACAGCGGCAGCAGCGGCAGCGCGAGCCACGAGCCAACAATCCCGGCGATCGCGCCCAGCAGGGTGGCTGCGCCCACGAGGCACAAGTAGCCCGCGGCGGTCGCCTTGGCCATCATCGCCGCGGGTATGCCGGCCAAGGTGAGGGCCGCGTCGTCGTGGCGCCGATCGGTCCAGTCGGCAGCCGCGACAAGCGCCATGACGAGGAGCGCCATGAGTACGGCCGCGACCGCGATCAGCGGAGCGAGCGACAGGCTCCATGTGGGTGCGGCGTTGTCGTAGCGGGCTTGCATGAGTTGCGGAGTGTTGACCGAGGTGAGGTGGACGCCGACGTGTTCCAGAGCCTGCGTGACCTGCTCGAGGGATCCGGCATCGGAGAGATAGACATCGACCCGACCGGCGGTGCTCACGAGGGTCCCGCGCTCGGCGAGAGTGTCAAGGTTGACGACCGCGACATTGTCACCACCACCG
This sequence comes from Actinomycetales bacterium, assembly GCA_016715285.1. Lineage (GTDB taxonomy): Bacteria > Actinomycetota > Actinomycetes > Actinomycetales > Dermatophilaceae > Phosphoribacter > Phosphoribacter thorii. Next base: position 297,716 of record JADKAO010000007.1, on the reverse strand, counting down.
GGCGCGAAGGGGATCGTCCCTACCGCCGCGAACTTGACGCTCAAGCCATCGAGTCCGGCGCCATCGATACTGCCCGTGAGTGGCTGACCCGGCCGAGAGGCCACCAGCGCCGGAATAGCTGCGGTCACCGCGGTGGCTTCCACGAGAGCGCCGGTGCGGTCGCTGACAAAACTCAGGACGAGACCCTGCGAGGGCGCGGTGGTCACGTAGTTGGCGCCAGCCGTCTGGGCGGGGGCATCGGGCCAGATTCCGGGCGACGTGAGATCGGCCTCACCACCGGCGGAGCTGGTCACCGAGGCGATCGTCAGCGTGCCTGAAACCTTGCGTGGGTCTCCGATCGTTTGGCCGACCCCTAGCCCGACGAGTGAACACCCGGCGGTACACGGAATGCCAGCGGTGAGCGTGTGGGGTCCCGTGCTGCCCATCGAGATCGGTCCGAAGGTGACGGGGGTGGTTGAGCCGTCGCGGGTCATCAGACGGATGACGATGAGGATGGGGGTTTCTGGGCCGAGTCCATTGGGATAGGGGTCAGGGCTCCCATCGAGCTTCACAAGAGCCGACGTCAGTGCGATTGTCAGACTCTCGCCCTGCAGGTGTGGTGGTGCCACTGTGCGCCGGATGAGTGAGTCGAAGCGGAACGCGCCACGGTCAGTGGGGATGTCGACGACCTGCTCAAAGCCGGACGGCACAATCGCCATCGTGCGGACGGCGTCGGAGTTGCCCTGCCGGACCCACACCACCGGGGTTGCGGTGGCCCGACCTCCGATCTGAGGCAGTGCAGCCAGTGCCGTCTTGACCACGGCAACATCCCGGGCATCGGTCTGGGCAACAGCCGCTGCACCGACCTCCGTCCGTGCCCGGGCGTTCCTGTTCGTCGATCCGGACGACTGAGCCACCGCCGCAAAGATCGCCAGCGCGGTCGCGACGACGGTCACGGTGACGATCCGGCGCAGCAGCGGTCGGCGCGCGACGCTCGCTGCTGACAACGCGGTGGTGAGGTGGCTCCGTCGCATGGCGCGGGCACCCAGCCAGGTCGCCGCTGGTGCCACGAGCCATGCGGACATCAGCCCCAACCCGAGGGCGAGGAGCGCGGGCGTGAGCACGGCCAGTGAGCCAGAGACATTGCCCGTTGCGAGCGCCACCACCCCCGCTCCAGCGACGCCCACGATGAGCAACTCGATGACATTGGGTCGAACGCCACGGGAGCGCGGTGCCACCCGACGCAATAAGTCATTGACGTCAGTCGCGGCAGACGATCGTCCAGCGGACCACACGGCAATCGCGCATCCAGCGGCGCCCACAATGCCAAGCGGGAGGGTCCACGGTGGGACCTCGAGCGGAACTCCCGGACGCAGCATCAGCAGAGTCGCCAGCCTGGCTGCACCGATTCCGCCGAGAACCCCGAGTGGCGCGGCCACGACCACCGCGACCAACAATTCCAGGCTGACCAGGGTTCGGGCCTGTGTGCGGGAGAATCCGCGGAGTCGGGCGAGGCCGATCTCGGGTCGACGTTGGGCGACGGCGGCTCCCGCGACGAGCACGACAACGGCTGCGGCGAGCAGCGCGAGTTGGCTGACGAGAAGCGGAACGATGACCCTGGCTTGCCCCTGGCCGAGGTAGACCTCTTGGGCTGCCGCGGGAAGCCCGGAACGGACACGGACCGGCGGGGCGCTCTTCGCGCCAGCCGAGATCGCATCCCCGACGACCGTTTCAAGGGTGAGGAGGTCGTCCAGCCCCGCTGCATCGAGCCTGATGGGGTAGGTAGCCGTAAGCCGAGCCAACGTCCAGCCGCGCGTCGTCGACACGGTTTCGGAGCTTTGTTGGGCAAAGGTTGCACCGACCGTGATCAACGCGTCTGACCCGACGGGGGTGACCTTGCCCGGTTCAACGAGGCCGGAGCTTCCCGTCAGGAGCACCCACGGCCACACCCGGGCGTCGTGATCGAGGGCATACACCCCCACGACGGTGAACCCGGACTCAAAGGCGGGGCTAAGCGACGACCCCCGATCTTCGCGCCCCTCCAACACGGTGCCGGGTCCCCACCGATGGGTGCGGCTATCCATCTCAGACACAGCTACTTCGAAGGGCGCGCTCGGGCACTTGCCCACCACCAGCCGGAGCCCAGCGCACACGTCTGTTTGAGCGAGGATGCTCCCCCGGGCGGGCCCGAGCTTGCCCCCGACGGTCCACACTCGCCCCGACCACATGAGCCGCGGCGCTCCCAGGAGCGGTTTCAGGCCCGAAGGAATGACACGCTCGACCACCTCGGGGCTGACCTGGGCGCCGCTTTGGTCACGCGCGGTATCCGCGACCAGCGACGACGCCAGCGAGCCGCCTTGTTCGATCTGGGTGAGGTAGACGCTGTGGTCGATCGCCCGCAAGAACACGGAGGCGAACACTCCGGAGGCCACCACGAGTGCACACAGGCCCGCGAGGAGCGCGGTCTGCACCGGCCGTGCGCGTGCCCCGCGAAGCGCCCACCTCACCATGGCATCCCGATTCCCCGCTTTGAGACGAGCGTTCGGGCCAGCATTCGCCTGGTGTGAACGGCTGTCAAGCCATGCTCATCCCCTGCTCATCCGCTGCTCGGCCGACTGCTCAGCCGAGCGGCTCGTGAGCTTCGCCGAGTCCTTTGGCGAGCGCAGCGAGTCGCGCGCACTCCTGCAGCGACCGCTTGCCGTCAGACCGCTGGATCGCCATGACCGACAACGTGTCGGTGTCATTGAGCTCCATCGTCGGCCACGGCATACCGTGCTCGAACTGGATGGCAACAATTTGCGGCCAGGTGACCGTGCGGGTCGTAAACAGATTGCGCACGACCAAGCCCTCGCGGCTCGGGACCGCGCGGATCACGGCATACCGCCAAAAGACGAGCGCGAGCACCCAGCCGATGGACGCGAAGAACAGCCGGTCAGGCATCGCGAAGTCGTGCGACGGAGTCGACTCAACGAAGAGTCCGACGAACGTAAAGATCACCACCACCGCGACCATGAGCCCGATCGCGACATAACGCCCGCGCTTGGGCCGGAAGACCGCGAACGGATCAGCCGAGTTCGTCTCAGAGGGGTGTGAGGCATCGGCGCTCATAGCCGACACGCCGCAATCCCCGTCACGAGGATGGCGCGCGCCCCCACCTCATACAACTCGTCCATCACCCGGTTCATCGAGGCTCGGGGCACCATCGCGCGCACCGCCTTCCACGTCGGGTCCTGCAGCGTTGACACCGTCGGTGACTCCAGTCCCGGCGTCACCGCACATGCCTTGTCCACCAAGTCAGCAGGAACGTCGTAATCCATCATGACGTAGGTCCGTGCCGTCATCACGCCCTGAAGGCGCCGCTGCAACACCCCGACGCCATTGGACATCGTCGTGTCGGTGCGGCGGATCAACACAGCCTCGCTCGTCAAAATCGGGTCGCCAAAGACCGCAAGGCCCTGGCTGCGCAGCGTCGCGCCGGTCTCGACGACATCGGCGATGACATCGGCTACCCCGAGGGTCACCGCGGTCTCGACCGCGCCGTCAAGGCGCACGACCTCGGCCTCCACCCCGGCGTCGGCCAAATGCTTACGCACCAGGCCCGGGTAGCTCGTCGCCACCCGACGGCCCTCGATGTCGGCGATGGTCCGCAGCTGCCCGTCGCGGGCGGCATACCGGAACGTCGAGCGCCCGAAGTTGAGCCCCATCACCTCGATCGCGTCACTGCCGGAGTCGAGCAACAAATCCCGCCCGGTGATGCCCGCGTCCACCGTGCCCGAGCCGACATAGATCGCGATGTCGCGCGGGCGCAGATAGAACAACTCGACGTCGTTGACGATGTCCATGACGACGAGTTCTTTGGGGTCCCGGCGGACTGAATACCCCGCCTCGCGGAGCATGTCAGCGGCAGCGTCGGACAAAGAACCCTTGTTGGGCACGGCAATTCGCAACATCGAGATAGCTTCCGTCGGCTTACAAGTGCCGGTAGACCGACTCAAGGGACAGGCCCTTGGCGACCATGAGCACCTGCAGGTGGTACAGCAATTGGCTGATTTCTTCGGCGGTCCGGTCGTCGGATTCGTACTCAGCGGCCATCCACACTTCGGCCGCCTCTTCGACGATCTTTTTGCCGATCGCGTGGACCCCAGCGTCCAGTTGGGCGACCGTGCCAGACCCGGCAGGGCGCGTCACCGCCTTGTCGGCGAGTTCCGCGTAGAGCTGCTCGAAGGTCTTCACAGGGTCACAGCCTACCGACGCTCCGGTATGCCGTCCGCGCACCTTCCAGCGCGCGGACGGCATACCCCTCCCGCGTGTGGCCTCAGAGCGTCCGGAGGAAATCAGCCAACTGCCACGGGCTCCTTCTCTTCGGTCCGCTCCTGGCGCGTCACCTTGACCCACTGGGAGAACCCGTAGAGAACGAACATGCCGTAGCCGATGTACAGGACCGCGGTCGGGACGTAGTCGGTCGCGAAGCCCAGCGGAACGCCGATGAGGTCGACGGCAATCCAGCACAGCCAGAACTCATTCCACCCGCGTGCCATGGAGTAGGTCGCGAGGACTGAACCGACGAAGATCCACGCGTCACACCAGTAGAACCACCACTGTGGGGTCCAGTACGGGTTGGGCGCGAGATTCCACAGCGCGACGAAGGCCTGATGCACGACGACCGTCCCCGCGAGCCAGGCCGTGACGATGAAGAGTCGCTCGCGGAACGTCGCCCACCGAGGGGTAATCGCGGGTGCGGAGGCGTCGACGCCACGCGCGCGACGCGACTCGTTCCACCGCCACCAGCCGTAAATGCTCGTGACGATGAAGAAGACCTGGCGCCCGGCCTGCCCGAAGAGCGGGATGCGCTGGTCGGCCCCAAAGATCGCGCCGAGATACACGAAGAACAGCATGATGTTGGCGACGATCCCGACCGGCCAGGCCCAGACCCAGCGCTTCATGCCGAGATAGGCCGACGCCGCGCCGATGAGGATGCCGATGAGTTCCAGCCAATGCATCTGATAGCCGGCGATCGGGAAGGTCGCAGCGATGAGCTGCTGGAAGATGTTTCCGTCGTTCATGAGTGGTGTTCGTCCTTGAGTTCGTTCGTAACAGGGACGAACTCCGGGGACACCCTCGACACGCGCGACGCCGACCTGAACAGCACCTCGCGCGTCGCGCGCGTGGCACGGCATACCGGCGTCGACCGCCTCGAGACGCGCTGCCTACCATCCGGACTTTCACCGTCGGTCCTGGAGTTTCACCAAGTCAACCGGCCGCTGGCTGCGGCCGGGTCGCGGACTGTCACCGCCGGTTCGGAGTTACACCGACCCCGGAGCACGTGGTCCCGATTATGCCACTGTGCGCTGGAGCTGGTGATGGCGATGTGCCCAGGGCCTCAGTGGGTATGCCGTGTCGCCAGCGCGCGTAGCTCGTCGACTGCCGCGGCCGCCGACTCCGCGCCGTAGACCGCCGAGCCCGCGACGAAGACGTCGGCGCCCGCATCAGCGCACTGCTCGATCGTCCGGGCACTCACGCCGCCATCGACCTGGACCCAGATCTCGCCACCCCGGCGACGGATCGACTCACGCACAGCGCGGACCTTCGGCAGTTGGTCGGCGAGGAACGACTGCCCCCCGAAGCCAGGCTCGACCGTCATGACCAGGACCATGTCGAGGTCGTCGAGGAGGTCCTCGTAGGGCGTCCAGGGGGTGGCGGGCTTGAGCGCCATCCCAGACCGCGCCCCGGCGGCGCGAAGCTCGCGGGCGAGGTGCCGGGGATCGCGCGCGGCCTCGACATGGAAGGTCACTGACCCTGCCCCCGCTTCGGCGTATGCCGGTGCCCACCGGTCAGGGTTGGCGATCATGAGGTGGCAGTCGATCGGGATCGGGCTGACCCGCAGGAGTGCCTCCACGACGGGAAGGCCGAGGGTGAGATTGGGGACGAAATGGTTGTCCATCACATCAACGTGCGCCCAGTCGGCGTTGCGGATCGCGTCGAGCTCGGCTTCGAGGTTGGCGAAGTCGGCGGACAGGATGCTCGGCGAGATCTGCACTGACACACCCTAGAGTGTGGGGATTGTCGGGCGTGCCTGCTCATCGCACTCACACTCAGGGGGCTTCACAGTGTCAACGTCAGGACCGCATCAGCCCGAGAAGCCGGAGCAGCCAGGGCAGCCATCGCAGGCACCGTGGTCCGGGCGTCCGCAACAGCCACCGCAGCAGCCCGAACCCCAGCAGCCTCCATGGGGGCCCCCGCCGGCTCCATCGCAGTGGGGACCGCCACCCGCGCCCGGCCAGCAGTATCCGACGGGACAGTCTTACCCCTCAGGGCAGCAGCCCCAGCAACATCCCCAGCACCCGCCGTACCAGCAGTACCAGCAGTACCAGCAGTACCAGCAGTACCAGCAGTACCAGCAGTACCAGCAGTACCCGCAATACCAGCCCGGACAGCCCTACCCTGGCCAGCGCCCCACAAAGCAATCCCGAGCCTCGCTCTGGTGGGCCATCACTGGCGTCGTCTCGATCGTCGTTGCCCTGGTCGGGCTCGTGTTGAGTTTGTACACCCCACCGCGCGAATCTCGGATTTGGACGCCAGGTACGCCCACCCCGACGACGCAGTCACCGCCAGCCCCGACTCCCTCTCGCCCAAGCACCCCGCCGCCGACACCATCGGCTCTTCAGCCTGCCCCGTCTACGTCAGCGCCAGCACCACCGGCTGGGCTTGGCACCCCGATGGGGACGACGGCGTTTTCCTTCACGGCTCCCGAGGGGTGGCAACGCTCGGGGCAATGGGGCCAGCGCAATGATGCGAGCATCGTTGACGGCGCAGGCAACGAAATCACCGTCTATTCCTGGACCACCAGCGCCACAGCGCAGGCACGATGTGATGTGGAGCTCAAGGTCCTCAAGATCTGGGTGCCGGGAGAAATCTCGTCGCTCCCACCGATCACCATGGGCGGCTCCCCCGCTCCAGGGGGGACCTTGTCGGGCGAGAGCTTCTACGAGTTGAGATGTGCGTCCCGCGATGGCGTGGTCTATAACCTTGCGCTGAAGGCGAAGCCAGCGGACAGGGATCGTGCGGTCGCTGCGCTGCGCGCAGTTGCGGGCTCCTGGCAGTGGAAGTAGGAAGGCAATGGGGGTCTAACGTCGGCGCAGGAGCGCGAGGAACATCGCATCTGTGCCATGCCGGTGCGGCCATAACTGCACGAACGGCCCATCGCCAAGGTCGGGCAGCTGCTGGCCAGCGGCACTCACGACAAATGGCCCGGCGTCCAAAACCTCGACGTCGGCGCGTTTCTTGACGACGTCAGTCACTGCAAACCGCGTCTCCACGAGATGGGGACTGCAGGTCACATAGGCAACCACGCCGCCAGGCCGAACCGCATCGAGCGCGCTCCCGATGAGGGCGCGCTGCAAGGTCGCGAGTTGCGGAACGTCACCGGGTTGCTTCCGCCACCGGGCTTCGGGTCGGCGGCGGAGAGCTCCCAGGCCTGTGCAAGGTGCGTCCACGAGAACGCGCTCGAACGACTTCGGCTCGGCCTCCCCGAGTTCACGTCCGTCGCCGACCCGAACGACGAGCTGGCCCGGGGCCGCAGCCGCTAGGAGGGGTTTGAGAGTGGCCGACACAAGGTCAGCCCGATGCGGGCTCGCCTCGTTGGCCACAAGAGACGCACCCCGTTGGAGCGCCAAAGCGGCCAGCAGGCCGGCTTTGCCACCCGGGCCGGCGCACACATCGAGCCAATGCTCGGGCGCCTCCTCTCGGAGCGGAGCCACGGGGACGGCGGCAAGAGCGAGCGCGACGAGCTGCGAGCCTTCGTCTTGGACTGCGGCGCGGCCCTCACGCACGGCCCCCAGAGCGCCGGGGTCTCCCCCGGGCAGGGTGGCTGCCGTCGTCGCCCACCGACCCGGTTGGGCACCGCCCGCGACGAGCTCGGCGACCTCGGCAAAGCCGGGGCGAGCGACGAGCGAGACATGAGCGGCCTCGTTGTCGCTCGCGAGCAGCAGCGCCACCTCTGCGTCGACCTTCTCCGCAGTCGCGGCACCGTGCCCGAGCAAAGCAGCGCGCAGCGCCTTGACGATCCACAGCGGGTGGGATTCGCGGATCGCCAGCTGAGCGAGCAGGTCCGGTTCGCCGTCGCAGACGTGGCCTAGCCACTCGTCTAACGGCCGCTCTGACAGCCGGCGCAGGACTGCGTTGACGAAACCTGCCGCGCCCGCCCCGTTGACCTGGCGGGCGAGCGCCACCGTCTCGGCCACTGCGGCATGGCTTGGCACTCGCATGCCGAGGATCTGGTGGGCTCCCAGCCGCAGGGTGCTCAGGACCGGAGGATCGATTTTGGTGAGCTCTCGGCCAGCAGCAAGGGCGATCATCGGGTCATAGCGACCCTGCAATCTCAGTGCGCCATAAGCAAGTTCGGTCGCAAACGCGGCATCGCGGCCGCTCACCCGCTGCTCGCGCAGCACTCTCGGGAGCTCGAGGTTGGCGTAGGCCCCGCCGTCGACAGCACGCACGACGGTGTATGCCGCCCGCCGGGCGGCATCCGCGGTCCGCGCCCGCTCCGCTGGCCGTTGAACGGATCGCTGCGCGGGACGCCGGTGAGGTCCAGCTGGGCGACGGGACGAGTCAGGCATCCACACCCAATCGCTCATCGGGTCCGATCCGAACCCCGAGCCCAGTCCGCCGCTGGCATCTCTTTCTTGCCGTGCGGTCGAACCAGACCGAGCCGCACCGGTGCGGTGGCGGTGCCGACAAAGACGGCCTTCTTGGTGACGGCGAGTTGCCCCGGCGCCAACGCGGCTCCCGCCTCGGCGGGGTCGGCACTGGCCACCGGCGCCAGCTTGAGCCGCTCCCCCCGGAAGGTCGTCCAGGCTCCCGGCGCGGGGGTGCATCCGCGAATGAGCCGGTCGATCGCCAAGGCGGGGCGGGTCCACTCCACCTGAGCATGCTCGACCTCGATTTTGGGGGCCAGCGAGATCCCGTCGGCCGCCTGCGGGACTGCGACCAGCGACCCGTCGGCGATGCCGTCGATTGTCGCAACGAGCAATTGCGCTCCGGCAGTGGCCAATCGGCCAAGCAGGTCACCGCTGGTGTCGGTGGGCCAAATGCGTTCGGTCATGACCCCGTAGACCGGCCCGGTATCGAGACCCGCCTCCAGCTGGAAGGTCGAGGCACCGGTGACCTCATCTCCGGCCATGACCGCGTGTTGCACCGGGGCAGCCCCACGCCAGGCGGGCAAGAGCGAAAAGTGCAGATTGATCCAGCCATGGGTCGGGATCGCCAATGCTGCTGGTGGCACCAAGGCGCCGTAGGCAACCACGGGGGAACAGTCTGGAGCCAGCCCGTTCAGTGCATCGAGAAATTCCGGCTCCCGGGGAGATTTCGGTGTCAACACGGGTATGCCGTGCTCCTGCGCCCGAACTCGGACGGGTGACGGAACGAGGGAGCGCCCGCGTCCCGCCGGGGCATCGGGTCGGGTCACGACAGCGACGACGTCATGTGATGACTCAATGAGCGCGTCGAGGCTCGGAAGGGCAACCTCCGGCGTGCCAGCAAAGACGAGTCTCATCGGCTAGAGCCCCCGCCCAAAGGTCGCATGAGGGCTCACCTTGACGACTGGCCGGACCCCGCCCACCCATTCCGCTTCGCGGATCTCCCGCATCGCGGCCTTCCGTTGCACCGGGTCGAGCCGGTCGATGAAGAGAATGCCGTCCAAATGATCAGTCTCGTGCTGGACCGCTCGGGCCAGGAACTCCGTGCCTTCGATCACCACGGGTTCGCCATGTTGGTCCCAACCCTTGGCGACCACGCGCAAGGCTCGGGGAGTGTCAAAGGTGAGACCCGGGAAGGAAAGACACCCCTCCGGTCCGTCCTGACCCTCCTCAGACAGATCCAGGCTCGGGTTGATGAGGTGGCCGACAACGCCATCCACAAAGTAGGTGAACACGCGCAGGCCCACACCGATCTGCGGGGCGGCCAGGCCGGCTCCCGGAGCGTCGAGCATGGTGTCGGTGAGGTCCTGGACGAGTTGGCGCAGCTCCCGGTCGAAGTCGACGACCGGAATCGCAGGAGTCCGCAGAATGGGATCGCCGAACAGGCGAATGTCCTTGACCGGCACGAGCATCCTTGAGAGCAACGAGGGAGAACGCAACGGCGCCGCCCCCGGCGCCGCGCTTTTTGGGCTGTCCTCCAGTCTACGGCGTGGGTACCGGCGCGCTGACCGATGAGGCACCGGAGTCAAGCGTCACCGACCGAGTCGACCTGAATATTCAGCGGCTCAGGATCCTTGCGCGCGCTGCGCGTCGACCGCACGGCCGTCAGGGATGCGGCCAGCGCTGTCCCCTTGGATAGGGGCACGCGCACGATGGTCTGATGTTTGGCGGGCTCCCCCGATCCGTGATCGGGGATCGGTAGCGGCCCGAGCACATCGACGTCCACGGACTGCCGGATCGCTGACACCGCCTCATCGAGGGCTCGACGCGAGCCCACCAGGCGAGCCACCCGCACGGCCGGGGGCAGGCTGAGCACCCTCCGCTCGTCGAGCTCGCGTTGGGCGAGCCATGCGGGATCCCATCGCACCAGGGCCTCGACGGCCAACGAGGTCGGGCCCTCCGGCACACCAGCGAGCACAACCGCGCCGCCGGACGATCGGGGTTGGACCAACGCAGCGGCACCCGTCCAGCGGCGAAGAGCCTCGATGGACGCGTTCAGGTCGGCGCGGTCCAGCAACGCCCAGGCGTCCAAAAGGAGCGCCGCGGCGTACCCGCCGTCGGCGACCGGCTCTGCGCCGGGTGTTGCGATGACTAAGGTCGGCTCGGACGAGACTGACGCTCGGACTTCACCCGCACCGGACGTGACGACAGGCACTCCGGGGAAGGCACGACCGAGTTCTTCGGCGGTGCGCCGCGCACCGGTGACGGATCGTCGAAGCGTGGTATTGCCACACTCGACACACTCAAAACCTGCTGCGCCCCAACCTTTTCCACACCACCGGCAGCTGGCTGCAGCACCCGGAATCGCGACCGCCATGGGACCGTGACAGACCACACAACGAGCCGGCGTACGGCATATCTGACAGGCCAGCGCAGGGAGGTAGCCGCGTCGCGGGACCTGAACAAGCACCGGACCGTGCTCCAGAGCGGTCCTAGCGAGGCGCCACGCCGCCGAAGGCAAGTGAGCCCGCGCCGCCAACCCGTCGCGCTCGAGGTCGTGCCCCTCCCCTGCGATCGAAACCGCGGGCGCGGCCTGACGAAGGACCTCACCCGGCGCGGCCACCGAAGCCCACTCGCCCGCGTCGACCCGCTCTTGGACTTCGACACTCCGGCTGAACCCCGCAGTGACCAGCGCCGCACCCGTCAGCTCAGCGCGGATGCTCAGGACCTCTCCTACCTGCGGATAGGGGGCTCGGGGCTCCTCGTGCAGGTCGTCTCCGTCGTCCCACCACCCCACCAGGCCCAGATCACGGACCGGCGCAAAGGCGGCCGCGCGAGTGCCGACGACACAGCGCACATGCCCGCGGAGGGCGCGCAACCACGCGGTGTAGCGAGCCTGCGGCCCCTGCTCGGCGCTGAGTCGCACGTGCTGACCTTTGCCGAGGACTCGGGTGAGGGCCGCATCGACGCGGTCGAGGTCGCGATGGTCGGGGACGACGAGGAGGGCGCCACGGCCCGCGTCCAGGGCTTCGCGGGCGGCCAGCGCGAAGAGGTCGGGCCAGTCAGACCCGGCTGGGCGCCCGGGCAGAGCGAGCACGGCAGCAGCGGGTGCCTGTCCCGCGGCGATCCGCCGCAAGAACGCTGGACCCGCGGGGTATGCCGACCACGGTCCGCTCTTCCCCGCCCGGACCGTCCCCACCGTCTGGTCAGGGGCGGCCGACGTCGTGGTTGCGGTGGAGGACATCGGGGACGTGGAGGACATGGCTGGGGCTGGCACTGGGGGTGCGGGGGTGACTGGGGGTGCGGGGGGCACTGGGGGTTCAAGCGGGAGCGCCTTCTCGGCTGCAGCATGGCGTTTGGGCACGGCAAGGCGCAGGACGTCACCGAGCACACCGGCATACCGAGTGGCGACCGCCCTCGCGGTTTCGATGAGGTCGGGTGTGAGGACTGGCTCAGGACTCACTACCTTGCGCAGGGGCGTGAGCCGCCCCGCGTGCGTCGCCGTCGCTCGCCGGGCCGTGACGAAACCATCGACCTCGCGCCCGGCAAACCGAATCTTGACCCGAACCCCAGGTTGGGCGAGCGAATCGAGTTCTGGCGGAACGGCATACTCGAATTCGCGGTCGAGGTGCGCGAGCCCGCTGTCCACGACTACGGCCGCGACCGGCAACGCTGGTGTCAGCATTGCCGGCCGCGGCCGATCGATCGTGCTCATGAGGGAAACCTAGCGGCCCCCTCCGTCAGCGGCTCGGTGTCCGAAATGCCCTGTGAACTCACGCCCCAGCGGCACGACGCTTGTTGATCAGGTCGAAGGCCACCGCGATCAGCAAGACCAGACCCTTGATGACGTTCTGCAGGGCGGGGTTGGTGCCGATGATCGACAGGCCCATGTTGAGCACGCCCATGATGAGCGCGCCGACGATGACGCCGGACACCTTGCCGACACCACCGGTGACGGCCGTGCCACCGATGAAGCAGGCGGCGATGGCGTCGAGCTCGTAGTTGCTGCCGGCTGCTGCGAGCGCCGCACCCGCCCGGGAGGTCGTCACGAGCGCAGCGATGGAGGCGAGCAGACCCATGTTGACGAAGATCCGGAAGTTCATCGTCTTGACGTTGACACCCGACAGGACTGCGGCGTGGACGTTGCCACCGATCGCGTAAATGTGCCGACCGAAGACGGTGCGACCCATGAGGAATGCGTAGGCGAGGATGAGGATCGCGACGAGGATGAGCACGTACGGCGTGCCGATTGCGCTCTGCGCGAGAATCCAGGTGAACACGGCGATGAGCAGAGAGACGCCGACGAGTTTGGTGAGGAACATCGCGCTCGGCTCGACGCGCAGGTCATGCGACTTCATCGTGCGACGCGTGCGCAGCTGGCTGAACAAGAACGCCACGATGGCGGCGATGCCGATCACCAGGGTCAAGATGTCGGCGGCACCGGCATACCCCAAGAGTCCGAGCAGGCCCGCGTTGGAGATGCCGACAAAGCCTGACGGGAGCCCGGCAATGGTCTCCCCCACGATGAGGATCGCGAGACCACGGAAGATAAGCATGCCCGCGAGGGTCACGATGAAGGCGGGAACGCCGACGTAAGCGACCCAGAAGCCTTGCCATGCGCCGATCACCAAGCCGAGCGCCAAGCCGATGATGACGGCAAGGACCCACGGCAGGTTCCAGTTGACCATCGCGATGGCGAGGACACCACCGATGAAGGCGACGATGGAGCCAACGGACAGGTCGATGTGGCCGGCGATGATGACCATGACCATGCCGATCGCCAAGACCATGACGTAGGCGTTCTGCTGGAACAAGCTCGCCACGTTGTCCGGCATAAGGAGCTTGCCGCCGGTGAGGACCTGGAAGAGGATGACGATCGCGACCAAGGCACCGACGATGCCGTACTCGCGGAGGTTCGTCTTCTTGGTAGCGGCGGCCTGAGCGGCCTCGGCCTTGATGGGTGCCTCTGGAGGTACCGCCGCTGCCGTGGTCGCGGCTGAATCCTGGGGACCTGTTGGCGTGACCTCAGTCATCGGCCCGCCACCTCCTTTTCCTTGGTCATGAAGTGCATGAGTCGTTCTTGGGTCGCCTCGGCGCGAGGAACTTCGCCGGTGATCACCCCTTGGGAGAGCGCGTAAATGCGGTCACACAAACCGATGAGTTCCGGCAACTCGGACGAGATGACGAGCACGCCCTTGCCGGCATCGGCTAGGGCATTGATGTGGGTATAGATCTCGTACTTGGCGCCCACGTCGATCCCTCGGGTGGGCTCGTCGAGGATGAGCACGTCCGGATCGGTGAACATCCACTTGGACAAGACGACCTTTTGCTGGTTGCCGCCGGACAACTTGCCGACAAAGGCATCCACGGTGGGCGTCTTGGTGTTGAGCTTGCGCCGATACAGCTCGGCGATCCGGTATTCCTCAGACTGGTCGACGACTCCACGCTTGGAGATCTTGCCCAGCGCCGCTGCGGTCGTGTTGTGCTTGATGTCATCGATGAGGTTGAGTCCGAAGCGCTTCCGGTCCTCTGAGGCATACGCGAGGCCGGCCCGGATGGCTTTGGTGACGTTGGACGTGTCGACCTGCTTGCCGTTGACGAACACGGTGCCGGAGATCTTGGTGCCCCATGTGCGGCCAAAGACGCTCATCGCGAGCTCGGTGCGGCCGGCACCCATGAGGCCAGCGATGCCGACGATCTCGCCGCGACGGACGGTGAGGTTGGCGTGGTCGACGACCACTCGGCTCGGGTCTTGCGGGTGATAGACCGTCCAGTCTTGCAGGCGGAAAATCTCCTCGCCGATCTGAGGGGTGTGGTCGGGGAACCGGTTGTCGAGGCTCCGGCCGACCATGCCGCGAATGATCCGTTCTTCGGTGACCCGTTCGGCGCCGTGCATGTCGAGGGTCTCGATCGTCATGCCGTCACGGATGATCGTGGTGGAGTCGGCAATCGCAGCAATCTCGTTGAGCTTGTGGCTGATGATGATGCACGTGATGCCCTGCTCACGGAGCTTGCGGATCAACCCGAGCAGGTGCGCGCTGTCTTCGTCGTTGAGCGCCGCCGTCGGCTCGTCGAGGATGAGGAGCTTGACGTCCTTGGACAGGGCCTTGGCAATCTCGACCAACTGCTGCTTGCCCACCCCGATATTGACGATCTTGGTGTCGGGGCCCTCGGAGAGCCCGACCCGAGTCAGAAGCTTGCTCGCCTCAGCGTTGGTCTTGTACCAGTTGATCACCCCGCGGGTGGCCTGCTCGTTGCCCAGGAAGATGTTCTCGGCAATCGACAGGTGGGGCGAGAGCGCCAACTCCTGGTGGATGATGACGATCCCGTCCTTTTCGCTGTCGCGGACGGACTTGTAGGAGCAGGGGTGCCCCTCGAACAGGATCTCGCCGTCGTAGGACCCGTGTGGGTGGACTCCGGAGAGCACCTTCATCAGGGTCGACTTGCCGGCCCCATTTTCGCCGCAGATGGCGTGGACCTCACCGCGACGAACAGAAAAGTTGACCCCGGATAGTGCCTTGACTCCGGGGAAGGTCTTGGTGATGTCCCGCATCTCCAAGATGACGTCAGACGTGGTGCTCGCGCTCATCGCAGGGTCCCTTCAGCTCTCGGGCGGCGATCTGGTGGTGACGCACCCGCTGCGCGGGGTGGCCCCCAATGGTGAGGGGGCCGAGCCGGAGCCCGGCCCCCTCGCCGTGGTGGAAACTACATGCCCAGGTCAGCGGCCTTGTAGAAGCCCGAGTCGAGCAGCTTGGCCTTGATGTCGTCCTTGGTGACGACGATCGGGGCCAGGAGGTACGTCGGGACGATCTTCTTGCCGTTGTCGTAGGTCTTCTCGTCGTTAACGTCGACCTTCGTGCCCTTAACGATCTGGTCAACCATCTTGGCGACCTCGTCACCCAGCGCACGGGTGTCCTTCCAGACCGTCATCGACTGCTTGCCAGCGATGATGTTCAGGACGTTGGCCTTGTCAGCGTCCTGGCCGGTGAGGACCGGGTAGGTGTCGCCGGGCTTGTAGCCAGCGCCTTCGAGGGCCTGAGCGATGCCGAGCGCCAGCGAGTCGTTCGGGGACAGGACGACGTTGACCTTCTTGCCGCCGGTGTAGAACGAGTTGAGGCGGTTCTGCATCTCAGACTGGGCGGTGTCCGAGCCCCAGCCCTGGATGCCGATCTTGGTCCACTCGTCGTTGGTGGCCGGGGCCTTACCCGACGGGACGACAATGTCGCCGGACTTCACGAGCGGGTTGAGGACATCCCACGCGCCGGAGAAGAAGAACTTGGCGTTGTTGTCGTCAGGCGAACCAGCGAACGGCTCGAGGTTGATCGGCTTGCTCATGTTCGCGAGCTTGCCCTTGATGAACTCACCCTGGAGCTGGCCGACCTTGTAGTTGTCGAAGGTCGCGTAGTAGTCGACGTTCTCCGAGCCGTTGATGAGGCGGTCGTAGGCGATGACCTTGATGTTCTTGGCCTTGGCGGTCGCGAGGACGGGTGCGAGCGCCTTGCCGTCGATCGAGGCGATGACCAGGACCTTGGGGTTCTGGTTGACCATGTTCTGGATCTGGGTGATCTGCTGGTCGACCTTGTTGTCGGCGTACTGCAGCGTGGTCTCGTAGCCGGCCTTCTTGAGGAGCTCCTCAAGGTGCGAGCCGTCCTTGTTCCAGCGCTCGAGGCTCTTGGTCGGCATCGCGATGCCGATGAGCCCGCCGGCGGCGCCGCTGCTCGCGGCTGGGGTGGTGGTCGTCTCACGCGTCGAGCTGCATGCGGCCGTGGAAGCGATCAAGGCGATCGCTCCCATCCCGACGACGACAGAGGTAATCCTGCGCTTCATGGACTGTCCTTCCTCGCACGGCGGCGCCGGCGGTGGCCGTCTCGCTGTGGCGTCGACGTCAAGGCGACTGACGAGGCTCAGCTAGACATAAGTTGTGCCACTGAACATATTCCCGTGGCGCGCCGTACGCAAGGGTTAACGCCACGTGGCGCAGATAACAATTTGAAAACAGGACAAACGTGGAGTGGACGCGCACGGTGCGCCCAGTCGCCTCCCGCACGACCAACGCAGGACAGGTATGCCGTGCGCCAGCGCCCAGGACACCGGGCGCGCACCGCCTACTGCGTCGATCCTCACGCCACCCAGGGTGTTGGGTGGGCGACAACACCATCGATGACGCGAAGAGCGGCCCCGGTCAGGCTTGCCATTTCTCCGCTCACAGCGCCTTCGACATGCAAGGGGATCCATCGGCGCGCCATCACTCGCGTCGACAACTCCGCCTCGATCCCCGGGCGGAGGAGGTCGTGGAGCACGGCATACGCTCCCCCGAGGATGAGCCGGTCGACATCCACGAGGTTCATTGCCGCAGCCGTGGTGCGCCCGAGGGCGCCAGCGGCGTCATTGAGTGCTGCGAGCGCTTCGAGGTTGCCACCCAACGCCACCGCGCGGAGCTCTTCGGTCGAGTAGGTCAGCGGCAGGCCAGCTCGGCGCAACAGGGCATCTTTGCCGGCGAACTGCTCTAGGCACCCCCGCGCGCCGCAGTTGCACATCGGCCCGTCCGGATCGACGACCGCATGGCCGATCTCGCCGCTCCACCCGTGCATGCCGCCAGCGAGGTCTCCAGAGAGAACGACGGCGCCACCTATGCCGACCTCACCAGCGATGTAGAGGAAGTTCTGATCCATCCTGGACACCCCGGCGAGTCGGGACCGCGTTCGAGACTCGCCCAGGGCGCCAAGGTCGGCGTCGTTCCCCACTTCGATCGAAATCCCCTGCAGCGCAGCCGAACTCCGAAGAACTAGAGCGACGTCTACGTCTTCCCAACCGAGGTTAGGGGCATAGCGCACCACGCTGCTGCCCAGACGCGCGAGGCCTGGCACCGACACACAGGCTCCCGCGATCCGGCTGCCCTGCGACGTGATCGTCGCGACCATCGGAGTAACCAAGCGAGCCAGCTGACGCAAGGTGTCACCGGGATCGCTCAACCGGAAGTCCCCCACCGTGACACGCTCATACAGGGTCGTTCCCTGCAGGTCGACAGCGCGCGCCGCGATGTGATCAGCCTGGACTTCCAGTCCCAATCCCACAAAGGTTCGCGCGGCCGGGATCAATGGCACGCCGGGACGCCCGACCCGCTCCCCTGGCTCGGGCTCCAACTCGGTCACGAGTTTGGCGGTGACGAGCAAATCGACGAGTTCGGACACCGTCGCCTTGGTCAGCCCAGTGGCCTCTGAGACTCGAGCTCGCGTCGTGCGGGTTGGCGAGTCGACGATGTGTCGCAGAACGAGCGAGAGGTTGTGCTCGCGCAGCGAAGACTGCCGAGCGGGACGGCTCATGGCTGCCCGCGAGCGCTCTCGCGGCAAGCCGGTGCGCCCACTTGTCACGGGATTCATCGGGTCCACGCCATTGACCCTACCGAAGGATCGTGATTATGTTTAGTGAATCAACGAACTTCCTGAGGAGACCTCATGACCCGGCACCCTGCTCCTGAAGACAAGTTTTCGTTCGGCCTCTGGACGATTGGGTGGCAAGCGCGAGACCAGTTCGGGGATGCGACTCGGGGGCCACTTGACCCCATCGAGGCGGTCCATCGACTCGCTGAGCTCGGCGCGTGGGGTATCACCTTCCACGACGACGACCTCGTGCCCTTCGGCTCCTCGGCTGCTGAGCGTGACCGCATTCTCACCGCCTTCCGTCAGGCCCTCGACGAGACTGGCCTGACGGTCCCCATGGTCACGACGAACACCTTCACGCACCCCATCTTCAAGGACGGGTCGTTCACGTCTAACCGCCGCGAGGTGCGCCGCTATGGCCTGCGCAAGGTCATCCGCAATGTCGACCTCGCCGCCGAGCTGGGCGCCCAAACCTTCGTCATGTGGGGTGGCCGCGAGGGCGCCGAGTACGACGGCGTCAAGGACATGCGCGCGGCTCTCGATCGCTACCGCGAGGGCATCGACACGGTGGCTGGCTACATCAAGAGCCAGGGTTATGACCTGCGGATCGCGATCGAACCCAAGCCCAACGAGCCTCGTGGTGACATCTTGTTGCCGACGGTGGGCCACGCACTCGGGTTCATTGCCGAACTCGAGCACGGCGACATCGTGGGCCTCAACCCTGAGGTCGGGCACGAGCAGATGGCCGGACTCAACTACACCTCCGGCATCGCCCAAGCTCTCTGGTGCGGCAAGCTCTTCCACATCGACCTCAACGGTCAGCGCAGCATTAAGTACGACCAGGACCTGTGCTTCGGACACGGCGATCTGCTTTCGGCCTTCTTCACCGTCGACCTTGTCGAGAACGGCTTCCTGTCTGGCGGGCCTCGCTACGACGGCCCCCGTCATTTCGATTACAAGCCTTCTCGCACTGAGGACTATGACGGCGTCTGGGCGTCCGCTGCGGCGAACATGACGACCTACCTCCTGCTCAAGGACCGGGTCAAGGCCTACCGCGAAGACCCCGAGGTCCAGGCTGCGATCGCCGCGAGCCGTGTCCTCGAACTCGCCGAACCCACGCTGGGCGCGGGCGAGACGCTCGCCGACCTCCTCGCCGACCGCACGGCATACGAGGATGTCGACCCGGACGCGGTCGCCGAAGCAGGCTATGCCTTCGTCCACCTCAACCAGCTCGCGGTCGAGCACGCGCTCGGCGCTCGCTAGGACGAGCGAGTATGCCGTCTCCCCGCGCTGTCGGTGCCCGTCTTGTGGCGGGAGTCGACTCCTCGACGCAGTCCTGCAAGGTCGTCATTCGCGACGCCGAGACCGGGGCCCTGGTTCGCCAGGGGCGCGCGTCTCACCCGGACGGCACCGAGGTCAACCCGGACGCGTGGTGGGAGGCCCTCCAGGTCGCGATCGAGGACGCCGGCGGGCTCGATGACGTCGCGGCGATCTCGGTCGGGGGGCAACAGCACGGGATGGTCGCGCTCGACGAGTCGGGTGCGGTGATCCGGGACGCGCTGCTCTGGAATGACACGAGGTCTGCTGGTGCGGCAGCCGACCTCGTCGCTGAGCTCGGCGCCGCAGCGTGGGCCGACGCGACCGGTTCTGTGCCGGTCGCGTCCTACACCGTGACCAAACTGCGCTGGCTTGCCGAGCATGAACCACACCATGCGGCTCGGGTCGCAGCTGTCGCGCTCCCCCACGACTGGCTGACCTGGCGGCTGGCCGGACAGGGGCCGGGCCTCAGGGCTGACCTCACCGCACTGCGCACCGATCGCTCGGACGCATCCGGGACGGGGTACTGGAGTCCGGACAGGGGCGACTATGACCGTGCTCTGCTGACGAGGGCCCTCGGCCACGACGCGGTGCTCCCCCTCGTCCTGGGAGCCCGCGACAGCGCGGGGGTGACCGCCGGTCGCTGGCCCGGCGTCACGCTTGGTCCTGGGGCCGGTGACAACGCCGGGGCGGCTCTCGGGCTGGCAATGGTCGAAGGCGATGTCGCAGTGTCCATCGGCACGTCAGGTGTCGTGTCCGCCATCTCGGCAGTGCCGAGCCACGATGCCTCCGGGTTGGTGAGCGGCTTTGCCGACGCCACCGGACGCTTCCTGCCGCTGGCGTGCACACTCAATGCCGCTCGCGTCGGCGAGGCCACCGCACGCATCCTCGGCGTGTCGCTCGAGGAGCTGTCACACCTCGCATTGTCCGCCCCAGCTGGGTGCGACGGTCTGGTCATGGTTCCCTACCTTGAAGGGGAGCGCACACCCAACCTGCCCGAGGCCACCGGCGCCCTCCACGGCCTGCGCCTCGCAACAGCCACTCCGGCGCACGTGGCCCGGGCAGCAGTCGAAGGCCTGCTGTGTGGCCTCGCTGACGGGCTCGATGCTCTCCGCGCACAAGGTGCCCACGTCGAACGGCTCTTCCTCATTGGCGGCGGGGCTCGCTCCGAGGCGCTCCGTCAGATCGCACCGGACATCCTCGGCGCTCCAGTCCTCGTGCCGCCCGCCGGCGAATACGTCGCCGACGGCGCCGCGCGCCAAGCCGCGTGGGTGCTCTCCGGCGAGGCTGAGCCGCCGACCTGGCCGATGGCGGGAGTCGAGCGCTACGACGGCTCGCCAGGCACCCGGCATACCGGGCCTGAGATCAGAGCGCGATATGCCGAGGCGCGCGCAGCCGTCCTGAACCGGCCCTAGGACCGCAGCGCGAGTCGACCGTCAGCGGATGGCGGCTTGCAGCGCTTCGACCCGGTCGAGGCGCTCCCATGTGAAGGAGTCCTCGACACCCGGGGCCGAGGTGCGCCCAAAGTGCCCGTAGGCCGCGGTCGGAGCGTAGATCGGACGCAACAGGTCGAGGTCCTCGACGATCGCGGCGGGCCGCAGGTCGAAGACGGACATGATCGCCGCCTGGATCTTGTCGGCTGGCACGGTCTCGGTGCCGAAGGTTTCGACATAGAGGCCCACCGGCTTGGCAGCGCCGATCGCATAGGCCACCTGAACCTCGCACCGCCGAGCCAGGCCAGCCGCGACGACGTTCTTGGCGACCCACCTGGTGGCGTATGCCGCCGAACGGTCGACCTTGGAGGGGTCCTTGCCCGAGAAGGCTCCGCCGCCGTGGCGCGCCATGCCGCCGTAGGTGTCAACGATGATCTTGCGTCCTGTCAACCCGGCATCGCCCATCGGGCCGCCGATCTCGAAGCGGCCCGTCGGGTTAATCAGCGTGCGGTAATCAGAGATGTCCAGCGAGGACCCGCTGTCTTGGAGTTCCTCGAGGACGGGGTCGATGACGTGCCGGATGACGTCCGGCTGGAGGAGACCCTCGAGCGACACGTCGGCCGCGTGTTGGCTTGAGATCACGACGGTGTCCAAGCGCACTGGGCGGTCACCATCGTATTCGATCGTCACCTGGGTCTTGCCGTCCGGCCGGAGGTAGGCGAGGTCCTGGTTCTTGCGCACCCGGGTGAGGCGCTCGGACAACCGGTGCGCGAGATGGATCGGGAGCGGCATGAGCTCAGCGGTGTCGTCGCAGGCGTAGCCGAACATCAGCCCCTGGTCGCCAGCGCCTTGCTTGTCGAGTGGGTCGACTGCACCCGTGCGGCTCTCGTATGCCGTGTCGACGCCTTGCGCGATGTCGGGACTCTGCTGCCCGATCGAGACCGAGACGCCACACGAGCGACCGTCGAACCCCTTGGTGGAGGAGTCATACCCGATCCTCAGGACCGTCTCGCGGACGACCTTGGGGATCTCGACATAGGACGTGGTGGTGACTTCACCCGCGACGTGCACGAGGCCGGTCGTGACCATGGTTTCCACGGCGACCCGAGAGTGCGCGTCTTGACGCAGCATCTCATCGAGGATCGCGTCACTGATCTGGTCGCAGATCTTGTCTGGGTGGCCTTCCGTGACTGACTCGGATGTGAACAGGCGCGCGGCCACGTGAAGCTCCCAACGGGCGTACGGAAATGACGACACAGCTCATGAAAAGAAGACCAAGGGTCAGTTTACGGGAGGTGGGCCTGGGTCTCCGCCACGCCTAGGGCAGCGTGTCCGCGTTCGAGCAGCTCGGTCACCGCATCCCACACTGCTTCGGCAACCTGCCGTTTGCTCGCGGGACCAACGGTGCGCTCAGGCCGGCCATCGCGGAAGAGCACGTGGACGGTGTTGGTGTCTTGGCCGAACGTCTTGTCGACGCCGACTTCGTTGGCAACGAGGAGGTCACAGCCCTTGCGTGCCAGCTTCGCACGCGCGAGATCAACCACAGAACCGGTGTCGTCGCCGGTCTCGGCGGCGAAGCCCACGATGAGCGGTGTGTTCGCCGCGCCTCGCGTCTGCACAAGGCCAGCGAGGATGTCCGGATTGCGGACCAATTCGATGACCGGTGCGGAGTCATCGGCTCCGTCCGCGGCGTGGGTCTTCTTGATCTTGGTGTCTGCGTAGTGCTTTGGCCTGAAGTCAGCAACGGCCGCGCACATCACGATCACGTCAGCATCACCTGCGCGCGCCTCGACGACCGACTGCAATTGCAGCGCGGATTCGGCGGTGACGACGGTGATGTCCTCAGGCAGAGCCACATTGGGGATGTTGCAGGCGATGAGGGTGACCTGAGCTCCCCGCGCATGGGCGATCTCGGCCAGGCTCATGCCCTGCTTGCCCGATGAGCGATTGCCGAGGTAGCGGACCGGGTCGAGCGCCTCGCGCGTGCCTCCTGCCGTGAGGAGCACCCGTAAACCGCGAAGGGAACTATCGGGAGCAGACACGGCGGCCAGCGCGGCGGCATACAGGTCCGGGGGCTCTGGCAAGCGGCCCGGGCCGGTGTCGGTCCCCGTGAGTCGACCGGATGCCGGTGGGATGACGGTGACCCCGCGAGCGCGCAGGGTCGCGACGTTGGCCTGGGTTGCCGGGTGCAACCACATCTCCGTGTGCATCGCTGGCGCGAACACCACCGGACACGTTGCGGTGAGCAGAGTCGCCGTCAGCAGATCGTTGGCTTGCCCGGCGGCGGCGCGAGCCATGACATCGGCCGTCGCGGGAGCGACGATGACCAGCTCGGCTTGCTGACCAATGCGCACGTGGTTGACCTCGTCAACGCCGGTCCATACATCGGTCGCGACGGGCTTGCCCGAAAGCGCCGCCCACGTCGGAACGCCGACGAACTTGAGCGCAGCCTCTGTGGGCACGACGGTGACGTCGTGACCGCTCTCGGTGAACAAGCGCAGCAGCGAGCACGCCTTGTAGGCGGCGATTCCGCCGCTCACGCCGAGGACGACGCGCATGGGGCGTCAGCCCTCGGTCTTCTCCGCAACGAGCAGGCCCTGGTTGATCTCACGGAGCGCGATCGAGAGCGGCTTTTCGTGGACTTCGGTCTCCACAAGCGGACCGACATAGTCGAGCAGGCCCTCTTGGAGCTGCGAGTAGTAGGCGTTGATCTGCCGAGCCCGCTTGGCCGAGTAGATCACGAGCGCGTACTTGCTGTCGGCGGCTTCGAGGAGGTCGTCGATGGGCGGGTTGGTGATCCCGATGGGGTTGGCCACGGTTCCTGACACGGCAAGGTTCTCGCTTCGATCAAGGGGCGCCCCAGACAGGGGCTAGGACTGCGCCGAAGGGCGCGAACTCATCAATGATACGAGTTCCTCGCTCGCACGGCGAACATCGTCGTTGGTGATGACGACATCGAACTCCGATGCAGCAGCCAACTCGCGCTTGGCGGTCTCGAGCCGGACCGTGCGTTCCTCTTCGGTTTCGGTGCCTCGGCCGACGAGACGGCGGACGAGTTCATCCCAGCTCGGGGGCTCCAGGAAGACAAAAAGTGCCTCGGGCATCGTCTCGCGGATCTGCCGCGCTCCCTGCAGGTCGATCTCCAAGAGGGCGGGTCGGCCACTGGCGAGCGCACGCTCGACCGGCCCACGCGGAGTGCCGTAGTAGGCGCGCCCGTGCACCTGCGCATACTCCAAGAACTCCCCCGCATCGATGAGCCGCTGGAACTCCTGCTCAGCCACGAAGTGGTAATGGACGCCGTCGACCTCACCCGGCCGCTTGGGCCGCGTGGTCATCGACACGGACAGCCACACCTGCGGGAAGTGCGTGCGAACGTAGGCCGAAATGGTGCCTTTGCCGACTGCCGTCGGTCCCGCGAGGACGACCAGCCGAGGCGCCTCTGCGGACGACATCGGCGTCATGATCCCTCGAACCGAGCCAACAGCGCAGCCGTCTGGTTGATCCCCAGCCCACGGACCCGCCGCGTCGGCGCGATGCCCACCTCGGCCATGATCTGCGCAGCCCGGACCCGACCAATCCCCGGCATGGCCTCCAACAACGCCGACACCTTCATTTTGCCGATGACCTGGTTGTCCTTACCTTCGGCGATGACCGCTGCGAGCGACCCTTGCGAGTACTTCAGCCGATTCTTGACAGCAGCGCGTTCGCGTCGCGCGACGGCAGCCTTCGCGAGCGCGTCGGCGCGCTCTTCGGGGGTCAGCTCGGGCAGTGCCACAGTGTCTCCTCGATCCCGTCTAGGGATCACTTCAGGGGCAGACCGGGAAGATGTCTCGGTCCGGGGGTCGTTCGTGCGTCGAACCTACTCAGCCCAGACAGCGCTCGCAACGACGCGCGGACTTCGGCGGAGGGTCAATAGCCGCTGGATGGGTATCGCGCCTAGGTCAAGATCTCGCGCAACTCGTGGGCGGACTCCCGGGCTCGCTTGCGGAGGCTGGCCACGGACGGACCTGCCATGAGGATCTCGCGGCTGCTCGCGGCGAGGACAGTGGGGAGGGCCGCGCCAAAGACGTCGCGGAGGGACTGCGCCGAACCTCCTTGTGCCCCAACGCCTGGAGCGAGAAGCGGCCCATTGACAGCCCCCAGGTCGAGCCCGAGCCGGCGGGGGGCATCCCCGACTGTCGCCCCCACGACAAGCCCGACCGAGCCGAGTATGCCGTCCGCCGCGGCCTGCGCATTGTCGCCCGTGGCCCCGGCGACGACATGGCCCGCCACACTCATCCCATCGAGGACCGCATGCTGGACGGATGCTCCCTCTGGGTTGGAGGTGAGTGCGAGGACAAAGATCCCACGGCCGGTGGCGTGCGCGAGTTCGACAGCGGGACGCAGCGAGCCATACCCCAGGTAGGGCGAAACCGTCATGGCATCAGGGGGCGAAGGAGCGTCTTTGCCAAGAAACGCCTCGGCATAGGCCTCCATAGTCGTGCCGATGTCCCCGCGTTTGACATCGAGGATGACGAGAGTGTCCGCAGCCCGCAGCTCGTCAACGGCTCGCTCCATGATGGCAACGCCCGCCGACCCGAAGACTTCGAAGAACGCCGACTGGGGCTTGACGGCCGCAACCTCGCCCGAGAATGCCTCAACGCAGCTCATCGTGAAGCGCTCAAGCCCCGCGAGGTCATAAGTGAGACCCCACGACTCCACCAGGGCACGGTGCGGGTCGATCCCCGCACAGAGCGGACCAATGGTGTCCATCGCACGGCGCAGCCGCGCACCAAAGGGCTCGGTCATGACACTGCTCCCTGCTGGGTATGCCGGGCAAGGTCGCGGTTGATTCCACGCACCCACAGCGGTCCGCCGTAAATGAACCCGGTGTAGGCCTGGACGAGGGTGGCACCAAGGTCGAGCCGCTGTCGCACGTCAGCGGCGGTCGAGATGCCCCCGACACTGATCACGACGGTCTCGGCAGGCACATGAGCCCGAACGAGCTTGAGGACCTCAATCGAGCGGGCGGCGAGGACCGGACCAGACAGTCCGCCGGCGCCAAGCTCCGCCACCTCGGCTGGAGACGTCCGCAACCCATCGCGACTGATCGTCGTATTCGTCGCCACGATTCCGGCGAGTCCGAGCTCCGACACCAAGCCGCTCGCCGCGATGACATCGTCGTCGGCCAGGTCAGGAGCGATTTTGACCAGGAGCGGCACCGGCTTGCCCGCAGCATCGTCAGCGGCAGCGCCGACCGCGCGCAGCAACGGCCGGAGGTCGTCGACAGCTTGGAGATCTCGCAGGCCGGGCGTGTTGGGCGAGCTCACATTGACCACGAGGTAGTCCGCGTAGGGAGCCAGGCGCCGAGCACTCACGACGTAATCGTCGATCGCTTCGTCGTTGGGCACCACCTTGGTCTTGCCGATATTGACCCCGAGGACAACATCGCTGCGGTGGTGTCCGTTGCGGCGAGCCTCCAACCGCTCGGCAACAGCGGCCGAGCCATCGTTGTTGAAGCCCATCCGGTTGATGATCGCCCGATCGCCAGGCAGTCGGAACAATCTCGGCGTCGGATTGCCTGGTTGCGCCTGTCCCGTGACAGTGCCGATCTCGATGAACCCAAACCCGAGGGATGCGAGCGCATCGATGCCTTCAGCGTTCTTGTCGAATCCCGCCGCTAACCCAAGAGGGCTGGGCACCCGACGGCCAAACACCGTCACGGCAAGCGACGGATCGACCGGTGCGAGCTGGGGGGCGACGCGACGACGGACAGGGGGCACGGCATACAGCCGCTGGAGTGACCGGAACGAGACGCGGTGCGCGACCTCGGCGTCGACCCGAGTCAGTCCGTGCCGGAAGACGACGTCGTAGACCCCCACGTCACGTCCCAGCTGGCGCGCGGCCATAGAGGTTGAGCGCGAGCGCGTGGTCCTGCAGGGAGGTGACCCGGATCGGCATGTTACGCATCGAGCCGATGCCCTGAACCGCCGCCGCAAGCTCCTGCACCGTGGTGATGAGCGTGACGTCGGCGGTGATCGCCGCCGCGCGGATGGCATAGCCGTCGACGCGTGCACTCGACCCGGTCGGGGTGTTGACGACCATGTCGACTTCGCCATTGATGATCCGCTCGGCGATCGTGGGCCCGTCTTCGATGCCCTCCTCCGCGACCGGTGTCTCTCCGCGCTGGGTGATCTTGCGCACGACCTGAGCCGGTATACCGTTGCGCCGCAACACATCTGCCGTACCCGACGTCGCGAGGATAGTGAACCCGAGGTCCACCAGACCGCGGACCGGGAAGAGCATCGCGCGCTTGTCACGATTGGCGACCGACACGAAGACCGTCCCGGAGTCGGGCAGTCCGCCGTAGGCCGCGAGCTGGCTCTTGGCGAAGGCCGTCCCGAAGTCGGTGTCGATCCCCATGACCTCGCCGGTGGACTTCATCTCCGGGCCGAGGAGCGCGTCGACATTGGTGCCGTCCGCGGTGCGGAAGCGCGCGAAGGGCAGCACGGCCTCCTTCACCGACATCGGCGCATGCGACGGCAGCGTGCCGCCATCGCCCGTAGGGGGAAGCAGACCTTCGGCGCGCAGCTGCGCAATCGTGGCCCCGAGCATGACGCGAGCGGCCGCCTTGGCCAGCGGCACCCCGGTCGCCTTGGCAACGAATGGCACCGTGCGGGAGGCGCGCGGGTTTGCCTCGAGCACGTAAAGGACGTCTTGGGCGAGCGCGAACTGCACGTTCATCAGGCCACGGACACCGATGCCCTGCGCGAGCTTCAGCGAGGAGGCGCGAACGCGTTCGATCTCGGCGCTGCCCAGGGTGGCTGGGGGCAGGGTGCACGCGCTGTCGCCGGAGTGGATGCCAGCTTCTTCGATGTGCTCCATGACGCCGCCGAGGTACATCTCCTCGCCGTCATAGAGGACGTCGACGTCGATTTCGATGGCGTCGTCGAGGAACCGGTCGACGAGGATCGGGTGCTCCGGGCTCGCGATCGTCGCGCGGGTGACATAGGTGGCGAGGGTCTCGTCGTCATAGACGATCTCCATCCCCCGTCCCCCGAGCACGTAGGAGGGCCGCACGAGGACGGGGTACCCGATCGACCGCGCCACTCCCAGTGCTTCCTCCACGCTGTATGCCGTGCCGTGCTTGGGTGCCGGCAGACCCGCCTCGGCAAGGACGCGGCCAAAGGCGCCGCGGTCTTCGGCGAGGTGAATCGCCTCGGGCGGGGTGCCGACGATTGGGACACCTTCGTCTTTGAGTGCTTGGGCCAGGCCGAGCGGGGTCTGTCCGCCGAGTTGGACGATGACACCGGCGATCGGGCCAGCTTGACGTTCGGCGTGGATGACCTCGAGGACGTCTTCGAGGGTGAGCGGCTCGAAATAGAGGCGGCTCGACGTGTCGTAGTCAGTCGACACGGTCTCGGGGTTGCAGTTGACCATGACGGTGTCAAAACCGGCGTCCCGCAACGCAAATGATGCGTGGACACACGAGTAGTCGAACTCCACGCCCTGGCCGATCCGGTTGGGACCGGACCCGAGGATGATGACGGCGGGCTTCTCGCGGGGCAGCACCTCGGACTCCTCGTCGTAGGACGAGTAGTAGTAGGGGGTGGAGGCCGCGAACTCGGCCGCGCAGGTGTCGACCGTCTTGAAGACCGGGCGGATCCCGAGGGCGTGCCGCACGCCGCGGACCACGGCTTCCGGCATACCCCGAAGTTCGGCAAGTTGCCGGTCGGAGAAGCCGTGCCGTTTGGCGAGCGCGAGGAGGTCGGGGCGCAGTCGATCGGCGACGCGGACGCGCTCTGCGACCTCGTTGATGAGCGCGATCTGGTCGAGGAACCACGGGTCGATACCGGTGGCGTCGTGGACCTGCTCGACTGTTGCTCCCCCGCGCAACGCCTGCTGGACGGTGACGATGCGGCCGTCGGTGGGGCGGGAGGCGTCGTCGAGCAGAGCCTTCACCGCGTCGGCATCGGGGCGGTCGCCGCGCCAGTGGAAGGACGCGCCGCCTTGCTCCATCGAGCGCAGCGCCTTCTGGAGGGCCTCGGCGAAGTTACGGCCCATGGACATCGCCTCACCGACCGACTTCATCGTCGTCGTGAGGATGGGGTCGGCGGCCGGGAACTTCTCGAACGCAAACCGGGGCACCTTGACGACGACATAGTCGAGCGTCGGCTCAAAGGAGGCCGGCGTCTCGCGGGTGATGTCGTTGGGGACCTCATCCAGGGTGTAACCGATCGCCATCTTGGCCGCGATCTTGGCGATCGGGAAGCCCGTCGCCTTGGAGGCGAGCGCCGACGATCGCGACACGCGCGGGTTCATCTCGATGACGATCACCCGCCCGTCGAGCGGGTTGACCGCGAACTGGATGTTGCAGCCGCCAGTGTCGACGCCGACCTCGCGGATGACCGCGATGCCGATATCGCGCAGCCGCTGGTATTCGCGGTCGGTGAGCGTGAGGGCGGGCGCGACGGTGATCGAGTCACCCGTGTGCACGCCCATGGGGTCGAGGTTCTCGATCGAGCAGACGACGACAACATTGTCGGCGTGGTCACGCATGACCTCGAGCTCGTATTCCTTCCACCCGATAATCGATTCTTCGAGCAGGACCTCGGTGACCGGTGAGTGCTGCAGGCCCGCGCCGGCGATCCGACGCAGATCGGCCTCGTTGTAGGCAAAGCCAGACCCGAGACCGCCCATGGTGAACGACGGCCTCACCACGACTGGGTAGTTGAGTTCGGTTGCGGCAGTGAGGCATTCCTCAATCGTGTGGCAGATCACCGAGCGCGCTGACTCCGCGCCACAGCGAGCGACCACACCCTTGAACTTCTCCCGGTCCTCGCCCAGCTGGATCGCTTCGACGTTGGCACCGATGAGGGGGCAGTCGTACTTCTCGAGCACCCCGCGCTCGTGCAGGGCCATGGCGCAGTTGAGCGCGGTCTGCCCGCCCAGGGTGGCCAGGACTGCGTCGGGTCGCTCCTTGGCGATGATCGCCTCGACCACCTCGGGGGTGATCGGCTCGATATAGGTCGCGTCGGCAAACTCCGGGTCGGTCATGATCGTCGCCGGGTTGGAGTTGACGAGGATGACCCGGATGCCTTCGTCACGCAGCACGCGGCACGCTTGGGTGCCCGAGTAGTCGAACTCGCACGCCTGACCGATGACGATGGGTCCAGACCCGATGACCAGGACGCTCGTGATGTCCTCGCGTTTGGGCATCAGTGGGTGCCTTCCTTGCTCATGCTCGTGCTCATGCTTGTGCTCGTGGCGCCGCTCGGTCGGTGGCTCGCCATGAGTCCCACAAAGCGATCAAACAGGTATGCCGCGTCGTGCGGCCCCGCCGCTGCCTCCGGGTGGTACTGCACCGAGAAGGCCGGGATGTCGAGGCATTCGAGGCCTTCGACCACGTCATCGTTGAGACACACGTGGCTCACTCGAACCCGCCCAAATGGGGTCTGGGAGTCGTGTTTGATCGGCGCGTCCACGGCGAAGCCGTGGTTGTGCGCCGTCACCTCGACCTTGCCGGTGGTGCGGTCCATGACGGGCTGGTTGATGCCCCGGTGTCCGTACTTGAGCTTGTAGGTGCCGAACCCGAGCGCCCGCCCGAGCAGTTGGTTGCCAAAACAGATGCCGAAGAACGGGATTCGCCGCTCCAAGACAGCCTGCAGCACGGACACGTCAGCGGCCGCTGGGTCGCCGGGCCCGTTCGAGAAGAACACCCCGTCAGGAGCGTCCTGGCCGACGACCTGTCCCACCGCGAGGATGTCCTCGAACGTGGCCGTCGCAGGAAGCACGTGGACTTCGATGCCCTGAGCAGCCAGCAACGCCGGCGTCATGCCCTTGATCCCGAGGTCAACCGCAGCGACGACAAACCGGCGTTCGCCTTGGGCCGCAACGACATACGGCTCTTTGGTGGAGACCTCGGCCGCGAGGTTGGCCCCGGCCATGTGCGGGGCCGCGTGGACCCGCTCAAGCAGCTGCTCGACTGCAACGCCCGCAGTCGACCCGCTGAATATGCCCACCCGCATTGACCCGCGCTCGCGCAGGTGCCGGGTCAGAGCCCGGGTGTCGATGCCACAGATCCCGACGACCCCCTGCTCGGTCAGGGCGCCTTCCAGCGAACCCGTCGCGCGCCAGTTGGAGGGGCGCAACCCCGCCTCGCGGACGGCATACCCCGCGACCCAGATGCGCTCGGACTCGTCGTCTTCGGCGTTCCACCCCGTGTTGCCGACGTGGGGCGCGGTCATGACGACGACCTGGCGGTGGTAACTCGGGTCGGTGAGGGTCTCCTGGTAGCCGGTCATCCCGGTCGAGAACACTGCCTCCCCCACCGTCTCCCCCACAGCGCCGAACGCCTGCCCGGCGAAGGCGCGCCCGTCTTCGAGGACGAGGACCGCCGGCGGGCGATCCACGAGTAGGTCAGTCACGAGAGTGCCTCCAAGTCGAGGTGGCCACCCGCTGGGGCGACCTGACCTCGGTATGCCGTGCACGCGCCACGCAGCAGCGTCGCGTGGACCGCACCGTGCAGGGTGCGTCCGTGCCAGGGGTTATTGCGGGATCGGGAGCGCGAGGCGTCCCGGTCGACGGTCCAGCTCGCGTCAGGGTCGACCAGGACGAGGTTGGCTGGGGCGCCGACCTCGATGGGGCGGCCGTGGCCGGTCAGTCCGGCGATGCGGGCCGGCGCGATGGACATGCGGTCGGCCACATCGGCCCAGGTGAGCAGACCGGGCTTCACGAGGAGGTCGACGATGATGCCGAGTGCGGTTTCGAGGCCAAGCATGCCGAAGGCAGCGTCGGGGAACGCGTGCTCCTTGTCGTGGCGCGCGTGGGGGGCGTGGTCGGTCGCGACCGCGTCGATGGTGCCGTCTGCGAGCGCCTCCCGGATGGCTTCCTGGTCTTCGGTTGGGCGGAGGGGCGGGTTGACTTTGTAGACCGGGTCGTAGCCGACGAGCAGCTCGGTGCCGAGCGCAAGGTGGTGGGGGGTGACCTCGGCGGTCACGGCGATACCACGGGACTTGGCCCACCGGATCACCTCGACCGAGCCCGCGGTGGAGACGTGCGCGACATGGACCCGAGAGCCGGTATGCCGGGCCAGCATGACGTCACGCGCGACGATGACATCTTCGGCGACGCCGGGCCAGGACGGGAGGCCGAGTCGGCCGGAGAGTTCGCCCTCATGGCAACAGGCGGACGAGTCAGCGAGCCGCGAGTCTTGCGAGTGCTGAGAGATGACCCCGCCGAAGGCCTTGACGTAGTCGAGTGCCCGGCGCATGAGTCTCGCGTCACCCACGCAGCGACCATCGTCGGAGAAGACACGGACGGCTGCGCGGGACCGCGCCATGAGGCCGAGTTCGGCGAGTTCGGCACCGTCGAGGCCCTTGCTCACTGCGCCGATCGGCTGCACATCGACCAGGCCTGCCGCCCGGCCGAGGTCGAAGACCCGCTCCGCCGCCTCGGCGGTGTCAGTGACGGGGTTGGTGTTGGCCATGGCGAGCACCGCAGTGAAGCCGCCAGCAGCCGCAGCGGCCGAGCCGGATGCGATCGTCTCGGTGTCTTCGCGACCCGGCTCGCGCAGGTGGGTGTGGAGGTCGACGAAGCCGGGCAGGAGGATGAGACCGTCGGCGTCGATCACCCGGCTGCCTGCGGTGACGGTGCGGGCGAGGGTGCTGGTGGAGATCTCCTGGATGACGCCGTCACTGATGACGAGGTCAGCCGCGTGCTCCCCCAGGATCCTCGCTCCCTTGATGACGATGCCGGTCATGCTGCCCCCCGATCCAGGTCCTGGCCACTGACCCCTTGGCTGTGCTGTTGCGGGTCGCCGGACAGCAGGTGGTAGAGCACCGCCATCCGCACCGCGACTCCGGCTGACACCTGGTCGAGAATGACCGAACTCGTGGCATCGGCCGCTTCGGCGGAGATCTCCAGACCACGGTTCATCGGGCCGGGGTGCAGGATCGGAAGGTCCGGCGACACGGCATACAAGCGATCGAGGCGATCCCTGGTGAGCCCGTAGCCCACGGTGTACTCGCGGGCCGTCGGGAAATACCCACCCGACATGCGTTCCCTTTGGACGCGGAGCATCATGAGCGCGTCTGGCGGATCGTCGCCATAGAGCACGTCGTCGAGTTCCCACCGCGTGGCGAAGCCATCGCGCCGCGACCAATCGCCGATTCCGCTGGGCATGAGGGTGGGCGGGGCGACGACAGTGACCCGAGCCCCCAAGGTGCCCAGCGTGATGACGTTGGAGCGGAACACGCGTGAGTGGGTGAGGTCACCCACGATCACGACGTGCTTTCCCTCCAGGTTTCCGAGCCGGTGGCGGAGTGTGTAGGCATCGAGCAGCGCCTGGGTGGGGTGTTCATGGGTGCCATCACCCGCATTGATGACGCTCGCGTCGACCCACTGGGCCGCCTGGTGGCAGGCACCTGATGCCGAATGCCGGATGACGAGCGCGTCGACCGACATCGCCGTGATCGTGCGGACGGTGTCACGCAGGGACTCGCCCTTGCTCGTTGAGGATCCCTTGGCAGAGATATTGATGGTGTCTGCGGACATCCACTTGCCGGCGATTTCGAACGAGCTGCGGGTGCGGGTGGAGTCCTCGAAGAAGAGGTTGATGATCGTGCGCCCCCGCAGGGTGGGGAGCTTCTTGACGTCTCGGCGCTGCACATCGTGCATCGATGCGGCCGTCTCAAGCAGGGTCTCGATGTCGTGGCGGTCGAGGTCGGCTGAGCTGAGCAAATGGCGGCCGATCATCGGTCTCCTCCGGAAATGCGCACTTCGTCGGCCTCGGCGTCGCTCTCGGACAAGCGGACATGGACGCGCTCGGCGGTGGCAGTGGGGAGGTTCTTGCCGACAAAATCTGCGCGGATCGGCAGCTCTCGGTGTCCCCGATCGACGAGCACCGCCAGTTGCACAGCCCGCGGCCGCCCGAGGTCGCTGAGGGCCTCTAGGGCGGCACGGATGGTGCGCCCGGAATAGAGCACATCGTCCACGAGCACGACGATCTTGTCGTCAATACCGCCCGAGGGGACCAGGGTTCGGGCGATCATGCGGGTGGGCTGGCGCCGGAGGTCGTCGCGGTGCATGGTCACGTCGAGCGCGCCGACAGGGATGGTGACGTCCTCGATCTCGCTCAACGAGTCCGCGAGTCGGCGGGCCAGGGGCACGCCGCGCGACGGGATCCCCATGAGGACGACGCCTTCGGGACCCTTGTTGCGTTCGAGGATTTCGTGGGCCACGCGCCGCAATGCCCGGGAGATCTCACCGGAATTCATCACGACACGTGCGGCCGGGTGGGGCATGTCGCCGCTCACTCGGACCTCCTTCCCCGCCTCACAGGACGGTGATTAAAGGACGTCGATGTCGTCGTCACCTTACTCCCGCGGCTGCAATCACCCGGTCGCGGTCCGCCCCGTGGGCAGCAAGTCATCGTGTGATCTGCGTCCATACGCCGCGTGCCGTGAGCCCACTAGGCTCAGGTGAGGCTGGCGGCCTGACGACCCCGCCCGATCCTCCACGACCTCGGGACCACCTCACCCAAAGGAGTGCACGAGTGCAGGCTCAGCGAGTTGCCCCCGTCGACGCGGGATACCTATCGATGGATGCGGCCAACACCACGGGCAATGTCTGTCTGCTGCTGACGCTGGAAGGCACGGTCACACGAGACCAACTCATGGAGCAGGTTCGACGGGCACTGCCTGGCTTGCCGATGCTCCGGCGGCGCCTGCACACCGTCGCCTGGGGGCTCGACTTGCCCTGGTGGGTCGATGACACGGCGTTTGACCTCGACCGGCACGTGGTCGAGCATGACGTCCCCGAACCCGGCGGTGACAAGGCCGTCGCAGACTTGGCGGCACGCCTCACCATGATCCCAATGGACCGGACCCGCCCGCTGTGGTCGGTTCACCTCATTCACGACGGGTCTGCCGCACAACGCCGGTCGGCCGTGTTGCTGATGATGCATCACACCATCGGCGACGGCAGCGCGTTCCTCGCCACCATTCGAGGCATCTTCGGGGACGGGGCCGAGCAGAGCTCGTCAGGGGGTGCAGCGGGTGGGTGGAGCGCTGACCCAGCGCCCTTCGATCTCGAAATGCTCTGGCGTAGTGCCGTCGAAGCAGCGCAATGGTCTCTCTCCCAGTCGATGTCCACCGCAACCGCGACTCTTGGCACCCTCGGCACGCAAATCGGTGGAGTTATGACGACCGCGTCAATCCCGACCGCGCCGATGACTCCCTTCAACAAGACGCTGAGCGCCAAACGAGCCTGGGGCCGGGCATCAGTGTCGCTGGAGGCCAGCCGTCCGGTGCGCCGGAGACTCGGCGTCACGGCCAACGATATCCTCCACGCGATGACCGCGGCAGCCTTGCGCGAGTGGATGCAGCGCCGCGGTGGCGCACCGGCCGTGCCCCTGGTCGCCTTGGTTCCGATCGGGGCGGACGGACCTGCGCCAGATCCAGCCGCGATCAACCGCATCGAGATGAGCGTCAGCGAACTCCCCACGCACATCTCCGATCCGATCGACCGCCTCCATGCCGCCCATGAATCCATGCGCCGAGCCAAGGCTGCGCCCATGTTCACCGAGACGGTCATGGACCTCGCTGCGCGGGTCTCGAGCGCCTCGACATCCCCACTCACCCGGTATGCCGCCGACGCAGCGGTCTCGATGCGCGTGATGGACTACATGCCGCCGGGGACCAATCTCGTCATTTCGAACGTCAGCATGGGCTCGGACCAATACTCGCTAGCCGGTGTGCCCGTCGACTACGTCTACCCCTTGTCACCGTTGTCAAACGGGCAGGGCATCTTCGTGACCACCCAGGGATATCGAGGCCGGCTCAATATTGGCCTGACGGTCTGCCCCGTCCTGGTTCCCGACGTCGATGACCTTGCCGCGTCCATGGTCACGGCATACGACGACTTGTGCGCGTTGGCCTGAGCAATTGTGCCGTAGCGCGACGGGCGCAGCAGGTTTAAGGTCGCTCCAGAAGGAGGTCGATCGCCGATGCGCGCACAGCAACTCCGGCCACTCGACGCGGCATACCTTGCCTTAGATGGTCCCCGCACCGTCGGCAATGTGTGTCTCCTGCTGCCGTTGGACCGGCCGGTGACCTTCGCTGACCTCCGCGGGCAGATCTCCACCCGCGTCGGCCGGTTGCCGGAGTTCCGGCGCCGCCTCCAGGCTCTGCCTTTTGGGATTGATCGGCCGTGGCTGGTTGACGACGTTGACTTCGACCTGGACCACCACGTGCTCGAGTCGTATGCCGGTCACGGCGCCCTCCCAGCCGCTGTGGCGGGCATTGCGATGACTCCACTCGACCGGCGCCGCCCGCTGTGGGAAGTCCACCTGCTCCACGAGGAACGCGGCGAGACCGTCATCGTCACCAAGGTCCATCACGCGATCGCGGACGGCTCGCGGATGCGCGACATCCTGCACGCCCTCCTCGGCACCGACCAGCTCGTCGACGACGACCCCGGCTGGGAGCCCGAGTCCGCCCCACCGGTGAGCGCCATGCTCGCGCGCTCGGCTGTGGACTGGGCAACCTGGAGCATGGGCACGGCCGCCCGGATCGCCCGTCAGGCAGTCACCGAACCGTCGACTTTGACTGGGGCAGTGGACTTTTCGGGATGGCCGGGAGCTCCGGCCACGATTGTCAACAAGCCGGTGAGCGGTCGCCGGGCGATGGCCTACGGCACGTGGAATCTCGCGGCGAGCAAACCCATCCGCACCAAGTTGGGCGCCACCGTCAATGATCTCCTGCACGCCTGCGCGGCAGCGGGATTGCGGCATTGGCTCAGCGAACGCGACGCGCTCCCCTCCTCGCCCCTCGTGGCGATGGTCCCCATCTCCGTTCGCCACCTCGCGGTCGATCAGAGCGGCGCCAACCGGATCGCGTTGACCTTATGCACCATCCCCACTGACGTTGAGGACCGGGCCGAACGAGTCGCCGCCGCTCGCGCGGCCATGGCGGTCGCCAAGAGTCACGTGGCGGCCAACGAAGACGCCCTGACGATGGTGGCGCGCGCCTTTGCGTCGATGCTGTCGCCCGGCAGCAATCTCGCGTCCGTCTTGAGGCTGCCGGACGTCATCCACCTGCCGTTTAACACGGTGATCTCGAACGTGCCGATGGGTCAGGATCTCTTTGGCGTCGGCGAAGCCCGCGTCACGTCGGTCTATCCCATGCCGCCGTTGGGCGAGGGCATGGGCTTCAACGTCACGGCACAGGGATATCAGGGCAAGCTCGACGTCGGGGTGAGCGTGTGCCCAGAACTCATCCCCGACGTCGAGGTGCTCTACGAGATCATGGCCGACGAGTGGCGGGCCTTGTGCGACCTCGCGTGAGGTGCGCCTCCTCCTAGGACGAGGTGCCCGTCGCCCACGGTGGCGGCGGAGGTGGGGCAACGGGACTGTGGTCCGGGGCTGGCGCTGGCGGCGGCCCATCCGCTGGTGCTGGGGGTGGCGGCGGCGGAGCAGCTGAGGGTCCAGGTCCAGGTCCAGGCGGTGGCGGTGGTGGTGTCATCCCCGCACCGGGAGGCGGCGGGGCGGCATACCCGCCATAGCCCGCAGACCCGGCCATGCCGGGAGCTGGTGGCGGCGGGGCGGCATACCCCGAGGTGCCGGCCATCCCGGGAGGCGGCGGCGCGGCCGAGTGGAGCGCAAAGGATGCGATCCCGCCTTGGGACTCTGCTGCCCGGAGCTCGTGCATGAGCCGCTCTCGCGCGGATTCGTCTGCGGGACGGCCGGTTGCGTTGAGATAGGCGAGCACCCCGAGATCGCGGAACGCCCTGTCGGCCTGCTTCGCCGCGGCAGCCGGGCCGGCCATGCCCGACGACGCTAGTGCCCCATCCGCCTTCGCAGCGAGTTCAGTCGCGGCGGCCTTCGCCTTGTCCAGGAAACCCATCGAGTCACCTTCCCGTCATTACGCGCCGTACCCACCGACGCGGGACCCATCTGGCCCTCGGTCTCATCCTGTCCCATCTATCGGCCGCTGACTGGCAAACACCAATTCACGCCAAATCGCCACCAGCGACGCCGAAGCGCCACTAGCGTCTGACCAGAGGCAGCCATCGCGCCCAACCCGCCCTAGGAGGATGACCATGCCGATCCACGGCACCTTGTTCACCGAGTACCAGGAGAACCCGTCTGCGGACCCGTTCGTCCTGCAGAACAAGAAGATGCTCAAGATTTCCATGCAGTACGGACCGGTTTGGGCACGGACTGGGTCGATGGTCGCCTATCAGGGGGATGTGCGGTTCGAGAACACCGGATCCGGCGGGCTCAACAAGATGCTCAAGTCCGCGGTCACCGGCGAGGGCGTCAAGGTGATGCGCTGCACCGGCTCCGGTGAACTCTTCGTTGCCGACCTGGCCTCCGAGATCCAGGTGTTCTACCTCGAGAACGACATGGTCTCGGTCAATGGCAATAACGTCCTGGCCTTCTCCTCGTCCATCGAGTGGGACATCCACCGGGTGCAAGCGCGTGGCGGAATGATGGCGGGTGGCCTGTTCAACGTGTCGTTGCGGGGCACCGGCTACGTCGCGGTGACGACTAAGGGCGACCCGGTCGCGCTTGATGTCGCGGGTTCGCCCACATTCGCCGACGCCCAGGCGGTCGTGCTGTGGACCAGTGGAGTACAGATGGACATCCGGGTGGATACCGGCGGTCTCGGCTCGATGATCCGCGGCGGCACTGGGGAGACCTTCCAGATGGCTTTTGGCGGCCAGGGCTATGTCCTCGTGCAGCCCTCGGAGTCAGTCGTCGAAGGTGGCCATCAGGGGCCCGCTGGCTCCAGCGGCAGTGGCGTCGGCGGCATGCTCGGGGGCCTCATCCGCTGATGCTCAGAGCGTGTGTTTGATCTCCGCGAGGCGACCGAGCAGCCCGTTGACAAAGGTCGGCGAATCATCGGTCGACAACGCCTTGGCCAGGGCCACGGCCTCACTGATCGCGACCGCCTCCGGGACCTCGTCGCTATAGACGACCTCCCACGTGCCGATGCGCAGGATGGCGCGATCGACGGCGGGCATCCGCTCGATCGCCCACCCTTGGCTATAGGTCGTGAGGAGTTCGTTGATCTCGGCCCACTGGCGCACGACGCCCTCGACAAGGGTCACGGTGTAGTCCGCGAGCGGACTCTGGGTCACCGGTTTGGCGAGCCGCTCCAGGAGAAGCCCCTGCACGTTGACGCCGCGCTGGTCAGCCTCGAAGAGGATGTCCAGCGCGCGCTTGCGTGACTTTGAGCGGGCGCCCATGAGGTATGCCGTCCGGTCAGTCGTTGACGCGGCCGAGGTAGGACCCGTCGCGGGTGTCGACCTTGACCTTGGTGCCGGTCTCAAGGAAGAGCGGCACCTGGATCAGCGCACCGGTCTCGAGCGTGGCGGGCTTGGTACCCCCGGTGGAGCGGTCGCCCTGGAGGCCCGGCTCGGTGTGTGCGATAAGCATGGTCACCGACGCGGGGAGCTCGACGTAGAGCGGCACACCGTCGTGGGTCGCGACGATGGCGTTCTGGTTCTCCAGCATGTAGTTGGCGGCAGTGCCCACGACAGCCTCAGACACGTGCAGCTGGTCATAGGTGTCCACGTCCATGAAGACGAAGTCGGTGCCATCCTTGTAGAGGTACTGCATCGTGCGCTTGTCGACCGTGGCCGTCTCGACCTTGACGCCCGCGTTGAAGGTCTTGTCGACGGTCTTGCCCGACGTGACGTTCTTGAGTTTCGTGCGCACGAAGGCCGGGCCCTTGCCGGGCTTGACGTGCTGGAACTCGATGACCTGCCACAGCTGCCGGTCGATGTTGAGGACGAGACCGTTCTTGAGGTCGTTAGTCGTTGCCACGGGAGTGCCGCTTCCTTGCTCGCTGGTATGCCGGGCGCGCGCGCACCCGCTCTCAAGACTTCTTGGGGATTGCCGTTGATTCTACCCGCAATAGCCCAGGCCACTCTCCAAGCACTAACCCACAGCGTTGGGAGCGAGCCGCTCGATGACGAATGACATGGCGAGGGAGTACCCACGGGTGCCGAAACCTGCCATCACCCCAACCGCGAGGTCGGACAGGTAGGAGTGGTGCCGGAAGGGTTCGCGGGCGTACACGTTCGAGATGTGGACCTCGCAGAAGGGCACCTGCACGCTCTGGAAGGCATCCCGAATCGCGATGCTCGTGTGCGTGAACGCGCCTGGGTTGATGATGATGAAGGCGGTCCCGTCGGTACGGGCAGCGTGGATGCGATCGATGATCTCCCCCTCGCTATTGCTCTGGAAGCAGTCCACCTCCAGACCCGCCTCGGCTGCCTGGACGGTGAGCGCCGCCTCAACCTCGGTCAGCGTGGTGGATCCATAGACATCCGGCTCGCGCGTGCCAAGCAAGTTGAGGTTGGGCCCGTTGATGAGCAGTACAGACATGGATTCTCCCTCGGTCTCATCACGCGGTTCGGATTTGGCGGAATGCTTGCTCAAGCATCTCGTCCGACGGTCCCTCAAGGCGGACAGGTTGGGCGATGTCATCGAGGACGACGAAGCGCAGTCGACTTCCGCGGCTCTTCTTGTCCCGTCGCATCGCTGCCAAGAGCGCCGGCCAACGGTCTGCCTCATATGTCAAAGGCAGGCCCAGGCTGGTGAGGATGTCGCATTGGCGATCCACCAGATGAGCAGGCGTGTGACCGGCCAGCTGACCCAGCGTCGCGGCATACATCATGCCGACGGACACGGCGAAGCCGTGCCGCCACGTATACCCCTCGACCTGCTCGATGGCGTGTCCGAAGGTGTGCCCATAGTTGAGGATTTCCCGCAGCGACGACTCGCGCAGGTCAGCGGCGACGACCCTCGCCTTGACCTCGACGGAGCGGGCGACCAACTCGGCGAGCACCGGCCCAGCCGGGTCGATCGAGGCGCGCGGGTCAGCTTCGATGAGTGCCAGCGTGCGCGGGTCGGCGATAAAGCCGTGTTTGACCACCTCGCCCATCCCACCGAGGAGGTCAAGCGGCGGCAGCGTCACGAGGGTGTCGAGGTCGCACACAACGGCAGCCGGCGGATGGAACGACCCGACGAGGTTCTTCCCTTCGGGGGTGTTGATGCCGGTTTTTCCGCCCACGGCCGCGTCGACCATCCCAGCCAGGGTTGTCGGCACCTGGATCACCGCCACGCCACGTAGCCAGGTCGCGGCCACGAAGCCAGCGAGGTCCGTGACGGTCCCACCGCCCAGCCCGACAATCGCATCACTTCGCGTAAAACCGTTGCGCCCCAAAAGACTCCACAGCTGCGCGGCCACCGCGACATCCTTGGCAGCCTCCGCGTCGGGCACTGCCGCGAGGTATGCCGTGACGCCGGTCTCGCGTAACCCCGCGGCCAGGCGCCCCGCAAGCTCCGCCATCGGTTGCGCGTGGATCACCAGCACTCGTTCGACACCAGGCGCAAGCAGAGGCGAGATCCGTGCAGCGGCGTCGACGAGCAGCCCACGCCCCACCAGGACGTCGTAATCGCCGCCCACAGATATCCGCGTGACCTCAGCCTGATCAGTGGCAGCCGCGGGACGGCGAAGCTCGGTCAGGACCTCGTCGGCGACCGCCTCGGGGCTCTTGCCGGAGGTCGCGACGGTGACCGTCGCCGTCTGCGAATAGGTGTCGAGCCGACCGGCATACAGTGCTGGGAGCCCGGGGTTGTGCAGCAGTGGGCGGTCCTCATCGCGCCCGACTCGGGCCATCGCCTCGTCCAGGTCGACGTGGAGGTAGACCACGGTGTGGCCCCGCAGGGCCTCCCGTGTCGCCTCCCGGCCGCAGACGCCGCCACCGAGCGACAGAACACATTCCGGTCCGTCGAGCAGCCGACGCACGGTGCGCTCTTCGATGTCGCGAAAGGCGGTCTCGCCTTCGGCGTCGAAAATTTCCTTGATCGCGCGTCCTTGCTCGCGCTCGATGACGAGATCGGCGTCAACAAAGGGCAGCCCGAGGCGCTCGGCGATAAGCCGTCCAATCGTCGTCTTGCCGGCTCCCATGAAGCCGATGACGACGATCATGGCTCAGTCCGTTCGGTCCCCTCGGTCCCCTCGCTGCGCATCGTCGTTGGGATCGAGGCCAGGTATGCCGCGTGGTTGCGTGCCGTCTCCGCCACGCTGTCGCCGCCGAACTTCTCCAGGCAGGCGGCGGCCAACACGAGCGCAACCATCGCCTCAGCGACGACTCCAGCGGCTGGGACTGCACACACATCGCTGCGCTGATGAATCGCCTTGGCTGCCGACGCGCCGGTGACATCGATCGTGTCGAGCGCCCTCGGCACGGTCGAGATCGGCTTCATAGCCGCCCTCACCCGCAGGACCTGGCCAGTCGACATGCCGCCCTCGGTGCCACCCGCACGGCCCGTGCGTCGACGGATCACCCCGTCATCGCCCCGGTCCATCTCGTCGTGCGCAGCCGAGCCGCGCCGGCGCGCCGTCCGGAAGCCGTCACCGACCTCGACGCCCTTGATTGCCTGGATCCCCATCAGGGCTCCAGCAATTTGCGCGTCGAGTCGACGGTCCCAGTGAACGTGTGATCCAAGCCCCGGCGGCACGCCGTAGGCAAGGACTTCGACGACGCCGCCCAGCGTGTCGCCATCCTTCTTGGCGGCCTCGACCTCCGCGACCATGGCAGCTGAGCCAGGGGCGTCGAGGCTCCGCACTGGGTCGGCGTCAAGGGCCGCGACGTCATCGGGCGTCGGTAGAGCCGCGTCATCGCTCACCTCAGCCGCGCCAATCGCCACCGTGTGCGACACCAGCCGGATGCCGTAGGCCTGCTCCAGGAAACGC
Source organism: Actinomycetales bacterium (assembly GCA_016715285.1). Classification (GTDB taxonomy): domain Bacteria; phylum Actinomycetota; class Actinomycetes; order Actinomycetales; family Dermatophilaceae; genus Phosphoribacter; species Phosphoribacter thorii. The sequence goes on along the minus strand of JADKAO010000007.1, from coordinate 255,222 downwards.
GCCGCGACCTCCCCGAGCGCGACCCGGGCGGCGGTCTCGCGGGCCGACGCGCGCTCCAGCACCGGTCGCGCGTCATCGAACCCGTACTTTTGCATCCCGACGAGATCGGCGTGGCCCGGTCGCGGACGAGTGAGCGGCCTATTGCGAGCAATCTCCTTCTCCGCGTTGATGTCGTCGGCCGCGGCATACGCTTGCGGGTCGACCGGGTCTGGGCTCATGACGGTTTGCCACTTGGGCCATTCGGAGTTGCCGATCCGGATCGCGATCGGTGACCCGAGCGTGTTGCCGTGGCGCACTCCCCCGAGGAACTCCACCTCGTCGCGTTCAAAAGCCATCCGGGCTCCGCGCCCAAACCCGAGTCGACGACGAGCCAAGGCGTCCCCGAGGTCGGCACTGGTCACCCGCACACCCGCGGGCAGCCCCTCCATGAGGGCCACGAGGGCCGGGCCGTGGGATTCTCCCGAGGTAAGCCAGCGAAGCATGGCGGCATCTTCCCACGCAGCGCGAACCACCCGAGGGCGCGACCCGGATGCCAAGACGCGCGCCCGTACCACCGATCCGCTCGCCGAGTCTCACCCCACCAGCAGGATGGCAGTCAAGGCGCCGACAAGGAGATACGGCCCGAAGGCCACCCGGCTCTTGAGGGTGATCCGGCCAGTCACCATTCCCACCACGGACACAACCGACGCGAAGACAAATGCAAGGAGGATGCCCAGCCACGGCAGGACAGGCGAGAGATATCCCAGCGCACCAGCAAGGATCGTGCCGAGCACGACATCCCCCCAACCGAATTGACCGCCGGAAAGCAGGACCAGAACGACGTAGACCACTGCTCCCATCCCCGTGGTGACCAGCGCGTGGACCAGAGCAGCCCAATTTCCCGTCAGCGCGCTCGACACCGCGAGCAAACCCGCCACCACCACCGCAGCCGGATAGGTCAGCCCAGCAGGCAACCGATGGACGTCGGCGTCAATCCGCGCGAGCGCCACTCCCACGGTCGCCAACACGAGGTAAGCCGGGAGGTCAAGTCCGCCGTGCCGCTCACCCAAGCGCCACGCGAGCAGACCCCAACACACGCCGACGGCGGGCGACACGAGCCAGCGCGAACGCGGGAGCGGAGCGGAGGTCTCGTCGTCGATCCGGTATGCCGCGTCCCGCAGGTCGCGCGAGAGCCGCACGCCCACGGCATACCCCACGCATGCGGCGCCCACCACGAGCCATAGGTGCCAGCCGGTCGTACTCGGCCACCCCAGACTAGCGAAGGTGCTCATCGCTAGTGGTCAGCGGTCGCTGCCTGCAATGCAGCGCGCATGGCGGCTACCGGAGGCGCCTGGCCGGTCATGAGTCGGACCTGCTCGGCCGCCTGGTGCAGGAGCATCTCGGTGCCCGACACCGGGACGTAGCCCTTGGCAGCACCAGCGGCCAGGAGAGGGCTTACGCCTTGGCCGTAGACGCAGTCGAGCACAGCCGCAACGTGAGGGGCGCGGGGCAAGTGCTGGAGCATCGCGGCATACGCATGCGGGGGAACCGTGCCGATGACCACATCGACGTCCTCGGGCCACCTCCCCATAGGGACGGAAAGCTGGCCGAGCCCGAGCAGGCGGGCAACCGACGCGGTGTCAGGACGGACAGCCGCCCGCACCATGAGCGAGACGTCAAGCGCGCCGACTTCGGCGAGCGCAGCCAGTGCCGAGCGGGCCGTCGCACCCGACCCCACGACCACCGCATGGGTGATATCGGTGACGCCTGCCTCCGCCAGCGCGCGGACGATGCCGTAGACGTCCGTGTTGTGGCCCGACCAGCCGTCGTCGTCCCGCACGAGCGTGTTGATCGCACCGACGGCTTCGGCCACCTCGCTCACCGTGTGAGCCACCGCAAACGCCGCCTCCTTGAGCGGCATGGTCAGTGAGAGCCCGCGCCACGAGTCGTCCAGCGAGTGCACCCACTCGGCAAGCTCTTCTGCCTCGATGTGGATCCGGCCATAAGTCCAGTTGGTGAGCCCGAGAGCCCGGTATGCCGCATCGTGCAATACCGGCGACAGGGAATGCCGAATCGGGCTGCCACAGACCGCAGCACGGTGGGTCGTCATGTCAGGCTCATGTCACCGAGCGCACTTCCCCTGGTTTTCGGGCTTGCGGCACCACGCCTGGAATTCCGCCACGTTGGCGTCGTGGTCGGCTTGCGACGTCGCGAATTTCGTTTCGCCAAACTCCGGGTTGGTTGCCACGAAGAAGAGCCAGCTACCGTCGGCGGGGGTCAGGGCGGCCGTCAGCGCGGATGCTCCAGGGTTGGAGATGGGACCGGCGGGGAGGCCGTCGTTGACGTAGGTGTTCCAGGGGTTCTTGTCAGCGCGTTCGGCATCCGTGGTGGTCAGGGCTCGGTGCTTCACGCCGTAGCTCACCGTCGAGTCCAGTTGCAGCCGCATCGGCAAGGCAAGGCGGTTGAGGATGACCCGCGCAACCTTGGGGCGGTCTTCGGCGCGGCTTGCTTCCGACTCGATGATGCTTGCGATGGTCAGGACTCGAGGGGATTGCTCAGCGGTCACTCCGAGCTTGGTCAACTCCGAGATCGTCTTGGCGACCATCGTGCGAAGCTGTTCGGCTGCCGAGTTCTTGGACGAGAACTCATAGGTCGCCGGGAAGAGATATCCCTCGATATTGCCCTTGGCCGATGTGGGCAGTCCAAGCGCAGCCGCATCCTTGGCGGCAGCTTCGTAGTCCGTGAGGGGTTTGCCCGTGGCCTTCGAGAGCACGGCATACACCTCGGACGCCCACAATCCTTCCCGGATGGTGACCTTGGGCGCTTGCCGGTTCTTGGGATCGATGAGGATGGCAAGGGCGTCGGCAGCGCGCATTTCCTTCTTCAGGGCATATTCGCCGGGCTGGATCGCCGCGGACTTGGGTTCGGCGCTGAAGGCGTCAACGAAGACCTTGGCCGTCTTGATGACGCCAGCATTTTGGAGGTTGCTCGCCATCGTGCGGCCGGTGTCTCCGTCTTTGACGAGGAACGAGACCGCATCGGTCCCTGGCCCGGGGTAGTCCGTTGATCCGCCACCGGACAGGAGCGGTTTGAGCACGGTGTATCCGAAGTAGCCAGCTCCCCCCAACAACGCCAGGACGACGAGCAGGACGAGCCCACGGCGGCCCTTCCGGCGAGCGCGTCGGCTGCGGAGTTCACGACGGGAGTTGACCGCCAGGATCTCGTCGTGATGGTCGGCGCCGAGCACCTCCTCATGAGCGAACGGGTCGGCCGCATGGAGGTCGGGGTCATCATGGTGATGGAGGTCAAGACCGTCATGGTCGAGGTCGTGCGCACCAAATAGCTCGTCGGCAGGGTGGGCGTCGCCGATCCGGTCACTCATCCTCGTTCCTTCTGTCGGGGCTTGCGCCCGCTCATGTCTACGAGCTCACCTGGGACACGCCCAGTGAGCCGGGTTGCGTCGAGGGCGCCCTGCAAGATCAGGACGGCTGCGACCTGATCCACGACCTCACGATGCTCCCGCTCCCGACGCCCACTCGCCTGGAGTTGTCGATGCGATTGCACGGTGGTCAATCGCTCATCGACCAACCGTACGCGGATCGGCGCCACCAGTCGCGCAAGCCCGCGCGCGAAATCGCGCGCTATCGCGGCTGCTGTGCCATCATCCCCGCGGAGCGACCGCGGCAACCCGACCAGGATGAGCGTCGCCTCGATGTCCATTGCCAGGGCGGCGATGGTATGCCGGTCCGTTGCCGCTGCTGTGAGGTCTCGGTCGATGGTGCGCACCGGGGTGGCGAGAATCCCCTCAGGATCACTCTGAGCCACACCGACACGCACCGATCCGACGTCGACGGCGAGCCACCTACCGGGCCGGGGCAAGTCAGGCCGACCCGCGCAGCTGTGTCTCGATGGCATCAAGGGCTGCGCCGGTGCGGGTCGCGTCGGTGCCACCGCCCTGAGCGAGGTCATCCTTGCCGCCACCTCCCCCACCGAGCACTTTGGCGGCGATACGGACCAGCTCTCCGGCCTTAACTCCCTGTGCCCGAGCGGGCTCCGTGGTTGCGACGATGACGACGGGCTTGCCGTTAGTGGCGGCAGTCATGGCAACGATCGCCGACCGGCCTTGCCCTAGGCGACCGCGGACGTCGAGGACGAGGGTGCGCAAGTCGTCGGCGGACACTCCCTCGCCAGCGTCGTGGGTGACGAGGCTGACCGGGCCGAATTCACGAGCCGATTGGACGAGCGAGGGGGCAATCGCCAGCGCCTGCTTCTGACGAACCGCGGCGATCTCGCGTTCCGCGTCACGGAGTCGCGTCAGGATGCTGTTGACGCGCTCTGGCAGCTCCTCCGGTCGGCCCTTGAGCACTTCGGTGAGTTGCCCGACGATGGCGTGCTCACGCGCCAGGAAGGTGTAGGCATCGGCCCCCACGAGCGCCTCGACGCGTCGAACACCAGACCCAATCGAGGCTTCACCCAACAGTTTGACGACGCCCAACTGGCTTGAGCGAGCCGCATGCGTGCCACCACACAGCTCGCGGGCCCACTCGCCGACGGAGACCACCCGAACGGCATTGCCGTACTTCTCACCGAAGAGGGCCATCGCCCCGATCTCGCGAGCCTGTTCCTGGGTCATGACCTCGGCATGGACAGGGAGATCCTCGAGAAGCAGCGCGTTGACGCGGGCCTCGATGTCACGCAACAGCGAGATCGGCACCGCGTGCTGGGCGTTGAAGTCGAACCGGAAGCGCCCGGGGGCATTCTCAGACCCCGCCTGGGTCGCGGTGTCACCCAGCGCCTCGCGGATGGCCTTGTGGACCATGTGGGTGGCGGTGTGAGCACGAGAGATCGACCGGCGGCGTTCGATGTCAACTGACGCATGCGCGGGCTCGCCCACGGTGACCTCACCGAGGACAACGGTCGCGCGGTGGACCGACAACCCGTTAATCGGACTCTGAACGTCACGCACCTCGACGATCGCGCCGCCAGCGAGCTCGATCCGCCCACCGTCGGCGAGCTGGCCACCGCCCTCGGCATAGAACGGCGTCCGGTCAAGAATGAGCTCGACCTGCTCGCCTGGTCCGGCACTCGTGACAACAACACCATCGCGGATCAGCCCCGAGACGCGCGCCTCGGACACGACCTCGTCATAACCCGTGAACTCGACGGCGTGGCCAAGAGCGTCGGCGAGCTCGCGGTAAACCCCCGTGTCGCCGTGCCCGCTCTTCTTCGCCTTTGCGTCGGCCTTGGCGCGATCGCGTTGTTCCTGCATGAGCCGGCGGAACCCAGCTTCGTCGACCTGGACGCCCTGTTCCGCGGCCATCTCGAGGGTGAGGTCAATCGGGAATCCATAGGTGTCGTGCAGCGCGAAGGCCTGCGCCCCCGACAACGAGGTCGAGCCCGCGCTCTTGAGCCGGGACACTGCGGTGTCGAGGATCGTCGTGCCCGAGGCGAGGGTCCGACGGAAAGCCTGCTCCTCGGCATACGCGATGCTCGAAATCCGGTCCCAATCGTCGCGGAGGTTGGGATATGACTTGCTCATCCGCTCCATGCTCACCGGGAGCAGGTGCGGCAGCGAGGGCTCGTCGAAACCGAGCAGGCGCATCGAGCGCACCGCGCGGCGCAGCATCCTGCGCAGCACATAGCCGCGGCCCTCATTGCCCGGGGTGACGCCGTCACCGATGAGCATGAGGGACGAGCGGACGTGGTCGGCTACTACCCGTAGACGGACATCGTCCGGGTGGCTGGTGGCGGCGTCCTTGCCTGAGTGCGCGCCATAGGTCTTGCCGGTCATCGCCGCAGCCTTGGCGAGCACCGGGAAGACCTCGTCGATCTCGTAGAGGTTGTCGACGCCTTGCAGCACCGACGCCATCCGCTCGAGACCCATTCCGGTGTCGACGTTCTTGGCCGGGAGTTCGCCGAGGATCGGGTAACCCTCCTTGGCGCCGCCTTCGCCGCGGATGTTCTGCATAAACACGAGGTTCCACACTTCGAGGTAGCGGTCCTCGTCGACCGCCGGGCCGCCCTCCTGACCGTACTCGGGACCCCGGTCGTAGTAGATCTCGCTGCACGGACCACACGGCCCCGGCACGCCCATCGACCAGAAGTTGTCCGCCATGCCGCGGCGGACGATCCGCTCAGCCGGGATATCGGTGAGTTGGACCCACAGGTCGGCAGCCTCGTCGTCGTCGTGATAGACGGTCGCCCAGAGGCGGTTGCCGTCCATCCCATATCCGCCCGCGTCGATCGGCGTGGTGAGCAATTCCCAGGCAAGCTCGATCGCGCCGGCCTTGAAGTAGTCGCCGAACGAGAAGTTGCCATTCATTTGGAAGAACGTGCCGTGGCGCGAGGTCTTGCCGACCTCTTCGATGTCCCCGGTGCGGACACACTTCTGGACGCTCGTTGCCCGCTCGTAGGGCGGGGTCTCGTGTCCGAGGAAGTACGGCTTGAAGGGCACCATGCCCGCGTTGACGAACAGCAGGTTGGGGTCGTCGTAGATCAGCGAGGCGCTTGGCACCACCGTGTGGCCCTTGCTCTCGAAGAAGGCCAGCCAGCGGCGCCTGATTTCGGCGGTGTCCATGTGGGTTCGTTCCTTGCTACATCGGGGGTATGCCGTGCCAGTGCGGCACTCGGGGGCGGGGGCGTCGGGTCAGGGAGCTGTCACGGTCTGGGGTGTGGTCCGCGCTGGCGGACTAGGGAGCTCGCCACCCAGCGGGGTCATCGAGCAGCGCTCGCGCCTTCAGCGGGCTCAGTGGCTCACGCCCGCCGGCCGGTCCGTCGGCCGGTCCGTCGGCCGGTCCGTCAGCGGCGCGGTCCGTGTCGCCGGAGGCGTCGCTGTCGAGGCCGAGGGCGTCGCGCAACTGAGCCTCACGCGTGGCCATGCCCTCTCTCAGGTCACGCCAGAAACGTCCAGGGGAGAGGTGCCACTGCCGGTTGGTGACAGATGAACCCGAGTCACCCACGGTGTTCGCCTCTGGGGTTCGCCGGGGAGGGCTCCGTTCGCTGCCCGGCAAATGCCTTGCGAACAGCATAAGTAAAGGCGGCCACCTTAACCAAAGGCCCACCGAGGGTCGCCGCAATCAGGGAGGTCAGCGCGCTGATATTCGCGCTCACGTGCGCGAGATGCGTGGTGACCGTGTCGAGACGCGCGAGCTGTTGGTTGGTCGAGGCAACGGTATTGGTGACCTCGCCGAGCAATGGCACGCTGCCGTCGGCCAAGCCTTTGACCCCGATGCGGGTCTCGTCGAGGATCTCACCGGCCTTGCCGATGACCGAGCCGAGCCGCCACACGAGATAGGCGAAGGCGAGCGCTGCGATGGCGCCCGCAATATCGCCAAGGGTGATCTGCGCGAAACTCACCGGCTCACCCTAGCCGACGCCCTTTCATTCACCCTGGGATTTCGCCGTGCCTCGAATGACTGATCGCAGCCACGCCCAGCGCGGCTTGAGCCGCTCCTCAAACCCGCGGTCGGTCGGATGGTAGTAATCGGCATCGAGCAACCCGTCGGGGAGGTACTGCTGATCGACCACGCCCGCGGGGTCATCGTGCGCATAGCGATAGGCCTCGCGACCCGTGCCCGCGGCGGCCGCGCTCGCCGCTGAGATCCGGTCGGCACCGGCATACCCGCTGCCGCGGAGCGGGACGGGGACGGGACCGCCGCGCCCAGCCCTGACGTCCGCGATCGCCGCGTTTATGCCGAGGTATGCCGCGTTGGACTTGGGTGCAATCGCGACGTGGACGACCGCCTGGCCCAGGATGATCCGCGCCTCGGGCATCCCGATCTGGGCGACCGCGTGCATTGCCGCGACAGCAGTCTGCAAGGCAGTGGGGTCCGCCATCCCGACGTCCTCACTCGCCGCGATGACGACGCGCCGCGCGATAAACCGAGGGTCCTCCCCCGCCTCGATCATCCGCGCCAAATAGTGCAGGGCGGCATCGACATCACTACCTCGCATCGACTTGATGAGCGCGCTCGCGACGTCGTAGTGCTGGTCGCCTGACCGGTCATAGCGGACGGCTGCTTGGGCTACCGCTTGTTCGACGTGGGCCAGCGTGATCGGCGTCGGCTCGGCCGTGGCGCTGTCCTCGCTCATTCCAGCGCCGATCGCCACGTCGTCGAGCGCTACCCCAGCCGCAGCCTCCAGCGAGGTGAGGGACCGGCGCGCGTCACCTCCGGCGATCCGAACGAGGTGCGCACGAGCGTCATCGGCGAGGGCGAACTTGCCATCGAGTCCCTCTGGGGCGGTGAGCGCCCGCTCGATCACCGCGGCGACATCGTCATCACCGAGCGGCACGAGGGTGATGAGAACCGAGCGCGACAGCAGAGGCGCAATGACGCTGAAGGAGGGGTTCTCGGTCGTGGCCGCGACGAGGATGACGAGACGGTTTTCCACTGCAGGCAGGAGGGCGTCCTGTTGCGCCTTGCTGAACCGGTGGATCTCGTCGAGGAAGAGCACGGTATGCCGGCCGTAGAGGTCGCGTTCCCGCTTGGCGGTCGCGATGACTTCGCGGACGTCTTTGACCCCGGCTGTGACGGCCGACAACTCGACGAACCGTCTCCCGGCAGCGGTCGCGACCAGGTGGGCGAGCGTCGTCTTGCCGGTGCCGGGCGGGCCCCAGAGGATCGCCGACATGGGGCCGACGGCGCCGGCTGACCCCGCGACGAGTCGGCGCAGGGGGCTGCCTTGCCGGAGTACAGCTGCCTGCCCTCGGACGTCGTCAATCGTCCGCGGACGCATCCGCACCGCGAGCGGTGCCAGCGCGGCATACCCCCTGATGGTGTCCTCGGGCGACCCGGAAGCCGGTGAGAAGAGGTCAGCGTGATCCACGCGACTCATCGCTCCTCCCTTGACGCGGCTGAAGCCCGCGTTCACGGTGGCAGGCTATCCCGTGTGACCCGCACTCCCCCCACACTCGATGACACCCGTCTCACTCGCCTCGGTGCCGCGCAGGTCAGGCATCCCTGGCGTTTCGCGCTGGCGTGGCTGGCGTTAACGGCGATCGCGTTTGCAGTTGCCCTCGCGGGGGTCGGCGGTGGCGGTTCACTCTTTTCCCGGATGCATTCCGGCGACCCGACCGTCGGTGGCGAGGCCCAGTCTGCGCGGACGCTCGTGGAGCGATTCGAGCCCACGAGCTCGAGCCTCATGCTCGAAGTGATCGGCGTCGACCTCAACTCGCCTGCGGTCGCGCAAGCCGCCGGTCTCGCCGCCAAGGACGTCATGGCGGTGCCTGGAGTGAATACCGCGGTCAATCCATTCGTGTTCCCGCAAGGCGCACAGGATCCGCAGGCGGTCGCCTTGGTCGCGAAGAGCGGCAACGGTTTCTTGATGCTGGCGACGCTTGATCCGGGCTTGGACAAGGCTGCAACGGCGTTGACCGAAGCGAAGGTGCGGGGGGTCTACGAGCGCCTCGCCAGCCAGCTGCCTCCTGGCGCGACGACGTCGATTGGCGGGGGTAATCTCTTGCTCGGCGAGATTCTCCACCAGGTCGAGGTCGATCTGCGGGCCGGTGAGGGCATCGCGCTGCCGTTGAGCTTCATCGTGATGGTCGTCGTCTTTGGTGGATTCATCGCAGCCGGAATGCCGATCATCGGCGCCGTCGTCTCGATTGGCGGGGCATTGGCGGCGCTTTACGGGTTCACGTTCTTTATGGACCTGGACGTGTCGGTCGTCAACGTGGTCACACTCCTTGGCCTCGCGCTGTGCATCGACTACGGCCTGCTCATCGTGAGTCGAGCTCGCGAGGAGCTGCGTGCTCGAGCGGGCGGGAGACCAGCCGCCGAGCTCGACCACTCCGACATCGAGGCAGCCATCGGTCGCACGGTCGCCACAGCAGGCCGGACCGTGTTCTTCTCGGGCCTCACAGTTGCGATCTCGCTTTCGGGTCTGTTGGTTTTTGAGGCCCAAATCATCCGGGCCATCGGGGCCGCCGGGGTGTCGGTGGTCCTCATCGCGATGGTCGTCGGCCTCACCCTGGTGCCGGCGCTCTGTGCGCTCGGCGCCCATCGGCTGTTGTCCCGAGGCACCGAAGCGGCGCCGGATGATGGCGTCTTCTCGCGGTTGGCACGCGGCGTGCATCGTCGCCCCTGGCTCGTCATCATCGGCGGTGTGGCGCTGCTCGTGGGCCTGGCGTGGCCAACGCTGTCCATGCGCCTCACCTCGTCTGGTCACCAGCTCATGCCCGTCGGGACGAGCCAGCGAGACTTCTTTGACCGACTCGGAGCGGACTATCCGTTGATCTCCGCACCGGCTGCGACGGTGGTGGGCAAGACAAGCGTCGCGGAGGCCACGGCATACGCCGACTCCGTCGTTCGCGGGTTGCCTGGGGTGCTGTCCGTCACCGTCCGCCCGCTTGGGTCGGAGTATGCCGCGGTGTCTGTCCGCACGGATGGTGCGCCGCTGGGCGATCCTGCTCGGGACGTCGTCGATGCACTGCGCGCGCACCGACCGGCATACGAGTCCTGGGTGGGCGGTCAGGCTGCGGGGCTCTCGGACTTCGTGCACTCGCTCGCCGTGCGGGCGCCTTACGCCGCAGCGCTCATCGTGATCGCAACCTTCGCGCTGCTATTCCTCATGACCGGATCGGTCGTCATCCCGACGAAGGCGCTCATCCTCAACGTCCTGTCGCTGGGGGCCTCGCTCGGTGTCGCGACCTGGATCTTCCAGAACGGTCACCTGGAAGGTCTGTTGGGGTTTACGTCGACGGGTGGAATCGAATCGCTCATTCCGCCGCTCGCGCTGACCTTTGGGTTCGGCCTGGCGATGGACTATGAACTCTTCCTCATCTCCCGGATTGCCGAGCTCTATCACCACAACGGGCATGACAACGACCGCGCCGTCGAGCTGGGATTGCAGCGGTCTGGGCGCATCATTTCCTCCGCTGCATTGCTCGTGATGATCGTCTTCGCGGGTTTCATCGCGGGGAAGATGCTCGTGATCAAGCAGATGGGTCTCGCGTTGACCGCCGCCGTCCTACTCGACGCGTCGATCGTTCGGATGCTCCTCGTCCCCGCGACGATGACGATCCTGGGCAAGTGGAACTGGTGGGCGCCGGCTCCCCTCCGCCGCTGGCACAGCCTGCACGGCATCGAGGAATAGGCGGCCGTCCGCGAATATCGGGCTTGGCTGCCGAAAGGGGCGCCCCCTCAAGAGGCGCCCCTTCGGGGTGTGGCTACGGTGCTGGCGCCGGTGCGGGCGGAGGAGCGTCCACTCCGGCTTCCTTGCGCTGGGACGCGGTGATCGGTGCGGGCGCAGCCGTGAGGGGGTCGAAGCCACCGCCGGACTTGGGGAAGGCGATGACATCACGGATCGACTCCGTGCCTGCGAGCAGCGACACGATCCGGTCCCACCCGAAGGCGATCCCGCCATGGGGCGGCGCGCCGAACTTGAAGGCATCGAGCAAGAAGCCGAACTTCTCCTGAGACTCCTCGGACGAGAGGCCCATCACCGCGAACACACGCTCTTGGACATCGCGGCGGTGGATACGGATCGAGCCGCCGCCGATTTCGTTGCCATTGCACACCATGTCGTAGGCGTAGGCGAGTGCCGAGCCAGGGTCGGTGTCGAAGGTGTCGAGGAACTCGGCCTTGGGCGAGGTGAATGCGTGGTGCACAGCTGTCCACGCGCCACTGCCAACCGCGACGTCGCCCGCTGCAACCGCGTCACCTGCAGGTTCGAACAGCGGGGCGTCGACCACCCAAACGAAAGACCAGGCGGACTCGTCGATGAGGCCGGTGCGACGACCAATCTCCAGTCGAGCGGCGCCGAGCAACGACCGCGACGGCTTCGGTGCGCCCGCGGCGAAGAAGATACAGTCACCCGGCTTAGCCCTGACGTGAGCTGCGAGAGAAGCCTTTTCGTCGTCCGAGAGGTTCTTGGCGACCGGACCGCCGAGTTCACCGTCGTCTCCGACAGTGACATAGGCGAGCCCGCGAGCGCCCCGCTGCTTAGCCCACTCTTGCCACGCGTCGAAGGTGCGTCGCGGCTGAGAGCCACCTCCAGGCATGACGACAGCGCCGACATAGTCAGCTTGGAAGACCCGGAACGGCGTGTTGGCGAAAAACTCCGTGCAGTCGGTGAGTTCGAGGTCAAAGCGCAGATCCGGCTTGTCGGAGCCATACCGTGCCATGGCCTCGGCATAGGACATCCGCAGGAACGGCGTCGGCAGGTCGACGCCGATGAGCCGCCAGATGTTGGCCACGAGGGCCTCCCCCAGTTCGATGATGTCGTCCTGGTCGACGAACGACATCTCGATGTCGAGCTGCGTGAACTCCGGCTGCCGGTCGGCGCGGAAGTCCTCATCGCGATAGCAACGAGCGATCTGGTAGTAGCGCTCCATCCCGGCGACCATGAGCAGTTGCTTGAACAGCTGCGGGCTCTGCGGCAGGGCGTACCAAGAGCCCGGCGCGAGCCGCGCCGGCACGAGGAAGTCGCGGGCACCTTCGGGCGTTGACCGGGTCAACGTCGGGGTCTCGATCTCGACAAAGTCACGCGCCCCCAGCACCTCGCGGGCGGCTGCGTTGACCTTCGACCGGAGGCGGATGGCCGCACCTGCCGAGTGGGTGCCAGGGCGGCGCAGGTCGAGATAGCGGTGCCGCAACCGGGCCTCCTCACCCACGGTCGTGCGCTCGTCGATCTGGAACGGCAGCGGGGCACTCTCGTTGAGCACCTCGATCGCGCTGGCGACAACCTCGATCCGCCCGGTCGGCAAGTCAGCGTTGACATTGTCGGCCGACCTCGCGACGACCTCACCGGTCACCTTGATGCAAAACTCGTTACGCAGATCGTGCGCCGCCCCCGTGAGGACGTCGTCGCGCGCCACCACCTGAGCAATCCCGCTCGCGTCTCGCAGGTCGACGAAGGCCACTCCCCCGTGATCGCGCCGCTTGGCCACCCAACCGGTGAGGGTGACGGTGTGACCGACGTGGTCGGCGCGCAAGTCGCCGGCCTGGTGGGTGCGAAGCACGGTGATGTCCTTTGGGTCTGCAGGTGGATCGGGGTATGCCGTGGTGCCTGGCATGCCTCACCTCGCCCGGGAGGGCGAGTGGCGGGCCCCCCAATCTTAGGCGGGCACGGCATACCGACTCGACCGGATTTGCGGCACTCCTCCCCTGCCCATGGAAGTGGGCGATTCGGGACCGCGCTCTGGGATGTGTAGGAGGCGCTGCTAGCGGGGAGCTTGACCGGGTTTGTACCCCATCACCCGTTCGTACTCCTGCTCCCACTGCTGCCGGCGGCGGCCGGCATACAGGGTCAGCAGACCCAGCCCCACGATGACAACGCCAAAGCACACCACAACGATCACGGGCCCGGTCTCCTTGACGGGCATGACCCCGATGAGGATGAACGGGAACACAAAGCCCCCGATCGTCACGATCGCCCCCCAGATATAGAGCGCGATCGGGTTGGTCATAGCGGTGGGCGTATTCTGGCCCCACACGCCCCGCTCTGGTCGAATGAAAGGCTCAGGCGGCGGTGTCGCGGCATTCGGCTGAGGCCCGTCGGGTGTTCCTGCCATGGTGTGAGTCCCTCTCCACGTCCAATGCGTCAGATCCGGTATGCCGGGTGCTCGGGCCAAGGGGCATCGGCCGGGCGAAGGGTCTCCCACGCCAACGCCCTACTCCCCCACGCCGCCAGAATCCCGATCATCGCGCCCGCGTTGTGGACGCGCCCAGCCAGCACCGCGGCATACGCGGCGTCGAGTGGGACCCAGAGCGGACGGATCCCGGCTTCCTCGCCTTCGCGCGCGTGGGTGAGCGCAGCGGAGGTGAGGTCGCGGGCGAGGTAGATGCGGATGACCTCGGTCATGCCACCCGGCGAGGCATAGGAGTCGGCCAAGACATGCCACCTGCCAGCGATGAGGTCAGCCTCCTCGGCGAGTTCGCGGGCAGCGGCCTCCCAGGGTGGTTCGCCCGCGAGGTCGAGCAGGCCCGCAGGCAACTCCCACAGGAATGACCGCACTGGGTGCCGGTATTGCCGGATGAGCAGAATGTCGTCGGTGCCCTCCGGTGAATCCGCGGCTTCTCGAAGCGCAACCACGAGGACAGCGCCGGTGTGCTCGAGGTATTCGCGGGTGACGGACCCGGCGGCGCCGAGGTTGACGCGATCGCGCCGGACGTTCCACACCATGCCCTCATATGCGAGGTCGGTGTGTTCGATAGGTAGGTCGACGAGTTCGTCGCACAGCTGTGCGAAAGTCCCAGTTGGTGCGTCAAGGCCCATCAGACGAGTATGCCGTTACTGGGCTGATGCACGCATAGGTGAACCCGACCTGTGGTGCAGCATCGTGGCTCAGCTCAGTCGCCACATCGCGGGGATGAAGGCCGTGGTCCGCAAGAAGTAGGGGCCGCCCGCCTTGGGATAGGCCACCGCGAACGTCCACATCATGGTCTTGCCGGTCATGTACGTGGTTCGGTCTGCGTACGCCACGACGGTCGGATCCAGGACCCGACCGACCGGCTGGGCGATGACCTTTCCCTGCGCGTCGGACACAAGGAAGAAGAGTCCCGCGGGTTGAACCGGAATCTTCCCCTTCGCCAGCGTCAGGTATGCCGTGAACAACCGGTAGTCGTAGTCGCCCTTCGGGAACACCGCAGGGCTCGGCTGATACGGCACACCCGGGCAGAGGGTCACTCGATAGGAGTCCCTAAACTGGCCCGAGTCTCCGGGCGGAATGACCTTGAGGTCGTCTTGTTTCTCCTCGATGGGATGGCTAATCCCCGTCGCCTTTCCCCCACACGTGTGGGGAATATCCCCCTCGATCACACCCGTGTGGCCAGGACTCAATGTCATCCCCGGCTCTAACGCAGGCAGGGTCGCAGGAGTCGTGAGAGGCGTCGCGGCTGGCAGCTGAGGCTGAACCTGTGGCGGAGTGCCAGCAGCTGGCATCGGGAACTCGATACTCGTCTGATACCCCTCGAAGACGAACGGCATATAGACGACCTTCTCCGACGGGACGGCATACGCCACCTGCCAGGTTGCGGTCTCCCCCGGCAATACTTGCGCCGACGACAGGCTCTTGACCCCGAATTCGCCCTCAATCACCGAGGGCTTAACCAGATCCCCTCCGACGTAGAACAGCGGGCGGGTGAGGTCCGACAGGAACTTGGGAGCCGGACCGGGATTCGTGTAATACATCCGCACCTTGACGGCAGTTCGACCGTTGGGCGCCGGCGCCGCGGGTTGATACGCCTCCGGCGCACACATCGTGAAGCGGTGACCACTGGGTATGACCGCCGTGGTCGCGACCGGCACGGTGAGCGGTTGAGTCGTGGTCACAGCCCGCTCAGGCGCGGTCACGCCGTTGCAGACCGCTGGCAGCGCCTTGGCCTTGACCGAAGTCAAACCACTGTCAACGACGACAAGTGCGGCCTGCTCCGCAGCGGGTCCACCGCTCGGCGTCGTCGGCGTCGGCCCAGTCGACGTCGTCGTGCAAGCTGCCACCAAAACTGTCGCGCACGCGATCGCCGCAACAGTTTTTACGGCTTTGAGGGCAGTGACACTGGCTGATGCCATGACCGACAGGCTACCTACCGCGTTCGGCGAGGCGCGCGGCATACACCTGCCGTCAGCGACCCCGCCCCGCTCAAGACAGCGGCCACACCGACGGCAAGATGGATGCCGTACGCAGGAAGTAGGGGCCGCCAGTCTTGGGATAGGCAACGGCGAATGCCACACCGTCGTCTTTCCCGCGCTGGATAACGCGCGATCCGCATATGCCACGACGGTCGGGTCGAGGACGCGCCCAACTGGCTGGTCAACGAGCTCGCCTTTGGCATCAACGACATTGAAGAAGAAGTCCACCGGGTCCAACGGCGCCCGGTCCGTGTAGGTCGTCTGGTATGCCGTGAACAACCGGTACTCGTAGTCGCCTTTAGGGAACACCGCAGCGCTCGGCTGATATGGCTTCCCTGGGCAAAGGGTCACGCGGTAGTAGTCCTTGACGCGCGCGGTGTCTCCAGGCGGAATCACCTCCTGTGATGTCGCCTTCTCTTCAATGGGGTGAACCACTCCCGTGGCTTTGCCCTCACACGTGTGGGGGACATCGCCGTCGATCACACCAGTGAAGCCAGGGCTCAACGTCATCCCCGGCTCAAGGAACGGCAAGGTCGCTGGGACGACGGTGGGGGTGGCAGCCGGCAGTTGTGGTTGCGACTGAGGCGACGATCCCGCGGCCGGAAGGGGGAGGGCAAACCCCGTGAGATAGCGGTTGACAAGGAACGGCTGGAAGATGACCTTGTTCGCTGGCAGCGCGTAGGCCACCTCCCACGTCGCGGTCTCTCCGGGCAGTATTCGCGCCAACGACAACGCCTTCACCCCCAACTCACCGTCCATGACCACCTCCGAGACAACGCTCAGGTCCTTGTCGCTGGTGTCGTTGCCCACCTGATTGATCAGGCCAGCCAGAGTTTCGGATATGGGTCCAGGGTTCGTGTAATACATCCGCACTTTGACTGGAGTCCGATCAGCAGGGACCGGCTTCGTGGGTTGATATGCCTCCGGTGCGCACACTGTGAACCGCGCACCGAAGGGAAGTACAACCGTCGCCGGAGGGGTGATGGCCACCCTGACCTTCTCCGTCACCACCCTCTCGGGCGCTGGCACCCCATTGCACAGCGGGACAATCGTCTTGCCCTTGACCGCAGTCACCGGCCCATCGACAACCACAAGAGACGCCTGCTCGGCCGGTGCGCTCCCGCTCGACGACGGAGTCGGGTTCGGCCCAGGCGTCGTGGGGGTGCAGGCCAACACCAGCACAGACGCGCACACGACCGAGGCAAGGGACCCGAGGGCTTTAACTCTCGCTGAGGCCATGACGACAGGTTATCTACGCGGTCGGCGAGACGCGCGGCATACATCTGCCGTCAGCGACCCCGCGCCGCCCCAAGAGTAAGTCTCCGAGGCGATGCTGTCGCGCATCATGGCAATTGGCGGCTTCTTCAGTTTGCGGCGATGCCACTTGGCCAGCTCGCGGTGGGTGCCCTCAGCGGATGGTTCGGCACTCACGACGTGCAAGGGGGAGCCGACGCGATCGTTCGTGTCACCTTCATCGTCGGTGCCCCCCGGCTATCCGAAACCTGACCCTGGACGGGCCAAAGACCTGATGTCAACCCCGTCGCGACAACTGCGCGGCCTGACAGATCACCCCGATGACTAGCTCAGGGGTATGCCGTTATTCGACTTCAACGAGCCGCTCACCGCGCTGGCGGTCGAGGGCCGCCCCGACGAGCCCGGCGAAGAGGGGGTGTGCCTTGTGCGGGCGCGACAGGAACTCGGGGTGGGCCTGGGTGGACACGTAATAGGGATGAACGTCGGCAGGCAGTTCGACGAACTCGATGAGCGACCCATCCGGTGACGCTCCGGAGAAGACGAGCCCCGCGTCCTGGAGCTGGTCGCGGTAGTGGTTGTTGACTTCGTACCGGTGTCGGTGCCGCTCGTTGACCGAGGTGGTGCCGTATGCCGTGGCCACCACGCTGCCCTCGACTAGGCGCGCGGGGTAGAGACCCAGACGCATCGTGCCGCCGAGGTCACCGGCTCCTTCGACAAAGGCCTTTTGCTCAGCCATCGTCGCGATGACCGGGTGTTCCGTGGACGCGTCGAACTCGCTCGAGCTGGCATCGGCGATGCCGCAGATGGAGCGAGCAAACTCGATGACCATGCATTGCAGCCCGAGGCAGATCCCGAGGGTCGGCACCTGGCGCTCGCGGGCCCACGTCAATGCGCCGAGCTTGCCCTCGATCCCCCGCACCCCGAAACCACCGGGCACAAGCACGGCATCCACTCCGCCGAGCGCCTTGGTCGCGCCCGCCGGGGTCTCACAGTCATCGCTGCGGACCCAGCGGATGTGCACCTTGGCGTTGTGCGCGAACCCGCCAGCGCGCAGGGCCTCGGTCACCGAAAGATAGGCGTCGGGCAGGTCGATGTACTTGCCGACGAGGGCGATCTCGACGTGATGCGCCGGGTGGTGGACCCGCGTGAGCATGTCGTTCCACGACGTCCAGTTGACGTCCCGGAAGTTCAGGCCGAGCCGCCGGATGACGTAGGCGTCGAGCCCCTCACTGTGCAGCACCTTGGGGATGTCGTAGATGCTTGGGGCGTCGACCGCGGCCGCGCAGGCCTCGATGTCCACGTCGCACATCAGCGAGATCTTGCGTTTGATGCCGTCGGGGATTGGTCGATCAGCACGCAAAACGAGGCCATCGGGCTGGATGCCGACTTGGCGAAGTGCGGCGACCGAGTGTTGGGTCGGCTTGGTCTTGAGCTCACCGCTCGGCGCGAGGTAGGGCACGAGCGAGACATGGAGGAAGAAGCAGTTGTCGCGACCAATGTCGTGGCGGACCTGCCGAGCGGCTTCGAGGAAGGGCAGCGACTCGATGTCGCCGACGGTGCCACCGATCTCGGTGATGATGAGATCTGGGGCGTCGGGCTTGCCCGTGGCGAGCGCCCGCATCCGGGCTTTGATCTCGTTGGTGATGTGTGGGATGACCTGCACGGTGTCGCCGAGGTATTCGCCGCGCCGCTCTTTGGCAATGACGGACGAGTAAATCTGCCCGGTCGTGACATTCGCTGACCCCGAAAGCGGCACGTCCAGGAAGCGCTCGTAGTGCCCAATGTCGAGATCGGTCTCGGCCCCGTCGTCCGTGACGAATACCTCGCCGTGCTGGAACGGATTCATCGTCCCAGGGTCGACATTGAGGTAGGGGTCAAGCTTCTGCATGGTGACCCGCAAACCACGCGATCGCAAGAGGTGGCCGAGGCTCGATGCCGTCAGACCCTTCCCCAGGGACGAGGCGACGCCTCCGGTCACAAAAATGTGCTTCGTCTGCTCGGCCACGGGAGTCCAGTCTAAGCGGGTTCTGACCCGCCCGTTGACCGCGAGCGTGCCGCCCGGCGCGTCGCCTCTGCCAGCAGTTCCCGGGCGTGCTCAAGCCCAGCGGCAGACGACTCCCCACCCATCATCCGGGCCAGTTCGTGCAGCCGCTCCGCCCCGGTCAACTCGATGACCGAGCTCGCAGTGACAGTGCCGTCGTCGGCCTTGCGGACGACCAGATGTGAGTCAGCGTATGCCGCCACTTGCGCGAGGTGAGTGACGACCACGACCTGGGCGTGTGCGGCCAGAGCAGCCAGCCGAGCACCGATCGCCAGCGCCGCGACACCACCAACGCCAGCATCGACTTCGTCGAAGACGAAGGTCGGAAGGGGCGTCGCTCCCATGACCGCCAGGCCCGCGCTGTTGTCGATCCCCCGAGCGCCACTAACGACTTCGATCGCGAGCATGACGCGCGACAACTCACCACCGGACGCGGCCTTGACGACCGATCGACCCTCGGCTCCGGAGTTTGCGGCGAGTTGGATTTCGATGTCGTCCGCGCCGTGGCTGGCTGGTTCCCTCGGCGTCACGGCGATCGAGAGGCGGGCGGCGCCCATGGAGAGTTCGCGGAGCTCGGTTTGGACCGCGACCGCGAATCGATCGGCAGCCTCACGTCGCCGCGTCGTTAAAAGCGTTGCCGCCGTGCCAAGTTGGGCATTGAGAGCGGCGACTTGAGACTCGAGCTCCGCGAGTCGCTCGTCCGCGCTCATGAGCGTGACAAGCCGCCGCGACGCGTTCTCGCCCCATGCCAGCACCTCGTCGATGGTGTCGGCATAGCGTCGCGTCAGGCCGTCCAGCTCGGCCCGGCGCTGATGGACCCACTCCAGTCGGGACGGGTCTGCGTCGAGATCCGCGAGGTATCCCGCAAGGTCGCTCGCGAGGTCCGACACGGCATATGTCGCCTCGCGCAGTCGGGTCTCGAACTCGCCGAGGCGGGGGTCGTGCTGGGTTTGTGCCGCGAGCGCCGAGCGGGCAGACGCGAACGCCGCGAGAGCTGACACCTCGGCCGAATCGCCGCCGAGATCACTGTCGGACCCAGCGAGCGCCGCGTGCGCGGCTGACACGGCATACCGAAGCCCTTCCGCGTGGCCCAGCCGTTCGGCTTCGGCCCGCAGGGCGATGTCTTCGCCCGGTTGGGGATCGACCCGCTCGAGATGCTCCAGCGCGGCCTGGAGCATGTCGACTTCACGGGCGCGGTCGCGATCGGCAAGTTGCAGGGCCGCACGCTCGGCTTCGGCGTGGGCCAGGGCGTCAAAGACGGCTCGGTATGCCGTGAGCGCACCTTCCAGGGCGGCTCCGCCGTAGCCGTCGAGGAGGGCGCGATGTTGGTCGCTGCGACGGAGCCGCCACTGGTCAGCCTGGCCATGCACCGCGACGAGAAGCTCACCTAACTCCCCCAGAACGCCGACGGGGGCTGACCGGCCGCCCACGAACGCACGCGAGCGGCCTTCACTGGTGACTGTCCGAGCGAGCACGAGGTCGTCGCCGTCCAACTCACCGCCCGCATCGGCGACGCGCGCCCGCGCCGGATGCTCCGGCTCGAGCCCAACGAGTCCTTCGACGGCCGCCTGGGTCGCGCCAGCCCGGACCATGCCTGAGTCGGCGCGGGCGCCCAAGATCAGGCCCAGCCCGTTGACCACCATGGTCTTGCCGGCGCCGGTCTCACCGGTCAAGACCGTCAGCCCAGGGTGCAGGCGCACGACGGCGTCGTCGATGACGCCGAGGTTGCGGATCCGGATCTCCTGCAGCACCCCGTCAGCCTACGGTTTGGCACCGTCGGCCGTCGTCACCCCTCCACAGCGGGCGCGGGCGAGCCGGGCGCGAGTTTGGCTAGCCGGGGGCGGTTGGTCCCGCGCCAGCCCGCCACGGAGAGGTCGAACTTTTCGACGAGCCGATCCGTGAACGGCGAGTCGGTCAACCGGGCTAGGCGCATCGGGATGCTCGACCGGGTGACATCAATCCGCGCACCGGGCGGCAAGTCCACCGGGCGGCGCCCGTCGCACCACATCACGCCCGAACCTTCGGCGTCGGCGATCACCTCGACGGCGAGGTGCGACCGGGGACCGACGAGGACCGGCCGGGCAAAGAGCGCATGGGCGGAGTTGGGCACGAGGAGGATCGCCTCGACGTCGGGCCACACCACCGGACCGCCAGCAGAGAAGGCGTATGCCGTGGAACCCGTCGGGGTGGCGATGATGACCCCGTCGCACCCCCACGTGGAGAGAGGGCGCGCGTCGATTTCGACGGTCACCTCGAGCATCCGCTCACGGGCTGCCTTTTCGATGCTCACTTCGTTGAGTGCCCAACTGCGCGTGCGGATTTCGCCGCCTAGGCTGACCGCGACATCGAGGGTCATGCGTTCGTCGACGTGGTAGTCCCGCGCAACGATCCGGTCGACCACCGCGTCGAGGTCGGCCATCTCGGCCTCGGCCAGGAACCCGACTTTGCCGAGGTTGATGCCGAGGAGCGGCGCACTTGTGCCGCGCGTGAGTTCGGCGGCCCGCAGGATGGTTCCATCGCCCCCGAGGACGCAGGCCAGCTCGCAATCCACAGCGGGCGCTTCGTCAGCGACGATCGCCAGCCCCGCCCGTGTGTGAGGGGGGAAGATGTGCGCATCGCTCGCGCTGAGCGCGGGTTCGACGCCGGCGCGGATCAGCCGGTCAGCGACCGAGCGAGCCACGTCGACCGCATCTGGCCGGCGGGGGTGAACCACAAGCAACACTCGGCGAGTCACAGCGAAGCCTCCATGGCAACGAGTGTCCTCTCCACGTCACCGGCACTCAAACCTGGGGGTCCCCCCTGGGCGAGCCACACGGCATACTCGCGGTTGCCGGAGGCGCCAGTGATGGGGCTGGCAATGAGGTCGCGCACGGTGAGCCCGTTTGCCATCGCGGTGTCGATCACGCCGCGCACGGCATCCCGTCGGGCGGCCGGAGACGTGACGATGCCACCTTTGCCGAGCCGGGACCGTCCTACCTCGAACTGCGGTTTGACGAGGACCACAAGGTCTGCACGCGCGGTCATGAGGGGTGGCAGGACGGGCAAGACCAGCCGCAGCGAGATGAAACTGACATCGCCGACGACGACGTCGAACGGTCGCTCGAAATCTGCCGGTCGAGCGTCACGAATACTCCTACCCTCCCTGTTGTCCACTCTCGGGTTGGTCGCGATCGCGGGTGCTAGTTGACCATGCCCGACATCGAGTGCCACGACATGGGCAGCACCGCGGGACAGGAGTACCTGAGTGAAGCCGCCCGTGCTCGCTCCGACATCGAGGCAATGCCGGTCAGCGATGGTGAGGCCGCTCGGTCCGAAGGCATCGAGGGCAGCGATGAGCTTGTATGCCGCCCGCCCCACCCACTCGTCGACGTCACCGACGAGCGTCACTTCGTCTCTGTCGGTGACGAGTTGGGCGGGTTTGTGAGCCGGTTGGCCGTTGACGAGGACTCGGTGGGCGCGGATGACGTCGTGTGCCTGGCCTCTGGAGCGCGCTAGCCCACGTGCGACCAGCGCGACGTCGAGCCGTGTCGTCTCCACTCGGGGGTCAGGCACCGCCGACATCAGCGAGTCGATTGCGCAATAGAGCGTCCAACTGCTCGGCGGCCGGGCCGTGAGCGTTGAGGTCTCCCGCGACCGCGGACGCGAAATCACCGAGCGCCTCGTCTACCCCTTGGTCGCCCGTCACGGGCGGTGGAGAGACCGGTGAGGGGAACAAGCCGTCGGGCGCCCGATCATGGGGGGAACCAGCGGGCTCGCTGCCTCCCCCCATGGTGGGTGAGTCGACAGCCGTCACTCGGCTGCCCCGGTGGCCGGCGTGGGCTCGGAGGCGGGAGCGGCGGAAGCTGCGGAAGCGGGCGAAGCCGATTCCGCTGGCTTGTCTGATAGCGCCGTCGTGGGTGCCGGGGCGGCAATCTTGGCCCGCTCAGATGCCTGAGCGGTCGGCGCAGCTGCCTTGGCGGCCGGAGTGGCCTTCTTCGCGGGCGCGGCCTTCTTTGCGGGAGTGGCCTTCTTGGCGGAGCAGCCTTCTTCGCGGGCGCAGCAGTCTTCGATGGCGCGGGAGCCTTGGCGGCTGGCTCTGCGGCCTTGGCAGCGGGAGTGGCCTTCTTGGCCGCACCAGCCGACTTCGCCGCAGACTCGCCCGGAGCTGCCGGAGCGGCCTTCTTCGCGGGCGCAGCAGTCTTCGGTGGCGCGGGGGCCTTGGCGGCTGGCTCTGCGGCCTTGGCAGCGGGAGTGGCCTTCTTGGCCGGAGCTGCCGCCTTCGCGGGAGCTGCCGCCTTCGCGGGAGTTGCCGCTGCCTTCTTGGCCGGAGCCGCCTTCTTGGCGGGCAGCAGTCTTCGATGGCGCGGCAGCCTTCGCGGCTGGCTCTGCGGCCTTGGCAGCGGGAGTGGCCTTCTTGGCCGGAGCTGCCGCCTTCGTCACCGCAGCCTGGGCCGGCGCCGCCTTCTTTGCGACGGGGGCTACCGGCTTCACTTCCGACGCGCTCGCGTCGGGCTTGGCTTCGCCCCGCGCAGCGGCAGCCACCGCAGAGCGGCTGGGACGTGTGGCCGCACTCGCACGCGGTGGAACCGGTTGGACCCGTGCCCGCGGCGGCAGCTCGGCGACCGGGTCGGTGTGCGCTGCGAATTCTCCACGGCCGGGGATGAGCTCACTGCTCAGCGACATGACCATCGCTTTGACGGCATCGAGATCGGACCGCTTGGCCAGGCTCGTCGATGACTCGACCAGGTCTTCGACCTCCTTGCGAATCATCGACACCAGAGCATCGCGGTTGCTCTGCGCAGCGGCAAGAACCTCCTCCGCCAGGTGGGTGACCTGCTGCGCCATCTCGGCCGGGTTGGGGCGGGTGGCCATCGCCAGTAGCCCTTGAGCGACCTCCGTTGCCTTGGCACGGGTGGCATCCCCGAGCCCTGTCACCAGCTGCAGATAACCTCGCATACCGTCGAACGACATTGCGCCTCCTTTGAGTTAAACCCCACGCTACTGCTCTCGCGGGGCCTGCGCCTCCTGCAGCGCGCTGTCAAAGGCAGCTGCGATGGTCGTGAGCTCCGAATCGCCACCAGCGACTGCGTCAGATGAGTCGGCACCGTCGCCACGCAGGGACAACACAACCGCCAACCCCACCGCAGCAACGGCATTCGCCCACAGCAGGGGATCAGCGCCGCTCCTAGCTCGGGACACAACAACGGTCGAGTCGTCCTGCAGGGTGATGTCCACGGGGCCGGCGCGCCACGTGTCACCGGCACGGCATACGTCAATGCGGGGATGGTGCAACCCCGAGAGACTCGCGAGCGCGACGGTTGGCACCGTGGAACTGCGCGCCAACTCACGGAAGCCGTGCACCCCGGTGAGGACCCATACCGAGTCCATTCCGGCCGCTGCAGCCCCCGCGATGTCCGTATCGAGCCTGTCCCCGATCGCCAACGCGCGCGCCGCCGGGATGCCGAGGACCTCGGCCGCGTGCTCGTAGAGCGGGGCGTGTGGCTTGCCCACCACGATCGGCTCAGTTCCGGAGGCGGTGGCCACAGCACCGACCAGCGTGCCGTTGCCTGGGATGAACCCACCTTCGACGGGGAGGGTCAGATCGGTATTAGTCGCCACCCAGACGGCGCCATCGGCGATGGCCCCGCAGGCGGCGGCCAGATCGCGGAGCGACACTTCCCACCCCCACCCCTGAAGCACACCCACCACCGTGTCCGGTGGTGCGAGTTCCGAGGGGCGAACTGCGTGCAAGTTCTGCTGAGTGAGGGCAACCGCAACGCCCTCTCCGCCGACCGCGAGGACTCGCGCTCCGACGCCGAGCTCACGACGGAGGTATGCCGCGCCCGCCTGCGCACTCGTGGCAACCTGCGCGGCTGTGACCGGGAGCCCCAGGCTGATCAGTTGGTCGGCCACCACCTGGGCCGAGCGGGACGCGTTATTGGTCGCAAAGACGAGCTGGGGGTCTTGCTCGGTGAGGACCGTATTCAAGGCCTCGATCGCATCGCCGATCCCGGCCGCGCCTCGATAGACGACGCCGTCCAGGTCGCACACAATCCCGTCGTATGCCGCTAGGAGCGACGGCTGTCGGCCGGCCTGGCTGGGCTCATGGCGGGCTTGCGTTGACACGTCAGTCGTCACCTCGCGAATTGTGGTCTGCTGCGGACACGTCGTCTTCGGGTTCATCATCGAGATCGAGATAGGTCACGCCGTCGAGTTCCTCAAGCCGCTCGGACGCGTCCGTGGCGCCGTCCGGGTCAGCATCCAGGGCCCGGGCAAACCACGTGCGTGCGCCAGCCTGGTCGCCACCGGCGAGAAGCGCCTCGGCATAGGCATAACGCAGGCGAGCGGCCCATGGCTTGCGTGCGGAACTCGCAAGCTCGGGGATTTCTAGCCCCGCCGTGGCGACCGCGACTTCGCCGAGATCCCGTCGGATGCCTGACACGACGATGGCCAGCTCCACCCGCTCACTCTGGTCCAAGGACGCGGCCTCTGGAGAAGAGGCCAGTTCGAGGGCCCGTTCTATCCGTCCGAGCGCACGCTCGCAGTCGACCATGAGTGGCAGGAGATGGGACGACCCGGAGAGCCGCCGCACCGTCCGGAACTCGGCCAAAGCGCGTGCCCACTCTCCCTTGCGGTAGGCCACAAGTCCGAGCGCCTCCCGTGCGGCCGGAACTCGCCCAGCGCGACGGACAGCAGTCTCCGCGTGTGCTTCCGCGGCAACGATGTTCTCCTCCATGAGCCGAGCCACCATGACGAGGTGGCCGGCCACGCCTTCGGCATTCTCCTGGCTCAGCGTGCGCAACTGAGTCCAGATGCCCCGATCGAGCTCCTTTCCCGTGATATCTGAATCGATGGCCGGCTCCGGTTTACGGGGGCTCTTCGGCTCCAGCCGAGGACCACCACGCTTCTCTTCCCCGGGAAAGCGGCTGCCGTCCGGACGCGGAGCAGACCGGCCAGCACCGCCTCGAGGCGCGGAACCACGACCTGCGGACGAACCACGAGCGCCGGAATCGCGGACGCCGGAATCCCGGGCGCCGCTCGCACGGCCAGTACCGCCACGCGCAGGGTCCCTGCGCGCCGAAGCGTCACGAGAACCGGAGCTGGACGCGCTGTTGGATCCGCCCGCTGATCGCCGCGGACCACTTGATCGGCCGCTGTTGCGGGGGCCACCATCACTCATCGTCGTTCACTCTCTCAGTCACGGACACGATTATCGCCAGCAGAATGCAAGAAAGCCCCGTGGAATCCACGGGGCTTTCTCGACAAAGTATGTCCGGCTGCGTCCTACTCTCCCACACCGTCACCAGTGCAGTACCATCGGCGCTGAAGGGCTTAGCTTCCGGGTTCGGAATGGAGCCGGGCGTTTCCCCTTCGCTATGACAGCCGAAACTCTATGGAGATATCAGTCGTTCCCGACCGTACCTCGGGAACCACACAGTGGACGCGTAGCTTCTTTGTGTCAAGTTATCGGCTTATTAGTACCGGTCAGCTCCATGCGTTACCGCACTTCCACATCCGGCCTATCAACCCAGTAGTCTAGCTGGGAGCCTCTCGGGGTAAACCCCATGGAAACCTCATCTTGAAGCATGCTTCCCGCTTAGATGCTTTCAGCGGTTATCACTTCCGAACGTAGCTAATCAGCGGTGCTCTTGGCAGAACAACTGACACACCAGAGGTTCGTCCATCCCGGTCCTCTCGTACTAGGGACAGCTCTTCTCAAGTTTCCTGCGCGCGCAGCGGATAGGGACCGAACTGTCTCACGACGTTCTAAACCCAGCTCGCGTACCGCTTTAATGGGCGAACAGCCCAACCCTTGGGACCTACTCCAGCCCCAGGATGCGACGAGCCGACATCGAGGTGCCAAACCATGCCGTCGATATGGACTCTTGGGCAAGATCAGCCTGTTATCCCCGGGGTACCTTTTATCCGTTGAGCGACGGCGCTTCCACAAGCCACCGCCGGATCACTAGTCCCGACTTTCGTCCCTGTTCGACTTGTCAGTCTCACAGTCAAGCTCCCTTGTGCACTTACACTCAAAACCTGATTGCCAACCAGGCTGAGGGAACCTTTGGGCGCCTCCGTTACCTTTTAGGAGGCAACCGCCCCAGTTAAACTACCCACCAGGCACTGTCCCTGATCCGGATTACGGACCTAGGTTAGACATCCAGAACGACCAGAGTGGTATTTCAACGTTGGCTCCACCGATACTGGCGTATCAGCTTCGAAGCCTCCCACCTATCCTACACAAGCCGTTCCGAACACCAATACCAAGCTGTAGTAAAGGTCCCGGGGTCTTTCCGTCCTTCTGCGCGTAACGAGCATCTTTACTCGTAGTGCAATTTCGCCGAGTTCGTGGTTGAGACAGTGGAGAAGTCGTTACGCCATTCGTGCAGGTCGGAACTTACCCGACAAGGAATTTCGCTACCTTAGGATGGTTATAGTTACCACCGCCGTTTACTGGCGCTTAAGTTCTCAGCTTCGCCGTGAGGCTAACCGGTCCCCTTAACGTTCCAGCACCGGGCAGGCGTCAGTCCGTATACATCGTCTTGCGACTTGGCACGGACCTGTGTTTTTAGTAAACAGTCGCTTCTCCCTGGTCTCTGCGGCCGTTCAGGCTCAGGAGCGCTAGTCTCCGTCACCCTCTGGGCCCCCCTTCTCCCGAAGTTACGGGGGTATTTTGCCGAGTTCCTTAACCACGATTCACTCGATCGCCTTGGTATTCTCTACCTGACCACCTGAGTCGGTTTAGGGTACGGGCGGCTCGAACCTCGCTAGAGGCTTTTCTAGGCAGCATAGGATTACCGACTTCCGCTAATGCGTCCGTATAAGATCTCAGGCATATGAGGTGCGGATTTGCCTACACCTCGCCCTACATCCTTACCCGCGGTCTACCATCGCCGCGGTTCGGCTACCTTCCTGCGTCCCTCCATCGCTTACCTACTACACGCTCGGGTCGCGCGCTCCAGGCCGGATTGTCCGAAGACTCACCAGCCCTTCAGGCGCTTAGCATTACGTGGTTCGGTATGGGCGGTTCTTCGCCGGTTCCGGAATATCAACCGGATGTCCATCGACTACGCCTGTCGGCCTCGCCTTAGGTCCCGACTTACCCAGGGCAGATTAGCTTGACCCTGGAACCCTTGGTTATTCGGCGGACGGGTTTCTCACCCGTCATTCGCTACTCATGCCTGCATTCTCACTCGTGTAGCCTCCACGGCTGGATCACTCCGCCGCTTCCCTGGCTACACGACGCTCCCCTACCCATCAACACGCTTGGACCGTGAGTCCTCAGATATCACGGCCGGGCTATGTGTCAATGCCACAGCTTCGGTGGTGTGCTTGAGCCCCGCTACATTGTCGGCGCGGAATCACTTGACCAGTGAGCTATTACGCACTCTTTAAAGGGTGGCTGCTTCTAAGCCAACCTCCTGGTTGTCAATGCAACTCCACATCCTTTCCCACTTAGCACACGCTTAGGGACCTTAGCTGGTGATCTGGGCTGTTTCCCTCTCGACTACGGAGCTTATCCCCCGCAGTCTCACTGCCACGCTCTCACTTACCGGCATTCGGAGTTTGGCTAACGTCAGTAACCTGGTGAGGCCCATCGGCTATCCAGTAGCTCTACCTCCGGTAAGAAACACGTGACGCTGCACCTAAATGCATTTCGGGGAGAACCAGCTATCACGGAGTTTGATTGGCCTTTCACCCCTACCCACAGCTCATCCCCTCAGTTTTCAACCTAAGTGGGTTCGGTCCTCCACGCAGTCTTACCTGCGCTTCAACCTGGCCATGGGTAGATCACTCCGCTTCGGGTCTAGACCCGGCGACTCATTCGCCCTATTCGGACTCGCTTTCGCTACGGCTTCCCCACACGGGTTAACCTCGCCACCGAGCACTAACTCGCAGGCTCATTCTTCAAAGGCACGCCGTCACCCCACAAGGAGGCTCCGACGGATTGTAGGCACACGGTTTCAGGATCTATTTCACTCCCCTCCCGGGGTACTTTTCACCTTTCCCTCACGGTACTTGTCCGCTATCGGTCACCAGGGAATATTTAGGCTTAGCGGGTGGTCCCGCCAGATTCACACGGGATTTCTCGGGCCCCGTGCTACTTGGGATGACTCTCTGGAGTGCGCGCTATTTCGTCTACGGGGGTAGCACCCTCTGTGCCGGGCCTTTCAATGCCCTTCGACTATAACGCGCGTTTTTGACTCCATGTTGGCCTGTCAGAGCCAACCAAGAGGTCCCACGACCCCGACCATGCAACGCCTGACAGCTATCACACATGATCGGTTTAGCCTGATCCGCTTTCGCTCGCCACTACTCACGGAATCGCGGTTGCTTTCTCTTCCTGTGGGTACTGAGATGTTTCACTTCCCCACGTTCCCTCCACCTGCCCTATGTGTTCAGACAGGGGTGACTGGACTTGCCTCCAGCCGGGTTTCCCCATTCGGAAATCCTCGGATCACAGTCTGGTTATCGACTCCCCGAGGCTTATCGCAGATTCCTACGTCCTTCTTCGGTTCCTGGTGCCAAGGCATCCACCGTGTGCCCTTAAAAACTTGGCCACAAAGATGCTCGCGTCCACTGTGTAGTTCTCAACGTACGGGCGGTACCTCCATCGGCATCGACGCCAGCTGCCACGAGGCAGTGGTACGTCGGTGACGGAGGTCCGATCGGTTTCCCGATCCGAAGGTCTGGCTAAAGCCCGAGCCTTCAGGACCCAACAACGTGCCAGGCGCCGGCCGATGCATGATCCTTTTCCACTGCCCGAAGGCTTGTACTGGGGAGACGCGCATCGCGTCGGCGCCAAATAATCGATGTTCCACCCTTGAGCACCTGCTGTCAGACGTTCGCTGACAGACCAGGCTCTGGATCGCTTGCGCGACCAGTGCTCCTTAGAAAGGAGGTGATCCAGCCGCACCTTCCGGTACGGCTACCTTGTTACGACTTAGTCCCAATCGCCAGTCCCACCTTCGACGGCTCCCTCCACAAGGGTTGGGCCACCGGCTTCGGGTGTTACCGACTTTCGTGACTTGACGGGCGGTGTGTACAAGGCCCGGGAACGTATTCACCGCAGCGTTGCTGATCTGCGATTACTAGCGACTCCGACTTCATGGGGTCGAGTTGCAGACCCCAATCCGAACTGAGACCGGTTTTTTGGGATTCGCTCCACCTCGCGGTATCGCAGCCCTTTGTACCGGCCATTGTAGCATGCGTGAAGCCCAAGACATAAGGGGCATGATGATTTGACGTCATCCCCACCTTCCTCCGAGTTGACCCCGGCAGTCTCCTATGAGTCCCCGCCATTACGCGCTGGCAACATAGAACGAGGGTTGCGCTCGTTGCGGGACTTAACCCAACATCTCACGACACGAGCTGACGACAACCATGCACCACCTGTATACCGACCTTGCGGGGCACCTATCTCTAGATGTTTCCGGTATATGTCAAGCCTTGGTAAGGTTCTTCGCGTTGCATCGAATTAATCCGCATGCTCCGCCGCTTGTGCGGGCCCCCGTCAATTCCTTTGAGTTTTAGCCTTGCGGCCGTACTCCCCAGGCGGGGCGCTTAATGCGTTAGCTGCGGCACGGAGCTCGTGGAATGAGCCCCACACCTAGCGCCCAACGTTTACGGCATGGACTACCAGGGTATCTAATCCTGTTCGCTCCCCATGCTTTCGCTTCTCAGCGTCAGTTGTGGCCCAGAGACCTGCCTTCGCCATCGGTGTTCCTCCTGATATCTGCGCATTCCACCGCTACACCAGGAATTCCGGTCTCCCCTACCACACTCTAGTCTGCCCGTACCCACAGCAAGTCCGGGGTTGAGCCCCGGATTTTCACTGCAGACGCGACAAACCGCCTACAAGCTCTTTACGCCCAATAATTCCGGACAACGCTCGCACCCTACGTATTACCGCGGCTGCTGGCACGTAGTTAGCCGGTGCTTCTTCTGCAGGTACCGTCACTTTCGCTTCTTCCCTGCTGAAAGAGGTTTACAACCCGAAGGCCGTCATCCCTCACGCGGCGTCGCTGCATCAGGCTTGCGCCCATTGTGCAATATTCCCCACTGCTGCCTCCCGTAGGAGTCTGGGCCGTGTCTCAGTCCCAGTGTGGCCGGTCGCCCTCTCAGGCCGGCTACCCGTCGTCGCCTTGGTGAGCCATTACCTCACCAACAAGCTGATAGGCCGCGAGTCCATCCCAGACCGAAAAACTTTCCAGACGGTAGAGATGCCTCTCCGTCTCGTATCCGGTATTAGCAGCTGTTTCCAACTGTTATCCCAGAGTCTGGGGCAGGTTACTCACGTGTTACTCACCCGTTCGCCACTGATCAGAGGAGCAAGCTCCTCGTCACCGTTCGACTTGCATGTGTTAAGCACGCCGCCAGCGTTCGTCCTGAGCCAGGATCAAACTCTCCGTTGATGTATTGCTCCATACGCTTGCGCGCTGGAAACTGCTACCCACGAAGGGTCATTTCACTGACTGAGCAAGAACAACTAGCCGAGCGACACAAGGTCACTCGTGTTATTCATTGTCAACCAAAGGATTTTCGTTCGAAGGTCATCGTCACTCACCGTTGGTGAGCTCGTATGCCCCTCGAGACGAGGTTATTGGCATCGATTTTTGGCACGCTGTTGAGTTCTCAAGGTTCGGACGCGCACCGCAACCTGACCCAATGGGCTCGGTTTTGGGGCAACCCTTCAATCTTACCCGCGTCCATCTTGGGCGTCAAATCCGGCGGCGGCTGCACGTGGCGGCTGCCTGATCGCGGATCGAGCGCGCTTGGCTCTCTGCGGGAGTCCCCACTCTAGCAGGCTTCTGGCCGACCGAGTCACCCCCGTCAGGGGCTGCGCAAGCCACCAACCAGGTTGGTGTCGAGCGAGGGAGTCAGCTCGCGGGACCGGCCATCCCGCCGTTGGCGGGTGTCCGTTCCTCCCTCTCGGGCTGACGGATGAGAACCATAGCCCGAGGGTTTCGAGAACACCAAATCGACGCTTCGTCAGCGGGAAATCGTGCTCAACAGACGCTCAGCTATGGCCTCGGCGGGCGTCAACGGGCGTCACCAGTCGGTCACCATCCACCTCAACACGACCGATCAGTCACGCCGTGGACGGACTCAGCCGGGCAGCTGCCTGGGCCTTCCGTCCGCGACGCAAGAGGACGGCATACCCGTGGAGGAAATCGCTCTCCCCCAGAACCGCGTCGGGGTCACTCACCTTGGCGTTGTTCACGGAGACCCCGCCCTCACCCAACACGCGCCGCGCCGCATTCCGCGAGTCCACCAGCCCCGTCGCCACGAGCGCGTCGACCACAGATGCCCCCAAAGCCACGTCACCCGACGGCAACTCCGCGAAGGCATCCCGCAGCGTCGGCAAGTCCAGACCGCGCACATCGCCCTTACCGAAGATCGCTTCAGAGGCAGCCTGCACCGCTGCGGTCGCCTCCGCACCATGCACCAGCGTCGTCACCGCGGCCGCCAGCTCCCGTTGGGCAGCCCGCCGGAAGGGTTCCTCAGCCACCTGGCGCTCCAGCTGTGCGATCTCGTCCTCACCTAGGTCGGTGAAGACCTTGAGGAGCGAGATCACCGACGCGTCCTCGACGTTGAGGAAGTACTGGTAGAAGGCATAGGGGCTGGTCATGTCTGCCGACAGCCAGATCGCGTTGCCCTCGGACTTCCCGAATTTCTGCCCCGAGGCATCCGTGAGCAGCGGCGTCGTCAGTGCATGCACGGAGGCACCTTCAGCCTTGTGGATCAGGTCGACGCCGGCCGTGAGGTTGCCCCACTGGTCCGAGCCGCCGGTCTGCAGGGTGCATCCGTGTTCGCGGTAGAGGTGTAGGTAGTCCAACGCCTGCAGCAGCTGGTAGCTGAACTCGGTGTAGGAGATCCCCTCCTGGCTCTCGAGCCGCGCCGACACCGCCTCCTTGCGGATCATCTGGTTGACCCGGAAGTGCTTGCCGATGTCGCGCAAGAAGTCCAGCGCCGACATGGGAGCGGTCCAGTCGAGGTTGTCGACGAGGATCGCCGGGTGCTCGCAGGCGGGGTCAGTGCCATCGAAGTCAAGGAAGGGCCGCACGAGTTCCTTAATCCGGGCGACGTTGGCGGCGGCTTCTTCTTTGGTCTTGAGGACTCGCTCGCTGGTGGGGCGCGGGTCGCCGATCAGGCCGGTTGAACCCCCGACGAGACAGATGACGCGGTGGCCAGCCCGTTGCAGGCGTCGCAACACCACCAACTGCACGAAGTTGCCGAAGTGCAGCGAGGGCGCCGACGGATCGAACCCGCAGTACGCCGTCATCGGACCGGCCGCCAAGGCTTCGCGGAGAGCCGCCTCGTCCGTGGTTTGGGCTACGGATCCGCGCCACTGCAGCTCGTCGAGGATGTGGGTGGTCTGGCTCACGGTGGTGCGGTCCTTTCGGGGTGTGCTCGGCCGCCGCGTCACGGGGCCAGGGACAAGGGTGCCGTACTCCGAGCAGGGAGGGCGACCGAGTTCCGTCTGTCGGTCCCTCCTACGCTGGGGGTATGCCGTCCACCGCCATCACCGGCCAAGTCACCCTCCGCTTCCTCGCCGCGCCCACAGACGCCGGACAAGGGGGCTCAGTGAGTGGCGGCCGGATCCTCGAGTGGATCGACAAGGCCGGGTTTGCCTGCGCGGCGGGCTGGTCGGGCCGGTACTGCGTCACGGCATACGTCGGCAATATCGACTTCCACCGGCCGATCGCTGTGGGCGACCTGGTCGAGGTCTCGGCCCAAGTTGTGCTCACGGGCCGCACGAGCATGACGATCGTCGTCGATGTCGCCTCCGGCAACCCGCGTGGCGGCCGCGTCCAGCACGCGTTCGAATGCCGCATGGTGTTTGTCGCGGTCGGCGACGACGGGCGCACCGTCGAGGTGCCCCAATGGGAACCTCAGGGCTCGATCTTGCGGGCCGCTAAGGCCGAGGCCGAGCGCCGGGTGGAGCTGCGCGCGCGGGTCAAAGCGCTTGTGGCAGCACAGGACTGGGAGGGACAGTCGGAGGCGCACGCGGCGACCTTGCGGTTCCTCGCGGCGCCGACTGACGTCAACTGGGGCGGCAAGGTCCACGGCGGGATCCTCATGCGCTGGATTGACGAGACCGGCTATGTCTGTGCGTCCGGGTGGAGTGGACAGCACGTCGTCTCACGGTTCTCTGGTGGGGTCTCGTTTATCCGACCGATCCGGATCGGCGATGTCATCGAGATCCAGTCGCGCATCGTCCACACCGGCCGCACGTCCATGCACGTTGCCCTGCGGGTGCTCTCGGGCAGCCCGCGTACGGGCGAACTCCAGCTCGCGACCCAATGCACGAGTGTCTATGTCGCGCTCGACGACGCCGGTCACCCGCACGCCGTGCCCACGTGGACACCGACCACCCCCATCGATATCGCCTCGCAGGAGGGCGCGTTGGAGTTCATGGCGCTGCGCGCCGACCCGGCCTTCCGTGTCACGTCCGCGACCTCGCACAAAGGCTTTCGCCGCCGCGGGACCGCAGCGCGATAGGGACTGACAGTCGGGTCGCCGGCCAGCCAGAACCGCCAGGGGTATGCCGTGCCGTCACCTCCCGGCCCGCTCACGCCCACCCTCGGCCCGGTCAACACGTCGGGAGCCGCGGCGACGCTCGCTGACGACTGTCGTGCGCTCTGGGGGTGCCGGACCATCACGGGGCTTCCGGGCTCAAGCGTCTGGATGCCGTTCTGCGCCCCGGTGAGTCCCAAGGCCACGGCGAGCCGGGCAGGTCCACGCGCGAGATCCCGCTCCGGGATCGACCGCTGTCCCCCTCCCCGGCGCTCCCGGGCAACCTCGGTACCGTCCACGACCTCACCTGCCCGGAGCAAGACCGCTGACCCCACGCCATCAAGACCGGTCACCAGGTTGGCGCACCAGTGCATGCCGTAGGTGAAGTAGACGTAGAGCGCCCCAGCGGGCCCGAAGAGGACCTGAGTGCGTGGCGTGGGCCCGCGGAAGCCGTGTGACCCCGGATCTCCTAGGCCGGCATACGCCTCGGTTTCGGTGATGCGCACCGTGACGCCCGCATGGGTGATCGTGCAGTCGAGCAGATCCCTCGCAACGTCGAGGACAGGGCGGGCAAGGAATGCCTCGGTGACCGGCTCCCCCAGCGGGATCACTCGGCGACCGCTGACCGCACTCGCGACGCAGCGAACTCGCGAGCCGTCGTTACTGCAGCCTGGGCCGAGGTGAGTTGCTCAGCGACCCGCACGGGTGCTGTGCCCCCCCGGCCGTTGCGGGAGGCAAGCGAGCCAGCGACCGAGAGCACCTCACGGACGCCGGGGGTGAGCGCGGGGTTGATCGCCGCGAGATCGGCGTCGCTGAGGTCCCACAACTCGATGCCGCGGGACTCGCACACGCGGACGCACTCACCGGCGACTTCATGAGCGATCCGGAACGCGACTCCCTCACGGACCAGCCATTCGGCGATATCTGTCGCGAGCGCAAATCCTTGCGGCGCAAGGCTTTCAAGGCGCTCGGTTTGGAACTGGAGGGTCGCCATCATGCCCGCAAAGGCAGGCAGCAGGACGGTCAGCGTGTCGACGGCGTCGAAGACGGGTTCCTTGTCTTCCTGGAGATCTCTGTTGTACGCGAGCGGCAGCGCCTTGAGGGTCGTGAGGAGACCCGCGAGATCCCCGATGACCCGCCCCGACTTGCCGCGTGCAAGCTCGGCGATGTCGGGGTTCTTCTTCTGGGGCATGATGCTCGACCCGGTCGAGTAGGCATCGTCGAGGGTGATGTAGGAGAACTCTTTGGTCGCCCAGAGGATGACCTCTTCGGCGATCCGCGACAGGTCGACCGAGATCATCGCGAGCACGAAGGCGAACTCCGCGGCCAGGTCACGGCTGGCGGTGCCGTCGATCGAGTTCTCGACCGAGTCGCTGAAGCCGAGCTCGGCGGCCACGGCCCGCGGGTCGAGCCCGAGCGAACTGCCCGCGAGAGCGCCCGAGCCATAGGGCGAACTGTCGGCTCGGCGGTCCCAGTCGCGTAGCCGATCGACATCGCGCAGAAGCGCCCACACGTGGGCCAGCAGGTGGTGGGAGAGCAGGATGGGCTGGGCGTGCTGCAGGTGGGTGCGACCCGGCATCGCGACTCCGAGGTGCTGCTGGGCCTGCACAAGGAGCGCGTCGACGACATCGAGAACGAGGCCACTGACGTCACGGGCGGCGTCCCGGAGGTACATCCGCAAGAGCGTGGCGATCTGGTCGTTGCGGCTGCGACCGGCCCGCAAACGTCCCCCGACGTCTGCGCCGGCGCGGTCCATCAGCCCGCGCTCCAGAGCGGTGTGCACATCTTCGTCATCCGGCGCCGGGAGGAAGGCCCCCGACCGGACATCCGCGAGCAGCGATCGCAGCGCTTGTTCCATGGTGGCCAGCGACGCATCGTCGAGCAGGCCAGCGCCGTGCAAGACGTGCGCGTGGGCAATCGAGCCGGCGATGTCGTAGGGCGCGAGCCGCCAGTCGAAGTGGGTGCTGCGCGAGAGCTCGGCCAACGCGTCGGCGGGGCCACCGGCAAACCGGCCGCCCCACAGGCTGACGCGATCAGGTGACTGGTGGTGCGGCATACCGAAAGATCTCCTTGGACAGCGCGAGGTGAGCTAGTCGCCGTTGCCGGCGAGGTCGAGCAGGCGGCGGGCGACCTCGGCGCCGCCGTCGGGAGTGCTCGTCACGACGAGAATCGTGTCATCTCCGGCGATGGTGCCGATCACGCCGTCGACGTGGCTCTGGTCGAGCATCGAGGCGAGGTAGTTGGCGGCACCTGGTGGGGTACGCAGGACGGCGAGATTGGCTGAGGCGTCGGCGGTGACGAGGAGTTCCTCGAGGGCGCGCCGCACTCGTCCAGGGACGTCGTCGCCTGAGCGCGGGGCCGGGGTGCCGGGGACGGCATACACGAGGGCCCGACCGCGGCGCACCTTGGTGGCGCCGAGCTCGACGAGGTCACGCGAGAGGGTCGCTTGGGTGACCTCGATCCCTTCGTCGTGCAGGAGCGCGAGCAACTCCCCTTGCGAGCGGACCTCTTGCGAGCCAATGAGTGCGGCCACTCGTGCGCGCCGCGCGGTCGGTGTGGTGGGGATCACGCGCCACCTCCCGGATCAGGGGCTAAGCCGGCGAGCAGCGACGGGAGCGCAGCGACGAAGCTGTCGAGTTCTGCCCGGGTGATGATGAGCGGTGGGGCGAGCCGAATCGCTTCGGGCGCAACGGGATTAACAATGAATCCAGCGGCGAGTGCCCGTGCCGCGACTGTCGCGGCCACTGGCTGGGTCAGGACGATCGCGCGCAGGAGTCCGCGCCCCCGCACCCCGGCGATGAGTGGGTGCGCCAGCCCGTCGACCGCACTGGCGAGGTGCTCCCCCATGGCGAGGGCGTGCTCGACCAGACCCTGCGCCTGCACGGTCCGCAGAGTCGCGAGGCCGGCCGCACACGCCAGCGGGTTGCCGCCAAAAGTGCTCCCGTGTTGCCCGTGAGTGAGCAGCGCGGTGACCTCGGCGCCGAACGTCACCAGCGCACCGATCGGCACGCCACCCGCCAGGCCCTTGGCGAGGGTCATCGCATCCGGCACGACTCCGTGGTGCTGGAAGGCAAACCACGCGCCCGTGCGGCCGACTCCGGTTTGGATCTCGTCAAAGACGAGCAACGCTCCTGCCGCTGAAGTGAGTTCGCGAGCCAGAGCGAGGTATGCCGTCTCCCCCGGGATGATGCCAGCCTCGCCTTGGATCGGTTCCAGGATGACTGCGGCCAGGTTGGTGCCAGCCTCCTGCACTGCGCGCCGGAGCGCGTCCTCGTCGTTGTAAGGGACGTGGACGATGTCTGGGATGAGTGGTGCGAACGGCTCGCGGTAGGCGGGCTTCCAGGTGAGCGCTAAGGCACCGGTCGAGCGGCCGTGGAACGCGTTCTCCGCGGCAATGATCTGTGACCGGCCGGTGCGTCGAGTGAGTTTGATCGCGCCCTCGATCGCCTCGGTGCCCGAGTTGGCGAAAAACACCGCTGACCCGCTGGGAGCCTCGGCGAGTTCAAGGAGTAACTCGGCCAGCTCGACCTGCGGTGGACTCGTGAAGAAGTTGGACACGTGCATGAGCCGGGCAGCTTGGGCGCTGATGGCCTCGACCAGCGCCGGGTGACCGTGACCGAGCGTGTTGACCGCAATACCCGCGAGCAGATCGAGGTAACGCTTGCCGTCGGCGTCCTCGACATAACAGCCCTCACCCCGCGTCAGCACGGTTTGCGGGCGGCCGAAGACACCGAGGAGAGACCCGGCATACCGGTCGAGCCAATCGCCTGTGCTCGTGACAGGGCTGGATTCGGGCGTCACGTCACACCTCCGGTGTCGTGTCGGGGGCGGGGTCGGTTGGGTGGATCGGGTCCGGGAGCACCATCGTGCCGATACCGGCGTCGGTGAAGACCTCGAGCAGGATCGAGTGCGGCGTCCGCCCGTCGACAACGTGGGCCTGCGGGACCCCGCCATCGACTGCTCGAACGCAGGCTTCGAGTTTGGGCACCATGCCGCTGTCGACGGTCGCGAGGAGGGATCGGGCCTCGCTCGCGCTCAGCTGCGACAGCAGCGACGCCTTGTCGGGCCAGTCGGCATACACACCCTCGACATCGGTGAGCACGACGAGTTTGCGGGCACCCAGCGCGACCGCCAACGCCGAGGCAGCCGTGTCGGCGTTGACGTTGAGGACCTGCCCCGGCACGTCGAGATCCGGCGCCACCGTCGATACGACGGGGATCCGACCTGCGGCGAGAATGTCTTGCACCGCAGCGGGATTGACTCCCACGACATCACCAACGAGGCCGAGATCGACGTCTTCACCGTCAATGACGGTGCCCCGGCGACGGGCCTCGAACAGGCCACCATCCTCGCCGGACAGGCCCACGGCGAGGGGCCCGTGGCCGTTGAGCAGCCCGACCAGCTCGCGTCCGACCTGGCCGGTCAGGACCATCCGCACGACATCCATGACCTCGGGCGTGGTCACGCGCAGCCCACCCTTGAACTCACTCGTGAGTCCCAAGCGCTTGAGCATCGCGCCGATCTGGGGACCACCGCCGTGGACGACCACGGGCCGCAGCCCGGCATACCGGAGGAAGGCGATGTCCTGCGCGAAGGCGCGTTTGAGGTCGTCGTCGATCATCGCGTTGCCGCCGTACTTGACGACGATGAGCGCGCCGCGGAAGCGTTCCAGCCAGGGCAGCGCCTCGACAAGCGTGCCCGCCTTTGCGGCCGCGGCCTCAAGGGAGATGCCCCGGTCGCCACGCAGTGATCTCATGACGCGTCCTGTCCTTCGGGTGGTGTGACCTGCGTTGGTATGCCGTGCCAGTCGCGTGTCGCTGGGGTGGGCTTAGGTGCTGTAAGCGGAGTTCTCGTGGACGTAGTCGTGGGTGAGGTCGTTTGTCCAGACGGTGGCGGTCGCATCCCCGGCGTTGAGGTCGACGATGAGGTGGACCTGCCGCCCGCTCAGGTCGACGAGGGACCGGTCGTCACCGACGCCGCCGTCACGGCATACCTGAATGCCGTTCATCGTCACCGCAAGCTGCGCCGGGTCGAAGGCGGCGCGGGTCGTGCCCACCGCGGCGAGCACGCGCCCCCAGTTGGGGTCATTACCGAAGACGGCGCATTTGAAGAGGTTGTTGCGGGCAATCGACCGGGCGACCTCGAGGGCATCTGCCTCTGTCGCTGCCGAGCGGACCTCGATCTCGATGTCGTGGGCGGCGCCCTCGGCGTCAGCGATGAGCTGGCGAGCGAGGTCGGCGCAGACAGCTGTGACGGCCTCCGTGAGTTCGGCTTGGCTCGGGATGACGCCCGATGCCCCTGATGCCAGCAGGAGAACGGTGTCATTGGTCGACATGCAGCCGTCGGAGTCGATGCGGTCGAAGGTGAGGGCGCTCGCGTGCCGGAGGGCAGCGTCGAGTGCCTCGGGTGCGGCCGCCGCATCGGTGGTGACGACGACGAGCATCGTGGCCAGCGCCGGCGCGAGCATCCCCGCGCCCTTGGCCATGCCCGAGACCGCCCAACCGTCACGGACTGCTGTGGCCTGCTTGCTCACCGAGTCGGTGGTCATGATCGCGACCGCTGCGTCGTTGTGGCCGTCTGCGCTCAGCGCGGCGGCAGCGGCGTCAACGCCCGGCAGGAGGACGCCCATGGGGAGTCGTTCGCCGATCAACCCAGTGGAGCAGACTGCGACGTCACCAGCGGAGATGCCCAAGACTTCGGCGACGTGCTCGGCCGTGCGATGGGTGTCGAGGAAACCGGGTGAGCCCGTGCACGCGTTGGCACCCCCGGAG
This sequence comes from Actinomycetales bacterium, assembly GCA_016715285.1. Classification (GTDB taxonomy): domain Bacteria; phylum Actinomycetota; class Actinomycetes; order Actinomycetales; family Dermatophilaceae; genus Phosphoribacter; species Phosphoribacter thorii. Next base: position 215,103 of record JADKAO010000007.1, on the reverse strand, counting down.
TTGAGCACGACCGCATCGACGCGCCCGTCGCTGACCACCTGGCGCGACCAGGTCACCGGGGCGGCTTCGACGCGGTTGCTCGTGAAGACGGCGGCCGCGTGATGGTCGGGCCCGTCGTTAGCGATGAGGGCCAGGTCGGGTCGACCGCTGGCCTTGAGCCCAGCGGTGACGCCAGCGGCCCGGAAGCCACGTGGGAGGACAACAGCGGATGCGGTCATGGGGCGACTCCGACGACAGGCAGACCGGTGGTTTCGGCGAGGCCGAGGGCGAGGTTGGCGCATTGGATTGCCCCGCCCGCGGTGCCCTTGGTGAGGTTGTCGATCGCGGCGACTGCGATGACGCGCCCCGCCCGCTCATCGACGGTGACTTGGATGTGGACGCTGTTGGAGCCGACGACGTCGGCAGTGCGCGGCCAGGAGCCCGGGGGCAGCAGGTGGACGAATGGCTCGTCGGCGTAGGCGCCCTCCCACGCTGCGCGGACCCCAACTGGGGTGGCACCGGGGGCCAGCTTCGCGGTGCACGTGGCGAGGATGCCCCGAGACATCGGAGCCAGCGTCGGCGTGAACGACACCGAGACGGGTGATCCCGCTGCGGCAGAGAGGTTTTGTTCAACCTCAGGGGTATGCCGGTGCACTCCCCCAACTCCGTAAGGCGACATCGAGCCCATCACCTCAGCACCAAGCAAGTGCGGCTTAAGGGATTTGCCGGCACCGGACGTGCCACTCGCGGCGACGATGACGACGTCTTCGTGCTGGAGCAGGCCCGCGGCGAAGCCGGGAGCCAAGGCCAACGAGATCGCCGTCGGATAACACCCGGGGACAGCAATGCGGGTGGCCCCACTCAAGTGCTCGCGGCCTTTGACCCCGCCAGAGCCGAGAAGTTCAGGCAGTCCGTACGGCCACTGGCCGGCATACGGCGTGTCGTAGAACTCGGTCCACGCACCCTCGTCCGCGAGTCGGTAGTCCGCTCCGCAGTCGATGACGATGGTGCCCTCGGGGATCTGCGGCAGGAACGCCGCTGACGCACCGTGCGGGAGCGCGAGGAAGACGACATCGTGGCCCGCGATCGACTCTGTGGTCGTCGGGGCGAGGACTCGGTCGGCCAGCGGGGTGAGGTGCGAGTGCACCTCACCGAGTCGCTTGCCTGCGGAGGAATCCGCGACGACAGCACCAATCGAGAGATCAGGATGGGCGAGCAGGAGACGGAGGATTTCGCCTCCGGCATACCCGCTTGCGCCGACAACGGCAGCGGTGATCACGATGCATGACTATACAGGCAAGAGATTATGTATGCGCACGCGCCCGTCGGTCGAGAGTCACCGCGAGCAGCCCGCCGGCCACGCAACACACCAGGCACGCCGCCCACGTCCACTGGAAGCCGCCCACACGACTGGCGAGCAGCGCCACGGCCGGTGGGCCGAGTACCTGGCCAGCGGAGGACAGCTGTTGGATCAGTCCGATCGTGGTCGAGATCGTGCCCTCGTCCGGAGCCACCCGCGGTGCCACCGCGAACAGCGCGCCAGGCACCAGTCCCCCGACCATCGAGAAGATCAGCGCGCCCACAAACCGCACGACCGGCGCACCGTCAGTCACGGTGGCAAAAGCCAGCAGCGTGCCCACCGCCTGACCGGCGAACCCCAGCCCGAGGACGGTGCGCACCCGCCAGCCGCGATGCAAGAACACTCCGGCCACGACATTGCCGATGACGTTGACCCACGGGACGACGCTGGTGAGGATCGCGCCGACCGACCCAGTCCAGCCGGCCGCGGCATACAGGCTCGGGAGGAAGCCGATGACAGCCATCCACTGCGCGGCATACACCCCGAACGCGAGCGCGGCCGTCCATGGACCCGACGCTCCGAGCGTGCGGCGAATGCGATCACGCGTGCCGGCCGCGCGCGTCGTTCCCTCCGCGCGGATCGGATCGGGTGGGACGACGACGGCCACCGCCGCCAGCGCGAGCGCCGTCGCACCAGCCAGCACCCACCACCACAGCGACCACGAGCCGTGGCTGATCACCCATGGGCCGATGAGGAAGGCCATACCGGTGCCGAAGGGGATGTAGGCACCCCACACTCCCAGCACTTTGGTGATCTGCTGCCCGGTCACCACCCGTCGCAGCAATCCCGGCGCGGGGACCGCCGCCATGAGGAGACCGAGGCCTTCCAGCGCGCGCAGGACGAGCAGGACCGGGTAGCTCGTCGCGAACCCCCCAGCGATCGACGCGGCGGTGAGGACGGTCAACCCGGTCAGCATCGAGCGTCGCAGCCCGATCCCGTCGGCGCTCACGCCGATGGCGAGACCGAGGATCATCCCGGCGAACTGCACCAGAGAGAGGAGGAACCCGGCCTGGACGAGCGTGATGCCCCATTCGCTTGTGAGTGTGGGCACGGCAGGGGGCAGTTTGCCGACGTGCAGCGCCAGCGCCACTCCGGTCCCGAGGATCACCCAGGCAGGCGCCATGGCGTGCCGACCTCGGCTGCTCTGCCCGACGCGCGCGGGAGGCACAGCAGCCGAAGGACTGGCGCTCGGGTCGGGTGTCAGCGTTGGACCGCCCCGTATGCCGTTGCCGCGGCAGCCACCGCCGCATCGCGATAGCGACTCACCTCGTCGGTCGTGAGCGTCCGGTCGGGCGCGCGGAAAGCCAGTCGGAACGCGAGGGACTTCTGCCCATCGGCGACTTGGTCGCCGCGATAGACGTCAAAGAGGGCGAGCGACTCCAGGTGTTGGCCGGCGGCAGAGCGCAAAACAGCCTCAAGCTCGCCTGCAGTGACGGCTTCGTCGACCGTGAGCGCAACATCGGTCAGCGCGACCGGCCGCGTGGAGTAGTCGGCCTGTTTGACCGGCTCAGCGCAGGCAGCGGTCAGCGCGTCGAGGTCGATTTCGGCCGCACACGTGCGGGCTGGCAAGCCGAGGCGGGCGCAGACCGCGGGGTGCAGCTCACCGGCATACCCGAGGGTGGCGCCGTCGGGGAGGGTGAGTCGCGCGCAGCGGCCGGGGTGCCAGGGAGCGAGCTCTGCCGCCTCGGTGCTCACGGGCACCGACACGGACGCTGCAACGACGAGGACGAGTTCGATTGCGTCGGACCATTCGGCCGCGCGCCCCTTGCCCCACCACCCTGACCGCTCGATCTCGCCGCACAGCGCGACCGCGAGATGACGGGGCTGTGCGGGGACCGCGGCATCGATCGCGGCAATGACCTCGGGCGCCGGCCGAGTCTCGGTGCCAGGCACGGGTGCCGTGTGCGACGACCCCGGCTCTGGGCGGGTCACCGAGCCGACCTCAAAGAGAACCAGGTCGCGTTGACCGCGAGAGACGTTGCGGCGCAACGCGTCGACGAGGGTGTCGAGGACTGAGGTCCGCATGAGCGGGGCCTCGTCGGAAAGCGGGTTGGCGAGCCGGACCGCGTGTCGCCGGACGTCGTCGGGCGCCATCCCGAGAGTGTCGGCGAAGGTGGCCGACACGAAGGGATAGGTCAGGACCTCCGTCGCGCCGCGCCCCACCAGGGCTGATGCGACGAGGCGACGCACCTGTTGGCTGTGGGTGAGACCGCGCCCCGCTGTGGGGGTTGGCAGGACAGAGGGAATCCGCTCATAGCCGTCGACCCGCGCAACCTCCTCGGCGTAGTCGGGTCCGTCGACCAGGTCCGGGCGCCAGGACGGAGGCGTGACGGTGATCGTCTCGCCGCCCGCATCGACGACCTCGCAACCCAAGTGACGCAAGATCTCGATGACGCGCTCGCGGGAATAGTCGACCCCGACAAGACGCGCCGGGAGCATCGGATCGAGCTCGTATGCCGTCCGCGGCCGAGTCACGTCGACGTCTGTGGCGGCGTCGTCAGCGGTGCCGCCGCCGTGCTCCACGAGGAGGTCCACCGCGAGTTGCGCAGCTGCCGCCGCCACCCGAGGGTCCACCCCACGCTCGAACCGCTTGGACGCCTCCGTCACAAGCCGGTGACGACGCGACGACCGAGCGATCGTGATCGGGTCGAAGTGGGCAGCCTCAATCAGGATGTTGGTTGTCGTGTCGGTGACCTCACTGTCGGCGCCGCCCATGACGCCAGCGATCGCGAGGGGCTTTTGCCCGCCATCGGTGATGAGCAGATCCTCAACGCTCAACTGCCGCGTGACCCCGTCAAGCGTGGTGAGGGTCTCCCCCTCGCGGGCGCGACGGACGCCGATCGCCCCCGACAGCGTGTCGAGATCGAAGGCGTGCAGCGGCTGCCCAACAGCGAGCATGACGTAGTTGGTGATGTCGACGGCAAGCGAGATTGGGCGCATCCCCATCTGGGTCAGCCGTGTCTTCATCCACTCCGGCGACGATGCCGTCGGGTCAACCCCACGCACGATCCGGGCGACATAGCGATCGCAGCCCTGGACGCCGTCGATCGGCGCCGAGTCCACCAGGTGGACGGCATACCCCTCGGTGGAGTCGCGGGGCACCTCCCCGACGCGGGCCGGGTCGCGGTAGCCGCCCTCGGGGCTGCCTTGGGAGTGCCAGTATTCGCGCGCGAGCCCGCGCATGGAGAAGCAGTAACCGCGGTCTGGGGTGACATTGATCTCGACGACTTCTTCGCCGAGGCCGAGCACGGCGATCGCGTCATCGCCTGGGTTCAGCTGGGCCGCGCGCTCCGGGCCGAGGTAGCGCTCAAGGACGATGATCCCGGAGTGGTCCTCGCCAATGCCGAGTTCGTCTTCGGCGCAGATCATGCCGTTGGACACCCGGCCATAGGTCTTGCGAGCCGCGATCTGGAAGCCTCCCGGGAGTGTCGCCCCGGGCAGCACCACGACGACGAGGTCGCCGACCTCGAAGTTCGTTGCGCCACAAACGATTTCCTGGGGTATGCCGTCAGTCACTCGCTGCCCATGGTCGCCGACATCGACCGTGCAATAGCGGATGGTCTTGCCGTTCTTCTGCACCGCCTCCTCGATGGTGAGGACGCGACCGATGACGAGCGGACCAGTGATGTCGGCGCCGTGGAGCTCTTCTTCTTCGAGGCCGACCGAGACAAAGGACGCCGCGACATCGACGCCGCGCGTGCCGGGAGCCAGGTCGACGAGTTCGCCCAGCCAGGAGAGGGGGACCAACATGTCAGACCGCCATTCCAAATTGAGCCGAGAACCGGACGTCACCTTCGACGATGTCGCGCATGTCGCTGACACCGTTGCGCAGTTGCAGCGCGCGCTCGATGCCGAAGCCGAAGGCAAACCCGGTGTAGACATCGGGGTCGATCCCGCAGGCCGTCAGGACCTTGCGGTTGACCATGCCTGAGCCACCGAGCTCAATCCACCCCGAGCCTCCGCAGGTGCGGCAGTCCGACCGCACGAGCGGGTCGCCGCCAAGGCACACGAAGCACTCGAAGTCGGTCTCCATGGACGGCTCGGTGAACGGGAAGTACGACGCCCGGACCCGGGTGCGCACGTCACCAAACATCGCCCGCACGAAGTGGTCGATGGACCCGCGCAGGTGGGCCATCGTGAGGCCCTTGTCGACGGCAAGCAACTCAATCTGGTGGAACACCGGGGTATGCGTTGCGTCGAGATCGTCGGTGCGGAACACCTTGCCCGGAGCGACGACATAGATCGGTGGCGTGCGGGTGAGCATGGTGCGGATCTGGATCGGCGACGTCTGTGTCCGCAGCACCAAGCCGCCATCGGGCGGGTCGACAAAGAAGGTGTCCTGCATCTGGCGGGCCGGGTGGTCTTTGCCGAGGTTGAGCGCGTCGAAGTTCATCCACTCCGATTCGACTTCAGGCCCCTCGGCGACCTCCCAGCCCTGCCCGACAAAGATGTCCATGAGCCGTTCTTGGGTGAGCTCAAGCGGGTGCCGAGCGCCGACCGCGCGCCGCGCGACCGGCATGGTGACGTCGACCCGTTCTTGGACGAGGATCCGCTCGGCAGCCTCGGCTTGGAGGGCGGTTTCACGGGCCTCGTATGCCGTCCGCACGGCAGCCATAGCGTCCCCGACTCGCTTGCCGGCCTCCGCCTTCGCCGTCGGCGGCAACGCGCCGATCTCGCGGCGCGCGAGCGCAACCGCGCCCTTGTCGAGATGCGCGAGCCGGGCCGCCTTCAGCGCGTCGAGGGTGCCAGCGCCATCGAACGCTGCCTGGGCCGCCGCAACGGCGGCCTCCAGTGCGGCGGGTTCGAGAGCGGCGACCGCAACGGGGTCGTACGACGTATTCGGTCCAGACATGGGGTCCACATTCGGCTCGCGGCGAGGCGGAGCACGCTCCGCACAGGTTCGGCGCCCGAGTCTACTTCTGTGCCGAGGGCCGCTACGGCGTGTTACGCCCGTTGGACACGGGCCGACTCATACAGGCAGAGCGTGGCGGCCATGGCGAGGTTGAGCGATTCGGCTCGGCCATAGATCGGCAAGCGCACGACGTGGTCGCATGCGTCCCGGACCGCAGGCTCCAGCCCCCAGGCCTCATTGCCCATGATCCACGCATGCGGGCCCGCCAGCGGGGCGTCGCCGACAAGCATCGCCCCCGCACCATCGGCCGCAAGAGTCGTGATGCCAGTGGCTTCAAGCGCGGTGAGGATCTCCGGCACCGGTATGCCGGTGACCACCGGCAAATGGAAGACCGACCCAGCTGTGGAGCGAATCACCTTGGGAGAGAACACATCTACTGAGTTGTCCGACACTATGATCGCATCAGCTCCGGCGGCATCAGCACCGCGCAAGACCGTGCCGGCGTTGCCAGGATCGCGGACGTTGGTCAGCACGAGCAGGAGCCGCGGGGCCTCGGCGAGGAGGTCCTCGAGCGAGGTGGTGACCACCCGGCATACCGCGAGTAGTCCCTGCGGGGCATCGGTGTCGCACATCGCGGCGAGCACCTCGTCGCTGCACTCGTGGACGAAAAGCCCTGCCGCGCGCGCGGTCTCGACGATCTCGGGGTGCCGCGCCTGGCCGTCAGCGGTGACATACACATCGCGGACCAAACCGGGCTGGCACCGCACCGCCTCGCGCACCGACTGCGGCCCCTCAGCGAGGAACAGTCCAGTGCGCTCACGCACCGAGCGCCGGGCCAAGGCCCGCACCGCCTTGACTCGCTCGGCTCTGGGGTTGACCAGAACGGGCGAGGGCGGGTGCGAGACCATGTCCCGGCGCTCGAGTGCGTTAATGCGCGGGTATGCCGTGCGCTTGGCTGTCAGGCCGCGTCGCCAGCTGCGGCGCCCGCAGCAGGCACCGACGCGCGAGCCAGCTCGACCAGCGCCGTGAAGGCGGCCGCGTCGTTGACCGCGAGGTCAGCGAGGATCTTGCGGTCGACCTCGACACCAGCAGCCTTGAGGCCCTGCATGAATCGGTTGTAGGTCATGCCGTTGGCGCGAGCAGCCGCGTTGATCCGCTGGATCCAGAGGCGACGGAAGTCACCCTTCTTGGCCCGACGGTCCCGGTAGGCATAGCCCAGCGAGTGAACGACCTGCTCCTTGGCCTTGCGGTAGAGCCGCGAACGCTGCCCGCGGTAGCCGCTGGCGCGCTCGAGGACGACCCGGCGCTTCTTGTGGGCGTTAACTGCCCGCTTCACGCGTGCCACGTGAGTTCTCCTTCGTCGTCAGCGGCTCGGTCAGATACCGAGGAGCCGCTTGACCTTCTTGGTGTCGGGGGCGGAAAGCTCAAGGTCACCGGAAATCGAGCGCATCTCACGGCTCGACTTCACCTCGAGACGGTGACGGCCACCGGCCTGCTCGCGCATGATCTTGCCCGTGCCGGTGACGCGGAAGCGCTTCTTGGCCCCGCTGTGGGTCTTGTTCTTCGGCATGATGTGCCGATCTCCTTCGCTGCTGGTCCCGAGCGGTGATGGGCCGCCGGGGTCGTACTCGTGATGCTGGCTGACGCTCGCAGTGAGCCTCGGCCGGTATGCCTTAAGACGTCGCCGAACTGGTCGGCGGCTTGGGTGCGGCGGGACGTGCTGCCGCGGGACGTGCCGTAGGTCGTGGCGCGGCAGCTGGCTTCGGCGTCGCTGCAGGCTTGGGAGCTGCAGCGGGCTTCGGTGCGGCTGTCGGCCGGGGCGCGGCGGCAGGTTTGGGTGCCGCGGCAGGCTTGGCTGCCGCCGGAGCTGCCGGAGCTGCCGCAGTTGTGGCTGCCGGTGCCGGGGCGGCTGGCGCGGCAACCGCTGGTGGCGCGGCGGGTGCCTCGGTGGTCTGCTCCACGGCGACGGGAGCCGTCGGCTCGACCGGCGCAGCGCCCATCGACTCGGCGACGCCGGCTTCTTGGGCCAACCCCGCGTGGGTGTCGCTGTCCTCGTGACGCTGCGGACGCGGCGCCGACGTGGTCTCGCGGGCCCGACGGGCCTCAGCCTTGGCTTCGGCCTTCTTCTTGGTCGGACCGATCACCATGACCATGTTGCGGCCGTCTTGCTTGGGCGCCGACTCGACGAAACCGAGCTCGGCGACATCCTGGGCGAGCCGCTGCAAGAGCCGGAAACCCAGCTCCGGACGCGACTGCTCGCGGCCGCGGAACATGATCGTCACCTTGACCTTGTCGCCGGCCTTGAGGAACCGCTCGACGTGGCCCTTCTTGGTGCCGTAGTCGTGCGGGTCGATCTTGGGACGGAGCTTAATCTCCTTGATGACCGTGTTGACCTGGTTCTTGCGGGCTTCCCGGGCCTTGAGCGCGGCTTCGTACTTGAACTTCCCGAAGTCCATGAGCTTGGCGACCGGGGGACGCTCCATCGGAGCGACTTCCACCAGGTCGAGATCGGCGTCAGCCGCTAACCGCAGTGCCTCTTCGACACGCACAATGCCGACTTGCTCCCCGTTGGGGCCGACCAGGCGCACCTCGGGGACCCGGATGCGCTCGTTGATGCGAGGCTCGCTGATGTGGTGCTCCTTCTCGTTGGCGAGGATGACCTTTCGGACAACGAGAGAAGGCCCCTCGCCACCGATGGTGCGCCAGGAGCCTTCGCGGGTCAGCACGAGCGAGTATGCCGGGCAGTGAACTCCCAGCGCGCACGCGCCTCGCTCGCGTCACGGCATACACCGCAACCGCCGGCCGTGGCCGGGTGAGCGAGAGACCGAACCCGGCGACCTTGTCGGTCGACGCGGGTGGAAGCAAGGCTTCTCTTGCACATGAGGCCAGCCACGAATGACAGCCCTCATAGGTCAAGGTGTGAGATTACCAGGTGCAGCAATCACCCGTCACCTCGGACCCGCGTCTGCGGGCGTGGCGTCGACCGGGGTTGCGGCCGCGCCACCGTGAGCGGCCGAGGGCTCGAGACGTTCGCGACGAGTGCGGCGCACTCGAATCGCGCCAGCCCCCACGACGGCGACGGTCAGGCCCACGATGGAAACCGAGACAAACCCCCAACCCCACCCCGCGTGGTCGATGGCGAAGCCAGCGAGCGGTGCGCCGATGGCCTGACCGCTCGTCATCGCCGAACCATGCCACCCCATCGCTTCACCGCGAGAGCGCTCGGGGACGACGCGCGAGAGCGTGTCTACGGTGGCCGTAATCGTCGGGGCGCAAAGAATGCCGCAGATCGTCACGAGTACGGCAAAGACCGGAAGGTTCCATGCCCAGGCGACTGGAATGGTCGACGCAGCTAGCCCGCCGAGCAGCCAGAACGCCGAGATCGACCGATGCCACGCGCCATAGACCAGCCCTCCGACAAGCGACCCCGCGCCCCACAGCGACAACACCCACCCAATCGAGGAAGTCGCGCCCATGTCGCGCAGGGCAGCCACGATGCTGACGTCGGTGCCGGCGAGGACGATGGTCGATGCCAACGCCGCACCGAGCACCGCGAGCACACCCGGGGTCACCCACGAGCGACGGGCGGCCGGTGTGCTGTCCACGGTGGGCGTGGCGGCAGTTGAGTCGTCGAGCCGCTGTGCGTCAACGACCTCGCTGCCCGACTCTGTCCGCATCCGGGGGTTGGCGACGTAAAGCGCCACGGCTGCAACGACATTGCCGATCGCCAGGAGGAAGAGCACCCAGCGCGTGTCATAGGTCGCGGCGGCCCACACGGCCACCGCTGGCCCGATCATGAACGACAACTCGGCACACACTGCGTCCAGCGACAAGGCGCCACGTCGGCCCCCATCCGGGACGGCCGCGATCAACGCCTGCCGCAGGATCGAAAACGATGGGACCGCGAACGCCCCCGCCACGACGCTCGCTGGCAACAGGACGGCATACGAGACGAAGGGCATCGAGGTCCACAGCAGCGAGGTGACCACGATGGAAGGCACGAGAGTGCGCCGCAGCCCGTGGCGGTCGAGGAGGCGCCCGCGCCAGGGCGCGGAGAGTGCGAGCGCGATCGTGAAGGCTGCGGAGACGAGTCCCGCCTCGCCGTAGCTGCGACCGAGCGTGCTGACCACGTGCAGGGTCAGCACAATGCCGAGGGCAAACATCGGGAGGCGGACCAAGAAGCCGAGCGCAAGCACCAATCGCACGTCGCGCAAGGCGACGACATCTCGATAGGACTGCAAGCGCATCGCAGCAGGTTCTCACCTTGGGGTGCTCTTGCGCGAACCGGTTAGGCGTTGCCAGCGGTGGTAGGTGTCAGAGGTAACCGCGATGATGGCCCGAAGGCCGTCGGTTTGACAGCCCACACAGACAAGGGAGCTCCCATGGCAGAACCCACGACCCACACCGGCTCAACCACGGCTGGTGGAGCGCCAGCGGAGAGCGACCGCAACAGCCTCAGCCTTGGTGCCAACGGACCTCTGCTGCTTCATGACACGCACCTCATCGACACGCTTGCGCACTTCAACCGCGAGAACGTCCCCGAGCGCAAGCCACATGCCAAGGGGGCAGGCGCCTTCGGTGAGTTCATCGTGACCGGTGACGTCACGGCATACACGAAGGCAGCGGTGTTTGCGCCTGGGACGACGACGCGCACGTTGGCGCGGTTCTCGACGGTTGCGGGCGAACTCGGCTCCCCCGACACCTGGCGCGACGTGCGTGGCTTCGCGCTGCGGTTCTATTCGACCGAAGGCAACTTCGACCTCGTGGGCAACAACACGCCGGTGTTCTTCGTCCGCGACCCGATGAAGTTCCCGCACTTCATCCACAGCCAGAAGCGGCTCCCCGACTCGGGGCTGCGTGACGCCACGATGCAATGGGACTTCTGGACGCTCACGCCCGAGTCGGCCCACCAGGTGACCTACCTCATGGGTGACCGGGGGCTGCCGCGCAGCTGGCGGTTCATGAACGGCTACGGCTCGCACACCTATATGTGGGTCAACGCCGCGGGCGAGAAGCACTGGGTGAAGTACCACTTCCACAGCCAGCAAGGAGTCGAGAATCTCACCGGCGACGAGGCCGAGCAGATCGCAGGCGCGGACGCTGACTTCCACCGGCGCGACCTGTTTGATGCGATCGGTCGCGGCGAGTTCCCCTCGTGGAAGCTCTCGGTCCAGCTCATGCCGTATGAGGACGCCAAGACCTACCGCTACAACCCGTTCGACCTGACCAAGGTGTGGCCGCACTCGGACTACCCGCTGGTCGAGGTCGGCACGTTGACGCTCAAGGAGAACCCGGTCAACTTCTTTGCCCAGATCGAGCAGGCCGGGTTCGCGCCGAGCAACACCGTGCCGGGGATTGGGTTCTCCCCCGACAAGATGCTGCTCGCGCGGGTGTTTGCGTATGCCGATGCGCACCGCGCGCGGATCGGGACCAACTTTGACCAGTTGCCGGTCAACCAGCCGATCGTTGCCAAACCCAACCGCTATGTCGCCGATGGGGCGATGAACTACCACCACACCGGTGACCAGCCGACCTATGCCGCGAACTCGTTCGGTCGTCCGTGGGCCGACGAGCAGGGCGCGGTGCCTGAGGGTTGGGAAGCCGATGGCGAGATGGTGCGCCAGGCCTATGTCCTGCACGCCGAGGACGACGACTTCGGGCAGGCTGGCTTGCTCGTCCGTGAGGTGTTTGACGACGCGGCGCGCGACCGGTTCGTCAAGACGGTGGCCGGAGCGCTCAAGGGCGTGCAGGCAGATGTGTTGGCGCGGACCTTCGACTATTGGCGCAGTGTCGATCAGTCGATCGGTGACCGGATCGAGGCCCAGCACAAGGCTGACGCCGGCGCCCCCAACCCGGGTGCCGAAAAGGACGAGGCAAAAGCCGTGGGGTCCAACGCGATTCGTGAGACCAACACCTTCGCCGCGAAGTAGGCGGAGCAGGCAGCGCGGCGGGATTCAGTCGACTGGGTCCCGCCGCATAGCCGTCGGAATCGGCCAGAGCAGCAATCCCATTCCGGTGAAGCGGATGACGTGCACCCACCAGCCGCGATCCCACAAGAACGACGCGATCAACAGCAGCACGAGCGCCGGGATCCCCCAGCGCAGCCAGTAGTGACGGGTCAACACGATCGCCCACGGGCTCGTCCGCGGAGCCATGCTTGCCTCCTCCTCCAGGTAAGCCGTTGCCGCTTTGGGCCGGCCCCGAAGCGTCGTCGAAGCCGCGGGTGTCCCTCACTGCGGTGTGGGGCGCGGCATACCTATCTCTGGACGAGCAGGCTGACCGCGTGGATCAGCACGCCGACGAGACCACCGACGATGGTGCCGTTGATCCGGATGAACTGCAGATCGCGGCCGACGTGCAGCTCGACCTTCTCAGCCGTCTCGGCACCGTCCCACCGCTCGATGGTGTGGCTGATGACGGTCATGATTTCGCCGCCATAGCGGTTGACGACAAAGGACGCGAGGTCGGCGACATAGGTGTCCAGACGCTGGCTGAGGGCCTCGTCATCACGCACCGCCTCGGCAAAGCTGCGGATTTGCGCGGCGATCCGGTCACGCAGCGGCGAGTCGGGGTCCGACAGCGCCTCGATGAGCGCCGTCCTGAACGCCGACCACAGCGAGGTCGCGGTGGCGAGCAGCTGGGGGTGTTCCAGCAAACGCACCTTGAGCCGTTCGGCGCGCGCCATCGTGTCAGGGTCCTCACGCAAATCCGTTGCGAGCGTAGCCAGGAGGTCATCCAACGCGACCCGGGCGTGATGCTTGGGATCGTCGCGAATATCCCGCACCCAGGCAAGCGCCTCGGTGTGCAGCCGCTTGATGACGACCTCATTGACTCGCTGCGGCGCCCACCACGGAGCGCGCTCCTCGAGGACCGCCCCAAAGACCTCCTCGTTGGCGATGAGCCACCGGTGGGCTTCGGCGACCGCGAGATCGACCAGGCCGTGGTGGGCGCCATCGCGCACCACCTCGCCGAGGAAGGTCCCCGCGATCGGGGCGATGGGTTCTTCCTTGAGGCGCGGGATCACGGCCTCGTCGAGCAGCCCCGCAACCGAGTCGTCCCGCATCCGGCGTAGCGCCGCAATCGACAGCGACACCATCTCGGACGTCGCGCGGGCCGTGTTGGCTGGCTCCAGCGCCCACCGGGCCGCCCGATCGGGGATCTTCGCGGCCAGGACGCGGTCTCGGATGATCTCGTCTCGCAAGAAGTTGTCGCCCATAAAGTCCTGCAGACTCCGGGCGAGCATGTCTTTCTTCTTCGGGATCAGGGCGGTATGCGGGATCGGCAGGCCCAGCGGGTGCCGGAAGAGCGCCGTGACCGCGAACCAGTCCGCAATCGCACCGACCATCGAGGCCTCGGCGCCGGCGTTGACAAAACCCCAGACGCCGTCGCGGCCGAGCGTCGCCAGATAAACGATCGCGGCCAGCACGAGCAGCGACAGCGCGACGAGGCGCATCCGCCGCAACCCGCGTCGGCGTTCCTCGTCGAGATCACTGTTGACGATGACGCCCAGCGTCGCTGTCGGTGTGGACACCGCCACATCCCTTCCTAGCCGCGTGCCACGGTGACGCGCGCGCGTCACCGTCCCCGGGGAGCCAACGCCCAGCAGGTATGCCGTGTTCCTTCAGGTGCGGCTGCGGTGTTACTAACCCACGAGGTCCTTCATCTTGTCAGCGATGAGGTCCGTTGCGCGTTTCGGCGCCAGCCGCGACAGGGTGTCGACCATCCGGGCGTCTTTGCCGATCACCACTCGGTAGCTCCCCTTCTCCAGCCCGGCGATGATCTGCTCGGCGGCCGACTGGGGGGTCGTGAGCGATGCGGCGGTCTTGCTGTCGGTCATGTCGGCACCACCCGGCATACGCACGCCTGAGTTCTCGGTGATGTGGGTGGCGACCCCGCCGGGATAGACCGCGGTGACCCGCACGGACGAGTCGCGCAACTCGGCATACAAGCCCTCGGTGAGCAGCTTGACCGCCGCTTTGCTTGCGCCGTAGACGGTTTGGCCGGGGACGGGCACGAAGGCGCCCATGCTCGACACGTTGACGATGGCCGCCTCGGGGCGTTGCCGCAGGTGGGGCAGGAACGCCTGACAGGTCGAGACGACCCCCCAGAAGTTGACCGCCATGACCTTCTCCATCTCCTCACGGCGCAGCTCGGAGAACGGGGCAAACCGCTGGATGATGCCGGCCACGTTGACGAGCGCGTCAACCTGGCCGTGCGCTGCGATGACGGCCTCAGGCAGCGCGTCAACCTCGGCACGAGAGGTGACGTCAACCGCGTGCGTCGTGAGGCGCTCCCCCGCCCCAGCAGCGGCCGCGACCTCGGCAAGTCCTTCCGGCCGCAGGTCGACCGCTGCGACCCGCGCCCCTCGGGTGAGCAGGGTGAGGACCACCTCGCGACCGATCCCGTTGCCGCCTCCGGTGACGACGATGACTTTGTTGGTGAGGTTCATGGGACGCTCCCTTCTCTCCACCTTCATCATCGTCCGAATAGCTCAGCGGATGTTCACGCCGGGCAGAGGAGTTCGACTCGATTGCCGAAGGGGTCGAGGCAGTGGAACCGCTCGGTGCCTTCAACGGTATGCCGTTGCGCCCAGTTAACGGTGAACCCCAGTGCTTCGAGGCGGGCCCCGATGCGCTCCAACTCGCCGACGGAGGTGACCTCCAGCGCGGGGTGGGCCTTGGCGGCTGGCGCGAATGGGTCCTCAACCCCGAGGTGGATCTCAGCCGTGACGGTGTCGCCGTCCGTGGCGACGAACCAGGCTCCTCCCCTGGCTCGCATGGCTTCGGGTTTGGGGACCTCGCTCAGTCCGAGGCCGTCGAGGTAGAAGACTCTCGCGCGATCCTCGCCACCCCGGGGGATGGCGACTTGGACGTGGTGGAGACGCATATGGGTCCTAGCCTCGAGCGTTAGTGGGCGGCTTCGATGGTGAAAGCAACGGCATCGACCCGCGCGCGGAACTCGCCGTCGGTCGCGAGCCGCTCACCGATCCGGGTGGCGAGGGCCGCGACGTCATCATGGGTGAGCCCGGGGGCCAAGCTCAGCGTGATTTGCAGTCCGCCGGAGCCCGCCTGGGCCGCGGCCAGGCGATGGGCCTCGACGACGTCTTCCTCGGCAACGGCGCGTGCAACGCTCTTGGCGACAAACGGGTCGAGGTGGCTCGGCTGCCAGGTCTGGCCGGACGCGAGCGCCCACACCATGCTGGGACGCAAGGCGACGGCATACTCGGAGCCGAGGTCGAGCAGGATCGTCGCGCACCCCTCCGAGATCGCCGCTTGCCCGGCGCGTTCCGCGGTCACGGGCACGGGCCGGGCCTCGGAGTCCCACGCCGCGAGGGAGTCGACGCCGCTGAAGATCGGAAGGGCGCTCTCGCCATTAGCTCCCGTCAGCGTGACCGCCGCCATCTCGGCGTGGCCTTCGACACGCATGCCGTTGTGGATCTCGGTGTCGACGGGTACAGCGACGATCGGGACGAGCCACCGGGCGGCCGCGACCTGCTCCATGAGCTGCAGTTCGGCATCGACAGTCGGGTCCGAGAGCACGGCAGCGGCGGCCGCGCGCACAGACGGATCCGCGTCGCCACGGTCGTCTTCGAAGCCGCTCGCGCTGAGCTCACGTCCACCCCACGAGAAGCCGTGACTGTCTGCACCCCAAGGCAATTCGCGCTTGTCGCTCATGACACCACGGCTTCCAACTCGATTTCGACAACCATCTGCGGGTCGATGAGCCCAGCCACGATGACCATCGTGGCGGCGGGCGCAGCGGCCGCAAGAGTCGCGCCGTGCACCGCTCCGACGGCGTCTGCGTCCTCGCGGCGGGTGAGGTACATCCGCGTGCGGATCACATCTGCAGCGGTGCCGCCCAGACCCTCGATGGCTCCCAACCCGACGCGCAACGCGGCGTGGGCCTGGACGGCCGCGTCACTGGAGGCCATCGCGTCGGCATCCGCAGCTGCGGTGCACCCGGAGACGACGATCCGGTCCCCCACGCGCACCGCCCGGCTATAGCCGTAGCGCTCTTCCCACGGCCCATCGGAGGAGAAGCGCTGCCGCGAGCCGGCGGCGGCCGACCGGCCACTCATGGCCGACCGACGAGGTCCAGCGCCTCGGTGAGCGTGAAGGCACCCTTGTAGAGCGCGGACCCGATGATCGCGCCCTCAACGCCAAGATCCACCATGCCGGCGATCGCC
This sequence comes from Actinomycetales bacterium, assembly GCA_016715285.1. Classification (GTDB taxonomy): domain Bacteria; phylum Actinomycetota; class Actinomycetes; order Actinomycetales; family Dermatophilaceae; genus Phosphoribacter; species Phosphoribacter thorii. The sequence goes on along the minus strand of JADKAO010000007.1, from coordinate 198,726 downwards.
TCGATGTCAGCGAGCGTTGACACGCCACCGGATGCGATGACGGGTCGGTCGGTGCGCTCACAGACCGCGCGCAGCAACTCGAGGTTGGGTCCGGCGAGCATGCCGTCTTTAGCGACATCGGTCACGACATAGCGAGCGCAGCCTTCGGCGTCGAGTCGCTCCAGCGTTGCCCAGAGCTCGCCGCCTTCGGACGTCCAGCCGCGAGCAGCGAGGCGTGTGCCCCGGACGTCGAGCCCGATCGCGACCCGGTCGCCGTGCTCAGCGATGGCGCGAGCGGTCCACTCGGGGTTTTCTAGGGCCGCGGTGCCAATGTTGACGCGTCGGCAGCCGGTCGCAAGCGCAACAGCGAGCGACTCCTCGTCGCGGATGCCCCCAGAGAGCTCGACCTTGAGATCGAGTTTGCCGACGATCTCCCGGATGATCTCGCGGTTGTGCCCGCGACCGAACGCGGCGTCAAGGTCAACGAGGTGGATCCACTCGGCGCCGTCGTCCTGCCAGCGTTCGGCGGCCAGCCACGGGTCGCCGAACTTCCAGCCCGAACCAGCGACGCCTTGTTGCAGTTGGACGGCGCCGCCCTCGGAAATGTCAACGGCGGGAAGGAGTTCGAGGCGGGTCACGGGGTCGCTCCATCGGTCGGGTTGGGGTCATCACCAGTCGCGTCAGCAGGTATGCCGTCCGCTCCCGGCTGGTCGGTCGGGGCAGTGGGCGGATCGTCAACGGCGGCCGCCGCGATCTCAGCGCGGTTCTTCCAGAGGATGTAGACGATCCCCACGACGATCACGGCTGCAAGGAGGCCGATCCGAACCGGCCAGGACATGTTGAGCAGTGAGGTCACGATGACCGTGCCGAGGGCGGCTCCGATTGTCGAGGGCAACCCTGGTTGACGACGTCGACGCGTGGGGTAGCCCCGCGGTGCTCTCGAGGACGCCGATCGGCGCGTGGACGTGGATCGACGCGCCGTGCTCGACCGGCCGGTCGATGCCGACGCCCTGGATGTCTTGGCTGCGGGTTTGCGCGGTGTCGCACTCATAGGGATCTCACCCAGTTCTCCAGAAGGTGCGCGCCAGCATCGCCCGACTTCTCAGGGTGGAACTGGGTTGCGCATAACGGACCATTCTCGACCGCCGCCACAAAGGGGCCGCCGTGGTCAGACCACGCGACGATTGGCGCCACGGAGGCAAACGCTCCCTCGGGGTGCAGTGACCACGTTTGCGCGGCATACGAGTGCACGAAGTAGAAGCGTTCGGTCTCGATGCCAGCGAAGAGCCGCGATCCTGACCCGACTGAGACCGGTGACCAGCCCATGTGCGGCACCACAGGAGCTCGCAACCGATCGACGATGCCGGGCCACTCCCCCAACCCTTCTTCACGGGTCGAGGACGGCTCGGTGGAGCCGTCGAAGAGCACTTGCATCCCGACGCACACTCCGAGCACCGGGCGTCCACCCGCGAGCCGGACGTCGATCACCCGGGGCCCATCGGCCGCTTTGAGACCCTCGAGGCAGGCATGGAAGTTGCCGACACCCGGGACGAAGAGGCCGTCCGCGGCCAGCGCTGGCCCGACCTCACGAGTCAGCGTAACGCCCGCGCCGACCCGCTCAAGCGCACGCACGGCCGACCGCACATTGCCGCTGCCATAGTCGAAGACAACCACCTGTCCTCGGCTCATCCGCCGATCTCCTCCCGCCACCGCTCTTCGTCCCGGACGCGGCGATTGAACCGTCGCACACCCTGTGCCTCGGGTTCGACGTGCTCGGCTCCCTCCAGATCTGATCCGATGAGCCGACCCGATGCCAACGCGCCGCCCGGCAACCCCAGCGCAGCGAGCAATTCAGCCGCGACCGTATCCGAATCGCCGCGGCCATCCCGCAAAAGGCGAGACGCAACCTCGACCGACTGCGGCGCCCCAACCGCCCGAGCGAGGGTCGCAACCGTCGTGATGGGCAGCGCACCTGGACGTACGAGACCGGCACCCGGTTCCCAGGCCAACCACATCCGCCTGGTCTGCAGCCCGGCCGAAGTCACGGCAACCATGAGGCGCTCCCCGACGTGGGCCAAGCCCAGAGCAGGGCAGAGGCGGCGTGGCACCGGCCTCGCGAGCAGGGCAGCGACACCGTCGTCATAGGGCGCGTCAGCGGCTGCACGCGAAGCGGAAGCAACCACTCCGACCCAGCCGCGCTCCAACGGCACGACCGAGACCGCGACGAGGCCCCGGCGAGCCCAGGCCACGGCCCGGTCGGCATCGCCGTGCAGCAGGAGCACGCCGCGATCGGTCACTCCGACAGCGTTCCCTTTTCGCTCGGCACACCCGAGACCCGCGGATCCCAGGCGACCGCAGCACGGAGGGCCCGCGCGACCGCTTTGAACTGCGCCTCGACAATGTGGTGCGGGTCCCGACCCCCGAGGACACGCACGTGCAGGGCGACCCCCGCGTGGTGAGCGAGGGTTTCGAATACGTGCCTGGTCAGTGACCCGACGTAGGCGCCGCCGATGATCACGTATTCCTGTCCGGCGGGCTCTCCGCTGTGGACGCAGTACGGCCGACCGGCGACGTCGACGACGGCTTGGACGAGAGCTTCGTCGAGGGGCACGGTCGCGTCGCCATAGCGGGCGATCCCCCGCTTGTCGCCGAAGGCTTCCCGCAGTGCGTCACCGAGGACGATCGCAACGTCTTCGACGGTGTGGTGAGCGTCAACGTCAACGTCTCCGGTGGCCTCGACGGTCAGGTCGATGAGCGAGTGCCGCGCCAACGAGGCGAGCATGTGGTCATAGAAGCGCACTCCCGTTGACACCGTCGAGACCCCGGACCCGTCGAGGTCAACTGACACATCGACCGAGGACTCCCCGGTCGTGCGAGTGATGCTGGCGGTGCGGGCAGGGCGAGGTGACATCACGACACTCCTTGGAGGTGATTCGACGCAGGGTCAAGCCGGTGAGTCGCCTCGAGTCCGGCCATGGCGTCGAGGAAAGCGGTTGTCTCCGAAGGCGTTCCGGCTGTCACGCGGAGGTAGTGCGGGATGCCGACGTCCCGGATGAGCACTCCGTGGGCCAGGAGATCTTGCCAGGTCGCGGCTGCATCGGCGAGCCCACCAAAGAGCACGAAGTTGGCGTCGCTCGGCACTGGCGGGTAACCCATCGCGGTCAACTCGCGGACGATGCGGTCGCGCTGCTCCTTGATCGCGTCAACTTCAGCCAACAGCGCAGTGCGCTGAGCCAGAGCCGCGCGCGCGATCACCTGCGTCTGGGTTGACAAGTGGTAGGGCATCCGCACGAGGCGCAGGGCATCGATCACCGCGGGGTCCGCGACGAGATAGCCCAGTCGGCCTCCGGCGAGCGCGAATGCTTTGCTCATCGTGCGGGTCACCACAAGCGTGGGGTATGCCGCCAGCAACTCGACCGCCGACGGCGTTCCCGGCCGGGCGAACTCGGCATACGCCTCGTCGACGACAACCACCGTGGTGGGGGCAGCCTCCAGCACGGCCTGCACGACGTCGAGCCCGAGCGCAGTGCCGGTCGGGTTGTTGGGCGAGCACAGGAATACGACGTGTGGCTCGTGCTCGCGCACCTGGGCGACCACGGTGTCCGCGGTGAGGTCGAACACCCCCGTCGCGGCCCCGCGCACGCCGTCGATCCATCTCGTGCCCATGGTGCGGCTGATGATCGGGTGCATCGAGTATGCCGGGGTGAAGCCGAGCGCGATCCGGCCAGGGCCGGCAAAGGCCTGGACGACGTGCTGGAGGACCTCGTTGGACCCATTGCCCGCCCACACCTGATCGGCTTGCAGCTCGACCCCCGTCTGGGCGGTGAGCCACCCAGCCAAATCCTCACGGAGAGCGGTGAACTCGCGATCGGGATAACGGTTGAGGTCGACTGCCGCCTCGGCCAACGCAGTCGTCATCGCTGCCACGACCTCCGCCGGGACGGCATACGAGTTTTCGTTGGTGTTGAGGCGCACGGGCACGTCGAGTTGCGGTGCGCCATAAGCAGTTTGGCCCCGCAGGTCCTCCCGCAGCAGAGCGCGCACGATCTGCGTGCGAGCCTCTGTCATATCCGGCGCCTCGGTCATCTCGGTCATCTCGGCACCTCGTCACCAAAGCGTGCCGTGACGGCCTGACCGTGCCCGGGGAGATCCTCGGCCTGCGCGAGGGTCACCACGTGAGGGGCAATCGCGCGCAGCGCGGACTTGTCGTAGGTGACGACGTGGACCCCGCGCAGGAACGATTGCACCGACAAACCGCTGGAGTATGCCGCCGAGCCAGCCGTGGGCAGAACGTGGTTTGAACCGGCCGCGTAATCACCCAAGCTCACGGGCGCGTAAGGCCCGACGAAGATCGCCCCCGCGTTGCGGACCCGACTGCCGACCTCGGCAGCGTCGCGCGTCTGGATCTCTAAGTGTTCAGCGGCGTAGACATCACAGACCATGAGCCCAGCGTCGAGATTGTCGACGAGGACGATCCGCGATTGGGTGCCCGCCAGCGCCTCGGCCACCCGCTCGGAGTGCTTCGCGGCGGGGACTCGCCGGGCCAACGCGTCATCAACGGCGTCGGCGAGGGCCTCGCTGTCCGTGACGAGCACAGACGCGGCGAGCGGGTCGTGCTCGGCCTGACTGATGAGGTCGGCGGCGACGTGCTCTGGATTGGCCGAGTCATCCGCGAGGATCGCGATCTCCGTTGGCCCGGCCTCGGCGTCGATGCCGACGATGCCTTGGACGAGGCGTTTGGCCGCCGTCACCCAGATGCTCCCTGGGCCGGTGATCATCGAAACCGGCTCGCAGACAACGGGTTCGGCGGGCACAGTGTCTTCGAAGCCATAGGCGAGCATCGCCACCGCCTGGGCGCCGCCTGCGGCATACACCTCGTCGACCCCGAGCAGCGCACAGGTGGCGAGGATCGTGGGGTTGGGATACCCGGCGAAGATTCCGGAGTTCTCGCGCTGCGGCGGGGAGGTGACCGCGATCGACCGGACACCCGCGAGCTGCGCGGGGACGACGTTCATGATGACGCTCGAGGGATAGACCGCGAGCCCGCCCGGGACGTAGAGCCCGACGCGATCGACCGGAATCCACCGCTCGGTCACGGTGCCGCCGGGGACGACCGTTGTCGTGACGTCCTCGCGACGCTGGTCGGCGTGGACGATGCGGGCTCGGCGGATCGACTCCTCCAGTGCGGCACGCAAGTCGGCGTCGAGCGCGTCGAGCGCGGCCGTCAGGACGGCTGCGGGGACGCGCAAGTGGGCGGAAGTCACCCCGTCGAAGCGAGCGTTGAACTCCCGAATCGCCTCGGCTCCCCGATGGGCGACAGCCTCGACGAGGGGACGGACCTGGTCGGCAGCCGCCGCCACGTCGAAGTCGGCTCGAGGCAAGACCCCACGCACGCTGCGCACCGTGAGGCGCTGCCCACGCAGGTCGGTCCGGGACATCATGGCCGCAAGTCTAGGACGGTATGCCGTCCGCCCCTGGACGCGTCCACTGTCGAGGGCGCGACAAGGAGCCGTCATCGGCGGGCCACGACGATCGGCGACAATGGGTGTGTGTCGATGCCTACCGAAGCGCTGGTGTCGGTGTCGACCTTCGGCGATTACGTTCGGCTCGGCCTCATCGTCCTTGCCTTTCCACTGCTTGCGGCTGGCGTCTCGCGGCTCGGCGGGCTCGGCTATGGCCGGGCGCAGGTGACCGCAGCTGCGCGCGCCACGCTCCAACTTGCGGTCGTGGGCACCCTCATCGCGATGGTGCTGGCGTCCTGGCCGCTCACGCTCGCGTTCGCGTCGGTCATGGTGGGGGTGGCGACCTTCACGGCTGGCCGCCGGGTCTCGCCTCAAGGCGCGTGGTGGTGGGCGGTCCTCCCGGTTGCCGCTGGCGCCCTCCCGGTCGCCACTGCCCTCATCGCCTCCGGGCTGGTGCCCCCAAAGCCGATCTCCGTGGTCCCCGTCGTGGGCATCCTCGTCGGCGGCGCGATGACTGCCACCAGCCTCGCCGGACGTCGAGTTCTCGATGCCCTCGCCTCCCGGCGAGGTGAGGTCGAGGCGGCTTTAGCGCTGGGGTTCAGCGACCGGGACGCACGCCTGCTCATCGGCCAACCCGAAGCGGGTCTCGCTCTCGTGCCTGGCCTGGACCAGACCCGCACGGTGGGGTTGGTGACCTTGCCAGGCGCCTTCGTCGGGATGTTGCTCGGCGGCGCGACACCGGTCGAAGCGGCTGCAGTGCAACTCGTCGTTCTGGTTGCGCTGCTCCTGGTCGCCGTGGTGGCGACCGTCCTCACCCTTGAACTCGTTGCGCGGGGCCGCCTGGCTTGAGCGTGTTCAGCCCATCGACGCCCATCAGGTCCAGAAGCACGGCCCATTCCCACGCAGCGTCTTCCCAGACCTGGTAGCGACCCGAGCGCCCCGCGTGTCCCGAGGATAGGTCGGTGCGGAAGATGATCGGACGGCACGCCTCGTCGTCGGTGACACGATCCCGCAGACGGGCAACCCACTTAGCAGGTTCGGTGACGAAGACACGCGTGTCGTTGAGATTCGTCGTCACGAGGATCGCGGGGTAATCGGTCTCGCGGATGTTGTCGTAGGGCGCATAGGACCGCAGCAGCGCGTATGCCGTCGGGTCACCAATCGGGTCGCCCCATTCGTCCTGCTCGGTCACCGTGAGCGGCAAGCTGGGGTCGAGCATAGTCGTGAGCACATCGACAAATGGCACCTGGGCGTGGACCGCGCGGAACCGCTCCGGGCGGGCGTTGATGGCCGCGCCGACGAGGAGCCCGCCGGCCGAACCGCCTTCTGCCGCAAGGTGATTGGTTGATGCCCACCCACTGTCCACGAGGAGATCCGCGCACGCGAGGAAGTCCGTGAACGTCGTCGCCTTCGCCGCGCGTCGACCCGATTCGTACCAGTCCCATCCCAACTCTGTGCCGCCGCGGACATGCGCGATGGCGACCACCACGCCGCGATCGAGCAGCGAAAGCCGCGCGACCGAGAAATACGGGTCGGTCGGGATTCCGTAGGCGCCGTAACCCAACAGCAGCCCTGGCGCCGACCCGTCAGGGCTGACCCGCTCGTGATAGACGAGGCTCACTGGGACACGCGCACCGTCCGGCGCCACCGCCCAGAGCCGGCGTTCGCGCAACTTTCCGAGGTCATAGTTGGGCACGACCCGCTGCTTGATCAGGGTGAACGACCGCGAAGTGACGTCGTAGTCGTAGACCGCCGCGGGCCGCACCATTGACTCCAACACCACTTGGACGGTCGTGGACGTCGGATCCGGCGTCGAACCGAGCGTCAGGACGGTTGTTTCCCCCGCCACCGCGACATCGTGCGGAGTCCCAAACGCGGCGGGACCAATGGCGTCAGGATCGTCGATCGGCACGACGCGCAGCCCTGGTCGCCCACCTGAGCGCAGTGCGATGACGACGGACCCGGCATACGCTTCAACCCCCACGACCAACTCGTCCGGAGCGGTCCATCCGAGGGCGGAGAACGCGAGGGCGTTTTCGGTGTCTTCGGCATCAAGGCTGGGCCACGGCAGCCACGAAATCTCGAAGTTTCGCCGATGAGCGTTGTGGGTGACGAGCAGGCCGCCGGCATAGGGCTCGACGTCCATGAGTACGCCTTCCTGCGATGGCGCGATGAGGTGCGGGCGCGACCGCGGTCGGGTCGCGTCACAGAGCCACACCCGGGTCGTGGTCTTGGACGAGGACGCCACCACAATCCAGCGCTCGTCCTTGCTCATCCCCACCGAAAGGTAGAAACGGCAGTCCGGCTCGGCCAAGACGAGGACGTCGTCGTGTGGGGGCATGCCGATTCGGTGATGCCAGGCCTCGTGTGGGCGCCAGCCCTCGTCCAGCCTGGTGTAGACAATCGCCGTGCTGTCGCCGGACCACGCCAAAGTTTCCCCTGCACCCCGCACCGAGTCATCGAGGACGGCGCCGGTCGCGAGTTCGATGACCACGACATCGCAGCGCTCATCGCCCGTGCGATCGGCCGCCCAAGCCAAGTACCGACCATCTGGGCTCACCTCACAGGCAGCCAGCGCGAAGTACTCGCTGCCCTCCGCCGCCACGTTTTCGTCGAGCAGGATCTCTTCTCCCGTAGGCGGATTGCCGTCCGTAAGGTCGGGCCTGTCGGCGGCCAACGCCAGCGGCACCCGAGCATGGATCGGGTAAGCCAACCCGGCCACGGTCCGGCTGTAGTACCACCACTGCGCGTGTTTGACCGGGACCGTCAGGTCCGTCTCGACGGTGCGCTCAGCGATCTCGCCGTAGATCTCCTCGACCAGGGGCGCGACCGGGGCGGTGCGGTGGGCGGCATACGCGTTCTCGGCCTCGAGGTATGCCGCAAGCCTCGGGTCGTCGCGGTCTGCCATCCAGGAGTACTCGTCGATCACGGTGTCGCCGTGGGTGATTCGTGCCACCGGCTCACGTGGGGCACGGGGTGGACGCATCGGGCAAGCCTAATGGGGGTGCATTCTCCTGATCCGGTTCGTCGGGGTGGGAGGCTGTTGGCCGAGCCATCGGTTGGTGAACACCGTGCGAGCCTGAGACCTTCGGGATCTCTAGTCCTAGATCGTGTCCCGGCCGGTGGGTAGGTCGCCCGTTGAGTGCTGATGGGATGTCGTGCCCCACACACGAGTGGTGAGCACTGATCCATTAGGTCGCTGCCGGGGGCGGTCTTGGCTCATCGAAGTAGTTCGTCATCGAGTCGAGGAGGTGATCGGGTTGATCTTCGTCGGGAATGACTGGGCTGAGGATCATCACGACATTCATGTCATGAACACCGACGGGAGCAAGATCGCCGCCAGGCGCTTCCCCGAGGGAGTGGCCGGGATCAGCGACTTCCACGCGTTGATCGCCCAGCACGCAACCGACCCAGCCGAGGTGGTGGTCGGGATCGAAACCGACCACGGCCTGTGGGTCGCCTCGCTGGTCGGGGCCGGATACCAGGTGTACGCGATCAACCCCAAAGCCGTGGCCCGCTACCGCGACCGCCACCACGTCGGCGGCGCAAAGTCCGATGCCGGCGACGCCAAGGTCCTTGCGGACTTGGTCCGCACCGACGCCCACAACCACCGGGTCCTGGCCGGCGACAGCAGTGCCGTGCAGGCGGTCAAGGTGTTGGCGCGGGCCCAGCAGGCGCTGGTGTGGTCCCGCAACCGTGAGGTCAACCGTTTACGGAATGCGTTGCGGGAGTTCTATCCCACCGCGCTCGACGCATTCGAGGACCTGCACGCACGCGACGCCTTGGCGGTCCTGGGCCGAGCCCCGGACCCAGCCGGTGGGGCCCGTTTGACCCTCTCGCAGGTCAAGGCCGCGTTGCGGGCCGGTGGTAGGCGCCGCAACCTTGATGCCACCGCGGAGAAGATTCAGGCCGTGCTGCGGGCCAAGCAGCTGCACGCACCAGCAGCGGTCGCCGCTGCGTACGCGGTCGTGGTCAAAGCCCAAGTCGGTGTCATTACCGCGCTGAACACCCAACTCGCTGACCTCGAGACCGAGCTGGAGCAGTCTTTTGAACAGCACCCGGACGCCAACATCATCCTGTCGCTGCCAGGCCTGGGAGACATCCTCGGCGCCCGGGTGCTCGGCGAGTTCGGGGACGACCCCGAACGCTTCGCTGATGCCAAGTCTCGCAGGAACTACGCGGGCACCTCACCCCTGACGGTCGCCTCGGGCAAGAAGCGCGCAGTCCTGGCCCGGCACGCCCGCAACCAGCGCCTCTACGACGCGATCGACCAATGGGCCTTCTGCTCCCTGCAAGCCAGCTCCGGCGCCCGCACCCTGTACGACCACCGACGCGACGCCGGCGACACCCACCACCAAGCCCTCAGAGCCCTCGGCAACCGCTGGGTCGGCATCCTCCACGGCTGCCTCAAACACAGAAGCACATACGACGAGCACACAGCTTGGGGCCACAGACAGCCAGCAGCCGCTTGACACGTTAGGACGCTGGGATATCTAGGGGTTGAGCCAGACCGTACGGGGTGTAGCAGGCCGATGCGGTGACCACTGCGACCGGAAGTCCCGCGGCTGGCCGTCGACCGGGTCGGTAAAGGCGAGGCGCACCGCATACAGCTGCAGTGGCGTGCTGAAGTCCGCGTCGGGGACGTGGCGAATCCGTGGGTAGAGATGGTCGCCGACGATCGGCATACCGAGCCAAGCCATGGTGACCCGCAACTGATGGGTCCGACCGGTGTGCGGGATGAGTCGGTAGTGACCTAGCGGTCCGTCAGGGCTCGGCACCTCTCCCACGAGGTCGATCTCGGTCACGCTGTTGGGCACCCGATCCTCACACACGATCGCCTGCAGGGCGCCATGGGGCTTGTCGAGGTGGAGCCGGACCGTCTGCGGGCTGTCGAAACCAGAGCGCAGCGGCGCTAGCGCGGCATACTCCTTGGATACTGCTCCCGTGGCAAAGAGCCGTTGATATGCACCTCGCCAGCGTTGCTCGGTCGTCAGCATGAGCACGCCGCTGGTCAAGCGATCGAGCCGATGCGCCGGAGCGAGCCGAGGCAGGTCCAGAGACACTCGAAGCCGCGTCAACACGGTCTCACGCACATGTCGGCCGCGGGGCATCGTGGCGAGGAAAGGTGGTTTGTCCACGACGACGATCCGGTCGTCGCGGTAGCGGACCGGGAGGTCATAGGGCACCCGAGGCTCGCGCGGGGTCTCCCGGTGGACCCAAACCGCCGCTCGTGGGACAAAGGGGGCGTCAGGGCCCAGCGGCCGCGCCTGCTCGTCGACGAACTCACCTGCGGCGAGCATGCGGTCGATCTCGGTGGGACCCAGCGCGGGGATTCGCTCGACCAAGTGGTCCCTGAGTGTGAGCCAGGGTCCCTCCTGGGGCATCCGTAACCGCATGGCATCGACGCCGTCCCGCTGGGGCAACGGCGAGGCCGGTATGCCGCCCCGCGCCACTAGCCGACCAGGCAGGACGGGCCGAGTAGCGCCTTCAGATCACCGAAAAGCGCTGGCGATGGTGTGACCCGGTAGGTGTCTTCCAGCTTCATGAGAACGGATCGACCTGGCTGCCTGAGCCGGACGTGGACCTCCGTGCCGCCCGGGTGCTCGCCCAAGATGCGACGCAGTTCCTCAACTCGACCGCCTGTGGCCTGACGAAGGCTCATCGCAAGGACGACCGGCCCCCGCTCACCTTGAGTGGTATCGGGGACGGTGAGCTCGTGCGCATAGAGGGTCACCGCGTCGTCGCGCACGTTGATGCGGCCGCGGACCGCCACCACGATGTCGGTTGTGAGAATAGCGGCGACCTGGTTATAGGCCTGCGGGAAAAAGAGGCATTCGATCGCACCCTCGAGATCTTCGACGGTGGCGATCCCCCACACGTCGCCCTTCTTGTTGCGCTTGAGGGCAACGCCGGTAACCAGGCCAGCGATGGTGACGTTATCGCCCTCGCGGCGTCGCTCCTCACCCATGAGGGCGGCGATCGACGTGTCGGCGTGCGCAGCCAGGATGTGCTCGATGCCAAAGAGGGGATGATCGGAGACGTAGAGCCCGAGCATGTCGCGCTCGAAGGTCAGGAGCGTCTGCTTATCCCACTCGGTGTCTGGAATCGGCGGGAGCGCGATGATCCCGACGCCGCCCGCATCGCCGTCATCCCCGCCGAAACCAAAGTCTGCGAAGAGCGAGTCTTGCCCGATCGCCTCTTGGCGCTTCTCGTCGGCGAGCGCATCGACGTAAGCCTCGTAAATACGCGCGAGACCGCCCCGCGGGTGCCCGAGAGAGTCGAAGGCACCCGCTTTGATGAGGGACTCGACGGTGCGCTTGTTGAGCACGGTCGCAGGGCATTTACGGAGAAAGTCCTCAAAGCTGATGAAGCCTCCCCGCGACTCCCGAGCGGCGACGATCGAATCGACGACATTGCGCCCGACGTTGCGGACTGCCTCCAACCCGAACCGGATGTCTGATCCCACCGCAGCGAAGTTGCCGATCGAAGAGTTGACGTCTGGGGGCAGCACCTTGATGCCCATGTGGCGGCACTCGTTGAGATAGAGGGCCGACTTGTCCTTGTCGTCACGGACACTCGTGAGGAGGGCAGCCATGTATTCCGCGGGGAAATTTGCCTTGAGGTACCCGGTCCAATAGCTGACCAACCCGTATGCCGCGGTGTGGGACTTGTTGAAGGCGTAGTCCGAGAAAGGGACGAGGATGTCCCATAGCGCCTTGATTGCCGCCGGGGAGTAGCCGTTGGCAAGCATGCCGGCCTCGAACGGTCCGAACTCCGCGTCGAGGATCTCCTTCTTCTTCTTGCCCATGGCTCGGCGCAGCATGTCGGCCTTGCCGAGGGAGTAGCCCGCAACCCGGCGGGCGATGTGCTGGACCTGCTCCTGGTAGATGATCAGGCCGTATGTGGGCTCGAGGATGTCGGCCAGGGGCTCGGACAGCTCGGGGTGGATCGGTTGAATCTCCTGCTTACCGGTCTTACGCAGGGCGTAGTTGGTGTGGCTGTTAGCCCCCATCGGCCCAGGGCGGTAGAGCGCGAGAGCGGCGGAAATGTCTTCGAAAGAATCGGGCTGCATGAGCCGCAGCAACGTGCGCATCCCGCCGCCGTCGAGTTGGAAAACCCCAAGCGTGTCAGCGCGTGCGAGCAACTCATACGTGACGGGGTCGTCAAGGGTCTTGGACAACTCGTCGAGGTCAACGTGAATGCCGCGGTTGGCTTTCACGTTGGCGATGGCATCGTCGAGGATGGTGAGGTTGCGCAGCCCGAGGAAGTCCATCTTGACCAGGCCGAGCTTCTCGCACGACGGGTAGTCGAACTGCGTGATGATCTGGCCGTCTTGCTCGCGCCGCATGATCGGGATGAGTCCCGCGAGCGGCTCGCTGCTCATGATGACGCCGGCAGCGTGCACTCCCCACTGTCGACGGAGCCCTTCGAGGCCTAGTGCCGTGGACACGACTTCCTTGGCATGCGGCTCGGCCTCTATCAGAGCCCGGAACTCGGCGCCCTCGGCATACCTGTCGTGCTCTGGGTCGAAGATCGCGTGCAAGGGGACGTCCTTGCCCATCACCGCGGCGGGCATCGCCTTGGTGAGCTTCTCACCCACCGCGAAGGGGTGGCCCATGACCCGGGCCGCGTCCTTGACCGCTTGCTTGGCCTTGATGGTGCCATAGGTGACGATTTGTGCGACCCGGTCTTCGCCATACTTCTCCGTGACGTAGGCGATCACCTCGCCGCGGCGCCGCTCATCGAAGTCGACGTCGAAGTCGGGCATCGAGGGGCGCTCGGGGTTGAGAAAGCGCTCGAAGAGCAGCCCATGCGGAATCGGGTCGAGGTCGGTGATGCCCATCGCGTAGGCGCACATCGAGCCCGCTCCGGACCCGCGGCCCGGCCCGACACGAATGCCCTGGTCTTTGGCCCAGTTGATGAAGTCGGCGACGACGAGGAAGTAGCCCGGATAGCCCTTGGTGATGATGACGTTGGCCTCGAAGTCGGCCCGGTCTTGGACCTCGGCGGGGATGCCTCCGGGATAGCGTTTGGCGAGTCCGGCCTGGACCTCTTTGGTGAACCAGGTCGTCTCTGATTCGCCTGGCGGGCAAGGGAATTGGGGCATGTAGCGCCCCTCTTCCTCGTGAAAGGCGACATCGCAGCGCTCCGCGATGAGCAGGGTGTTGTCGCATGCCTCGGGAAGCTCGCGGAAGAGGTGGCGCATTTGTTCGGGCGTCTTGAGGTAGAACTCCGACGAGTCGAACTTGAACCTGTTGGGGTCCATGAGGGTCGAGGCCGACTGAACGCAGAGCAACGCAGCATGCGCGGCGGCGTCTTCAGCAGCCGTGTAATGCAAGTCATTGGTTGCCACCAGCGGCAGCTTGAGATCCTTGGCCAGCCGCAGCAATTCGCGTTGGGTCTGGCGCTCGATGTCGATGCCGTGATCCATGAGCTCGACGAAGAAGTTGCCCTCGCCAAAGATGTCGCGCATCTCAGCGGCTGCCTCGCGTGCGGCGTCATACTTGCCCACGCGCAGCTTCGTCTGGATTTCGCCACCGACGCACCCAGTCGTCGCAATGAGACCCCTGCCGTAGCGATGCAGCAGCTCTCGGTCGATCCGAGGTTTGAAGTAATGCCCCTCCAGCGACGCCAGCGAGCTCATCCGGAAGAGGTTGTGCATCGCCTCCGTCGTCGGCGCCAGCAGCGTCATGTGCGTATAGGCACCACCACCACCGACATCGTCCCGGTTTTGCGGGTCGTCGCCAAACCGGACCCGAGTGCGATCGGTGCGGTGAGTGCCGGGCGTGAGGTATGCCTCGACCCCGACGATCGGTTTGATGCCGTGCTTTTTGGCTTTAGACCAGAACTCGTACGCCCCGAAAATGTACCCGTGGTCGGTCGTCGCGATCGCCGGCATACCCATCTTCGCGGCCGCCGCGAGAAGAGGGTCGATCCGGGCCGCCCCATCGAGCATGGAGTACTCGGTGTGCACATGCAGATGCACGAAGTTGGCTGCGGGGCTGGGCGGAGGGGACATCGCCTGCGAGTGTATGCCGCCCCGGTGACACCCTCGGGCAGACACTCGCGAGCGTTAGCTTCCGAACGCGAGAACGTCGAGTGCGTGCTCGAGATCCGCTGGATAGGTGCTGGTGAAGGTGACCCATTCTCCGGAACCCGGGTGCTCGAAGCCAAGGCCCACGGCGTGCAACCACTGCCGATCCAGGCCGAGTCTGGCTGCGAGCTTCGGGTCGCCGCCGTAGAGCGGGTCACCGCAGCACGGGTGTCGCAGCGCGGCCATGTGCACCCTAATCTGATGCGTGCGTCCGGTTTCGAGGTGGATTTCCAGCAGTGACGCGGCTCGGAACACCTCCAGGACCTCGTAATGCGTCACCGCGTGCTTGCCGCCGTCCATCACCGCAAACTTGAAATCATGACCGGGATGCCGCTTGATGGGCGCGTCGATGGTGCCCACCATGGGATCGGGCAGGCCCTGGACCAGCGCGTGGTAGGTCTTGTCGACAGTCCGGGTCTTGAAGGCATTCTTGAGTCTGCTGTATGCCGTCTCGCTCTTGGCCACCACCATGAGTCCCGAGGTGCCGACATCGAGGCGGCTCACAATGCCTTGGCGCTCGCTCGCCCCGGAGGTCGAGATCCGATATCCCGCCGCAGCGAGTCCAGAAACCACGTTGGGCCCAGCCCACCCCACGCTCGGGTGAGCGGCCACGCCGACAGGCTTGTCGACGACGACGATGTCGTCGTCGTCGTAGACGATCGACATTCCCGGTACCGGTTCGGCGACAACAGGAATCTCGGGGCCAATCTGCAGCGCGGGCAACCGAACGTCGAGCATGGCCCCTGCCCGCAGCCGTTCCGACTTCGGGACGGTGCGCCCATCGAGCGTCACTGCACCTGCGTCGACCAAGTCCGCGGCTTTGGTGCGAGAGAGGCCGAACAGCCGCGCGAGCGCCGCATCAACGCGTTCGCCATCGAGCCCGTCCGGCACGAACAGCGTGCGGTCGTCAGTCATGGCTGGGTATGCCGGGTTGCTGGGTGGGGCTGCCGGACGCGTCAGCGCCGTGAGCATCGGTTGCCGTACGCGCAGAGTCATGGCTGCCGTCGATACCGACCCCGGTCAGGGCAAGCCAACCAATGACCGCAGCGGCGCCCACGATGGCGACATCGGCGACATTGCCGATGAACCACCCGTTGTAGTCGATGAAGTCGATGACATGGCCTTGCCCAATGCCTGGTTCTCGAACCAGCCGGTCGGTGAGATTGCCCAGGGCGCCACCAAGCAGCAACCCCAGCGCGATCGCCCAACGCTGGCTGCCGAGCCGGCGAGCTGTGCGGATGACGATGACGACAATGGCGACGGCGAGCAGCGTCAAGACCCACGTGGCGCCCGTGCCCATCGAAAAGGCCGCACCAGGGTTGCGGATCAGCGAGAGCCTCAGGAACGAGCCAACGACGTCACGCGGAGCCTCCCCGGCAAGCGCGCTCAGCGCCCAGGCTTTGCTGCCTTGATCCACGGCATACGCGACGAGCGCCAACACGATAGTGAGGCGCGGGAGGCGACCCGGGGGGACAGGGGCCGGTGAACGGGGAGTGGCGCTTAGCCGCGCTCGGTCTTCTCTTTGCATGACCGGCATAGCGTCGCACGCGGAGCCGCTTGAAGTCGAAACTTGCCGATCGCCTGTCCGCAGATTTCACACACACCGTAGGTGCCGTCGGCGAGCCGATCCAGGGCATGGCGGACCTGCTCGAGCTTGTCGCGCGAAATATTGGCCAACGACAGTTCTTGCTCGCGTTCGTAGGTCTTGGCACCTGCGTCTGCCTGGTCATCCCCGGAGCCATCGCCGGCGTCCCAGATCAGGCCTTGGAGGTCTTCCTCAGCCGTCTTCAGGTCATTCAACGCACGCCTGACATCGTTCTCGAGCTCCTGCCGAAGTTCTTCGATTTCCGCTGTGGTCCAAGGCTTTTCGTCTTCCCGGACGGGGAAGAGGGGCGCCGCCTGGGCACCTTTTCCCTTGCCGGACTGTTTGCCTTTGGGCTTCTTGGTGCCGCCCTTCTTCGCGGCAGCACCTTGTCCCGAGCTCGCCTTTGACCCAGCTTTGGAAGCCATGCGGTGCCTTGCCCCTTCGGAAAGTGACCCACAATGCCGAACGCGGCTGAGGATAGGGCAAGCGGGGGGCTGGTGGTACGGCATACCCATAGATGGTGCTGGACGTTATGGGACGGTGACCTCAGTTCCATCTGGGCGGAGCATGCCGGAAGGGCCCAGGCAACTAGCCTGAGCCCTCCTCGTGCTGGACGAACTATTCCGGCGAGTCGGCACCCGTGGCTGCCAACTCGTTGAGCTTGCCCTCGAGGTACTCGCGCAACTGCGCGCGGTAGGTGCTCTCGAAGCCGCGCAATTCGCTGATCTTGCGCTCGATGAGCTGACGCTGCGAGTCGAGCTCCTCCAAGACCGTTGCCTTCTTCTGCTGTGCCTCAGCGACCATCCCGGTGGCACGCTCGCGCGCCTCGGTGATCATCTGTTCCTTGAGGTTGGCAGCTTCGGCGAGCATCTCGTCATGCTGGCGCTGCGCCGTGCCGACGAGCTCGTCGTGGCGAGTCTGAGCCGTGGTGATCAGCTCGTGGTGACGGCTTTCGCCGGTGCCCACGAGTTCGTCGAACTTGGCTTGACCAGTCGACAGGAGCTCGTCGTAGCGGCTCTGGCCCGTCGTGAGCAGTTCGGAGTGGCGAGCCTCGGCCTCGCTGATGAGCGCTGCCCGCTTGCTTTCGCCAGCAGCCACGTGCTCGTCGTGCAGACGCTGAGCCAACTCAATGAGCCCAGCCGCGCTGCCAACGCCGCCACCTGCCACGGCCGCCATGGCACCCGTGGACGGGCCCGCTGGTTCTGGAGCCGCGGCAAGGCGTTCTTCGGCCCGCTGGGCGCGGTCATGGGCGGCTGCCAGCTCGGCGGCCGTCTGCTGGGCGCGTGCCTCGGCAGCAGCCAACTGCTCCTGCGCGTCGCGGAGCCGGGCTTCGGCCTCCGTGGCTCGGGCTTCAGCCGCTTCGGCGCGGCTCACAACCTCGTCGAAAGCGGCTCGGTCGACACCCTGCGCTGCGGCGTGATCGCGTGCAGCGGCTGCAGAGCCAGCCTCGTCACGCGCTGACGTGAGTTGACCCTGCACGCTGGACAGTTCGGCGCGCGCGCCCGCGAGATGGTCCGTGGCCCGAGCGTGTTCGGCCTTGGCCGCGTCCGCGGCTTCGGCGAGACGTGCGTGCTCACCTTCAGCCTCATGGACCGAACGCTGGAGTTGCTCCAGTTTGGCCTGGGCCGCGGCGATCTCGTTCTGGACGCCTTGCAGCCGTGACTGGGCTTCGGCGATCGCGGCGTGGTCGACCGGGGCTGCGGCTGCAGACGCAGCGTCGCGCGGGCCAGAATCCCGCACCGGGCCGACCCCGCGGCCAGCGCGGCAGTCGTTGAGCTGCTGCTTGAAGTCATCGCGCTGGGCGATGAGGGACTTCATCTCAGCCACGATTTCGTCAAGGAAGTCGTCAACGTCCCGCTCGTCGTAGCCCTTGCGGAACTGCGTCGTTTGGAAGTGCTTGTTGAGGACTTGTTCGGGCGTGAGCGCCATGGGTCACCTCAAGATCGCGTGAATGGACAGGTCAACGTTACCGAATCGCCACCGAGCCGCCTAACCAGCGCGCCCAATGACACGTCAGTCAGCTAGAAGCGGATCCCCATCAGGGTCGTCGTGACGAGGAAAAGGACGAGGAACGCCAGGTCAAGACGCAGCCCGCCGAGATTGAGCGTTGGCACGATTTTGCGCGTGAAGCGAAGCGGGGGGTCAGTCACGGTGTAGATCGCTTCGGCCACCACCAACAGAACTCCCCTCGGACGCCACTGCCGCGCGAAGACCTTCACCCAGTCAAGAATGAACCTGCCGACAAGGAACAAGAAGAAGACAAATAGCAACGACGTGATGACCTGCCACAGACCCCTCATGACCCAAGTGTCTCTGACAACGCGGTATTCAGCCTAACCGTCAGCTTTGGTTGAACGGGCCGCGCGGGGCACGCGGCGCAGCGTCGTCGGCCGCAACCTCGACATGAGCAGGCGACAGCAGGAAGACCTTGTTGGTCACCCGCTCGATGGTGCCGCTCAGGCCGAACACCAGACCAGCTCCGAAGTCCACGAGGCGCTTGGCGTCCGAGTCGTCCATATCGGTGAGGTTCATGATGACTGGGGTCCCGTCGCGGAAGGCCTCACCAATGGCTTTGGCATCGTTGTACGTGCGCGGGTGGATCGTCGTGATGCGGTTGAGCGTGCCAACCTGAGGTTCGCGTACGACGCTGGCCACTGCGGTGGGCCGCGTCGGCAGCTGGGTCACCGGGGCACTGTGCTCCGCGGCATACTCGCGCTCGTCTGTGGCCTCGTCATAGCCGTCGTAACCGTCGTAGCGACCGTCTTCCTCGGCAAGCCCGAGGTACACCATCGTCTTACGCAATGCTCCGGCCATGGTGGCACCCCTCAGTCATGTCCACGTCGGACAGGTCGATTCACGTTCGGTTTCTCGCGCACCCAGAAGGCACGTGCCGAGAATGCGTCCGTCGCCGGACGTGATTTGACGTTAGCGAAGGGGAGGTCGGGATCCCAGGATTGCCGTCCCGACACGCAGGTGTGTCGCGCCTTGACGGATTGCAGCGTCGAGATCGCCGCTCATGCCGGCTGAGATCCAGGTGGCGTCGGGGTAGGCACTCCGAAGGCCATCAGCAATGTCGGCGAGTCGTCCGAAGGCAGAGTCCCGGTCCTCATCGAGCGGTGCGACTGTCATCACCCCGCGGACGCGAAGTGGCGAGCATTCGGCTATCGCGTCGGCAAGGGGCAGCACCTCGCCGGGCAGGGCGCCACCACGACGGCCCCGATCATCCGACACGGACCGACGATCAAGATCCACCTGGATCAAGCAGTCGACCGTACGACCGGCCCGATCGGCTCCCTTGGCGAGCGCCGGGATAAGACGATGGCGGTCGACGCTGTGGATGAGGTCGGCGTAGGCGGTGACCGATGCAGCTTTGTTCGTCTGCACCTGGCCGATGAAGTGGACGCGGATGTCGTGCCCCAAAGCCCGCACTTCCTGGAACTTCGACCGGGCCTCCTGGTCGCGGTTTTCGCCGAAATCCCGCACCCCCTCATTGATGAGCACCACGACGTCGCGGACCGGGAAGTACTTCGTCACCACGATGAGGGTCACTTCGTCGGGAGATCGGTCAGCGTCGAGGCAGGCCCTCTCGATCCGCGCCCGGACCGCGCGCAAGGACGACGCGATCTCTGTATGCCGTGTCGTCACCGCTGCTGCCCAGCTGCCTCGGCACCCGAGTGCTCACGCCAGATGAGGCCAGCAAACCGCCCGGTCGTGCCGTCGCGACGGTAGGAATAGAGCGTGTCATCCTCGCGGGTGCAGCCGGACAGCCAGGTCACCGAGGCTCCGCGTGCGGCCATCCGCGCAATCACCCCCGAGGCAACGTCGATGGCCGGCGTGCCCGACCAGCTCACGGCGGTTGCCTCTGGGGCGACCTCGGCAGCCTCGGACACCATGGTAACTGGCACCTCGTAGCACCGTCCGCACACACTCGGCCCGACCACCGCTCGGATGTCGCGGGCACCGAGGCCAGCCATCGCATCGAGGGTGATGTCGACAATCCCGGCAGTGAACCCTGGGCGCCCCGCATGAATGACCCCAATGACTCCAGCCCCGGCATCTGAAAGCAGGATCGGCACACAGTCGGCCACCACCACCCCAAGCACGACCCCGGCCAGGCCGGTCACGATGGCGTCTGTGCGCGGTGGCTGTGGTGGCGGAGCGTCGAGAACCGCGACATCGGCGCCGTGTACTTGGTCCATCAGAACCAGGTCCAGGTCGGCATGCCCGAGTGCACGGAGTACTGCTGCCCGGTTGGCGCGTACGGCAACGGGGTCGTCGCCCACGTGATCACCGAGATTGCACCCGGCGTACGGCCCCTGGCTTACCCCGCCGAGGCGGTCGGTCACGGCATACCCGATGGCGTCAGAGGCCTCGTGCCACCGGATCATGCCGCGAGCGCCTCCTACTTGAGGAAATCAGGAACGTCGAGGTCGTCGCCCTCGTCGCTGCCAAGCGGTCGAGGCTGCTGGGGCGGCACCGATAGGGGCGGCGCGACGGGCGCTGCCGCGTGTGGGGGGGTGTATGCCGGCGCTGCCGCCGGCTGGCTTGGCGGCAGGGGAGCCACGACGGGCGCGGGAGCCGACGCGGGGCCGCTCGCGGCCGCTGGCCGGGTGGCGGGGCGAATAGCTTCCGGTCGTGGCGTTGGGTGACCGCCGTCAAAACCAGCCGCGATGACCGTGACCCGCACCTCGTCGCCGAGGGCATCGTCGATTACCGTGCCGAAGATGATGTTGGCTTCGGGGTGCGCGGCCTCCTGGACCAAACGCGCTGCCTCGTTGATCTCGAACAGCCCAAGGTCTGAGCCGCCTGAAATCGACAGCAGCACACCGTGCGCGCCGTCAATCGAGGCCTCGAGCAGCGGCGAAGAGATCGCCGCCTCGGCGGCCTGAACGGCGCGGTCTTCGCCCCGTGCCGAGCCGATGCCCATCAACGCTGAGCCGGCGCCCTGCATCACGGACTTGACGTCGGCGAAGTCGAGGTTAATCAGACCTGGGGTGGTGATGAGGTCGGTGATGCCTTGGACACCGGACAGCAATACCTGGTCGGCGCTCCGGAAGGCGTCCATCATCGAGATATTGCGGTCGCTGATCGACAGCAGGCGGTCGTTGGGGATGACGATCAGGGTGTCCACTTCTTCGCGCAGGCCATGAATGCCGGTCTCGGCCTGGTTGGCGCGGCGGCGACCTTCGAAGGTGAACGGGCGCGTCACAACACCAATAGTGAGCGCACCGAGCCCACGCGCGATCTTGGCGACAACCGGAGCGCCACCCGTGCCCGTCCCGCCACCCTCGCCTGCTGTCACGAAGACCATGTCGGCGCCCTTGAGCACCTCTTCGATCTCTTCGGCATGGTCCTCGGCAGCCTTGCGACCTACCTCCGGGTCGGCACCCGCGCCAAGCCCTCGAGTCAACTCCCGGCCGACGTCAAGCTTGACGTCGGCGTCGCTCATGAGGAGGGCCTGGGCATCGGTGTTGATGGCGATGAACTCCACGCCTTTAAGGCCCTTGTCGATCATCCGGTTGATGGCATTGACGCCACCACCTCCGATGCCGACGACCTTGATGACGGCGAGGTAGTTCTGCGGTGTAGCACCCACGATGGTGGCCTTTCCTGCTGCGCGCGGCGGTCGCTGGACGAGGGGACCGTCAAACTCATCAACAATCTGGACGGCAACCCTGAAGTTCCACTCAAGGTGCAGTGATAGACCGAGGGCCGTCAGGCCGACGGTATGCGGCACCTGCGTGGCGGGCAAACACATGCGCGGCGTGTCTCTCGCTCTGCACAGAGATCGGCTCACCCTCAGGTTGAACTTCAAAGAACTCTGCTTAGCGAGTCACCGGAGTGTCCGGAGTGCTCACGTCGATCACGCTCGGGTGAGTGGGGAGCAGGATTGCGAGTACGCGGAGCTTCTTGTCGACATCCGTGGGCCCACCCCAGACGACCTGGACTTCCCCCAGGCTGAAGCTGACTGAACTCGCACTGGCGATGGTCACGTTTGTCACGGCGGCGCGCTGATCTGGCGGTAACGCGTCCAACACCCCGAGTACAGCCCGCAGTCCCTCGGGCGCCGGCGCCGACGTCGACGGCGTGACCAGCACCACTCCGGCGGGCAAGGCGGAGGCGGTCTCGAACGACACTCCCGCATGGTCAATGAGCGTGAACGTACCGTCAGACCCCCGCACCCCGAGGACAGGAGACCGAGGAATCACCGTGATCAGGACATCCCGTGGCCAACGCCGGGAGACCTCCACCTCCTTGACCCATGGAACACCATCGCGAACTCGGGACGACGCGCCAGCGGTGTCTACGCGTGCGAGCGGGGTACCGAGTGTGATCCCCGCGGCCGACAGCACCGATGTCGCACCATCAGAAGGGCCTCCCTCGACGCGAACCTCGTCCACCGTGAAAACGGGCGACATCCAGAACACCCAGCCGACGAGTCCCATCAGGACGAGCAGGGCCACTCCCCACGCGATGATGCGTTTGGGACGGCTGCGTACCGCGGCTGCGCGTTGCTCGAACCGCACGCGGGATGATGCCACTCCAGTACGCAGACGCGCGCGCGATCCCCAGCCCCTTAATCCCGTCATGCGTGGCTCCCCCATGCCAGGGCGTCAAGGATCGCCGGCCCCAGGTCGGTGACATCACCAGCGCCAATGGTCACGACGAGATCACCCGCACGAGCAAGCGCCGCTACCTCGGCCACGGCTGCGTCGGCAGTAGTCACCTGGTCGAGAATCATCCGATCAGCATCGCCCGCTTGTGCACGTCGGGCAGCATCGCTCACCAGGCTTCCGGACACCCCCGCAATCGGGTCTTCGCGGGCGGCATACACGTCGAGCACGATCAGTACATCCGCGGCAGCGAGCGCACGCCCGAACTCTTCCGCGAAGTCCCGCGTGCGGCTATAGAGGTGAGGCTGGAAGATCGCGATGAGACGCCCTTCGGTCTCTCGCGCAACCCGGACACCGCTCGACACAACTGCGGCGACCTTTGCGGGGTTGTGGGCATAGTCGTCGACGACCGTCACACCGTTCGCCTCTCCGACCTTCTCGAACCGACGTCGTACCCCTCCGAAACCCGACAGCGCCCGGCACGCCTCGTGTAGATCCAACCCAAGCCCGAGCACCACGGCGGCCAATACCGCGGCCGCGTTGGCGACGTTGTAGCCCCCCGGCAGGGGAAGCGAGAAGGATCGATCCAATCCGTCCAGACGTACCGTGGCGGATGAGCCGAGACCTTGGGCATGGATAGCGGTGATGCGGACATCCGCCTCCGGGGAGGTGCCATAGGTCACGACTCGAAGCTGCTGTTCGGCCCCGCCGCGCGCCCACCCCGCAAGCGCTGCGGCCCCCGGGTCGTCGGCGCACGCAATGAACAACCCGCCGGGCGCGATCGTCGCCACAAAGGCGCGGTATGCCGTTTCGACCGCGGCAAAGGTGCCATAAAAGTCGAGGTGGTCGGGCTGAACACTCGTGACGATGGCCACGTGCGGGTGGTAGACGACGAAGGACCCGTCACTTTCATCCGCTTCGACGACATAGACCTCCCCTGCACCCGCTCGGGCGTTAGTAGCAAACTCCACGAGTTCCCCGCCGACGGCAAAAGAGGGATCGGCCCCAGTGGCCATGAGCACCGAGGCGAGCATGGCGGTGGTTGTCGTCTTGCCATTCGCCCCGGCTACCGCAACGCGGACCCGGGCATCGGCCATCGTGGCGGCAAGACCCTGCGCGCGGTGGAGGACTCGCAGCCCAAGCGAGCGGGCCCCAGCCAGCTCCGGGTTGGTTTCGCGGATCGCGGTCGAGACCACGACAGTGTCGGCCTGCCCCAGGTAGGCCGCGTCGTGGCCCACGTGGACGACGGCACCTCTGCTGGCGAGGTCATCGAGTACGGCAGACGGCTTGGCATCGGATCCCTGCACTGCTACCCCGCGTTCCAGCATCACCCGCGCGACCCCGGACATGCCCGCTCCCCCGATGGCGACGAAGTGCACCGTCCCGAGGTCCCGATCCGGTGGAACCTGAAGTGTGAAGTCAAATCTGTTGTGGGACAAGGTCATTTCCGGGCCTAACGGTTGTCTTGGTATCGCTCGCCCCACGCAGCTGCGACGACGTCCGTGAGCAAGTCGTCTCCGTCACGAGCTCCGATGGAGGCAGCCGCACGGGCCATCTGATCGAGGCGCTCCTGATCAGTGGCCAGTGGGATGACGGTGGTGGTCACCCAGTCAGGCGTGACCAGGTCGTCGGCCGCCACTATGCCGCCGCCCGCTGCGACAACGTCGGCCACGTTGAATCGCTGCTCGCCGTTGCCGATCGGCAGGGGTACGTAGATCGCCGGGAGCCCAACAGCGGTCAGCTCACACACCGTGTTGGCACCGGCCCGCCCGACGACGAGGTCGGCCGCGGCATAAGCCAGGTCCATGCGGTCGAGGTAGCTCACGACGCGGTAGGGCAGCGCGCCGTTTCCAGGCACCTCGGGGGCGAACTCCTTACCCGCGCCGGTCGCGTGCAGGACTTGGACGCCGGCAGGCGCGAATGAAGCCGCCGTGGCTTGGAACGCGTCGTTGAGGCGCTTCGCGCCGAGTGAACCGCCGGTGACCAGCACCGTCGGCGCCACGGGGTCCAACCCGAAAAACTCTCGGGCTTCGGCGCGTCGGGCGGTGCGATCGAGGGAGGTGATTTCGCGTCGCATGGGCATGCCGAGGCAAGTTGCGTGGGGCAATTGGGTGCTGGGGAAAGTGCTGACGACGTGGTGCGTGAGTCGCGCGCCGAGACGATTAGCGAAGCCTGGCCGAGCGTTCTGCTCGTGCACCACGATGGCGAGTCCCCGACGGCGAGCGGCGAGGTATGCCGGTGACGACACGTAACCCCCGAACCCCACCACGACCTCGGCGCCCGTGTCATCAATCGCCACGCCGGCGGCTTGGACGGCCGCTGCAAGCGCGGCCGGGAAGCGGACGGCAGTGGCATTCGGTCGACGCGGCATCGGCACGCGGGGAATGGTCCGCAAAGGGTAGCCACGGGCTGGCACGAGCCGTGTTTCGAGCCCCGTCTCGGTGCCGAGGGCGGTCACGAGGACATCAGGCCAGCGCCGTCGGAGCGCGTCTGCGAGCGCCAACAGCGGCGAGACGTGGCCCGCGCTGCCGCCGCCGGCCAGGAGCACCGATCGTGGGTGGTCAGACATAGTTCATCCTTGGCACGGGTGCAGTGGCGCTCACGGGTTGGAACGGCGGCGGGGAAAGATCGCGAGGGAGCGCTGGACGACGCTCGGCCGAGTCGCGAGGATCTTCGCTGCTCCCGGCTCGGTCCGCGCAAAAGACACGAGCATGCCGACGCCCGCCAGGGTCGAGACGAGCGCGGAGCCACCCGCGGACACCAACGGGAGGGGCACACCGATGACCGGGAGCAAACCGATGACCGCGCCGATATTGATCATCGCCTGGCCGAGCACCCATGCCATGACACCGACCGTGGCGATCCGGACAAACTGGTCGCGGGATCTCATGACGAGCAACACGCACGCGGTGGCAAACAGCGCAAAAAGAGCAAGGATCACGAGAGTGCCGGGGAGGCCAAGCTCTTCCCCGATGATCGCGAAAATGAAGTCGTTGTGTGCCTCAGGAAGCCAGGCCCACTTTTCTTTGCTCTCCCCGAGACCTACCCCCCACCAGCCGCCGTCAGCGAGGGCATAAAGCCCATGGACCGATTGGCCGCACTCACCGTTGGGGTCGGTGCACGATCCGGACAGCCAGTTCGTGATGCGGCCCATGCGGTTGCTGCTCGTGACGACGAGGGCCAGGACGCCGGCCACCGCGAGCCCCCCGGCCATGATGAACAGCCGCCGAGGCACACCGGCCGCAAACAAGACCGCACCGACGATGGCGAAGAGCACGAGAGCGGTGCCGAGGTCATGGCCAGCCAGCACAAGGGCAATCGTGACTCCGACGTATGGCACGAGATAGGGGAAGACGACGTAGCGCACTCGGTTAAGGAGGTGCCGCTGCCGAGCCAAGAGATAGGCGCCCACGAGGATCAGACCCAGCTTGGTCAGCTCAGAAGGCTGTAGGGAAAGCCCTGGGATCAGACGCAGCCAGTTGCGGTTGCCATTCTTGACTAGGCCGAGCGGGGTAAACACCAGCCCTTGCAGCACGATCGCCCCGACGAGGATCGGAACTGCGAGGCGGCGCCACGCCGTGACGCGGATGCGCGAGGCGATCCCCGCGACGACGCCCCCCAACGCGGCAAAGACCGCCTGGTTGGTGAACACGGCATACGAGGAACCTTCTTCTTTGTATGCCGTGACCATCGACGCGGACAGGACCATGACCAGCCCAATCACCACTAGGGCTGCGGTGGCGCCGATGAGGAGGTAATAGGCCGAGACAGGCGAGGCGAGCAGGGTCCTGATTCGGCTCATCGGTCGAGTGTCTGTGACCATGGCATCGGCGCGCTGGCGTTGAGCTGCCGAAGCGCTCGATGGCGCACGCGGGCCAGTGCGGGTCGAGCTCATGAGGAACTCTGCGCACTGCGCCGGCGGACCGCCTCCTCGAAGGCTCGGCCACGTTCGCCGTAGTTCGTGAACATGTCCATCGACGCCGCAGCGGGAGCCAGGAGCACGACGTCACCGGGAGTCGCCAGCGCTGCGGCAGCCGCCACGACCTCGTCCATGAGGTCGGCCGGGTCACGTCGGGGCATGTCATCAGTGTCCGGGCCACCGACGTCGATCACCGGGACGTTGGGGGCGTGTCGGGCGAGGGCCTCGCCAATGAGAGCACGGTCTCGACCCATGATGACGACGCCCCGCAGCGAAGGGGCAAACCGGGCGACGAGCGCGTCCACCTCAGCGCCCTTCAGCAATCCACCTGCGACCCAAATGACGTGCTCGAAAGACGCCAGAGCCGCAGCGGCCGCGTGCGGGTTCGTCGCTTTGGAATCATTGACGTAGCGGACGTCATCGATCGTGCCCGCATCAGCGATTCGGTGAGGATCAGGTCGGAAAGAGCGCAGTCCCTCGCGCACCGAGAGTGGACCGACGCCCGCAGCTCGTGCCAGCGCCGCCGCCGCCAGGGCATTTGCGACGTAATGCGGCGGAACCGATGGGGCAGCGCCCCGCAGGTCGGCGAGACTTGCGAGCTCAGCCGCCGAGTGGTGCCGCTGCTCGACAAAGGCACGGTCCGCAAGGACGTCGTCTACGAGGCCGATCATGGAGATGGCAGGCACGCCGAGAGTGAAGCCGACCGCCCGGCACCCCTCGACGACACTGGCGTCGCGGACGAGTTCTTCCGTCAACGGGTCGGCGACGTTGTAGACGCAAGCCACCTGGGCATTTTGGTAGACCCTGCCCTTGGCTTCGAGATACGCCTCGAACGAGCCGTGCCAGTCCAGGTGATCGGGCGCAACATTGAGGCACACCGCAGCCAGTGGTGAGACCGACCTCTGCCAGTGCAACTGGAAGCTCGACAACTCAACCGCGATGACATCGAAGGGCTCTGGATGCAGCACCGCCTCCAAGATCGGAGTGCCGACATTGCCTGCGCTCGTCGCGTGCAACCCGCTGGCCCGCAAGATGGAGGCCAGCATGTTCACGGTCGTCGTCTTGCCGTTGGTGCCCGTCACGGTCAGCCAGGGGGCTGCACCCACGGCTGGCCGCATCCGCCACGCGAGCTCCACTTCACCCCAGATCGGTATGCCGTGCACCGCCGCAGCGGCAAGGAGCGGTTGCGTCGGGGGCCAGCCGGGTGATGTGACCACGAGGTCGATGTCGGTGTCACCCGGCATACCTGAGGTGTGTTCGGGCCCCAAGCGCACGGCGACGCCGAGGACGTCGAGGATCTGGGCGCGCTCGTCAACGGGGCGGTTGCTCCCCGGCGGGGCCGCGTCAACGACTGTGACGACCGCGCCACGCTCCCAGAGCGCGTCGGCTGCCGCGAACCCGCTGAGCCCAAGACCGGCGACGAGGACGCGCAGACCCGCCCAATCGGCGTCACGGTGAGTGAGACCAGCGCGCGGCTCGAACGGATCGCGGACCGCACCAAGGTTGCTGTCGGTCATGTCGCGCCCACCACCCATTCGGCGTAGAAGAGTCCGAGACCGAAGGCGACGAACAGCCCCGCAATGATCCAGAAGCGAATGACGACGGTGATCTGCTCCCACCCCAGCATCTCGAAATGGTGGTGAAGTGGGGCCATGCGGAAGAACCGTTTGCGGGTCGACTTGAAGACTCCGACCTGGATGAGCACGGACAGCGCCTCGATGACGAAGAGTCCCGCGAGGACCACGGAGAGGAACTCAGTCCGCGTGACGATCGCGAGGCCGGCGATGGCGCCACCGAGCCCGAGCGATCCCGTGTCCCCCATGAAGATCTGTGCTGGAGATGCGTTCCACCACAAGAAACCAAAACACGCGCCCATAAGGCTCGCTGCGACGAGCGCCACGTCCATGGAGTCTCGGACCTCGTAGCACTTGGGACCAAAGGTCGTCGCGCAGTTCTGGTTGTAGCTCCAAATACCGATCAGGACGTAGGCGGCGAAGATCATGGTGGACGCGCCGGCCGCGAGCCCGTCGAGGCCGTCGGTGAGGTTGGCGCCATTGGACATCGCCGTGATGATGAAGTTCGCCCACAAGACGAACAGGACCACGCCAGCCACGGGCCCCGCTACCGCCAGGTCGATCCCCGTATCGCGGACAAAAGACAACGCCGTCGATGCGGGTGTAACGCCATTGCGATCCGGGAACCGGAGTACGAGCACGGCGAACGTGATCCCGATGATCCCCTGGCCAAGCAGCTTCTGCTTCGTGCTGAGGCCCAGGCTCCGCTGCCGCGAGATCTTGATGAAATCGTCTGCGAACCCGACCAACGCAAGCCCTGCCATGAGGAAGAGCACGAGCATGCCACTAGCGCTAGGCCCGCCTTCTGCAGAATTCAGACCTCGTGCTGCGCGGTCGAGCATGAGAAATCCGTGCGCGAGTGCGTACGCCACCAGGGTCGCGCCGACGATGACCGCGCCGCCCATCGTGGGCGTTCCGCGTTTGGTGTGGTGCGACGTGGGTCCATCGTCGCGGACGAACTGGCCGTACTGCCGATGGATGAGGAACCGGATGAACAGCGGCGTGCCCAGCAGGGTCAGAATGAGCGACGCACCAGCGGCGACGAGGACGCCCTTCATGTGCTCACCTTCCGCCCTGCCACCCGGTCACCCAGCCACCGTAGCCCGGCCGCGTTGCTCGACTTGAACAACACGACGTCACCCGGGCGGAGTTTCTCCGCCAAAAGAGCGTATGCCGTGTCCGTGTCTTCCACGTCGTAGACCGTGACCGAGCGGTCCCCGCTGGCCATCCGGCGGGCGGCGTGCGCGATCGGTGCTGCACCCTGACCGACCGAAACGATCACGTTGATTCCCCGCTCGCAAGCGTCTACGCCGACGGCGTCGTGTTTGGCAGCGGTATCCGGCCCGAGTTCGAGCATCTCCCCCAGCACCGCCCACGTGCGTCGCCGATGACCGTCGGCTGGCCCCGACATCGCTTCTAGCGCGGCCAGTGCGGCAGTCATGGAATCTGGATTGGCGTTGTAGGCGTCATTGACGACTGTCACACCGTCCGCACGTTCGGTGACCTCCATGCGCCAGCGGCTCACGGGGCCGGCGGAGTGCAGCGACTCCGCGATGGCACCCAACGGCAGGCCGCATTCCAGCGCGACCGCAATGACTGCGAGAGCGTTGCCGACCTGGTGACGCCCATGAAGGGCCAAATCAACGTCAGCCGTGCCAACCGGGGTCACGACCAAGAACCGCGGCCGACCTTGGGGATCCAGCTGCACGTCCGTCGCTCGCACGTCGGCGGCTCCTTCGCCTTCACCGACCCGGCATACCCGAGCAGTGGTTCGGGTCGCCATCTCAGCGACGACCCCGCAATCGGCGTTAAGGATCGCAACGCCGGTTGGCGACAGGGCCTCCACGAGTTCGCCCTTGGCCTGCGCGATGGCGTCCTCGCCGCCGAATTCCCCAAGATGAGCCGTGCCGACGTTGAGCACTACTCCAATGCGTGGCGGCGCGATCTCGGTGAGGTAGCGGATGTGGCCGATTCCGCGCGCGCCCATCTCCACGATGAGGAAGCGTGTTGACGGGGTGATCCGACACACTGTTAGCGGCACGCCAATTTCGCCGTTAAGCGAGTTGACCGGCGCGACCGTCTCCCCCGCCCAGCCTAGAACTTGGGCCAAAAGGTCCTTCGTACTCGTCTTGCCTGACGACCCAGTTATCCCCACAACCACCGGCCCGGTTCCGTTCGCGCCAGCAGCATCCAGGACCGCGCGAGCGATACGTCCGAAGGCGACCTGCACGTCCTCCACGACGATGCACGGCAAACCCGGCACATCGGGCAGCTCCCGCGACGTCAGCGCCGCGACAGCGCCTGCCGCACGGGCCGCCGCGGCGAAATCATGACCGTCTGCGTGTTCCCCGATTCGCGCGACGTAGAGGCCACCTGGACCCGCGGCCCGGGAGTCGGTGACGACCGGGCCATCGATGATGAGGTCGCCGCAGCCGTCAGGCCCGACAAGTCGGCCTCCAGCCGCTGCACCAAGGGCGCGAAGCGTCATGGGGACCATGGCTCAACTCCCGACATGGGGCCCCATGGGTGGTAACTCGTGCCGGCGAGGGCAGCAGCAACCGCCATCCGGTCATCGAATGGGAAGGTCACTCCAGCGATGTCCTGGCCGGTCTCGTGTCCCTTGCCGAGGATAACCACAGTGTGATCGTTGGCGGCCCGCTGCTGGCGAGCGCGTGCGACGGCCCAGGCGATATCGGCAGCCCGCCCCTGGCCCGAGTCAACGAGGACCGGCTCGGCTGGCTCAGCTGCGCCGACGGAGGGACCGATGAGAAGGCGGTGCCGACCCACGGATGCGGCACCCGCGCGCACCTGTTCGCGGATGGTTGCGGGATCTTCGGATCGAGGGTTGTCATCTGTCACGACGACGTCGTCAGCCCACTCGGCGGCGGCTCTACCCATAAGTTCCCTCTTGCCGCGGTCGCGGTCTCCGCCAGCCCCGACCACCGCGATGAGGCGACCCAGAGTCGTCGGGCGGAGGGCAGCGAGGGCAGCGCTCACAGCCTCTGGCGTGTGGGCGAAGTCCACGACACACCGAGGGTCCCCTGGCTCACCCTTGACGACCTCCATGCGCCCAGGGACCACCGGGGTATGCCGCATTGCGGCTTCCACGGCGGGCACGGCATACCCCGCAGTCACTATCGCGACCGCGGCAACGGCGGCGTTCATGATGTTGAACGTGCCCGGTAGGTGGGTCGGGATGCACACCCGAGCCGCCGGGCCGGTGATGATGACCGACCCATCCATCTCGCGGTCTGGCTCAATTCGCCAGTGAGCTTCTGCGCTGGTGCCCACGGTCGCCACCGGGATCGTGGCCTCCCCAGCCAATCGGCGACCCCACGAGCCGTCGATACACACCACACCCCGACGGGCGTGGGTTGGGGTGAAGAGCGTGGCCTTGGCTTGGTAGTAGCTCTCCATGTCGTGGTGGAAGTCAAGATGGTCTTGCGAGAGGTTGGTGAAGACTGCAACGTCGTAGATGACCCCGTCTACACGGTGTTGCACCAGCGCGTGACTTGACACCTCCATCACGACCGCTTCGATCCCGCTCTCACACATCACCCCGAGAATCGCGTGCAGATCCGGCGCTTCGGGCGTCGTCCGCGCCGAGGGAAGCCGGACCTCACCAATCCGGGTCTCGACGGTGCCGATCAGTCCGGTGGCGACACCGAGCGCCCTGAGCCCGGACTCGAGCAGGTATGCGGTCGTCGTCTTGCCATTCGTCCCCGTGATCCCAAAGCATTGCAGCCTGGTTGAGGGTTCGCCGTAGATCGCCGCGGCAAGCGCACCGAGCGCAGCCCTCGGATCGGGCACGACGAGCAGAGGCGCCCCTCGCCATTGGGGTTGATTGGCCAGTATCGCGGCGCCGGCCCGGTCGG
This sequence comes from Actinomycetales bacterium, assembly GCA_016715285.1. Classification (GTDB taxonomy): domain Bacteria; phylum Actinomycetota; class Actinomycetes; order Actinomycetales; family Dermatophilaceae; genus Phosphoribacter; species Phosphoribacter thorii. Next base: position 166,624 of record JADKAO010000007.1, on the reverse strand, counting down.
TCAGGACCGCGACGGCACCGGCCTGGTATGCCGCTGTCGCGAAGGACGCCCCGTGCCTGGTCGACCCAGGCAAGGCCGCATAGAGGTCCCCGGGTTGCACCGTCCGCGAGTCGAGCGTGACCCCGGCAACCCGTTTCTCACCCAGCGAGGGCGCCGACAGCTGCAGTGCGCGCGCGACCTGGTCGAGCGACATCGGGGACGTGCCCGAGGGGCGTGGTGGACGCACGAGGAGAGGTTAGCCGTTGGTGCGGCTGTCGCGGATCACCACGGGAGCCTCGCCGCCAGGCAGCGTGCTGATCGTCAGCGGAAGCCCCGGCGATGGTGTGCCAGTCGGCGGCACGCGGTAGGCCTGCAAGGCATAGTTCATGACATTGGCAAAGACCGGACCACACAGCCCGCTGCTGCTGGGGTTGGTGAGCGCTGGCTTCTGGAGGATCACAGCGACAACGAACTGCGGGTTGTCCGCCGGTGCGTAACCGATGAAGGACAAAGTGTAGCCGCTGTAGTCCCGTAGCGCATCCTCGTAGCGATAGGCGGTGCCAGACTTGCCGGCAACCCGGTACCCCGGAACGCTGATCTTGCTGCCGGTGCCGCCGGGTCCGATGACCCCTTCGAGCATGGCGCCCAGATCATGGGCGGTCTGCTCCGACACGACCCGGGTCGGCTCTGGCGTCGGCGGCGTCGTTGGGCCGTCTGGACCGTCGATGCTGTCGATGAGTCGCGGGGCGATCCGCACGCCACCGTTGGCGATGGTCTGATAGACGCTCACCATCTGTAGGGTGCTCACCGACACGCCTTGACCATAGAGCTGGGTGAAACGCTGGGAGCCACTCAACTCCCCGGCCGGTGTAATGAGGCCCGCGGGCTCGCCTGGGAAGCCGGTGCCAGGTTTCGCGCCGAGACCGAACGCCCGGTAGTACTGCTCGATCTTGCTCGCGGGCACGGATTCGGTTGCGAGGATGGTGCCGATGTTGCTCGACTTTGCCAGGATCCCAGCGACCGTCAAGTCGAGCGTTGCGTGATCGGTGTAATCCTTGTAGGTCGTATCCCCGCGACGGAGCCGGTTCGGGACGATGACACCCGTCGACGGTGTGATGGCTTTCTCTTCGAGCGCTGCGGCAATGCTCAAGACCTTCGCGGTTGAGCCGGGCTCGTAGACATCTTGGAGGGCGGAACTGCGCAACTGGCTGGGGGTCGCTTTGGCGAGATTCGCTGGGTCGAAGGTCGGGCTCGACGCCACCGCCCTGAGTTTGCCGGTTTTCGCTTCCATGACGAGGATGGCGCCCGAGATCGACCCGGTCTTGCTGACCTGTTCGGCGATGGCGTTCTGGGCATACCACTGCAAGTCGGCATCAATGGTCAGGTGCACATCGCTGCCGTCGACAGCTGCGACGTTGGACAGCCGCGCCCAGGGGATTTCGCTGCCATCCCGGGCTTGCTCGTATGCCGAGTGGCCGGGTGTGCCGGCCAGCGCAGCCTCCTGCATCTGCTCGACCCCGGCGCCACCGGTGATGGTGGCGTCGTTGCCGCCAGCGTTGACGAAACCCACCACCGGGGCGGCGACGCCACCCGCTGGATACTCCCGTTGGAAGGTCACCTCGCTCGCGATCCCAGGAATGCCGATCGCCTCGATTTGCCGCCACACGGCCGGACTCACGTTCTTGCTCAGGACCCGGTAGGAACTTGTTCCCATCAGTTGCGGCAGCAGGGCCTCGGGAGTGGTCTCCAGCAGCGGCGCCAGGCGCTGCGCGGCCCCGACCACGCCCACGGTGACGATCTGCTTGTCGACCGTGCGCTGGTAGGACTTGACCGCGTTTTGGTTCACGGTAACGGTGCGCCGCTCGACGCTCGAGGCGAATACGGTGCCTTTGCTGTCGAGGATGCGGCCGCGGACGGCCGGGACGACCGTCGTGTTCAGGCGTTTGGTGAGTGCGGCTCGTTGATTGTCTGCCGCGTCGAACGCCTGGACGCGGACGAGTTGAGCCGCGAAGACCGTGAAGATGAAGAGTGCGGCGAGGTACAAGGTCCGAGCACGGACGCGCGTCGAGCTCAATTGCACCTTGCGAGCACGGGACGGGGCAGCACGGCGCGAGGAGCCAGGACGGAGAGATGGACGGGACGGCATAGCTCAGCCCGCCGGAGTTGGCACGGTGGGACTGGCGGATCCGGTGGGCGCGTCTGGAGCATCCCCTGCCGGCAACTCGACAGGTGCGGTGGCTGCTGCTGCGGCCGGAGCCGCCGGAACAGGTGCCGCTGGGGCGGGAGTGGCAGGAGCAGGCGCTGCGGGTGCCGCCCCTGCGGGCCGGGCCTCCCCAATGATCTTGCCGCTCTCCAACTCGATGAACGCCATCGATGACGCGGGGACCATTCCTAGAGCCTTCGCCTTCGCGGCCAGACTGCCCGGCGACCGCTGAGCGTCGATGCTGCGGTTTAGTTCCAGCTTCTGGTCGATCAACGCGACTTCGCGCTTGCCGAGGTCCTTCAGCACGTAGGTACCCTGCGCGAGTTGAGTGTTGAGGATGAGAAGGGTGAGCAAACCCACGACGAGCAAGGCCATGCACGCGCCAGCAAACACTCCGACGCGAGTTCGTTGTATCGCCGTTGGCACCACGCGCAGCGCAGCCCGCCGAGCCGACGGGCGCGGAGCCGGGCGCGATGCTCTGAGAGCTGACGCCTGAGTCATCGGATCCCCCCCTGGTTCGGTTGTGCGATGTCACGGGTGCGCTCGGCTGCTCGCAATCGGGCCGACGCTGACCGCGGGTTGTTGGCAACTTCCGTGATGCTCGGCACCTCGGCGCCGCGGGTCAACAACCGGAGGTATGCCGCGTCCTCGGCCCGCTCTACCGGCATACCGGGAATGGCGCGGGAAGTGGCGCCCTCGGCGAGCCCACGCTTGGTGATCCGGTCTTCGAGCGAGTGGTAGGACAACACCGCGATCCGACCGCCCACGCGAAGGGCGCCGATCGCGACAGGCAGAGCACGCTGCCAGGCATCCAACTCCGCATTAACCTCGATGCGCAACGCTTGGAAAGTGCGCTTCGCCGGATGGCCGCCACTGCGTTGCGATCCCGCGGGCACCACTCGCTTCAGCAACTCCACGAGCGGTCCAGAGGTGGCGAAAGGCACAATTTTCCGTTGCGCCACAACGGCTTTGACGATTGCGCGGGCATATCGCTCTTCGCCGAAATCCTTGATGACTCGCTCCAGGCGAGCCGGATCATACTCATTGAGGACATCAGCGGCCGTCTGCCCCCCTGATTGATCCATCCGCATGTCGAGGGGAGCATCAACCCGGTAGGCAAACCCGCGATGGGCCTCATCGAGGTGCAGTGACGACACGCCGAGGTCAAACAAGGCCGCATCAATCCGGGCCACTCCGAGTCCGGCAAGTACCTCGGGAAGTTCGTCGTAGATCGCGTGCGCAAAGCGCACCCGACCCCCGCGGGGTCCCAGCCGCTCCCCTGCTAACGCGATGGCCTGCGGGTCGCGATCGATTCCGATCAGTTGCGCGTCGGGGCACGCGTCGAGGATGCCCTCTGCGTGCCCACCCATCCCCAAGGTGCCGTCAACGACGATTGAACCGGGGCGTTGAAGGGCCGGCGCGAGCAACTCGATGATGCGGTCACGCATGACCGGGGTATGCCGGTCAGCGGTGCGCTGCATCATGTCTGCCTTTCGCTGGGATTGAAGCTCAAGAGGTTTGGTCAGTGGTCGTCCGGTAGGCCGATTCGTGGCTCCTGCGTCCTGGTCTCCATCCGCTCCGAAGAGGCTGTGCCGTCGTGGCCCGGCGCGGGGGAAGTCGCGTCGGGACACACGAAGCGGCTGGAGACCAGCAAGCAGGGGCGACCTGCCGGCAGTTATGCCGGTGGGTTCGGCTCTCATGGAGGCTGCGGTCGGGGTCCTAGAAGAACCCGGGCATCACCTCGACCTCTTGATCTGCGAAGGCCTGCTCGGCCGCGGTCACGTAGTCGTCCCACGCTTGGGCGTCCCAAATCTCGGCGCGAAGGCCATTGCCGATAACTGCGACCTCACGATCGAGCTTGGCGTAATCGCGCAGGGTCTGCGGGATGGTGATTCGGCCCTGCCGGTCTGGCACCTCGTCGGTGGCGCTTGACAAGTAGACGCGCGAATGGTCCCGGACCGCACGCACGGAACTCGGCGCCGTCTGCATCTTCGCGACCTGTTGGGCGAAATCGTCGCGCCGATGCACGAATAGGCAGTGTTCTTGACCCTTAGTCATCACGAGGCCATCTGCCAATTGCTCGCGGAACTTGGCGGGAAGGATCAGTCGACCCTTGTCGTCGAGACGCGGTCGGTAGGTGCCCAGAAACATGGTGCGCCTCCCCTCCCGCCCAGTGAGGACCACATGGACCCGCATCGCGGGTCTCTCGACTCAGCAACGGCGCCGCAACCGAACCCCGTCGCTCCTTGAGGCCCCACAGTACTCCACTTCCCTCCATAATCACCCACCTTGGCTTAATTTTCTCGCGCTCTCTCACCACTCACTCCCTGCGCGCCACGGCCACGGCGGCGCTCACGTCAGAATCGCTCAACGGTTCCCACACTCAGCCTGGCGACGTAAGCTCACTGCACCCAAAGACACGAGGGGGGACCATGGCCGAGGGGCTGATGCGTGGCGCGATCGACACCCGGGTCGGGCGAGCTGCGGTGAGCCGCCATGACGCAGACATGGACGAGGTCCGCGACGTGGCCGCTCGCTTGGCTCGTGCGATGGAGACCATCATCGAGGGCAAACCAGCCGTCATCCGCACCACGATTACCGCACTCCTTGCCGGTGGCCATCTGCTCATAGAGGATGTCCCAGGCGTGGGCAAGACCATGTTGGCCAAGACCCTGGCACGCGCTATCGCGTCGGCTGTCCGCCGGATCCAGTTCACTCCGGATCTCCTCCCGAGCGACATCACCGGCGTGAGTGTCTTCAACCCGGAGTCGCGCCAGTTCGAGTTCCGACCTGGGGCGGTGTTTGCCAACGTCGTCGTGTGCGACGAGATCAACCGGGCCTCCCCCAAAGTCCAGTCGGCGCTGTTGGAGTCGATGGAAGAGGGCCAGGTCACCGTCGACGGGCAGACCTATATGCTGCCCCAGCCGTTCATGGTCATGGCGACCCAGAATCCTCTTGAAATGGAGGGCACATACCCCCTTCCTGAAGCGCAGCGGGACCGATTCCTCGCTCGCATCTCTATGGGCTACCCCGCTCCCGCCGCCGAGATGGCGATGCTCGACAGCCACAGCGGGCGATCCCCACTGGATGAGTTGGTACCGGTGACCGACGCGCAGACCGTGGCTCGCTTGGTCTTGGCGGTCCAGAGTGTCTATACCTCCCCAGCGTTGCGGCACTACGTGGTCGAACTCGTCACGGCGTCACGGGCGAACAGCGCCTTGCGGCTGGGAGCATCGCCACGTGCAGCCCTTCATGTGGTCCGCGCCGCGCGCGCCCACGCGGCGCTCGAGGGCCGGGATTACGCGCTGCCCGAGGATGTCCAACGGGTTTCACCAGCGGTCCTACGCCATCGGCTCGTCCTATCCCCGGATGCCGTGATCGCCCGCCGCACCACCGACGAGGTCATCGTCGAGTTGCTGCGTTCTACTTCAGTGCCAGCAGCACCGCACTGACCGCACACATACGACCTCCGCAGATGGCACCCCGACCACGGCGAACCTTCCGACGCGAGCGTGCTCAGACGTTGCCTCGCCGCGCTGGGTTGACCACGCGCGGACAGGCGTTTCTCGGTGCCGGGCTGACGCTCATCATCGCGGGAGTCGGGCTTGGGCTGCGGGACTTCACTCGCGTCGGGGCCTTAATCTGTCTCCTCCCGCTGGTGGCCTTGCTGTTGGACCGGAAGCCGTTGGCCGTGAGGGTGACCCGCGAGGTCCAACCCGCGACCGTGGAGGTGGGTGAGGTCGCCTACGTTCAGGTGACCTACGTCCACGAAGGACCGGGCACCACTTCGCTCCTACTCGCCACCGAGCCGGTGCCTCCCGACTGTGGCGCCTCGCCTCGGGCGACGCTCGGCGCGCTTGGTCCGGGAGGTGCCCGGGCCCTCCGGTATGCCGTGCAGCCCCAGCATCGAGGGCGACGACTGCTCGGGCCGACGATGATTCTGGCCAGAGACCCGTTTGGTTTGACCGCCCGCTACGTCCCAGTTGGGAGGGCCCACGAGCTGCTCGTCGTACCCCGGACGTGGCCCCTGGAGCACGTGCGCGCCAGAGGGGGCCCTACAGGGAGCGAAGGCGAGCGGCCGTACGTCATCTCGACGCGAGGCGACGAGGATCAGAGCGTCCGGGAGTATCGCGATGGCGACGATCGCCGGCGGATTCACTGGCCAGCGACGGCTCGCACTGGTGAGTTCATGGTCCGGCACGAAGACCGGCCGGGGCGGCGGCGCGCGGTCGTGATCCTCGACACTCGAGCCAGCGCCTTTCCGGGTCCCGGTGGCACGGGTAGAGCGGGGTTTGAGTGGGCGGTCAGCGCTGCGACGTCAATCGTCGTGCACCTTATAAGCGAGGGGTATGCCGTGACCCTCGTCACCGGCGGTGTGAGCATTGGCGGCGAGGATGCCAGCGGCGACGCCATCACCACCGGAGACCCGGCCGATGCCGCGCGCACCTTCCTCGCTCATGGTGCCATCGTGGAGACGTCCAAGCGCCCATCTCTCAGTCTCGCCATTGCGTCCGCGCGAGCGATTGTGACGGCGGCCGCCCTCATGGTGCTCGTCGTCGGGGACGAACCACAGCTCGCTGCAGGGGACAACGACGACCTCCACGAGTTGGCTGCACTTCGACCCCCAGGCGGTGACTGTCGCGCAATTGTCGTGCGCTCGTCAAACGACCCGGTTTCGCCGACCTTAGAGCTCCTTCGTCGAGCTGGCTGGGCGGCAACCGCCGCTCACCCGAGCAGCGGCATACCAGAGGCGTGGACGGCAGTGACTCGCCCCAAGATGGCTGCCGGAGCGCCATGAGGTGGGATCAATCGCACGCTGGCGCGCCCGTCTTCAGCGCGGTTGTGGCGACGGTGCTGGCCATGTCAACCCTGACGCCTCTGATCGATTCCCCCCGCTGGCTCGTCCTGGCCTTCCTGGCTGTGATGGCGGTGGCAAGCGTCGGCTGGTGCTTGCAGCGGATGACCCGATCCCGGTGGCTTGTCATGCTCGGACAACTCGTGGCGAGTAGCGTCGTTCTGGGGTGGTTGTGTGCGGGGACCACGTTGTGGTGGGGCCTTCCCACGTGGACGACGGGGCAACGCCTCATTGACCAATGTCGCGCTGCTGGAGCCGAAGTCGTCGCTGGCACTGCACCTTTGGCCGCCTCTCCCAACCTCACGTGCGCTCTTGTTGCGGTCACGTTAGGTCTCGGGATTGTCGTGCACCTCGTGGCGATCGGGTATGGCGCGCCCGCTGCAACGGGCCTGCTGTTATTCATCCCGGTGGCGGCAGCGGCTGCCAACACCACGGGCGGCTTGTCCTGGCTGAGCTTCGCCGCTCCTGCGGGGGGCTGGCTCCTCCTCCTTGGTCGTGATACGTCGTCGTCCCTGGCTCGGTGGTCGACCAGCCCCGCGCTTGCTCTCACCCCCACGGGCACACCCCGGTCGGAGGATCAGGCCGACACGGGCTTCGCCGCGCGCAGTCTCAGCCTGGCGATCGGGGGCATTGTTGCCGCCCTCACTTGCGCGGCCATCATCCCCCACTTACCCACGAGGTACCTGCTCGATGGACTAGCCGAAGGGATCAACGGCAGCGGCAATGGTGCGCAAGTTGGGTATTCGTCAACCCTTGACGTGGGCAGAAGCTTGGCGAGCGCCGACTCCTCGGAGGTCTTTCGCTATCGGACGACCGCGCAGTCCGCGGTGCCCCTGCGTGTCATCGTGGCCACGTCCTATGAGGACGGTGTGTGGACGCGCCCCACCCCAACGTTGGGTACAACGGCACGGTCGGACGTGGCGGCGTCCGTCCAGCGGAGCGAGCAGACCGTGACTGTGCGGGCCAACACGCTGGCGGCGCCAGCGCTCGCGACGCCACAACCTCTCGTGGGGGCCGATTTTAAGGGCGCTGCCTGGCAGATAGATCAGGCCACTGCGGACGTCTACGTGGAGACCCGGCCTAGCGACTACGCCACGACGTATCTTGCCCTCGAGATTACTCCGGCGCTGCTCCGCGACGGTGTTGACGGCATACCCGGCGATGATCGTCTCCCATCGAATCGGACGGTCCAGCAGTCACTTCGCCTGGATCTCGCGTCGGCGGACCGGATCCGCGCCCTCACCGCGGCGGTGACGCGGGGCACCAGCAACCGCTACGACGCGGCCCTCGCCATCCAGCACTGGCTCCGCGACGAGGGTGGCTTCTCGTATTCGCTCGAACTCGCGGCGGTCATTCCAGGGCCGACGGCCCTGGACCCCATCTCTGCGTTCCTCGACAGCCGCCGCGGCTACTGCGTGCAGTTCGCATCCACGATGATCATGATGGCGCGCGCGAGCGGAATCCCCGCCCGAATGGCCATCGGTTTCCTCCCGGGGATATGGCAGGACGGGGAGTATGCCGTCAGCTCCGCCGACGCGCACTCGTGGCCAGAGCTCTACTTCCCGGGTGCTGGTTGGGTCCGGTTCGAGCCAACGCCAGGCGGGAACGTCGGATCACCGCCCGCGTGGTCAGTTCCAGCCGCGACGGCCGCGCCGACGACTGCCCCGGGGCCGTCCCCCTCGGTGAATCCCAGCGGATCTGGGCAGCCGACCCAGCCGGGCGATCAAGGGGTCGAGCCTGTCGATGGTGAAGGGGTGACCGAAGTGGACGTGCCGTGGGTCGAGCGGGCGCGTCTGTGGCTCACCGATCCCTGGCACGTCGCCCTCACCCTCCTGACCCTCGTCCTGACCGGGTCGCTGATCCTTCCGAGCACGGCGGCGATTCGCCACCGTAGGGGACACCCTCACGGCGGCAGCGACGCGGAACGCGAATGGCAGCGCCTCATGAGTGACCTCGCCGACCTTGGTGTCACCGCGCCCGAGCGGGGGACGGTGCGGCAGACCGCGAACCACATTGCCGCCGAAGAGAGGCTGCCTGAGACGACGACGAACTCCCTTCTGACGCTGGTGGACGCAGTCGAGCGGGATCGCTATGCCCGACCAACGGGCGGTCAGGGTGACCGCTCCGGCGAATTGAGGCTAGCTGCCCGCCACGTGTGGCTGACCGTTGCGCGCGGCAAGACCTGGTCGCGGAGGCTGCGGGCTTTCCTGGCTCCCTCTGTCGGTCGCCTGTGGTGGCGCGAGCACGCTCATCGGGTGACGGGCCGAGGCCAGCCTGATCGGCGACCTGAGGGTGGCGGCCGCTGGCGTCGGTGAGTTCAGCTCGTGAGGTGTCGCTGGGACCAAGACAGTGGCCCCCAACCAGGCTCACTGGATGAGGGCCACTCGGCGTCGGACGCTCGAGATTAGTCCAGATAGTCGCGCAGGACCTGTGAGCGCGATGGGTGACGGAGCTTGCTCATCGTCTTGGACTCGATCTGACGGATCCGTTCACGCGTGACGCCATACACCTTGCCGATCTCGTCGAGCGTCTTGGGCTGACCATCGGTCAAGCCAAACCGCATCGACACGACTCCTGCCTCACGCTCGGAGAGAGTGTCCAGCACCGAGTGGAGTTGCTCCTGCAGCAGGGTGAACGACACTGCTTCAGCCGGGACCACAGCCTCTGAGTCTTCGATCAGGTCACCGAACTCACTGTCGCCGTCCTCACCGAGCGGGGTGTGCAGCGAGATGGGCTCGCGGCCATACTTCTGGACTTCGACGACCTTCTCGGGGGTCATGTCGAGTTCCTTGGCGAGCTCTTCCGGCGTGGGCTCGCGGCCGAGGTCCTGGAGCATCTGGCGCTGGACTCGAGCGAGCTTGTTGATGACCTCGACCATGTGGACAGGGATACGGATCGTGCGCGCCTGGTCAGCCATCGCGCGCGTGATTGCCTGCCGAATCCACCAGGTCGCATAAGTGGAGAACTTGTAGCCCTTGGTGTAGTCGAACTTCTCGACCGCCCGGATCAAACCGAGGTTGCCTTCTTGAATGAGGTCAAGGAAGAGCATCCCGCGGCCGGTGTATCGCTTCGCTAGGGAGACAACCAGCCGCAGGTTGGCTTCGAGCAGGTGGTTCTTGGCCTTTTTGCCGTCTTGGGCGATCCACCAGAGCTCGCGTTTGAGCTTCATGTCGAACTTCTCGCCAGAATTGAGCCGCTCCTCGGCGAAAAGGCCAGCCTCGATGCGCTTTGCGAGTTCGACTTCCTGCTCGGCGTTAAGCAGGGCCACCTTGCCGATCTGCTTGAGGTAGTCCTTTACTGGGTCCGCGGTCGCGCCAGCCGTCACAACTTGCTGCGCCGGCGCATCCTCTTCGTCGTCATCACGGATGACGAAGCCCGCCTCTTCAGACTCTTCCTCTTCCGCAGGCTTGGCGGGCTTCTCCTCGTCCCCGTCAGCTTCTGCGTCCACCATGTCGGCGCCGTCGGCGCCCTCCGCGACCACGGATTCGGTCACGTCGACCACGTCGGCGATGTCGGTGACATCCACGTCATCCGGCACGTCCACGAGATCAATCTCGACCTCCACATCGTCCCCAACCCGGGCGGCCTTCGCTAGTCCGGTCGGAGCGTTGGCCGGCGTGGCCGCCTTCTTTGCCGGTGTCCGCTTCCGCACCGCGCGCGCCGTCGGCTCAGCTGCCGCCGCTGGTGCGACCTCCGCGGCTGGCTTGGGCGCGGGAGCTGCGGCCGCCTTCGCGGGCCGCCGACGCGTGGAGCTGGTGGTGGCTGGCGTCGATGGCTGAGGTGCCGGAGTCGCCTCGGGTGTTTGGGTAACTGTTGCGGCCGCGGTGGTCTTGGCGGGTGTTCGCTTTACGGTCGTCCTCGGGGCTGCAGTCTTGCTGGCCGCAGTCTTGGCCGCCGCAGTCTTGCTGGCCGCAGTCTTGGCCGCCGCGGCCTTGCTAGCCGCAGTCTTCGTCGCGGTTGCCTTGGCAACGGCTGTCTTGGCCGCCGCGGCCTTGCGGGAGGCGGTCTTCGCGGGCGGGGCCGTCTCAGCGGGCTTTATGGTGGCAGCCTCTTTCGGCGCTGGCGTCGCCGTCGCGGCTGCCTCAACGGATGCCTTGGCAGCTGGCTCGCGGGGCTCGGCGGTCTTCTTGGCACGTGATCGGGAGACACGCGCCGGCGCGGTAGGAGCTGTTTCGGCCGTGTCGGTCTTTGCCGACGTCACGGTCCGAGAAGAGGCTGCAACGGCTCGGGCGGGAGTGACGTCAACCGCCACGCCGTGATCCTCAAGGGCCCGGAGGACTGCTTTCATCCGTCGAGTCGACACACCAGCGTCCTCCAGCGCTCCCCGGACGTCGCCGCCCGAGACGCTACCGCGTGTGTGACCAAGAGCGAGGAGTTGCTTCAACGCCGGATGCGAGAACTCCTGAGGGAGTTCAGCAGTCACAGGTGAGCCAGAGGGGACGTGCGACACAGGCACCGATTACCTTTCGCCGTGCACGATGAGCGCGCCCGAGCGGGCACGCACGGACGCGGAGAGCGTGAGTGGGAAGGACATGCTGGGAGTGGCTCAGGGATCAGAGTGGCCCTGGTGCATATCCCCCGCGCGGTCCTATGGCCACATTATAAAACTCCCGACGTGGCTTCGCCCAATCCGGGCCGCCACGTCGGGCGTTCAGCCCACCTTATTCGTCCTTGCTCGCCTTCACGGCAAGCACTGGGCAGGTGGCATCCAGCAGGATGCGCTGGGCGTTTGATCCAAGGATCAACTTGCCGACCGGGGACCGGCGACGGAGCCCGATAACAATGAAGGCAGCATTCTCTTCTTCGGCGACCGAAATGAGATCTTCGGCGGGCTCATTGCCTCGGACCAGCTGGCGCACTTCGTGTGGCAGGCCCAGACCGTTGAGCTTCTCCTGAACCCGCTCCAATTCGGCCTCGAACTTGGCCGCCTCGTCGGCATCGAAGTCTTTGCCACCACGCTGGGAGTTGATCACGATGAGCTTTGTGTGCCGCAACTCGCATTCTTCAGCCGCACGCCGCAAGGCCGCGCGGCCTTCCTTCGTCGCCACGTATCCGACAACGACGGCCACCGTAACCTCCTTGTAGACGACGCACCACGCGTCTTGCCCGTTGCGCTGACGTTACCGGATTGTGCCCCTGCTCAGGCGGAATGGGCAAGTAACCGTGACGTGACCTCTCCAACTTTGGCAGTATCAATGAGGAATCCGTCGTGCCCGGCGGGTGAGTCGATCGTTTCGAGCCAAGCCCGCGGGATCGAGTCGGAGATCGCGCGGCTCTGCTCGGGTAGGTAGAGCCGATCTGACGAGACGGCAACCACTGCGGTATGTGCCGTCACCCGCGCCAGTGCGGCGATGGCCCCCCCACGCCCCCTCCCGACGTCGTGGCTGTTCATCGCCTCGGTCAACACGAGGTACGAGTTGGGGTCAAACCGCGCGCACAACTTGTCGGCGTGATGGTCGAGGTAGCTCTCCACGGCATACCCCCTTTGGGGTGTCACCTCGCCCTCCCGTAAACCCCGCGGAGTCCGGCCGAACCGCTCGTCTAGGTCGGCCGCACTGCGGTAGGTCGTGTGTGCAATGCGGCGGGCGAGACCGAGCCCGGCGTCGGGCCATCGCTCGTGATCGTAATAGTCACCGCCGTGGAAGTCTGGGTCAGAACGAATCGCGAGGAGTTGTGGGTAGGCCCAGGCGAGTTGGTCAGCGGTGGCGGCCGCGCACGTTGCGAAGATTCCGGCACGGGCCACACGCTCGGGGTAATCCACCGCCCACTCCAGGGCCCGCATTCCCCCCATGGAGCCACCCATGACCAACGCCCAACGACTGATCCCCAACCCATCGGTCAACGCGGCTTCCGCCCGAACCTGATCGCGGATTGTGATGGCCGGGAACCGACTCCCCCAGCGCGCGCCGTCCGGGTGACCCGACGAAGGCCCAGTGCTCCCCTGGCAGCCGCCGAGGACATTCGCGGCCACGACGAAATAGCGATCCGTGTCGATCGGCAATCCAGGACCGATGAGTCCTTCCCACCATCCTGGCGTCGGGTGTCCTACCTCGACGGCGCCCACGACGTGACTATCACCGGTCAGAGCGTGTTCGATCAGGATCGCATTGCTGCGTGCGGCATTCAGTACGCCCCAAGTTTCGTAGGCCAACTTGACTCCAGGCAGCTCACCGCCATGATCGAGGGCAAGCGCGCCGAGCTCCATAAACTGCCGTCGGCCCACTGCGTCACCGGGTTGCCAGATTCTCATCCGGCGGGAATCCGGGCTGCCCGTCACGCCTACTGCTCCTCCACTCGCGCTTGCCCACGCGAGCCACGCGAGCCGGGTCGTCACCCGGGGCACCCCACCGCGGTTGGAGGGTTGCCGGCCAGCAAGCCGGGGCTACGCGCTGGCGCTCATCACCTGCCCGCACTATACGGTCGCAGCTCGACCGCTCGCCACGTGCGCGTCCAGCCTGTGGACTCCCGGACCTAGCCCGCGCGCGCTTCGTCAGCTCCCCCCACTCCCGTGACCTCGGACTCTCCCAGCCTGATGCCATAGGTCACCATCCGCTCAAGCAACAGGGCGAGGGTGTATTCCGGGTCAGCGGCGAGTGCTCGGTCGAGTGATGTCAGCGCGAGCGCCCCGTCACCTCCTGCCCACGCGACCGCCGCGAGCACTGTGAGCACGCCTGGGGCCACCACGTCAGATGTATGCCGTGACAGCCAGGACAATCGCTCGAGGATGGCCGCCCGGGCATGTAGCTCAGCGAGAGTGGGTATGTCTCCGACCGGTGCGAGCGCACCACCGACGACCACACTCAACTCCATGAAGAGGTCTTGCAGGTCTGGATCCACGGCCTGCAACGGGAGACACCCCGGACAGAGCAGGCCAATGATCGCATCCCGGAACTCCTTGTCGAGCAACGAGATCGCCATGACCGCTACAGTCGAAGGGGTAGCCCGAGACGCGCGGCCCGACGACCCTGAACCCCGCAGGTGCGCGAGCCAGGCCCTGGCAGCCCGACGACGAAACCGAGCACGATCCGATGGCGACGTGGACCCAGGCTGCGTTGACGACAGCAGCCCATCGACGGCTTCCTCGCACCGAGCCCCTGCCTGTGTCCGGGCCATACTCACGAGATCCTTGAGCGCATCCCTATCACGGACCGGTGCCCGTCCAAGAGCCACATACTCGACGACGGCAGGCACGTCATACTCCGGCGGCAAAGGCATCCCCTCCGCCGGGTGACAACCCCCGTCACACATCGGGAAGTAGATGCGCCCTTCACTCACAACAAAGTGATCGACGATCCCCACACCGGCCCGCTGAAGGCCTCGGATCACCGCGTCCGCAAGTGGGTCGCGATCCCGACGATTCGGGTCAAACACGACAACGAGGGCGTCCTCGGCACCATCGCGGCGCGCCATATGGACGAGTTGACGGGCAAGCACATGACGCTCAGCGGGCGGCGGGTCGAGGTCGGCGCGCTGAACAATCCCGAGGCGCCCACCGCGGATAGCGAGCACGACAACTGAACGGCGGGGATGGAATCCCAGCTGATAGGGGATGGTCGACACAAGGTCGACGGGGTCGGTGATGCGGATCGTCATGCCCACCACTGTGCTGCCTTCGCAAGCCACAGGCCCTGGTTGTGTCGAGGGCCTGTGGATGTTGTGACGAGTCGCGTCACCCGTGTGGATAGCGGCGTCGTTGGCGCCTACTCGGCGCCGGCACGAGAAGTCAGCGCACGACGTATGAGGGAATCGGCGCGTCCTGGGGCGTGCCAGGGCTCGTATCCTGAGCCCCGGAGCGCTCCCAGGCCAAATAGGCGTCCGTGTCGACGAGTAGCGCTCCAGCGAGCCAACTCACGAGCATCGCGTCATCGGCCAACCCGAAGATCCCGAAGAGCGCCTCCGGCACGAGGTCGACAGGCGACAAGACGTACAACGCGGCGGCGAGCAGGGCGGCGATCCGCGTCCCTGACAGGCCGGCATACCTGCCCTGGAGCGATGCAGAGACCATGCGAGGCACCGCGGACAGACGTGCGGCGAGGCTAGGCGCGCCCGGGCGCGACGCTGCGCGCAGCGCCATCCCCAACGAGCCGAGTCGGGCCCAACGGGCCGCACCCACGCCGGCGCGGCGTGAGTGAGACGAGTAAGAAGAGCGAGACGCTCCAGTGGCCATTGCGGTTGTCCTTCAGGTCGAGTGTCCGCGCTCTGGGCGCGACCACCGAGTTAACGACGAAGGGTCCGTCAGGATTCCTGACGGACCCTTCGTTGCAGCATCGTGACTACCGCGCCGCCGGGATCACACTCGGGAATTCCTTGACCGCGTTGTCGGCAATCCGCTTGAGCAGGTAGGCATCCAACCCCGCCCCGATACCGCCACCGATCACCGGGACCGCCTTGCCAAAGCGGCTCAGCGCAGTGCGGCCAGCCTGCGACGCGAGCCGGAAACCGATGCCCTTGTTGATGACCATGAGCGCCGGCCCAGGCAGCCGCTGCGCGGCCAGATTGGTCAGTCGCCCACCCGTTCCCGCAGTCGCGACCACACCGGCCTTGCGCAAGAGGTCGTCGGCGTCCGCGCCGACGAGCGTGAGGAGCACAGCGGTGCGAATGTGGGGGTCGGCGAGGTCGTAGCCACGCACCTTGGCGATGGCCGCGACCATCCGGGTGGCTGTGATGTAGAACTCGATCACGTTGGCGGGCAATGCAATTGGCATGGTGATGAACCCACCCAAGCCGGTCACGAACCCACCGGCAGCGCCGAGCGCGACGTGTTTGCGCACGATCGCGTCGATCGCACCCTTCTCGCTCGCCGCGTTCGCCTGCGCATCCCGAGCAACCTCTTCAGCGGAAGCGAAGGGGCCGCGCCCATCCATCCCGACGTCGAGCACTTTTTCGACCAGATCGGTGGCAAAGCCCGCGATGCCACCTTCGTCCGCGCTGGTGGCCGCTTGCGCGAGTGCGCCCTGTTTGACCGGCGTCGGCGCCTTGTCGCGACCGAAGATCCCCACGGTGTTCTCCTTCTGGCTGCTTCTCGCTGCCGCTTGTTGCGTCGTCTTGCCCGGTGGTGCGCTACCTGTGACCGCCCCTGGTCGAGCGCCCGGGCGATACAACAGCGCAACCCTCTCACCCCTTCCCACCTTTGGCGCCTGCTCGAGACGGGGTTTGATGAGGGGTATGTACCCCGGCGAGAGCATCCCCACGCAGCCCGAAGTCGCTGCCCTGCCGGACCCCCTCGTTCCGCTCGCGGCCGTGGGAGGCAGGCTCAGGACGCTCGGTGGCTCCGCCACAACCGCCAGCAGGTATGCCGGTCGGCCGGCGTCGAGTGCCGCCCCACGTCCAACGTCCGCTCGGGCGGCTGAAGTCACTGAGGTCACGGGGACCACTGAGGTCAATGGGATCACTGAGGTCACTGACCCGCAGACGCTTGCGGACCCGGGTGTCCCGCGGTGGGCGGTCACCTCCGCTGCCGAAGCCTTCGCGGGCGCCGTGGCACACGGCATACCGGTGCGTCGGTCGTGGGATATCGCCGAAGCCCACCGGCTCTTGGCGGGCGGCTGGCGCGGCGATCTAGCTGCCGCCGCGGCATACGTGCATGGCCTCCCCGAACCACCCATGCGAGCCGAGATCGATCATGCCGGGACGCTGTTCGACGAGTTCGCAGACGATCCGCCCAGCCAGGCCACCAGCGACTCGGACCACGCCACAGAGCTACTCGCCACCATCGCAGATGTCGCGAAGCGACAGCGCAAGCTCCTCGCGAAGCTCGGACCGCGTTGCGTTGCAACGGCATACAGCGAATCCGCGGCAGCCGTGCTGGCGCTGGAACTCGCCCGCGACGGTCTCCCAGTCGATCGCCGTGTCGCTGAGTCGCTGATTGCCACGCACGCCGGTCCCCGGCCGCGCGATGCCGCCCACGTTGAGGCCATTCGTCGCGAGCGCGACGATGCCGTCTTGCGGCACGTCCCTGGCCGCCGCGTTGACTTGCGCCAGCCTGCCGATGTCAAGGAACTCCTCGCCGGGGTTGGCATCGATGTGCCCACGACGCGCGCGTGGGTGCTCGAGCCCTACCGCCAGAGCCATCCCGTCGTTGACGCCTTCCTGCGCTGGCGCAAGGACGAACGGATCGCGACGACGTACGGCTACCGATGGCTTGATGAGCATGTCGGACCAGACGGTCGGTTGAGAGGCGCGTGGACCGCGTGCGACGGTGCCGCGGGCCGGATGACCGCCCAAAACGGCCTGCACAATCTCCCGGCGGGTCTGCGCCGCGCCGTCGTGGCCGAGCCGGGGTTTGTCTTCGTACGCGCCGACCTTGGCCAGATCGAACCTCGCGTGCTCGCCGCCGTCTCGGGTGACCGCGCCTTTGCCGCCGCGACCCAAGCCGACGATCTCTATGCCCCCGTCGCGGCCACCCTCCATGTGGAGCGAGCGGTGGCCAAGATCGCCGTCCTCGCCGCGATGTACGGCCAACGCTCTGGTGCTGCAGGAGAGGCCCTTCGCGGCCTTGAGCGCGCCTTCCCCACGGCGATGGGGGTCCTCGATGAGGCGTATGCCGTCGGCGTCCACGGCGGTGAGCTGCGGACCTTTGGGGGGCGGTTGATCCGCGTGGGCGTGCCAGCGGTCGGTACCGTCGAAGAGGCCACCCGAGCGCAGCGCGAGCACGACGCAGCGCGTGGTCGCTATGCGCGGAACGCGCTCATCCAGGGGTCAGCGGCCGAGTTGTTCAAGGCGTGGGCCGTCACGGTCAGGCACGCGATCCGTCCGCTGGGAGCGACCATCGTGCTGTGCCTCCATGACGAACTCCTCATCCACGCCCCCGAGCCCGAGGCCGACCGGGTGGCGGCCGCGGTCCACGAGAGCCTCCGCAGCAGCGCCTACCACTGGCTGGGGTCTGAGCAGGTCCGCTTTGTCGCCGACGTCTCCGTGATCACGTGCTGGGCCGACGCCAAAGGTTGACCGTCAGAACGCCTGCCCGGGACCCGATCCGGTGCCGTCCTGCTTGTCGCTCGTGTCGTCGGTGCCATCGATGCCGTCGGTCACATGACGCAAGAACGCCTCGACGTCGGCACCGATCTCATCCGCCGAGGGCAGCTCGGATGCGTCCGGAGCAAGCAGACTGGGTCGCGTGCGGCCCTGCATGAAGGCGTCGTATTGCCGCTCCAACGCCCCCACCAGCGTGACGACCTCTTCGTTGTCGACGAGTTCGGCATTGACTTGGGCACCCGTTGCGATCGCGGCGGCAGCGAGTTCGTCGCGCGAGAGGTCCAGACCCGTGGCGCTCACCACGGCATCGAGCGCGACGAGCGCCGCGTCGTGGTATTCGGCCTGAGCGAGGTAGTGCGGCACGTGGATCGCGAACCCCATCGCGTCGTGGCCCGCCTCACCGAGGCGGTACTCCAGCAGGCCCGTGAAGGACCCCGGCACGGTGATCGCGCCAAACACCGGCTCGACTTCGCCGATCAGGCGCGAGTCGGTCGCGTGCGGCGTCATCCCGAGGGGCCGTGTGTGGGGAACGGCCATCGGTATGCCGTGCACGCTCACGGTCAGTGTGACCCCGAGTTGCTTGACCAAGCCGGTCACGGCCTCGATCATCCGCTCCCACTGGTAATCCGGCTCGGGGCCACTCAACAGCAGGAACGGGTGGCCTGAGCGATCGATGACGCGGTGCAGCAACAGCGATGGGTCGTCGTATCCCGTCCAGCGGTCTTTGTCGAAGGTCATCGTGGGTCGACGCCCGCGGTAATCGAAGACCTGATCCACGTCGAAGGACGCCACGACGGTGGATTTGTGGTTGTCGAGCAGGTGCTTGGTGAGCAGGCGTTGGCTGTGCCCCGCGTCGACGAACCCTCCGAGTGAGGCAACAAGCACGCCCGCGCCGAGTGCCGCGACATCATCGCTGCTCCGCATCGAGCCCGTGCTGTCGGCGTCGGCGAGGTTGGTGGGGTTGTCGTTTTCGAAGCGGTACAGCTTGCTGGGGTCTTGCACGATCGGTCCTTCCCTGCTCTTGCGGTGCCCGTCCGGCGGCCAATGTCGACAGGTGTCGTGGTGTCGCTCGGTCGCTGGGGTTCATTGTGCCAACGCCCGGTGACACGGGCTCATTCCACGGCACATGAGCCGGAGGTGGCGCTCGAGCTACTCCTTGGGGATCGCGGCGATCGCGCGCTCGATCCGCTTCACCGACACGGGGTATGCCGTCCCCAGGCTCTGCGCGAAGAGCGAGACCCGCAGTTCTTCGATCATCCAGGCAATGGCGACCACTGCTTCATCCCCGCGCGCGGCCGGTCGCAGGTCGTGCAGCAGAGCGGCATACGAGCGCTCTGCGGAGAGCACCTCCTCGAGCCGGGCGTGGTCGCGCGCAATGTCCTCAGGCGCCTTGGCGAGTCGGTGACTGATCGCGCGCAGGTAGCGATCGACATCGCCGAGGCGCGCTGCCCCGGCATCGGCGACGAATCCAGGTCGGATGAGTTCGCGCAGTTGAGCGCGGATATCGGCGACCAGTGGAGCGAGCGCTGGCGTTGTCAGCGAGTCCAGGGTGCGCAGGATCTGGACGTGAGTGCGCAGGATGGGCAGGACGTCGCCGACCATGGCGACGACGCGGGCGCTGACGTGGGCGCGCACGGCGGCCAGGGCGGCCTCGAACTCGGGGCGCGTCCGCGGAGTCCGCTGCACCTGCTCGGCGATGATCGCGTCCACCGCTGCCGCGAGCACGTCGCCGAGGAGAGCTGGCACCGACCCATGGGGGTTGTGGCCGAGGGCGAGTTTGTCGGTGTTGGATAGCCGCGCGAGCACCGTCCGCCAAGGCGGTGTCGTGGCGAGCAGGACCAGGCGCCGCACGCCGAGCCGATGCTCGGCTGTGGCCTCGCCAGCGGTGGGCAGCACGCGCATGGAGACGGATTCGCCGTCGTCGACGATGGCCGGGAACCCACTCACAGTCACCCCCCGCACCTGCGCCTCGTAGGTCGTCGGCACCGAGTCCCACACCCAGGTCCGCACGCCAGACCGCTCGACATCGGCCCCCGCGGCGGCAAGCGCCCGGCGGACGTGCCCCGACGCAGCGTCTTTGAGGGCGGTGAGGTCCGCGCCGGTCGCCACCGCATGCCCCGGTCGGTCCTCGATGACAAAGCGGATCCGCAGGTGGCTCGGCAGCCGGTCGACGTCCCAGTCCTCGCGGCGGATGGCAACGCCATGAGTATGCCGTAGCAGCCGCGCCAGGACCTCGGTGAGTGGGCCATCGCTTGGGCTGAGGCCATCGGCGCGCAGCCGAGCCAGGGTGGCGGCCGCATGTTCAGGGGCAGGGACGAGCAGGCGCCGAAGCGGTTTGGGCAAGCTGCGGATCAAGGCCGTGATGAGCTCTTCACGCAGGCCCGGCACTTGCCAATCGAAGCCGTCGGACGTGACCTGGTTGAGGATGTCCGTCCCGATATGGACGCTCACGCCGTCATGGTCCGCGCCGGGCTCGAAGTGATAACTCAGCGGCAGCGCGAGGTCCCCCTGCTGCCAAATCGACGGGAAGTCGTCAGCGCTTCCACCCAGATCGGCGTCGCTGCGCAGCAACGCCTCAGTCATCGTGAGCAGCTCGGGAGTGGTGCGTCGAGCGGTCTTCCACCAGGTGTCGAAGTGTCGAGCCGACACGACGTGGGCAGGGATTCGCTCGTCGTAGAAGGCGTAGATCTCCTCGTCTCCGACGATGAGGTCGCGTCGCCGAGTGCGGGACTCGAGCTCGCCCAGCCGATCGAGCAGCGCCCGGTTGTCACGGAAGAAATGGTGGCGGGTCTGCCAATCGCCCTCGACGAGGGCATGTCGGATGAACAACTCGCGGGCCAACTCCGGGTCGATTCCCCCAAGGCTGACGATGCGCCCGACGACGAGCGGCACGCCGAGCAGCATGACCTTCTCCGTTGCGACGGCGCTCCCACGGCGTGCGGCCCACCGCGGCTCGGCATGCTCGCGTTTGACGAGGTGGTCCCCGAGGCGTTCGGCCCACATGGGGTCGATCCGGGCGACGGTGCGAGCAAACAACCGCGAGGTCTCCACGAGTTCGCCCGCCATCACAAAAGGCGCTGTCTTGGAGCGCAGTACCGACCCGGGGGCGATGACGAACCGCGCTCCACGGGTGCCGAGGTAGTCACGTCGAGCCTCATCGCGAGCGCCGATGTGGCTGAGCAAGCCAGCGAGCAGGGCTTGGTGGATCGCGTCTGCGTCGATGCCGGAGTCGTCGGCCGCGGCCCTTCCATCAGTCGGCGCCTGCGTGCGGTACCCGACACTCTTGCTCGCCTGACGGAGCTGCGAGACGAGGTCCTGCCACTCCCGGATCCGCAAGTAGTGCAGATATTCCGCCTTGCACATTCGTCTAAAAGCGCTCCCCGACAGGGCTTTTTGCTGCTCCTGGAGATAACGCCACAACCGGAGGTAGGACATGAAGTCCGAGTGCTCGTCGGCAAAGCGCTTGTGGGAGGCGGCCGCAAGCTCCTGCTTGTCGAGCGGACGCTCGCGTGGATCCTGGATCGACAGAGCCGCAACAATGATTAAAACCTCTGCGAGACAGCCGAGTTGGTCCGCCTCAATGAGCATGCGCGCAAGGCGCGGGTCGACCGGCAGCCGGGCGATCGTGCGCCCGTATGCCGTGATCCCGCCGTGGTCGTCAAAGGCCCGCAACTCCTCCAGCAGCTTGACCCCATCGCCGATCTGCCGAGCATCCGGCGCATCGACAAACGGGAAGGCCGCCACGTCGCCCAGCCCGAGCGTCGTCATCTGGAGGATGACCGACGCAAGATTGGTCCGCAGGATCTCCGGGTCGGTGAAGTCGGGGCGCGCGAGGAAGTCGTCCTCGGCATACAGCCGAATGCAGACACCATCGGCGAGCCGACCGCACCGCCCCGCTCGCTGGGTCGCGCTCGCCTTGCTGACCGGCTCAATCGGCAACCGTTGCACCTTGGTGCGTTGGCTGTAGCGCGAGATCCGCGCGGTGCCAGTGTCGACGACGTACCGGATGCCGGGGACGGTCAGTGACGTCTCCGCGACATTGGTTGCGAGCACGACGCGACGGCCGGTATGCCGCGCAAACACGCGGTGCTGCTCGGCCGCTGAGAGCCGCGCGAAGAGCGGGACGATCTCGGTGTCTGGCAGCCGCAGCGCCGCGAGCGCATCAGCCGCATCACGGATCTCGCGCTCCCCCGAGAGGAAGACGAGGATGTCGTGGCTAGCGACCTCGTCATGCCCAGACGCCTCAGTCCACAGCTCTTCGACGGCGTCGCAGATCCCCGTGACTTGGTCGATCTCCACGAGAGGTTGGCCAGGAGCCTGCTCGCGCACGAGCGGTCGATACCGCACCTCGACCGGGTAGGTCCGACCGGATACCTCGATAATCGGCGCCGGTCGACCCTCGCGATCGGTGAAGTGGCGGGCAAATCGCTCGGGATCAATCGTCGCCGAGGTCACGATGACCTTGAGATCCGGGCGCCTGGGCAAGAGCTGTTTGAGATAACCCAGCAAGAAGTCGATATTGAGGCTGCGCTCATGCGCCTCATCGATGATGATCGTGTCGTATCGCCGCAGGTCACGATCCCTTTGCAACTCCGCGAGGAGGATCCCGTCGGTCATGACGGTAACGAGCGAGTCCCTTGAGCTCACGTCGGTGAACCGCACTCGATACCCGATTGCTCCGCCGAGCTCGACCTCGAGTTCGTCAGCGAGCCGCTCCGCCACAGCACGGGCAGCGATCCGTCGCGGTTGCGTGTGCCCGATCGCGCCGTCGATCCCCCGGCCGAGCTCGAGGCAGATCTTCGGGATCTGGGTCGTCTTGCCAGACCCGGTCTCCCCCGCCACGACGACCACCTGGTGGTCTCGGATCGCCGCCGCGATGTCCTCGCGTCGCTCTACGACCGGCAGGTGCTCGGGATAGGTGATCTCGGGCCGCAGCGCCACCCGTCGCTCGCGCCGAGCGGCCTGCTGAGCTGCCCGCTCAGCTGCCCGTTCAGCTGCCTGCTCAGTCGTGCGTTCAGGCGTGCGTTCAGCCGCAGCGCGGCGCGAGCTCGCGCGCCGCGGACGACGACGCCGATCGGGCGACGACGACATCAACTGCCGAGCGCGTCGAGGGTGACAAAGGTGTAGCCCGATGCCTTGAGCCGGCTGATGATCTGCGGCAAGGCGTCGGCGTCCAACGTGCTCTTGTCAGTGGGGTGCCCGCCGAGATGCATCAAGACAATCTCCCCCGGGCGTTGTGCTGCGACGACTCGATCGGCCACCTTAGCAACGGTCTGACCGCCGCTCGTTCCCTGCCAACCGAGGCTGTCCACCGTCCACCCGACCGCGACATAACCCGCGGCATTCACGGCGCTGAGCGTGGCCGGGTTGGATTCGCCGAACGGGAACCGGAAGAACGGCATACCGGAGCCGCCCCCGACCGCGATGATTTGCGCGCGGGCTCGGTCGAGCTGGCTCTGGGTCGCGCTTGGGCTCAACGTCGGCAGGTGGGGGTGATCCCACGTGTGGTTGCCGACTGGACCGATCGACGCGAGGGTCGCCACGAGCGCCGGGTTGGCTTGGGCGAACTTCCCGGTGACGAAGAAGCTCGCGGGGACGCCCGCCGCCCGCAGGGTCGCGACAATGCGCTCCGCGCCGCGGGCATCCGCACCGCCGTCGAAGGTGAGCGCGACGCGCTTCTGGCTGCCGGGCAGGGTGGTGGCGATCTTCCCGGCATACCTCGCGACGAGCGCGCTGGGATTGGGGTATGCCGTGGGGCTTGGTTTGGGTGCCGCGCTGGGAGGTGCGCTTGGGGGTGTGGGGGCCGGCGGGGGTTGTGAGGACGCTGAAGGCGATGGCGGCGCGCCGGCGGTCGTGGCGGAGGGACCGCTGCTGGAGAGGGTGGGGGCGGCCGCGTCAGGTGTGGGTCCCGTGGCCTGGCTCTGTACTGACGCCGTCGCGGTCGAGGTGGCCGGAGCGCCCGATGAGCAGGCTGCTGAGGCGAGCAGAAGCGCCGAGAGCCCGAGAAAAGCCGCGAGGTGAGCGGGGCGCGCGTTGCGACGGCGCCTCCGCTCACCTCGGCCTAGATCAGTCACGATCACTCACGAGCTGCGGCGAACCCCTGCTTCAGGTCGGCAATGATGTCGTCGACGTGTTCGATGCCCACGGCCAAACGGACGAGGCCAGGGGTAACACCGGCGGCCAGGCGTTCGGCGTCCCCACCCTGCGAGTGGGTCGTCGACGCGGGGTGGATGACCAGCGAGCGCACGTCACCAATGTTAGCGACGTGGCTGTGCAAGGTCAGGGCCTCGACGAACTTCTTGCCGGCCTCAACCCCACCCTTGATCTCGAAGGCCAGCACCGCGCCGGACCCCTTGGGGCAGTACTTCTGCGCGAGGGCGTAGTTGTCGCTGCTCGGCAGGGAAGCCCACCGGACGAACTCCACCTGATCGTGGCCGTCGAGGAAGTCGGCGACCGCACGGGTGTTCTCAAGGTGCCGATCCAGCCGCAGGCTGAGAGTCTCGATGCCCTGGCCGATGAGGAAGGCGTTAAACGGCGACACTGCCGGCCCGAGGTCGCGCAGGAGCTGGACCCGGGCCTTGAGGATGAAGGCGAGGTTGGCCCCGAGCGCTCCTCCAACCCCGAGATCGCGCCCAAAGACCAGGCCGTGATAGCTCGGGTCCGGGGTGTTGTAGTTGGGGAACTTGGCCGGGTCGGCCGCGAAGTCGAAGGTGCCGCCGTCGACGATGACGCCAGCGACGGAGGTGCCGTGGCCGCCGAGATACTTCGTGGCCGAGTGCAAGACGATGTCGGCGCCCCACTCCAGCGGACGGATGAGGTATGGGGTGGCGATGGTGTTGTCGACGATGAGCGGCACACCGGCCTCATGAGCCACGGCTGCAACACCCTCGATGTCGAGCACCTCGGCCTTGGGGTTGGCGATGCTCTCCCCAAAGAACAGCTTGGTGTTGGGCTTGACGGCCGCGCGCCACGACTCGAGATCCTGGGGGTTCTCGACGAAAGACACCTCGATGCCGTACTTCGGCAGGGTGTATTTGAGCAGGTTGGCGGTTCCGCCATAGAGGTTGGGGCTGGCGACGACATGGTCGCCGGCTTCGGCAATATTGAGGATCGCGAGGGTCTCGGCAGCCTGACCGGATGCCACGAGGAGGGCACCGACACCGCCTTCGAGGGCAGCGATCTTTTGCTCGATCGCGTCCTGGGTCGGGTTCATGATGCGGGTGTAGATATTGCCAAACTCTTTGAGCGCGAACAGGTTTGCCGCGTGGTCGGTGTCCTTGAAGACGTACGACGTGGTCTGGTAGATCGGCAGCGCCCGGGCGCCAGTCGCGGCGTCAGCGCTCTGGCCAGCGTGGATCTGGCGAGTTTCAAAAGCCCAGGTGTCACTCATCGAGGTGGTGCCCTTTCGTGGCGGAGATGCCGCGCGGGTCGCGGTCATCACAGTCGGTGCCGGAGCCGGTGGGCCCCGCGCTTGCGCTCACCCGGGTGGATGAGAGCCAGGTCTTCACCCGGGGCACCCCACCGCGGTGGAGGGTTGCCGGTCAGCAAGCCGGGGCTGTGTGCTGACACTCATGACCTCAGGTAACTCTAGGCAATGGTGTCCATAACACGAAATCACGATCTCTCATGGTGGACTCCCCTTCGCGACGGGAGACAATGGCGCCATGACCTATCGAGCCGACGAATACCGCGCCAGCAGCGACCGCTACGAACGCACGCCCTATCGGCGGTGTGGGCGCACCGGGCTCGACCTACCCGCGGTCTCACTCGGGCTATGGCACAACTTCGGCGACGATGTCCCGCTCGAGCGTCAGCAGGCGGTGCTGCGTCGGGCGTTCGACCTCGGAGTCACGCACTTTGACCTCGCCAACAACTACGGGCCGCCTTATGGCTCGGCCGAGCGCAACTTCGGCACGATCTTCGCGCGCGACTTCCGCCCATACCGCGACGAACTCATCCTCTCGACCAAGGCCGGCTATGACATGTGGCCGGGCCCGTACGGTCAGGGCGGCGGCTCCCGCAAGTACCTCCTCGCCTCCCTCGACCAATCCCTCGCGCGCATGGGCGTCGACTACGTTGACATCTTCTACAGCCACCGCTTCGACCCCACCACTCCGCTGGAAGAGACCATGGGGGCGCTCGACAGCGCTGTGCGCCAAGGCAAGGCCTTGTATGCCGGGATCTCCTCCTACTCGGGTCAGCGCACCCAGGAGGCGGTCGAGATCCTTCGGTCGATGGGCACGCCACTGGCGATCCACCAGCCGTCTTACTCGCTGCTCAACCGGTGGATCGAGACCGACCTACTCGATGTCCTTGAAGACACGGGGGTCGGCTGCATCGCCTTCTCACCGCTCGCGCAAGGGATGCTCACCGACAAGTATCTGACCGGCATACCGGCAGATTCCCGTGCCGCACAAGGCAAGTCGCTCGATCCCGCGATGCTCAACGACGCGACTCTCACGCACATCAGGCAACTCAACGAGCTTGCCCAGTCGCGCGGGCAGAGCCTTGCCCAACTCGCCTTGGCGTGGGCATTGCGCGACAAGCGGGTGACGTCGGTGCTTATTGGCGCCTCCAGCGTGGCCCAGCTCGAAGACTCCCTCGGCGCGACGGCACGACTGGACTTCACCGAGGACGAGCTTGCGGCGATCGACCAGCATGCCGTCGACAGCGGCATCAACCTCTGGAAGACCTCCTCAGACGGCTAACCCGGCGCTCGCCCGGCCCTGGCTAGACTCCGACCGTGTCCGACCCGACGCCCGACACCCGTGCGGCTCGCCGCCGTCCCACGCGCGCGGGGGCGACGACGTTTTTCGGCCTCTTCGGAGACGACCTCGATCGCGGCACGATCGCACTGCTCCTCGCGGCCGGGCTCTTTGCGGGGGTCGGGGTCACCGGTGGCTGGTCGGGTGCGGCCGAGGCCGGACGGGCGCTCCCCGTGGTGGCGGTCAACAGCGTTGTCACTGCCGATCCGCTCGAGGTCACGGTCAAGAAGGCGTATGCCGCGGACGCTATCCCCACGCTGGCTTCGGCGAAGCCCGGCGCACGATTCGTCCTCGTGACGGTCACGGTGACCAACACCTCAGTCCGGCCAGTTGACGCGCGGACCGCAGCGGCGAGCTTCGCGATTGACGCCGCGGGTCTGCGCCAATTCGGGAAGCTCGTCGCCCCCGATGAAGCCCGCCCTGGCTTGGTGCGGGCCATCGATGGCTCGCCCCTCGGTGGTCTCCAAGCTGGCGTCACGCAGAACCTCGCCCTCATCTGGGAGCAGGATGCCGACGAATCAGTCCCGACTGAGGTCACCGTGACTGTCCTGGGACACACCTGGCGGACCTCAGCACTCGACGGGTCCACACAGTGGTTCGACCCGGCAGCCAAGACCAGCGTGCACCTCCCCGTCGAGCCCTTCCCGCAGGTCTGACATGGCGACAACCGAACGAACGCTCACCGGGCTCGTCACTATCGCTGCCTTGGCGATCGGCGTTGCGGTGACCTCCCGACTCCCTAGCGCCGACTCGATCGCGGCGCAGCCCTTCGTCCACCAGGCCGCGATCGGTGAGACCGTCTCACTCCGCACCGGCCAGGTGACTGTTGATGGCGTCGATGCCACGACTGCCGTCAAACAGTCAGGGACGACTGTCAAAACGAGCGCCCACTGGCTCCTGGTGACGATGCGCTTCACGGCCGCTCGGGAGCCGTCAGCCCTGGCTGGCACGACGCTCAAGGCGGCCGACGGGCGCACCTATTCAGCCACGCGGCCGCTCCAATCAACCTGTGGCGCAGGGCAACCCGGTATCACGATTCGCTGCACGATCCCCTTCGAGGTCCCCGCTGATGCCCTAGCAGGCGCCCATCTCCTTGTGCCCGCCGCGCTCCTCGGCCAGGGCGCAGGTGATGACCTTGCGGACGTAGACCTTGGCATCAGCACCACGCGGGCTGCTGAGTTGGCCGCCATCACCGAGCCCAAGACCGTCACAGGCGTGACCGTGGTCGGGGCACAGGCTGGTGGTGGGTCATGACCGAGCCGCAACGCGTGGCCATCGCCTCGCCGACGTGGTGGCGCCGCAACCGCCTCGCCCTCGCCGCACTCCTGCCCATGCTCGCGCTCGCAGTCGGCGCGTCGTCGTTCCGCTACGCCACGATCTACCGACCGACGACGTTCAGTCAGGGTCAGATCTCGTCAACGGCAAGCCAACACTTCGTGGCGTCCGAGTCCTTCGGCGAGGTGACGATCAGACGCGATGTCACGATCAGCCTCACATCGATCGCAACAGATCGCGCGGGCAGCGTGACAGCAGCCCCAGGTGCGACCGTGCATGTCGTCGAGTTGGCCTTCGCAGCCGCCCCAGAGGTCCCGCTCACCCAGTGTGTGATCGAACTCCTCGACGCCGACGGTCGGGTCTACGGCACCGCTGGCGGCAAGGTGATGACGGGCACGGCACGGGATGCCACGGCACACCCCGAGTGCACTCCCCCAGGCGCGCCTGGGCCTCAACTCGATCTCGATGGCACGGTCCTTCCGCCCGCCGGCAACCCACGCCCCACCTCGTGGCCCGTGACGGCGACCTTCGCAATGCCCGCGGGAGTCACCCCCGTCGCGGTGCGGGTGCACTGGGGGCCGCCGCACTTCGCGCAGTTGCCCCTCTGACGGCACCCCCGACGTTCTATACGGTTGACGACCCGGCTGGCTCGGACGCGGCAGGCTCGGCGTCGGTTTGAGACCGCGTTGCGGTCACGATGCGGTTCACCGCCGCCGCGATCAGTACCGAGGCGAGAACGAAGTAGACCCCGCGCGAGACAAGCCCGACATACGGCTGGTATGCCGCCCCGCGCAACGCTTCCTGCGGGCCGAGGACCTGACGGGCCCCCCACGCGACTGCCAATTGGGCGGTCCCCGCGAGGACGAATGTCAGGCACACGAGCACCATGGGGATAACCCCCGCGGCTGCCACCTTGCCCAACGCTGCCATCGTCGAGCGGACGGGCTTAGCCACCGGGTCGATGACGGTGGCGACCGCGCTGCGGACCTGGCTCGGCAACCGATCCGCGAGGCGGCCCGCCCGAGGCGCAACGTCGGTGAGCGTCGGCGGAGCTTGCGCAGCGAGCTTGTGACCGTAGATCAGGGCGCCGATGGCCAACCAGGCCACCGGGACGATGACGAGTGCACCCATCTCACCGAGCCCTGCAGCGATCGCATTGCGCACTGCGAGAAGGGGTTTGCTCAGCGGTCCGGCCGCATCTAGGACGCTCTGCCACGCGTCGGTGACGGTGGCGACGATCACGCGGGAGCCCACCCATTCGGTGAGCTCATCCCGGCGGCTCGCGACCGATGCGGCCAGGGTGACCATCCAGAGGGCCTCGACATAGCCACCGATCGCAGCCCACCGCCACGAGCGCGCACCCAAGCTGTAGCCAGCAATGACACGGCGCAGGATCAGCGCCACCACGACGACGGTCACCAGCTGCCACCCCGTGGCGATCAACGCTCGGGAGTAGTCGGCTGTGAGCGGCTGCGAAACGGCCTCGTCGAGCGTGGTGTCATGGATGAACTGGACGGTGTCTTCGCGGAGCAGACCCTGCGCGCTGTAGACCGCGAGGAACGGGATGAGGACTGCCGTGGCCGTCGTCCAGTGCGAGCGAGCACGTTCGGCGCCAGAGCCGCGGCCTAGGTCGTCTCGGAACGCCGAGAGGGAGGCGCCCGCGACTCGGATCATGACGACGAGCGCGATGAGCGTGGCGAGGGTTGCCAGCGGCACGACCAGCACGCCGAGCGTCGAACTGCGATCGCTGAGCCAGCTTGCGAGCCACAGGAACCCCATGCGCAAGGTTGCGCCCCCGAGGTAGAGGACGAGGAGCACCGGCCAGTGCCGGACGAGGGCCCGCCCGGCGTCGGCGATCACATCGCCGACGGCGCGCAGGCCCTCGCGGAGAAGTTCCACCGTATGGGGAGCCGGCTCAGACGGTCAGGTGGGGGCGCAGCGGTTGCTCGCCCTGGTCGTAGACCAGCTCGGGACGACCGACGAGCAGCGGGTCGGGGGTGCCGACCACGGAGAGGTCCTTGTCCGGATAGTCAACTCGCGACAGCAGCACCCGCATGGCTTCGAGGCGGGCGCGTTTCTTGTCGTTGGACTTCACGACCGTCCAAGGGGCTTCCTTGGTGTCGGTGTAGAAGAACATCGCCTCCTTGGCCTGGGTGTAGGCGTCCCACTTGTCCAAGCTGGCGAGGTCGGTCGGCGACAGCTTCCACTGGCGCACGGGGTCGATCTTGCGTCGTTCGAAGCGCCGCAACTGCTCGGCCCGTCCGACGGAGAACCACAGCTTGACGAGCGTCACGCCGGAGCCGATGAGCATCTTTTCGTATGCCGGGCACTGGCGCAGGAACTCGAGGTATTCGGCTGGCGTACAGAAACCCATGACCCGCTCGACGCCCGCGCGGTTGTACCAGGAGCGGTCCATGAGGACGATTTCGCCCGCGGCCGGCATGTGCACGGCATACCGCTGGAAGTACCACTGGGTGAGTTCGCGGTCGGTCGGCTTTTCGAGCGCGACGACACGGGCACCACGGGGGTTGAGGTGCTCCATGAAGCGCTTGATCGCGCCACCCTTGCCGGCGGCGTCGCGGCCCTCGAAGACCACGACGATCTTCATCCCGGACTCTTTGACGTGCTTTTGGAGCTTGAGCAGCTCGATCTGCAGAAGACGCTTCGTCGCCTCGTATTCGGCGAGCTTCATCTTCTTGGTATAGGGATAATTCTGCCGCCACGCGACGGGGTCCGGGTCGAGCGGTTCGCCTGGGACGTAACGAATCTTGGCATCGTCACTGTCCTGCTCGAGGAGCATGCGGTTACGCAGCTCGTCGAGGGTCTCTTGGGTCGGCGTAAAGGTCGAGGTGGAGTAGACGAAGTGCCCGTCATCCACCGCCTGCCCGAGAGTCTCGGACGGGTTGACCTGCTCCGCATTCTGGTCGGACATCGTTGACCTTCCTCGCGTGGTTTGGCTGGGTCGATCGTAGGGGAAGACGATGCGCCGCGCCGCGGCGGGTTCGTGTTGACTTGGCGGCATGAGCGATGCGAATTACCTTCCGAGCGCGAGCCGTTGGGTCCGCGACCAGGTCAGCGCGATTGAGCGGGCAGGAGACACGCGCGCCGTGGACATGGGCGGCATGCGCGTCGTCCTGATCACCATCCGCGGACGAGTGTCGGGTCGCCTCCGCAAGGTGCCGCTCATGCGGGTCGAACACGACGGCACGTATGCCGCGATCGCCAGCCTGGGTGGCGCGCCCAAGGATCCGCAGTGGGCTGGTAACCTCCGGGCTCACCCTGATGTCGAAGTGCAAGACGGGCGCGATGTCACGCCGATGCTGGCGCGTGAAGTCACCGATCCTGCCGAGCGCGCGCAGTGGTGGGATCGGGCCGTCGCTGCGTTTCCCGACTACGCGGCATACCAGCAGCGGACGACGCGCGTAATCCCAATCTTCCTGCTCGAACCCCGCTGACGTCGCGCGGAGCCGGTGGGAAGCGCATAGCGCGGAGCCGGAGGACAGCCGGAGTGGGGAGCCCAACCTGAGCGAGGGGCCATACTCGCCGGGGTGTGAGTGACCCTCCAGGGCCCCGCCGGGGGGGGTCAGCGCCTTTGCGTTGCCCCACCACAGGGGCATTGCTTGCGTTGCCCCACCACAGGGGCATTGCTTGCGTTGCCCCACCACAGGGGCATTGCTTGCATTGCCCCTGTCCAGGGGCAATGCAAAGGAGGCGACCCCCTCCCCCGAGCTCCCACGAAATGAAGCGGCTTGGGCACGGACGTAGACACAAGAAGTGCGCCCAGTGACTCCAGGAAGACACGCATAATGTGATATCACTTAGATGTCACATCAGGCCTGCTCGGGAGGAACCATGAGCACCCACACACCCGCATCGTCCGGCGCCAGCGACCCCGCTCTCGACCCGCAGGATCCCACCGCCGACCCAATCTCCCAACCCCCCGCAACCACCCCAGTCGGACACCTCGGGGCACGCGTCAATGTCACCGAGCGCCCCGCTTGGATCGTCGACGGATTCGTGGCCCTCTTCGTCGGCGTCGCGCTCATCGCCTTCTCCGTGTGGCGAATAGCTGTCCTCGCGACCTCGCAGATCACTAACCCCACGATGGGCGACATCACGGGCGTCGTACTGCCGGTGTTCCTCGCTGCGCTCGTCTTCAGCGCGGTGAGCATCGTCCAGCCCGGCCAAACCAAGGTGGTCCAGTTCTTCGGGCGCTACGTCGGCACGGCTCGCCGGCCAGGACTGCTCATGCTCATGCCGCTCACGACCAAGCGCAAGGTATCGGTGCGCGTCAACAACTTCGAGACCAACGCGCTCAAGGTCAACGACGCCGACGGCAACCCCGTCGAAATCGCCGCGATTGTCGTCTGGCAGGTCGCCGATACCGCCAAGGCCTCGTTCGCGGTCGAGTCCTATGCCGACTTCGTCAAGGTGCAATCCGAAGCCGCACTCCGTCACGTCGCGACGAGCAAGCCCTACGACGACCCAGACGGCGGCGGCGAGTCCCTGCGCGGCTCAACCGACATCGTCTCCGAAGAACTCGCCCACGAGGTCGCCGAGCGGGTCCAGGTCGCCGGCGTCGAAATCCTCGAGGTCCGGATCTCGCACCTTGCCTACTCCCCCGAAATCGCCCAGGCCATGCTCCAGCGCCAGCAGGCATCCGCGATCATCGCCGCCCGCTCCAAGATCGTCGACGGCGCCGTCGGCATGGTCGAGATGGCCCTGGCCCGCCTCGAAGCCGACTCGATCGTCGAGCTCGACGACGAGCGCAAGGCCGCCATGGTCTCCAACCTGCTCGTCGTGCTCTGTAGCGAGGCCAAGGCCTCGCCCATCGTCAACGCCGGCAGCCTCTACCACTAGTCGTCAGAGCCGCCTGTGTCCGAACTCAACCGAGACGGCATACCGCCCCCTCGCAAGCGGGAGCGGTATGCCGTGCTGCTCCGCCTAGACCCGGCGGTCCACGCTGCGCTCGCGCGGTGGGCAGAGGACGACCTCAGAAGCGTCAACGCTCAGATCGAATTGCTCCTGCGCGAGTCGCTCAAGAAGGCCGGGCGGATGCCGAGCAGCAGCGCGCCCCTGCCACGACGAGGCAGACCGCCTCGCTCACCCGTGGACAGGGGCGCGGCAGAACCGTCAGCCGAGGCTTAGCAGGGAGTTACCCCGACCCAATCGGTACTGTGACGGGATGCCGCCCGCCCTCCCCTCCCGAGCTCGCGTCGTCATCGTCGGCGGCGGGGTGATCGGCACATCGATCGCCTATCACCTCGGGCTGATGGGAGAGCGCGATGTCGTTCTCCTAGAACGAGATCGGCTCACGAGCGGGACGACCTGGCACGCTGCAGGACTCATGACAACGTTCGGGTCGACCTCCCACACGTCGACCCAGTTACGGCTCTACAGCCGCGAGCTCTACGCCAGGCTGGAGCACGAGACCGGCCTCTCCACCGGCTTCCGCCCGGTCGGCCTCATCGAAGCAGCGGCAGATCACGACCGCCTCCAGGAGTACCGCCGTGTCGCCGCCTTCCAGCGCCACCTCGGCCTCGACGTCCACGAGATCTCCTCCGCGGAGATTGCCGAGCGCTTCCCCTTCGCACGGACCGACGACCTGCTCGCCGGCTTCTTGGTCCCAGGTGACGGTCGCGTCAACCCGGTCGACCTCACCATGTCGTTGGCCCGCGGAGCCAAGCAACACGGCATCCAGATCATCGAAGGCGTCCGCGTCACCGATGTGCGCACCGAGCGCGGCCGCGTCACCGCCGTCGACACCGAACACGGCAGCATCGAGTGCGAGGTCGTCGTCAACTGTGCCGGCATGTGGGCTCGCGGACTCGGCGCGCGTTCCGGCGTGATCATCCCCAACCAGGCCGCCGAGCATTACTACCTGATTACCGAGCCGATCGATGGCGCGACCGCCGAGCTCCCCATCTTTGAAGACCCAGCCGCCTACGGCTATTACCGCGAGGAGGGTGGCGGTCTCATGGTGGGGCTCTTCGAGCCCGACGCCGCCGCCTGGCGCGTGGACGGCATACCGCCGGATTTCTCGTTCGGCACGCTGCCACCCGACTGGGACCGGGTCGGGCCCGCACTCCAGCGCGCCATGGAGCGGGTCCCGGTCACGCTCGGGGCAGGGATCCGAATCCTGTTCTGCGGCCCCGAATCCTTCACGCCCGACCTCGCCCCCATCGTCGGCCAGGCCTCGGGGCTCCACGGGTACTTCGTCTGCGCTGGCCTCAACTCGGTCGGCATCCTCTCCGCCGGTGGGCTTGGGCGGATCATGGCCCACTGGATCACGACGGGGGCGCCCGACGTCGACATCACCGGGTTCAGCGCCGACCGCTTCCACGACTGGCACGCGACCCCCGCCTTCCGCCGCAACCGCACCACCGAGGTCCTCGGCACGGTGTATGCCGCTCACACTCCCGGCCGCGCACTCCAGACCGCGCGGGGCCTCAAGCGGTCACCGCTGCACGAGCAACACATCGCGGAGGGCGCATTCTTCAGGGACGTCAGCGGCTGGGAAATGCCGGATTGGTATGCCGGACAAGGGGTTTCACCGACTGCTGTGCCTACGTGGGGTCGGGCGCCGTGGTGGGACCACTGGGAGGCCGAGCATCGCGCGGTGCGCGAGACTGCTGGTCTGTTCGACATGTCCTTCATGGCGAGCTTCCTCGTCCAGGGTCCCGACGCACGGCGGATGCTCTCGTGGCTGTCGACCGCCGACGTCGAGGGACACGTGGGTCGCATCGTCTACACCCAGTGGCTCACCGACCAGGGCACGATCGACGCCGACCTCACGATTACTCCGCAGGCCCCAGACCGCTATCTCGTCGTCGCCTCTGACACCGCGCATGGGCATGTCCGCTCGATACTTGATCGCGAGCTCTCCTCGGGTCGCTGGGTTGCGACCTGCACGGACGTCACCTCCGGCCTGACGATGCTCAGCCTGCAAGGCCCCCGATCACGCAAAATCCTTTCCACTGCAACAGAATCCGATGTCAGCGCCAGCGCGCTCGGCTTCCGGGAGGTCCGCACCATCGACCTTGGGTATGCCGTTGCCTCCTGCGCGCGCATCACCTACGTCGGCGAGTTGGGTTTCGAAATCACCGTGCCAACAGAGACGGCCGCATATGTCGATGACGTCCTCATGCGAGCCGGACAGCCGTTCGGGCTACGCCGAGTCGGCCTCAAGGCGCTCGCGAGTTTGCGGCTCGAAAAGGGGTACCGCGATTGGGGCCATGACATCGACAACACCGACGGGCTGCTCGACGTTGGCCTGGGTTTCACGGTGGCATGGGACAAGGCGGGTGGATTCCGCGGCCGCGACGCGCTCCTCGCGGCCAAGCAGGGCGGCATACCGCGCCAGCGCCTCGTGAGCATCCTCGTGGCGGACCCGTCCGCGCACCTGCACCATGCTGAGCTCGTCTGCCGGGACGGTGAGGTCGTCGGCGACGTGCGGGCTGGCGCGCCCGGCTTCACCGTCGGCGGCGCTGTCGGGCTCGCGATGGTGAGCCACCCCGGTGGAGTGACCCGCGAGTGGCTCGACTCCGGCTTATGGGAGGTCCAGATCGGCACGCAGCGGTATGCCGCGCGCGTTTCCCTCAGCGCCTTCTACGACCCCACGAACGACCGGATCAAAGGCTGAGCGCGCTCCGCTCGCCCCAATCAGCCGCTGTCAGCCGATGTCAGCCACCTAGCACTCGGCGGATAGCGTCGATGACCGCCTCGGGCTCCCGCACACAGGCCGCTGTGTGGGCATCCGGACGGACCACCCAGATCTCGTCGCTCGCGACCTGCAGCGAACCAGCGACCACTCCGTCGTCCCCCAGAGCGGAGAAGGCCAAGACGCGGACGGGCAGCCCGGTCGGCACCGCATCACCGAGCAAGGTCTCGATCTCCGTGGTGTTGACGTCGTCCCCCACCAGCACAAGGAGACCGTCACGGCATACCTCGCGGACCCGCGTGCGACCTGCAAGCCCGGACGCGGCGGCATCGGGCACGATGACCCCCGGCACCGGCGCTGGCGCCTGGCCGCGAGCCGGACGACCTGGCCAGAAGCGTTCCGGGTCGGGCGTCGTGAGCGGCGAGTCGACGTACCAGAACGCCTCGGCGAGCCGACCTGAGTCTACGAGCGGGATCGCGGTGGCATCGGTGCGTGCGCGCTCCAACACCGACGTGCGATGCTCGCGGGCGTCGACGTCCTGGGGTACGAGGAAGTCCATCGTCGCGGCGGTGATCGCGAGGTTTTCGCGGGCCGCAGCCTGGCGCTCGACTTCGTAGCTCGCGACCAAACCTGGTCCGGCCCAACCCTTCATCGCAAAGGCGATCTTCCACGCGGCGTTCTCGACGTCGGGCACACCGCTGTTGAGGCCGCGCGCACCGAAGGGCGCCACAAGGTGAGCAACGTCGCCGGCGAGGAGGAAGCGGCCGACGCGGTAGCGGTCGGCGCTGCGAGCGTGGAAGCGATAGACCGACACCCAATCGATGCGGTAATCCTGGTCCCCGATGACCTGACGGATCCGCCGGTCAAGCGAGCCATCCGCTTGTGCCGCAGCCAAATCGAAGTCAGTGTCGACCTGCCAGTCGATCCGGAAGATACTCCCTGGGCACGGGTGGATAAGCACCTGGCGCCCGGGATTCCAGACCGGGTCGAAATAGAACCGCCGCTCGGTCTCCCACCCCGGCAGGGACGCTTCGATATCGCAGATCAAGAACGAGTCCTCGAACGTGCGCCCCGGGAAGTCGACCCCGAGCATGGCGCGCAGTGAACCGCCCTTGGACCCGCCGCATACGACGGCATACTCGCCCACGACCTCGACGTCACCGTCCGCAGTGCGACAGGTGACCCGAGCGGGACTGCCGTCGTCGCCCGTGCCCCCGGTGATGCCGACAACCTCATGCCCCCACCGCACATCGATCAGCGGTTGCGCGGCGATGGCCTCGTCGAGGATCGCCTCAGTGCGCGATTGGGAGATGTTGACGAACGGAGGCAGCGGCGACCGGCCCGGGTCAGGGATCGTGTAGAAGAACAGCTCGTGCTCTTGGTAGAACGTCCGAGCGGTCGACCACGTGAGCCCTTCGCGGGCGACGGCACCCGCGCCACATGCGTCCCATAGGTCGAGGACGTCGCGTTGCTGGCAGAGCGCCTTGCTCCCGATCGGGTCACGGGCTGGCCGTGCGTCGAGCACCACAGTCGGGATGCCCCAGCGCGCCAGACACAGCGCGGCGGTCTGCCCGACTGGACCGTTGCCGATCACGACGGCCCGGCCTCCGGCTGGCTGCACGGTGAGGTCGGTAATGGGGGCAGCAGACATCGAAGCTCGACTCCTTGGGTGCGAAGACGGGAGAGCTGAGGTAGGCGGAGCGGTGGTGCGGACGGATCAGCCCTGCAGCTGGGCCCAGATCTCGCGGTCGCGCTCGGCGGTCCAGATGGTCGGACGGTCAACGCCCTTGAGTTCTTCCCAGACGCGCGCGACGTCGAACGGCAGGGTGTGCTCGAAGATCGGCCAGTGGCCGTAGGTCGGGGACAACGCCGCGTGGGTCGCTTCAAAGGCGTCCTTGAGCGTGCCTCCCGCGGCCTGAGTCTCGCGGACCTTGTTGAGCATGACCGAGAGGAACCCACGCGACTGCTCCACAGCTGCGTCGACCTCGGCGCCCCCGCGGGCCACCGCGCCGCGCCCGCCGACGAGGATCTCCGCGCCCATCGCCTTCACGCGGTCGAGCGTGCCGGTCGACCACTCCTGGTGGAATGCGTCGCCGGTATAGAGCGCTGCCTTTGCCTCGACCAGGTCGCCGGCAAACATGATCTTGTGCTTGTCGACCCACGCGACGATGTCGCCTTCGGTGTGGCCGCGGCCGAGGTACTGCAGGACGAGGTCGCCGCGATCGCCGCCGAGTGGGATGACCATCCGGTCGGAGAAGGTCAGGGTCGGCCACGTGAGGCCAGGGATCTCGTCGGGTTCCTTGAAAAGCCTTGGCATACGGCCGTATTCGCTTGCCCAGTCCTGCATCCCGCGCTCTTCGATCAGGAACTTCGTGCGCTCGTGGGCAATGATTTCGTCGGCCTCGAACGCGCTCGCACCAAGCACGCGCACTGCGTGGTAGTGCGACAACACGAGGTAGCGCACCGGCTTGTCGGTGTGCTCGCGGAGCTTGACGAGCCAGTCGCGCGCCGCGGCCGGCGTCGCGCGTGCCTCGAACGCCACGAGGAAGT
Source organism: Actinomycetales bacterium (assembly GCA_016715285.1). Taxonomy (GTDB): domain Bacteria; phylum Actinomycetota; class Actinomycetes; order Actinomycetales; family Dermatophilaceae; genus Phosphoribacter; species Phosphoribacter thorii. The sequence goes on along the minus strand of JADKAO010000007.1, from coordinate 128,363 downwards.
CCTCGCCTTCGATCGCCCCAACGTTGGGGTCACCTTCCGCTGTCAGGGCGTAAACCCCGTCGGCAAGAACCTCAAGCGTCTCGGTTTTGGCTTCGAGGTCGGTCGACGATGCGAATGGCTTGCTCATAGCGAGGACTTCCTTCGTGACTGTCGTGTTCTGTTGTGTGTTGTCGGTGCGTGGTTGATCTGGTGGTGCTGGGTATTCCTAGTGTGCCGCTTGCGCCTTCGGTCCGGCGATTCCGCTCGACGAGGTCGAGGACCCACCGAGGTATGCCGCCCGCACCCGCTCGTCGGACGCGAGGTCCGCGGGAGTGCCCTCCGCGACGACCTTGCCGCGGTCCATGACCATGACTCGGTCAGCCACCTTGAACGCGGCCCGGACATTCTGCTCGACGAGCAGCACGGCCAGACCCTTGGTGTCGCGCAGGATGCCCAGCGCGCTCATGATTTCGCCGACAACCTTGGGCGCAAGGCCGAGGCTGGGTTCGTCGAGGATGATGACCGAGGGCTCCGACATGAGCGCACGTGCCATAGCAAGCATCTGCTGCTCGCCACCTGAGAGCGCTCCGGCCGCAAGGTTGATCCGGTCGGCCAGCCGCGGGAAGAGCGCGAGTGCCTCTTCGCGGCGACGCGCGTACCCGTCGTCCTTGCGCCGCACATAGCCGCCGAGGACGAGATTGTCCTCGACGGACAACGTGGGAAAGACCAGTCGGTTTTCGGGCACGTGAGCGAGCCCGATCGAGGCGATCCTTTCGGCACCAAACGCGGTGACATCACGGTCGCCGAGTTTGACGGTGCCCTGGGTGGGTCTAAGCAACCCTGAAACGGAACGCAGGACCGACGTCTTCCCGGCGCCATTGGCGCCGACCAAGGCGAGAATCTCGCCGGGCATGACGTGGAAGTCCAGTCCGTGCAACACCGCCAAGCGGTCGTATGCCGCGTGCAGTCCAGTGACGGTCAAGCCGAACTTCTCGCGCTGGTCGTCGCTCACTGCGCGCCTCCTTGAGTCGTGACCCGGTCCTTCGGCGATGCCTCAGCATCGTCGTCCGTGCCGAGGTAGGCAGCGATAACCACGGGGTCGTTTGTGACTTCAGCTGGCGTGCCCAACGAAATGAGCTTGCCGTCATCAAGCACAGCAACCCGGTCGGCGAGAGCCATCACGGCCGCCACGTCATGCTCGACGAGGACGATCGTCACGCCTGTGGCCTTGACCTTGCGCAGCAGCCAGGACAGGCTGTCGCGCTCGGGACCTGACAGACCCGCCATGGGCTCGTCGAGGAGCAGCAAGGACGGCTCCAGTGCGAGCGCACGAGCAACCTCCACCTGGCGCTGCTTGCCAAAGGCAAGGTCAGCGATCGGGTGATCAGCCAACGGCGTCAGAGCCATCGCGTCCACGGCAGCCTGCGCCGTGGTCTCGATGTGACGTTCTTCGGCTCGGTCCAGCATGAACATTCCGCGGAGCAGACCCGCCTTCGAGCGCAGGTGTCGAGCAACCTTGACGTTGCCCAAGACCGTCGTGCTCTTGAAGGTCTGCAAGTTCTGGAATGTCCTGGTCGCGCCAAGGGCGGCGGCCACGTGTGGCAACTGGCCGGCGACCTCCTTGCCATGGATCTTGACCGAACCTTCCGTCGGCGGAAGGACACCGGTGATCATGTTGAAGGCAGTCGTCTTGCCGGCACCGTTGGGACCGATAAGCGCGACGATTTCGCCAGCCTTGATGTCCAGGTTGAGGTCATCAAGGGCGGTGACTCCGCCATAGCGCTTCGTCAGCCCGTTGATCTCCAAGATGGTCGTGCCCACTGGCTCGTGGTCCGTTCGGGCCAGGATGCCAAGTGACTTGTCGAGCAGTTCACGCTGTTCTTCCTGCGTGATCTCATGTTCGTGCTGACCGAGGCGGCTTGCGCCAGCGGGTCCAAACCTGGACCGCAACCGCTGCCACAACTGTGCCAAACCACCGGGCATGAGGATGATGACCATCACGAGAATGACACCGAAGCCAATGAGCTGTACCTCGCCCTTGGCACTCGGGATCAGGATCGGCACGAGGGCCCGCAGTCCTTCGTCGAGTGCCTGGACTGCGACGGCACCGATCAAGGCGCCCCAGACGGTGCCCAAGCCGCCAAGGACGACCATCAACAGGATCTTGACGGAGACCTCGAAGTGCGTCACCGACGGGTTGACGATCGTGAGCCAGTGCGCGTAGAAGACCCCGGCCAGACCGGCATACCCGGCTGAGAGCACGAAGACGCGCAGCCTCAGCGCGAAGGTGTCGACACCGAGGCACTCCGCCGCGGTTTCGGAGTCGTTCACCGCACTCAGCGCGCGCCCAGTGCGGCTCTTGACGATGTTGACTGCCAGCCACAGTCCGATCACGACAAACGGCGTGAGGAGCATGAAGTACTCCTGCGCCGAGTCGTAGGCACGGCCACCGAACGAGATGTTGGGCAGTCCGTAGATCCCGGACGTTGACCCGAGGAACTCCGACTCGGTGACGATGACACCGATGATGATGCCGAGACCAAGCGTCGCGAGCGCAAGGAAGTGCCCGCGCAGCCGGAGCAATGGGAGACCGACGATGAGCGCCACGATCATCGCGGCCACGACCGAGATCGGCGCCGCGAGGATGAACGGCAGATTGGCCTTCGACACGAGCACAGCCTGGGTGTAGGCACCCACTGCGATGAAGGCGGCATGGCCGAGGCTGACCTGCCCCGCCAGACCCATCAGCAGGGAGAGCCCGATTGCTGCCAGGCCATAGATCAGCGCATAGACGCCGATATCGACCACATTCTGAGGCGCAACCATCCCAAAGACCACGAGGAAGATCGCCAGCAGCACGAAGGGGAGCTGGCGCCGAAGCATGTGGTTCATACGCGCACCCCCGAACTCTTACCGGCGAGGCCATGCGGTTTGAACAACAGCACCAGGACGAGGACGACGAACGCGACGGCGTCCCGATACCCGGAGCTGAGGTAGCCCGCGACGAGGTTTTCCAAGATGCCCAGGGCGAGGCCACCCAACATGGCGACCCGCAGGGACGTCAGGCCACCGAGGGTGGCGGCGACGAAGCCCTTGAGACCCATGGTGAGGCCACTGGTCCACGAGCTGAGGTAAATCGGGCTGCCAACGACACCGGCAACCGCCCCGACGAAGCCAGCAATGGCAAAGGCGACGACGGTGGCGGTCCGCGGGGAAATCCCAACCAGGCGGGCCGCGATCGGCTGCTCCGCACAGGCACGCAGCGACTTGCCGCGGACCGTGTGCTCGTAGAACCAAATCACGGCATACCCGACGATGGCCGCAATGCCGAGCACCCACAGCTCCTGGCTGCGAATGCTGACGCCACCGAGGACGATGTCCGAGCCCGGGAAGTTGGGCAGGCCCTTTGCCTCCGGACCCCAGATGAGAAGCATGAGTGCCTTGACGGCGGTCGAGACACCCAAGGTGAGGATGATCGACGTCAGGGGCGTCATCTTCTTGATCGGCGCGATGGTGATCCGCTCAATGAGGACGGCCACGCCAACGACGAGAGGGACGACGACGATGATGGCGACGAGCAGGGGCAGTCCAGCGCCAACAGCGCTGATCGCCGCCAACCCGGCCAGGGCGGCATACTCGCCCTGGACCAGGTTGACGATTTCGCGAACCGCGAAGATGGCAACAAAACCAAGTGCCACCAACCCGTAGACAGCTCCCTGTGCCAGCCCGGCGAAAACCAGCTGGAGGAGGTCGGTCATGAGGTCTTAGCCTGCGACCTTCCAGGCCTTGTTGTCGACCGTCACCATGACCAGGGCGTCCTTGGTGAGACCCGAGTGGTCGGTGGGCGTCATGGTGAACACGCCGCTGACACCGGGCCACTTCGAGGTCTGCTCGAGGGCATCACGGAGCTTGACCGGGTCGGTGCCAGCCTTCTTGAGGGCCTCGACCGTGATCATGAAGCCGTCGTAAGCGTGGCCAGCGAAGGTCGACGGGTTGGCGTTGTACTTGGCCTTGAAGTCCGCGATGAACTTGGTAACGACTGGCTTCTGCGGGTCGTCAGCCTTGAGCTGGTCCGCGACGAGCATGCGGCCGAGCGGTGCGAGCAGCCCGTTGGCGGTGTCGCCAGCGGTGTCGAGGAACGCCTGGTTGCCGATGCCGTGCGACTGGTACACCGGGACAGTGATACCGAGCTGCTTGTAGGCCTTCTGCGCCAGGCCAGCTGCCGGCGGGATACCCCAGATGACGACGGCCTGCGGCTCCGAGGCGCGCAGGTTGGTCATTTGCGAGGTGAAGTCGGTGGCGTCGGGAGCGAACTTCTCGACCTTGACGACCGTAATGCCAGCAGTCTTACCGACTTCAGCGAGCATCTCAGGAATACCTTCACCGAACCCGGAGGCGTCACGCGCTACAGCGACCTTCGTCAGGCCCTTGGCCTTCATGTCGTCGACCATCTTCTCGAGGACGACGCGGTCGTTTTGAGCAGTCTTGAAGACCCACTTGGAGCCGTCAACGATCTTCTGGTTGGCAGCGAGCGAGACCATCGGCTTCTCGGCCTTCTCGGCGAGGGGGCGCATGGCGAGGCTTGGGCCGGTGCGGGATGCGCCGATGATGACGTCAACCTTCTCGGTGTTGAGCAGCTTGCTCGTCGCCTTGGCAGCGCCATCCTCGGTGGACTGGTTGTCCTCGATGTACAGCTTGATCTTGCGGTTGTTAACCCCACCCGCAGCGTTGACCTGGTCAGCCAACATCTCGATGGTCTGCCGCTCCGGAACACCAAGGCTTGCACCGGCACCGGTGATGTCGAGGACAACACCGATCTTGATGTCTCCCCCTGCGCTCGTCGCTCCGCCCGTGGCTGAGCCTCCGCCCGAGCTCTCCGAGCACGCGGCCAGGGTCGTTGCCAATCCCGCCACGATGCCAAACGCGATGATTCGCATGCTGCGCTGCATGTCGTCTCCTTCTACGAAGGCCGGGTCCCCCCTGCCCTCGTCTATGTCCGCAATTTTGAGGGTCTCGCACCCTTCCCCACCACCGTCGAGTGTTCTATATTCGAACGACGGAATTCGATATGGGAGCTTGCGGCTCACTGTAGAGGCGGGGAGGCTCGTTGGCAACGGTCGTTCCACGCGCGTCGAACGATGGCGCCAAACCCGCGTCCCAAACCCTCGACCGCGGTCTCCGCATTCTTGAACACGTCACCGAGTCTCCTGAACCTCTAACGGTTGCAGAGGTCGCTCGCGATGTCGGCATGCACCGCTCCATCACGTATCGCATGCTGCGCACCCTGGAAGACCACGGCATGCTGTCGCGTGATCACCAGGGCCGGTATCAGCCGGGTGCTGGCCTCGCGGTGCTCGCTGGCCGGTTTACTCCAGCTCTCCGAGCACGTGCCAGTAAGCATCTACTCAACCTTGCGGTGACCACCGACATGACCGCCTTCCTCGTCGTCCGCCACGGCCACGAGGCGGTGACGGTCGAGGTAGTGGAGCCGCCAGCAGCGACCGCCCACGTGAGCTACCGCCCTGGTCTAAGGCACCCCGTCGACCAAGGTGCTCCCGGGCTGGCCCTCCTTGCGGGCGAAGGCCCTCTCCCAGGCGAGCGGCCCGAGGTCACGAGGGCACGAATCGACGGATGGGCTTGCAGCACAAGCGAAGTCATTGTGGGCTTTCGCGCCGTGGCAGCACCGGTGGTGGACCCGCAAGGTGTATGCCGTGCCGCTGTCTCCGTGGTCTTTGCCGGACCGGCCGACCTGGAGAGGCTCGGCGCTGCTGTCGTCGCAGAGGCGCGCCAGCTGGCTCAGGAGCTCTAACGAGCTTCCGGCTGGTGCGCGACAGCCTGAGCAGGTTCGGTCGAAGAGTCATCGGGCCGCCCCCGGACATCGGTCACCTTGTCCTTGGCCGTGGCGATGAGATCACCGGTCCGCTCTCGGGTCACTGTCGCAACATGATCTGTGCGTTCCTTGACTCGGGCAACCACGTGCTCGCCCCGCTCGGTGAGCAGGTCACGGCCAGCACGACGAGCCGGCACCGCGACCGCGAGCACGACGGCGAGGCCCAACAGCAGGCACAGGATCATCGCGATCATCAGGGCAGTCATGATTGAAGTTTCCCAAAGTGGTCGCGTTAGCGCGACCGCACCGCGCCCATGACGTGACAGGGATCACGTCGCTGTGACGTCTTTCATACGTTGGGATACCACCGTCGTGACGCCATCGCCCCGCATTGTCACTCCATACAGCGCATCGGCAATCTGCATCGTCTTCTTTTGGTGGGTGATGACAATGAGCTGGCTGGAATCCCGCAACTCCTCAAACAACGTGAGCAGCCGACCCAAGTTGGCGTCATCAAGGGCAGCCTCGACCTCATCCATGATGTAGAACGGGCTCGGACGCGCTTTGAAGATCGCGACGAGCAGAGCCACGGCCACGAGTGACCGCTCCCCACCAGACAGCAGTGAGAGGCGCTTAATCTTCTTTCCCGGCGGACGTGCCTCAACCTCCAGCCCCGTGGTCAGCATGTGCTCGGGGTCAGTGAGGATCAGGCGCCCCTCACCACCGGGGAACAGCCGCGCAAACACAGCCTCGAACTGCGTTGCAGTGTCATAGAAGGCATCGGCGAACGCCCGCTCAACCCGGTCGTCGACTTCTTTGACGATGTCGAGCAAGTCCCGCTTGGACGACTTGAGGTCAGCGAGTTGCGTGGTGAGGAAGGTATGCCGTTCCTCAAGTGCCGCGAACTCCTCCAGTGCCAGCGGGTTGACTCTCCCGAGGGCGCCGAGCTTTCGTTCGGCGGAGCGCAGCCGCTTCTCCTGCTCTTCCCGAACGAATGCGACGGGCTCGGGGACCTCATCGTCTCGCTGGTCATTCGGTTGGGTGCCACTGCGAGGCTCGGTGAGGACGGGGATCAACCGATCCGGCCCGAACTCATCGACGAGGGTCTGCCCGTCGACGCCGTATTCCTCCATGGCGCGCGCTTGGAGCGCCTCGATGCGCAACTTTTGCTGCGTCCTGGCGACCTCGTCCCGGTGGACCGAGTCGGTGAGTTCACGCAGTTCCTGATGGACCCGGACGAGGGAGCCACGCGCGGTCGCCAACTGAGCGTCACGTTCTGATCGCGCCACCTCCCCCTCACTGCGCGCGAGATCGGCCTGGTCGGCGCTCACGCGAAGGACGCGGACGGCATACTCTGCTGCGACTCTGACCGCCTGGGCGACATGCGCTTCGCGCGCTCGTCGTTCGCGGCGCGCGGCTTCGCGCTGCCGGTTCGCGGTCTCGGCGGCGGCTGCGGACTCAAGGCTTCGGGCCCGGTCTTTAAGGGCGCTCGCGCGCTCCTCGTGAGTGCGCAACGTGAGTCGAGCTTCGGTCTCGTGAGCGCGAGCGTCCCGCGCGGCGGCATCGAGGGCGTCGCGCTCGTCGGTGGCGGGCTCGGCGTCATCGGCGCTATCACTGCGCGCCGCGGCGAGCCGGGCGACGAGCTCTTCGTGAGCGAGCCGATCGGCGGCAACCGCTGCGAGCGCTTGCTCCACCGCGGCCTCCGTGCGGGCCGCCTCAGAGCGGGCGGTGCGGACGGTGGCACCGAGGGCACCCAGCCGCTCAGCCACCGCGGACATCCGCGCATCCGAGTCGTGGAGCCGGTCCAGAGCAGCTAAGACATCGGCGCGCACGGACTCCAGCTGCGGAGCGAGCGCGGCCAGCGCGAAGCGTGCCTGGTCACGCGCCGTCGAGGCAGAGTTGACCAGCGCGATGGCTTCGTCGTGTGCCGCCTGGATCTCCAACACGCTGGGAGCAGAGCCGCTGCCGCCGCGCACCGACCCGGGAGCATAAATGTCCCCGAGCGGTGTCACCGCGGTGAGTCCACTCCGCACTGCAGCGCGCGCCACATCGACATCGGCGGCCAGCACAACCCCAGCCAGCAAGTGGTCGACCGCGGCCCGCACCCGCAGGTCGCAGGTCACCACCTGGTGGGCCCAGGTCGCTCCAGCGGGGATGGAAACTCCGATATCGGAGTGGTCAGTCCGCGCGGCATCCCCGAGGAGCATGCCCACGCGACCAGCCTCTTGCTCACGCAACGTAGCGACGTGTCTGACGGCAGCGTCCTCAGAGGTGACGACGACCGCGTCCGCCGCCCACCCGAGGGCGGCGGCGATGGCGCCTTCGTGACCGTCGGACACCGTGACCATGCTCGCCACGGAGCCGAGGACCCCGTCAGTCTCGGCGGCTGCGAGCAACACAGCGGTGGCGTCTTTGCGGGCCACGCTCATGGCCAGGGCGTCGGCGCGGGCCGCTGCGGCTTGCCGCTCGCGGTCGGCCGCGAGTTCCTCCTCACGGAGGGTCTTGGCTTGGAGTTCCAGCGCCTCGAGGTGGGCCGCGGCGCTCTCGTATGCCGTATCGAGCCCCTCCTCGCCCTCTTCCTCGACGGCGATCGAGGCTTCGAGCGTGGCGAAGTCACGTTCGGCCGCGGTCGCGCGTGCGAGCGACTGTTCAACCGCGGCGCGCAAGCGCCCGATCTCTGCTTCCCCTGCCTCGATGCGCGACGCCTTGGCTGCAGCCTGGCCGGAGAGTTTGGCCAAGCCTTCGCGTCGGTCAGCGGCCGCGCGGGCGAGCGCCGCGAGGCGTTGCTGCTCAGCGGCATACCTGCGTTCGGCCTCGGTGCGCGCGGTGACGGCCTCGGCGAGTGCCTGGGCTGCCGTCTCGATCTGCTGCACGAGGGCCTCGTGCTGCTCGCGCAGGTCGGCCGCCTGGGCACGCAGCACCTCGGGGTCGCGGGCGGTCGATGGATGCTGAGGGGTCGTGTCCTCGGCGAGCAGGCGCAACCGCTCACTGGCCAAGCTCGCCAGGCCGCCGAGCCGCTCCACCATCCTCGTGAGCGTGAACCACCGGTCATGGGCGGCCGCGAGCAGGGGGCGTTGAGCTTCAGCGATGGCTTCAAGTTGGGCGATGTCCGCCGTGATGGTCGCTTCGGCGGTTTCGACTTCGGTCAGGCGAGCGACGAGTGCGGTCTCGTCGGCGACCTCTTGCTCAAGGGTCGAGGTGAGTTGGACCAGATCGTCCGCGATAAGCCGCAGCCGCGCGTCTCGCACCTCGGCCTGGATGAGTGAGGCCTTGCGCGCGGTCTCCGCCTGTCGACCCAGGGGCCCGAGTTGGCGGCGGATCTCGGTCGTGAGGTCTTGGACGCGGGTGAGGTTGACGTCCATCGCCTCGAGCTTGCGCAGGGCGCGCTCTTTGCGTTTGCGGTGTTTGAGGACGCCAGCGGCTTCTTCGATGAAGCCTCGGCGCTCCTCGGGGGTGGCGCGCAGCACGGTGTCCAGCTGGCCCTGGCCGACGATGACGTGCATCTCGCGGCCAATCCCACTGTCTGACAACAGTTCTTGGATGTCTAAGAGGCGGCAGGTGGTGCCATTGATCGCGTAGTCAGAGCCCCCGTTGCGGAACATCGTCCGGCTGATCGTCACTTCGGTGTAGTCGATCGGCAGCGCACCGTCGGTGTTGTCGATAGTCAGCGCCACCTCGGCGCGACCGAGCGGGGCCCGGCCCGCGGTGCCAGCGAAGATGACATCTTCCATCTTGCCGCCGCGCAAGCTCTTGGCGCCCTGCTCTCCCATCACCCACGCGAGCGCGTCGACCACATTGGACTTGCCCGATCCGTTCGGCCCGACAATGCACGTGATGCCCGGTTCGAGCCGCAACGTCGTCGCTGACGCAAACGACTTGAAGCCCTTGAGGGTCACGCTCTTGACGTACACGCTGCCGGAACTTTCCTGGGGGTCGAGGGTCAGGGTCGAGAGGTCAGGGTCGAGGGGTCGAGGCGGGCGGGATGCGTGCCTGCGCGCCGCGGGCGCGAGGCCCCACGAGACTACCTGGCTCCACGTGTGGTCGCCTGGAGATAGGACGGTGCGCGAGCTGCGCAGCTAAGAGCTGACGGCCTCGGCAATGATCCCGTGATTGCGGATGACCTCCGCGATGATGAATGCGAGCACCTTTTCAGCGAACGCCGGATCCAGGCCCGACTCGCGAGCGAGTTGCCGCAGTCGCTGCAGTTGCTCCTCTTCACGCGCTGGGTCTGACGGCGCCAGACCAAGCTCGGCCTTGAGATGACCGACCTGCTGAGTACACCGGAACCGTTCAGCCAGCAAATACACCAAAGCGGCGTCGAGGTTGTCGATGCTAGCCCGCAGCGCGGCCAACTCCCCGGGAATCTCGCGTTCGCTCACGACAGCCAAGGGTATGCCGTGTGGCCGCGCCCGCGCCCGGCATACTCACCTTTCGACGAAACCAGTCACACCCTGGCGCGGGTCTGCCCATTGGGTGGTCACCTGGGTGACTCGTCCGGGGCGCATCGTGGTGGATGGGTTCTCCCCCAAGAGCCGCACGAGCCGCTCAACGGCATTGGATGGGCCCTGCGCCACGACCTCGACCCGATCGTCATAGGTGTTGCGCGCGTGCCCGACCAGGCCGAGTTCCAGGGCTCGGGCGCGCACCCACCACCGGAAGCCCACGCCCTGGACGTAGCCATGGACGAAGGCCGTCACCCTGGCGTCAGTGTCCGGTGTCACGGGGTATGCCGTGGGCTCACTGGGCGAGGTACGCGGCATACGCGTCGAAGGTGTAGGGCCGCCCGAGGAAATCCTCGACCAAGTCCGCGGCGTCGCGAGTGCCACCTGGCTCGAGGATGTGCTCGCGATAGCGGCGCGCGACGTCCGGGGCGAACATGTCGTGGGGGTTGAAGGCCGAGAACAGATCCTTGGCGATGACCAGCGACCACGCGTAGGTGTAGTAGCCGCTCGAATACCCCTCCAGGTGACCGAAACTCGACGTGAAGTGGGTGTCTTCCAGGTAGGGGAAGAGCGAGTAGCGCTCCTGCAGCTCCCGGGTGCGTTGGGTGAGATCTGCTGGCCGCTCGACGTGGAAGTAGTAGGAGATCGCCGCGTAGAACATCTGGGTGCGCTCGCGATAGCCCTTGCCGAAATCGTCCGCGCGACGCATCTTGGCGACCAGGTCGGCGGGGATCGCCTCCCCGGCGTCATTGGTGGCGAAGCTTGCCAGCACGTCCGGGTCCCACGCCCACTCCTCGAGCATCTGGCTGGGCGCCTCGACGAAGTCCCACTCGGTCGCGACCCCGGAGAACCGCACCCACCGCTGCAGCCCGCCGAGGATGTGGTGGACGAGGTGGCCGAACTCGTGGAACAGGGTGACGACCTGGTCGTGCTCCATGAGCCCGCGCGGGAAGTTGCAGACGAGCACGCCCTCGGGCAGCTGGCGATCGGTGACGCCTGGTCGCAGGTCGAACTGGGCCGCGTGCTTGTATTTGCCCTCGCGCGGGTGCAGGTCAAGGTAGATGCGCCCGAGGAGGTCTGCGGTCTCGGGTGAGGCGTCGCGACCATCAAAGACGTCGTATGCCGCCACCTCGTCGTCCCACAGCTGGGCATCGGCCGCCGGCACGTAGGTGACGCCGAGGAGGCGGCCGGTGACGTCGAGCAGCCCCTGACGCACCTTGCCGAAGTCGAAGTAGGTCCGCACGAGTTGAGCGTCGACGGCGAGTTGCTCACGCCGCACGACCTCCTCGTAGAAGGTCGAGTCGACCGCGGTGATCTCGGTGGCCTCGGGGCGGTCGTGCCGCATCCGCTCCAGCAGCACCTGCCGGTCACGGACTCCCGACTGGTATGCCGCGTCCGCAATCTTGTCGATGAAGGTCGGAATCGCGGCGCCGCTGCCGATCATCTTGACCTCGGCGTCGTAGTCGGCCCACGAGGCGTAGCCGACGAGCTCGCCGAGCTCCTGGCGGAGGGCGAAGAGCTCTTTGAGGCGGGCGTCGTTGTCGGGCCAGGCACGATTGAGGAAGGCAACTCGGAGCGCCTCGCGCGTCGACCGGACGGTGCAGAAGGTGACCACCGGCACGAGGTCGGGGTAGTCGGTGGTGACCGTGATGAGGCCGTCCTCATCTGCGGGGTGGCCGTCGAGCCAGTCTTGCGGCAGCCCGGCGAGCTCATCGAGCGTGACCCGGATGGTCCGGACATCGTCGCGGATGGCCTTGCTGAACTCCTGGCCGACGACGGTGAGGCGGTCGTTGATCTCGCGGACGCGGTCGCGCGTGGTCTCGTCCTTGTCGACGCCAGATCGCCGGAAGTCGCGAAGGGTCTTGTGCAGCAAGCGAATTGCTTGCGGGTCCAGGCCGTCTTCGGTCACTTGAGCGAAGAGGTCGTACAACTCACGATCCAGGGAGAGTTCCGTGGAGAGTTTGGTGACGTCTTGCATGGCAAGCTCGCCGCGCGAGCGCACGGCTTCGTCAGGGTGCGCCTCGCTGAAGAACGAGCTCGCTGATGCGACATTGCCCATCGCGATGGCCACGTCGTTCCATGCTTCGAGCGCTGCCATTGCGTCGGCGGGCGGGTTGGCCTTGAGGGTCTCGACGAGTTCACGGGCTCGGGCGAGGCCCGAATCGGCTCGATCGGACAGCCAGGCAAGCGCGTCGGCAGCGGTGGGCAGGGCAAGCGGCTCCAAGTGCGTGGTCACGCGCGGCACTCTATGCCAGAGGTCCGACATCGCCGACCGTTATCGTCTCAACCGCGCCATTCGTCGTGGACGATTTGCTTCAACGATTGAGACCTTGCCCCCGGCCCTCGCCCACCGCCGCCGGCAGATCAGTGCAGTCAGAGGTGGCGTGTGGGGTCCATTCGTTGATGGAGGATCCGGATGACATCGACACCTTCCGCTCTCCACCTACGTTCACGCGGGCGACGTGTCAGGGCCCGTCAGGCCACTGCGTGGAAGGTGAGCTTCAGCCCCAATGCTTCGGACACCTTGAGAACTGTCGACCAAGTGGGGTTGCCTTTGTCAGACAGTGCCTTGTAGAGCCCGTCTCGGCTCATCCCTACGCGCTTGGCGAGCTCGCTCATGTTCCCCGACCGCGCGATAACGCCCAGGGCACGGGGAACCGCGGTGGGATCCTCGGAAGACTCCTCGATCGCGAGCTGCAGGTAGCCGGCGACGTCTTCGATGCCGGTGAGGTAGTCGGCCGGGTCGAAGCGGCGGTACTGCTTAGCGGTCATGATCATCCTCGTTCGAGAGCCAGTCTGCGGCGAACTGGTGAGCCTTGCTGATGTCGCTGCCCTGCGTCGAGTTGTCACCACCGCAGAGAAGAAGCACGAATGCGGTTGCCACGTTGTGCGTAATAGATCCGGAGCCAGGCCCGTAGGTCAGGCGGAGCTCGGAAACTCCGTGCCCCACACTGGTTTGGTGTCACCGGGATTGCCATGCGCGAGCCGATCGATCCTGGAAATGATTCCAAGCCGACCCCTGACGATCCCTGAGTTTGAGTAGCCAACGATCGAATTCCTCTATGCTGAAGACCCCGACCATGTGTCTACTTTAGTCGACATACGTGACGGGCTTAGGGCAGGGAGAGCACTCCGAGTGTGACGAATCACCTCAACCGCGACCCTCCAGCGAGCGGCCGATCAGAGCACCTTGACCAGGCACGAACCGACCCAGAGCGCGCTAGGTTCGGCTCAGTGTCAGGGTGATGGTGCCGCTCACGCGGTGGTTGGATCCTGAGCACCTGGTGTCTGGCTCTTAGGCTCGGTGTCGTCTTCGGACTGGCGAGCATGCGTTGTGCCGGCATCGGGTGTGATGGACCGGCCGGCGTGACTTGATAGGAGCGTGGCATCGCCCCCACTGAGGTGTGTCCGCCGACCGGCCCAACCGTCCAGTCACTGATCAGGTGAAGGAGGCAACCACCATGGTTGTTGTTGGAGCCGATGTCCACAAGCGCACGCACACGTTCGTCGCGGTTGACGCGGTCGGGCGCCAGGTCGGGCAGCGCACCGTCTCGGCTACGAGCGAGGGACACGCTGGGGCGTTGGCGTGGGCTCGAGCGAGTCAGGCTCGACCTGAGGTGGGCGATCGAGGACTGCCGGCATCTGTCGGCCCGGTTGGAGCACCACCTGCTGTCCGCCGGTCAGCAGGTGGTGCGGGTGCCGCCGAAGATGATGGCCGAGCAACGCCGCGTCGCCCGGACCCGTGGCAAGTCCGACCCGATCGACGCCTTCGCGGTGGCTCGGGCGTTCTTGCGGGAGCCGTCGCTGCCGGTGGCCTCCCATGACGCGGTGTCGCGGGAGGCCAAGGTGCTCGTCGATCGGCGAGAGTCGTTGGTGGCCACCAGGACTCGCACGATCAACTCGCTGTTGTGGCGGGTCCACGAGCTCGACCCTGCCCGTGCGCCCAAGCCGCGTTCGATGGATCTGGGTAAGCACCAGCAGGCGCTGCGGGCGTGGCTGGTCACCTTGTCCGGGGTGGTTGCGGAGATGGCGTTGGACGAGCTCGACGACATCATTGCGTTGACTGTCCGGATCAAGGCCTTCGACCAGCGGCTGCGCGTGTTGGTCAAGAAGTACACCCCGGTCCTGCTTTCCCTGCCCGGGTGTGGGGAACTGTCCGCGGCCAAACTCCTCGGGGAGTGCGCCGGTGTCACCCGGTTCCACTCCGAAGCCGCGTTCGCCCGCCACGCCGGGATCGCCCCGATCCCGGTCTGGTCGGGCAACACCGCCGGCCGGGTCCGGATGACCCGGTCAGGCAATGCGCCGCGATCCACCGCATCGCGATCACCCAGGCCGGATGCCCGGCACCCTGGGACGGGCCTACTACGAGAAGAAACTGGCCGAGGGCAAATCCAAGACCGAAGCCCTGCGCTGCCTCAAACGCCGCCTCGCCCGCGTCATCTTCCAACTCCTCACAACCGACCACAACAACCGTCAAACCCCTGCCCTCCCAGCAGCGGCTTGACATAGGAGAAACCTGTGGCACTGCGACACGTCGGCTCGGAGATCCTCCACATGGACAAGGGCACCTTCATGTGGATCCAACTGACCCACTTCGCCATGGACCCAGCGCTAGACGACCGCTCACTCCTGTCGGCGCTAGTCGTGAATGACGCGTATGCCCACGACTACGCCACACCATTCGATGCAGACTCCACTGTCACCGAACCAGCAGTGCACGGACGCTGGTGGCGGGACAGCATTCGAGGGGACTCCTTCGAGCCCTCAACGCCGATCGATGCCCAGACCGTCCTTCAGACATGGGCTCACGAGCAGGACTGGGTTGACCCGCACTATCGTCAGCCACCTGAGGTTCAAGCCCGGCTCCAGAAGGTCTACACGTTGCTGCGATCAGGAAACCTTTACAGGTTGACGAACCCGAGCTGCGAGCACGAACACGAGTACGGCTGGGTGACCGGAAAGCTCGGGTTTCACGAGTTCGTGGTGATCGACAGACCAGGTCGCGTCATCCATTTGGTCGTCGCGTCCGACGACTAGCGCCGCTTCTACGAACTCACAAGCGCCTTCCCTTGGCAGCGGGGGCAGAAGAACGACGAGCGGTTCGTGAAGTGCTCGCGCACGACCAGCGTCCCGCACCGCGCACACGGTCGCCCCACCTGCCCGTAGGCGTTCAGAGACCGATCAAAATAGCCGGACTTCGTCAGAATGCTACGTTCACGTTTCCAACTACGTCATGGTCCATCACTCATATCACCCGCGCCCATGTGTGTGCCGAGGAAGATGTCACGGTGCGGTGGAGGCATGCACTGGCGTCCAGAGCCGGTCGATGGGCAAGACGTGGAGGCGATCGTAGTACGTGTATGAGCGCGTACCCGTGGTGAGGATGATTCCTGCGATGAACCGTTGTCCCAGAGTGTCGCGAAGCTGGGACAAGCCCCGAAAGTCCGACCCGGGTGCTCGTTCGCCGGCCTTGACCTCGAAGGCGAGGACTCTCCCGTCATCCCCTTCGACGACCACATCGACCTCAGCACCGTCGCTGGTGCGCCAATGGCCCAGGGTGACCGGCTGTTCCAGCCACGATGCTTGTTTGCGGAGTTCTCCCACCGCGAAGGTCTCCAGCAGGTGGCCGAAGTCAGAGACGCCGGGTCCAAACCGCTGATCTTTTCGGCCGACAGTCGGAGCAGCCGAGCAGCTAGGCCGGAATCGACGACGTGGACTTTCGGCTTGACGCTCACTCTGGACCGCAGAGTCCTACCCCACGCAGGCAGGCGCACGACAAGGAAGAGGTCTTCGAGGAGTCGGAGGTGCCCCTCGACCGTCGGTCGGGCCACTCCCAGCCTGTCGGCCGCTGCCGAGACGTTGAGCAGCTGACCAGTCTGCGCTGCGACAAGTGCCAGCAGGTCGGCCATGGCTTGTCGCTCGCGGATCCGGCTCAGTTCCAGTGCGTCACGCTCAACTGAGGCCCGAACGAAGTCGTCGAACCAGCGTGCGCGTGCGGCGCGAGGACGGCGCAGAGCCAACGGCAGACCACCGGCGCACACTCGTTCGACGTAGCTTGCCCGTGTCGACGGCGCTTGAAAACTGAGCAGTGACGGCGCTCGAAAAGTGAGCACTCTTCGACGATTGGAGTGTGATCACCATGGAGGACTGGGCGCTGATCAGGAGGCTGGCCGCCGAGGGTGTGCCGAAGGCCAAGATCGCCAAGAGGTTGGGCATCGCGAGGAACACTGTCGCCAAGGCCGTGGCCTCGGACGGCCCGCCGAAGTACGAACGCAGGCCGGGGCCGACGTCGTTCACGCCGTTCGAGGTGCGGGTGCGTCAACTGTTGGCGGACACCCCGGAGATGCCGGCGACGGTGTTGGCCGAACGTGTCGGGTGGACCGGCTCGATCCGCTGGTTCCGCGACAACGTCAACCGGGTCCGGGCTGACCACCGCCCGATCGATCCGGCCGACCGGCTGACGTGGACGGCCGGGGACGTGGCCCAGTGCGACCTGTGGTTCCCGCCGCGCAAGATCCTGCTCGAGGACGGCTCGCGGACGTTGCTTCCGGTGCTGGTCATGACCTGCGGGTACTCCCGCTACATGCTCGGGCGGATGATCCCGACGCGGAAGACACCGGACCTGCTGCTCGGGACGTGGGACCTGCTCAGTGAGCTGGGTCGGGTGCCGCGCCGGTTGATCTGGGACAACGAGCCCGGCATCGGACGGCGCAAGGTCACCGAACCGGTCGCGGTGTTCGCCGGGACGCTGGCCACGAAGGTGGTGCTGCTGCCGCCGCGGGACCCTGAGTCCAAGGGCATTGTCGAGCGGCGCAACGGCTTCTTCGAGACGTCCTTCATGCCCGGCCGACACTTTGAGTCCCCGGCCGACTTCAACGCCCAGTTCACCCACTGGCTGACCACCGCCAACGCGCGGACTGTGCGCACCCTCAAGGCACGGCCGGCCGATCTGCTCGCCGCGGACAAGGAGTCGATGGTGCCCCTGCCGCCGGCGGTGCTGCACCTGGGCTGGCGCAACCACGTCCGTCTGGGCCGGGACTACTACGTGCGTGTCGACACCAATGACTATTCCGTCGACCCCCGCGCGATAGGCGCCCGGGTCGACGTGGCCGCCGACCTCGACCTCGTGCGGGTCCGGCACAGCGGCCGGCTGGTGGCCGAGCACCCGCGCCGCTGGGCCCGCGGCATGACCGTCACCGACCCCATACACGTCGCGACCGCCACCGCGCTGCGCCACGACTATCAGCGCCCCACCCCACCAGCGCCCGAGGTGGACGCGATGGTGCGCGACCTCGCCGACTACGACCGAGCCTTCGGGCTGGGACAGGTAAGCCAGCCATGACACCCAAGCCCACCGCCGGGACCGAGTCGCTCAAGCAGATCACCCACCTGGCCGCCGCGCTGAAAGCACCCCGGATCACCGAATCCGCCGCCCGGCTGGCCGACCACGCCCGCGACGCCGGCTGGACCCACGAGCACTACCTTGCCGCCGTGCTGGAACGGGAGGTCGCGGCCCGTAACGCCTCCGGCGCCCAGCTACGCATCAGGGCGGCCGGGATGCCCGCGATCAAAACCATCGAGGACTTCGACTTCGAGCATCACCCCGGCACCCGCACCCCGATCCACGCCCTAGCCTCGGGCGCCTACCTGGCCGAGCACCGCAACGTCGTCCTACTCGGACCGCCCGGCACCGGGAAGACCCACTTGGCCACCGCCTTAGGCGTGGCCGCCGCCCGCCAAGGACACCGCGTCCTATTCGCCACCGCCACCGACTGGGTCGCCCGCCTCAGCGAAGCCCACGCCCGAGGCCGGCTGCCAGCGGAACTGACCCGCCTACGCCGCTACGGACTGGTCATCGTCGACGAAGTCGGATACCTACCCTTCGAACAAGACGCAGCGAACCTGTTCTTCCAACTCGTCTCCTCCAGGTACGAGCACGCCTCGCTGATCCTGACCTCCAACCTGCCCTTCAGCTCCTGGGCCGGTGTCTTCGGAGACCAAGTCGTCGCCGCCGCGATGATCGACCGCATCGTCCACCACGCCGACGTCATCGCCCTCAAAGGCACCTCCTACCGCCTACGCAACCGAGGCATCGACACCCTGCCCAGCATCAAAGCCGAACAAGAATCCCTACACTGAAACCGCTCACTCTTCGACCGCCGAAACCGCTCAGAATTCGAGCGCCGTCGACAGCCCGCGTCGTCGTGGACGTGGCAGACCCTTCGATGGCCTCGGCAGGATCCACCCACAGCGTTTCCAGCAGATCCTCTCGCACCCCCGCAATCTCGCCTTGTGACAGGGGGCCAGATAGTCAGCGAATGCAACCGTCCGGTCAGTGCCTGTGCGGTGGCTGGCAGCGCATCCTGTCGGGTCGAGCCGGTGACTTGATCTCCTCTACTGTACAAACATGATCCCTCCTACTTCACAAACATGATCGACCCATGAGGTGTTGTCCGCAGCCGAGGTCCGGCATCATCTGAGCATGAGTGACACCCGAAGGCAGCCCACCGATGACCCCGGGCGCCGTGTCATCGATCAGCGGTTGAGGAATCGGGTCATCGAGTACTTGGAGCTGGCATCTTCATTCGAGCAGCAGCGGGATTACGCGAAGAACGTCCCCATGGTGAACGTCCCGTACGAGGTCATCAACCAATGGGAGGACTGGGTGCCCGCCGCTCCAGTCAGGACTGCCGACCAACTGGGTGTCTACAGCGACCCTGAGGTTGCGGCGATGATGAAGTTCCAGGCTGCATGGGAGCAGGCGGCTGACGGCCTGCCGGACACCTACCCTTCCATTTCCGAGGCCCAACGTTTGCCGGTTTGGCTCAATCTCCGCGAGGAGGCCGAATGTGCGCTCGCGGTGTTCCTGACAAGAGGGACGATGCCTGAGGACCACGAGCTCGTCTGGACCTGACCCGCAGATGAGCGGGGTCGTGCCTGGCTACTACGTCGAGCGTGGTTTCGCCTGGCACCTTGGGCGGAAGAAGCTCGACCGGTTCATGAAGTGCTCGCGCCGAATGAGCGTCCCGCATCGCGCGCACGGTCGCCCCTGCTGGCCATAGACCGCCAGCGAGCGGCCGCAGTAGCCGGACTTCACCAGAATCCTACGTTCACGCGTCACCCCTTCGTTGTGGTTCACAGCGCCCAAACCTAGCGAGGCAGTGCCACAGCCACTTGACGGCCTGTGGATCTTGCTCACCCACGCGCATCACCTCACCAAGTCGGGCGGGCGTGATCGTTCCGCCCAACGCCATCGCCAGGTCGACCGGCACTGGCCCGCGGTAGGACGGGTCGATCTCTGCGGCTGTGACGCTGTATCCCGGATGGTCCTCGACGGGGCAGCCAAGCTCGGCGAGGGTGTCCGCGTGCGCTTCGCGGTCAGTGGGGTCGATGACCAGCGCCTCGACGTCCCGGCGCAGGACGACGCCACCGTGCACCTGTGCCTCGACGTAGTGGTTGAGCGGGTCGTCCATTGGGAGGCCTGCGGCGCCCTCGGGCCATAGGGAGCGGTCCTCTATGCCCTCATCTGACAAGCGGCACAACTCCTCCAACTGCTCCTGCCCGCCCATGGCTTCCGGCTCGAGCACGCTGTCGGGCCAGCAATAGGTTGCTCGCTGAGTGACCTCGGGTCGCAACCTGAGGTAGGCCGATCCGAAACGTGGTGCCGCACCGTATGGGTCGTCGGTGTGGTGCCAAGCACCGTAGGCAGGCCGTCCCGAGGGTGGCGCTTGGTCGTACTGCCCATCAAAGAGCCGACTCTCCCAACGCCACCTGTCTCCGCCGATGTGTGCAGTCAGGCCGCCGTTCGATGTCCCCGTCTCCCACTGGCTGCGGTAGACACCCTCGCGGACGATCGCCCGGAGCACGGTGTCCCCCTCGAAGGGCCACCCTGGATGAAAGTGCAGGACGATCCTCGGAGGCATGGTCAATACCGTAGTTGCGGGGTCCGCATCCTAAATCGCCAGCACTTGACTCAGGAACGCTTCACGAGTCGAGGTTGGCATTTCACGCGGCGCGCGGTGCCAGGGTGTGTCACAGGCATGAGGTGGCGTAGACGTCATTCGTAGTGGGTCCACATTCGCAAAACGTGCACGACGCGCTCCTCAGGCAGCACCTGAAAGACGAGCCGATGCTGGATGTTGATCCTGCGTGAGTAGCAGCCAGCCAGGTCGCCGACAAGTTTCTCGAAGCGGGGCGGGGTGGCGAAAGGATCCTGCGCAAGCAGGTCAAGCAACTGCTGCGCCTTTGGCTTGAGGCCCGAAGCGGCCAACTTTCGGGCATCCTTCTGAGCCTGTCGGGAGTAGACCACGACCCATTCGGCTTCGTTCACCAGTCGAGCTCAATCGAACCCGCCTCGACACCCTCGGCTCGGGCGACACGGATGGACTCGGCCAGACCTGGCACCGACTCCAGGAAAAGCGTCTCCTGAATCGCCCTCCAGTCGTCCTCGCCCACGAGGACGGCGTTGCCCCGCAGCCCCGTGATGGTCAAAGGCTCCGACTCCTCATTCACCTGGTCGATCAGCCGGTACAGATTCGCCCTGGCCGACGTTGCACTCACCGCAGTCATGATCTCCTCCTCCGGATAGCGTACGCCATCACGTACGCCCCGCCGACGTGCCTTTGAACCGCCGGACGGCCGTCAAGACAGATCCTCCTGCGGCGGCAGCAGTAAGGCCAGCCTGGGATGGAGGGCGATCCTCGGGCAGTAGCAGCTGGCCGAGGGCGTGACGAAGACGCACGTTGCCAAGGACCTCGGGGTCTCACGGGCGACTCTGTTTACCGCCCTCGGCAGCCGGGGCGTGTACGCCTCCGTCTGAGCGACACCGGGACAGCGGGCACCCTACGGACCCGCGGCACCGACGCTCCTCACCAGCCGTACTGGGGCTTGATGTACCTGCCCGCCCTGAGTCGCTCTTCATGGGGCCACTCGGGCACGTCCCCCGCGGGCAGACGTAGACGCGGGTCGGTGGCGTCGAGGTGTTCCCTCGCCCACTCGGCGAACCCACTCGACCCCTCGGGTGCCAGGTCCTCGATCGCCGCGAGGTACTCGCGCAGCTGGACATGCTGCCGCCACGTCTTGGCACCGTCGATCAGAGCACCTTCCCAGGTCTCGTACTCGTGCCGCAGCTTGGCGATGCGCTCGGCCTCCTTGCGCCGGGCCACCTCTTCGGCCTCGCGCTGGCGGCGCACCTCCTCCCAGTGCAGCACCTGCTTGCTGGCGGCCTCGATCGCATCCAGCACAACTGCGAGCCTGTCCTCGACGGCGGTGCGCGCAGCGTCGGTGTAGCTGGTGCCCATCTTGCTGTCGCGCTGCGTCAGGTGCAGCCGCAGCCGCCCTGTGCCGATGTAGTCGTAGGTCGGCGTGTACACATACTGTCCCTTGGTCCGCTTGGCAGCCTCTTCCTTGGTGTCCTCGTGGGGCTGGCGCTTGGTGACCTCGTCGAAGGTGAGACCGACGGGCGCGTGGCCAGCGTCGATCAGGAGCAGGGACTTCAGCTCATAGTGGATCGACCGGCTCCCCCAGTAGTCCTTGCGAGTCTCGCCGACCACGGGTGTGACCTTCCAGCCCCTGGCCAGCGCCTCGGTCACAAGCGAGTGTGCGATCAGCAGGCAGCGTCGTCGGGCGAACTTCGGCAGGCGGCCCGGTCTGTCTCGGATCTCCTTGATCGCCGGATGAGGTCGACGGATCACCTGCCTCAACGGGAGGTCATCGGGCAGATCTTCAGGCGAGGCGGCGTCGGGCTCCGGTGCAGGAGCCGGGATGAGCTCGGCGACCGACTGGTCCCGCATCTGTTCGGGTTTGGCCCTGGGCCTGGGTTCCGGCTTGGGCCGAGGTGCCGGCTCCGGCGGGTAGTCGCCGTGCTCGGCGTAGTACCGGCCAGCCTCAGTCAGCTCGGCAGTCCACTTGCCTCCCGGGCGCCGGACGCGCACGAGGCCGCGAGACTTCAGCGCCGCCGCGCTGAGCTTCATCTCGGGCTCGGGTGGAGCCTGGGATTCACCGGCGGCCAGCCAGTCGAGGACCTTGCGCTGATTGTCATTCACCGGACGTGGGCTCATGAGTCGATCTTGGTGTCAGCGGGGCCACATAGAGTCCGGATCATGAACGATGACGCGGAACAGCACGATGACTCTCGGGAGCGCGACGACGCCGAGGGGCTGGACGATGCGGGGCTGGACGATGCGGGGCTGGACCTGTTCCAGGTGGACGTCCCGGGCGGGGACGCGGCCGACGGCATCGACAAGATGACGATCGGGGAGATGCACGCGGCGCTGGAGGACGAGAGCCACCCTCGGCATGAGGAAGCCGTCCGGCGCAACAGGGAGCTGGTCGAGAAGCTCCAGCCAGCCTTGGAGGGCTTGAGGAAGACCGTGCTGGCGCAGTCGGGCCTGAGCGAGACGATGGCCAAGTTCCAGTCGACGATCGCAGCGACCGTGAGGCCGAAGTTCGACATCCCTCGGTTCGAGGAGCCGCCTCTCACTCTTCCGCCGGTACGCAACTACCAGGCGGAGATGGCTCGCACGCTCCGTGACAATCAGGAGCAGATGGAACAGGCGGCCCGCGAGATGGCAGAGGAGAGGGCGGAGCGGCTCGCGATCGAGGACCGGCGCGCCGAGCAGACGCTCGACGTCCTGGTGTCCATGGACGCGAAGCTCAGCCAGCTGGACTCCAGGATCGAGAGCGTTGACTCTCGGATCGCGACGGGTAACACCAGCTCGTCCAAGGTCGCGAAGTGGACGATCGCGGTGGCCGCGCTCACTCTCCTAGCGACAATCGCTGGCATCGTCGTGACGGTGATCTTGAACGGGTGATGCGATGAGCCTCGATGCGAGGTTGGTCGAGCACCAGCTGCTGCACGCGTACGTCAACGAGGTCTCCTTCCGGGTTCCGACGCAGGACGACTCGATCCCACTGTCGGTGGGGGTGGCGCTCTTCACGATGGCCCAGAGGGCCGTGCGCGCGTCAGCAACGAGCGCGCAAGGCCCGCGACCGGTGGTCGACAACGTGCCCAAGGGCGCGAACCGTATCATAGAGCAGGTCAGCGGGGACACACGCGGGCAGGCTCGTACGTCGTTCCCATCAGGTACGAGTTGGACCGGGTGCTGACTGATACGGCGCGCAGCGCCGAGGAAGCGCTCGACGGCGATTGGGACGCTAATCGTGAGTCAACGCAGCGTCGGGCAAGCCGGACCCTGATGCAGGCACTGGGGGTCCTCAACAGCGAGGTCGTCGAGCCCGACCGGCCGCCGAGCCCCGACACCCTTCAGATGCTGATCCCAGCCGGCGTGACCCGCGAGCTAGTCACTGCCGTGAGGTCGATGGTCGTCACCGATGAGGTAGAACAGGTGGGTGCAACGGCGACCTGGGCGTCAGCAATTCGAGAGCCGGCACGGACGCCCGACAGGGTTGTCGTGAACCGAGGGGCTGCCGAGGTTCTTAGGCTCACCGCTGAGAAGTTGGGCGCGCTCAAGACTCAGCGCGGCGGTGAGGTCATCGCCGGGCCCCTGGTGCATCTGCACACGTTCGATGCTCAGCGCAACCGTGCTGACGGCGTGGCGGCGACTGTCGGGATCCAGGTCATGCGCCACGGGCGCCAGGCCACGGTGTTCGTCAATACAGAGCCAGCGTTGTGGGGCGAGGTCAACCGATGGCTTGAGAGTGGCGAGGTCGTGACGGCCTACGGCGTCGTGAGTCATGGAGCTAAGGGTTTGGTCCTGGCGCGACGGGGTGCGATCGCATCCCTGGGCCAGAGCGTGCTCCCCGGGACCTAACGCTTGAGGTCAGTGGAGGCTGCGACGGCGGGGAGGGGGCTGGCACTTTGGGCAGAAGAAGGACGAGCGGTTCATGAAGTGCTCCCGCACGACGATGCTCCCGCAGCGCGGACACGGTCGCCCCTGCTGGCCATAGACCGCCAAGGACCGATCAAAATAGCCAGACGCGCCGTTCACATTGACGTACAACGCGTCGAAGCTCGTGCCCCCTTTCGCGAGCGCCTCGGTCATGACATCGGCCGCGTGGCCGAGCAGCCGCCGAAGCGCGGGCCGAGTGAGCGACCCGGCCGCCCGCTCGCCGTGAATGCCTGCGCGCCAGAGAGATTCGTCCGCATAAATGTTGCCGATCCCCGACACGATCCGCTGGTCCAGCAGCCCGCGCTTGACAGCGCTGCGGCTCGCCTTCAGGCGACCCACGACGCGCTCCAGGTCAAAGGCGTTCTCAAAAGGATCCGGCGCAATATGCCCAATGGACTCCGGTATGCCGTCCGCGTCCAGTTCTGCCCACGCCATCCCCCCGAACGTCCGCTGGTCGACAAACCGCAGCTCAGGCAGGTCGTCGGCAAAGGTCATCCGCGCGTGGAGGTGGCGCTCTTCAGGAGCATCCGCAGGCTGGACGAGCAGCTGCCCACTCATCCCCAGTGCACGAGGAGAGCGTGCGAGGGCCCCTCGCCAGCCCCGTCCGCCAAAGCGAGCCACAGGTACTTGCCCCGGCGCTGCGCCGCTGCCACATGCTGGTCACGCACCCGAGCGCCCAAGTCCACCGGCCCAGGGGTATGCCGTCTGGCCACCCGGGTTCCCCGCAGCTCGAGTTCCGCGATCGTGCGTCCGACCACATGCTCAGCGAGCCCGCGTCGGACCACCTCGACTTCGGGAAGCTCAGGCACCGCCCGCGCTGACCTCAGCCTCCGCCGGCGCATCCTGCCCGACCGCATCACTGGACGCGCTCACCGCGCTCGCCGCACTTGACGCGTTGTCTTCCTCGGCTGGCTCACCGGCCTTGCGCTCACGCTCGGAGATCGCAATCCAGGCTTGCTCAGCGGCGCGCTGCTCGGCTTCCTTCTTGCTGCGCCCCTGGCCCGTGCCGAGCAGGTCCCCCGCAACGGTCACCCTCGCCAGGAAAGACTTCTCGTGGTCAGGCCCGGACTCGTCCAGCCGATACTCCGGGGATCCGAGGGCCAACGCCGAACAGAGTTCTTGCAGGCTCGTCTTCCAGTCCAGCCCGGCACCCATCGACGCCGAGGCCTGCAGCAACGGGTCAAACAAGTGGTGGACAAACCGAGCGGCTGCGGGCAACCCACCCGACAGATAGATCGTGCCGATCAGGGCCTCCATCGTGTCGGCCAGGATCGAAGCCTTGTCGCGCCCGCCCGTCGTTTCTTCGCCCCGCCCAAGGTGAACGTAGTCGCCGAGGTCGATGGTGCGGCCGACGTCGGCGAGCGCGCGCATGTTCACGACCGAGGCCCGCAACTTGGCCAGCTGCCCTTCGGCCAGGTCGGGGTGCGCGGCATACAGCGTGTCGGTGATCACCAAGCCCAACACGGCGTCGCCCAAGAACTCGAGCCGCTCATTGTTGGGCAGCCCGCCGTTCTCATAGGCGAACGAGCGGTGCGTCAGGGCACGCTCAAGCACGGCGTCATCAATCGGTTGCCCGATGACGCCGTTGACATATGCCCGCAAGGTGTCGACGGACCGCTCCGCCGAGTCCCCAGTTGTCGCCACGGCCGCGAGGGCGATCAGCCCTGGTGCTCGCTGCGCTCAGCGGCGGCGTAATAGCGACCCTTATAGGTCCCACACGAGGGGCACGCCTGGTGCGCCGGGGTCGGCGACGAGCAGCGCGGGCAGGTCGTGAGGGCAGGCGCAACGGCCTTCCAGTTGGCCCGGCGAGACCGGGTGTTGGAGCGCGACATCTTCCGCTTCGGGACGGCCACGTCAGGTCCTTCTTTCTTACTCGGTGGTGGGGGCGTCTCGGCGAAGTTCGCCGAGCGCGGCCCACCGTGGGTCGATCACGTCGTGCCGGTGGTCGGGATCGTCTGCGAGGAAGGCTCCGCATTCGGAGCACAACCCGGGGCAGTCGACCCGGCATACCGGCTGGAACGGCAGTGTTGGCACCACCGTGTCCCTGAGTACGGGCAGGAGGGGGATGTAATCGCCCTCTAACTCGTAGACATCGGCCTCGTCCGAGTCAGGTGCCACCTCGTGGTGGTGCGCTGCCCGATCGGCATACGCGAACAGCTCCTGAAAGGGCACTGCCACGGGGACAGTGACCGGCTCCAGGCACCGCACGCATGCGCCGCCAGCCGTGGCGCGAACCTCTCCGCTCACGAGGACTCCCTCTGACACTGACTCCAGTCGCGCGTCGAGCTCCACCGGAGAACCGGTTGGGACCGCCACGATGTCCGTGCCGAGGTCTTCTGGCGCGGTCAAGGAGCGGACGACCTCGAGCAACGTCCCCGGCCGTCGGCTGAGCTCCCGGGTGTCAATCACCCAGGGATCGCGAGGGTCGAGGCGTGTCATGTCTTCCGCGGTTTTCGTGAGCGGCTCCGAGCAAAGCCCGGCGCGCTGAGGTCATGGCAAAGAAACGAGTCGGTGCAGGCGTGATGGTTCAGCGTCAGGACGGACGTAGACCGACCGCTGAGCCTACCGGACCGTTCGAGAGGGTCCCAAATCTCACTATTCTCGCTGGGCTCGTTGGGCTTCCATCGCGGCGAGCACGGGGTCGGGCACCAGCCCCGTCACGTCGCCTCCCAGCGCGAAGACCTCCTTGATCAGCGAGCTCGAGACATGCTCGTATGCCGGGTCGCCCGGCACGAAGATGGTTTCGATCCCGGTGAGGTGGCGATTCATGAGCGCCATCGGCAGCTCGTAGGCAAAGTCAGTGCCACTGCGCAGACCCTTGACGATCGCCGTTGCCTCGAGGTCACGGCATACATCCACGAGGAGGCGACCGGCGAAGGCTTCGACGCGAACCCGCCCACTCTGCTGCAGCTGGGCTGGGAGCGACTCGTGGATGAGTTCGATCCGCCGCTGGACGGGGAAGCTCCCGGTCTTCGCGGGGTTGTGCAGCACCGCGACAACAACCTCGTCGAAGAGCGCTGCCACGCGGGTGATGACGTCTACGTGACCATTGGTCACCGGGTCATATGACCCTGGGCAGACGCAGCGAGTTGTCATCTGCCGCAGCTTAGTCGCCCTTGATGGCCCGGGCCGTGTGTGGCGCGGTTAGGCCGCGTCCCCGTCGCTCGGAACGGATGCAAACCACACCCGGGTCTCGCCATATCTGCGGTCGCCTGCGTCCTCCCAGCCTTCGGGCCATTGTGGCGGCGCACTCCGGGCTGAGCGCTCGACGACGACGAGTGCGTCGGCACCGAGCCACCGATGGGTCACGAGCAGGGCAAGGACGTCGGCGAGTCGCCCGTCGGCGATGTCATAGGGCGGATCGAGGAAGACCAAGGTGGCGGCGGGGCCAGGTGGGCCAGCCATGAGGGTTCGCTCGACGGGGTCGGCGCGGACGGTCACCCGGTCGCGCCACCCGAGTTCGGCGACATTGCGCCGGGCAGCAGTGACCGCTGCGCGGTCCTGGTCGACCAGCGTCACGAGGCGCGCACCTCGGCTCGCGGCCTCCAGCCCCAAGGCGCCGGACCCGGCATACAAGTCGAGGACGACTGCGTCAGTGAGGGCATCGAGGTGCTCCAACCGCGAGAAGATCCCCTCGCGGACGCGATCGGATGTCGGGCGCGTCGCGGTGCCCGAAGGGACCGCGAGACGCCGCCCCCCGGCCTCGCCGCTGATGATGCGCGTCATGACTGCCTCCGGAACCGCTGATCAACCGCGTTCAAGGTATGCCGCCTGCTCCTCATCGAGCCGCGCGGCCACGCGCGCGGCGAGGTCAGGATGCTGGGTGAGCTCTGGGTCGAGGTCGACGACCGCGGTGGCATCGTGCCGGGCTGCTTCGATGAGGGCCTCGTCGTCGGCGTGGCCGAGTCGCAGGAATCGCACCGAGGACCCTCGGCCACTTTGCCGCGCGCCCAGGATGTCCCCTTCTCGGCGTAGCTGGACATCGCGGCGCGCCAACTCGAAGCCATCGGTGGTGCTCGCGAGGGCGTCGAGCCGCTCTCGGGCGCTGCTCGCGTCCGTGCCCGTCATGAGCAAGCACAGCCCGGGGACACCGCCCCGTCCCACGCGACCGCGCAGCTGGTGAAGTTGGGAGAGCCCGAACCGGTCCGCGTCGAGAACGACCATCATCGAGGCGTTGCGTACGTCCACGCCGACTTCGATGACCGTCGTGGCGACGAGGACGTCGATCCGGCCAGCAGCGAACTCCGTCATGACACGGTCTTTCTCACCGCTGTCAAGGCGACCGTGGAGGGTGGCGACGCGCAGGCCCGCGAGGGCAGGGTCGGCGCGCAACTGGTCGGTCACGGCATACACGCCGGCGAGCGTGCGTTCGGGGGCGTCCGTGTCTTCGTGGCCGTCGGCGTCGTCTGTCACGGCGTCCATCCCGTCCGCGTCCTCGCCCTCCGAGGCGGGACCACCCTGCTCGGCCGTGGAGCCAATCTTGGGGCAGACGACATAGACCTGGTGTCCCTTAGCGACTTCTTCGGCAACGCGCTGCCACGTGCGGGCGACCCACGCGGGCTTCGACGCCTCAACGACGTGGGTGACGATGGGCGACCGGCCGGCCGGAAGCTCGCGCAAGGTGAGGGTTTCCATGTCGCCAAAAACGGTCATGGCGACGGTTCGTGGGATCGGTGTCGCCGTCATCACGAGCACGTGCGGAGGGTTCTTGCCCTTCTCTCGCAACGCATCTCGCTGCTCGACTCCAAAGCGATGCTGCTCATCGACGATGACCAGCCCCAGGTCAAAGAACTCGACATGCGCCTGGATGAGCGCATGCGTCCCGATGACGATGCCAGCCGCGCCGGAGGCAATCGACGCCAACGCCGTGCGTCGCTCGCCTGCTGATTGGCCGCCGGTCAACAGGGCGACGGAGGTGACCGGGCCACGCTCGGGGTCAGTGCCTCCAAAGGGCAGCATGCCCGACGTCGCGAGCGGGCCAAGCAGCTGGGTAATCGACCGGAAGTGCTGTGCCGCAAGGACTTCCGTGGGCGCAAGGAGGGCGGCCTGCCCCCCGGCGTCAACTACCGCGAGCATGGCGCGCACCGCGATGACAGTCTTACCAGACCCGACCTCGCCTTGGAGCAGCCGCTGCATCGGGTGCGGTCGAGCCAACTCGTCCAGGAGCACACGCCCCGCTTCCTGTTGCCCCGCGGTCAAAGCAAACGGCAGCCGAGCGTCAAACGCGGCAAGCAATCCATCGCTGATGGCCACCCGCGGAACCGACGGCGACTGGGCCGCGACCCGTCGGCGCTGCGCCAAAATCGCTTGCAGGACAAAGGCTTCGTCGTAGCGCATCCGGCGCCGACCCGGCTCGACGCTGACGCCCACCTCAGGCCGATGCACGAGCTCCAGCGCAGCCCGCCGGTCCAGCAGCCCCCGCTTGCGGCGCACGTCCTCAGGCAGTGGCTCGCGAATCCGATCGATGCTGTCGAGCACCACTCCCATCGCGGTGCGGAGGTTGAGCGAGGTCACCGCGCCGGTCGTGGGGTAGATGGGGATCTGGTGACTTTGCAGGTCCTGCACGGTCTCGTCAGCGCTGTGCTCGTCGAGCACCTGGTACTCCGGGTGCGTAAGTTGCAGGCGCCCGGCATACCGGCCGATGGTGCCCGTGAAGATGCCGAGCGCACCCAGCGTGAGTCGATCCTTGTGGGGGTAGGGCCGGAAGAACGTCAAGTCGAGCTCATGCCGCCCATCGCCGATGATCACGGTGAGCAGCTGGCCGCGACGTTGCCGCATCGGTCGCAACTGGACATCGCGCACCTTCGCCACCACCGTTGTCGACTCCCCCACGACCAGATCACCCAAATCCGTGAGTTCCTGGGGCGTGAGGTAGCGCCGCGGGATGAGTTCGAGCAGGTCGCCGACGGTGTGGACGCCCTTGTGGGTCGCCAACGGCTGGCCAAGCCGCTTGCCAAAGGCCTTGACCACCAGGGTGTCCTCGGTGAGCGCCGACCGCGTTGTCACCGCGCGCGCACTCCAGGCAAACGAGTCATTCCATCCCCAACAGCAGCGGATAAAGCGGCTGGTCGCCCCGCACGTAGGTCACTTCAAGGTCGTGGTGTCGAATGCGGGCGGCAGCCGCGACTTGTGTCGCCAGATCGCGAGGGGCTTCGGCACCGCTGACGAGGGTGAGCAACTCGCCCTCCTCGCCCACAAGCCGCTCGACGACATGCCCAGCGACGTCATAGACGTCCTCACCGATGAACGCCACCTCGCCGTCGACAAACCCGAGAACGTCACCCGCGTGGCATAGCCCGGCCGGCGTCAGCGCCTCGCGGCTGGCGATTGTTACCGCGCCGTCACGCATCCCCGCCACGACCCGCGTCATCGCATTGGCATTGTCGGCGATGCTCAGCCCCTGGTCGTATACGGCCAGGGCACCGATTCCGTGGACGGCAGAGCGAGTTGGGACCACAAGCACCTCGACGTCGGTCTCTGCCGCCGCGCGGGCTGCTGCGTGGGCGGCCATCGTAGTATCGGAATCATTAGGCAGCACAAGGACTTTGCCCGCCCGAGTGCGCCGCACCGCGTCGAGAATCTGCCCTGCAGATGCCCGATGTCCGGGGCCGCTCAGCAC
Source organism: Actinomycetales bacterium (assembly GCA_016715285.1). Taxonomy (GTDB): domain Bacteria; phylum Actinomycetota; class Actinomycetes; order Actinomycetales; family Dermatophilaceae; genus Phosphoribacter; species Phosphoribacter thorii. The sequence goes on along the minus strand of JADKAO010000007.1, from coordinate 97,643 downwards.
GACCGCCGACCCAGCGGCGCGGAACACGTCCGCCAGGCCCTCCCCCGGTGCGCAACTGACGACGGCCACGGCGTCGGGATCGGGTTCGACCTCGATCGCCCCCTGCTGGCTCCCAAAGTGTGTGATCGCGATTCGGTACGGCCGACCGGCTGCAATCCCCGCCTCCACCGCTGCCCCGGGGTCATCGACGTGGACGTGGACGTTCCAGGTGCCGTCACCGCCGACGACCAGCAGGGAATCCCCCATCGGCGCGAGCGTCTCCCGCAGCCGCTGGACCCGCTCCTCGTCCGAGTCCGCAAGAAGGAACATCACCTCGTATGCCGGGCCGCCGGGGCGCCCGTCATGGGCCGCGGCGGCGCCATCGCCGACATCACCAGCTCCGCCAGGCAGCTCTACGGCGCGGGACCAGCCGGCGCGCCGATGGAAGGGGTCATCATGCAGGGGTATGCCGTGCATCCCCCTTGCGCGCACGGTTTCGTCGTGCGGCAACACCACCTTGGCCAGGGCCTCGATGAGGACGAGGTACCCCGCGCCACCGGCATCGACCACGCCAGCGCGAGCGAGCACGGGCAACTGGTGGGGAGTCTCATCGAGAGCCGTCTGAGCAGCCTCCAGAGCCGCCTCCACAACCTCCGCCAAGTCGTCACGACCGTCCTCGACCGACCGGGTGGCCGCCTGCGCCGTGGCGCGCGACACGCTGAGGATGGTGCCTTCTTTGGGTTCGGTGACGGCCTGCCAGGCGCGTTGGTCTGCGAGCGCAAGGGCAGCGGCGAGGCCAGCACCGTCGAGCTCAGCAGTGCCCGTGGCCACCACTCGGTCGGAGAACCCTCGGAAAAGTTGGCTCAAGATGACGCCAGAGTTGCCCCGGGCCGTGAGGAGCATCGATCGTGACGTCTGTCCGCAGATGACGGCGAGCCGCCTCTGTTCGCTTCGCGGCATGGCGAGGATGGCCGCCCGCGTGCTGTCAAGCGCAGAGTCCAAGGTGAGATAGAGGTTCGTGCCCGTGTCGCCGTCAGGCACCGGGAAGACGTTGAGGGCGTCGATCTCCGTGCGGGCGGCAGCGAATGCGGACCTGGCTACTGCTGCCCAACGCAGGAACGCGCCAGCGTCCAGCGTGGTGAGATTCGACGGGGGCGTCACCGATGCATCCGCGCCTTCGGTCGTCAGCTGCCCGGCATCTTGCTCGGGATGCTGGTCGGGATGCTGGTGGGGCACGGCATACCTCCTGCGGTGGTCGTGAGGATCAGCCTAGCCAGCGCCCTGGCAGCTCAGGCTCCACTCGCATCGCCACGGCGGTTTGGACCATACCCGCGGCTCGGCTATTCTTGACCGGTTGCTTGACCTGCTGACCCTTAGGGTCGCGAGTCCGGCGCCCCAGACCATCGTCGGCACCGACGATCATGTCCAAGCTATTTCGACGTATCAGGAGATCACCCGTGGCTGCCACCTGCGATGTTTGCGGCAAGGGACCGGGATTCGGTCACAACATTTCGCACTCGCACCGCCGCACGAAGCGCCGCTGGAACCCCAACATCCAGCGCGTCAAGGCGCTCGTCAACGGTGTGACCCCCAAGCGGGTCAACGTGTGCACCTCGTGCCTCAAGGCCGGCAAGGTCAGTCGCTGACCCTCGCACCCCTGGAGCAACGAGAAGGCCGGTCCCCGCAGGGACCGGCCTTCTCGTCTTCCTCCGAGCGATCGCGCGTCAGCGCCTAGCCCGCCAGCAAGTAGTTCACGACGTCAGCGGCGGAGTAGTGCCCGCCCACATGGGCTTGGCTGAGCGCAACAACGGCGGCCAGATCGCTCCCGGCCGTGACGAGCGGAGGTTCCACGGCCCCGCCAGGGCGCCGCTGGCCCAGGCCGGCGCTCGCGAGGAGGGCGTTGCACAGGCACACGCGACCCTCGCGGTTGACCTCACGGCCGCCTTTGCGCAGGTACGCGTTCTGCGGCTCTGCCGGGCACCTAAAGTCCACGGCCCCATCCGGGTTGAGGTATGCCGTCCGCAAGACTCCCAAGTCGCACACCGACTTCCGCGCCAACGACACCGCCCCATCGGATACCGTCCCGGGCAGATCGGCGACTCGGAACGGGAATCCCGTCGGCGAGGCGCGCCAGTCTGACCTCACCTGCAGCGAACCGTCGGCGGCTTTGGCGCGGATCTGCGCCTTGATGTCTTCGGCGAACCCCGACTCGTCAGAGAACGCGAACGCCGTACCGACTTGCACACCCACCGCACCCAACGCCCGTGCCTCGGCGACTCGCTCAGGGGTGCCATAGCCGCCGGCCAACCAAACCGGCAGGCCAAGAGCGAGGATGGCGTCGAGGTCGACGACATCGCGCTCGTCATAGATGGGCTGGCCGAGCTCGTCCACGCGTCGGGGCCCTCGGGGCGGCGCATTGTGGCCGCCAGCGACCTCGCCTTCGATGATGAACCCATCGGGCCTCGTGCGGTCAGTGCCGGCCAGACCGGTCGCCAGATCGGTCGACGCGACGATCGCCAGCACAGCGGGGGGCGCGAGCGCCGGGCCCGGATTCGGGATCACCGCCGTCGGGCTGAACGGCATCCGCCCAAAGCCGTCGCTCGACCGCGCGCCCATCACTCGGACGTCGATGGCGACGTCCTCGTGGCGGGCAAGTCCGCGCACGAGATCCGGGATCTCAGCCGGGCTGCCTGCGCCGCATAGGACCACGTCTACCCGAGCGAGAATCGCGCCGTAAAGCGTTGCGGGCATAGGCAGTTCGATCTTGCGGAGCACGTTGATGCCGACCAGACCCGTGTGGCCTTCCTTAGCCAGGAAGACCTCGACGAAGGCGGCCGCGACAGTCAACTCCACGAGCCGCTGCGCGGACGAGAGAGTATGCCGTGGCACCGGTCGGAAGAGTGCGTCGGGCGCGATGCCGCCCGCGACGAAGTACGCCTCGAGGATCCACTCCGCGACAGCTGGGACGGGGAAGTGTGCCAGCGCCCGGCGGACATCTCCGTCGGGGTCGCCCGATTGGAGCCGGCGGGCCATGACGACGTCGATCGCCGTCCCAGACACCACCCCGAGTTGCCCCATACCAGAGACGGCTCGCGCCAACTGCCAGCCGGAGACACCGACGCCCATCCCTCCCTGGATGATCGGAGGTCGCACTCGCGTGAGGGGGCTGGATAGGGCTGGCGACTGGTCGGTGCTCATGGCACCTCGCTTACGACGAAGTAACTTACGATGACGTAACCTACGTTACCGTAAGTTCTCGGTGCGTGGGGTTACTCGGCCAAGAAGTGGTCCCACCCGCGTGGCGCACTCACGGCGCCGTCGATCGAAACCCCGCTGCCCTTAACGACCTGGCCGATGACCCGCCAGGCTGAGCCAAGCTCACGGTGGACCCTGCGCGGCATACAGGCAAGCAGGGAATGTTCCTCTCCCCCAGTCAAAACGCACTCGCGGGCGACTGCATCCGTAACTGCCGGGACGAGCGCCTGAGCCTCTCGGAGAATCGCCGACTCGCTCAAGTCGAGCTGCACACCGCTCGCAGACGCGATCCTCGCGGCGTCCCGCAACAGGCCGTCTGAGATATCAATCATCGCCGTCGCGCCCGCGCGGGCTGCTCGGGGCCCCTCGGACAGCGGACTCGTCGGGCGCCTATGTGCGGCGATCAGAACGGCGCCAGCCTGGTCTGGGTCCTCGCCAGCCAACAGCAATTCGAGCCCCGCCGCAGAGGTGCCCAACGTGCCGCATACCGCGACGAGGTCACCGGCCCGTGCCCCACTGCGCAGAACCGGCGCTAGTCCGGCGAGGGTTCCGGTGGCCGTGATACTCACGACAACCGTCCCGGATGGCGCCGAGGACAGATCACCCCCGAGCACCGAGGTATGGGCTGCTCGACTCGCCTCACCAATTCCGGCACCGAACTCGAGGACCCACGCCAGGTCGATCGAAGGGTCCGCGGCGATCGTGAGGAGAAGGCCGGTCGGGATGCCCCCCATCGCAGCGACATCGGCAAGGTTTTGCACGACAAGTTTGGCTGCGACATCCCGAGCACTCGACCAGTCGTCGCGCCAATCTCGTCCCCGGACCATCGTGTCGGTCGTGAGGATGACGTCGCCGGGGTTGTGCAACACCGCGGCATCGTCACCGGGACCGACGACGACCCGCTCGTGTCTACCTCCATTCGCGCCACCCGGGCCGTTCAGCAACGGCAGGAGCTGCGCGAGGATGTCTTCCTCCGATAGTTCGACCAGAGGGCGGCGCTGACTATCGTCGGCCGTCACGTGGTCCACCGTTCCTCTCACCGCAACCCAATCCGTCAATGGCACGGTAGCGTCTGATCGGCAGGCACATTCGCATCCTGCTCCCATGAAGCCCGTGAGGGCTTTCGTCGACAGTGAGGAACTCCATGGTCCAGGCCTACATCCTGATCCAGACTGAGGTCGGCAAGTCGGCGACCGTCGCGCAAGCCATCCGCGAGGTGGCTGGCGTGGCATCTGCCGAGGACGTCACCGGCCCCTACGACGTCATTGCGCGCGTGAAGGCCGAGAGCGTTGACGACCTCGGCAAGCTCGTCATCGCCAAGATCCAAGACGTGCAGGGCATCACACGCACGCTGACGTGCACCGTCGTCAACGTCTGATCGCCCCTCGACCACACCGACAGCGCCACCCAGGTCGTTCTGCGGCCCAGGTGGCGCTGTCGGTGTGGTCGGCCGTCGGCATGAGCGCTAGCCTCGCGCTGGCCGGCTGCGGGGCACACGGCATATCGGTGACGCTGCCAGACGAGGCTGGGTCTCCCGCGTGCCAATCCCTGACCGGGTTGTGGCCGAGCACCGTGGGGGGGTTCCCCGCCCGGACGGTAGAACCGGACTCGCCGGCCGCGCGAGCGTGGGGCGACCCCGCCATCATCGCGATCTGTGGCTATCCGCCGCCACCGCCGTCGACCCTGGAGTGTCTGTCGGTCAACGGCGTCGACTGGGTGGTGCAGCCACGCAGCAACGGCGTGCAGTTCACGACCTACGGGCGCTCGCCAGCGCTCGACGTCCTGGTGCCGTCGGCGTACGCGCCGGAGCCCCTTCTCTTGCCAGCATTCAGCACCGTCGGAGCGGCTTTGCCGACGACTGGTCGCGCGTGCAGTTAGTCGGTTAGCGCAGGCCCGTGCGGCGGGTCATCGCAAGCTCGATCAGCTCGTCGACGAGTGCCTCGTAATCCAGCCCACTAGCCGCCCACATTCGCGGATACATCGAGTGAGGCGTGAAGCCGGGCATCGTGTTGATCTCGTTGATGATGACCCGACCAGTGTCGGTGTAAAAGCAGTCAACCCGAGCGAGGCCTTCGCACCCGAGGGCGCTGAACGCCTCGGCCGCGAGTCGTTGGATCTCTGCGGCAACGTCATCGGGAACGTCTGCGGGACAGACGAGTTCGACATCGCGGTCGGAGAGGTACTTGGCCTCGAAGTCATAGAACTCGTGCCCGGACACCACCCTGATCTCGCCGACAGCCGACGTCCGGGGGCCTTCGGTCCCCCGCCCCTCCAGAACCGCACACTCGATCTCACGGCCCACAATGGCGGCTTCGACAATGACCTTGGGGTCGTGTTCCCTGGCGTGCACGATCGCGGCTTCGAGCTCGGCGGCGTCATCGACCCGAGTGATGCCCATGCTCGATCCAGCCCGCGCGGGCTTGACAAAGACCGGGAACCCAAGGCCATGCACCGCGTCCATCGCCGCGGCCGGGTCCGAGCGCCACGCGCGGTCGGTGATCACGGCATACGGGCCGACTGGGAGTCCGTGCCCCGCAAAGATGACCTTCATGTAGTGCTTGTCCATGCCCGCCGCGGATGCCAAGACCCCCGAGCCGACATAGCGCACGTCGGCTAGGTCGAGCATCCCCTGCAGCGTGCCGTCCTCGCCCCAGGGGCCGTGCAACACGGGGAAGACCACGTCGACATCACCCAGGGATCGCGGTTCCTTGCCGGGTGCGATGACCTGCATCGAGCGCTCAGTGGTCGCCAGCGGCACGAGGACGCCGGGACCGTCGCTGCTGACCCCAGGTCGATGCCCCGGGGAAAGCTCGAGCAAGTCGGGTTCATCGGGCGCGATCACCCAGCGCCCGTCCGGGGCGATCCCGATGGGCAGCACGTCATAGCGGTCGCGGTCCAGCGCGCGGAGAATCCCGGCTGCGCTGGAACACGACACAGCGTGCTCGGACGAGCGCCCCCCGAAGACAATGGCGACCCGCAGTTTGCGGTCGGGATCACGAGGCGGCTCGGTGCTGTGAGTGCTCATCGGCTCGACATTAGCGCGCACGCGCGCGCGCCCCGCGTAGGCTGGCCGGATGACCGAAAGCCGCCCGCCCGGGCCAGCAGCTGAGGACGGTGACGTCTCGAGCGACTGGTCGCCGGCCACGCTGGTTGTCGCCTCCGGGCGTCCCGCACGGGCCCCGGGCGCGCCCGTCAACCCGCCGATCGAACTCTCCAGCACGTATGCCGTGTCCCCCGACGACCCCGCGCGGCTCGGCTATGGGCGGGCGGACAACGCGACCTGGGAAGTGTTGGAGACGGCCCTCGGAGCGCTTGAGTGCGGAGAGGCACTCGTGTTCGCGTCTGGCATGGCGGCAGTGTCGGCAGCCTTGCACCTCATCCCTATCGGCGGCGTGATCGTCGTCCCCCGCGCCCCCTACAACACGAGCGCGACACTGCTCCGAGAGCTCGAGGCCGGGAGTTCAGGCGCGGCGCACGAGGTCCGGTGGGTCGACCTGAGCGATGCAGACGCGACCGAGTTGGCGCTCGTCGGGGCGGCTGCGGTGTGGTTGGAGTCACCGACGAACCCGCTCATGGAGGTCGCCGACCTGCCCCGTCTCGTCACGTCAGCGCGCAAGCAAGGCGCGCTGGTGTTGTGCGACAACACTTTTGCGACACCTCTCCAGCAACAGCCGATCACCTACGGAGCGGATGTCGTCGTCCACTCGGTCACGAAGTATCTCTCCGGGCACTCCGATCTGCTCCTCGGTGCAGTCGTCACCTCCCCGGACGCCAGAGGTCGCGAGTTGCGGGATCGGCTCCGCCAGCACCGCACTCGGCACGGCGCGATCGCTGGGCCATTCGAGGCATGGCTGGCCTTGCGCGGCATCCGCACCTTGCATGTGCGCTTTGAACGCGCGTGCGCGAACGCCGCCTTCCTCGCGCAGCGACTCGCGGCCCACCCCGCCGTATGCCGCGTGCGCTATCCCGGGTGGGGGGCCATGCTCGCTATCGAGGTCGTGGGAGGCCAAGCGGAGGCCGACCGGGTGGTGGCCGCGACGCGATTGTGGCTGGGGGCCACCAGTTTGGGAGGCGTCGAGTCGCTCATCGAACGTCGCCGGCGCTATCCGGCCGAGTCTGAGCTCGTACCCGAGTCCCTCTTGCGACTGTCAGTCGGTATCGAAGACGCCGCCGATCTCTGGGCCGACCTCGACGCTGCGTTGTCAGCCGCGCTGCGCTGAGCGGGAAGAGTCAGCTGCGCTCGTGCTTGCGAGTGCGTGACATCAGCAGGTCGACGAGCTCTTCTGGGGTTCGGTCGCCGTCGATGACCGACGTGACCGCCTCCGCGATCGGCATCTCGACGTCGTTGGCACGCGCGAGGTCGAGGACCGAGTGACAGGACTTGACACCCTCAGCGGTCTGGCGGGTGAGTGCCACGACCTCGGCGACCGTGAGGCCCTTCCCGAGGTTTTCGCCGAAAGTTCGGTTGCGGGACAGGGGCGACATGCAGGTGGCGATGAGGTCCCCGACACCTGCAAGGCCGAGGAAGGTGCCCGGGTCAGCACCCAGGCGCACCCCAAGCCGGGCCATTTCGGCCAATCCCCGCGTGATGATCGACGCCTTGGTGTTATCTCCCATGCCCATGCCTTCGGCCATTCCGACCGCTAGGGCCACAACGTTTTTGACTGCACCACCGAGTTCGGTCCCGACCACATCAGTGTTCGTGTAAGGCCGGAAGTAGCCCGTTGCGCACGCGGCAGCAACGCGGTCGGCCGTGGCGTGGTCGCGGCAGGCGACGACACTTGCCGCGGGTTGTTTGTTGGCGATCTCGCGGGCGAGGTTGGGACCGGAGAGGACGACGATGCGGCTGGGGGCGACCCGCCCAACCTCCTCGATGACTTCACTCATCCGCTTGGTTGTGCCGAGTTCGACACCCTTCATCAGTGAGACAACCGCGGCGTCAGCGGGCAGGTGGTCTGCCCAGGCGCCGAGGTTGGTCCGCAAGGTCTGTGAGGGCACGGCCAGCACGACGATGTCGGCGTCTTCGAGCGCCTTGATCGGATCCGTTGTGGCTGACATGCCCTCTGGGAGCTGCAGATCCGGCAGGTAGTCGGCGTTACAGCCAGCGTTGATCTGATCGACCGAATCCTGCCGGCGACCCCACATGACGACAGGGGTGCCAGCGTCGGCGAGAGTTGCCGCGAAGGCCGTGCCCCAGCTGCCGGTTCCCATGACTGCTGCGCGCATGTGTGCTCAGCCCTTCTTCGTCGGCTTGCCAATTTCGGCGACCCCCGCGGCGCGAGGGTCAAAGCGTTGCGCAGGAGCGGGTTCAGCGCGCAAGTGCTCGAGGAGTGTCGTGATGGCTGCCATGATCCGCTCGGTGGCTTCGGCGAGCAATGCCGCGTCCATTGGACGGCCACGGAGGTCATCGAGGTCGACCGGCGGGCCACACAGGACGTGGACCGTCTTGCGGGGGAAGAAGCGCGGCCGCGTCGAGTAGGTCGCGAGCACCTCCTGCGCACCCCACTGAGCGATGGGGATCACGGGTTGTCCGGTCTGCAGCGCCAGGCGCGCCGCCCCAGTCTTGCCCCTCATCGGCCAGCCATTGGGCTCGCGCGTGAGTGTGCCCTCAGGGAAGACGACCACGGCCTTGCCGTCGTTGACCGCGGCGACCGCAGCTCGATAGGCGTCGCCAGCTTGCCCCGTGCCGCGATAAACCGGAATCTGCCCAGACCAGCCAATCAACTTGCCCAGGACGGGAATCCGGAAGACCGCTTCTTTGCCGAGGAAGAACGGCGGGCGACCGTTGTCGAAGAGAAAGAGCGCGATGACAAAGGGATCGAAGTACGACATGTGATTGGGAGCGGCGATGAAGCCCCCTTCTTGGGGAAGCTGCTCCATCCCCCGCCAGTCACGGTGGGTCAGGGCGCGCAAAAGCGGCCGTAGCCACAGCACGATGAACTTGTATGCCGGGGGCAACTGCTGGCGTGAGGCAACCACTGGTTCTCCTTCGTCGTCGCCTCGTATCTTTGCTGCCCACGGCCCCAATGTCGATGACCTCGCAGTCTCCACCCGTGTGGGTGGGAACCCTGCCGCGTCGGCCCGGTAGCCGCAGCGTCAGCTCTTCTTCGCCGCCTTCTTGCCCTTGCCATCCGCCTTCTTTGATGCCTTCTTGGCTGCAGGTTTCTCGGCCTTGGCAGGCGCCACCTTCGTCGTGGCAGCCTTGGCCGGGGATGCCTTCGTCGGCGCAGCCTTCGAAGCGGCCTTGCGCACCGTCGTCACGGGAGCGGAGATCGGGTTGACAGTGCCCGCTGCGGCACGCCCGATGACTGGTGCTTTCGTCAACTTGCGCGGGTCAGCGACGACAGCGCGGAACGACGTCCCGGGACGGAAACGCGGAGCGGTGGTCTTCATGATGTGCACTGCTTCACCGGTGCGAGGGTTGCGGCCAGTCCGAGCTCCGCGTTCGACTCGCTCAAAAGTCCCAAATCCGGTGATGGACACCCGACCGCCATTGGCGACCTCCCGAATGATCGTCTCAAGGACGGTCTCTAGGGCGTCGTTGGCGAGTTTCTTGTTGCCGAGCTGACCTTCGATGGCCAGGGCGAGTTCAGCCTTGTTCACGGTGCCTCCGCGGGTTTGCCTGCGCCGCGCTGGATGCCGACGCCTCTTGTCACGAACGAACGTTCGTCTTAGATAAACTTAAGGCCTGGTCGGCCCTCCGTCCACCATTTGAGCATGACATCTTTTGTTGCCCCGCAAGGGGTTAGCGAGGGTGGAAGCGGACACACCAGTGCCGCGGTTGCGCGGGCTGGCTCAGCTGTCAGGTCACTGAACGACAGGCTTGTATGCCGGCCGCCTCGCCTCGAACTCCGCCACTAACTGCTCGTGTCGGAGGGTCAGACCAACGTCGTCGAGCCCTTCCAGCAAGCGCCAACGGGTGTAGTCGTCTACCTCAAATGGAATGGAAAGATCGCCTGCCGTAATGAGCCGAGATTCCAGATCCACGGTCAGCGCGGCGCCCGGGATCTCATCACAAAAAGCCCAGATGCTTTCCACGTCGGCTTCGGAAACGACCGCGGTGAGCAATCCTTGCTTGCCGCTGTTGCCACGGAAGATGTCGGCAAACCGTGACGAGATGACCGCTCGAAAGCCGTAATTCATGAGCGCCCACACCGCGTGTTCGCGAGAGGATCCGGTGCCAAAGTCCGGGCCTGCGACCAGGACTGACCCACCGGCATACTGCGGCTGGTTGAGCACGAAGTCGGGATCCTGACGCCAGGCGGCGAAGAGGCCGTCCTCGAACCCGTCTCTCGTGACGCGCTTGAGGTAGACAGCCGGGATGATCTGATCGGTGTCCACATTACTGCGACGCAAGGGCACCGCAATGCCGGTGTGAGTGGTGAAGCTGTCCATGGGAAGGCTCCTTCTCCTACAAGTCTGCGGGGGCGGCGAGGAATCCGCGGACCGCGGTGGCGGCCGCGACCTGAGGACTGACCAGGTGAGTGCGACCGCCGACGCCTTGGCGCCCTTCGAAGTTCCGGTTCGACGTGGATGCGCTGCGCTCCCCCGGAGCGAGCTTGTCGGGGTTCATCGCCAGGCACATCGAGCATCCCGGCAGTCGCCACTCGGCGCCCGCCGCAGTGAAGACTCGGTCAAGCCCCTCTGCTTCGGCTTGCAGCCGCACCCGGGCTGATCCAGGCACGACGAGGCACCGCACACCGTTGGCAACCTGCCTGCCTTCCAGGACGCTGGCGGCAGCGCGCAAGTCCTCGATCCGGCCATTAGTGCAGGAGCCCACGAACACAGTGTCAATGCGGATGTCGCGTAACGGCATACCGGCATGGAGACCCATGTATTCCAGCGCGCGCTCCGCTGCCGCGCGCTCGTGTTCGTCCGCGATGGTGCGCGGATCTGGGACAGAGTCACCCAGAGGCAGCCCTTGCGCCGGGTTAGTGCCCCAAGTGACGAACGGCGTCAGCTTGGTGGCATCGATGTCGACCTCGGCATCGAAAACGGCATTCTCGTCGCTGACCAGCTGCTCCCAGTCGGCCACGGCCACATCCCAATCAGCACCGCTGGGCGCGTGGTCGCGACCCTTGAGGTAATCGAAGGTCACCTGGTCGGGTGCGACCATGCCTGCCCGCGCCCCGGCTTCGATGGACATGTTGCACACCGTCATGCGGGCTTCCATCGACAGTGCAGAAATCGCCTCGCCGCGATACTCCAGGACGTAACCTTGGCCACCACCCGTACCGATCTTGGCGATCACCGCGAGGACGACGTCCTTTGCCGTCACTCCCTCAGGCAGCGTTCCTCTGACATTGATCGCCATGGTGCGGAAAGGCTTGAGCGGCAACGTCTGGGTCGCAAGCACGTGCTCGACCTCTGAGGTGCCGATACCGAATGCCAGCGCACCGAACGCGCCGTGGGTGGAGGTGTGGCTGTCGCCACAGACGACCGTCATGCCTGGTTGGGTGAGGCCGAGCTGCGGCCCGACGACATGCACGATTCCTTGCTCGGCGTGGCCCATTGGGTAGATCGGCACTCCGAATTCCTCGCAGTTGCGCCGCAGTGTCTCGACCTGAGTGAGGCTCACCGGGTCCGTGATCGGGCCTGGCGTCGTCGGCACATTGTGGTCTTCGGTTGCCAAGGTCAAGTCGGGCCGCCGCACCCGGCGACCGGCAATTCGAAGTCCGTCGAAGGCCTGCGGGCTGGTGACCTCGTGGATGAGGTGCAGATCGATATAGAGGAGATCTGGCTCACCGTCAGCCCGACGAACGACGTGCGACTCCCAAACCTTCTCGGCCAATGTCCCAGCCATCGGAACCACCTTTCCAACCCGCGTGACAGCTATGTCAGCGATCAGCGTGCTTCACACGACACGCGGGCGAAGTTGCGTCTCATCGCTTGAGACGGCAGTATCAGGGTATGGACAACTCTAGCGGAGTGGGTGTGCTCGACAAGGCTGCCACAGTGCTGAGCGCCTTGGAAGCTGGCCCGGCCACGCTGGCGCAACTCGTCGGGGCGACGGGGCTCGCTCGCCCGACCGCCCACCGACTCGCGGTGGCACTAGAACACCACCGGCTGGTGACGCGTGACATGCAAGGACGCTTCGTCCTCGGCCCGCGATTGGCCGAGTTGGCGTCAGCAGCCGGCGAAGACCGGCTCCTAGCAGCGGCTGGACCCGTCCTTGGGGCCCTCCGCGATCACACCAACGAAAGCGCCCAGCTGTTCCGTCGCCAAGGTGATCAGCGCATCTGCGTCGCAGCAGCCGAGCGACCGATGGGGCTGCGCGACACCATCCCTGTCGGATCAAGTCTGTCCATGCACGCGGGCTCCGGCGCACAAGTCTTGTTAGCGTGGGAGGAGCCGGACCGGCTCCACCGCGGCCTCCAGGGCGCGCGGTTCAATGCCACGGCCCTGTCGGCAGTGCGGCGTCGCGGCTGGGCACAGAGCGTCGGCGAACGCGAACCAGGCGTCGCCTCAGTGTCTGCCCCCGTGCGCGGACCTTCTGGCCGAGTCGTTGCGGCCGTTTCTATTTCAGGGCCAATCGAGCGGCTGTCGCGCCAACCCGGCCGACTCCACGCGGCGACGGTGGTGGCAGGAGCCAACAAGCTCACCGAGGTGTTGCGCCGCGCTCACCAGGCTGCCCACGGCTAGACTCGGGCGGGCAAGCCCGCTGGCACGGCATACCCAGCGACAGTGAGAACAGGACAGGCGGGCCACGGAGACGACGCGCGCTGGTGCTGACAGCAGTGCTGGCGCCTGCCTTGAGCGTGTGGACCGCTGCGCTCCCCATTCGCAGCCAGCACGTCAGCGAGGAGCCACCCGGCCCCGACCACGGTGGCGACGGCTGAGCCCGCTGTGTTATCGCCGAGCCACGCAGCCCTCGTTTCTCGCTGAGGAGCGTCGGAGGGCTAGGTGCCTGAGCGCCCAGCCCGACATGAGCAAATCGGCTGGTGAATGGGCGAGGTCACCGATACCTTCGGGCGCGGCTACTGCTACCGCCATGAGGGTTTCCAGCAAAAGGGCGCGCCATTTCCGTCACCGGTGAGGTGGGCTGAACACGTGCCATAGACGCTGTGAACCCCCTGCCGCGGCAGGGGGTTCACAGCGTCTTGGGTAGCCCCGACGGGGTTCGAACCCGCGCTACCGCCTTGAGAGGGCGGCGTGCTAGACCGCTACACAACGGGGCCCTAACGTGTCCGCCACGAGCGGCGGACGACCGGGGAAACCCTACCGTTTGCTGGAGGTTTCGCCCAATCGCTGGGGTACCAGGACTCGAACCTAGAACAACTGAACCAGAATCAGTCGTGTTGCCAATTACACCATACCCCATGGGGTATCACACTTGCGCGTCGTCGCCGACCTTCAAGGGTGAACCGAAGAGCGATCCTAGCGGTCCCTGCAGGTGCCGCCCAAATCGCAAAGCCCGGCAACAGCCCGACCCTGCCGGGCTCTGCCCGACCCCTTAAAGGGTCGAACGCAGAGCCGCCAGCCGAATCAAGGTCGACGTCTTGCCGAGAATCTCCATCGACTCGAACAGCGGCGGCGAGATCCGCTGACCCGAGACGCCGGTCCGGAGCGGCCCGAACGCCACCCGCGCCTTGACGCCCAGCCCGTCGACGACCGCAGCCCGCAACGCTGCCTCGATCGTGGATGCATTCCAGTCAGACTCGCTGGCGAGCACTCCCCGACCATGGTCGTCGATATCGCCCAATGCCTTGATGGCGGCATCCAAGACAGCCGGTGATTGCGCGTCGAGCTGCCCTCGGGCATCGTCAGCAATGACGATCATGTCGTCGCCCATGAAGAACGGCGCCACGAGCGGCGCGGCCTCAGTGAGCTTGGCGATCCGAGTCTGGATGAGCTCCGCAACGAGCTTGAGGCGAGCCAGCTCTCCCAGCGAGGGGTTGGGCGGCAAGATGCCCTCAGCCGCAAGGAAGGGCAGCAGCCGGCTGGCAAAGTCCCCGAGGTCGAGCTCGCGCATCCACACGCCGTTGAGCCAATCGAGCTTGTCGAGGTTGAACATCGATCCGGCGGGGTTGACCTTAGCCCAGTCAAAGCGCTCGGCGAACTCGTCAAACGTAAACACCTCGCGCTCGCTGCCGTCGGCCTCGAGAATCGGCGGATATCCCTGCAACGCAAGGAAGTTCACGAGAGCTTCAGGCAAATATCCCTGCTCACGGAACCACGTGAGGCGCGCCCAGGGGCTCTTGCGCTTGGAGATCTTCGCCTTCTTCTCGTCGCGCAGCAGCGGCATATGGGCAAAGGCCGGCGGCGTCAGCCCGAGCCACCGATAGAGCAGCAAGTGTTTGGGAGTCGAGGAGATCCACTCCTGGCCGCGGACGACATGGGTGATCCCCATCTCGTGGTCGTCGACAACGACTGCGAGGTGATAGGTCGGGAAGCCGTCGGTCTTGAGGATGACCTGATCGTCTGGCATCGGCGCATCAATCCGCCCGGCGATGAGGTCGACGAAGCTCGTCTGAACGTCGTCGGGGATCCGCATCCTCACCACCGGGTGCTCACTGAAGCCCGGCAGCGCAGCCCGCTCCTCGCGCGTCTTGCCGACACACAGCCGGTCGTAGCCGGTTGGCTGCTTGCGGCGCTGCTGCTCCTCGCGCATCGCCGTGAGCCGCTCGGGGGAACACCAGCAGTGATAGGCGTGCCCGCCAGCCAACAAACGCTCGACGTAAGGGCGGTAGGTCTCGAGGCGCTCCGACTGCCGATAGGGCGCGCACGGCCCGCCGACGTCGGGCCCCTCGTCCCAGGTGAGCCCCAGCCAGCGGAGCGTGTCGTAGATCTGGTCCTCGCTATCGGCTTGCAGCCGAGCGCGGTCCGTGTCTTCGATCCGCAGGATGAACCGGCCGCCGCGCTGGCGCGCAAACGCCAGATCAAACATCGACATGTATGCCGTGCCGACATGTGGATCGCCCGTCGGCGAGGGGGCCACGCGCAGACGCACTGCGCCGGGAAGTTTCTTTTCACTCATGGTGGCGCTCAGCCTACGGCGCGATCGCGCTCAGCGACGCACGAAGGGATTCGACAGCACCCCGATGCCCTCGATCTCGATCGACACCCGCTGTCCGGCGTCAACCGGGCCGACACCTGCTGGAGTGCCTGTGAGGATGACATCACCGGGGAGCAACGTGAAGGCTGACGAGGCACAGGCGATGAGGTCGGCGACTCCGTGGATCATGTTTGACGTCACTCCGTCTTGGACCAACTCGCCGTCCCGGTGGGTCCGGATCCACAGCGACGATGGGTCGAGTTCGGTCTCAATCCAGGGGCCGAGTGGACACGAGGTGTCGAAGCCCTTGGCCCGCGCCCACTGGCCGTCGGACCGCTGCCAGTCCCGCGCCGAGACGTCGTTGGCGCAGGTGTAACCCCACACGCACTCCAGCGCCTCCTCGACCCTCACGTCCTTGCAGATCTTGCCGATGACGACGGCCAGCTCGCCTTCGTAGTGGATCTCGCTGGACCCGCGCGGCAGCACGACAGGGTCCCCGGGACCGCATACGGCAGTGTTTGGGACAAGGAACATCATTGGTGCGGAAGGGATTTCGTTGCCGAGTTCCTTGGCGTGCTCGGCATAGTTGCGCCCGATCCCGATGACCTTGCTCCGCGGGATGACCGGCGCGAGCAGCCGGGCATCCTCGAGTGGCACAGGGGCTCCACCGGCCGGACGCCCCGATGTAGAGGGGGTCGCCCGACAGCGGAACAAGAACGTCGCCGCCCTCAAGCCGTCACGATCCCGTATGCCGGATCCTCACCTGTGGTGTATCTCGCGATGCGCACGGGGCAAGCCTAGGCGAGCAGAGTCAAGCGCATTGTTCACGGCCGTGGCGAGCACGGCATACCCCGTGTCGTTGACGTGGATGTCCGACTTTGTGCACATCCAGGTCCACTGGCAAATCCGCAGGACGTTCAGCGGCATCGTCGTGGTGGCGCTGACCGGGACCATTGTCCAGTCGGTGCTGGAGAACGCTGCGGAGACATCCGCCGTGACTCCATTGACCGACGTTGCGGCTGCTGCGAGACCAGCATTGAACGCCTGCAACCCCCCGGTGGTCGTCTGGGCCAAGACTTGCCCAGCCGGCCCGGTGAGCCAGGCGGCAAGGAAGGGGTTGTAGTAGTTGAGCACGACGATCTTGGCGTGCGGCGCACCCTTGCGGAGCACAGCCAGGATCGCGCGAAGGTTCGTGTGCACGAGCGCGGCCTGCTGCATGAAACACCCTTGGTCAAGCGCACCCCCAGCAGCACAGCGCGTAATGTCGTTGGCGCCGATGTCGATTGTCACGACCCGCGTGAACTGGCCGTGGGACTTGAGGAACGCTTTGGCTGCCGCCAGCTGTGACCCCTCGGCGTAGGTGCAGCGACCACCCTGCATCAGGGTCACCGTCGTCTCCCCCGAGCATGAGACGTTGACCAACCGCGTCTTGGGGCTCGTCGCCTGGATGTGTTTCAGCACGTCTCCGACGTACCCACCGGCGCGCTCATCACCGACACCGGGCTGATAGCCGGCGGCGAGCGAGTCGCCCAACGCTAGGTAGTAGCCCATTGCTCGCTCTCGCCCGGTGTCAGACGGGTCGGCGGATGCGTTCGGCGCCACCAAGGCACCGCAGAGCAGCACAGCGAGGACGGCAGCGAAGCGAAGCGCGATTCGGGGCGGAAGCTGTCCGGTCATGGGAGAGAGCGTGACATGGAACACACGGTTCGCGTGGCGAATCGCGGAGATTAGGCTGTCTGGTTGTGGCGACGGTCGGGGCGGCATTACGGGCGACGGTGTGGGCGGCAGAGGACTGGCGTGCCCGCGAGGCCGACCATCACCGCCGCGTTGACGACCTGACCGCGGAGCATCGCGAGCGCCGAGCCCACGGCCATCGGCACCCCGGCGAGGACTTCCTCTTCACGTACTACCCCTTCACGCCAGCCGCCCTTCGCCGCTGGCACCCCGGACCCGGCGTTGCCCTCGCCGATGCGGCCCGCGACGAGCGCGCTCGCTGGAGGTTTATGCGCAGCGACAGGGACCGGGTGCAGCTCGACGCGCCCGCCTACCTCGCGGCCCGCGGATCGACGGTCGAGTTCGTCCGCTCACTCCTGAACGCCACCGCTAGCAGACCTGCCCACCTGGGGTGCCTGGCTCTGCACGAGTGGGCGATGGTCTACCGCCTCGACCAGGAGTCCGTGCGGCATCGCCGCCTCCCGTTGCGCCTGGGGTCGGCAGGCACCGACCTTGTCGTGGAGTCACTCCCTTTGACGTGCACGCATTTCGACGCATTCCGGTTCTTCACTGATCCAGCACGTCCCCGGAACGCCGTGCAGCCCAAGCGGATTGACCAAGTCGACCTCGACCAACCCGGGTGCCTCCACGCGGGCATGGACCTCTACAAGTGGGCCATGAAGCTCGCCCCGGCCATTCCGTCAGAACTCGTCGCGGACTGCTTCGGTCACGCCAGGAGCCTCCGTGTGCTCGACATGCGCGCCTCGCCCTACGACGTGACCGAGCTTGGCTACGAGCCCATCCCGATCGAAACACCCGCGGGCAAAGCAGCTTTCACGGCATACCAGCAGGAGTATGCCGTGCTCAGCCAAGCGCTCCGGGCTCGCCTCCTTGAGGCGTGTGACGCGATCTTGGCCTACCGCCAGTAGGTCGCACGCGCACCGCCTGCGTGGCCAGCCAGCGCACCCAACCGCTTTTCGAGGAGCGGCAAGAAGCGGCCGGGGACCGATGCGCTCATGCGCTCCCCCACCTGGGTGGCGCCGCACGTCTCATAGAAGCCGACCGATTGCGGGTCGGCTGCAATGAAGACACTGGTCCACCCTCGCCGGGCAGCCTTGGCGATCGCGTCGTGGAACAGTACGCGGCCGACACCAGCCCCGATAAACGTCGGGTCGATGAACAGCATGTCGAGTTCGCCGGCCTGACTTGCCCCTGCGCCGGTGGACGCGGTTGCGGGGATCGGTCCGCTGATCGGACCAAGCAGATAGAAGCCAGCAATGACTCCGTCGACCTCCGCCACCACGGCCTCGGCCGCTTGGTCAGCAGACACCGTGAGTTCGGCGGCAAACGCTGCCATCAGTGAGGAGCTATAGCCCCAAAAGGCCTTGCTTCGGTACGCGACCTCGCTCAGGGTCGCGGCGTCTTCGGCCTGACCGGGTCGGACAACCAAACCACTGCCAGTCCCCAAGGGGGGGGCCTTGTGCTGGGTCTCTCTTGGCTTCGGCATCGAGTCGATACTCATCGCGCCGGCACCTCCCGTCGCTGCAGACCATAGGTGATGCCATCGACCAACGCCCGCCAGGACGCCTCGACGATGTTGGGGGCCACGCCTACCGTGGTCCACGTGGTCTGGCCGTCAGCGGTTTCGATCAAGACTCGCGTGATCGCGTCGGTGCCGTGCGAGGCATCGAGGATGCGCACTTTGAAGTCGACCAACTCGAGCTTCTCCAACTCTGGATAGACGGCGTTGAGGGCTTGGCGCAGGGCATGGTCCAACGCGTTGACCGGTCCGTTGCCCTCGCCTGTGGCCACGTGGCGAGTGCCGCCGGCGGTCAGTTTGACCGTCGCCTCACTTGTCGCCTCGCCCGCCTCCCTCGCGTCAGTGATGACCCGCCACGACTCGACGTCGAAATAGGAGACCGAGCGGTGCAGATGCTTGCGCAGCAACAGTTCGAAAGACGCGTCAGCGGCGTCAAAGGTCCACCCCTGAAGTTCAAGGTTCTTGACCTCAGCGAGGAGGTTGGCAATGAGCTCCGGTTGGCCGGCAAGGTCGACGCCCATCTCGGCTGCCTTGAGTTCGATACTTGCGCGGCCGGCCATGTCCGACACGAGCGTGCGCATTGAGTTGCCCACGAGAGCCGGGTCGGTGTGCTGGTAGAGGTCCGGGTCGACCTTGAGGGCGCTCGCGTGCAGCCCCGCCTTGTGGGCGAAGGCACTCGCGCCGACGTACGGCTGTCGGCTGTACGGCGGCACGTTCGTCACCTCGCTGATCGAGTGCGAGATCCGGGTCGCCTCGCGCAACTGCTCTGGCGCGACGAGCGGCATACCCTGCTTGATCTGGAGGTTGGAGACCACGGTGAGGATGTTGGCGTTGCCAGTGCGCTCGCCGTAGCCGTTGACCGTGCCCTGGACGTGGGTTGCGCCAGCGTCGACCGCAGCCATGGAGTTGGCGACCGCGCATCCGGTGTCGTTGTGGCAGTGAATGCCAATCCGGGCGCTCGTGGCGCTGAGGACGTCATGGACGACATCGGCGACGTGCGTGGGCAGCATGCCACCGTTGGTGTCGCACAGGGCGATGACCTCAGCCCCCGACTCGGCGGCGGCTCGCACACACTCCAGCGCGTAGTCGCGGTCAAGGTGGTAGCCGTCGAAGAAGTGCTCAGCATCGACGAAGACCCGGCGACCCTCGCCGCGCAAGAACGTCACTGTGTCCCGGATCATCGCGAGGTTCTCGGCCAACGTGGTGCGGAGGGCCAGCTCGACGTGGCGTGTATGGGATTTCGCGACCAGGGTGACAACAGGCGCTCCCGAGTCGAGCAGAGCGCGGACGAGTTGGTCGTCGGCCGCGCGGCCATCGGCCCGGCGGGTCGCACCAAACGCAGCGAGGGTCGCGTTCTTGAGCTTCAACTCCCGCTGCGCCCGCGCGAAGAACTCGGTGTCCTTAGGGTTCGCGCCCGGCCAGCCGCCCTCGATGAACCCGACCCCCAGGTCGTCGATTTGACGAGCAATCGTCAACTTGTCCGATACGGAGAGGTTGAGCCCCTCCTGCTGCGCGCCGTCGCGCAGGGTCGTGTCGTAGACGTGCAGATCGGCGAGCATCGCCGAGGCGGTCGCGGTCGTCGTGCTGGTCGTGCTGGACATGTGTCAAACGGCTTTCAGTCGTCAATGTATGTGTGTGGCCCTGATCGATCCCGTTGATCGCTCCCCCGCCGCATGTCGGCCCCAGCATCGTGTCACCCGGACCAACAAAAAGACCCCCCGGGGTGTGGGAGGTCTGCGCGACGAGTGATGCGGCTCGTCGCGCCTAGCTAATAACGATCGTGGTGACGGTGGTCACGCGGGTCGCAGGGCTCACGGGATACAGAGTGCCACGGTGATTGAGTTATGGACGGGATGTCTCGCAGTGTGGGACGTTTCGGCGTGTCGCGCTCGCGACGAGTGCAGCCATCAACCGGACGTCGGTCCCCGCCTCGGGATGCCACTGGATCCCGATCCGGAAGCGAGCACCAGGGTCTTCGAGCGCCTCGATGGTGCCGTCTTCGTGACGTGCTGACACGGCATACCCGGACTGTTCGGGGAGGGTCGCGACCCCCTGGTGGTGATGCGTCGGGACCTCGATCTGCTCGGGTCCCAGCACCTTCGCAAGTTGCGTCCCCGCAAGGACGGACACGGTATGCCGCGCAAAGACACCTGGCGTCGGTGAGTGAACCGTCGTCCCCACGACGTCCGGCAGGTGTTGGTCGAGCGTGCCTCCGGCGGCGATGGCCATGATTTGCATCCCACGGCAAATCCCGAGCAGCGGCAGGTCACTCTCGATCGCGGCGCGGGTCAACGCGATTTCCCAGGCGTCTCGGTCGGGCTGCGGGTCGTCGGCGAGCGGGTGGCGCGTCACGGCATACCGGGCGGGGTCGACGTCATCGCCCCCAGCGAGGACAAGGCCATCCAAGCGGGCGACCACGGCCGCGGCGTGGCCCCCGAGGTCGTCGACCGCTGTCTGGCCCGGTGGTGGCAGCACGACGGCGACAGCGCCCGCGCGGGTGACCGCCGCGGCATACATCGCGGGGAGGACGACGGAGCGCAGAGCACGCCAGTCCCCTCGGTCGATCGTGTCGAGCCCAGCCGAGATGCCGATCACCGGCAGACCCGACGCATTGGATACACCTCCAGCCGGCGGCACCGTCATCCTCCCCGGGACGCTGTCTGAGTGGCTGCCAGCCACTCGAGGACTTGCGCGACGCCATCGGCGTCGTTGCTGGCACAGGTATGCCGGGCCGCCGCGAGCACCTCGTCGTGGGCATTGGCGACCGCGAAGGACTCCCCCGCCCACTGCAGCATCGACACGTCGTTGGGCATGTCGCCAAAGGCCCAGACTTCCTGACTGGCGATCGCGCGCTCCTCGCACCAGCGCTGGAGGCCGTGGGCCTTGGTCACACCCCAGGCGGTGATCTCGGCGAGGCCTTCGGCGCCGGAGTAGGCGACATGAGCGCGGTCACCGACCACCTCAGTGACCCGGTCCAAGAACACTTCGCCATCCCAATCCGGCTGCACACCAAGCAATTTACCAATCGGCTCGTCGTCCCACGACGCCATCGGTCCGACATGGTGACGCCCGAGAGGAACACCCGCGGGGGCGCTGGGGAAGCTGGCTTCGAAGCTTGGCCCACTCGCTCGCTCCGCCCCAAAGACCATCCCTGGGATCGCCGCGCGCAGATCACGGACGAGCTCTGCGACGTCTTCTGGCGGCAAGGGCCGTACCTTCAGGACCTCGCGGCGCACCACGTCATAGACAAAGGCGCCGTTGCCACACACCGCGATGCCGTGTTCGCCAGCGATGCCCGCCAACCCGTCGAGCCACCGGGGCGGCCGCGCCGTGACGAGGATGACGTCAATGCCAGCACGCTCGACGGCGTCAATGGCTGCAACGGTGCGCGCGGACGGCATACCGTCAGTGCGCAGGAGAGTGCCGTCGAGATCGGTGGCGACCACCCTGGGCGCGGTCCCGGCGAGCGCGGCCGCGATGCGGTCTAGACGAGTCGCGTCATCCACCCGTGGGTGTCCTCGGCTCGCCCATATTGAATGTCGAGAAGCTGCTGCCGGATGGATTGGGTGACCTCGCCGACCTCAACTCCCTCGCGTCGGTGGTCGACCGAGCCGCCGTCCCAGCGCAACTCACCCACGGGTGTCACCACGGCCGCAGTGCCGCACGCGAAGATCTCGACGATGTCGCCGCTGCGCGCCCCGTCCTTCCACTCTTCGATCGGGATGCGGCGCTCCTCCGGATCAAGACCGAGTTCCTTGCCCAACTCGAGGATCGACGCGCGGGTGATGCCTTCGAGGATGGTGCCGGTGAGCTCGGGGGTGATGAGGCGACCGTCTTTGGTGACGAAGAAGAGGTTCATGCCGCCGAGTTCCTCGATGAACTCATGCGTGCCTGAGTCGAGGAAGACCGCTTGGTCGCACCCGTGCTTGATGCCTTCGAGTTGTCCAGCGAGACTGGACGCGTAGTTGCCTCCGCACTTGGCAGCCCCAGTGCCGCCCGCTCCGGCGCGGGCGTAGTCGGTCGAGATCCACAGCGTCACTGGCTTGAGTCCGCCAGAGAAGTAGGCGCCGGCCGGTGAGGCAATCACCGAGTAGGTCACAACATCCGCCGGGCGCACGCCGAGGAACGCCTCAGACGCAAACATGAAGGGCCGCAAATAGAGGCTCGTCTCGCCCGTGCCAGCCGCGGGGACCCACTCCTGGTCGGCTGTCACGAGCGCTCGCAGGGACCCGACGAAGTCATCGACAGGAAGCACGGGAAGCGCAAGTCGCCGTGCACTGCGCTGGAGCCGCTCCCCGTTGGCCTCGGGACGGAACGACCAAATCGAACCATCTTCGTGACGGTAGGCCTTGAGTCCCTCGAAAATCTCCTGCGCGTAATGCAAGACCGCGGCCGACGGCATCAATTGCAAGGGCCCGTACGCCGTGACCTGAGCGTCGTGCCAGCCGCGGCCACGTTCCCACGTCGCCAGCACCATGTGGTCGGTGAAATGCTTGCCGAAGCCCGGGTTGGCGAGAATGCTGCTGCGTGTCTGCGCGCTGGATGGGTTGGCGCAGCGATTGACCACGAAATTCAATGGCTGTGCGTCACGCTCTGGGGCAGACATCACGGTGGACTCCCGTCGACGGATTTGACCTCGGTGTTGGACACGAGGTTACCCATCTTGGCGTCTTCTTCGCCCATATCACGGATGAGGCAGATAGAGTGATGACATCGCACGCAGGGGTGCGATCGGTCCGGGGGCTGAGGTTGGTGGGGGGTTCGCAGGTGGAGGATAGGGAACGACCGTCACCTGGTCGTTATGGAACGACCACGGCGACTCGTGCTTCGCTGTCACGTGCAAGGCGGTCGAAAAGGCGGCAGTTTTGGTTGCTGCGCACCGCACCCCTCGCCGCGCTGGGAGTCTTGCTGGCTCTGGGAGCCGATCTCTCGCCTCTCGACGGTCAGCTGACGACGCGCGCGACCGGGATGACCTCAGAGGTCGACAGTGGCCCCGATACCATGCAGAGTGGTCGAGGCGGCGTCTCGTCAGACATCGCTCAACGAGGGATGCTTCGAGACGGCGCGCTGCCATTGGCGCCATGGCTCGTCCTTCCAGAGCTCATCACGACGCTGACCGATCTCGCCGCGATGCCGGATTCAAACACCGTCCAGATCGGCACGGTCGACCCCAAGGATGTCCTCGCCTCAGGCTTCATCCGACCGGTAAACGGCACTCCGTCGTCACCCTTCGGCCTGAGACTGCACCCCATTACCGGACAATGGAAACTCCACTCTGGCCTCGACTTGGCAGCACCGTGCGGGACGCCTGTCGTCGCAGTGGCTGACGGCGTCGCGAACGCTGCCGGCTTCGTTCCCTCCTACGGTGGCCGGGTTGTTCTCAAGCACCCGTCTGGACTGACCACCACCTATAACCATCTCAGCGCGTATGCCGTCACCCCGGGTATGTCCGTGAAGCAAGGCCAAGTGATCGGCCTCGTCGGCACCACGGGGATGTCCACCGGTTGCCATCTGCATTTCGAAGTGGTTGGTCCGACAGGATTCCTTGACCCAGCCCCCTACCTCGCGTTCGCGCCAGCACCGGCCAGCCAGATCCCACCGGCAATCACACCGATCACGACAACGGCAACCACACCGACAGCAACATCAGCGCCGACGACGGCTCTGCCAGACGTGTCAACGTCCCCACCCGTGCCTACCGTCGAGCCGACGACTCAGGCCCCTCCGCCTTCACCGACAACTGCCGTGGCCCCCACGACGTCGGTGTCGACTGCGCCCCCGACGTCGACAACCACGGTCCCGACCGGAACGACGACTGCTCCGAGCACCTCGGCTGGTTCGCAGCAGACACCTTCCTCGCAAGCATCTGCGGCGAACCCAAGCTAGCCGTCAGCTCTCGCGCCAGATCAGCCCAACGCTGCGGTGATCGCGTCGCCGACACCGGCGGTTGACCGACGCTTGCTGCCGCGGGATGCGAGGTCTGCCTGGACCGCCGACTCGACCGTACGGGCAGCGTCGGCGAGGCCGACGTGGTCGAGCATCATCGCCACCGACAGGATTGCCGCAGTGGGGTCAGCTTTACCCTGACCCGCGATGTCGGGGGCCGAGCCATGGACCGGCTCGAACATGCTGGGAGCAGTGCGAGCTGGGTTGATATTGCCGCTTGCAGCGAGGCCAATGCCGCCGGCAATCGCCGCTGCGATGTCGGTGACGATGTCGCCGAAGAGGTTGTCCGTCACGATGACGTCGAATCGGCCAGGGTCAGTCACCATGAAGATGGTGGCGGCATCGACGTGCTGGTATGCCGTGGTGACGTCAGGGAACTCGGCTCCGACCTCCTCCACCGTGCGGCGCCACAGGTGCCCAGCGAAGGTCAAGACGTTGTGCTTGTGCACCAGCGTGAGGTGTCTGCGGGGACGAGCCTGGGCGCGAGCAAAGGCATCCCGCACGACCCGCTCGACGCCGAACCGGGAGTTGACACTGACCTCGGTAGCGATCTCATGCGGGGTGTTAAGGCGGAGGCTGCCGCCATTGCCGACATACGGGCCTTCAGTGCCTTCGCGCACCACCACGAAGTCGATGCCTTGGGGTGCCACCGTGGCCACGTCGAGGGGGCTCGCCACCCCTGGATAGAGCTTCGCCGGACGCAGGTTGACGAAGTGGTCCAAGGCGAACCGCAGCGGGAGGAGAACACCGCGCTCCAAGACACCGCTCGGCACCGTGGGATCGCCGATCGCTCCAAGCAGGATGGCATCGTGGCCGCGGATCTCGGCCACCACAGACTCCGGCAGGGTCTCGCCGGTGGCGTGCCACCGGCGAGCACCGAGGTCATATTCGGTCGTCGTGACCGTGACGCCGGCCTTGGTGGCCACGGCATCGAGCACCTTCAGACCTTCAGCAACGACCTCAGGGCCGATACCGTCACCTCCGATGACGGCGAGGTTGAGTGAGGTCGGGGCAGCGTGGGTCACAGACACGGGGGCAAGACTAGAGAGCAGGCTGCAAGCTCACTCGCCGGGTCCACATCCCGAAATCGGCTCGCGCGTCCAGCCGCCTACGCGCGATTACAGATCGATGACCGCGAACGACTCGGCACCGATAGCTGCGGCGATTTGCTCGGCAACTCCTTGCGGCACGGCAACGTCCGCGTTGAGGATCATGAGCGCGGTTGTCCCGCTGTCGGTGCGCGCGACTTGCATCCCGCCGATGTTGATCCCGGTCTCGCCGAGCAGGTTGCCGACCTGTCCGATGATGCCGGGGCGGTCGGCATACGTGAAGACCGCGAGGTGGTCGGTGAGGGGCACCTCGATGTCAAACCCGTTGATGCCGACGATCTTTTCGATCATCCGCGGGCCGGTGAGCGTGCCCGAGACCGACACCACGCGCCCGTCGGGCAAAGCCCCATGCAGGGTGGTGACATTGCGGAAGTCGCCGCTGACCGCGTCGGTCGTCAACGTCACGCCGACGCCACGCTGCTCGGCGATGACCGGCGCATTGACGTAGGAGACCTGCTGCTCCACCACGTCCATGAACAAACCCTTGAGCGCCGAGAGCGACCAAATGCTCACATCGTGCTCGGTGATCTCACCGTGAACGTCGAGGTTAAGGTGCAGGGGCACGGCGCCAGCGACCGCGGTGTAGATGCGGCCGAGCTTCTCCACCAGCGCAATGCCCGGGCGGACCTCTTCGACAATGGCGCCGCCAGAGACGTTGACCGCGTCAGGCACGAGTTCGCCGCTGAGCGCGAGCCGCACGGACTTGGCGACCGACACACCGGCCTTCTCTTGGGCCTCGTCGGTGGAGGCGCCCAAGTGGGGCGTGACCACGACATTGTCGAACTCAAAGACCGGTGAGTCCGTGCATGGCTCCTTGGCGAAAACGTCGAGACCGGCAGCCCCCACGCGTCCGGAGCGGATCGCATCCGCGAGCGCAGCCTCGTCGACAATGCCGCCACGGGCAGCGTTGACGATGACGACCCCCGGCTTGACCTTGGCAAGCGCGTCGACGCCGATGAGCCCGACGGTCTCGGCGGTCTTGGGCAGGTGGATCGAGATGAAGTCAGCCGTCGCGAGCAACTCGTCGAGGTCAACGAGCTTGGCACCGAGCTGGCTGGCCTTGGTCGGCGTCGTGTAGGGGTCGTACGCCACGATGTGCATCCCGAAGCCCTTCAACCGCTCCGCGACCAAGGCGCCGATGCGGCCGAGGCCGACGATGCCCAGCGTCTTGTCGAGCAACTCAACCCCGCCGAACTTCGAGCGCTTCCATGCGCCGCCCTTAAGGGCCTGGCTTGCCGGTGAGATGTGCCGCGCGGCAGCGAGCATGAGCCCCACGGCGAGCTCAGCCGCCGACGTGATATTGGAGGTGGGGGCATTGACAACCATGACACCGGCCTGGGTCGCGGCAGGAACGTCAACATTGTCAAGCCCCACACCAGCGCGGGCGATGACCTTGAGCTGCGGGGCCGCAGCGATGGCCTCGGCGTCCATTTTGGTCGCGGACCGGATGAGCACAGCGTCGACGTCGGACAGCGCGGGCAGCAAGGCCGCACGGTCGGCCCCATCACATGAGCGGATCTCGAAGTCGGGTCCGAGAGCGTCGATCGTGGCGGGTGAGAGCTCTTCAGCAAGGAGGACGACGGGCTTGGTCACGAGAGATTCCTTTGAAGCAAGACCGGGCACAGCGGCCGGGCAGCGAGGGTCGGAATGGCACCTCGATGTGCCGAGTCGAGCCTAGACCGCGGACGTATGCCGTCCCGTTCATGATCGGGGGGTGAGCAGCGTGACGTCTCGCACCCCAAATCTGAGACGCCCTCCGACTGCCGCCCGGAGGCCTACGACAGGGTGAGATCCGAGGGTGCTTCGGGCACCTTCTCCAGTCTGCGGCGGGCCACCCGCGTCAACCAGATCGTGGCACCGATCCCGATGGCTCCAGCCAACAACCAGCCCCAGATCGCTCCTGCGGTGCCCCCGATCCAGGCTTCGATGACCGCAAAGCCGACCGTGGAATAGATCGCCGCCCACATGAGAGCGCCGATAACCGCGCCAATCTCGTAGCGCCACAACGGCATACGAAGGGCTCCTGCAGCGAAGTTGACCACAGACTGGATCCCCACGGTCAAGAACGACAGCGCCACAGCAGGGGCACCATAGCGGGCCACGACCGTCTCGGCCCGGCGGACGAGGGGCCCATCGAGATGGCGGGCAGCCTTGGTGCGTTCGCCTCCGCGGCGCGCTCCCCAGCCGACCCAATACGTCACGTTGGCGCGCACCATCGCACCCGCGAAGAACACGGCATACGTGAGCGCGAACGGCCAGTCGGAGAACACCCGCCAACCATAGGCGCAGCAGCCCCCATGACGAATTTCGCTGCAGACCACACAGGTATGCCGTGCCACCCAAGCGGGCGCACGGCATACCGGACGAGCGTGTGAGGGTTAGTGGCGCGCAGCCGAGCCTTCGGTGTAGTCCGAGTCGCTGTCCTTGATCCAGCTCATGAGCTTGCGCAGCTCGCGGCCGGTGCCCTCGATCGGGTGCGCGGCACCCTTGGCGCGCAGGTCCTTGAACTCCGGCGCCCCGGCGTCCTGGTCGCCGATGAAGCGCTTGGCGAACGCACCGTTCTGGATGTCCGCGAGGACGGCCTTCATGTTTTCCTTGACCGACGGGTCGATGACGCGCGGGCCAGAGACATAGTCGCCGTACTCAGCCGTGTCGGACACCGACCAGCGCTGCTTGGCGATGCCGCCCTCGACCATGAGGTCGACGATGAGCTTGAGCTCGTGGAGGCACTCAAAGTAGGCAACCTCGGGCTGGTAGCCCGCCTCGACCAGCGTCTCGAAGCCATACATCACCAGCTGCGAGGCACCACCACAGAGGACGGCCTGCTCACCGAACAGGTCGGTCTCGCACTCCTCCGTGAAGGTCGTCTTGATGCCGCCCGCACGCAGGCCACCGATTGCCTTGGCGTAGGACTTCGCGACATCCCAGGCCTCGCCGGACGCGTCCTGCTCGACGCAGACGAGCACCGGCACACCGCGACCGTCGTTGTACTCGCGGCGCACGAGGTGGCCCGGGCCCTTGGGGGCAACCATGATGACGTCTGAGCCAGCCTCAGGCGTGATGTAGCCGAAGCGGATGTTGAAGCCATGGCCGAACAGCAACGCGGCGCCCTCGCGCAGGTTGGGCTTGATCTCGTCGGCGTAGACGTGCCGCTGCACCTGGTCGGGCGTGAGGATGACGACGAGGTCAGCCTCCTTGACCGCCTCAGCGACGGTGAGGACGCGCAGGCCCTCGGCCTCGGCCTTGGCCTTGCTCTTGCTGCCTTCGGCGAGGCCGACGCGCACGTCGACGCCCGAGTCCCGCAGGTTGAGCGAGTGGGCGTGGCCCTGGCTGCCATAGCCGATGACGGCGACCTTCTTGCCTTGGATGATCGACAGGTCAGCGTCGTCGTCGTAAATCATGTCGGCCATAAGAGGGCCACTCCTTCGCGAGGTAACTCTGGGGTTCTGGTGGGGGTCAGGCTTCAACTGCAGAGGGTATGCCGTGTGGTCAACCTTGGCGCGGCGACCACCCGGCATACGAACAGGCACGAAACAGGCTTGGCGCTCAGGCGCTGCGGAGCGCGCGGTCGGTGATCGACCGTGGGCCGCGACCCACCGCGACGATGCCGGACTGGACGAGCTCACGGATGCCGAAGGGCTCGAGGACACCGAGCATGGCCTGGACCTTTTCGACCTTGCCGGTCATCTCGATGGTCAGGCTGTCGGAGGCGACGTCAACGACCTTGCCGCGGAACAACTCTGCGGTCTCGACAATATGGCTGCGGGTCGTGGCGTCAGCGCGGACCTTGACCAAGACGATCTGGCGCTGCACAGACGTGGGCGGCTCCAACTCGACGATCTTGAGCACCTCGACGAGCTTGTTGAGTTGCTTGGTGACTTGCTCCAGGGGCAGCTCTTCGCATTCGACGACGACGGTCATCCGGGACACCTCGGGGTGCTCGGTCGGCCCGACGGCGAGGCTGTCGATGTTGAAGCCGCGTCGGGAGAAGAGAGCGGCGATCCGGGTGAGGACACCGGGCTTGTCTTCCACGAGGACAGACAGGGTGTGCTTAGGCATGGGTGGCGTTCCTCTCAGGCTTCCCGCTCCCACAGGGGTGCTCCCCCGCGGGCGATCAGAATCTTGTCGTTGCTCACACCGGCGGGGACCATCGGCCACACCATGGCGTCGCGCTGGACGACGAAGTCGATGAGCACCGGGCGGTCGTTGGTCGCGAGCGCCCATTCGATCGCGGCGTCAACCTCTTCGGCCGTCTCGACGCGCCGGCCAGCACAGCCATAGGCGTCGGCGAGCTTGACGAAGTCGGGGATGCGCACTGCGTTGTGGCTCGTGTGCAGGTCGGTGTTGGAGTACCGCTCGTTGTAAAAGAGCGTCTGCCACTGCCGCACCATGCCGAGGCTGGAGTTGTTGATGACCGCAACCTTGATCGGGATGTCGTTGATGACGCAGGTCGCCAACTCCTGATTGGTCATCTGGAAGCACCCGTCGCCGTCAATCGCCCACACCGTGCGGTGGGGTTCGGCAACCTTGGCACCCATCGCGGCGGGCACCGAGTAGCCCATCGTGCCCAGGCCACCGGAGTTGATCCACGAGTTCGGACGCGAGTATTCGACGAACTGCGCGGCCCACATCTGGTGCTGGCCAACGCCCGCGACATAGGTCGCCTCAGGCCCGGAGAGGGCACCGATCCGCTCGATGACGTATTGCGGCGAGAGGCCGTCTTCGGCTGGGACATAGCCGACCGGATAGGTCGCCTTCCAGTCCGCAACCGTCTCCCGCCAGGACGCGTATGCCGGTGCGCCGTGGGCCGCGTGCTCGGCCTTGAGTGCGTCGATGAGGTCGACGATGACGTCCTTGCAGTCGCCGACGATCGGCACGTCGGCCACCCGGTTCTTGGAGATCTCGGCCGGGTCGATGTCGGCGTGGATGACCTTGGCGCCCTGGGCAAAGGTCGACAGCTGCCCGGTCACTCGGTCGTCAAAGCGCGCGCCGAGGGTGATGAGCAGGTCGGACTTCTGCAGCCCCGTCACCGCGGCCACGGAGCCGTGCATGCCCGGCATACCGAGGTGGAGTGGGTGTGAGTCCGGGACTGCGCCGCGCGCCATGAGGGTGGTCACGAGCGGGATGCCAGTGAGGTCGACGAGCTTGCGCAACTCCTCGCTCGCCTGGGCGCGGATGACCCCGCCGCCGATGTAGAAGATCGGGCGCTCCGCAGCCATGATGAGCCGCGCCGCCTCGCGGATCTGCTTGCCGTGCGGGCGGGCGACCGGACGATACCCCGGCAGGTCGATCGTCGGCGGCCAGGAGAAGGTCGTCTGACCGACGAGGGCGTCCTTGCTGATGTCGACGAGGACGGGGCCAGGCCGACCCGTACCAGCGATGTGGAAGGCCTCGGCGATCGCGCGCGGGATCTCGTCGGGATTGGTCACGAGGTAGTTGTGCTTGGTGATCGGCATCGTGATGCCGCGGATGTCCGCCTCCTGGAAGGCGTCGGTCCCGATGGCGCCGCTGGGCACCTGGCCGGTGATCGCGACGATCGGCACCGAGTCCATGTAGGCGTCAGCGATCGGGGTCACGAGGTTGGTCGCGCCCGGCCCGCTGGTCGCCATGCAGACGCCGATCTTGCCGGTCGCCGCGGCATACCCCTCGGCGGCGTGGCCCGCGCCCTGCTCGTGGCGCACGAGGATGTGGCGCACCTTGGTGGAGTCCATGAGCGGGTCGTATGCCGGCAAGATCGCGCCACCCGGGATGCCGAAGACCGTGTCGACACCGACCGCCTCGAGCGAGAGGACGAGCGACTGTGCACCCGTTACCTGTTGCGGCGCAATGTGATTGGTCGCTGCCGCAGCAGACGCAGCCGGGTGCGCGTCGGGGGTGTTGGCCCGGGCACGGGCCTGAGCGAGGTTGGCCGGGGACGCTTTGGGAGGCGTCGCACGTTCGGTCACGATGGTCACCACTTCTGGTCGGTCTTGCGTGTCTTGCCGGTGTAACTGCTGGGGCACTGATCCCTACCCTGGCTGGTCAGCCAGTGATCCCACAAAAAAGCCCTCCGGTCCCAGGGGACAGAAGGGCGCGCGTCGACGGGTTGCGTCAGACGCGCCTGGAAACTACGAGGACCTGTGCCACGCGTCCACCGTCGCCCGCAGGGGTATGCCGTGTCAACCGTGAGACGGACCCGTCTCACCATCCGGGCGGGTGACCTCCGCCACGCAAGGACGCTGGGCCGGTATCGTCCGGTCATGGTGACCCATGAGCTGCCCGGAGCGGTGCGCCGCGGTTATGCGCTCGGCGGTGTCGCAACTGGCTCGTTCGGCACCGTGCCGGGGTTGCTGCTCCTGCCCTATCTCACCGACCGGCTCGGCCTCGCCGCCGGGCTCGCTGGGCTCGTGGTCTTCCTGCCCAAGGCGTGGGACGTCATCCTCAACCCCATCGCCGGGCGGATCTCAGACCGCTCGACCAACCCTGCTGGACGCCGACGCCCCTTCCTCTTGAGCGCGGGCCTCGCGCTCGCCGTCTGTTTCGCCCTGCTCTTTGCCGGACCCACGTCTCCCATGGGGCTGGGCACGGCGTGGGTGGTTGCGCTCTTCCTCGGCTGCGCGACGGCATACGCGTTCTTCCAGGTCCCCTATGTGGCGATGCCCGCTGAACTCACCGACGACTACGAGGAGCGCACCCGCCTGATGTCGTGGCGGGTGGCCATCCTGGCGCTCGCCATCCTCGTGTCAGGCGGCCTGTCGCCGATGATTCGCGATGCGCTCGGACCCGACTGGGGCTATCGCGGGGTGGGCGTCTTTGTCGGGCTCCTCATCGCGGTGGGTGCCCTCGGCGCGTGGTGGGGCACCCGGGGTGTGCCATTGCGTGACGTCCCAGCCCCCACCGCCGGCCTCGTTGAGCAACTGCGGATCGTCGCGCGAGCCCGGGACTTCCGCACGCTGTTGCTCGCTTACGTTCTGCAGGCGCTCGCGACGGCCGCGATGCTCGCGGGTGTCGACTACGTCGCTCGGGTGCTCCTGGGTCGGCCCGGCTTCTCGTCGATCCTCTTCGTCTGCTTCGTCGCCCCCGCGCTCCTCGTCACGCCTCTGTGGCAGCGGGTCGGACAACGGGTCGGCAAGCGCAGCGGCTTCCTCATCGCCTCCCTCCTCCTGGGCGGCGGCGCGCTCGCCGCATTGCTCGGGATGCGGCTTGGTGCGGGCGTCCTTGCGGCGGCAGTCGCGATCGTCGGGGTCGGGTATGCCGGCACCCAGATGTTCCCGCTCGCGATGCTCCCAGACGTTGCGGCGGTCGATGCCGCCCGCACCGGGGAGAACCGCACGGGGGTCTACACCGGGGTCTGGACCGCCGCGGAGACCTTTGGCATGGCACTCGGCCCCTTCGCGTATGCCGGTGTGCTCGCTCTCGGGGGCTATGTGTCGTCCACCGATGGCCAAGCGCTGCAACCCGATTCGGCCCTGACGGCGATGTCACTCGGATTCTCGGTGCTTCCGGCGCTGTTGGTGGCGGCGTCGCTGGTCTTCCTGCTGCGTTACCGACTCGATGCCGCCGCTGTTGAGGCCGCCCAGGAGAGGACGACCCCATGACGCCCGACGAGATCCGCGCCCACCTGCAGGGCCTGCAGGCGCGCGACCTGCCGAGCCACGGTGGCCGCACCCTCGCCTATGTCTATGACTCCGGGCTCGCAGAGGCGGACGTGATTGGGCGTGAGGCGCTGTCGATGTTCGCCGACTCCAATGGCCTCGACCCGACCGCCTTCCCGTCTCTGCTCGCGATGGAGAACGACGTGGTCGCGATGGCGGGTGGCCTCGTCGATGCGCCTGCGGGATACGTCGGCTCGGTGACATCGGGCGGGACGGAGTCGGTCCTGCTCGCTGTCCTCGCCGCGCGCGACGGGGCCGGGGCGGCATACAGCACCGCCTCGATGGTGCTCCCGACGACCGCGCACGCTGCCTTCCACAAGGCGGCGCACTACTTCGGGGTCGAACCGATCCTGGTGGACGTCGAGCCGACGACCTTCCGCGCCAACCCGGATGCGATGGCGGCGGCCATCCGGGACGACACTGTGCTCGTCGTCGGATCCGCGCCGTCCTACGCCCACGGCGTGATCGACCCGATTGCCGAGCTGGGGGCCCTGGCGGCCGAGCGCGGCATCCGGTGCCATGTCGATGCGTGTATTGGTGGGTGGGTGCTGCCCCACCTGGACGGTGTGGCGCCATGGAGCTTCACGGTGCCGGGGGTCACGAGCATCAGTGTCGACCTGCACAAGTACGCGTACACGCCCAAGGGCGTCTCAGTCTTGCTGCACCGCGACTCCTCGCTCCGGCGCGGGCATTTCTTCGCCGCCGCGAACTGGCCGGGTTACACGATGCTCAACTCGACCATGCAGTCCACGAAGTCGGGTGGCCCGCTGGCGGCAGCGTGGGCGGTCACCCGGGCAATTGGCATCGAGGGGTATGCCGCGCTGGCCCGCACCGCGCGGGACGCGACGCTCGCGATCGCGGAGGGCGCGGACGGCATACCTGGCCTGCGGGTCGTTGTGGAGCCGGACTCGACGCTGCTCGCGGTGGCGACCGACGAGTCGTGTGATGTCTTCACGATTGCGGACGAGATGCTGGCGCGCGGGTGGTACGTCCAGCCGCAAATGTCTTTCCGCGGTATGCCGCCGACCTTGCACCTCACGTTGTCGGCCGCGACCGCACCGTCGGTGCCCGAGTTCCTGAAGGCCCTGGGCGAGTCGGTGGAGGCGGCGCGTGCGGCTGGGCCTGCAGCAGTGGACCCGGGACTCGCGCAGGCGGCAGCGGCACTCGATCCAAAGGCCTTGTCTGACAATGATTTTAACGGGCTGCTTGCCCTGGCCGGACTGGCCTCAGCCGATGGATCACTGGCGCTGCCTGAGCGGATGGCTCCGATCAACGCGCTGCTCGACGTCGCTCCGCCGGCGCTGCGGGAGGGGATGCTGTTGGCGTTCCTGGACCGGCTGTCGCGGCCGAGTTGACCCGAGCTGACCCAGCTGACCCGAGCTGAGGACTAGGCCCGCTTCTCGCTGACATTGGCGAGCACCTGCGGCCAGTGACCGTCGAGGTAGGCACCGCCCGCGTTGATGCCCACGACCAGAGCCCCGAGACCGATTCCGAGGCTGGCGATGGGCGTCGCGATGGCGGCCCAAGTCTGGGTCAGTCCCGCCCAAGCCAGTCCGAGAGCGGGCAACGCAAGCAGCCCGGTCGCGGCCAGCGTCACCGAGGTCGCGATCATCGCCTGGAGCCCGCCGCCGTTGCTAGTGCGGAAGGGGTTCGCCCCCGCGGGCGCTGCGGGGCTCTGGAGCATCGCTCCAATCCACGAGGCCACGCCCGCTCCCCCAAGGATGGCTGCAAGGCCGACTGAGCAGGAGGGGAGCAGCAGGTCCCATCGCCCGGAGACTGCCGCCGCGGTCACCTCGAGGACGAGAAAGAGCGGCATGACCACAGCTGCGAGCGCGATGAGGCGGCCCACGCGATCGGCCCGACCGGTCACTCCTGTCGTCAGATGGGTCCACACCGCGGTGCCGTCGTAGGCGAGGTCCTGGCAGGTCGAGAGCCCAACGAGCATGGCCAGTGTCAGCGGCGCAAGGAACTGCACGGGCAGCGCATCCAGGCCGGTTGGGCCGCTGCGGGGCAGCGACATCGACACCACGAGCACGATCGGCAGGATGAGGAACATCGCCACCGAGGTGACATACCTCGGGTCACGCCGCCAATAACGCAGGCAGCGTCCGGCAACGGCGCCTGCCTGGGTCGTGCCGACCAACCTATCGACGCGGACCCCGCGGCCCACGCGTTCGCCGCCCCCGCGTGCCTCGATCGGGCTCGTGAGTCGGCGATCCAGCATCGCCTCCCACGCCCGGAGCAGACTGGCCAGCAAGGCGGCAGCCAGTCCGAGCTTCGCGGCAGCCAAGCCCACGCGACCCGCCGTCACGTCGGCCGGGAGGGACCACGCCCACCCGAACGGGGTCCAGCCCGCGATCGAGGCGAGCCCGGCCAACAACTCGCCCATGTTGGGGGTCCGTTGGATCGCCTGCGTGACCAGGCCAAGACCGATGCCCGACATGCTGGCGAGGATCGCGACGATGCCGGCAGCGCCGTCTCGGAACCGACGGCCCCCGAGCAGCCCGCCCAGGCCCGTGGTGACGACCCGGGCAAGGACAACGCTGGTGAATACCCCGAGGACTGCCCCGATACTGGCCGCCACGGCCGGCAGGATCCCGGTTGCCCAGAACACCCCCGATGCGGCCGCGACCAGGATCGTCGCCACGCCTGGGACACCGACAAGGCTCGATACGACAAATCCGGGCAGGACCTCGCGCGCCCGGAGCGGCAACAGGGCGAAACGGCCAGGGTCGAGGGTGTCGTCCATGCCGAAGGCCAACAGGGGAATCAGCGTCCAGCCGACGGTGAGCGCGGTGAGCCCAACCACCACCACGTCCGGGCCCACTTCCACTTGAGTGAAGCGGAGTGCCACCAACCCGACAACAGCGAGGCCGACGAGGAAGACGCCGTACGCCAGAGCCAGGACGAGACCGACTACGCGCCAGACGCTCTGCCGCAGGGCATTGCGCAGCAGCCTCAGTTTGAGCCCGACGAGGACTGCAACCACGTGAGCACCCCCTCGCTCGGCACGGCGACCCCGAGCAAGTCGAGGAAGCGCGGTTGCAGACTCTCGCCTGCGCGCACCTCCTCCAGACTCCCGGCGGCGACGACCCGACCCTGAGCCACCACCGCGAGGTGGTCACACAACTGCTCCACCAACTCCATGACGTGACTGGAGAACACCACCGTGCCCCCGCCAGCCACGAAGCGCCTCAAGATCCCGCGGATGACCTCCCCCGACAGCGGGTCAACGGCTTCGAAGGGTTCGTCGAGCACGAGCAGCGCTGGCGCGTGAATCAGCGCGCACGCCAACCCGATCTTCTTGGTCATCCCGCTGGAGTAGTCCACGACGAGGTTGTCGGCGTCGGACGTCAGGCCAAGGGCATCGAGCAGTTCGCCGGACCGGGTGTCGATGTCGGCCGGTGGGACCCGCCGCAGGAGGCCGACATAGCGCAGCAGCTCCCGTCCGCTGAGCCGGTCAAACAAGCGCAAGCCGTCGGGCAGCACACCCATGAGCGCCTTGGCCGCAGGTGGGTCGGCCCACACATCGACCCCGCCGACGAGCACCCGGCCATAGTCAGGACGCAGCAGCCCGGTCGCGATCGACAACGTCGTGGTCTTGCCGGCGCCGTTGGGGCCGACCAGCCCAAACAGGCTGCCTCTCGGCACCCGCAGGCTCAGCGCATCAACTGCACGCTTGGTGCCGAACGTCTTGGTGAGTTGCTCGAGAACGAGGGCATCGGTCACCGAACCATGACATCACGTCCCGCCCGCCGGCGCGCGGTCACGGGACCTTCCGGCCATCCGCAGCATCAGTGTCGAGGGTCGTCTAGCGGTTGGTCGATGAGAAGGCTTCCGTCGTGCGCACTCGCCCTGGAGCGGCATGGAAGAGCTCGTATGACGCCGCTCACTTTCCCGCCGCGGATGTCCCACTCGTCGAGTCACGCCCGCAGCGACGGCGCGTGCACGGCGTGACCGCGACCGCGCACCGATGTCGCCTGATCGAAGTCCACCTCCGCCTCCTGGGCGGCGGCCAGCAAGTGCAAGATCGTGTTCGTCGAGCCCCCATCGCAATATCCATGCGCATCGCGTTGGACAGCGCCGCTTTGGTGAGGGTCGATCGCGGCAGCACCAACGCGTCCCCACCGTCCGCACCGTTCTGACCGCTCTGGCCGCTCTCGCCACCTGTGCCGTTCACGGCATACCAGCGCTTGCAGAGCTCGACGATGAGGCGACCCGCCTCGAGGAACAGGCGCGGCGCGCGGCGGAGGTCGCGAGCGTCGAGCCGTTGCCGGGTAGCGCGAGCCCGACGACGTAATCGGGTGCCACCCGGACGTCGGTGACGTCGACCCCGCCGAACCACAGGGCGCCCAGGACGCGGCGAGAGCCCACGCCCCGACAGGAGTCCCGCGGCCTCCGGTGCGCCCTGCTGGTCGCGAGGAGTGGGATGAGCAGGGTATAGAGCCAAGCGCGGCGTCGATGACGAGCCCGTTGCCAGCAACCCCGGAAACCTGGCGACGTGAACGGGCCGAGGGGTCCGGTCCCACTCGCGAGTCCGAGCGCGCCGCCAGCAGTCAGTGCCGCTCCGCCGACGACCGGCCGGCCGGGTGCGGAGCATCCCGGCCAGCCGCGAGCAGCACCGCGGTCCAGGGATCGCCGCCCTGGTCAATGCCTAAGTGCGGCACGGTCAAGGCCCAGCCCCGTTGCAAGAGCTCCGGGCGGCGCGGGTAGTGGTCGCGCCCGAGCGCCCGAAGCAAGTCCCAAGCGTGCACGTGCCACTCGATGGCAGCAAGGGCGACGGCCGGACCGACGTCAACCCCGTCTCGCTGGAACGGGCCAGCCCCCCAGGCGTGTAGGGCCCGGTCGGCGAAAGAGGCCGCGAAGTCGGCGAAGACCTCGACAAGGCGGTCCGCGGGGAGCCCTCGCAGGTCGCTCGCCGCCATCTCGCGGCGGTTGAGATCGGCAAGATCGACGTCGAGCACCGTGGGCTGCGGCTCGCCCGAGAGTGCGTCGTCGAGAATCCTGTGATAGCGCCGCGCCGTGCACGCCAGGTGCAGCAGCAGCTGATGTGAGGTCCACTCGGTGCAGGTCGTGGCGGTCCCGCCGTCCCCTGGCCCCCATGCCTGGACCGCCGCCCGTACGGCCTTCACCGCCTCGGCGTGCGCAGTCATCAGCTCGGCAGGATCCAGGTCGAGGGTCGCGGACCCGGCCGGCTCGAGGCCCGCTGCGGTCATCGCCCGCCCCCATCGGCAAGAGTCCAGGCCGTGGGCGCGGAGACGGAGCGGTCGTTGGCGGCCGCCGAAGGGGTGAGGAAGGAGACGAAGTGCCGCTCGTAGTCCCCGAGCCAGGCCCGCAGCCCCCGGTCCTCCTTACCCGCGGTCCCGATCAGTGCCCCGTAGACCCAGTACACCTCGGCCCCTCTCTCCAACTTGTGC
This sequence comes from Actinomycetales bacterium, assembly GCA_016715285.1. Lineage (GTDB taxonomy): Bacteria > Actinomycetota > Actinomycetes > Actinomycetales > Dermatophilaceae > Phosphoribacter > Phosphoribacter thorii. Next base: position 59,055 of record JADKAO010000007.1, on the reverse strand, counting down.
TCGTGGGTGCTCGCTCCGAGTTCGACGTCTTCGACCCCCAGCCGGTGCCCGAGGACGATCGACCCGGTGAGGTTGAGGTCCAGGTACCCGCGGGCCCGATCCCGGTATCCGCTGTTCTTCGTGACGAGCCGGCTCCCCCTCGAGCAGACCGGGTGCGCAGCCTGTCATCTCCGGGCCGGACCTAGTCCACTGGAACGTCCGTGCGAGCGGCCAGGGGCCGAGACCGCCCGATAGAGATCGCGAGTCGGGCGCCGGATGCCATGCCGGTCGGCGGCCGTCGCCATGAGATCGACGGCCGGCTCGGCCAGGTGCGGGTCGAGCTCAAGAACGAGGGCATCGGTCACCGAAACATGACATCACGTCCCGCCCGCAAGCGCGCGGTCAGGGGACCTTGCGAGCAGCTCCCTTGTCAGCCGACTGGGCAAACATCGCAAAGATCCGCAGCGCTGCCGACACCTCACGCTCCCGGTTTGCGGGTGCCCAACCAGCGGCGTCCTGCTCGGTCCGGCGACGGGCAAGCTCGTCGTCCGCAACGTGGAGCGTCACCCGGCGCTCGGGAATCGAAAACTCGATGACATCCCCATCGCGAACCAGCCCGATCGCCCCACCGGATGCCGCCTCCGGCGAGACGTGACCGACCGACAGACCCGACGACCCGCCCGAGAAGCGACCGTCGGTGATGAGCGCGCACTTCGGGCCAAGCCCGACACCCTTGAGATAGGACGTGGGATAGAGCATCTCCTGCATCCCCGGCCCGCCCTTGGGCCCCTCATATCGCACGACCACCACGTCGCCAGCCTCGATCTGCCCGCTGAGGATCATCTCGACAGCCTGCTCCTGCGAGTCTGCGACCTTGGCCGGCCCCTGGAAGGTCCATTGGTGCTCCGGCACACCTGCCGTCTTGACGATGCAGCCGTCTGGCGCGAGGTTGCCGGTGAGGACCGCCAACCCGCCGTCTTGCGTGTAGGCGTGCTCCACCGACCGGATACACCCCTCGGCAGCATCGGTGTCGAGGGTCGCCCACCGGTTGGTTGAGGAGAAGGCCTCGGTGGTGCGCACTCCCCCCGGCGCGGCATGGAACAGCTCGTATGCCGTGTCGCTCGCCTTCCCGCCGCGGATGTCCCACTCGTCGAGCCACGCCCGCAGCGACGGCGCGTGCACGGCGTGGACGCTGTCATCGAGCATCCCGGCGCGGTCGAGCTCGCCCATGATCGCGACGATGCCGCCGGCCCGGTGGACGTCTTCCATGTAGTACTTGTTGGTGTTGGGCGCCACCTTGACCAGGCACGGCGTGACCCGCGACAGAGCGTCAATGTCGTCCTGATCGAAGTCCACCTCTGCCTCCTGGGCGGCGGCCAGCAAGTGCAAGATCGTGTTCGTCGAGCCCCCCATCGCAATATCCACGCGCATCGCGTTGGACAACGCTGCCTTGGTGAGGATCGAGCGCGGCAAGACCGATGCGTCCTCGCCGCTGGCGCCGTCCGCTCCGCGCTCGCCATCCGTGCCGTCCACGGCATACCAGCGCTTGCAGAGCTCGACGATGAGGCGACCCGCCTCCAGGAACAGGTCGCGGCGCGCGGCGGAGGTCGCGAGCGTCGAGCCGTTGCCGGGGAGCGCGAGGCCAACGACTTCGAGGAGGCAGTTCATCGAGTTGGCGGTGAACATGCCCGAGCAGGAGCCGCAGGTGGGGCACGCAGAGCGCTCGATGGTGGCGATGTCGGCGTCGCTCACGGTGTCGTCGACGGCCTTGATCATCGCGTCGATGAGGTCCAAACGCGTTGCGACCGTGCCGTCTTCGCCGACAATCGCCTTGCCGGCCTCCATCGGGCCGCCGCTGACAAACACCGCGGGGATATTGAGTCGCAGCGCCGCGAGCAGCATGCCGGGCGTGATCTTGTCGCAGTTGCTGATGCACACCAGCGCGTCGGCGGCGTGGGCGTTGACCATGTATTCGACGGAGTCGGCGATGAGCTCGCGGCTCGGCAGGGAGTAGAGCATCCCCCCGTGACCCATCGCGATGCCGTCGTCGACCGCGATCGTGTTGAACTCGCGGGCCACTCCCCCGGCCTCTGCCACCGCGCCCGCGACCAGGTCGCCCATGTCCTTGAGGTGCACATGGCCGGGCACGAACTGGGTGTAGCTATTGGCGACCGCGATGATCGGCTTGCCGAAGTCGCTCTCGGTCATCCCCGTGGCTCGCCACAGCGCCCGGGCGCCAGCCATGTTGCGGCCGTGGGTGGTGGTGCGGGAGCGCAGCTGCGGCATGGTGAAACCTCGGGAGCGTCAAGGCACGAGCTCGTATGCCGTGCCGGGCCTCACCAGGCTAATGCGGCCGGACGGACCCGGTCGAATGCGACGTGAGCCGCCGGTCGCGTCGAGATGCAGCGGAAATTGGAGTAGCGCCGCTCCAATGCAGTATTGACGCGGCGTATGCAGCAGGCCGATTCACACCCATGGTGTTGTGGCGGCCGACTGCAGCGGTGTGGAAGGACGAGGTGTGCCACGAGGGTGACTCGCAACCTACCCCAGTTTGTAACCGGCATTCCGTAATCACGTAAACTCGTGACATGAACACACCCACGATTGGGGAGCTCGACCGTCGGCTCACCCGCCTCGAGCAACGACTGGCCGAGCCGCCGCCGAGCCAGCACACCCGGCCCGGGCTCCCTGACGCTGACGCCTTCTGGGCGCTCACGGGCCTGACCGAGCGCCTGACCGATCGCGCGGACACCGCAGAGGAGGCGTCCGGTGCCGTCCTGATCGTCGGCACCATCGACCTACCGAGTGGCCAGCAGGCTCAATGGCAGGAGGGCGCGGCCGCCGTCGACCTGCTCGCCGACCCGTGGGAGCGCGCGGCCGAGACGCTCCAGGCACTCGGGCACCCGGTGCGCCTGCGGCTGCTCCAGGAGGTGCTGCGCGGACACACCACGGCTCGTGAACTCGCCGACCTCGAGGACGTCGGCACGACCGGACAGGTCTATCACCACCTGCGTCAACTCGTCTCCGCCGGGTGGCTGCGCGCCCGCACCGGTGGACGCCACGAGGTGCCGGCCGAGCGGCTCGTCCCGCTCATGACCACGATCGTGGGGGCACGCCGATGACCACCCTCAAGCGCGCGGTCGCCTCCCTCCAGGCGTGGTGGACCCGACTCTTCATCCTTGGTGTCCTGGCGGCCTTCTTGCTCGACATCCCCTTCTGGATCGACCTGACCGCCATCGGCCTGGTCCTCGCTCTCTCGCTCGTGCGGTCTCCCCGTCGCGACGATCACCCCACTGTCTCCGTGCTATGTCCCGTGGTGGGGCGCTGGGCCGCGCTGAACTCACCCGCGGACAAGGTGCCGAGCCACGGCATACGGGCCTATGGCCAGGCGTTCGCGATCGATATCGCCCACCCGCGACCACCCGGCTTCTCACCGAGGATCGGCTGGGGTCTGCGCCAACGTCGCCCTGACGAGTTCTCCAGTTTCGGGGAGCCTGTGTATGCCGTGGCGCCCGGCACCGTCGTTGCCGCTTGCTCTCGGCAGCGCGACCATCGCGCACGCACCACCTGGCCCGGGCTGCTCTACCTGATGACGGTCGAGGGTCTCGTCCGCGAGAGCGGAGGGGCACGCTTCGTCGTCGGCAACCACGTCGTCCTTGATCACGGCGAGGGGGTGTTCTCCCTCTACGCGCACCTCCAGCGCGACTCCCTGACCGTCGCCGTGGGCGATGTGGTCGCGGCGGGGTATCGCCTCGGCCTGGTCGGGAACTCGGGGAACTCCAGTGAGCCACACCTGCACTTCCAGCTCATGGACGACCCCCGACCCAGTGCCGCGGCCGGTTTGCCGTTCCGGTGGATCGGCATCGAGCAGGACCCCACCAACACCGATCCGACCTGGGCCACGGGCGAGGTTCGCGACCAGATCATCGAGGGGCTCCCCGCCAACGGTCAGGTCTTCGTCGCCCGAGCCGCGCTGTCAGACTGAGACGAACCCCGGCGACGCGGCATGCCCAAGCCCGCCCACCCCGCCCCGCCCCGGTCAGCCGACCCCGGATGGCGCGGCCCCCATCGCCGGGTCGATGCGTCGCACGGGCACCACCGTGAGTTCATCGATCGACGCGAAGCCGTCAGGATTCGCCGTGTGAATGGGTATGCCGTGCGAGATCGCAATTGCGGCGATCAAGGCATCGAGACTGCGGGCTTGCGGCTTGCGTCCTGAGGAACGAAGTGCTGCCGCCACACGCCCGAAAGCCCGGGCTGCCTGGGCGTCGAATGGCAGGGGCTCGAACGTCGCCTCGGCCTGTTGGAGGACGGACTGACGGGCTGCGCGCTGGTGATCCGTGCGTGCGACAAGGGGGCCAATGGTCAGCTCTGCCAAGGTGATGGTCGTGATGAGGGGCTCATCCGGCAAGTCATCGGCGTTGACTCGCGGCAGATCGACGATGGTTGAGGTGTCCAGAATCCCGCGCGTCACCACAGGGTCACGTCTAGCAACTCGTCAATGTCCGCTCGCAGTTCGGCGGCGTCGACCGGGGGTACATGCCGCCAGCGGCCGAGCAACTGGTCCTTGCCGAGGGTGCGCCGAGGGAGTGGCACCACCTTGGCAACCGGTTCACCGTCCCTCGTGACGGTGAGGCTTTCCCCACCCGCAACCCGCGCCAACACCGCGGCGCTGTTGTTACGCAGGTCTCGCACAGTCACGGACTGGTCCATCGATCGACGGTATCACCCGTGATACATACGGCGCTGTTATGGCGCGGCCGGGCACAACCAGAGATCCAGCTCGACATCACGCCTGCAAGAAATGCGCCGATTCGTTCAAGAGCCCGACTTCTGACGACCCGCAGAATGGCGCCATGACGACGACAGTCATCCTCGCAATCTCCTTCGCCAGTCAGGCCTGAAGGTCGTGCAAGCCACTCTCGCAGCAGGTCGACGGCACTCGGTCGGTCTGCGACGCGACGGAACCGTCATAGCCGTCGGCAACGGATCGGGCGGCGAGCTCGACGTCGCCGATTGGACTGAGGTCACCTCCGTAGCCGCCGGGAACGTTCACTCCGCACACAACACGGGGCGCTCACACACGGTGGGCCTCCGCGCCGACGGCACCGTCTGCGCGGTCGGATGGAATAGTCACGGCCAGTGTGACGTGACCGGATGGGAGGACGTCGTGGCGATCGCTGCTGGCTGGCGACGCACCCTGGCTCTTCGGCGGGACGGGACTGTCGTCACGGCTGGCCGACGCGCCGAGGGAGCGTGCGACGTGTCCAGGTGGAAGGAGGTCGTGGCAGTGTCATGCGGCGACTGGCACTCCGTCGGAGTGAGGGCCGATGGCACTGCGGTCGCCGCGGGGATCAACCGTCGAGCAGTCTGCGACGTGGCTGGGTGGACCAATCTCAAGGCCGTGGCAGCCGGCTACCTCCAAACCATCGGCTTAACCATTGACGGGCGGGTGCTCGCGACCGGAGATCCCTCAACTGGTGCTCTCGAAGTGACTCATTGGCGGGACATCATCGCGGTGGCCGCAGGCAGCTACCACACGGTCGGCCTGACGTTGAATGGTCGGGTCGTGGCCGCCGGCAACAACGACGACGGCCAATGTGATGTCCGCGCCTGGGCCGACATCGTTGCCGTCGCAGCAGGTTCACGGCACACCCTGGGCCTCAAAGCAGACGGGTCAGTGATCGCCACCGGCTGCAACGACCACGGCCAAACTGACGTTGCCTCGTGGTGTGCCCTACGCTCCCTTGAGTCGCCCCTATCCAGCACCGACTAGTGATCGGCGTGGGTGCGACCGCGGCCGACGACAAAGTGCGTCAATGAGGCCTTGCCATCGTCGAGGTGCTTCCAATCGGTCGAGCAGTCCAGCACGGCAAGCCCGCTCGTGGGGAAGCCTTCAGCCAGGTGGTCAAGCGCCCCGACCTCTCCGTCGCCTCCCGTGAGTCGCTCGGCAAGCCATGACATGGTCGGCTCGTGTCCGACCACCAGGATCCGCTGCACGGATGGGTCGGCCTCCCGGACCAGGTTCATGACCCCCGCCGCCCCAGCGCTATACACACCGCGGGCGAACTCCACTTCGATCGCGGTCACTCCTGCGTGCTCAATGGCTTCCCAGGTTTGCCGGGTGCGGCTGGACGTCGAACAGATCACGAGATCGATCGTGGCTGCAAAGTGCATGAGCCACTCGCCAACAGCAGCGGCATCCCGCTTGCCTCGTTCGATGAGTCGACGCTCATGGTCACTCACCCCGATCGTGTGCTCAGCCTTCGCATGACGCAGCAGCAGGAGTTGTCGAACCTGATCGGTCATGTCCGAGAGCATGCCCGCAAATGCCGCACTCCGCTACCCGAACGGCTACCCCGACGCCACGACGTGGACGAACTCCTGGCCGGCGGCATACCGCCGCAGTTGCTCGCGGATGAGGCGCACTGCGCGAGGACGGAAGGCGTCGGTTGCCCCGCCGACATGCGGTGAAATGAGCATGTTGGGCGCGGACCATAGCGGATGGTCGGCAGGCAACGGCTCCGGGTCCGTCACGTCAGCCGCAGCCCGCAGCCGACCCGAGTTCAGTTCTGCGAGAAGGGCATCAGTGTCGACAACGGGGCCGCGAGCAACATTGATCAGCGTGGCTCCGTCGGGCAAAGCCGCGAGGAACTCCGCATCGATGAGCCCCTGCGTGTGGTCCGTCAACGGCAGGATCGCGATCACGACATCGGTGTTGGGCAGGAGCGTCGGCAGGTCGGCAACGCCCCACACCTCGCCCACCCATTCGTCGCCAGGACGCCGCGTGGTGGCGACCGCGGTCAAAGCCACCTCAAAGGGCGCCAGCCGCCGCGCGATCGCTTGACCGATCCGGCCATAGCCGAGGATGAGGACGCGACTGTCGGCGAGAGATGGCCAGATCCGGATCGGGAGCCACTCCCCTCGCGCTTGCGCAGCGACGAACTCCGGTATGCCGCGGACGCTCGCCAGGAGCAGCGTGACCGCCAATTCGGCTGTGGCAGTGTCGTGGACGCCTGCGGCATTGCACATCGACACGCCTGCTGGCAGATGGGCGAGGTGGGCGTCATACCCGGCCGTAAGCAGTTGCACGGTCACTCCGGGGGCTCCCCCGGCCGCGTTGGCGACCCGGTTGGGCGGCGTGAGGTAGGGGTGCACGGCATACCCCACCTCGGCGCCCCACGAGGTCTCGGTGAGGGGTATCGACATGTCCCACACCGACAGCTCAATGCCGTCGACCGGTCCGATGTCGGCCAGCCATTGCTCGTCTGGGACTGTTGCTCGTCGCATGCCATGGCACCGTAACAAGCCTGCGCGGGAACAGCCACTCGTCACCCGGTCGTTAGGCTCACCGCAAGACAGCTATCCGAGCTGTCCGAGGGAGGGACCCATACATGTCCGAGATCGACCAGATCCTGGCGCAACTGCCCATGGACCAGCTCGCCGCGCAACTCGGCGTCGACGAGAATGAAGCCGAAGACGCTGCCCGCACAGCGCTGCCCGCGCTCCTGGGCGGGCTCCAGGCCAATGCCGCCGACCCGGCGGGCGCGCTCTCACTCGGCCAGGCGCTGCAGAACCACGACGGCAGCCTCCTGGGTAGTGATCTTGACGCGATCGACACGGCTGATGGATCCAAGATCGTCCAGAACATCTTCGGCAACAACACCGACGCGGTGATCTCCCAGCTCGGTGGGGTGCGCGGCGGCAACTCGTCGTTGATCAGCAAGCTCTTGCCGATGCTCGCTCCGATCGTGCTCGCCTACCTCGGCAAGAAGCTCCAGCAGCAGGGCGGGCTCGGCGACATCCTCGGCCAGGTCCTCGGCGGCGGCTCGTCCTCGTCGCCGGCGCAGCAGCCGCGCTCGGGTGGTTATCAGCAGGAGCAGCCTTCCGGTCCCCTCATCCCGACCGACGGCTCCTCAACTCCCGACATCTCGCTGGGTGACGGGCCGACGCAGTCACAGGAGACTGGCTCGAGCAACCCCATGGGCGGAGTGCTCGGCGACATCCTCGGCCAGGTCCTCGGCGGCGGCGGCGCAGGCGCGTCGGGTCGCTCGTCCGGCGGGTCGTCTAGCCGCCGCAGCTCCTCACCCGATGCGGGCAGCATCATCGACGTCCTCGGCGGACTGTTGGGCGGCGGCCGCCGCTAGTCCCGCCACCGAGCCGTGCGGTCAGGCCATCAGCCGGGGCGCTTCGGTCACCTTTCCGGGTGACCGAAGCGCCCCGGCTGCTACGTTGGCCACCGCAGTATTCGGCAGACGATCGAGAGCACACGGGCGGTCAAGGGATGGCGAGAACTCGGGGTTCTCAGGCAACTCCCTCCTCATCCGTGCGGATCCGGCCGCACGGGGACGTTCCGGTCCGCACGGTCATCGGTGCGTTTGCCGTCGCTCTGCTCGTCTGCACGGCGTTCGCCACCTGGGGCGCCTCACGCGGTCACCCCACCACCGTATTCAACCTCGGGCCGCCCTGGCTTGACGCGTGGATCCGCTATGACGCCGGCTGGTATGCCCACATCGCGGCATACGGTTACGAATACCTCCCCGGCCAGCAATCCTCGGTTGCCTTCTTCCCGGCATACCCCCTCGCTGTGCGCGGGATCAGCGCTGTCACCGGCCACCTGAACTGGATCGGGCCCCTGGTGACCATGACGTCCGGGCTCACCGCCGTTGTGCTCATCCGGCAGTGGTGCCTCCAATGGTTGTCGCCTCGCGCCGTGACCATCACGCTCGCGGCCGTCCTGCTCTACCCCTACGCCGTGTTCATCTACGGCGCGATGTATGCCGACGCGCTGTTCCTCGTGAGCGCAGTCGGTGCTTTCGTCTGCGTCGAACGGCGCTGGTATGCCGTTGCCGGCCTCTTGGGCGCGGTGGCCACTGCCGGGCGTCCGGTGGGCGTCGCGGTGGCTGTTGGCCTCGTCGTGCGCGTGATCGAACACCTCGCGCAAGATCGGGCCGCCACGACGAGCCGACCGGGCGACGACCCGGTCCCCTTGCGTGCCCTCATCTCAGCGATCCGGGACATTCGGCTAAGGCACGCGGGTGTGGCGCTGTCGGCGCTGGGGCTCGTCGGGTGGATGGGCTATTTGTGGGCCAGTTTTGGTGATCCGCTGGCGTTCGTCGCGGTGGAATCCGCGCCCGGATGGAACCAAGGGGTGGGTCCCCGGACCTGGTTCAAGGTCGCCTACCTCAGCCACCTCCTGCGTGGCCCATGGGAACTCAAGGTCATCCTCACCGCGCAGGCGTTCGTCGTGCTCATGGCAGTCTTCCTGCTCCGCCGCGTGTGGCGGCGGTTCGGTTGGGGCTACCTCGCCTATTGCGGGGTCGTCCTGGCGATCCCCCTCGTCGGCACCAAAGACTTCCTCGGGTGCGGCCGATATGTCCTGGCAGCGTTCCCGGTTTTCGCGGCATACGGTGCCATGCTCGCTGACCACCGACGCCAGTGGGTGGTGCCCGTTGCCCTGGGTATCCAGGGCGTCGGGCTTGCCGTTGCCTGTTATTTCTACGGTTCTGGAGCACTGATTTCGTGACAACTCTCCCCGCGCCCAAGCTCCCGGTGCTGTCCATCTTTTTCCCGATGTGGAACGAAGAGGACTACATCCGCCGCACCATCAACGCCACCACCTTGGCGTGCCAGACCCTCGTCGACGAAGGCGATATTGCCGACTACGAACTCGTCATCGTCAACGATGCTTCCACCGATGCCACTCCCGTCATCGCTGACGAGCTGGCCGCAGCAGACTCGCGGATCCGCGTCGTGCACCACCCGGTCAATCGCAAGCTCGGGGGAAGCATCAAAACCGGGTTTGCGCACGCCACCGGCGACATCGTGCTCTACACCGATGCCGACCTGCCGTTCGATTTGGCGGAGATCAAGCGTGCCCTGCGCATCATGGCCACCTACGAAGCCGACATCATCGCGGCATACCGCCTCGATCGCACCGGTGAGGGGCCACGGAGAGCGGTCTACTCCTTCGTCTACAACGGGCTCATCGCAGCTGCCTTCGGGGTGCGGGTCCGCGACGTCAACTTCGCCTTCAAACTCGTCCGCTCCCGCGTCTTGGAACACGTCCAGCTCCGCAGCGAGGGTTCGTTCGTGGATGCCGAGTTCATCGTGCGAGCCAGTCGACTGGGCTTCCGGATCGTGCAGATCGGCGTGGACTATTTCCCCCGAACCCGCGGCATCTCAACGCTGTCCAGCCCAGCCGTGATCCGCAGGATCGTGCGGGAGATGAGCCAACTGCGCGGCGAACTCAAGTCAGTGCAACCGCTCGACCACTCCGAGCGACCCTGGTGACGCGACGCTTCCTGGTAGTCAATGCGGATGATCTCGGGCTCACCCGTGGGATCAACCGGGGTATCCGCGATGCTCATCTGAACGGGGTGGTCACCTCCACCTCGCTGCTCACTGTCGCGCGTGAGGTCCAGGACGCTGTCGCGATGTTGCACGCGACCCCGAGCCTCGACGTTGGGCTGCACCTCGCGCTCGTCGGTGAGGACCCACCCGTTCTCACCGCACGCGAGGTGCCGACGCTGGTCGACCGTCGCGGGTCTTTTCCCCTCACGTATCGGCAGTTCCTCCTCCGTGCCGCGGCCGGACGCGTCGACGTCGCCGACGTCGCCCGAGAATTCGCGGCCCAAGCGCAGCGCGCCACCTCCGAAGGACTGCAGCTGTCTCACCTTGACAGCCATCAGCATGTGCACCTCTGGCCGCCTGTGGCTTCTGCGGTCATCGACCTCGCCCGGACGCTCGACATCCCCTACGTACGGCTCCCGCGCGCTCACGGGGGCGGTCCCCTGAACTGGGGGGTCAATGCCCTCTCGACGCGCCTCCGTCGGCAGCTCCGAGCAGCCCGGCTGCCCTCGGCTGACTTCTCGTATGCCGGCCTCGACGAGGCCGGGTCCATGGGCCGTGACGCCTTCCGCCGGGCCCTCGAAGCGGTCGCCCGCAGCAGCGCACCGATCGCCGAGATCAACGTCCACCCTGGGTATGCCGATGCTGACTCCTCGCGGTTCGAGTGGGACTACCACTGGGACGACGAGGTGGCGGCACTCGTGGATGCGCGCACAGCAGCCGACATTGCGGGGCACGGATTCACGTGCACCTCGTTTGCTGATCTGCCCGGAAGGCGAGCATGAAGCTGCGACGCCCCAACACGACCCCTGCTGCCGCCCGCGCGGCGTTCGCCCTCTACCGTGACACTGGCGCCCAAGCTCGCGCGCATCTCGCAGTCAGGTGGTGGACCGCACCGCTCGCCGCGGTCGAGCAGCGCCTCCCCCGGTCTGGCCGGATCCTTGAGATCGGGTGTGGCCACGGCCTCTTCCTCGCGTATGCCGCCCTCGCCTCACCAGAGCGAGAACTCGTCGGCACCGACATCGACGCCGACAAGATCGCCCTCGCGCACCAGGCCCTCGCGCCACTCGCCCCCCGAGTCTCGCCACGGCATACCGCCTCAGGGACCGTTCCACCTGGCCCCTTTGACGCGATCGTGTTCCTCGACGTGCTCTATTTGTTGGCACCGGACGCGCAGCAGGAGTTGCTCGCGGAGTGCCTCCGGCAGCTCGCTCCGGGCGGGGTGCTGCTGATCAAGGAGATGTCGCCGACCCCGGCGTGGAAGGCTCGGTGGAACGCCGCCCAGGAGACGCTCGCGGTCAAGGTCCTGCGCATCACTGAAGGACACGACCTGCACTTCGTGCCCACTGCGACGGTATGCCGGTGGCTTGAGGATGCTGGTGCGCCCACCGAGGTGGTGCCCCTGGATCAGGGGTACACCCACCCGCATCAGCTCATCGTCGCGCGGTTGACCGAGGCCGGGACAGCGCGTTAACCCTGCTCTGGAGCGACCGTGTCCATGATGAGTTGGCGGACCTTGGCAGCGTCGGCCTGACCCTTGGTTGCCTTCATGACCTGGCCAATCAGCGCACCAGCGGCTTGCACCTTGCCTGCCCGGATCTTGTCGACGAGGTCGGGGTTGGCTGCCAAGACGGTGTTGACCGCCTCGGTGAGCGCACCATCGTCCTGAACCACGGCGAGGCCGCGCGCATCGGCGACGTGGAGCGGCATACCCTCTCCTGCGAGCACGCCGTCGAGTACTTGCCGGGCCATGGAGTCGTTGAGGCGACCGGACTGGACAAGTCCGTCGAGCTGGGCGATCGCCGCTGGCGTGACCCCCATGTCGCCGAGGTCGCGGCCGTCGGCGTTGGCCCGACGGGCCAACTCACCACCCCACCACTTGCGGGCGCCCGCAGGTGTCGCACCCGCGGCGACCGTGGCTTCGATGAGTTCGACTGCCCCGGCATTGACCACGTCGCGCATCTCCAGGTCGGAGAAACCCCACGTCTCCTGAAGCCGACGGCGGCGCTGTGCGGGCGGCTCAGGCAGGGAGGCCCGCAACCGCTCGACCCATTCGCGATCAGGCGCGATCGGCACGAGGTCGGGCTCGGGGAAGTAGCGGTAGTCCTCGGCATCGGACTTGACTCGGCCCGAGGTCGTGACCCCGGTGTCCTCATGCCAGTGCCGGGTCTCCTGGACGATCGTCTGGCCCGCCGACAGCACGGCAGCGTGGCGGGTCATCTCATAGCGCACCGCCCGCTCGACCGAGCGGAGCGAGTTGACGTTCTTGGTCTCGGTCCGCGTGCCGAGCGGGACCTCTTGCTGAGCCTCAGAGCCGGGGTCGTCGCCGACCTTGGCACGCAGGGAGACGTTGGCGTCGCAGCGCAGCGAACCCTGCTCCATCTTGACGTCGGACACGCCGAGGGCGCGCAGGAGGTCGCGCAGCGCGCCGACATAGGCCTTGGCAATCTCGGGGGCGCGGTCGCCGACACCGGTCATCGGCTTGGTGACGATCTCGATGAGCGGGATGCCGGCGCGGTTGTAGTCCACGAGCGAATAATCCGCGCCGTGGATGCGTCCGGTGGCACCGCCGACGTGCGTCGACTTGCCGGTGTCTTCTTCCATGTGGGCGCGCTCGATCGGGACGCGATAGGTCGACCCATCCTCCAGGAGCACATCGAGCCAGCCGTTAAAGGCGATCGGCTCGTCGTACTGGCTGGTCTGGAAGTTCTTGGGCATGTCCGGATAGAAGTAGTTCTTGCGCGCAAAGCGGCACCAGGTCGCGATCTCGCAGTTGAGCGCGAGGCCGATCTTGATCGCCGACTCGACACCGGTCTCGTTGACGACGGGCAGCGCGCCGGGGAGCCCGAGACAGACCGGGCACACCTGGGTATTGGGGTCAGCGCCGAACTCGGTCGGGCAGCCGCAAAACATCTTGGTCTTGGTGCCGAGCTCGACGTGGACTTCGAGCCCCAACACCGGGTCGTATGCCGCGACCGTGTCCTCGTAGGAGCACACCTCGTCCGGCCCACCCGACGGCGCATAACTCACCGGTGCGTCACTCATGGTCAGGCCTCCTTCGTTGCGGCCGTAGGCAATTCGGGAGCATTGGCCAGAAGTGGGCCGCCCCACTTGGCGTGGAGGGCGCGCTCGAGAGCCGCGCCGACGGCATACAGGCGGTCGTCAGCCATGGCAGGTGCGAGGATCTGCAAACCTGTGGGGAGACCGTCTTCGGGTGCGAGCCCGCTGGGGACGGACATGCCGGGTATGCCGGCAAGGTTGGCTGGGATGGTGGCCACGTCGTTGAGATACATCGCCATGACGTCATCAAGCTTCTCGCCGACGCGGAAGGCGGTGGTGGGCGCCGTGGGCGAGACCAGGACGTCGGCTTGCGCAAAGGCGCGGTCGAAGTCTTGCGCGATGAGGCGGCGAACCTTTTGCGCTTGGCCGTAGTAGGCGTCGTAGTAGCCAGAGGACAGGGCGTAGGTGCCGAGGATGATGCGGCGCTTCACCTCGTCACCGAAGCCGGCATCGCGGCTGGCAGCCATCACTTGCTCGGCGCTCGGGTCCGGTATGCCGTCCGGCCCGACCCGCAGGCCGTACCGCATCGCGTCGAACTTGGCGAGGTTGGACGACGCCTCACTCGGGAGGATGAGGTAGTAGGCCGCGAGGGCGTACTGGAAGTTGGGGCAGTCGACTTCGACGACTTGGGCACCCGCGTCGACCAGGAGCGCAACCGCCTCGTCGAATCGCTGCTGGACGCCGGCCTGATAGCCCTCGCCTGTGAGTTGCTTGACGACGCCGATCCGCATCCCCGAGACGTCGGCTCGCTGCGCTGCCCGGACCACTTGGGGCACGGGCGCGTGGATCGAGGTCGAGTCGCGGGGGTCATAGCCGCCGATGACCGCATGCAGGAGCGCGGTGTCCAGCACGGTGCGCGCGCATGGTCCGGCCTGGTCGAGGCTGCTTGCGAGCGCGACGAGCCCGTAGCGCGACACGCCGCCGTAGGTGGGTTTGGTGCCGACCGTGCCGGTGACGGCGGCGGGCTGGCGGATCGAGCCGCCGGTGTCGGTGCCGATCGCCAGGGGCGCTTGGAAGGAGGCGATGACCGAGGACGATCCGCCGCCGGAGCCGCCCGGTATGCGGTCAAGGTCCCACGGGTTGCGGCTCGGCCCGTATGCCGAGTGCTCGGTGGAAGAGCCCATCGCGAACTCATCCATGTTGGTCTTGCCGAGAATCGGCATGCCGGCTGCGCGGAGCTTGGTGACGAGGGTGGCGTCGTAGGGCGGGATCCAGCCCTCAAGGATGCGGCTGCCGCACGTGGTGGGCAGCCCCTTGGTCGTCATGACGTCTTTGACCGCGATCGGCACGCCAGCCATGACATGGAGTTCGTCGTCACCGGCAGCGCGCCGGTCGTCGACTTCGCGGGCCGCTTCAAGTGCGCCGTGGGCGTCAACGTGGAGGTAGGAGTGCACCGCCCCATCGACCGCGGCGATGCGGTCCAGATGCGCCTGGGTGACCTCGACCGCACTGATTTCCTTGCGGCCGAGGGCATCGGCGAGCTCTGCGGCACTCGCGCGGGTGATGTCGTGGTTCACGATGCGGCTTTCGGTTCGGGCGGGCAAGCTGGCGAGAAGGTTGTGAGGGTGACTGCGGTGTCAGTCCTCGTCGAGGATCCGCGGCACTGAGAACCGGTCAGACTCTGCCTCAGGGGCGCCGGACAGCGCCTCGCCTGCGGTGAGGCTAGGTTTGACCTCGTCGGGCCGGGTCACGTTGGTCAACGGCATGGGGTGACTCATGGGTTCGACACCCTCCGTGGGCGCCTGTTGCACTGTCGCCACCGCGTCGAGGATGACGTCAAGTTCGCCGCACATCCGGTCCAACTCGGCATCACTGAGAGCGATCCGCGCCAACGAGGCCAGATGAGCGACATCGTCGCGCGACAGAGTTGACATGTTGCCAGTCTATTGGTCGGGTATGCCGTCGCTCGTGCGCCCGTGGACGGTGGCCTGTGGCGATCGAGTCCGCTGGTTGATGACATTGTTGGTCTGAGCACGGCCATCCGCGAAGGCAACTGGGTCGACGCGGCGCTCCCAGGTGTCGCAACCCTCATGGACGGGATCGCAACCGCGATCGACCCGCTCGGGTCGTTGATCGCGTGGGGCATCGGATGGGTGCTCGACCACATCAATCCGCTCAAGAGTTGGCTCAACGACCTGACCGGCAATGCTGGCGCGATTATCGGCTTTGCCCAGACCTGGAGCAATGTCGCGACTCGGCTGCAAGAGGAGTCGCAGTTCTTGGCTCACCGGATCAACGGCGACCTGTCCGGCATGTGGGGTGACGCGGTCACGGCATACCGGCATAAGGGTGATCGGGTCGCAAAGGCGACTCACGCCGTGGGCGTCGCCGCGTCCGCTGTATCCGGCGGACTGACGTTGGTGTCGACGCTGGTGCAGGTCGTCCACGACGTGGTGCGGGACACGATTTCTCAAGTCATCGGGTCATGCGCCTCGGCGCTGGCGTGGGCCGCGACCGGGGTCGGGATCCCTTACGCGATCGCGGTGGTGTCTGAAAAGGCGGCCGCGCTGTCAGCAAAGATCAGCGCCAAAGTCACCGGCCTGGTGCGCTCTGTCGGCAAACTCGACAACCTCCTGACCAAACTCGACAACGCCTCACCGACCTCAAACGCGCGCTCAGCCAACTCAGTCGCGGCGGCGGGGGGCCGCACGCACCGGACTTGCCGAGGACGCGCCGCCCGTTGCCCGAGACCACCAGTCGGGAGCGATATCGCGTCCGCGAGGTCGCGGCTACGCTGCTGAGGATGAGTGGGCGGAGGCACGATATGAAGAGTTCCGCACCAGTGATCGACGTGTTACCGAGATCCTGGGCGGTCTGGAGCACTTGAAGAAGGCTGATGGAACGGCCTTTACAAAGGACGACATCAACAATATCTTTGATCACCTTCTTGCGAATGAGCATCCGCTGTCCGACTACGCCGGTGGCACGTACCAGAGTCGCTTCGATGTCGACGCGAACATTGCTGAAGCGTGGGACCGCCTCAGGGCTGGTCGACCGGTCGAGTCAGATATCGTTCTTCTCGAACACGAAATCTTGGAGAGTCGGCTGATGGGAGCCAGACTCTACCATGACATATGGGACTGCCCACGAACAAGCAAACACATTGTTCAACTGGCAAGAGATAATCGCAAGAGCGGAGCAATGATGGCAATTTCGAGCTTCTTCGCTAAACTGCAAGAGACCGCAGAAGAAGTCACTTATTCCTTCGGGAAGGACCGGGAGCAACCGGATGATATCTTGGTGTTCGACAAAACCCTATTGACAGCCGAACCGATGTCCGGGTTGCGGACCTTCGGCTTTGAAGCGACCGCGAGGGGAATTTGCCGACGATACCGGCACTTGAGAGAGTGGCCCGACAACGGGTATATCGCCAGCTAATCGTAGATACGAAACTCTGCAAGCAATCCCTTGTGAGGTGTTGTGACACGCGAAACGGCTGGGGACGGCGGCTGGCGTCCGTCGTTGCTGCGCAAGCCGGCAGGGCTAAGTAGATGAGCGCCAATCCCGTGGTCGCTGGACCAGTCGATACCGCCACGGCCACGTCGGGCACCGGCCTCATCGATGACCTCGTCGGCCTGTCCACAGCCATCGCGAGGGCAACTGGGTCGACGCCGCCCTCAACGGTGTCGCCACTGTCATGGACGGCATCGCCACCGCCATCGACTCCGTCGGGTCACTCATCGCCTGGGGCATCGGCTGGGTCCTCGACCACGTCGATCCCCTCAAGTCCTGGCGACGCCATCACGGCATACCTCGGAAAGAACCACCGCGTCAGCCAGGCCGTCCACGCCGTCGACGTCGCGTCCAACGCCCGCGTGGTACGTCAAGCACGGGTATCTGAAGGTGGTCGACGTATGAAGCTGTACGGCGAGGGCGGACCGTGGACGCGCGAACGCGATAGTGCACTCACGATGACAGCGAATGGATGGCCCGGATGACCCAGCCCACGACGTTCCTCGCAACGTTGATGACGATGTCTCACGCGAGCGCCGTGGGCGCCGAAAGTTCGACGACGCTGGTTGGACATGTGGCTGACTTCGCGCCGCTGCAGGCGATTACCGACCCTGATCAGGTGCGTGACGCCTTTAACGCGACCGAGTTGCCGGAGTTCACCGGGCCGGGCGGCACGGCATACCTCTTGGTGTTCCCCAAAGTGCCGCTGATGCGTCTTGTCAACCCGACGCAACGACGCGGACCGGTGAGCCCTAGCTTCCCCATGGGTTTCCTCAAAGTGACCCACGACATCGTCCCCGTATGGTGGTTGGAACTCACGCGTGTGCCCATCGGAGCAGTGGTCTGGCGACTTGAACCCGGTGGGAGCCAGCCCTTCGGGGAGGCGGCATACCGGGGACTGGCGCGCGGGTGGGAGGGCGCGCAGGGGTATCTGCCGCCCACCGGTTTATTTGGACCTCGGGCCAGGTGGCGCGGTGGCGAGTTCATTGCGGCGTTCGCCGAGGGTGGGCTCGAGCTGCTGTCGCGCGCGCCGCACCCGGGGATGCAGGAGGCTCGCCCTGGCGTGTGGCAGGCCGTGGTCCCGCGCAGTGAGGTGGACGAGGTCTTCGAGCTGGAGCTGACCGCGCAATGGCGCGGGCAGCCCGTGCGAGTGTTGGACAGCGACGGCGATCGGGTCCGCCTGCTCTTGCCGGACCCCGATCGCGCCCAGGCGACCGCCCTGGGTGTGATCGAAGTCAGCCCGGGGGTCTGGCAGGTCATCGCCCCGCGCTCGGAAATCAGCGACGTTTCGGGCGTCGAGTTGCGGCTAAGTTGAGATGAGCAGCGAGCCGATCGCAGGGCCGTGGACGAGAGACCGGTTGCGCGCTGAGTTGGCTGCTGTTGGACGCAGCGACTCCCCTTTCTTGTTCATCCCCGGACCCCGCCAGGATATCGATCCAGAGGGCTGCGTCGTCATCGTTCAGGAAGCTGGTCGGGTGAGGGTGGTCGTCATCGACCGAGGCCCCCAGGAAGAGGTGTTCTTCGCTGACGAAGAGGCTGCGCTCGAACACGTCATCCGGCGTTATGTCTGGTGGCAAGACCAGTGAGCCACGAGAGCACTGGCGGCCCGTGGAGCCGTGATCGACTGCGTCACGAAGTCACGCGGTCGTCCCGCGAGTTCTGTGTCCTCTTCTATCCGGGACCAGACCAGGCGATCAACCCCGAAGGCTGTGTCGTCATCGAGGACTGTGGCGACCGGGTGCAGGTCTACTACAGCGAACGCGGCCGACGCGAGGAGCGGTGGTTTGCCGACGAGCCCACGGCCATCGAATACGTGGTGCGCCGGCATCTGTGGTGGGAGTACGTGCCGCTCAGCGATGCCGTGAGGCAGTTCGTCGGCAAAGGAACCTCGCCTTTCCCCCGTCTGCACCCTGACGAGGTCCTCGCTGAGTTCGGTCCGGAGGTACTGACGCGGGTGCAGGCGTTGGTGCGAGAGATTGAGGCCGCGCCGGTGGATTGGTCCCACGGGCTCTCGGCTGCCGCGGATGCGGCCGCGGACGGCATCCGCTCGCGGCACCCCGATCTGGCCGACTATGCGATCGACGCGCTGCGCTGGTACGTCAGCTACGTCTGGCGCTAGCGCCACCGCACTCGGTCGCTCAGCTGGCCCGGAAGCGCTCGAACCGAAGAGCCAAGAGCTCTGGGTCAGGCCGTTCGACCTTCCGTTGCGGCACCGTGCGTAGCTTCAGCCCATGGAGCCGTTTCAACCCGTGTTCGAGGAGCGGGCCATCGGTTTCGTCCAGGATGTCAGCGCGGATCTGCACGACGAGGTCGGGTGACACTCCCAAGATCCGCGAGTCGTATGCCGCGTGGTGAATCTTGCACAGCGCCAACCCATTTCGCACCGCGGCGACTCCAAGCTCGTGACGGTCTTCGACGATGTGCGCGGCGTCGAGCAACTCACTGTGCCGCAGGGCACACACGGCGCAACTCATCTCGTAGGCACGCATGATCATGCTGCGGAAGACGGGTTGATGCAGCCGACGCACGGTCTCGGCACGCAAGTACCGGCGGAGCACTTCCTCAACTGGGGAGTCGGTCGGCCGGAGGTGTTGCAGCCCGTCCACGGCCACAGCGAACTGCTGTTGGGCCGGCTCCTCGCCCACGAGGTAGACGGGGAAAATCGCCTGATATTGCGCGACCCCTGTCCCCCAGAACCATACGAGCGGCTGCCCGCCGACCATTGCGGCTCGAAGTGCCCGGTTCTCAGCGTGGCTGGGGTCATCCCCGCGCCACTTATACCGGACGAGCCCATCGTCACCGATGGCATCGTCGTAGGGACGCTCAGCGTCGCTGGGGCGCCACACGGTCCGGATGGACAGTGCCGCGCTGAACCCTGCGGGCTTCCGTATGCCGCGCTGCGGGTCCATGAGGGCGAACTTCTCGCCCTCAAACGTGAACTCTCGGATCTCCTGCGAGCTGAGAGCGAGCGTTCCGTCGTGAGTACGTGCGGCCAACCACGCCATCGCGGCGTTGCGCAATCGCAGCTCGCGGTCGGGGGGCCACATGAGCTCAGCTTGGCATCGACGTCTCTGGCAAGCCATCCTCTCAACAGAACCGCTAGCAATGGTCCCGGGATTTGGGCCAAAGGCGGGTGCCCTCAAGACCAATGCCAGCAGTTCTGTCGGTGAGCAGTGCCGCGGCAAGGCTCTAGCTCTATGCGTCCTGTTCTTCGGCTGGCAGGGTGGTCAGTCCGCCCAGCAGCCGGCGGCGTTCCTCGGCCATGATCTGGCGAGCCAACTCACTCTCGGTGACATCGAATGCCTCGGGGGCAGCGTGGGCTGTGTCGCTCACCCGAGCGAACTCGTCAAACAGCTCCTTCTTGTGCGCCAGGATCTCGACGACGCGCTGGTCGACGCTGTCTTCTGAGAGAAGTCGATGTACCTGCACGGAGTGAAGTTGGCCCATCCGATGGGCTCGGGCGATGGCTTGCCATTCCGTGGTGGGTTTGAGTTGCGGCTCGCAGATCACCACAACCGAGGCAGCTTGAATGTTGAGCCCGACGCCCCCAGCGACGATCTGCGACAGCAGGACGGCCCCGTGCCGAGCAGCAGAGAAGCTATCAACGAGCGATTGTCGCTTTGGCGCGGGGGTGGACCCGGTCAGCGGCCCAAATACCTGCCCGGGGATGTGGTCAGCTAACTCTTCGAGGACCGTGCGGAAGTGCGAGAACACAACAACGCGGGCGACCGTTTTCCTCGGCCTCTTCGACGACTTCTGAGCAGCCGTTCAACCTTGGCTGACTTCGCACCAGACACCATCGCCGCGTATCGCATCTTGGCGAAGTTGCCTTCGCTCACCGCGGCGCGGTAAGCCCGCATGTCCGAGGCGCTCATTGTCAGCCAGTCGTCGGTCTCGACCAACTCGGGCAGCTCCGTCAGCACGTCTTCTTGGTTACGACGCAGGTATGCCGGTGCCACCTGACGCCGGAATCGCACGGCCGACACTTCTTGCGCTTCGACCACTAGATCGGGCCGCAGATAGCTCACGAGCCGCACGAACTCATCCAGCCGGTTCTCCATCGGTGTCCCGGTGAGCAGGATCGCCCGATCGGTCCGGCGAATGAGCTCGATGGTCCGCATTGTCCGTTGTGCATCCGGGTTCTTGATGTAGTGAGCCTCATCAACCACGAGTGCTCCTAGGTCTGAGAGCTGATCGAGGTAGGTCTCAAACCATCCGAGTGAGTCGAACGTCGTGACGCCCACGCCCCCAGAGCGCAGCCAGGTGCGTCCTGATTTCGCGCCCTTGCCCATGGAGCCGGAACGCCAGGAGCTCTGATTTCGACCGCACTTCACGCACCCAGTTCGTGACGACCGACGCGGGGCACACGACAAGGGCGTGGTGGGATCCTTTAGCGCGAAGGTGAGCGAGCATGGCCAGCGCCTCGACAGTCTTGCCCAGGCCCATCTCGTCGCCGATGATCGCCTTGCGTTGCACCAGCGCGAATCTGGCGCCAAACCCCTGATAGCCGCGCAAGCCAACCCGCAGATGTGACGTGTCGAGTTCCTGTGCGCGAACAGCCTCGACAATCTCCGCCGGTAGGTCTCCGTGCGCCTTCCCCTCGTCGGCCTTCGCGAGTCCCACCTCCTCTAGGAGGGCGAAGTAATCGGCCGGGCGCGCCAGAAAGTCCTCCCACGGGTCACCCTCTTCGGCCGCGCGCTGGCTTATAGAGAGAGCGCCAGCACGGTCGACCAGTGACCGGATCTCGCATGAAATCAGACGCTTTGGACCCCGCTCCCCACACAATGAGGTGTTTGACCGTGGGTTCGCGGAGCGTCGGCACGAGAGCCGCGAAGCGCTCCATTGCAGTGATGTCGTCGGTGGTGATCCGTGCGCGACGCGCTACGTCCCAGCGCCAAAGCGCCCGCAGCAACTCGGTCGTCGTGTTTGACCGGGGTGCCCCGATGTCGATCCGCACCGGAGACTCTTCGCTCAGCGTCTGGCGGAGGGCGTGGGCCGCGCCAAGCATTCTGCGTGCCATTACCGGACCGATCCCCGGAAGTCGAGCGATCGCAGAGCCTGCGTCAAGAAGTGCCTGGACGGTGTTAATGCCGGCATCCTCGAGTGGGCGGACGATCAATCGCTCCCGCGTGGCATCCCGTAAACGGACCAGCGGGAGTTGCGCCATGACTGAGCGGACGCTCTCGTCTTTAACGCGTTCGCCAGCTAAAAGAACTCCTTCTTCGTGAGTTTCCGCGGGGATCTGGAGCGTATTCCGGATGATCCAGCTTGCCTGCCCAAGATCGGACACAGCCGCGATATCTAGATGCATCGGGTGGCATTGGCTGATGCCTAAGCGGTCCGCGAGTCGAGCTGGCCCATAAAGGGCATCCTTGAGTAGAGGGCGGTCAATCGCATGCCAGAGCACCGACTCAAAGCGCGCCATCAAATCGCTGACGCCGATGAAATGACCGTACTCACGCCACTTATCGAGATAACCCAACAGGACCGCGGCGCGCTGTTGCTGGGGGTGTCCTGCAAACACAGAATTCCTGCCGTATACCATTTTGATGTACTGGAGGGCGTTAGGCACTTCACTTGCTAGTTCTGAGATCGCTCTCAGCTCTGCCGGGTTTAATGGTGGCAACTGACCGCGTAATGCGATGCCCTCTAAAACGTGCTCGTCGCCAGTGCGGAGCGGCAACACCATCCAGCCCGGAGCGGCGTCAGGAATCGCCAAGATACGCCGCTTCAACACTTTGACCGCCGCCACTTCAGCCTGGTCGATCTCCCTCAAGCGCGATAGAAGAGCTTGCGCGCGCGCTGCCCAATGCTCCAGGACGTCCACCGTCGTCGCCGGCTGTGGTGCGGTATTCCAGCCCATGACGCCTTCCGAAGTCGCCGATTTACCGTTTCGGACAATAGCGGCGAACTCCGACAAACGGGCGACCCCGCGAGCAGGCCCACACTCCGCTCCCCCTGTCGGACCCGTCGGTTAGCCTCAGCGTCAACGTCCAGGAGGTCAGGGTGCAGTTATCGGAACTCACGCAGGGTCTGCGCATCACGGGGCTCGTCCCCGGCGAAGCGGTGTTGATCCTCGGCGCGGTGCCCCACGGCTCAGACGCTGTCGAGCTGACCTACAAGACCGCCAGCGGCCAGCTTGACCAACAAATCGTGTTCCAAGAGAGCGCCGTCGGGCTAGCCCCGACGGAGTTGGGCAGCCGCAGCTTCGACGGCGATGCAAGCGACTTCAAGATTGTCGCCGAGGCCCAGCGCATCATGCTGGCGGGCCTCTTCGACTCCAATGCTCGCCGTCGCGACCAGCGACGTTCAGCCGCTGCCACACCAGATTCGTGCGGTCTACGGCGAACTCTTTGCCCGCACGCCGTTGAGGTTCCTGCTCGCTGACGACCCCGGTGCTGGCAAGACGATCATGGCGGGTCTGTTCATCAAAGAACTCCTCCTGCGCGAAGACGTCCGGAGTTGTCTGATCGTTGCGCCAGGCGGTCTTGTCGAACAGTGGCAAGACGAGCTCTATTTCAAGTTCGGCCTCGACTTCCAGATCCTCACCAACTCAATGATTGATGCCAACGTCAATATCAACGTCTTCACCAAGATGCCGTTGCTCATCGCGCGCATGGACCAGCTGTCACGCAACGAGCAACTTCAAAGCCAACTCGCCGAGAGCAAATGGGATCTGGTCATCGTTGATGAGGCCCACCGCATGGGTGCCCATTACTTCGGCGGCAAGCTCGAAAAGACCAAACGTTTCCAGCTCGGTGAGCTCCTCGGTGAGCTCACGCGCCACCTACTCCTGATGACAGCGACTCCGCACTCGGGCAAGGAGGAGGATTTCCAGCTCTTCCTCACCTTGCTCGACCGCGACCGATTCGCGGGCAAACAGACCAAGTCGGCGGACACCACCGGGATCATGCGCCGGATGATCAAGGAGGACCTGCTCACCTTCGATGGCAAGAAGCTCTTCCCCGAGCGCATCGCAGAGACCGTCCCCTATCAACTCACCGACCGCGAATATGAGCTCTACGATCAGGTGACGGCATACGTCCGCGAGGGCATGAACAGGGCCGACCGCGTCGGCGGCAAACGCAAAAACACCATCGGTTTCGCGCTCACCGTGCTCCAGCGTCGGCTCGCATCCAGCCCGGAGGCGATCTACCGGAGCCTTGAGCGACGCACCGCACGGCTCACCCGCCGTAAAGCGGACCTCCTAAACGGCACCTTCAAAGACACCACGGTCGCCACGAGCGACATCCTGGACGACCTCAGTGACCTGGACCGCGACGAGTTCAATGCCGAAGAGATCGAGGAGCTTGAGGAGGAGTTGCTCGACTCAGCCACCGCAGCCCGCACCGTCGCCGAACTCGACGCCGAGCTCATCGAGCTGGCTGATCTCACTCGAGCCGCCCGGCTCGTTCGCGATCTCGGCACCGATCGCAAGTGGAGCGAACTCTCCAAGATCCTCCAGGACCACGCGCTCACCACCGACGACAACGGGTGGCCCCGCAAGCTCATCATCTTCACCGAGCATCGCGACACCCTCAATTACCTCGCCGACCGCATCGCATCGCTGGTCGGCCGCCCGGGCGCAGTCCGTGCGATCCATGGCGGCGTGCGACGTTCGGAGCGACGCCAAATCACCGAGGAGTTCACCAAAAACCGCGACTGCCAGATCCTGCTTGCGACCGACGCGGCGGGCGAGGGTCTCAACCTCCAGGCCGCGCACCTCATGGTCAACTACGACCTCCCGTGGAATCCCAACCGCATTGAGCAGCGCTTCGGGCGAGTGCACCGCATCGGCCAGACCGAGGTATGCCGGTTGTGGAACCTCGTCGCCGAAAACACCCGTGAAGGCGAGGTCTTCACTCGGCTCCTAGACAAGATTGAGCAGCAACGGATCGCCTACGGCGGCAAGGTTTTTGACGTGCTTGGGGAGGCTTTCAAGGACGTCTCCTTGCGCACCTTGCTCATGGAAGCGATCCAGTATGCCGGGCAGCCCGAGGTCCGCGAGCGCATGCACGAGGTCATTGATGCCTCCGTCGGCGACTGCCTCAAAGACCTCCTCGATGAGCGGGCCTTGGCATCTGACACGCTCGGCGAGGCCGAGTTGGCGGCTCTCAAAGCCGCCATGGATGACGCTCGCGCGCGACGGCTTCAACCGCACTACATCGAGCTGGCTTTCAAGGAAGCCTTCACGCGGTTGGGTGGGCGGATCGCCAGGCGAGAGCAGGGCCGCTACGAGATCGCTCAGGTCCCGGCACGCATCCGTGAGCGCTCGCGCGCCCCGATTGCGACCCGCTATGACCGGGTCACGTTCGACCTGGCGCGCGTGGGTGATGGCGACGAGCGGCGTGCAGACCTCCTTGCCCCGGGCCACCCGCTGCACGACGCGGTCATGGAGCGAGCGATCGAACATTTCAAGGGCGTACTCAATCGGGGCACGGTGCTCGTGTCAGCCCAGGTCGATGAACCCCAACTCCTCGTCGGCGTCACCGAAGAGATCGCTGATGCGACCGGCAGCAGCGTCGCGCGCCGTTTCGGATACGCCTACGTCAACCAGGAAGGCGCGATCACCCCCGCCGGGCCGGCCCCCTATCTCGACTGCGTCAGCGCACCCGAGACTCCGGCGACAGCAGCCGCCCGATCTCTTCCGTGGCTGGTCGACGCGGAGGCCAAAGCACGGTCGTGGATCATCAGCCAGCGCCTACCCGAATATCTTGCCGAGGTGGCTCCTCGGCGCTCCGCGGAGCTGGCCAAGACGCGTCGACTTGTCACCCAGCGGTTGCAGCAGGAGCGCGATCGGCTCCTCAACGCATCGACCGTGGCTCGCGAGGAAGAGCGTTCTGGACGCAAACCACGTGAGACCCCAGAGAGCCTGGAACGCAAATCAGAGGAGCTTGCGGCGCGCCTCACGACTCGTCTGCGGCTGCTGGATCAGCAGGCCCGGATGGCGTCCAAGCCCCCCGAGATCCTCACGGCGGCGCTCGTGTTGCCGCTCGCCATGGTCGAAGGCGATCTCGCTGCCGAGTTGCCCATGCACGCACGCGAGACCAAAGCGGTCGAGCGCCGCGGCGTCGACCTCGCGATGGCCTGTGAAGCCAAGCTGGGGCGGAGGCCGGTAGAGCAGCCGTCCAACAACAAGGGCTTCGACATCCTCTCGACCGCGCCCAATGGCGACACCTACCGGATCGAGGTCAAGGCGCGCCTCACCGGGGCGGAGGACTTCTTCGTGACCCACAACGAGGTGATCACGGGCCAGAATGCTGCCCCGCGCTATCGGTTGGTCCTCGTGTCGGTCGACCCCAGGGGTCGTGAGCACGACGAGGTGCGCTACCTCGACAATCCGTTTGCGTCGACCGAGCTCGGCAGCTTCGACGCAACCGGCATCCGTGGCGATTGGGCCAAGAACTGGGCTAAGGGAGGCCTGCCCTTCTGATCAGCACATGCCCGGATCGCGGGCTCTAGGTTTAGATAGACAGATTGCGGCGCTGCGAGGTGTCGCCTGGTCGAGTCCTGGTGGGGGCTCAGAGGTCGAGGCAGTAGTGACGAAGCGCAAGCTGATCGAGGTCGCCCTTCCGTTGGAGGTCATCAACCGGGAGAGCGCCCGCGAGAAGTCGATCCGGCACGGGCACCCGTCGACGCTGCACTTGTGGTGGGCACGTCGCCCGCTGGCTGCCGCTCGCGCGGTGCTTTTCGCGCAGCTTGTCGATGACCCGTCGAGCGATCCGGAGCGGTTCCCCACCGAAGAGGCTCAACGGGTCGAACGTGATCGCCTCCACGGCATCATTGAGCGCCTTGTGGTCTGGGAAAACGTCCGTGACGAGTCCCTGCTGCGCGAGGCGCGCGCGGAGATTATGGCTTCGACTGGAGGCAACCCGCCGCCCATCCTCGACCCCTTTGCCGGTGGCGGCACGATCCCGCTCGAAGCCCAGCGTTTGGGTCTAGAAGCCCATGCTTCTGATCTCAACCCGGTCGCGGTGCTCATCAATAAGGCGCTCATCGAGATCCCGCCCCGCTTCCGCGACCGCCCGCCGGTCCACCCGTCGCTGAGTTCACACCTCGTCTCGTATGCCGGTGCGCAAGGTCTCGCTGCGGACGTGCGGGCGTACGGGGAATGGATGCGCGACGAGGCCGCGAACAGGATCGGGCACCTCTATCCGAAGGCCACCCTGCCGGCCTCGCATGGTGGTGGCGAAGCCACCGTCATTGCATGGATCTGGGCGCGCACGGTGACCTGCCCCAACCCCGCCTGCGGCATTGAGATGCCGTTGGTGCGGTCGTGGTGGCTCGGTAAGAAGAAGGGCAAGGAGGCCTACGTCGTCCCGCGCGTGGTCGCTGATCTCACCCGCCCGAGTGGCCAGCGGGTCACCTTCGAGATCGGCCACGATCCTGCAGGGCCGACCATGGAAGGGACGATGTCTGGCCGCCAAGGGGCGATGTGCCTTGCCTGCGGAGTCGCGGTGGCCAAGGACCACATCAAACACGAAGGAGCGTCCGGTCGTATGGGCGCAGCACTGATGGGAATCGTGGCCGAGGGAAACCGGCAACGCATCTACTGTTCGCCGGACCCCAGACACGAGGCTGCCGCCGGAGTAGCAAGGCCGGCTGACGTCCCCCTGCAGGAGCTCGGTTTCGATCCCCGGAACCTTTGGACGCCCCAGTACGGTCTAACGAAGTTCTCGGACTTGTTCACTGCGAGGCAGTTGGTCGCGTTGACGACGTTCAGCGACCTGGTTGCCGAGGCGCGAGAGCGTGTCCTGGCCGACGCGCTGACCGCAGGTCTGCCCGAAGGCGACCGGCTCGAGGGAGGTGGCGACGGAGCTTCGGCGTACGCCGACGCCGTCGCCACCTACCTCGGCCTTTGTGCGAGCAAGATGTCTGTTTTCCACACGTCTCTCGCCCGTTGGAGAGCCGATGCTGACAAGACCGCTCCAGCGTTCGGACGACAGGCAATTGCCATGGTGTGGGACTACTGCGAGGCGATGCCTTTTGCGGGCGCTGGCGGAGACTGGCGCGGGGTGGTTGATGGCGCATCCAAGGCTCTGGCATCGATGCCCGCTCGTCCCGCGGCGGTCGTGTCGCAGCAGAGCGCACAGGGACGCGGCTTTGGACACCTACTCTTGAGCACCGACCCCCCCTACTACGACAACATCGGCTATTCGGACCTATCCGACTACTTCTACGTGTGGCTGCGACGAACGTTGAGCCAGACCCATCCGTCTTTACTAGCCACGTTGCTTGTGCCGAAAGCCGAGGAGTTGGTCGCCAACCCCTACCGCCACGACGGTAAGGAAGGCGCGAAGGAGTTCTTCGAGATGGCTTCCGGGAGGTCTTCGCCCGAGCTCGCAATGACGCACGAGGTGACTACCCGATAACCGTGTACTACGCATTCAAACAGTCGGAGAGCAGTGGCGACTTTGGTACTGCATCTTCGGGGTGGGAGACGCTGCTTGAAGGCATGATCCGCTCATGTTGGGCGATCACGGCGACCTGGCCAGTCCGAACAGAGGGGGGCACCCGACTGATAGAAAGAGCGGCACCAACGCACTCGCCTCATCAATCGTGCTCGCGCTTCGCCCCCGACCCGACGACGCCCCCACCACCGATCGCCGCGGCTTCATCGCTGCGCTCCAGGCAGAACTCCCCGACGCATTGCGCAAACTCCAACAGGGCGCCATCGCTCCCGTCGACCTCCCACAAGCGGCCATTGGTCCGGGCATGGCGGTGTTCTCGCGATACACCTCCGTGGTCGAGCCCGACGGCAGTCCGATGACCGTGCGCTCGGCGCTCGCGCGGATCAACGCGATCCTCGACGAGGTTTTGAGTGAGCAAGAGGGCGACTTCGACCAGACCACCCGGTGGGCACTCGCGTGGTATCGCCAATACGGTTATGGCACAGGGGATTTTGGCGACGCTGACAATCTGGCGCGAGCACGCAACACGAGCGTCGACACGATGGCGCGAGACGGCATCCTCACCTCCCGGGCGGGCAAGGTGACCCTGCTGCGCCCGAGCGACCTCGACCCGGCATACGACGTCCTGCTCGATGACCACACGAGCGCGTGGGAAGCGCTCCACCATCTGTCGCGGCTGCTTGAGCGCGACGGTATCTCCGCCGCAGGCACCTTCCTGGATGCAGCGATGAGCCGACCCGACGGCGCAGTCGAGGCCGACCTCGTCAAAGAACTCGCGTTCCAGCTGTTCCACATCGCTGAGAAGCGTGGGGCGACCAAAGACGCCCTCGCCTTCAACACGCTCGTGACCAGCTGGCCGGACATCATCGACGCCTCCCGCGCAGCCCGCGACACCACCGGCCCGCGCCAGACCCAGAGCACCTTCGACTTCGAGGAGGCCTGACATGGTCCGCGAGTTCGAGTACAAGAAGAACACGTACTTCAGAGGCTCTCGCGGTTCTGCCGTCTTCGCTTTGACGACCCAAGTCCTGGGGTACGACGAGTGGACTCCGGCACTGGCGGCACAGCGGCGGGACGAGCTCACAGGACGCCTTTTCGATGTGTGGGAGCTGAACTGACATGGCGCTGAGCAACCGGGATCGAGTGGGCAAGATGCTCGAAATCCTTGCGCGAACTGGAACCCTTCATCGCCGAGACTGTGGCGAGTGATCTGGCGCCCGGGCAGACCTGGACGTCCCTTGTCGCGGCACGTGACGCCCTGAAGGGGATCGAGGGCAAGACCTACGAAGCCACTGACCCGCAGGTGCAACTGCGCATTCTGACTGAGAACATCACCGGGGCACTCAAGCCCGGGTGGTATCCCTTCAATGCACGACTGAGCCGCGTGCAGGAGTCCTATGCGAGCGAGCTACGCGACGTGCGCGATGCGTGGGCCCACCACAAACCCTTCTCCGACGATGACGCCTACCGAGCGTTGGACACCGCCGAGCGGTTGCTGCTGGCGGTCCATGCCGCTCCAGCTGCCGACGAAGTCGCGAAGGTGCGGCTCAACCTGCGGCGTGTCACGGCTGCTCGCGACGATTCGCGGGTGCTCAAAGCGGCCGCGGCCGACAACCCGGAGTCCACTGGCCTGCGACCATGGCGGGAGGTGCTGCAGCCTCACCCCGATGTAGCCACCGGCAACTTCCAGGCATCGGAGTTCGCCGCTGACCTATTCAAGGTCAGCCGAGGCGAGGGCGGAGACGACTACGCCGACCCGGTGCAGTTCTTCCGCCGCACCTACCTAACCGAGGGTCTGCGCGAACTCATTGGCGGGGCGGTCCGGCGCCTCGCCGGCGATGACAACGCCGCTCCGGTCATCAACCTGCAGACGAACTTCGGCGGCGGCAAAACCCACTCAATGCTCTCGCTATGGCACCTGGCTGGGCGCACGCCTCTGGATGCCTATCCGCAGTCGGTGCAAGAACTGTTGGCGGAGAATCACTTCGCCGCCCTTGATGGCACCGAGATCCGACGAGTTGCCATTGTCGGCAATCACTTCGCCGCCACAGGAGAAACCAAGCCCGACGGCACCCACGTCCGCACGATCTGGGGCGAACTCGCCTGGCAGCTCGGTGGGCGGGCGGCATACGCGATGGTGTCGGAGGCGGATGCAACCTCGACCCCGCCGGGGGCCGCGCTCCACGACCTCCTCGCGGCATACTCCCCCGCGGTCATCCTGATCGACGAATGGGTGTCCTACGCGCGGACTCTGCATGCCGTCGATGCGGGTCCAAACTCTCGGATTACCGGTGGGACGTTTGACGACCAGTTCACCTTCGCCCACTCGTTGACCGAGGCAGTCAAGGGGACGACCGGGGTCATCCTCGCGATCTCAATCCCCGCATCCGAAAGCAACGACGGATCCGGCGAGGCGGCTGGCATCGCCGAGGAAGTCGGCGGGTCACACGGCTTCGAAGCCCTCGCGAGACTGCAAAACGTCGTCCGTCGCGTTGCCCAACCCTGGCGCCACGCCTCCTCGACCGAGGCCTATCACATTGTCCGCCAACGACTTTTTGTCACCCCCGATGCAGCCTCGCTCGCCTCCATCGGAGCCACGGCACGAGCGTTTGTCGAGATGTATCGCAAGCACGACGCCGACTTCCCGCGGGAGTCCCGCAACTCGGCATACGAGGAACGAATCAAAGCGACCTACCCGATCCACCCCGAACTCTTCGACCGGCTCTACGAGGGCTGGAGCACACTGGAACGCTTCCAGCGCACCCGCGGCGTCCTGCGTCTGATGAATGCCGTCATCCATGCACTGTGGGTCGGCGAGGACGCCAGCCCACTGATCATGCCCGGCTCACTGCCCATCGCTGTGTCCGCCGTGAATCGTGAGCTCGCGCAATACCTCAACGACAACTGGAAGTCAGTCATCGACACCGATGTCGACGGGGCGGGCTCGACGCCGGCACGACTGGACGTCGAGCGGACCCAGTTCGGCACCCGATCACTGACCAAGCGATTGGCGCGGACGGTCTTCTTTGGCGCCGTCCCGACGATTGGGTCCGCGCACAAGGGGATCGAAACCCAGCGGGTCTTCCTCGGGACGGCCGTCTCCGGGGACCGTCCAGGCGACTTCCACGCTGCGCTCAACGCACTCGGCGACCGAGCGACGTACTTCTACGCCGGTGCCGGCAAATATTGGTACGACCTGCAGGCCAACATTACGCGGACCGCCAAGGACCAGGCTGAGCGGCTGCACATCGAAGATGTCCGCGCTGAAATCGTCAAGCGCCTGCAGGAGGCGCACCCGGTGACTTCGCTGGGGTGCATGTGTGTCCAGAGAGCAACTCCGACATCCCTGATCTGGACGAAACGCGCCTGGTCCTCCTCCATCCCAAGGTCGCTCACAAGCGAGGCGAGGACTCGGAGGCCAAGACGTTTGCTCGCCAAGCGACCGAACACCGCGGCACCTCACATCGCACTCACCGCAATGCCGTGGTCTTCCTCGCTGCCGACGCGGCCCGACTCGGCGAGTTGGAGGCTGCCACGCGGGACTTCCTGGGCTGGAGCCATGTCCTGACACATGAGGCGGACCTCGACCTGACCCAGACCCAACGTAACCAGGCGGTCAGTCGCCGGTCGCAGGCTGACGAGACGGTCCAATCACGCCTGCTACAGACCTTCACGTGGGCGCTTGTCCCGAGTCAGCCCGATCCCGGGGCGCCCTTTGTCATCCGCGAGACCAAAGTCGAAGGCCAAGCTGAATCACTTGCCGAACGGGTGTCCCGACGACTTGGCAACGACGGTGATTTGTCCACCCGTCAGGCGGCCGCGACGATCCGGCTCGCCTTGCGCAACGTCGACCGGATCTGGGAGCGCGGCCACGTCTCCCTCGGCACGCTGTGGAGCATCTACAGCCAGTACCCCTATATGCCCCGCCTCAGGGATCGCAGCGTGCTGGCGTCGGGTGTGTCCGACATGCCCTGGCAGACCGACGCCTATGCCTTGGCATCGGGATATGACGAAGCCGGCGATCGGTATGTCGGCCTGTGGGCGATCGGTGACGCGGGCAGCCCCCCGGCCGCGACAGACTCTCTCCTTCTCGTGCGCCCGGACGTTGCCGAGGCACAGCGTTCCCGCGATAGCGCCCAGGCTCTCGCGCTAGCAGGTCAAGCGGCTGTCGCGGCCAGCGCAGGGGTGAGCACACGGCATACCGTCGGTGTTGAGGCTGGTGCAGAGGTGCCGGTGCGCGCAGCTAAGACGAGGTTCTACGGGGTCAAGACGCTCTCGTCAGACAGTCTCGCCCGAGATTTCAAGAGCATCGCCGACGAGGTGATCACGCACTTCCAGTTCCAAGAGGGCACACACCTCGTGGTGCGGCTGGAGATCGAGGCGACTGACTCGAAAGGGTTCACTGAGGCCAAAGTCCGCACCGTCTCCGAGAATGCCGCCACCCTCAAGTTCGACCAGTCGGGCTTCGAGGACAGCTGAGTGGAGATCGCCGGATCCCCTTGTCGGGGACCTTCGGCTTGCTCACTCCTGGTCGGGTGAGCCGGTCCTGAGCAAACGCACAAACCCGGCCTCATCCAGGATGGGCAAGCCCAGCTCGCGGGCTTTGGTCTCCTTGCTCCCTGCACCGGGTCCCACAACGACCCAGTCGGTGTTTTTGGAGACCGACCCGCTTGCCTTGCCACCCCGGGCGATGATCGCTTCTTTGGCACCGTCGCGCGTGAAGCCCTCCATCGAGCCGGTGACGACGACGGTTTTGCCTTCGAGCGTCCGCGGCATTGACTCGTCGCGGTCATCGACCATGCGCACGCCCGCGGCCTCCCAGCGACGCACAATCTCCCCGTGCCAGTCGTCGGTCTCGGAGTCGAACCACTCCCGCACCGACGCCGCGATGACGGGCCCGACGCCGTCGACCCGGGACAGTTCCTCAACAGACGCATCCCGTATGCCGCGCAACGCTCCAAAGTGGGTTGCCAGCGCCCGCGCTGCCGTCGGCCCGACATGCCGAATCGACAGAGCGACAAGCACCCGCCAAAGAGGCTGCGACTTTGCCTTCTCAAGCTCAGCCAAGAGTTTCTTGCCGGTCTCCGACAGGACCCGCCCACCCACGACCTCAGCCGGGTCATCACCCTTCTTAGGGAGACGAGTGAAGAGCGACACCTGAATTAGCGCCGACTTGTCCAGCTCAAACAACCCGCCCTCACTATCAATGACTCCAGACTCGAGGAGGGCGATGGCGCCCTCCCAGCCCAGCGCCTCGATATCAAACGCACCCCGCGACGCCAACCCAAAGATTCGCTCGCGCAACTGCGACGGACACGAG
Organism: Actinomycetales bacterium; assembly: GCA_016715285.1. Lineage (GTDB taxonomy): Bacteria > Actinomycetota > Actinomycetes > Actinomycetales > Dermatophilaceae > Phosphoribacter > Phosphoribacter thorii. The sequence goes on along the minus strand of JADKAO010000007.1, from coordinate 25,482 downwards.
CGTGAGTTGGGACACCGGATGTCCTTGTCACCCTCCTTCGCCGGCGCCAGCTCGCTGCCGCACGCAGGGCAATGCGTCGGCATGATCCACTCTCGCTCGCTCCCATCCCGCAGCGCCACGACCGGTCCGACAATTTCAGGGATCACATCGCCGGCCTTGCGCAACACCACCGTGTCGCCGACGAGCAAACCCTTGCGGGCCACCTCACCAGCGTTATGCAACGTCGCGTTCTCCACCGTCGACCCGCTCACCAGCACCGGTGTCATCACGCCGTAGGGCGTCACGCGACCCGTGCGCCCGACGTTGACCTCGATCCGCAGGAGCTTCGTCGTCACCTCTTCCGGTGGGTACTTGTAGGCCAGCGCCCACCGCGGCGCCCTGGACGTCTCCCCCAGCGCCCGCTGGGCCGCCGTCTCGTCAACCTTGATGACGACACCGTCGATCTCGTGCTCCACCGAGTGCCGATGCTCACCGAAATACCCGATGAAATCCTCCACCGCCGCCAACGAGTCGACTACCCGGACCTGCGGCGCCACTGGTAGACCCCAGCCCGCGAGCACGGCATACGCGTCGCTGAGCCGAGAGACCTCCAAACCTTGCCGTGCCCCAATGCCGTGGACGATGAGCCGCAGAGGGCGCCCCGCGGTGACCCGCGGGTCCTTCTGCCGGAGCGATCCCGCGGCTGCGTTACGCGGGTTGGCAAACGGGGCCTTCCCCGCAGCCACGAGAGACTCGTTGAGAGTGGCAAACGCGGCCACCGGGAAGTACACCTCGCCTCGTACCTCGACAAGCGCAGGCACGTCAGCGCCCTGCAGCACGTGAGGTACACCCGAGATCGTGCGCACATTGAGGGTGACGTCTTCGCCGGTGCGGCCATCGCCACGAGTGACGGCATGGGTGAGCCGACCACTTTCATAGCGCAAGTTGATTGCGAGCCCATCAACTTTCAGTTCCACCAAGAAGTGAAACGTGACCCCGGCTCGCCCGATCTCACGTTCGACCCGCGCCGCCCATGCCCGCAGTTCTTCCGGTGAAAAAGCGTTGTCAAGACTCATCATTCGTTGCAGATGAGCAATGGGCTCAAACCCTGTAGCAAACGTCGGCGCTCCGACCTGCTGGCTGGGGCTATCAGGCGTTGCGAGCCCGGGATACACCTCTTCGAGCGCGATGAGGTCACGCGTCAGCGCGTCGTAGGCGCCATCGCTGATGGTGGGTGCATCCTTGACGTGATAGGCGAACTGGTGCTCGCGAACCGCGTCGGCAAGGACCTCCCACTGGCGGCGGACCGACGCGGGGATGGCGGAAGCATCAGTGGGGGGCACGGCAGCCATCCTGCACTACGGCGCCGACATCGTCCGAGTCGTCACCGGGGTTCACGGACACGGCCACCACGAAGCGGCCGAAGTTGCCCCACGGCAAGCAATAACGGACACTATTGAACGGTCGATTTCCGACGACTGATTCAAGTATTTCTTGGGGGCGCGAATGGCTAGGTCACACCGTGCGAAGTGGACATTCCGAACAATGGTGTGGTGCCGATCAATGCTCGCGTATGCCGTCGCTGCGCTGTTCTGCGCGGTCGCCCTTGCCGGGTGCACGTCCCCGACGTCCGCTGTCGGCGGGTCCGGAGCGTCCAGCGGGTCAGCAGCAACAGAATCCCCCTCCTCAGGCGTGCCGACAGAGACGCAGCCGCCCGCTCAAGCCCCCGATGTTTCCCTGACGCCGAGCGTTGCCGCTGGTGCGGTGGTCCCCGTTGACACGGTGGTGAAGGTGTCGGCTGACAAGGGCAGCGTCACTGACGTCGTCCTGGACTACACCGATCCCAAGGTGGGCAAAGTCACCGTGGAGGGAGAGCTCGCCTCAGATGGCAGCACCTGGACCGCCCGGTCTCTCCTCGAACCAGCCACGAGCTACACCCTGGCCATGACCGGTCAGAACATTTTCGGCAAGCCGCTCACCGTGACCTCGACGTTCACCACTGAGAAGCTGTCTAAGAAGCAAGAAATCGTCCCCACCATCATCGCCAACGGCTCCACTGTGGGCGTGGCCATGCCCGTCGTGGTGCGCTTCAGTGGTTCGGTCACTGACCGGGCCGCCTTCGAACGGCGGATGAGTGTCACCAGCGAGCCCTCGCAACCCGGTGGGTGGGCTTGGTACAGCAACACTGAGGCCCACTGGCGGCCGGTGAAGTACTGGGCCCCCGGCACCAAGGTGTCCGTCAATCTCGATGTCAACGGGGTCAATGCCGGCAACGGAAGCTACGGACAGAAGTCGGTCACTGGCGGATTCACCGTCGGCTACTCGTTGATCATGAAGGCCGACCTCGCAGCTCACCAAATGACTGTTGTCAAGGACGGCCAAGTGATCCGGACCATTCCGATCTCGGGCGGACGACCAGGGATGGAGACCCGCAGCGGCACCAAGGTCATCATCGAGAAGAACGCCTCGGTCATCATGGACGCCGCGACGACTGGTGTCCCTGTCGGGAGCCCTGGCTACTACCGCACCGACGTCAAGTGGGCGATGCGAGAGACATGGTCTGGGGAGTATGTCCATGCCGCGCCGTGGGCCGACGCCAGCCATGGCCGCGCCAATGTCAGCCACGGGTGCATCGGCATGACAACCGCCAATGCCAAGTGGCTGTTTGATCTCGCCAAGGTCGGGGACCCGGTTGTCGTCACCGGGACCGGTCGCAAGCTCGACCGAGGTAACGGCTGGACCGACTGGGACGTCTCCTTCGAGGAGTTCTCGAAGTACTCCGCTCTCAAGGCGACAACCGCTGCCTAATCGGCACGCTCTCGTAGGCGCTGGGCAACGTCGATCACCACCTGTTGTCTCGAGACCGCAGCCGACGGCGTGAGTCCTGAGAGGCCACACGTCGGCGTGACAACAAGCTGCACCAGGCCTTTACGATCGATCCCGATCTGGTCCCAGCTACGCAGGATGGCACCGGCAACGTCCGCCCCTCCCGCGTTCCCGTCGATTGTCGGGAGGCACCCGGCATACAGCCCGATGCCGTCCTCGAAGGCGACTGCGACCCCCTCCCAGCCACGCGGGGTCAACAGCGTGGTGTCTAAGGAAAGCGCGCTCGCGCCGACGGCACGAAGCAAGGGCAACGGCGGGTATGCCGCGCAGCAGTGCACGACGGTGGTGCGCTCCCCCGCAGCCGCCACCACACCCCGCAACACCCCGAGCGCAAGCTGAGGATCAACCGGGCGAAGGCGCCCAAACCCAGATGCGGTCGGCAGCGAGCCCGCCAGGACAGCGGGCAACGACGGCTCGTCGAACTGGACCACGAGTTCGGCACCGGGGATGAGCCGACGCACACGCGCCAGCAGCTCGCGGACTCCCTCGGCGAGGGACTCAGCCACGTCGCGGGCGGCCCCCTCGTCGACGACAACACGTTCGCCGCGATGCAGCCACAGGCTGGCTGCCAACGTCCACGGACCCGCGACCGCGAGCTTGAGCCGACCGTCATACCCGTCATAGAGCTCGGCGAGGACATCGAGATCCTCGCGCCAGAGGGCTTCTGTCCGAGCCAGATCCCGTCCGGGACGATCGACGAGCCGCCACCCCATGGGCTGCAGATCCACGGGCAGCTCGACCAACAGCGCGGCGGTGCGTCCGATCAGGTCGCCGCCCGGCCCACGGTCTGGGAGCTCAGGGAGATAGGGCAAGCCCGTGACCCCGCCGTCGCCGCTCTCCCCCTCGCGGGTGTCGAGCGCAGCCAAGAGGTCCCGGACAATCGTCGCGGCCTCCCTGATGTCTGTGCCTGGCCACGATCCGATCCCGCTGGCTACCGTCACGTTGTCGAGCTTATGCGGCGGCGGCTGGACGCGATGGTCCCTGAGCCGACCACGCGCGTGCCGTCGTACAGCACGACACTCTGCCCGGGTGCGACCCCCCGCTGCGGCTCATCCAACTCCACGACAAGGCGCGGGTATGCCGTGTCGTCGGCACGGCATACCGTCACCGTCGCGGGCAACTCGGCTCCGTGCGCGCGGATCTGGGCACCCAACCGGAGCCTCCCGGATGGCGGTGAACCACACCAGCGCACGTGGTCGGCTTCGATGACATCAACCCCGAGCAACTCCGCGGGCGCGACGACCACGACATTGCGCGCGGGATCCACCTCCCGCACGTACCGCGGCTGGCCATCCAGAGCTGGCCGCGACAAGTGCAAGCCGCGCCGCTGACCAACGGTGAAACCCACCGCCCCCTCATGACGACCGACCTCCTGGCCGGCTTCGTCGACAATGACTCCCGGCTCGTGAGGCAACCGCGCCCGCAACCAGCCTTGAGTGTTGCCGTCAGGAATGAAGCAAATGTCGTGCGAGTCGGGCTTGCGGGCGACCGCGAAACCGCGGGCGGCAGCCTCGGCCCGGACCTCGTCCTTGGTCGAGGCTCCGAGCGGGAAGAACGACCGCGCGAGTTGCTCGGCGTCAAGCACCCCAAGGACATAGGACTGGTCTTTGGCGGAGTCGACCGCCCGATGCAGCTCGCGCCCATCAGGCCCATCGACGATCCGGGCGTAATGCCCGGTGGCGACGGCGTCGAACCCCAGAGCAAGCGCCTTGTCGAGCAGCGCGTGGAACTTGATCCGCTCGTTGCACCGCAGACACGGGTTGGGCGTCCGCCCGGCGGCATATTCGGCGAGGAAGTCCTCGACGACGTCCTGGCGGAACCGTTGCGCGAGATCCCACACGTAGAACGGGATCCCGAGCCGGTCCGCGACTCTCCGCGCATCCCCGGCGTCTTCGATCGTGCAGCAGCCGCGCGCGCTCTCGCGCAGGACACTGGCCTTCTGGGCGAGGGCCAGGTGGACACCGACGACCTCATGCCCGGCGTCGAGCATGCGGGCGGCGCAGACCGCCGAGTCAACGCCCCCGCTCATCGCGGCGACGACTCGCATCAGGTCGTCCCGGCCGCGCGCCGAGCGCGATCCACCGCAGCAGGCAGTGCTGCCAAGAACGCGTCGACGTCGGACGCCACGGACGTGTGACCAAAGGTCACCCGCAGCGCTCCCCGTGCAGCGCGCTCGGCCAGCCCCATGGCGAGCAACACATGGCTCGGCTGCGGAACGCCTGCCTGGCAGGCCGAGCCAGTCGACACCTCGACGCCCGCGGCATCCAACAAATACAGCAGCGAGTCGCCATCACATCCAGGCACGAGCAAGTGGGCATTGCCGGGAAGCCGGTGGGTGACGTCGCTGGGCTTCCAGACGCCACCAGCGATGATCCCACGGTCCAGTGCCATTGCACCTTCGATCGTCGAATCCCGAAGTGCCGCAAGGCGATCGGCCTCGCGCGCGAGGTGCGTCACGGCATACTCGACGGCGAGCGACATGCCGAGCGCTCCCACAGTGTCCAGCGTGCCGCTGCGCACCTGGCGCTCTTGGCCGCCGCCGTAGACGAGCGGGACGACCTCGCGATCGCGCCGCAAGAGCAGCGCCCCGGCGCCCACGGGACCGCCCACCTTGTGGGCGCTGATGCTCACTGCATCGGCCCCGCAGGTGCTCATGTCGACCGGCAGGTGCCCGACGGCCTGGACCGCATCGACATGCAGCGGTATGCCGTGCGCCTGGGTCACCTCGGCGATGGCAGGCACGTCGTTAACCGCCCCGACCTCGTTGTTGGCCCACATGACGGTGACCAGCGCGACCGACGCGGGGTCGAGCTCGATCGCCTCGCGGACGGCGCTTGCGGTCACCTCGCCCGTGGCCTCGCACGGCACCCAGGTGACCGTGGCTCCGTCGCGTGCCGCAAGCGCCTCGACACAGTCGAGCACGGCGTGGTGTTCGACCGCGCTGACGACGATGCGCGAGCGACGCGGGTCGGCATCGCGGCGCGCGCGGAAGATGCCCGCGATCGAGAGGTTGTCAGATTCTGTGCCACCCGAGGTGAAGATCACCTCGGACGGACGGGCGCCCAGCGCTCCGGCGAGTCGCTCACGGGATTCCTCGATCACTCGGCGCGCGGCTCGCCCAGCGGTGTGGAGCGATGAGGGATTCCCCACGAGTCGTTGTTGCTGTGCCATCGCCTCTGCGACATGGGGGTAGACCGCGGTGGTCGCCGCATGGTCGAGGTAAACAGGCACGCCCGAGATCCTACGTCCGCTCTCTGAGCGGACCACGATCGCGGGTTAGCTTGGGTGCCATGACCAGTCGCGTTATCACCGACCCACTTGTGGCGTATGCCGCCCGCCTGCACGCCGCAATCGGCTCGGGACATCACGTCGCCTCTCCCTTGGGCGCCTGGATGGTCTTGGCGCTGTTGGCCCGCGCCGACGATTCCGACGGGCAGAGTGCGGCGGCCGAGCAACTCGCGGTGGCGCTCGGGACGGACCTGGACACAGCGGCCTCGATGACGGACCAACTGCTCGCGTCCCCGCACCCTGCCCTTCGGTCGGCCGCGGTCGCCTGGCTGGAACCGACATGTGAGACCGCCAGGATGCGCGCCTATCTCGACGCGCTCCCGATTGAAAACGCCCCCATGCCCACCCAAGAGGAGGCCGACGCCTGGGCCAGCGACCACACCGACGGGATGGTCAAGGAGTTCCCCATCGACCTGGAGCGGGTCACCGCGCTTTTCACCCTGGCGACGGCGCTGGTCACCAAGGTTGTGTGGCTGACCCCCTTGGCCGAGGTTCCGGCAGCCCACCTCGGGCCAGGTCCATTCGCTGACCTCCTCACCCGCGCTCTGCAGGCCCACGCCAGCGCGCATCACCGGCTGACGATCTCGGACTCTGCTGTCGGCCCGGTCGCGGTCCACGAAGCCATGGCTGACGGGCTCCGCGTGGTGTCCGTGTCAGCCGACCCGGCGCACTCGCCCGCCGACGTGTTGGCGGCTGCTCACGAGATCGCCCTCGAGGGGGCGCGGCCGACTGACCTCCACGCGCTCCCCGTGGGGCGAGGGCATTCGTGGCTCATCTCCGAGTCCAGAGGGCCGGTCAAAGACCCCTCAGGACGGGAGGCCCGCATTCCCCACGCGACTCTCCCCGCGTGGAGCGCGTCAAGCAGCCACGACCTCGTCGAGCTCGGCTCCGACCTCGGGTTCACCGCTGCGGGGACGATGCTGCGGGCTCTGCTTGACACGGCCGCGGTCGACGTCGCCGCCCAAACTGCCGTTGCGCGGTTCCACGCCAAGGGATTCGAGGCCGCGGCGGTCACGGCATACGCCGCAGCTCGGACCGGGGCGCCGCGCCTGGCCCCAGAAGGGATCATCCGCACCGTCGTGCTCCGGTTCGGTCATCCGTATGCCGTCGTGGCGGTCGCGACCGCACCCGATGGCACGGACCATGCGTGGGACGGCATACCGGCATTTTCGGCGTGGGTGGCGCAACCGGAGGAGCCAGCCTAATCTCGCTGCGAGCCAACCCTGCGCCCCGGGGTGCGCGCGACCTACGATGGGGGGCCTTGGTCCTGTCATGAGGAGGAGCGCCATGGAACACCCGGCCACGCCGCAACGGCGGGTCGCTGCGTTCTTCGACCTGGACGGCACCCTGATCCCTGGCTCGGTCAATATCCCGCTCGCCAAGGCGGCCTTCAAGGCGGGTTTCGTCAGCAAACGTGAACTCGCCCTCGACCTCGCCCGCAATGTGTCGTTCATGGTCCGCGGCGCGAGCGACGACAGCTCGGCCAAGGTGCGCGATCGCATCCTGCGGGGCGTCAAGGGCCAGCCAGCGTCACGTGTCGAGGCGCTCGCGGACGGCTTCCTCGATCACCTGGTCACGACGATCACGCCGACCATGCGCGCCGTGCTGGACGAGCATCGCGCTGCGGGGCACGACTTGGTGCTCGTGTCGGCGAGCCCCACCGAGGTTGTCCAGCGTTTTGCGGTGGCAGCTGGCATGGACTACGGCCATGGCACCACTGCCGATCGGGACGAAAACGGTTGCTACACAGGGACGTTGACGCAACCCTTCTGTTACAAGGAGGGCAAGGCCGAGGTCATCCGTGAACTCGCCATCGAGCATGGCTACGACCTGGCGCAGTGCTTCGCCTATTCCGACTCGATCAGTGACGCACCGATGCTGTTGTGTGTCGGCAACCCGGTAGCGGTCAACCCCGATCACGAGTTGCGGCATGCAGCGATGCTCGGCGGGTGGCGCGTGATCGAGGTCGGTCGCCTCCGAGTGGGGGTCAACCAGTTGCGTAAGGCGATCAGGTCGGCCGCGCAAGCTCCCAAGGCAGCCTGGGTCTCCGGTCGCAGTCGGGTGACGCGCACAGACGGCTAATCGCGTGAGCTAGGGACGCGGGTCGGACGACAACAGCGCCATGTCAATGACGTCGTGCCACTCCCCGTCGACGAGCCGCGCCTCCCGCCGACGCCCCTCCTCGACAAAACCCAGCCGGCGATAGACCCGGCGCGCTCGCTCGTTGGCGGCGTCGACATCAAGCGAGAGCCGACGCAGCCCGAGCGGCCCAAACGCAAAATCGCGCACCAACCGGGTCGCGTCGGTGCCATAACCACGGTCGAAGACCTCCGGGCCGACCAGCGCGATCCGGAAGGTCATCGCCTCGTGCTCCTCGTGCAGCTCAAACAGCACGACCTCTCCAACCGGCTGACCATCGGCCACTCGAACGATCGCCCAATCGGCGCGATCGGCTCGCGTTCGCGCTCGCGCCACACCGGCAGTCACCCGCTCCCGCGCGAAGATCGCGAGCGGGCTATCCCCGGCGAGCTCGGGTCCGTCAAATAACGGCCACAGCGCTGCCAAGTGCTCAGGCCCGAGTGGTTCGAGACGTACGAGGCCACCGACCAGGGTCGGCGCGTCCTGCAGCAGCCTCACGTCCACGGCCTGATCCAAGCAGGAGGGGTATGCCGTGGCCAAGTGGCGGCACGGCATACCCCTGGGGTGACGCGGTTCCACGAAAGCTTCATGCAATCCACAGCTGAGCCACAGCGACGCCTGTCAAGATACCCCTATGGGTATACAAAGATCATCTTGGAAAGCTGCCGTCGCCGTGCTGGGAGCCGTGACCGTCGTGGCGGGCCTGAGCGCGTGCGGGTCAAGCCCCAGCCCGCCGGCTCGGACGACAGCTGCGTCCCCGAGTGTCGCTGCCACCACGGTCCGCGGGGACAGCACGGGACCGGCCACGACCCCAACGCCGCCCACCAATGCGCTGGCAGCGGCTGCCTGGGAAGCTCTCATGGCGCCAACGGGCGAATACGCCGCGTCGGCGTCCTATGCCGCGGTGATCGACGCCTTCGGGCCGGTCGAGCCGTACGCGAGCATCCGCGCCGCCGAAGAGCGACACATCGACGCCCTCGTGCGGCAGTTGCAGCGATTCGGCGTGACACCGCCGCCCAATCCATATCTCGGCACGGCAAAAGCTCCCCCGAGCCTGGCAGTCGCTGCGCAAGCGTGGGCTGACGGTGAAGTTGCGAATATCGCGCTCTACGACAAGCTCATGAGCGCTGCCGCCAACGACCAGGGTTTGACCCGAGTGTTCACCAACCTGCGTCGCGCGTCGGCCGAGATGCATCTGCCCGCCTTCCGCGCCGCGGCGGCAAGCGGCGGGACCCTGACGGCCGCCCAGCTCGCCGAACTCGGACTGCACTAACGCCGCCAAGATTCTGCCGGCACAAGCAGGAGGGGTATGCCGTGTGGCCAACTGGCCACACGGCATACCCCTCGCGTGTTTGGGGGCTGGGACTAGCCCTTGCTGGCCTGGACGGCGTCGGTCGCTGCGGGCAGGACGGCGAAGAGGTCACCGACGACACCAAAGTCGACCAGCTCGAAGATCGGAGCTTCGTCGTCCTTGTTGATCGCGACGATCGTCTTGGACGTCTGCATGCCGGCCCGGTGCTGGATCGCGCCGGAGATTCCGCACGCGACGTACAGTTGGGGGCTGACCTGCTTGCCGGTCTGGCCCACCTGCGAGGTGTGGGGGTACCAGCCTGCGTCAACCGCGGCCCGGCTCGCGCCAACGGCCGCGCCGAGCGAGTCGGCGAAGGCCTCCACCTTGGAGAAGTCGCCGCCCGTGCCACGTCCACCGGAGACCACAATCGCGGCCTCGGTGAGTTCAGGGCGACCCGTGCGTGCGCGCGGCGTGGACGCCGCGATGCGGGCACCCTGCGCGAGCGCGGACGGCGTGTAGTCCACGGCTTCAACCGCAGCAGCACCGGAAACCTGCTCCGGCGGAGCCGAGTTGGGCTTGACGGCGATGACCGGCACACCCTTGGTCACGGTCGCGCGGACGGTGTAGCCACCCGCGAAGGCCGTCTGGGTGGTGACGACCCCACCGTTGCCGTCGGACTGAACGTCGACCGCGTCGGTGATGAGGCCAGAGCCGACCTTGACGGCCAGGCGCGCGGCGACTTCTTTGCCTTCGGCGGACGAGGCGATGAGCACCGCGGCAGGCTGCACGCGCTCGACGAGCTGCGCGAGCAACTCCGCCTGCGGCACCACGAGGTATGCCGTCAGCGCGTCACTGTCAGCGCGGTAGACCTTCTCGGCGCCAAACGCCGCGAGGGTCGGGGCCGCGGTGTCGTAGCCAGCGCCAACGAAAACGGCGCTGGGCTCGCCGAGGCGGCGGGCAATCGTGAGCAACTCGCTCGTGGTCTTGCGGCACGTGCCGTCGACGTGGTCGACGAGGACGAGAACTTCAGCCATGTCAGTAGGTCTCCTTGTCGAGTCGGCGGGTCAGATGAACTTGCGCTCGGACAGGAAGCCGGCGAGCTTGGCGCCGCCGTCCCCCTCGTCCTTGACGATGGTGCCAACTGCGCGCGGCGGGCGTGCCTCGAATGACTGCACCGCGGTCCACGCGTTGGCCAGGCCCACCTGGCTCGCGTCCAAGCCGAGGTCAGCGAGCGTCCACTGCTCGACCGGCTTCTTCTTGGCCGCCATGATGCCCTTGAAGGACGGGTAGCGCGGCTCGTTGATCTGGTCGGTCACGGACACGAGGCAGGGCACGCTCGCCTCGATCGTCACGCTCGCGGCGTCACCGTCGCGGCGAACCGAGACACCCGAGCCACTCACCGTCAGCTCGGACGCGAAGGTCACCGCTGGCACACCGAGGCGCTCGGCGAGCATCGTCGGGACGACACCCATCGTGCCGTCGGTCGAGGCCATGCCGGTCACGACGAGGTCGGGCATGCCGATCTTCTTGATCGCCTCAGCGAGCACGAGCGAGGTCGCGATCGCGTCAGAGCCGTGGATCGCGTCATCGTTGACGTGGACGCCCTTGTCGGCGCCCATCTGGAGGGCCTTCTTGATGGCGTCGGAAGCCTGGTCGGGGCCGACGGTGACGACAGTGACTTCACCCTCGCCCGCCTCGACGATCTTGAGGGCCTCCTCGACGGCATACTCATCGAGCTCCGAGAGCAGACCGTCGACATTCGCGCGGTCGGTCGTGTTGTCGGAGGCGTTGAACGTGCGGTCCGCTTGGGCGTCGGGCACGTATTTGACACAGACGACGATGTTCATCGGTCGAACGTCCTCTTCCGTTGTGGTCGGCGGCGGGACGGCAGGGTATGCCGTCACTCTTGAGTCATCCTCGCAGTCCAGACACGCGCCACCCAACCGTGGTTGAGCGTGATGCCTGACACCCGAACCACAGTTGGCGCGGGTGCGTGACTGCCGGCCATGTTACTGGCCAGTAATGTGCGGTGTCGTCACCCATACGGGTGTGACCTCGGTCACCGACCTTCGAAGACTGCCTTGCCCGGTCCGTGCTCGACAAACGAGTCCATACCGATCTGGCGGTCCTTGGTGGCGAACATCGCGGCAAACATCTGCCGCTCCATCGCCAAGCCCGTCTCCAGGTCGGTGGACGCACCACGGTCGACGCACTCCTTGATCGCGGCAATGGCCACGGCCGGCCCGCCCACGAACTGCTTGCAGAAGGCGACGGACTCGGCATACACCTGGTCGTCCGGAACCACCCGGTCGGCGAGGCCGATCGCGAGTGCCTCTGCCGCGTTGATGAAGCGGCCGGTGAGGCAGAGTTCCTTGGCCTTGGTCGCGCCGACGAGACGGGCGAGCCGCTGGGTGCCGCCCATGCCGGGGATGACGCCGAGGAGGACCTCAGGCTGGCCCATCTTGGCCGACTCCCCCACGAACCGGAAGTCGCACGCCATCGCGAGCTCGCAGCCGCCGCCGAGTGCATAGCCGGTCACCGCAGCGACGGTGGGCTTGGGCAGCCGGGCGAGGGTCGAGACATACGCATGGAGGGTGTCGACTGCCCCGGCCATGTCGGAGTAGGACATCTCGCGCATTTCCTTGATGTCGGCCCCTGCGGCAAATACCCGCTCACCGCCGTAGACGACGACTGCGGAGACATCCGAGCGCTCTCCTGCCTCCTCGGCCGCAGCCTTGAGCTCGCGCTGGACCTGCAGGTTGATGGCGTTCATCTTGGGTCGGTTCAGGCGGATCGTCCCGACCCCTCCACTGACCTCTAGCCGGACGAACTCCGGACCCGACGCGATGCTGCTTTCCGACATCACTAACCTCCGGTCTCTGGCGCTTCGTGGCGCCCTTGATCCCACGATCCGAACCACGCTGAGACGACCTGCAAGACGAGGTTGACCGTGAGCTGGAAGAGGGTTGACAGATCGGTCTCAGGCATCACCACGTGGTCGGCGGTGACGATGAGGTTGCCGTTAGCGATGCCCACCTTGGCCACGTTGAGCTGCAGGGTGAAGTCGTTGCACCGCTCCAAGCGCTCACGCTCATCCGCTGGCGCCGCGTCGCCGATGACCCACTGCCCAAAGACCCGGAAAATCGGGAAATCGCCATCCGTGCAGCGCACGAAGAGTTGCTGAGGCGGCTCCCCCACCGTGATCGCGATGTCGCCGTCGTCGTCAATCGCGGGCAAGGTGCCGAGATCGTTGATGACATCGAGCATGCGGCCTCGGAGCGGGTGCTCGTCGGCAGGAGGGGGAAAGTTGGGCAGGGCGGTCGGATCCGTCATGCACCCACGGTAGCGCCCCCCTATCCTGAGCCGTATGCCGCGACCTTCGACCCGCCGCGACCACCCACCCGCTCCCGGAGTCACTCTCGTGGAAGGCGGCGCGGAGGTCTGCGTTTACGCTGGCCATGCCGAAAGCGTCGAGGTGTGCCTCTTCGAGCCGGGCGACCGTGCCGGCATCACCGAGCGTCGCGTGCCCCTCACCCATCGCCTCTATGGCTACTGGTTCGGGTTCGTGCCTGGGATGGGACTAGGCCAGCGCTATGGGCTGCGGGCCCGCGGGCCGTGGGCCCCCCACGCGGGGTTGCGCTACAACTCCAGCAAACTGCTGCTCGACCCGTATGCCCGGGCCATCGAGGGTGAGCTCACGTGGACTGGTGAGGTCTACGGCCATCGCACCGGCTCGGATCTACGCCCCGAAGACCTTTATCACCCCGACGGCCGCGACTCGGCGCCGTTCGTGCCGCGTTGCGTCGTCGTGCGCGATGAGTTCGATTGGGGCGGGGACACCCGGATCAACCGTCCGCTCAGCGAATCGGTCATCTACGAAACCCACGTGCGCAACCTCACGATGCGCCTCCCGGGAGTGCCCCATGAGCTGCGCGGCACGTATGCCGGGCTCGCTCACCCCGTGACCATCGATTACCTCACCCGACTGGGTGTGACGGCCGTCGAGTTGCTCCCGGTCCACTCGTTCGTCACCGAGCCCGAGGTGTGGCGCCGCGGCCTCACTAACCACTGGGGCTACAACACGCTCGGCTTCTTCGCGCCACATGCGAGGTATGCCGCGGCGACCGACCCGCAGGGCGCACTCGACGAGTTCAAGGGCATGGTCAAACTGCTCCACGCCGCGGGCCTGGAGGTCATCCTCGACGTCGTGTACAACCACACCGCCGAGCAATCCGCGCGCGGCGCCACGCTGTCGTGGCGCGGCCTCGACAACCGTGCCTACTACCGCCTCGACGGCCGCGGGGACGATATCGACGTCACCGGCTGCGGTAACACGGTCGACGTCCGCAATGTGGTCGCGATCCGGATGATCCTCGACTCGCTGCGTTATTGGGTGTCCGAATGCCACATCGACGGGTTCAGGTTTGACCTCGCCGTCGCCCTCGGCCGGGGCAAGAACGACGAGTTCGATCCCGACCATCCTCTGCTCGTCGCCCTGCGCACGGACCCGCTGCTGTCCTCGGTCAAGAACATTGCCGAACCCTGGGACCTCGGCATCCAGGGTTGGCGCACCGGACAGTTCCCCCCGCTGTTTTGCGAGTGGAATGACCGTTTCCGCGACCGCGTCCGGTCGTTCTGGCTGGCTGACCTCTCGAGCCTGGTCAGCGGCCATCGCGCTCATGGGGTGCAAGACCTCGCCACGCGGTTGTCGGGGTCAGCTGATCTCTTCCATGCTCGCGACCGCGGCCCGATCGCCTCGATCAACTTCGTGTCTGCACACGACGGCTTCACGATGGCCGACCTCACGGCATACAACCACAAGCACAACGAAGCCAACCACGAGGACAACCGCGACGGCTCCGACAACAACTGCTCGTGGAACCACGGCATCGAAGGCCAGATCGACGACGGTGTCTCGCTCGTGCGGCACCGGTCGATTCGCAACCTCATGGCCACCCTGCTCACCTCGACCGGCGTCCCCATGATCAACGGCGGTGACGAGTTCGGTCGCTCGCAACGCGGCAACAACAACGCCTTCTGCCACGACAATGAGCTCTCCTGGTTTGACTGGGAATGGGAGCCGTGGCAGGAGGACCTGCTTGAGACAACACGTTTCCTCATCCAGCTGCGCCGCAGCCACCGAGTGCTCCGACAACGGATGTTCTTCAGCGGAGGCGAAGTCCATTTCGACGGGTCCAAGGATCTCGACTGGTTCGGTCCTGATGGCACTCCCATGACCCTCGACCGTTGGGGCGACAACTCTCAGCGCACCTTGCAGATGCTGCTCAACGGCTCCCAGCGCGATCAGGCGGCGCTTCTCGTCATCTACCACGGAGGTCATCACGACACCGCGGTGACCCTGCCGACGCTGCCACGCGCCGTCAACTGCGAATTGCTTTGGGACAGCGCGTGGGATCGCCCTCCGCTCGAACCCACCCCCGCGACTCTCGGCGAACGAGCAGTCATGCTGCCCGCGTCGATGCGGATCTACCGGATCGTTCGTGGCGACGACGAGGACCAGCCGGCGTAACCGATTACACAGGTCGCGAGCCGCGCTCAACTCGCGGCTGGAGGGGCGGCGCGCCCAGGCGACAAACCCGGTAGCGTCGGACACGTGAGCGCAGCATCGCCGACCCCGTCCTCATCGGCCAAGCCGGTCCCTTCGAAGCCCTCAAGACGCAAGCCCAAGGGCGCCAAGCCAAGCGAGGGTATGCCGCCCGCGCCGCCCACCCCCCCGAATCCGGCACCCATCCCGGGGCCGGCCCCCGCCCCTGGCCCCACCGCGGCGCTGCCCGCCGACATCTTGCCCATCGGCCGGATCCCGGTCATGAACGTCACCCCCCTCGTGGATGGCGGCACCCGCCCGGCCAAGGCTGTGGTGGACGAGGAGTTTGTCGTCACCGCGCAGGTCTTCCGCGAAGGCCACGACGCCGTCAACGCCTCAATCGTCCTCACCGACCCGGACGGTGTCGACCACATCGCCCCGATGACGTGCATCAACGTCGGGCTCTCACTCTGGGAGGCCACCGTTGTCGCTGACCGGCCCGGCCAGTGGCGCTACCGAGTCGAGGGTTGGTCTGACCCGTGGGGCACATGGGTCCACGACGGCACCATCAAGATCGAGGCCGACGTTGACGCCGAGCTCATGGCCGAAGAAGGGGCCCGCGTCCTCGAAAAGGCCCTCGCCGCCTTGCCCGTGACGGCATCAGCTGACCAACGCGCAACCCTCGCCGGAGCGGTCGCCGCATTGCGCGACACGTCCCGGCCGCCCACCGAGCGGCTCCACGCGGCGATCGCGCCCGAGGTGCACGCGGTCTTCACGGCATACCCGCTGCGTGAAAAGGTGAGCCCGAGCACGGCATACCGGCTGCTTGTCGAGCGCGAACTCGCCCTGTTTGGCGCGTGGTACGAGATCTTCCCGCGCTCCGAAGGCGCGACCCACGACCCCGAGACTGGCGAGTGGACCTCGGGGACCTTCCGCAGCGCGATGAACCGGCTCCCGGCGATCGCGGCCATGGGCTTCGACGTCGTCTACCTCACCCCGATTCACCCCATCGGCACGACCGCGCGGAAGGGGCGCAATAACACCCTCGTCGCGCTGCCCGGTGACCCCGGAAGCCCCTACGCCATCGGCTCCCCCGACGGCGGACACGACGCGCTCCACCCGGAACTCGGCACCTTCGAGGACTTCGACGCTTTCGTCGCCGAGTCCAAGCGGCTCGGCATGGAGGTCGCGATGGACATCGCCCTCCAGTGCTCGCCCGACCACCCCTACGTGACCGCGCACCCCGAGTGGTTCACGACCCGCGCCGACGGCACCATCGCGTACGCCGAGAACCCGCCGAAGAAGTACCAGGACATCTACCCGCTCAACTTCGACAACGACCCGCAAGGCTCCTATGCCGAGATGCGCCGGATGATCCAGGTGTGGATCGACCACGGGGTCGAAGTCTTCCGCGTCGACAACCCCCACACGAAGCCAGTTGAGTTCTGGCAGTGGCTGATTGCCGATGTCGCCAAGGATCACCCTGGCGTTATCTGGCTGTCGGAGGCGTTCACCAAGCCGGCGATGATGCACACCCTGGCCAAGGCGGGCTTCCAGCAGTCCTACACGTATTACGCCTGGCGCAACGACGCCTGGTCGCTGCGCGAGTATTGCGAGGAGCTCTCGGGCGACGCAGCGGCATACATGCGCCCGTCGTTCTGGCCGACCACTCACGACATCCTCACGCCCTACATGCAGTACGGCGGGCCGACGGCCTGGAAGCTACGCGCAGCGCTCGCGGCACTGCTCGTGCCGACGTACGGCATTTACACCGGCTACGAGCTGATGGAGTGCGTCGCGCGGCCCGGCGTCGAGGAGCAGATCGACAACGAGAAGTACGAGTTCAAGGACCGCCGTTGGGCCGACTACGAGCCGGGTGGACCCAAAGAGGGCCAGTCGCTCGCGTGGTACCTCACCCGGCTCAACGAGATCCGTCGGGCTCATCCGTCGCTGCGGTGGCTGCGCAATCTGCGGTTCCACGCCGTCGACGACGAGAACTTCCTGTGCTTCTCCAAGACTCGGGTGCTGCCCAGTGGCGAACGCGACACGATCATCGTCGTCGCCAACCTCGACCCTCACTCGACCCGCGAGACTCACCTGCACCTCGACATGCCCGCGCTCGGGCTCGACTGGGATGCCGGTATGCCGGTCCACGACCTCATCACCGACCAATGGTGGGACTGGCACCAGCACGCCTTCGTGCGCCTCGGCGCTGACGGCGAGCCGGTTCACGTGTTGCACGTCGGCAGCTATTACTGATCGACCCACCTGCTCCTCGAGAGGGATGAATGAGCTTCTCCGCCACCGTCGGACCTGGACGTCCAGGGATCACGGTCGACCCACAGTGGTATCGCACCGCGGTCTTTTACGAGGTCTTGGTGCGGGCCTTCGCCGATTCGACCGCGTCGGGGTCGGGTGACTTCAGGGGGTTGATCGGCAAGCTCGACTATCTCCAGTGGCTCGGAGTCGACTGCATCTGGGTGCCGCCGTTCTATGCGTCTCCGCTGCGTGACGGCGGTTATGACATCGCCGACTATCGCTCGGTACTGCCGGAGTTTGGCTCCGTTGCCGACTTCCGCGACCTGCTCAGTGAGGCGCACGCGCGCGGCATACGGGTCATCACCGACTTCGTCATGAACCACACCAGCGATGCACACCCGTGGTTCCAGGCCAGCCGCAGCGAGCCCACTGGCCCCTATGGCGACTACTACGTGTGGTCCGACACCGACACGAAGTACGCCGGCACGCGGATCATCTTTGTCGACACCGAAGACTCGAACTGGAGCTTCGACCCGGTCCGCAAGCAGTACTTCTGGCATCGGTTCTTTTCCCACCAGCCCGATCTCAACTTCGAGAACCCGGCCGTGCGCGCCGAAATGTTTGACGTCGTCCGGTTCTGGATGGATATGGGCATCGACGGGTTCCGTCTTGACGCGGTCCCCTATCTGTTCGAGGAGGAGGGCCACAGCGGCGAGAACCACCCCAAAACCCACGAGTTCCTCGCCGAGCTGCGGGCTATGGTCGACGCCGAATACCCGGGGCGCATCCTGCTCGCGGAGGCCAACCAGCTCCCCGCGGAGGTCGTCGACTACTTCGGGACGCCTGAGGCCCCCGAGTGCCAGATGTGCTTCCACTTCCCGGTCATGCCGCGGATCTACTACTCGCTGCGGTCCGAGACCGCGTCCCCGATCCTTGACGTCCTCGCCGACACTCCGGCGATCCCCGCGGGCGCCCAGTGGGGCACGTTCTTGCGCAATCACGACGAGCTCACCCTCGAGATGGTGACCGACGAGGAGCGGGCCGCGATGTACGCGTGGTACGCCCCCGACCCCCGGATGCGCGCCAATGTCGGCATCCGCCGCCGGCTCGCGCCCCTGCTCGACGGCGATCGCGCCCAACTCGAACTCATCAACGCGATGGTCCTGTCACTGCCCGGGTCGCCGTGCCTTTACTACGGCGACGAGATCGGCATGGGTGACAACATTTGGCTCCCCGACCGGGACGCCTCACGCACGCCGATGCAGTGGACTTCGGACCGCAACGCTGGCTTCTCAACGGCTGACCCCGGGCGCCTCTATCTCCCAGTGGTCTCGTCGGTGGCCTTTGGCTATCAAGCGGTCAACGTCGAGGCCCAACTCGCTAGCCCCGCAACGTTTTTACACTGGATCCGCGACATCCTCGCCACTCGCAAGGCGCACCCGGTCTTTGGGGTCGGCGACTTCACCCCGATGTCGGCAAGCAACCCGGCCATCCTCGCCTTCACCCGCACGAGCGACGAGGTCACCAAGGGATCCGCAGCGGTGCTCTCCCTCGCCAACCTCGCCGCGACGGCACAGGGCGCGACGATCACCCTCCCAGGGGAGTATGCCGGTCGCGACGTCGTCGACCTCCGCGGCGGCCAAGTGCTCGGCACGGTGGGCGACGACGGCTCCCTCACGATGACTTTTGCGCCCCGGGGCTATTACTGGCTCGACCTGCGCGAAGGCTCCTCGTGAGTCGAGTTGCCGACATTCACCACGCGACCTTGCGTCCCGGCAAGGTCGAGTTGGTCCAGCGGTGGATCGGCGCGCAACGCTGGTATGCCGCCAAAGGCACCACTCCTGCGCTGACCACCGTGGGGAGCTTTCGGTTCGTCGACCCCGATGGCCAGGTCGGCATCGAGACCCTCCTGGTCCGCGACGGCGACGCCGCGAGCAGCGACTCGGTCATCTATCAAGTCCCGCTCACCTATCGCGGCGCCCCCCTTGCCGGAGCCGATCGCGCTCTTGTGGGCACGATGGACCACAGCGTGCTCGGCCCCCGGTGGGTCTACGACGCAACGCACGACCCGGCATACGCGTCCGAGCTTCTGCGCACGATCGTCGCCGGCGACACCGAAGCTGCCCGCTCCGACGGGGTCGTGAGCGTGACGGTGCGCGGGGACGGCACCCACCCCGACGCCGCGCCGGTGCTGCGCTCTGCGCACGTCCTCACCGGCGAGCAGTCCAACACCTCGATCATCCTCTCGGTGGACGACCCGACTGGGCTCGTGCCGCGCGATGTCATCGTCAAGGTGTTCCGCGTCGTGGCTCCCGGCGACAACCCCGACGTCACAGTGCAAGCCGCACTCGCCGAGGCCGATCCTGGCCTCGTCCCCGACCCTGTCGGGTCGTTGCGCGGGTCATGGCCGAGCGGCACCGGGGATCGCGTCGAAGGTCACCTCGCCGCCGCGCAAGTGTTCGTGCCCGGCGTGCGCGATGCGTGGCGCGTCGCCATCGAGGTATGCCGCGCCGACCGCGACTTCTCGGTCACCGCTCGCGTGTTGGGCGAGACCACGGCGCGGATTCACCGCTCGTTGGCTGCGCGGTTCGGCACCACACCGGCCACGGGCGATGCCAAACGGGTCGTCATGCGTTCGGTGCGGTCCCGGTTTGTTGCTGCCGTCGCCGAGGTTCCTGCGCTCGCGGTCCACGCCGCTGCAGTCGAAGCGGCGATGAGCCGGCTGAGCGCCCTTGACTGGCCGGACTTGCAGCGGGTGCATGGGGACTTCCACCTCGGTCAGGTGCTCTATGTGGACCCAAGTCATGTGCTGGTCATCGACTTCGAGGGCGAGCCGCTGCGGCCGTTGACCGAGCGCACCGCACCAGACTTGGCCCTGCGCGATGTCGCGGGGATGCTGCGGTCCTTTGACTATGTCGCCGGCACGGTGACAGCCGAGCTTCCTGGGGCGCGGCGAGACGAGTGGGCCCGAGCCTGCCAGCGCGCCTTCCTCGAGGGCTATCACGCGATCGCTGGCACGGGAGCCACGGATATCCCGGTGACCCAGGCTCTCGAGCTCGACAAGGCCCTCTACGAAGTCGTCTATGAAGCCCGCAACCGGCCGGCGTGGCTGCCGATCCCCCATGCAGCGGTCGAGCGGTTGGTGGCCACCGTGTCCTCACCCGAACCGGCCACTGTGTTCTCCGCAACTCTCGCAACTCCCGCAGCACCCGAAGTGCCCGAAGTGCCCAACCCCAGGAGTGTCATGGAGCCCGTCCAGACCCAGGCAATGGTGGCCGACGAAAGCGCGATCAGCGCGTTCCTCGAGGCCCGTCATTCCCAACCCCACGACCTGCTCGGCCACCACCTCGGCCCGGTCGGGCTCACCGTCACGGCATACCGGCCTCTCGCCCGCAGTGTCCGTGCGCGCCTGCAGGACGGCACCATCCTCGACCTCCCCCACGTGCGGGGCGGCATCTGGTCTGGGACGACCGATGTCGTCAACGAGAGCCAGGATTACCGGCTGCTCGTCGACTACGGCGATGGTGTCGAGCACGAGCAAGACGACCCCTATCGCTTCGCGCCGACCCTCGGTGAGATGGACCGATTCCTCATCAACGAAGGTCGACACGAGCAACTCTGGGAGGTCTTGGGGTCACACGTTCGTCAGTACGGCGGCCCGCTCGGTGATGTGTGGGGGGTGTCCTTCGCAGTGTGGGCGCCGAACGCCACTGCGGTCCACGTCGTCGGTGACTTCAACGGGTGGGACCGGATCAGCCACCCGATGCGCCTGCTCGGCGAGTCAGGCGTCTGGGAGCTGTTCATCCCCGGCGCCTCCGAGGGCATGAACTATCAGTTCGCCATCCGCGGCCAAGACACGGTCGTGCGTCTCAAGGCCGACCCGATGGCGCGGTTCTCCGAGGTCGCCCCCAAACAGGCGTCGATCGTCCACCGGTCGCACTACGAGTGGGGCGACCACGAGTGGCTTGCGGAGCGCGCCAAGCGCAACGCACACCACGGCCCGATGAGCATCTACGAAGTCCACGTGGGCTCGTGGCGCCAAGGTCAGAACTACCGCGATCTCGCCGAACACCTCGTGCATTACGTCCGCGACCTCGGCTTCACGCACGTGGAGTTCCTCCCCGTGATGGAGCACCCCTATGTCCCATCGTGGGGTTATCACGTCACGGGGTACTACTCGGTGTCGTCCCGCTGGGGCACTCCTGATGACTTCAAATACCTCGTGGACATCCTGCACCGCAACGGAATTGGGGTCATCCTCGACTGGGTGCCCGGCCACTTCGCCACCGACGAGTGGGCGCTGGCGCGCTTTGACGGCCAGGCGCTCTACGAGCACCCGGACCCCCGCAAGGGCTGGCACAACGAGTGGGGCTCCTACGTTTTCGACTTCGGTCGCAACGAGGTGCGCAACTTCCTCGTGGCCAATGCGACGTATTGGCTGGAGGAGTTCCACGTCGACGGACTGCGGGTCGACGGCGTGGCCTCGATGCTCTACCTCGACTACTCCCGGCAGCCGGGCCAATGGATCCCCAATATCCACGGCGGGCGCGAGAACCTCGACGCGGTGCAGCTACTCCAGGAAGCCAACGCGACGGCATACAAGCGCACCCCTGGCGTTGTGATGATCGCCGAGGAATCCACCTCCTGGGCCGGCGTGTCCAAGCCGACCACGGATGGCGGGCTGGGCTTCGGCTTCAAGTGGAACATGGGCTGGATGAACGACGCCCTGCGGTACCTCAACACCGACCCGATGTACCGCCAGTACGAGCACAACAAGATCACCTTCGCGCTCATGTATGCCTACAGCGAGAACTTCATCCTGCCGATCAGCCACGACGAGGTCGTCCACGGCAAGGGCTCGCTGATGCGCAAGTCCCGCGGCTCGCGCGAGGATCGCATCGCGACCCTGCGGGCCTTCATTTCCTACATGTGGAGCCACCCCGGCAAGCAGTTGCTCTTTATGGGCTGCGAGTTCGGCCAGGAGTCGGAGTGGAGCGACGGCCGCAGCCTGGACTGGTGGCTGTTGGAGCAGCCGATCCACTACCGGATCCACGCCCAGGTCAAAGAGATGAACGCGATCTACCGGGCCAATCCCGCGATGTGGGAGCTGGACCACGAGCCCGCTGGATTCCGGTGGCTCAACGCCGATGATGCCGGCCGCAATACGTTCTCTTACGTCCGCCTCGGCCAAGGCGACCCCGCAGTCGACGCACCCCTGCTCGTGGCGGCGGTCAACTTCAGCGGGCAGACCCACGAGCACTACCGCATCGGTCTCCCCCGCGGCGGTCGCTGGCGGGTCGTCCTCGACACGGCGGGGTTCCACCCCGACGCTCCCAGTTCAGGCGGCTTGGTGCTCGACGCCGACCCGCATGGATGGGACGGACAGCCGTATGCCGTCAATGTCACCATCGCGCGGCTATCGGCCATCTGGCTGATCCCGGAAGACTAAGAGCAGTTCTGCAGACTCGGTAAGACCCATGTGACTTCGGAAGCTGAGGACCTCATGACCCACGACCGCGCTGGCACCGTCGCTCTCCCGAGTGACCTCATCGACGTCGCCCACCTGGTGACGGCGTACTACACCCGGGAGCCCGACCCGGACAATGTCGACCAACAGGTCGCCTTTGGCACCTCCGGTCACCGCGGGTCGAGCCTCAAGACGGCGTTCAACGAGGCGCACATCCTCGCCACGACGCAGGCGATCGTGGACTACCGACGGTCGCAGGGTTTCGACGGGCCGTTGTTCTTGGGCCGTGACACCCACGGGCTCTCCGAGCCGGCGTGGGCCTCGGCACTGGAGGTGCTGGCGGCCAACGACGTCACCGTGCTCGTCGACGACGGCGACGGCTACACCCCGACGCCGGCGATCTCGCATGCGATCCTGCGCGCCAATCGCGGCAAGATCGGGGGCGTCGAAGACCTGCCCGCTGGCGCAGGCTTGGCCGATGGCATCGTCGTCACGCCATCGCACAACCCGCCCTATGACGGTGGCTTCAAGTACAACCCGCCGCATGGTGGGCCGGCCGACACCGATGCCACCAAAGTCATTGCGGCAGCTGCCAATGCGTATATCCGGGCTGGGCTCGAGGGTGTCAAGCGGGTAGCCTTTGCGCGGGCGCGCGCCGCCGCTTCGGGCTATGACTTCGTCGGCACCTATGTCGAAGATCTGCCGCACGTGGTCGACATCGCCGCAATCAAGGCGGCCGGGATCCGGATCGGCGCGGACCCACTCGGCGGCGCGTCGGTGGGCTTCTGGGCGGTCATGGCTGAGCGTCTCGGCATCGACCTCACCGTCGTCAACCCTCTCGTCGACCCGACCTGGCGCTTCATGACCCTCGACTGGGACGGCAAGATCCGGATGGACTGCTCGTCGCCGTCAGCGATGGCCTCACTCATCGCCAACAAGGACGCCTACCAGATCTCGACAGGCAACGACGCCGACGCCGACCGGCACG
The DNA here is from genome assembly GCA_016715285.1 of Actinomycetales bacterium. Lineage (GTDB taxonomy): Bacteria > Actinomycetota > Actinomycetes > Actinomycetales > Dermatophilaceae > Phosphoribacter > Phosphoribacter thorii. Next base: position 1,640 of record JADKAO010000007.1, on the reverse strand, counting down.
GCATCGTCACTCCTGACGGTGGCCTCATGAACCCCAACCACTACCTCGCGGTGGCGATCAACTACCTCTACGGCGGCGCGCGTCCGGGCTGGCGGGCGGATGGCTTCATCGGCAAGACGCTCGTCTCGTCGTCGATGATCGACCGGGTGGCCGAGTCGCTCGGCCGGCGGCTGGTCGAGGTGCCGGTCGGCTTCAAGTGGTTCGTGCCTGGATTGCTCGACGGATCCGGCCCCTTCGGCGGCGAGGAGTCTGCGGGGGCGTCCTTCGCGCGGTTCGACGGCTCGGTGTGGTCGACCGACAAGGACGGCATCCTGCTGGCCCTGCTCGCCTCGGAGATCCTCGCGACGACCGGCAAGAGCCCGAGTGAGCACTACGGCGAACTGACCGCGCGCTTTGGCGCACCGGCATACGCACGCATTGACGCGGCGGCGACCCGGGAAGAGAAGGCGAAGCTCGGTGCCCTCTCCCCCGCCGACGTCACGGCGGACACCCTTGCGGGAGAAGCGATTACCGCCAAGCTGACGGCGGCGCCAGGCAATGGCGCCGCGATCGGCGGGCTCAAGGTGGTCACCGAGTCAGCGTGGTTCGCAGCCCGGCCATCTGGCACCGAAGACGTCTACAAGATCTATGCCGAGTCCTTCCGTGGCGCCGAACACCTCGCGCAGGTGCAGGCCGAGGCCCGCGAGGTCGTCAGCGCCGCGCTCGGCAGCTGACTCGTCCACCGGTCGGTGGACCTCACGTCCACCGACCGGTCGTCGCCGCTGGCGCCCCCCAGGGCACACACTGTTGTTATGAGCAGTGCAGTGCGCGTCAGCGGTCTGAAAAAGTCCTATGGCAAGGTCCACGCGGTCGATGGGTTGGATCTCGAGATCGCCGAAGGAGAAGTGTTTGCCTTCCTGGGGCCGAACGGCGCCGGCAAGTCGACCACTATCGAGATCCTGGAGGGGTTCAGATCTCGCGACAGTGGCACGGTCGAGGTGCTCGGTGTCGATCCTGCTAAGGCAGATGGGCTGTGGCGCAACCGGATTGGCATCGTGCTGCAGTCCTCTGGTGGTCTGGATTTGCTCACGCCACGAGAGATCCTGCGCAGCACAGCTCGGGTTTACGCCCACCCCAGAGGCGTTGACGAGGTCCTCGACGCCGTGGGCTTGACTGACAAAGCAGATGCTCGTGCGGGCGGCTTGTCGGGGGGCCAGCGACGACGCCTCGACGTCGGACTCGGGATTATCGGTCGGCCCGAAGTGCTCTTCCTGGACGAACCGACCACCGGATTCGACCCGCAGGCGCGCCGGGACTTCTGGGACCTCATCACCTCGCTCGCCGACGGGGGCACGACGATCTTGCTCACCACGCACTATCTCGATGAGGCCGAGCACCTCGCCGACCGGGTCGGGGTCATTGCGGCCGGAAAGATCGTGGCACTCGGCACTCCAGCCGACCTCGGGGGTCGGCTGGCGCAAGAAGCCACCGTGTCATGGGACGAAGCCGGCACCCGGCATACCCTCCGGACCACCTCGCCGACCGCAGAGGTGACCCGCCTCGCGACCCGGCTAGGCGGCGAGATCCCGTCGCTCACGGTCACGCGCCCAACCCTCGAGGACATCTACCTCTTGCTCATCGCCGACAACGCCACCCAGGCC
>JADKAO010000006.1 GCA_016715285.1 Actinomycetales bacterium | reverse complement strand
GTGCGGGCGGCTTCTCGTTGGGGATGGGTCAGCGCCTTGGCGTCGCCTCCGCACTCCTCGGTCGTCCACGCACCGTGGTGCTCGACGAGCCGGCCAACGGGCTTGACCCCGGAGGGTGTCATGTGGATGCGAGAAATGCTCAAAAGACCTTGCCGCCCAGGGTCATACCGTCTTCGTCTCCTCGCACCTCGTGGGTGAGATGGCGCAGACGGCAACGCGACTTGTCGTCATCGGCGCGGAAGACTCCATCGCGGACAAGACGGTCGCAGGCTTCGTCGCCCTCGCCGGGGGCCACACGGTCATCGTCCGCACCAGCGAGCCAGACCGCCTGAGCGCACTCCTGGCCGGCCCGGACATCACGCTCACCCCGGAGGGGCCCGACGCGCTCATCGTCGACGGGCTGACAACCCACCAGATCGGGACCGCAGCTGGGGCGGCCGGCATACCCCTGTTTGAACTTGCCAACCAACACACCTCCCTTGAGGAAGCCTTCATGGAGATGACCCACGACGCTGTCGAATACCACGCGACGGCCGATGTGGCGGTGGCCTCGTGACGACAGCGACCGCACCAGCCGCCATCCCGGTGGCGCCTCTGGCCCCCGGGAGCGGGCTGCGCGTCACTCAGGTGCGTGTCCTGCGCTCCGAGTGGGTGAAGTTCCGCTCCCTCCGATCAACCCTGTGGACCATGGGGCTGTCGGTGGTGCTCATGATCGGTTTGGGCGCGATGTTCTCGGCGATCTCCATTAGCAGCGCCGCAGGCATGGATCCTGGGAACACCGCGATTTCGACGAGTCTCACCGGGACCTTTTTCGCCCAGTTGGCCGTTGGCGTCCTCGGTGCGCTCCTCATCACCGGCGAATACACGACCGGCATGATCCGCGCCTCGCTCGCCGTCGTGCCCAAACGGCTCCCCGTGCTGTGGGCCAAGCTCGCCGTCCTCGCCGCCGTCGTGTTCGCCACGATGCTGGTGTCCAGCCTCGTCGCGTTCGAGCTCGGCCAGGCGATCCTCAACTCGAAGGACCTCGGCACCTCGCTGTCAGACCCCGTCGCGGTGCGGTCGGTCTTTGGCGCTGCGCTCTACTTGTCGGTCGCTGCGGTCACCGCGGCGGGAATCGGTGCGTTGCTGCGCAATACCGCCGCGAGCATCACGAGCTATGTCGCGATCTTCTTCCTCATCCCGACCCTGGTCGGGACGATCATCCCGCGGTCGTGGGCGGCTCATTTCGCGCAATATCTCCCCTCGAATGCCGGCACCGGACTGATCGACGGCACCTACGGCCTGGAGAACCCCCTCTCCCCATGGGTCGGCTTCGCGGCCATGTGCGGCTTTGCGGCAGCGGTCGTCGCTGCCGCCGCCTGGCGCCTGCACCACACGGACGCCTGACGCTCCGGCGCCCCTTCCTAGCGCGGATTCGATACCCGTTGGCGACCCCTGGTGCGTCAACGGGTATTGAATCGCGCAAGGCAGCGGAACCCCATCGCACCTTGGGACCGATGTAAAATAGATGCATGCCATCTGTTTTGATTCAGGTGCGGGGCGTCGATTCTGCCACCCGCGACGAACTCCAGGTGCGGGCCGCGCGGCGCGGCCAGTCCCTCACGGCATACGTGCGTGATCTGCTCATCCGCGAGACGGCGACCCCGGACCTCGCCGATGTTTTCGCCCGAGTCGACGCCCGCTCCGAGTCGGCCACGATCTCCAGCGTCGACCTCATCCGCGCCGACCGTGACCGTGACCGTGACCGTGACGCCTAATGGCACCCGATCGCGACTGACCAAGATCGACAGCAGGCTCGCCTCGTGATCGTTGTTGACGCCTCGGTCGTCGCCGACGCCCTCTTCCTCGAGCAGCGAAGCGACCTCCGCGCAGCACTCGCTCGCCAAACCCTCCACGCACCAGCCCTCATTGACTACGAATTCCTCAGCGTGGCAAGAGGTTTTGTCCTCGGTCGCCACGTCACGGCGCACCGAGCCCAAGACGCACTCACCGACTTTGGTGATCTCGCCATCCGCCGCCACCCGATGATCCCGGCGCTGCGCGAAGCCGCGTGGGACCTCCGCAACCAGCTCACGGCATACGACGCTTCGTATGCCGCCCTCGCCCGCCTCCTCGGGGCGCCGCTCTGGACTCTGGACACCCGACTCGCCCGCAGTTGCCCTTCAGACATCACCGTCGTGCAGCACTGACCCACCTCCACCTCAATCGGGGCTGCCCGTTGTCGAGCAGGTGCTGCCGTGATGGACTCGACGCGTGACGAACCTGCTGCGAGCCTCGCGAACCGTTGCTCTCAAGCCGACCAGCGCCTTCGACGCCGTCCTCCCGATGCCGCTGCCGGAGCTATTCTGCCATTGGTACGGGCCGATTCCACCCGTGCGATCCACGAACGAACGCAGCACCTGGGGCGAAGTCGGCCAGCAACGTCTGGTAGATCTAGTCGGCCCGGGCTCGATGCGCGAGACGCTCATCCTCGTTGACCGCCCCCGCGAGTTCGCCTATCAACTCGGCGAGATCCGCGGCCCGATGGCGGCCTTGATCGTTGGGGTCACCGGCCGCTGGATGTTTGCGCCCGAGGGCACCGGGACCCGTATCACCTGGGAGTGGGAGGTCACTCCGCGCTCGGGCGCCGCGGCGGCGATGCCGATCTTCGGTTGGCTGTGGCGCGGGTATGCCGTCCGCGCCCTCCGCGAGTTGGCGAGCTCCCTCGCTGCCTGAATCAGACCCCTGGTTCGATACCCGAGCCCCAACCACAACTCGTCAACAGGTATCGACCCCTCGGGCGCCTGCGCAATCGATACCGGAGACCCAGTCGCAACTCGTCAACAGGTATCGAATCGCGGGGAGGGTCGACCGAATCGATACCCACGAACGAGCCATACTTCGGCAACGGGTATCGATCGCGAAGAACAGCCAGCACAGATGGGCGGACCTTCCTTGACCACTAGAGACAACGTATTCGACTGGGATGCAGCGAGTTATGACACGCTTCCCCTGCCGCATGAAGAGTGGGGGCGCCGCGTCGTCGCCCAACTCGATCTCGAGCCCGGCGACCGCGCCCTCGACGCTGGCTGCGGCACCGGCCGCGACGCGGCACTCGTCCTCGAACGCCACCCCGAGATCCACCTGACCTGCCTGGACGCCTCCCCCTCGATGCTCGCCGCCGCGCGCGACCGCCTTGGTGAGCGAGCGGCATACCTCCAAGCGACGTTGGGTATGCCGTTGCCTGCCGTACCGCCCTTCGACGCCGTGATGAGTGTCGCGGCCTTCCACTGGGTCCCCGATCACGTCGCGCTGTTCGCGACCCTCGCGGAGGCGATGCGGCCGGGCGCGCAGCTCGTGAGTGACTGCGGCGGGGCGGGACAGCTGCGCATCGTCAACGCCGCTATCGCCGACGTCACCGGCCAGGAGGTTGACCCATGGGAGTTCGCGGATGCCACCACTACCCGCTCGCGACTCGTCCGCGCGGGCTTCGAGCCCCAACGCGTTGAGCTGCGCCCCGACCTCCTACGGCTGGACGATCCGGCGCTCCTGGAGCGGTACCTCGCCACGGTGATCCTCGGCGGCTACCTTCGAGGTATGCCGTCCACGGCCGAGCAAGTGCGGTTCGTCCGCGAGGTACGGCTAGCCATGGCTGAGCCGGTCATCGACTACATCCGCCTTGAGGTCGTGGCTCGCCGCGCGATGCGACACCAGACGAGGGCCACGCTGGCTGACGCCGCAGCGCGATTTGGTCACACCACGGGTGGGGTCGACCTCCCGACCCCGCGTCGCGATGACGTCGCGGACGTGCCCACATTCTCGTAATCGTCCTTGACACCAACTTCCCGCTGATTCGATACCCGCGCGCCACCCACGCCCCTTGAGCGAGTATCGACAGCGCGATCGCCCGCCGCATTCGATACCGGGAGGCGAATCGGGATTCGTCAAGGGGTATCGATTGCGCAAGAGGGACCGCAGCGTGCGTGGCTGAGCCAATCGTCCCCTCTACGTCCTCGACTCCCGTCCTCGATTCCCCCTCTTGACTCCCGTTCTTGACTCCAGGTCTTCATTCCCCCTCTTGACACCGTCCTTGACTTTATGTACGGCGTACAGTTAGGGTCGCCTTACCTCATATGTACGCCGTACATTGCGGGGATCAATCAAGGAGCCACCCATGAGCTCGACCAGACGCACCGCACTCATCGCGGGCCTCTTCTATCTCCTCACGTTCGTGTCGATGCCGACGCTTGCGCTTTACAGCGGGGTCAGGGCGACGGACTACCTCACCAATGCCGGCGCCTCGGACTCCCCAGCACTCCTCGGGGGCTTCCTCGAAGTGATCGTCGGATTGGCCGGAATCGGCACTGCGGTCGCGCTCTACCCGGTTGTTCGCCGCCAAAACCGCACGCTCGCACTCGGTTTCGTGATGACGCGCACGCTCGAAGCAGCCATGATCTTCGCCGGGGTCGCGATCATCCTCACGCTCGTCGCGTTGCACTCAACAGCCGCGGACAGCGACCCAGCTTCCCTGCTCACCACAGGCCGCGCGCTCATCCTGCAGTTCAATGGGGTCTTCCTTCTCGGCCAAAGCCTGATGCCGGGACTCAACGCGCTCTTGCTCGGCACCCTGCTTTACCGCTCCGGGTTGGTTCCCCGCATCCTGCCGACGATCGGCCTGATCGGCGCGCCCGTCCACCTGACTGCAGTTGCGCTCACTCTCTTCACCGTGATCGATCGCCTCTCCCCGATCGCGATCTTCGCTGCGCTCCCCATCGCCGTGTGGGAGTTCTCGCTCGGTGTCTACCTCGTCGTCAAGGGCTTCAAGCCGTCGGCCGTGACGTCGCTCATCGCCCGCACATCGGACGCATCGGACGCATCGGGCACCTCGGGCTCCAGCGCAGGCCCAGTGCGTGAACCGGTGGCCATCGCCTGAGGGGGATCCGGGAGGGGGATAGGGGGTTCGGCAGCCCGTGACTCTACGGTGTACGCAGGGGCACAGCAGGAGTGCATCTGAGAGTCACGGGCTACTTGACGGGAGCGAACCATGCCGGAGCAACCCTCCAGTCGGCGAATCCCCCTCACGCGCAAGGCAATTCTCGACGCAGCCGTCGCCCGCGCAGACAGTCACGGCATCGACGCGGTGAGTATGCGGTCCGTCGCACAGGCTCTCGGCGTCGTCCCGATGGCGCTTTACAACCACATCTCGAGCAAGCAAGCCCTGCTCAGCGGCATGGTCGATGTCATCGTCACCGAGATTCCTCCGCTCGATCCGGACCAGCCATGGCAGCCAGCGATCCGCCAGCGTGTCCTCGCAGCGCGCGAGGTGATGATGCGTCACCCATGGGCGGTCGAGGTCATCAAGTCACGCACCGAGGCCACCCCCGCCGTCCTCCAGTACATCAACGAACTCATCGGCGCCTTCCTCGGCGGAGGCTTCACCCCTGAACTCGCCCACCAGGTCATGCACGCTCTCGGCAGCCGCATGTGGGGCTTTGCGCTCGACGTCTTCCCCACTCCTGCAACACCCGATGACCCCTCGCAGCGGGCCGCGCTCTTCGAGGTGATGCGCACGGCATACCCGCACATTGCGACGATCGCGGTGGCGGGCGCGCACCCCAAGGTGGCCATGCTGGGACTCGGCTGCGACAACCAGACCGAGTTCGAGTTCGGGCTCGACATCCTCCTCGACGGCTTCGAAGCCCGCCTTCAGGCCGCCGCGGTGGAGTCACCGCAGCAGGCCCCCGAGAAGTGAGCGCCGAGAACCCGGGCGCCCACACTGTTGACCCTGCCCCGCTCGGGCATTAGACCTAACCCGTGGACCCACAACGCCTCACTGACACCGCCCGCGGACTCCTCGGCGCCGTTACCCGGCGCGCCCAAGACGCAGCGAGCGCGGTGATCGGGGGAAGCGACGTCGACGAGTTGCTCCAGGACCCGCTGCTGGTCACCTCCCTCGAGAGGTATGCCGTGGAGCACGGCGAGCCGCTGGAGCAGGTTCGCGAGGAGGCGGCAGAGCACCTTCGGGAGATGGCGGCGTCACATGACCCCCGGGCGACGCGGTCATGGGACAAGCTCGGCTCGTGGATCATGCGGGCCCACGACGTGCTCGTCGACGAAGAAGACATCGTCCGGCTGAAGGCCCTCGACCGGGAGCACAGCCTCGCCCTGGTCTTCTCCCACCGGTCCTATCTTGACGGTTGGGTGCTTCCCAACGTCCTTGCGTCACGGCGGTTTTCACCGCTCTATACGTTTGGCGGCGCCAACCTGGATCTGCCGGTCGTCGGCGGGTTGGTGAGCCGCACCGGGGTCATCTTCATCAAGCGGGCGACCAAAGACATCCCGATCTATCGGCTGACCCTGCGCGCCTATATCGCCCACCTCGTCAAGAAACGGTCCAATCTCGCCTGGTCGATCGAGGGCGGGCGCACCCGCACCGGCAAGCTCCGGCCGCCGGTGCACGGCATACTCCGCTATTTGTCTGATGCCGCGGAGGCGAGTGACGGGCCGGACGTCTACCTCGTGCCAGTGTCGATCGTCTACGACCAGCTGCACGAGGTCGCGGGGATGACCGCCGAGGCCAGAGGGAGCCGCAAGCGGCCGGAGGACCTCGGCTGGCTGATCCGGTTCGCGCGGTCGCAAGGTGGTCGCCTGGGCCGGGCCTATGTGTCGATCGGTGAGCCCTTCCCGCTGCGTGAGCGGATGACCGCGCTGCGGGCTGCTGGCAACGACACCTCTCAGGCGGTCGAGCGGGTGGCGATTGACGCTAGCCACCGGATCAACCGGGCGACCCCCGTGACGACGACGGCCGTCGTGTGTTTGGCGCTGCTTGGTGCGGATCGGGCGCTGACCTTTGACCGGGTGCTCGACACGGTCGAGCCGTTGGCGCGCTATATCCGCGATCGTCGTTGGCCGGTCGCCGGGGCAGCATCGCTGACCGACAAATCGACCATCCGGCGTGCGCTGCAGGAACTCGTCGCTTCTGGCGTGCTCACCGTCTTTGACGCCGGCACCGAGCCCGTCTGGCGGATCGCCCCCGAGCAGCACCTCGTCGCCGCGTTCTATCGCAACACGGTCATCCACATCCTGGTGGAACGGGCCATCGGCGAGGTATCACTCCTCGACGCGATGACCGCTCCCGACGGCACCGACCCCGAGCGGGCGGCCTGGGAGCGAGCAAAAGCGTTGCGGGACTTGCTTAAATTCGAGTTCTTCTTCCCCGGGCGGGATGCTTTTGAGGAGGAGTTGCGGGCGGAGCTGGCGCTGATGTCGCCGATCTCCCCCGCTGCCCCCGGCACACTCACTCCTGAGGCGGCGCGCGCGATCCTCGACACAACGGACCTGCACGTCGCCCACCTCGTCTTGCGGCCCTTTGTCGACGCCTATCTCGTGGTGGCTGATCGGCTTGCGGCAGCTGGGGATTCGGCGGTCGTGGAGGCTGACATCCTCGACGAGGCCCTGCAGGTCGGTCAGCAGTGGGAGCTCGAACGCCGGATCGCGAGCGCCGAGTCGGTGTCGCTGGAGCTCTACAAGACCGCACTGCGCCTCGCCGCGCATCGGGGGCTGCTCGGCGGACCGGCCGACGCCGCCGCCGAGGTCCCAAGCCAGGCCGTGAGTGAGCCCGGCACCGACAGCGACGGCGACGGGGCGGAGGCCAGCGGGACGGCATACCTGGGCGAGCCTTTGGGGGCGCGCCGCGCCGCCTTCCTTGTCGAATTACAGGACGTCGCAACCCAATTGGACGACATTGCCCGGATCGAAAAGAACCGCAGGAGCGCCCGTGGAGTTCGCTGAGCACCTCGCCCGGATCGAGGCCTCACCCGCCGGACCCCACGTCGGCGCGTTCTTTGACCTCGACGGCACGCTGGTGTCGGGCTACACCGCGAGCACCTTCTTCACCGATCGGGTCAAGAACCGCGACGTCGACCTCGGTCACTTTGTGAGCACCTTCGTCTCGGTGATCGACGGCACGTACCTCGGCGGGGAGCCCACTCGGGGCGCCATCAAGGGGTATGCCGCCATGGCCGGCCAGAGCGAAGAAACGATGACCGAGCTGGGCGAGCGGCTCTTCGTTCAAAAGATCGCGGGCACGATCCGGCCGCAGGCGCGCGAGCTGGTCCGGGCTCATCAGCGTCGCGGGCACACCGTCGCGGTGGCGTCGGCGGCAAGCAAATACCAAATCCAAGCTGTCGCAGCCGATCTCGGCATCCAGCACCTGGTGTGCACGCAACTGGAGGTGGTGGACGGGATCCTCACCGGAGAGATCACCGGGCGCCTGCTCTGGGGGACCGAGAAGGCCAGCGGCGTGCGGGCCTTTGCCCGCGAGCATGACATCGACCTGTCGACGAGCTTCGCCTATGGCAATGGCGCCGAAGACGTCGCCTTCCTCGGCGCGGTCGGGTCGCCCGTCGCCCTCAACCCGCATCCGGTGTTGCGTGGGGCAGCGGCCAATTTCCGGTGGCCCGTGCTCGATCTGCGCGACCCCAGCACCGGGAGCGTGACCGACTTGGCGCGAACCGTCATGGCTCTCGGCGGGCTCAATGCCGGCGCCGCCACGGGCGTGACCTGGGGGCTGCTCACGCGCAACCGTCAGCGCGGCATCAACCTTGGCGTACAACTGGCGTGCCAGAGCGCGCTGCGCCTCGCCGGAGTGGACTTGCGCATCGTCGGCGCCGAACACCTCCCCGACGGCCCGGCCGTCTACGTCGCCAACCATCAAAGCTCGGTTGACCCGCTGGTCGCCGCGACGATCATGCCGGGCGAGTTCACCATCGTCGCCAAGCAGGAGGCCCGCTTTGACCCGCGGAGTCTCGTCGGCAGCCTGCTCATCGAACCGGCATACATCGACCGAAGTAACTCCGCCCAATCCCGGGCGACGCTCGACGCCTTGGTGAAGCGGATCCGCGGCGGCACGTCGCTGCTGATCTTCCCCGAGGGGACGCGGTCGACGACGCGGGCGCTGGGGCGGTTCCGTAAAGGCGGGTTCCACCTGGCGATCCAAGCGGGGGTGCCGATCGTGCCGATTGTCTTGCGCAACACCCACGAAATCCTGCCGCGGCATGCGCGAGTGCTGCGGCCGGGCACGATCGATGTCGCCATCCTTGAGCCGATCCGTGGACTGCGGGTTGAGCACCTCGATGAGCAGGTCACAGCGTTGCGAGATCGGTTCGCGGCGACGCTGGCCGACTGGCCTGTCGGTCCGTCGGCGGAGGTTGCGCGATGAGTGCGGACCAGAACCGCCCAGGGCCCGGCACAGGGTCCGAACCAGGCTTCGGCGCCGGGTCGAGCGCGCGGGGCGGGCCGAGCGCGCCCGGGTGGTCGGGCGACGACCGGATGAACGAGCTCGAGACTACGATGTGGCGCTCGGAACGGCACCCGCAACAATCGTCGACGATCTGCAGCCTGATCATCCTCGACTGCGTGCCCGAGTGGGACCGCCTCGTCGCAGCCCACGAGTGGGCTACGGAGCTTGTGCCTCGGTCGCGACAGCGGGTCGTCGAACCGCTCGTGCCGACCGGGCCACCCGTGTGGCGCACCGACCCGCATTTCGCGTTGAGCTATCACCTGCGCCGGATGCACCAGGGGCCGGACGGCTCGATGGATGCGTTGATGACCCTCGTGCAGACCCTCGCTCTTACCCCCTTTGACCGCACTCGGCCGCTCTGGGAGGGCACCCTGATTGAGGGGCTCGACGGTGGGCGGGCGGCATACCTGCTCAAACTGCACCACTCACTCACCGACGGTCTCGGCGCGATCCAACTCATGTCCCTCGTGCAAAGCCGCACGCGCGAGCACACGCCCGACAAGCCGACGCGGCTCGATGCCTCCGGGGCGGCAGGTTCCGGCGTGGCTGGTTCCGTTGCGGGCAGCAGCTCTGGTTCCCGCACACCAGAGCCGGAGTATGCCGGTGAGCCCGCCGACGACGACGCCCTCTCGATCACGGTCGACGGGGCCCGGCATACCCTCTCGCAGTTGCCATCGGTTGCGGCGGCTGCTGCGGACGCGGGAATCTCGTTTGCGCGCAACCCAAGTGGCGCGGCAGGCGAAGCGTTGCGGTTTGCGGCGTCGCTGCGGAGGGTCTTGTCTCCACCGCCCGCGCCGCCGTCGCCGCTGTTGCGCCCGCGCGATGGCCGAGTCTGGGTGATGCGCACCTTGGAGTGCCCGCTCGCGCAGCTGCGGGCTGCCGCCAAACGCGCCGGCGGGTCCGTCAACGATGCCTACCTCGCCGCCTTGCTGGGCGGGCTCCGGCGCTATCACGAGCGCCACGGAGTCGACATCGACGAGTTGCCGATCACCGTGCCGGTGTCGCTGCGCCGCAGCGATGACCCCATGGGCGGCAACAAGTTTGCTGGCGCGATGCTCTCGGCCCCGATCGGCATTGTCGACCCCGCCGAGCGCGTGGCCGCGTTGCGCGGGGCGATCCTCGCGCAGCTTGCCGAGCCGGCCCTCGACTCGTTCTCGGTCCTGACGCCGCTGGTCAACCGGCTGCCATCGGGCGTCGGCGCGGCAGTGATGGGGCTCGGCGCGGTCACCGACCTCTCGGCCTCCAACATGCCAGGCCTCCCCTACGACGTCTTCATGGCGGGCGCGCGGGTCGAGCGGGTCTTCCCGTTTGGGCCGTTGCCCGGCGTGGCTGTGATGGCGGCGATGGTGTCGCACGTGGGCACCTGCTGCATTGGTCTCAATATCGACGGCACCGGCATCAAAGACGTCGACGTCCTGATGGAGTCGATGCAGGAAGGGCTCGACGAGGTCCTGGCGATCGGTCGATGACCCGTCTCCTGGTCGAGCCGCTTGACCCGCACGACGAGGCGAGCTTCGCGGCATACCACGGCTTGAGTGAGCGGGCTGAGCGCGCGGCCTACCCGTGGAAGCCGTCCTTCTACAGCCTGGACGAATGGCGGCGCTACTTCGGCACGCCGACTGCGGACACGCGCGATGAACTCTTCGTGGCGCGTGTCGCTGGCACCGGCGCGATCGTGGGTGGGGGCAATCTCGCCTTCCCGTTGCTCGACAATCTCGACACGGCGTGGTTTGTCATCGCGGTTGACCCGGCCCACCAATCGTGTGGAGTCGGCACCGCGCTGCTGCGATTTGCCGAGGAGCGCGCACTCACGGCCGGACGGCATACTCTCCACGGCGGCACCGAAATTCGTTTCGGGCACGAGGGCGAGCACCCGCGGATCGCGTGGCTGGCGCGCGAGGGGTATGCCGTCTACGCCAGCGACCGTTACTCGCAACTCACGCTCCCCACGCCCGCGGGGTTGCTCGCGAGCCTGTCGCGTGAAGCGGCCGCGCACCACCCGGCATACGAGATCGTGACGTGCCGCGAGACTCTGCCGGCCGCGTTGGTGGAGGGCTATTGCGCGGTTCAGAACCAGCTGGTCGCGGACGCCCCCACCGGAACGCTGTCGTTCGAGGAGGAGCGACTGACGCCAGAGGCGTGGCGCGAGCGCAACGCGCGCTCGCGCCAGATGGGGCGCCACAATCTATTCACGCTCGCGGTCGGGGGCGGCGAGGTGGTCGCGCACACGGATGCGTTTGTGACCCCCGACGGGAGGCGTGCGGTTCAGGCGGGCACGACCGTTGCGCGCGAGCACCGCGGCCACCGGCTCGGCCTGGCGATCAAGTGCGCCAATCTCCTGGCGCTGGAAGCTGATCACCCGGAGTGCGCGGTGATCGACACGACCACCAACTCGGCTAACGCGCCGATGCACTCGGTGAATGATCGGCTCGGCTTCCGACCGGTAGCGGAGGCAGTCCAGGTCGCCAAGCGGTTGGTTCGTTAGGGCTGAACTGGGAGTGCGCTGGGGGTTGCGCGGGGGGTGCGCTGGCGCTGGGTCGGGCAGAACTGCTGGCATTGGTCGGGGTGGTGGGCCCCTTGGTCGTACTCAACGCAGTGGTGAGCCGCCGACCATTGCCAGCAGATCTGCTCGGGGCTCGCGAACACGGCGAAGGCCGCACCCGGTGGAGTCCGGGTGCGGCCTTCGCGGTGGCGACCCGCAGTGCGATGCGGATCAGAGTTCAGTTCTGTCGGTATGCCGGTCAGCTCTCCGGCTGTGGTGGGTCAGCTGGTGGCCGTCGAGGTGCTGGACGGCGCCTGGCCCTGCTGGCCCTGCTGGCCCTGCTGGCCCTGCGGACCGCCCTGGGGGCCGTGGCCCTTGCCGCCGCCCTGCGGGCCGTGACCACCAGGGCCGCCGGGGCCGCCGGCGTTCTCGGTGATCGTCGCGAGGTCCGCCGACACGTCGAACATCACCGGCGCGCCAGCCTTGGTGCCGAGCACGTCGTACGAACCGTCAGGGTCCTTGCGGACGCTCTCGACCGTGACCGCGGAGTCCTTGGCCGTCACCGCTGCGGAGACCTTCGCGGCCTCGTCACCGGTCACCGGGGTGTCCTGCGACGCACCCGGGCCACCCTTTCCGCCGCGGCCGCCGGGCCCGCCGGTACGGACCTCAACGGTGGCGTAGTCCGCGCTGACCTCGACCATCACGGGGGCGCCGTCCTTGGTGCCGAGAGCGTCAAACGACCCGTCAGGATCCTTCTGGACCTTGGTCACGGTGACGGTCGCGTCCTTCGCCGTGACTGCAGCAGTCACCTTGGCGGTCTCGTCGGCCGTGGCGTCGGTGTGGGCGTGGGGTGCAGGACGCTGGGTGTCGCCGGCGCCAGCACGTGCCGTGGCGCTCGACGTCGTGGACGGGGTGGGGTTCTCGTCCGCGTTGGCGAAGGAGGCTCCGCCGAGGACCATGAGACCGATCGCAGCAGCTGAGGCGGCGCCGATGCCGAGCTTCTTAACGTTCATGACGAACTCCTTGGTAGGTGATCCGGGGTGGCTTCTCACCCCGCTTGATGACAACTGTGGAGTTGCGTCCTGTCTGGATCCTGTCACGATCATCTCGACTCGCTAAGAGTCCTAAAATCGCTGTCCCCCAGTGTTTTTCATCGACCGACGGTGACAGATTGGGGCTGGGAGGCTGTGTCACCCGGCATACCCGCTGCGTTATGCGGGGTGAGAGCACCGCGTGATGCACGTGACTGAGCAATTCCATGGAGCTCATCCGAAGAAGGGGTCACGAGTTACCTGTGCCACGGTGATCGACCTGCGTATACGGCGTGTCACGTTCGGCGTAGGAGCAGCGAGGAGAGATGCCTTGGCGGGAATCAGTATCGGATCACGGCGGCGGCAACAGATGCCCGAGAGCGCGCGAGTGAGATGAATGGTGGTCAGGCGCCTAACAAGTCCTCAGTCGGCTGCCCGCGCTCTCGGGTCGCGGGGACAACGTCGTTGGCAGGAGGCCCGGCCGGTCTCAGGTCTTGGACGTCCCCGGCGCCACCTGATGGATCACGTCGCGGACCCTGTCCGGCGTCTCACGAAGGGCACTGACCGGAAGTCGCCATGAGTCCTTGGCTCCCGGGTAGGCGGGCGCAAGATCGGCCCACCCGGTCAATAACTCATCCCGGGCAGAAGTCTTGACGAAGACCCGACCATCGCAGACCAAGCCAACGACCTTGCCATCGACATAGAAGCAGTAGCCGCCGAACATCGCGCGAGCCCGAGCTGTCAAGGGATGCAGCGCCTCGATCAACTCCTCCGCAGCGGCGCGGGTTGCTTCGTCCAGCGCCATGGCTACTCATCCTCCGGGACATAGACCGCGAGTTCGCTACCCCCTGGCTCCCTAAAGTGCATTCGAGACCCACCGGGAAATGAGAACGGCTCGACTGTGACCACTCCGCCGCTGGCCAAGATCTCTGCCCGTACAGATGCCAAGTCGTCGACCTCGATCACCACCAATGGCTGTGCCGGCGCCTCGGAGGTGTCGGCTTGGAACCCTAGAGAGACCCCGTCGCCCATGGGCACGTCCTGGTAATCGGGTCCGTATGCAGTCCCCCTCCATCCGAACACCCTCTGAAAGAACTCTGCCGAAGCTCCAGCCGAGGAGGTGGGGAACTCCACCATCTTGAAAGTCGCGGCCATGACGAGACGCTATCGGCCCCCACCGACAAGCCGTGAGAGACGTCGAGTCATGTGTCGATCACCTGGCAACAACCTGAGACTGCGCCGAATGAGGACATGCCCAGACATTCCCCCCACCTAATACAGCTTTGTGGTGGGCGGCGAACCTGGCGGGCACGGCATACACGCCGGAGAGCCGCACTCGGAGTGTTTCCGAGTGCGGCCCTCGTGCTGAGTTGCGCTCTACTGCTTGCCGGTATGCCGTGTGCGCGTGCGTCAGGTGGTCGGGGTGGTCGTCGTCGTCGGAGCAGTCGACGCGCCCTTGCCGTCGCCCTTGTTGCCGTCGCCCTTGTTGCCGTCGCCCTTGTTGCCGTCGCCCATGCCCTTGCCAACACCCGGCCCTCCGGTGCGGATATCAACGGTCGCGAGGTCGGCGCTGACCTCGACGTGGACGCGTGCGCCAGCCTTGGTGCCCATGACGTCGAAGGAGCCATCGTCGTCCTTCATGACCCTGATGACCGTGATGGCAGGGTCCTTGGCCGTGACGGCGGCGGTGACCTTGGCGGTTTCCTCAGCTGATGCGTCGGTGTGGTTATGACGCCCCGGACCGCCTTTGCCGCACCTACCGTCGCCGGGTCCCTTTTGCGTGACGACCGCGTAGTCGGCGCTCACCCGAAAAGCGATGGGCGCTCCCGCCTTGGTGCCCTTGACGTCGAAGGAGCCGTCGTCAGCCTTCATCACCTTGACCACCGTGACCGCCGAGTCCTTGGCCGTCACCGCAGCCGTCGCCTTGCCGGCTTCGTCAGCCGTGGCGTCCACGTGGCCCCGACCGGCGCCGTGCCCGCGACCGCCTCCGTTGCCTGGCGGGCCCTGCTTGCCTTGCTTGCTTGGCTCGCCGGCAGTGGCCGTCGCCTTGGAGGTGGACGTCGGCGTCGGCGTGTCGTCGGCGTTGGCGAACGACGCAGCACCGAGGCCCAGGACGCCAACGACCGCAAAGGATGCGGCGCCGATGCCAAGCTTCTTGATGTTCATCGTGGCTCCTTAAAGATCCTTGGGTGGCTGTGGAGCCATCCGGCCAAACCGAGATGACCCCAGTTGGAGCACAGGTTCGCAGTCGAAACTGTCAGAAACCTGTCACGAATATCGGCGCCGACTAAGACCGTGCGCTGCTCCACCCGAGTCGATACCGATGGGCGAGGCAGAGGTGGGCGTCGGGTATCGAATCCCAGCAAGCTCACCCGAGTCGATACCGATGGGCGAGGCAGAGGTGGGCGTCGGGTATCGAATCCCCAGCAAGCCCACGCGAGTCGATACCGAGGGCGAGGGGCGAGGCAGAGGTCGGCGCCGGGTATCGAATGCGGCCAGTGGCAGGGGCAGGGGGCCGGGGGTAAGGGTGAGGGGCGAGGGTCAGAGGCGAGGGGAGGGGAGAACCCGTCAGTGGCCGAAGGTGCGGGAGTCGACGGCGCCGGCCTCTCCCTGGTCAAGCCCGTCCAACGCGGCGATGGCGTCGTCGGTCAAGACCACCTGAGCGGCGGCCAGGTTCTTGGCCTGACGCTCGGGCGCCGCTGACTTGGGCGGCACGACATACCCGCGTTGGAGTTGCCACGCGAGCGCAGCCTGTGACGGGGTGCAACCGACCGCCGCAGCGACCCGGGCCAGCACTGGGTTGTCGAGGAGATCGGTCCCGCGACCGACCGGACTCCACCCTGAGGTGACAATGCCATGTTCGGCGTGGAAGGCCCGTGCGGCCTTGCGCGCCAGGTAAGGGTGCAGCTCGATCTGGTTGATCTCGGGCGCAACCCCAGTGGCGTCGAGCAGCCGCTGAAGCTGCGGCGGCGTGAAGTTTGAGACGCCGACCGCACGGGCCAGGCCCTCCTCACGGAGCGCGAGGAGCCCCTCCCACGCCGCGACGTATTGGTCTTGATCAGGGTTTGGCCAGTGGATGAGGACCAGGTCGGCATAGTCGAGACCAAGTCGCTCAAGGTTGCCAGTCACTCCGGAACGCGCATCCCCATGCCACTCCTTGTTGAACTTGGTCGTCACGAAGATCTCCTCGCGCGCAAGCCCACACTCGCGCACGGCCTTCCCGACACCGCGCTCGTTCTGGTAGTTCTCCGCGGTGTCGACATGGCGGTACCCCAAGTCGATCGCACTGCGGACCGCCCGCTCGACCTCAGCGTCGTCCATCGGCCAGGTGCCGAGGCCGATTTGCGGGATCGTCGTGCCGCCGGGCAGCGGGATGCGTGGTGCGAGCGTCATAACCGGCAACTTACCTCGCATTCGATACCCGACGGCGACCCCTGCCTCGCCACTCGGTATCGAATCGAGCTCCCTCCCCGGCATTCGATACCCGACGCCCAGCTCTGCCTCCCCACTCGGTATCGATTCCGGGGGGGCTGGAGGGCGAGACCCACACGACAGGTCTAGGGCCCTCACAGCCAACGCATAACCACGCCGACAACGGTTGCACCCATGACCACGACACTGACCGACCCGATCGCGCCCGGCGCCGCCACGCGGGCAGTCGGCGCGCCATCCGGCCAGCGCCGCCCTCGCCCGACCGCAGGCAGCCTCGCCGCGCGTTACCGCCGCCAGAGCACCCGCCGCGGACTCCGCCACACGCTCCTCACCATCGCGGCATGGTCGATCGTCGCCGGTTCGGTCGCCCTCTTCCTCGCCGACGGCGGTATGCGCCAGTTCGGCACGCTCGGCGACGCGGTCACATCCCTCGGCATCATCGCGGGTCTCATCGCTACCGCCCTCATGTGCCTCATGCTGCTACTCACCGCGCGCGTCCCGGTCATCGACCAAACCCTCGGCCAAGACCGCGCCACATCACTCCACGCGACGATCGGTCGCGGCATGGTTTTCGGACTGTTGGCGCACGGCATACTCCTGCTTTTGGGGTATTCCTTCAGCGGCAAAATCACCCCGATCACGACGTTCGCCGGGCTCTGGGCCGACTCGACCGACTTCCGGTGGGCGGTAGGCGCAACCGCGCTCCTCGGCGTCGTCGGGATTTCGTCCATGGTCGCGGTCCGCCGCAAGTATCCCTACGAGGCCTGGTTCGCGATCCACCTGACGACGTATGCCGCGATCATTGCCTCACTGCCGCACCAGTTTTCGATGAGCGGGCTCTTTGCCGAGGGGAAGCTTGAGCGCACCTTCTGGATCGCGCTGTGGCTCGTCACAGCGGGCGCGATGCTCGCCTTCCGGATCATTTTGCCGATCATCTCGACGCTCACTCACCGCCTCACTGTCACCTCGGTCGTCCCGGTTGGGCCTGACGCGGTCTCGATCGAGGTTCGCGGCCGCAAGCTCGACACCCTCGGCGCGACCGGCGGTCAGTGGCTGAACTGGCGCTTCCTCACCCCGAGCCTCGTCCTGCAGC
Organism: Actinomycetales bacterium; assembly: GCA_016715285.1. Lineage (GTDB taxonomy): Bacteria > Actinomycetota > Actinomycetes > Actinomycetales > Dermatophilaceae > Phosphoribacter > Phosphoribacter thorii. The sequence continues at coordinate 344,399 of JADKAO010000006.1, read as the reverse complement.
CGCACCCGTTCTCGCTGTCGGCCGCGCCCACGGACACCACGATGCGCATCACCGTGCGTGACCTCGGCGCGGGCACCGCCCGCCTGCAGCACCTCAAGCCCGGCACAAAGGTCGCGGTCGAAGGGCCCTACGGCCTGTTCAGCGACGCCGCCCGCACCCGCGAACACGTCCTGCTCGTCGGCGCCGGCATCGGCATCGCCCCGATCCGCGCGCTCCTCGAAGCGACCGACTTCGCCCCCGGCAACGCGGTTGTCGTCCTACGAGCCTCGACACCCGAGGAGCTCTACTTCGTTGACGAGGTGCGCGACCTCTGCGCCCACCGCGGCGCCGCGCTGCACCTCCTTGTCGGACCGCGCGCTTGGGACACCTGGGTGTCGACCTCGTATGCCGGTGCGCGCCTCACCGACTTCGGCCCCTGGGTGCGCGACGCCGATGTCTTCGTCTGCGGACCCAACCCGTGGATGGACGCTGTCCTGGCCGATGCCGAGGCATGCGGCATACCCCGCTCGCAGGTGCACGACGAGCGCTTCACCTGGTGACCGACTCGGGCGCACCCACGTGCGCGCCCACCACACCCTCCAAACCCTGACCGACCTTGCCCACGCACGTCCCGAAAGGCACTTCCGACTATGAGCACCAAACGCAACTCCGCTGCCGCACTCGCCTCGATCGGCATCCTTGCCACCGGTTGGAGCATCGGCACCGCCCACGGGCAGACGCTGACCAAAACTGCTTCGGGCGCAACCGGATCCGGCACGACAACCGCGCCGGGTTCCAGCGCGGGTACGAAGGCAGGAGCCAACTCCGGGACCGGTGCGGGCTCAAGCTCGGGCACTGCCGCGGGCTCTAGCTCGGGCGCTGCGGCGGGAACCACTACTGCGGGCTCGGCGACCTATGTCGGCACCCGGCAAAGCGACCGCTGGGGCTCGCTCCAGGTCACTGTCACCGTGACCAACGGCAAGATCACCAATGTCACCTATACCTCGACTGCCGGCGACGGCAAGAGCCGGTCGATCGAAGCCCGCGCGACCCCCACGCTCAAGTCCGAGGTCGTCGCCGCCAACTCAGCGCAAGTGTCGTCCGTGAGCGGGGCGACCTACACGAGCGCGAAGTACCTCACCTCACTCCAGTCAGCACTCGACCAGATCCGCTGAAGTACGAACCCGCCCCGACCGACCGCACCGACCTGAACCCCTCCAGAGAGCTGACCACCGTGACCCAGCCCGAGCTCACCCGGCACGTCTTCATGGCGATGGGCACCGGTGTCAGCCTCACCGTGGCGGGCTCGATGCCGGAGGAGGCGCCGGACGCGGTCGAGGCGGTATTCCGGAGTTTGGATGACCGGTTCAGTCTTTACAAGCCCGAGTCCGAGGCCACTGCGGTGGCCCGCCGCGTCCTGCCCGTCGAGCACTCGTCGCGTGAGTTCCAGTCGGCGATGGCGCGTGCCGAACTCTGGCGCACCCTCACCCAGGGGGCCTTCCGCGCCCATCGTCCCGACGGCAGCATCGACCTCTCTGGAGTCATCAAGGCGCTCGCAATCGCGCGCGCCGGTGAGGTCCTCGCGTCGTTGGGTGCCCACGATTGGTGCCTCAACGCGGGCGGCGACGTGCTCACCTCAGGGTCACAACCAGGGGGTATGCCGTGGGTCGTCGGCGTCGTCGACCCGACCGACCGGCAGTCCCTCCTCACGCAGTTCACGTGTGACCCGGCATACCCCGCGGTTGCCACGAGCGGGGTAGCCGAGCGTGGCGAACACGTGTGGCGAGTCGGCGAAGCAAGAGGCGACGTGGACCGGCTGGGCGGGGCGCAGTTTGTGCAGGTGACTGTCGCGGCGGCCGACATTATGACCGCTGACGTGCTGGCAACCGCGATCCTGTCAGGCGGTCAAGTGACCCTCGAACTCGCCCTCCAGCAGTGGCCGCTGCAGGTCATTGCCGCTGATTCTGCTGGCGGTTTCCTAGCCACCGAAGCCTTCCGAACCTCGACCTGAGGGCACTGCGCCCCGCGCCCGCAACGGATTCGATACCCGAGAGCGACGCCGACCTGGTCAACCGGTATCGACTCATCGTGGCGGGCGCCGATTCGATACCCAAGAGCGACGCCGACCTGGTCAACCGGTATCGATTCATCGTGGCGGGAGCCGATTCGATACCTGAGAGCGACGCCGACCTGGTCAACCGGTATCGATTCATCGTGGCGGGCGCCGATTCGATACCCGAGAGCGACGCCGACCTGGTCAACTGGTATCGATTCGGGAGGAAGGCGTGCTCAGCAACCCCCGCAACGCAGGCAGCGGCGGCATCCCGAGTCTCCTCGGGGTGCCGCCGCTGCGCTCAATCAGAGACTGCGAGAGCCCAACTCAGCCAAACAGGCCGAGCTTGCCGGCGTGCTCGGCGAGCAGGTAGTAGACCGTCACGCGGTTCTTGCGCGACACGCCCTTGAGCTTCTCGCCGACAGCAGCAAGCGCCGCGTCCTTCTCGGCGTCCGTGGCGAGCTCAAGCTTCTTGGTGAGGAAGCCCTTCTTGACCCGGTCGAGTTCGGCCTGGTCGGAGAACGACACCAGCGAGGAGTCGGCCTTCTGCAACGCAATGCCGCAGTGGCGGACGATCCCGGCGATGACCTTGTCATCGGCGTTGGGGGCGTACTTCTTAACGTCTGCAGCCCAGTCGGCCATATCTAGTCCTTCGTCCTGGGGAGCGCCTCCGCCCCCGCGTAGAGCCAGGGTAGCCACAACCCCCGTGCGGCACCGCGCGACACGAGCACACAGTCACCGGCTTAGCGCCGCCTTAACAACCAGGCAACGCCACGGGCTCGACGCCCAACTCTCCAAGAAGCCCGAGCACCCGACCCTTGATCTCGTCGCGAATCGGCCGCACCGAGTCAACACCTTGCCCGGCCGGGTCAGCCAACACCCAGTCGAGGTAGCGCTTGCCCGGGAAGTAGGGGCATGTGTCGCCGCACCCCATCGTGATGACGACGTCGGAGGCTTGCACGGCTTCGGTGGTGAGGATCTTGGGTTTCTCGGCGGAGATGTCGATGCCTTCCTCCAACATCGCCTCTCGCACAGCCGGATTGATCGTCTCGGCGGGCGCAGACCCCGCAGACCGCACCTCGACGGCTCCGCCCGACAGGTGATGCGTGTATGCCGCACCCATCTGCGAGCGCCCGGCGTTGTGAACGCAGACAAAGAGCACAGACGGCTTGGTCTGGACGGCTGATGCGGTGGCCTCAGAGTGGGTCACGTTGGGGTCCTTTCGGGTATGCCGGGTGGGTTCGGATCTGTTGGCGCGCAAGGCTTTTAATCTGAGGTTAGATGGCTACCGGGATAGCGAAGTGGCTGAGCTCCCGCAGGGCGACCACTCCGACTGGGTCCTTCGCAAGCAGCGGGATGATCGCGACGCGATTGCCGGGGGCCTGACGGCATACCCGCTCGATGTGGGGCAGCTCAGCCGTCGCTCGCTGCGCGAGGAGCGGCGAACTCGGTTGTGCCGCAGCTAAAGACGAGTTGATCACCCACGCCCACGGCTCGATGCTCGCGCGCCGAAGGTCAGCGACCAGGCCCTCGGCTTCGAGCACTGGGGTGGTGTCGGGCAGCGTCACGATCACGACGCGGGTCTGCTCAGGGTCCTGCAGGCGCATGAGGGGAGTCGTGTAGGACACGCCCTCACCCATCGTCCGCACGACGTCGCGGTGATACGAGCCGGTCGCATCCATGAGCAACAGCGTGTGGCCGGTCGGAGCTGTGTCCATGATGACGAGGTGCCGCCGAGACTCGTGCACCAGCCGCGAAAACTGTTGGAAGACAGCGACTTCCTCGGTGCATGGAGACTCCAGGTCCTCCGCGAGCCGCGCTCGCCCCGCCTCGTCGAGGGCGGCCCCCTTTGTCGCCATCACCCGCTCTCGGTATGCCGTGGTCGCAGCGTGCGGGTCGATCCGCGACACCGTCAGGTGAGGGACCTCGCCCGCGAGGGTTTCGGTGAGGTGGGCGGCTGGGTCCGTCGTCGTGAGGTGGATGTCGAGGCCACGGTCGGCCAGGGCGACAGCGAGCGCTGCCGCGACGGTCGTCTTGCCAACGCCACCCTTGCCCATGCACATGACGAGGCCAGCGCCGGCTTCGGCGAGCTCGTCGACGAGCCCTCCAAGGCCAACGGGAATGGTGGGGTCAAGCTCCGCGTGCCCGGTTGGCTGACCGTTCGATGCTCCGCGCAGCTGCCCAGCTGCGTGCGATGCCTTGGCGTTCGACGGGGTGAGGAGCTCCCGCAGCGCTTGAGCTCCGACCATGGTGTGGGCACACAAGGGAACCTGCGCGAGTGGGAGGCGCGAGAGCGCTTCCGGAAGCATTGCGAGAGCGGCCTGCTCGCGAGCGCGGATTGCAGCGACGAGCGGGTCGGTCGGTGACGCCCGGCGCCGCTGCGGACCTGCTGGGCACCGCCGCGCACCCCGGGACCTCTGGGCACCGGCCCGCGGTGGGTCCGGCGGCGTCAGCTGGGCATGACGCCGTTGACGACGAGCCACTGGTCGGTGATGCCGAGGTCAGCCAAGTCCGTGGCCGTGCGAGCCGCCTCGCGGAGAGCCGACCGCTGGGCCCGCGCGACGAGAACCATCCTGGTCACGGAGGGGTCGGACAGGCGCTGCAGTGCAACGGCATACATGCCTCGCGTGCGATCGAGACCGGCCATCGGGCCCAGGCAGGAAGCATCCCCCTTGCCCTCATCGAGGAAGCTCGTCCAGTCCCCGGGGAGTTGGAGCAGGCGGATGGTGTGGCCGGTCGGAGCCGTGTCGAAGATGACGTGGTCATAGCGCGCAGTGAGCGCGTCGTCGGCGAGGAAACCAGTGAACTCGTTGAAGGACGCGATTTCGGTCGTGCACGAGCCGCTCAACTGCTCGGTGATCGAGGCGATTTCACGCTCAGGGAGCAGGCCCCGGACGGGGCTGATAATCCGCTCGCGATAGGCGTCAGCAGCTTGTTCTGGATCGATCTCAAGGGCCTCGAGGCCGGGGACGTCGGGAATCGCCGTGATCGCGTCACCGATGGTCAGCCCGAAGACTTGGCCGACATTGGAGGCCGGGTCGGTGCTGACGAGGAGCACCCGCTTCCCAGCATCCGCGAGGTGAACCGCCGCTGCGCACGCGAGCGAGGTCTTGCCCACCCCACCCTTGCCCGTGAAGAAGACGAAACGAGGGAGTGAGTGGAGCCAGCCGTCAGGGGGCATGGCGCTCAACAACACCCGGAGGAACTCGCCGAGACAGACGTCAACCCGAGGTCCGCGTGACCACAGTTGGTCGAGCCGCCGCAGCAGCCGCTCGCGTTGGCGTCCGAGGCGTCGATGGGTTCGTCAGAGCAGCAGCCAGTCGCGGCCGCTTCTTCGGGCGTGCAGCACAAGTCCTCGTCAGGCTCTGCGGCGGCGTCAGAATCGACCTCAAGACCGGCCAAGTTCGCGAGGCGAGCCCGGCTCAGATAGGTGCCAGTGGCGACGGTGACACCGTTGACGAGCGTGAGCGGCAAACCTTCTGAGCCTGCGACCTGCAAGAACGACCGCACCGTCTCGTCGGACGCAAAGGCCATCGGGTCGACCGCAAGGTTGTGTCGCTCGATGTCGACGCCCTGACTCTTGAGGTAATCCAGGTCCGCGGTGAACTGCACAAGCGTCTGGTCAAGGTCGGGGCCGCACACACCCGTCGCACAACACAACGCCGGCTCGTAGACACGAATGACAGAGGTGGCGGACATGGTGGGCTCCTGGGTGCCGGACACGGCATACATTGACGTGTCTCTATATCCAATCCAACGGGACATATGGACGATTGTCAATATGTCACCTAGGATCGGGAAGGTGAACACCCCCACAGCAACTGCCGAGCACGCAGCCGCTCAAGTGCCGGACGAGTGCTGCGCAGGGAGCATGGCGGACCTCATCCCCGCACCTGACGCCGACACGCTGGCGACCGTCTTCAAGGCGCTCGCGGACCCGACCCGGGTTCGGCTCCTGCACTACTTGGCGTTCAGCGACAGCGGGACCGCATGCGCCTGCCACCTCCCGGACGCCCTCGGGATCAGCCAACCGACCTTGTCCTTCCACATGAAGCGGCTCCACGACGCTGGCCTTGTGACACGTGACAAGCGCGGCCGATGGGTGCACTGGACGGTCCGTGCCGACGCCTTGCGCGTGATCCGGCACTACCTCGAGATGCCAGACCAGCCGGGAGCAACCTGTTGCTAGCCGGCGACCGCACCGACCACCGCACGGACCCCGACCGCCCCGACCCGGCCGAGCCGGTCGCCGCGCGACTATCCACGCTCGACCGCTACCTCCCTGTCTGGATCATCGCGGCCATGGTCCTCGGGCTGCTCCTCGGCCGGCTCGTCCCCGGACTCGACAAGGCCCTCGGCGCGGTCAAGATCGGCGAAGTCTCACTCCCGATCGCCATCGGCCTGCTCGTGATGATGTACCCCGTCCTCGCCAAAGTCCGCTACGCCGAAACCGACCGGGTCACCGCCGACCGCCGCCTCATGGGCCTGTCCCTGGTCCTCAACTGGGTCGTCGGACCGGCGCTCATGTTTGCCCTGGCGTGGCTCTTCCTGCCCGACCTCCCGGCATACCGCACGGGCTTGATCATCGTGGGGCTCGCGCGCTGCATCGCGATGGTGCTCATCTGGAACGACCTCGCGTGCGGCGACCGCGAAGCCGCCGCCGTCCTCGTCGCGATCAACTCCGTCTTCCAGGTCGTGGCGTTTGCTGCCCTCGGATGGTTCTATCTGCAGGTGCTGCCCGGGTGGCTCGGGCTGTCGACGACGAGTGTCGAATTCTCGGTCGGCGCGATCGCGGTGTCGGTGCTCGTGTTCTTGGGGATCCCGCTCGTGGCGGGTTTCGTGACGCGGGTCGTGGGCGAGCGGCGACGCGGGCGCGAGTGGTACGAAGGCACGCTGCTCCCGCGGCTCGGCCCCTGGGCGCTCTATGGGTTGCTCTTCACCATCGTCCTGCTCTTTGCCCTGCAAGGAGACGCGATCACCTCGCGGCCGTGGGATGTCGCCCGGATCGCCCTGCCGCTCGTGGCGTACTTCGCGATCATGTTCGGCGGGTCGCTGCTCGCGGGGCGTGGCGCGGGGCTCAGTTATGCGCGCGCGACGACGGTCGCGTTTACGGCGGCCGGGAACAACTTTGAGCTCGCGATCGCGGTGGCCATCGGCACGTTTGGGGTGACGTCGGGGCAGGCCCTCGCCGGGGTGGTCGGGCCGCTCATCGAGGTGCCGGTGCTCGTCGGGTTGGTTTACGTCAGCTTGTATGCCGCGCCGCGCCTCTTCCCCGGCGACCCGACCCTCCCCCGCCGCTCGACGTTATCCCCCGCCTCCGCCTCCGCCTCCGCCCGCTCCTCCATCTGATTCGATACCCAAACGCCAAGCCCACGTCGTCGACAGGTATCCAATCCGGCAGCGCTCCGTGAGTCGATACCTAAACGCCAAGCCCACGTCGTCGACAGGTATCCAATCCGGCAGCGCTCCGTGAGTCGATACCCAAACGCCAAGCCCACGTCGCCCCTGGGTATCGATTGAGGCGAGAGTCCGCGGGCGCCACACTCGAGTCGATACCGAAACCCCAGGCCCACGTGGTCGACGGGTATCGAATCGGTGGGCCGTCGCTGATTCGATACCGAGCCGGCAGTGCCACCTCGGTGGTGGGTATCGACCGGGGTAGTGGGCGGGGTCGTAGCATCGTCGCCATGCGTCGCTCGTTCGGTATGCCGTCTCCCTCTGCCTTCGGTATGCCGTCTCCGCCTACCTTCGATATGCCGTCTCTCTCATCCTCCGGTATGCCGTCTCCGCCTGCCTCCGCTATGCCACCCACCCAGGTGTCCCGGTGACGACAAGTGGCGCGCCCGGAGCGGAGGCGCTGCACCCGGCATACCTGCGTAGTGGCTTTGCGCCCCGGCCACGCACCCTGGTCGACATCTTTCGCGAGACTGTCGCCGAATGCCCCGACGTCCCGGCGATCGACAACGGGGCGACGAGCCTGACGTATGCCGAGTTCGACGAGGCCGCGTCGGCGGTCGCCGAGGCCTTGCACGACGCCGGCGTGCGCGTTGGCGACAAGGTCGGGGTCCGCGTCCGGTCGGGCACGGTCGACCTCTACGTCGCGATCATGGGCATCCTGCTCGCGGGCGCCGCCTATGTCCCCGTGGACGCCGACGACCCCGACGAGCGCGCGCGGACGGTCTTCGAGGAGGCCGCCGTCACCGCGATCGTCGTCAACGACCTCGTCATCACCACTCCCAGCGGGGACACCGCCCCGGGCACCGACAATTCCGATAGCTCCGACGGCGCCAACGGCACCGACCATCTCGCCGACCCTGAGACATCCAGCGACAGCGACCACGCTCACCCGCACGGCTCCCATGAACCGACGCTCGAAGACGACGCCTGGGTGATCTTCACGTCAGGCTCCACGGGGAAGCCAAAAGGCGTCGCAGTCACCCATCGCAATGCGGCCGCCTTCGTCGACGCTGAGTCACGAATGTTCTTGCAAGACAATCCAATCGGTGTGGGCGATCGGGTCATGGCTGGCCTCTCGGTAGCCTTTGACGCCTCCTGCGAGGAGATGTGGCTGGCTTGGCGTTACGGCGCATGCCTCGTCCCCGCCCCCCGCGCCCTCGTCCGCAGCGGCGTCGACCTCGGCCCGTGGCTCGTCGCCAATGACGTCACCATCGTCTCGACCGTCCCGACCCTCGTCGCGCTGTGGCCGGTCGACGCTCTCGCCCGCGTCCGCCTGCTGATCATGGGCGGCGAGGCCTGCCCACCCGAACTCGCCGAACGCCTCGCCACCCCCACCCGCGAAGTCTGGAACACCTACGGCCCTACCGAAGCCACCGTGGTCGCCTGCGGCGCTCGCCTCACCGGGCATGGGCCCGTGCGCATCGGGCTCCCGCTCGACGGTTGGGATCTCGCGGTGGTCGACGGCGAGGGTATGCCGGTCGCCGAAGGTGACAGCGGAGAGCTCATCATCGGGGGCGTCGGGTTAGCGCGATATCTCGACCCTGAGAAGGACGCCGAGAAGTACGCGCCGATGCCGACGATCGGGTGGGAGCGGGCCTATCGGAGTGGCGACCTCGTCCGGCTCGAGACCGAGGGCCTCCTCTTCTTGGGCCGCGCCGACGACCAGGTCAAAGTCGGCGGACGCCGGATCGAACTCGGCGAAATCGACAGCGCCCTCCTCCGCCTCCCCGGGGTCACCGGAGCCGCGGCGGCCGTCCGCGCGACCACCGCGGGCACCAAGATCCTCGTCGGCTACGTCACCGTCGAGGACGGCGAACCGGCCAATAACGCCGCCCACGGCACAGCCGGCGCCAGCTCCAACGCCGACTCCAACGCCGGTTCCAACGCCAAGTCCGGCAACGCATCCAGCCCAGCGGCACGGCATACGACCCCATTGCCGCGCTCGAACTCCTCCGCGCCGAACTCCCGGCCGCGATGGTCCCGCGCCTCGCCGTGGTCGACACCCTGCCGACCCGCACCTCCGGCAAGATCGACCGCGACGCCCTCCCGTGGCCGCTCGACCTCGGCACCGACGAACCCGCACTCGACCTCGGCGGCACCCAGGCGTGGGTTCGCGACCTCTGGATCGAGGTCCTTGGCGCCGACCCGACGAGCGTGGACGACGACTTCTTTGACCTCGGCGGCAGCAGTCTCGCGTCGGCCGAGCTCGTGTCGCGGCTGCGCACCCGGTTCCCGTCCACAACCGTCACCGACATCTACGACCACCCGCGACTGGCCGACCTCGCCGCCCTCCTCGACTCGACGGCGACCGACGACGCGCACCGCAACGATCCCGTCCACCCGGTGCCGCGCAAGACTCAAATCGGTCAACTGATCGCTCAGGTCCCGCTCCGCAGCATCGCCGCCCTGCGCTGGCTCGTATGGCTCTCGATCGCCAACCACCTCGCGGGCGCTTGGCTCGGCCTCGACTGGCTCCCGACCCTGCCCCTCCCGGTCACGATCGTCGGGGCCGCGTTCCTCCTCACACCCCCCGGCCGGATGCTTGTTGCCGCAGCGGGCGCCCGCGTCATCCTCGCGGGCATCGAGCCCGGCGACTATCCGCGCGGCGGCAAGGTCCACCTCCGCGTGTGGTTGGCGGAGCGATTTGCGGATGAGCTTGCGACGCACTCGATTTCGGGCGCAGGTCTGATCCTCTGGTACGCAAGGCTTTTAGGCGCCAGCATCGGTCGGGACGCCGAACTTCACTCTCTCCCACCGGTCACCGGTCACCTGAGCCTGGGCCGCGGCGCGTCCGTCGACCCCGAAGTCGACCTCACCGGTCACTGGATCGACGGGGCCACCCTCCACCTCGGCACGATCACCGTCGGCAAGGGTGCCCGGATCGGCGCCCGCAGCACCCTCGCACCCAACTGCGTCATCGGCGACGGTGCCGAAATCGCCGCTGGCTCAGCCGTTTTTGGCACGGTGCCAGCGGGCCAACTCTGGTCGGGCGCCCCCGCGCACCGCGCGGGCGGCAAGCCAGGCACGTGGCACAAGGAGGCCGCCACCTCCCGACCGCAGTGGCGCGTCGCGTATGCCGTGTCCGGCCTCGTGCTCGCCGCGCTCCCCATCCTCGCCGCGCTCGTTGGTGTGTTGGCGACGAGCGGTGCGCTACGGCATACCTCGTCGTTGTCCGACCTGGCGGGCGCGGTGGTGAGGTGGCTCCCGGTCGGGACCCTTGCCGGGTTCGCGACCCTCGCGCTCCTCGTTCTCGCCCTCACGCGCCTTGTCGGCGCGAGTGTCCGCGAGGGGAGGCACGCCGTCCACAGCCGCCCGGCCTGGGCGGCCTGGACCACCATCAGACTGCTCGATGACGCGCGCACGTGGCTCTTCCCGATCTACTCGAGCACGCTCACCCCGGCCTGGCTGCGGGCGCTCGGGGCGCGGATTGGCGCCGACGTCGAGGCCTCGACCGTGCTGCTCATTCCCCGGCTGACGTGGGTCAACGACGGGGCGTTCCTCGCCGACGACACTCTCCTTGGCGGCTACGAACTCGGCGGCGGCTGGCTGCGGACCCAGCGGGTCAAGGTCGGCAAACACGCCTTCCTCGGCAACTCGGGCATGACCGCGCCCGGCCGCCGGATCCGCAAGGGCTCGCTCGTCGCGGTGCTGTCGGCGGCGCCTGCCGGGCGCGCTGGCAAGGCCGGCACGTCGTGGCTCGGCAGCCCGCCAGAACAACTGCGGCGCACCACGGTCTCGGCAGACACCGCGCGTACTTTCGCGCCGCCGCGTCGCTTGCGGGTGGCGCGCGGGGTGGTAGAGGTGCTGCGGTTCGTTCCGGTCACGATGGGCATCGGCCTGTATGCCGTCGCCGCTGGCGCGATGCTCGCCCTCGCCGAACGCTCGTGGTGGCTCGCGGCGCTGCTTGGCGGGCTCATCCTCATGGCCGTCGGGATGGTCGCCGCGGGTGTCTCGGTGGCCGCCAAGTGGCTGCTCGTCGGGCGGCTCCGGGTCGCGAACTATCCGCTGTGGAGTTCGTTCGTCTGGCGCAACGAGCTCGCCGACACCTTCGTCGAGGTCATGGCGGCGCCGTGGTTTGCCCGCGCGACGATTGGGACGCCGGCCCTCAACCTGTGGCTGCGCGCCAATGGCGCCACAATCGGCCGCGGCGTCTGGTGCGACACCTACTGGTTGCCAGAGGCCGACCTCGTGACACTCGCCGATGGGGCGACAGTCAACCGCGGCTGCGTTGTGCAAACCCACCTCTTCCACGACCGGGTTCTGTCGATGGACCGGGTCACCTTTGGGGCCGGCGCGACACTCGGACCCAACGGAGTTGTGTTGCCAGCCGCCGAAATTGGTCGCCACGCCACCGTTGGACCGGCGTCCCTTGTCATGCGCGGAGAGGTCGTCCCCGAACGCTCGCGGTGGATCGGCAACCCGATCGGGCCGTGGCACGGCATACCGGATGGCGTAGCCTTCGCAGCCGACCCCTCTGGTGCCGATGGCCCGCCGCCCCCGACGCCGACCCCGACCCCGCACCCCACCCCGCCCGACAACGAAGCCGAGCCTGCCGCGTGAAGCCCGACCGATACCAAGACCCCTACCTCCCGGGGCACGGCGATCGCCGGTATGCCGTGCGGCACTACGACCTCGCGCTCGACGTCAGCGTCGCCGGCAATCACCTGTCCGCGACCGCGAAGCTCTCGATCGAAGCCCGCGAGGAGCTTGACACCATCACCCTGGACCTGCGTGGGCTCACGGTGCGTCGGGTCCTCGTCGATGGCAAACCGTCGCGCAAGTGGCGACACAGTGCCGGTCGGCTGATCGTCGGGCTGGGGCACAAGGTCAAGGCGGGTGGAGCGGTGACGATCGAGGTCGGCTACTCCGGCAACCCGCGGCCGGTGCCGGGCATCCACGGTGCGGCCGGCTGGGAGGAGCTCACCGACGGTGTGACGGTCGCGTCGCAGCCGCAGGGCGCGCCGTCGTGGTACCCCTGCAACGACTACCCCGGCGACAAGGCGACCTACCGCATCCGCGTCGGCGCTGATCAGGCGTACCGCGTCATCTCCAACGGCGTCCTCACGAGTACGTCGCGGCGGTCGAGCCGGGTGGTGTGGACGTGGGAACAGCGGGAGCCCATGGCCACTTATCTCGCGACCCTGCAAATCGGCCGGTATGCCGTGCTGCCGCTCCCAGCCCCAGCTCGCGTCAACGGTGGGAGCGGTGGTGGGAACGGGGGTGGCAACGGAGGGAGCAACAGCAAGGTGCCGGTGCTCGAGGTGCTTTACCCCTCACGCAAGAAGGCACCGACCCTCAAAGCCTTTGCGCGCCAGACCGAAATGGTCGAGGTCTTTACGCGGCTCTTCGGCCCGTACCCATACCCGGCATACCGGGCCGTGATCACCGACGATGTCCTGGAGATCCCGCTCGAGGCGCAGACCCTGACCATCTTTGGCACCAACCACCTCAACCCGGGGTGGGAAAACGAGCGGCTCATCGCGCACGAACTCGCGCACCAGTGGTTTGGCAACTCACTCACCGCGACGCGCTGGCAGGACATCTGGCTGCACGAGGGGTTCGCGTGTTACAGCGAGTGGCTCTGGTCGGAGCACACCGGGCGCGCGTCGGCGGGGCGGCAGGCACGGACGCACTGGGACAAGGTCAACAAGCTGCCGAAGGACCTCGTGTTGGGCGATCCGGGGCCGCTGCTGATGTTTGACGACCGGATCTACAAGCGCGGGGCGCTGACCTTGCATGCGCTACGGGTCAAGCTGGGCGACAAGGTGTTCTTCGAGATGCTGCGGGCCTGGACGAAGGCCCGCGCGCACAAGGGGGTCGACACGCCTCGCTTCATCGCGCATGCGGAGGGGTTCGCGGGGAGGTCGCTGGCGGCCTTCTTTGACCGCTGGCTATGGCGCAAATCCCTCCCCGACCTCCCGAACTAGCCTCCCCCTCTTTCACCTGTTTCGATACCCGACGCCCACCCCTGCCTCGCCCTGCGGTATCGAATCAGCGAGAGACCGCCCGCGTCGATACCCGACGCCCACCCCTGCCTCGCCCTCCGATATCGAATCCGGGAGGGGGTGGCCGAATCGATACCCGACGCCCACCTCTACTTCGCCCTCCGATATCGAATCCGGGAGGGAGGGCCGAATCGATACCCGATGGCGTGGCAAGACTCGTCAACAGGTATCGAATCCGGGGAGATCATCATGGGGCGACGATCCGCACGCCCATCCGGCGCCTAGCTCTGCACGGGCAGGCGGCGCGCCAGGAACTCGAGGGTGCGCTCCCAGGCCAGCGCGGACGCCTCCGCGTGGAACATCACGAAGTCGTCGTTGTCGAACGCGTGATTGGCGCCCTCATAAAGGTGGAACTCACACTCGGGATTGGTCTGCACAACCCCACGAATGTGCTCGACCGTCGCGGGGTCGATAAATGCGTCCGCCGACCCAAAGTGATGCAGACTCGGCGCCTGCACCACCGGCACCGTGTCGACCAGGCCCGGCAACGCGGACCCGTAAAACGACACCAGCGCCGCCGGCTCACACCCGCTCGCGACCTGATAGCCAAGCCCGCCGCCGAAGCAAAAGCCCACCAGCGCAACCCGACCGTCGACGCCCGGCTGCTCGCCCAGCCACGCCACCGCCGCGGTCACATCAGCCACCGCAGTTGGCCAGTCGAGCGTCGACACAAGCCCAATGCCTTCATCGAGCATCGTCGGCCCGTCCTCGACCGCCTCGACGCCGAGCCGCCAGAACACGACCGGGACGAGCACGGCATACCCCGCGTTGGCGAGGTCCTGGGCGCGGCGGCGCATGTACCCCGAGACCCCAAAGATCTCCTGGACCAGGACGATGCCGGGGGCGTCACTCGCGCCCGAGGCAGGAGCCCAGAGGTATGCCGGGAGCTCGCCGCCCTCGACCGCGATCTGGACCCGGGTCGGCTGGGTCGGCTCGGGCTGAGTGGGTTGAGTGGGCTCGGTCGCGTCAGTCATGCCGGTCAGTATTGCGCGCGCTCACCCCGTCTTGGGGCAGATCCCGCCACGCCCCATTGGGACCGCTGCCAAGGAGCCCAACCAGGGCGATCAGCAGGACCCCCGCCGGCGACGCCACCTCAGTCATGCATCAACTGTGACATGGGCCAGTCAGAGATGAGCTTCGCTCTGCGACCGTCTTCCCGGCATACGTGCATCGCGGGAACGAGATGATGAGGCTCATGGCGCTCCTTTCTCCGACGCTGACGACAGCGCGTCTTGTCCTGAGGCCGTTCCGCGATGCCGATCGTCGCGAGGTGTTTGAGCTCCATTCCAACGCCCGGGTCATGCGCTATTGGGACTCGGCTCCTTGGCGCGACGAGACTCAAGCCGATCGATTCCTCGCGCGCTGTCGCGCGCTCTCAGACAACGAGGCCGGCGCGCGCGTCGCCGTGGAGCGCCGGGACACTGGCCGCTTCATCGGCTGGATCGGGCTCCAGCACTGGGACCACGACAACCGCAGCGCCAACCTCGGCTATGTCTTCGCCGAACACGCGTGGGGTCAGGGCTATGCGACCGAGGCCGGGCGCGCCCTGCTTGAGTGGGGGTTCGACGTGATGGATCTCAACCGGGTGTCAGCGCAGACCGACACCCGCAACGAGGCATCGGCGCGGGTTCTCACCAAGCTTGGCTTCACGCTCGAGGGCATCCTCCGCGAGAACGTCATCGTGGACGGCGAGGTGTCCGACGACGCGACCTACAGCCTGTTGCGCCGCGAATGGACGTCCACGCACTCGGCCCCTTCTCCGCAGTGATGGTGCTGCGGAGAAGGTGGGGGTGATCACCGCGGGAAGGTCGCCTGCCGCTCAGCCCAGCAAGAACCCAGCCACCACGCGAGCGAAATCATCGGCGTGCTCGATCTGAGTCCAGTGCCCACATCGACCAAAGATGTGCGCCTGCGCATCGTCAATCCATGACAACAAGGTCAGCGAGGTCGACAGCGGGATCACCTTGTCATCGCGCCCATGGATGACCAGCGTCCGATGCGGGATCCCCCGAATCTCGCTCTCCGGGTGGGCCATTGCATCCACCCACCGCTGCCTCGGCGCCGGGAACATGCTGGCGAACTTCTCCTGCACCCCCGGCCTGATGCTCGCTTGATAGCGCATCCGCACGAGGTCATCAGTGATGAGCGACGCGTCATAGGCGAAGCTCTCGCGCATCAGCCGCCCCATCGTCTCCTCTGACGGCTCGTAGCCCCACACCGCATCGAGTCCCGGCGTCAGCTCAAACGGCACGCCAACACTGCCCATGAGGACGAGCCGTTCGACCCGCTCGGGGTGCGCAATCGCGAGCGCCAGCGCCATCGATCCGCCAAACGAGTTGCCGACGACATGCACGCGCGACAGCCCCAGGGCGTCGAGGAACGCGACGATCTGGGCGAGCCACACCTGCCGCGAATACCCGATCCCGTCCGGCACCTCGCTAAACCCGAAGCCCGCGAGATCCGGCGCGACAATCCGAAACCGATCGCTCAGCGCGCCAATCGTCAGTCGCCAGTTCGCCCACGCGCTCACCCCTGGCCCGGACCCGTGCAGCAACAGCAGCGCGGGCCCCTCGCCCACGTCGTGATAGTTCGTGACGATGTCGCCGGTCGTAATCTGTCGCCCGATCTCGGGGTTGCTCTGCACGCTCATGTCGGTCACCTTCCGCTCGCCGCGCAGGACCGCTCCCACCCGGCATACACCTCGGGAGTATGCCGTCCCGCCCCCGTCGCGTGCGCCCCTCGCCCCGCCCCGCGGAACGTTGTCAGTCGGCAGCCTCTTGACGAGTTGCGCCACTAGCCCCAATCGAGCGGCCTGAAGATGCTGTAGGGAAAGCCACGCTATAGCGGCGGTTTCCCTACAGCATCTTCAGCGTCGCGCCCACAAAACCGATCGGCCGCAACCGCGCGCACACGGCATACTCCCCCGGTGACCTTCGCGCAACGACTTCGAGCGATGCGCATCGACCTCACCCCGCTGCGCACCTCACCCGACTTCCGGCGGCTCTTCCTCGCCGGCACGGTGTTCTACCTCGGCGGCATGGTCTCCTACGTCGCGCTGCCGTGGCAGCTCTATCACCTCACCGGCAGCAACCTCGCGGTCGGCATCCTCGGCGTCATCGAACTCGTCCCGCTCGTCGTCTTTGGCCTCTGGGGCGGGGCGCTCGCGGACCACGTCGACCGACGCAAGATGCTGGTCGGCTCCGGCCTCGCCCAAGTCGTCTTCACCGCATGCCTCGCGCTCAACGCCGCCCTCCCGGACCCGCATGTGTGGGCGATCTACGTCATCGGCGCGTTCCTCTCGGCGGCCGGCGCCCTCCAACGCCCGAGCCGCGAAGCCCTCGTCCCCCGCACGGTCCGTCACGACGAACTCCCCGCCGCGGTCGCCCTCTCATCCCTCGGCATGCAGATCGGCCTGCTCGGCGGCCCAGCTCTCGGCGGCATCCTCGTCGAAACCGTCGGCGCCGCAACGGCATACGGGATCGATGTGGTCGGACTCCTCATTGCCACAGCGCTTTTCGCGCGGCTTAAGCCGTATCCGCCTGCGGGAGAAAGCACTCCGCCCAGCCTCGCCTCCATCGCCGCCGGCGCGAGGTATGCCGTGTCGCGCCGCGATCTGCTCGGCACCTACGTCATCGACATCGTCGCGATGTTTATGGCAATGCCGACCGTGCTCTTCCCTGCGCTTGCCAAAGACGTCCTCGAATCGCCGCACATTCTCGGGCTGCTCTACTCCGCTGGCACCGTCGGCAGCCTCCTCGTCACCGCCACCTCGGGCTGGTCGAGTCGCGTCCATCAGCACGGCAAGGCGGTCGTGATCGCCGCGCTCGTGTGGGGCGGGGCGGTCGCGGTGGCCGGGCTTACGCGCAACATCTGGATCGTCGTGGGGTGTTTCGCTGTCGCGGGTGCGGCTGACATGGTTTCGGGGATCTTCCGCTCGGTCATCTGGCACCAGACCATCCCCGACTCCATGCGCGGCCGCCTCGCCGGCATCGAAATGCTCTCCTACTCCGTCGGTCCACTCGGCGGTCAAGTGCGCTCGGGGCTCGTCGCCGACCGCTGGTCCGTGCGCACGTCGATCACCTCCGGCGGTGTCCTCTGCGTCATCGGCGTCGTGGCAACGGCGGCGTGGCTCAAGGACTTCTGGAGTTATGACGCCAGAACCGACAGGTATGCCGTCGCCGAGCGCGAGCGCCGAGCCGCCCGCGGCGAGGATTAGCGAGCAGCAAGCCCCGGTCGGGCCAGTGAGATGAGCGTCTCTCCCGCAGGGTGATTACACGAGAAGCAGCGTTTCCTTGCGGCGAGTAGCGTGCTGGTCCATGCGCTTCATGCGGATCGGCCCCGTGGGCTCCGAGCGACCTATCGTCGTCGACCCGGACGGCAACGCCTTTGACCTGTCACCGGTGGCAAGCGACATCGACGGTGACTTCCTCGCTGCAGACGGCATCAAGCGCACCCGGTCTGCGCTGGCGCACCACAGCCTTCACCGTATTGAACTCACCGGCGAGCGCATCGGTGCACCCATCGCTCGGCCTACTGCGGTGATCGCCATTGGTCAGAACTACGCCGCGCACGCTGCTGAAACCGGTTCGGCCCCACCCGAACACCCCATCGTGTTCTTCAAACACCCCAACACCGTGAGCGGTCCCTTCGACCCGATCCACATCCCGCCGTGGTCTGAACACGTTGACTGGGAGGTCGAGCTCGCCGTCGTGATCGGGAGGCGCACGGCATACCTGCGCTCGGACGAGGAGGCGCGTGAGGCGATCGCCGGCGTCACCATCGCCAACGACGTGTCCGAGCGGCATTGGCAACTCAACCGCTCCGGCGGACAGTGGAGCAAGGGCAAGACCGCGCCGACGTTTTGCCCGCTCGGGCCTGCGCTCGTGCCGCTCGACCAGATCGATGACGTCCAGGCACTCGGGCTGCGGTCTTTTGTCAACGGTCAACCGAGGCAGGACTCAACCACGGCCGACATGATCTTTAGCGTCGTCACGTTGGTGCGCGAGCTGAGCAATGTCATGACCCTCGAGGCCGGCGACGTCATCCTCACCGGCACTCCAGAGGGTGTCGCGCTCTCCGGTCGTTTCCCCTACCTCACCGACGGCGACATCGTCGAGCTCGAGATCGACGGCCTCGGCGAGCAGAGGCAACAGCTCATGCTCACTCCGGGCTTGGGCACCGACGGCTAACGGCCCGGGCCACGGTCTCCTATCGTGGAGCCGTGAACCTTGACGAGCTACCCGACCTAGTCGAGCACCCCACGGCCTTCTACACGCGGATCTCGGAGACGGCATACCAGCCGACGATGAACACCCAGGGTGCCTGGAATGCCCACGAGCAGCACATGGCGCCGGTGTCGGGGCTCATCGCGCACGCGATCACCCGGCACGAACCGCGACCGGAGATGCAGCTCGCGCGGGTGACCTACGAGATTCTTGGGATGATCCCGGCGTTGCCGACGACGGTTGAGGTGCGAACCGTCCGCCCCGGCCGCACCATTGAACTCGTCGAGGCGGTCGCGAGCGTCGCTGACCGACCCGTCATTCGCGCTTCTGCGTGGCGACTCTCCCGCCAAGACACGAGCGAGGTCGCCGGCGGATTGCCCGAGCGGCTGGGCGGGCCCGAAGGCTGGCAGACGTGGCAACCGTCGCAGATGTGGGCGGGCGGCTATATCCGCGCGATCGAGTTCGTCGGTGCCCCTGATCGCGTCCGCGGGCGTGGCCAGGCGTGGATCCGCACTCACCTGACATCCGTCGCCGACGAAGAGGTGTCACCGGTCGCCAACTACATCGGGCTCGTCGACACCGCTAACGGCATGAACACTCGGGTCGACCCCACTGATTGGATGTTCCCCAATATCGATGTCTCCCTGCACTTTTACCGCGAGCCGGTGGGTGGGCCCGGGCATTGGGTGGGCTTCGACACGGCGGTGACCTTTGGGACCGACGGGGTCGGGCTCACCTCAACGACCTTGCACGACGCGCACGGCCCGGCAGGTCAGTGCGAGCAAATCCTCACCGTACGCAAGATGGCTTAAAAGCCAACTGCAACATCAGCTTTGGTATGCCGTGTGCGCACCTCAGCGCGTGGACGCCCAGGCTAGTGACCGTCGATGACCGTGTCGCCGACGATGCTGCGCACCGGGGTCGGCAACATGACGGTGCGGCTCACCGTGCAGAGCTTCTCGTGCGACAGGCGCACTACCCGCTCGACCATGCCGGCCGCCGCCCGACCTTGGTCAGTGTCGGGGAACTCAAGCCGGAAGGTGATGTCGACCTTCGACAAGTGGCTGCCGTCGTCGTCGGACACCTTGATGCCCTCGCAGTCAACGACAAAAGAATCCGGCTCAGCGCGCCGGGTCGTGACCTCGTCAACGTCCACCGATGTGCACCCCGCAATCGCCGCAAGCAACGCTTCAACGGGCGTGAACTCCGCATCATCTCCGCGCCCCAAAGTGAGGGTCCCGCCGCGGACGTTCGTCACGGCATACCGTCCTGCAGCCACCCGCTCGAGGCGCACCGATCGCAAACCTGGCTCACTCATGGCGCACAGCCTGCCACGAACTGACGCGTACGCTTGGAGCATGAGCACGGAGCCCACCGCATCGCAGCCCGACCCGACGTCACCATTCGGCAGTTCTGCCAGTGACCCGACGATGCCGATCCCGCCGTCGTACGACCCGACGTCAAGCTCACCGCCCACCAGCCCTTGGGGCAGCGACCCCAAACCACCGACGTATGGGCAAAGCGAACCCGGGCAGTCGGGGTATGCCCAGCCTGGCTGGCCCACTCAGCCGCAACAGTCCCCCTACGACCAGCAGGGGTATGCCGCGCCGGCTCAGCCCCAGCCCAGCCCCTACGGGCAGCCGGCCTATGGCCAGTCGCCCTACCCGACGGCATACCCGCCAGCTCCGCCCGCGGCATACGGCCAGGCGTTTGGTGCCGAACACCCGCAAGGCACCACGATCCTGGTGCTCGGGATCCTGTCGCTGGTGGTGTGTGGGATTCTTGGGCCGGTGGCATGGGTGATGGGCAACAAAGCCATCAAGGAAATCGATGCCGCTGGTGGCACTGCGACCAACCGCAGCCAGGTCAACGCTGGGCGGATCTGCGGCATCATCTCCACAGTCCTCATGGTCCTCGTGATCGCGTTCTATGGGGTGATGATCGTCGTCGCAGCGACGTCAGCCTCGACCGGTCGCTACTAGATCAGTCAGTAGAGACCTGTCGGGACGAGAGGATGTTGAGACAAACCCGTCTCGACGTCCTCTCGCGGAGGCACCTCCTGCTACTGCTACTGCCGGTAGCTCGCGAGGAAGTTGCCGATGCGCTCCATCCCTTCTTCGAGGATCTCCACGCGAGGTAGCGTGACGACGCGGAAATGGTCGGGTGCCGGCCAATTGAAGCCGGTGCCCTGCACGACCAAGATTCGCTGCTGGCGCACGAGGTCGAGCGCGAACTTCTCGTCGTCGTGGATCTCGTGCACGTTGGGGTCAAGACGCGGGAATACGTAGAGGGCACCGCCCGGAGTCGCGCAACTCACCCCAGGGATGGCGTTGAGCATGTCCACGGCCACGTTGCGCTGGGCGAGCAGACGTCCACCTGGGAGGACCAGCTCGGTGATCGACTGATAACCCCCCAGCGCAGTCGCAATGATGTGCTGCGCCGGCACGTTGGCGCACAGGCGCATGTTGGCCAGGATGTTGAGGCCCTCGACAAACGAGCGGGCGTGGTGCTTCGGGCCGGACAACACCAACCATCCGGACCGGAAACCTGCTACCCGGTAGGTCTTGGACAGGCCATTGAACGTCAAACAGAAGCGGTCTGGAGCCAGTGACGCAAGCGACGTGTGGGTCGCGCCGTCATAAAGGATCTTGTCGTAGATCTCGTCAGCCATCAGGACCAGATCGTGTTCGCGCGCCAAGGCCACGATGCCCTTGAGGGATTCTTCGGAGTACACAGCACCAGTGGGATTATTCGGATTGATCACCACGATGGCCTTGGTGCGCGGGGTGATCTTGGCTGCCATGTCCTCCAGGTCGGGTTGCCAGCCAGCTGACTCGTCACACAGGTAATGCACCGCGCGTCCGCCCGCGAGCGCCGTCGCCGCGGTCCACAGCGGATAATCCGGGGCGGGAATGAGCACCTCGTCGCCGTTGTCAAGCATGGCCTGCATCGTCATGACGATGAGCTCGCTGACGCCGTTGCCGAGGAAGACGTCGTTGATCGTGACGCCCTCGATGCCCTTGAGGCGGCAATACTGGGTCACGGCGCGCCGGGCCGACACAATCCCCTTGCTGTCTGAGTATCCTTGCGCCGCAGGCAATTGCGCGATCATGTCTTCAAGCATCTCTTCGGGGGCGTCAAACCCAAACGGCGCCGGGTTACCGATATTGAGCTTGAGAATCCGGTGGCCGTCGTCTTCGAGACGTTTGGCTTCTTCCATCACCGGCCCTCGAATGTCATAACACACGTCGGCCAGCTTCTGAGATTGGGTCACCGGGCGCATACCCCTAAGCCTCCCACGGTCGCCGTGCCCGTCCACCACCGGTTTTCATCCTTCGGTATGCCGTGCCACCCACCTGCCACCCACCTGCCACCCACCTGCCACTCACCTCCCACACACCCCGCCACTCATCCGACGCCACTGCCGCTCAACCAATGCGCGAAGATGGACGCATGCGCCTCACCATGCTGCTCTGTGACCACGCAGTCGTCGCTGAAGGCAAGCTCTACATCAACGGCGGCGGCTGGTCCGTGCGTCCTTCGACCCCCGTCCCGATGTTCTTGGCGCTGAAATTCGATGTGCCATGGGACATGGCCGACCGGGCCATCACGCTCGAGCTGCGACTCGTCGATGAGGACGGCCGACCTGTCGTGCAACACGGCCCGCAAGGAGATCACGAGGTGTTCTTCGGTGCCCAACTGGAGGTCACCCGCCCTCCGGGCCTCGTTGCTGGCGCCCCGATCGACGCCGCGATGGCGATCGGTGTGCCGCCGTTTGGCCTGCCGGCAGGGCGACGCTTCTCGTGGCGGCTCACCATCGACGGCGAGTCCAAGACTGATTGGGCGGTCGAGTTCGCTACGCGCGCAGACGTTTAAAGGTCGACGTCACCCCAGCGGTGGACTCGCCAGCCGTCCTGAGGTGACCCGTGAACTTCAACGACGACAGTGTTCTCCATCGCGGCGCCTCGCATGAACTCTGGGGTGAGATTGTCGGCGCGATGCATCGTCCACGTGCGGATCACTGCGCCATGGCTGATGACGACGACGGAGCCGTGCCCCACGGCATACGCCTCGTCGATGACCTCGTCGAAGCGCGACAGGACTTCGCGCCCGGTCTCGGCACCCGGCATACGCCGCTCGAGGTCTTCCATCCATCCGACGATCGTGGTGACGTAACCCATCCACTCCGGGGACATCTCGTAGTCTCCCGCCTGGATCTCGCGCACTCCTGAGCGCACGAAGGGCTCCAGGCCCCGATCCTCGGCGAGCGGGGCAGCGGTCTGGTGGGTGCGGATGAGATCGGAGACGTAAATCGCGTCCACGGGATGCTCCCGCAAGGTGTCCACCAACGCAGCCGCCTGCGCGTGTCCCGCGTCAGTGAGCGACGCGCCGGGGTATGCCGTATCAAGAAGGCGCGCAACATTATTGGTGGTTTGACCATGCCGAATGAGGAAGACCCGCACGCCTTCGAGACTACGTCACGTCGCCCAACACAGAGTGGCGGCCCGGATGCACCGTTCCGGGCGAGCGCCTGCGACCGGCGGGCCTCCGGACATCCCCGCTGTCCCGTCAGCGAAGATCCCGGGTCAGGTAACCAGCAACCAGCCCAAGGATGAGACGGATCCGATCGTCATGATCACTGAGCGCTTCCCAGACCGCGTCCTGGTTCGCGGCAGGCGGCGTGATTCCCGTGGGATCCCCGGCAAGGATGACCTCGACATCCTCCGCCCAGCCCCCCTCGTAATACTCGGCGAGAACGCGAGCCCGCGCGATCGCGGACTCCAGCACGGCAGAAAGCTGCGTGAGCGCACCAGTGTCCGCGGCCACCGCTTCCATCTGGCGCTGCGCGTCGTCGAGCGCAGCGCGCGCTGCCTGCACCCGTTCGCCCGAGTGCGCGCCGCGTGGCCCAGCGAGGTCACCAGTCACACCCGGAGCGTATGCCGTGCCCCCGCCTATCCGGGCGGGAACACCACTGTCAGGACACCGACCGCGACAACCAGCAGCCCGCCCAGCATGACGAGGGTGTCTGGCAGCCGCCACGGCGCCGCCCCAGCCCAGGTCCGCCGACGCGCGCCACCAAATCCCCGGGCGTCCATCGCGACCGCGAGCCGACCGGCCTGGCCGAGGGCGGCCACCAGGAGCGCAAAGGTCACACCTGCGATCTCCTGTGAGCGCTCCACCCACGACGAGCCTGCCCCGACCCCCCGGATCCGCCGAGCGGTCATGAGCTCGCGCCACAACTCCCCAAACGCTTGAAACCGTTGCAGCGCAGCCGTTGCCGCGACAACCGGGCGCGCCGGCAAGTGTAGCCGCTGCGCCAGATGATCACCGAGCGCATCTGGGTCAACAAAGGGCAGCAACACGATCGAGGGCAACACCAGTGCGACGAGCCGCAACCCAGCTGTCGACGCAATCTCGAGGTCCCGGCCACCGAGCAGCCACGCTGACCATGCCATCGTCACGACCCCGATGCTCAAGGGAATGGCGCGCAGCAGCAGTCCACGCCACCGACCCCGCGGCCGAGCGCCACGCCCGGGAGCCCACAGCGCGATCGCACCAAGCATGACCTCGGCAGCGATGATCCACAGTGCCTGGCGCCACGAGGTCACGAGAGCCGGAAGCGGCAGCACCATGAGGCTCGCCAGCAGCGGGGACAGAGGCCCAGCTCGCGCCACCAACGGCTCCCGAACCGGAGCCGCCTCCGCAGCCACTCCCGCGGAGACGTCAGGGGCGAGCCGGCCGCCACCCCCCACGCGCATAGCGCCGCGCTCAACCGACGGTTCTTGGCGTTCGGCTTCTTGACGCTCGGCGAGTTTGGCGAGCTTCTTCTTGCTCGGCTTTTTGGTCTTCTTTGGCTCCGGCCGACGCACGCCGACGATCCGGGTCGCCACCGCGGTGACCCCACCGTCGTGCGTGGTCACGACCAGACCGGACCCGGCGCGTTGGATCGACTCCAATACCCCCATCACCGCCGCCCACGTCAACCGGTCCTGGCCGACGGTCGGCTCGTCGGCCAACACGAGACTCGGCTGGTGTAGCACGGCAGCCGCGACGGCGAGCCGCCGCTGCTCGCCTCCGGAAATCAGCCGCGGATCAACCTCGGCAATCGCCCGCAGTCCCAGCGCGTCCAGCAGCAACTCCGCGCGCGCGGTCGCCACGGTCTCATCGAGCCCAACAGCCCTCGCCGTGAGGAGCAGTTCATCTCGGACCGTGCGCGCGAGCAACGTCGCCGACGCCCACTGCGGCACCCACGCGACGGCCCGCGCCAACTCGACCGAACCGAGCTCGTGGGGCGGGGTCTCCCCCGCGAGTCCCAACCGAACCGTCCCCTTCGTCGGCGCGACCATCCCCCCCAGCACCCGCAGCCACGACGACTTCCCGGCGCCGCTCGGACCGACAAGCGCGAGCAGTTGCCCCGGCCGCACGGTCAGGTCACCGCCGCGCACAGCGGTCACCTCTCGGGGGGCGCGGCCAAGATCCTGGCGGGTATGCCGCACCGTCACGTCTTCAGCTGTCGCCACCGAAGTGCCCGCTGCGAGAGCAGGTGGGGCCCAGTCCAGATCCAGCGTCAGCGGGACAGGATCGGGTATGCCTGGAACCCAGATCCCTTGTGCTACAAGCGAACTGCCATGACTAGCGAGGACCTCGCGCGGTCCCCCATCAGCGACGACCGCACCACGCGCATCGATCACGACGAGCCGATCAACGAGGTCGAGCCACGGTCCCAGCCGGTGCTCAACGACAACGAGCGTCAAGAGATCACGTGCCACGACCTCGGCCACGACTGATCGCACGCCAGCGGCGTTCTCGGGGTCGAGCATCGACGTGGGTTCGTCAAGCAGGAGCACCCGCGGTGACAGCGCCAACGCCCCGGCAAGCGCGAGCCGCTGTTGCTCTCCGCCCGACAGGGTCCACGGTGAGGTGTCCAGATCGAGTGAGCCCAACCCCACTGCCGTGAGCGCACCCGCCACCGGCGCGGCCATCTCGGCACGCTGCATACCGACGTTCTCGAGACCGAAGGCGACGTCGCGCCCAATCGACGAAGCGACCACCCCGGCGCCCGGCTCTTGCATGACCATCCCGACCAGGCCGGGCCGGTCTTGGGGGGCGACCGCGTCGACGAGGACGGAGCCGGCGAGTTCACCCGAGTCCGCTGTCTGAAGGAGCCCCGCGATGGCCCGCAGCAGCGTTGACTTGCCCGACCCGCTCGGCCCGACGAGCAACACCCGTTGGCCGGGCTCGACCCTCAGGTCGAGTCCGGTCAGGACGGGGGTGGCCCGGCCGTATGGGCGCCACGTGAGGCCGGCAATGTCGACCGCAGCGCCCGCGCGGGACAGCACCTCACTGCCTGCCTCGGCCGCTACCTCTCCCTCGGGCCCAGACTCACCCTCAGCCGCGATCACGACCGGGGCGTCGGCCCCGGCCGCAATCACCTCCGGCGCCGTGGGATCAGGCAATCGTTCGGGATTCACGCGCTTCCTGCCCGGGCGGCAACGAGTTGAGCGCCCCCGCACGTGCGAGCCCACGGGTGAGCGCCAGCGACAGCAGCCCTGCAAACACGGCACCCGCGGCTGCGAGCAGGATGAGGTAGGCGAGCTTGAACGTCATGTCCCAGTCGGTCCAGTACGAGTACCACTCGAAGATCGCCTCCAACGCCCCCGCCAACGCGCCTGCCACCATCGCGGCGCGCGCACCAAACCGACGGTAGCCGAAGAGCAGGAACCCCAGCTCAGCACCCACCCCTTGGACGACGCCGGACACGAAGGTCATCGCACCCCACTTGGTGACGATGAGCATGGACACGGCCGCGGCGAGGACCTCGGCAAAGACGGCCGCGCCGGGCCGGCGAATGATGAGTCCCCCGAGGATGCCCGCCATCAGCCACGGCCAGTTCGCCAGGGCGCCCAGCGGCGCGAAGGGGGCCGAAAGGATCTCGGACGGAACGGCATACGCGATGCCCCACGCCCAGTAGATCGCGCCGAACGCGACCCCCAGGAACGCGCAGGTCAGCAGGTCGATGGTGCGCCAGCGGTTGAGCGGGCGCGTCGCGAGGATGGTCCGGCCGCGCTCAGCGGCCGCATTCAGGTTGGTCATGTCAGTCTCCCGTGGAATCCGATGGATACCTCGGGGAGGTGCGCGGACGGCATACCTCGCTTTACAGAGCTGCGAGGTATGCAGCCAACGCACCTGAGATGAGCTCGACTCCCTACGCCGGTGCGAACCGGATCAGGTGCGAGGGTCTGCGGCGAACCGCACTCTCAGCGCTGTGGGGCGCTCCCCTGTCGTTGCGAGCATGACTCTACCCCGCAGGTGTGTCAGAGTCATCCGTGCAAGGTGAACAACTGCGCGCGAGGGTGACTCGCGTGGGTGTCGAGATCGCAGGAGGTCAGCGATGGGTCCCATGGTGTGGCGCGTCATCGGCACGGGTTCGGCGGTGCTGGCCGCTGCGGTCGCGCAGAAACTCGTCGGCAAAGGCTGGGAGTTCTCGACCGGCAAGGCCGCGCCCGACGACCCGACCCACCCGGACGAGTCGACGTGGCAAGAAGCGGTGCTTTTCGCTGCCTTGACCGGGCTTGTCGTCAACGCGGCCCGGGTCATCGCGACCCGCAAGGCTGCGGAGTACTACCAGAAGTCCGCTGGTCACCT
The DNA here is from genome assembly GCA_016715285.1 of Actinomycetales bacterium. Lineage (GTDB taxonomy): Bacteria > Actinomycetota > Actinomycetes > Actinomycetales > Dermatophilaceae > Phosphoribacter > Phosphoribacter thorii. Next base: position 317,034 of record JADKAO010000006.1, on the reverse strand, counting down.
TCCGGAGGCGATGCGCAAGTCGTGAGCGGGGCAAAACGGCGCGGGTATGCCGTGTGCCTCCAGTGCGCCTCCAGTGTTGCTCCCGTGTGGCCAGCGCGCGCGGGCCAGCGGCGGGACGGTCCGGAGTGGGGTTTGCCCGGGGAGGGGGTTCACCCGGCGTGCCAGCCCAAAGTCCATAGGCGGGGCCCCGCCGCGCTTCCGCGTGGGAGTTGCGGCTAGTGGCCGCGCAGGCCGAGCAGCGCTGACCGCAGCATCGGCGCGACCGGGCCGAGGTGGTGTTGACCCCCGGTCACGATGACGCGGCCCCCGACCACGACCGTGTCGATATCCGCAGCGGTCGCGGCATACAGGAGCTCGGCGGCCTTGGCACCCACGGTGCGCGGGGTGTTGGAGTTGATGACGACGAAGTCCGCGAGGCGGCCGGGCGCGATGACGCCACCGTCGTACCAGCCGAGGCTCTGATAGCCATTGACCGTGCCGCACGCGACGAGCTCGGCTGCGGTGAGGCGGCCGCGCTCGCCGGTGGTGACCCGCTCGTTGAGCTCGAGTTCACGCAACTCTGAGAACGGATCGATGCGGGCCTGTTGATCGGAGCCCACCCCGATGGGGATGCCCGCGTCGAGCATCGTGCGGATACGGCCGAGGCTCTCGCCCATGTCACGTTCGGACGATGGGCAGACGACGACCTGACTCTCGTGATCGCCGAGGAGGGCGATGTCGTTGTCCGACAGATGGGCGGCGTGGACGGCAGTGACTTCTGGGCCGAGCGCGCCGATGTCGGCGAGGAGCTCGGTGGGGGTCATCCCGTAAAACATTTGGCAGGCAAGGTTTTCGGAGTGTTGCTCGGAGACGTAGACATGCAGCGGTTGCTCACCGATTGCCTGCGCCATGTGGGCGGCGGCCTCGCGAGGGACGGTCTTGATCGAGTGGATGGCGGCGCCGCGGCGCATGAGTTCGGTCTGCGGGATCCGGGTCATCCGCTCGAGCCAGGCGTCGACACTGCCGTCGCTAAACCGGCGCTGGACCGGGTTCAGGTCGATGTGCCCATTGGAGGTCAATCCGCCCGCGAGATAACACGCATCGAGCAGAGTGAGCCGAATGCCGGCCTCCGCCGCGGCGGCGATGAGCGCTGCCCCCATGGCGTTGGGATCGTCGTACGGCCGGCCGTCTGGGCCATGATGCAAGTAGTGGAACTCACCGACGAGGGTGTAGCCCGCGATAGCCATCTCGGCAAAAGTCGCCCGCGCAAGCGTGAAGTAGCGGTCGGGATCCATGCGGTCCGCGGCGGCATACATGCGGGCAAACCACGCGTGCCCGTGACCAATACCCGAGTGGGTGCGACCCCGGAGGCTGCGCTGGAAGGCATGGCTATGGGCGTTGGCGAGGCCCGGCATGACGACCCCGCAGAGTTTGAGGTCGTCCGGCTGTGCGGGCGTGCGGGTCTCGACCGTGACGAATCTGCCGTCGGAAACCGTCATGCGTACGCCACCACGGGCGAGACCGGACGGCAGCCATGCGAGCTCGGCCCAGAACGACCTCACAGTGCTCCCCTCGTATGCCGTCTCTCGTGGTTCGTGGGCGTGGATCGGATACCGTGCAGCCGCGTTGTTCGTCTCATGCAGTATCTCGTGTGCTGTACGTCTCATGCCTATGGCTGGTGCTGCGCGCTGGATGTGACTCGCCGTGTGGTGGTGTTGCGGCGGCGTCCGCTCATCCTGACACTGGGATCACCCGGTTCGGGGAGGTAAGCGCTTGCGTGTCCTGTGAATATCGCACATTGGCCCCCGCTCCCCCATCTTCAATACCTACGGACCACCTGGGGCTGGCTCCTTGGGATCCGCTCCGCCTGGTGTGCGACGGTGGCCCTGCTGGCGAGCGTGAGGAGGTAGCGATGGACCTTGTGATTAGGCCCGGCCCTGGGGTGGCTCGTGGAATGGTGATCCCTGGATCCACTCTCGTGGAACGCTTCTCACGCTCTCAAGGGCCAGGAGGGCAAGGCGTCAACACGACCGATAGCCGGGTTGAGCTCGAACTGGACCTCACGGCCTACGACGGGTTCAGCGAAGCACAGCGTCAACGGGTATTGGCGGCGCTGGGTCCGCGGGCGAGCGGTGGGGTCCTCGTCGTCGTGGCGCAGGAGCATCGGGCGCAGCGGCGAAATCGAGTTGCGGCGCGGGAGCGGATGGCGGCGTTGATGCGGGCCGCTCTGGCGCCGCCAGCATCAGCGCGCCGGGCGACCAAACCGACACGAGGTTCGCAGGTGAGGCGGCTGGAGGCCAAGCGGCAGCGATCTCAGCTCAAGGTAGCGCGCGGTCGACCAACCGAGTCGGACTAGGTGGCGCTGAGGCGGCTCTGAGGCGGGCTTGGCCACGATGCCCCCCGCCGGCCCCCCCGCCGGCCCCCCCGCCGGATCGATACCCGATCACGACGCCCGGGTGGGTCCAGGGTATCGACTGAAGTTGCCCCCGCCGGTTCGATACCCGATCACGATGCCCGGGTCGATCCAGGGTATCGACTGAAAGCCGGCCGAGGTATATGAAATCTGTTGCTGGGATGCTAATTAGCTCTTGCATTCGGATATGTGTTCTAGTACTGTTGGGCTCATGACCACAGCCGCGGCGCTCACGGTGACCCCCACCAGTGGGGTCGTGTTCGGGTTAGCTGCGCTAGGTCGCGGCGTAGACGAGTTGGCCGCTGCCGTGGCCCGGGCCTCGACGGTGGGACGTGGTGACCTGCAAGGCGTGGAACGGTTGATCCGGCGGTTGGAGTCAGTGAAGCTGGCGATGATCGCGGCCGTGGACCGAGACCGCATCGCTGCCCGGGTCGGGTCAGCAAACACCGCCGCGTGGGTCGCTGAAAGCACCAAGACCAGTGGTGGTGTCGCCGCGGGTGAGGTCGCGCTGGCGACCGCGTTGGATGCGGAGTTACCCGCCACCCGGGCAGCTCTCGCCGACGGGGTCCTGTCCACGCGGCACGCAGCAATCATCGCGACCACCATGAGGTCCCTCCCCGAAGACCTCACTCACGCGGACCGGGCCACAGTCGAGGCCAAACTGGTCCGCGATGCCAAACATTTGGAACCCGCACGGCTGCGCAAAGCAGCAACGCTGGCGTTAGCCGCCGCGGAGAAAACCGCCGCCGAGGTCGCCGCCCACCAAGAACAGGTACTGCTGGACCAGGAACGCCGAGCTTATGCCCGGGCGACGTTGACAATGTTCGACCACGGCGACGGCACCACAACCGGGAAGTTCCTCGTCCCAACCGGGGCAGCCATGGTGCTACGCAAAGTCATCGACTCCATGACCGCACCCCGCCCCGCAACCACCACCACGACAGCGCCCCCCAGACCGAACCCCGCAGCACCTTCGGCCCAACCCGTCCACGTACAGGCACCGGCACCGGCCCCCACGACAGGCACAGGCAGGCACAGGTCGATGGAACGGCGGCCACAGGGTCCCCGAGCTACCCCACCGACATCTCGGGCCTGGGGGGCCAAACAGAGAGTCGAACCAGACCAGTCGACGACCGAAGCGATGCGGGCACGCAACGCTGATTGGGACTCGCTGGACTGGCACGAAAAACGCGGCCGGGCACTCGTGGACCTCCTCGAACACCTCCCCACCGACCGGCTCACCGGCAAAGTCGCCACCACCATCATCACCACCATCACCCTCGAACAACTCACCACCGCCACCCACCTCGCCCAGCTCTCCGCCCAGCTCGTCAAGGTCAAAGCAGACGAGAACAACAGCAAGACGAACGCGACGAGCACGACGAGACCGACAGGGCTGCCATACGGCCCCGACGTCGGCGCCGCCCCATGCGACACCGGACACCACCACTCCACCAGCCAAGCCCGACGCCTCGCCTGCAACGCCGGCATCCTGCCCGCCATCCTCAACGGCACCTCCGTCCCCCTAGACCTCGGCCGAGAACAACGCCTATTCAGCAACCACCAACGCACCGCCCTGGCCACCTTCTACGACGAATGCGCAACCATCGGCTGCACCCGCCCCTACGCCTGGACCGAACTCCACCACCTAGACCCCTGGACCAACCACGGCCCAACCGACCTCAACAACGCCATCCCCCTATGCGGACACCACCACCGCCGCATCCACGACCCCGCCCTCAACACCCACATCCACACCACCCCCAAAGGCATCAAAACCATCGCCTTCACCCCACGGACATGACAGTCACCGGGTGTCCCGCGCCCCGCATGCCGGTGCAACTCACCTGAACCAAAGGAACGTCACCAGAGTGGGTCATGCTTCGTCTGACCACTGACCACTGACCACTGACCACTGACCACTGACCACTGACCTAGTCGCACCCTGCCTCTCGTCGCACCCGGCCCTCTCGGCCGACTACCTGACAGTGGCGACACCTATGGACCGGGCTGTGCACTGTGGCGCTGTCGCACCCGGCCTCTCGGCCGACTACCTGACATAGGAGACCCCCGTGAGCTCCCGCATCGCGAATATCTGTATCGACGCGCACGACCCCTACTCCCAGATGCGGTGGTGGTCACATCTGCTGGCCGACTTCACAATGCCAGACGATGAAACCCAAGAGAGCGCCGACGACGAGTGCGGTCTTCGTGGACCCGACGGCCGGTGGTTCCTCTTCCTCAGAGTCCCTGAGGACAAGACGGTGAAGAATCGCCAGCACATCTGCCTCCGTCCTACGGACCGCGACCGTGACGCAGAGGTCGAGCGGGTCCTCGCGTTGGGCGCGAGCATGGTCGACGACCGGCGCGACGGGCCGGACTTCGGATGGGCGGTTTTGGCCGATCCGGAGGGCAACGAGTTCTGCATCCTGCGGCGTGACGCGACAAGCTAATGCAGCCATGAGAAGCCGCATGTGGTCTGCCATGCGCCGACGGCCGGATCACGGAGCCCGGCACATGGCAAGGGCTCGGACTTCGGGCACTGCACAGGAGTACCGGGAGACGTAGCTGCGGTCGTGACGATCGTAGGGCGAGGGGCCACGAATCCCGCGCACCGTCGCAGGTACGAGATGCCCAAGGAGGTCAACATCGAGGATGCAAACGGGCGAAGTCTGGGGACCCCGGGTGCACGGTCGCGAGCCCGGCATACCCTCACGGAGACGCAATCAGAGGGCGCACGAGATCGGCGCGCGGTCGCGAACACGAGCACGGCATACTTGGAGGGCCTTGCCCCGACAGCGAAAGCGCACGATGATCCCCTCAGCGCATGCCTCCGAGTTCATCGATCTGGAGACCCGTCACGCGGCCAACAACTACTCGCCGCTGGACATCGTCATCCGCAAAGGTGAAGGGGCGTGGGTTGAGGACGTCGACGGGCGCCGCTATCTCGACGCGCTCGCGGGCTACTCCGCGCTCAACTTCGGGCACGGTCACCCGCGTCTCATCGCCGCCGCCGAGCGCCAACTCCGCAACCTCACGCTGACCAGCCGCGCGTTCCGCAGCGACCAGCTCGGCCCGTTCGTCCGTGACCTCGCCGCGCTCACCGGCAAGGAGTTCATCCTCCCGATGAACTCCGGCGCTGAAGCCGTCGAGACCTCGATCAAGGTCGCCCGCCGCTGGGGTCACCGCGTCAAGGGCCTGCCCGAAGACTGGGGCACGATCATCGTCATGGGCGGCAACTTCCACGGCCGCACGACGACCATCGTCTCGTTCTCGACCGACAAGGTCGCGCGCGACGGCTACGGCCCCTATACCCCCGGCTTCCTCGTCATCCCCTACGGCGACATCGACGCGCTGCGAGCGGCCATGACCGACGAGACCATCGCCGTCCTGCTCGAACCCATCCAAGGCGAGGGCGGCGTCGTCATCCCGCCCGAAGGCTTCCTGCGCGACGTCCGCGCCCTCTGCACCGAGCGCACCGCCCTCATGATCGCCGACGAAATCCAGTCCGGCCTCGCCCGCACCGGCCGCACCTTCGCCTGCGATCACGAGGACGTCGTCCCCGACATTTACGTCATGGGCAAGGCCCTCGGTGGCGGCATCATCCCGTTGTCAGCGATCGCCGCCAACAGCGACATCATGAGCGTCATCACGCCTGGCTCGCACGGGTCGACGTTCGGCGGCAACCCGTTTGCCACCGCGATCGGCCGCGAAGTCGTCGCCATGCTCGCGACCGGTGAGTTCCAGGAGCGTGCGACCCGCCTCGGCGCGATCCTCACGAGCGAACTCCGCAGCCTCGTCGGTCACGGCGTCCTCGAAGTCCGCAGCCGCGGTCTTTGGGCCGGCGTCGACATCGACCCGGCGATGATGAGCGGCAAGGAACTCTGTTACCGCATGGCCGACCGCGGCGTCCTCGCCAAAGACACGCACGGGTCCACGATCCGCCTCGCACCCCCGATCGTGGCCTCTGAGGACGACATCGCCCTCATCGCCAGTTCCATCCGCGAGTCCCTCACCGCATAGCCCAGCCAGCTCCCCGACCGCGGGGTCCGCCACCCGCCGGCGCTCGGAGGGAGTCGATACCGAATTCGGAGGCATGCCGCGTCGCTGCGCCTCGACTGCAGTGGCTCGCATACCGATCGGCATGCCCGCGCTGGGCATCGACTGCAGTGGGCTCGGCGGGAGTCGATACCGAATTCGGGGTATGCCGCGTCGCTGCGCATCGACTGCAGTGGGCTCGGCGGGAGTCGATACCGAACTCGGAGGCATGCCGCGTCGCTGCGCATCGACTGCAGTGGGCTCGGCAGGAGTCGATACCGAATTCGCAGGGTATGCCGCGTCGCTGCGCATCGACTGCAGTGGGCTCGGCAGGAGTCGATACCGAATTCGGAGGTATGCCGCGTCGCTGCGCATCGACTGCAGTGGGCTCGGCAGGAGTCGATACCGAACTCGCAGGCATGCCGCGTCGCTGCGCATCGACTGCAGTGGGCTCGGCAGGAGTCGATACCGAATTCGCAGGCATGCCGCGTCGCTGCGCATCGACTGCAGTGGGCTCGGCAGGAGTCGATACCGAATTCGCAGGTATGCCGCGTCGCTGCGCATCGACTGCAGTGGGCTCGGCAGGAGTCGATACCGAATTCGCAGGTATGCCGCGTCGCTGGGCATCGACTGCAGTGGGCTCGGCGTCAGCGAGTCAGCTGCGCGTTGGCAGCTGCTCCACAGGTCAGGCGCGTGCTGTCAGGAGTCTGAGGGCTGCGTGCGGGCACGCGGCGACGGCCTCCACCGCCAGGTCGCGCAAGTCGTCAGGCACGGGGCCACCCACGATGGGATAGCCCCACTCGTCAAGGGCAATGAGTTCTGGCAGCACCTCGGCGCACACCCCGCGCCCCTTGCACGCTGGCCAGTCCACTCGCAGCGTTCGCATTCGGAGACCCCCTGCCTGTGTCGTGCCAGTCCGCGCTTCAGTTCTCGACGTACTCATGGCCGCCCGACCCCAGTCTCAGCACGGGCCTCGCCACAGGCCTCGGCACGGGGTTCGGCACCGACCCCAGCACGGACCCCAACGCCAGCTAATCCCGTTGCCATGCCCTCACCGATCCTGGCTCGGAGGCCATCCTCAGCGATGCGGCATACGCCACCTAAGTGCGCCACGACTTCGTCTTCGAACACGGTCACCATCGAACGCACCAAGCGCGCTGTCCCGTCCGGGTGCGCGCATGCACCCCGACGTTCAACGAGGCCCAGGAGATCGCGGATCCGCGTGTACGAAGCGCCCACGTCGCACCCGGCGAGCGCCGACACTTCCGCTGCGAGCACCGGCAGCCCGTTGAAACATGGCCCACATCGCCCCGCAGATTCACTCGCGAGGTATGCCGTGATCGCCGCCGTTACCGCCACCGGGCACTCGCCGTCCGGCAACAAGACCGCCACCCCCGCCCCCAGCGTCAGCCCCATCGCGCCCATCGCGCCCATCGCGACCCGGCTCACCCGCATACTCGCAAGTGCCCCACCTGGTGCCCACGTGCCGTGGAACCCCCCCACAAGCACGGGTCGCGACACCGCATCCCCCAGCACTTCAGACCACTGAGTCCCGTAAGGCACTTCAACCACCCGTACTGTCCCCGGTGCGAGCCCGGGCAGCCCCGACAGGCTGAGCAACGTCGTTCCGGGCTCGGCATCGGCGCCCAACCCGGCATAGGCTTCCGGACCCAGCGTCACGAGCGCGCCAACCTGAGCCCAGGTCTCAGCGTTGGACAGCAACGTCGGGCGCCCGCGCAAGCCGGAAACCGCCTCCGGCTGCCAAGCCGTCGTCGGCAACCCCGGACGCCCCGAGAGTGCCTCGATCACCGCCCGAGCCTGCCCGGCAACGAAGCCGGGACCGGTCTCGGTGACCTTCCACGACAACCGCTCTCCCGCGTCACGCCGCTCCGCAATCGCCGCACGTAGGGCCTCGCCCACGAGCGGCCGGTCACGAGGGACGACCACGTGAATTTCGTTGCAGCGCAATGAGTATGCCGTCGCCGCGGCCCCGTCGAGGACGCGGTGAGGCACCGTGAGCGCCAGTGCGAAATCCTTGGCGCTGGCCGGCTCACCCTCAGCCGCATTGACCACGATGACAGGACGTCGCACCAACCCAGCAGCTTTCACCGCTGCCGCGAGCTTGGTCGCAAACGGAAACCCAGCCCCGCCGCGGCCGGCTATCCCGACCGCTCGAGCCCATTCGATGAGCTGACCAGTGGCTACGCGAGACAAGCGCGGATCGGACCACAGCTCGCGGTGCGTCGCGAGTTTCATCGTGTCCCCGATGCTTGCTAACAACCGCGGGCCGTGATCGACGACAACTTCAGCGGGCGGGTGGGCCGACACGACTGACGTCATGATCGACCCGGAACGACGCCGCGGACGCGGATAACTCGAGTGAGCACTCCCAACGCAACCGCCCCCACACACCCGAGCACCAGCCCGCGCAGCCATGGCGTCGACATGTCAGTGCCGATGCCGACGGTGTGCAGCACCGAGGCCGCCCAGCTGGGGTAAGCCAACAGGTGCACTGAACGCCAGGCCCGATCGCTCAGCCGTCGTTTTGCGAGGCTCGTGAGCCCAACTGCAAGCATGAGATCAAACGCCACCGCGCCGGCGGCGAGATACGGCGGCCGATAGAGACCGCCGAACGGTACGACCACATCCCACCACCGGATGTCCACGAAGGTGTCAAAGACCGCAGTCGCAATGTGCACCAACAGCAGCCCGGTCGCGAGTCCCGCGAGAGTCCGATGCAAACCCTGCATCGCAAATTGGGGCACCCTGCGCACCCCCGGCCGTCGCGCCGTAACGACCGAGCCGAGCACGACCACCAGGGTGTAGAGGACCAGCAGCACGACCCCCGTGCCGCGATTGAAATACCACAGCGCCGGTCCCGCTAGCACGCCCGTCCTCCCATGACGGTGTCTCGCTCTCCAACTCCGAACTCCCACGCCGGCGACGTGACAATGCCGCCATCAGCGCCGACAAGTCGGGCGGGGATGCCTTGCGCGGCAAACCACGGGACGGCTTGTTCACCGAGGACGAGCCCCGCGGTCGCATACGTATTCGCCGCGGCGCACGAGGGCGCGAGCGCGGTCACCGACCGCCAACGGCCTCCCGTCGGGCGGGCAGTGCGCGGGTCGATGACGTGGTGCCACTGCGTGCCCCCGCGGACCCATCGGCGCGCGGTAATCGACGAGGTCGCGATCGCGCCAGTGGTGAGGTCGATATCAGCAGCCACTGCGTCGTCACCAAGTGCGGCCAGATCCGGAGCGATCCGCACTGGCCACGACATGGGTATGCCGGGCACCTCGGCCACGCGCACGTCACCGCCGACCGAGATCACGGCTGGCACGGCATACCGCTCGATGATCGAGAGCGCGACGAGATCCGCGGCATACCCCTTGCCCACGGCCCCGAGGTCGAGGGCGCTCCCATGCGGGACCCGGATCCGTCCCGGCGCAACGTGCAGGTCACGCCACGCGCTTCGATCACGCTGGGCCGGGAGCTGCGTGGGCTCCGTTGTCGACTGAAGTTCAGCGAATGTGCGGTCGTAACCCGCGGCGACGAGCAACTCGCCGAGGCAGGGGTCGACGAGACCGTCTGTCTCACCCGCAGCCCATAGGGCGGCCTGGACCATGCCGACCAGAATGGGCGAGACCTCGACCCAGGTGCCCGCCGCGCGGTTGGCTCGCGTGAGATCGGAGTCGACGCGGAACCTGCTGCACGTCGCGTCGACCTCCGCGAGGATCTCGCGAGCCAGGTGCTCCACGCGAGCGGTGGCGGTGGGGTCGATGGAGTCGGCGACCTCGGCAACTCGGAGCTCGACATAGGTCCCGAGAGCGCGGAAAGAAGACGCCGCCGTGGCTACGGTGCGGTCGTCGCCGGTGCGTCTCCTGGCGTCCTGGCCGGAGTCGGCAGGGGTCCGGTGGGCGATGGAGTCGGCGCCGAGGGTGGCGGACTTGGAACCGGGATGGGCATCTGGACTGACGCCGCGGTGGTCGAGCGCAATGCTTGCCGTCGTCATCAGGTTAGGACCCCGTGGCTGGCACCGGTGCGGGAGCGGGTCGGGCTGCTGCTGGGGCCTTCGCGGCCGGTGCAGGGGCGGCGGCCTTTACTCCGGCAGCCGGCGGCGCCGCCGGAGCGGCTGCGGCAGCTGCTGGAGCCGGGGTCACCGCACTTGCCGTGGCCGGGTTGGCGGCCTCCTGGATGACTAAGTCGGTGACGACGGTGCGTGTGGGGTAGTCGCGGTATTCGACACCTTGGGCCGCTGCTTGCGCTTGGGCTGCAGCCGTGGCGCTGATCTTGGCAGATTTCGCTTCTTCGCTCGTGCGGGCGACGATGGCGGTCGCAGCACCCACTCCGGCGATGGTCGAAGCTGTGACGACCCCCGTGACGACCGACAAGAGCGTGGAGGCGCGATCACGATCGCGCGCTGAGTACGTTCCCATGCCCTGAAGTGTCACTGAGCGTTTCCCAAGGCAAGCTCAGCCGGACCTTAAGGAAGTGGGACGGTTCCTTGAGTTCGCCCTCACGTCGGGTTGATCACCCCCCCTCAAGAATGGCTCCATGATCTCGACTCGTTTCAAGGCTACGAGCATCGGCGCCGTGGCTGGCGTCGCTGGAGCGGCATACCTCTACGGCGTCCTCGCTGGCCCGATGACGATTCCCACCACGATGACCACGTCCTTATCTACCCCGGCCGTGACCATCTACCGCGACTGCGCTCCGCCCGCAGTCCTCGACGCCGGCGTGTGTGTGACTCACCTCACGCGCGTTGTCCCCGCGGCTGCGGTGGCCGTGCCGCCGACTACCTCGTCGGCGCGCGCTGTTGCCTCGTCGGCGCACGCCGACCCCGCGGTGCCTGTCGCACCGGCGGTGACCACACGGCATACCGAAGACGACCATGAATCAGATGACGACTGAGGCCCGGGTCGACCCTGCAGGCCTGACCACTGACGCAGAGGCCGGACTACGTCAGGTCGAGCAGCGGAAGCGTGACTGTCACCGCGAGACCACCGAGGGTTGATCGCCCGAGAGTCAACGTGCCATGCGCTGCTTCCGTCACCCGGGACACGATGTCGAGACCGAGTCCGGTGCTTCCGCTCCCGCTCCGTCCGCGCACGATTCGGGGATTGACGCCGAGCCCGGGGCCTCCGTCTTCCACCGTGAGGGTCACCACGCGGTCTGAACGACGAGCTGAGATCCGCATCGGCGCGCCTTCAGGGGTATGCGCAAAGACATTGTCGACGAGGTTGTCCACGATGTCCGTGAGGTCATGCCGCGACAGCGGAACGTGAGCACGGTCCTGATCTGCGCCGAGGGCGACGGTCAGAGTGCGCCCCTGATCCTCGGCCAGCGGCTGCCAGAAAGCACCTCGCTCAGCCACGACCGCCATGACGTCGCAGTGGCTGCCCATCGCATCGCGGGACGTCCGGCGGGCCTCCGCCACGACCGCATCGATAGCCCGGTGGATCTCGTCCACATGATTGCGCAATCGGGTCTGCACAACCTCGTCGGTAATGAGATCGGTGTCCAAGCGCAACGCCGTCACCGGAGTACGCAGCCGATGGGACAGGTCAGCCGCTGCCTCCCTTTCGCTCGCGAGCAACTCTGAGATGCGCTCGGCGAGCCGGTTGAGCGCCACTCCGAGACCAGCGATCTCATGCGGTCCTGAGGTGTCGGCGCGGGCGTCCAGATCACCTTCGCGGAGTTGATGCGCGACGCCGGCCATGTTGGTGACAGGGGTCGCGATCCGCACGGCGATGGCGCGGGCGACGACGACGCTCAACCCGATGAGCACGATCGTGAGCCCAGCCAGGAAGAGCCACGCTTGCATGACCCCGTCGCGGACGGCAGCGAAATGCACGGCCGAATGGACGACGACCGTGCCGGTGGGCAGCAGGACCGGCACCATCACATCGGCGCCGTCGTCATGGCGCTCGGTCATCGATCGGGACTCGGACCGGGCTTGGTTGATGAGGGGAACGACCCGCTCCGCGTCGTCGGAGTCCTCGGTCTCGCCCACCACTTGCCCGCTGGATAGCGACACGCAGGTGTGGATCGACGGCTGGAGAAGAAGGGGTTCGAGTACTCCGCGCAGTCGTCTCTCGTCCCCAACTCCAGCGACCACCCTGGCGATGTTGTTGGCTCGGTCCTTCGCGCCGGCAACGGCCTGATCTTCGGCCATGACCTTCACTAGCGCACCCAAAGGGAGCACAAAGGCCACCACCACCGCAGCCGTCATCGCCACCACCAATCGGGTGATACGGTGCCGCAGCACTAGGCCGGACCTGCTTCTGGAGCTCGTAACCGCACTCCGACACCTCGAACGCTGTGGAGATAGACCGGCTCAGCGGCGGTCTCGCCGAGTTTGCGCCGCAGCCACGAGAGGTGCACGTCAACGGTGCGGTCACCCCCGCCGTAAGCCTGACGCCACACTTCAGTGAGGATTTCTCGCTTCGTCACGACCTCACCCGGGCGAGATGCAAGAAGGTGAAGAAGATCAAACTCCTTGCGCGAGAGCTCGATTCTCTCGCCTTGGAGGGTCACTTCCCGAGTTGTCGGGCTGATGACGAGGTCACCGACCACAATTGCTGAGGCCGATGTCTCCGGGGTGCCGGCCCGCCTCAGCACGGCTCGGATTCTCGCCTCAAGCTGCTCGCCGCCGAACGGCTTCACGACATAGTCATCAGCACCAGCATCGAGCGCCTTGACGATGACGCGCTCGTCATCTTGGGCGGTGGCGACGACGACGGGCACGTCGCTCACGGCGCGCAGCATCGTGAGCACCCGTAACCCGTCGATATCCGGCAACCCCAGATCGAGGACCACCACGTCAGCGTGTCCGTCGGTCGCCAACTGCAACCCAGCCATCCCAGTCGCTGCGCTGGAGACCGCGTGACCCGACGCGCCCAAACTTCGGATGAGTGCAGTGCGAATAGCAGCGTCGTCCTCGACGATGAGCACGGCAACCATGGGGATACGGTACGCCTCCGCTGCGCGTGGGACACTTCGAGGTATGCCGCGCCGCGTCTCCCTTTCGACGCCGACCCGATGGGCTGCGCTGTGGGTCATCGTCGTGGGTTTGACGTGCATGCTGACGTGGATGACCATCATGCAGGTCGCTCGCGACGTCGCCATGATCGGCGGACCGCAGCTCGTCTCGGTGGCCTCTCACGCCTCCCCGACGGCTCCAGCCCCCGCCTCGGCTTCTTCCCCCGCCGGACCAACGCCAGCTGCGACGCCCTCTAACGACGCTGCCTCGCTTCAGCGGACCTTCGCTACGCGCGCGGGCGCTGTCGGGGCTGCCTGTGGGGCCGATGGACCGATGCTGCAATCCATCACTCCCGCGGACGGGTGGCAGTTTTACCACAAGCGCGACGACGGCGAGCTCGAAGTCGAGTTCATCAAGGGAGAGGCCAAGGTCGAAGTGAAGATCTCATGCGCCGGAGGGTTGCCGACCTTCGCTTACTCCGACTGACCCCTTGAGTTGCTCGCCTCAGTCATTCGGCTCGCCAGAAGGGCGACATGGCCGCGATCTCATTGACGAGCTTCTGCGCGACCTTGAGCTGGGTGTCCAGGTCGAGGTGCTCTGGCTCGGTGGCGTCGATCCCCGTTGCCGAGGCCACGTGCTCCCAGGTCGCGTGGTCGTTGAGCGCCCCGAGGGTGTCCTGGAGCTTGCCGAGCTTGCTCTCGAGGGCGCCGATCTCCTGCTCGTGTCCGGGCCACATCGCCGCGAAGAACTGACAGCCGTAGCGCAGCTTCTTGGCTTCTTTACGCACTTCGTGACGGTCGTGTTCGGTGAGGCCGGCCAGATCGCTGCCCATGGCGAGGATGCGCGCCCGGCGCCGGTGCAGGGATCGGCGCGCGAGGGAGCGCCCGGTCCACGGGTCGTCATCGAGGGCCTTGCGCCATTTGCCCTTGTCGAGCCAGCGGTCAAGGTCGGTGTGCAGTCGCTCCCAGCGCGCCGAGGCGAGGGTCTCGGCGACGACGGCGTATGCCGCCACCCGGGCCTCCTCGACCTTGGCGACATCGGCCTCGGAGAGTCCGGGATTGGTCTCCAAGAAGACGTCAAGGTCACGGGCGAAACCGAAATTCGAGGTCACGTCACGCAGCTCAGCCTTGAGCTTCATCCCTTGCGGGTCGGTCCGTGAGATCTCGCGCGCGAGCGAAAACAGCGACCGCAGCCGCCGATAGGCCACGCGGAACTGGTGGAGCGCCTCGGGTGTCCCGACCGCGACATTGGGCTGGTTGGCATCTGCGTGGCCAAGGCAGGAGGTGGCGACAGTCATCACGACACGTTGAGCCGACGCATGGGGACGCAGCTGGATAGGGGGAGCCTTGATGGCAACAGCGGTGGTCATGACAGGACATCTTGGCAGGTCAGGCGTATTTGAGCGACTGCCCAGGGTTCGCCAGCCAGTCGTTGCGACCCTCAATTCGGCCATTGTCGGGGCCGTTCTCGCGGCCGGTGTTGGCGGGCTGCTCAGTGAGCCCGATCCACGTCCAAAGCGCGCGCGATCGGTACCCCGGGACGGTAGGCGAGGTGCAGGTAGCTCGGCGCCTCAAGCACCGCAAGCTCGGCAGGTGCGCCCACTGCGACGCGGACGTCGAGGCCCAGGGAGGCACCCGCGGTGACGGTCGCGGCATACAGCGCCTCGGCGGGTGTCATCCGCATTTCCCGCACGGCGAGCGCGATCATGAGCGGCATCGAGGAGGACGCGCAGGTGCCGGGGTTGCAGTCGCTCGCGAGCGCGACCGCGACCCCTCCGTCGAGGAGCCGCCGCGCATCGGGGTAGGGCGACCGGGTGGAGAACTCGACGCCAGGCAGCAGGGTGGCGACGGTGGGGCGACCCGTGCCGGATGTGTCTGCCGAGCCAGCGAGGGCGTCGATGTCGTCGTCGGTGAGGTAGGTGCAGTGGTCGACGCTCGCGGCCCCGAGTTCGCAGGCGAGTTGCACCCCGGGTCCGTGGCCGAGTTGGTTGCCATGGACCCGGAGCATGAGACCGGCGTCTCGGCCCGCGGTCAGGATGGTTCGCGACTCGTCGGCTGTGAAGGCGTGCGGCGAGTGCGGCTCGCAAAAGACGTCAACGTATGCCGGGCGGCTGGCTTCCGGCAGCGCCATCACCGCCGCGAGCATCGGGCCAGAGACCAGCTCGACGTATGCCGTTCGCTCCGTCGCGAACTCGGGTGGCACGACGTGTGCGCCCAGGAACGTGACGTGTGGCGTGACCTCGCGGGCGAGGCGGACCAGGCGCACTTCGTCGTCAATCGACAGGCCATAACCACTCTTGATTTCGACCGTCGTCGTCCCTTGAGTGCGCAACTCCGTCATGCGAGCGGCGAGGAGGTCGCGCAACTCGTCATCGCTGGCGCCCCGCGTGGCCGCGACTGTGCGAGCGATCCCACCGCCGTCATAGGGGGTGCCCGCCATCCGCGCGGCGAACTCGTCAGCGCGGTCGCCGGCATACCCGAGGTGGGTGTGAGAGTCGACAAAACCGGGGATGACAGCGCGGCCCCCGAGGTCGAAGCGCCGGTCCGCGGGAGGTGCGGCGGCGGCGCGGCCCACCCACGCGATGACGCCGTTGGCGATGACGATCGCAGCGTCGTGCAGGAGGCCGAGGCGGTGGACGTCGGGGCTTGCGTCTGCAGCCCCGGCGCGAGGGCTTGAGCCGTCCGGCGCGGCGTCGATCGCCCATCGGGGGTCAGCGGTGGTGAGTTCGCTGATGCCGGTGACCAGCGTGCTGCCTCTCGAGGTCATGTCCCACCCTTCCGGGTCGTGTGCAGCGGTCAGCGCGTGATGATGAGGTTGACGCCCAACGTGATCATGATGACCGCAATGGCGATGTCGAGCACCATCCACGCGCGCGGGCGGGCGAACACTCCCGAGAGCAGCCGCGCGCCATAACCCAAGGCGGCGAACCACCCGAGGCTGCCCGCCGCGGCCCCACCTGCAAAGATCCACCGCTGCGGGTCGCCGTGCGAGTTGGCGATCGAGCCGAGCAGGAGCACGGTGTCGAGGTACACGTGCGGGTTGAGCCACGTGAGGGCGAGCGTGGTGGCGACGACGCGTCCAATCGGGGTCACGATGCCGCTGGTGTCTGTGGCGAGCCGGTCGGCGCGCATTGCTCGACGTGCTGCCATGAGGCCGTACGCGATGAGGAATGCCGCTCCGCCCCACCGGATGACGGTGATCAGCCAGGGCGCCCGCTCGACGATCACGCCAATGCCACTCACCCCGGCAAGGATGAGAATCGCGTCAGACAGCGCGCAGATCGCGACGACGACACCCACGTGTTCGCGGCGCAGCCCTTGGCGCAAGACGTAGGCGTTCTGCGCGCCGATCGCGATGATGAGCGAGAGTCCGGTGCCGAGGCCAGCGAAGGCGAGCAGCACCACTCCTGCCGCGCTCATGTCTGATCTCCTCGTGGGTCACCGTGTGGCCGTGGGCGTTATGCCATGTGAGTCAGCGGTGACGCGGTGGGCATGACGCGGATTGGACGCTTATTGCCTAGTGCAGCTGGCCGATGGCCTCGGCGAGCATCCTCCCGATCTCGCGGGCTGCTCCTAGTCGGTGCTCACCTCGCGAGACAACCGTCTCACCTCCGACGACGACCGTGGTGACGTCGCCTGGCGCCGCGGCATACAAGAGCTGCTCTGGTCGGGTCCCGGCGGTGCGTACCGAATCTCCCTGCACGGCAACGAAGTCAGCGAGTGCTCCGACGGCGAGGCGCCCCCCGTCAGGCCAGCCGAGGGCGGCATACCCATGGCGGGAGAGGGTGCGGACGAGTTCGGTGGGCGTGAAGCGGCCCCGCTGGAGCGACGCTAACCGCTCGTGGGACTCGAGCGCACGGGCCTCCTCGAACGGGTCGATGATCGCGTGCTGGTCCGACCCCAGCGCGAGCTGCGCGCCGGCGTCGGCGAGTGCGCGGGCCGGGCCGATGCCGTCGGCGAGATCGCGCTCGGTGGTGGGGCAGAAGCACGCGGTGACGCGCGCCGACCCCAGCGCGGTGATGTCCGTGTCGGTGAGATGGGTGGCGTGGACGACCGTGGTGTTGGGCCCGAGTGCGCCGGCGTCAGCGAGGAGTTCCGTGGGGGTGCGGCCATAAAACGCTCGGCAGGAGTCGTTTTCGGCTGGTTGCTCGGAGAGATGCACATGCAGAGGTATGCCGTCCGCCGCCTTCGCGACCGCCGCGAGGTCCGCGCGCTCGACGGCCCGGACGGAGTGAATGGCGGCACCGAGCCGGACGTGGTCTCGCGCGAACGCGCCCTGGGACGCGCCCTGGGACGCGCGCTGGGTCATCCGCTCGGTCCACTTCGCGACCGTCCCGTCACCGAACCGCTGCTGCTCGGGCGCCAGAGGCAGGTGGCCGTCGGGGCCCAGGCCGCCGGCGAGGTAGCAGGTGTCGAGCAACGTGAGCCGGATCCCCGCGTCTGCGGCCGCGGCGACGAGCGCCGCCCCCATGGCATTCGGGTCCTCGTATGCCGTCCCGTCCGGTCGATGGTGCACGTAGTGGAACTCCCCGACCGCGGTGTAGCCAGCCAATGCCATCTCGGCGTAGGTCGCCCGAGCGAGGGCGAGGTAGCTCGCGGGGTCGAGGCGAGCGGCGACGGCATACATCTGCTCGCGCCACGTCCAGAAGGTGCCGCCGTCAGCGTGCGTGCGCCCCCGCAAGGCCCGGTGGAAGGCGTGCGAGTGCGTGTTGGCCAGCCCGGGGAAGGCGACCCCGTCGAGGCGGATGTCGCCGGGTGCGGGGGCAACGTCGCAGGTCAGCCCGACGATCCGCGACCCTTCGGTGACGAGCCGCACCCCGTCTCGGACGCGCAATCCCAGGGGTGGCGGGTCGGCCCCGTCAGCGTCATCGACCCACGCTGCCTCGCACCACCAGGTCGTCATCCGGCAAGCTCCGCGATGACGGCAGCAAGCGCGGAGACGCCGCGGTAGCAGTCGTCCGGCTCGGCGAACTCGGCTGGGGCGTGCGAGATTCCGGTCGGGTTGCGGACAAAGAGCATCGCCGTGGGGATGCCCGCGTTGGCGAGGATGCCGGCGTCGTGGCCGGCACCGGTCGCGAGCAGCGGCGCATCGGGCAAGAGCTGCGCGAGCCGATCGCGCAGCGCCGCGTCGAAGGGCGTCGCTGGAGTCCACGACACCTCGTTGACAGTGCCGCCATCGAGGTCAATCTCCTCGCGGATCGCGTCGACCACTCGGTGCACGGCATCGCCGTCGGCGCCCCGCGCGTCGAGCCAGGTGGTGACGGTCTCAGCGATGGCGTTGACTGCGTTGGGGCGGGCGACGATTTTGCCGATCGTTGCGAGACAACCCTGTTCGCGCGCGGCCACCCGGGCGGCGGCGACGACTCCTGCGAACTGCAGCATCGCGTCGTTGCGGTCTTCGAGCCGGGTGGTGCCGGCGTGGTTGGCTTCGCCGCGCAGGTCGATCTGCCAGCGGCCGTGCGGCCAGATCTCGGTGCCGATCGCAACCGCGCGGGTCGGGTCGGTGAGGTCAGGTTCGTCGTCGGGGTCCAGCGCGAGGGCGAGGCCCTGCTCGACATGCAACTCGACGTATGCCGTGACCCGCCGGAGCGCTTCCGGGTCCGGTCCCAGCGTGGCCGGGTCCCGACCAGCAATGGCCCACGCCTCGGCCATGGTGACGCCGTCGGCGTCGGTGAGGGCGCGGGCCCGGTCAGGGGTGAGCGCGCCGGTGAGGATCCGGGAGCCAGCGCAGGCGACCCCGAACCGGGCACCTTCCTCGTCGGCGAAGTTGACCAAGCCCACCGGCATACTCGGCTTAAAAGCGTTGTCGCGCAGGGTGTCTAGTGCTGCGAAGGCACTCACCAACCCCAGCGGGCCATCAAAGGCACCGCCGTTGGCGACCGAGTCGAGGTGCGAGCCGAGGACGAGCCCGGGAGTCGAGTCGGGGTCGCCCCACCAGGCCCACTGGTTGCCGGCGCGGTCCTCGACGACCTCAAGCCCGCGGGCGGCGCATTCGCCGGCAAACCACTCACGCAGGATGTGATCCTCGCGAGTCCAGGCGAATCGGTGGTAGCCGCGGGTCCATGGGTCGCGGCCGACGAGCCGCAGCGCTTCCCACATCCGGTCAAAACTGCGCCGCGTCTGGGTGCCACGGGCGGCTTCACTGAGGGAAGCCGCACTCCACTGACGGTGCACCCTGCCCGAAGCGTTGTCTCCCTCAGCGGAGCCACTGAGCAGGCCGTCACGTGAGCCTGGCTGATCGCCCACTGCGCTCACCCTTCCTGCATGGGGATCCGGACCCCGCGCTCCGCGGCGACCAGATCGGCCTCGGGATAGCCCGCGTCCACGTGCCGGATGACGCCCATCCCGGGGTCGTTGGTGAGCACCCGAGCGAGCTTCTCGGCGGCGAGTGCGGTGCCGTCGGCAAGCGATACTTGGCCCGCGTGGATCGACCGGCCGATGCCCACGCCACCGCCGTGGTGGATCGACACCCACGTCGCACCCGAGGACGCCGCCGTGAGTGCATTGAGCAACGGCCAGTCGGCAATCGCGTCGGAGCCGTCGGCCATCGCCTCGGTCTCGCGGTAGGGCGAGGCGACCGACCCGCAGTCGAGGTGGTCGCGCCCGATGACGATAGGGGCGCTCACGGCACCGCTCGCGACGAGGTCGTTGAACGCCAACCCGGCGCGGTCGCGTTCGCCATAGCCGAGCCAGCAAATCCGAGCCGGCAACCCCTGGAACGCAATTCGCTCCTGGGCCCCTCGCATCCACCGGTGCAGCCGGTCGTTGTCGGGGAAGAGGTCGAGCACCGCCTTGTCGGTCGCCGCGATGTCCTTCGGGTCACCTGAGAGCGCCACCCACCGGAACGGACCCTTGCCTTCACAGAACAACGGCCGGATGTATGCCGGCACGAACCCCGGGAAGTCGAACGCCCGGTCGTAGCCCCCAAGGCGAGCCTCGTCGCGGATCGAGTTGCCGTAGTCGAAGACCTCAGCGCCGCCGTCGAGGAAGCCGACCATCGCCTCGACGTGGTGGGCCATCGACTCGCGCGCGCGGTCGGTGAAGTCCTCGGGCTTGCGCTCGGCATAGTCCGCCCAGTCCTCCAGCGCGACGCCCTCCGGGAGATAGGACAGCGGATCGTGGGCCGAGGTCTGGTCGGTGACGATGTCGATGTCGACGCCGCGGCGAAGCAGCTCAGGGAAGACCTCGGCCGCATTGCCGACGACTCCGACCGACCAGGCGCGGCGTTCTGCCTTGGCGCGCAAGGCTTTTGCGACGGCATCATCGAGGTCGTGCGCGACCTCGTCGAGATAGCGGTGGTGGACTCGGCGCTCCAGCCGGGCTGGATCGACGTCGACCACGAGGCAGACGCCGCCGTTCAACGTCACCGCGAGCGGCTGCGCGCCGCCCATCCCGCCGCACCCGCCGGTGAGGGTGAGGGTGCCTGCCAGCGTCCCGGCATACCTCTTGTCTGCGATGGCGGCGAAGGTCTCGTAGGTGCCCTGGACGATGCCCTGGGTGCCGATGTAAATCCATGAGCCGGCGGTCATCTGGCCGTACATCGTGAGTCCGAGGTGCTCCAGCCGACGGAACTCGGGCCACGTCGCCCAGTCGCCGACGAGATTGGAGTTGGCGATGAGCACCCGCGGGGCCCACTCGTGGGTGCGCATCACGCCGACCGGTTTGCCCGATTGCACGAGCATCGTCTCGTCCTCGCGCAGCGTCGTGAGGGTGCGCACCATGGCGTCGAAGCTGCGCCAATCGCGGGCCGCCCGGCCGGTGCCGCCATAGACGACGAGGTCGTCGGGGCGCTCGGCGACGTCGGGATCGAGGTTGTTCATGAGCATCCGCAGGGGTGCCTCGGTCGACCACGAGCGTGCGGTGAGGGTGGTGCCGCGGGCGGCGCGGACCGGTCGAGCTCCGTCCATGTCAGACTCCTCCGGGTAGAATGGTGTAAGACTGAGTTTTCAGGGTGTAAGCCACGTGACGGGAGCTGCGCATGGCGCTCAACATCAAGAACGAGCGGGTATGCCGCCTCGCCAAGCAAGCCGCCGAGCTCACCGGTCGCAGCCAGGTGAGCGTGCTGGAGGAAGCATTGGAGGCGTACCTCGCCCAGCACGACGCGAGGGCCGCTGCCGCACGGCGGCTGGAGCGGGTCAACGCGACCTTGGCCCGGATCGACGCGCGGATGACCGACGCGGACCGCGCCCAGATCCAGCGGCACATGGACGAGATGTATGACGAGAACGGCCTGCCGGCATGATCATCGACAGCTCCGCGATCATGGCCATCGTCCGCAACGAGCCGGAACGTCAGGCTTTTATCACCGCCATCGCCGACGCATCCCGCCGGCTGTTGGCGGCTCCGAACCTGCTCGAGGCTGCGATCGTCGTCGAGCGGCTCGGTGACCCCACGCTGGTCCGTGAGTTCGACACGGTGTTGGCTGATCTGCAGGTCGAGTCGGTTCCATTCACGGCCGCGCACGCTCAGATCGCTCGAGATGCCTACCGGGACTTCGGCAAGGGCAGTGGACATCCGGCCCAGCTCAACTTCGGCGACTGCTTCGCATATGCCCTGGCCAAGGACGCCGATGAACCGTTGCTCTACAAGGGCAATGACTTCGTCCACACCGATATCCGATCGGCGGTTTAGGTCATGACACTCAGAAGGTGGCGTTGGGTCGCGGCGATCGTGATCGGCGCGATGTTGGTGCCGCTGGCGTTCTTTGTGTTCGCTGCGCTCAGCTTCCAGCGGACCGACCGGGCGCAGACTGGCGACAACTTCACCGGGCCTATCGAGACGGCGACCTGTCGGGACTACCGCGACGTCTTCTCCGAAAAGGAAAGAACCCAGGCCGCGTGGCAGGTCTCCTGGATCGTCGTGACGGGCCGACCGGGTCCGAGTTTTGACGGCATCCCGGGGTATTCGATGGACCCTGAAGCTGTGCGGCGCTTGAACGATGCCCACGACGCCATCGATCGAGGGTTGCGCACCACCTGCCCGACATCCGACCGTTCGCTCGTCGAGGTGGCCCGAGAGGCGTCGGCCGCAGCAGGCGTTAAATAACCCCGCCCGCATGGTCAAGCCAAGGGTCCGGTGACGGCTTCGACGGCACGCAGCACGGCGCTGCTGGCGACGAGGCGGACGGCATACTCGATCTCGGGGGCGAGGAAGCGGTCGGGTCCCGGCCCCTGCCACCCCGCCTCCCGCAGTGTCGCCAGCACCGCCCCTGTTGCGGGCGCGGGCTGGAGTGGCACGCGCAACTCAATGCCGCGAGCGGCGGTCAGCACTTCGATGGCGAGCACCCGCGTCAGCCCGTCGACGCTGCGACGAAGTTTGCGCGCGGCCGACCAGCCCATCGAGACGTGGTCTTCCTGCATCGCTGACGATGGGATCGAGTCGACGCTCGCGGGGGCGGCGAGGCGCTTGAGTTCGGAGACGATCGCGGCCTGGGTGTATTGCGCGATCATGTGGCCGCTGTCGACGCCCGGGTCGTCGGCGAGGAATGGCGGCAGTCCGTTGTTGCGTGCCTTGTCGAGGAACCGGTCCGTGCGACGCTCTGACATGCTCGCAACGTCGGCGGCGATGATCGCGAGGAAGTCGAGCACATGGGCGACCGGTGCTCCGTGGAAGTTGCCATTGGATTCGACCCGGCCGTCGAGGGTGACGACGGGGTTGTCGATGGCTGCGGCGAGTTCCCAACCGGCGACGCGGGCGGCGTGGTCGACGGTGTCGCGGGCCGCCCCGGTGACCTGCGGGGCGCACCGCAACGAGTAGGCATCCTGCACCCGCGGACAGTCGTCAGTGTCGTGCGAGTTGCGAATCGGGCTGTCCGCCATGACTTTGCGGATGTTGGCGGCGGAGAGTGACTGGCCGGGTTGGGGACGGAGCGCGTGCAAGTCCGCCGCAAAGACGTGGTCTGTGCCAAGGAGTCCCTCGACACTCATCGCGGTCGCGATGTCGGCTGTGCGCAGCAGGGTGCGCAGGTCGGCGATCGCGAGACAGAGCATCCCGAGCATCCCGTCCGTGCCATTGATCAGCGCGAGTCCCTCCTTTTCAGCCAACACGACGGCGGGTATGCCGTGCTCCGCCAGTGCCGTCGCGGCATCAGTGAGCGTGCCGTCGGGGAGGCGGACCGGGCCCTCGCCCATGGCCGCGAGGGCACAGTGCGCGAGCGGCGCAAGATCACCCGAGCAGCCGAGTGAGCCATATTCGTGGACCACGGGCGTGATCCCGGCGTTGAGCATCGCGGCATACGTGCGAGCGATCTCGGGGCGCACCCCGGTGCGGCCAGTCGCGAGCGTTGCCAGGCGTAGCAGCATGGTCGCGCGGACGACTTCGCGCTCGACTTCGGGGCCGCTGCCGGCGGCGTGGCTGCGCACGAGCGAGCGCTGCAGTTGGGCGCGCATCTCGACGGGGATGTGCCGCGTCGCGAGCGCACCGAAGCCGGTCGAGACGCCATAGTGCGGCTCCACGTCGTCGGCCAGGCCGTCGATGATCGCGCGACTCGCGGCGACGCGCTCCCACGCGGCCTCAGGGATCGTGACGGAGGCGTTGCCCCGGGCGACAGCGACGACCTCGTCGATCGTGAGCGGACCGGCGCCGACCGCCACGGCACGCTCGTATGCCGTTGGGTTGGCCGCGGCCGGTTCGGACGCCGTGGAACTCGGGGAGCCTGTCATGGCGCTATTGCATCGCGGCGCGTCCGCTTGCGCGAGGGCTTCCTTCTCTTCCCTGTCCCAGATCTGGGACACTGCCAGGGAGGGCAGCTTGGCGCGTAATCGCGCAGCGGCGGAACGTCCGATCGCAGAAGGAGGATGCGTGGCACTGTCGGAGATTCAACGGCGCACGGCGATGAGCACATTCGGGCTGCTGGCCAACCTCAGCTTGTGCTTCCTGGCGTTTGTCCGGGGGTTGCACTTCGAGGGCACCCATAAGGCCATTCTCGAGGCACAAAACGCCCAACAGATCGCCATCTGCGCCGTCCCGGGCGTCATCGCAGCACTCGTCGGCCGACGCCGGAGCCGGGTCGGCATGATCGCAGCCACCCTCTCGGTTGTCCTCGCGCTCGCGGGCGCAGTCCTGTGGTGGATCGGCCGAAGTGCCGGCTAGCAGGGCACGACCTTGGGCGGGTGAACCCGCGACTGTGCCATCGTCACGACTGGGTCCGCACGCGACGGCGCCCTCGCCGGGGCCGCGCACATGACCTCCCCGACCGCCACTGACAGTCCCGCGGTCGGCCACGCGCTCGACGTGCTGAGCCTGCTGGCACGGCATACCGAGCCGTTGTCTGCGGCCCGCATCGCGGCTGCCCTCTCCCTCCCGCGGTCGAGTACCTACCGCATCCTCACGACTCTCGCTGACCGCGGGTTCGTGAGCCACTTGCGCGAGAGCGGGCGGTTCGGGCTCGGGTCCGCGGCATACGAACTCGGGTCCGCCTATCAGCGGCAGGCGCCGCTCCAACGCGCTGCCGGGCCGCTCCTCGCGCGGCTCGTCGACGTGACGACCCATAACGCGCATCTCGCGATCATGCAGGGACGCGACGTTCTCTACGTCATCGAAGAGCGCGCCACCGGGCGACCCCGACTCGTCACCGACGTAGGAGTGCGGCTGCCTGCCCACCTGACCGCGAGCGGCCTCGCGATGCTCGCGGGACTATCGGCGGCCCAGGTGCGGGCGAGCTATCCGAGTGCGGCGGCGCTCACTGGGCGCGAGGGGAGTGGGCCGAGCACGTTGGGTGAGTTGCGGCGGCTGCTCGTGGAGACCAGAGCCAGGGGGTATGCCGTGGAAGACGGCACCATCACCCCTGGTCTCGCGTCTGTAGCGGTTGCGGTGACCGACCACCTCGGCCACCCGATCGCGGCGGTTGCGGTGACCTACCCGGCGGAGCTTGCCGTCGGAACTGACCGCCCGTTGGCAATCGCAACTGGCCACCTGCATGCTGACGGGTCTGCCCGCCCGCCCACCGAGGGAACAACCCGCCCGCCCGCTGACGGAGCTGCCCGCCCGCCCGCAGTCGTTTTCCAAACCCCGCGAAAGCGCCCCGGCACCCCGAGCCCGGTCATCCCGGGCCTTGCCGAACAGGTCCGCCGCACGGCGGCGGCCTTGAGCGCCCGGATGCAGCGCTGACTTCCGGCGAGGTTTCCGTGAGCGGGGCTAAATGAGGGCTATTGCGCGCGAATAACCCGCATTTAGCTACTCTCGCGCACAGGTGGTGGGCAGTAGCGATCCTCAATCCCGCGCCTCCGTGCGTGATGCCTGGCGCCAGGCGCCCGGCATTAGTGGGTCGCGGCAGGCGGGGGTGCCATCTGGTCGAGCTCGTCGTCGCCAGCACCGGCGGCAATAGCACGGTTGACAACGGGCATCACGGTGAGGCCCTGGACTGCGATCGTGAAGAGCACCACGGCATACGTCGCGGTCACCAGGGTGGAGCGGTAGGGGGATTCGGGCAGACCCAAACCGAGGCTGATTGCGATACCGCCACGCAACCCGCCCCAGGTGAGCATGCGGGTCGTCCACGGGCCGTAACCGTCGCGGGCACGGACGAGGAACATCGGAATCGCGACGCTGATGAACCGCGCGATGAGCGCCACGACGATCATGACGATGCCCGCGATGATCTGCGCGCCGGAGGTGGGGGTCAGGATGACGTCGAGCCCAATGAACGCAAAGAGCAAGATGTTGAGGACCTGATCGAGGGTCTCCCAGAAGCCTTCGACGTGATGGCGGGTCTCTGGGGCGAACGCCTTTTCCTTGCCGGCCGACACGATGAGTCCGGCGACCACCATCGCGAGTGGCCCGCTCATGCCGTATGCCGCGCAGACGGCATAACCGCCGACGACGGTTGCGAGCGTGATGAACACCTCGATCGCGTGGCTGTCGATGGACTTGCACATCCAGTAGCAGAGGTACCCGATGACGGCGCCAAAAGCCATGCCGCCCAAAGCTTCTTGCGCAAAGACGATCATCGCGCCAGTGAGGCTGGCCTCGACGTGCGCGTCGCCGACGCCCGCGGCAGCCGCGATGACAAGGAAGAAGACGACGCCGACACCGTCGTTGAAAAGGCTCTCGCCGGCGATGAGGGTTTCGACCTTCTTGGGGACCTTGGCGCGCTTGAGCATGTCGAGCACAGCGACCGGGTCCGTCGGTGACAACAGTGCCCCAAACAGCAACGCCCAGAGCAGCGGGACGTCGAGTCCGACCATGTTGAAGACAGCCCAAGAACCAAATCCGATGAGCACAGTGCTGATCGCGGTGCTGAGGAACGCGAAGGTGAGGATCCCCGCGCGCAGCCGCACGAGCAGCTTGGCGTCGAGGCTCATCGACCCGGCGAACAGGAGGAAGCTGAGGATGCCGTTGAGGACGAATGCGGTGAAGTCAATCGTCTCGAACAGAACCTCGGCTTGATGCCGCAGCCCAAAGGTCAGCCCGCCGACGTCGAGCCCGATGAGCAGGAGCGAAGCGGCGGCGCCCGCCAGGGTGACTCCCACCGTCGTCGGGATGTTCGTGAACTTCTCAGTGCCCCAGGCAAGGATGGCGGCGATGCACATGAGGATGGCGATGGCAGCTAGCACGGGACCTGAGCGTACGCTCCGCGGCCAGGTCTGCGCGTGAGGAGTGCTATGCCATGCACGACATCGCGGGCATGTGACTGGGTCCAGAAGTCCCCGGGAGCGGGCTCCTCTTCATGTCGTTGGGCGACTCTTATGGTGTGGCTCGCGCGCCGACGAGCAGTGGATGCGGGAACTCAGCGAGTGGGAGGCACGGCACTCGGACGCTCGCGCGTCAAGGCCGTAGCGCGCACCGAAGCTGGCGAATCAGGGCCGGAGCGCGCCCCCGAAGCGAGCGCGTCAGGGACGTTATCTCGGCACCTCCTGACGGGAGCGACGGCTGTCACTCGCCTAGTGTTGAGCCCATGAGTGAGGCCAGCTTCGCGAAGACCCCCGATCAGGCGCCCGGAGCGGCCGATGGGGCGCCCACGCCGGTGATGCCCGCAGCCGAAGTGGCCCAGCCTTCGCCCCCCATCGAAGCCGCGCCCTCCATTCACACCGGACTCGTCGAGACCGGGCCTGCCCAACTGGAGCCCGGTCAACTGGAGCCCGATCAACTGGAGCCAGACCACCCCGGAGGGTGGGCATGGGACGGGCTGCCCGGCATACCGGCATCTGCAGGTGCCCTGGTGTGGGACGCGGAGGGGCGGTTCCTCATCCTGGCGCCGACGTACAAGTCGGGGTGGACGATCCCCGGCGGCGTGATGGAGGTGGACGAAACCCCCTGGGAGGCAGCCCAACGCGAGGTCGCCGAGGAGACCGGGATCACCGTGACGCGCGGTCGACTCGTCGCCGTCGACACCCGGCCGGCCAAGCGCGCCAAGGCCCTGGGGTTGCGATTCCTTTTCGACTGTGGGGTCGTGTCGGCCGAGTCCGTCAAGGGCGTGGCGGTGCAGGCCGAGGAGGTGCGCGAGTACCGCTTCGCGTCCCCCGCGGAGGCCCTCGAGTTGCTGCGTCCCGCGGTGAGTCGGCGAGTGGCAGCTGCGCTCAAGTCGCAGCACTGCATCTACTTGCAGGACGGGAATCCGGTTGCGGGCGTGATGGCTTGACGGCTCGGCGGCGCCTGCGTGCCTGGTCAGCTGCCGGGTCAGCTGCCGGGTCAGTGCCAGTTCGTGCCAGTTCCTGCCTGGTTGGTGCGGGTCAGCGCCGGTCCGGTTTGGTGTGGAACCGTCAGTCCGTCAGCTCCTCCATGGCGCCGATGAGGCGGTCGATGTCGGAGTCGTCGGAATAGGGCGCCAGACCAACCCGCACGCCGCCAGCATCGCCAAGGCCCAAGTGCCGCGAGCATTCCAGCGCGTAGAAGTTGCCAGCGGGTGCGTTAATCCCTTTCTCCGCCAGGGCGATTCGCGTCGCCTGCGGGTCCTGACCGTCGATTCTGAAGAGGATCGTCGGCGTGCGGTCACCGGCATTGGAATACACCCGTATGCCGTGCATCGCCCGCAGGGCTGACTCGAGTCGAGCGCGGAGCCGGTCTTCGTGTGCTTCGACCGCTGCCATCGACGCCACAATGCGATCCCGGCGTCGTGATCCGGTATCGAATTGGGGGAGTGCGACGCCAGTCGATACCGAAGGGCGAGGCACACCTCGTGATCCGGTATCGAATTGGGGGAGGGCGGCGCCAGTCGATACCGAAGGGCGAGGCACACCTCGTGATCCGGTATCGAATTGGGGGAGGGCTGGTGGGAGGTGACCCAGCTCAACCAACGAGGAGATGAACTCGACGGCCGCACTCGTCCCGGCCATCAGCTCATAGGGCAGCGTGCCCAGCTCAAACCGCTCAGGCACCTCATCAGTCGCCGGCAGCAGCTTGTCCATCACCAAGGTCTCCAACAGCTCGGGCGCGGCAGCGACTACCCCGCAGTGCGGCCCCATGAACTTGTACGGCGAACAGGTCCAGAAGTCGGCCCCCACCGACCCGACATCAACCGCCGCATGGGCCGTCGCGTGCACGCCGTCGACCCAATACAGTGCCCCCGCCTCGTGCACCACCCGCGCGATCTCGCCAACCGGCGGACGAGTCCCGATGAGATTGCTCGCGGCCGTCGTCGCCACGAGCCGGGTCCGCCCAGACAACACGCGCGCCACCGCTTCAACCGGCAGCTCACCGGTATCGATGTCAAAATCGGCCCACCGCACCGTCGCGCCGGCCGCTTCGGCAGCCTGCACCCACGGACGCACATTGGCATCGTGATCGAGACGTGTCACGACGACTTCGTCACCGGGAGCCCACGTCCGTGAAAGCGCTCGGGATAGGTCGTACGTCAGCGCAGTTGCGCTGCGCCCGAAGATGATTCCCCGCGCATCAACGCCCAACAGGTCACCGAGCGCGCCGCGGCATACCGCCACGAACTCCTCCGCCCGCCGCTCAGCCGGAGTCACCCACCCGCGGTTGGCGACCGCCGACACCAAAGCCGCGCGCACCGCGTCGCCAACCACGTCGGGGGTTTGCGTCCCCCCGGGGGCATCGAAGTGCGCCGCCCCCTCCGCCAACGCGGGGAAGTGGGCTCTGATCGCCGCCACATCAAGACCAGTCATCCCCCCATCCTTCCGCCAAGTCTGAGATACCCCTTCGCTACGGATGTGTCATGTGGCCCGCGCGCCGATCAGCGACGCTCGTCTGCTCCCGCGTGCTGTCGTAGCCTGGCTCGCATGCCAACGCCACGGGCCCTCGTCGCAGTTGCGCGACTCGCGATCGCTGCCCTCCTGCTGGGCGCCGCCACTGCGTGCGGACAGGGATCCACCCCCGGTTCGGGCCCCACCACGGCGCCCGTAGGTGGCCCGAGTGCGGTGACAGCTGCGCCACCTGCCTCGGGTATGCCGGGTCCGTCACCTCTCCCTGACTCCGGCCAGCTCCCTATCCCGACGCCCACCCCTGCGGAACCGGTTGCGGGACAACGACAAACAGCCACCCCGTGGACTCTGGTCAAGGCCGACGGCACCACCGTCATCGTGCAAGTGGTCAGCGGCGGCCCACCCTGCAACGCGGTCACCGGCGCCGATGTCGCCGAGACACTGAGTACCGTCGCGATCACGACGTGGACCGGCCCGATCGAGGGCGCCAAGGCGAGCGACTGCGCTGGCCCGCAACCAGCCATCGCCGCAATCCAGTGGATCCGGGTCACACTCAAAGCACCTGTCGGTACCCGCGCCCTCGTCCCGGGGCATCAACCGTAAGGCGCCCGGAAGGTGAGCACCCGGCATACTCCTGCTGTCTTTGAGGTGTATGCCGGGTGTCTTTAGGCCTAGGGAACCGCCCCTCTCGCCCATAGAATCGCGCTCTCAGGCGTTGTGCTCACACTGAGCCCGCCGACCCAGGAGGGTCACCCATGGAGGATCTCCCGCTGTATCTGCGGCTGGTCATCATCTTGCTTCTCGTTGCAGGCAATGCGTTTTTCGTCGGATCTGAGATTGCGATCTCATCGGCGAGGCGCAGCCGGATCAGGCAACTCGCCGAAGACGGCGACAAGCGCGCCAAGACCGTGCGAATGCTGCACGAAGAGCCGGAGCGCTTCTATTCGGTGACCCAGGTCGGCATCACGCTCGTGTCGCTGGGGCTCGGCGCGGTCGGCATGGAGACCCTCCACACGGTCATCGATCCCTATGTCGTCAGCATTTTTACCGCGCTCGGTGACCACGACCTGGCCCACAGCGCCGCCCACACGTTCGCTTACGTGCTGTCCTTTGTCATCGTCTCGTTCGTCCACATTGTTGGCGGCGAACTCGCCCCCAAGGTGCTCGCCTTCCATAAGGCCGAGAAGCTCTCGTTGACGGTCGGGCGGCTCATCAACGTCATGTACCTCACCTTCCGTCCGCTCATTGCAGTCATGAAGTGGGCGTCTGACTTGCTTCTCCGGCTGTCCGGTCAAGGCAATCTCGGTGGCCACGGCGAGAGCCACTTCACGATGAGTGTCGAGGAGATTCGGATGATCCTCGAAGCGAGTGAAAAGGACGGCATGCTCGCCCCCGAAGAGACCGAGATGATCCGCGGCGTCTTCGAACTCGACGAACACTCGGTGCGCGAAGCGATGGTGCCGCGCACCCAAATCCGGGCTCTGCCCCAGGACACGACCCTCGCCGACACGTTGCGCTTCTTCCGCGATATCCCGCACGCGCGATTCCCGGTCTACACCGAGAGCATCGACAAGATCACGGGCATTGTGGCCATCAAAGAGATCCTCACGTTCATGGCCGAGCACAGCGCGACGGACTCGTTCAATGCCGTGGCCAACAAACCCGTGAGTGACTTCGCCAAGCCGGCGTTTATGGTCCCCGACAGCAAGGCACTCAACGACTTGCTTGCTGACTTCAAACGCACGCACCAACAGATGGCGGTCGTTGTCGATGAATACGGCGGCACCGAGGGCATCATCACCCTCGAGGACATCCTGGAAGAGATCGTCGGCGACTACGACGACGAGTACTCACACGCAGCGCGCCGGGTCAAGAAACTCGAGGGCAGCCAGTACGAGATTGACGCCTCGATGCGGATCGCCGATCTCGACGACGTCATCGACTTCCCGTTCCCTGAAGACGACGATTACGTCACGCTCGCGGGGCTGTTTTACAAGCGATTTGGCAGCGTGCCGGTCGTCGGTGACACCGTCGCCCTTGAGGGCGGTCGACTCACTGTCACGGAGATGGACAACCACCGGATCACGTTGATGCACTTTGAGGACACGGCGATTCACCCCGACGGCTCGGTCGGACTCGCCGACCCAGACTCGCCGGCCGATCGCGACGACGACCAGGACCACGGCATACTCCACCGCCTGCGCGCTGCCGCCTCGGGTGATCGCGACAGCGATGCGATGAGGGCTTAGCCACTCGCTCGCCGGGTACCGCACCACCATGACGGTCCCCGGCGACATCCTGCTCGGCACCTCCGGTTGGACCTATCGTCACTGGTCCGGCTCGTTCTTCCCCACCACGCTGGACGACGCCCGCCGGTTGGAGTTCTATGCCGAACACTTCCCGACCGTCGAACTCAACGCCTCCTACTACCGGTGGCCCTCCGACGCCGCCTTTGCGAGTTGGGCGCGGCGCCTCCCCCCGCACTTCCGGCTGACCGTCAAAGCCCCCAAAGCGCTCACCCACGTCGCCCGCCTAGACGACCCCGCCGCGTGGACGGCGCGGATCGCCACCAGCCTCGCGCTCCTCGGCGACCGGGCGGGCCCGCTGCTCGTCCAACTCCCGCCGAGCCTGCACCGCGACGACGCGCTCCTGGATGCCTTCCTCTCCGGCATGCCGCCCAGCGTCCGGGTCGCGATGGAGTTCCGCCACGACTCCTGGCTCGACGACGAAGTCTTCGCGCTGCTGGAAGCCCGGCGGACGGCATACGTCGTCGCGAGCGGCCCCAAACTCACCACGGTGAGGCGCGCGACCACGGACCTCGCCTATGTGCGCTGGCACGGACCGGATGGAGCGCGCCGTTACGGCGGCTGCTACACCGACGAGGCGCTCGGTGAGTGGGCAATCACGCTGCGGGAGTGGGCGGCTCAGGGTCGGCGGGTTTATGGCTACTTCAACAACGACATCGACGGGTATGCCGTGGCGAATGCGCGCACCCTCACTCGCCTGAGCGGGGCTCGCGCCGATCCGCGGATAGTGGCGCAGACGGGCCGCCGGGCACAATGACGACATGACCACGCCTCAAGACGCCCATCCCAGCGATGTTAAAAGCGCTACGCCCAAACGCTCTTGGCTGTCGCGGCTGCGCGCCAC
This sequence comes from Actinomycetales bacterium, assembly GCA_016715285.1. Classification (GTDB taxonomy): domain Bacteria; phylum Actinomycetota; class Actinomycetes; order Actinomycetales; family Dermatophilaceae; genus Phosphoribacter; species Phosphoribacter thorii. The sequence goes on along the minus strand of JADKAO010000006.1, from coordinate 284,373 downwards.
AGGAGGCGACCGCGTCCCGAAGCCAGCGCCTCGCCTGCACCCCACGCGATTCCTGGGCGTCCTCCAGGGCCCAGAGGGGTTCCCCCACCTCGCCTCCCTGACGTATGCCGTCGACGGCCCGATCGCGTTGTGGACCCGCTCGCAGGACGAGTCGCAGCAGCCGGGCTTCGCGGGGGCGATCACGGCATACAAGGGTGAGAGTCTCACTCCCACAAGTCTTTTAGAGATCCCGCGGATGCCGGTCGCGTTGCCTTTCCTCGCTCCCATGCCCGGGGATGCGTGGTTGCTCTCCGGAGTCGACCGAGACGGACGCGACCTCGCCTGCATCATCGGGCCATCGGGTGAGACTCGCGCCCAGGCAACGCTCGGCGACACCCCCGAGGCGGTGTGCGCCGACAGCGACGGCTACGTCTGGGTCGCGGGCGCACGGTCCGGCAGCCAACTCACCCAATGGACCGCCGACTTGCAGCCATGCTGGGAACTCCCGCTGGGCACCCCTGGCGACTCCGGCGTCGCCGCCCTCAACGTCATGCCAGGCGAGGTGTACGCAGTCCCCTACGAGGAGCCCGCGATCATCCGCGTGCGCGGCCGTGTCCCGACGGCCCTGCCGACTGGCAGCGTCACTGGGGCACTCGGGGTGATCGTCCGCGGCGACACAGTCGGGCTACTCGACGCCGGCTCACAGCAGGACGAAATGGTCATCGGGCAGGTCCGCTCGGGGCGTTTTGAGGAGACCCACCGTGTGGTCCTGCAGCACCCCCGCGGCGGACCGCTGCCGGTGTGCTTCATGGTCTGCGTCGGCGACACAGCGCACCTCTTCAACAACGCGGAGTGGTATGCCGTGTCCCTCACCGAGTTGCTCCAAGACTCCGCTCTCCCGAGTCCGCAAGACTGAGCCCATGAGCTCCCCTCAAGACGGGCACCCCGTGCAGGACGGCAGTCCACCTCAGGATGCGCCACCGCTCCAGGACATGTCGGCCACCGGAGCCCAAGGGGACACACCGGCTCGTTCCTGGTGGTCGCGCGTCCGCGACGTTGTGACTGGCGGCGCGATCGCCAGCCCGCAATCACGCGATCAGGCAGGCTCCAACGGCGGAGACACAAGCGCCGAGATCCGACGGCACCCGGTCCGGCCCATTCGTGAGCTGCAGGCACCCAAGGGTCTTGACTACATCGCCTACGCGACTGTCGGTCCCGACGGACCCATCGCGCTGTGGACCAAGGGCAACACGCACTACGTCGAGGCCGGGCACCCAGCTGCCCTCACGGCATACCTCGGTGGCAGTGAGGAGCCCACGCTGACGCTGCACCTCGCCGCGGTGCCGGGCAGGTTCGCCAAGATCGCGCAGCTGCCGGGTGGGTCGTGGGCTCTCCTCGGCACATGTGACCCACCCGGAGCCGTCCTGTGCGTGATCGGTCCCGATGGCGTCGAGCGGGCGCGGGTGGAGTTCGAAGACTCCGTGGGCGACCTCGCGACCGACAGCGATGGGTTCATGTGGACGTTGGGCTTGCAGATCCGGCAGTGGAGTCCAGAACTGCGTCAGGTGTGGGCGACTGCCCTCGACGACACGGACATGGTCTCGCCCGATGCGTTCAACGTCACCCCGGGCCAAATGACCGCGTATCTCACGAATGAAGACGGGCCCGGCCACCTCCAGCGGCTGCTCGTGAAGCGCGGCGACGACGTCACGATGCCCGAGGCGGGCACCGAGGTCTTGGACGTCACCGGGGTGATGGTCAGCGGCGACTGGATCGGTTTGGTGGTCGAGGACGAGGACCGCTGGGAAGCCACGGTCCGGGTCGGGACTGTCCAGGGCGGGCAGTTCACCGAACGCTTCCGGGTCGCGCTGGTCAACCCCGACGGCGATGCGTTGTCCCCGGACGACACGTCGACCTATGGCGACTCCGCCTACTTCATGGATCTAGAGCAGATGTATGCCGTGTCGCTGAGTGAGTTGCTCCGCGACCGGTGAGCCGTGGGGATCGCGGTCTCAGGTGAGTTGATCGGCGACGAACTCCAACAACGCCCCCACCTCAGCCACTGACCTGACCGGCGCGCTCGCCAAGAACTCTTGACTGCTGCATGTGTATGCTGTGTGTATGTCGGTCATGGAACGCAGACTCCAGCTCTTGCTGGACCATGCGCGCTATGAGCGAGTCGAAGCCGAGGCCCGACGGAGCGGACGCAGCGTGGCCGCTGTGATCCGCGAGGCCATCGATGTGCGCTTCGCCGATGAGGGCGACACGGCGAGGGCCAGCGCGGCGCAGCTGTTGGTTCAGTTGGGAGACGCACACACCAGTCGTGGAGTCGCGTCTGCAGCGGGCGGCGAAGGCCCCGCCGAACTCAAACGCGCGCTCACCGACGATCTCATGTCGAAGCTGGCGGGAACGTGAGGGACGTCTTCGTCGACCCGTCGGTGCTCTTGCTCGCGATTGGCGGAGAACACCCGCTCAAGGCCAGCAGCCGTGATCTGCTGTCTGCGGCGGCTCGGAGCGAGCTGCGACTTCATCTCAGTGTGGAGGGTGGCCAAGAGTTCCTCTTTCACCGCACCCGACGAGTAGGCGCTGCCGCTGCCGCCCGGGAGTTCGATGCACTTGATACGTCTGTGGTGTGGCATGACTTCACTATCGATGTGCTGCGAGTTGCACGCGATCTTGTGGCCCGCGGCGATGTGCGCGGTCGCGACGCGGTCCACGCAGCGACGGCGATGGGAGCAGGATTTGCTGCCATCGTGAGCGCGGACAGCGACTTTGACGGCATACCTGGGCTGGCGCGACACGACCCAGCGAGTGGTGAGCTTCGGCGGCCGCGAGGGGCCTGAGTTTCAGGGTTCGGGGACGACGCGGAAGACGGGATAGGTCGGGCCGAGCGCGATAAACGACGCGATCGGTGCAGTGCGATCGACCGGCAAGTGTGGTCGCGCGCCGGGCACCTGCGCGAGGTAACGCTTGAGGATCGGGGCGCGGTCGTCGGGTGGCACCTCGATGAGCCGACACCGGCGAGTATGCCGTCCGCGCAACGTCACCAGGCCGTCGGCTGCCCGCACGTTGCGGGTCCAATTGCACTCACCGAGCATGGAGACGAGGTACCAATTGCCTTGGTAGCGAGCCATCCCCAGCGGGAATCGGGTGATCGCACCGGACTTGCGGCCGGGGACTTCGAGGGTGACCCACCGCTGGGGCAGGAGCTTGGTGGTGTTGACGCGAGCCCAGAAGCGTGCCCACTCGCGGGCTTCGTCGTTGCCGCGCCCACCGGCATACATTGCGCGTAGTTCGGCCGGGCTGTGGCGGCGCAGGCGGGAGAACCTCACGCCTCCATCATCGCGCGGTGAGCGTGCGTAGTTGCTGGTTTCGGGGGTCGGTTAGCCCGCATTTGCGCTCGCTCGCGCGGGCGGAAGGAGCCGAGCGTGGGTCGAACGGGATGCGTGGGTTTGGGGGCGAGGTCGCGCGTCGCGTCAGGCGGCGAAGGCAGGGTCAGGCGGCGAGGGCGGCTTCGATGTCGTTGGCGATCTCCGACGGCTTGACCGTCGGGGCGTAGCGCTCGATGACCTGGCCGTCGCGGCCGACGAGGAACTTGGCGAAGTTCCACTTGATCGCGCTGCCGAGGAACCCACCCTTTTGCGATCGCAGCCACACATAGAGCGGGTGCGCGTCGGAACCGTTGACATCGATCTTGTCGAACATGTCAAAGGTGACGCCGTAGTTCACATGGCAGACGTCGCTGATGGCGTCGGCGTCGCCGGGCTCCTGGCCGGCAAACTGGTTGCAGGGGAAGCCGATCACGGCAAGTCCCTGGTCGCGGTACCGCTGGTTGAGCTCCTCGAGCTCGGTGAACTGCGGGGTCAGCCCGCACTTGGAGGCGGTGTTGACGACGAGGACGACCTTGCCCGCGTAGTCGGCGAGGGGCTTGTCCTCACCGCGGAGAGTGCGGGCGCTGAAGTCGTACAAGCTGCTCATGGTGGCTCCCGGGGTGACACGTCAAAGGCAACGACAGGGGTATGCCGGGTGCAACGGTCCCTGAGGCGCCCCTTGTTCCGCCGTGGCTGAGCCCGGCTCGGCCACGCTATCCCTCGCGATCCCTCGTGTCGCTTCCGACGAGTGACAGCGCGACGGAGCCACTGGTCAGCGGTCGATGGGAGTGGCAGGCTCGGGGCATGGATGAGTCGACCATTGTCGTGACCAGTGCCGATGGCATCGAACTGCAGGTTTACCGTTGGGCGCCGGAGGGCCAGCCGCGGGCGGTCGTCCAGGTCCAACACGGCCTTGGCGAGCACGCTGGGCGCTACCGCCGGTTTGCCGAAGCCCTCACGGGCGCCGGTTACCTCGTCTATGCACCCGATGGTCGCGGGTCCGGCCGCACGGCCCGGGGGGCCTACGGCAAGTGGGGCCCCAACTCGTGGCCCGGCTGGGTCGACGACGTCGCCCGCCTCACTGCGCGAATCCGCGCCGACCACCCGGGGCTGCCGCTTGCCCTCTTTGCCCACTCGATGGGTTCCTTTGCGACGCAACAGTTTTTGGTCGAGCAGGCCGTCGCTGAGGATCCGATGCAGGTGGACTCTGTGGTCCTGTCCGGCACCACTGATGTGGGCGGGCTCGTGCCGATGCTCGACAGCCCCGAGCCTGCTGACCTGAGCGCGTTCAACGCCGGGTTCGAGCACCGGACCGGATTTGAATGGCTGAGCCGCGACCCAGCCGAGGTCGACAAGTACGTCGCCGACGAAGGCTGCGGCTTCGAGTCGGAGCCGTTCCGCGGCATACCGACGCTGTTGCCTGCAACTGACCCGCAGCGGCTGGCGGCCATCCGCCCGGACCTGCCAATCCTGCTCGTGTCCGGAGATGCGGACCCGCTGGCTGGTGGGGGCGCGGCGGTTGAGGTGGTCGGGCAGCGCTACCGCGACGCTGGGCTCCGGGACGTGACGGTGCGCCTGTATGCCGGTGCGCGGCACGAACTGCTCAACGAGACCAACCGCGACGAGGTCACCGCGGACATCCTCGCGTTCCTGGACCGGACTGTCGGCAGCTGAGTCTCGGTTGGCTCGCGCTTGACTGCCCTTGGGCGCACTTGACCTGGCTTATGAGACCTGGCAAGCCAATCGAAGGCCGGGCAAGCGGGCTGGACGGGCCGTCGAGCGGTCGCCCGCGCGACCCAAAGCGAGCTAGAGCAGCGTCGCGATGACGACCGACGCGGCGATGAATACCGCAGCGAAGGCCGTGAGGATCCATGTGCGTCGCACCGGAGCACGGCCCAGGAGGTAGGTCGTGGCAAGCGACAGGGCAAACCCCACCCCACACGTCAGGAGCGCGGCGAACATGCGCCCGCCGTTGGGCTTCGCGATCTGAACGAGATAAACCATCATCAGCACGGTGCTAACCACAATCAGAGCCGCCAGCAGCAGCAGTCGACCACGCCACTGTGGCGCCCGGTGGGTCTGGGGTGTCTGGGGTGTCTGGGGTGAGTCGTGTGTGTGAGCCACTGGGTGCGTGGGGTGGGCTGGCTGCGCGGGGCGCGGCTGGGCAGAGGAAGGGCCAGCACCTTGCCCGAGGTGAGAGTCGTCAGGTGTGGTCATGGCCGCCATCCTGCCACCACTGCCCAATCGGGCCCAGGCGCTGCGCTGGGTCCCGGTCGCGAGGCGGACGGCATACCGCTGCAGTCGAACTCCCCTGGGACGCGCTCCCAGTCCCCTCCCGCGCTATCGGGTGAGGGGCAGGTCCTCGAGCGCGACGGGGGCGAGACCGTGCGCGTCCACGCCGACGTGCACCATCCGAGTGCGCCTGCGGCTCGCTCGCACCACCACGGCGTCGTGGGTGTGACCGTGGAGCAGCGTCTCCCCGAGGTCGCGCAACCGCCATTGGGTATGCCGGTCCGCCACCCCTTCGCGCCCCTCGCCGTCGTAGGGGAAGTGGCTCATCAGGTACTTCGCTGACCCAACCCGCAGCTCACCCCCGAGCGCCATCGTCGTGAACACCGCGGCATACAGGTCCCACTCGCCGCCCTTGGAGCGGTAGGCGGGGTGCGGCCGGTCGTGGTTGCCGAGGATGAGGTGTTTGGTGCCCGGGAGACTGCTCAGCAGGGTGAGGCCCGCGCGCCAGTCGCCCATCACGACGTCGCCGAGTAGCCAGACCGTGTCGTCGGGCGCGACGCGTTCGCACCACCGAGTCGCGAGGGTGGCATCGTGTGCGGCCACGTTGGGGAACCCCCGGAGCCCGGACACGAGGACGTGCCCCAGGTGCAGGTCCGAGGTCAGCCACACAGTCACCCCGACACGGTATGCCGTGCGGCTGGGGTTGGTCGCGGGGTTTTCGCTCGTGGCCCGGGCTGTGTGGGCGCCAGTGCCCTGCTCCATTCGATACCGGACGCCGACGGTTGATTGGGTAGCGGGTATCGATTCGGTGGGGGGCGGAGGGGTCGGTCGCGGCGAGGCGGACAGATCTGCTGGCAATGGTCAAGCGGGACACCCTCTTTCGGCCGAAATGGGAGACCAACGCCTGCAGTTCTGCACGCAGCCCGAGCCGAGAGCGGGCGAGAGCGGTCCAGGGCTTTGGGGAGGGCTTAGCGCAGGGCGACGACGAAGAACGACGCAGCGACGAGTGCCCCAGCAGCACACACCAGTGCCCAGCCGCAACCCTTGCGTCCACGCTGGAGCGCGACAAGTGAGGCGCCAAGGATGGCGAGGCCCGCGGCGCACATGAGGATCGCTGGGCCGACACGGCCGTCGGCGGTCCCCGAGAGCAGGCTGAAGTAGAGCATCAGCAGGGGCACTCCGAGGAGGACGACCAGCGTGAACGCCCCGACCAGGCCGCATCCGAGCGCGGACTTCAGGGCGCGCGGGCAAAGAAGGGGTGGCGGCGCTTCTTCGGTGGCTCCCAGCTCAGCCGCAATCACCGGCTTGGTGGCCGTCGCCGTGAGACACGGGAAGGGCTGTCAGAGCGGTCGCCTCCCGACGAGTCGATACCGCAAACCCACCTATGGCTCGGTGACAGGTATCGAATCAGGGGAGGTCACCGCGGTGACGGACCAAAGCGCGCGGCCAGGGCAGCTCGGTTTGCTGTGCCCGTGCGCTCGAGGACTTGGCGCAGATGCTTCTCCACCGTTCGCTCCGAAATGCCCAGTGCCGCAGCGATTCCCCGATTGGAACGACCCATCGCGGCCAGCTCCCCGACGCGACGCTGCGCTTCGGTGAGCACATTGGTCAGGTCCCCGACCGACGGCACCGCGCCCACGCCCGCACCAAAACCTGAGCCGGCGCCTGACCCGACACCTGAACCCGCGCCCTGGGCAACACCTGACCCGACACCTGAGCCGGCACCTGACCCGGCACCTGAAGCGACACCCGACCCGCGCCGTGGGCAACACCTGAACCCGCGCCCTGGGCAACACCTGACCCGGCACCTGAACCCGCGCCCTGGGCAACACCTGACCAGACACCCGAGCCCGCGCCGTGGGCAACACCTGGGGCAACACCTAGGCCGGCACCTGAAGCGACACCTGATCCCGCACCTGAGGATGGGCCGGGGCCAATACCGCAGCCGCGACCCGTTCCGGCGCCTGCGCTGGCATCTGGGCCGCCACCCGCATCCGCACCCTCGGCTGCAATGGCAGGACCTACTCCCCCACCCGCTCGCGCCGATCCGCGGGCGCTCGGTGCGATGGCAGACGACACAATCGACGCCCGGTTGGGGACGTCCAGCGCGGTCAAGATCGCGCGCACGTGGGTGTGCACGGTCCGCTCGGACAGCCCCAACGCCCGCGCGATCTGCCGGTCGGTCGCCCCATCAGCGAGCCGCTCAACGATCTCCATCTGTCGCGCAGTGAGCCTTGGCTCCGGCGCATCCGCCGCCGGCGAACCCAACCGCAACCTCCGCCCAGCATCGCGCTCGCGAGCCCGCAGCACGGCATACAGGGGGCTGGCGCGCAGCGCCTCGAGTTGCCGCGGGTGTGGCCACGGCGTGGGCGGTGTGGGTATGCCGGTCAGCAACCCCGCCATCTGCCGCACCACTCCTGCCCCCCGGGCTAGGTACTCGGCACCATGGCCCAACTCACCCGCAACGGCGCTTGCGTGCGCGTCAGCGTCCGCGTCCGGCCACGGTTGGGTGATCGACTGCTCGACAATCTGCGCAGCTGTTGCGCAATCTCCTTCCAGCAGAACCGAAATTGCTTCCAACCCCATCGCCCAGGCGCCCAAGACGAGGTCGCTACGAGCCTGTGCCCGGATCCGCGCCTCGCGCGCCACGGACGTCGCGGGCTTGTTCTGCAACACCCCTGCGCGGGCCACGAGCAGGAGCGCGCAGTCGCGTACGGCAGAACGAGGTTGTGACCGCTCCACGACCATGCGGGCGCGCTCTTCACTCTCCTGGAGCGCCTGTCGTGTCAGCGAGACCTCCGCTAAGAGCAGTGTTTCCCAAAGGTTTTCGTTCGAAGACTCACCAAGACCGTCGGCGTCAGGGCCAGTAGCCTCGTCGGCGATCCCCCAGGCCGCCTCGAGCACAGCCGCGCAGATCAGCCAGAGCGGCATAGCCTCAGCACGCCGGGGGTGGTCGGTGCCCTCGACATCGTGGGGACACTCGGCGCAATCAGCAGAGTCGGGGCGTTCGGCGCCCACAGCAGAGTCGGCGCCTTCGGCACCCACAACATCGGCACCCACAACATCGGCGAGCGCCGCGATAGCTGCGGCCTCGCGCGCGAGTCGGGAGTCTCCGATAGCCACACTCGGGACGCTAGGGCACGCTCAACTTCGTTGTCTGGCAAACGAAGAAACTGCCGGAGTGCCCGTGTGCCCACCCACGGGGAACCAAGCACGTCACCCGTGAGGTCGCTCCACAATGTCGGCCAAAGGGTGCAGGCTCCTCACCGCTCAGGAGTTGGTCGACAGCACACAGCAGAACGGCACCTGGGCCGAGGGCTCGGCGGGCAGCCCCGTGACCGTGACGTCATTGGACGACAACGTCCACTTCTCCGTGTACAGCGACGACATGTCCTTGGGTGACCGATCGCGAGGCGGCAACTGCCCAAGACCGCTAAACAGGCGCTCGCCTGGTCCTGGCGCCACCCCGCCGTTGGCGATCATGGTGAACGTCGGACCCCACTCCTTGAGCATGACCACCCCATCACCGTGGTAGAAGGAATGCGACACGGCGTCGAGCGTGACGGCATACCCGTTGAGGTCAAAGCCCGGGGGCACCGAGGCGACGTCCAAGCTCGCGACGACCGCGAGCGTGGCCGGTTGGAGCCATCCGGTGGGTTCGGGGATGACGGTCAGTCCGGTGATGGTGGGGAACTCCGGCATACCCGTGGAGGCCGCAGCCTGCTTAGACGTGGCCTCGACGACTTGGGCCTTGAACTTCTCCGCGACGAGGTGGATAAGCACCTGGCAGGCGCCGAGCTGACCGGACGGGCCCGGGTCGGGCAGGGCGACGCCAGCTTCCTTGGCCGCGTATGCCGCCGCGTCAGCAGTGCCCGAATCGAGAGTGAGGCTGTCGCACGGCACACCCGCCTGTTGGAGAGCAAGGAGCGCAGCCGCCTCCAAGTTGCCTTGCGCGAGGGCGGCTACTTGCGAGGAGGTCGGCAGGGAAGGAGGCAAACCAAAAGACGTCAGTGCCGCCGCGATCGCGACATTGGCGACGACTTTGGTGATCTTTTCGCAGGCGCTTTGGACCGAGTCAGCACCTGCCAATCCCGCACCGACACAGATCGGGTTGAGTTTGGCGATCAGGCCGGCGGCGGTGTCGATGATCTTGTTGTAGAGCACCGCGACGAAGTCCCAGGTCTTGGCCAAGTAGTTGATGATCTCGCCAGCCGAGCACGCGAGATCGCAGGCGTTGTAACCAAAGTCCCATGGGCAATACATGCCGGGGGTGGGATAGAACGCTTGCGCTGCCTTGATCTCGACGGGTGAGGCGCCCGGCTGGGAGATCGACAACTTGCCCGAGGCATCCCATGGGGTCTGGGTGACCCGGATGCACGCGCCGTTGGGCGGGTAGGGGCGGTTGGGCAGGGTGAGCTTGATCGACTTGATCGTGAACGTCGGTGAGGGCCCGGCGGCTGCGCGCGGTGGGTCATAGGCGACGAGGGTGCTCGCGGTGCCGAGGCCCGCCAGGCCGGTCGGACCCGCCGAGGGCTTGCCGACGCCGATGACCCGGATGTAGACGCGGCCGTTGGCCCCGGGCGCGCCCAGGGTGCCGAACTGGGTCGCCCCCGCGACCGAAGGATCCGCACCAGATCCGCCGCCGCCCGCGCCACCACCACCGCCGCCACCCGCGCCACCCGTCGCCAGGGCGTTGGGATCTGCGGTCCCCGGCCGATTGGTCCACCCGGCACCGCCCTTGGCCGACGCCCCAGCATCAAGCGACCGCGCCGGGATCTGGAAGCTCTGCCAGCCATAGTTCGCAGTGCGCCCCGCGATACCGGTCGCGAGCACAAACGGGTTGTTGAGGTCAGCGTTGGCCGGACTCAGCGGCACGCTCAACACCTGCCAGACGACGTGATCCACCGAGGAGTCACCGGTCTGCCACCGCAGATCCAGGGCTCGCGGCTTCTTGTCGTCGACAATCACCGTGCCCCACGTGCTCTCACCTTGGCCGCCCTCGGTGAGCTTGCCTTCAAGCTGGATCGCCCGCGCGGCACCGAACGCGTGCCCCGTCGGCGTGCCTGTCCTCGTAAACGTGCCTCGAGCCAGCAGCGGCGCCTGCCCGCCAGCGGTCGACGGCTGGCCATACACCTCGAGGAACACCTGCGCGGCATACTCCCCTGGCAGTGAAGGCAAGTACGGCGAGATGTCGACCGACGGCTGGGTCTGGTTGATGTAGGTCTGGTCCGCGACCGGCACCCGCACGGAGGTCGGGGCCTTGTCTTGGGGGTTGCGGCCGGTGACGTAGACGTAGATCGGCCCGTTGGCTTTGGTCGTCGTGAGGACCCCGTCGATCAGCGTCGCGTCGCCCGCCCACTCGCCGAAACACGAGATCGGGATCGAGATCGGCATCGGCGGGCTGGTCTTGTTCTTGTACGTGAAATACAGCAGACCGTTGCCCGCTGGCGGCTGCAACAGCGCCGGGTCCGGCGCATACGTCTCGTACGACCGCAGCGCGGTCACCGTCGACTGGCCGTTGCTGCCATATCCGACCCACAGCAGTTCGGTGCGGGGAGGCGTCTTGATCAACAGCTCGCACCGGTTCTGCGGGGAGACGGTCACGGTCACCGCCAGGTCCCCGACCGTGGTCGACGCGGGTGCCGCAGCGCTAGGCCCGCTCGGTCCAGAACCTCCAGGTATGCCGCCTCCGCCCGGCGCCGGGGCGCCTTCAGCCGGCGGCACCGTGACCTTGCCCTCCAGGTCCGCGCCAACTGGGAGGAACGGGGGAATCGACGCCACGTCGACGAGCATCAGGCTGCCGACAACGACCGCGTCCTCGCTCAACGACGACAGGCGGAGATAGTCACCCGACGACTCGAGCATTTTCCACGGCGTCATTCCCTGCGGCACTGTGATCTTGCCGGGGACCGCGGGCGCCTGCGGAGCGGCAACCTGAGGGAGACCGGCCGCGGGGTCGCGCGTCACCCCGGCCCGGGTGGCTGCGGGTGACGCCGGGTTGAGCAGCAATGCGTCAGCCCCACGCAGTCGAGCGCGCGCTTTGGCGACAGTTTCCTGCGGCACGACCGGCACGGCTGCAGTCCCGGCAGAGGCAGCCACGCTCGCGCCGCCGCTTGCTCCACCGGGCACCGACTTAGGAGCAGGCGCGACGAGTATGCCGACCACCTGGGTGCGCCCCTCGGCCCCCTGAGCGGTGCGGGTGCTCGCGCTCAAGAGGTGTTGGCCCTCACCGAGGGCAACCCAGTCGAATGACACCGAGGCCGCGCCCTCACGCACCTTGGCGGCCCCCACGACATTGCCGCCGTCATAGAGGGTCACCGTGTCGAGTTGGACTCCGCCAGAACGGGATACGTTGACCGGCACGGTCTCCCCGGAGACCACACCCTCACGCTTGCCGACTGACAGCGTGGCCGGCGCATCGTTGGCAAATAGCGCGCCCTCGGTCGGCGCCTGAACCTCCGCAGCCTGTGTTGCTGAGCGTCGGATCAACCCGGCCGTCAAGGTGAGCATGGCGATGAGCGCGATGATGGAAATCATCACGGTCGACCGGGTGAGGTGAAGTCGACGCGGCATACCGAGCAGCAGAGCACGAGGTGCGCGGCATACGCGATGGGGGAAATTGCGTATCTGTCCCGATTTGGCTTCCCGGCGGGGCTCCCAGCAGACACCCTTATGCCCATGGCGGGTGTGTTGGAGACGTTGGCGATTGGCAAGGGCGGGGCGGCGGCGCTCGCGCTCTCACTCGTGGCGGGGTTTACGGGCGCGACGATGCTCATCGGGGGGTCGTCGTCGCAAGCGGAGGCTGCGGGGGCGAGTACGTGGATTGACTCGCCGCTGGACCGGAGCGTGATCAAGCCCGGGACGGTCACGGTGCAGGCGCATACCGCTGCTCAAAATGGTGCCAAGTCTCTGAGTCTTGAGGTCGACGGTGCGGTCGTGGGGACGGACAACGAGCTCGACCGGTTCGGGGACCTGGGCTATGCGCAGATCCCGTGGCAGGCGGCGCTCGGCACGCACACGCTGGTTGCGATCAGCAGCGAAGGATCCCGGTCGATCGCGGTGCGCGTGACGATTGCCGACAGTGGGGCGACGCCGGAGGCTGCGACGGCGGCGCCGACCGTGACTGAGCTCGCGGCCTCGACTGGGCCGGGCCCGGATGGCACGGTGGTCGCGGCCCCAACCGCGGCTCCTCGGACAACGGCGCCGAAGGCTCCTGGCGCACCTGGGTCACCTGGGGCATCCCTGGCTCCCGCGCCGACGCCGAAGCCAGGGATCACCCTCCCGCCGGTCATCACCATCCCGACCCCGCCGCCGGTGATCATCACGCCTCCGAAGATCACGGTCCCCGTGTTCACTCCACCGGTCTATCCGCCGGTCACCATCGGGACGATCTCGGCGAACCCGAACCCGGTCTACAACGGCAACTGTGCCGGCAACACGATGACCATCCAGGTGTCGGCGGCCAATGCGACGTCAGTGACTATGACGTGGACACAGGGGCTGAAGTCGGGGCCAATAGAGCTGTTCTATATGGCGGGACGAGGGTATATCGGGTCGCTCGTGGCGACGGGCAAGCTGTCAATCGGGACCTTCACCCTCAAGGCCGTCGCGACCGACGGGCGCACGTCTGCGACGACGACGGGCACCTTCAGCGCCGCAAGCTGCCCGGTCCGCTAGCTGACGGGTGTGCCGCGCAATCGACACCCGACGCCGGGGTATGACTGGGTCTCGGGTATCGACCCGACTTGGGCTCCGCGCATCGAGCGCCGGGCGCGTGCGCCTCCTCCACGGATTCGATACCCGAGACCGAGGCATGACCCGCAATCGGATATCGACACCTTTGGGACCAGGTCTTGCTGGCGACACCTCGTCAGGGCCGCAGGCCGGCTCTACGCTCGTTGGGTGGACGCCGCAACCTTGGACCCGTTAGTCGAGGCCAGCGACTGGCAGGCCCTCAGCGACCGCCTTGCCGACTTGGCCGACGTAGACCTCGCTACTGCGACCACGTGGTACCGCCGCACGGGCCGCGCACACGCGCGCCGCAAAGCTGAGAGCGATTGGCGCACTCCATCACGCGCTGTCCAAATCCTGCTCGCCGTGACGCTTTCGGAGACACCGCAGGAGGCGTCCCGCAACTGTCGATGGGGACGTCACTTCGCGTGGCAGGGTGATGGCCAGGCCGGTGAGGCCATCGCCGACGCACTCATCCGTCGCGGACCCGACTGGGCGGCCACTTTCGTGGGCTTGGCCGCGGCGGCCGAGTTCCGCGGCAACTCACAACGCGGTGTCGCCGAGGTCGTCAGTCTCACCAGCGCCGCCGTAGCTGCCTTCGGTATGCCGGTACCGACCACAGAGACCTATGTCCGCGGATGGGTCTTGCTCCTGTCGAACGCGCATGTGCACGCGATGGCGGCGGAGCGGATGACGTGGAGCCCGTTCGCGTTCATGACCGCGGTGCAGGGTGCCGCGCAACCGGCATACACCTTGGGGAGCCAACTCACCCTCGCGGACTGCCTCGCCGCCACCCCGTCCGCGACCGAACTGCTGACCGCCGCACTGGCGACACCCAACGCGCTCAACGATTGGGCGAACTTCTCTGAGGACGGGTGGCGGGTCGAGCCGACGATCCGCGAAGCGGTGCGCACTGGCGTCCTCGAGCGCGCGCCTCTCGTTGACGGCGCCTTCGCGGCGTTGAGCCGCGACGACCGCGCCAGCAACCAGCGCGTCCTCGGGGAAGTGATCACGGCCCTGGACCTGACGCCCGCTGAGGTGAAGGCGCGGGCCGCGCTGATCCTGCACGTCCTGCCGACGGCGCATGGCAGCCTCACCAAGCTCCTCCTCGGGCTCGCGCTCGCCGCCGACCTGCCCGACGACGAGCTCATCGAGCTGGGGACGGTGATCTTGGCTCGTCCCGAGAAGGCGCAACAGGCCACCCTGGTCGCCTACCTGGCGAGGTCGGCCAGTGATGCTCGCGAGGTGCTGCTCCGCATTGCTGCTGACAGCGAAGACGCTACTCTCGCAGCGAAATCACGGAAACTGCTCGGCTCAGTTGGCGGGCAAGAGCCGGGCAACGAACCAATCCCGGCCACTCCCAGCGTCACGGGCCTGCCCGCGTGGTCACACGAGGTCGATCCCTACGAGCCGACTCCCTTCCGCCCGTATGCCGTGAGCGAAGCTGGCCTCGATGAGGCCCGTTCCGATGCGGCGACGTGGTCGCGGGCCACGAGCGAGGCGGCATACCTCGATCTTGTGGTGAAGCTCGCCCACCGAGACCTCGCGCGGCTGCGGGAGGTGGTGGCGGAGTGGCCGGATCCGGACTCGTATTCCCACGTGCGGACTCCCTACGGACTGAACACGTGGGTGAAGACGGGGAACGCGCGCAGGTCGTACGAGACGACCTACACGTCATACCGACATGGGGGGCCGGACGTGGGACGGATCGTGGAGCGCCACACCCATGTCATGGAGCCACAGGCCCACCTGCTCTTCACAGACCGGCTCGTCGAAGAAACGCTGCTGCGACTGGGACCGCTGAAGTGGCTGCTGAGCACTCCATCTCACGCTGACGGCACCCTGGACGTTGCCGTCCTCGCCGATCGAGTGAGACTTGCGCGGGCCGTCGGGTATGGGGCATATGACCTGGTGCAGGCGCTATTGCGGCTCGGGCCGACTGACGCGAGCGATGCTCGGCTGTTTGAGGGGCTCAGCTTGGCGCCGGCGGAGTCGTTGGACGCGGCTGCCAAAGGTGGGGCGGCGAAGGGTGCGGTGTCGAGGTTCCGGTGGTTTGGGCGGGGCCGGACGGAGGCGACGGATCGCGATGGGGTCGAGGTGATCCGTCGGTGGATCAAGGCCGGTGGGTGGAGGGCACGCACCGTGGACTTCGCTGCGCAGGAACGGCTTTCTGACGGCGAGGGGGTTGCGGGCGCGGGGGCAGGCTCGGTTGCGGGCGCGAGTGCTGGCGCGGGGGTTGCGGGCGCGAGTGCTGGCGCGGGGGCGACCGGGCCTGCGGCGGGTGTGGTGGAACCGAGCGCATCGGAACTGCGTCTCCCGCTCCCGGAGTGGCTCTTGTCCTTAGCTGGCATGGCTGACCTCTGCGCTCCGGTTGGTAAAGACGTTGGGCCGCGCCGGTTTTGGAACTCTTACCATCCGGGTCCGTGGCTTGGCGTCTGCCCCTGGGATGTCGAGGCGCTTGCGGTCATGATCGCGGCCCGGAATGACCAGGATTCGTCGAGCCACGCTCAAGAGCTGCCGGTCATCGTGTGGTCAGCCGGGCCGATCGGGCCCGCCCTCCATCACCACCTCGCGCGGCAGCTGGCACATCCCCGGCTCGACAGCCGACTGCTGGCGGCACGGCATACCGGCCAATTGGCGGACCAGGGGCGACTTGACCCCGCGATCCTCGCCGAGCGGAGCCTCGCGCTGTTTGACCGAGGCGCACTGTCGCTGGCGCGCGCAGCGCAGGGGTGGGCGGAGTTGGCCGCGCTGTCCTCGATGAGCGTCGTCTGGCCGACGTGGAGCGCGGTCCTCGACGCGGCCTGCCGCGCCCCCAAGAAGCCTGCTGGCCTCGCCGACCTGCTCCGGGCCACTCGCGACCACGCGCCGGTGGTGACGGGTCAACTGGGCGCAAGCTGGGTTCCGGAGTCGGTCCGCGAGCTGGCCGCAGAGCGAGGGGCGTCCAAAGCCGTGGTCGAAGCCCGCGCGCTCGTGAAGGCAGTCGGTGCTACTGGCAGCACTCCTGGAGGAGAGTCCTGATGACGAATCTCGTTGGCGCGTCGCGGTTTTCGACACTGGACGCGGAGCCGTCGCTCGAACTCGAGACGGGGCTGGGACTCACCCCGCTGGGACCGATCGACCACCCGCAGTTCTTCTCAGGGCTAGTCACGCGGCCCGACGTCACCGCCGCGGGCATCCTCACCGTCGCGGACGTGTCCACGACGACGTACCTCGATCTGTCCGCGCTCGCCGCCACCCGCGACCCCGTGGTCACCGCCAGTGGGGACCGGATCCGATTCGAGTCGTTCAGCGGGTGCAATGGGGTGTATGCCGTCTACGACCTCCTCGCTGACGGCATCGCGTCGGGTGAGATCGCCTTTGGGACGACGAATGTGGACGTGAATCAGCCGCTGCGTACGGCACTGGCCGCGCTGCCTCGGCACGAGCTCATGCATCTTGCGGTCGGGCCGGACGCGTTGCGGATGTCGACCTTGGCCGAGACGCATGAGGAGCGCAAGGTCGAGTTGCCCGAGCGGTGGGTGCGGGGCTTCGCCGAGGTGCCTGCCGTGTTAGCGGGCATGAGTGTGGTCGCGGAGGCGACTGGTCCACAGGCGATGACGTTTTTGGCCGGGCTGCCGCGCGGGGCGCCCGGGCCTGCGGTCGGAGTGGTGGCTGGGCCGCGCGGGCCGCGGATCACGGCGGCGGGGTCGCCGGGGAGCGCCACCCTGGCAGGGACGGCGCGACTCACGAGTCTGCGGCGGGTGATGCGGCATATCCGGCGGTTGACGGTGTGGGCGCACGAGTCTGGAGCGAGCGCCTGGGTTGCTGAGGTAGATGGCGGCCGGATCACGCTCGCGATGACGCCGCAGCCGTATCGGGGGTTCTCTGGCGAAGGGCAGTTGTTGACGGGTTTGGCTAGGGCGTCGGTTGTTGGGGCTGGGGCTGGGGCTGGTGCTGGGTCCGGCTCTGGGGCGGCTTTTCGGGTGCTCGAGCAGCTCGCGTGGGAGCCGGTCATTGACCCTGGGCTGTTGGCGGCGGAGACGGGGTTGACTGCCGCCGAGGTGAGCGGGGCGGTGTCAGTGCTCGCGGCATCGGGCAAGGTGGGGTACGACCTGAGTTGTGGCGCCTATTTCCACCGTGAGGTGCCCTTCGACAGCGACGCGGCCGAGCGCGATCACCCTCGGTTGCGGGCGGCGCGCGAGCTGGTTGCGGCTGGGTCGGTCGAGCGAACTGCGGACGGAGTACGCGTCGGAGGCGAGGGCACGCAGTCGCATTGGGTGCGGTTCGGCTCGGGGGACGCGACGTGTACGTGCAGGTGGTTCATTCGGTATGCCGGTTCGCGCGGCCCCTGCTCGCACATCCTCGCCGCTCGCCTGTACATGGCGGGCCTGACCTGAGCCGGTCGGCAGCGGAATCGATACCGCGCGGCAGCGGAATCGATACCGGATGCCGACGCATGAGTGGGTCACTGGTATCGAATCCGGTGAGCGCGAGCTCAGGTGAGCCGAAGGATCGGGCCTGGGCCGACGCTCACGTCCCGGCCGAACCAGCGGCGCAGGTCTGGCGAGGCGAAGGCGTCGGCGGTGATCATCACGGCCTTGACCACCTGTCCGCTCGACCGGAACACCATGAGGTTGGCCGAGCTGACATAACGGTCGCCCTTGACGATGCGCGCTCCGGTGAGGCTTTGGATCTCATCGGCAGTGGTGCCCTCTGACAGGACCATGACTTCGTCCCAGCCGAAGCCGGTCAGGTCGCGCAGCAGGCGTGGGGCGGCCGCCGTCGTCTGGGCCACCAGCGCCTTGTCGAGGGTGTCGTCGCTGACAGGGCCCATGTCGTTCCTTCCGGTACAGGCGGTCAGCAGAGTGACCAGGATGAGGGCGATCAGAGAGCTGCGGGCGAGCGAGAGGGTCTGTGAGCGGGCAGCTGAGCGCCCACGAGCGCGAGTGCGTGCGGTGATCAACTCTTGGCTCCTCCCCCGTGAGGTTGTGGGTCCTTGCCTGGAAGCGGCCCGTCCTTGACCTGTCCGGTTTGGCCCACCGGGACGCCGTTGCTCCACGCCAGTTGACCATTCTTGTCGATCACGACCACCTTGCCTTGGTCGACCGCCTCGCGAACGTAGCGGGCGAGTTCTTCCTGGCTGGCTCCCGGATGGGCCGCTGCGATCTGCCGGCCGATGTTGTTGTTATAGAGGTCCATGGCCTCACGCTGCGCAGGGTTGCCCGGCAACCGCTCGTGGGCAGTCGCGTGCCGCCCGCCGGACCAGGGCCAATGGGCCCGCCCCGCCGCCGGGGCCGCGGCCCCCCGGGGGGGGGGGGCGGGCCCCCCGCCGCGGCCCCCCCCCGCGGGCCCCCCCCCCGCCCGGCCGCCGGCCCCGGGCCGGGCCGGGGGCCCCGGCCCCGGGGCCCCCCGCCCCCCGCCCCCGGCCCGCGGCGCCCCGGGCGCGGGGGCCGGCCCGCCAGCCCCGGGCCCCCCCGGCCCCCCCCCCGCCCCCCCGCCGGCCCCCCGGCCGCCCCCCCCCCCCCCGCCGGCCCCCCGGCCGCGCCCCCCCCCCCCCGGGGCGCCCCCCCGGCCCCGGCCCCGCCCCCCCCGCCGGCCGCCCCGGCCCCCGCCGCGGCCGCCCGGCCCGCGGCCCCCCGCGCCCCGGCCCCCCCCCGGGCGGGCCCCCGCCCGCCCCCCCCCCCCCCCCCGCCCCCGGCCGCCCCCCCGCCCCCCCCGCCCCGGCGCCCCCCGCCGCCCCGCCCCGCCCCGCCCCCGGCGGCGGCCCCCCCCCCCGCCGCCCCCCCCCCCCCCCCCGGGCCCCCCCCCCCCCCCCGCCCCCCGGGCCCCCCCCCCGCCCGGCCCGCCGGGGATGCCCGTCGGGCTTGGTCGTGTGCTTGGGCGGCCTGGTCGTAAGCTGCGCGGCTTGCTGTTGTGACACGGCATACCCTGTGGCGCTGATCGAGAGACCGGAGGCGAGGGATTCCGTTGCCCGGAGCCACGCGGTGACCCACGCGTCGATCGCGACCCCGACCTCGGGCAGCAGACTTGCCGCCGCGCCACCCGGGAGGGCGGTGCCGGCCGCCGCGAGTGCGGGCGCGGTGCGGGGCAGCGGCTGGCTGGCCTTCTGGACCTGTCGACCCGCGCGTCCCAACGAGTCCGTGTCGACACTGAATCCGCTCATGATCCTCCGTCCCCTGAGCGCCTCTACGCGTGAGGTTCATGTCTATCCCGCCTAGGGGTCGCCCGTCATGAGTACCAGTACGGGTTCTGGGCAACGATTCCGCCAGGGCTGCGGGCCGGTGCGGCATCGCCCTCGCGAGGCGGTTGAGCGAGGTGGTCGAGCGAGGCGGCCCGATCCTGAAAGGAAACCCACGCTCTGGCGTCGCTTTCCTTTCATCATCCGCGGCCCCAGCCCCGAGGACCCCCCCCCCCCCCCCCCCCCCTCCCCCCCGCTCTGCCCCGACCTCAGCCGGTGAGGTGGCGCACCGCACGCCACGACGGGTCAGGCTCCGCCTCGATCGACACCCATCGACGGGCCGCCCACGCCGCGAGCGCCGCGTCCAGGTTCTGGTCCTCGCCGTCGCTATAGGCGTGCACCCGCCGCACACCCCGATGCGACTCGTGCCCGATCACCAGCCCGCGTGAACCAAGGACTCCCTCAAGCTCCTCCTCAACCGCTCGCAACCCAGCCAACGCCGCGTCGTCCGCCGGGAGCCCGTTGCCTTGCGCGGCATACGTCAGCGTCACGAGCTGGTGGCGATCGAGCGTGGGGTGATCGATCCAGCGCACCCCCGTGCGGAAGGTCGCGAGTCCCGGCATACCCTCCTGATCGCGAAACTCCGCCACCCCCCACGCATCAGGGTCGCGCTGCCGCGCCAACTGCGCCACCGACGCGCGCAACTCCGCCCCGTCGGCGGGGTTTGCGGGCGCCTCGGTGAGGGATTCGATGTGCCCCAGCCAGCGTTCGACGTCGTCTTCGCCGAGAAGCCAATCGAGCACGAGGAAGGTCACCTGCCCGCGCACCTCCAGCGGCACCTGCCGGTATGCCGGGTGGTAGACGCCCACGTGCACGCGCCGCTCGTCGGGCGCAACATCCACAGCGAACCGGGTCTGCGACAGGTCGACCGCCGCCCCAGCTATCTCAAGCGAGTGCTCCAGAGCACCGGGGTCGGCCGCTTGGCTAGACCGGAACTCCCACGTCGCATCCGGCGCGGGGGCCGAGCGGAGCCAACGTTCCGCAACCGGCCGGAGCTCGGCCACCCCGCCCGCGGAGACGGTGAGGCAATGCTGCGCAGACGAACCCTGACCAAAGTGCCAAGCGAGGTCGGGGTGAATCCCCGCCACCTTGTCGCTGAGGCGCTCGGTCATGTGAGAGACGCTGCGGGGGTCGATGCGATGACCCTCGGCCATCCACCACTCCCAAAATGCGGTGATGGGGTGCGCGCCCGGGGCTGGCTGACGTTTCCGAAACAGGGCCATGACGGATTGTGACACTTCGGCAAGGTCCGGTCGCCGCGTGGGTTCGAGGGGCCCACGAGCCGACCCGGCCAACACCAACGCGCATGCGGTAGCAGAAGCTGTCGCGATAGCGGCTCTTGGCTACATCGTGTTTCAGTGCGCTGAGGGCTGATGCGGGGTGCCGGGGTGGGGAACTGCGGGGTGACCCACGCGCGCGATGGTCCAGACTCCGGCGTCAGGTTTGGCCATGAGCTCACGCTGACGGGCGCCCAATTGAGGGTCGTGCAGGTCAATGTCACCGGTCTTGAGCACGACGACCACGCACTGGCCATCGATGCCGTCAACGGCCTCCCACCAGCCCGCCGGGGATGCGGGGTCGATATCGCTCAGGACGACGATTCCGTCAACAACGAGCTGCAGACTGTCGTGAGTGATGAGGACATCAGTTCGCGAAACGGCGAGATCCTCGACGCCGTATCGCTTCCAGCCCGACGCCAGCAACTCCGGGAAGAGCTGATGAGCGACACTGGTCGTCGCGGTGAGGGTGGGCGTGGGGAGCGGCCCAGGGATCAGGGTCTTGGCGTACACGGCATACCTCCAAGCGTGGGAGAGCGCTGGTGACGAGCGTTCCGGCCATCGTGGCATCGAGGTCTGACACCGGTGGAGGCGAGGTGCACGGCATACCTGCCGGTCGTGGGGCGATCACGGTCCTGGTGCATGCTCAAAGCGAAGGTTGGGGTCGGGGTTAGGGGAGGTCGGCGAGGCGCACGGCATACCACTGAGTGCCGACGAAAAGGTGAGCGACCGAGCCGCGACAATGCAATCTGGCGTTCAGCGACGTCGCCCAATCGAACCCTTCGAGCTGGCGGCGGCCCGTTTCCACGTACTCGCCGCCCGTGATGCGGCCAACTGTGCAGAGTTCGGGCTGGTGGTATGCGCCGAGCAGCGCGACGCGGTCGCCGTCGGCGATGATCCCCGACGGGCCGCGGAGACCCACAGTTGGGACGACCGAGCACGCCCCGTCGACGAGGCGGAAGATCGGGAAATCCGAGTAGGTGCACGCCCAGACCGCTTCCGGAGCGACGTTCAGGGCGTAGCAATCGTCGATGATCGCGCGCTCGTCGTCGTGCGCCCACGCGATCTCAAACGCGCTCGACCCCATGTCCGACCCCATGTCCGACCCCATGTCCGACGCCGTGCTCGACCACGCGACGATGCCGGGGGCGCCCAGCGGCGCCGGCCCGGGACCGCCCCAGCCGAGGTTGCCGTAGACGCCCTCGTCGAAGTACCCCGCCCAGAGCCGCCCCTGCGCGTCCGTTTGGAGTTGGCTGACGCCGTCACCGATACACCCCGTCGCGCCGATGTGCCCCTCGGCCGTGTAGCGGACGGCGTTGTGCTCGCCTCCGCGATCTGGGTGCCAACCAGCACGGGCGCCGACGAGGACGAAGCCGCCGTCGGGGAGCGGCTGGACAAAAGGGAAGGAGACGGTGACTTCGGCGAGTTCGGTCACCTGCGCGAGCGAGCCTGATCCGGTATGCCGTGTCACCGCGGCTGCGGGCGGGCGCGTGGGGTGTGTCCTCGCGAAGGATGCTGCGTGTTTGCCCTGGGCGTGGCGTTCGTGGAGGGCCCCGGCATCTTGAGGGCGCGTCCACAAAGCGATCGGGAGGCCGTCGGGGCCCGCGCCAACGGCGGCGATGGTGGCGTAGCCGCGAGGGGGTGTGAGCGTGCCCTGATGCAACCACCTGGGCGGGCGTGGTGGGCGGCGCGGGCGCATGTTGGCATTATCCCGCTCGCATTGAGTCCGCCTTAGGGACGCTCGCTGAGGGTCGCCGAGAGCGAGTATGCCGTGGGGCTGGGTTCGCCGTTCAGCATCCGCACGGTGACGTCGACACATCGGTCGTCGGCGGGGTTCCAAGCGATGCCCCGTTTGCCGTCAATGCGTTGCATGCCGTGTGGGCGGACGAGGACACGCTCACCGAGCACATTCCAGTGCGTGTCGCGAAGGATCTCGATTAGGGCCGGGTCGGCGTGTGATCCCGAGTCGAGCCACGCTTCGACCGTGTCGCTGGCGTTTGGTTCGCAGGTGTGAAACGCGCTGATCAGGCCGTCGACCACCGTCTTGATCGCGGTCTGCAGGTTGACGCCTCGTTCGATGCGCAGCCAGCCATCGGGCTCGAACGGAAGCCGCTTCGTCGTCCACAGGAGGACCTCGTTGGACGTGCGTTGGAGGGTGAACTCGTCGGCGATCATTGCCTTCTCCGCTTCTCCATCGGCTTTGGCCCCGCACGAATGCGCTAGCCCGCCGCATCCAGCAACCTGGCGTGAACCCTCGTAGCCAAATCAGCGGCGCTGGTAGATGTCGCGCCGATGGCCGACAGTGACGACGAGAACCAGCAGGACGTCGTCGTGGACTTCGTAAACGATTCGGTAGTCGCCGGTGCGGACCCGCCACTCGCCCTCGCCGCCGACGAGCTTCTGGGCGCCCTGAGGTCGAGGGTGCTCCGAGAGCAGTTCAATGGCACCCTGAACCCTGCGCCGCGCCACGGGATCTAGTTTGCGGAGCTGACGCACCGCGGCCGGCGCAACCTCGATCCGGTAGGTCATGCCAAGCCAAGATCTGCCTTGACCAGCTCCCAAGGAATAGCGGCATGTCCGCTCGCAATCTCCGCCCGCGCGGCAGCCGCGTCTTCGAGGTCGGCGAGATCCTCGGCCGCCGCGATGAGCCGGTCTAGATCATCGGCGTCGATGACTGCGGCTACCCGCTTCCCCCGCCGCGTCAGATATATGGGGCTGTGCTCAACGCGGGCAGCGTCGACGACGTCGGCGAGCCGGGCTCGGGCGTCAGTCACGGTCATCTCGCTCATGTGCATCACTCTACTGCCAAAAGCGCTGATTTGTACATTTCAGCGTTCATTCTCTGCACCCCAGGAAACCTGAGGGCAGTGCCAGACCACACCGACGACAAGAGACCGCTCACGAGGCATCACTCAGAGACCTCGCGCGCGCACGGACGTCGTCGAGGACGACGATCAGTCGGTCGACATCGGCGTCACTAAAGATGGAGTCTGGGCCAGTAGGCGCGTGGTCGGTGAAGGGCGCTTCGTACAGCCGACGCGCCTCCATCACGCCGTTGGCTGTGAGGTGCTCCACGATGAGCTGGATGAAGCGAATCTCCGCCGCGCTGAACCTCGAGTCCGTCAAGAACTCTGAGAACGCCTCCGTCGCCGCCTCGCGATCCAGCCCCACCAGTGACCGGATAAAGAGCCCCAAACCTTGAGACTCTTCGGTCGCTCGGGCGATGTCATCCGGTCCGCCTGCGCCAGACGCCAGCAACATCGCCTCCAGCGCAGACAGATCGGTCTCGGTGAGCTGTCGATTGCGCCGGAGCTTCTGCAGCGCGACATTGTCCTCGCGGTCCTTGAGATACGCCCGCGCCTTTGCCTTGAACCGCTCCCAGTTGGTCCCCACCGCGACCCCCGGCAGCGCGACGATGGACCCGTCGCCGATCTCGTCCTCGAAGTTCGTGTAGACGACAGCCCGCTTCGACTTCTCAATGAACCGCACCAGTCCACGGATCCGCCGTCGCGCCAACTCCAGCATCGGCAAGCTGACGTCCACCCACCACTCGTCCTCGCTGACCTCCGCCAGCAACGTCTGCTGCTCGGCGACCGCCGGGATCGACGTCTGACTCAGCAGCGACGACGCGATCTGCTGCACCTGTCGACGCAGACGATCAACCGTGAGTTCGTCACCCTCAAGTCGCGCAAGCTGGATACGCAAGACGATGAGGTCAAACCGCTTGGCCTCCTCATCGTCGTCACGCACGGCCGACGGCAGACCCGCCAGGTGCGCCGCGATGTCTCCCGCCTCCTGCAGCGACAGCGACGTCCACGGCTCCCACGCGGCATACCTCTGGACCCACTCCCGCTCCGGGCGCACGACGAAGTTGTCAAGGTTTATCCCGGCCACCACCCCGTGGAGGTGCCTCGCCGTGTCCTCGCGCAACGCCCCGACCGCCCCAACTGCCCCATCAGCCCCGGCACCGTCAGCCCCATCCAACGCCGCGACCAAGCCCAAGCGCGCCTCAAAAAGCCTCTGCGCCAACGACTTTTGCATAGACCCCTCCGAGCCCGCGCCCGGCTGGTTGAAGTACTCCAGGTTCATGCAGAAGTCGAAAACGTAGAAGTTCTTCTTGTCGTCACCCGGCCCGTACAGGTCCGGACACAGCCGCGTGCCGCGCCCGATCATCTGCCAGAACTTCGACACCGACCGCACCAGCTTGAAGAAGACAAGGTTGACGACCTCTGGCACGTCGATCCCCGTGTCGAGCATGTCGACGCTGATCGCGATGTGCGGCGCCTTCTCCTTCACCGAGAAGTCGTCGATCAGGCTCTGCGCGTACTCCGTCTTGTACGTCACCACCCGCGCGAAGTGCCCACCAAACTCCGGGTATGCCGTGTCGAACCGATCGCGGATGAACTCGGCGTGCGCGTTGTTCTTGGCGAAGATGATCGTCTTGCCGAGTCGATCACCGCCGGCGACCTTGTGGCCCGCCTGCATGAGGTGGGCGATCACCTTGTCGACCGTGTCGGCGTTGAAGAGCCACTTGTTGAGCTCTTCGGGGTTGACGTCGGTCGGGACCTCGTCGTCCTCGCCCCAGTCGAGCGAGTCCCACTCGTCCTTCTCGGCTTCGGACAGTTGGTGATAGTGAATCCCCGCCCGCAGGAACTTCAGCGGCACCGAAACCGGCACGGGCGGAACCAAATAACCCTCCGCCACCGCCTCATCGAGGCTGTAGGCATCGGTTGGCACCCCATCTTCAGCGTTGAACAACGAATACGTATTGCGGTCGATCTCGTCCTTCGGGGTCGCCGTCAGCCCGACGAGCATGCCGTCGAACCAGTCGAAGATCGCCTTGTATTTCGCATAGACCGAGCGGTGCGCCTCGTCGATGACGATGAGGTCAAAGTAGCCCGGTCCAAACCGGCGCCCACCCACCCCATCCGTCGTGTTGATTAGCCCCATCATCGTCGGATAAGTCGAGACGAAAACCCGACCGTCAGGCACCTTTTCGTTGACCAGGTTGATCGTCGCCACCGACGGCAGGTGCGTCTTGAAGGCCCCGACAGCCTGAGTCACCAAGGCAACTCGATCTGCCAGGAAGAGAACGCGTTTCACCCATCCGCGCTTCATCAACTGGTCGACCAATGCGATGACCGTGCGCGTCTTTCCAGAGCCCGTCGCCATGACCAGCAGAGCCTCGCGACGCTTGGCCTCGAACGACTCCCCAACCGCTCTGATCGCCCGCGTCTGATAGTGCCGCTCAACGATCGTCTTGTCGATCACAGCATCGCCGAGTGGCAACCGCGTTTGACGCCGTTGAATCATGAGCTCGAGCTCATCCCGGCTGAGGAAACCCGCGATCCGTCGCGGCGGATAGCCAGCCGCGTCGTCCCAAATCCAGTGCTGATATCCGTTCGACCAGAAGACCACCGGACGGCGCCCCGTCATCGTCTCCAGGCAATCGGCATACAGCTTGGCCTGCTGCTGCCCCACAGCGGGGTCCTTGCGCGATCGCTTGGCCTCGATCACCGCGAGCGGTAGCCCGTCGTCGCCCCACAGCACGTAGTCGACGAACCCCTCGCCGCGAGCGGACGGCATACCGGTGACTGGGTATTCGCGGTCGCGTGGGTCCGCGAGCGCCCAACCGGACTCCAGGAGGTCCGCGTCGATGAACAGCTCGCGCGTGGACGCCTCGTCCCAATCGAACTGCGTCGCCTGGTGGGCCTTGGCAGCCTGTGCGGCAGCCACCTCGGCCCGTGCCTGATCCAGCTCGGCCTGCAGCGCGGCGCTGGTCTCCTTCGCCGCAGCGAGGGCGGCGTCCTTCGCCTCGAAGGTCGCCAAAAGCTGGTTCAACTCCGCGGTCGAGAGCGGTGCCTGGCTCCCCTGCGCGGCCGGGTCGGGGATCAAGGACGGGTTGTATGCCGCCCCGGTGGGCACCGCGTCGGGCGTCGTCGAATAGGTGTATGCCGCCCACTTGAGGACCTCGTGCAGCTGGCGGAGCACGTTGAGCGCGGTCTGCGGGGTGATGGCTCGGCTCTCGTGCACGGCCACGTTGCCGACCTTGCGGATCGCATCGGCCTTGGCGGCGATCTCCGCGCCGACCGCAGCGCGAAAACCGCTGTCTCCGAGGCGAGCTGCGAGGTCGGGCTTGTAGGGAAGGGGCAGCCGTTCGAGATCGAAGACCCTGACTACAACCTGCTCGACCACCCGCCGCGCATAGAAGACGCACGACCGCGGGTCTGCCCGGCCATATTCCTCGGCCTTAACCGCATCGGCGCGCGTCTCCCCCCAGGAGACCGGCACGAAGTCGAAGTTGCTGGTCATCGGGTCGTCCGGCGGTAGATGGAGTCCTTTTGGCCCGGTGCGCCGTCAAGGATGACGACGCCTTCGTCTCTGAGACGGTCCAGGGCGTAGCGCACTTGCCGTTGCGTGAGCGGCATACGGTTCACAAGCTCGCGGAACGTGCCGGGCTTCTGCAGGCTGGCCCACACCGTGACAGCGTTTGGCCCCAGGCTGTGGATCATGGCGTCAGTTGGTGCGCCGCCGTACTCGGGCGCGAGCTCGTAGATGGCAGTCCCCCGAGAACCGGTCATGACGGCGAGGCCTTGGTCAACCAACTGCTGAAGAAGCCTGCGTGCATCGACAGAGTCCATGGGAGCGAACTCATCGCGCACGGTGCTATTGCTCCACGCAATCCCACGCCGCATCGACGCCAGGACCGCCCGCTGCTCGCTCGACAGGTCAGCTGACCGGGGGATACCCGCCAGCCAGGCGAGATCAGAATCGTCGAGGAGGGTATGCCGTGACACGAGTGCGGTGAACCGCACACCAGCATCGATGAACTTGGGAGCCCGCAAGCCTGCCGCCCTGAGCGCGAGCATTGCCTCGCGGATCCCCCCACCTTCGCCCTCGATCACTCGCGACCCATCGGGCATCCGCACTCGCTTGCAGATTTCGTAAAGAAATAGGTTGACCGCGCTCTTGCCGTTCGGTTGGCCGAGCTGGCGCTCGGTCACTCCCCACAGGCCTCCCGGGCTCGTCACCACGAGTTGGTCATCGAGAAGGCGGATCTCCACTCGCTTGGAGCCGGTGATGGCATCGAGGTTCCGATGGACGAGCGCGTTGGCGACGATCTCTCGGACAGCGGTCATCGGGATCTCGCTCACATCAATCCCGTGGCCCCTGCCGTCGTAGGTCATGGTCGAGCGCGTGTTGCGTCGGACCCATTCCATGACGTTGTCCAAGAGGTCCGGGATAGGTCCGTCGAAGTGCTGCAGGTCGCGGGTTCGTCCCCCTGATCCCCTGGGCAGTTGGACTGCAGCGGTCACGCCGAGGTTCGGATGAAACTGTTGGGGGTAGGCGCCGAGGGCATAAAGACCAGCCAGGGTCAGTGTCCCTGCCGAGGTCAGGACGCCCATTCGTCGGAGCAGCTCGGAGTCGTCGGCGACCTTTGCGTTTCGGGGGGAGGACTCCCTGACTGCAGCAAGGAACGAGTCCACCAAGCCGCGATCGAGGTTTTGCTCCGTTGTACCCGCCACTCCCTCTTGATCCGGATGTGTGCGGGCGAAGGCCTGCGTCTTCTGGACGTCGATCTGGGCAATCTCTTGCTCGCTCATCGGATAGTCCCCGTCGGACTGCCGCAAGTAGGCCTGGCCGCGGTGGCGAGCGGGGCGGGCCGCGAGCGGCAGACCGGCGACTTCACAGATCAAGAGCGACTCGCCTTGGAGGGTTGCCATCTGGAAGGTGCAACTCACCGGCGGGTCGACAGCGTCACGGGCCTGGCCGGCTATCCCCTGTTCGAGGGTTGCGATGTCGGTGAGCCCGACCGGGACGAAGCCGGCTGCCTCGTCTAGGCCCAGGATGATCGTGCCGCCATCGGGCATGTTGCCGAAAGCGGACAGAGTCGAGCCCAATGTCGGGCATCCCTCGGCGGCCGACTTCACTTCGACCGTGGTGGTGTCGCCTCGACGGTTGCGCAGATCCGCGACGAGCTCCGCGATGTCGGCTGAGGTCCACTCCACCCTGCCAACCTTGCCACACTAATTGCCAAATCGTGCCGCAGCTTGCCAAAGAGTTTGGCAAGGTGGCGTGGGTGCCGCGTCCCAGCGCCAACCAGCATGTGGCCGCGTGGCGCGCTTGTCGTCCCGCCCAAGCGCGCAGGGACCTCACCGAGCCCGACCGGCCAGACTTCAATCCAGTGAACTCTAGAGAAGAACCCTCGTCTCTAGAGTTGAAAACTTGCGTCCGGATTGCCACTGTGAAGTGAAAGTGGTGGTCATCGCAACTCGGCAGGCTGGATCTTGACCCTTTTTGGCCCGCGCCCGCCGCCCAGCCGACAGGGCGCGTCTAGACCGACGCCAACCCCCGAGGCAGGCATGCCGCCACTGCAACACTTGTTACAGCTTGCGCTTGTGCAGACGTTGAGCTGGCGGGTCGTCAGGCCGATACCCACGTGGTCTTGCTGAGGGCCTCACAGCCTCCCCGAAAACGCCCGAGCCTGCAGCGTATTGACAGCGGCGACGAGCACACGCCCGCGTTCCTCCCATACAGAAGCGAGTGCGTGGATGGCGTTGAGTTCACCCACGAAGGTGCGCTGCACGGCCAAGCTAGGGACCCGGACCTCCAAGGACTTGAGCCTGGTGACATTGAGACCAGGCATCACCGCGCCTGAGTTCTGTTTGGCTAGCTGCCCGGCGACTTCTTGACTGTGATGCAGCTGATGGGACAGGAACTCAGGGAGGGCCCTCAACCCGTCCAGGCGGATACGCAGCAGGTCTGAGTGCATGATTCCCGGAGGCCACCCCTTCGGGTACACCGCGCAGTTCCCCACCGTGCCCTTGCGGGTCATCACGATGTCTCCCGGATCTATGCCGTAGGACGCGAGACGAGTAGCCGTCTCATGAGAAACGAACTCACGCGTGGCGATGCTGAAACCTTTGTTGACCTGCTTGATGCCCCAAAGCGGCACGCCGTGGTCCCGAAATTCAGACCGGTTGAGTTGAGTCCCGAAGGGACCGCACTTAATGTCGTCCGGGCTTCTACAGAGTTCAGACAGGGGGACTAAAGGGGCCGCAGACAAATCGGGGATCTCATTGAAGACGGACGTGGGTAAGGAGCGGAGCATCGCCCGGCCAGCTTGGCTCTTTGCGACCAGGCCATCGGCGTGGTCGAGGATGGCGGCGATGCGGCGCTGCTCCTCGATCGGCGGCAAGTGGAGGGGCAACCCTTCACACCGCCCGATTGATAAGTTCGAGATGTTGGTCGTGCTGTTGGCCATTCCCCGGACCTCTGCTTGAATCCGCGGGCTCGCGAACCAGTGGTATAGGAACCGGGGGTACACCAATTTCGGATTTGGCCGGAGCGAGACGACGAAGCCTCCTATAGCAGTCTGCTCACTTAGATCGGGAACCCAGCAACACTTGCCCACGAGGTTCCAGCTGTTGGCGCTGGAAATCAGCGTGTCGCCGACGCGCAGAAACTGGTCTGGACGACGGACGAGCCGCTTCGGAATCCGAATCACGTCGTCCTGGTCAAGCAGAGCCTGCACATTCTTCGTTCGCATCACCGGCACGGTCTCAGCGCCCACGCCCACATCACTCGGCTTGAAGGTCACGCCACGTACGAAGTGGGCAACCTCACCCAGAGTTACGGTCGGCCAGGTAGTCACTGGAGCATGGCTTTCAGGTCGGCGAGGCCTTGTTGGATCTCGAGTTCTAGGGCTTCGAGGTCGGCGATGATGTCGAGCGGGTCACGGTGTTCGACCTCTTCGTGGACGACTTCCTTGTAGCGGTTCAGCGATAGGTCATATCCCTGGGCGACGATGTCGGCCTTCGGCACGAGGAAGCTCTGCTCCGTGCGCGCGCGTTCGGATTCCGTTGCGCGAGAAGCCCATCGACCCAGCACATCGGGGAGGTTGTTCTTGAGGTGCTCGTCGGCGGAGAGGTGAGCGGACGGCATACAGCCGAGTTTGTCTTCTGCAAGCAGAGGTGACCTTTTGTCGTCCAGGCTCCACCCGTCGGCCTGGATGTCGTAGAACCAGACGTCCTCGGTGCCGCCGGAGTCCGTGCGGGTGAAGAAGAGGATGGCGGTAGAGACACCGGCATACGGGCGGAAGGCGCCTGAGGGGAGCTTCACGACGGCGTCGAGTTTGTGCTCCTCGACCAGCCGCCTACGCAGCGTCTTGTGTGCAGTCGAGGACCCGAAGAGCACCCCGTCGGGGACGATGACCGCCGCGCGGCCGCCGGGCTTGAGCAGGCGCAGGAAGAGCGCGAGGAAGAGCAACTCGGTCTTCTTGGTTTTGACGTCCTTGAGCAGTGCCTTCGACGTCGACTCGTAGTCGAGGCTGCCGGCGAAAGGAGGGTTGGCGAGGACGAGCGAGTAGCGCCCCTCGTCGGAGGCGGCGCCCTCGGAGAGGCTGTCGCGGTAGCGGATGTCGGGGGCTTCGACGCCGTGCAGGAGCATGTTCATGCTGCCGATGCGGAGCATGGTGTTGTCGAAGTCGTAGCCGTGGAACATCGACTTGTTGAAGTTCTGGCGCTGGGCCGCGTCGGTCATGACGCTCGGGTGGGTGTCGCGCAGGCGCTCGGAGGCGGCGACGAGGAATCCGGCTGTGCCACAAGCGGGGTCGCAGATCGTGTCGGTGGGTGTGGGTGCGGTCATCGCGACCATGAGTTCGATGATGTGACGCGGGGTGCGGAACTGCCCGTTCTGGCCGGCCGAAGCGATCTTGCTCAGCATGTATTCGTAGAGGTCGCCGTTGGTGTCGCGATCAGTCATCGGGACCTCGGCGAGCATGTCGACGACCTTGGACAGGAGCGCCGGGGTGGGGATGGTGAAGCGTGCGTCCTTCATGTGGTCGGCGTAGGTGGACCCCTCGCCGCCGAGGTGTCTCAGGAAGGGGAAGACCTGCTCGCCGACGACCTTGAACATGACGTCGGGGTCGTCGTTCTTGAAGCGCGACCAGCGCAGGTGGTCTTGGCCCGGGAGGAAGGTGGGGTCTTCGACGGGCTCGTGGAGACGGCGGGCGCGGTTTTCCTTGAGGGTCTGGAGCTCGTCGAGGCGCCGGATGAAGAGGAGGAAGGTGATCTGCTCCATGACCTCGAGCGGGTTGCTGATGCCGCCGGACCAGAAGGCGTCCCAAATGCGGTCGATCTTGCTCTTGAGGTCTCCGGTGATCACGGTCGTCAGGGTAGCTGTGGGTTGGCACTGGGTGCCGCTGGAGTCTGGCGGGCTGAGTGGGAGAACCTGAGTGTCACGCCTACAAGGCACGCTGGTGCCGTGGACGACATCATGAAATCCCTACTAAGAGGTCCAGTCTTCACGGTCGCTCGGGGACACCAGGGGCGCTGGGACCCGTCTACCCATGGACAGTTGGAGTTTTGCTTACCCCGCGCCCCAGCGGACCACGCCCTTGGGACACCTCGATGTATGCGACAAACGGACCCCCAACATACGGGGCGGAAGAGTACGCCCGGCTCACCGAAGTATTTGCTCCAGACTCGGACGCAGGACCGAATGGCTGAAACCGGATTCGGGTCAAAGCTGGCGCGGAACGGTAAAGCACTAGAAATCAGTTGTGGCCAGCCCCCTCACGCCAGGCTCGGGCTGGGAATCGGAGCTTTCGTACCGAGTCAGCGTGCGCTGCCCTCAACCCCGGACATTGTTGCTAATTCAACTAAGTGCGCAAGGGGGGATTTGAACCCCCACGTCCTTGCGGACACTGGCACCTGAAGCCAGCGCGTCTGCCGTTCCGCCACTTGCGCGTGTGCGAGGACTAAGTGTGCCCTTCCGCGCGCGCCCAGGCAAACCCGCGCCTCGAACCTCCGGACAAGCTGTGGTCGAAGTCGCGCCAGAGCCCGACTTCGACCACACGCAAAGCCCGCGACCACGCCGGAGCACCAATACCACCACCCCTCAAGTCACGTCAGCCTCACCAATCTCGCCTGTCACACGACAACCCGACCCCCCACACATCCTTCCCCGTTACGATGGGCAGGCCTGTAGCCACATCCGGCAGGCCATTTCACCGTGCGAAAGGAGGCGCCATGGGACTGTTCGACAAGGTCGAGAAGGGCCTCGAGAAGGCGGTCAATAGCGCCTTCGCCAAGGCGTTCCGCTCCGAGGTCCAGCCCGCTGAAATCGCCAGCGCCATCCGTCGTCGCATGGATGACCGGGCCACGGTCCTCGCCCCAGGCCGCACGATGGTGCCCAACGTTTACTCAATTGAGCTCTCTCCCAGCGATTTTACGCGGATCGATGAGTTCTCCGACTCCATCAGCGACGACCTCGTGGCGGCCGCCCAGGAGCACGCCGAGACCCAGCACTACCTCCCCGGCGGCGAGATCCAGGTCCATTTCTACGAGGCCGACGACCTCGACACCGGTGTCTTCCGCGTCGACTCCGAGACCTCCAAGCGCGCCCCCGACGACCACTCCGCGCCCCACTCGCCAGCCCCCCACGCAGCCGGTATGCCGTCTGCCCGTGACCCCCAGCAAGGCCCCGCCTCCGCTCACGCGCCCATTGACGCGCCAGCCCCAGCAGCAGGTATGCCGCCCCCTGCGCCAGTCCCAGCCCCGCCCGCACAGCCAGCCGGATCAGCCGCACAAGGCCCGGCACCTAACTCTGCGATCGCGCCCCCACCTCGCCGCCCGACAGTCAACCTGGCCCAACGCCCGTGGCTCGAGATTGACCACGACCGCTACCCCCTCATCGGTGCCCTCACTGTCATCGGCCGTGACGCCCTGGCCGACGTTATCCTCGACGACCCCGGAATCTCCCGCCGCCACAGCGAAATTCGTGTCACCAATGACGGACCCCACCTCGTCACGTCGATCCGCGACCTGGGCTCCACCAATGGCACCTTCGTCAACGGTGAGCGCATCACAAGCACCCGCCTGACGAGCGGTGACCGCCTCACCGTGGGCCGCACCACCATCGTCTTCCACGCCGGGAAGCGCTAACTGCGCATGACTGCCACCCCCCACCAGGCAGCTCGCGCAGCCCAGTCAGCCCACACGGCTCAGTCAGCCCACACGGCCCAGTCAGCCATGGCCGCCCAGGCGGCACCAGCATGAGTGAACTCACCCTCACGGTCTTCCGGCTCGGCATGGTCATCCTGCTGTGGTTCTTCGTCTTCAGCGTCGTCGGCGTACTCCGCAGCGACCTCTACGGCACTCGCATCTCCCGCCGCGGCCAACGCAGAGCCGCCCGCGCCGCCTCCAACCGCCCGAAGGCCCCCGCCGGCATCGCCGCCCCCCTCCCAACCGGCGCACCAGGCGCACCAGGAACCCCAGGCGCACCAGCCCCGGCAAGCCAGCAACAGAGCGCCAATCCCGCTGCCCCCCAAGGCAGAACAGGCGCGGCATACCGAGGAGGCAACGGCATACCCTCCCTCCTTGTGGTCACCGAAGGCCGCCTCGCCGGCACCAGCCTCCCCCTCCCCGCCGCGGGCGTCCTCATCGGCCGCAACCCCGAATGTGCCCTCGTCCTCGACGACGACTTCGCGTCCGGCCGCCACGCGCGGGTGTTCAACCGCGCCGGGGTCTGGCACGCCGAAGACCTCGGTTCCACCAATGGCACCTTCCTCGACGGCGCACGCCTCACCACCGCCCAACCGCTGCGGGTCGGCGCCACGATGCGCATCGGCCGCACGGTCATCGAAGTCCGGGGCTGAGTCGTGACCATAGCCTTGCGCTACGCGGCGCGGTCCCACCTTGGGCTGGGCCCCAAAGGCCGCAATGAAGACAGTGGGTATGCCGGTCCGCACCTGCTCGTCCTCGCCGACGGTATGGGGGGTCATGCCGCGGGCGATGTCGCGAGTTCGATGATCGTCGGCGCCCTCGCTCCCCTCGACGAAGAAGGGTTCTCCGGGGAGCAGGCCCTGCGAGTCCTCGGCGCCGAACTCCGCGATGCCAACGACCGGCTCCGCGAGGCCATGACCGAAGACCCGACCCTAGGGGGCATGGGTTCGACGACGATCGCGATGCTGCGTGCGGGCTCCAAGCTCGCGATGGCCCATATCGGCGACTCCCGCGCTTACCTCCTGCGCGACGGTGAGCTGAGCCAGATCACCAAGGATCACTCGTTCGTCCAGCAACTCGTCGACGAACACCGCATCACCCCCACCGAGGCGATGCACCACCCCCAACGCTCCCTCGTCACCCGGGTCATGACCGGCCACCCCGACGACGAACCCGACCTGTCGATCCGCGAGCTGCGTGCTGGCGACCGCTATCTCCTGTGCTCCGACGGCCTGAGCGACTTCGTCAGCCGCGAGATCATCCACGAAGTCGTCGCCGCCTCCAAGTCCCCCGAAGCCGCCGCGGAAGCCTGCATCGACATCGCCCTCAAGGCCAGCACCCGCGACAACGTCACCGTGGTCATCGCCGATGTGGTCGACATCGACGAAGCACCCTCGACCAACCCCCAGATCGTCGGCGCCGCCGCGGCCATCCGCCCGAAGGGCCGCCGACGCACCCGCGCGATCCCGGTCAGCCCCGCGGAAAAGGCAGCCGCGCTCACCCGCGAGGTCAGCGGCACACCCGAAGAAGACGAGCCCGTCGTCCTCGCCGAAGAAGCGACCACCCCCCGCGTCCTCCTCGTCCGTCGCCTCCTCGTCGCGGCTGCGGCTGTCGTGCTCCTGCTCAGCGGCGGGTATGCCGGGTGGCGCTGGACCCAGGGCCAGTTCTTCCTCGGCGACGACGCGGGATATGTCGCCCTTTATCAGGGGATCAACCAATCCCTTGGGCCAGTCACCTTTTCGTCAAAGCTCGAGCGCAGCGACGTCCTCGTCAGCGACCTGCCCGAGCTCTATCAAGAGCAACTCCGCGCCACCGTCCCCTTCGCCGCCCAAGCCGATGCCCTCGAGCGCATCGACACCCTTCGCGCCGAAGCCGTGACCTGCCGTGCCCAAAACGCGGCCGGCACCAAGTGCGGCACCACGACGCCCGTAGCGACATCAAGCACGTCGTCAACGTCCTCATCGACGGCATCGTCGTCATCGATGCCGGCAACGCCCGCATCGAGCACCGGGGGCACCTCCGACGTCTCCGGTCCCCTCGCGAACTCCGCGCCGGCTAGAGGGGCAACTCTAGGTGGCTTCGCCACCCCCCACGCATCGACGGTGACGCCGTGACGACCACGGTCGAGACTATCCAGGCCCGACCGCGCCGGGGCATCGAACTCGCCCTCACCGTGCTGGCCCTCGCGATCGTCATCGGAGCCTGGGTCAACGTGGACCTCGCACTCCGCGGCGACGCACCAGCCGAACTGGCCACCGTCGGCGGCGGACTGCTCGCCCTCGTCACCGGCCTCCACCTGCTGCTGCGCTGGCGTGCGCCCTACGCCGACCCGCTGCTGCTCCCGATCTCGACGCTGCTCAACGGCCTCGGCCTCGTCATGATCCACCGCCTCGACATCGCGAGCGGGCAGCAAGGACTCGACGGCGACGCCTTCCGCCAGCTGCAGTGGACCACCATCTCGATCGTCGTCGCGGGCGCTGTGCTGTGGTTCCTGCGCGACCATCGCCTCCTGCAGCGCTACACCTACACCGCCATGGCCGCAGGTCTCGTCCTACTCCTCCTTCCCCTCTTCCCGGTCATCGGCCGTGAGGTCTACGGCTCACGCATCTGGATCAACCTCGGCCCAATGTCATTCCAGCCCGGCGAAATTGCCAAGATCGCGCTGACGATCTTCTTCGCGGCATACCTCGTCCAAACCCGTGACGTGCTCTCCCTCGCCGGCCGCAGGATCCTCGGCCTCACTCTGCCGCGCGGACGCGACCTCGGCCCGCTCATCGTCGCGTGGCTCGTCAGCCTCGCCGTCCTCGTCTTCGAGCGCGACCTCGGCTCCTCACTGCTGTTCTTTGGGCTCTTCGTCGCCATGCTCTACGTCGCCACCGAACGCGTCTCGTGGATTGCCATCGGGCTCAGCCTTTTTGCCGCCGGCACCTACGTCGCCTACCTCCTCTTCCCGCACGTGCAGCGCCGCGTGCAGCTCTGGCTCGACCCCTTTAGCGCGGAGTCGATCAAGCAATCGGACCAACTCGCCAAAGGCATCATGGGCATGGCCTCCGGCGGCCTCTTCGGCACCGGCCTCGGCCAAGGACGCCCGTGGATGACGTCCTTTGCCAACAGCGACTTCATCCTCCCAAGCCTCGGCGAGGAGCTCGGCCTCTTCGGCGTCTTCGCGATCCTTGTGCTCTACGCCCTCATCGTCGAACGCGGCCTCCGCACCGCCCTCGGCGTCCGCGACGGCTTCGGCAAGCTTCTCGCCCTGGGGCTCGCGTTTTCCATTGCGCTGCAGGTCTTTGTCGTCATCGGCGGCGTCACCCGGGTCATCCCCCTCACGGGCCTCACGACCCCCTTCCTGTCACTTGGCGGCTCGGCACTCGTCGCCAACTGGTCGATCGTCGCCCTTTTGCTGCGGATCTCCGACCAGGCCCGTCGCCCCGTCCCCGACTCCGACGGGCTGCCATCGGCGCGCGTCCGCGCAGCGCGTCCCGGGGCGTCGGCGGCCAGCCTCAGCGCCCCAGCCCCGCAAGCACGTGCACAAGCACCTGCACCACAGGCAGGTATGCCGTGAACACGCCGATCATCCGCATGTCCCGCCTCATCGCGACGCTGTTTGCGATGTTGCTCGTCGCGTCGACCCTCATCCAGTTCGTCCAGGCGCCGTCGCTCAGGGCGCGGGCAGACAACCGGCGCACCCTCCTGGACAACTACTCCCGAGACCGCGGCTCGATCGTGCTGACCGGTGACCAAGCGATTGCCAAGTCCACGCCGTCGCCCGGCGAGTTGGCCTTCCTGCGCACCTATCCCCAAGGCGAGCTCTACGCCCACGTCACGGGCTATTACTCCTACATCTATGGCTCCAGCGCCCTCGAGGCAACCAACGACGCGCTCCTGTCTGGGTCTTCCGATGCCCTCTTCTACCGACGCCTCGCCGACATGCTCGCCGGCAAGCAACAAACTGGTGCGAGCATCCAGCTGACCATCAATGCCAAGGCTCAAGCCGCTGCGCACGCCGCCCTCGGCAACCGCCGCGGGGCAGTCGTCGCCCTCAACCCCAAGACTGGTGCCATCCTCGCGATGGTGAGCCACCCGGCATACGACCCCAGTGTCATTGCCTCCCACGACGCGACCGCGGCGAAGAGCGCGATGGAGACCCTGGTCGCTGACCCCACCAAGCCCCTCACCAACCGGGCTATCGCCGGCAATCTCTACCCGCCAGGATCGGTCTTCAAGATCGTCACCGCCGCCGCCGCGTTGACCAATGGCACCGTGACCGAGACCACCCAGATCCCCGGCCCGGCTCGAATGGACTTGCCGCAGACCAGTGTTGGCCTCCCCAACTGGGATCGCGCCGCGTGCGGGCCCAATGACCTCACGACCCTCCAGCACGCCCTGGAGATCTCGTGCAACACCGCGTTCGCCTGGGTCGGGCTCAAACTCGGCGCCGATGCACTGCGAGCGCAGGCGGCGAAGTTCGGCTTCGGCGACGAATCGATCACCGTCCCGATGAAGGTCACCGCAAGCAAGGTGCCCGCTGATCTCAACCCGCCGCAACTGGCCCAGTCCTCGATCGGCCAATACGACGTGCGAGTGACGCCGCTGCAGGTAGCCATGGTCGCCGCTGGCATCGCCAACCGAGGCGTCGTCATGAAGCCCTTCCTCGTCGACCGAGTCCTCGGCTCTAACCTCGATGTCATCGATCAGACTGTCCCGCAACAGTATTCGCAGGCTGTCAGCTCCGAGGTCGCCTCCCAGCTCACCCGGATGCTCGTCGCGGTCGTTGACGCCGGCACCGGCGGGCCAGCCAAGATCGCCGGGGTCGCCGTCGCCGGAAAATCCGGCACCGCCCAACAGGGCAACGGCCTGCCACCCCACGCATGGTTTACCTCATTTGCCCCCGCCGACAATCCCCAGGTCGCGGTCGCAGTCGTCGTCGAAGACGGGGGCAACGCTGGCGAAGAAGCAGGCGGGAGCCGAGCCGCCGGCCCGATAGCAAAGGCAGTAATGGAAGCGGTGATCTCACGATGAGCCCAACAATCGGCAGCACTCTCGGAGGGCGGTATACGCTCACGGAGCGGATCGCCACCGGAGGCATGGGCGATGTGTATGCCGCGCGTGACGCCGTCCTGCATCGCATCGTCGCCGTCAAGGTCATGCGGCCACGCACCGACGACGAGACGACCTTCGCGATGCGCTTCCGAGATGAGGCACGGCATACCGCCAAGCTCTCCCACCCCAATATCGCGACCGTCTACGACTACGGCGAAGACGACGGCACGGCATACCTCGTGATGGAACTCGTGCCCGGCACCCCGCTGTCCACCCTCATCGACGCCGGCCCGATGTCACAGGAGCAAGTGCGCCTCATCCTCGGTCAGTGCGCCCTCGCGCTCGCCTCGGCTCACGAGGCCGGTGTCGTCCACCGCGACGTCAAGCCGGCCAACATCCTCGTCACGCCCGAAGGCCAGGCCAAGCTGACCGACTTTGGCATCGCGCGAGCGGCCGACGGCTCGGGGCACACGCGCACCGGCGAAGTCATGGGGACGCCGCAATACCTCGCGCCAGAGCAGGCCATGGGGCGGCCGGTGACGGGCGCCAGCGACCTCTATGCACTTGGGGTCGTCGGCTTCGAAATGCTCACGGGCAAGCGACCGTTCGACGAGCAGTCCGCCGTCGCCACCGCGCTCGCGCACATCAACAACGCGCCGCCGCCGCTGCCCGACGCAGTCACCGACCCGGTCCGCTCGGCCATCGAATCCTGCCTCGCCAAAGAACCCGACGACCGCCCCTCCAGTGCGTCGTCACTCGCCGCCCTGCTCGGTATGCCGGTCAGCGGGGTTGGCAGCGCAAGTCCCGCCGCGCAGGTCATCCCGATGACGGATCTCGGGATGACGCAGCCGTTCCAGGTGGCGGGTGACACTGGCGCCGCTGGCGTGGCGGGGGCCGGCGTGGCGGGGGCTGCTGGTGGAGCGGCGGCCACGAGTGTCATGGGATCTGCGGCCGCCGCCGCAGCCGCCGCGGGAGCGGGCGCAGCCGGTGTCGGCGCGGCCGGTGGCTACCCGGCATACCCGGCTGCGTATCCTCCCGCCGACCCCACCGCCGTCCTGGCCGCCCCAGTCCAGGGCGACCTCGACGAGGACGACCAGCGCCGCAGCACGGGCTGGTGGTGGCTGCTGCCGATCGCCGTCGCTCTCCTCGTGGGTGGCTTCTTCTATCTGCAGTCGCGCAACCCGGCGCCGGCGGCGCCCAAGCCACCCCCGACGGTCGTCACGCCGTCGACGTTGCCCACCACGAGCACGCCACCCACGACCTCCTCATCACCTCCAACGACGACGTCGGCACCCCCGACCACCAATGGCCCGAAGACCGTGGTGCTGCAGGAGTCCGACTACGTCGGGCAACAGATCGGCGCGGTCCGCCAGACCCTCAGTGGCCTCGGACTGACCAAGCCCCTCAAGGTCGTCGAGGTCTTCAGCGACCAAGCGAAAGGCACGGTCCTTGCGGTCTCTCCGAGCGGCACAGTCGCGGCCGATGTCACCGTCACGGTAACCGTCTCAAAGGGTGCCGCGCCCACCTCTGCCTCGCCCTCGACCAGCGCCTCGAGCGCTGCCCCGACGACGAATGCTGGTTAGTCAGCAGTGACGACGCGGCTGCTCGGGGGGCGCTACGAAGTCGGGGAGGTCCTCGGCCGTGGCGGGATGGCGGACGTCCACGCGGGCTACGACACCCGCCTCGGTCGCCCCGTCGCGATCAAGCTTCTCCGGAGCGACCTCGCTCGCGACGGCAATTTCCTGGTGCGGTTCCGACGCGAAGCCCAATCGGCGGGTGGCCTCAACCATCCCCAGATCGTCGCGATCTACGACTCCGGCGACGACCTGCTCACGACCGAGTCGGGCGAGATCACCCGCATCCCCTTTATCGTCATGGAACTGGTGTCGGGCCAAACGCTGCGTGCCGTCCTCAACGAACGCGGCCCGCTCCCCTCTGACGAGGCTGCCCGCATCACCGAAGGGGTCCTGACCGCCCTCGCCTACAGCCACCGCATGGGCATCGTCCACCGCGACATCAAACCGGGCAATGTCATGATCACCGAGACCGGTGATGTCAAGGTCATGGACTTCGGCATCGCTCGGGCACTGTCAGACACGTCGGCGACGATGACCCAGACGCAGGCCGTCATCGGCACTGCGCAGTACCTCTCGCCCGAGCAGGCCCAGGGCACTCCCGTCGATGCCCGCTCCGACCTGTACTCGACCGGATGCATGCTCTACGAGCTGTTGACCGGTCGCACCCCCTTCGTCGCCGATAGCGCCGTCGCGCTGGCCTACCTTCACGTGGGCGAGCCCCCTGTCCCACCGTCGCAGATCCGCTCGACCGTGCCGCCCGCCTTCGACGCGGTGGTCCTGCACTCGCTGGTCAAGGATCGAGCCAACCGCTACCAAAACGCCCTTGTCTTCCGCTCGGACCTCATCAATGCACGCCTTGGTTACCCCGTGGGGTCGGAAGCCCAGGCCACCGCGACGATGGTGCTCGAAGGCAAGGCAGGTGGCGCTGCCGCCTCAGCTCGCGCGGTGACCGCTGGAGTCGCCGCCGCCGCTCCGGCCGTTGGCAACCCGGATCAGCTCGAGACGAGAGCGACCCGGCGAGGCGATACGGGGGCGCTGCCACCAGTCCCGCCACCCACCAAGAAGCGGCGCGGACCGGCATACGTGCTCATCGTTCTGGGTCTGATCGCGGCAGCGGCGGCGATCTACGCGCTCGGGCAGGTCGTCATGAGCTCACCGCCTGGACCCACCCTCGTGACGGTGCCGACGTTGGCGGGTCAGAACGAAGACCAGGCGCGAGCGCTCCTCGGCACCCGCAAACTCGTCATCGTGCCCCAGCCAGCCATCAATCCCGACGTCGCGAT
Organism: Actinomycetales bacterium; assembly: GCA_016715285.1. Taxonomy (GTDB): domain Bacteria; phylum Actinomycetota; class Actinomycetes; order Actinomycetales; family Dermatophilaceae; genus Phosphoribacter; species Phosphoribacter thorii. The sequence continues at coordinate 242,656 of JADKAO010000006.1, read as the reverse complement.
GGGCCTGGTCATCGACTCTGAACCGCCTGCAGGCACCCAGGTGCCTGAGGGATCCACCGTCACGGTGCGGATCTCAGCGGGGCCAGGGACCGAAACCGTCCCCAATGTCACCGGCCAGGACCGCGCCGTGGCAGAGACCACGCTCAAGCTCGCGGGGTTCTTGGTGTCAGGAGCCGTGTCACTCGATGACCCCTCGCAGACCAAGGGCGCGGTGATCTCCACGGATCCACCTGCTGGTTCCGTCGCGCCCAAGGGCACGCACATCACTCTCAAGATCGCGAGCGGCAAGGTCGTCGTGCCCACCGTGGTGTCCGGGCTGCGGGACACCGCACAAGCCACCCTGACCAACCTCAAGCTCGTCGTGGACGCGAGCACACTCGTCGAGGACGACACCCTGCTCGAAGGCACCGTGGTCGCCCAGGACATCAAGCCCGGAACGATCGTGGACGTCGGAACGACAATCAAGCTGACGATCTCCCGGCGACCGCCGACGGTCATCTACACCACTCCACCCACATCGTCGCCGCCCACGACAGCGCCGACCACGTCTCCAAAACCGAGCAATACCTGACCGGTCGGCAAGACGCCAAGCTCACGGATCGAACGCTGAGCTCACGGGTGGGATGCTGAGCTCACCGATGCACGAGCGGGCTCAGACCCAGCGATCGCTCGACGGCGGCGACGTCGCCACACATGGCCAGCCACGTGGCGAACAGCCGATGTCCTCCCTGCGTCAGCACACTCTCGGGGTGGAACTGCACGCCGTGGAGGGGCAGCTCACGGTGGCGTACCGCCATGATGACGCCCCCCTCGGTGTGCCCGTTGGCGATCAGGTCACTCGGCACCGTGTCCGGCTCAATCGCCAGCGAGTGATAGCGCGTCGCCGTGAAGGGCTGCGGCAACCCCGCCAAGACGCCGGTAGCGTCGTGATGCACGAGCGAGGTCTTGCCATGGAGCAGCTCGGGAGCGCGGCTCACCCGAGCACCCATGACGGTCGCGAGCGCCTGGTGCCCAAGACAAACCCCCAACATCGGCTGCTCTCGTCGCGCGCACGCGGCGATCATCGCCATGGAGACCCCGGCGTCCTCCGGAGTGCCGGGTCCCGGCGAAATCAGCACGCCGTCGTATGCCGTGCCCTCCTCGGCAGTGACCGCGTCATGACGTCGAACGGTGCACTCCGCGCCAAGCTGCTCGAGATAGCCGACGATCGTGTAGACGAACGAGTCGTAATTGTCGACAACGAGAATCCGCGTGGCCATCACTATTGCCCGGGGGCACCATCGGGAGTCACGGTGACGTCATTAAAGGGCAGCAAGGGGGACGCCCACGGGAAGACCCAGACAAAGAGCACCATGACGACCACCGCGAAAAGCAGGAGCGACAGGAGTGCTTTCACGAGGCGGTTACCGGGGAGCAGGCGCCACAGGGCGGCATACATGGCGAGATTCCTATCGCGGGTCGGCGAGCAGGCCGCTTGGGAGGCCTTCGGCGCGGGGAATGGTGCGCTCGAGGAGCGCGAAGACGATATAGCGATTCTTGCCGGCATACCGGGGGTCACAGGAGGTCAACGTGAGCCACGCCTCGGTTGGAGTGGCACCCGGATTCTCGGGCACAGGAGCGACCACATCGATGCGCGTGGGAGGCACGATGATGTAGCGCTTGGTGCGGTAGACGGCATACCCCTCACGCGTTTCGACGATGATGGCGTCGCCCTCGCGGATCGCATCGATGTTGATCAGTGGGTTGCCGTGACCCGCGCGGTGACCTGCGACGGCGAAGTTGCCGATGCCACCCGGTGCCGTCGCCGACGGGTAGTGGCCAATGCCCTTGGCCAAGATGTCCAAGCCCACGCCCTCGTAAATCGGCTTGGCCCACGACGAGCCACCGAGGCGAGGAATGCGCAAGATGCCGAAGATCTTGCCATCGGCCAAGGACGGTCCCGCGGGCGCACTCGTGGCGGGCGTCCCCGTCCCTGGTGCCGCGGGATCCGTCGGGGCGGGATCGCTACTGAGCGCCGTCGCGAATTCACGCTCCAGTTCCGTCACGACGGTGTCTTGCTCGCGGGCAGTCACGACCGCGACATATCCCAATTCCCAGACGACGAAGAGCACCAACACCATGCCAGCGGTGATGAGGAGTTCGCCGAGTACGCCGACCGCGGTGCGCCAGCCGCCACCCCGACCGCCCCGACCACCCCGGCCCGCCCGGCGACCTTCGTCGCCCCCGGCGTCCGCGCCGTTCCCGCCGCGCACACGAGAAGCGCGAGCCGCGCGAGTCGCGCGGGGCCCTTGCTCGTGCCGGGATTGGCGCGTCTCAAGCGGCTGAGTGTTGTCGAGGCTCACGGATACGTCCTGCGTTCTCAAGGGGCTGGGCTGGGTTGGGGCGGGCTGAGGGGCAAGGGCCTGGGAGTGATCGTACGTGTCATTCCTTAGCGAATGACGCGCGCCTGGCTTAACGACACCGAGCCTGAGTATGCCGGCAAGCTCGCCTTCGCGAGGGTCGTGACGTCATACCCGAGACCCACGGCATCCACCCATTCCCGATAGATCGTGACTTTCTCGTCGCGCTCGAGAGCTGACAGGAGATCGGGAACCTTCCCGATGGCGGTCACGACAAACGGCGGTGAATAGACCCGACCCTGCAGGATCAACGTGCTGCCGACACAACGAACCGCCGAGGTGGCAATCACCCGTTGATCCTGGATCATCATGGCTTCCGCCCCCCCTCGCCATAGGGCGTTGACGACGGCCTGCACGTCCTGCTGGTGGACCACGAGGTCGTCGGCCGTCACCCCCGAGGGCAGATTGGCTGAGCTGCGCTTGGCGTCATCGAGGGTGACTTTGACGGCTGGCCCTTCGACGCCTCGGGTGCCGGAAATAGGAGCGAGCTTCGCGGCGGCCTCGGTGAGAAGGTCCACGGTGTTGTCACCCGGAGCGGCTTTCGCGGTCAGTGCATCGATCTGTCGCTGGAGCCCATCCAGCTGGGCCTGTTTGGCTGCGACGTTGCGCGTCGACGCGTCGATGAGGCCCGGGAGGCCGCGATCGCTGCGCAGGTCCGTGCCCCGGGCAGTCTGGAAGCTGATCGTGAAAAGCAGTCCCGCGAGTGCAAAAACGAGAGGCGCGGCCGCGCGCCAGCCGGTTGCGGGCTTACGCATGCTCACTCCCCCTCTCGGACAGACGTGGTATGCCGCGCGCACCCTCGCGATGGTTCACGAAGGTGAGCGTCGGGTACCTCAGCAACTACGCTAAGGCACACCTGTCAGAACCAAGGAGACGCCGTGCCCGATATCCAGGATCGCGACCCAGCCGCGGGTGCGGTCGACAAGCAAGCAAAGCCCGTCGTCCCGCCCGCAGCCAAGGCCGCCCAGAAGCGCATGGAACGCGAGCAAGCCGAACGTCGCCGGGCTCAGAAGCTCGAGAAGCCCAACCCCACGTGGTGGGCGCCCGTCTTTGTCACGCTCTTGGTGCTCGGGTTGCTGTGGATCGTCGTCTTCTATGTGACCCAGGGACGTTTCCCGGTGCAGTCGTTCGGTTACTGGAACCTCGTGTCCGGATTCGCGCTGCTCATTTCCGGCTTTGCCATGACCATGCGGTGGAAGTAGCCCGCGGTCTCTCCAGTGCCTGCCCTGTGATCAGGAGTTACACCCATGTAGTTCTCCCCAGTTGGGGATAATCCTGTGGATAACTTCGGTCAGGGTGGGTTTGCCGTGCGCGCGTGCGATGCGGTGCGGTGCCCGGCATACCGGCGGTCAGCGGTAGAAGACGGGCACCGTGAGGTACTTCGCGACGCAAGCACCCACGAGCACGACGAAGATCAGCGCTAGCAACGGCCACTGCCAGCGTCGGCGCTCGGGCGCGCGGGTCGCCAGGATGCCACCTGCCACGGCCACCCCGGTGACGAGCCCGCCCAGGTGCGTCTGCCACGAGATGCCAGGGAGGAAGCCGATCACGAGGTTGATCACGAGCACGGCATACAGGGGGGCGGAGGAGCGCCCAAAGGTGCGATTGATGACCAGGAGCGCGCCAAAGAGCCCAAAAACAGCACCAGACGCGCCGACGACTCCGGTAATCCACGATTGGTATGCCGCGGCCTCCGCCGCGCCTCCCAGCACCTTCGTGGGGGCTGAGGCGAGCAAGACGACCCCGGCGGAGCCACCGAGCGCCGACAGCAGGTAGAGCGCGAGGAACCGTGCTCGGCCGAGGCTGAACTCGAGCATCGGCCCGATCTGCCAGAGGAACAGCATGTTGAGCGCGATGTGAAAGATCATCGACGGCGAGTGAAGGAACGCGGCGGTAATGGCGCGCCATGGTTCGGACCAGCCGAGGAATGGCGCGAACGCCAAGTCCGAGGTGACCGCCGGGTTGATGCGCTGCCCGACGTACAGGGCGACGCATAGCCCGATAATCGTCATGGTGGCCAGCGGGCGACCGTCCGAGGGGGCGGGCAGACCCAGGCTCGTGCGAGGCCGTGGCTGCGACGCGACGGCAGCGGCGACGCAGTCCACGCACTGGTAGCCGACTGGGGCTTCGCGCAGACACGACGGGCATGCCGGCCGGCCGCACCGCTGGCAGCTCACCCGTGACAGCCGGTCAGGATGTCGCGGGCACGCGGGCGGGCCGGTCGGCGGGACCGACGCGGGCCCACCCGAGGGTGGTGGCGGCTGGGCCGGCGGAGTCGGCGGCTGGGCCGGCGGAGTCGACGGCGGAAGTGGACCGGTCATGTGGTGATCAGGGGTGGGTCAACCGCGCGGGCAGTCGAGGATCAGTCTTCAAAGGTGACCGACGTCATGACGACATCCTCAAAGGGCTTGTCGTTGCGATCGGTCCGCACTGCGGCGATGGCATCGACAACCTTGCGGCTCGGCTCGTCGGCGACCTCACCGAAGATCGTGTGCTTGAAGTTGAGGTAGTGGGGGGTCGAGACGGTAATGAAGAACTGCGAGCCGTTGGTGCCCTTGCCCATGCGCTTGCCAGCGTTGGCCATGGCCAGGAGGTAGGGCTTGTTGAACGTCTTGTCCGGGTGGGGTTCGTCGTCGAACGCGAAGCCGGGGCCGCCGTAGCCCTGACCCAAGGGGCAACCGCCCTGGATCATGAAGCCGGCGATGATGCGGTGGAAGACGAGGCCGTCGAAGAACGGCGTCGGATTGGTGCGGCCCGCCTCGTCTTTGTATTTCTTCGTGCCCTTGGCCAGCCCGACGAAGTTTTCGACCGTCTTGGGGGCTTCGTTCGGGAAGAGGGTCACGTTGATGTCACCGTGATTGGTGTGGATGGTTGCCTTCATGGGCGAATCCTCCCATGCGTTGACGCGTGATCCCCAAACAGCACGTGATCCCAAACAGCACCAGACCGCACGCGTGCTCGCCGACCTCCACCCACCCCAGCCCACCCCCACTTACCCCGGGTCGATACCCAGCAACCCGGCATACCCCAGCATCCGGCATCGAATCGGCGAGGTCACCCCGGGTCGATACCCAGCAACCCGGCATACCCCAGCATCCGGCATCGAATCGGCGAGCTCACGCCCGGGTCGATACCCAGCAACCCGGCATACCCCAGCATCCGGTATCGAATCGGCGAGCTCACGCCCGGGTCGATACCCAGCAACCCGGCATACCCCAGCATCCGGCATCGAATCCAAGCGGTGGGGGGAGTCAGCATCCGGTATCGAATCCAAGCGGTGGGGGGAGGCAGCAGCAGCGGTGGGCGGAATCGAAGCGGTCTCAGGCGACGTTGCAGCCGTCAGAGTAGGAAATCCCGCGCCCGATCATGTGCTTGTCGTCTCGACAGGGCAGGATGGGCGGGAGCGCATCAGCAGATGGGTCGACACGGGAGGACGTTTATGTTCCGGATGAATAAGGACCAGGGGCCGTCGGCAGCCGAGAAGCTTGCCGCGCTCCGTGAGTCAGCGGGCCCCGCGGCCGCCAAGGGCGCACGTGCCGGAGCCGCAAAGGCGCGCGATTACGCACCAGTCGTGAAGGAAATGGCGGTCGCAGCAGCAGCGGCCGCTGCTGAAGCTGCCCGCACCTACGGCCCCGTGGCCAAGGAAAAGGCAGCCGCCGCCAAGGACAAGGCCGCACCGATCGTGCGCGAAGCAGCCGAAAAGGCCGGACCCATGGTTCGCGAAGCGGCCGAGAAGGCAGCCCCGCGTGTCCGTGACGCCGCCGACCTGGCCCGCGAAAAGGCCCAGCCTTTGCTGGACGCCGCTCACGACAGAGCCCAGCCGTTGCTCGACGCCGCGAGCGAAAAGGCTCACCCCTACGTCGAGGCCGGCGTCGAGTGGGCCAAGCCCAAGCTCGAGCATGGTGTCGACGTGGCCGGACCCAAGGTCCAAAAGGCCGTCGACGACCTCGGCCCGATGGTCGATGACGCTCGCGACCGGCTTGTTGACGATCTCCTGCCCAAGGTCTCTGCAGCGGTCGCGAGCCTCCTCGCCGCGGCAGGCACAGCCAAGGTGCAGGCCGCTGATGCCGCGATCGCTGCGGCCGAGCGCGCCCCCTCGTCACTCGCCGGGGTCGCCGACGTCATCACCGATGCCGCCGAGAAGGCTGGCGGTTCCAAGCGCAAGCGCAAGGGCGGCATCCTCATTGTCCTCGGTGTCGGTGCTGCGCTCGGCGCGATCGGGGCCATCGTCTTGAGCCGCCGACCCAAGGATGACCCGTGGGCCGCTCCGCTCGGCGAAGTGACCTACCTGCCGCCGTCGCCCGAGCGCGCCGCCACGTGGCAGGAAAAGGCTTCGGACGCTGCCGCCGCCGCGAAGGACCGCGCTGCTGAGGCCGTCGACACGGTTCAGGACAAGGTCGCCGACGTGGTCGACACGGTTCAGGACAAGGTCGCCGACGTGGTCGACACTGTGAAGGACAAGGCCGAGGACGTGTCCGACGAGGCCAAGCACGCCGTCACCGACGCCGCCGATGTGGTTGCCGACGGCGCCGCCGCTGCGCAGGATGGAGCCGAGGACGCGACCGACGCCGTGGCTGAGGCTGCGGACAAGGCTGCCGAAAAGGCCAAGGACGCGCTCGACTGAGGACGCCAAACCAGGTTTGCGCGACCGGCACGAACATCGCCCAAGCACAAGACTGTGCCCCCGCAAGCGACCACCGCTCGGGGGCACAGTCACATCCAGCGGGTATGCCGTGCGCCGCGCCTCAGCGGGCACGTCAGGTCAGCGCGAGCTCAGCTCTTCAATTCGGCACCATGTGCAGCCAGGGCTTGGTCAGCATGAAGAAGCGGCCCGAGATCTCCTCGATCTCGATGGACACCACGTGATGCTTGACGGTGCGCACCCACGGCCGCAGCCGGAGCTGATCGACCATCTGAGCGTCCTCGCCCGTCAACTCGACGGCACGACCGCGACAAATCACGCTCATGGCTGCTTCATCGGTCGTCTCGTCGATCTCGAACGCCACATCGTTGTGGTCCCGGATCGCGCTCAACTTCGAGCCCTCTGCGGTCCTGAACACGATCGAGCGCCCCTGGACGGCGTAGTTGAGCGGCGTGATCTGCACCGTCTCGCCCTCACGGAACGCGAGCCTCCCGAGCTCGTGCCGCCGCAACATCTCCCAACAATCCGCCTCGGTCATTTCCGTGACCCGGCCGGTCATGACAGTCACCCTCCCAGGCACGCACCTCACGATGAGGCGCGGTATGCCGTGTCTTTGCTACTCCAGAGTAACCCTACGGACGCGGGCGATGAAGCTTGGGCTTGGCCAGCGCACAGTAGCGTTCGACACTCTTTGTTGGACCGGACACGACGAGTTCGTCGTGCTGCTCGACCCGGGTCTCAGGCACGGCATACACGAAGTCCTCGCCGACGCGCTTGACGCCGACAATCGTGACCCCGTGCTTCGCGCGGATCCCAGTCTCGGAGAAGGTCTTGCCCCACTGCTCCGGCGGCGCTGCGGTGCGCGCGATCGCGAAGTCGTCATCGAACTCGAGGTACTGGCTCATCCCGCCGACGATCATGTGGGCAACCTGCTCGCCCATCGAACGCTCGGGGTAGACGATGTGGTGGGCGCCGATGCGCTCGAGGATCTTGCCGTGGTCGAGGCTGCTCGCCTTGACCCAGATGTCCTGGACGCCGGCTTCAGACAGGGCGATGGTCGCGAGCACACTCGCCTCGACGTTGACCGAAATACCCACGACGGCCTTGTCGAAGTCGCCGATGCCGAGTTGCTCCAAGGCATCGTGGTCAGTCGCGTCGCACTGCACAACGTGGGTCAGCTCGTCGGCATACCGCTGCACGAGGACCGGGTCGGTGTCGACGGCGAGCACCTCTTGGCCCATGGCGACGAGCGAGCGGGCGACGGAGTAGCCGAAACGACCCAGCCCGACGATGAGGACGGGGCTGTTGTCGTCGTCGCGGCGGAATGGGTTAGCCAATGATCGGCCTTTCTTCGGGCAGGCGGAAGTGCCTGTGCTTGGTGTTGAGGGCAAGTGCAGTCACGGCCGTCACGGTCCCGATGCGGCCGACATACATCAGCCCCATCAGGGTGAGCTGTCCGAGTCCGGGCAAGGACCCGGTGATACCGGTCGAGAGGCCGACGGTGCCAAAGGCAGAGATCGCTTCGAAGACGATCACGTCGAGCGAGTAGTCACTGACGATGAGCAGGATCATGGTGCCGATGGCGACGACGCCGATGGCAAGGAGCACCACCGTGACGGCCTGGCGCAGCAGATCACGTGGGATCTGGCGGTTGCCCACCCTGACGTCGCGCTCACCGCGGATCTCGCTCCAGATGACAAAGGCGAGCAACACAAAGGTGCCGACCTTGATACCACCGGCCGTACCTGCGCTGCCACCACCGATGAACATGAGGGCGTCGTCCAGCGCCAGCGTCTCGTGGCTGGCCTTGCCGTAGTCGATCGCGTTAAAGCCGGCAGTCCTCGGGGTGATGCCACCGATGAGTGAGTTGACGAACTTGCCCCACAACGACATCGGCCCGATGGTGCCCTCGTTGTTCCACTCGAAGGCCGCAAACCCAACGCATCCGATCAGCAGCAGGGAGAAGTACCCCAAGATCGTCACCCTGGCGTGCACGGTCCACTTGTCCGGCACCCGCCAGCGGCGCTTCAACTCGTAGAACACCGGGAAGCCCAAACCACCCGCGACGATCGCCGCGCAGATCGGCCCGATGATCATGATGTCCTGGTTGAACCCCATGAGGTTGTCGCTATAGAGCGCAAACCCCGCGTTGTTGAACGCCGAGATCGAGTGGAAGAGCCCCTGCCACAGCGCCGACCCCACCGAGTGGCCATAGCCGAAGTAGAACCGGGCCGCCAGCACGAGCGCGACGAACGCCTCAGTGATCACAACGGTCACGCCGATGGTGCGCAAAATCGCTTTGACATTGCCCATCGACGAGGCGTGCGACTCACTCTGCGCGACGAGCTTCTGACTCAGACCCACGCGGCCACCGACGAGGATGGCGAGCAAAGTCGCCATCGTCATAATGCCAAAGCCACCGACTTGGATGAGCAGCATGATGACGAACTGCCCAAAGCTCGTCCAATAGGTCGCCGTGTCGACGACCGCCAAGCCCGTCACACACGACGCCGAGACCGCGGTAAACGCCGCAGCCAAGACATTCGGCGGCTCGTCGGCGGTCCGAGAGATCGGCAGGCACAGCAGGATCGTGCCGAGAGTCAAGAAGAGGGAGAACAACACCGGCACGATGCGGCCGGGATGTCTCACAGCCTTCAGCACGGCATACCCCCGAGGTGTGAAGCGTGTGGCGACTCGTCAGGAGACGAGAGCGCTGAGGACACAGCAGCGCTCCCCCGGGTGCGGGTGCGCGGAGGGGTGCGCGGAGGAGCGAGTCACACTGTATTCCCTTGAGGTGAGGCGTCAAGCACTAGGGCACGTGCTGTGGACCACTCCCACACCCACTTCAGCCCAAACCGGTATGCCGCCCGCAACAGCACTCGTACGATCCCGACCATGACGGTGATGAGCGCGGCTGACTTGCAGGCCTTCTTGGCGCGTGAGTTCCCCGAGGTCGGGGCCCTGGACCTGCGGGTCGAGCACGTCGATGAGCAACGGATCCGGCTGCGACTGCCCGCCCACGAGTCGACCCTACGCCCGGGCGGCACCATCTCGGGTCCGACGATGTTCACTCTTGCCGACGTCGCGATCTATCTCCTCGTCCTGGCCCAGATCGGCCCCGTCGCCCTGGCCGTGACCACAAGCGTCGGCATGAACTTCCTGCGCAAACCTCCGCCCGGCGACCTCGTCGCCGAGGGCGAGTTGCTCAAGCTCGGGTCACGGCTAGCGGTCGGCCACGTCCGCATCCATGCCGAAGGCAGCGCCAAAGGCGGCGCTGATGACAGCGCTGCCGACAGCGCCGATGGCGACCATGACAGCGAGGAACTCGTCGCCGACGCCTCCCTCACGTATTCGATCCCACCGCGCTAACTGTCGCAATTTGCCTGCAGCAGTAACAAACTCAGACTCGATCGATCCCTTCGCGTCCCACAGTCAGGACCGCGCCGTCGGCCTCCGCGCGCAGCGCTGCCGGAGCGGTTGCCCGCGCGAGGTGGTATGCCGCGATCGTCACGATCGTGCCCAACGCGATGCCCGCGAGTTCAAAGGTGTCGGAGATCTTGAGCGATGAGTTGCCGATGCCGAGGATGATGCCGGCCGCAACGGGGACGAGGTTGATCGGGTTGGCGAAGTCGACGTTGTTTTCTTTCCAGATCTTGGCGCCGAGCAGGCCGATCATGCCGTAGAGCACGACGGTGATCCCGCCGAGCACGCCGCCGGGAGTCGCCGCTACGAGCGCTCCGAACTTCGGCGACAGACCAAAGACGATCGCGATGAGTGCCGCGACGTAGTACGCCGCAGTCGAATACACGCGCGAGGCCGCCATCACGCCGATGTTCTCGGCATACGTCGTCGTGGGTGAACCGCCGACGGAGGTGGCGACCATGGTGGCGACACCGTCAGCAGCGATCGCGCGTCCCATGACGTCGTCGAGGTTGGCGCCGGTCATCTCGGCAACCGCCTTGACGTGACCGGTGTTCTCAGCGATGAGCGCGATGATCGCGGGCAGCACGACGAGCACGGCCGCGAGCGAGAAGGTCGGGGCGTGCATGCCCACGATCTCCTTGCCGTCAGCAACCGTCGTCGCCTGGGGGAAGCCAAACCACGATGAGTTCGCGACGCCCTCGAGGTTGACCCGCCAGTGGGTCGTCAGCTTGCCGGCGCCGGGGTCGAACGACGTGATCTGCCCGAAGCCGCGGTCGAACACCCACGACAGGACATAGCCGAACACCAGCGACAGGAAGATCGAGATCCGCCCAAGGAACCCCCGCAGCGCCACTGCGCACATGATCGCAAACGTCATGACGATCAAGGCGATCCACTGGTCCTGGGGCCAATAGACGTTGGCGACCACCGGCGCGAGATTGAAGCCGATGAGCATGACGACCGCACCCGTCACCACTGGCGGGAGGATCTTGTGGATGACGCTCGACCCGAGGAAGTGGATCGCGACACCGACCAGTGCCAGCACGAGCCCACCGATGAGGATGGCGCCGGTGACCGTGCGCGAGTCAGCGCCGGGTTGCGCCCGGATCGCGGCGGCAACACCGACGAACGATGCCGAGGTGCCGAGATACGACGGGACGCGCCCGCTCACCATGAGCAGGAAGATGATCGTCGCGATACCGCTCATCATGATCGCGAGTTGGGCGCTCAAGCCCATGAGGATCGGGAAGACAAAGGTCGCCCCAAACATCGCGACCACGTGTTGCGCGCCGAGCCCGACCGTCTTGCCCCACGACAAGCGCTCGTCGGGAGCAACAACCTCCCCCGGGGCTAGTCGATGTCCGTCGCCTTTGAGCTTCCAGCCGAATGCGGCCATGGGGGTAGATCCCTTCCCATCACGAATGAAGTCGTTCCGGGATTACAGCCTCCCACGAGTTGCGGGGTGGTAATGACGAGCACGCGGGTATGCCGGGCAAAGTCACCCTCGCGCTCCGGCTCAGACCGCTGGTTGGGGGGGCCACCGCATACCTGAAATGTGTTGTGCCCCAGCCGAGTTAGAGGATGATGCGGTCCGTGTCGGGCGTGTCAGCGTAGGTCCACCGCACACCATAGAGTCCCCGGCGGGGGACCTCCCGAATCACCGAAATCCGGTGGCCGGAGCCCATCCGCAGTTCCTTAACCGCCAAGTCCGGCCCTCCGAGGCTGGCGCGCTCGAACTGCTCGACGGCGACCGGTGGACGCTCCGGGCTGAAGTCGATCTCCAGCCCACTCAAGCTCCCTGCGCGCGGCGAGAACTTGAGAAAGCTCCGTGACGGAGTGTTGTTGGCGTCGCCGACGCGATACCGCAAGTGGATGAAGTCTCCTTGCCGCACAGGCGTTTCCAACAGGATCTCGATCCCTAACTGCTCCGCCTCAATCGCGGTCCGCACGATGCGGCCTCCGGTGAGGAGGGACGGTGTCAGCAATGAGCCATCGCCACCCACCTCAGTTCCGACGATCACGACGTAACGATCGGCCTCGCTCCGAGCGCGAGCCACGATGTCGATTTCGATCGATGTCACAGCGCCTGACTCGCTCACGTGGAGTCGCGCAAATCCAGTGCGCATCCTGAACTTTGCGAGCAGGCCGACAGCGTCGAGTCGCTGCAGCACTGCCTTGAAGGCATCGAAATCCTCGTCCGGCGCCGGCCCTGGGGCCCTTGGGTCGACCAGCAGAGAGGTCAACGTGCCACTCGGGACGTTGAGGACCTCTTCGAGCACCTCGACAGCCTGGAACGATCTCAAGCCACTCGGCGACCGAAGTCCGTTCTGCCAGTAACTCAGGGTGCTGCGACCGATGCTCAGACCCCGCCGCTGGACGTGTCGCTGAATGCGCCCCAGCGGCAGGTCGCGCGCTTCGATGGCGCGACGAAGTGCCTGGGCGAACGCATCTGACTCATCCCCAACAGCTCTGCGAGTCATACTTCCCACCCCTGTCGCGGTTCCGGTGGCACACCCTCTCGACGGAGGTTACCCCGCGGTAGCCACGAGCGCATCGACAAGCGCCGGCAATGCACCGGCGGCGGTCGCTCTGATCGAGACGGTCGCGAACTCCGTAAAGAGCGTTTCGTGGGGGTCGATTTCGATGACAGGTATGCCGCGCGCCCCGGCCAAGTGCGGCAAGGTCGCCGCTGGCTGGACGATGCCGGAGGTGCCGACCACGACGACGAGGTCGGCCTCACGGCATACTTCGATCGCGGCGTCGAACTCCGCCTCGGGCAGAGGCTCCTCGAACCAGACCACCCCCGGGCGGATGTCACCATGCGCGCAGCGCTTACACCGATCTGGGGCGAGCCGCTCGTGCGGCGTCGCGGGGGCGTGCGGCGTGGGCGCGGGGTGATGGCAGATATCACAACGCCAGGCGAAGAGGCTGCCATGGAGGTGGGCGAGGACCGTCGACCCGGCGCGCTCGTGGAGATCGTCGATGTTTTGAGTCACGATGCGGACGTCGCGGCCGGGCACGGTGGCCCAGCGGGCGATAGCCTCGTGACCCGCGTTGGGGGCAACCGAGCGCACGAGATGGACGCGCCAGAGGTACCACGCATTGCACAGCGCCTTGTCGCGTGCCCAGGCACGGGGAGTAGCGAGCTCGGTGGGGTCGAAGTGCTCCCAGAGACCGGTCTGCGCATCGCGGAAGGTCGGCACACCGGATTCGGCGGACATCCCAGCTCCGGTGAGGATCGTGACGCGCCGAGCTGTTCGAGCCAGAGCAATGGCAGCGTCGAGGGCTTCGCGAACAGTGAGGTCCACGGACACAGTCTGTCACTCTGCGCAGATCGGCCTCATCAACTCTTGATGAATCCGCGTGGGGCGAGGACGTGACCCCACAAAGCGGCACGAATGGGATCACGTTGGCCCTATTGTCGAGGATTGCAGAGCCACGGCCAATGGTCATTCACTTGGGTTAACTTGCGTTAACTCGGGTTGAGAAATAGACCCGGCCACAGCACGTATGGCTCAGCTCGCGTCTTGGGTGGGGACGACGCAACATTGCACGGTGCAGACTGCAGATCGGGGAAGAAAGCTGATGCGCACTTTCGACGGGTTGCCCGCCGAGATAGTCAATGCCGTCCGAGCACCGGCGGGTGACGGCAATGGGGTTCCGGCGACGTCGGTTTCGCGCCACTTCATGGAGCTGTTCGCCGGCGGGACTCTGCCCGAATGGGATTCGTTTGCTCGCACGATTCGACTGGTGCGACTTCGGCCTGGTGAGACTCTGTTCGATGTCGGCGTGCATCACCCCTTTATTTACGTCATTCGCCGAGGCACATTGCGGGTCAGCTTCCAAGACCACAACGATCGCGATGCTCTGCTTGCCTTTTGTCAGCCACCCGATGTCCTCGCGAGCATTTCTGCTCTCAGTCCGGTCGGGGTGCGGCGGATCGCGGAACTCCCGGCGGGCATCGTCAAGATGCGTGCCGCTGGCAACCTCGGCCTCACCGCAAGCCGAGCAAGCGCGATCGACTACTGCGAACTCGAGCGCCTGGACTTCAGGATCATGGAGCAGCTCATGCAACGACACCCTGCCTGGGCTGTCGGGATGTTCAGCGCCATTACTCTTCATGCTCTCGTCAAAGAGCGGCGCGAGCGTGAATTGCTCACCATGACGCCAGAGCTTCGCTATCGCCGATTCCTCGACGACTACCCGGACCTCATTGGTGTCGTGTCGCAGAAGGACATTGCGTCCTACCTCGGCGTCACCCCGGTCGGGATGAGCCGGATCGCGAGCCGGGTCCGCAAGGAGGCCGCCAGCGCGGCAGCGCCCAGCGACTCCGTCGACTGACGGCGCAGACGACATATAGATAAGGAGGTATGCCGTCCCCCACTTGGGGGACGGCATACCTCTTTGTCTTCCTTGCGGGGGCGCTGATCGGACCTGACGCGGCCACGGCATACGGCCTCTGATGGTGCACGGGTCGTCGTACGACGCAATCCGCAGGGCACGGGACGCACACCCCGAACACGCAGTGGTGCGCCCGACCTTGGGCAGGATCGGGCGCACCACTCTATTGGTTCGGTGCTAGCTAGGGTTGGGGGTAGCTCCTAGCCAACACCACATCCTCAGCCGCGGATGCCCCCGTGCGTCCTGCGGCGAGGCCTCGCGATCATCACGGCACCGGCGCCAGCCAGCACCAAGAGACTCGCAAGCCATATGACCGGTGTGATGTCCGAGCCAGTCTGCGGAAGAGGCACGGCCTCAACGGTCACCCAGGCTTCGTCATCGTTGTCGGTCGGGGATTTCTTGGTGTTCGTGTCCGTCGTCGGGATGGGACCGAGCGGGTTCGTCTCGGGCACATCCTTCCGTGACGGCGCAACGTAGGCGACGTTCTTGGCCTTGCCGGTGAACCCAGCGTCGACCTTCGCCTTCACGAAGACGGGAGCACCATCACTGCGCGGCGCCAGCATGTCGAAGGAGACACACGTGTCGTCGGAGCAGCGGTAGTTGTCGCCCCACATCGCCACCAAGGTCAGACCAGCAGGCATGACGTCGGTGACAGACCACCCGGGGAGCGCCGCGCTGGGGCCGTCATTGTGCGGCGTCAGCTTGAACGTCACCGTGTCGCCTGGGAAGACGGTCTCGTGCGAGATGCGTTCCTTGGTCAGGGTGAGGTTGAACTTCACCAGACCGGCGTCGATCGTCGGGTCATCCGGCGTGAGCGCCGAGTTGTTGCCCGTTGCCGGTGCCGAGAACTGGTAGCGACCATCTGCCGGCGCGTTGGAGTCGATCGCCGGGTTGGTCCCCGCCATAGGTGTCGTGAACGTCGTCCCGTCCGGCTTGACGAACTCGATGGTGTAGGTCGCACCCGCGAGCAGGTCGGTGAAGGAGTAGAACCCCTTGTCGTTGGTGACGGTGGTGTCCCACAGGGTGCCCTTGTCATCGAAGATCTTGACAGTGACTCCTTCGACCGCCGGCTCACCAGCAGACTGCTGACCGTCACGGTTGTTGTCCATCCACACGTAGTCGCCGACGGAGACCAGCTCGATCAGACCAGCGTCGAGCGTCGGGTTGTCCGGGTTGACCAGCGAGTTAGTGCCCGTGGCCGGTGCAATGAACGGGGCCGTGCCATTCGCGACATTGGCGTCCGAGTCTTTGCTGTCGTTGGCCACCGTGTTGTCCGTGATGCCAGTGACGTTCGCCGTAGTGAACACGGTCTGGTCGGGCTTCACGAACTGGACCTGGTAGGCGACACCGGCGATGAGGTTGTTGAACGAGTAGAACCCGTTCGCATCCGTCACCGTCGTCACCTTGGCACCACCAGGCAGGACCGCCGGGTTGCCATTAGCGTCGAGCAGGTTCACGACAACACCGGCGACCGGCTTCTCCACCGCGGGGTCACCCTGCAGACCATCACGGTTGATGTCCCACCACACGACGTCACCAATCGAGACCAACTCGATCAGGCCCGCGTCGATCGACGGGTTATCCGGCGCGTCCAGCTTGTTGTCACCCGTGGCAGGCGCCACGACAGTCACCCGCCCGGAGAACACGTGAGCATCCGAATCGGCAGCGTCAGCCACCTTGTCATTGCTCGTGACACCCGTGACGTCCTGAGTGGTGAAGATCGTGTCCGCGGGCTTCACGAACTCGACCTGATACGTGACACCGGCGATCAGGTTGTTGAACGAGTAGAACCCGTTCGCATCCGTCACCGTCGTCACCTTGGCACCACCAGGCAGGACCGCCGGGTTGCCATTTGCGTCGAGCAGGTTAACGACAACCTTCTCGACCGGCTTCTCCACCGCGGGGTCACCCTGCAAACCATCACGGTTGATGTCCCACCAGACGTAGTCACCAATCGAGACCAGCTCGACCAGGCCCGCGTCAATAGTCGGGGTGTCAGCCTGGCGCGGCTCGCCGGAGTTGTTCCCGGAGTCCTTCGTGGTCACCGGCGCGCGGCCGGTGACAACGTCAGCGTTCGAGTCAGTCGCCTGGTCACCCTGGAACGCGGTCGTGAAGACCGTGTTCGCAGGCTTCACAAACTCCACCACGTATGCCGTCGACGGCAGCAATCCGGTGAAGGCGTAGTACCCACCAGACGTCGTCGTGGTCACCGGCACGTCAGCGGCGTTCTTCACGGGGGTGCCGTCGGCGTTGAGCAGCCTGACGATCATGCCGTCTTCGACCACCGGCTCCACCGTGGGGTCACCCTGCTGGCCGTCGCGGTTGCGGTCGTACCACACGTAGTCACCGACCGAGACGACGTGGATCGTGACCGAAGCGTCGTTGTCGGTGGGCGTCGCCGGGTTGGTGACGTCCTTGTCGCGCTCAGGCACCACGAGAACGTTCGTCTCGGGCACATCCTTCGACGAGGGCGAAACGTAAGCCACGTTGGTGAACGCCGACCCAGTCCAGCCCGCGTTGACCTTCGTCACCACAGTGATTGGGGCACCAGACGCGCCGACAGCCAAACCATCAGCTGACGTACACACCGGGTCCGTCGGGGTCGTCGTGATGTCACACGTGTATCCCATGCCACCCATCGACACGATGCTCATGCCGGTCGGCACGCGGTCGGTCACGGTCCACCCACCCAACGCGTCGCTTGGGCCTGCGTTAGTGGGCGTCACCGTCCAGGTCACCTCGGTACCCGGAACGAGCACGCCCTTCCATGTGCCACCGGACTTGGCGACCTGCAGGTTGATCGAGACCAGGCCTGCGTCGATGCCGTGGTTGTCGGCCTGGTTGGGATCGGTCAGGTTGCGGCCCGTGTTCGGGGTCGTCAACGTGACCTTGCCCGTGACCAGGTGAGCGTCGGAGTCCGTGAGGTCGCTCGTGGGGCTATTGGAAGTGTCGGACGGCGACCCTGCGTTGGGGGTCGTGAACGACGCGTTCGCTGTGTCGCTCGCCGCAGATCTCACGAACTCCACCGTGTACTGCGTGTTGGGCGTGAGGTCCTTGAACGCGTAGTACCCGCCGCTCGTTGTCGTCTCCCGCAGGTAGGCCCCGTTGGCGTCGTACAGCTTGACGACGAATCCGTCCTTGACCGGCTTCTCGACAGCGGGGTCGCCTTGCTTGCCGTCACGGTTGGTGTCCCACCAGACGTAGTCACCGATCGACACCTTCGGCACCGTCAGCGGCGCCATCGCGTCGTTGTCGGTCGGGGTGAGCGGGTTGGAGATGTCCTGGTCCTTGACTGGCTTGACCAACGGGTTGGTCTCGGGCACATCCTTGCTCGATGGGGCGACATAGGCGACGTTGATTGCGCTACCCGAGAAGGTTGAGTCGATCGTCGCGGTCACCGTCATCGGCAGACCCGTTGCCCCCGCAGCCAAGACCGACGGGTAGGTGCAGGTCAACGTAGCCAAGTCACAAGAGGCCATTGGGCTGCCGTTGACGGTCGGGGGCGTGATCGCGGTCGCAGTCAGGCCAGTCGGCAGGATGTCCGTCACCGACCACCCAGCCAACGCATCCGTCGGCCCCTCGTTCTTCGCCGTCAGCGAGAAGGTCACGCTCTTGCCGGGGAAGAACGGCCCAGGCGTGGACAGTGTCTTCTCCAGCACGAGGTTGAACTTCACCAAGCCCGCGTCGATGCCCGGGTTGTCGGCCTGGCCGGCTGCAGACGAGTTGGAGCCGGTCGCCTCCGAGGTAAACGACACCTTCGCGATATTGGTCGTCGCGTCGGCCGGCACCGCATCCGAGTCGGTGAGGTCACCGGTCTTGGAGTTGGTCGTGACGCCACCGGCGTTCGGCTTGGTGTAGGACGCACCCGCCTGGCTCGACTTGTCGAAACCGATCTCGTATGCCGTGCCGGGCTTGAGTCCGGTGAAGGCGTAGTGCCCGGTCTCATCCGTCTTGGTCGTCGCGATCACCGTGCCGTCCGCGGCATACAAGGTGACTGCAACGTCCTTGATAGCGGCCTCGCCGGCAGTCTGAAGACCATCCCGGTTGGTGTCCCACCACACGTAGTCACCGACGGAGACGACGTTAATGCTGGCCTCAGCGTCGTTGTCCGTGGGGCTCTTCGTGGTGTCGGTGTCCCGCGTCGGCGTGACCAGGGGGTTGGTCTCAGGCTGGTCCGTCGTGGCCTTGTCGACGTATGCGACGTTGCGGAACGAGGAACCCGTCCAACCCGCGGCCACCTTGGTCACCACGGTGATCGGCTTGCCAGTCGCGCCAGCAGCCAGTGAGACGTTGGAGACACAGGTGACGGTGCCAGCCGCAGTCGCAGCCGTGTCACAGGTGTAGTCGGGCCCAGTCATCGACACCAACTCCATGCCTGCAGGCAGGATATCGGTCACTGACCAGTACTTCTCTGCTGTCGTCGACCCTTCGTTGTTCGGGGTCAACGTCCACGTCACCTCGGTGCCAGGCAGCAACAGTCCCGTCCAGGTCCCGCCAGACTTCTTCAACTGGAGGTTCATCCGTGGGCTGACGAAGCCGGCGTCGATACCGGGGTTATCCGTCACCGCGTTGGCCATCGTCGGCCCACCCGGAAGGTTCTTGCCGGCAGGACCGGAGGTGAACTTCACCTGACCCGTCGCCCGGTCGGCATCTGAGTCGTTCAGGTCCTTGTCGCGCGAGTTGTCAGTGACGTTGTCGGCGTTCTGAGTCGTGAATGACAACCCAGCCGGCTTGGTGAACTCGATGATGTAGTCCGTGTCCGGGGTCAGGTTCACGAATGAGTAGTAACCGTTGCCGTTGGTCACGGTGGACGCCTGCCACGCACCCTTGGTCCCGTCGTCGTTCACGGCATACAAGGTCACTGGCACCTTTTCGACGGGAGTGTCACCCTCGTCTTGGAGACCATTGCCGTTGTTGTCCATCCACACGTAGTCACCGACGGAGACGGCGACCGGCGGGGCAAAGGGCACGATGACGCCGACCTTGCGCGGCTCGCTGGGCTGCTCCCATGTGGGTTCAGCGCCCGTCATGGTGCGGTAGACGCGGTGAGCTGCCGAGTTCCACGCGACCGAGAGGTCGAGCGGGTCGAGCGTCGACGTCTGCGCGGACAGCGGCGCCTTCATCGGCACGTCGTAGACATAGGTGTCGCCCGGGTGCCAGAGCGGGTAGGTCGTCGGCGAGGTCGACGTGTCCGGCTGGAACATGGTAATCCGGAACGACTTAACCGTCTTCCAGTCATTGATCTGGCCGGCGGTGTACCACGTGTCATCGCACGCGCCGCCCTGCCAGGGCTGGTCGGCGGTGGCCAGATCCTTGTTGAGCTCTGGGCGGCATGGGTTGCTCGTGAGGTTGTATTCAACGAGGTAGCCCGAGGGATTCGTCGCCGACAAATTCGCGTTGAGCGTGATCGGCCCCGTGAGGACCGGAGACCATTCGGTCTTGCGCTGCTCACCGCTGAGCAACTGGCCGACACCGGTGTCACCGACGACGGGCAGGATGTCGTAGACGACGTAGTTGGTCATCTCGACGTTACCGGCGTTCTGCAGGCGGAGGCGGTAGTCGAAGTCGCTGCCCGGGTCGGTGATGGCCACGCACGGGTAGCGGGTGTAGCCGTCCCAGTCAGGACATTCCGTTTCTTGATCGGTGGGCGCGCTGGTCGTCGTGCCGGTCGACTCGAAGACATTGCCCTTGGTGCCCTTATCCCACTTGGTCAAGTTGATGACGGCAGCCTCGACGACGAGCACCTTTGACGGGTAACCACAGGTCGTTTCGGTCGTGTTGCGGTCGCCGTCGATGTCGGTGCCGTCCGGACGCGAGAACGAGCCGTACCCGCTCTCACAGGCGACGTTGGCGTCGTTCGTGGAGACCAAGACCTCGTTGGTGTAGCTCTTGATGGAGGTGCCGGGCCGCACCTTCACGTCCATCTTGAAGAAGTAGCCCAGACCGAACTGCTCGTCCTGGAAGGGCAGGACCCAATCCTTGAAAGTCACCAAGGTGCCCAAGAAGGTGCCAGCCGCGTCGTACTGCGGAACGGCCGTGTATGCGGGGATGGGTAGGGAGCCCGCACCGCAAGTGGCCCGGTTGAGGTCGAGGTAGCTGTTTGACTTGCTGAAGCAGTTCACGCCGAGGAACTCGAACTCCGGCGGGATCAAGTCAGAGATGGTCGCCGTCTTGATCGGGAGGGGGCCACGCGTGCTGAAACCGAAGACCCACTCGAAGGTTTCGCCCGGCTGGAAGGCGGTCTTGCCGGCAGGGTAGACCGCGTACTTCCTCGGGAGCATCGTCGTCGTCAGCGGGTCGACCGTAATCGTGGAGCAGCTCTCAAACGTCGTCACGCCCGTTGCCGAGTAGGTCGCACAGTTCTTCAGGGAGTCATCGAGGGAAGCGGTGGTGGGCACCGTCCCGGTGATGTACATCTGGAAGATCTGGCCGGGAAGGAAAGACGCCACGCGGAAGCGGATGTAGGTCATGCCATCCGGCACTGGAATCTTTATGTTCTCGAGGGTGGACGCATCGATGACGGTCGGCTGACTGAAGTTCACGCCGTCCGTGCCGAAGTCGACCGTAACGAGACCACGGTTGGGGGCGAGCGGGTAGTACTGCCAGTTGCTGCGCAAAACCTCAAGGTTGTCGATCGGCACCGCGCCGGTGGGGTCCGTGGGCAGTTTGTCGATCACCGTGAAGTCGGTCTGAGTGGCGTTGCCGTTATTGATCGCATAGATGTTCCACGTGAGTGCGCCACCCGGCGGGATGCTATTGGTGGCATAGCCGGTGTTCTTGTAGCCGTAGATTGCGCGCGTGACTGCCTCGAGCGAGACGTGAACCGTGTCCTCGAGAGTGCCCGTTGTGCCGTCCTCGTAGACAACGGTGGACTTGGCCGTGTTGGGGATGATCGTGCCCGCGGGGTAGGTCCTGCCGTCCTTGGCGTTCGGAGGGAAGCGCACCGTGATCGCCACGTTCGTGAACGAGTAGCACTGCACGCCGTCACAGGAGGTCGGATTCTGCGCATCCATCGGGCCGGTGTTGGCCACGGTCACCGTGTGCGTGGCGGGGTCGTAGACCGTCGTCGAGGTGGGGCTGCCGTAGTGGATAACTGACGAGATGTATTCCACCCGGGGGTCGAGCGCGTCGGTGAAAGTGGCACTGCGGATGTCGAGGCCGCCGGTGCGCGTCGGACGGGCCCACCGGATTTCGTAGGTCACCACTTCGCCACCGGCCGTCGTGCTGACGTTGGCCCACTTGACCAGTGACCAGTCCTTGGCCGGAGGGGTGACCTTGATCTTGACGATATTGGAGGCGTGATCCGGCGTGGCCGTCGAGGTGAGTTTCGCCTGGTTGGGGATCACCCCGGCCTCAGGCGTCAACGGGTAGCCAGTGACGGTCGCGACGAGGATGATGTCGAGCGTGGTGCCGCCCTGGAAGGCCCGCGCCGCGTTGCCGAGGGTGACTGTCACCGTTTGACCACTGACCGCCTTGGTCATCGCGGGCAGCTCACCGGTGATCACACCGGTGGGCAAGGTCACGCCGGCAGCGGTGATCGTGAGGTTGCTGTCGAGCACATCGGTGACCGTCGTGATCCCGCACCCGGTCTCTAGGGCGCTGCATTGCACATTGAGCCTGTAAGTCACCTGCTCGCCGACAGCGTAAGACGCCTGTTCGTCTTCAACCGTCTTGGTGATCGTGGCCCCCCCCGGCAGCGTTGGCCAGTGGTGCGACGGCGAGGCCAACCACGCCCAACGCCAACACGACGACGACAGCGATCACCCGGCGCAACCTCGCACGGGCCGCGACCGCCCCGCGGCGCGCCGCGCGGGTCATCGTCTCCGCTTGACCACGGCTGCCGACCGCAACTATCCAACGATCCATCTTCAGCGACTCCTCAGTCGATTTCCCCACGACGACACGTCGCAGGGCAGACGCCATCGCCATCGCCTGGGCATGCCTGGCAACGGTGATTGTTGAGCTTGAGCAGCGCCGCGGATCCCCCCGTGAGACTGCCCTGGTGGTCCACAGTGCAGCATTCACTTAAAGAAGTCACGCGGATGATTGATCACGGTTAACAAGGGCCGTTAACTATGGTTAAGTGGGTGATGTCCTCCTCGAGACGCGGAAACCGCAGCACCAAGAAGCCCCGGTGCGTGAATCCGTCGCTCGTGGGCAAGGAGCAGACTCAGGGTGGCGGGATCAGGGACCCGGCTCGGACGGCTCTGCGCGGTCTCGCGCTGACTGCACTCCCGATGGGTATGCCGACGTCGGCTCGCTCGGCCTCTCGGAAACGGCCACCCCCGCTAACCCGGTTCGGGCACGAGCGAGGTGACTCTCACCCAGGACTAAACGGCATACCGGAGTCGCACGTCACCGGAGATGAGACCGGCTCATCACCCCCGAGATCTACCACCTCACTGGCCAGCGCCCCCGGTGCGGACACCGCTCAAGGATGCCGGTCGAGTTGGGCATTTCTCAGGAGCCCTGCGGGGAGGCGAGGGCATCGCGACGATCACGTGAGTAAGCGAGGCGCAGGGGCGTTCCATCAGCTGGCCGGACGGAGGGCCGTGCGCCCGACTGTGAGGGGGCGTCGGGCGCACGGCCACAGGGCGGGCAGCTGTGGAGTAGCTGTGCCCGCCGCCTCGTCAAGAAAGGTGCGGTCTCACCTGACAAGGAAGGCTCCCTCAGGAGTCCAAGCGTGACTTTGCCATTGCACGTGCTGACTGTCACGTCCAGAGTTGATCCAGTTTATGGCGCGTAGCTAGCGCGGGTAATTCCTAGAGTTCACCCGCCGACTCCGTGAGTTCACCCGCCCCTGATGATCTAAATCTCAGGGCACGGGAAACACGCGTTTGGGCCTTGAATCGTGCGCTCTACTCAAGATTGGATGATAATCCGAACGATGGCGGCGGGGTCGCACCCACCGCGACTCTCGCGAGACAACCCATCCAGTCCTCCCCAGCCCTGTCGGGGGGCGTTTCACCAGGGGCCTGGCTGACGAAAGCGTAGGACTGACGTGGCCAGGCAGGATCTTCGAGTCATCGCGCGCACTGCACTCGTTGAGCGTCTCGCGGCGACCCCGGGACGTCGGGTCGTCACCATCATTGCGCCGGCTGGCTATGGAAAGTCGACTCTCGTCGAGGCTTGGGGAGCCGCAAGCCACGTCCGTCTCGCGGTGTGCCCGCTTGCCTCGATCCACGACTCACCGGCGACGTTCGGGCTTCACCTTGTCGAGACCCTGGCGCCCCATCTTCCCGACGTGGAGGACATGCACGCGGAGGCCTCCGAACCAGACCCGGACTGGCCGCGCGTGCTCCTGCCCCGCTTGGTCCACGCTCTCCGTGGGGCGCATCTCGCGTTGGTGTTCGATGACGTGCAGGAACTGCGCAATCCCAAGGTTGTCGATCTACTCAGCACTTTGGTGGCTGTGCTCCCACGCCACGTGACCCTTGGTATGGTCGGGCGCTCGCTGCCTGACCTCAGCTTGAGCAAGACGGCGCTCGAAGGACGCCTTGTCGAGATTTCGGCTGCCCACCTTGAGCTCACCCTGGCTGAGTTGAGTGCGTTACGTCGATTCGGTGTCGACGAGCAGACGCTGGTGCAGATCTTCAACTCGACCGGGGGCTGGCCGGCTGGCGTCCGCATCGCGCTCCTCCGGCACGAAGCGACACGCGAACTGGGTCCCGATGGCTCCTCCTCGTCGAGTCGGGTCGGCGACTCGCAAGCCGCTCCGTGGGTCCTCGGCGACTATCTCGAGGAAGAAGTCCTCAGCGCGCTCAGCCCACAGCGGCTGGAGTTCCTTCATGACCTGGCGCTGCTCACCCCCGTTGAAGCCGACCTGCTGGCGGCCGCTCGTAGCGCAGACGACACGGTCGGCCAGATCCGGCAGATCCGCACTGACCCCATTCCCATGGTCACGACCCGTCACACTCCCTCGGGAGACCTGGTGGTGATGCACCCCCTGTTGGCCAAGCACCTCAAGGACCCAGGGCGGCGCCTCACCCCGGCTGGACGCAGCCTGCTGCTGCGTGCCGCGGCATACCACATCTCCAAAAAGGACCTTGACCGGGCCTTCGAAATGGTCCGTCGGATCGGTGACCAGGACGTGCTGGCCGAGTTCGTCTATACGAAGTCTGTCTTGGTCATTCTCACTGGCCGCACCAATATGGTCCGCAGATGGCTCAGCTTCTTCACCGAGAGCGATCTGCGTCGTCACCCGTCGCTCGCGCTGACGTGGGTCAGCATCCTTGGCACCGAAGGCGACAACGAGGCGGCCGAGCCGTGGCTCGAGGCTTATGGGCGCTGGGTCAATGGCCCTGAGGCGCTGCGCATGGACGAATCCCCGTTCAATCTTGACGAATTCTTCAAAGAGATGCTGGCGAGCGGCGTGATCAGCACACCCATCGCGACCGCAGCCGCGACCGACACCATCTGGCATGCGCTCGGGGCCACGGTCGCCGGTCACAAGCTCGCGATGGCAGGGGCATGGCGAGAGGCGGAGACGATGCTGCTGGGAGCCATCTCGCAACAGCCCGATCTTGGTCTCAACGACGTCTGGCGCCTATCCCTCCTGGCGTACATCAGCGAACAGGTCGGGCGACCAGACCGGGCGGATGAGCACACCGACAAGTGCGCTGCCGTGCTCGACAAGTGGGGTCTGCATAACCACGTCAACACCTACTGTGCTGCAGTGGGCCTCGCGGCGACATCACTGCGACGCGGTGACCGTGAGAAGGCGCACGCACACATCAGGGCAGGCATGCTCAAGATCCCCCAAACCACGGGCAGACCTGACGCGAAGATGACCGCCTACCTTGGGCTGGCGCGCGTTGCCTTCGACCTGGAGGCCCGCACGTTGGGCCACACCTGCGTGCAAGAAGCGCGCGCACTCGCGCCAGCTGTCGGCGAGCTCCCGGTCCTCATCGCTCAGTTGGAAGAGCTGGAGCGCCAGCATCCCAACTCGGTGCAGCACCCTCCTGGCGAGCAGTCGGAGCACGGTTTGAGCTCGGCGGAGCTGCGGGTTCTGCAGTTCCTGTCGTCCTTTTACCCGGTACCCCGCATCGCTCAGGAGCTCGTCCTGTCGCCGTCGACGGTCCGCACCCACATCCGGTCGATCTATCGCAAGCTGGGTGTCCATGAGCGCGTCGACGCCGTGAGTGCAGCGCGGCAGCGGGGTTTGATCAACTAACGGCGGCTGCGCGCGGCATACGGGCCTCGCGCGCCACTGAGGTCTCGGGCACACACCAGACCTGGTATGCCGTGGCACCACGAGCGGGCAAGGACCGCGCAGCGAGCTAGTTGATGGTCTTGCCCTCCTTGTGAGTGCAGCGACCCTTGGGTGCTGCCATGACGATCCTCCTTGGTTGCGATGTCCTGTCCTGCTCTGACGGACAGCATCGACAACGACAGGTGTATGCCGTGATGCCTCGACCCGACCACGTTGCGGCTGTCCGTCAGAGAAAGCCGAAACGCCCCCTGGAGGTACACATGGAAGCGTGCGCGTTCACGGGCTTGATGAGGGGTGGATTAGCGGTGGACTCTGAACCGCCTTACCCGACCTCTTACCGAGAATCCATGCCGTTGAGAGGCGCCGATCCTGCTGAGGTGGTGTCGGCCTGTCGTTGGGTCGCCATGGCCAGCTATTGGTATCGCACCCGCCACGACCCACCAGCTTCCTAACCCGTCGTGTCGGCTCTTGTTGCGGCTCAGCGTCGAACCTGCCGCGAGATGTCAGTTGTGGTGGTTTCGGCCGCCCTGAAGCCACCACAACTGACATCTCGCGTGACTGCGACCACATTCGGTGGAGCCAAGGGTGTCTGATTCCAGGACATAGGAAACCCCTGTCCCAAGACATCGGAAACCCCACCGGAGTGGTATTTGGGGGTGTCGAACCGTAAAGCGATCATCACCGCCGTCACCGTTCAACGCCTCTCCCAAGGCCAGGCCGCCCGCCAGTTCGGGGTCAGCAAGAGCTGGGTGTCTAAGGTCATGGCCCGCTACCGCGCCCAAGGCGAGCAGCGTTCGAGGCGGCCTCCCGCCGCCCACACCGCAGCCCCACAGCCCTGCCCGAGCAGGTCGTACAAGCCATCGTGGCTGAGCGAGACCGACTCACTGCAGCCGGCCTCGACGCCGGGGCCGAGACCATCAGCTGGCACCTACGTGCTGCGGGATCACGGTCGCCCGAACCTCAATACACCGCACCCTGGTGCGTTCGAGCAAAGTCATCGCCGACCCCAGGAAACGACCTCGATCCTCCTACACCCGCTTCGAAGCCGACCTACCCAACGAATGCTGGCAATCCGACTTCACCCACTACCCCCTAAGCACCGGCACCGACAGCGAGATCATCACCTGGCTCGATGATCACTCCCGAATGGCGCTGCACATCAGCGCCCACACGCGAGTCACCGGCACAACCGTCCTAACCACATTCCGGACCACCATCGCCGAACACGGTTGTCCAGCAAGCACATTGACCGATAACGGCATGGTGTACACCGTCCCTACGCCTCCCGGAAAGTCCGGAGGAGGACGCAACGCCTTCGAACACGAACTCGCCACCCTGGGCATCACCCAAAGAACGGCGGCAACCACCCCCAAACCCGGCAGGTCGGCGCTTCCAGCAAACACTCAAGAAATGGCCAAAGCCAACCGAACCAACCAGCCACGATCACCGACCTCAACACCCCTTGAACGAGTTCCAGCAGCTGTACAACCACCACCGGCCCCACGCGGCATCGCCGGCGCACCCCCGCCGCGGCCTACACCACCCGACCCAAAGCCACCCCCAACGAACCCACGACCCGAACCCACACCCCATCCCCGACAAGTCAACAACGGCAAATCACCCTCCGCCACCGAGGACAGCTCTTCCACATCGGCCTCGGCCGCGCCCACAACGGCCAACCCATCACCGCCCTGGTCCACGACCTCAACATCACCATCATCCACACCACCACCGGCGAAATCCTCCGCCAACTCACCCTCGACACCACCCGCCGATACCAACCCCGAACAACAGAAAACCCCTAAACCAGGGGTTCAGGGGTTTCCGATGTCTTGAGACATCACACGGTGGACGCAATGGAGCGTTGCGGGAACAGACGACCACGGGTTCAGAAGCTCGTTTCCGCATGGAATCAAGGCATCCGCACCGATTCCGAGAACGGAGCCGATGACCCGTTGATCGGCGCGGCGTCGGAACCAAGTAAACGACCTCGAACACGGCTCACGGACAAGGAAGTGGGCGCTATGCGAACAGCCCGCGCGCAGGGTGTGAGCGTGAACGCGCTGGCACGCCAGTTCGGGGTTCACCGGGGCACCGTGTGGGCGAAGACGCGGTGACCACCCCTCCGCCACATCTTCTGAGTGGGCGCTGCTTGGCGGGATGCCTAGAAGGTCTCCCGCGCGAGGGTGAGATAGTCCGCAACGTGCTTTGATCCAATCTCGGCGACGCTGCTCAGGCGAACGTGCTTACGGCCTGACTTGCCGCCCCTGCCCTCAAGATGCCCGTAAATATCCTCGATATACGCGCCGCCGTTGATCTCGACGGAGACATGGTTCTTGTAGGCGTATATCCCGGCAAAGGGTGCTGAGCCGAAGGTGTAGTGCAGGCCACCGTATTTGAAAAGTTCGTCAGCGTCGGGGAACCCGCTTGTGACTAGCTCGCGGAGCTGAGCAACAATTTCGTAATGCCCATCTGCCTGTTCCTCAAGATCCGCGAGAAATCTATCGATCCTGTCGATCATGCCTCGACCGACACCCAGACCGATAGCTCGTTTCCGCCTGGCTCACGGAACTGGAAGCGTCGGCCACCGGGGAAATCGAACGGTTCCACGGTGACGATTCCACCAGCGGCAATGACGGATGAAAGCGCGTCATCAAGGTCTGTAACCTGGAAAATCGCCAACGGCGGCGGTGCTGCTTCTGTGGAAGTTGTCTCGAACGCTATGGTGAAGCCGTCTCCGGCATGAACGTCCACATAAGAGTCCCCGTAGAACGTGTTCTCGTACTGGAACACCTCTGCCATGAACGCAGCCGAGGCTGCCGCGTCGGATGAGTACAACTCTACGGTGGTGAACTTCGCCATACCTTTGAGGATAGTCGCACCGAACTGACACCACCCTGCTCAGAGCACAGGCCACCAGTGAATGATCGACTGCCCGGCTGCTGGTGTCCTGATCACCGGCCCAAGGTTCGCCCATCTTGGTGCGGGCCGCTGTCGTGTGTGTGTGGCTCGGTGTGGAGTTGGAGACGGCGTTCCGCGAGAGCGCGTTCAAAAGAGCTTTCAGCGCTGGGCAGTCAACCATCGCAGCAATCGCAGCAGGGCTCCTGGTCTCCCTCGCCGGCGCAGTGACGTGGGCGGCACGCCGCCATGCGAGACGCGAGAACTCCGACGCTGCGACTCCGGCCACGGAAGCACTGTGAGCATCAACCCTCAGCAATCCCGTCGAGACGGAGAGACCAATGGTGAACCTGCCCTCTGGACGTGCCACCCACCATGACTGCAAGCATGAGTACCCAAGGCTCGCCGAGCCCTACGAAACGACAAAGTCGAACCCCGTCTGGAGTTCGACGACGTCTGAAATTGTGGACCCTAACTCGTACACAACATCACTCGCGTTCGCAGCGGCA
Organism: Actinomycetales bacterium; assembly: GCA_016715285.1. GTDB lineage: Bacteria > Actinomycetota > Actinomycetes > Actinomycetales > Dermatophilaceae > Phosphoribacter > Phosphoribacter thorii. The sequence goes on along the minus strand of JADKAO010000006.1, from coordinate 213,172 downwards.
GAGGTGGACGGTGTCGCTCAGCCTGCTTCGGCGTCCGTGGACTGGTCGAGGATGTAGAGAACGGCACCGCCCGGCTCCTGATAGGTAGCCATTGCACCACCTGGGATGTCCGCGGGCTCCTCGATCACGCTCAGCGCCTCAGGCCGCTTCGCGTGGAAGTCGGTGACGCTCTCGACTACGAAGATCGGGCCAGCGGGCGCCTGGGGGTCGTTCGCGTCGAGCATAACCTGCACCTCACTCCCGGGCAGGGTCAGCGCGACGGTGGCGTCACCCTCGCGCCATAGCTCGGTGAAACCGAGTCCGTCGCGGTAGAGCGCAAGCGAGGCGTTGAGGTCCGAGGTCGGGATGAACAGGAACTCGAGTTTCATGGCGGGCCTTTCGGTGTCATAACAAGATTTCTTTATAGCGTAACAGTATTATGGTGCCATGCGCGAGTGGGTTCCGGTGTCGTCGTCCCCGAAGGGCCGACTCGTCCTCGCGGCGGTGACTGCCTTCGGAGCACGCGCCTTTGATGAGGTCACAGTCGGCGAACTGTCGGCAGCGGCCGAGGTGACTACTGGCGCGCTCTATCACCACTTCGGCAGCAAGCTCGGGCTGTACGAGTTCGTCCGAGCCGATGTAGAGCGCCGATTGCTGGATCGAATGGAAGGCGCTGCCGCGGCCAGCGGGGCGGATCACGCGACCGCCGTGCGGGCGGCGCTCCTGGTCGGGTTCGACTTCGCCGTCGGCGAGCGATTCCTACGCATTCTGGGAGCGCCTCCGGCCGGATCAGACGGCGATCGCCTCGCTGAAGTGCTCGGCTCGGCCACTGACTCTCCTGTGCTCGGGCGAGTGCTCGCCGCCGCCTGGAGAGCTGCCCTGGCGGCTATTGCTGAGGGCACCGACGCGCAGGAGGCGCGCGCCGCCATCGAAGCGTTTGAGATTCGACTATCGCCATAAGGTTGGACAGTCCCCTCATGGCTTTGCCCCGTATCCACCCACGCCGAGTAGACGTGTGCCGCCGACGGCCGGGCCCACTGCCTGGCTGTAGGTGCGGTCACCAGCCCAGGGACGGGCCGTCAGAGCGCGGGCCACTGTCAAGTGTGTGACGGTGGACATCGACCTGTCGTCGGCGCTCTTTCAGAGCAAAGTCGGCGGCCTCACGCTGTGCTTGCTCGTTGGCGCGGATCTGCTTGATCCGCGCGACGGCCTCAGCGAGGGTGAGGGCGCGTAGTGCCTCGATTTCGGCGCGGGCCTGCTGCGCGGTGCGGGCCTGGTTCTCAGCGTTGGTGCGGGGTCGGGCGTCGAGGTACGCGGCGCGGTTCTTCACCACTGTGTCGGTGCCGAAGATGCGGGCGTAGATGCGCAAGCGCGGCAGGTCGTCCGGTTCCAACGTCTTGCGCACGGCTTTCGCCGCTGTCTCCTGCTGCCCGGCGGCTTCAGTCACGCGGGGATCGGTGTCGATCCGGGGTCGGGTGACGCGCTCGACCCACGATGCGCTGTCCTCGTTCCAGCGGGGCGGCTCACCCCACGCCCTTGTCAGCCGCTGCTCGGCGTGGCGGGCAAGGGTCTGCGCGGTGCGGTGTTCTCTGGTGGCGCGGCGCTTGCCGAACCTGCCGACCGTGCCCAGACAATCGCGCGCGATCTGCTGTGCGGTGTCGGCCTCCTGCCATTCGGCCAACGCCGCCGATGCCTGCTTGGTGAGCGGGGCGGCGACTTCGGCGCGCACCCGTTCGAGCTGCTGGGTTGCGGTGTCCCTGGCCTGGCGTGCGTGGCCGCGTTCGTCGCGCTGCTGCGCGTCCAGGTCGGTGAGCGCATCGGCGGCCCGCCGCCACAGTGCCGCTCGTCGTTCCGCTCGTTCGGCCTGCTGGGTGCGGGCAGCTATCTCGGTGCTGACGAGCTTGACGGGGCCATCGTCGACCAGACCCCGCACCGCTTCTGCTGCGCGCTGGGTGGCGTCGGCCAGGCCTCGATCGGCGCGGTCGCGCTCTACGGCGTCGATGAACTGCTGCCGCGCATCGGCCGTATTCTCGGCGATGACGTGTAACTGGTTCTCCTGCTTGCCTCGGGTCATACCGACGTACACGGCGGCGCCGCTCATCGCGTCGCTGAGGATCGTGTGCGACCCCTTGGCGGTGACGCCCTGCACCCCGTAAGCGGTCGAGGCATAGGCAAGGTGAGCGTGCTCGATGACGTAGGCGGCAGGCAGGTGGACGGTGTGCTCGCGCTTCCGGTCGTTGCGTGCCTCAACCGCCCATATCGCCCCATCGTCTGCAACGTGTTGCACGATCCACAGTTGCCGGTTCGCCACACCCAGGCCGGTGTCGTTCTTCCGCGTTTGGATCAGGTCACCGCGCCCGATGGGAAGCCCATCCGATCCCGTGGCGGTCACCTGATCGTCTACGGCTGCGGTGTGGGTGCGGTGGTCGCGGATGCGCTCGTTCAGGCGGGCGGCCTCGTCGTTGGTGGCGACTGTGACCGTCTCCCCCTCCTCCCTGCGCTGGGCAATGTGCTCGCGCAGACCATCGGCATCGGTGTGCAGCCGGATCAGTCCGAGTGCCGTGAGCTGATCGAAGATCGCGCCGGGATCGGCCCGGTCGCGCAACCGCACCGATAGTTCCGCGTAGGCGGGGTCGGTGAAGCGGTGGACTTCTGCCATGTCGATGGTGCGGCCCCGGATCGTTGCGGCCATGTCGAGCCCCCCGCCCCTGCCGACTGCGGGGAGTTGCGCCCGGTCGCCGACGAGCGCGAGGGTCGCGCCGTGCTCGGCAGCGACGGCGAACAGGGCGAGCGCGGTGTCTTGGTCAAGCATCCCCGCCTCGTCCACGATCACCCGCTCACCTGGTGCGAGCTGCGAGGCTTTCGGCACTCCGGCATAGGGGCGCCCGGTCTCGGAGTCGGTGTCGCCGGGTGCGAGGCGCGTCCATACGCCGTCGCGGTTCCAGCGCCAGCCGTGGGCGTGGACGAGTGCCGCAACGCTCGCGGTGGGGGTGCCGAGTTCTTGTTGCGCAACATCAGCGGCTTTCTTCGTCGGCGTCACCACCCGCGACGCCCTGCCCTGATCGGCCGCGGCCTCGATAGCAACACCCAGCATCGTCGTCTTCCCGCTGCCCGCTGCACCCTCCACGATTACCAGCGGGTCGGTGGAGGCAAGGGCTGCGGCGGCCCCGGCCTGGTCCGCGTCGAGGCAGGCGGCCTGCACCACCCCCTGCACATTCGGCACCGCCGGCTCAGTCTCGGGTACTCGTGCGGCGATGAGGTCGCGGAGCTCGGTTTCGGCCTGCATGACGCGCACACTCGTCAGATGCGCCACATGCTCAAGCGCCGGTGCGTCTGGTGGCAGGATCGTGAAGCAGTCCTCCAACGCCAACCGCGACGCGGCCGTGATGAAGTCGCGTATCTCGGCGGGTGTCGCTTGCACGCCGTGCTCGGTCATGATCCGGGTCGCGTGCTCGGTCACAGTGTGGGCCGACCATGCGGACTCGGCAGCGGCGCAACGATCCAGCGTGCGCGATGCAACCTCCTGCACGGACAGATCATCGAGCGACACCGAGGCGATAGGCTCGGGCCGCTGCCAGGTGTCGGGGGCGTATCCGGCCTCGCGTAGCTCTGTCACCCATGCGGCTTCGTCGCCCAGAGTGGTGGGCTTCTTCGCGGGCCGCTCATACGCCCACGCCTCGGCTCGCAGGCGCGAGGCGACGACTGGCCCGATGCTCTCGCCGGGGTGCGCTTCGTTCCATGCGGCTTCGAGGCGGTCGAGGTTCCGGCGCACCTGTACGCCACGCTTGCTCATCACGCCGTTGTAGGGCTGCAATTCGGTGACTTCGCCGGTTGCGGGGTCGAGGGTCAGGCCGTGCCGGTCGAGCACATCGGCAAGCTCCGGGCTGGCAGCAATCACGGCAGTACCGAGGGCACGGATCGCGCCTTGCTGCCGGAACAGCGCAGCGGTGAACAGACCACGCCACTTCCCCGCCGCGAACACGCGGGTGCCGATCTGCATGTGAATGTGCCGGTGCGGATCACCCGCCCGACTCGTGCGGTGCGTGATCCCGACGACGTGCATCTGCTCCATGGGTACGACCTCCTGCGCCCCCAGCGACCCCACGCGGGTCACGGAGTGCTGGGCGAGCCAGCGCCGAATCTCCGAGAGCGCGTCCTGCTGGGCCGCGTCGAGAGCTTCGGAGACCTCCGGGTGCAGCGCGGCGGCGATCGACAGCGACTTGGGCGTGTTGATGACCATCTCCATGAACCGGGGCGAGGCCTGCCGATCCAACCCCGCCCGGCGCGGCTTGCCCATCGACTCGCCCGTGAGCGGGTTCGTCCAGTCCACCCACCCCGCATACGCCACAGGGTCAAGGGCCAGCTCAGCAGTCACCGCGCCCGCCCCGTCCAGCGCCGCGAACTGCGAAACGGTCGTCTCCGCGCCCAGGTAGTAGTCGTCAGCGCGTGAACGGTCGGACTCGACATAGCGCAGCGCATCGGCCCCGGTGCCCCGGAACGGGATCACGCCGCCATGCATCTCGACCACCTTCAATCCGCCGCTTCGCTCAACTAGCGTATCAGCAACTACGGCACTTAGGATACGTTCATTCACTGAGAAAGAGGCGAGAAGCGTGGAGGTTGCTCGGAGCAGGCGGCGGGATGCGGAAGCACGGCGGCGTGTGGAGCGGGCATGCGACAATGGGGTATCTGACGAGAGGGACGATTGTGAACATGGGCATGGTCTTGGGAGACCTGGGCTCCTGCGCTTCGACGCGGGAGCCGTGCCCTGGTGATCGCCTCGTCGTGAGGTAGCCGTCCTCGTACTCCGCATCGAAGTGCTGCTGACCCCTGCACTTTCGATTCTTCAGGAGTACCCCCATGTCCACGATTCGATGGACGGAAGACGGCCACGACCGCGCGGCCCGCTGGCATTCGGAAAGCGACGCCCCCGCGCCCTCCCGCATCGTCATCGTCGGCGATGACACCACGGCGAACACGGCCTACCGCCTCGCCCGCGAGGGCGTTGGGCTGTTGTGGCGCGGCGACTACCACAACGCCCGCCAGTTGCTTCGCGCGGTGGCGCGGCGGGTGGACGGCCATGCTGCCCGGCGCAGCGGTGTCACGTCGGACTTCTTCGCGTACCGGGCGGCCAAGGCCGAGCGCGCCCGCGTGCTCAGCAGACTCATCGTGGAGCTGGATGCCGATCACGCCCTGCGGCTGCGGCGCGCCCCGGAGGTGCAGCAGGCGTGCCGGGATGCCTATGGCGAACCCGAGGGGCCGATGTGCGTTTCCCTGACCGAGCTGCACGGCGTGCTCTCCGCCCGTGGATGGCACGAGCGGGGCGTGCCGATCCCTGCCCTGGATGCGCGCATTCACCCCTGCTACGGCGTGTTCTCACCCGTGCGCGGCGAGTACATCGACCTCCTCGCTCGCGCACCGCTCCCCGCGAGAACGATGACTGCGTTCGACCTCGGCACCGGCACTGGCGTCCTCGCCGCGGTGCTCGCTCTTCGGGGGGTGCCGCAGGTCACGGCGACCGACATCAACCCACGCGCAGTGGCATGTGCGCGCGCGAACCTCGCGCGCCTCGGCTACGCCGAGCACGTCCGGGTGATCGAGACCGACCTATACCCACGAGGACGGGCCGACCTGATCGTGTGCAACCCGCCGTGGATTCCCGCACGACCGACTTCGGCGCTGGAACAAGGCATCTACGACCCCGACGCGGACATGCTGCACCGCTTGCTCGACGGCATGGCCTCGCACCTGACACCACCCAAAGGTCGTTGTTCAAACCGCCGACAACAGCGGTTTGAGGTCCAGATCCGCTGTCCGTTCCTTGTAGCGGACAGCGCGGTCCTGGATTTCGGGGTAGTACTCCTCAACGGCTGCTTCGATGTCGGGGACGAACATGGCCTTGCGTTCGCAGTTAGTGCGTTTGGAGTGCCTGCCGATCAGCTCCTCGTGCAGGGTGATGGTCGAGTAGTTGCCGGTCGCGTACGCCTCGAATGCCCAACGGACGAGACCGGCCCGTTCGGGGTCGGGTTCGACGATGCGCATCTCGCGTCCGAGCTCGTCACGCTTGGTGACGTTGAGATACCCGATGGATGCCTTGCCGTTTGTGCCGCCAGTACGGGCCTTTTGGTTCATGCCTTTGGAGACTTCACTGGCGAGGTTGCGGCTGTAGAACTCAGCGATCGTGGACATGATGCCGTGCAGCAGCATCCCGGAAGGTGTCTCGTCGATGTTCTCCGTCGCCGAGACGAGCATGACCCCGGCCTCTTTCAAAGCCAGATGGATCGACACGTCATCAGCGCGGTTACGAGCGAGCCGATCGACCTTGTGAACGATGCAGTAGGCGATCTGGTTGGCCTTGACGTACTCGATCATCCGGACCAGGTCAGGACGGTCTGCCCTGCGGGCGGATTCACCCGCGTCGACGAACTCCTCGACGACGATGGCATTCAGCTCACGTGCCTTGCGAAGATTCGCCTCTCTACCTCGTAATCGCGAGCGTACGAGGCCGCGTCAATGAGCAGCCCATCCTCCTCGGTCGGGGTCGCTTCGGCTTCTTTGAGCTCGGCGACGATGTCTTCGCTGGACGGACCCGTGCCTGGCGCGGCGGATGCACCCGTGGGGCTGGCGAGCAGGGCTGCGAAGACGGCGAGACCCGCCAGCGCCGTGGCACACACTCGCACACGCGAGTTCACCGCCAGGCGCGACTCAGATCGTGGCATCATGATTGAGCGGGGCATCATTACTCCTTCTCGAATGGCGGAGCCGCTGACTGCGGCTCGTGAGCGAGACAACAGGTGTCGCCCACTTGTCCTATCTATTTCGCGGGCGGGCGTTCTGTTTCCGCCCGGGGGTCAGGAGCAGGCCAGCTTGGTGATCGTGGCGTTCGTGTTCGCACCAGTTCACCCTCCCACCGCCTTCGCCGCGGCGTCGGTGAACGCTGAGAGGGTGAGCACGACGTCACCACCGTCCCAGGTGACCTCGTTCCAGCCGGTGCGAGTGCCGCCTAGGCGCTCATCCAGCACCGCAGCGATCCGCTCATCCATCGAGTCGGTGGTCTTCGCGGTCGCCGGAGCTGCCGCGAAGATGGACAGAGCGATGATTGCGGTGGTGATGAGGGCGGTGATTTTCACGTCAGTTCCTGTTCCATGCGTAGTAGCTCACGACAGCGGGTGACCGCACGTCGGTCCGGCTGTTTCCGGTGTAGATCGTCTCGACCGCAAGGATCACGCCCTGCTCGGGAGAGATGAGGATGCTGTCGGCGTACTCGCCGTCACCGCGCTGGGTACTAAGCACAAAGGCGGACCTGCCCAGCCTGTCAGTGGTCTGCCCGACCATCTCGATGTCGGTCAAGGTCGCCAGGTAGCCCAGGAGGGCTGCTTCCTGGGTCGGGACCAGCGCCTGTTCCGTCCAGGAGGATCGTGATGGCTTGGATCGCTGTGCTCGCGCTTGTGTCCGCGCCAACAACCGCGCTCAGGAACTCCCGCACCTCGTCGGCAGAGGTCGGTACTGGGGAAACGAACGCATATCCGTACTCACCAGGAGGGTAGCTCTCCTCCCACAGCAGCGTCCTTTCCTCCGCAGCGCTGCCAATCGTGGCGCCCAGGCAACTACTGTCGACCACTGTCTAACAACACTCGGGAACTCTGGTAGGGTTCGTGTGTTTAAGGTTGACTCGCGTACGTTCAGCGTACGTTCAGGAAAAACCATCTCGCACACACTGCGAGGTTGCTCACACAAGAAATGTAGGTAAGGCATGCAGTCGCAACGACGCAAAACTTTCGGGGGAGGGCGTCGGGCACGTGAAGTGTTCAGCGTGGCTCTGACTTTTCTCCTCGTTTTGATAGGTATGGCGGGGATCACAGCCCCAGCAAATGCTGCTCCGATCCCATCGGACAAAGTTTCGGTCACGTTTGAGAACGAAAGTGCAGACGGTGGACCGACCGCGGCATGGGATTGGTTCAAGTACACGGTCAATCTCAATAATCTTGATGGTCTGCCCGCCGGTGACACCACTGTCGTCGGGATTGACACGACTATCTTCGGGGGTATGCAGAACACTACCTTGTTCCTGAATTCGGATGGAACATCGAGCGCCGCTTCTCAAGCGGACACGGTAGCGCAAATGGATGTGAATGGATCAGCGGGAACAATGACGTTCACTCTGACCGACTATGCATCGACCCATGCCAACGTGAACGCTCAAGGGTACATCACCGCGGAAATTACAAGCTCTATTAACCGGGGCGAAACCCAGCCGATCACGGTCACTATTGACGGAGTAGAAACCCCAATCGGTGAGGTTGAGGTGCTCGAGTGTGGTGGTGAAGGTCAAGATCCTTGCCCAACGGTCCCCGCCGGTGCAGGCAAATGGGGTGGCGATAACGGTGATGGGACAGGCAGTGTCACTATCATGACTCCCGTATTCGAAAATGCGACCGGTATCAAGGTCGTGGACACGCTAACCTCGAGTTCGCAGTCCATCAACGGCGTCAACTGGGTGCGCGCATATGATTGCGTCACCACATGGGGTGACGCGGGCCTGCTTGACGGGAGTAACAACTGCGCTTCCGGGAACTATGCTGCAGCAACCGCTGTACCTGACGGTGATGCGGGCAATAGCTGGATACTTTCCACCGACCTTGAGAACGCGTTCTTGCAGCTCAATCTCAGTATGACCTTCACGGGTTCCGGTCCTTGGACCGATACTGCCACGATCACCAAAGATGGTGAGGAGTTTTCTGAGAGTGCAACAGTCCGCAAGTACGACGCCGGCGGTGGTGGTTCTGGTGAACTCGTCGCAGTTGTCCCGGTTGTACCGGTTGTGAATCCGGCGGAGTGCACGGTTGAGGATCAGGGTTCCACGGTGTGGGAGACTGTCGCGCAGCCGGAGAACGGTAACGGCATCACCTACGGTGACGTGAGCGTCGATGGCGATCATGTCGCAACGCTGACCGCTACTCCTGCTGAGGGTTACGTGTTGGATGGTGAGGCACTCGGTGAGGGTTGGACTCTCAATGAGGATGGCACCGCGACCTGGACCAAGCAGCTCACCTCCAAGTACTGTGACGTGGTTGTTGTCCCGGTTGTACCGGTTGTGAATCCGGCGGAGTGCACGGTTGAGGATCAGGGTTCCACGGTGTGGGAGACTGTCGCGCAGCCGGAGAACGGTAACGGCATCACCTACGGTGACGTGAGCGTCGATGGCGATCATGTCGCAACGCTGACCGCTACTCCTGCTGAGGGTTACGTGTTGGATGGTGAGGCACTCGGTGAGGGTTGGACTCTCAATGAGGATGGCACCGCGACCTGGACCAAGCAGCTCACCTCCAAGTACTGTGACGTGGTTGTTGTCCCGGTTGTACCGGTTGTGAATCCGGCGGAGTGCACGGTTGAGGATCAGGGTTCCACGGTGTGGGGAGACTGTCGCGCAGCCGGAGAACGGTAACGGCATCACCTACGGTGACGTGAGCGTCGATGGCGATCATGTCGCAACGCTGACCGCTACTCCTGCTGAGGGTTACGTGTTGGATGGTGAGGCACTCGGTGAGGGTTGGACTCTCAATGAGGATGGCACCGCGACCTGGACCAAGCAGCTCACCTCCAAGTACTGTGACGTGGTTGTTGTCCCGGTTGTACCGGTTGTGAATCCGGCGGAGTGCACGGTTGAGGATCAGGGTTCCACGGTGTGGGAGACTGTCGCGCAGCCGGAGAACGGTAACGGCATCACCTACGGTGACGTGAGCGTCGATGGCGATCATGTCGCAACGCTGACCGCTACTCCTGCTGAGGGTTACGTGTTGGATGGTGAGGCACTCGGTGAGGGTTGGACTCTCAATGAGGATGGCACCGCGACCTGGACCAAGCAGCTCACCTCCAAGTACTGTGACGTGGTTGTTGTCCCGGTTGTACCGGTTGTGAATCCGGCGGAGTGCACGGTTGAGGATCAGGGTTCCACGGTGTGGGAGACTGTCGCGCAGCCGGAGAACGGTAACGGCATCACCTACGGTGACGTGAGCGTCGATGGCGATCATGTCGCAACGCTGACCGCTACTCCTGCTGAGGGTTACGTGTTGGATGGTGAGGCACTGGGAGGGTTGGACCTCAATGAGGATGGCACCCGACCTGACCAAGCAGCTCACCTCCAAGGTGATATGGCCAGGAGAGGTCGCCCTGACCGCTACTCCTGCTGAGGGTTACGTGTTGGATGGTGAGGCCTGGTGAGGGTTGACTCTCAATGAGGATGGCACCGCGACCTGGACCAAGCAGCTCACCTCCAAGTACTGTGACGTGGTTGTTGTCCGGTTGTACGGTGAATCCGGCGGAGTGCACGGTTGAGGATCAGGGTTCCACGGTGTGGGAGACTGTCGCGCAGCCGGAGAACGGTAACGGCATCACCTACGGTGACGTGAGCGTCGATGGCGATCATGTCGCAACGCTGACCGCTACTCCTGCTGAGGGTTACGTGTTGGATGGTGAGGCACTCGGTGAGGGTTGGACTCTCAATGAGGATGGCACCGCGACCTGGACCAAGCAGCTCACCTCCAAGTACTGTGACGTGGTTGTTGTCCCGGTTGTACCGGTTGTGAATCCGGCGGAGTGCACGGTTGAGGATCAGGGTTCCACGGTGTGGGAGACTGTCGCGCAGCCGGAGAACGGTAACGGCATCACCTACGGTGACGTGAGCGTCGATGGCGATCATGTCGCAACGCTGACCGCTACTCCTGCTGAGGGTTACGTGTTGGATGGTGAGGCACTCGGTGAGGGTTGGACTCTCAATGAGGATGGCACCGCGACCTGGACCAAGCAGCTCACCTCCAAGGATTGCGCGGCAACACCTGTTGTGAAGCCGCCCACTCCTGGCCTTCCGGCCACTGGTGGCACCTTGCCGTGGGGGCTTGCTGGCGGTGCAGCAGTTCTGCTGTTGGCTGGTCTTACCGCTGTTGCGGCGGCTAAGCGTCGTCACGCGAACCAGTAGTAACCAGGCGTGACCCTCACCCACCCCCAAAAAGGTGAGGGTCACCAAGTGGGGAGTATCTGACAACTGCCCACAAACCGTGAGGGAGACTCCACCCGTACCGCACCCCCGGCGGGCTGACGGAGTCTCCCTCAACTTTTCTGTCACCATTAGAAGGTGCAAGCTCAACGGATACTGAGTGGGCCGACACCAACACGCGAAATCAATGTTCTTCGCGGCTTGCTGGGGTTTGAGAAGTACCTATGCAGGTCCACGCGGTGAAGGCTGGCTCATCCTCTCCGACCTCGCCGAGCACCTTGGCCTTCGCACCCGAGCCGACCTCATCCACCGCATCACCGATGCGGGGCTGCGAGTGATCGGGCAGCTCGACACCGTTCCGACGCATCCCCGCGCCGACGACCGCACCGACCCCTTCCACTCCGCCCGGAGCCGCGAGACCACCACGCTCTGGCGCCTGGCAGCGGAGATCACGCCACTCGATCCGGCGACAGCACCGGAATGAGCCGCCATGAGCGATCACCTCACGACCCGCCTTCAGGAGAGCCACCGCGACTCATCATCGCAGCAGCGAACGGGGTTCTCGACGGTACAGGCGTTCACTCAGGATGCTCGCCGATTGAGTACGCCAACCGCCTATGACTGTGTCCGATTCCTGGCGGTTCGCGACGGCTCGATGATCCTCATGGGCGACTTTCCTCACCGTCCGGTAGCTGTGGGCGACGTGGTGATGATCGCCCCAAACATAGCGATCCATTGCGAGCCCGAAGGCGAAGTCACGATGACCACGCTCTACGTCGACACCGACTATCTGATTGAGCACCTGTACTGGCAGCACCTCGAACTGATCCCCGACCGCGAGGCCGCGCGCGACCTCGCCGCCAAGCTCTACCCCGACCCGGTACAGGTGCTCCGCCTGGGTGAGCGACAGGCTGAACGGCTCGGGCCGATGCTCGATGAGCTGGTGACGCGCACGGGAGACGGTCAATCGCCGCAGGTTTACTTCCGCATTCACGCGCTCCTATTCGCGGTGCTCGCCGCTCTCGCGCCGCTCATCCGCTACGCGCCGGTCGCGGTGCCGCCGCTGACCTCACGGCAGCGGGCCGTGCGGGTCGCGCCTCCGCGCTGGCGGGCGCTCCGCCCGGTGCGGCGCGAGATTGCGCGCACAGCGGCACTCATGCAAGACGACATTGCGAAGCGGTGGTCGTTGTCAGAACTCGCCGCACATGCCTGCGTCTCGACCAGCCAGTTCAGCCGACTGTTCAAAGAGTCGTTCGGGGTGACACCGATCACCTATCTGTCGATCCTGCGCGTGCAAGAAATGGCCCGCCTGATCCGAGAGACAGACCTGCCCATCGGCACGATCACCGATCAGGTCGGGTGGTGCCACCATTGCGGGCACGCGACGCTCGTGTTTCGCCGCTACATGGGCGTGACGCCGTTCAAGTACCGACACTACGGGCCACCGAGCGCGAGCCGTGAGGGGCCAGGAATGGGCGTCGCTCATGCCACAGAAAGCGCAGCGTGGGTTCTGTGATCCTGTCAGCCCGCGCGGCCTCGTCGTCCGGGTGGCAGGAGTCCTTTGCGGCGGGCGCGGGCGACCCAGCCCTGCGCGGTCGAGAGCGGCACCCGGCTGATTTCGGCCATGCGCGCGGTCGGGTTGGGTTCCCCGTCGTCCACAAGGCGCGTGTGCTGCAAGGCGACGACTTCGTAGAAGTCGGGGGTGCGCTTCGGGTTCCCCAACGGCTTCAAGACTTCACTGAACTGAAGGATGCGGCCCGAGGGCATGGTGAGGGTGCCGCCCTCGAAGCGGGTGGCACCGGTGACAGCGAACTGGCGACGGTTGATCGCCGCCTCAATCCTCGACGTCGGGAGGTTGCGAAGCATCGGGCTTGCCACCGGGTCACCTGCCTGCTCAGGCAGGTAGATGATCCCCGTGATCCGTACTTCACCCATCGGCTCTTGGTGCATGAGGTACTGGCGTTGCAACCGCAAGAGCACGCGAGTGTAGGACTGGACGTGCTCGATGAGGAACCAGCGTCCATCACGGCCATCGTTGTACCCGTCCAGTTCCCCGTCCGGCCCCGGCGTGGGGTAGATCAGCTTGTCGTACTTGAGCGCGGCATCAATGGCGACCGACTCGGCGGAAGATGCGATCACGGGAGGATCGGGCATCACCCAGCCCGCTGGCAGGTCGGAGGCGACTAGCAGCGGAACATCCTCCACGTCTTGACTCATACCCCTGATCGTAGTGGAACCCGCCCTGCATCTCAAACAATGGCCGCTACGCCATATCTGTGGTACGGTTGCAGTCTACTGGCGTATCTGCCACGACGCGAGATAGAGATGAGCATCCGGCCACGATCCACGAACGCTGAGCGACCGCACGACGCGGCGCGAGGCAGGGGCGTGTCCGAGCCGGGCGCGAGGGGCGATCCGGGACAGCTCCGGCTCCGCACGATCCGCCGTGCGGAGCCTGATATGCGGAAGCTGGTGGAGTGGGTTTTGAACATCACCCAGGCCCGCTACGACGCTCACCGCGCCGGGGAACCCGACCCCTACGACCTCCCACCACCGGACGAGCTGACCGCTGAATCTCACGACCACAGCGCAGACGAACAGCGCACAATGGAATCCGAAGCATCGAACGAACGGAGCATCGCATGAGCACCACCACCGCTCCCACCCTGAGCCACGCATCCTCTGGCGTCACTGACGAGCCGATGGACGACAAGCCGGTGCTACTCGCTGTCTCGTACCTGCGTGTCTCCACGCGGGAGCAGGCCGAGCGCGGCGGCACCGACGAAGGCTTCTCGATCCCGGCGCAGCGTGAGGCGAACCAGCGCAAGGCCGACGAACTCGGGGCGCGGATCGTGCGCGAGTTCATCGACGCGGGCGAGTCCGCACGCTCAGCCGACCGCGACGGCCTGAAGGAGATGCTGGCGTTCATCGCCGCAAGCCGGGTGCAGTTCTGCCTCGTGCACAAGCTCGACCGGCTCGCCCGCAACCGCGCCGACGACGTGAAGATTCACGAAGCCCTCATCAACGCTGGTGTCACGCTTGTGTCGGCTACCGAGTCGATTGACCAGACCCCGTCGGGGATGCTTGTGCACGGCATCATGTCGAGCATTGCGGAGTTCTACAGCCGGAACCTCGCCGCGGAGGTCACCAAGGGGCTGTCGCAGAAGGTCGCGCAGGGCGGCACGCCCATGCGCGCGCCCATCGGCTACCTCAACGTCCGCCGTACCGACGAGCAGGGCCGCGAGATTCGCACCGTCGAGGTCGATCCCGAACGCGCCCCGCTCATCGCGTGGGCGTTCGAGCAGTACGCGAAAGGTGAGACTTCCGTGACCGGGCTGCTACGCGACCTCACCGCGCGCGGGCTGCTCACGGTGCCGACGCCGAAGCGCCCGTCGAAGGCGCTGGGGAAGAACACGCTCTACAAGCTGCTCACGAACCCCTACTACGCGGGAGTGATCCGCTACAAGGGTGTCCTGTATCCCGGCGCGCACGAACCACTCATCGACCCGGCCCTGTTCGACACCGTGCAATCACTGCTGCGGGCGCGGACGGCGAAGATGACCCGGCATGTCCAGCACGCCCACCACCTCAAGGGCCTGCTGCATTGCGGCACCTGCGGATCGCGGATGCTGCTCGACTTCGCCACCAACCCGCGCGGCACGACCTACGCCTACTTCGTCTGCTCCGGCCGCGCCTCCAAGAAGACGAGCTGCACGAGGCGGGCGGTGCCCGTTGCGGTCGCGGAACGCCTGGTTGCGGATTCCTACGCGAGCATCACGATCAGCGATGCGACGTACCGGCACCTCGCCGCAGAGGTCGATGCCGCATTCGACTCGCGCATGGCGGGCCGTGACCAAGAGATAGCCGACCTCATGGCAAACCGCGCCAAGCTGGAATCAGAGAGCGACAAGCTGCTGGCCGCGCACTTCGCCGACGCCATCGACCTCCCCACCCTGAAACGACATCAAGACCGCATCAGGGTGGGCCTCGCAGACGTGAACCAGCGCCTCGCGGAGCACGACGAGCATCACACTGGCGGGCGCGCGTTCCTGCACGACAGCCTGCGGCTACTCACCGACGCCCACCACGCCTACGCCCGATCCCACGACGCCGACCGCAGAGTAGCGAACCAAGCGTTCTACACCCGCCTCGACATCACCGACGACGAACAACTACGCCCGCGCCTCGCCGAGCCGTTCGCCACCATCATCCGCGAAGCACACGAACGCGGCAGCGACGACGACGGCAAGGGTGCGGAACACGAACACGACGAACCTTCGCATGTCGCGTGTTCCCGTAAGACACTTTGGGTGGAGCCAAGGGGACTCGAACCCCTAACCCCCGCCTTGCAAAAGCGGTGCGCTACCAATTGCGCCATGGCCCCGCACGCCGCCCCGACAAGGGACGCCGCCGATCAAACAGCCAGCTAGCGAGCAGCAGACTCCGGCCGCACCGTATCGGTGGCCTCGGCCCACAACTCGCGTTCGGCACGCTGAGCGTCGATCGATTTGCGCATCGCCAGTCCGGCGGCCACAGCCGCTGCAAGCAACACCATGAGTCGAGCGCGCACGGCATACCCTCCTGCTCGTGAAGCGGTGGTGGTGGGCCTAACAGGACTTGAACCTGTGGCCTCTTCCTTATCAGGGAAGCGCTCTAACCGTCTGAGCTATAGGCCCTCACACCAACGTCGCGACGCTGGGCGCCGCGACGCGACAGACTATCGCACCGCTTCGCACCGGATCAAAACGGCCCGGACCCAGCCCCTGTGCGCCACCACCCGAGGGGTATGCCGTGACCGCCCAGTAGCCGTGTCCGGCATCAGTCGTCGGTCAGCGTCAACTGCACGCCGCCCACGAGTGCGGCGCAGATGTTGTAGAGGTAGGCGCCGAGCGTGCCGATTGCGGTCAGAATGACCACGTTGAAAACTCCGACCACCATCGCGAGCGACGTGACGCGAGGCAGCCCGACGTAGTCCATGATCGAGAACGGGTCGGCCGTGTTGTTTTGCAGGCTCTTGACGAGGCCGTCGATGTCCCCAAACACGCCCATGCCGTTGAGGATCGACCACAACAACATCGTGCCGATGATCAGACCGATGGCCGCGGCGGTCGAGAGCAGCAACGACATCTTCATCGCCGACCAGGGATCGATCCTGGTGACGGCAAGCCGGACGCGTCGACCGGTGGGGCGCTCCTGCGGTGCCTGCGTCCGCGGGCGGGGAGCGGTCGGCCGTGCGCCGGGAGAGGCCGCGGCGGCCGTGGCGCCAGCTCCCGCGGCTCCCGCGGCTCCCGCGGCTGCTCCAGTCCCAGGGGCCGCAGAAGTCCCAGAGGCTGCAGACCCGACGTTCCGAGCTGCCGTGCCAGCCGATCGGGCTGCCGCCTTCAACTTGTTCGTCGCTTCGGCAGCGCGAGAACCGAGTGTCGAACCCGCCCCACCCGCCTTTGCGTCGGTCGCTGTGGGCTCGACCAACCTCGCAACGGTCGGCTTCGTCGGCGTCGCTTTTAGCTCCACCGGCTTCGGCTCGGCGGGCTTGGGTGCCGCAGCAGCCGCGGCCTCCGGCTTGGCGGCCGGCTTGACGGCCGGCTTGGCGTCGGCTTTGGTGTCAGGTTTGGCGTCCGCCGCATCCGGCGTCACCACAGGGATGGGGCGCGTCGCCGGCCCTCCAGGCGTAGTCACTCGCTACCTCCAGGCTGCTCATCCGTGGCTTCGACGGAATCTGTGGTCACGACGCGGTCTGAGTTCTCAGCGCCTTCAGCACCATCTTCCCCGGATTCTTCAGAAAGATCCGTGCCCTCAGACGTTACGCCATTGTCGTCCTCAACGCCGGATTCAGCGTTCCGAGCGACCGCGACAATTGCGTCTCCGGTGTCAGGGGTGGCGAACTTGACGCCCATCGTCGACCGGCCGGTATGCCGGACCTCGTCAACGCGGGACCGCACGATCTTGCCTCGCTCCATCACGACCATAACTTCGTCTTCGGCCGTCACCGTGAGCGCGCCCACGAGGTGCCCACCTTTGTCGGACAACTTCGCGACCTGTATGCCGGTGCCGCCCCGTCCCTGCACGCGGTACTCCGTGACCGGCGTGCGCTTCGCAAGCCCGTTCTCAAAGACGACAAACACGTCGGGTTCTTCGCCCGCATGGACCACAGACATGGCGAGCAGCACATCGTCGCCCTTGAACCGCATACCCGTCACGCCTGACGTCGCGCGACCCATGGGGCGCAGCTGGTCGTCGTCCGCGCGGAAGCGCACCGACTGACCCTGCCGCGACACGAGCAGCAAATCGTCTTCCGGCGCAGCGAGTCCCGCCCCAACGAGCACGTCGTCGTCGCGCAGGTTCACAGCGATCAAGCCGCCGGACCGGGGCGAGTCATACTCCGCGAGGCGCGTCTTCTTGACCAACCCAGCCCGCGTCGCGAGCACGAGATAAGGCGCCTGCTCGTAGTCCTTAATCGCCAAGACCTGCGCGATTTCCTCACCCGGCTGGAACGCCAGCAGGTTAGCGACATGCTGGCCCTTAGCGTCACGACCGCTCTCAGGCAGCTCATAACCCTTGGCCCGATAGACCCGGCCGAGGTTGGTGAAGAACAGCAGCCAGTGATGCGTCGTGGTCGTGAAGAAGTGGCTGACCACGTCCTCACCGCGCAACTGCGCGCCACGCACACCCTTGCCGCCCCGGCGCTGCGACCGATACAGATCAGTGCGCGTTCGCTTGGCATAACCTCCGCGGGTGATCGTCACGACGACGTCTTCCTCGGGGATGAGGTCTTCGATCGACATGTCGCCTTCGAAGAACTCGATCTTCGTGCGCCGGTCGTCGCCGTACTTGTCGACAATCTCGGCCAGTTCCTCGGAGATGATCGTCCGCTGGCGGGCCGGCTTGGCGAGGATGTCCTTGTAGTCGTCGATCCGGGTCTGCAGCTCGTCGTGCTGCTCGAGGATCTTCTGCCGCTCAAGGGCCGCGAGCCGCCGCAACTGCATCGCGAGGATCGCGTCGGCCTGGATCTCATCGACGCCGAGCAGCTCCATGAGGCCGTCACGCGCGACCTCGACGGTCGCCGACCGCCGGATGAGCGCGATGACTTCGTCGAGGGCGTCGAGCGCCTTGAGGTAGCCGCGCAGCAGGTGGATGCGCTCCTCGGCCTGCTTCAGCCGGTATGCCGTGCGCCGCTCGATGACGTCCATCTGGTGGTCGACCCAGTGCCGGATAAAGGCATCAAGCGGCAGGGTCCGGGGCACATCATCAACGAGCGCCAGCATGTTGGCCCCGAAGGTCGTCTGCAGCTGGGTGTGCTTGTAGAGGTTGTTGAGCACAACCTTGGCGACTGCGTCGCGCTTGAGCACGATGACGAGGCGCTGCCCCGTCCGGCCCGACGTCTCATCGCGGATATCGGCGATGCCCGCCAGCCGCCCCTCGCGCACCAGGTCAGCAATCTTGAGCGCGAGCACATCCGGGTTGACCTGGTAGGGCAACTCGGTGACGACAAGACACACGCGGCCGTGGAGTTCCTCAACCTCGACCTTGGCCCGCATGATGATCGAGCCGCGACCCGTGCGATAGGCGTCCTCGATCCCCTTATGGCCCATGATCAGGCCACCAGTCGGGAAGTCAGGACCCTTAATGACGGTCAGCAGATGCGCGAGCAACTCCTCGCGGGTGGCATCCGGATGGGCGAGGTACCACTGCGCCCCCGCAGCCACCTCCCGCAGGTTGTGCGGCGGGATCTGCGTCGCCATGCCCACGGCAATCCCCGAGGACCCGTTGACCAGCAAGTTTGGGAACCGACTCGGCAGCACGACCGGTTCTTGCGTCTTGCCGTCGTAGTTGTCCTTGAAGTCGACCGTGTCTTCGGTGATGTCGCGGACCATCTCCATGGCCAGCTGCGCCATCCGGCATTCGGTGTATCGCGGCGCCGCCGCCCCATCGTTGCCGGGCGACCCGAAGTTGCCCTGCCCATCCACAAGCGGATAGCGCAGCGACCATGGCTGCACCAACCGCACCAACGCGTCGTAGATCGCCGTGTCACCATGCGGGTGGTACTGCCCCATGACATCACCGACGACCCGCGAACACTTGTTGAACGCCCGGTCCGGTCGATACCCGCCGTCGTACATCGCGAAGATGACCCGGCGGTGCACCGGCTTGAGCCCATCGCGCACGTCCGGCAGCGCGCGGCTGACAATGACCGCCATCGCGTAGTCGATATACGACCGCTGCATCTCAGTATTGAGATCAACCGGCTCGACCTTGTCGCCCCCGGTTGGCGCAGGCGGCACGGTCCCCATGTCCGGCTCGGGCACGTCGACTGACTCGTCGCCGTCATCGGTGGGCTCGATCGGATCGATCGGCGGCTGCTCACTCACTGGAGTTCCTCACTGCTACAACGAGATTCAAAAGCTCGGTGGGGGCTGTGGTCGGCTTCAAACCCAGCAGGTATGCCGCGGTGAACGGATGGGGAGGCGGGACCGGAGGCGACGGGAGTATGCCGCGGCCGTGGAGGGCTTGGCGGGAGCACGACCGAGCGCCAGCGAGGGAGTGCGGATGGTAGGCCGCGGCATACTCCCGTCGGCGACCACAGACGGCATACGAGCTAGATGTCAAGGAACCGCACATCCCGGGCATTGCGCTGGATGAAGCTGCGGCGGGATTCGACGTCTTCGCCCATGAGGATCGAGAAGATCTCGTCCGCGGCGGCGGCGTCGGCCATCGTGACCTGCAGCAGCGTGCGGGTGTTGGGGTCCATCGTCGTGTCGCGCAGCTCGGCGGGGTTCATCTCGCCGAGACCCTTGTAGCGCTGGATCGAGTTGTCCTTGGGGAGCCGCCGCCCAGCCGCCTGCCCAGCGGCCACGAGGCCGTCGCGCTCACGGTCGGAGTAGGCAAACTCGTGCGGCGAGTTGGACCACTTGATCCGATAGAGCGGGGGCTGCGCGAGGTAGACGTAGCCGGCGTCGATGAGCGGCCGCATGAAGCGGAAGAGCAACGTCAGCAGCAGGGTGCGGATGTGCATGCCGTCGACATCGGCATCGGCCATCAGAACGATCTTGTGATAGCGCGCCTTGGCGAGATCAAAATCCTCGCCGATGCCGGTGCCAAACGCGGAGACCAGGGCCTGAACTTCGTTGTTGCCCAGGATTTTATCGATCCGGGCCTTCTCGACGTTGAGGATCTTGCCGCGGATCGGGAGGATCGCTTGGGTCTCGGGCTCGCGGCCTTGGACGGCGGAGCCGCCGGCGGAGTCACCCTCGACGATGAAGACCTCGGAGATCGAGGGGTCCTTGGACTGACAGTCGCGCAATTTGCCTGGGAGACCGCCGGATTCGAGGAGGCCCTTGCGGCGGGTGTTTTCGCGGGCCTTGCGGGCGGCGACGCGGGCGGCGGCGGCCTGGACCGCCTTGCTGACAATGTCGCGGCCCTCGCGCGGGTGCGCCTCCAGCCAGTGCCCGAACTCGTCGGTCATGGCGCGCTGCACAAAACCCTTGACCTCGGAGTTGCCGAGCTTGGTCTTGGTCTGGCCTTCGAATTGCGGCTCGCCCAGCTTGACCGACACGACGGCGGTGAGGCCTTCGCGGATGTCGTCGCCGGTGAGGTTCTCGTCCTTGTCCTTGAGGATGTTGTTCTTGCGCGCAAAGTCGTTGACCAGCTTGGTCATCGCCGCGCGGAAGCCCTCCTCGTGGGTGCCGCCTTCGTGTGTGTTGATCGTGTTGGCATAGGTGTGCACCGACTCGCTGTATGCCGTCGTCCACTGCATCGCGAGTTCTAGCGAGAGGGCGCGGGTGGTGTCTTCAGACTCGATCGAGATGATCTCGGGGTGCACGGGCTCGGATTTCTTCGAGCCGACGAGGTGCTTGACGTAGTCGACGAGGCCACCGTCGTAGCGGTAGGACACCTTGCGTGCCTTGACGACCTTGGGTGCTTCGCCCGCGGTGTCGGCACGGGTGTGGGCCTGGCCGTGCCCGTTGAGAGCGTCATCGTCGGTGTCTGCGTCGGTGGCCGGCGCGATGACGCGCTCGACGTCGCCGTCAAGGTTGTCGAGGTCGATCTCGTCCTCGTCGACGGGGTCGGTGGGGTCGGGGCGCTCGTCGGTGAGGTTGATCCGCAGGCCCTTGTTGAGGAAGGCCATTTGCTGGAACCGCGCCCGGATCGTCTCGAAGTCGTAGCGGGTGGTCTCAAAGATCTCGGTCGATGGCCAGAACGTGATCGTCGTACCGGTCTTGTCGGTGGCCTCCATCTTGGCCAGCGGCTTCGTGGCAACGCCATGGTCGAACGAGATCCGGAAGGCATGACCTTTCTGTCGCACGGTCGCATCCAGTCGCGAGGAGAGCGCGTTGACGACCGAGGACCCGACGCCGTGCAGACCGCCCGACACCTTGTAGCCGCCGCCGCCGAACTTGCCGCCGGCGTGCAACTGGGTCAGCACGAGCTCGACCGCGCTGACACCCTCGGTGGGGTGCATGTCGGTCGGGATGCCACGGCCGTTGTCGCGGACTCGCACACCGCCATCGGCGAGGAGCGTGACGTCGATCGTGTCGGCATACCCCGCGAGGGCCTCGTCGACCGCGTTGTCGACGATCTCCCACACAAGGTGGTGGAGGCCGCGCTCGCCGGTGGACCCGATGTACATGCCGGGACGCTTGCGGACCGCTTCGAGCCCCTCGAGGACCGTGATGGCAGCTGCGTCGTATGCCGGTTCGCTGGGTTTCGCCGGCGTCGCTGGGCCTGATGCGGGTGCCGCTGCCGTTGGCTGCGTGGCTGCCTCGGCGGCCCCGGACGCTGCCGATGTCGCCTCGTCTGGGGTGATTGGATCGGACGCCTCAGACGCGGGCTGGGGGCTGTCGGCCACAATGCTCCTCTTCGATCGTGCGGGCGTCTCCAGCCGCGCTCACGCGTTCCTGGGCGTCATCCGCCGCAACTCCCCAATCTTAGTCGTAAGAACTGACCGAACACCGCCATTTGCGGCCCCTGTGGGCAACGTGGAGCCGCCGGTGGGGTCGCTTCCGACTCCCCACACGCGAGACGGGGGCTTAGCGCGCCAGCGAGGCGCCTAAGTAGGGTTGTGCCGAAACCTGCCGTCGCGGTCCTGGGCGGTCGCGGGTCCCGCATCGAAACGACTCTAGGAGCCCCATGCACCCGCTCTTCAAGCTCGGTATCGCCCTCATCGTCGTCGGCATCATCCTGAGCCTCGTCGCGGTCGGCGGAGCGATCGGCACCACGCCGGGGCTGCTATGCATCCTCGCCGGGGGTGGGCTCGGGGTCTACGTCAAGTACGTCGTCGAAGGTGAAACCCCCCGGAACGACGTGAGCGAGGACCACCGCGACTGACGTCCCGCCGCCGCCCTTCCCTTCCGCCCATTCGATACCCGAGCACCCGTCATACGTCGGTATGCGGTATCGAATCAGCGGGAGCCCGGCCGGGTCGATACCCAACCACCCAGCACACCTAGGAACCCGGTATCGAATCACCGAGAAGGCAGCCCGGCACCCCACCCTTCACCCGAGTCGATACCCAACCACCCAGCACACCTAGGAACCCGGTATCGAATCAACCGGGGCGGAGCCGAGTCGATACCCAACCACCCAGCACACCTAGGAACCCGGTATCGACCCAACGAGAAGGCAGCCCGGCACCCCACCCTTCACCTGAGACCATCACCCGAATCGATACCCAACCACCCGGCATACCTCGGCCTCCGGTATCGAATCACCGAGCAGCGAGCCGGCAGCAGCTAGCCCTTGCGGTCGATTTGCATGACGACGGCCTTGGGCTCGGTGAAGAACTCACGGGAGAAGTTGCCGCCCTCGCGCCCGACACCCGAGTCGCCGACGCCACCAAAGGGGGTGCGCAGGTCGCGAATGAAGAAGCAGTTCACCCACACGGTGCCGGCGCGCAGCTTCGAGGCGACGCGGTGGGCGCGCGAGAGGTTCTCGGTGAACAGCATCGCGTTGAGCCCATAGCGGGTGTCATTGGCCAGGTGCACCGCCTGCGCCTCGTCCTCAAACCGGTTGACGACACAGACCGGCCCAAAGATCTCCTCGCAATAGGGCGCCGCGTCCAGAGCGAGCCCGTCGATGATCGTCGGCCGCACCACCCACGAGCCGTCTTCGGCGACTCCGCCAGTCAGGACACGACCGCCAAGCGCCTGTGCCGACTCGACATAGGACGCGACCTTGTCGAAGTGCCGCTTGCTCGCCAGCGAGGAGAACTGCGTCGCGGGGTCAAACGGGTCGCCAATCACCAACTTCTCAGCAGCGGCCACAAAGCGCGTCATGAACTCGTCATAGATCGACGACTGCACAAACAGCCGCGACCCCGCAAGACAGATCTGCCCAGCATTGCGGAAGATCGCCTCAACCGCCCAATACACCGCGTTGTCGAGGTCGGCGTCGGCAAAGACGATGTTCGCCCCCTTGCCGCCCAATTCCAGCGACACTGGCGCTAAATGCGTTGCGGCAGAAGCCATCACCATCTTGCCGGTCTGGGAGGAGCCCGTAAAAGTCACCCGGTCGACCCGGTCGTCTCCGGTCAGCGTCGACCCTGCCGGCGCGCCATAGCCGTTGATGACATTGAGCACCCCGGGCGGGAAGCCCGCCTCAATCGCAAGCCGCCCGAGATAGGTCACCGACGCGGGCGTGTCCTCCGACGGCTTGATGATGCACGTGTTGCCCCACGCGATCGCGGGCGCGATCTTCCACGAGGCCATCATCAGCGGGAAGTTCCACGGGCTAATCGCCGCAACGACGCCCGCCGGCCCAAACTCGCTGTAGCTGTGATGCCCCGAATCCATCGGGAAGACCTCACCGACATGGTCACGCTGGTGGTCGGCAAAGAATCGGAAGTTCCACACCGACCGCGCGACGTCGTGCTTGGCCTGCGCAAACGGTTTGCCCATGTTGGTGGTGTCGAGGCGCGCAATCTCGTCGGCGCGCTCCTCCATCAGGTCGGCCAGCCGGTGGATCGCCGCCGCTCGCTCCACGCGCCCCATCCGCGGCCACGGACCCTCGTCAAACGCCTTGCGAGAGCTAGCAATCGCGCGCTCGGCATCAGCCGCAGTCCCCTCCGCAGCCTGCGCCCACACCTCCCGCGTCCACGGGTTCCACACGTCAAAACGCGCGCCACTCTCGGACTCGACTTCGACGCCGTCGATGATGTGCCCGAAGAACGCCAACTCACTCATGTCAGTCACCTTTGGGGGATTTGAGGGGGTTCAAAAGCAAGAGGGGTATGCCGTGTGCCTAGCTCCCAGCGCGGGCTCCGGTCGCCATGGGGTCACCACGGGCTACGCGAGCGTTCGCCGCGGCGAGGCCGGCCTGGAGCAGCGCCGAGCCAGCCCTAGCCCTCGGCACTCGGTGGGCGGAGCTCGCTGATGGGGACACCACCGATCGCGAAGTGGGTCGTCGGCAACTCGCGGAGGATGACGCGGATGCTCTCGCGCGGCGCCGCAATGGCCTCAATGACCGCGTCGGTCAGCTTGACCTGCAGGTCGCGCAGCTGCTCGGGAGTGCGTCCCTCAACGAGCGTAACTTCGACGAGTGGCATCTACTGACCTCCGTTGAGGAAGACGGACCCGAGGTTGGTGAAGTGCATCGCGATCGATGACCCCGGCGGCGCAAACACCGCGTCCGTCATGCCGCCGGTGAGGACGATCCAGCCGGCCTCAATCGCATGCCCTCGGCTCGCGAGGTCATTCGCCGCGAGCGCCAGGGCTTCGCCCGGGTGACCCTGCACGGCAGCACCAGTCGCGGAGTCGACAATCGCGCCGTTAACCTCCACCAAGACGGCCTCGAGATCGAGGTCAATCTCACCGGGCGCCCGGCTGATCGGCCCGGTGACAAACGCCCCCGACGAGGCATTGTCGGCCGCGACATCGCCAGCGGTGAAGCGGAAGTTCCGGTAGCGGCTATCGATGACTTCGGCTCCGCCCCAGACCGATTCGACAGCAGCCATGGCCTGGGCGCACGTGACGCCTGGCCCCTCCAACCGCTCGCCCATGACGAAGACAAGCTCGGGCTCGACCCGGGGGTGGATCAGCGACCCCTGCGGGATCGGGTCGCCGACCGGCAGGATCATCGCGTCGGTCAGCCACGCGACAAACGGGGAGTGCACGCCCATCCGTTGCTGCTTGGCTCGGCTCGTCAACCCGAGCTTCACCCCGATCAGCTTCTCCCCGCGCTCAAGCCGCTTGGCGAGCGTGCGGTCTTGCACGGCATACCCCGTGGCGAGGTCGAGCTCGGGCCACTCGTCGGTGAAGGGTTCGCGCTCGCGGCGCTCGGCCTCACACGCGAGGAGTTCTTCGGCAACCGACTCGACGGTCCACCCGCCCGGCCCCGGCTGCCCGCCAGGTCCAGTTCCAGCACCCACACCACTCACCGGGCCACCACCAATCCGGACGCGCCCTCGGCACCGACCGCAGCCCGCTCGGCCGCATCACGCAGCTCGATGGCAATGTCGATGATCATGTCTTCTTGCCCTCCGACATACCCGTATTCGCCGACCTTCTGCAAAATCGCGTGCGCCGGAACGCCATACCGCTGCGCAGCGCGCTCGGCGTGCAAAAGGAACGAACTGTAGACACCGGCATACCCCTGGGTGATCGACGCGCGATCCATCCACGGCAACCGCGGGATAAACGGCCGCACGACGTCTTCGGCAGCGGACAACACCTCGCCCAAGTCGAGCCCGGTCCGGATCCCCATCCGCTCAAACGTGGCAGCGAGCACCTCGGTCGGGGAGTTGCCCGCCCCGGCCCCGAGCGCGCACAACGCCCCGTCGATTTGCTTGGCACCCGCCTGATAAGCGAGCACCGAGTTGGCGATGCCGAGGCTGAGGTTTTGGTGGCCGTGGAAGCCGACCTGAGCGCCATCGCGGCCAATCTCGTCGATGACCGACTGGATCCGCTGCTGGGCATCGGTCAAAACCAGCGCGCCCGCGGAGTCGACGACATAGACACACTGGGCGCCGGCGTCGACCATGATCCGCGCCTGCTGCGCCAGCACCTCCGGGGAGGCCTTGTGGCTGAGCATCAAGAAGCCCACGGTCTCCATCCCGAGCTCGCGCGCCGCCCCAAAGTGCTGGATCGACACGTCCGCCTCGGTGCAGTGGGTCGCGATCCGAGCCACGGACGCACCCATCGCATGTGCCTTCTTGAGGTCATGCACGGTGCCCAGCCCAGGCAGCATGAGGATCGCGATCTTGGCTTGGGTGGCCTCGTCGACCGCGGCCTTGATGAGCTGGAACTCGTCGACCTTGGAGAAGCCGTAATTGAAACTCGACCCGCCCAGACCATCGCCATGGCTGACCTCAATGACCTGCACGCCGGCCTTGTCGAGCGCGTGCACGACCCCGCGCACCTGCGCCTCGGTGAACTGGTGGCTCATCGCGTGTGAGCCGTCGCGCAAGGTGGAGTCGGTGATCCGCAGATCGCGCGCCTCGCCGGGTGCTGCGGCGGTCGGCGTCGCGGCCAGCACCTCGGACTCGGTCACCTCGGTGGTGACAACGGGAGCGTCTTCGGGTCGAATCGTCATGTCGCCCATGGCTTTTCAGACTCCTGCCTTCTGCTCGTATGCCGTGTGCTCGCCACCGGGGGCCGCCCCCAGGTCACCCAGGTCGCCTAGGTCGCCCAACTCAGCCGAGGTCTTCCACGTCGACGCGACCCCGAAACGGTGGGCGATCATGATGTCGCCGACCCGGGCCGCAGCCGCGGTGATGATGTCGAGGTTGCCGGCGTAGTCGGGCAGATAGTCGCCGCGACCCTTGACTTCAATCGGGATGAAGACCCGCGCCATGCCCTGCCAGAGCTCGCGGGCTGGGTCGAACTGTGGATCGGCCCGCAAGGCATAACCGGGCACGTAATCTTGCACCCGCGCAACCATCGCGTGGATCGACTCGAGGATCGCGTCCTGCATCGGGCCGGCCTCACCAGCCTCGGCGGGGATCGCGCAGAAGACCGAGTTGCGCATCATCAGCGGCGGTTCGACCGGGTTGAGGATGATGATCGCCTTGCCCTTGACGGCGCCACCGACGACCTCAAGCGCCTCCGACGTGGTCTCGGTGAACTCGTCAATATTGGCGCGAGTGCCAGGCCCGGCGGACTTGCTGGAGATCGAGGCGACGATCTCGGCATACGGCACGGGGACGACGTCGGCGACGGCGCGGACCATGGGGGTCGTGGCCTGGCCGCCGCACGTGATCATGTTGACGTTGACGGCGTCGAGGTTGAAGTCGAGGTTGACCGGCGGGCAGATATAAGGCCCAACCGCTGCAGGGGTGAGGTCGACCGCGAGGATGCCGGCCTCGGCATACCGGGGGGCGTTGGCGGCATGCGCCTTGGCGGAGGTGCACTCAAAAACGATGTCTGGCAACTCACTTTGCGCGAGCAGCCAGTCGACGCCCTCGGCGCTGGCCTCGAGGCCGAGTGACGCCGCCCGCCGCAGCCCGTCGGAGGTGGGGTCCACACCGATCATGAAGCGCGGCTCGATGATGTCGCTGCGCCGCATGAGCTTGAACATGAGGTCGGTGCCGATGTTGCCGGGCCCGACGATCGCGGCCGTGCCCTTGCGCGCCGCGCCAGTTGCTGGGGCACCCGAACCATTCGCGGTCATGAGTCCTCCTTGACGAAGCGAGCCGTCACACTGCCAAGCCCGGCGAAGTGTGCGCTAAAGGTGTCGCCTGCCGCGACCGGGCAGACCGGCGTCAGTGAACCGGGCAGGACGACGTGCCCAGCTTCGAGCGTAATCCCCAGCGCGCCAACGGTATTGGCCAGCCAGATGAGCGAGTTGATCGGCGACCCGAGGACCGCACCACCAGCACCCGTCCCGACCACCTGCCCGTTGCGCCGGAATGTGCACCCGACCAGCCGCAGGTCGACATCCTCGAGCCGCGTCGGCGTCGATCCCAAGACGACCGCACCGGACGAGGCGTTGTCGGCGATGGTGTCGACGATGGTGATCTTCCAGTCGGCGATCCGGCTGTCGACGATCTCGAACGACGGCAGGACATAGTCGACCGCGTCGATCGCATCAGTGACGGTCACCCCAGGCCCGCGCAGCGGCTTGCGCAACACAAACGCAATCTCCGGCTCGACCCGCGGTTGCAGGAAACGCCCCATCGGGATCGGCATGTGCTCGAGATAGAAGAAGTCGTCATAGAGATGCCCGTAGTCGGGCTGGTCCACCCCGAGTTGCTGCTGCACGCGCGCGTTCGTGAGGCCCACCTTGTGCCCGCGGACGATCCGCCCCGCGTCGGTGAGGGACTTCACCTGGAGCAACTGCACGGCATACGCGTCCTCGAGGGTCATGCCCTCGTAGGTCGCCGAGAGGGGCGGGATCGCGACCCCAGAGGTGTATGCCGTGAGCAGCCGATCGGCCGCCTCGGCGTGGGTGTCGGGCTCCATGCGCTCTCCTTGCGAGGTGCGACGCGGCAGAGGGGGACGGCTGCCAACGTACGTGCGGATGTGGCTGGTGGGACGGGTTGTTCGCCAGACCGGAACGGGCCTGGGCTAGGCGCCGAGGGCTTTGGAAATCCGTCGGGCCGCGGCGGTGAGCAGCGGGACGACGCGTTCGATGTCCGGGCGCATCAGGTCGGTCGGACCAAAGACCGAAATCGCGGCGATCGCGGTGTGGCTGCGGTCAAAGACGGGCACGGCGAGGCTCGTCGCGCCCTCGAAGGACTCGCTGTGAGAGACCGCGTGGCCGACCTTGCGGACGTGGTCGAGGATCGCGGTCCAGTCGGCGGCGGAGCGGATGGTGTGGCTGGCCCGCGGCGGGAAGCCAGCTTTGAGCCGAGCGTCGGCCGCCTTGGGGTTGTGCGCCGCGATGGCCTTGCCGGAGCTCGTGCAGTGCGCCGGCAACCGGCGGCCGGTGTGGCCGAGGAGGCGGCCACTGTCTTGGGTGACGAGGCGTTCGACGAAGACGACATCCGGGCCGTCGGGGACCGAGAGGTTGACCGTAAAGCCGGTAGACCGGCATACCTCACGCATCACCGGGAGCGCAGCGTGACGTAATCCGTTGCGCGCGTGGGCAAGTTGGCCGAGCTCGTAGAGGTGAATGCCGAGGCGGTATTGGCCGTTGTCAGGGTTCTGCTCGACCATCCCGCGGCTGCCGAGAGTCGTGAGGACGCGGTGCGCGGTCGACTTGGCGATGCCGAGCCGACGGGCGATGTCGGAGACCCCGAGCTCGGTGTCGGCGGCAAAACACTCGAGCACGTCGAGCGCAGTGCCGACCGATTTCAACCACTCACCGGCAGCGTGATCGTCGGTGGGGCGCTTGGGCGTCGTGACACACCACGGCTCTTCAATGGGCTGCCGATGTTCTGGCTGCGCCGCCATGGCCATCAGCCTCCCTCCCGCGTTGTTGCGTAAGCGCTTGCCGTCGCGCTCGCCGGTGATTGGACAATGCGGCAGGCGGCGGTTTTACTCAACCCATGCGTTCCACTGAACGGAACACTGGTGCCAGCGCCGGGATAGGCGCCGGGAGAGGTGCCGGCAGGGACCGTGCTCGCGGAGGCGACGGCATACCCCTGTGTGTGCGTGGGAGTGCGTCTGCGGTGCTGGGGTGTCGTGCTGGGAGCGGGCCCACGGTGACCTTGGCGGAGTTGGTGCGGCACACCTGATTGCCTAGATCAACGGTGCATCGGCTTGCGCACGGCCGCCTTGGCGCTCAGCCGTCAGCTCGGCGCACCGATCACACGAAACTGACCGGAAGCGTGCTATGAACAAGGTTTGTCCAACCTTGGCTTGACCATCTTAGATGCGTGCAAGTATTGTGGAGGTTAGGCGGTCACGATGAGCGCCACCACCGTAACTCGACGGCAGGAGCACACCATGAGCATCGGCGACAAGCTGGAGAACATGAAGGACGACCTCGTCGGCAAGGCCAAGGAGGCCACCGGCAAGGTGACCGACAACGAGCGCCTCGAAGCTGAAGGGCGCGTCGAACAGAGCGGTGCCGACCTCCGCCAGGCTGGCGAGAAGGTCAAGGACGCCTTCACCAACTGATCACGCCGGACCGCAAGGTCCCCGGCCCGAACGGGCCTCATAGTCGAATGCGGCCGGTGTCTCAAAGACCCGGCCGCATTCGTGTCAACGGGTCGAGCGACCCGGCATACCTGCGCTGTGTGGCCCCACCCTCCACGACCGAAAGGACGACCCATGTCACGACCAGTCGACTCACGTCTCAATCGCAGTGGCTACGGCCAGCTGAGCGAGACCGACCAGCTCCCCACACCCGGAGCGACCGATCTCGACGAACGGGATCCTGCGCGGTCCTCGGTGCCGGCCGAGCAGCAGCCGGGATTCGACCACGACAACCACGACACC
This sequence comes from Actinomycetales bacterium, assembly GCA_016715285.1. Taxonomy (GTDB): domain Bacteria; phylum Actinomycetota; class Actinomycetes; order Actinomycetales; family Dermatophilaceae; genus Phosphoribacter; species Phosphoribacter thorii. Next base: position 182,887 of record JADKAO010000006.1, on the reverse strand, counting down.
CCCGACCACGTCCACCCCGCACTCGCTATCCAGGAGGGCTCATGACCGCACTCACTGAACCGACCGAACTCAGCACCCCCTTCACCGCTGACGACATCGCACTCGGTGGCGGCTACACGCAGGCGGACCGGCCGCTACTCGCTGACACTCTCCGCCAGGTGACCAATCGCCTTGCCCGCCTGTCGGCGCCAGTTGAGGCCGAGGTGAGCATCAAGGACCGGGGCTCTGCCGACACCAAGACCACCCTTGAGGTGTGGGTGCACGGACTTCCGCGCATGGTCGCCACGTCGTCCCTAGCGGATGAGCGCGCAGCCCTCAACGAGGTCAGCGCCGCGCTCGTGGCACAGCTCAACGAGGCATCCGAGCGCCGCGAGCCGATGAACAACCGTCAGCGGCGAGACACCATCCGCACGAGCTGACTCAGATCCCACCCAAGTGGAGAGAAGGGCACGGTCCGCGTGCCCATTCTCTCGCTCGAGGATGTCGTCGTATGCCGAGGCGTCGGTTGAGTCCACGGCATACCTCAGTTCAGGCATCGGCCGCGACCGTGGCGCCGGCTGCGGCTGTATTTGCGGGTGCGGCTGGAGCGGGGTGCTCGGTGTCGGACGCCTGGGCCGAGGCAGGTTCAGTTGACCGCCATGCCTTGACCGCAGCGGTGATGATGCCTGCCGTTGGGACGGCCAGGAACAAGCCGACGATCCCGAGAGCCGCTCCACCCACGGAGGCCAAGAGCAAGGTGATGATCGGGTTGAAGTCCATCGCCTTGCTGAGCAGCAGCGGAGAGAGCACGTTGCCTTCGACCTGCTGCACGATCACGACGATCAGGAGCGCCCAGATCGCAGCCGAGGGCCCGCCGAAGAAGAGCGCGACGATGACCGCGACCATGCCCGCAATCGTCGCCCCCACCATGGGGATATATCCCAGAACGAACGTCAACGCTCCGATGGGGATAGCCAACGGGATCCCCAGCCACGCCAAGCCGAGGCCAATGAACACGCCGTCGACGAGGCCAGTCAGCGTGGACGCCCACATCCACGCTCGGGCACTCTTGAAGGCCGCCCGGAACGATGCGCTGGCTGGGGGCCGCAGACGGGAGGGAAGCGAGCGGCAGAACGAGTCCCAGAGTTGGTCGCCTGAGGTCAGCGCAAAGAGGGTGAGGAAGGTTGCGAGCACGAGTGTCGTGACCAGGGTCGCGGCTGTGCTGAGCGTCGACAGCGCGGCGTTGCCGACACCGGAGACGATCGTTCCGACACGTTCTTGAAGCTGAGCCTCCAGGTTCGACGCGAGGTCGTTCGGGACCTTCCAGCCCTGATCGAGAGCCCATTCATTGGCTGACTTGATGCCGCCGATCCCGGCTTGAACCAGGTCCGGCCAGGTGCTGATCATCTCTTTGGTGATGAACCACGCCATCGCCAAGAAGGCACAGAGATAGAGCACCACGCAGATGAGCGCGGCAATCACGCGCGGCAGGAATCGTCGCAGCACGCGGTCAAGTGGCCACAGCAGAGCTGCCTGCGCAAACCCCAAGAAGACCGCCACCGACACCACGGTGACTTGCAGGGCTGCCCAAAGCAGGGCACCCACTGCTGCCGCAATGACGAGCAATCGACCAGCGATGACCGCCTCGGACCGCAGCCACTGCGGAGCCGGCGACGGCGAAGGACCCGACATGTCCATCCTCATTCCTCGAGCTCCGGTGACCCGTGGAGGGAAGTCAAGCACCCCAACGGCGCGGCGGCGCGGCGACAACTGCCCGCAGCTTCGCGTCCCCTGTGAGCCGGCCAGGGCATGCAGTTGGCCCTCCTCGCATTTCCGCGAGGTGATTGATCGCAGTTAGAAGCCGGCAATGACACCTGCCAACACCAGTCGCAGCACCCACCTGCGACGCGTTGGTCACTGCGTTCGTCGTTCATTGGACAATGCGGGAGCCTGGCGCTTTACTCAACTCATGCGTTCCACTCAACGGAACACTGCCGGCTCACGGGACGGTGTGCCACTGTCTGTCATCGGGCGTGCCTCCGCGCTTCTCGGATGCTTCGCGACGCTGGGGCCGACGGTGACCTTGGCGGAGTTGGTGCGGCATACGGGATTGCCTAAAACAACGGTGCATCGGTTGGCGCGCGAGTTGGTGGCTGAGCGGTTCCTCGACGTCGCGCCGGGTGGCTATCGGCTTGGGTTGCGGCTCTTCGAGCTCGGCGAACTCGTGCCGCGGCATCGCACCTTGCGGGAGGCTGCGATCCCGTTCATGGAAGACCTGCGCGCCGCGACGCGTCAGCGGGTCCACCTCGCGGTCCTCGATGGCGTCGATGTCGTCTATGTCGAGATCCTCGGCACAGGGGGTATGCCGCTCGCGTCCCGCACCGGCGGCCGATTGCCCGCCCACGCGACCGGTGTGGGCAAGGCGATGCTGGCGTTCGCGCCAGCTGCGGTCGTGCGCGCGCGCGTGGATGCCGGCCTCACCCGGCATACCCCTCGGACGATCATCACTCCCGGGGCACTCGCGACCGAGTTGCACGCGATCCGGGCCGAGGGATTGGCGTTCGACCGCGAGGAGTCCCACGTCGGGGTGTCGTGCGTGGCGGCACCGGTCTTCGGCGCAGTCGTGGCCGGAGGAGAACGAGTGGGCGACGGCGGGGCAAGCACGGTCGGCGTGAGCACGGTCGGGGCAAGCACGATGGGGGTAGACCCCGTCGGGGCAGGCACCCTGAGCGGCGGGCAGGCGATGCGCGGGACGGTCGTCGTGGGTGCAATCTCGGTCACCGGTCCGACGAACCGGATCGACCCTGAGCGGTTGGGTCCGGCGGTCCGGACGGCCGCGCTCGCTCTCACCCGGCGCCTCGGCGGGAAACTGCCGATGGAGCCGCGTTAGGCGATCGTGGGGTGACCGGTGACGAGCAGACAGAACGGGTGGCCCGCAGGGTCGGCGAGCACGTAGAGGGGTTCCTCGCTGCCGTCCTCGCCGCCCGTGCGATCGAGGATGAGCGTGGCGCCAAGCAGCTCGGCGCGGGCTCGATGGTGCTCTAGCTCTGCTCGGCTGCTCACTCCGAAGTCGAGATGAAGTTGCATGGGGACGTCGGTGGCTGGCCAGGTCGAACGGGCTAGCTCCGCGACCTGTTGGAGTGCGAGCACGCGCCGACCTGAGCTATCCACCAGCACGAGCCAATCCGCGTCATCGACGCTGGAGCCCGCGTCGGTGGACGGGTCGGGCTCGTCACCGGCGCGATACCGAAGTCCGAGTAGCTCGCGATAGAACTCCGCGAGCCCACGTGCATCGGTGGTGTCCAGCACGGTGTGCATGAGCGTGGGATACGGATGCATCCACAAACTCTGCCCCTCCATAGACTGCGCATGTCAAGGCACGCCGCCACCCTTCGGCCCCCGAGGAGCACTCGCCCGTGCGTGAACCCCTGCGTCACGACCTCGCCAATGGTGACATCTGGGGGCTTGAGGCGGGTGACTACGTCGCCGAAATCGCCACTGTCGGAGCGACTCTCGGCCGCTTAGCGTGGCGAGACCACGACCTGGTCGTCCCGCTCGGCGACCCGGCGAGCCCCACGGCATACGCGCCCGCGTATCTCGGCAAGGTCTTGGCCCCGTGGCCCAACCGCATCCGCGACGGGCGCTACATGTGGGACGGCGTGGCGCACGAGACGGCCATCTCCGAGCCGGCCACATCGACCGCCCTGCACGGCCTGGTCTGTTGGCAGGAGTGGCGCGTCGTCGGCTCTCCATCCCGCGACCGGATCGTGCTCGGGACTGATGTCTACCCTCGGCCCGGCTACCCCTTCCGTGTCGGTCTCACCCTGGTTGCCGATCTTGACCCACACGTCGGCCTCACCCTGACTATGACCGCCCGCAACCTCGGCGAAACCGACGCGCCCTACGGCGTCGCGTTCCACCCCTACCTCCGCTGCGGAGCCGGCACGATCAACGACTGCGTGCTCGAGCTCCCCGCGACCACGGTGGCGACCGTCGACGCACGCCTTCTCCCCACGGGCACCGCACCGGCAGCGGCAGAGGGCCTCGACTTCACCACGGGGGCGCGCATCAGCGACCGACGCATCGACCACGCCCTCACCGGGCTCCCCGCGGGTGGCTGGGAGGCATCCCTCACCAGGCCAGGTATGCCGTGGCGCACCACCCTGCGCGCGGACACGGCGTGGGTCCAGCTCTATACGGCCGACTACCTCCACCGAGCCGGGATGGCCGTCGAACCCATGAGCTGTCCGCCAGATGCGTTCAACTCAGCCGACGAGGTGGTGCGGCTGGGACCTGGCGCACGGCATACCCTCACCGTCGCGCTGTCAGCCGAACCTGCCTAGCCGCGGACGACAAGGGCGCAGCAGCCGCGAGGTACTGCCTACTCGCCGCGCAGCCTCGCAGCGATCGCCGGGGGCACGACGGTGTCCGGGTCGCGCAGAGCTCCTAGCGCGGCACGGACACCGACCAACCCGGCATACAGGGCGGGGCACGTGGGGCAGCCGCCGAGGTGACGTTCGAGCACGGCGCGCTCTCGCGCCGTGAGTTCATCGTCGAGGTAGTCGCTGACGCGCGACCGCGCGTCCCAACAGCGCAGTGGGACGTCCCCGGTCGCGGCGCGGCGTTCGGTGCCGCGGGCGAGATGAGTGACGAGCATGGCCCGGCCGCGCGCGATGCGCTGCTTGACCGCAGCGACCGAAACCTCCTGCACCTGAGCGATTTCGGGGCTGGTCAGGCCATGGACGTCGTGGAGCACCACGGCCGAGCGATAGCTCGCAGGAAGGTGGATGATCGCGTCACGCAGAGACTCGGTTTGCTCAGCCCGCAAGACGACCGTCTCACCGTCGACGGTGTAGGCGTCGTCCTGCCAATCCCGCTCGACCCGCTCCGCGAGCTCGTCGGAGTCGAGCGGCTCAGTGCGGTCAGCCCGCACGAGGTCGACGAATCGGTGATGCAGGATTCGGTGCAGCCACGTTTGGACCGAAGCCTCACCCCGGAAGGTATCAGCGCGCTCTAGTGCCCTCACCACGGTGTCCTGCACGAGGTCTTCAGCCGCCACCGGGTCGCGCGTCAGTGACCGGGCATATCGGAGCAGACCGGGCACGGCGGCGGTGAGGTCGTCAGTCGTGAGTGGCACCCGTCAACGGTATTGGGTCGAGACCGGGTGGTGGGCTCCAAGGGTTTCCCAACAGCACGAGCCCGAGGCATGCCGCGACGAGGCAACGGGCGACAACCGAGGTTGTCGCCCGTTGCGAGCAGCTGGGGCAAGCTGCTTCTCAGGGGTGGCTCAGACGCGCTTGTTCGTGTTGATCCCGAAGGGGAGGTAGAGGGGGCACACACGCACGACGGCAGTGAGCAGCATGATCGCGGCGACGATCCACAACACAATGGCGAGAGCGCCGGACTTGACGACGAAGGCCGCGAGGAGTGCGGCAACGACCGCGATGACTAGACGGATGATGCGGTCTGAACCGCCGACGTTGACCTTCATGAGTGACGTTCTCCTGCTCGAACTGTGGGGTGCAGCTGGGCTGCGGTCGGGTGTTACATGGCATGGACGGTGTGCGCGGCTCAAGGGTGACAGTTTTGCCGTGTGTCCCCCGTCACATCTCGGGGGCCGGGTTCTGCGGCCCAAGCGCGCTCCCTGCGCTAGGGGGACTCTGTGTGCTGGGTGCCGTGTTCGACCTGATGCTTAGCGACATAGCGCTCGACCTCGGCTCGGGTGTCCGAGGGAAGGTCGTCGCCGGCCTCGAGCAGCCGTGGCATGAGACTGCGGTCGGTCGTCAGCGCGGCAAATAGGAGGGGCACGGTGATCGAATGCTCCGGCCGGTGCTCCACCGTGATCGAATCACCCGCGGCCACCTCGCCCGGTGTGAGCACCTGAAGGTAGGCCCCGGTGCGGCCACGGCGCGTGAACTTCGGCACCCAGCCGCGCACACCCATCGCCGAGGCAAAGGTGCGGCAGGGGATTCTGGGTCCCGTCACCTTGAGCCGCACCACCGGCCCCACCTGCCAGATCTCACCAACCAGCGCAGCGTCAACGTCAAGTCCCTCGGTGGTGAGGTTCTCGCCGAACGCCCCCGCAGGGAGATCTCGACCAAGGTCCGCAGCCCACACATCGAGCTCTTCCCGGGAGACGGCATACACCGCCTGGAAGGTCCCGCCGTGATGGCGCCGATTGCCGACGAAGTCGCCGACCACCCCGCTGCCGTCGCCGGTGCGCTTGTCGCCTGGGTCGCGCAGGAGCACCGGGCCGTCCACGGGGTGCTTGCGCATGCCAGACGGTATGCCGGTCCCGGCCGGGTTGGGTGCCCGGAGCCCGACATTGACGGAGAGGACGATGCTCACGGATTTTCCTGTGTCCCAACGGGGGTCGGCTCGTGCGACGACGGTATCTCCCCTGGCCACAAGGTGCCGTACTTCTCCTGGTAGGCCTTGCCGCCCTTGTTGAGGGTGGGAAAGAACAGGATCTTCTCGAGCACGTGGTGCATGCCGTAACCATCGATTTTGGCTTGAACGGGTTCCTTGAGTTCGGCAAAGGCGAGTTGCACGTCGCGAGTCTCCAGGTCCCCCACGAGCTCCTCCAGCATGTCGGCAGCCGTGGTGTCGATATCGGAGATCGGCTCGGCAGCAACGAGGATCCACCGGGGTGCTGGCTCGCCCTCCTTGGGCGTGGCCAGCCGCAGCACCTGATCTGAGAACGTGCGGGCGTTGGCAAAGAACAGCGGCGCATCGAAGCGGAAGATCACCAGCCCCGGCATGGACCCGGCGTTGGGGTTTTCGGCGAGGTCGAAATAGCCCGGGTGTTCGCCTTTTTCGCGCCCGAGCACCGCCTGATAGGGCCACCACGAGCGCCGGAAGACGTTGAGGATCGACAGCCCGACGGCCACCCCGATGCCCGGGAGGACCCCGAGTACCGCAACCGCAAGGGTCGCCGCGATCGAGAGCCAGAACTCCATGGGGCGCTGCGTGCGCAACCGGCGCGCCGCCGCGAGCTCGGCAAGCGAGAAGGCCGCGACGATGACGATCGCCGCGAGTACGGGGATCGGCAGGGCAGCGAGGAGGTTTGGCGCGACCACGAGCAAGATGAGAATCGCGACTGCACCGACGACCCCGGCCACCTGGGTGCGCGCGCCGGCCTTGAAGGCCACCGCCGTGCGCGACCCGCTCGTGGACACGGCGAACCCCTGGAACAGCCCGGCAAGGACATTGGCGGCACCGATGCCGACCATTTCCTGGTTGCCGTCGATCGGCTGCCCCGTGCGGCGCGCATATGCCGAAGCCGTGGAAATCGTGTCAGCGAGTGCCACGAGCGTGATGCCGAGGGCCCCGGCGATGAGCAGCCCGATCTCACCGACGGACACGATGGGGATGGTCAGTGGGGGCACACCCTGGGGGAGTTCACCGACGACCTTGACGCCGTGGGAGGGCAGGTCGAGCCAGTTCGACGCCAGGATCCCGGCGATGACCGCGACGAGCACGGCCGGCACACGAGGGAGCACTCGCTGCAGCCCGAAGATCAGCACAAGCGCAGCCACCCCCACTCCGAGCGCCCACATGTTCGTGGCTCCGGCGAGCACCTTGTGCCAGGTCCCGACGATCTCACCGATAAGGCCGTCGGCGTCCACTGAAAAGCCGCCGAGCTTGCGCAGCTGCCCCACGAGGATGGTCAGCGCCAGCCCGTTCATATAGCCGACCATCGTCGGCTTCGACAGAAGGTCTGCGACAAACCCGAGTTTGGCGACGCCAGCGCCGATCATGAAGATGCCCACGAGAACCGACTGCACCGCGGCATACACGACGGCTTTTCCTGGGTCTCCACCCGAGGCGACGAGCGGCAAGATCGACGCCGCGATCATCGGACCGAGCGAGGAGTCCGGGCCGAGGACGAGCACGCGTGACGGGCCGAACACGGCATACGCAACAAGGCACATGATGCTCGTGTAGAGCCCCGTGATCGGCGGGAGCCCGGCGAGCTGGGCGTAGGCCATGCCTTGCGGCACGAGAAGCGCGGTCAGTGCGAGGCCGGCGACCACGTCGTCTTTGAGCCACGAGCGGTCGTATGCCGGGAGCCACGACGCGATCGGCAGCCACCGCGCGATCGCCGACGCGCGGCGAGGGCGCGCGTTGTCTGGAGTCAGCGGATCTGCGGTGGCTCTCATCGCGTGCTCCTCGGGTGTCGTCAGCGGCGGGAGCCAGCCTAAGGCGAACGGAGGGCGAACGGGCACTAGCGAACAGATGAACGGCCCGCGCGGCATCCACGCGGGCCGTTCACACTGCACAACAGGAGGGCTGAGCCTCACTCAGCCGCAACGAGACCGGTCAGTCGCCAGCGAGCGCATCGATGCGCGCGATCGCCGAACGCCACCGCGCGCCGAGCTCCTCAACGTCACCAGACACATGCTCGTGGCGCACGATGACGGAAGTCTTGTCACCATCAGGAGCGAGTTGCAGTTCGACCATGGACCGGGGTGCATTCTCATCGGCATGCCAGGAGACGCGGACCTGCTCCATGGGGTGGTATGTGCGCCACACGCCGTGGGTGCCGTCGGTCGCGCGCCAGGGCTCACCCTTGCCGCCCAAGGTTGCGCCCTCGCCGAGGAACGCCGCGGCGCCCTCGTTTGTCGTCAGCACGTGCCAGACGTGGTTGATGTCGTGAGTGAGCAGAGCGCTCACTTCGACGGTGTCGCTCAGTGCGTCGACCACCCCAGCCTGCTGCGTGTCGGACATCGTTGTGCCTCCTGAAATCTGGCGACCGCACCGACGGCAGGGCCGCGTGAGTTGAGCTACTCCATCCGACTCCAAACTGGGCCCGAGCGCAAGCCGGGATTTCGTCCCGGCCACAGACCAGCAGGTATGCCGTGTCACACGCCTCGTGGGGACCTCAGCTAGCCCGCCCACGAGGTGAGGAACGCTCGCATGAAGGGCGCAGAGCTTGCAGTGCCGGATTGACCGGTCTCGACGTAGACGGCGACCGCGAGATCACCGCGGAAAGCGACCATCCAGGCATGGGTGAGCGGCGGATCGGCACTGCCGTATTGCGCGGTCCCCGTCTTGGCGCCTTGGACGCCGACATCGGCCACCACCCGACCGCTGCCCTCAGTCACGACGCTCCCCATCATCGAGCGCAAGGCGTTGGCTTCATCTGTCGTGAGGGGTTTGGCCGGAGCTGGCGGCACCGTAGGCAAGGGTGTCGAGGTCGGCGTTGCGGTTGAGCTGGTGCTGGCACCCGTCGCCTCGGTCGCGCCAGAGGCAGGCGGTGCCGCGTTCGCACCTGGTGCCGCGTTCGCACCTGGTGCCCCGGTGCCAGTTGGTGCCCCGGTGCCAGTTGGTGCCCCGGTGCCACCAGCGCCGCCTGTCGTGCCCGCTGGTCCCCCACCTGGCACCGTGGCCGGGATCTCCACCATGCGGGGGACGACCGTGGCGCCCTTCACGACGGACGCGACGACGGTTGCCATCGACAGGGCTGACGCCTCGACCTTGGCCTGCCCGATGAACGACGCCGCGTGCTCTGTGGCTGTCGCCGCCCGCGGGATAGTGCCCAGGAATGACGACACTCCCATCTGGAAGTCGACGCCGAAACCCAGCGCCGCCGCGGCGTCCGCCAGCGCGTCTTGGGTCACGATGCCGTGCTGCGACATGAAGGCCGTGTTGCACGAGTTGGCGAGCGCGGTGCGGAGCGTGATCTGACCGAGGCCACTGTCGGGGTAGGCGTCGTAGTTCTTGAACGACCGACCATCGACGGTCACAGTGGGTGTGCACGGGACGGTGGAGTCAGGGGTCAGCCCTGCCCGCAGCAGCGCCAGCGACGAGATGATTTTGAACGTCGACCCCGGTGCCGCTCTCCCCGTCATCGCGAGCGAGCCTTGAGCGGTCGGCGAGTTCGCTGCTGCCACGACCTCCCCGGTCGACGGTCGGATGGCCACGAGGCTTGTCGGCACCGTGGCCGACGCGATGGCAGCCTCTGCGGCCTGCTGGGCTTCGAGATCGAGGGTTGTGGTCAGCGCCGGTCCGGCGATGGGATCCTGGCTGAACAAGAGCCGACTCGTCGCGGCGCCCCCCGCATCCGTGCCCGCTGCCTTGATTTTCAGCCCCGGGGTGCCTGACAGGTAGACGTCGTACCGCTGCTGCAGCCCCGATAAGCCGACCACGTCGGTGGCGCCAATGCGCCCTCCTGAGGCGGCGACGATCTCGGCCGTCGCAGGGCCAACCGTCCCGAGGACGGCCCGCGCAAACGTCGGCGACACGGCCAACGTCAGCTCGTCGGCGATCGCTGCTCCCCCCGGAATCGCCTGCACGGCAGCAGTTTTACCTGCGATCCGCGGATCGCTCGCGCGTAGCGTGATGGCGACGACAAACTGTTGCGGTCCCGAGGCGGCCACCTTCTGGCTGTATGCCGCAGCGTCAATTCCCATGAGCCCGGCCAACGCGGTGGCGGACGCCGCGGCCTGATCCGCAGGAACCTTCGACCGGTCGATCCCGACGTTGTAGACATCTCGCAGCCCGGCCAGCACGACGCCGCCCGCTCCGCGGATCTCGCCACGTTTGGCCTGCACGCGATCGATGGTGAGCCGCTCTGTGGCGGTGAGTCGGGACTCGATAAGCGTTGGCGACCAGACGACGTGCCACGTCTTGTCGGGGGCCAGGGTGAGCTTGGCCTCGGTGACGTAGCGCCAGTCGTCGTCTGTCGGGGCGACGTCCCAGTGCCATGACAGGGTCGCGGTCGCCTTGGACGCGTCGTCAGGTTTGACCGTCACACCTGACACCGCCACGCGACGAGGGATGCTCGCGAGCTTGCCGACGACGGTCTTGACGGCCGCGGTCGCTGCTTCGGAGGTCGAACCGTCGAACGTCACGCGTGCCAAGTCTCCGGTTGTGAGACCCGCGGCGAGGGCAGCGGCTGCGTCTTCGGGCTTGGGGGGCGTCTCGGTCGTCGTGCAGGCGCCCAGCAGGCTGGCGGCGACCACGAGCCCCACAGCCGTCATGATCACCGGGCGGCGCCATCCGCCGGCGGTCCCGAAGGTTCCTCGGGATGTCGTCCCGACGATGGTGCGCGTGCGCATCACCCTCCCGCTCCTGCTCTGGTATGCCGTGCCACAGTGGCAGCGATCTGCTCAAGACCCTGCTCCAGCAGCGCTGTCGTCGTGCCGAAGTTGAGCCGAGCGTGAGTGTGCGGCGCCGCACCGAACGGCACGCCAGGATTGAGCGCCACCTTAGCCTCGCGCAACAGCCACTCGTTGGGCTCCTCGTCGAGCGCCAGCTCAGTGAAATCGAGCCACTGCAGATAGGTGCCTTCGTTCGCGATGGTGCGGACACCCGGCATACTCCCCACCGCGTCCACCACGAGCGTGCGGTGAGCCGCGAGCGTCTCCAGCACCGCCGCGAGCCACTCGCCGCCCTCTCGGTATGCCGCGATCCCTGCTTGCATCCCAAAGGTGGTCATGCCGAGCCGCTCCCAATACGGGATAGCGGCCCAGCGCTCGCGGTCGCCCGGCGCGGTGGTAATGACCTGGGCCGCTTTGAGCCCCGGGACGTTCCAGGCCTTCGACGCCGACAGGACCGTGATCGAGTGCCCGGCAGCGGTCGGCGACACCGCGGCATACGGGATGTGGGGTCGGTCGAAGACGAGGGGCGCGTGGATTTCGTCGGAGATCACGCGCGCGCTGTGCCGCTCGACAACCTCGGCGAGTCCGGCGAGTTCCTCGCGCGTGAAAACGCGCCCCAGCGGGTTGTGGGGGCTGGAGATCAGGACCGTGCGTCCGCCCGCGGCCAACGCCGCGTCGATCGCCGCCACATCAAAGGTATGCCGTGTGCCGTCCCACGCCATCGGCACCGGCATCTGGGGCCGGCCAGTCAACGCGACGACGTCAAAGAACGGCATGTAGACCGGCATCGGGATGACCACCGGGTCCTCAGGCGAGCTGAAGAAGCGGATCGCGAGGTCAACGCCCTTCATGACATCGGGCACGGTGAAGACGTCCGCGACCTCGACCTTCCACTCGTAGCCGCCCACAATCGCCTGCGCGGCCTGCCAGTCGACCATGGCCTCGGCGTACTCCCGCATCACGAGCTGGGACTGATAGCCGGTCATCTCCCGCTCGACCGCGTCAACCAATGCGCGCCGAAGCGGCTGCGCCAGGGGGTAGTCCATCTCGGCGACCCACATCGGCAGCACGTCGTCGGGATAGGTCGTCCACTTCATCGTGCGCCGGGCACGCAGTTGCGGAGCGGTCAGGTGGTGAAGATCCATCTAATGATCATGGTGCGGATCGGCGTCCGCGTCAGCACGTGTGCGGTGAATGGTGCCGTCGGCGTGCTCCGGCGGAGAGTAGATCGTGTAGAGCCGCAGCGGCCCGAGGCCCGCGTTGGAGACCTTGTGCCAGGTGCCCGCGGAGACGATGGTCGCCCAGTCGGCGCCGAACACCACGCTCTCGGTCTTGCCGCCCTTGACGTCGCTTGTCGTGAGGGTTGCGACGCCTTCTTCGACCCGGATGAACTGGTCGATGTCGTCGTGGACCTCAAAGTCGATCTCCTCACCCGGCTCGAGCGTCATGACGACAAGTTGCATCGCCTTGCCCGTGTAAATGACCTTGCGGTAATTGGGGTTTTCCAACGTGATTCGTTCGATGTTCCCGGCCCAGGCCGTCATCTCGCCTCCTGTCGCGATGGTGAGGTGGTGCCGGGGCGAGGCGCCGCGTCACCGTGAGCCAAGCACGCGCCTGGCGTCACGGCATACGGTATGCCGCCCGCCTAACACACAGGAGACCGCCCCGCCGTTCCGGAACGCTGGCACCCAGTGGCCCTCGTCGACAGGGGAGCGCCGGCTCGTGAGTCTTGGCTCCCCCAGGGGGACACGTGACGGGATGGCAGCTAGCCTGACGGCATGGCCCGACCGCATGTAGCGTCGATCGTCGAAGACACGTGGCACCGCCAGCTGGAGCGGTTGCTGCGGCGTCGCGGCTGGCGGCACCGTGTCATCAGTCATACGGGCTACGGGTCGACCGAGTTCGTGCGAGTGTTTGCGCGGGTGCTGCTCGGCCGCGCGTACGAGGATGACGACGAACAGCGCCAGGACGCGACCTATGGCGGTCTGCGCTCGCCCTATCAGCAACGGCGGGGGTGGCGGGCATTTATCACCGCGCCAGCGATGGGCGTGCCGGTGGAGGTCCGGATCGGCGAGCGGGTCGAGCACGGCCGTAGCGACCGCAGCGGACACGTCGACCTGACCGTCCGCAAGCACGGGCTGACGCCGGGGTGGCACGAGGTGGAGCTGACCGCACAGGGGTCGGATGCGGTCAAGGCGAGTGTGTTCATCGTTGACCCGTCTGTGAGGTTTGGGATTGTGTCCGACATCGACGACACCGTCCTGTCAACCTCGCTGCCTCGGCCCATGATTGCGGCGTGGAACACGTTTATAAGGCACGAGAGTGCGCGCCGGGTCGTGCCTGGGATGGCGCCGTTGTATCGGCGGTTGCTGGCTGAGCACCCGGGCGCGCCGATCATCTACCTGTCGACGGGCGCCTGGAATACGGCGCCGACGCTCAACCGGTTCCTGAAGCGCAACGGGTTTCCGATTGGGCCGCTGCTGCTGACCGACTGGGGGCCGACGAATACGGGGTGGTTCCGCAGCGGCCAGGACCACAAGCGGGCGTCGCTGGATCGGTTGGCTGGCGAGTTCCCCAAAATCAAGTGGCTGCTTGTCGGTGATGACGGGCAGCACGATCCCAAGATCTATCAGGACTTCGCCGAGGCCCGGCCCAAGCGGGTCAACTCGGTGGCCATCCGGCAGCTGACCCCGACCGAGCAGGTGCTGTCGCACGGTCTGCCGGTGTCGACCGAGGAGTTGACGGCCAAACCGTCGCGCAAGCGCAGTCCCGCTCCCGTGCTGTATGCCCCGGATGGGCATGGGTTGTTGCGCCAGTTGCGTGCCGCCGGCCGAGTCAGCTGAGCTGGACGGCTGCCGTCCGTGATTGCCCCGGTCCCGTCGTTTGCTGCCCCCCAACCGATTCGATACCCGACGCCCAACCACGCGTCGTCGCTCGATATCGACCCGCCTGGTCACTCGCCGAGTCGATTCCCGTTGACGACCTCTGACTCGTCATCCGGTATCGACTCGCCCGCGGCCTCGTCCAGTCGATACCCGAGGCCCATCTGCAACTCGTCATCCGGTATCGACTCGCCCGCTGCCTCGTCCAGTCGATACCCGACGCCCACCTGCACCTCGTCATCCGGTATCGACTCAGGCGAAGAGGCTCCTCGCTGGGGCGACGACGACGGAGTGACGCGCGATGCCTGAGCTGCCGGAGGTCCAGGCGCTGGTCGACTTCCTCGACACGCGCATCGTCGGGCTGGCCGTGACGGGCGTCGAACTCGGCTCAATCTCGGTGCTCAAGACGTTTGCGCCGGCGCCCGACACCCTCGTCGGGGCGCCGGTTGACGGGGTCGCTCGGCACGGCAAGTTCCTTGCCGTCGATATCGACGGCACGCACCTGGTCTTCCACCTTGCGCGGGCGGGGTGGCTCCGGTTCTCCGACGCGATCCCGGCGACGACGATCCGTCCCGGCAAGAGCCCGATCGCGCTCCGGGTGCGGCTGTCCGACGGATCTGGTTTCGACCTCACGGAGGCCGGGACGAAGAAGTCGCTCGCGGCATACCTCGTCCGTGATGTCCAGGAGGTGCCGGGGATTGCGCGCCTCGGCCCCGACCCGCTTGCGCTCGAGTTCACCGAGGAGGTCTTCGCGGGGATGCTCGCGGGGCGGCGCACGCAACTCAAGGGCTTGCTGCGGGACCAGTCGTGGCTCGCCGGGGTTGGCAATGCGTATAGCGATGAGGTGCTGCACGTCGCGCGGCTGTCACCATTTGCGATGGCGTCTAGCCTTGCGCCCGAAGGGATTTCGCACCTGTATGCCGCCCTCCGCTCGACCCTCTCGACTGCGGTGGCGACCGCCTCGGGCAAGCCCGCCGCGGAGCTGAAGGACGCCAAACGCGCCGGGATGCGGGTCCACGGACGCACCGGTATGCCGTGCCCCGAGTGTGGCGACACGGTGCGCGAGGTGTCGTTTGCGGACTCGTCGCTGCAGTACTGCGCGACCTGTCAGACCGGCGGCAAACCCCTCGCCGACCGCCGCATGTCCCGCCTCCTGAAGTAGGCCGCGACTGGATCACTCCACGGCGTGGCGTCGAATCAGCAAAACACCAAGAAAAATTCGTCATCCACAGGCGGGCTGAGCCGATCCACGCTTGGTGGGTACCGTAGGCGGGCAATCGGTCTCGAATGCCACAGGCTATCCAGAGCTTTGACCCACTCGCGTTGGGCGTTTTCCACAGGGATTCCCCATTTGATATCCACAAGGAATGGATGCACGCGGCGTCGCGCATAAGTAGTGTCTGAAATGACAATCGGGTAATTAAGAGAAGGTGCGCTCAGTGGAGATGACTCGAGTCGCGTTCGTAGATGAGTCGATCAGGGCTGATTCGGCCGCGTACGTCATGGCGGCCATATTTGTGTCCCCCCATCGCGTGGATGAGCTGAGGGACGAGGCACTCAGGTTTCGTTTGGGCGCAGTCAAACCCAGGTGGAGCGCGCAGCAGGAGCAGCGACGCGCAGGGATATACGCGGCCCTGCAGGTGATGGACTTCGGCTCCATAGCCGTGTCTGGGCGACCCCTACAGATGGCGAAGCAAGAACGCGCGCGGACGCAATGCTTGAAGGTTCTTCTGGGTGCGTTGGAGGCTCAAGGAATTGGTGTTGTATGCATCGAGCGGCGCGGTTCTGCTCTAGACCTGCGAGATGTGCGAACTATCGATCGCCTCCGCGGTCGTCGCCAAATAGGACGTGATATCCGAATTGAATTCGGCGACCCGAAAACCGAGCCAGCCCTATGGCTCGCTGACTTCGTCAGCGGGATTACTGCCGACGCCATCACTTCGCTCGAGCCAGACAGAGGCATCTTGCAGGGCACGCACGTGATCGATCTCGCTCTCCGTTGACAGCGCAAAGGCCAGGTCCCGTCATTCGGCGGGTGCCTGGCCTTGCTTACCTACCCCCCAGCAGGAGGAGGTCAGGTCCACCATACGTCGAATCGCAGCTTTCCAGAAGACCTCAGGCGTGCGTGTGGATACCTGCTTGTTGTGGGGCCGTGGCGCGGGCGGTGGGAGGATGGGGGCATGGACTCAGTGCCCGCGTCGCTTGGTGACGACGCCGCCTCGCTCCCCGTCATCGAACCCTCCACTCTCGCCGACGACGCGCTCATCATCGACGTGCGCGACGCCGCAGACTGGCGCGCGGGGCACGCTCCGGGCGCGGTCAACGTGCCGATCAGCCAACTCGCAGCTCGCCTCGACGAGGTGGTCGCGATCGCCCGCGAGGCCGGTATGCCGGTCGCGGTCTCCTGCGGCGGCGGCACCAAGCAGGGGCGCGCCACGGCATACCTGCTCGCGAATGGGGTGGACGCGCAGGTGATGCGCGGGGGCATGCGCGGCTGGAAGTCTGCCGGGCGTCCGGTGGTGACCGAGTCGTGAAGATCCTCTCGATCCAGTCGCACGTTGCTTTTGGGCACGCGGGCAACTCGGCTGCGGTCTTCCCGCTGCAGCGACTTGGGCACGACGTCTATCCCGTTCTGACAGTGACCTTTTCGAACCACACGGGGTATGGGGCCACGCGCGGGCCGCTCGTGGCACCCGCAGATGTCGCCGAGGTGCTGCTGGGCGTCGAGGAGCGCGGTGTCTTCCCGGAGGTTGACGCGGTCCTGTCGGGGTATCTCGGCGCCGAGCCCATGGGCGCGGTTGTGCTCGACGCGGTCTCGCGGGTCAAGTCGGCTAACCCGCGCGCGATCTATTGCTGCGACCCGGTGATGGGTGACGTGGGCCGCGGTTTCTTTGTGCGAGAAGGGATTCCGGAGTATCTGCGGGACTTGGTCGTCCCGCACGCAGACATCCTCACGCCCAACCAGTTCGAGCTCGACTACCTCGCAGGGATGACGGTCGAGACCGAGGCCGACCTGTTGGAGGCGGTCGCGCGGTTGCGGGCGACGGGGCCGTCGACGGTGCTCGTGACGTCGGTGTTGACGTCGGCCACGCCGGCGGGGTCGATCCAGATGGCGTGCGTGAGCGACGAGGGAGCGTGGCTCGTCACCACTCCGCTGCTCGACATGGTGGTGCGGGGCGGCGGCGACACGACGTCGGCGATTTTCCTCGCGCACTTCCTCACCGACGGGCCCCGGGTCGCGCTATCGCGCACTGCCGCAAGCATGTATGCCGTGCTCGAGGCCACTCACCGCGGCGGCCATGCGGAGATGAGGCTTGTCGCGGAGCAGGAGTCCATTGCCCATCCAGACGAGCGGTTTGCCGTCGTCGAGTTGGGGTGAGTTTTGAATGGCGATCGTCTACGTCCATGGTGTCGCAACTCGGGACGAGGATGACCCGCAGTTCCCGATCGTTGAACGCTTTGCGCGAGAGGCGAATTGGCCTGTCGTCGAGCGGCTGCTACGTGAGCATGTCGCACCGGTTGTGCGACCATCGGATCCTGATGGCGTCGCGATCGTGCGGGTCTATTGGGGCGACTTGGGCATGCGCCCGCGGGTGCCACTTGAGGTCGACCTACCTGGAGAGGCGGCTGCGGGCGGCGGTATGCCGGTTGCGAGCGGACCGGGAGCCGGCGCGGGTGGCGCTGGTGGCGCTGGTGCGGGTGGCGGTGGTGACACGGCTTACCCAGATCCGGCGCGGAGCAGCCATGGGGGCGCAAGCGGGCCGGGGGACACGGCATACCTAGACCAGGCTCGGAGCAGCCATGGGGGCGCAAGCGGGCCGGGGGGGACGGCATACCCCGTGCCGGTGTCGCTCGACGAGGTGACCAACCTGGCGATGTTGACGCTGGAGGAGTTGGGGGAGGGGCTGCAGCGGGACCTCTTTGAGACCCTGCCGCCGGTGCATTGGCCGGCCGTGGTGCGCGCGGTGTGGGATGTCGTGGGTGACACCGCGCTGCGGGCGCAGCTGGCCGCGCGGCCTCCGCGGCGTCAGCGGGCGTTTGTCGATGACCTGGTGAAGGAGCGTTTGCGACAGGAGGAGCCGAGCCTCGGACGTCTCGTGCGGCCGGTGTCTACGGACCTGGCGGCGCAGGGGCGCAAGGGAATTCGGCGCGCGATGGGTGGGGTGCGGCGACCGTTTGCCGGTGTGCTGCCGATCTTTGTCGGCGACATCCTGCGGTATCTCGATGGACGTGGCCGCCCGGGTGAGCCTGGCCCGGTGATTGACCGGGTCGTGGAGGGGCTGCGGGAGGCGGCGGCTGCGGCTGCGCCAGGGGAGCCCTTGGTGGTGCTCACGCACAGCATGGGTGGGCAGCTGGTGTATGACACCTTGACTGCCTTTAATCCTGGTGTGCGAGTTGACTTTTGGTGTGCCTCCGGGGGGCAGGTCGGGTTCTTCGCGGAGTTGGGCGTGTTTTTGGAGGCGACGGACGCTGGCGTGGCGCCGTTTGCTGCGGACACGGTGGGGTATTTCTGGAACGCGTGGTCCTCGAGTGACGTGCTGAGCTTCCCAACCGAGGGGCGGATCCCGGGCGCGCATGACAGTGACTTTGCGTATGACGGGACGCTCATCGCCAACCACATGAGCTATCTGCACGATCCGGCGTTCTATGCGACCTTGGCTGCAAAGGTTGCGGTGCACACGCGGGGACGCCGACGCCACATGGGCGGCTGACGCTTCGACTCTGCCCCTTCTTTGCCCGCCGATTCGATCTTCCCGCCGATTCGATCTTCCCGCCGATTCGATCTTCCCGCCGATTCGATACCCGTTGCCGAGGTGTGACTCGTCGTTGGGTATCGATTCGGTTGGGGGCTCGCCGATTCGATACCTGCCGCCGACGCCTGACTCGTCGTTGGGTATCGATTCGGTTGGGGGCTCGCCGATTCGATACCTGCCGCCGACGCCTGACTCGTCGTTGGGTATCGATTCGGTTGGAGGGTCCCCGAGTCGATACCCGTTGCCGAAGCAGGACTCGTCGTTGGGTATCGACCGGACGATAGGGGAGTATCTACGAAACAGTAGATAGAGCTAGACCTCGCAATCGAGGGCCAGCTGCGCGGGCTGGGAGTCAAAGACACGGCATACCGGAGTATGGGGAAATCTCGGAAACTCACTAGAGGGCCGCATACAGTCCGATCGTGGACCCGATTCGTAACCCGTATGCCCCTGGCGCCGGACAGCGACCGCCCGAGCTTGCTGGCCGTGACGAGCAGTTGCGCGCGTTCGACGTGACGCTCGAGAGGGTCGCGCGCGGGCGACCGGAGCGCTCCGTGGTCCTCACGGGTCTGCGCGGGGTGGGAAAAACGGTGCTGCTCAACGCGTTACGGTCAGCCGCGGTTCGGGCGCAGTGGGGGACCGGCAAGTTGGAGGCGCGCCCCGATCAGCGTTTGCGGCGGCCCTTGGCGGCTGCGTTGCATATGGCGGTGCGCGAGTTGGGGCATCCGCGACCCGAGGAAGTCGAGCATGTGCTGGGGGTGCTTAAGTCGTTCGCGCAACGGGAGGACGGACCCCGCGAGTCCGGCGCGGCGGCCACTCGCGCAGGGGCTGGTGGACGCAGCGGCGCCGCGGGAGTCCGGACCTCGGTGCGTGACCGCTGGAACCCGGGGATCGACGCCGCCGCCGTGCCCGGTCGCGCGGATTCGGGCGACATTGAGATTGACCTCGTCGAGGTGCTCACCGACATCGGCGGGCTGGCGGCGGAGCGCGGGCGCGGTGTTGCCGTGTTCATCGACGAGATGCAGGACCTCGGCGCTGACGACGTCTCGGCACTCTGCGCCGCGGCGCACGAAATCTCCCAAAACGGACTCCCCGTCATCGTGGTCGGGGCCGGGCTGCCGCACCTCCCAGCGGTGCTGTCAGCGTCCAAGTCTTACTCCGAGAGGCTTTTTCGCTACTCCCGAATCGACCGCCTCGACCGCGAGGCGGCAGATCGCGCACTTGTGACACCCGCCGCCGATGAGGACGCGTCCTGGTCGCCCGAGGCACTTGCAGAGATGTATGCCGTGACCGCCGGCTACCCGTACTTCGTGCAGGCGTATGGAAAAGCTGTGTGGGACAACGCCGTTGGTCCAGAGATTGGCCTGGACGACGTCCGCGTCGCGGTGCCCGAGGCCGAGGCCGAGCTGGCTGTGGGGTTCTTTGGTTCGCGGTTTGAGCGGGCCACGCCAGCCGAGCGCGAGTACCTCCGCGCAATGGCTGAGGCGGGGGAGTCCGACGATGACGCCGTGGCGACAGCGGCTGTCGCGAGCGTGTTGGGCAAGAAGCCGCAATCGCTCTCGCCGGCGCGGGACTCCCTGCTCAAGAAAGGGCTGATCTATTCAGGTGAGCGCGGTCAGATCGCGTTCACGGTGCCCCACTTCGGCAGGTACCTCCGCTCCCACGGTGATTGAGGGGTCGTGTCAACTGTCAACGGCGAGCGATTTTGAGATTTACCCGGGAGTACGAGACGGCGGGAGACAGATCGCTGTTCCAGCTGTGGACTTTGAGACGCCCGCGGCAGACTTGGGACAAGCTCACGCTTCTCGGCTTGCGTGACGGCCAAAACTCGTGGTGAGAGCGAGATCGGACCGGCATGATCGACCATATGACCGATCGCAATGACCAGTGGCTGGGTCGGTCTTTGATGGCGCTGCGGCAGCTCGAGTTTCAGGGTCCCACGCGCTTCGAGGTGGTCACCGACTTCATGCAGCGCTACCAAATGCACGAAGCGGGCGGATCAGAGCTCACTGAGTGGTGGATCCCCGCGGAGGACCTTGAAGACCTCAACGACCACATCGTCGGCCCGATCGAGCTCGTCGCGGAGGTTCGAGGCTGATGGCCCGCCACGGAGTGTTGAAGGACAGCCACATGCCGCCATTCCGCGGTCGCTCTTGGGAGGAAGTGCGGGACTGGTACGCAGAACTTGGGTGGCCCAAGCTCGAGCCGTTGGTGGATGTCGTGGACAGCGTCCTGAAGTGTGGCGGCGCGGAGCGTCTGGTGGCGAACACCTCGATGCACGATCTCTGGGTAGCACGGATGGTGGACGACGCAGCCGCCTCGGCTGTAGACGTCATCGAGGTCTGCTCGTCAAGCTCGAGGCGCGCGGTTAGACGTGGAGAGGTCCTTGTGGTGCATACCTCCCACAGCGGACACGAGGAGGAGATCTCGCGCCCAGGAAGCGATGCCGTTCCCCTGTTCTGGCGGTTCGTCAGAGAGAAATGGGGCATCGAGCCATGGCGCTGGGAGGTGCTGGGCGCAGCCGAGCGCCACGTGCTGCAGTTGGCTTCACAGGGCGCAAGGCTGTGCGAGACAACGAGGCCGAGCGTCGTGGGTGGCCCAGTGGAAGGCTTGGACTCGGCCGAGCGACTCACGATCCCGGAGGCCCAGCACGCGACGGGCGAGTTGATGAGGCAGGGGTTGGTCCGGCTTGTCGCCGAGCTTCACGGAAGAACCAGACAGTTGGACGACGAGGAGTTAGTCCGCGCTTTCGCAGGGCGTACCGGGTGGACTGACCCAGGAGGTGCTCCCTCGATCCGCCTTCAGCTGTCGGCTGCAGGTGCGAAATGGTACGACGTGCGGAGACGGACGACATGAATCCGGACCACCTCCACGAGATTCATCAGCGATGGGCAAAGGAGCCGCTGAACAGAGACTCGGATGATGCGGGGTATCCGGACTCCTGGTACTTCGAGCAGTGTGGGGGATGCGTCCACTGGATCGCTCTGGGAGGTTCTCTCGGCGACGACTGGGGCGTCTGCTCGGGCGCCTCTTCAGCATTCGGCGGTCGCGTCCGATTCGAGCACGACGGCTGTGACGAGTTCATCGAGGACCATTCAGGATTCGGAGTTCAGCGAGGATGACGATGTGACGGCCACGGATCCTCGCCGGTGCCAGTCTCAGGATCCTCGTCGAGCGGCGCTCTCATGATCCCGGTCGTGAGCCTGTCAGTCGTTGTTCGCGCCCGACATCTGCTGACGGCTGTCGGCTGATCGAGAGACGTGCCCCTGCTCCGCATAAGCATCCAGGGCGGCGACCTCCTCAGCAGTGAGTCGCACAGCAACGACTTCCATCGGCTCCGCGCCTCGACCAGGACGACCGCGCCCCCGTCGCTTCAGTTGCTCGACGTCGTGGCCAGCCTCCGGGCGCCTCCTTCTCCCTCCTCCTTCCCCCGCCCCCCCCCCCCCCCCTCCCCCGCCCCCCCCCCCCCGCGCACCGCCGCTCCGCGCCGCGGCGGCGGGGGCCCGCCCCGCCCCGCCCCGGGCCCCGGTCCCCCCCCCCCGGGCCCCCCCCCGGCCCCCCGACCCGGCCGACCCCGCCAGTCCCCCCGTCTCCCCGCCGCCCGGGGCGGCGGCCCCCCCCCCCCTGCTTCCCCCGGGCGCCCGGGGAGCCGCCGGGGGGGGGGTTGGGGGCGCGGCCCCCCCGGCGGCCCCGGGCCGTGGGGCCCGCCCTGGCCCCCCGCCCCCCGCGGCCCGCCGGCCCCCCCCCCCCCCTCCTCCCTGTTCCTCCCCCCCTCCCCCCCCCCCCCGCGGGGCTGGGGCGGCCCTCGCCCCCCCCCCCCCCCCCCCCCCCGGGAGGCCGGCCCCCCCGGGTTAGGGCAAGCGTGGCGCCAAGGTCAGAGGTCGGCACATATAGGAACTCAAGTTTCATGGTGTCCCCTTGTCGACGTAATGGAAATATGCTCACCATAATGCGATTATGTAGCTGTGCAACAGTGGCTCCCTGTCTCAACATCACCGAAGGGCAGGTTGGCCTTGGCTGCGCTCCGCGCCTTCGGCACTCGGGCATTCGACGAGGTTGCCGTCACCGACCTGGCGGACGCAGCAGGCGTCACAACAGGCGCGATCTACCATCACTTCGGTAGCAAGCTAGGGCTGTACTCATTCGTCCGGGCCGATGTCGAGCGCCGGCTTCTTGACCGGATGCAAGGCGCCCTCTCCGCCAGCCAGCGCGATGACGATTCGGTTGAGCGCGCACTCCTCGTCGGGTTCGATTTCGCGGTCAGCGAAGGATTCGTTTCCATCCTGGGCGCGCCGCCGCCTGCGGGAGAGCAGGACCGCCTCGTGGATCTGCTCGGGGTCGCTCTGGACTCCTCAATCCTGGGGAAGGTGGTCGCGGCTGCATGGCGAGCTGCCGTGACTGTTGCGAGTGACACCTCGGCACGGGACGACGCGCGCGCCGCGCTGCAGGTCTGGACTCTGCGCAGCCGGTAAGCAGGGCGCATCGCCCTAGAGCCCGCGCGAGCGGTCCCGCGTGAGTCGCCAGCACGGGGTCAGGAGGGCGTCGCCGAGACGCTCCCCCGAGCCCAGCGGCGGGGTATGCCGTGGGTCAGCGGCGGGGTATGCCGTGGCCCGGCAGGCTCCTGGGACGGGCATCCCGTTCTGGGATTCGGCTTGGTATTCTGTGTCGATGACAACGCAAATCGCCGTTCGCCTCCCCGATGAAATGGTGGCGTTCCTCGACGCGGCGGTCGCCTCGGGTGCAGTGACCAGTCGCGCCACCCTGATCGCTCGGGCAGTGGAGCGAGAGATGCGCCGTCAGGCGGCCGAGTCCGACGCCGCGATCCTGCTCAGCACGGGCCCTGACGACGACCTGGACGAACTGGTCGAGTGGAGCGTCGCCTACGTCGCAGGGCAGGACTGAAGCGGTGCGCGAGATCTGCATCGCCCACCTCGACAAGTCACGTCCTGTGCTCGTGCTGACGCGAGCGCTCGCCCGGCACGCGATGACGAAGGTCACCGTCGCCCCGATCACCTCGACAATCCGAGGCCTGTCCAGCGAACTCCCCCTCGGCCAGGGCAATGGACTGGACCATGACTCAGTGGCGTCCCTGGACAACGTAGTGACGATCCCGGCCGACCGTCTCGGCGCGACCATCGGGTTCCTCGCGGACGATCAGGAGCCAGCGCTGGCGCGTGCCATCGTGTTGGCGTACGACCTCGACGTCCCCCTGATGGAGTAGCCACCCGCGCGAGGGTCGGGACCTCGTGGCCCGAGGGTGGGGGTCAGTGGCCGTTGGGGTGGATCCAGCGGAGGCCATCGAATCGGGCAAAGTCGCTGTCGAAAGAGCAGACGCTGGTGCCGTGCTCGATCGCGAGTGCGGCGAGATGTGCGTCTGTTACGAGATTTCCTCGCAAATCCTGCTCGGTGAGGAGCCGGCCAAGGATGTCTCGATGGCGAGGCCCTGGGGTTGGCACCCACGCCTGGTCGGCGTCGAGCCAATCCTCGATGTAGCCCCAAGCATCTGCAGCGGGCAGCGGAGAGGCCGTCACGCGGGGGTGAGTGATGATGCGCTGGAACGCCATCAGCGACGCCCAGGGCAGCCCGACGCGTTCGACGCCGTTCATCGCCTCGTCCAGCCAGGTCCGCGCCGCCCCATGGAAGTGAGAACCCTCGTCGACGGCATACAGCAGGACGTTGGCGTCAACGATCACCGAGCGTCCTCGGCGTCATAGTGATCGAGCAACTCCAACGTCTCGGCGATATTGGTGACGTCGACCTTCAGGCCGACATTCGCGGTCCGCTGACGGAACCGAGTGGCACCCTCCTTGCGAGCGAGGCCGGCGCGGGCAAGCTCGTTGACAGCCTCGCCGAGCCCGATGTTGCGCTCCCTGCGAAGACGTTCCGCCGCGGCCGCCACCTCAGGGTCGAGTCGCACCGTTGTCCGCATACATCCAGGCTAGCATCACAGATTCAAGTAGCCAGCACCTGTGATGCGCGCGTGCGAGTCAGGCTACGAGGCGTCGGTGAGGCGCCGGATCACATACTGGTTGAGGCTGAGGTGCTCCTCGGCCGCCGCCGTCGCCAGTTGGCGGTGCAGCCGCTCGCCGACACGCAGATTGAACTTCCCCGAGTAGGTGCGTGCGGACAGGGGGGCTGGAACCTGCTCACCGTTCTCAAGAAGGTCACGGACGACCTCGTCCACGACGGCGCGCACTCCAAGCAGGGCTCCTTCTTGAGTGGGAGCTAGCCATGACAAGGACGGGAACTCGACGCAGGTGCCCACAAACTCGTCGTCCTCGGGCGACCAGGACACGCGGTAGCTGTATCGCGCGGCGGCAGGGATGGTAACAGTCACAAGCTGGCCTCCTTCTTGTCGATGGCGGCGAGCACCCGGCGTTGCGGCGAGGATCTTGTCAACGGAAGGCACACGATCATGGTACCAATAGCGGTACTGTTCTGTGGTGAGGCACGTCCGAGGGCTACCCCGAAGTCCTAGCGCACCATCCGCATCGCGGACCGCGCCAATCTGTGAGCGGGCACATTCATTGGCCCTGCACCCCCCGTGTAAGGCGAAGCAACGCCCGCCGCGCCTGCCGCTGCGCACCCACGCCCGCAGCGACCTCGACCGCGACCTCGAACTCTCGGCTGAGCACCCGCGGCGCGCGTCGCGGCATACTCGATCAAAGCCCGGCGCACTTCCTCGGCCACCGCGGGCGACACCTCGATGATGTCGTCGGTTGTGCCACCTACCTCGGCGCGGCGCAGCTTCTCGTGTGGCGCCCAGTCCCGCCCGTGCTCGCCGACGCGACAGAGGGCCTCATCCCGGGACCCCGGCCGCCGCAGAAAGAGCGAGGGCGGGAACCCGAGAGCACCCGGAATGACGACAAAGTAGCGGTAACGCTAAGCAGACCCGGGCCGCACAGCCTCAAGCCCAGAGCCCAACGTCAGGGCTGGACCGTCCAGCTCGGCGGCTCGTCGTGCCCCGCCGCCTCGTCCCGCTCGCCGTCCTCGGCGGTCGCGTGCACCTTGCCCGCGGCGTGATGGCTCGGGGCGTAGACGGCATACACCTGCATTGGCACCGTGCCCGTGTTGATGATGTCGTGCCACGTGCCCGCGGGGACCTGCACGCTCCACCCGTCACTCACGTCCTGGCTGAACGGCAAGTCGTCCTTGGTCGGCCCCATCACACAGCGGCCCTCGCCCATGTCGAGGCGCAGGAACTGGTCGGTCTCCGGGTGCACTTCGAGCCCGATCGAGGACCCGACCGGGATCGACATGAGCGTCACCTGGAGGTACTTGCCCGTCCACGCGACCGTGCGGTAGTTCGTGTTCTCGACGGTCGCGGTCTCGATGTCGAACGCGTTGGGCTTCGGTCCGTTGTCGGTGATCTTCATTCCTCGAGTATGCCGTGTGCTCACCTCCGCGCCCAGGCTCGCGGAGCGGCCACAACCGGCAACGCAAACCGCAAACCAGCCCGTAACCCAGCCTGTAATCCCAGCCCCGCACCGGCCGGGACTCGGCGCTGTTCGCGGCGCGCTCTGACACCATGAGCCCATGTCGCTGCTCGATCACGCCATCTGGTGGCACGTCTACCCGCTGGGCTTCGTCGGTGCGCCGATCCGCCCGACCCTCGAGCAGCCCGCCGACCCAACCCAGGCCCCGGCGCCCGGCACCTTGACCGCCTGGCTCGATTACACCGTCGCGCTCGGCGCCAACGGCCTCCAACTCGGACCGATTTTCGCCGCCACGAGCCACGGCTACGACACGATCGACCACTTCGCGATCGACCCACGCCTCGGTGGCGACGCGATGTTTGACGCGCTCGTCTCGGCCTGCCAGCAGCGGGGTGTCCTGCTCATGCTCGACGGCGTCTTCAACCACGTCGGCGCCGAGCACCCACTCGTCCAACGCGCCCTCGCCGAAGGCCCCGACGGCGAGCTCGCCAGCATGTTCCGCCTCGAGTGGGGCCCCGACGGCGGTCGCCCCGCGGGCTGGGAAGGCCACCACGATCTCGTCGAGTTCAACCACGACGACCCTCGCGTTGTCGATCTCGTCGCGCGGATCATGGAGTACTGGGTCAGCCGCGGCATCAGCGGGTGGCGCCTCGACGTCGCGTATGCCGTGCCGCGCACCTTCTGGCGCGAGGTCACCTCGCGGGTGCGGACGGCATACCCGCAGGCAGTGTTTGTCGGTGAGGTGATCCACGGCGACTATGCCGCGTTTGTGACCGAGGGCGGGCTCGACTCGGTGACCGAGTACGAGCTGTGGAAGGCGACCTGGAGCGCGCTCGCGGACCACAATCCGTGGGAGCTGGCGCATGCGCTCGAGCGTCATGACGCGCTGCTCGAGACGTTCCTGCCGATGACGTTTGTCAGCAACCACGACGTCACCCGGATCGCGACTCGCGTGGGCGACGCGGGGGCTGCGGTCGCGCTCGTGCTGCTCATGACTGTGGGCGGCACGCCCTCCCTGTATTACGGCGACGAACAGGCCTTCCGCGGCGAGAAGACCGAGCGGCTCGGAGGCGATGACGAGGTGCGGCCGGCCTTCCCGACGGCACCCGAGGGGCTGGCCCGCGAGGGCTGGTGGATGTACCGCCTGCACCAGGAGTTGATTGCGCTGCGACGGCGCCATCCGTGGCTACAGGCTTGCCGCACAAGGGTTTTAGAGAAGCGCGAGACTGTCTTGGTCTACGAGGCGGTGGGTGCGGTCGGGGCGGGCGGGGCGGCGTCCGGCGAGGACGGCGCGGCGAGTGGCGGGAAGCTGCGGGTCACGCTGGACTTGGGTGCTCAGCCGACCGCTCGGATCGAGACGGCCAGCGGGGACGAGCTCTTCCGCTTCCCGCGCCCCTAACGACCGCGCGGCACCGCCCAACAAGGCGAGGTATGCCGTCCCGCGCCCGAGTCCCTCGCGGCGAGTCCCGTCCAAACGTCTAATAGAGACCCGTCCAAACGTCTAATAGCGAGCCGTCCAAACGTCTAATAGGGCCGTCCAAACGTCTAATGGAGACCCGTTCAGTCGACCTGTGGCCGGCCGGGCCACAGGTCAGGGGGGGCCGTTCGGTGTGGAGCTCAGCTGCCGTGGATCACGTCCAGAAGATCGGCACCTGAACGAACATAGATGACGTCGTCCTGCAGTTCTGGAGGCAGGTGATTCCGGGCGGATTGGTCGACAATGCAGACGGCGCAGCCAGCGGGCATGATCGCGAGGTTTGCCTCCTTCGCGACGTTAACCACGATGTCCCAGATGATGCGTCCGCTGGCGTGATTGATTGTGAGTGAGTCACTTCCCAACCCGTAGCAATCCGCCTCGCCGTCGGCGGTCTTCAGGCTGGCGAAGCTTGCTTCCCGCGTCACGATGAATGGGGTGAGGATCGCAGCAATAGCAGCAGGGTCTGCAGGCGCTGCGTCGCCGTCGCGGAATGCCTGCAGAAAAACGTCGAGGCTCACCTTCGAAGGGTAGACCGTGCCACCGGCAAAGCCCGAGACTCAACCTCTGGGTCCGTGAGAGCCTCGGGCATGCTCGATGTGGTGGAGTTCCGGGTGCTGACTGGCGATGTGACGGAGATTGTCCCGATCGTCAACGGGCGCTCGCTCGTGGACCTGGTCACGAGCTTTGAACAGAGCCAACACCACAATCCCGCCGGCGGGTATGCCGGTCTCGTCCCGGCATACTTCCGCTTTGGCGATCTTGGGCTCTACTACCTCGGCCTGGAGGCGGAGCAGTGGCCGAAGCCTGGGCACGCGTGGCTGCTGGGGTGCGACTGCGGCGAGGTCGGGTGCTGGCCCTTGGAGGCCCGGATCTCCCTGACGGACGAGACCGTGATGTGGTCGGACTTCTCGCAGCCGCACCGCGACGCCTGGAACTACACCGACTTCGGGCCGTTCCGGTTTGCGCGCGACCAGTACGAAGCAGCGATCCGGGACGCGGTCTCTACGATCTCGTCGGAATGACCATCTCTCACACGGGAGCCTGACATCGACCTCCTCACCCCGAGTGGCGCTGACTTCGAGCTCGTATGCCGGGCCAAGCGCGGCGAAGTCGTGCTGCCGGCATACTGGGCGCCCTTTGTGAGCGCATTCGAGGCGCGCTTCGGGTTCGCGCCGCTGTGGGTGGACCTCGACGAGGTCTCCGCTGGGCGGTCGCGTGTCCGCCCGCGACTCACCGTGGTGCTCGAGCGGACCGCTCAGTACGAGCGCTTCGTGCCCGCGCTGCTCACCACGAATCATTCAGTCGAGCGCGCGGTCCGCAGGATGCTCCATCGGACTGGCTCGTCACTGCACCTCAGCGGGGGTCCGCTGCGGAGGCGGGCCAGGCCGGTCGACTTCGAGGGGCTCTTTGTCGTCTTTTGCGACTTCGAACGGCTGGCCACAGAGCACGCCCATGCGATGGTCACTCGCGAGGAGACCGGCGCCTTCGAGGAGAGCCTCCTGCTGGGGGATCGGCTGTGGTGCACGGCCAGGTTGTGGGGGCCACCGGTCGTCTTCGTCTGGACCGACGCCGACGCGGCGCGCGTGCGCAGTGGGGGCGAGACCGAGCGCTTCGCCGAGCTCTGGTATGCCGTGGCCAAGGCCCACGACGAGTTCGGCTACCTCACAAGGGAGGCCGTCGCCGTGCCGGTCGACAGCAAGGAGAACTTCGATGCCACCTACTCCAGCAACTGGTACTACTACTTCAAGTGAATCCCGTGTCGGCTCGGCTTGAGCGTCGGGTGCGGCGTGACTTCGGCGAGCGCGCCGACGTCATCGTCGCGCTCCTCGGCGAATCGCCCCACTCCGAACGCGTCCACGCAGCAGCAGTGCTGTATGCCGCGGGCAACTCGGACGCGCTCATCGATTCGCTCGCCCTCGCTGACATCGACTGGCGCGACACGCTCATGCGGACCTATGGCACGGCATACGACCTGGCGAGCGAAGGCTGGGAGGTGCGACTCGAGTTGGCGCTGGGACCTGCGGTGCCGTAGGGCCGGTGTTCAGGCCTGGCAGAGACAGAACGGGTGGCCGGCCGGGTCGAGGAAGACACGGAACGACGTGCCCGGCTGGTGCTCGTGCTTGGTGGCGCCGAGCTTGAGGACCGCAGCCTCCGCGACGTCGAGGTCGTCCACGCTGACGTCCAGGTGCATCTGCTGAGGCTTGTCTTGACCCGGCCATTGCGGCGGGGTGAAACCCTCAACCTTTTGGAATCCGATGCCGTCGCCGTATTCGGCGCGAATCATCCACCACTCGTCGTCTTCTTGCTCGACCGCCCAATCCAGGATGGCGCCATAGAACTCCGCCAACACCTTGGGGTCGGGGCAGTCGAGGACAACGATCGGATACCGCGCGATAGCCATAACCCGCACTCTATGCGCGAGGAAGAACCTCGGCGCGGCGGTTGATGGCATGCCGTTCGCGCGGGGTGACGTCGGTCCGGGCCACGTCAAGTGGCACGGGCGTTACTGTGAGGGCGAGCTGATGAATCTGCGTGGAGAGTGAGAGATCAGGTTGATGACGTGACTATCCCTGACTTCCAATCGCTCATGCGTCCGGTGCTGATGTCGCTCGCGGACGGTGTCACCCGTCGTAGCCGCGACGTCAAAGACGCGATGGCTGAGGAATTCGCGTTAAGCGATGAGGAACGTGCCCAGATGCTCCCCAGCGGTCGGCAACGCACCATGGACAACAGAGTGGGCTGGGCGCTGACCTATCTCCGACAGGCGGGACTGGTCGATCAGCCCTCCCGGGGGCGCGTGGTGATTAACGAGGTGGGAAGACAAGCGCTGACGGCATACCCGCATCGGATCGACATGAAAGCGCTCGAGGCTTACCCGGCATACCTGGAGTTCCGGGACCGGACCCGTGAGAGGGCGGCGCCGGAGACGCATCTGCCGGAGGACTCGGTCAGCGAGAATCCCTCGGCGACACCCTCCGACCTCCTCGCCCTGGCCGTCGCCACGAATCGCGCGGCGGTGGAAGGGGAAGTTCTCAAGTCTGCGCTTGCCCTCTCTCCTACCGGGTTCGAAGACCTCGTGATCGCGTTGCTCGGCAAGATGGGATACGGCCGGGCTGGCACAGTCGAGCGAACCAGTGCTTCCGGGGACGCTGGGGTTGACGGGATCATCAGCCAGGACCCGTTGGGTCTCGACCGGATCTATGTCCAGGCCAAGCGTTACGCAGAGGACCGCACCATCGACAGACCTCGGATCCATGAGTTCGCTGGCGCGCTTCTGGGTAAGCAGGGCGATCGCGGCGTCTTCATCACGACATCGCGGTTCACGTCTGGTGCTGTTCACGAGGCCGAGCGGATCAATGCACGCATAGAGCTGATCGATGGACGCCGACTAGCAGAACTCTTGGTCGAGTACGAAGTCGGGGTGCAGACCGAGGAGACCGTCACCCTATATCGGCTCGACGAGGACTATTTCGAAAGCCTCTAAACCGCAGGCAGATTGGCGAGAGTCATCAAGTTGGGTCGTGAAGAACCGATTGGCGCGATGGTCGCTGCGTCGATTGAGCTGTCGGTGCCAACGCAGACTCATCAGATGCTAGCATTGCTGTCAGCTGAGCACTGATGCGGGGAGGTTTGTTGATGGGCACCTTGACGATTCGTCAACTTGACGAGCGTACGCACGCGCGCCTGCGCGGGCGCGCCGCACAGCACGGGCGTTCGGTCGAGGCCGAGGTCCGCGCGATTCTCGACGCGGCAGTTAACCTTCCCGAGCGGAACGTCCTGTTGACCTTGCACGACTCGATGAAGCAGGCAGGGGGCGTCGACCTCGACGTGCCCGCCCGCGCCGACCTGCCTCGTTCGGTCGAGTTCTCGTGATCGTTGCTGACACCAATGTGGTGTCGGAGTTCATGAAGGACGTTCCCGACTCTGCCGTGGTCACCTGGGCGCAAGGTCTATCCCCAAGTGATGTCGCCATTACCGTCGTCACGGTCCAAGAGGTCGAATACGGGCTGCGGCGTATGCCGTCCGGCCGCCGCCAGCGCGACCTTCAACAACGGTGGGCCCAGGTCCTGGACACTTTCGTCGACCAAGTCGTGTGCTACGACGTGAACGCAGCGGGCCAGACGGCGGCGGTTCTCGCAGCAGCCGCAGCGACAGGCAGGCACATGTCGCTAGCAGACGCGCAAATCGCCGGGATATGCGTCGCTGGCCAATACGACTTGGCCACTCGCAACGTGGGCGACTTCACCGGCGTAGCAGGACTGACCCTCATCAACCCGTTTGCCCCTTTCGCGCCCTAGAGTCGTGCGCAATGGCCCACCACGGAGCAGACCCCAAGCTTGCGGCGGAGCAGCGTGCGCGCGTGCTCATCGACCGTCAGCTCGCTGACGCCGGGTGGCTCGTCCAAGACAAACGCGACCTCAATCTCTTTGCCGCGCAAGGCATCGCCTGCCGCGAGGTCGTCATGAAACCCGGCCACGGCCGCGCCGACTACCTCCTCTATGCCGACCGCAAGGTCGTCGGCGTGATCGAGGCCAAACCCGAAGGCACCACGCTCTCCGGAGTGGAGTGGCAGTCCGCGATGTATGCCGTGGGCCTCCCTCCCGAGGCCGAGCGCCGCGCCATCGTGACGGACGGTCGCCTCCCCTTCGTCATCGAGGCCAGCGGCACCGAAACGCATTTCACCAACGGCTACGACCCGAACCCCCGGGCACGCCGCGTCTTCAACCTCCCCAAGCCGGCGACCCTCGCGCAGATCATCCGCGCCGCCGACGAGGACCCGACGAATCCCACCTGGCGCGGCAAGGTCCGCCACCTCCCGGCCCTCGACACGACACCACTGCGGCCGGCACAAATCACCGCGATCCAAGGCCTTGAGCGCAGCCTCGCCGCCCAGCACCACGACCGTTCGCTCATCCAAATGGCCACCGGAGCCGGCAAGACCTACACGGCTGTCACCACGGCATACCGGCTCCTCAAGCACGGCGGGTTCCGGCGCATCCTCTTCCTGGTCGACCGCAACAACCTGGCCGAGCAGACGATCGCCGAGTTCCAGAACTACCGCACGCCCGACGACGGCCGCCGCTTCACCGAGATCTACAACGTCGACAAGCTGACCAGCGCTGGCATGCTCGGCTCGTCTGACGTCATCGTCTCGACCATCCAGCGTGTCTTCCGCGTCCTCAGTGGCCACGACGTGACAGACCAAGACGACCAGGGCCTCGATGACTTCGTGCCCGACAGGCCCGTCGCCGTCACCTACTCCAGCGCCATGCCGCCCGAGGCGTTCGACCTCGTCATCGTCGACGAAGCCCACCGCTCTATTTACGGCGTCTGGCGCGGCGTCCTCGAATACTTCGACGCCCACGTCGTCGGCCTCACCGCGACCCCGGGCAAGCAGACGTTCGCGTTCTTCCGGCAAAACCTCGTCTCCGAATACACCTACCCCCAGTCGGTTGCCGACCGCGTCAACGTCGACTTCGACATCTACCGCATTCGCACCCAGATCAGCGAGCAGGGCGGCGCGATCGAGGCCGGCACGATCGTGCCCAAGGTCGACCGCCGCACCCGCCAGCAGCGCCTCGAAGCCATCGACGAAGACCTCGAATACACGCACAAGCAGCTCGACCGCGGGGTGACCGCGACGTCGCAGATCCGCCTCGTGCTCGAGACCTTCCGCGATCGGCTCTTCACCGAGATCTTCCCGGGCCGCACGACCGTCCCCAAGACGCTCATCTTTGCCAAGGACGACGCGCACGCCGAAGAGATTGTCACGACAGTGCGCGAGGTCTTCGGCAAGGGCAACGACTTCGCCGCCAAGATCACGTATGCCGCCCGCGACCCCAAGGGTCAGCTCCAGGCCTTCCGCACGTCCCCGAGTCTGCGGATCGCGGTCACCGTTGACATGATCGCGACAGGCACGGACGTCAAACCCCTTGAGTGCGTGTTCTTTATGCGCGACGTCCGCTCGGCCCAGTACTTCGAGCAGATGAAAGGCCGGGGCGCCCGCACGATCGCGCCCGCTGACTTCCAGTCGGTCACGCCCGATGCGTCGGCCAAGACTCGCTTTGTCATCGTCGACGCGGTGGGGGTCACCGAGCACGATTTCGTCGAGCCGCCGCTGGAGCGCGCCAAGGGCGTGCCGCTCAAGAAGCTCCTCGACAAGGCCGCCAACCTCACCATCACCGAGGACGAAACAGCTACGCTCGCAGCGCGATTGGCCAAGTTGGAGCTCGAACTCACCCCCGCAGAGCGCGCCGAGCTCGACGACGTCGCCGGTATGCCGGTGCGAGACATCGTGCGCGGGCTGGTCGATGCGGTCGACACCGATGTGCAGGCCCAGGCACTTGCGGGAGCGGCCGACCCGGCTGCGGCGCTGCACGGCATACTCGAACGCGCCGTCGAGCCCATCGCCGCGAATCCCGAACTGCGCCAACGGATTCTCGAACTCCGCGCCACCCACGACCGGGTCATCGACGAGGTCAACAAGGACGTCCTGCTCGACGCATTTGGCGTCATCGACCCTGGCCGCGCCAAGTCCGTCGTGGAGTCGTGGGCGCGGTACCTCATCGACCATCGCGACGAGATCACCGCCATCCAACTCGTCACCGAAGCGCGCGAGCGCCGCATTGCCTTCGCCGACGTCCAAGAGCTCGCCGACCGCATCTCCCGCCCGCCCTACAACTGGACCCCGGACATCATCTGGTCGGCATACGAAGCCATCGACATCGGCCGCGTTCGGCACAGCGACCGCACCACCCTCACGGACTTGGTCTCGCTGCTGCGGTTCACCCTCGGGGTGGAAGGCGAGTTGGTCCCGTATGCCGCGCGCGTCCAGGAGCGGTATGCCGGGTGGTTGGCTCAGCAGGCCCAGGCCGGGACCGAGTTCTCGACGTTGGAGCGGTGGTGGCTGGATCGGATGGTTGACGTGATCGCCTCGTCGGCAGGCATCACGGCTGACGACCTGGACCGCGCGCCCTTTACTGAACGCGGCGGAGTCGACGGTGCGTTGCGGGACCTCGGCGACCGCGCCGGCGACTTGCTAGAAGACCTCAACCAGGAACTCACCGCATGAAGCCCATTCCGCGAGGCTGGTCAGTGCAGACGGTCGCGGCGGTTACTGACAGGCCAATCAAACTCGATCCCAGGGAAACCAGACGGGAGAAGGTCCGGTACGTTGACATCGGTTTGATCGACGGACCCGTGTCTCACCTTGCTGATGCCCCAACCGTTCTCAGCGCTGAAGCACCCAGCAGATGCAGACAGCTCATCGCCACGGGCGACACGCTCTACTCGACGGTGCGCCCGTACCTACGAAAAGTCGCCTTGGTGTCCGAGGAACTAAATGGTGAGTTTGCATCCACTGGCTATGCCGTTCTGCGCCCAACCGAGGGGCTCCATCCGGCGTTTCTCTACTACTTCACTCTCTCGAAGGACTTCGAGGAGCAAATCCTGCCTCTGCAGAAGGGGGTCAGTTACCCTGCCGTCCTCGACCGAGAGGTAAGGGCGCAGCGGGTCTGGTTCCCGAAGATGAGCGAGCAGCGGCGGATTGTCGAGATCCTCGAAGACCACCTCTCCCGCCTCGACGCCGCTGACAAGGCACTTCAATCAGCGTCTCGTCGAGGTGCCGCTTGCCTGACGTCTTCAATGGCCAGCCTCAGTACGACTGAGCAGTGGCCCATTGAAACTATCGGTGAACATGCTCTTTTGGTGGAGTACGGGACGAGTTCCAAGACCTCCGCTGACGGCCCGGGGATCCCGGTTCTTCGGATGGGGAACATTCAGCGAGGGCAACTCGACTGGAGCGTCCTCAAGTTCCTCCCCAAGGCACACGCAGATTTCCCCAGGCTGATCCTTCAGCCGGGGGATCTGCTCTTCAACAGGACCAACAGCGCTGAACTGGTCGGCAAGGCCGCGGTTTATGACGACCCCCGTCCGGCCTCATTCGCTTCGTATTTGATAAGGGTGAGGTTCGGTCCGACCGTGGATGCGCGATGGGCAAACCTCGTGATCAACAGCCCCCGCGGTCGGGAGTACATAGGCAGTGTCGTATCGCAACAAGTGGGCCAGGCCAACGTCAATGGGACGAAACTCAGACGATTCCCCCTCCCGATACCCCCACTGGCTGAGCAGCGTGCTCGCTGCGAAGCGCACGCGCGCCTGGCCGAGGACGTCGTCCGAATGGAGGCGAGCGTTGCTGCCGCAAGAAAGCGTGGCGAAGCTCTGAGGCGGGGGGTGTTGGCGGCGGCGTTTGAGGGGAAGCTGACGGGACGGCATACCGACGCCGAAGTCATTGAGGAGTCCGCGGCGGCCGAACCCGAAGAAGGGCGGATGTGATGGGGTTCTTGGCAAGACTGTTCGGGAAGAAGCCCGCGGCCAGGGAGTTGTTGGAGGCAAAAGCCAAGCCACTGCCTGCGTCACCGCCCTCGTCCTCGACAACACCCCGGCGACCTGCCCCACCTGACCATGTGAGACCGGACGCGCCAACCGGATTCCAACCGCCAGAGCCTGTAGGACGGCCATTGGCGGTGCTATCCGCCCTTCGTGTTGTGGTGGAGGTCGTCGGCGAGGCGTACTACGACCGGGCATCGTGGGACGTGATGAACAGCGAAGCCGGCTTCTACACCGATGAGGGCGCTGAGAGGACGTTCTCGCCCGGTAGCGCGGACGGCATCGCATTGGTGCCAGCGCCGCGGAATCCATTCGACAAGAATGCTGTGGCCGTCTTCGTCCGACGTCACCACATCGGCTACTTGCCAGCAGATCTGGCCCAGGTGTGGTGCCGAACCATCAAAGCGGCGTGCGAGCAGGGTTACATGGTGACGGTTCAGGGCCGAATCTGGGCGCGGAGCAGGGGAGGCGGGAGAGTGTCAACACGGGTGACACTCTCGCTTCCCGAGTCTGGTTCCCTCTGGCCAGCCAATGCGTACCCTGACGGTGATTTCGGGATCCTGTCAGGGGACTACTTACGCAAAGTCACCCAAGCGTCCAGACATCAAGACGCCCTCATCGCGTGGACCGGCAAGGACCTGCTCGTTGAGCTGAGGGACATCGATGGGCGCCTCAACGCCTTGATTGACGGCATACCCGTTGGTCCCCTGACGAAGGCGTCGCACGACACGCTGGCTCCGCGAGTTGCTACCACTCAGCCCACCTATGTGGGTGGAATTGTCCGACCCACAGGAACCACAAGCGTCGCGTTAGAGGTACGCGCGTGATCGGGGATCCGGGTACATGCCGGCCATGCTCGGTGCGTCTAGGTTGACGAAAGTGCTCGGAAAAGGCGTGGGAGAGAGAGTCTTTCAGGTGATTAATGGGTTTGCTTCGGGTGTTCCTATGGCCGTTTGTCGTATGAGTGCGCTAGCTTGGGGGTACCACATCCCCCGAGCCTCTCAACGATGCGCAACCGGGGGATCTTCTTTTGCCTCGTAGTCGAGACCCCAGGCGCCGTGGCGAGGGGACGTACACAAAGCCAGCCTTGGCTGAGCCAGACCTCCTCGATCGGTGGGAGCAACGTGGCCTCGACCTGAGAGACCGCGATCGTGCGGCTAGGTACATCCGGCACATCGGCTACTACCGCCTTTCCGCCTACGTACGAAGCTTTGAGCAGGAGAGGGACAAGCTCGGTAGCGGAACCAGCTTCGACGACGTCCTTGGCCTCTACATCTTTGATCGCAAACTCCGGTTGCTGGTGCTGGATGCGCTTGAGCGAGTTGAGGTAGCCACGCGAGCCGCAATTGGCGACCACATGTCCCTTGTCGGTGGACCGCACTGGTATGAGGACGCTCGTCACTTCACGAACGTCAAGACTCATCGGGGACTACTGGACACCGTCGACAAGATGGTGAGGGAGCAACTGGCTCGGTCCGGCCGCTGTTCTCCAATCTCGCCCAACCGGCGGCCCAAGGCGCTATTGCCCAGTCTTTGGGCCTTATGACCCCCGTGTTGAAGTCATGGCTCCTGACTTACCTCCGTGTGCGAAACATCAGCGCGCACCATGGTCGGCTGTGGAACCGGGGACTCGGTGTGTACCCAGCGATCCCGAAATCGGCTTCCATTACCTGGCTCAGCGATCGGGACTTGTTCGCTCGGGAGCCTTGGCGGGCACAGCGCCTCTTCCCCGTGCTCGTCTCCCTGCAGACGGTCCTGCACACCATCGCGCCGGGATCGATGTGGTCCGGCCGTCTAGCTGCGCTTCTGGCCGATCATGCCAACATCCCATTAGCTCCCATGGGCATACCTCCGGCATGGCAAGCCGACCCGTTCTGGCCTCGTAGAGGGTGACGCGGAAGGACTCTCTGCCCAACGAGGCAACAGCCCCATAGATGGGTGTTCGTTTTATTCGTTTACGACTAACATCGAGCTATGGCCCGCACAGCGATGAGTTCAGATGCTCGGACCTATCTGCCTGACGAAGAGCACGAGGCGGAGATCCTCGACTTCGTCACCGCTCTAGAGCGCGCTGGTGGAGAGGCTCCGCAGCATCGACCCATGATCATCGACGCGTCTGGCCAGCGTACTGAGATCCCCGAGGCCATGGTCAGCGTCCTGCGTCAGGTAGCGACCGCTCTCGGAAGAGGGATGGGTGTCAACATCGCACCCTTGAACGCAATGCTCACCACACAGGAAGCAGCGGACTTCTTGGGCATCGCCCGCCCGACGCTGGTCCGCATCTTGGATAGGGGTGAGATCCCGATGGAGCGACCGGGACGTCATCGTTATGTCCGCCTCAGCGATCTCCTCACCTACCAGCAGGACTCAAGACGACGGCGCCGAGAGGCATTGGACGCAATGGTGCGTGCTAGCGAAGAACTCGGTCTCTACGAGGCGACGGATGGTCCGCCGCCGCCCATGCGCTGAGTCATGTCCTTCCCTGTTTTCCTCGACACATGCGTCCTCTACCCAGTCACCTTGGCCGACCTCATCCTGCGAATCGCGGAGGCTGGAGTGTTCAGACCGCACTGGTCTGCAGACATCCTCGATGAGTTGACGCGCAACCTTGCCGACATCCCCGGTGTCGGCCCGGAAAGCGCGGCGCGGAGGGTCGACGCTATGGTCGCCGCTTTTCCGGATGCTTCAGTGACAGGCTACGAATCCCTGGTCGATGGGATGTCTTGCCACGAGAAGGATCGTCATGTGCTTGCCGCTGCGGTCCACTCTGATTGTCAGGTGATCGTGACGTTCAACCTCAAGGATTTCCCACCCGAGAGTCTTGATACTCACCGCCATCACCTCATGGCAGAGTGCTCAGCGTGACTGACGCTCGGCGGCTGGTTGACAAGCTGTGGTCTTACTGCGATGTCCTGCGCGACGACGGTGTCGGTGTCCTCGAATACACCGAGCAGCTCACCTACCTGCTCTTCCTCAAGATGGCGCACGAGCGCGCCACTCGGAAGCTCAACCCGCAGCAGATCGTGCCCGACGAGTTCTCTTGGCAGCGGCTCCTCGACGCCCAAGGTCCCCGGTTGGAGTTCGAATACACCCGCATCCTCCTCGGCCTCGCCCGCCAGCCCGGCGTGATCGGCACGATCTATCGCAAGGCTCAAAACCGGATCCAGGACCCGGCCAAGCTCAAGCGCCTTATCGTCGACCTCATCGACAAGGAGCAGTGGAGCCAGACCGGCACCGACATCAACGGCGACGCCTACGAGGATCTGCTGAGCAAAGGCGCCTCCGATAAGGGCTCCGGCGCTGGCCAATACTTCACCCCGCGCGCGCTCATCCAGGCGATCGTTGACGTCATCCAG
This sequence comes from Actinomycetales bacterium, assembly GCA_016715285.1. Lineage (GTDB taxonomy): Bacteria > Actinomycetota > Actinomycetes > Actinomycetales > Dermatophilaceae > Phosphoribacter > Phosphoribacter thorii. The sequence continues at coordinate 143,510 of JADKAO010000006.1, read as the reverse complement.
CCCACCATCGCCGACACCATCGTGGACCCCGCGTGCGGCACCGGCGGGTTCCTCCTCGTCGCGCATGAGTATGCCGGTCAGGGCGCCGAAGACATGACCCCGACCCAGCGCGCCAAGCTCCAAAACGACCTCGTGCGGGGCTACGAACTCGTCGACGGCACCGCCCGCCTCGCCGCCATGAACCTCCTGCTGCACGGCATGGGCACGGCCGACGGCGACTCGCTCATCGAGGTCCGCGACTCCCTCATCGCCGATCCCGGCCCGCGGTGGTCCGTCGTGCTGTCCAACCCGCCCTTCGGCAAGAAATCGTCCCTCACTATGGTCGGCGCTGACGGCCGCGAGGTCCGCGAGGACCGTGAGATCGAGCGTCAAGACTTCGTCGCGACGACGAGCAACAAGCAGCTCAACTTCGTCCAACACATCATGACGATCCTCGACACCTTCGGTCGCGCGGCCGTCGTCCTGCCCGACAACGTCCTGTTCGAAGGCGGCGCCGGCGAGACGATCCGGCGCAAACTCCTCACCGACTTCGACCTGCACACGATGCTCCGCCTCCCGACGGGCATCTTTTACGCCCAGGGCGTCAAGGCCAACGTCCTCTTCTTCGAAAAGAAGGTCGCTCGCCCCGGCGAGCCCTGGACCGAGCGCCTTTGGGTCTACGACTTGCGCACCAACAAGCACTTCACGCTCAAGCAGAACCCGCTTCGGCGAGCCGATCTCGACGACTTTGTCACGGCATACAAGCCAGGTATGCCGCGTGCTGACCGGAAGGAGGGCGAGCGCTGGAAGTCCTTCTCCTACAACGAGATTGTCGCTCGCGACAAAGCCAACCTGGACATCACATGGCTGCGTGACGAGTCCCTTGAAGACCTCGACAACCTGCCCTCACCCGACGTGCTCGCCCGCGAGATCGTCGAAGACCTGTCTGCGGCGCTCGCCGAATTCGAGGCGGTTGCAGCGGCCTTGGAGGAGCAACTCAGCCCGTCTCGCTAGCTAACGGGTCGCAAGCCGGCGACACTCAGTCACTGAGCGCAAGCGCCGCCCGAAGCTGTTGGGCGTGGAGATCTAGCACCGAACGCTCGTTTTCGACCTCCTCCGGAACGGCCGTCCACCCGTCCCCGGCATAGCGCGGAATGACATGCAGGTGGAAGTGGAAGACCGACTGGAAGGCGACCTCGCCGTCACACACCCACACGTTGATCCCCTCGCACCGCAACTCGGATCGTCGCAAAGCGCGCGCCATGTCATGAGCCACTGACCACGCGTGCGCACCAGTGGCGCGATCGAGATCCTCCAACCCGACCGCATGCGCACGCGGCACGACGAGCAGGTGTCCCGGTGTCACCGAAAACAGCGCCAAGAACGCCACCACGGTCTCGTCCGCAAAGACGATGCTCGCCTCACCGCGTCCCGCCGCGATGTCGCAGAAGATGCACTCCGCCGTCGGGTAGCCCGCGTCCTGTGTCATGCCCGGCATACTCCCAATGAAAGGGCACAAAAGCAGCCTTCCAGCCCTGCGAAGCCTGCCTTTGCGCCCTCCCACTCACGGGTAACGTCACCCGAACCACAGGCAGCACTGCCTCGCCGTCACAGGAGGAACAACCCATGCGTAAGGTCTCCGCTCACCTGTTCAGCTCGCTCGACGGCGTGGTCGAGAATCCCGGGGCCTTCCAGTTTGGCGCGTTCGGGCCGGAAGAAGGCGCTGCGATGGCCAGGGCGCTCGCTCCCGTCACCGATGTCATCCTCGGCCGCACCTTGTATGACGAGTGGTCTGACTTCTGGCCAAAGCACCCCGGCGACGGCTTCGCCGAGTTCATCAACCCGGTTGTCAAATATGTCGCGAGTCGCACTCTCACAGCACCGCTCGCCTGGGAGAACTCGCGTCTCATCGACGGCAACCTGCTCGACTTCGTGCAGGACCTGCGCGAAGGGGAGGGCGGCGACATCTCGGTCAACGGGATCTCTGTCGTCCGCCAACTGCTCGCCGCTGGGCTGCTCGACACCCTCGCTTTGACGATCCACCCGGTGCAGGTCGGCAGCGGCAAGCGCCTCTTTGACCAGTTGACAGACCCGCTGCGCCTCGAACTCGTCGACAGCCAGATCACGTCCGTCGGCAACGCGATGCTCGCCTACCGCAAGCGACCCGAGTAGGAGGCACGCGGAGCTGGAGGCGGCAGGGGAGCCGTGTGCCCGGCCACACTTGGGCACGGACGGCATACGAGCGCGAGGTATGCCGTTCACGGCCTCAACGATTCACGCCCGCTCCCGTTCGCGCATCGCTACCGCCGCGGGCATCGCCGCGGGCATCGCGTTGGTCTGCGCATCGCTCTGGTCTGCGCATCGCTCTGGTCTGCGCATCGCTCTAGTCTGCGCATCGCTCTAGTCTGCGCGAGCTGCGGTCCACCTGCCTGCTGACGCGGTCAGGATTGCCGCGGCGTGACGGTGTGCGCGGTCTGCTTGCGGCGGACGTAAACCAGCTTGCGGGCCCGGGCCACGACCTCACCTGACGCGTCGACAATGTCGCACTCGAACCATTCGAGCACCTTCGAGCCATCCGCGGCCCGCGCCCGCAGGTCCTCGATCACCGCCGGGTCGAGCACGAGCTCAGCCCGTACCGCGGTTGTGCCCGGCTTGACGAACTCGATTTCGCCGGCCCTATCCCACACCACGTGATCGGTGCCGAGATTGTGGACGAGCATGATCACCCAAAACGGATCGACCATCGAAAAAAGCGATCCGCCGAACTGCGTCCCAAAGTAATTCGTCGTCAGCGGCGTCTTCGCCAGCCGGACGCGCACCCGCCGCCAATCGGCCGCGATGTCCTCGATCCGCACTCCTGCGAAGAGATAGGGCGGCCACACATTCATCCCGCGTCGCAACCACGTGGGGGTCCCGAGCGCAGCCTTAATGCCGCCGATCCGCTGCGTCGCCTTGGTCACGCGGGTCACCATTCCTTTGGTTTCAGGGGCTTCAGCGTATGCCGTACCGCCAACCTCCCCGCGCTCGAGAGGACGGTTCAGCCGTGGCGCATCGGCAGAAGTGGGTTTGCCCCACTGCCCCGTGCGCGAGTGGACGGCTCAGCGTGACCCACCGGCAGAACGGGCTCGCCTCTACCTCTCCAGCGCTCCACACCCGTCACGCCTCCGGCTCACCCTAGGCGTCGATCAAGCGGCGCGGTGGTGAGCAAGGGCGCGATCGTAGGACCCCGGCGAGCAGTCCCAACGGACCGCCCGCTCGGCCTGGTCACCCGGCGGATCGAGTACGTGCGCGATGAGTCGATCTCTATGGACAATCTCGTGATGTCGCCCGCAGAGCAATGCGGCGTTGTCGAGACCCGTCTTCCCGCCGTCCGCCCAGTGGACGATGTGATGGGCATCGCACCAATGGGCAGGCACGCTGCATCCGGGGAAGCTGCACCCGTCGTCCCGCAACCAGAGCACCCTCGTCTGAGCCTTCGAGAAGAACCTCACCGACGCCCCCAGGTCGAGCACTTCGCCGCGGGACCCGAGCACCACGGGGACGATTTCCGCGTCACAGGCGAGTCGCCGAACCGTCTCCGGCGCAAGCAAGACACCCGCTGCCGGCGTGCCCACCACAGTCCCAGCCCCACTCACTGCTCCACGCAGGTGAGCGATATCCATCGTGACGAACAGTGCAGTCTTGGCGCCGCCCATCAGGCCATGACCGGCAGCGGTGGCACGACGGCATACCTCAATGAGTGCACTCGCGCGACGCTGCCCAGCGGACCGCAGGTCCCGCTCTCCGGTCTCAGGATTGGGCGTAGGCGCTGCCAGTGGACCGATGGCCGCCTCGAGAACCGCAGCCGATTGCGGATCCAAAACGAGTTGGTATGCCGTGAGCCCGTCGTCGACGATCGGACTACTCAGCGTCACATGTCGCGCGAGTGTGTCCTGATCGGCCTGCAACTCACCGGGCAAGCCATAGTCAGCGAGGAGCCGCGGCCGGAGTTTGCGCGCCTGCGCGCTGCCCCAATCACGACCGAGTGAGACGAGCGCGGACGTCACGGTAGTGTGCGCCTCGGGACGCAGCCGCCGCTCCAACCGGGCGAACTCACCCAGGACTGTCACAGCAACTGCAGGCAATAACTCGCCACGTAAAACAGCACCGCCCACGATCCGCGTCGGAGTTGTCTCAGACTCTGCGGCGCCCACCTGGTCACCCGCGTCACCCCCATCACGATCTGTGCTGCCCCCGGCGTCTATCGCGCTGCCCGAGTCGAACTGCCCAGCGAATCCATCAGCCGCGCCCAAGCCCCGCCGCTCCCCGGCCACCAACTGCGCGCACTCAGCCACTGCCTTGGCCCCACCCTGACGCAGCGACGGCGCGCAATCGCGCAACCAGGTGACCATGTTTCCGCTCTGAGACGACCGCACCTCACCCCGGACGAGCGCCTCCGCGGCCACCGCGACCGTGGCGCCGCGGACCGCCGCACCCACCTCATCGAGGGCGCGTAAGACCTCCGAAAGCTCCGACCCCGACACCCGCCACAGTGCATCTTGTATGCCGGCCACAGCAGCCCGCGCCCTGGTGAGCGCTGCACTCATCAGGGTCGACGCGGACTCGTTGGTCATATCTGAATGATACGTGTGTTCGAGAGACTTCGCAAGTCATTGCGTCGCACCGTTATTAACACTCATCCCATCGAAAACATGCGTCGCGTTCGTCACGTTTGGGGCGTCGTATGAGCACGACCGCACACGAAAGGACCCGCGACACGTGCGGGCTCTTCCGCCGCGGCCCCGCACGCTTGGCCACGTGAACCCCTGGCGAACAAGAGGCAACGACTAAGTGGCTTCGTTACAGATGTCTCATCTGGTCCCGGACTCGCTGCAAAGATGAGAGCCTCGATAACCCCAGATAACCCGACAATCGATCAGGTCACAACGCCGCCCCACTCTCAGGCAGCTCTTTCGTGTGGTGGTGCTCATGGAAAGGCCCGCTCATGCCATTGACGACTATCTTGTTGGGTCTGGCGATCGACGTCGTCGTCATTACCGGGCTGGTATTCGCGATTTACCGTCCCCGTCACGGCAAGACTGATCTGGCGCTCTCCTACATCGTGCTCAATCTTGGAGTGTTCGGGGCGGTAGCCCTCATGGAGGCGGCCGGAAGCGGGCTCGCGCTGGGCATGGGTCTCTTCGGGATCTTGTCGATCATTCGCCTTCGATCCTCCGCCATCTCACAAACCGAAGTGGCGTATTACTTCGTCGCACTGACGCTCGGTCTCGTCAACTCCCTCGGAGCGGCCAATCTCCCACTCGCCCTGTCGATCAACGTGCTCCTTATTGGAGTTCTCATTGCGTTGGATCGAGGCGCAAAAGCCTTGGCAGTCAAACCAACGGAACGCCGACGGATCGTCCTCAATGTCATCCATGCCGACCGCACAATGTTGACGACCGACCTCACCAGGCGGATGGGCGGCGTTCTCCTCGACGTCAGCATCGAAGAGATCGACTACGTGACAGGCACGATGGTGGTCATCGTCGAAGTGGAAAAGCCGGGAGTGGAGCCGGGCGTCGGGAGCGTGTCGCCGCCCCCCTCAACACTCCAGACGCCCCCTCCTGCCTGGGCGCCTGTTTCGACCACCCCCCGCCCCTCGGTGCCGCCCCAATACATCTCGCCGCAATCGTCCTTCTTCGCCCCCACGACCGACTCCTTCGCGCCGCCAACGACCACTCCGGCGCCATGGAAGCTGTCCGGGCCGACTCAGCGCTGAAGGCGACCGTATCGGACGCCTCCAACCTCGCCGGCGCCCACAACCTCACCCACGCCCGATGCAGAGCGACCTCAGCTGAGCCGCTGCTACCTCACCCTTGAAACGCCCGGACCTCGAGCCGGGCCCCACACGCGGCAGACGCATCCCCGGCCCACCTCAGCGCCTCCTCCAGGTCGGCCGCCTCGATGACCCAGAAGCCGCCCAGATAGGCAGGCGCCACGGCATACGAGCCCTCCTGACGCACCACCCTGTCCCCGGTGCCGTCCACGCATACCGCTTCCTCAGGAGGTGTGAGACCGCCTGCAAAGACGAGCTCGTCAGCAGCCCGCAGCCGGTCGTTGAACGCCTTCGTCCGGGCGAAGGCGCGCAGCATCTCGGCTTCGTCGGCATACGCGCCAGTGTCGCTGTTGTGCACTCCCGGCGCGTGGAACACCGAGAAGAGGAACTGCGGCATGGTGAGCTCCGTTCTGTCACAGCCGAAAATGCCAGTTGGTTCCAGGTTAGATCCAGGTCGTCCCAGTTCAAGGACGCAACGGTATGCCGGGAAGTCAGGTTTCGCGCTACTCACGCCTCCCGTGGCCACGAGCTACTGCGCAACGGGCTCGCGTTCGGCATACTGCCGGCATGGCCTACGACGAAGGCGTCGCCCAGCGGTTGCGCTCACTCGTGCGTGGCCGTGCTGGCGTCGTGGAGCGGGCCATGTTCGGCGGCCTCGCCTTCTTGGTCGACGGGCACATGGCGGTCAGCGCGAGCAGCAAGGGTGGTCTGCTCCTGCGGGTTGATCCGCGACAGATGGACGAACTCCTTGCCGTGCAAGGGGTCTCGCAGTTTGCCATGGGTGAGCGACAACTCAACGGGTGGCTGCATGTCGCGGCCGACGTGGTCGCTGACGACGCGGACCTCGCGCGGTGGGTCGAACGCGGGCTCTCCTATGCCCGCTCGTTGCCACCGAAGTAGGGCTGCGTCGTGGCCACTCCCGAAGACCTAGACCGCTGCGCTCGCTCACTGCCGGAGGTGGCAGTTGGCCCCTACTGGGGCCAGCCGGCATACCTCGTGGGCGGGAAAGCCTTTGTGTGGCAACGACCTCCGCGGCGCGACGAGGGGGCGATCGACCCTGAGACGGGTATGCCGTTCGCGGACCTGATCGTGCTGCGTTTCCCCGAGCGGGCGGAACGGGAGGCGATCCTGGCAACATCCGACCCCGAGGTCGTCTTTGCCATTCCGCATTTCCGCGGGGGGTTTGGCGTCCTCGCGCACCTGGATCGGCTCTCGGACGACCTGCTCGAGGAACTCGTCGAACGCGCCTGGCTGGCCACGGCACCCCCTCCGGTGCGCCGGAGGGCTCCCGGCTAACTGCCGCGGGCATAAGACGAGTGCGGTGCTGGTTGCTGTGGCGACTCCTCTGCCCCTCGCCTTGCCCCTCGCCTTGCCCCTCGCCTTGCCGTTCTGTCCACGCCTTGCCCCTGCCCTCGAAACGAGACTCACCGTGAAGCTGCACCACTCCGAAACCGTCACTGCCCCAAGGGATCAGGTGTGGGAAGCGTTCATGGATCTCAAGCGGGTCGGCAGTTGCTTCCCGGGCGCGGCCGTGACCGAGGTCGACGGCAACGATTTCGTGGGTAACGTCCGGGCCAAGATCGGCTTCTTGGGCGTGACTTTCAAGGGCACGGGCACCCTGACCGACGCCGACCAAAGCGCCGACGTGTGGCACGCCCGGATTGCCTCGACGGGCAGCGAGAGCCACGGCCTCGGTAAGGCGGACATCATCATCGACCTCCACCTTCATGAACTGCCCGGCACATCCGCGAAAGCCGCGCCGCTCACTCGCATGGACCTCACCACTGAACTCGCCGTTCACGGTCTCCCGACCCGGCTCGGTAACGGTCTGGCGCAACGCATTTCCGGTCCTTTGGTGAGTCGTTTCCTCCGCTGCATGGCGAGCTGACCTTTCGTCGGTCCGCCTAGCGTCCCAGTGGCCGTGAGTTGAGGTCTGGCCCTTCGTGTGTCGGCGAACCATGTCACGGAAACCCCAAAGGGTATTAATGCGGACTTAACGCCCCGGGCAGGTTCCCCTTAGGCAGCTGAAGCCCAGAGTGCTGGGTGAGCCCTCCCCCGCGGCTCACTCAGGAGGAAGTGGAATGAAGGTTCCCCAACCTGTGGCCCTGGCCCTCATGCTCGCCGCCACGACCGCAGCCATCGGAGTAGGAGGCGCGCCGTCGGTCGCCACTGCGTCAGACCGCTCCCCCTCGTCCGTCAGCACGCCGACCGGCACGAATGCCCCCGCCATGCCGCTCTACCTGCATCCGGGGAAGATCCTCGCGAGCAACTGCTTCCAGTGCCATGGCACCGACGGCAAGGGTGGCCCTTTTGACGGGATCGCAGGAGAACCAGCGGCCGAGCTCTTCAAGGAACTCAAGGAGTTGCAGGCCACACCTGACGTCGACGAAGCGATCATGCGCGTTCATGCCCAGGCCTACACCGACGCCCAACTGCGTCTCATCGCCGACTACTTCGCGTCGGTTCGCTAAAGCCGGCCGAGGAAGGAAACAAGAGAACCATGGCCATAAGCCGTCGTCAGTTCGTCCAAGGTCTTGCCCTCGCTGGGGCTGGCTCCCTCGCCGCATCGCCGTTCGCGTCAAACGCGCTCGCTGATCGGTCCCGACCGACTTCCACCCCCACAGCACCGTCGGTCCCCACCAAAACCGGGGTCAGCGGCCGGGTCGTCGTCATCGGCGGGGGAATGGGAGGCACCTCCGTGGCGAAGTACCTCCGCCTGTGGGGAGGGGACAAACTCAACGTCACCCTCGTGGAGAGGTCCCCGGCATACACGAGCAACATCATGAGCAATGGCGTCCTCACGGGGCAGACCACCCTGTCGGCCCTGCAATACCGCCACGCCACGCTCGCGTCACGCTACGGCGTGACGGTCGTCAACGCGCAAGCTCAAGGGATCGACTCGGGAGCCAAGAAGGTCACCCTTTCCACGGGCACATCCCTGACCTACGACCGGCTGGTCGTCGCCCCGGGACTGACCTTTGACGCCGTGCCGGGCCTTTCTGTTGCCGATTACGACACTCGCTTCCCCCACGCCTGGCAAGCCGGTCCGCAGACCGATTTCCTGCGCACCCAACTGCTCGGGATGCGCCCGGGAGGCACCGTTGTCATGACCATCCCGCCCGCCCCATACCGCTGCCCCCCTGGGCCCTATGAGCGCGCTTGTCTCATCGCTGCCTGGCTCAAGATCAACAAGCCCGGCAGCCGGGTCGTGATCCTCGATGCCAACCCCAAGATCATGGCCGAACCCATTGCCTTCACCGAGGCCTTCACCCGGATTCACGCCGACGTGATCACCTACGTGCCGAACGCCGTGCTCGACCACATCGATCCCGCGACCAAGACGGTGTACACCAGCGCCCTCACGGTCAAGGCAGACGTACTCAACCCGATTCCGCCCCACCGTGCTGGCACCATCGCGGCCCAGAGTGGACTCGTCAATGTCGCGGGTCGCTGGGCCGGGGTTGATGTGCTGTCGTACGAGAGCTCTGCGGTTCCTGGTATCCACGTCATCGGCGACGCCATCGGCACCACGATGCCCAAGTCAGGGCACGTTGCCAACGCTCAGGCCAAAGTCACTGCTGACGCCATAACCCGGATCTTCTCGGGCCGACCGCTCGACTCAGCACCGGCCACCAGCAGCGCGTGCTACTCGCCGATCACGATGAGCACAGCTTCCTGGTTGACCGGGGTCTATCACTACGACCCAGCCACGAAGACGATGCAGCTGTCCAAGATCGCCGAAGCGCCGTCGATCACCGCCGGCAACTACCAGGACATGGCCAAGTGGTTCCGTGGGCTCATGACCGACACGTTCGCCTGAGTCTCCTGCCGTCATGACCGGCCTCACTGTCCCCCTCGCGCTGGCCGCCGGCGTGGTGTCTTTTGCTTCGCCCTGCTTCCTGCCGGTCGTTCCTGTCTTCGTTAGCGCACTCGTGGCCCCCGCGACGGAGGCGTCGCCTTGGTCGCGGGGGCGCGCTGTCCTCCCCGCGCTGGCCTTTGTCGCGGGTTTCACGGTCGTCTTTGTTGCGATGTGGGCAGCGGTCGGGATCGTCGGGTATGCCGTTGGTGACTATCGACCACTGGCCCGCACCGTTGGTGGTGCGCTGCTTATTGTCATGGGCCTCCACGTGGCCGGACTGCTGCGAGTGCCGCTGCTCGATTACGAGTTCTCCCTGACCCGCCGCAGCACACTGCGCCACATCGGGAACCGAGCAAGCGCCACGCGCGGTGAGCACACGGCATACCCCGCGTTTGGTATGCCGCGTGCGGCCTTGGCGGGGATCGCCTTCGCGGCCGCGTGGACCCCGTGCATCGGGCCTATTCTCGGCGGAGTGATCGGCCTGGCGAGTGTCGGTGACAGCCTCGGCGAAGGGGTCGCGCTGCTCCTCGCCTATGCCGTGGGCCTCGGCATTCCGTTCGTCCTCGTGGCTGCCGGTGCCAGTCGGATCACGCGCCATCTTGAGTGGTTCCGGCGCCGCCGCGTCGGGGTGTCGCTCGCGTCAGGTCTTGGTCTGGGGTTGATCGGGTTCGCGATGATCGCGGGTCTGTGGGGCACCCTCGCCGGCCTCGTACCCGTCCTGTAGCGGCTGGAGGTTGCCATGCGACGTCGCGTCATCCGAGCAGTCAGCTTTTTTGGCTCCAAGCAGACTGGTCTCCTGCTCATCCTCAGCATGGGGGTCAGCTCACTGCTTGGGACCCTGATCTCGCAGGCCCCGGACACTGTCCGCAACAGCCCGCAGGGGTATGCCGTGTGGCTCGAGACGATGCGGCCCCGGTTTGGCGACGCGACTGATCTGCTCAGCCAGCTTGGCCTGTTTACGGTCTTCTTTTCGCCGTGGTTCAGGGCGATCGCACTCCTGCTGTGCGTCAGCATCATTGCCGCCACCGTGCAACGGCTACCGGTCCTCTGGGCACACGCCGTCCGGGGGCACGTGGCGCCCGATCGCCTTTTTGCCCAAGCCTCGCCGTCGTCACCCCCGTCAAGCAGCTCGGCGACGACGGTAATGTCGACGACGGCGACGGTCGCCGAGACGGTCGCCGTCGTGACATCGACACTGCGCGCGCGACGCCTCCGGGTCGTGCCTGCCCACGATCGCAGCCCGGATCGGGAGAACGCCGACCGTCCCGCCGCGCAAATCGTGTACGCCGATCAGTTCCGGTTCCTGCCATTGGGCACGGTGCTCAGCCACGCGAGTTTCGTTCTGATCATCCTCGGGGTCGTCGTCACCAACACGGGTGGCTTCCGCGAGAACCAGTTCCCGGTGGTGGTCGGATCCAGCGCCGCGATCGGGCACGGCACAGACCTGGTCGTATCAGCGAGGTCGTTCACGGATACCTATGACTCGATGGGACGCCCTACCGACTACGCGAGTGAGCTCGTTCTCCTCGACGGTGGCCACCCCATCGCCGAACAAACCGTCCGGGTCAACGCTCCGCTGCGTGCTGCAGGTGTGTCGATCCACCAGTCGTATTTCGGCGTCGCAGTCACGATGCGAGTGCAGGATGCGGCTGGCGCGACGCTCACCGAGCCGACCGTCCCGCTGCAATGGAGTCTCACCGACGATCACTCCGCGATGGGAATCCTCGCCGTTCCCGGTCGCCCGTCGATGGTGTATCTCGCCGAAACCGTCTCGGGTCGCGTCGACCCGACGTTGGCCCCGGGGTTCTTGCGCGTTGTCGTCGTCGGTGCCGAGGGGGCACAGCCAGTGGGAGCGGCGACGATCGCCCAAGGTCAATCGGCGACGATTGATGGACTGACGTATACCTTCGTGCGCGAGCGCCAGTTCACCGGCCTCATGGTGGTGCGCGACCCAGGTGCCCCGATCGTGTGGGTCGGCGCTGGTCTTATGGTCATTGGCCTGATCACGACGCTTTTCTTCCGGCCCCGACGGGTCTGGGTAGAAATCAGGCCGGCAACGGACCCGGCCCACGGCACCACCGTCGTGCTCGCCTCGGCCGCAAGCCGCGACCCATCGGCCCGACGCTGGGCTGACGGGTTGGCAGGCGAGCTCTCCACACGCCTCGCTGCAGCCGCCCCCGTGGCTCTCGCACCGCTCCCAACCAAGGCAGGTCACCATGCTTGAGCTCTCGCACGCGCTCGTCCAGGCTGTCGCCGTCCTTGTGCTCGGTGCGGTCGTGGGACATGTCAAGGCCCTGACGGTCGCTCGCGTAGCCCGGCACACCACTCCGAAGGTTGAAGAGTTCAGTGACCGCGTCGTCCCCGAGCCTCACCTCGTGGCCGCCGCCTCCTCCACTCGCAACAGCGCCACCACCACGGTCGGTCGAGACACACCCGTTGACCGCGGGCAAGCTGGCCCGGACAGCGTGACCGATGGGGCCGCACCTGGCCCAGTCCCCTCCGGCCTGAGCCCCACAGCTGGGTGGGTGGGCACAGTCTTGGGTCGGGTCGCTCTCCTCGTGCTCACGGTGGCGCTCGGGCTACGGACGATTGCTGTGGGGCACGCGCCTTACTCCAATCAGTACGAGTTCGCGGTTGCCTTCTCGTGGGGGATGCTCGTGGCGTATGCCGTTGCCGAGTACCGCTATCGCGTTCGGACCCTCGCCCTCGCCGTCCTGCCGGTTGTCGTCGCAATGCTCCTCTATGCGAGAGCTGTTGGGGCGGAGGCCAATCCGCTCATGCCGGCCCTGCAGAACCGGTGGCTACTCACCGTCCATGTCGCGGCCGCCGTTTTGGCCTACGGTGCAGCAGCCGTCGCGTTTGGTGCAGCCGCCCTCTACCTGCTGCGCCACCGCTTGACGTGGCGGGCTCTCCCGAGTGCCGAGGTCCTCGACGACCTTGGGTACCGAGCAGCGATCACGGCATACCCGCTCATGACCGTGATGCTGATCTTGGGCGCGGTGTGGGCGGATATCGCGTGGGGCACGTACTGGAACTGGGACCCCAAGGAGACCGCAGCCCTCACGACGTGGCTGATCTACGGCGGCTACCTCCATGCGCGGGTCGCGCGGGGCTGGCGAGGCAAGCGTGCGGCGTGGCTCCTTGTCGTGGGGTTTGTCGCGGTGCTGTTCACCTACTTCGGCAACCTCTTCTTTGGCGGCCTGCACGCCTATGCCTGACTCCGATTGGCGGATTCGGTTGCAGCACAGCCGGATCGGGCAAGCCCTGGTCATCGTCGTCACGACGATTGTCGTGGTCGCTGGGGCCTTTCTCGCCAACCGACCGAGCCTCACCTCGGCCGGCAACCTCAGCGACCAGGGTGCCCAGAGTGCTCAGAACTCCCAGGACCGCGTCGATCCAGTCTCGGTGTCAGGTCGACCGCTGGGCTCGCCACCAGCCATCGGGGAACCTGCTCCCCAGTTCGAGACAGTCGACATCGCCGACCGCCCGGTGAGCCTGTCCACCCTGTCCGGGAAGCCCGTGTGGCTCGCCTTCGGTGCCACCTGGTGCACGGGGTGCCGGACCGAGGCACCCGAGGTGCAGGCCGCGTATGCCGCCCGCGCGACGCGCGGCATATCGGAACTTGAGGTCGAGTCGGTCTACCTGGCCGAAGACCGAGAGACGGTCGCGGATTTCGCCGGAAGGCTCGGGCTCACGTTCGCGCAGGTGCCTGACCGGGATACCGCTATAGCGGCCAAGTATCGGGTCATGGGCGTGCCAGCGCACTTCTTCATTGGCCGGGACGGGCGCATCCGATCGATCCAGGTTGGGACGCTCACGCCCGAGCGAATCGACGCGGCGTTGGCCACGATCCGCTAGGGCTCGCGACGCGATAAGTTCGGACGGCTCGCAACCCCGCCCGAAGGAGACCCCGTTGGCGCAGCTCGACCCGATCCTCGCGGCATACCTCGCCGATCTTGCCGAGCGCAACGTGCCCAAGGTCTGGGAGGTGACCCCGCAGCAGGCCCGCGACATGTTCCGGATCCGGACGCGGATGATGCGTGAGCGCGAGGCGCCGCCGGAGCTCCCTGAGGTGCGTGACCTCGTGATCCCCACTCCTGCAGGAGATTTGCGCGCCCGCCTCTATCGCCCCGTTGCGGACACCCCGCTCCCCACCGTCCTCTACGCCCACGGAGGCGGCTGGGTGATCTGCGACCTCGAGACGCACGACGCCGTATGCCGTCACCTCGCAATCGATGCGCGCGCGGTGGTCGTCGCGATCGACTATCGGCTTGGCCCCGAGCACCCCTTCCCGGCCGCGGTGGAGGACGCACTCGCGGCGGCCCGCTGGGTGCAAACTCACCTCTCGGAGCTCGGCGGCACAGATGTCTGGGGCATGGCCGGCGACAGCGCGGGCGGCGGGTTGACTGCGGTCGTGAGCCACGAGTTGCTGGGGCGTGCGGGGAGCAGCGACGGCCCGCCGATGGCCGCGCAACTGCTCATCTACCCCGCCACCGACCCTGCCGGCGACTACGAGTCGCGCACGCGGCTCGGCACCGGTTACGGCCTGGAGACCGGGTCGATCGACTTCTTCCTGCGCCTGTATGCCGGGTCGAGCGACCCAGCCGACCTCACCGATCCGCGGTTGTCACCGATTCGCTATCCGAGCCATGAGGGCCTGCCTCCAGCGATCGTGGTGACAGCTGGCTTTGACCCCCTGATCGACGAGGGCGTGGCGTATGCCGAGGCCCTGCGAGCGGCGGGCGTGCCGGTGGAGTGGCAAAACGCCGGGACCCTCTTCCATGGCTTCGTGGACCTTGGGCCGATGGTTCCTGCTGCAGGAGAAGCGCTGCACCGCATGGGAGTTGCCTTCGGTGAGCTGTTGCACCAGTCGGGCGCCGGCGCGACCTGACGTGTCTTGGGCGGCCCGTCAGCTGCGGGTGATGGGCGGGTTCAGGACGTCGATGACGCCGCGACGGTAGAGCTGCGCGGGACGGCCGCCATCGGCATTGGTCATGGCGCCGGTGGGCGTGAGGAATCCCGGCGACTTGGTCACCTTGCGGTGAAAATTTCGGGGGTCGAGGTGCTGGCCCCACACCGCCTCATAGACCGCTCGGAGCTGCGCGACCGTGAACTCAGGCGGACAGAAGGCCGCTCCGAGTGGGGAGTATTCCAGCTTGGCACGGGCCCGCTCGAGGCCGTCTGTGATGATCCGGGCGTGGTCAAAGGCCAGTGTCGCCGAATCGATGTGGTCGACCGGCCACCACTGGGCGCGGCTGGCGTCGCTGCCGGCTACCGGCTCGGCCGCGTCGGGTGAGAGCGCGAGCCAGGCAATGCTGATGGTCCGCCCGCGCGGATCCCGCGTGGGAGCGCCATAGGTCGCGAGTTGCTCCAAGTGCACGCCCGATCCCAGCCCGGTCTCCTCCGCCAGCTCACGGTATGCCGCCTCCCTCAAGTCTTCGTCGGGGAGAACAAAACCACCGGGCAGCGCCCACGCACCCTGGAACGGGGGGATATCCCGCTCGACCAGCAGGAGGCACAGTCGCCGGTCACGGATCGTGAAGACAACGAGGTCGACGGCGACGGCATACCTCAAGTTGGTCGGAGGGGTGGCTTTGGCGCGGTTCATCGGGGTCATCACGTTCGGAGTCTAACGCCACTTATCGTCGACTTGACGAGAGCGGCTGATTGGCCTTATCGTCAATCACACGATAACGAGAGAAGGGACGCTCCCATGGCGACCATCACGGCATACCCTTTTGTCAGGCACTTGCGTTCGACCGCAACGAGTTACGTCCTGCACACCGCCCGCGGCGAGCTGAAGCACGGTGGGGCTGGCGCGGCGTTTTGGTTCCGGCCGATGCCCGCTGCGATCAGTGAAGTGCCCGTCGATGACCGCGAGCACCAGGTGCTGGTGCGGCTGCGGACGACCGACCTGCATGAGGTGGCGACCCCGGCTGCAGTCACCTACCGGCTCGCTGACCCGGCGCTCGCGGCGGCGCGGATCGACTTCTCGATCGATTTGCGCAAGGGCACGTGGCTCGGGCGGCCGCTCGACCTCGTCGGGGAGGCGATCTTCGGCGCGACCGGCGCTGCTGTCACGGCGTGCATGTCCAACGCCGACCTGCGCACCCTGCTGACCATTGACCCGGCCGCGACGGCTGGGCAGGTGGCCGCGATGTTGCGGGCTGACGAGCGGCTCCGGTCGATTGGAGTGCAGATCGTCGACGTGCGGCTCGGACTTGTCCGGCCGGACCCCGATGTGGAGAAGGCACTCCAGACCCCTGCGCGTGAAGTGATTCAACAGGAGGCTGACCGGGCGACCTTTGAGCGGCGCGCAGTGGCGGTGGAGCGCGAGGCTGCCATCGGCGAAAACGAGCTCGCCAACCAGATCGAACTCGCTCGGCGCCGCGAACAGTTCATCGCGCAAGAGGGCACCAACGCCCGCCGCAAGGCCGAAGAAGCCGCTGCCGCTGGTGCGATTGCCACCGACGCCGAAGCCCGCCGCACCCTGGCCTTGGCGCAAGCGCAGGCCGAAGCCGAACGCGCCCGCGGTGCTGCCGCGGCCGATGCGGAGAAGGCGCGGCTCACGGCATACGACGGGGTCTCGCAGGACGTGCGGATGGCGCTCGTACTTCAGGAAGTGGCCGCGCACCTGCCCGACATCGACCAACTGGTCGTGACCCCGGAACTCGTGTCGTCCTTGCTCGGGCGGCTGGCCGGGGCTGGGGCTGGGGTCGGCTCCGCTGCCCAGGAAGTGAAGGCCTGAGATGGCAACCCCTCGCGTCGTCATCGTCCATCGCGCCACCGAATACGAGGAGTTGCTCGATCGGCACGGCACGCGCGGGCAGGTCGAGTTCTTCCTGCGGACGCGGGGGCAGACGTTGGGCGCGCTCGACGAGCGACACGAGCGCGCCCACGATGCCCTGCGCGAAGTCGGGGCGGCGATCGACCTCGACTGGCGCCGGGCAAGTGTGGAGCGTGGCGAGTTGCCGCGGTTTGGGTTCGAGCCAGACGACATCGTGGTGGCTGTGGGGCAGGACGGACTGGTCGCGAACCTCGCTAAATACGTTGGCGCCCAGCCGATCATCGGGATTAACCCACTGCCCGAGGCCAACGCTGGGGTCCTCGTGCCACATTCTCCAAGGCGCGCGGGGGCGTTGTTGGCGCGGGTGGCCGGCGGCCAGGCGCGGATGATCGATCGCACGATGGTGTCCGTGACGTCGGACGATGGCCAGACCCTCGTGGCGCTCAACGAGGTGTTCATCGGGCAGCCGGGGCATCAGTCCGCGCGCTACGAAATCGTTGTCGAAGGCGGGGTGCGGGAGCGGCAGTCGTCGTCGGGGGTCATCGTCGGCACGGGCACGGGCGCGTCGGGGTGGTGCCGTTCGCTGCACCGGATCCAGGCACCGAGCCTGTCGCTGCCGAAGCCCACCGACCCGACGCTCACGTGGTTTGTCCGCGAGCCATGGCCGTCGCCGGTCACGGGTGCTGACCTCGTAGCCGGGACAATTGCTGATGGTGGCGAGTTGCGGATGCGGGTTGAGTCGGACTCGCTGGTCGCGTTCGGGGATGGCATCGAGAGCGACCGCGTGCACCTGTCGTGGGGCCAACAGGCGACGGTATGCCGCGCGCCTCGGGTCCTGCGCACCGTCGCCTAACGCTGTGGCGGCGGCCTCCACCCGAGTCGATACCCGACGCCCACCCACACCTAGCGCTCGGGTATCGACTCACCGACGCTTCACCCGAATCGATACCCGACGCCCACCCACACCTAGCGCTCGGGTATCGACTCACCGACGCTTCACCCGAATCGAGACCCGACGCCCACTCACACCTAGCGCTCGGGTATCGACTCGGCAGAGGGGTCGCTGTGACGGACCCACAGCGACCATCCGAGCGCCGCGATCAACAACGCAGCGATCACGCCAAACCCCAGCTGCGGGATCAGCGGCAGCACAATCCCCACGCCGCCACCGAGCACCCACGCGCCCTGCAACGTTGTCTCCGTCTGCGCGAACACCCGCGAGTGCACGGCTTCATCGGTCTCAGCCTGCACCAGGGCACCCAGACACAGGCGGCCCAACTGGCCGAAGGCACCCGTTGCCAACCCCAACAGGACAAGAGTCACCAGCGAATACGAAACGGCAGTGATGAGGGCGAGTCCCGTCGAAAGCACGAGCATCCCTGTCACGACGCCCAAAGGCGATCGACGCCCGATCCGGTTGCCGACAAACCCTCCGGCCGCGTTGCCCAGCCCCGCCGCCCCGACAACCGCCGCGAGCGCGAACACATCCGAGACGCCCTCCGGCGGCCGCTCGCTCATGAGGAACCCCGCGAACAACGTCAAAAACCCTGCCAGAGCTCGTGATCCGCTCGTTGCGACCAGTGCCGCGCGAACCCGGGTCGGGAGCGAAATCGGCTGCGGCCGCCACCGCTGCCACCGCTTCGGCGGGTTCGCGACCACCTCTTCTGGGTATGCCGCCTCGCCGACTTGGGGGTATGCCGGGTCGCCACCCCGACCAGGCGCCTCGCCCGCCTGGGGGCGGGTGGGGGGGTATGCCGGGTCGCCACCCCGACTAGGCGCCTCACCCCGCTCGGTACCCAGGCCGCTGCGCTGCTCCTGCCAGCTCCGGTATGCCGGGTCGTCGCCCCACTCGCCCGCGTTGCCCCACTCGCCCGCGGATCCGAGCCCCGCCTCGGCGGCGGCGACAGCTTCGGAATGGCGACCAGGATCGTCCACGGCTTCGGGATCGTCCATGCCGTCGGGGTCGTCGACGTCAACGATCAGGACTGGGCGCGTATCCACTTGCGCCGGAAGGGTGATCGCCAGAATCGTCGCGACCACATAGATCCCAAAGGCCACCCGCAGCGACCACTCCGCGCCAACTCGACCGGCCAGGCCCGACACTGCGCTGCCAAGGACCATCCCCATCAGGGCGGCGATCGACTGCCGCGAGTTGGCCTTGACCAGCGTGACCCCATCCGGCACGACGCGCGGGATCGCGGCGGCGGTCGTCACGGCATACGCGCGGGTTGCGACGAGGCACACCAAGGCGACGGGGAGAATCCACGCCGACCCACTCATGATCAGCCCAGCGAGTACCCAACTGAGGAACGCGCGTACCGCGAGGGTGGCGCCGATCGCCCAGCGCCGCCCGTGGCGATAGCGGTCGAGGATTGGCCCGATCAGCGGCGAGAGGAAAACGAAGGGGACCATTGTCGTCAGAAGGAAGAGCGCGACTTGACCGCGAGCTTGCCCAACCGGGAGCGCCAGGACCGTGCTCGCGAGCGCGATCGTGAACGCGGCATCGGCGGCGGTGGCGACGAGATGGAGTTCAGTCAGGCGCGCGAGCCCAGTCTCGCGCGCCCCATCAGCGGCCGCGAACTCGCGGAACTTGCGCGTGCCGCTCTTGGTGCCCTGCCCGACAAGGCGAGCGCCGGCTTTGCTGCCACGCAGCGTCGCGCGTCCGGTGGCCTTTAGCCCCCGGCCGACCGACTTGGCGGCATCTTTCGCGGCGCTCACGGTGCCATCTTGCCCCGATCGATACCCAGCGAAGATGTCCGACTCGGCAACGGGTATCGAATGAGAGGGACTCCCGCGGGGTCGATACCCGTCGGGAAGGCCCCACTCGGCAACGGGTATCGAATGAGGGGGTGGCCCTCAGCGGGTGGCAGTGATCAGGTCGCGCACCAAATCGACCGTCCGCACATCCTTGCCCTTGAGCGTCGGCGTGAACCCCAGCCGCACGACCACCAACTTCTCCGACGGCACGACATAGATCCGCTGCCCGTCATGCCCACTTGCCCAATACGCGTCAGCCGGTAACGACGGCTCCACCAACGAACCATCCGGCAACCGGTTCGCCCACCAGCCCGCGGCATACCCGGGGTCCTCGGTCTTTGCGACCGCCTGCGCGACTGTCGACGACGCCATCCACCCGCTCGGCAGCAACTGCTCACCGCCCCACTGCCCGTCCTGCAGCGCAAACTGTCCGATCGCGGCCCAATCCCGCGGCGTGGCCCACAGATAGGAACTACACACCGGCAGACCAGTCGTGTCGGTCTCCCACACCGCCGAGCTCAGCCCCAAGGGCGCCAAGAGTTCCTTCCGCGGCAGGTCCGGCCCGACGCCGGTCTTCGCGCGCAGCACCGAACACAAGACGTTGGTGCTCCCGCTCGAATACTGCTGATAGGTCCCCACCGGATGAGCCAGCGGCTGCTTCGCGACGTAGCCACCCATGTCGGGTTCGAGATAGAGCATTGCGGTGATCGGGGTGCCGAGGTCATAGGTTTCGTCCCACGCCAGCCCGCTCGTCATCCGCATCAGCTGATCGATGGTGATGGCGGCGCGATCGTCGGTCCACTCGGGCCGCAGCTTGGCGTCCGACACCGAGATTTTGCCCTGCTGCACGAGCCGCCCGACAAGCAGGTTCGTCACGCTCTTGGCCATCGACCAGCCCAATTGCGGTGTGCTGGAACTGAATCCGTCCCCGTAGCGCTCACCCACCAGGGCTCCGTCTTTGAGCACGACGATCCCACGGGTGCCCAACGCCTTCTTCTTCGCCGCATCGAGGTCATCGCCAAAGGCGGTCGCCAGCGCCGCCGCGACGGCGGGCTTCGGGGTTGGCGCGGGGGCGGTCGCCACCGGGTTCTTCGCGGAAGTCACAGGCGTCAACGGCCCGTATGCGGTGAGCGGGGCTCCCAGCGTGCAGCCCGCCTTGTCGTTGTAGTAGGCGGTCTGACCTGCAAGGAACCCGAAGATCGACGACGACACCGAGCTCCGGTCCGATGACGGGTTCGACTTGAGGTAGGGCACGAGCGGGTTCGGCGGCAGGTCGCCCGCAGGATCATCTGTGCGACCGGCGACCCCGGGGACAGCGCACGCGTTGTGGGCGGCATACCCGGTCGCGGTGAGCAGCAGGGGCTTGGCGTACAGATATCCCCCGGCGAGCGCGACGAGGATAAGGACCAGGAGGCCGAGCAGGATTCGGCGAAGGAGTCGACCCCGACTGCCCTTCTGTCGTGAAGCGCGTTGACTGCGGGCGGGACGGGGGGCGCCCGCCTCGGTCGAGCTGGTGGACCCGGTCAAATCGGCTGGGGGTGTCGCGCTCATGCCCGGACCTTACTTCGCGCGAGGCCACGTGAGGCGGATCACCTGGCGAGGAGGTCGGGAGTACTTCGGGGCGCGCACAGGTTGACCCAGACACGATCGCCAACCCAAACGGCCCGAACGACGCAGACCAAGGAGCACCATGCGCGCGATTTGGAAAGACACCGTCATCGCCGAGAGCGACGACACCGTCGTCGTCGAGGGCAACCACTACTTCCCGACCGCAGCGGTCCGCCCGGAGGTCTTGCGGATCTCCGACACGCTCACCACCTGCCCGTGGAAGGGTGTCGCGTCGTACTACTCGATCGAGGTCGACGGTGAGGTCAACACCGACGCCGCGTGGTACTACCTCGACCCGCTGCCCGCCGCCGAACAGATCCGCGGGCGAATGGCGTTTTGGAAGGGCGTTGACGTCACGCCGTGAGTGCAGCAGCAAGGTCCCTCCCCGACCATCACCCCGAACGCCATCACCGGCCTGAGCGCCACCGTGTTGTCATCATCGGCAGCGGTTTCGGTGGGCTCTTCGCCGCCAAGGCGCTCAAACGCGCCGACGTGGATATCACGCTCATTTCGGCGAGCGCGAGCCACCTCTTCCAGCCCCTGCTCTATCAGGTTGCGACCGGCATCCTCTCAACCGGTGAGATTGCGCCGAGCACGCGCGAGATCCTCAAACGCCAACGCAATGCCAGGGTCGTCCTCGGCACCGTCACCCGCATCGACCTCGCCCACCGCACCGTCCACGCCGAGGCCTTCGGCGAGACGATCGACACGGCATACGACACCCTCATCGTCGCGGCCGGTGCGGGGCAGTCATATTTCGGCCGCGACGAATACGCGACCTACGCACCTGGGATGAAGTCGATCGATGACGCGCTCGAGGTGCGGGGGCGGCTGTTCACCGCGTTCGAACTCGCGGAGATCGTCGACGACCCCGCGCGCCGGGCCGCGCTCACGACCTTTGTCGTCGTTGGCGCAGGCCCGACCGGTGTCGAAATGGCTGGTCAAATCAGCGAGATGGCGCATCGGACGCTGCGCAACGAGTTCCGCCACCTCGACCCAACCACCTCCCGGGTCGTGCTCCTCGACGGCGCCGACCGCGTGCTGGGCGCGTTTGGGCACGACCTCTCCGCCGCGGCGACCAAGACTCTCGAAGGCATGGGCGTCGAGGTCCGCGTCGGCACCAAGGTGGTCGGGGTCGACGCCGACGGAGTCGACATCGAACTCCCCGACGGTACCCGCGACCGCATCGAATCCGTCGTCAAGGTCTGGGCCGCCGGCGTCCAAGCCAGCCCCCTCGGCGAGCAACTCGCCGCCCAATCCGGCGCCCAACTCGACCGCGCCGGCCGGGTCCGCGTCCGCCCCGACCTCACCCTCCCGGGGCACCCCGAGGTCTTCGTCGTCGGCGACATGATGGCGCTCAACGGCCTCCCCGGGGTCGCGCAAGTCGCGATTCAAGGCGGTCGGTATGCCGCGTCGGTCATCCGCGACCGCCTCGCGGCCGAGCCCAGCGCGACCGAAGCAACCAGCACGGCATACCCCGCTGTGGCTCGCGAATTTGTCTACCGCGACAAGGGGAGCATGGCGACGGTCTCGCGGTTCTCAGCGGTCGCGAGCATCGGGCGGGCGCAGTTCACCGGGTTCATCGCGTGGCTCATGTGGCTCTTCATCCACTTGCTCTACATCACGGGGTTCAAGAGTCGGGCGACCACGCTGATCCACTGGTTCGCGAGCTTTATCGGCCGGGGTCGGGCTCAGCGAGCGACCACCGAGCGGCTCACCGTCGGGCGCCTTGCCGTAGAGCAGCTCGGGGACGAGTTCCACCCGTCCTTGGGCGGGGCCAGCGGCGACGAAGCCGAGCCAGAGCCCGCTTAGGCGAGGCGCGCGAGGGCGTCGCGCACCCCTGACTCAGGTGGGCCGAGGACGGGGTCCCGTCGACTCACGAGGTCCCACACCATCTTGAGCGCCGCTGTGCGCTCGCGGACCTCGCCCCAGCGCCACGTCACGGGGTCATACGTGTCCCGGACGGTCCAGTCGCCGACCCCTTGCGCGTCGATTCCCAAGGCCTGGCAGGTCGCGACCGCGCGCGGCAGGTGGTAGCCCTGCGACACCACGAGCATCCGGTCGACCCCGAAGATCCGCTTCGCGCGCGAACACGAGTCATAGGTATCCCGTCCGGCGAAGTCGAGGACGATCCGCTCAGGTGGCACCCCACGCTCGACGAGGTACGTCTGCATCGCCGTGGGCTCGTCGTAATCGTGGTAGCGGTTGTCGCCCGAGAGCAGCAGCACCTTGGTCTTGCCGGCCTGCAGCAACGCAGCCGCAACGTCGAGCCGCGCGGCCAGGTAGGGCGACGGAGTGTCGTCGGGCGTGAGCCCCGCGCCCAGCACGAGGGTGACATCCGCGGCAGGCGCGTCGGCGACCTCGTGGACGCGGTCACGGGATTGCGCGCTCGCCCACAACCACGGGGAGTATGCCGTGAGCCCGGCTGCCGCGAGCAACCCCAAGGCCCAGCGCCAGCGCCAGCGCCGCCGCGTCGCTGGTCGACCGTGCGTGCTCGTCCCCTCATCCATACCGACCACGGTACGCGGGGTTGGGCGAACAGCTGGGACTCAGCGAGACTGGGTCCCATGGAGATTCGCCTTCGCCACAATCCGTCGTTCGCGGTCGCGCGGTTGTACTTGCAGCCCAATGAACCCGTCAAGGTCGAAGGCGGCGCGATGGTCGCGCACTCGCCTGGCGTGCAGTTGTCCGCAAGCACCGACGGTGGCATCCTCAAGGGCCTCAAGCGGGCAATGCTCTCGGGCGAATCCTTCTTTGTGACGACGTATACCGCTCCGCCGCAAGGTGGTTGGGTGGATGTCGCCGGTGTGCTGCCCGGCGACATCATGCCCCTCGCGCTCACCCCTGAGCGGCCGTTCTTTGTCACCCGCGGCTCATGGCTGGCCAACTCCTATGGCACCGAGATGACTTCCACGTGGGGAGGCGCGCAGAACCTCTTCGGCGGGGAGGGGGGCTTCGGGTTGCAGGCAACGGGCAACGGGCTGGTCGTGCTCAGCGTCTATGGCGCCCTCGACATCATCGATCTCGCGCCCAACGAGCAGGTGACAATCGACAGCGGACATGTGGTCGCCTATGACCTTGGGATGCGCTTCAACCTCCGTCGCGCGGTCGCGGGACGGACCTTCCAGTCGGTGGCCTCTGGGGAGGGCCTTGTCTTCGATTTCGTCGGTCCGGGTCGGCTCTTCCTACAGACCCGCAACCCGTCAGCGTTCGCGGCATACGTGCAATCTCTGATCCCGCCGCAGACCAGCGGCGGCGGTTCGCACTTCTCGATGTCGACGTCGACCTGACCCCAGGCTGAGCCCCAAGTCACCTCATCGACCCGCAGATTGCCGCCAGCGTGCCCGATGGGGCAGGCTCGGGGATGGGGCCACTGCCCCTCTCGCCGCCTAACCCGGA
The DNA here is from genome assembly GCA_016715285.1 of Actinomycetales bacterium. Lineage (GTDB taxonomy): Bacteria > Actinomycetota > Actinomycetes > Actinomycetales > Dermatophilaceae > Phosphoribacter > Phosphoribacter thorii. The sequence continues at coordinate 119,306 of JADKAO010000006.1, read as the reverse complement.
GGCTGCCATGACGGCATACCCACATCTGCTCGCTCCGCTCGACCTCGGCCACGTGACGATGCGCAATCGCACGATCATGGGCTCGATGCACGTCGGCCTCGAAGAGGCCCCTGACGGGTTCGAGCGGATGGCCGCGTTCTATGCCGAGCGCGCGCGGGGTGGCGCGGGGCTCATCGTGACGGGTGGCTTCGCGCCCAACGATGCCGGGCGGGTGCTGCATGGCGCCGCGATGATGAGCACGCCCGAGGAGGCTGCCGAGCACCGGGTGATCACTGACGCGGTCCATGCCGAAGGCGGCCTCATCGCGCTCCAGATCCTCCACGCCGGCCGGTATGCCGCGCACTTAAAAGCGGTGGGCCCGAGCCCGATTCAGGCACCCATCTCACCGATCACTCCCCGCGAGCTCACGTCTGAGGAGGTCGAGGAGACGATCCGCGACTTCGCCCGGTGCGCGGCGCTCGCGAAGTCCGCGGGCTATGACGGGGTCGAGATCATGGGGTCCGAGGGGTACCTCATCAACCAGTTCCTTGTGACGCGCACCAACGCGCGCACGGACTCCTGGGGGGGAGAGTATGCCGCTCGCATGCGGTTCGCGGTCGAGATCGTGCGGGCGGTGCGTGCGGCAGTGGGGCCGGATTTCATCGTCATCTATCGGCTGTCAATGCTCGACCTCGTCGACGAGGGGTCGACCTTTGACGAGGTCATCGAGCTGGCGCAGGCGGTTGAGGCCGCCGGCGCGACGATGATCAACACCGGCATCGGCTGGCACGAGGCCCGCATCCCGACGATCGCGACGAGCGTCCCGCGCGGGGCGTTTGCGTGGGTGACCGGCAAGGTCAAGGGGGCGGTGTCGATCCCGCTCGTCACAACCAACCGGATCAACACGCCTGACGTCGCCGAGGAGATTCTCGCCTCGGGGCAGGCTGACCTGGTGTCGATGGCCCGCCCATTCTTGGCTGACCCTGACTTTGTTGTTAAAAGTGCTGCGGGACAGGCGGATCGGATCAACACCTGCATCGCCTGCAACCAGGCCTGCCTGGACCACACGTTCAGCGGCAAGATGACCTCATGCCTGGTCAACCCGCGGGCATGTCACGAGACGATCCTGCACATCGAGCCCGTGGCCGCTGGTGGCGCGCGTCGGGTCGCGGTTGTTGGTGGCGGGCCGGCGGGGTTGGCGGCGGCGACGACGGCTGCGGGTCGCGGTCACGCCGTCACCTTGTTTGAGGCGGCCCATGAGATTGGCGGGCAGTTCAACCTGGCCAAGCAGATCCCCGGCAAAGAGGAGTTCGACGAGACGCTGCGGTATTTCCGGGGCGAGCTCGAAGCCACCGGGGTTGATGTGCGGCTCGGGACGCGCGTCTCGGTGCCCGACCTCCTGCCGGGTGGCGCGACGCCGGAGGGCTTTGACGTGGTCATCCTCGCGACCGGAGTCGTGCCACGGGTGCCCGAAGTCGAGGGCGTCGACCACCCCAAGGTCGTGTCCTACCTCGACGTGCTCCGCGACAAGGCGCCAGTCGGCAAGACCGTGGCGATCATGGGTGCCGGTGGCATCGGCTTCGACGTCGCCGAATACCTCACCCACTCCGGTCCATCGACCTCGCTCGACCCGGCCGCGTTCGCCGCGGAGTGGGGCATCGACACGGCATACGAGAATGCGGGCGGGCTCACACAGCCCCACGAGGAGGCGCCGGCGCGCCGGGTTTATCTGTTGCAGCGCAAGGATTCTAAGGTCGGCGCGGGACTCGGACGCACCACGGGCTGGATCCACCGGACCGTCCTCAAGAACCGCGGCGTCACCTTCATCGCGGGCGCGGTCTACGAGCGGATCGACGACGCGGGGCTGCACATCAGGGTCGGCGACCGCTCGACGGTCCTCGAAGTCGACACCGTTGTCCTCGCGACCGGGCAGGAACCACAACGCGACCTGTATGCCGTCCTCGCCGACTCCGGGGTCGACGTGCGGCTCATCGGTGGCGCCGACGTGGCCGCCGAGCTCGATGCGAAGCGGGCGATCAAACAGGGCACCGAAGTCGCCGCAGCCATTTAGCCTGCCCTCATCCAGGCCGGTCGAGCGGGTCGAGCGACAGACTCGCCGCTCGACCGTCCAGGTCGTGCCATTCACAGGTTCGGGCCCTTGTTCGGGGTCGGCAATCGGGTTCTACTAGGCCATGGGATCAGCGGGCACCCGCTGTCGGCGGTCTTCCCGCTGCTGTATGACGTTCTCGGTCGCGCTGCCGTCGACTGCGATTGCGTCATGGCGGTCGGTGATGCTGACGGCAAGCTGCTCTGGGTGAGCGGCTCACGCGAGGTCATGCGACAGGCGGAGCGGATCCATTTTGTCGAGGGTTCGGTCTGGGACGAGGGCAGCGCCGGCACAAACGCCCCAGGCATGGCCCTCCATCTCGATGCCCCGAGCCAGGTCCATTCGACCGAGCATTACAACCGGCTCATCGCCAAGTGGAGTTGCTCCGCCGCGCCCATCCACGACCCCCACACGGGCGCCATCCTCGGGCTCGTGGACATCACGGGCGGCCCGGACGTCGCGACCCCGCAGACCCTCGCGATGGTGCGCGCGGCCGCTCGGATGGCGGAGTCGGAGCTTGCGCGGCTGGCTGCGACCGGGGGGGGCGCGCGCCAACTCTGGGTGCCCGCCTCACGTGAGGCGCGGGCGCCGGACGTCCTGCGGCTGCAGGGCCTCGGCCTGCCTGACCTCATCGCCGCGATCGGCCGCAAGACCCTGCGCCTATCGCCGCGCCACAGCGACATCCTCGCTGTGCTCGTCGATCACCCCGCCGGGCTCACCTCCGAGCAACTCCAACTCGAGGTGTATGCCGCGGACGTCCACTCCTCGACGATGCGCGCCGAGATGACCCGGCTGCGTGCGTTGTTGGGTGACGCTGTGGTGCAGTCCCGGCCGTATCGGCTCGTCGTCGACACCGAGTGCGACTGGAAAGACGTCATGGCGCATCTCGCGGCTGGGCGAGTGCGCGAGGCGCTGCAGAGTTATCGCGGGCCCCTGCTTCCGCAATCGGAGTCACCAGGCGTAGTGAGTCGGCGAGAGTCGGTGCAGGAGCAGTTGCGAGCTGCGGTGTTGGCGTCGGGCAAGCCAGATCTCATGGTGGCGTGGACCCGCTCTCGCTGGGGTGCCGATGATGTGGTCATGTGGCAACGTCAGCAGACTGCCCTGCCGGTGTCGTCCCCGTTGCGGCCGGTCGCTCAAGCTGAGTCAGCACGCCTCGAACGCGACCTCGCCTAGCTGGGACCGGGCCACCCCGACCAACTGACGCAAATGGTGGCTTGGAGAGCCGTTCTGAGCCACGAAGCCACCATTTGCGTCACCGAGTCAGCACCGAGCCCTCCCCAGGTGGGGTCAGGGGGTGCTCGCGTGTGGCCGCTAGGCGGCGTTGGGGTCGGGCTGGTGGATGCCGAAGGTGTTGCCCTCGGTGTCCAGGAAGTAGCCCTGCCAGGCCATCCCCGGCAACGCCATCTTGGGCAACGCCACCTGACCACCGGCCTTGAGGATCCGCTCGGCGGTGGAGTCGTAGTCCTCGACCCCCATGGTCAGCACGGCAGCATTAGCGCCTTGACCCAGACCCGGCGCGGGCGCGGGGCGACCCAGCAGACCACCGTTGATGCCCGGCATACCCTCCTCGCCGGTCACGACTCCCCAGTAAGGCGAGCCGGTAAACGCGCTGTAGTCCTCGTAACGCCACCCGAAGACCGCGGCGTAGAAGTCCTTGGCGCGGTCGAGGTCGTCGGCCTGGATCTCGAAGTGAATCGGTCGTGACATTGGCTCAGTCCTCAGCGGGATCGTCGGAAGGCTCGTCGGGAGGTGTGTCGCTGGCAGGTGCCGGCGAGATGTCCACGAGCCATTGCGTGCCGTATTTGTCGACGAGAGCGCCATATTCGTCGCCCCACATCTGGACCGCGAGAGGCGTCTCGATGCGCGCGCCGACGGACAGTCGGCTCCAGTAGTCGCGCAGGGTCTCGGCGTCATCGCCCGACAGACAGATAGGCGTGCTGTTGGGCAACATCATCATCTCGGGCGGCGTGTCAGAGGCCATAATCGTGAAGCCAGCCGGGGTTTCGAGCACACCGTGCATGATGAGGTCCGCCAGCGGACCGTCCATCCCGAACGCGCCGAAGGTCATGGTGTTGGGCGTGCCGCCGAAGACCTCGGCATAGAACTCCAGAACCTCACGCGAACCGGTGCGGAATTGGAGATAGGGGTTCAGACGCATCGTCATATTCAGCACCTTAGACGCCTCACGTGACAGCCAGGTGGGCAGAAGTGCTGGCATTGCTCGGCGACTTGCCGAACCCTCGTGCTGCGTCCGCATCCACCGCAGGAGCAATGCCAGCAGATCTGTTCTGGCCCCTGGACAGGGCTGCGCCCGGGTGGTTGCAGCGTGGTTGCAGCGTCCCGCTGCTTACGCTGCGGCCAGGCCCGGAAGTGTGACGGGCGTCACGGCATACCTGCGTCTTGCACTCCCACATCACACCCAACAGCACCTACCCCGGAGGTCCGCATGGCAGTCTTCCCCCAGCCCGGCAGCGCTGAGAGCAGCGTGAGCGTCAAGAGCCGGTACGACAACTACATCGGCGGCGAATGGGTGCCGCCCGTCAAGGGCCTGTACTTCGAGAACATCACCCCGGTCACGGGCAAACCGTTCACCGAGATCGCGCGCTCGAACGCAGAGGACATCGACAAGGCGCTCGACGCCGCCCACGCCGCGAAGGACGCCTGGGGCAAGACCCCCGCCGCCGCGCGCTCGGTGGTCCTCAACAAGATCGCCGACACCATCGAAGCCAACCTCCAGGACCTCGCGATCGCGGAGACCTGGGAAAACGGCAAGTCGGTCCGCGAGACCATGGCCGCTGACTTGCCGCTCGCGGTCGACCACTTCCGCTACTTCGCCGGAGTGATCCGGGCGCAAGAGGGCGGTATCTCGGAGATCGACGAGAACACCGTGGCCTACCACATCCAGGAACCGCTGGGCGTTGTCGGTCAGATCATCCCCTGGAACTTCCCGATCCTCATGGCCGTCTGGAAGCTCGCCCCGGCCCTCGCCGCCGGCAACTGCGTCGTCATGAAGCCGGCCGAGCAGACCCCGTGGTCGATCCTCAAGCTCGTCGAGCTCATCGGCGACCTGCTCCCTGCGGGCGTGCTCAACATCGTCAACGGGTTCGGCGTCGAGGCCGGCAAGCCGCTCGCATCGAGCCCCCGGATCGCCAAGATCGCCTTCACCGGCGAGACGACGACCGGCCGGTTGATCATGCAGTACGCCAGCGCCAACCTCATCCCGGTCACCCTCGAACTCGGCGGCAAGAGCCCCAACATCTTCTTCGACAGCGTCGCCGCCGAGAAGGACGCGTTCTATGACAAGGCGCTCGAGGGGTTCACGATGTTTGCGCTCAACCAGGGCGAGGTCTGCACCTGCCCCTCGCGCGCGCTCATCCAGGACTCGATCTATGACCAGTTCCTCGGCGACGCCCTGGAGCGAGTCGGCAAGATCAAGCAGGGCAACCCGCTGGACACCGACACGATGATCGGCGCCCAGGCGAGCAACGACCAGCTCGAAAAGATCCTCTCCTACATGGACATTGGCACCCAGGAAGGCGCCAAGATCCTCGCCGGCGGCCACCGCGCAGAGCTCGAAGGCGACCTCGCGGGCGGCTATTACGTCCAGCCGACGGTCTTCGAGGGCAACAACGCGATGCGGATCTTCCAGGAGGAGATCTTCGGCCCGGTCGTGTCGGTGGCGCGCTTCTCCGACGAGGCCGAGGCGCTGTCGATCGCCAACGACACGCTCTATGGTCTCGGCGCTGGGGTGTGGAGCCGCAACGGCTCGCAGGCCTACCGCGCCGGTCGCGCCATCCAGGCCGGCCGCGTGTGGACCAACTGCTACCACGCCTACCCCGCGCACGCCGCCTTCGGTGGCTACAAGAACTCCGGCATCGGCCGCGAGAACCACAAGATGATGCTGTCGCACTACCAGAACACGAAGAACCTTCTCGTGTCCTACAGCCCCAACGCGCTCGGCTTCTTCTAAACCGATGGACACCAGCAGCGGTATGCCGTCCGCTCACCTCCCAGCCCCTGCCCGGGTCCCCCCGGTGAGCCGCTGGCGACACGGCATACGCGCGCATTGCGGTGACCGGTGAGGCGGCGGCTCTCCTGCGCCGCCTCACCGACCGGCACGGGCCACTGATGTTCCACCAGTCCGGTGGCTGCTGCGACGGGTCGTCACCGATGTGTTATCCCGACGGCGACCTCATCATCGGCGACTCGGACGTCTACCTCGGCGACCTTGATGTCGGGCTCGAGCGGGCGGTGCCGATGTGGATGTCGGTGCCACAGTTCGAATACTGGAAGCACACGCACCTCACCATCGACGTCGTGCCGGGCCGCGGGTCCGGGTTTTCGGTGGAGGCGCCCGAAGGGGCCCGCTTCATCATCCGGTCCCGGCTGCTGACTGACGCCGAGTTGGAGGCCTTCGGGCTCGCCTAGTGAATGGCACGGCTGGGCGGCGGGGCGGCTGGCACCGTCACCACTGCGCGCAGGCCGGGGGCGGCATCCGCAAGTCGGATGTCGCCTCCGTTGCGTCGGATGAGTTCGAGCGCGATCGCGAGCCCCAGCCCAGAGCCGCCTTCGTCGCGAGCCCGCGCGTCGTCCTGGCCATGCATCTGTGTCTCGACGACTTTGAAGCCATCCGTGATCTGACGACCGATTGACATCCGTCGCTCTGCCGTCGAGGGTGTGCCTCATGAATCTCTTCTGACAATCAGGATTGAATACACTTTCATCTGAGATAGCGGGAACTCACGAGAAATCTCACTATCCGAGACCTTCCTGTTGCAGAGGTGGATTGCTGGCCTTAGCGTTATCGCCAATTCGCCTCTCACGCACACTCAAGACGGGCTTCAAGGCCCGGCCGTAGCGAGGCGAATCGAATTGAGAAAGGAGGTGAAAACCATGTGGAGCGTTTTTCTGCGATTCATTCAATGGTGCTGGTCTGTCGTCTGGAGGTATGGCTACAGCGTCATCAGCAAGGTGGTGGCCTGGGCATATAACAACTGGCGCCAGGTCTACGACTGGATCATCAGAGGCATCGCCTTTGACACGATCCTTCGATGGATTCGCGACCGACTAGGCATCTAGCCTGACAGTCGATTCGAAAAGCTGGAGGTCGGAGGCCTGGGTTGTGCAGTTGACGTTGACCCCGGACCTCCGACCTCCAGAACCCCGAAGGGTTCTCATGATCGTAGCTCAGGCCTCTCAGGAGGCAGAAGAAGTACATGTAGCTCGTCTTCCACGTGCCGTGCTCCTCTACGAAGCGATGCGCTCCACAGGAGGGTTTCTCGGGTTCGTGGGGCTGATCGAGGTGGCGCGCAGGCAGTGGCTGCCAGAGTCGTGGTCTGCTCTAGCCCTAGTCACCGTGCTTGTCGCAGTTGCGGTCCTTGTCGTCGACCTTGCTGTCCTCAACCCCCGCCTTGTTCGATGGACGAAGATCCAGGCATCTCGGGACCAGTTTCTCCTGACAACGGGGAGGTTCGTAGTCACCGAAGTTGCTATTCGGGTTCCAGCTATTCTCACCGTCGACGTCAAACAGGGTCCGGTCATGCGCATGCTGGGACTCAAACGGATTGCAATCCGTGGAATTGGCACGTTGCCTGAAATACCCCCAGTGTCAGCCAGTGTGGCGAATGACCTTCAAACTCTTCTCGCGCGAAGGGTCGAACCCCAGGAGCGACCTTGAGGCACCCCCCAACTGAGGGAGTCAACCCCAACCGTGACTTGCCGCAATTCGAAGTAACGTCAGATGCTGGCCCCGCGAGGGAGTTTCGCAACAGTGCCCGGTTCATTGCTGCGAGCTATCTTCGTGATTTAAGAGGCCTAGTGCCCGTGGCGTTGCTACTTGTGGGCGTCCTCCCTCAGATCTCCTGGATTCCAGACACTCTCATGCAGTGGTTAGGTGCTGCCTTGCTTGCCACCGGAGTCATCAGCCCGATTCTCGTAGTGATAACGCAGGCGATCGTGATCGCGGACGATCGACTCGTCTACAAGCAGGGATGGATCTTCCCGGTCGTGCGTCGGGGCGACCACAGCGACGTCAGCGCTGTCCAGGTGGATGAGCCGTGGCATCTGCGGGTGCTGGGCTTGGCCAGCGTGTCAGTGTCCTTCCGAGGGGCTACGCACCCTTTTGTGCTCCGCGGTGTTGATCGGCGAGCCGCGCAGCAGGTCGAAGCATCACTGGTGCCAGCCATCCCTCGGCAGGGAGGGACAAACTCGCTGGACCCGGTCCTTCCCGAGACGACCCACACGAGCGACACATCGGTTGGAGGGGAGGTTGCGAGTGCCTTCGCGCCCGACCGACGCGAGATGGGTGCCACCTATCTCAACAACATCACCATGGGTGTTGCGGCGGGCTTTGCCGGGTTCGAACTCCTCAGCGACCTGGCCCCACTGATCGCACCAAACCTTCCGTGGAACGATGCACCGCTGCGGGCGGCGGCTGTGGGTGTTGCAGCGGGTTTGGGGGTGGCAACGGCATACGTGCGGTTGCACGGCATACAGATGAACCAGGCAACAGACGGCTCGTGGAGGATCGCTTACGGGCTGCTGGAACGACGCCGACATGCCATCGTCGCTGGCCCCTCGACAGCGGTGCGGACCCGAGCGGGCGTGGTGGACATGCTGTTAGGCACGAGGCGGGTGACCATCAGTACAGCTGACCTCGCCCAAGCCTCCGGAACCGATCACCTGCGCTTTCCAGCCCTTCGATCCCCTCGGGCGGCGGAGTTGGTGCGGGTCTTGACGGGGGCTGTCGTCCCACCTGCGCCTCCGGCTTCTTTGGCGAAGGTAACGTGCAGCTTCACTTGCCCGCTCTTGGCGATCGCGTTCCTCGGGATCTACAGCGGCACCCTCGGGTGGGTGGGTGTGGGTAGCGGCGTACTCACCCTCGCCGGCGCCGCTGCTGTGCTCAAGCTGGCGACCGGACGGGTCAACGTCATAGGAGATGTTCTCCACTACCGCCGCTGGTCGTTCTTCGGGCTCACCGAAGACTATGTGGCCGGCCGTGCGGTGCACTGGAGCGTCCGCCGACGCTTGCCAGCGACCAAGAGAGGTCTGGTGACTCTCACGGCATACCCCAATCGACGACTGACGGTTGTCTTCGTCGGAGAGGCATCGCCGGAGGACCTGGTGTCGGTCGGCCGGCGCTCACGAAAGTCAGCTGTCGACACGCTGCAAGACGTCGAACAACGGGAGAACATGTGATCAGTTTCAACAATGTCCACAAGGCGTATGGGATCAATCAGGTCCTGCGCGGCCTCACCTTCGAGGTGCCGGATGGGTCCGTCACTGGCATCGTCGGGCCGAATGGTTCGGGCAAGACGACCGCCTTGCGGATTCTCAGCGGCCTGTTGTCTCCCGACCAAGGCACCGCCCTCGTCGACGGCTTGCCCTACCGCGGTGCCGACGACACAGGTCGCACGCTGGGTGCCTTCCTTGGGCACTCCACAGTTCCGGCGACCATGACGGGAGCGGGATATCTCCGGTATGTCGCAGATCTCCTCGGGGCGCCACGTCAACGGGTCCTCACCTACCTCGACCTTGTGGGGCTGAGCGCTGCGTCGAACCTACCTATTGCCGGGTACTCCCTGGGCATGCGGCAGCGCCTCGGTCTTGCATCGGCGCTGATCGGAGAGGCGCGAACGCTTGTGTTGGACGAGCCCGTCAATGGCCTCGACATCGAGGGCGTCAAGTGGATGCGGGATTACTTGAGATCGTCTGCGCAGTCCGGACGCTGCATCCTGCTGTCATCGCATCTGCTCAGCGAGCTTGAACTTGTCGCCGATCGCCTGGTCATCCTCGCTGATGGTGTCGCCTCTCGGGTCGGGACACTCGAATCGCTACGTGCCGACGACGCCCCGAGCGTTCTGATCACGTGCGTCGACCCTGCGGAGTTGCTGCCGCATTTCATCGCAGCGGGGGCAGAAGCCATCCCAGAGCCCGGTCAGTTGCGGATCCTGGGGCGAGATCTCTCGTGGGTGGCCGGCGTGGTGTCGACGGCCCCTGTCCAGGTCACCGGGATCCTTCAGTCCACACGCGGGATCGAGGAGGTCTATCTGGAAGAAACTGCGCATGCTGGATCGCACCTGATGAACGTGGAGGGACTCCGATGAGGTCGACCATTGTGACGCGGGTCGTCGGCGCTGAGCTGCGACGAGCGGGCGCCGTTGGCGGTGTTCGACGCGGGGTGATCACCTGCCTGGTGATCAGCCTGCTTGCCGGTGTTGGCATGACCATCGTCGCCCGGACCCCGAGTCTGCAAGAGACCCTTGGTCTGCGCGTCGCCGATATCGGCGGGGCAGCAACGCTCGCGGCCTTGATGGTTGTCACCGTCATGACCTCGAACTACGTCACACGCGACATCGACCAAGGCGTCATGGCTGGTGCCAAGCTGTGGGTCCCATGGACGATGGAACTCTTCTTCGGGCGGTTGCTCGCCTGGGGCGTGCTCACGGTGTGCGTGTCACTCCTTCCGGCGCTGGTTTGCGCGGTCATAGCCAGGGTGGCAGGCGTATCCGGACAGGGCATTGTGATGGACCTGGTCGCGATTCTCGTCGCGTCAGCAGCGACGAGTGCAGCCGGCTTGTTGGTCTACCTGGGTGCTCTCATCTTGAGGAAGGGAGCCTATGTCGTCACGGCATCACTCTTCCTGCTCGTCATCCTGCCGCTCATCTTCGCTGCGATCTCTGCCCTAGTGCCTCCGATCACCGATGCGGCCCGCGCCGCATCTGCGGCGCTGATCGGGACTCTGTTGATCCAAGCGGTCACCCTGCCCGGGACGGTTGATAGTGCGACCGGCTCGTCGTTCGCCGGAGCATGGATCGGTCTTGCCCTGTGGCTCGTGGCTGCCGGGTTCCTCGCATACAAGTCATTCGCTCAGGAGTCCTACGGCTCGCGCTAGCCGGCTGGGGCCGATGGCACCGTCACCACTGCGCGCACGCCGGGGGCGGCATCCGCAAGTCGGATGTCGCCCCCGTTGCGTCGGATAAGTTCGCGCGCGATCGCCAGGCCCAGCCCAGAGCCGCCTTCGTCGCGAGCCCGCGCGTCGTCCAGCCGCGCGAAGCGGTCAAAGACCCGCTCGCGATCCTGCTCCGGTATGCCGTGTCCATCATCCGAGACCGCGATCTCGACCAGCGGTTGCTCGGCTGGGTCTACCCGCACGGGGTATGCCGTGAGCCGCACCTCTGTGCGCGCATGCCGCACCGCGTTGTCGACGAGATTCGTCACTGCCCGAAGCAAATCGCCACGCGGGAGGTATGCCGTGACCCTTTCGTCGGTTGGCTCTGCGCCCTCCGCGGTCTGGTTGGGCTCGACCTTGGGGCGGACCCTGATGAAGGCCGGGACCTCGTCCTCGGTTGGCTCTGCGCCCTCCGCGGTAGGGCCGGGCTCGACCATGGGGCGAACCCTGATGAACGCCGGGACCTCGTCCTCGGCTGTGTCTCTGCCCGCTGAGGCGAGGGTGACGGGGACTCGTGCCCCGGCATACCTCGTCGTGAGGTCGTGGAGGAAGGCGGGCACCTCGATGAGGTCGGGCGCTTCGGGGGGTGCGTCGCTGGCGCGGGCGAGGGTGAGGAGGTCTTCAACGAGCGCGGTGAGGCGGTCGACTTCGGGGAGGAGCTCGGCGGGGAGGGTGCCGCCGTCCCCGACGTGATCGGCGACGTCGAGTTGGAGGCGGATGCTGGCGAGGGGGCTGCGGAGTTCGTGGGCGGCGTCGGCGACGAAGCTGCGCTGGGTGGCGCGGGCGGCGTCGAGCCGGTCGAGCATGTCGTTGAGGGTGGTGGCGAGCGCGTGGATTTCGTCGCTGGTGGGTGGCACGGGGAGTCGCTCGGGGCTGCCCGCCCCCACCTGAGTCGACGCCCCAATCCGAGCTGCGCCTCGTCGCAGGTCGTCGACGGGGCGGAGGGCGGCGCCGACAACGCGCCATGCGATGAGAGCCATGGCGCCGAGGAAGAGCGGGAACGCGATGAGCAACAACCGCCGGAGCAGATCGCCGGCGCGGTCGAGGTCGGCAGTGGGAAGGGCGGCGACGACGAGTTGGCCCGCGGAGGCCGGACCGGCGGCGGCTCCAGCGACCCGCAACTCACTGCTCTGGGCGGCGCGGGCACCTGGGATGGTGATGACCTCGCCGTTGCCGAGCCGGGCACGTTCGTCGGCGGTGACGACGGGGGTGAGCTGATCGGCTGTGACGGATGCGGCGACCACGCGGCCGTCACGGTCGAGCACCTGGACGAGTTGAGCGCCGTACTGCGGCACCGGATCAGCGAGCCGCCCAGCGTTGATGAGCGCCGCGACTTCCTTGGCCACCGAGCTGGCTTGCCCATCGACCGCGCGGCCGAGGCTCACGGTCAGGGCGGCATACAAGAGGGCGAAGCCGAGCAGGAGCGCAGCCGCGACGCCGACGATGCCGATCGTCATGAGCCGCGCGCGTAGGCCCAGCCGCGCAAGGAGCCTCATCGGTGCGCTCCTCCCACATGAGCCGCCGTATGCCGCGCGAGGAGCCTCATCACGGCGTTCCACCAACATGAGCCGCTGTATGCCGCGTGCGTAGGCCCAGCCGCGCAAGGAAGCCTCATCGCGGCGCTCCGTGGACTGCAAACATCATTGCCAGTCGACAACTCCTCGGGAAGACGGGTCCCCACGGTCGAGGGAGTCGCCTCGTGAGCGGCCTCACGGGGCGACTCGATAACCAGCGCCGCGGACCGTTTCGATGTGGGGGCGGCCGAGCTTGCGACGGAGATAGCCGACGTAGACCTCGACGACGTTGGGGTCCGCGGCGTCGTCACCCCAGACTCGTTCGACGAGTTCGTCCTTGGAGACTACCCGCGGATGGGCGCGCAGCAACTCCTCGAGGAGCGCAAACTCCCGCGGCGCCAAGCCAATTGGCTCACCCTCCACGGTGACGGACCGGCTCGCGGGGTCGAGTGAGATCGCGCCGACCGTCAGCTGCGTAGGCCGAGGGGCCGGGTCGCGCCGAAGGAGCGCCCGCAACCGGGCGAGCAAGACGACGAACGAGAACGGTTTGACGAGGTAATCGTCGGCGCCATAGTCGAGCCCGTCGGCTTGGTCGTACTCTCCGTCTTTAGCCGAGATCATGAGCACCGGAGTCCAAATACCCTCTGCGCGAAGGGTTTTAACGACTGTGTAACCACTCAGCCCCGGCAACATGACATCGAGCAACACCGCATCGAAGTCACCAAAGCGCGCCGCGTCCAGCCCGGCCGGTCCGTCCGCCCGGTGGTCCACAACAAAACCCTCGGCCACAAGACCCCGACGCAGGGCACGGGCCATCCCCGGCTCGTCTTCGACCACGAGTACCCGCATGACAGACACCATGCCACGCGTGCGCATCGGGATTCGTGCACGGTCGGCTTGTCTGGCCCCGGTTCGGCTTGTCTGGCCCTGGTTCGGCTTGTCTGGCCTTAGCTCGACTCGTCCGGCGTTACCGGGCCGGTCAAGCCAGTCTTAGGGCCGACAAGCAACACCGGGCTAGGTCAGGCCAGTCTTAGGGCGGACAAGCAACGCCAGGCCAGGACAAGCAACCCCGGGCCAGGTCAAGCTGCATCGTGTGCGAGCAGGCACGGGGCGCCCACCTTCTCAGGGTCCTCTCAGCGTCCATGACGCACCATTGGACGCATGAGCCTCTTCGCCCGTCGCCCCTGGACCCGCTGGGCCGTGCCCGCGTCAGCCCTCGCGCTCGTCGCGGCCGGCACGGTCGCCGCGTCGACCAGCGCCACCGCCGACCCGACGCTGCCCGAGCGCACCCCGGCGCAGTTGCTTGTCGACATCCAGAGCGCCAAGGTCACCGGCCTGTCGGGCACAGTCGTGCAGACCGCCGACCTCGGCCTGCCCTCGATCTCCATTCCGGGAGCCAAGAAGGGTTCCGCCGACCTCAGCAGCACGATCATGGGCACGCACACGTGGCGGGTTTGGTATGCGGGTGACACCAAGGCCCGCCTCGCTCTGCTCGGCCAAGGTTCGGAGTCGGACATCATCCGCAATGGCACCGACGTCTGGATGTGGTCGAGCACGACGAAGACGGCGACGCATTACACCGTGCCCGCGAACTTCGGGCCCAAGAAGGACGCCGGCGCCATCACCGCTCCCCGCATCGCCGAGGGTCTAGCGACCCCGTTGCCCAGCTCGCCGCAAGACGCCGCCGACAAGGCGCTCGCGCTCCTTGACCCTTCGACTGAAGTCACCGCACCCGGCACGACAACGGTTGCTGGGCGGGCGGCATACCAACTGGTTTTAACTCCGCGCGCAAAGGAAAGCCTCGTCGCGTCGGTGCGGATCGCGGTCGATGCCGAGACCAAGGTGCCCCTGCGCGTCCAAGTGATGTCGACCCGCATCGCGACGCCCGCCTTCGAAGTCGGTTTCAGCGCAGTCGATTTCGGGACTCCTGACGACCACACCTTTACGTTTACGCCGCCTCCGGGCACGACCGTCGAAGAAGGCACCTCGCCGCTGGCTGGCGCCGGTGACAAGTCGGGCGCCGTCGGCAAGGGCGTTAACCCGATGGTCCCGGGCGAAAACCCGCGCCTCCCAGCCACGCCGGGTTCACAACCCCCAGTCCCAGGTATGCCGGGTGTGCCAGCCATGCCAGGTGTGCCGGCGGGTCTCGCCATGCCGTCCATCTCGGGCACCGGCTGGGCGACCGTCATCGTCGCCACGATGCCAAAGTCGAGCCCGTCCACCAGCACTGACGCCGCGCCGGATGCCCGCCCCGCCGCCGGACCCAACCCGCTCGAGATCATCCAAGGCGCGATGACCCCGGTGTCGGGCTCGTGGGGCAGCGGCCGCGTCCTCGAAGGCACGATCTTCACCGCGATCATCACCGACGACGGCCGCATGGCGATAGGAGCGGTCGGGTCCGACACGCTGCAGGGCGCCCTTGCCGCAGGGCCGATTGCCAGGCCAGCCGAGTGACCACGCGCCTCGAGCCCGCACCCAACCCATCCGGCGCGACGGCCGCACCTGCGATGACCGACTCACCCGAGGCATTCACCACGACCTACGCGGCCGCAGCACCATCCGCAGCCGCAGCCGCAGCCGCAGCCCCATCCGCGACGTCGTTGGCTCCCTCGGCCACGTCACTTGCGATCCGCACGCACGGCCTGACCAAACGCTTCGGCAAGCGCACCGTTGTCGACTCGCTCGACCTCGAAGTCCCCACGGGCTCGGTCTATGGCTTCCTCGGCCCTAATGGCTCGGGCAAGACCACGACCATCCGTATGCTGCTCGGCCTCGTCACGCCCACGGCTGGCGAGCGCGAAGTCCTCGGACACGGCATACCGGCGCAGGCGCACCTCGCCCTCCCACGGGTCGGTGCACTCGTGGAGGGACCTGCCTTCCACCCCTATCTCACGGGCCGCGCAAACCTCGCTCGGCTCGATGCGGCCGACCGATTCGCCGACCCCGCCACAGCCAGCTCGCGGATCGACGCCGCGCTCGACCGGGTCGGGCTCCTCGCTGCGGCGACCAAGAAATACCGCGCCTACTCCCTCGGCATGCGCCAGCGCCTCGCCATCGCCGGCGCGCTCCTCATGCCACGCGACCTGCTCGTCCTCGACGAGCCCACGAACGGCCTCGACCCCCAGGGCACGCGCGAAGTCCGCACTCTCGTCGGCTCCCTCGCGGCCGACGGCGCGACCGTCCTCGTGTCGAGCCACCTCCTGTCCGAAGTCGAGCAGATGTGCTCACACCTCGGCGTCATGCGCGACGGTCGCCTCGTCGCGCAAGGAACCCTCGCCGCTGTGCGCGGGGGACACCAGCCGGTATGCCGCGTCCTCACCTCCCAGCCCGATGCCGCCGCGCGCGTGCTCCGGGACCTTGGGGTCAAGGAGGTCGGCACTCACGTTGGGGGAGAGGCGCCGAGCGCACACGGCATACCCGGAGAAATCGCCCCGGAACGGATCGTCGCGGCACTTGTTGGTGCGGGCGTCCCGGTTGCGGGGTTCGGAGTCGAGAACGCGAGCCTGGAGGACATGTTCGTGTCACTCACTGGGGAGGGCTTCGATGTCAGCGGCTGACGCCCCGACCGTGAGACCAGGCGTCGCGCCACTCCATCGCGCGCCCCGCGGCATCTCGACCCGCCTCTTCCGGTCCGAACTCGCCCTCATCGGCGGCCGCCGTCGCAACCAAATGGGCCTGCTCGTCTTGGCCGCGATCCCCATCATCATGGCGATCGCGACCAAGATGACGGCGACCGATCGCCGGCGGGGCGGTGACCTGCTGAGTTCGATGACGAGCAACGGCCTCTTCGTCCCGCTCGCTGCGCTCCTCGTCGAGATGACGATGTTCCTCCCCCTCGCGATCGCGATGCTCAGCGGCGATGCCATTGCGGGAGAAGCGAATATCGGCACCCTGCGCTATCTCCTCACCGTCCCGGTGAGTCGCACCCGGCTGCTGCTCGTGAAGTACGCGTCGCTCTGCTTCGGGGCCCTCTGGGGCGTGCTCACGGTGGCGGTGCCCGGCGCGATCATCGGGATTGCCCTCTTCGGGTTCGGTGACATGCCGACGCTCTCGGGGACGACCCTGTCCGGCGGCGCCGCGATCGGCCGCTTCGCCCTCGTCATCGTCTATCTCACGACCTGTCTGGCCGCGCTCGCCGCCGTGGGCCTGTTCATTTCGACGCTCACCGAGCAACCCATCGCAGCGGCCGTGGCGGTCATGATCTTCGTCATCGTGTCGTGGATCCTCGACGGGGTGCCCCAGCTCGATTGGCTCCACGACTGGCTGCTCGTCGATCGGTGGTTGGCGTTCCAAGACTTCTTGCGGGATCCCATTGCGTGGCACGACATCTCGCAGGGGCTCTTCGTCAACGGCCTGTATGCCGTCGTGTTCTGGCTGCTCGCGTGGGCGAGATTCGCTGGCAAGGACGTCACCAGCTAACGCCCAGCCTCAAGTCCTCTAGCGTTTGTCCACCCTTGCGCTACCCTGAGGAAACTTTTCGGCTGCTCTGGTGACACCGCTCGCCATCGGGCCAGGGAGGAGGACACATGGGCCCGTCTGCGGTGAGACGCTTCGGCAAGGATCACCACGCCTTGACCACGTGGGCCCTTGACTGTGCCGAACGGGTCCTTCCCTTCTTTGAGGAACACCGTCCCGGCGACCTTCGCGTCCGCCATGCGCTCGACGCCGGCCGCGCCTGGCTCCGCAGCGATATCACCATGGCCGACGCCCGCCCCTTCGCCTTCGCCGCACACGCGGCCGCCCGCGAGTCGACCGACCCGGCTGCCGTTGCCGCCGCTCGAGCCGCCGGTCAAGCCCTCGGCGTGGCCCACGTCGTCGGGCACGCGCCCCACGCCGCGGCATACGCGGTCAGTGCGGTGATCGCAGCAGGCGGTGACGAGGTCGCCGAAATGCAATGGCAACGCGCACGCTGTCCTCGCCGACTGCATCTCGTCGCGTTCCCGGCGACCGCGAGCTACGCCTGACGTCGGCGCCGACTGCCCTTCCGCCATCCCGAGAACAGTTGGCCGTGCACTCTGGGACAGTAGGGGCGTGACCTCCCCCGCCCCGCAGCCCGAGCCCGACCCAGAGCAGGCCGCGCCCTCAGACTGGGCATCCGTGTCGGATCCCAGCGCAGCCATCGCCCGGTATGCCGTGCTGCACCCCGAACTCGGTCCGGTCACCACCCGCTTCGTCAGCCTCATCCGGGGGATCCTCGACGAGGCCGGCATCAACTACCTCACCGTGACCGGTCGGGCCAAGAGCGTCGAATCATTTGCCGCTAAAGCGACCCGCGAACGCGACGGCCAACCCGTCCACCGCGAACCCCTCCGCGAAATCACTGACCAGGTCGGCGTCCGCGTCATTACCTACGTCCAGAGCGATGTCGTCGCCGTCGCCGAACTCCTTGCCGACGAGTTCACCGTGCTCGAAGACCGGGACATGGGTCAGGAGACCGCGCGCGAGGGTCGCTTCGGCTACAGCAGCCGCCATGTGCTCGTGTCTCTGGACGGATCAGCAGTCGAGCAGACGCTCGAATCCGCTTCCCCCACAACCGAACCCGCTGCCTCAGGAGGGGCGGCACCGGCATACTCCCCGTTGCGGTGCGCCTCGGTGCAGCTGCGCACGGTCCTGCAGCACGCGTGGGCCGAGTTCGAACACGACATTCGCTACAAGGGGACGGTGCCGCCCGAGCACGTCCCCGACCTAGAGCGGCGTTTCACCCTCGCTGCCGGGCTGCTCGAGCTCGCCGACCGCGAGTTCTCCACGATCCGCGACAAGCTCCAGGCCGGCATGGGCGACGAGACCGCCGCGCACCCCGACGAGACCGATCCACGGATCAGCGCGCAGGAGCTCGCGACCTTCCTCGCTGGGCGATACGCGAGCGCGGGATGGTCGCGCACGGAGCACTACACGTGGATCAGTGGGCTGCTGCTTGAGCTCGGCATCGTCTCCCTCGACGAGCTCAGCGACGTGCTCCGCCCGATCGACACGGGGTCGGTCACCGCGCGCATGGGGTACCGCTACCCCGCCGGTGCCGTGCGGCGACTCGATGACGACCTCCTCGCGCGCTTCGGCGAGCGGTATGCCGGGTTGCTGGGCAACGATCACCGGCGCGAGGCGCTGTTGGGCCGGCTCGCCAAGCTGACGGCGCTGCCTGGTGTGGACGCGCACGACCCCGTGATCTGAGCAGGCTGCGCGCCTCTTTGGGCTGTTCGCGTCGCTTGACTGGCCTTAGCGACGCTTGTCTGGCCTTAGAGCCCTAGGCAAGCGCACCTATGCCCAGGCAAGTGGTCCTTCGCCCAGGCAAGCGCACCTTCGCCCAGGCAAGCGCACCTATGCCCAGGCAAGTGCACCTATGCCCAGGCAAGTGGTCCTTCGCCCAGGCAAGCGCACCTATGCCCAGGCAAGCGCACTCTTGGCCAGGCAAGCCGCTCACCGTCGACCAGAGTCACGAGGCGGCGCGGCAGGGATGTGGGTCTCCAGCCAGCGCATGATCGGTGTCAGCGTGCGCCAGTGCTCGATGATTCGGTCACCCGCGGCTGGCGTGTCGATCCAGTCCGGGACGCCGAGGTGCCACAGCAGCATCAACTCCTTGAGCCGGATGAGCTCGATGCGTGGGTGGTCCGCGGCATACCCGCGCGGGGTGGTCTTGACCCGCTCGCCGAGGATGTCGGCACCCGCCCCAGATGCGGCCGCGACGAGCGCTGCAATCTCGCCTCCCGAAGCCGGCGCGTCGACTGCCGCGCGCCACCCCGCGGTCTGCGCCGGGGACACTGCATGGAACCCGCCGCCGAGCGCCAAGCCCTCCGCGGAGATCTGCAGGTAGTAACCCAGCCCCGGCGGCTGACCGGCGACGAGCCCCTGGTGGTCCTTATAGGGCGATTTGTCGGCGCTAAACCGCACGTCACGGTGCGGCCGGAAAAGTTTGACCTCCCCAAACCCATGCTCGTCCCGCTCGACCCGCTCGGCGAACGCCTGCAACGGCGCCTTGACGTCGCGGTCATAGATGGCCTTGTGGGTGGTCCAGTACGTCTTGCTGTTGTCGGCTTCGAGCCCCGCATAGAACTCAAAAGCCCGCAACGGTATGCCGTCAAAGCTCACCTCAGCGAGCGTAGCGGCGCCGGCCGCCACCTAGAGGTCGTTACCGGCATACGACTGGTTGAAGCTCTTATTCGTCAGCGGGAAGTCGGGCACGATCGTGTCCTTGAGCGCGATCGGCAGCGCGGGCCAGTTGAAGAACGACGGGTCGACCGGCCGCACTCGGCTCAGGGTGCCGTCCGGGGCGAGTTCGACCCGGTGCACCAGGGTGCCGCGCCAGGCTTCGACAATGCCGAGGCCGCTGGGCGGATCGGCTGCGGCCGCAGTGAGATTCGCGTCCGCGCCCATGCCCGCGCTCATGCCCGCAACCGCCGTCTCGTCGAGTCCGCTGAGGTGATCGAGGTGCCAGGCGACAAGTTCGGCACTCGCGGTCACCTCGCGAGCCCGCACCATGAACCGCGCCAAGACATCCCCGGTCGTCTCCACCACCGGCCCCGCCAAATCGGGGTATGCCGCCCCGTCGGGCATCGTCGTCAGCGGGTGATCCCAGCGCGCGTCGACCGTCATACCCGACGCCCGCGCGACATAGCCCAGCGTCCCGAGCGACTCCGCCTGGGCGAGTGACAGCACGCCGGTTGCGGTCAGCCGGTCCATGACGACGTGGTTGCCCCGTGCAATCGCGATGAGCTCGCTCACCTCCGCGGCGACCTCCCGCAGCAGGGCGACATCCACCTGCCCGGCCAGGTCACACGTCCCGATCCCGATCGCGCCACGGAGCAGCCGATGGCCGGTGACCGACGCGTTGTGCCGCAGCAGGGTCTCCCGCAATCGCGACGCGTGCGTGTTGACGACCCCGTACCCCACGTCATTGACGACCATCCCGATGTCCGCGACGTGGTTGTAGAGCCGCTCCAACTCGAGGAGCATCGCCCGACGGTGGTGCACCGCGCTCGGCACGTCGAGCCCGAGCGCCTGCTCGACGGCGACGGCATACGCGAGTGAATGCCCCACGGAGGTGTCGCCGGAGATGCGTTCGGCGAGTTCGATGCCGGCCTCTGGGGTGCGGCCCTCGAAGAGCTTTTCGACGCCGCGGTGCATGAACCACAGCCGCGCCTTCATCCGCAAAATCGTTTCTCCCACAACCGAAAACCGGAAGTGCCCCGGCTCGATCAGACCTGCGTGAATGGGGCCGACGGGGATCTCATAGACCCCATCGCCCTGCACTTCGACGAACGGGTACTGCCCCACGTCCGCGTCAAATACCGGATCCGGGTCGGCATCGCGCAACATCGGGAAGTAGCCGCTCGGCCAATGTCCGTGCCGCACAATCCGATGCGGCAGCGGGTGCCCCAGCGGTTCCAGTCCATAGAGGTCCCGATTGACGCGTTCGAAGCGCCCCGCCGCATACGAGATCCCGGCCATCGTGGGCATCCACGCGTTGTCCCGCGCGAACCGCACGACGAGCTCAACCGGCGCGCGCCCAGGCGCGAGGAAGACATGCACGACCCGCCCCGTCGCCTCGTCCTCGTGCATCGCGACCAACGCCAGCCGGTATGCCGTGTCGAGGAGTTCGCGGGTCGCCGCCGCGAGTTCTTCGCGCGAGACTTCACGGCGTTCGGCCGGGCGCGGCACGGGGTTCACCAACGGATTGGTCATCGGCCCACTCCCGGAATCAGTGAGGCGACCGCATCGGTGAGGACGCCAAGCAGCGGCCAGGCCAGCAGACCACTGACGGCGACCGCGGTCAGCGCGAGCCACAGCGGCGCCATCGGGCCGTCAGGCGAGCCGTGGTGCGCATTGGTCACAAACCCGGTGTGCGTCGGCTCATCGGGCGCCAATTCCCCAGCCTCGGCACCCTTCACTGCCTCGGCACCCTTTCCAGCCTCCCGGCCCCCCCCCCCGCCCCCCTTTCCAGCCCCGCCCCTTCCCCCCCCCCCGCCCCCTTCCCCCGCCTCAGCGCCCCCTTCCCAGGCTCAGCGCCCTTCCCTGCCTCGGCACCTTCCGCCACCTCCCCAGCGGCCGCGAGCAACCCGGCATACCCATCGGTGAGGAGTGCCTCCCCACCGCGGTGCCGCGTGAGAGTCATCGCCAGGATGTGCCGCCCGAGCCCGGCAAAAACCAACAGCAGCAGCGCCACCATCGCCGTGACCACCCACGTGAGCCCGGCCTGCCACCCAGCCACGATGATCGCCAGTTCGCTGAAAAACAGCCCAAACGGCGGGAAGCCGAGCAGCGCTGCCGACCCCATGAGGAAAGGCACCGCGAGCTTCGGTGCGCGCCCGAGCAGCCCGGAGACGTCGTCAATCCGCGACGTGCCCGTGAACGCGAGCATCCGCCCGGCAACGACAAACAGGGTCGCCTTCGCGAGACCGTGGCCGAGGATGTGCAGCAGCACGGCTCCGATCGCGAGCGGTCCGCCGATGGCGCCGCCGATCGCAATAATGCCCATGTGTTCGATGCTCGAGTACGCGAGCATCCGCTTGTAATCCCGTTGGGTGAGCAGCAACAACGCCGCGACGAGCAGCGACAGCAAACCCGCGGCGATCAGCAGGCCGCGCATCATCGACTCGCCCAGCACGGCATCGCTGATCGCCTTGACCCGGAGGATGCCCGCGAAGGCAACCGCCAACAGCACCCCAGACATCAGCGCCGACACGGGTGAGGGCGCCTGGGAGTGCGCATCCGGCAGCCACGAATGCATCGGCGCCAGCCCCGCCTTGGTCGCAAACCCCAACGCCGCCAAGGCAACTCCGAGCCGCGTGAGGTCGGGGTCAAGCACCGAACCCATCGTCCGCAACTCGACCCACGACAAGGTGGGGTGCCCCGCGGCGGAGGTCGCGGCATACAGGAGCACGATGCCGAGCAGCGCGATAGCGACGCCGACCGACCCGAGCACGACGTATTTCCAGGCCGCTTCGAGGGAGCGTTTGCCGCCGCCATAACCGACGAGGAAGGCCGTCGTGATCGTCGTCGCTTCGAGAGCGACCCACATCACCCCGAGGTTGTCGGCAACGAGCGCGAGCACCATGGTCGCGAGGAAGGAACACAGCAACGTCGAGAACCAGCCGTCGGGGGTCGCGCGCGGCCGGATTCCGCCCCACGTCGCCGTGAGTGCCACGGCACCGACGACACAGACGAGGTATGCCGCGAGCGAGTCCGCGCGCAACAGCCCTCCCAGCGCAGTCACCGCAGCGTCGTGCGCGCCAGCGACGAGAGCGACCCCGGAGCCAAGCACCACCACAGCCGCCGCGACCGGAGTCCACCGGGTCCAAGCCGCCCGCCGGAAGGGCAGCGATACAGCCGCCAACCCGGCCGGACCGAGCAATACGAGCAGGAGGAGTGTCGTCATCAGTCACGCAACTCCGTGAGGTCATCGAGATCGGTCGCCCCAAAGACCGACCGCATCTGACTTGCCAGCACGCGGAGGATGACGACGACGAAGAGAACGTCGATCATGACGCCAATCTCGACGATGAGCGGAACCCCGCCACTGGTCAGGAACGCGACGGTGGCGATGCCGTTGTCGAGGATGACGAAGCCGACAAGCTGTGACACCGCTTGGTGACGGGTCAGCAGGACGAGGAACCCGAGCAGCACGAGGGCCAACCCGACGGGCGCGACCTTGGTCAGCGGGCCGGGTGAGGCACTCACGAGGGGGCGCGCGGCGAGGAAGGCGACCGTTGTCAGAAGCGCCGCCCACAACAGGCCAGCCGTGGGATGGACTCGGTGCGACGTTTCCAGCGTGCCGCCGGTTTTGAGGGCCGTGCGGTGGAGCAGCATCGGGATGATCGCGGCCTTGAGGGCCAGGACGAGGAGCGCCACCGCGAAGAGTTCGGGAGCCCCCTCGGCGATCGCGACCGTGATGACCAGGCCCGCGAGCGCGGCGCCCTGAATCGCGAGCAGGCTCGTCGAGCCGCTGAGGGACCGGCGCCAGAGTTGCAGCACCGCGGTGAGGAGCAGGAGACCGGTCGTGAGGGCCAGGGCTTGCGCCATCGCGGCAGATTCGGGGGCGGCAGCTTGGGGCCACAGCACGTGCGGGTATGCCGGGTGGCTGGCTGCGGTCCCCCCCCCCGGCCGGCGGGCCCCCGCCCGGCGCGCGGGGGGCCCCCCGCCCCCCCGGGGGGCCCCCCCGGCCCCCCGGGGGGGCCCCCGGCGCGGCGGGGCCCGTCGCGGCGGCTGAGATGGCGGTGAGCATGGTCAGGTCACACCACCAAGTACGAGGCGGTGACGGCCAAGAAGGCCATGACGAATGAGGCGGCGAGCAGCTCGGGGACCTTGAAGAGTCGCACCTTCGCGAGGAAGACCTCGACGGCCGCCACGCCCGCGCCCGCGAGCATGACCTTGACGACGATGGCCACGATTGCCACCGCGAGCCCGCCGATCGACATCGACTGGGCGACGCCCCACGGCAACGCGAGATTGGCGACCAGACCCAACAGCCCAGCCAGCCGGAGCCACGACGAGAACTCGACCCAGCCGAGGTCACGCCCTGACGCCTCGAGGATCATCGCCTCGTGGACCATGGTCAGCTCGAGGTGGGTTGACGGGTTGTCGACTGGCAGCCGACCGGTCTCGGCGACGACGACGATGATGAGCGCGACGAGCGCGAGCAGTGAGACGGGCGAGACGACGGACACGGGTTCGGCGATGCGCGCGTCAACGATCGCCGAGAGCGCCGAGGAGCCCACGGGGATCGAAAGCGCATAGACCGCGACCAGGACCGTCGGCTCCACGAGGGCAGCAATTGTCATGTGTCGGCTTGACCCCATGCCGCCAAACGCCGTGCCGGAGTCGAGCCCCAGCAGGGCAATTGCCACGGTGCCGAGCAGGAGGACGCCGACAACGACGAACAAGTCGTCGGGCACGAGCGGGATCGTCACGGTGGACATGAGCGGCAGCAAGGCGACGAGCAGCAAGCTGGTGCCGGTCATCGCGATCGGCATCACGCCCTGCAGCCGCACGCCCGGCGCCACCAGCGGTTCCTTGCGCGCGAGCTTGAGCAGATCGCGCGTGGGCTGCCAGATGCCGGGGCCAATCCGACCCTCCATGCGATAGCGCACCTGCCGCATGACCCCGATGAGGATCGGTGAGACAGCTGCGAGGACGCAACACTGCAGCACAACCGCCAGCAGCCCCCACGCCGTGCTGGTGAGGTCGGGCGCTACCGCGGGGGACGCACTCATCGGACCACCACCACGAGCAAGGCCACCAGCGCCGCGAACGAGAACGCGAGATAGCGGTGGATGCTGCCGTTTTGCACCGTCCGAGCCTTATCCCCGATGCGCCCCAACAACCGCGCCACCGGTCGATACACCCGGTCTTCGATGACGTCACCGACCCGCTGCTTATAGGTCGCTCCGACCACGACAAACCGGGACTCCTTGGCCCGTTCGACCTCCAGCTGCTGGGTTGGCCGGAGCGTGTCACCAAAGACCCGCACGAGCGGCTCGGCGAACGACGTTGCGGTGTATTGCATTCGCGGACTCACCCGCACCCCGCCACAGCCCCACTGCAGATCAACCGCACGACGAGGTATGCCGAGCGCCAACCGCCAAGAGATCGCGACGATCGGCACGGTGAGGATCAAGCCCAGGATCAACAACGACGTCGGATCCAAGAGCGCGCCGAGGGTGGGCAACTCGATGCCACCAAGGCCGACGGGTTGCGCGACGACCGCACCTACCGCACCCCGCGAGCTCACACCTGAGGTGAGGGCAGCCAACGCTCCGCTCGAGGTCAGACCAGGAAGAAGCCCGAGGGCAAGCACCCCCGCGGCCCCCGCGACGAGGGCGCCCCGCATTGCGAAACTCACCTCATGAGCGGCCGCGGCGCCCTCGCTGCGCGGCCGCGCGAGGAAGGCAATCCCAAACGCCTTGACGAAGGTCAACAGGGCCAGCCCCGCCGTCAACGCCACCACCGCGACAATCGCCGGCAGCAGCGCCGTGGTCAGCCGATCAGTGCGCACATCACCGTGGATCAACGACTGCAACAGCACCCATTCGGCGACAAACCCCGACGTCACCGGCAACGCGGCGGCACCGAGCGCCGCGACGCCAAAGGCCGCGGCCGTGACCGGCATACCCCCTGCGAGGCCGCCCATCCGGTCGAGGTCACGCTCGCCGGTCGCCGCGAGAATCGCTCCCGCCGCGAGGAAGAGGACCGTTTTGAAGGCGGCGTGGCTCGCGACGAGCAGGAGCGCCGCGACGAGCGCGATTTGGGAAACGTCGGCCGTGCCCGTGTGGCGGGTCAGCATTGAGACGGAGACTGCGGTGAGGATGAGGCCGACGTTTTCGGTCGTGGAGTAGGCAAGGAGTCGCTTGAGATCGCTCGCGACCGACGCCTGCAGGATGCCGTAGAGCGCCGACGGTAACGCGAGCGCCAGCAGCGCCAACCCCCACCAGCGCGCGGCGTCGGGCAGCAGCCGAGTCACCGTCAGCAGCACGCCATAGACGCCCATCTTGACCATCGCCGCGCTCATCACCGCGGAGACGTGACTCGGCGCCTCGGGGTGTGCGCGCGGCAACCATACGTGCACCGGCACGAGCCCCGCCTTGGTGACAAAACCCAGCGTGAGCAGCACAAACGCGACCCCGGACGTTGACTCGCCCACCGGCATACCAGCGATGTCGGCAAAGCGGGTGCTCCCCGCCACCGACGTGAGGACCGCAAACCCGAGCGCGAGCAGCGCAAAGCTCAGGTGCGTCATCACGGCATACCAGATGCCTGCCGAGCGCACCCGAGGCCGATGCGCGTGGTCGGAGAGCACGAGGACAGTCGAGGCGAGCGCCATGAGTTCCCACCCGCCGAGGAAGGTGAGCACATCGCCCGCTGCCGGCACGAGTTGCATGCCCAGCAAGAACAGCGGGTATGCCGTCCACCCCGTCCGCGACGCAGCCGCCCCGTGTGCGTAACCGATGCCGAACACGGACGCGATCGTGCCGACGAGGCCGACCACGAGGAGGAAGAACCCGCCGAGGCGATCCGGCGCGAGGGTGAGTGGCGCGAGCGGGCCGATGGCCGGGCCGAGGGGGTGCGCGAGGGTCCACGTGGCGGTCGTGCCTCCCAGCGCACCCGCGCCGGCGACTGCCCCCGAGACGCCGATCCCCGCCGAGAGCGTGCCAGCGAGGCGACTCCGGTATGCCGTCGGGCTGGCGAGCGCGGCAACGACCGCGGCCAGCGCGAAGAGGAACTGGGCGGCGAGCCCTAGGTCGACAACGGTCATCGGCGGGTGACTCTGCGGAGCGCGGCGACGATGTCATCGGGTGCGGGGGGGCAGCCAGGGACTTCGATGTCGACGTCGGTGACATCGGAGACCGCGCCCGCGACGCCGTAACCACCCTTGAACACGCCACAGTCCCGTGCGCAGTCACCGACCGCGATGACGACGCGCGGCTTTGGTGTGGCGTCGACGGTGCGCAGGAGGGGCTGGAGCATGTTGTGGGTGACGACGCCGGTGACAAGGAGGGCGTCGGCGTGCCGTGGGGACGCGACGAGCCTGGCGCCATAACGCTCGGCGTCGTAAACCGGGCCGAAAACCGCGCCGATCTCGATCTCGCAGCCATTGCAGGATCCGGCGTCCACGTGACGGACTTGGACGCTGCCGGTCAAAACCTGGTCTCCCACAGCGGTTTCGGAGGGTGCGTCAGTAGCCGGCGCGGCCATCCGGCCAATGCGCAGGATCGTTCTAGCCAGGCGCAGGACGCTCATTGTGCGCCGAGTGTCCCAGGTGCGACTTACAGTGGGCAAACATTGTCCGAGTTTGGGAGTTCGGGAAGTTCGAGCAGCTGACTGCGGGTCGGCGCGGCGAGAGGGTCTTTCAGTGAGCGGCACGGCATACACGACGTGTTTGTGGTTTGACTCCGAGGCGGAGGCGGCGGCGCGCTATTACTGCGAGGTGCTGCCGGATGCGGTGCTCGGCGAGATTTCGCGGATGGGCGACGGGGCTGTGTTGATGGTTGGATTCCGTTTGGGGACACAAGAATTCACGCTGCTTAATGGCGGGCCGCGATTCCCGCAGACTGAGGCGGCGTCGATTTCGGTGTCGTGCTCGGGGCAAGCGGAGGTTGACCGGCTGTGGGACGCGCTCCTCGCCGATGGCGGCGTGCCCTCGCAATGCGGCTG
Source organism: Actinomycetales bacterium (assembly GCA_016715285.1). GTDB lineage: Bacteria > Actinomycetota > Actinomycetes > Actinomycetales > Dermatophilaceae > Phosphoribacter > Phosphoribacter thorii. The sequence continues at coordinate 91,615 of JADKAO010000006.1, read as the reverse complement.
GCTCAAGGACCGGTGGGGAGTGTCGTGGCAGATCGTGCCGCGCGAGTTGATGTGGATGCTGTCGGATCCCGACCCGGGTCGCGCGCAGCGGGCGATGGCGGCGATGCTCACGATGGGCAAGATCGAGATCGCAGAGTTGCAGGCGGCGGCTGACGCTGATGGTGACGCTGGCGCCCTGAGTGAGGGGCGCGGGCCCTAGCGGGCCTCGGTTGGTTGTGGGGCAGCGGCGCTGAGCCAGGCGCGAAGCGCTTCGTCGTGCTCGCCCAGGTCGGGCGGTGGGCTGGGAGTGCTCGTCTCGTATGCCGTGTAGCTCACCGGATGCCGCACTTGGCGGGTGAAGCCCGCGCCGATCTCAATCGTGGGATCGAGGCCAAGGCTCTCAGCAAGGGCGAGCCCGTCGAGGATAGTGCCGACGCGGCCGACCGGGACCCCGGCAGCGCTGATCCGCTCAACCCACGCCGCCGCCGTCAACGGGGTCAGCGAGCCCGCCGTCTCTGCGCGCGCAATGGCCGCCGTTTGGTCGCCGCCGGTATCGGCACCGTCGCGATCACCTGGGCCAGCTCCACTTCCGCGGCTTTGTTCACTCCTCGCCACACCAGCAAGCGCTCCTTCCAGGAGCTCAATGAGGGGTGCTCTGTTGTTCACCCGGGCGGAGTTGGTGGCGAATCGCGGGTCGTCGGCGAGGGACGGCATACCTAAAACTGTTGCGAGTCTGCGGAACTGGCCGTCGTTGCCGCACGCGACCGCGATCGGACTGTCGACGCAGGAGAGGGTTTCGTAGGGCGCGATGCTCGGGTGCTTGTTGCCCATCGAGGTTGGCGCGCGGCCGTGTTCCAGCGCTGACTGGGCTTGGTTGACCATGGCGCCGAGCGACGAGGTGAGGAGGGTAACGTCGAGACGGTCGCCACGGCCGGTGCGCGCGCGGGCGGCGAGCGCGGCGAGGATGCCGATCGTGGCGTCCTTGCCGGTGAGGACGTCAACGAGCGCCACACCGGCTTTGGTGGGGTGGCCCGGCTCGCCCGTGATGCTCATGAGCCCGCCGACTGCCTGCACGACGAAGTCGTAGCCGAGCAGCTCACGCCCGCCCTCCCGTCCGAAACCGCTGATCGAGCAGTAAATGACCCCGGGGTTGGTCGCGGCCACCTCGTCGTAGCTCAGGCCGAGCCGGTCGAGGGTGCCGGGGGCGAAGTTCTCGACAAGGACGTCGGCACGGCGGGCGAGCTCGCGGGCGAGGTGCAGGTCGGCAGGGTCGGTCAGGTCGAGCGCGATCGACTCCTTGGACCGGTTGACCGCCTCAAAATACGACGTGCCGTGGCTGGTGAACGGTGGGCCCCACGTGCGGGTTTCGTCGCCGATGCCAGGGCGTTCGACCTTGATGACGCGGGCACCGAGGTCGGCCAAGGTCATGGTGGCGAGCGGTCCAGCCAGGACGCGGCTGAAGTCAGCGACGAGAATGCCGTCGAGCGGCCGGCCAGCGCGAGAAGTCACGCCCGCCATCATCTCGCGCCCGCCCACCGCCCACCCCCCGCGGATTCGATACCTGTGACCCAGGCACACCCCGCCATCCGATATCGAATGGCGCTAGCCCACCGCCCACCCCCCCGGATTCGATACCTGTGACCCAGGCACACCCCGCCATCCGGTATCGACTGGCGCTAGCCCAGCGCCCACCCCCCTTGATTCGACACCTGTGACCCACGCACACCCCGCCATCCGGTATCGACTGGCGCCTGCCCAGCGCCCACCCCCCTTGATTCGATACCGCAGACCCAGGCACACCCCGGCATCCGGTATCGACTGAGGCGGCTGCCCAGCGCCTACCAGCCTCGCCCCGAGCCGACCACCCCGGCCCGGTATCAGCAGGCGTCGCTCACCCCGGTCGAACCGGGTCAGGTGGGTTCGAGCGCGGGGTCGAGAGGTGGCTTCGAGCGCGAGGAGGTATTCCTTGGCAGCCAGCCCACCGGCATACCCCGTCAGGGCGCCGCTGGCGCTCACGATCCGGTGACATGGCACGAAGACGCACACCGGATTGGCCCCGAGTGCTGCCCCGACGGCGCGGGCTGCTTTGGGGCGCCCGACCCAGCCCGCGACGTCGGCGTATGCCGCTCGCTCGCCATATCCGACCCGGCCCTGGAGCGCGGTCAGCACCTCGCGACCAAAAGCACTCGCGAGACCGAGATCGATGCGAAGCCCCAGGTCGCGGCGGGTGCCAGCGAGGTAGTCGTCGAGCTGGCTTCTCAGCTCGTCCAGAGCCCGCGGCTGACGCACGACCCGTGGGCTCACGCGGTCAGCGAGGGCCACCAGAGTCGCGTCCTCCGCAGCCACCGTGGGGGCGAACCGGCTGGCCACCACCTCACCCGTCGCCCGCCGCGCGAGGAGGAGGCGACCGATCGGGGTGTCGTGCACGGCATACGCGATGTCGGGTTCGGCGAAGGTGGGGGGCGCGCTCACCCCCGCAAAGCTCGAGGAGGGGCCGCGGCGGAGGGCGTCTTCGAGGGTCATGGACGGGCCTTTCGGAGAGCAGCGAGGGCGTCGCTCACGAGCCGGCGGCTCATCGCGGGCGTCGTGTCGAGGGCCGCGGCAATGGCGCGGTGGTCGAGGTCGGCGACGTACCGGAGGACGATCGCCTCACGTTGGCGGTGCGGGAGCCGCGCCACATCGGCCCACAGTGCTTCGTTGGGGTCGGTGAGTGGTGAGCTGGGACTGTCGGGGAGAGTTTGCGGGTCCGCGGGTTGGGGTGCGCGGGCCGTCTGACGGTGGTGGTCCATCGCGCATCGGTGCGTGATGGTGAGGAGCCAGCCGCGGAGGTTGTCGGCGCGGCGAAGCCGGGGGTATGCCGCGAACGCCTGGGTCCACGCCTGCTGTGCGACGTCCTCGGCGGCGGTTGGACCCGCGAGGGCGTGGGCAAGCCGACCGACGTCGCGCCAATAGGCATCAACGAGGTGCTGAAAGGGCGGCAGGCTCACGGGGGTTGAACGCTCGCGGCGTTGGAAATGTGAGTGGCGGTGTCGACATGAGCGCCGTCGTGGGTGCAGTCGTGGGTGCAGTCGTGGGTGCAGCCGGGCTTCACGCGCTTCATGATGCGCTCGAGAAGTCGGGCAGGCTCGGCCAGCGGTCAGAAGCCCACGCCAGCCAGCAGGCCCAACCCTGGGGAGGCTCCGGAAGGTGCGCCGCGTCGAGCTCAACTGGGCTGGGAGGCTCGAAGGCTGCGCGCACCCGATCGTGCTCGGCGGCATCCATCGGAAACGTGGTGCTCGGGTCCGTCGCCCATCGAGCTGAGGTCCGCAAGCGGCGCTCCTCCTCTGGCAGGTCGAGGACGTGGAGTTCGATCGCTGCGTTCGCGTGCTGCGCGATCGCCCGAATTGCCCACCGCTCAGAGGCCGACCAGCAGCCAAAGTCCACGATGACGGAAGCGCCGCTTCGAAGGACCTCGTGGGCGACCCACAGGAGGCGGCCTTCAAGCACATCGCGTATGCCGTCCGCCTCAGCTTCGCCGAAGAGCGGGAGCATCCATTCGTCGGGTGTGAGGCGGAGTGAGCGGGATTCCTCGGCTAGACGTCGCGCCAGGGTCGTCTTGCCGACTCCGGGGAGACCGACGAGCAGATGCAGAGTCGGCTCGAATTGTTCGAGGGGGCCGTTGGACACGGTAGAGGCCTGACATGAGCGACGCTGGCTGGCGCGGGGGTCTGCGGCAGGCGCAGATCTGGCATACCGGAGGGGACCGCCCGGCGATGATCCGGACACCGGAGTCAACGGCATACGCGCGCTGGTGACTTGCTTTCAGGTGCGTGGTTGCGCTCATGCATACCTATCCGTTGTGAACGTGACATTAACGGCATCGGACCTTCGGCTCTGGAGTGCCCGTATCTGCCCGGTTAGGGTTGAAGCGCAGTCCTCGACAGGCGTCGCCTGACGAGGCACAAGGAGGCAGCACCGTGGTCGAGGAGCAGGTCCGCCCTCTAGACCCAGAGGCCCAGCGGACACAGCGCTTTAGATGGGCGCTTGAGTCAGCGCCGCAAGTGCGCCGGACCGTGGTGGACGATTTGCGCCAGGTCGGAGTCTCTCCCGCCGTCGTCGACGAAACCGAAATCGTCATCGCCGAACTCGTGTCCAACTCGCTGCGACATGCTCGGCCGCTGCCCGACGGCGGGTTCCGAGTGCGGTGGAAAGCCAAGGGCGGCGTGGTCGAAGTCGAGGTGACAGACGGCGGTGGGCCGACGATCCCGAAACCCGCACCTGCTGCGGTATGGGCGACGACCGGGCGTGGCCTGCGGATCGTGCGGAGCATCGCCCACGAGTGGGGCGTCGCCGACGACCGTGGTGGCCGCACCGTGTGGGCTTCTATCGGCGGCCCGTCGCGGCGTCGCAGCCACTAACCGCCCGCTCGCTCGCCGGAAGCTCGCCCTCGGCGTGAGCACGCGGTCACGATGAACGGACTGCGGCTCGCGAGTGGCACACGGCGTGCGTGGGTGGTCCCCTGGGAAACTCGCGAAGTCGCGAAGTCGCGAACTCGCGACACGGCATACCCGCGTCGTGTCCGAGCGAACTCCGGCACTACCACGGAGACGCCCGGACAGCGGTGGCTATCCGGGCGTCTCACTGACGATCACTCCTCGCGCTTGGCTCTCCTGCCGCGGGAGGCGAACCACAAGACGCCGCCCGCGCACAGCAGGACGAGCGAGAGCAATAGCGGCGCGCCGACGTTGGCTCCGGTCACAGCCAGGCCGCCCTTCGGAGAGGGGTTGGCCCCATCCGGTTGCCGCGGCGAGTCTGAGTGCTCCGGGTGCTCCGGATCGTCATCCGAGGGCGGATCGACTGGTGTCACGACCTGGGCGAATGCATGCGCACTGTCCTTGTTGCTGACCTCTCCCAGGGGCTTCCCGTCAGCACCCACAGCAGGGGTGCCAGCAGCCGTCACGGGGGTGCCAACCACGGTCGCTGTATCCGTGTGGGTCGACCCCGCTGCCGGAGCCGGCAAGGTCGCCGTGCACGTCATCGTTTCGTTCGGAAGGAGCGTCTTCTCGAGGCAACTGACAACCGCCCGAGGGTCCGAGTCAGTCACGGTGACGCTAGCCAGCGGAACCCCGCCAGTGTTGGTCACGACGAAGGTGATGGCCATCGACGAGCCCGGCTGGACTTCGACACCCGGGGCAACGTTGGCGTCGTTGCCGTTGATGCTCTTGACGATCTTTACCGAGGCCGTCGCCGGCGCGAAGGCATACGCCGGGTCGGTCCACGTCACGTCGTCCATCGGCTGGTGGGTTGCGATGTTGACGGCAGGTTGACCCGTCACCGGATCGATGGGTGTCCCCACGACGGTTGCGAGGTCGTAATGCACTGCGCCCGCGGCTGGACCCGTGAGCGTGACCTCGCATGTCATCGATTCCAGGGGCTCAAGGGCGGTCTTGAGGCAGGTGATGACCCGTGGCCCATCCGGCTCCGTGTCGGTCAGAGTGACCGGTGAGAGCCGCAGGTTGCCGGTGTTGGTCACCTCGAAGGTGACCGCAAGCGACGCGTTGGCGGCCACTTGCACTCCCGGGGCGACATTCGCGTCATCGCCGTTGATCTTCTTCACGACCGAGATCGAGGGGAGCGCGGCCCACGCGTGAGCGACGTTGGTCTCAATCAGGGGCTTCAGCCCCAGTGAGGTGCCAGCGAGCGTGCTGGGAACCGCGGTGACTTTGCCGGTGTTCTGGTGGTGACCGGCGGAAGCCGCCGACGGAGCCGGCCATTGCGCGGTGCACGTCATCGTCGGCGCACCAACCCCGAGCGACGTGCTCGGGCAGAAGATCTTGTCGGCCGGGATCACGTCATCGGTGACCGTGACGGGGTTCAACGGTGTGTTACCCGTATTGGTGATCTCGAAGGTCACCGTCATCGGGGCCAGCGGATCGACCTGCACCCCGGGGGCAACCTGCGCGTCGTCACCGTTGATCTTCTTGACGATCGTGACCCCCGGACTGGCCACAACATAGGCGTATGCCGTGTCGGTGTCGTTGACCTTCTTCGCACCGGTGATGGGCGTGCCGTCGTCCTGCGCCGGTGTGCCCTCGACGGTTGCGGTGTTGGTGTGTTGGACACCCGGCTCCGGGGCAGGGTATGCCGCGGTGCAGGTCATCGTCGGCTCGGCTGGTGTCAGCGTGGAGCGCGGGCACGAGATCTTGTCGGCCGGGATCACGCTGTCTGACACGGTCACGTCCGTGAGGACGGTGTTGCCGGTGTTCCGCACTTCGAAGGTGACGTTCATCGACGAGAGCCGCTGGACAGCCACACCCGGACTGCTGCCGGCCTCCTGACCGTTGATCTTCTTGACGATGACGATCCCCGGTTCGGCCGTCCAGGCGTTCGCCGGGTCGGTCGGTGTGAGCGGGTCACCCGAGGGCTTGCCGTTGAGGATCGGCTGGCCTGTGGCCGTCGCGGTGTTGGTGTGTTGCACCCCCAGAGCTGGGGCAGCCAGTGTTGCCGTGCAGGTCATGCTGTCCCCAATGGGCAAGGCAGTCTTGGGGCAGGTGATTTTCTCGGGGTCGGTGATCGTGTCGTCTGTGACGGTCACCGGGTCGAGCGGCATGCTGCCAGTGTTGGTGACAAAGAACGTGATCTGCATCGTCGAGCCTGGCAACACCGCGACTCCGCGGGTGGCGTCAGCGTCAGCACCGTTGATTCGCTTCTCAATCGCCAAGCCAGCCTTGACGGCAACGGCGTTGGCGTCATCGGAGTCACTCACCGTGTCCAGGCCCGGGATCTTGGTACCAGCTGGCGTGGCCGGCGTGCCGGTCACGGTGGCGGTGTTGTGATGGGTGACGCCGGGCGCAGGAGCGGGCAGCGTTGCCGTGCACGTCATGTCCTCACCGCGCAGCAGGAGATCACTCCGGCAATTGAGCGACGTGAAGGCTGGGTCGGTGACAGTCACCGACGAGAGCGCTGTGTTGCCGGTGTTGGTGACGACAAACGTGAAGTTCATCGTCGTGCCGGTCACGACCTCAGGGAATGGCGCGGTATTGGCATCGACACCGTTGACGTACTTCTTGATGGACACGTCTGGCGCGGCAGTGGAGTGCGCGTAGGCGCCGTTTGAGTCCGTGACCACGGACGGGATGGTGCCGTCCGCGAGTGTCGGCGGTTGCCCAGTCACCGTGGCCACATCGTGGTGCTGCACGCCGGGGGCGGGGGTGGCCGTCACGAGGGTGCACGTCATGGTCTCTTCTGCTGCAAGAGCCGACTTGGGGCACGCAACCGTGCCGTAGACGGAGTCCGTGACTTTGACGGGGTCGAGCGTGACATTGCCGCTGTTGTGGACCTCGAAGGTCGTGGTCATCGTGCCGGGATGGGTCGTCGTCACGCCAGGTGCGGCCTCGGCGTTGTCATCGTTGATCTTCTTGACGATGGTGATGCCCGGCTGTGACCCGAAGTAGTGCGACGGGTCGTCGTCGGTGATCGATCCGGCTGGGGTCACGGCGTTGCCGTCACCGTCAGCCCCGGTCGCAACGACACTGCCGAGGTTGGTGTACTGCCCGGCGATGGCGGTGCCCGTGCCGGTACAGGTCATCTCGTCAGCTCCACCAGGCTGACCGTCCGACGGTTCCAGTCGTGTCGCCGGGCAGGTCACCGTCACCTGCTTGTCATCGCTCACGTTGACGTCGATCAGTGGGATATTGCCCGTGTTTTGCACGAGGTAGGTCCAGGACACCGTGCCGCCAGTCGCGACCAGAGGCCCGGGCTCAGCATTGGCATCGAAGCCATTGGTGGACTTGACGATATGGACCGTTGGAGCGGCGGTCACCAGCGTGATCGGCACCTGGGACTCGTCGTCCTCGTGGACCGTGTTGACCACGCCGTTGCCTGGCGTGGAGTCAATATCGAGCTGGTGAGCACGGGTGACCTGTGTGAAGTTCGTCAGTCCGGTTACGGCCGTGTCGGTGATGGTGGCAACCACGTCCAACGTGACGGTCTGGTTGTCCAGCAGATTGCCGACGTCCCACAGGCCGGTTGCCACGGCATACGTGCCCTGCGTGGGAGTCGCCGAGACGAAGGTAAGGCCAGCTGGGAGCAAGTCGGTGACTTGGACCTCCGTCGCAAGGCCAGGACCCTTGTTGGTCAAGGAAAGCTGGTAATGGACCTTGCCGCCCACGACATGGGGGTCAACCGAGAGCACGCGCTTGGCCAACTCGAGGTCGATCGGGACCACGAGACCCGTCTTGGGCGACTCTGTCGGTTGCAGCCAGCCGATGTCTCGCTTCGCTGCCACCGAAGCGGTGTTCCACGAGATGCCAGTGGCGTCGCTGGGGGCAGTGATGTTGAAGATGATCGTCTGCGCCTCGCCGGGGACCCAGGTGGGGTCATTGATAACAAAGCGCAACGCGCGGACCGTGCTAAGTGGCGTGGGGGGCGTCGCGAGCCAGGTGTTGTCGCACCCGGCTGGACCTGAGGCGGTTGTCCCGCCCATGGCGATCACTTCGCCACGGCATGGGTTCGTCGAGGTGGAGTACTCAACCGTCACCGTGTCAGGCTTGGACTCAATGCCCGCGAAGTAGTTGCGCCACTCGGATCCTCGTGTGCCAGAGGCAGTGCCACTGGTGGTGTCACCGACGAACGGCAGGATGTCGTACGCGACACCCGAGGTCAGGTTGACCGAGCCGCTGTTGACGATGTTGACGCGCCACTGGCCGGTGCCATTGGGCGACGTGTGCCCAACCGATGGCGGCGCCATGAAGCTGGCGTCGCTTTCGCCCTTGACGGCCTTGTCGATGCTCACCCCACCGAGTTCAGCGATAGTGAAGTTGGCGGAAGCCTTGCACTGGTAGTCCGTCTTGGACCCGTCGCCATCGAGGTCGTTGACATCGAGGGTGCGTGCGGTCGTGCTGCAGATGTCGTTGACCTTGCTGTCGCCGTAGACGACGGTGTTGGTGTAGCCACCGGCGGGAAACCCACCCTGGACGATCGCCTTGAAAGTCACCGAATAGGTGCCGACGCCCTCGTTCGATGTGCGCAGGACTTGGGTGTCAGGCCACGTGATCCGCAGCAATTGGCGGCCGGTGTCGTTGTAGTTGTCGATGATCTCCACCTTGGCCAGGCTGCCCCGCGGGGAGTTGGGCTCCTTGAAGCTCGCGTCCGGAGGGAAGACCACTGAGCCCGGTTGGACCTTGAGCTGCGGCGGCAACAGGTCCAGGAGCTGGGGGTGCATCGGTGCGGTGCCGGTGTTTTGGATCGTCAGTCGGAAGTCCACGAGACCACCGGGCGCCTGCGTCTGGTTAGACGAGTATTTGCCACAGTTGGTGGTGCACAATGGCGCGGCGGGAAGGACTTGCTTGGTCGAGCAGCGGGAGCCGACGGTGTCAGTCCAACCGATCGGGGTCCTCGTGACGCCGCTGTCCGTGGAGTACCACCCGTCGGAGAGGCAGTTCTCGAGGTAGGTATTGCCGTCGGTCTTACTGACGTTGGTCACATACGGCGTCGTCGCGGGTGACGGGTTGGGGACGGCGATATCGGCACTGAGGCTGGTGTTGTAGGTGATGTTGTTGACCTCGCCCGGGGTCGGTGAACGTGACCCCGGTGATTCGCGTGCCAGGCGGCATACCGTTGATTTGCTCCCGCAACTGCCCGCAGATCGAGGATGCCACCACGTAGTCCATCACCTCGACGTTCTCGGCCGAGATCGCTCAGGCCTCCGTGATGGTGATGCCGAGCGAGCTGAAGTGGGCGCGGGCCTGGTCGGCTGCCGCTGCGAGCGCTGCGGTGCAGTCGGCGTTGACGAGGCCGTCGGCCTTGGCGGCGATGGGGGCGAGCGCGGCCTGCGCGTCGGCGAGGGCCTTGCTGACGATCGCCGACAGGTGCTCGGCATTGATCGCGCCCGTCTCTGGGTCGGCCAGCCATGCCTTGTAGAGCGCGTCGACCCACTTGCGCTGATCGGTGAACCATCCCGAAAGGTGCTGCGCGACAAGGGAGTAGGACCCCGCGCCACCCATGAGAGCGGCCTCGTCAAGGTGGGTGTAGAGCAACGCGTAGACCAGCTGGTCGGTGACGTCGAGGGCGACCAGACCCTTGCCCCAGTCCTTCTCGACGAGCGTGAGCTCGACGTGCTTGCGCAGCGGCTGGAAGGCCTCGTCGTCCAGCCAGGTCGACTTCGCCGCGTCCAGCGGAGAGGCGCTGCCGCCACCGAAAGAGATGCCGGCGCGGCTGAGGATTTGCGCGTTGCCGATCCGGTCAAAGGCCGAGTATGCCGCAGCCTGAGTGATCGTCGTGCCCCAGCCGAAGCGGGCCGCGTGCGCGCCGATCATCTGCGCGGCGGCTTCGTAGTGCCGCAGCGGCAAGACGACGCCCTCGATGAGCTGCGCCCACTCTTGCGGGAGCCGGGCAAAGAGGCCGCGCTTCTCGAGGTAACCCAGGGTCGCCCCGAACGCCTCGTGCATGTCCGCGCGCGAGGTGACATAGGGCGCGTAGTAGTACTGCCGCGGGTCGACGAACGAGTAGGCATCGGTCAACCGCAAGACGCTGTATGCCGGGTCGTAGATCTCCTTGTCCGGCCCCCACAGCGGGCGATAGTGGTAATTCGCCGTCGCCTGCAGATCGATCGTGCCCTCTTCGTAACGGGACGCCGGCCGGTCGCCGTAGCGATCGATGAGGTGGTGGAAGGTCTTGCGCTGCGGCTCGATGACCTGGGTGCGCAGTTCGAATTGCACCGTCGTCTCCTTTGGTTGGGTCGGTCAGGCTGAGGTGTCAGACCCGCACGTCGTGGTGCGGGAGCCCGGACTCCACCAGGAGCCGGATGAGCAGGTCGGGCAGGGAGTCAGGCCCCTCGAGTTCGTGGGGCAATTCGGAGTCGAAGCCATCCCCCACAAGCCGCCCGTATGCCGTCCCGTCCTCGAACGTCGTCGACACCCGGGCCGCACGCCCGCGGTAGGTGACATTGAAGGCGAGCTCGGTGGGGAGGGTCTCGTCGTAGAGGGACAGCAGGTCGTCACCATGGCGACTCTGGTAGGACATGACCGCGTTGGCCTCGCACACGAGTTGTTCGGCGAGGGCGCGGATAGCGACCTGTCGGTCAGCGCCGGTGCTCGTGGCGATGCGCTGGCTGATGCGGGTCACCGGCATGGGGGCGACCTCGTCGGCCGCCTCGGCGAGCTCGTCTTCCGGCATACCGATGAGTTCGGCGACGCGGATCATGAAGGGGGTCACGCCAGGGCCTCCGCTCCTGCTTCGGCGATCTCACGGTCTTGTTCGGCGCTGCCGCCGGAGACGCCCACGGCGCCGACGAGTTCGTTGTTGATGCGCACCGGAACGCCGCCGGCGAAGATGACGAGGCGGTCGCGGTGGACGATGCCGTGCTTGAGGGCTTCGTCGGTGCCGAGGACGTCAAGCCAGCCATGGGTGGGAAGCCCGTTGAAGGCGGCCACGGTGTAGGCCTTGTCTTGCGCGATCGGCCCCGACATGAGCGCCGCGCCGTCCATCCGGGCGAACGCGATGAGGTTGCCCGCCGTGTCGGCGACCGCGATATTGACCGGCACGCCGATGCCCTCCGCATGCGCACTGGCGGCTGCGATCGCGCGCTGCGCGCCGGCATACGTGAGGGTTGTCGTCGTGCGGACGAGCTGGGTCATGAGGGTCCTTGCGGGCTTTTAGGGCGTCCGGGCATGGCGACATCGCGCGGTGAGGCGAAAGCGAAGTGGAGTCTGGGGGCGCGGCGGCGGGAGAGTGGCCGCGACTGCCGGTCCAGCGGGTTGAACTTCGGCGGCGACGGGCCAGGGGGTCATCCGCCGCCGCCGAATGTCTCAGCGGCTCCTCTTAGGTGAGGACCGAGGTGAAGCGGTCGTTGAGCTCGCGTGCGTGATAGAAGATCGCCTTGCCGAGCTGCTCCGGGGTCCAGATGCTCATCGGGCGGTCGGGGTATGCCGGGTAGCCACCCGCGAAGACCTCGTTGCGGTTGCCGGCCGGGTCGAAGAAGTAGACCGTCTGGCCGCGGGTGATGCCGTGGCGGGTCGGGCCCACGTCGATCGGGACGTCGTCCATCGCGAACAGGTCTGCAGCGCGGCCGACTTCGGTCCAGTCGCCGAGCTTGAAGGCGAAGTGGTGGAGCTTGGCCTGCGGGCCTTCGAGGACCGCGAGCTGGTGGATCTGGTTGTTGCTCGTCATCCACGTCGCGATGAGGTGAGCGTCATCGTCAAGGGAGGTCTGAACGCGCTCGGTGGCGTAGTAGCCGAAGACGTCGGTGAGCATGCGCTGCATTGTTGCGACGTCTTCTGCCGTGATGAGCGCGTGATCGAGGGCGGGGACGCCCGCAGCCGACGAGGTGACGGGGGAAGGCCTCGGGGTTGTGCGTGCCCACCTCGGTGCCGAGCACGGTCTGCGAGTGGTAAACCTCGAAGACGTGGTCACTTGGCGTGGTGAAGCGAATGCCGTCTGACACCTCAGGGTTTTCGCCGGCGCTCATGCGCTCGACGGTGAGGCCGAAGGTCTTGGCCTTGGCTTCGATGTCGTCGATGTCGGCTTCGCGCTCGACCTTGAAGCCGAACTTGTTGACTCCGACGCCACCTTCTTCGAGCACGACCGAGTGGTGGTCCCACTCGTCCCAGCCCTTGTAGAAGACACGTCGACCGGTGGCGGTCTCGTCGCTGTGGGTCTCGTAGAGACCCATCGTGTTGGCGTAGTGGCCCTTGGCCTCGTCTAGGTCGGTGACCCGGACGTGGGCGTAGCCCATTCGCATGATGCCCATCGACTCACTCCTTCGCTGTGGTGCTGGTGACGCTTGGCTTGATCTCCGTGGTTGCGTTGCTGGTCACGCTGATGATGGTGCTCGTCGTGCTACTGCTCACCGTGCTGCTCGTGATGGTGTTGTTGACCGTGCTCGCGACGGTGCTGGTGGCCGTCTGGCCAGCCGCAGCGGCAGCTTCGGCTCGCTGCCGGGCCCGGTCGTTGATCGAGCGCAGGAGCGGGTTGATGAGCCGGAGCTCTTCGCCACGCAGCGCGATCGTGACGTCCCCGGTCGGACTGCTCGGCAACTCAGGCAGGTGCCTTCGAGGCGTTCGTCTGGCGTGAGGACGGTGTCAGCCACCGTGGTGGGGTATTCGACGGCACCTGACACGAGGTCGACCTTGCAGATGCCGCAGCCGCCGCGACGGCAGCCGACGGTGTAGGAGTAGCCCGCCTTGTAGAGGCCGCCCAGCACGGTCTCGCCCGAGCCGAGGTAAATGACCTCACCCGATGGCTCGACCGTGATTGTGGCCAACGCCTGCTCCCGCCTACTCCTGTGTGACGTGCTGAACGCAGCTGACTTCTTGCCGACGCAGCGCTCGTGCTGTTGATGGGTAGCGTGCGGCTTGCCGCGTAGGGCCGACCACCGGTGTTCCGGGGAGAGGAACAAAGGGAAGCACCGAGGACGACCCAGAGCAGAGGCCACTCCGAATCCACAGCAGGGTCACAGGTTCACGTCGTTTCCCACGCATTATCCACATGGTTTATCCCCAGTCTTGTGGATAACTAGGCTGCTCAGGGCCCCGTTGCGACGGGTCGGGTTGGGTCGTTGGACCACGCAGACCAGGAGCCGGGATAGAGCGGCACCTCGATGCCGAGAGTCGCCATTGCGAGCACTGCCTGGGCTGCCGAGACGCCGGAGCCGCAATAGACCCCACACGGCATACCGGCCTCGTATGCCGTGATGAGCGGCGCGAGGCGGGCCCGGAGGTGCTCTTCTGCGGGCATTGCGCCGGGGTCGGGAGCGTCTGCGGGGGCGAAGAGGCTTGCTACCGGGATGTTGATGGCGCCCGGGATGTGGCCGGCGACGGGGTCGAGTGGTTCGGTCTCGCCGCGGAACCGTTCAGGCGCGCGGACGTCGACCAAGACTCCTCTCGCGGAGTTCGCGACGGCCGCCGCCTCGTCAGCCGTCAACGTTGGGAGGCGCCCCGACCCGATGTCGCCTTCATTCGATGACGCAACCGCATTCGACGACACAACCGGAGGCACACCTCGGAATGCGGTATCGACCGCGGGGAGGTCATCGGGGGTCGACGACGACAGCGGAAGCCCAGCTCGGATCCAGGCGTCGATCCCGCCGTCGAGGACCCGGACGTTGAGCCCGGCCCAGCGCAACACCCACCACGCGCGGCCCGCCGCGAAGGACCCAGCCTCGTCATAGACCACCACGGGCTGCTCCGAGTTGACACCGAGCTCGCCGAGCCCCGTTTCGAGAGTGGCGAGGTCGGGCAAGGGGTGCCGGCCGTCTTTGGGGTCTCCGGTATGCCGGGTGAGCACCTTTTCGAGGTCGAGGAACCGGGCGCCGGGAAGGTGCGCCGCGGCATACCGCTGCTGTCCGGCTCCGGCTGGCTCCCCGAGCCGCCAACGGACGTCGAGGAGCGCGATAGTGGGCGCGCCGCCGGATGAGGTGAGCGCGGCGTTCAACTCAGCGACGGAGATCAGGACGGATTCACGGGACATGAGGGCCTCCTTGACATTGGAGCCAGAGAACGGGGCACCGGAGCGACTTGGGGGACGCGGGGGACGCGGGGGCGCTGGACTTAGCCATAGGTGTCCCGCGGTCCGCGACCCTTGACCCGCAGCTTGCCCTTGACCCATGAGGGCGCGGCGGGGCCGTGGACGACGAGTTCGGTCACGATGCCGGCGCCGACTTCGGCTTCGATCCGGCCGAGGACCATTGAGGTCAGCAGCCGCATCTGGGTCGCCCACGCGGTGGAGTCCGCCTTGACCGCGAGGATGGTGCCGTCGAAGGCGACCGGCGCGACATGGGTGGCGATATCCGGTCCGACGATGTCGGCCCAGCGACCGATCACTCCGCCGACCGTGACGTCGGCTTGCCAACCGCGTTCGTCAAGGAGCCGATCGAGTTGATCGCCGAGCAGGCTCGGATCGCGGGCATCGGTGTCGGCGCCTGACCGGTGCTGTTGGATCGGTGGCCGGCGTCGTTTTGACGGCTTCATGCCGGGGCGAAAACCTTTGTCGCGCGCGGCTTTTCGCGCTCTGGCGAGGGCGTCGCGCTCGGCTTCGACTGGGTCGTGTGGATTGACCGGGGGCCCGCCCCGCGCCCCCGGCCCCCCGGGCCCCCCGGGCCCCCCGTGGGGGGGCCGATCGCTGGGGTCGGGGGGACCGGTGGGGTCAGTCGGCACGGGTAACCTCCCCGAGCGTCACGGCATACGTGACTCCGCTTGCGCGCAGTCGCTCGGGCACATCGGCGCCGACCGCCGCTGTCACGAGGACCTGCTCGCAGTCGGCGACGAGATCGGCGAGGCGTTCGCGGCGCTCGACGTCGAGCTCGGCGAAAACATCGTCGAGTACGAGCACGGGATCCTCGCCAAGGTCGCGCCGCAACAGCTGGTATGCCGCGAGCTTGAGTCCCAGTGCGACAGACCAGGATTCGCCGTGGCTGGCGTAGCCCTTGGCGGGTAGTGGGCCAAGGGTGAGGACGACGTCGTCCCGGTGGGGACCGACGAGGGTGAGGCCGCGGTCGATCTCGGCGGTGCGTTGGGCGGCGAAACTCGCGAGGATCTCGAGGCGAAGGGCGTCGATTTCGGGCACCTCGCCGGCGGCGATCGCTGCCGTGGCGTCGTCGCGCAGGCTCGCCCGATAGGTCGCCTTTGCTTCATTCACGCCAGCGCTGACCTGCTGGTATGCCGCGTGCAGGAAAGGTCCGAGGTCGCGTAGCAGGCGCAACCGGGCGTAGAGGAGTTGGGAGCCGACTTCAGCGAGGTGGTGGTCCCACACATCGAGTGTGTGCAGCGCCGATGCGAGCGGATCGTCGGCGGGCGGGAGGGTGATGGGCTGCACTGCAGCCGAATTCGTGATCGTGGGGTCGGCTTCGGGGTCGGGCGTGGCGGACGTCCCGGACGTGCCGGCGTGGTGGGGTGAGGACGATGAGGCGGGCACGGGAGGTGGGGTGGGCGCGGGAGGTGGCGACGCGGCATACCGGCGTCGTTGTCCTTGCCGGAGGACTGGCGCGGCCGACTTGAGGAGGGCGTTGCGCTGTTTGAGGATGCGGTCGTAGTCGGTGCGCACCCCGGCCCACCGGGGTTGGCGCGCGACGAGGAGGTCATCGAGGAAGGCACGGCGGCCGGCGGGGTCGCCTTTGACCAGGGCGAGGTCTTCGGGGGCGAAGAGGACTGTGCGCAGGGTGCCGAGGACGTCGCGGGTGCGGGGGAGGGGCGACTTGTTGAGGCGCGCGCGGTTGGCGCGGCCGGGGGTGAGCTCGAGTTCGACGAGGGTTTCGCGGCCGTGGCGGCTGACCGCGGCGCGGATCACGGCTTGGTTGGCGCCGAATCTCACCAAGGGTTGGTCGGTCGCGACGCGGTGACTGCCGAGGGTGGCGACGTAACCAATGGCCTCGACGAGGTTGGTCTTGCCTTGGCCGTTGAGACCCATGATCGTGGTGACGCCGGGCTCCAGCGCAACGTCGACCGCGGCATACGAGCGGAAGTCGACGAGCTGAAGGTGACGGACATGCACCCGACGATCATGCCGTGTGGAGCGCACGCACGCGATGGAGGTCATCGCGGGTCATGATCTCCTGGACGCCGCGTCGCCCGAGGGGTCGACGCGAGCGATGTGCCTGAGGACAGCAAAGACTCCCTGATCGCCTTCGGTGTATTGGCGCCGGTGCCTCGACCAAGGAGTCCGCAAAGACCTCACCTCGCGCCTCTGCCCGCAGATGGGCGCGGCGTAAGAGCTCGTCATCAACCTCGATAGTCAGGAAGCCACACCCCCTTGTGAAGCGAGAGGGCGCAGCTGTCGACGGCTGAGGCGAAAGGGCTGCGCTCCACGCCTGTCGGTTGAGGTTGCACTCCGGTGCGGTGGTCGTCACATTATCCGGTGTCGGGTCCTATCCCGAGCAAAACTCAAAGCCGGGAACCCCACCCACCATGGGCGGTCCTACCTTCGTGCCCATGACCGCGAATCCAATCCCTTGCGGACCTTGGGGCTTGGACCGCGACGTGATGAATAGTGCGGGACCGTCTGCTGTCTCCATCTCCTGAATCAGGTGGTCCGACGCGTATGCCGCCCGCACTTGTGCCACCGTCGACCCGTCACCGACACCCCGGTCGGTCTTGGTCTTGGCGGGAGTCTGGATCACGATGATGCTGTCTTCTGGGCGGCGATGGATGATCGCCTCCGCTCGGCCCGTCGGCGTCGTGAACCGCCGATAGATGCAGAACGGATCGCTCGGCCCATCGGCAACGCGCGACGATCCGACCGCGGCGTCGAATTGTGCTGACGTCATCCCAATGCGCACCGGTCCGTAGGAACCAAGAGTTGCGACATATGGCTGCTGAGAAGCAGCTGCGGACGTCGTATGTGTCGCCGCCTGCGCCGATTTGACGATGGCGGCGGGAAGGGATGATGTTGGCGCCATCGTCCCGGGGGCGCTCGTGGCAGCTGGTGATCGGTCAGACGCCCCAGTGGCTGACCCAAACGAAGTGGGCGGTTGCGTCTCTGGCGCCGCGCACGCTGTGAGCACCGCGACCGACAGGCCTATCGTCAACGGGACGACAAGAGTCACGCATCTCGTCACAGAAGACGTCATGCCACCAGGGTGACATGCGACGCCAAAGGTACTAATGAGTTGCCGTGTCCCCTCTTCGGAGGTCGTCACCTTCGGCGCTGGTCATGACCGCGTGGCCGCCGAACTGGCCGCGCAGCGCCGCGACCGCCTGCAAGGCTGGGCTGACTTCCTGGCGAGAGGCAAACCGCGCAAACAGCGACGCGGCAATGACGGGCATCGGCACGGCGTTGGCGATCGCTTCTTCGACCGTCCAGCGGCCTTCGCCCGAGTCGGCGGTGTAGTCCGAGACATCGGCGAGAGTGGGGTTTTCGTCGAGCGCCGTCACCAAAAGGTCAAGCAACCAGGACCTCACGACCGTGCCGCGGCTCCACGCCTTGAAGCACCCGGGCACATCCTTGACGATGTCTTTGGCCATGAGCAGCTCATAACCCTCGCCATAAGCGTGCATCAACGCATACTCGATGCCGTTGTGCACCATCTTGGCGTAGTGCCCGGCGCCCACATCGCCCGCATGCACAAACCCGAGCTCGCGCTCACCCTCGGGCCGCAGCGCGTCAAAGATCGGCATGGCGCGCTCGATGTCCGCCGCCGAGCCGCCAGCCATGAGCCCATACCCATTCTCCAGGCCCCAGATGCCGCCGCTCACACCGCAGTCGAGGTAACCAATCCCCTTCTCCGCCAACAGCTTTGCGTTGACGAAGTCATCGGTGAAGCGCGAGTTGCCACCGTCGATGACCAGGTCCCCAGGCGACAGCTTTTCAGCGAGAGTCGCGACGGTGTCACGCGTCGGCGCACCCGAAGGCACCATGACCCACACGACCCGGGGCGCAGCAAGCGCCGCGACGAGCCCGTCGAGGTCAGCGACATCTGACACGGCAGGGTTGCGGTCATAGCCGATCACCTCGTGCCCAGCGCGACGAATCCGCTCGCGCATGTTGCCGCCCATTTTGCCTAGACCGATCAGACCCAGTTGCATGACTTTTGCCTTCCACGGACGGCCATGTCGACGGCCACAGTTGGACGTCACGACCAGCGTCGCGACGCGCTCAGGCTAAGCCCCCTGGGCGCACGGGCCACCACAGGTGCCGCCTGTTGTCACGGCATACCCGCGGATCAGCTGGCGAACCGCACCGGCATCAAGACATAGCGGTAGGCGAGGTTGGGCTCGCCGTCCTGCTCCGCTTGTCCCGCAATGACTGCGGGTCGCCCGGGCTGCGTGAACGACATCCGGGTGTATGCCGTGCCGAGGACACCCAGCCCGTCGAGCAGGTAGTGCGGGTTGAAGGCAATCTCGATGTCATCGCCAGTCAACGCACACTCGACCGCTTCAGAGGCTTGGGCGTCGTCGCCGGTGCCGGCCTCAATCGCCACCTGACCATCGCTAAACCGCAGTCGCACGGGAGTATTGCGCTCTGCGACGAGAGCGACGCGCTTGACCGCCTCGATCAGCGCCCCCGTCTCCATAACTGCCTCGATGTCGACATGGGTCGGGAAGATCGAGGTCACCTTGGGGTATTCGCCGTCCAGCAGCCGCGTGGTCGCGCGCCGCTGCCCGGCCTCGAAGCCGATCAACCCATCGCCACCGGCGTTGCGCCCCAGCGCGAGCTCGATCGAGCCCGAGGCACCCAGCGCCTTCGCGGTGTCCGAGAGAGTCCGGGCGGGGATCAACGCGGTGTATGCCGCATCGCTTGACCCCGGGTGCCACGTGAGTTCGCGCATCGCTAGCCGGTAACGGTCGGTCGCGAGGAGGGTGACCTTGTCGCCGTCGATCTGCATGCGGACACCGGTGAGAATCGGCAGGGTGTCACCCCGGTCGGCAGCGATCGCGACCTGGTGAACGGCTTGAGTGAAGACATCGCCTTCGATCGACCCGGACGACTCGGGGGACGATGGCAGCGTGGGGTAGTCGGCCGCGGGCATCTGCAGGAGGCTGAACCGGCTCGACCCGCAGGTGACGCCGACCTTATTGCCCTCGGTGGAGATCTCGACCGGCCGAGGCGGCAGATTGCGGGAGATCTCGGCGAGCAGTCGGCCCATCACGAGCACGGTGCCCGGCTCATCGACATCGGCGGGGACGGTGACGCGAGCAGACACTTCATAGTCGAAACCCGACAAGGTGATGGTGCCGGCGCGATCGGCTTCGATGAGCACGCCCGCAAGGACCGGAGAAGAGGGGCGCGCCGGCAGCCCTCGCGCCACCCAGGTCACGGCCTCGGCTAGGACCTCACGCTCAATCCGAAACTTCACGGTCGCTCTCCACTCGTCTTCGCACGGCAAACACAGTGCCGGGGACTTAGACCCTAATGGTTGGACCCAAGGGATGACAGCCCACGATAGATCCAAGATCGAAGTCTCCATCCTGGGCCGGTCCCGGTCGTGTCGGTCGCGTAGGCAGCGCCCGCCGGAACCCCAGGACCCCCCGCCCTCCCCGGATTCGATACCCGAGGACGATGCATACCTCGCCATTGGGTATCGACCGAGGGGGCAATCGCGCGACAGGCCTGTGATTGGGGCCGAACCCCTTTCCTCTCTATAGGTAGTCATCGTCATAGGTGGTGTGGATTCTGGGGACAACACCCATCGGCGCAGGTCACCCCGACAACCCCCTTGTGGACGACGTGTGCGGGGACCAGTGGGTGGAGCGGCACGGGTGGGGATCGTCATTGGTGAGCCACACGGCATACCCGTGTTGTGCACGATGTGTCCACTATCTGGGGGACGATGTCCACAGCTATCCACAGGGGTGTGTGGATAACCCTTGTCCAGGGTTGAGGAGACGGAACCGCGGCGCGAGGGGCTCAGCGAGAACGCTGGCGAATGCGCGCGGTGAGCTCGGTGACCTGGTTGTAGATCGCGCGGCGCTCACCCATGAGCTCACGGATCTTGCGGTCGGCGTGCATCACTGTGGTGTGGTCGCGGCCGCCAAACAGCTGCCCGATCTTGGGCAGGGACAGCTCGGTGAGCTCGCGACAGAGGTACATCGCGATCTGGCGGGCCGTGACCAGCTGGCGGGACCGCGACGAGCTGCACAAGTCATCGACGGTCAGCGCGAAATACTCCGCGGTCTCGCGCTGGATCGTCAGCGCGGTGATTTGCACGGGTTGATCGGGGACGAGGTCCTTGAGCACCACCTCGGCGAGCGCGAGGGTCACCGACTGGCGGTTGAGGTTGGCGAATGCCGTGACCCGGATGAGGGCGCCCTCAAGCTCGCGGATGTTGGTCGTCACCATCGTCGCGATGTATTCGAGGACGTCGTCAGGGGCGGTCATGCGTTCTTGCGCAGCCTTTTTGCGCAGGATCGCGATGCGGGTCTCGAGGTCGGGCACCTGGACATCGGTGATGAGGCCCCAGTCAAACCGGCTCCGCAGCCGCTCCTCAAAGCCCTGCAGCTCCTTGGGACTGACATCCGAGGTGATGACGACCTGCTTGCTCGCGTTGTGCAGCGCGTTGAAGGTGTGGAAAAACTCCTCCTGCGTCTGCTCCTTGCCGGCGAGGAACTGGATGTCGTCGATGAGCAGGACGTCAACATCGCGGTACATGCTCTGGAACCGGCTCGTGCGGTCGTCGCGGATCGAGTTGATGAAGTCGTTGGTGAACTCTTCGGAGCTCACGTAGCGCACGCGGACGTGGGGATACAGGTGGCGCGCGTAGTGCCCGATCGCGTGGAGCAGGTGGGTCTTGCCGAGGCCCGACGACCCGTAGATGAACAGCGGGTTGTAGCTCTTGGCTGGGGCCTCCGCGACCGCGTTGGCGGCGGCGTGCGCGAAGCGGTTGCTCGACCCCGCGACGAAGGTCTCGAAGGTGTACTTCGGGTTGAGCCGGGTTCGCGCGCTGTCGTCGGCCTCGCGGCGGCTGTTGATGTTGATGACCGACGCGGTATGCCGTCCGCCCGAGTGCACGTGGAATCGCTCGGTGCGGGCAGCGTCCAGGCGGGTGTCGTCGACGGGGAACCGGTGATCGGGATCCGCGCCGTTCACTCCGGTTTCGGTGTCGAGAAGGAAGGCTGAGTCCCCTGGGTTATTCTGCTCGTCGTCCACGAGCGGTGGCGTGGGTTCGAGGGTGTCATTGACGGTGACAGCGAGTCGGATTTCGCGGCCCAGCTGAGTGGAGAGCGCCTTGACGACCGTGTCGGTGACCCGGTGTTCGATGATCGTCTTGGTGTAGTCGTTGGGGACCTCAACGAGCGCAGTGTGCTCAAGCACTCCCGCGAGGCGAGCCAGCCCGACCAGCGCGCGTTGGCTTGGCGTCATGTCGGCGTCGTCGAGGGCGCGAAGGGTGCGGTGCCAGACGTCAGCGAGGTCAAGCTCCGCGTCGTTCATCTCAGCACCCCCCTCATCCTGGCCCACAGTGGCCGGTCAACTGCTCCCAGCCCGCGTCAGCGTACACGTCGTCCACAGCCTTATCCACAGCCTGTGCATGGACTGCTCGCAGGGTGTGAGAGAGGCAGAGCGGTTGGTGCACTTCCGAAAAGGGTTCGGTAGCGGGTTCAGACATTACACGGGTGTTCGGCGTGTCGTCGCAGGATGGTCCAATTCATCGGTCACAATTCGCGGTTTGCCTTCTGTGGACGGTGTCTCGCGCAGTTCGTGCAGGGGTCTGACACGGGTTGCTCGCAGGGGTCCCGTGGTCCGGCCAGCTGCGGGTGCTTGCTTCCTCGCTCGTCGACGAGTCAACGCGCGAGTTTGGCGTCTGACCCCGGGCGGCCTTACCCTAAACGGAGCTTCCGGTCGTTTTCGCATGCCCGTGGCGTGGTTGCCGCGTGTGAGAGGTTGTCACTCGCGGTGTCACAGCCGGTTCACCACGGGTCTCCGATTGCGACCGGCATACCAGCTGTGATGGTCGGTGCTCAGCGAGGCTCCCCGAGTCTCAAGGAGTGCAGATGCGTGCAGCCTGGCCGACCGATTTGCCTGCCGATTTGCCTGCCGACCACCCGCAGCGCGCGCACCCGAGCGCCTGCCCAGCCTGACGGAGATCTACCGTGAGCAAGCGCACCTTCCAGCCCAACACCCGCCGCCGCGCCAAGACGCACGGCTTCCGCGCGCGGATGAGCACCCGCGCGGGCCGCGCGATCATCGCCGGCCGCCGCCGCAAGGGCCGCGCCGAACTCACTGCCTGAGCATCGTGTGCTGCCGGCACGGCATCGACTGCGTGACGCCGCGCAGTTCCGAGCGGCAGTGCGCGGTCCACGAGGCGCCCGAAGTGGCGGGACCTTCCTCGTGATCCATGCTGCGATGACCGACCCGGAGCGCCGCCGAGCGCCTCGGGTCGGTTTTGTCGTGTCCAAGGCGGTCGGCAACGCAGCGGTTCGCAATCGGGTGACTCGTCGCCTGCGTGCGATCGCGGGTGCCGAGCTGGGCGGCATACCTCCTGGGGTCGACGTCGTCATGCGCGCCTTGCCAGGGGCTGCTGGGGCGAGTTTCGCAGACATGGAGGGGGAGGCGACCCGGCTGCTGGGGCGGTCGGTGCGGGCTGCGGCCCGCGCCGGGACGGGATCCGCGACTCCTATCCCGGCCGGGGGTATGCCGTGATCGCGCGCCTCCTGGGACCCGCCCTGCGCGGGCCGTGGACGTGGCAGAAAGCCGCTGCAGCGCCCTTGCTCGTGCTCGTACGGATCTACCAGCTTGCGGTGTCGCCGATGCTGCCGCCCTCCTGCCGCTTTTACCCCTCATGCTCGGCGTATGCCGTGACCGCCCTGGTCCGCTTCGGCCCGCTTAAGGGCACCTGGCTGGCCGCGCGACGCCTCGCGCGATGCCACCCGTGGAACCCAGGCGGCGTCGACCACGTTCCTGAACGCACCACTCACCCGGCCCACACGCGGGCCGCCACCTGACCATTCGGTGAGCGGACGGCATACCTGCTCGCGCTTGTATGCCGTGCGTTAACCGCCATCGGTGAGACTCCGGTCTCACCACCCGAGCCGAGACGACCGTCTCACCACAGGAGTAAAGGCACCGTGGGAGATTTCTTTAACACCCTGCTTTCGCCGCTGACCGTTGGCGAATCGTGGGTCATGTTGGGCTGGCACAAACTGTGGACGATGCTCGGGATCGGCGGGGGCTGGGCCTGGGCCCTGTCGATCGTCGGACTGACTGTGGTCGTGCGAATCGTGCTGATCCCGTTGTTCGTCAAGCAGATCCACGCGTCGCGGCGGATGCAGCTGATCCAGCCGGAGATGCAGAAGATCCAGGCGAAATACAAGGGCAAGACCGACCCTGAGTCGCGACAGGCGATGACTCAGGAAACGATGGATCTCTATAAGAAGACCGGGACGAACCCGCTCTCGTCGTGCTTGCCGATCCTGTTGCAGTCGCCGTTCTTCTTCGCGCTGTTCACTGTTCTGAACAACCTCAAGGGGATCGCTGAGGGACGGCACGCCCCGATCGGGCCGATCACGCCGGAGATCGCGCAGCAGATCGAGTCGTCGAACATCTTTGGGGCGCCGTTCTCGTCGTCGTTCATGGGGTCGACAGATCTGGCGACGCGGATCGTCACGGTGGTGCTCATCGTGCTGATGTCGGCGACGACGTTCACGACCCAGCGTCAGCTGATGCGCAAGAACCTGCCGGCGTCGGCGATGGACAACCCGTACATGAAGCAGCAGAACATCATCTTGTATCTGATGCCGCTGTTCTTTGCGCTGTCGGGCATCAACTTCCCGATCGGTGTGCTGCTCTACTGGCTGACGACCAACCTGTGGTCGATGGGGCAGCAGTTCTATGTGATCCGGCGGATGCCGGCGCCGGGCTCCGAGGCGGAGCGGGCGCTGCACGAACGGCAAGCGCGGAAGGGCAAGGCCGTGACGCCGTTCTCGATTCCTGGTTTGGATCGCGCTGGCAAGGACGGGGACAGCGGTGCGTCTGATGCGGGTGTCGACGGCACGGGCAGTCCGGTGCAGGACGCACCAGTGACCCGGCAGCGCCAGCAGCCTAAGAGTGCCAAGCGGGCCAAGAAGACCGCCCAGCCCAAGCCTGGCCAAGGTGGTGCTGGTGGCGTTGGTGGTGCTGGTGGCGCTTCGGGAGGGTCTGGGTCTGGGTCTGGCCCCGCCGATCCCAAGCCGGGCAGCCCCAAGCCGGGCAGCCCCAAGGCGTAGCTGCGTACCCAAGCCAGGACACGGCATACCCCTCTTGGCTCATTGACAACACAATCCGATCGCACCCATGGCGGTCCGCGATCGAGGGTAAGGGAGACGGACATGAGTGACACGCAGGACCAGGCGTTTGACGTGGCTGAGCTGGCTGAGGACATTGAGGAAGCTTCGGTGCGCGAAACCGACCTTGTAGCTGAGGTTGATGGTGACGAAGACGTCGTCGATGGAGATATTGACAGCGGCGAGATGTCTGGGTCTGGCGACGATCAGCGTGACGATCTTGACGACGCTGAGGACAACGACACGGACGAGTCCGACGAGTCCGACGAGTCCGACGAGTCCGACGAGACGGCCGCGCCGAAGAAGCCATCACGGTCAAGTCAACGAGTGGCGTTGCTTGAGAAGGAAGGCGAGGTCGCTGCGGACTTCCTGGAGCGACTGCTAGACATCGCGGACCTGGACGGTGACATCGACGTCGACATTGACGGCGACCGCGCGGCCGTCGCGATCGTGGACTCCGAAGAGGGACGGGTCCCCAGGCGCCTCGTCGGCCCTGACGGCAGGGTGCTTGAAGCGCTGCAGGAACTCACTCGACTCGCGGTGCAGACGGCCACGGGTGAGCGGAGTCGCTTGATGCTGGATGTCGCCGGTCACCGGGCCGCGCGTCGGGCGACTCTCGTGGAGTTGGCTCAAGCTGCGATCGCCGAGGTGCGTGCGAGCGGCGAGTCGAAGGCGCTGGCCAACATGAGCGCTTTTGAACGCAAAGTCGTGCACGACGAGGTCACGGCGGCGGGTTTGACGTCGGAGTCAGAAGGCGTTGAGCCGCACCGCCACATCGTGATTTCTTCTGGCCGCTGAGCTGTCGGGGGCGTTGCCGGTGTCATTGAGTGCGCCGACTCCGGCAACCCCGCCGACTCCGCCGAGCGTGATCACGGTTTTCGGGGAGCGTGCAGGGCTTGCCGAGGCGTATGTCGCGATGCTGGCCGATACCGGGATCAGTCATGGGTTGATCGGCCCACGTGAAGCGCCTCGACTCTGGGACCGACATGTCTTGAATTGCGCTGTCGTGGCACCCCTGTTCTCCTCGAGCACTGTCGTGGCCGACATCGGGAGTGGGGCCGGACTCCCGGGGCTCGTGCTGGCGATGGTGCGTCCCGACCTTGACGTCCATCTCATTGAACCGCTCCACCGTCGCATCGTCTGGTTGGAGCGCGCGGTCACTGATCTGGGTCTCACCAACGTCACCGTGCACGAGGCGCGCGCCGAGGCGCTCGGTGGTGTCGTCGACGCGGACTATGTCACCGCGAGGGCTGTCGCCCGGCTGAGCAAGTTAGGTCGATGGGCCATGGCGCTCCTCCCCCGGGGCGGGCAACTCATCGCGCTCAAAGGAGAGCGGGCGCAGCAAGAGCTCAGCGAAGACCTGCCCGCCCTTCAACGAGCTGGCAAGGGTCGAGTCGGGGAGGTCACCCTGTCAGCCCACGGTGCCGACATCGTTGACCCGGCCACCTTGGTGGTGACCGTGACCATCGGTGCCGCAGCACATCGGGCGGGGACCGCATCGGGCCCTGCTCGTCGGCGGGCCACCCATAAGGGAAGCTCGGGCTCAGCTAGCCACGGCGGCGCCCCGAAGCAGTCCCAGGTCTGATGCCGAAGCGGAGTCTTGACGGATCCGTTGATCACCGCGTCTCTGCGTGAAGGGCAGATCTGGATATCCGGCCATAGCCCCGGGTTCACCTGTGGAGAGCTGGATCCCAACTCGTGTCGGCTGTGATTGGATGCCTGAATGAACGCCGCTCACTACTCTCAGGGCTTGGGCTGGCCTGAGGGCGAAGTTCGCGACACTCCCCACCTCGGATGGCCGACGGTTGTTTCACGTGAAACATCCCCGAGTGGAGCGGGTGACCGGCGTGACACAGCGTCCGCCGCGTGTGACGCGGCTGCGGGAGAAGCTCACGATGATGTGCAGGATGTGCCAGGTGGAGTGTCGCTTGACATGAACCTGGGCGGTGCAGGCAACCCCGATTCTCTCGGCGCTGACGTTTCACGTGAAACATCGGCCGAGGCGAAACCGGGCGGTGCAGGCAACCACGCGGACGTTAGCCCTGACGTTTCACGTGAAAGACTCGCCAACGGAGCCCACGATGACGACCCCGTGACTCTTTTGAGGGCCGCGAATTCTGCTCACGTTGACCTTGATGAGCACGTCGTTTCACGGGAAGCGTCTGACAAGGGAGTGGGCGGCGGCGGATCGTTGTCCATATCGCTCCGCGCCCGTCCGGGTGACCCGGGTGACCCGGGTGACCCGGGTGATTTGGGTGCAGACCAACGTGATGTTTCACGTGAAACCGATAGCGAGGCGAACCCGATCCACGGGGCGGGTCGTGGACCTATCGAGCCAGACGTTTCACGTGAAACATCACAAAGCACTGCCCCGGAGAGAACTGCCTCAGACGCGCTTCGTGCAGAACTCGCCGCAGCCGTGCCCACAACCAACGATGACACCCCGCTTGCTCGAGCCCTGGCTCGCGACACCAAGCGTCGCATCACTCTGACGGGGAAGACCTTCGCCAAGCCCGACCGGCCCCGAATCCTCACCGTTGCAAATCAGAAAGGTGGCGTCGGGAAGACGACCACAGCGGTCAACGTTGCGGCAGCGCTCGCCCAGTCCGGTCTTAGGGTCCTCGTGATCGACTTGGACCCCCAAGGGAACGCCAGCACCGCACTTGGTGTCGAGCACCGCTCGGGCATCTCTTCGGTCTACGACTCCCTGGTCGACGGACTGCCTCTCCAAGATGTCATCCGCGAGTCTCCCCACGTGCCGGGACTGTTCTGCGCGCCCTCCACGATCGACCTGGCCGGTGCTGAGATCGAACTGGTTTCCTTGGTGGCCCGCGAGACTCGGCTCGCCCGGGCCCTCGACACCCTGATGGCGGGCACGGCATACGACTATGTCTTCATTGACTGCCCCCCGAGTCTGGGGCTCCTCACCATCAACGCGTTCGTGGCTGCGCGCGAGGTCTTCATTCCGATCCAGTGCGAGTACTACGCCCTCGAGGGTCTCTCGCAACTGCTCCGCAATATCGAACTCATTCGGACGCATCTCAACCCCGGCCTGACCGTTTCGACGATCCTGCTCACGATGTTTGACGGCCGCACCCGGCTGTCCGCCCAAGTGGCTGAAGATGTCCGCGCTCACTTCCCCGAGCAGACCCTCCGCACGACCATTCCACGCAGTGTGCGGGTCTCCGAGGCGCCGAGCTTCGGTCAAACCGTGATGACCTACGACCCGCTGAGCAGCGGAGCCTTGGCCTACCTCGAAGCCGCCAGCCAGATCGCCGATGCCGGCCAAAGCCGGCCAATCCCCGAAGAAGGACCGCACGCATGAGCGACAAACGGAAGGCGCTTGGGCGCGGACTGGGCGCCCTGATCCCCACCGGACCCTCCGCTGGTGGTCGACCCGTTGACGTCTTCTTCCGAGATCAAGACCGGGAAATCTCTGGTCGCGACCTGGGCCACGACCCCCGCCGACCGCCCGGTAAAGGTGACAGGGACAGCAAAGAGGCCAAGAACGCCAAAGACGCCACGGGCGCAGACGGGCGTATGCCGTCCCCCGACCTCCCCGACCTCGCTCCCGTCCCTGGAGCGTCGTTCGCGGAACTCCCAGTCGGATCGATCCGGCCCAACCCTCGACAGCCACGCACCGTCTTTGACGAAGACGAGATGGCCGAGCTCGTCCACTCCGTGCGAGAAATCGGGATCCTGCAACCGATCGTGGTGCGCCCGATCCCCGAGGCCGAGTGGTCAGCCCAAGATGGGGCCGAAGACACCCCAGCGCTGCGCTATGAACTCATCATGGGGGAGCGCCGATGGCGGGCCGCCCAAGAAGCGGGCCTCGACGCGGTCCCGGCCATTATCAAGGCGACCGCCGACGACGACCTCCTCCGAGATGCGCTGCTGGAAAACCTGCACCGCAGCCAGCTCAACCCGCTCGAGGAGGCTGCGGCATACCAGCAACTCCTCGATGACTTCGGGTGCACTCAGGAGCAGCTCGCGACCCGGATTGGGCGCTCGCGACCCCAAGTCACCAACACGCTGCGGCTCTTGCGGCTTCCCCCGATCGTGCAGCGGCGAGTCGCCGCCGGGGTCCTCAGCGCGGGCCACGCCCGGGCGCTGCTCGGCCTCCATGACGGTGGGGCCATGGAACGGCTGGCTCAGCGGATTGTTGCCGAGGGGCTCTCGGTCCGCTCCGTCGAGGAGATCGTGGCGCTCGGCGTCGCCGAAGCCAAGCCCGCACTCCGGAAGCCGCGACCAGGCAACCGCCGTCCGCAGTTGGATGGCCTAGCCGCCCGGCTCGGCGACCACTTCGACACTCGGGTGACGATCTCTCTGGGGCAGCGCAAGGGCAAGATCACCATCGAGTTCGCGTCCGTCGAGGATCTGCACCGCATCGTCGGCGTCGTCGGCGTCAACCCACACCAGTAGCGCCAGCAGCACGAGCGACCCGAGTCCACGAGAGCCCGAAAGGCACGAGTAACCGACCATGACAGACAACGGGGGCCGCGCGCGCCGTCGGGCGGGTCGCGAGCTGATGCCTCTCGGCGCCGATCACGTCGCCGAGTTGCCGAGCCCGTGCGTTGCCTGCCTCTTCTGGGAACACGGCCCAGCTGCGTCAGCCACCGCCGATGGTGCCCCGGCGGGAGCCACCCCCAGCGTCACGCCTAAGCAGGCATGGATCCGGGCTGTCACCGCCGAGTGGGCACCTCCCGGCCGCGTCATCGACATCAATGGGCGCATTGCGGGCTACGTGAGCTACGCCCCCGCACCATTCTCTCCCCGCACGCTCGCCTTTCCGACTGCGCCGATCGCCGAAGATGCGCTCGCGCTCTTTGCGATCCGCGTGCGGGGTCGGTATGCCGGGCAGGGCCTGGGCCGCGTCCTCATCCAGACGGCGTGTAAAGACGCTCTCCAGCATGGCTATCGGGCCATCGAGGCCTTTGGCGCACACCGACCTCCGGTGACCATGCACGGCTGCGTCGTCTCGGCGGGCTTCCTGTCGGCGGTCGGATTTGAAACCGTCCGAGACCACCCGGCATACCCGCGGATGCGTCTTGACCTGCGCGCTGCCGTGGGCTGGCGCGAGGACGTCGAAAACGCCCTGGGCCGACTACTCGCCCCCATCCGCGGGCTTGGGCAGCAATCACCGGTGGGGACGAGTCACCACGACATTAGCCGTGAGACTCACGGAGGAAGGGCATAAATTCAGGATCTCACCTGAATAACGGTGCTACCGCAGCCAGGCGTCGAGCTCCTTGAGCAACACCCGCTTGGGCTTAGCGCCCACGATCGACTTCACGAGCTCGCCATTGACAAACAACGCCAACGTCGGCAGCCCAGTCACGCCGAAACGCATCGTCGAGCCCGGGTTAGCGTCGGAGTCGAGCTTGCGGATCTCGAGCTTTCCGCCGTGCTCGGCGTAGATCTCTTCGAGGATCGGCGCTATCTGCTTGCACGGGCCACACCAGGCGGCCCAGAAGTCGACGAGCACGGGTTTGGGACTCGCGAGCACATCGTTGTCAAAGGTCGCGTCAGTTGTAGCGGGGATGGCACCCATGAGTTGAGGTTCCTTTCAATACGGTCAAGAGGGGAGTATGCCGAGCGCCACTGACACGGTGTCAGGCGTCGGCCAGCGCCGTGAGGTAATGCTCGGCGTCCAGCGCGGCCGCACACCCGGAACCAGCCGCGGTGATCGCCTGGCGGTAGGTGTGATCGACCAGGTCGCCGCAGGCAAAAACGCCGGCGACATTCGTGCGGGTCGTCCGGCCCGAGACGACGACATATCCGCCTTCGTCGAGCTCGACGACCCCCTTGACGAGTTCATTGCGCGGGTCATGACCGATCGCCACAAACATGCCGGTCACCGGCAACTCGCGCTGTTCGCCGGTCACAGTGTCGGTCAAGGTCAGCCCGGTCAGCTTGGAGTCGCCGTGAATGGCGGTGACCTGAGAGTTCCATGCAAACCGGATCTTGTCGTTGCTGTGCGCCCGGGTGGCCATGATCTTGCTCGCCCGCAACTCGTCGCGACGATGCACGATGGTCACACTCCGCGCGAACTTCGTGAGGAAGGTCGCCTCCTCCACTGCCGAATCGCCCCCACCGATGACGGCGATGTCCTGGTCGCGGAAGAAGAACCCGTCACACGTCGCACACCACGAGACCCCGTGCCCGGAGAGCCGCTTCTCGTCCGGCAACCCCAACTCACGGTATGCCGATCCCATCGCCAGGATGACGGCGCGAGCGGCATACGTGTGGCCTTCGCCGTCGGTGACCGTCTTGACCGGCCCCTGCAGCGACACTGCGGTGACGTCGTCGGTGATGAACTCGGTGCCGAAACGTTCCGCTTGGGCGCGCATGGCCTCCATCAGATCCGGGCCCATGATGCCGTCGCGGAACCCGGGGAAGTTCTCGACCTCGGTCGTGTTCATGAGGGCGCCGCCAGCGGTGACCGACCCCTCGAACAGCAGCGGACGTAAGCCGGCGCGGGCGGCATACACCGCGGCGGTGTACCCAGCCGGCCCGGACCCGATGATGATGACCTCACGCGGGTCGGAGGCGAGGTCAGCGGCAGCCGCAGGGTCAGCGGCAGCGAGGTCAGCGGCTGCAGCAGAGGCGTCGGTGGTCATAGCGGTCTCCTGATCACAAGCAGAGGAACACAGTCGTCATTCGTTACTGGCTGATACATGGATGATTGTCGATATATTCCCGCGGCTGACCGAGCGCTCAGCTCATGGGAAGTGGGCCCATGATGATCGCGGGATCCCCCTTAGTGCAGGTGCGGCCCACGGCATACACCTGCTTGATGCCGCTCTCGACCACGACGATCACGGCCGCAGGCTGCCCATCGAATGTCGCGATGTCCGCGGCGACCTGCGGTGCATCCGATTCCCCGAGCGTGCCGAGGCACTCGCGCAGACCGATTGGGGTGCCGATCGGACCGATGCTGGGCGACTCGACCGTGGGGATCCCGATGTGTGGTCCGGGGGCGTCGAGGAGGGTTTGGGCGAGGGTCGCGAGATTGGCTGCGGTGTAGGCGCGACCACTCATCTCGATGTGTAGGGAGGGCGCCGCGCTGGTGCTCACCGCAGCGGGACTTGCGCTCGTGGTCCCCCCGGCCGCGACCGGGGCGTTGGGTCCGCGCAAACTCATCGCGCCAACGACCCCGAGCACCGCGATGACTCCACCCGCAGCCCCGAGGACTGCCCATCCGCGGCCAGTGGGTCTTAGCCGTGCTGCGTTGCCATGGCGCGTCGCTCTGGCCGCCGTCTCCTCGTCGCCATAGGGCGACGACTCGGCATCGACGTCAGCAAGGTCATCGAGGAGGCTGTCATCGGGGAGGCTGTCATCGCTCGTGCCCATGTCCGCTTCGGTGTCCGTGTCCGTGTCAGAGGACTCATCCGCGGACTCATCCTGGAGGAGGTCGTCGTCCATGGGTCCTCGTGCGTCGGTCACAGCGGGTTCGCTCCTTGCTGATCGGGTTCTCAGGGTATGCCGTGCCGGCCGTCCTACTGCTCCACCAGCACCTCTGATACTTGCGCGCGGAAGCGAGCGCCGTCGGGCCCGAGTTTGGTGACGTAAACGATGACGTAGCGCGCGTCGTCCGCATCCTCCGGCACATCGAAAACCTGCTCGCCGGACTCGCCAACCACCTTCCCGATTTCGATGGCGCCATCCAGGCTGGGATTGGGGCCAATCAGGACGGTGAAGTCCTCTGGGACGGGCACCGTAACGGTGACTCGCCGGAGTGGGGTCGGCTCACCGACGTCGAGAATGAGGCCGGTGCCAGGAATGGGGAGTCCGCCGAACTTCTCGGTGGCGTATGCCGTGTTGCCTCGCCACGGCGTGTCGAGCAACCCGTCGTATGCCAAAGGTGCGCTGCGTGAGGCAACCCGGCCGCCCTTATTGGGTTCAAAGGCGAAGGCCTCCGTGATCTCGACTGGGGACAGCTCAGCGGGCTCAGCGGTTGGCTCCGGACTGGTTTGAGCCGTGCCCGAGGCAGGGGTGCCGGGGGTGGCTGAGGTTGGTGTGGCGCTCTTGGAGGCCGAGGAGTGGGGGACTACCGCACCGAGGTTGGAGGGCATCCGCGAGATCCCCCAAGCCCCGAGAAGGGCGAGCACGATGACCAGGCCACCGATGAGGCCCAGCGCCAGACGAGAATCGCCGCGCGACAGCGGGGCGTCGGTTGGGTCGAAGGGGTCCGGAGGTTCGTCGGGTGTTGGGGCCGGGTCCTCGAGGAGACCGCTGATGCGAGCTGTCACCGGCGGCAGCCCCGGCGTGGCAAGGGATGCGCCGAGCGGGGTCGAATCGGGAGCAGCAGTAACGGGAGCAGCAGTAACCGAAGCCATGCGGGTGGTGCTGATTTGCCGGGTCAGGCTGTCGACCTCGCTCGCCCGGCGCGTGTCGGAATGCAGGTCGACCAAAGGCACCGCCGACCACGGGCGCAGCATGGCGGCGACATCCTGAGGGCGACACTCCCGCGCATCCGCCCCCAGAACCTCGACCACCGCCGCGTCGATCTCGGCTGGCACGCCTGGCACCACCTCGCTCGGCGGGGTCAAGGTCGAGCCGACCCGCAGGGAGGGCGCGGTGCCCCCGGTGGGGCCGAGGGGCCAGCGGGTTGTCAGGGCGGCATACAGGATGCCCATGATCGCGCGCGCGTCGGTTGCAGGGACGTGCGGTGCAGTGTCGTCCAGGCCCTGAAGCGCGGCTTCGGTCGCCAGCCCTTGGACCACCACGTCTCCGGTAGGGGTGATCAGGACTGATCGCAAACCCAAACTGCCGTGGTGTATGCCGAGTCGCGCCGCCTCGCTCAATGCCGTCGCGACCTCCCCAGCGATGCGTCGGGCCTCGTCATCCGGGATCGGTCCGTCTTCGAGGATGGACCGGAGGGAACGGGCGCCAGGGTGCGCGGACTCCACGATGTAGTGGACCTGGACGACGGGAGACTCGGGTGCAACGTCTGGGGCGGGTGCAGCGGGTGCGGGTGCGGCGGGTGCGACCTCACCCGGCCCACTCGCATCGAGCACCTGCGTGAAGCGCCGGTCAGTCAGGGCAGCCGCTCGGCGGGCGGCATCGAGGGTCGCGGCAGCGTAGGGGCTATCTGCCGGGAAGGTCACCAGGATGACGTCGCGATCGAGGTTTGCGTCTACTGCCGACCAACGTTCCCACCCTGGGCCGACAGCGCGACGCTCACGGACGGCATACCGGCCGGCGAGCGTCGACCCAGGTCCGATGCCGAGCACTCGATCTCCTCCTCGATGCGTCGACCCCGACTCGCGATGCGATGGTGAGGGACGCGAGCGTCGACGCTAACCGTCCGATCCTACGCAACCCCGCGAGAGAAATTCTGAGCCCCGCCGCTGAGCCGCGCCGCTGAGCCCGCCGATCTAGCCTGAGTGAGAGCCGTCGGGCGGATTGGCGGCGCGGCCTGGCTCGACCGCTGGCTCGACCGCTGGCTCGACATAGGGAGGCTCCGGCGTCGGTAACACCGGGTCGAGCACGACCGAGTCGGGCACGCGGCTCGGTCTGCGCGCCGCGCGCCACACGCCGACGATCAACATGCCAGCCAAGACGGCGGCACTGACGACATAGAGCCAGGCTCCTGGCGGCGCAGCTCGAACCTCGATCATCGTCGAGTTGCCGAGACGGGTGCCAGTGGGTCCGGTGAGCCAGGCTTCGATTGGGACCAACCCCTGGGCGACCGCGATCATCCGGACGGGCACACTGGCCTTGCTCTTGGCAGCGACCGACACGGATGGAGCCTGCTCGGATACCGACATTCGACCGTTGGTCGGCGCCAGATGGACGGTGACGCCAACGACCGGGACGTCAAGATCGTTGGACACCGTGACGAGCAAAACGCCTTCGTCAGCAAGGAAATTCGTCGTCTGCGGCACGATCGTCAAGCTCGCGGCCAGATCCCCGACTTGGTGATCGACCTCGGTCGTCAGGTTGCGATGGCCACCGGGGTTGTCGCGCCATCGCACGGATCCCAGGGCGATCGTGGTGTCGAGCCACCGGTCAATCGGGGCAATCGTGGTCGGGCTGATGGCCTGCGCCTCACGGAAGCTCAACAAGACGGCCTGGCGTTCGGTCAGTGCGGGAAGGACGCCGGTAGCCAGCATGGACGGGGGCACCGAAGGCCAGATCGCGACGCCTGTGGGACCCAGTAACGCGCTGTTGGCTGCCCGACTTGTCAGGTCTTGAGCAGGTGTCTCTGCGATGGCGATCTCACCCGTGACTGCTTGTGAGGCCACCGCATCGAGCCCGACCGGCGTGAGCCATGAGGTCGACGCGAGCGCCTGAAGGAACCGTGTCAGCGATTCAGGGTCGACGTCGATGCCACGCGGCAGGGTCACGACCGCCTGCCGCCGGATGGACGGCCGCTCGGAGAGCAAGACCATGGATTGGGCGACGAATCGCTGGATCGTCTCACCAGTGAGCGTCGGTTCGCCCGCGCTCGCCGCGATTTCGCTGAGCCGGTCATCCCACCGGGCGACGGGCGTGCCTTCAGCGGTGCGGGCAGGTGCGCTCGGGGTGAGTTCGCCGGTACGGGTGGCAGCGCTCGACAAAAGCAAAAGATCCGGACCGGTTCGGTATGCCGCGCGAAGTCGAGCGTCGAACCCTTCCGGGAAGAGGCCGTCGATCGGCCATGCGAGCCGGGGGATCGTCCGGGGGGTCAGATCCGAGGCGAGGGCTGTATCGAGCCGAGTTGCTGGCAGTAGCGCTTCCTGCACCACGGTCGATCCGGCGTCGCCGGGGCCGAGCGCGGCAAGGTCGAGATCTGCTTCGGGGAGTGCCCAGATCGTACTCTTGCCAGAGATGGGTTTCAGGGCGGCCACGAAGCCGGCTCGGACGTTCGATTCGCTTTCGGCCGCTGTGGGTGGTCCGACGGTTGTGCTGGGTGGTGCGCTCGGGCCGGGGGTCGGCGCGGGCATGACTCCCGTCGCCCCGGCAGGTGTGGCAGCGGACGTGGCAGCGGGCGTGGCAGCGGGCGCTGGAGTGGGAGGTGCGCCCGGCGTCGAGGTTGAGCTGTCAGTCGCAGACCCCAGTGAGGTCGATTTCCCAGCAGATGTGCCGTCGGAGCCCGCCACCCGGACTGGACCCAGGACCGCAGGATCCACGGCATACGCGATGGGTATGGTGCTGCCGCGGGCCCCGGCAACCAACCGAGCCAACCGCGATGACGGGCCGGTGGCGGCGGTCCAGGCAGCGGCGCGCGCGGCCGGATCCTGCGAATGGAGCGTGGGGTCGGCGTCGAGCGTGATAGGCACCACGACAGCCAGGTCGATCGGGGTGAATTCGGGGGCGCGCTGCCAACCGACGAAGGTGCGGATGAGGCCTCGGCGCTCCCCGTCTGCGGAGGTGAGTTCGATGGCGAGGGGGAGGACACCGTAGGACCGGGTGAGACGAAGAGCGTCAGGAGGGATGGTGAGGGAGAACGGTACGACGACAGGTGGCGACACCGTCGCGCGGAGTTGAGTGCGGGCAACTTCGGTCCCGGCCGAGGAATCGCCCGCATCCAGCCACGCGTCGAGAGCTTCCTGGGTGCTCAAACCCGACCGCGCCCGCACGACACGGATCGTGGGGTCGGCGAAGGTCGCCCCCGAAGCCGAACGGACGGACCCCGTGATGGTGACCCCCGCCGTCGGTGTTGCGGTGGGTGGGGTCACGGCGGTGAGGACCAGGTCGCCAGGCGAGCGCGGGTCCGTGGGTGACAGACCACGATGGGGTATGCCGTCGCGCGGACTGCCAGCGCTGGTCACCGCAAGGGTGCTGCCAGCGCCTGCCGCGTGAGCGGGAACGCCGATCAGCACGAGCGTCAGCAGCGTCAGCACGATCTGGGCGAGGCGTGCGCGAGGGGTGAGGCGTGCGCGGGGGGTGAGGCGTGCGGGGGGGGGGACGCCGCCGCGACTCACGCGGTGCCTGCTAGGCGCTCCCAGGCCATCTTGGCGATGCGCCGCTCGTTGGGGAAGGTGAGGTGCTGGTGGACCTCGTCGAGCCAAAACCACGCCACATCGATGGCTTCGCGGTCAGGGTCATTTTCGATCGTGAGTTCGCCGCCGGTGGCTTCGAGCAGGTAGTGGTGGACGAACTTGTGGACCCGCCGGTCGCCCGCCGCGAACCAGTAGTCGATCGTGCCCAACTCGGCGAGCACGCGGCCGATGATGCCGGTCTCTTCGGCGACCTCACGGGCAGCGGTTTCGGCGAGGGTTTCGCCGGGTTCGATGTGACCCTTGGGCAGGCACCACTCGACCCGACCGGCGCGGTTGCGGCGGGCGATGACAGCCGTGCGGGCGGCTCCCTCGTGAATGTCGACCACCACCCCGCCCGCCGACCGCTCCTCGACCCACGGCAGGTGCCTGCCGGGGGTCGTCGAGGGCGCAGGGGGTTGGGTCACGTTTCCACTCTAACCAGCGTGGTTGATGACGCCGTGGTGACTCGCGTCAGGAGAGCTCTTGGGAAGGCCCTGGCGGAGGGTCAGCAGGGAAATCGGCCGGGTCGTGTGGGCTCGTGCGGGGTCGTGTGGGGTCGTGCCGGGTCGTGTGGGGTCGTGCCTCGTCATAGGAGGGCACAGAAGCAGGCTTCAGGGAGTCTGAACCCTGCGTTTGTGCCCTTCCATGGGGGGGCGGCTCGGGGTGTCTGGGCGAGTTCTGCGCGAGGAGTGGCGGCGGGTGCGGGGTCGTGCCGGGTCGTGCCGGGTCGTGCCGGGTCGTGCCTCGTCATAGGAGGGCACAGAAGCAGGCTTCAGGGAGTCTGAACCCTGCGTTTGTGCCCTTCCAGGTCTGAGGGGTGTCTGGGCGAGGTGCGCGAGGTCGGGTAAGAGGCCCGCGGAGGGGTGGGCTTTGAGGTCTGCGCGAGGCGTGGCGGCAAACTCGGTGGTATGCCGTGACTACCCTTGTCGGTTATGGCTGGGACTGGGCGCGGACGGACGACCGACTCTGCTGGGGCGGGCCGTCCGAACAGCCCGACCAGCAGCGAGGCGGCATTGTTGCGTGCCGCCGTTGCAGCGTTGGCCCCGGCCATCGGGCTCCTGCGCGAGCTGGGGGACCGGTTCGCTGCAGCGGGTCACGAGATTGCGCTCGTGGGTGGGCCGGTCCGCGATGCTTTCTTGGGGCGGACGTCACCGGATCTCGACTTCACGACCGACGCGACGCCTGACCAGACGCTCGGCCTGATCCGTGGTTGGGCGGACACGTACTGGGAGATTGGGCGGGAGTTCGGCACCATCGGGCTGCGCAAGGGCGACGCGATGATCGAGATCACGACCTATCGCACCGATGTCTACGACCGGTCGAGTCGTAAGCCCGAGGTGGCCTTTGGCTCGTCGTTGTCCGAGGACCTAGTGCGACGCGACTTTACGGTCAATGCGATGGCGTTGCGATTGCCGTCGTTGGAGTTCGTCGACTTGCACGATGGCCTGGCGGATCTTGCGGCCCACCGTTTGCGCACCCCGGCATCGCCGGAGGAGTCGTTCGCCGACGACCCGCTGCGGATGATGCGTGCGGCACGGTTCACGGCGCAGCTGGGCTTCCTGGTCGATCCTGCAGTCAAGGTAGCCATGGCCGAGCGCGCCGGCACGCTCGCGATGGTGTCGGCGGAGCGGATCCGCGACGAGTTCGTCAAGCTCCTGCTCGCGCCCGCCCCGGCCGATGGGCTGGCCCTGCTTGTCGACACCGGGGTGGCGGATGTCTTCCTCCCCGAGCTCGCTGCTCTGCGGTTGGAGGTGGACGAGCACCATCGTCACAAGGATGTCTATGACCACTCGCTGACCGTGCTCGAGCAGGCCATTGCGCTGGAGGGCACCACCCCTGCGTCGCGGGCTGGGCTGGTGGCCAACGTCGGGGGTGCGGTTGGCACGAGACGCTCTGGTGATGCGGGGCAGGGCGGCGACCAAGGGCACGGGGACGACCAAGGGCGGCGACCAAGGGCACGGGGACGACCAAGGGCAGGGCGCTGATCAAGGGCAGGGCGCCGGCGGGACGGCATACCCCGTTGTGGTCGGGCCCGACCTCGTCTTGCGGCTGGCAGCCTTGCTGCACGACATCGGCAAGCCCGCGACGCGACGGTTCGAGGCTGGGGGCGGGGTGTCTTTCCACCACCACGAACTGGTAGGTGCGCGCATGGTGGCAAAACGGCTGCGCGAGTTGCGGTTTGACAAAGACACCGTCAAGGCGGTGGCGCGGCTGGTGGAATTGCACCTGCGGTTCCACGGCTATGGCGACGGGCAGTGGACCGACTCGGCCGTGCGGCGATATGTCACGGACGCGGGCCCGCTGCTCGAGCGGCTGCATCTGCTGACTCGTTCGGATTGCACGACGCGCAACGCCCGCAAGGCTGCTCGACTCGCCCGGACCTATGACGCGCTGGAGGGCCGAATCGCTCGGCTTGCCGCCGAAGAAGAGCTCGCCGCGGTGCGCCCGGAACTCGACGGCAATGAGATTGCCGAGGTGCTTGGGATCAAACCGGGTCCCGTGCTGGGTCGGGCCTACAAATACCTGCTGTCGGTGCGCCTCGATGAGGGCCCGATCGGCAAGGAGGCCGCGGCTGCGCTGCTCCGCCAGTGGTGGCAGGACCGGCAAGGGTCGGACGGTGGGTCATGACCGCCGACGGGTCGCAACCTCGCCACGCGAGCGCAATCATGCGTGCACGGCATACCCTCTGCTCTTGGGATGACGACTCTTGCTTTTGGCTGACGACTGACGGAAGGGACCACGGATGTCGACGACGGGCCTTGACCTGCGCGTGGGGGTCGCCACCGACGTTGGGCGGGTCCGCGAACATAACGAAGACGCGGCGTTCGCCGACGGCGGTGTGTTTGTCGTCGCCGACGGGATGGGCGGTCACGCGGCAGGTGAGATCGCGAGCGGCCTGACCGTGGGGGCGCTGGGCGAACTCGCGGGGCGCGAGGACCTGCGGCTCGCCGACATCGTGGGCCAACTCGACGTCGCCAATCGGCGCATCCTCCGCTCCGCGGCCAAGAACCCCGGCCAGACGGGCATGGCGACGACGGTCACGGGTGTGGCGTTGGTGTCGGCGGGCGGTTCGCCGCATTGGGCGGTGCTCAATCTCGGCGACTCGCGGGTCTATCGCTATATCGAAGGCACTCTCACGCAGGTCACCGTCGACCACTCCGAGGTGCAAGAGCTCGTGGACGCGGGTTTCATCACGCCGGCAGAGGCGCTCCGTCATCCGTTGCGGCATACGGTCACTCGCTCGTTGGGGCGCGAGATCTTGCCCCAGGTCGACACATGGGTGTTCCCCCCGTGCCCGGGCGAGCGCTTCGTGGTGTGCTCGGACGGGCTCACCAATGAAGTCGGTGACGACGAGATCCGGGCCATCTTGGGTGCGGGGCTCGATGCCCAGGCTTGCGCCCAAACCCTCGTTGAACGAGCCGTCGACAACGGCGGCCGGGACAATGTCACCGTCATCGTCGTCGAACTCCCCGCGTATCCCGCCGCGGAGGTCGACGAAGACACCGTGCCCCGGGGCGGCGCATCGTGACCACTCCCGTCTTGCAGACGCCCGCCGTACCGCCGGGCTGGGTGGTCGCCGCCGGCCATGGCATGGCGGTGCTGGCCGAACTCGCGCCGGACGACACTCGGCTGCCGCACGTGCGGGCTGCCGTGGACAGCGGCCGGTTTGATGACGCGCTCGTGGCCTTGGGTCGCTTTGGCGGTCCGCCGTCGGTGGCGGCTGCGGTGATCTCGGGACCTGCGGTGCGCGTCGTCGTCGCCAAGGCGGCGTATGCCGATGCGCTCGTTTCGGGGCGCCGCCGCGAAGTGCGACCCGAGGCGCCCCACGACTGGGCGGATCAAACGCTGCACGATGTGGCGGCGGTCGTCCTGCTGCCGGTGGTTGGTCCGGTCAGCCCGCCGCAATTAGATACCCCGCCGAATGTCGCTCCTCCGCGTGGCTCCGCGCCCGTGGCCCCTGCCGCGCCCGCCGCGCCGGTCGTCCCTGCCGCGCCGGTCGTCCCTGCCGCGCCGGTCGTCCCGCCCATCCCGAGCGGTGGTCCGATCGATCACCTTCCCTGGGAGACCGCAGCCCCCACACCGCCGACAGGTCCGCCCCCCGCCAGCCCGGTCGTGGTGAGCCATCCGCCAGTTGGCGGGTGGGTCCCGTCCGCGCCGCCCGT
Organism: Actinomycetales bacterium; assembly: GCA_016715285.1. Classification (GTDB taxonomy): domain Bacteria; phylum Actinomycetota; class Actinomycetes; order Actinomycetales; family Dermatophilaceae; genus Phosphoribacter; species Phosphoribacter thorii. Next base: position 50,839 of record JADKAO010000006.1, on the reverse strand, counting down.
GCCCACCCGCAGCGTCACGCCGTATGCCGCGCCGCGGCCGCCCGACGGTGCGGCCTCACCCACCCCATCGCCAGCATCTGCGGCCGTACCTCTTGTCGCGGAGATACCCGACTTTGCCTCGTCGCCGCCCGTGAGCGGCGTGCCGAATCCTCCGATCGTGCCGACTGTGCCGAGAGCACCGGAAGTGCCGACTGTGGTCGAGGGTGTTGCGCAGCAGCTCATCGAAACAGCCGAGGCAGCGACAGCACCGGCCGAGTCCATGACGCCGGAGGCACCGGCGGTGCCAACTGTCCCCGCAGACCTGCCAGTTCCTCCGGCCTCGGCTGGGCTTCTCCAGAACGACCCAGCACCGGTGTTGCCCGTTGTGCCGTCCGTGCCGGTCGATCCGCCGGCCTTTCGTTCGCGCTTTGAACGCCCCGGTGCCGCGGCCCCGTCCACCAGTCCCGTGTTGCCACCGGCTCCGCCTCCGCCCGCACCGCCGCCACCAGCGGCTGCACCGCCGCCTTCGCCCGCACCGCCGCCACCAGCGGCTGCACCGCCGCCTTCGCCCGCACCGCCGCCACCAGCGGCCGCGACGCCGCCACCAGCAGCAGAGCTACCGACGTCGCCGTCAACGTCCGGCGAGCCTAAAACGCCTGCATTGCAACCATATTCGGCGACGAACATCTCGAGCAGACCCCCTGGAGACCCGGGTCCACACGGACAGATCGCACACGAAAGCGACGCAGGCGGCACGGCATACCCGCAGGCCGCCGACGACCCGGATGCGTTCGACGCGACGGTGGACCGCAGCGCGCTGCTGGGAGGTGCCGGGCCGCCGTCGGTGAGCGCGGTGAGTGTCCTGGCTGTCCTCTGTCCGGCGGGGCACGTCAGCCCCCCGCATCAGACGACCTGCCGCACCTGTGGGCGACTCGTGCCGACGCAGGAGCCGTTCTCGACGCCGCGGCCGACTCTGGGCGTCCTGCGGCTGTCGACCGGCGACCTCGTGAGCCTCGACCGTGGTGTCATCCTCGGCCGCGCGCCGAGCGTCGACCCCGCCATCCCGGTCGCCTCCCGGCCGCACGTCGTCAAGGTCGCGAGCCCCTTGCGAGACGTCTCCCGCAACCATCTCGAGGTGATCCTCGAAGGCTGGCATGTCATGGTCCGTGACCTCGGCACCACTAATGGCACGACCGTCACCCTGCCTGGTCGCGGCCCGGTCCAGCTTGTTGGCCATGACCAGCAGGTCCTCGAGCCAGGCGCGATCGTGGCGCTCGCGGACGAAGTCACCTTCACGTACGACGTCGGCTGATGAACTCCCCTCCGCAGATCCCGGGCCTGGTCTACGTCCAACCGCTCGGCTCGGGCGGGTATGCCGATGTCTACCTTTACGAGCAACAAAGCCCGCGGATGCCGGTCGCCGTCAAGGTCCTCAAGGCCGGGTCGCTGACCGATCGGCTCAAGGCAGAGTTCTTCGCCGAGGCCGACACCATGGCGGAACTCGGCGACCACCCTTACATCGTCCAGGTCTTCCGGGCGGGTGCGGCGACGGATGGGCGTCCCTACCTCGTCATGAAGTACTACCCCCCGCCCAACCTCGCGCAACGCTCGCGTACCGAACGTTTCCCCGTCGCTGACGTGCTCCGGATCGGAATCCAGCTGGCGAGCGCGGTCGAGACTGCCCATCAGGCCAACGTCATCCACCGTGACATCAAGCCGGCCAACGTCCTCGTGAGTGCTTACGGCGCACCGGGTTTGACCGACTTCGGCATCGCCGGTCGCGGGCTGCGGACCCATGCTGACGCGGCGCTGCACGGGGTGTCCGGTCGCGAGGAAATCGGCGTATCGGTGCCATGGTCGCCGCCGGAGGTGATCTACGCCGAGAGCGACGGAGATGCCCGCTCGGACGTCTACTCGCTTGCCGCAACGCTGTGGCAACTCCTTGCAGGGCGTTCGCCCTTCGAAGTGCCGGGGCAAGACAACACGGCATACGCGCTGATGCCACGGATCCGGACCCAGCCGGTGCCGGCGACTGGGCGCCCGGATGTGCCGCCCGCAGTCGAGCGGGTCCTCGCCACGGCGATGGCCAAGGATCCGGGGCACCGCCCGCCGACCGCGATGGCCTTTGCGCTGGAACTCCAGGCGGTCGAGCAGGAACTCCGGCTGCCTCGCACCCAGATCCTCGTGCTGGACGACCGGGGACGCACTCGGCTGACCCGCCCGGGTGCTCAGGGTGTTGCGAGCGCGGCGGGTCAGGACACCTCTCATGGCGCCGACGATCGCACCCACATCAAGGGTCCGCAGCGGGTGCAGGCGCAAGCACCCGTGGCACCGAGCGCACCGGTGGCTCCCGCTCCGGTCGTTCTCCCGACGCCGGCGCCGGCTGCCCCTCCCATGGCTGCGACGGCATCCCAGGTTCCGGGTATGCCGGGTATGCCGGACACCGTGGGCACGGCGGGCACGGCGGGCACGGCACGGCGGGCACAGCGGGCACGGCGCCGGCACCTTCCGGTCCCCTGGCGGCGACCGGGCTGCCCCCGGTTCCCGCTCCGCCTCGGCCACGCCAACCGGGCTCCGCTCAACTCGCCCCGGCAGCCCAGCAGGGTGCCTCCGCGCAGCCGCCCGCGGCGCCCCATGCGTCCGCCGCGCGCGAGATCGACACCGCAACACCGATGCAGCCGTTGCGCGTGGACCCCGCCTCGGTGGCGGCTGGATCTCATCAGGACGCGGGTATGCCGTCCGCCGCAGCACCGAGCCGCAGTCGCCTTCCGCTGGTGGCGGGTCTCGTGGTGGTTGCCGCGCTCGCGGGTGGGTTCATCGCCACGCGCAGCGGCAGCTCAGCGACCGATCAACCCAAGAAGCCGGTCACGACACTGCAACCCACGGATGGCGGAAATGCCCTCGGCGAAGGGGTCTTCGAGGCACCCGCGGTGACGGCGGAGCCCCAGGCGGCCGCAGTACGTTTCACGTGGAACTATCCGCAACAGCTCCCCACCGACACGTTCCAGATCAAGGTGGGGGCGACCCCGGAGGCGGCCCGGGCGGCGTCTCCCGTCACGGTCTCGACCAAGCTGTTTAGCGCGCCGGCCGCGACGGGGCAGTCAGTCTGTGTCGTCGTGACCGTCGTACGTGGAGGCCAGCTCAGCCCGTCATCCCTCGCCACTTGCGGGACGGCGAGTTAGGCCGATCGCGCGGCGGGTGCCCTACGGGGCGCCCGCCGTTGGCTTTGGACACGGTCGGCCAACAGCAGGATTCTGTCAGCCACCGCGAGAGCCGCCTCGCGGTGGGCATCGACGAACGTCAACCGGGCACGGCGTTCGATCAGGTCTTCGGCGCACAACGCGCCTTCGGCCAGGACCCCGTGGAGGAGTTCGGCGCCGGTGACCGCCGACCCCGTAGACCCGACAGACTCCGGCACGACTGGGTCAGCCAACCACTGACCGTGGCGCTCGGCCAGTTCGGCCACCCGAGGCGCCTCGGTGCCATAGCGGCGCACCAACCGCTCCTCAGCGGGCACATGCCGCAACACCTCGGCCGCCGCCGCACCGACGAGCGGGACCGAGCGCGTCCGGCATACCGGGGCCTGCGGACCCAGCCCCAACCGACGGCACGCGGCGTCAACGGTGTCTTGCGCCATCCGGCGATAGGTCGTCAACTTGCCACCGAGGATCGACAGCGGCCGTCCGGGCAGGTCAACGAGCAGGTGCTGTCGCGACACATCCGCGGTCACGCCCTCCCTGTGCCGACCGCCATCCCGACCGCCATCCCGACCGCCAGCCCCACTCCCATCCTCGCCGCCGCCCTGCCGCGGGATCACGAGCGGCCGGAGCCCGGCAAACCGGCCCACCACATCGGCCTCGCTGATGGGGCGCGCCAACCCCGCGTTGAGAGTCGCGAGCAGGAAGTCGACATCCGCATCGGGCACCGGCGGCGCGATCCCATCGGCCCCCGGCGAGGGTTCGTCCGTGAGCCCAACCAGCACGAGGCCATCTGCCTGCGGCACTCCGAAGACGAACCGTCCGAAGTGTCCCGGAACCGCCGCAGTCACCACCGCGCGCGGGTAGCCCAGCGCGGCTGCGCGCACGACGAGGTGCGACCCCCGACTCGCGGCAATCTCGACCGACGGCTCATGCTCTCCGGCCCACACCCCCGTCGCATTGACCACGAGGCCGCGGACGATCGTGCTCGCACCGGTCAGCTGGTCCGTCAGTCGGACCGAATCCTCCCGCAATTCGCTTGCGGCACAACGTGTCACGAAATCTGCGCCGTATGCCGCCGCCGTTCGCGCCAGCCCGATCACCAGTCGGGCATCGTCTTCCAACGCGCCATCCCAGTAGACCAAGCCACCACGCAGCCCCTCTCGGCGCAGCCCGGGCGCGAGCACGAGTGCCTCGGTCGCGCTCACCCGCCGGGGAGGTGGCAACACCGAACTCGGCGTTCCGGCCGCGCGTCGCATGGCGTCAGCGAGGGCGAGCCCCGCTTCGGTGATCGCCCCGGCCGCCGGCAGGGTGCGGTCGTCCAGGGGCACCAGCGTAGGCACGGCGCGCACGAGGTGGGGTGCGACGGCAGTGAGGAGGGTATGCCGTTCCACCGCAGACTCCCACGCGACCGCGAGGTCTCCGCGGGCGAGATAGCGCAACCCACCATGGATGAGCTTGGAACTCCACCGGCTCGTGCCAGCCGCGAGATCGACCCGCTCGACCAGCAGTGTCCGCAAGCCACGGGTCACCGCATCCAAGGCGACCCCGGCACCGGTCACGCCACCACCGATGACGATGACGTCATAGCGAGTCGACCCCAAGCCATCGAGCACCCGCCCGCGCTGCTCCGCATCGAGCACAGCGGGCAACCGCGGCTCGAGCACAGACCCGGACGGCCCAGCCCGCATCACGCGTCCCGCCTTAATCATGACCGGAGGTATCCGTCGATGAGCCGGACGAGTTCGGCGCGCACAGCTGCATCGTCCGCGGTCGCGCGGATCACTTCGGCGGACACGACAAAGGGGGTGAGCGCCTGCATGACGACCGTCGTCGCGAGCCCCACGTCGACCGGCCGGATCGACCCGTCCGCGACGCCTGCATCGATCAAGCCGCCCAGCATCGCCGCCACCGCGTGCTGGCTTCTCCCGAGTCGGTCGACAAGATAAGGCAACAGAAGTTCAGGATCGTGCCTTAATAGCGCGGCGACGAGCGGCGCTCCGGCCAGCACCTCGACGGCACGCACACACATCGCGACGAGGCGCTCGCGGGCGGAGGCGTGCGGCATACCCGCCGCGGTTTCGGCGAGTGCGCTGGCGAGGGTCTGCTCGAACTCCTGCGACAGCGCATCAAGGACGAGCGAGCGGATGGTGCCGCCGCGCCGGTAGAGCGTCACCCGGGAGATGCCCGCGCGCGCCGCGATCGAGGCTGCCGTGGCCCGCCGCACGCCGTATGCGACGACCTCATCCCGCACTGCCGCAAGCAGATCCGCGTCTAGGGCGCCTTCGGCCACGGGGACTGGTCCGCTAGGGGTGAGTTCCACGGTGAGCCTCCGAGCTGTAACGCTGAAACATTATGAGTAACATTGTTTCACATGAACGACCTCCTGACCCAGTCCATCGCGCGGTCGGTGTGGCATGGGTGGGGCGACCCGGCCCTCGCGACCCCCGTGCCCGACCACGCGTGGGCCTACCTCGAGCGCACCCTCGGCATCACCCGCCGCGCCCAGCCCCACCTGCCGGTCGCGCTCGAGGACGTCGCGCTGCCGCCGTCTCGGCTCACAGCGGAGGACCTCGCCGCGCTCGCCGAAGCGCTCGGCGCCGAGCACGTTGCGACCGATCGGGCCACTCGGATCGATCACGCGGCGGGGAAGAGTTACGTCGACCTGCGCCGGCTGCGCGATGGCGACGCATCGCATGCGCCCGATGCGGTCGCCTTCCCGGGCAACGTGGCCGACGTGGCCGAGCTCCTTCGGGTATGCCGTGCACGTCACCTCGCGGTGGTCCCCTTCGGCGGCGGGACGAGTGTGGTCGGCGGCGTGACGGCTGATGTGGTCGGCGAGGCTTGGCCCGGGGCGGACCCCGCGGCCTTTGGAGGCGTGATTGCCGTGGATCTGCGCCGAATGGCGTCGATGACTGAGATCGACCCGGTGTCGCGAACGGCAACCTTCGAGCCCGGCATGCGTGGGCCTGAGGTCGAGGCCGCCTTGCGTCCGCATGGCTTCACGCTCGGTCACTACCCGCAGAGCCACCAAGAGGCGACCATCGGCGGCTACGTTGCGACGAGGTCGGCGGGCCAGGCGTCGACGGGTTATGGCCGGATCGACGAGCTCGTCAAAGGCGCGACCCTCGTCACGCCGGAGGGCACCTTGGCCTTCGACCATCGCGCACCCGCGAGCGCCGCCGGACCGAGGCTGCTCGACCTTGTCGTCGGCAGCGAAGGCGCGTTCGGCATCATCACGAGCGCGACCTTGGCCGTCGCGCCGATGCCGGCCGCGACGGCATACGCCGCCGTTGCCTTTCCCGATTTTGCTTCGGCCGCAATGGGTTTACGGCGCTTGGCGCAAGAGCTCGGCCACGGGATCATCCCTGACGTCACCCGAGTTTCGGACCCTGACGAGACGCGGGTGAGCCTCGCCTTAGCGGGGCGGGCGGGGGGCGGGCTCACGGCATACCTTGCCGCTCGTCGCGTGCCGCTGCCCTGCCTCGCGATCCTCCTGTGGCACGGCGACTCCAAGGCCGCGGTCGATGCGCGCCGCGGCACGTGCCTGTCGCTGTTGCGCGAGTGCGGCGCGGTCCGGCTGCCGAGCGCGGTCGCGAAAGCGTGGGAGCACGGGAGGTTTTCGGGCCCGTACCTGCGGGACGAACTCATGGGGCACGGCGTCCTCGTCGAAACACTCGAGACCGCGACCTCGTGGCGCGACCTCACGCGATTGCACACCGCGGTGCGCGAGGCGATCACGAGCGCGCTCGCCGATCAGGGACGCCCGGTGTCGTGCAATGCCATATCTCCCACGTGTATGCCGTGGGCGCGTCACTTTACTTCACCGTTGTCGCGCCGGAAGCTGCCGGCGGCGAGGGCGGCGAGGGCGGCGAGGGCGGCGAGGGCGGCGGACTGCGTGACCGCGGTGGTGCCGGAGATGGTGGCCGCGCGCCGCGCTCCGAGATGGCCCCAATCGAACAGTGGCAGCGGGTGAAGGCGGCGGCGACTGCTGCGATCCTGGCCAACGGCGGCACCGTGACCCACCACCACGCCATTGGCCGCGACCACCGCGACGCGCTCCCTGCCGAAGTCGGCGAGCTTGGCGTCCGGGTCCTGGCGGCGGTGAAGGCCACCCTGACCCCACCGGGATCCTCAACCCAGGCGTCCTCATCAGGCCGGCGGACCACCGTGTGCTGGCGATGAGCGATGTGGCGGTCACGACGGCCCGAGAAAGCGGCGGATCGTCCGTCCTGAGCCGCGGTGCTCAGTGAATCCACCCTCGCGAGGGGTCGCTTTCTGGGCATCCGCCAGGGGCTAGGTCAGGCGCTTTGCACTGCCCCTCGGGAGGGGCAGTGCAAACGTTGCCCCGGGGGTGGGGCAGTGCAAACGTTGCCCCGGGGGTGGGGCAGTGCAAACGTTGCCCCAGGGGTGGGGCAATGCAAAGGCGCCCAGGGGGTGCTCCTCAGCGCCGACGAAAGCCTCACAAATCGGGCGCCAGCCGGGATCGTGGACGAGTCACAGCCCACAAGACCGGCTCGTTGGTGTCGCCACGCTCGGTCTGCCACCTGTGCGGTCGGCCGACCAGCTTGACGGGAGCCTCGCTCGACTAGCACTCTTGGCCACGACAACCAGGGGGTTGAGCGTGAGCGTGCCAGCGTGTGCGCGGGGGGGACCGACGCGCCAGCGTCGGACCGCACGCGCTGTCTCCCGGGACCCGAGTACCGCTTCGACGCGAAGGACACCGGCAATGACAGAGTCGCCCACGGTCGAATCCGCCGCCACCCCGCAACTGACCGGGACCAGCCACGGAGAGATCACCGGTGAGCAGGTCGCGTGGTTTGCGCAGACCTTTGACTCCCTCGTCGCCAACGTCCAGAAGGCGATCCTCGGTAAAGAGCACGTCACTCGCCTCGCCCTCACCTGCCTGCTCTCCGAAGGCCACCTCCTCCTCGAAGACGTCCCCGGCACCGGCAAGACCCAACTCGCCCGCGCTCTGGCAGCCAGCGTCCAGGGCACCCACGGCCGGATCCAGTTCACCCCCGACCTGCTCCCGTCAGACGTCACCGGCGTGACGATCTTCGACCCGGAGACTCGACGCTTCGAGTTCCATCCGGGCCCGATTTTCGCGACCATCGTCCTCGCTGACGAGATCAACCGCGCCAGCCCCAAGACCCAATCTGCCCTTCTCGAGGTCATGGAAGAAGGCCGCGTCACCGTCGATGGCGTCGGCCACCCGGTCGGCTCGCCTTTCATGGTCATCGCTACCCAAAACCCCATCGAGCAAGCCGGCACTTACCGTCTCCCCGAGGCGCAGCTCGACCGCTTCCTGATGAAGACCAGCCTCGGCTACCCCGACTACGAGTCCTCGGTCCGCGTCCTCGCTGACGCTGCGATGCGCGACCGCTCATCGATCGTCACCCCGTGGTCACCGCTCAGGTCGTCACCGGCATGGCTGCGCTCGCCGACAGCGTCCACGTCGACGAAGCTCTCCTCGGCTACATCGTCCGGATCGCCGAAGCCACCCGCACCCACCCCAGCCTCCGCCTCGGCCTGTCAATGCGCGGCTCGCTCGCCTTCGTGCGCTGCGCCAAGACCTGGGCGGCCTCTCGGGGCCGCACCGCCGTGGTACCAGAAGACATCACGACCCTCGCCGCCCCGGTCCTCGGCCACCGCGTCCTGCTCGAAGCCGAGGCACAGTTCGCGGGTGCCACCGTCGACGGCATCATCGAGGAAGTCATCGCGTCAGTCGCCCCACCCGAGCGCCGCGCTGGTTCGTGAGCGCGCGGCCTGGAGCACACGGCATACACGCCGGTGCCGTCACTCCCGCGCGCGTCCACCCTCACCGAGTCGCTTCTCGGCCCGTTCGCCAAGTCTCCGACCGGCTGCGCGGACTGCGCGTTGGGCGACCGGGCTGAGGTCGTTGATCGTCGCGATGAGCGACTCGAGGCGTTCCATGGTGGCGAAGGCCCGGTTTGCCCCGGTCGGATCGACCCCGTGGTAGAGCTCGGTCCCGATGAAGCCGGCGCTCAGGGCGTGGGCGAGGTCTGCACTATCCAGCAGTGTCTCCGCGGCGGTGCCGGCCAGCACCCGGTCCAGGACGCGACGGATCTGCTCGGTCCACAGGCCGATCGCGCGGCTACTGGCTCGGGCGAGGACGGGATCGTGCTGAGCGCCCGCCATGAGCTGGGCCATCACGGCCACATTGCCGATCCTGCGCTCCTGCTCGTGCACCTGCATCCCAACAGCGAAGAGCTCGCTGAGCGACGTGACCCGGTCGAAGCGATCGCGGTATCCGTCGACAGCTCGCGCGACCGCCTCATCGGAGGCCGCCTCGATCAGCTCGGTCACCGTGCCGAAGTGGTAAAAGATCAACGCCTGGTTGACCCCGCGTGCGCACCGATGGCGCGGGCCGATGCCGCTGCGAGTCCCTTTGTCCGCACGACCTCGAGCGCGGACGTCATCAGCTGCTCCCTGGTGCGCTCGGCGGAAGTGGACATGCTCGCATCCTGCCTCAATGCAGCCGCGACGATCACGGGAAGCGCCGTTCGGGTCTTGAGCGACCGCTCAAATGCCGCTATTGTCGGAATTGAGCGAACGCTCAAAAGACGCCCACTTCGGGAGGTCACGATGGACGCAGTCACCGGGGCCTTCAGCTACTCCGGAGCGGCGATCGCTACCGAACTCGCGCGCCGGGGGAAGCGCGTTCGCACCCTGACGAACCATCCGGCTCGGAATCCCTCGTCGCTGCCGCCGGCGCTCGCAGCTCTCGAGGTCCGGCCGTTATCCCTGTCCGACCCGGCCAGCCTGCGGCGCTCCTTGCCGGGGTCGACACTCTCTACAACACCTATTGGGTGAGATTCCCGCGCGGGGAAACCACCTTCGAGTCGGCAGTAGCAGCCAGCGCGACCCTGATCACCGCGGCGGTCGAGGCGGGGGTGCGTCGCATCGTCCACGTGTCCATCACGCACGCCGACCCGGACTCCCCCTATGGCTACTTCCGTGGCAAGGGGCTGGTGGAAGAGCACCTGCGTGAGAGCGGGATCTCGTATGCCGTTGTGCGCCCCGCGATCCTTTCGCTGGACACGTGGCGCTGATCAACAATATTGCCTGGCTCATGCGGCGCAGCCCGATCGTCTTGTACGGCGGCCATGGCGACTATCGGATCCGCGGCATACATGTGTCCGACCTCGCCGAACTCATGTGCACCATGGCAGAGCACGAGGTCAACGTGACCGTCGATGCGGTCGGCCCCGAATCGTTGTCCTTCCTGGAGCTTCTCGAGAAGGTGCGCGCTGCGGTGCGATCTCGGACGCTTCTGTTGCCCGTGCCAGGTGCCGTCTTCCCAGGCGTGACCTGGCTGTTGGGCACGCTGTTGCGCGACACGCTCCTGACCCGTGACGAGTACCTCGCCATGGCGGCTGGCTGGCCGACTCGCAGGCGCCAGCGAGCGGTCGCATCGGCCTGAGCGAGTGGATCGAACGGCATGCCACTGACCTCGGTACGCACTACGCGCACGAAATGCGCCGTCACTTCAGGTCGGGTCCAGCGTTACAGGAAACCGTTCCCGGCGGCCGCCGGACGTCGGTGAGGAAGGTGGCGAGCCGCGACCGTTGGTCGCAATCCAGGCAAGGGGAGCCGGGGTCATTCCATCCCGGCTGACAAGACCGAGAAGACAGGGGTAAACCATGAGACGACCAACGCTGTATGCCGGATTAGCACTGATCACCGCGCTCGGGATGAGTGGCGTCACGGCGCTCCCGGCGCATGCCGACACGACCGCGGGCCTGACCAACCCGGCCACGGGTGATGCGCCGTCCCCGCTGCAGATCACGACGGGAGCGATGGCTGGATCCGGTATCCATCCGTCCTGGCAAAGATCAACCTCTCACCTGGCTCCAAAGGAAAGGCGCAAACGCGCACGGTAAAAGGCTCGCTCAAGGGTGGGACGTGTTCCTTCGAACTGTCTGGCACCGCCGCCGCGAATGGCCCTGAGCTATACCTCGAGGAGACGGCATACCACCCCTGCTTCGTGCACCTTCGAAGTCACCACCACGCCCCTGACTCCAGGGAGTCGCAGGGCCTCGCCGCGGTCGGGGCCACGTCGGGAGGAGTCAGTGTCGAGAGCTCATCGCGGGCCTCGACCCCACCTCAGAGCACCGAGTGGGTGGCGCCGAGTGCAGCCGCCAGTCCCACCCTGGCGGCGGCTGCAAGCGTTACCGGCCACGTGCAGGGACAGTGGTGGGATCCGATCAACATCAAGATCGCCCACCAGACCGTCAACATGGGTTGGAACTACTACGCCAGCCCCTACACGTGGAAGCGGAACACCTACGGTTTCGCCGCCTGGCTGCCCACCCCGACGGGGTGTGGATCTATGACGAGACCTACTACAAGAGCGGGTGGACCAGCAAGAGCGGGCCAAGTTCACGGCAGCCGCCACCATGCAAAATGACTCCTTCTTGTACTGGGTTCTCTATACGTTCGGGGCGGGCGGATGGGCAGCCAGTGGGTTCCCGTCCAGCCTCGCGCGAACTTCAATTTCAACGAATCCATCACCGCAGCTGGCTGGAACTTCAACTACACCCTCAGCGACTCCAAGAGTGGCGCTTGCACGAATCTCGTCCACCACGGGCTCAATGTTGGTGGGGGCTACGCGTGACCACGGCTGAGCTCTCATGACACGCAGGCTTGCTGCCCTGGCAGGTGCGCTGTGTCTTGGACTCCTGGGGGGCTGCGCCAGCACCGGCGCAGCCCCCGCGGGATCAGTCGGGACCACCGGTCCGAGCGTGACGTCGGTGGATCGGAGCGACGCTGGCAGTGTGGCGGTCGCGTTCACGCTCGCGATGGCCAGCCAGGATTACGCCGCCGCGAGCGTCCTGCTGGATCCGGACAAGCGAGGCGTGCTCGCCGCACTGGCGCAGGGATCGCAGGGACAGCCGGGGACCCAAGCAACGGGGACCCTCCGCGGGGGCCGCCAACGCATCACTGGTGACTCGGGCACGGTGGCGCTGGTCGGGCGACTGTGCCGCATCATGCCTGTGGGAGCGTCGGGGCCCGTGCCGACGACACCCGACTGCATCGAGAACGCCGATCCCGACACCGAGTCACCGCTGTTCACGGTGCGAGTGGTCCGGCTCTCGGGTCAGTGGTACGTCACCTTCGTGACACCGAGCGTCAGCGGCGCCACATCGAACCATCCGCCGACGTAGCCCGAGCTCTCACCCCACCCGAGCGCCCCCGCGGTGAGGCCATGCCACGCGGCTCACGGGGAGCACCCCCAGGGCCGACAGACGGGGGACGGCACGGCAGGGGGCGCACGGCATACCAGTGCGTATGCCGTGCGCTCTCGTGAAAGGTGAGATCAGGGCTTCCGTTGCTCCTGCGCAAGTGCGCGCTGCGCGGCTGTGATGAGATCCGCTCCGGTCTGAGCGTCACCTACGGACATCAGCAGTTCCCGCCCGGATCGACGCGCCACGAGAAGCCCGTCACCGGCCCGCACGATGAACGCCTCGCCGCCAGGTCGCACTCGCCAGCCCCAGCCACCCCAGCGGAAGGGCTGCACAGCCACTCCGTCGCCACTTCGATGTCGACCAACGGCACGCTCGCGAGATTGACCGGCAACCCCGTGCGCACCGTGAGAGTGCGGCCGTCGAAGGTGACGACGAGGCGAGTCAAGGCCGTCGCCGCCAAGATGGTCACCGCGACGACAAGCCAGAGCGGGTTGTGGTCGATCACGGCATACGCGCTGACTAATGCGGCTCCCAAGAGGCAGCCGGCGGCAAGCCCACGGTTGACGGCATACCCGATCCACACCTCGGTGGGTGCACTCCCGGCGGCACCCGACCACGCCCCAGAGGGACCCTCCACCCCAGCGGGTGGCGCAGCCGGGATAGGCGACGTGTCCGCCCACGCGAGAGCGAATCCCGCTGTCGCCCCCACGACAACGCCCACGACCGCGGTTGCGCCAAGCGCCGCGCCCGCCCACGGAACGGTCCGAGCAGTGGTCCAGTCGGCGGCGTCGAGGTTGCTCAGCGCGACTGCGAACCATTCCAGACCCAGCACGGTGAAGGCGTATGCCGTCGTCGCCGTGGCAGCGACGGCGTGGACCAGAGCGGGCAGGGTGAAGGCGCGGCTCATCAGTTGCCAGCCGAGAATGACGACCAAACCGATCGCCACCGGGACACCGACCACCATGGCGAGCGAGCTCGCGGAGTCTGGCACCTCCCCGGTGAAGTGGCTCGCGACGGGGTCTGGCAAGCGCGACGCAACGGACGCGGGAGCGAGCACTGCCGTGGCCAAGGCCGTGAGGGGAGGAGCGCGTAGCGCCAAGGCGACCGGCGCGGGGTCTGGAACAGCCTGGACACGAGGTTCCTCCCTGGCAGAGCTCAGGTTGTCTCGGGAGCCTAACCCCGCAACTGCTCTCTCAGCATCTCGAACACCGCATCGTCGGGGACGCCCGCCTTGCGTGCTTCGGCAACGAGCGCCGTCACTGCGACGCGCACGCGCGCGTCCGGCGTGTTTGTGTCGGCGATGACGGTCGCGCCACGGCCGGGCCGAAGATCGACCATCCCCTCGTCGCGGAGGCTCGCGTAAGCACGAAGCACCGTGCACGTTGACTTTGATGCTGGCAGCGAGCACGCGAGCAGGCGGCAAGACATCGCCCTGGTTGAGCCGGCCCTCAGCGATGGATCGTCGCAGTGACGCCGCAATCTGGTCGTAGATGGGCTCGGGGGAACCGGGGTAAGAGTGACGAGCATTCCTTCTCCCACGCCTTCCGCACGGTTAGACCCTCGCCCGGCGCGCGTCTTGCCACCCACCCCGTGACGGGCTGCGCGCCCACTGGTGGGCCCACTGTAGGCCACGGACTTGACGGCCCGGCCATCTTTAAACGCATTGACTAGTAGTTCTAGAACTATTAGACATATGCCACCGATCCACCCCGGACTTGGGGTGGTGTTCCCACGGTCAGGGTCGCCATCAGGGGGCACCTGCTAGCTCACCGTCACCACCACGACCGAGCCGACTGGCTCAAAGGAGACAAGCAGATGACAACACCACGCTGGCTCATGGGGCCCCTCGCCGCTGCTTGTGCTGCGGCCGTGGGGCTGTCGGCCGCCGCACCCGCAACCGCGGCCCAGCCGAGCATCCCCACCATCACCACAACGGTCGCGACGAGCACTGACGCCCATGCGCGGGGGGTCGAGATCTTCCGCGGCCTCTTCTTCGGGATCGGCCCGGTCGCGTCGTCCTTCCCCGAACTCACTCGCGGGTCGGGCAGCGAATCCGCCGCGCTCACCACCTTGGCTGACACGGTCGTGACCGCTGTGAATCGCGCGAATCCTGGGTTCTTCGCGACCTTCGCAGCTGCAATGACCAGCGGCAAAAGAGTCCAGGTCTCGAAGGCCCTCGTTGACGCCCAGACGAAGGTCAACGCGGCGCTAAGCCAGCAGTACGGAAAAACGCCCACGGTGGACGCGGGGGCCGATTGCGTCTTCGCATTCGCCGTGGCGGTGGTGACTCTCGTCGCCGCCGGCAACGTCGCGTATGCCGTGAACGCGGTCCGCACGGGCAACGTCGCCTGGCATGTCAACTGGTTCTGGTCAGCGGCATCGGGGTCACGATCCGCGATCGATCAGGAACGTTGGGTTGGCGCGATCGCCACGACGCTGCGCGCCTGACCACGTGGTTGGGGTAGGTGTCGTCGGCGCGGCCCCTACCCCAACCCCTCCCGCGGGCAGGTCCCGCCAGCCATTTGGCAACTCAAGCCTCGCAGGCTCGTAGCTGAGCGGGTGAAAGGGAAACCATGTCCGTCGACACGTCTCAACGAAGCTCACACTCGGGCAGCCCCAACGCAGCTGCCGAACGAACTCCCAAGGTCGCTTCGGAATCCGCTCCGGGATCAACGCCGGGTGACGTCCACCGCGGTGGCACGCTGGGTCCCCCCCAGGGCGCTAGCCCAGGCGATCGTGGTTTGGGCGTCCGTGCTCTGGCGCTCGCCGCCGCCTGGCTGCTCGTGGTGCTCTATGTCGTTCATTCGCAACTCCCTAGCAACGCCGTCTCGCTCCCCGCCCAGGCCAGAGTCGGGCCAGTTCTACGGGTCGTCACGACCCAGGGGTGGGCCTTCTTCACGAGGAGTCCGCGCGAGGCGCAGGTCACGGCCTGGCGCCTGACCGGGGGGAACCATTGGCAGTCGGCCATGCTCGGGCCTCACTCAGAAGCCCGGAATGCGTGGGGACTCAACCGGGCCTCCCGCTCCCAAGGCGTCGAAATGGGGATCTTGCTTGCCGCCCTCACCGAGGCCGACTGGAACTCATGCGCGGACGGCATACCGGAGTCGTGTATGCCGTCAAGCGCTGCGGCCACCGTGACGACTGCCAACCCGATGCCCGCGCCGACCCTCTGCGGGCCGGTCGCGCTCGTGGCCCAAGAGCCGCTTCCCTGGGCGTGGGCCTCGGAGGGTGCGGAGGAGCGGATGCCGTTGCGCTGGGTGCGGATGGACGTGTCATGTTGACCCGGCTGGGGATGGCGGTCCGCACCTACGTCATCCGATCGCCATGGACAAGGGTCTATGGGATCGCCAGGACGCTCATTGCGTTGGGAACGCTCGGCACACTCGCGGCGAGCGCGACGACGTCGCTGTTCACGCCCGCTCAAGGAGTACCTGATGCTCCCTATTGCTCGGGAGTGACGAGAGCCGCTCTGTTTTGTGTCATCCCAGCAGACCGCCTCGAGTGGGGACGATGGGTGGCGATCGCGATCCTCGTGGTGACCGCCTCCGGGTGGCGACCGCGCTGGACCGCCCTGCCGCATTGGTGGGTCACGGTGAGCGTCTCGACGACGATGACCATCCCCGACGGAGGGGATCAGATCGCCGCCAACCTGGCGCTGCTCATCCTGCCGATCGCGCTCAGCGACCCGCGGGTGTGGCATTGGGTGCCGCCCGCGGACGGCGGTCTCGTGGACGCGACTCGCCTTGGACGCTCCCTGATTGCCTGGTCCGCTGGCCTGGTTATTCGCCTCCAGGTCGCCGGGATCTACTTCCAGGCCTGTGTCGCCAAGCTCAGCCACGATGAGTGGGCCAACGGGACCGCCCTGTACTACTGGCTCAGCGATCCGCTGTTCGGTGCCCCGGCGTGGTTGCAGCCGGTCCTGCACCCAGTCCTGATGTCGTCGCTAGGCGTCCTGCTGCTCACGTGGGTCCCACTGGTCATTGAGTTCGCGCTCGTCTTGGGGCTCGTCGCTCGTCGACCGGTGCGGCCTTACCTCCTGCTCTCCGGCATCCTGCTGCACGCTGGTATCGGCGCCATGATGGGGCTGTGGAGCTTCGCCTTCGCTATGTTCGGAGCGCTGGTCCTCTACCTCTGGCCCCTGGACGAAACCACCGCCGGATTGGTGGTGTTGACCTCCCGGCTGCGGCGATCCCCCTCCGCCCGTTCTGCTGCCGACGCGTCGCCTTTGCCCGAGTCGTCGGGTGCACTCGTGAGGAGGTCGGCATGAGGGTCGGCATGAGTGGCCGTGAGGGTCGGGCCCCGGCGGTGACGCGATGGTGAGTTTCAGGGCGCGAGACTCGGTGGGCCGGGTCTCCTTCGCCGTCACGGCCGCATTTGGGCTGGGTTTCGTGGCGCTCGGACTCGGTATGCCGTCCACGGACGGTGTGATCGCGCTGGTGACTGGCGCGGCGGTGTCGTTGATCGGACTTGGAGGTCTGCTCTTCTGGAGGACCTTCGGTATGACCTGACTGCGACGGACCTGGTGCTGCGGTTTGGTCCGCTGCGGGCCCGGATCCCGCTCGCCGACATCCGGTCGATCGACCGACGCGACCTGAGCCCCACGCTATGGGCGAGTGTTCGGTTGCCTGGCTTGGCTTTTGGCACCGTCCGCTATGTCGAGGTTGGCAAGGTCACGATGTTCGCCTCGAGTGCGGCAACCGGAATCCTGCTCATCGATGCCGGTGGTCGACGGTATGGCGTGACGCCGCAGGACGAAGGGGCATTCGTGCGCGCGCTCGACAGCGAGCGGTCAAGCCATGTGAACCCAACAGCACCTGACGGAAGCTGACGGGACCTGACATGCGGTCGATACCGACCATTGTCCCGGCGCTGGTCTTCACGACCGTGGTCGCGGCGCTGCTGTGGGGATGGTTCCTCCGACTCGGCGGTCGCGCCAATCGGTATCTCCCGCTCATCGTGGTGGGCCTGTTCTCCAGCGCGATCGTCAATGTGTTCGTCAAGGGGCCCATTGGGCTGATCGTCACAAACGTGGCCGGTGTCGGCAGAGCGCTCACGGCCTGGACGCCCGTGTGGTCCTTGCCATCGCCCTCGTGACGGCGCCGATCACCGAGGAGGCGATCAAGGTCGCCCGCTCCTCGCGCGTCGGGTCCGAGCGCCATCCTCGACGATCGGGACGCGCTCTGGGTGGCGATGGCGTTGGGAATCAGTTTCGGGCTCGGCGAAGTCGTGTGGGTTGGCGTCCAGATCGCCGCGAACTCCACCTACGCGGCGATCCCGTGGTACGCCTTCGGTGGGTTCGTCACTGGGCGACTGGTCGTCTGTTTCGGTCACGGCGTGATGGCTGCGATGACCGTCTCGACCCTGCGGTCGCCCACCCGCAGATGGCGAGGTTTCGTCGGTGCCGTCGCGATGCACGGTGGCTAACCTCGGTGCGTTTCTCGCGATGCTCGATGTTGTCAGCGGAAACATCGCTAGCCTCTGGACGGTGGGGGCTCTTCTCGTTCTCGTCGCCATCTTCGAGCGCTTCCGCCGTCAGGTCGCGCAGGCGGAGCACCACCGTTCCACCCCGCCATCCGCAGTTACCATCCACCTGAGCGGCCCACCGTGAGCTCCGCAACCAGCACGCGCCGACTCCGTCGTGCACCGATCGGCGGCACCCTCATTTTCGACGGCGACTGTGGCCTGTGCCAGGCGTGCGTCACCTGGGCCTCGCGGCATACCGGCGCTGCCGTGCGCTACCTCCCATACCAGACCGCGGACCTCGCCACGTGGGGTCTCAAGGAGCACGACTGCGCCAGCGCCGTGCAATGGGTGGGATCGGATGCGGCCTCAGCCACAGGAGCAGCCGCGGTCTCTCAGGTCCTTCTCGCGACGGGTCGGTACGCTCCCGCCGGTCGTGCCCTACAGGTCCGGAATCCGGACTGTGGCGGCGCTGGTCTACCGGTTCGTCGCTCGGCACCGCCGCCGCGTGCCGCTTGGGGGCCAGCGCTGTCGGCTGCCTGCTGCCCGAGGTGAGTGATGTGACGGCGCCGCATTAGGATGCCGCCCAGAGCAGGTGCCCCTATCGATGAGCTCCCAGGTCGATGAGCTCCCAGATCGCGGCACTCACACAGGGGTACTCACATTTCCGGAGGCTTTGGCGGCAGGTGCGCGTCTGGCGGCGCGACTGAGTCGCCCCCTGCGCGCCCGCGTGGGATGGGTGGCTCCGCTCGGGTGGTCGGTCCTGGTCGGCGGGCTGGTCGCCTGGTGGGTCGGTGCGCGCTATGGCTGGGCCGAACTAACGATGCTCGCCGCTGCTGCGTTTGTCCTCCTCGCGGCCTGCATCATCCTGGCGGTGGGCCGCACCCGCGTCACCATCGACGCCGAGGTCAACCCCGACCGCGTCATCGTCGGCGACCCAGCCACCGGTCGCGTCATCGTGGGCAACATCGGCAAGGTCCCGATGCTCCCCATGGTGGTCGAACTGCCGGTCGGGCAGAGTGCCGCGCGCTTCGTCCTGCCTCCCCTGGCTCCGGCACCGAACACGAGGAACTCTTCGTCGTGCCCACCCACCGCCGCGGCGTCATCCCGGTCGGGCCGGCGCGCACGGTGCAGGGCGACCCGTTCGGGCTGGTGCGCCGCACCGTGCTCTGGACCGAGGTCACCGAACTCTTCGTCCACCCCCGCACGGTCGCCCTCGACAGCCTCGGCGCGGGACTCCTGCGCGACCTCGAAGGCTCGGTCACCGAAGACCAGTCGATGTCCGACCTCGCCTTCCACGCGTTGCGTGACTACCAGCCGGGTGACGACCGCCGCTACATCCACTGGCGGTCCTCGGCCAAGGCCGGTCGCCTGCTCGTGCGGCAGTTCCTCGACACCCGACGCTCCCACGTCTGCGTCGTCGTGGACCCCGACGCGGGCTCCTACCGCGGCGGCGCCGAAGCCGTCGGCGAGCTGACGGCTGGCCGCACGGTGCCCATCGCCGGCGGTGCACTCCCCGAAGTCCGTGACCTCGAGACCGCCCTCTCGGTCGCCGGGTCGATTGCGTTGCGGTGTTTCCGCGACGACCAGGACACCACTGTTGTCTGCGGCCCACACGCCACCTCCAAGGCCACCCCGCATCGCACGCTTGACACCCTCTCTCCGGGTGGAGGCCACGGCATACGACATGTCGGCCATGGTCGCCACCGCTGCCGCCTCGCCCCGACACGTCCGTGTGTTTCGTCGCGACCGGGCCGTTCCGCGACTTCCGCGACATCCAGCGGGCGACCTCGCATTTCGGTCCCGAAGTGAGGTTCGTCGTTATCGTCGTGGACCCCACCGCGACCCGGTCGGTGCGGCGCGCCGGCGCCCTCACCGTGCTCACGATCGACGCGCTGCGGAGCCTGCGTCCAGCGCTGGCGGCTGGGGTCGCGGCGTGACCGCCGCAACCCCGCCGCTGGCCCAGACCCGGGCGGGCCGACGCGCCGCCAGTCGGGCACCAGTCACGCTCGAAGGCCATGCCGCTGTCCCGACGGCTTAGGCCGACCCGAGATCAGCTCGTCGACCTCGCGGGTTGCGGAGCACTCGTCGCGCTCGCGCTCGTCGGCTTCCGCACCACGTATTTCGGCTGGGGGCTGGCTCGCTATCGCGCTTCTCGGGCTCGTCCTTGGCCTCGCGATCGCCCATGTCACCGCCGCGTTCCGGCTCCCGGAATGTTCGCAGCGGTTGCTGTGGTCGTCACGTATCTCCTTGTCGGCGCCCCCCATCGCGTCCGGAGAAGGAGCCTCGACTCGCGGCGTTGCGACCATCGCTCGCACCGCCGTTACCGGTTGGAAAGACCTGCTCACGACCCTGCCGCCCGTGGACCCGGGTGGTCCGCTGACGGCCCTGCCGTGGGCCTTTGCTCTGGTCGGCGGCGCGACGGCATACGGGGTGGCCCGCCGCTGGCCCGGGGCGATCCGAGCCCTCGTCGTGCCCCTGGCGCTGCTTGTCCTCGCGATCCTCCTCGGCACGATGGCCCCCGCCTCACTGCTCCTCCACGGTGGCGTCTTCGCGCTCGTGGCCATCGGGTATGCCGCCGCCCGCGCAGCCCGCGGTCGCCCCGCACTCCAGAGCGGGGCAGGGCGTACCACCCGAGCAGTCACAGCGGCGATCCTCCTCGGCCTGGCGCTCGGGGGTGCACTCGTCCTCGGGCCTCGGCTGCCGGGTGCCGAGTCCTCGGCGCGCACGGTCTGGCGCACCACGCTTGAGCCACCGTTTGACGTGACCCAGTTCCCGAGCCCACTCGCGGGGTACCGCCGGTTCACCGAACCCAACCCGGCAGCGCTCTTCGACCGCCCGCTGCTCAACGTCAGTGGACTGCCAGCGGGCACGCCGGTGCGGATCGCCACCCTCGACACCTACGACGGGGCGGTGTGGGGCGCTGGTGCCCCCACCCCGACACGCGTCCGCAGCGTCCGCAGGCCAGGCAGTGTCGCCGCTACAGGCGTCATCGGGACCGGGTCCGCGGGCGGCGCTGCAGATGCCGCGGGTGGCTCAGGCGCGGGTGCCAGACGGGTCGGCCAGCAACTCGGCGTCACCCCGGCAGCCGATGCCTCGACGCCGGTCCCGGTGACGGTCACGATCCCCGAGGGAGGCTGGCAGGACGTCTGGCTCCCGACGGCCGGGCTCGTCAGCGAAATCCGCTTCGCAGGGCCGCGAGCCCAGGGTCTGCACGACGAGTTGCGGTTCAACGTCGCGACCAGCTCCGGAATCCTGCCGAGCCAACTGCTGCCGGGAGACTCCTACGAGTTCACGGCATACCTGCCCAGGGTTGATAGCGAACTCCCCGCGCAACTTGCCCTCGCGACGGCCCCCAGTGACACACAATCCCTGGCGTTCATGGACGCGCGCATCGATCAGTGGGCCGGCCGCGAGAGCGATCCGTGGCGCAAGGTCCTCGCGATCGCCGCGGTGCTGCGCGGCACTGGTGCCTACACCGACGGCGGCCCGCCCAACGACTTCCAGAACGCCTTCCTGCCCGGGCATTCGCTCGCCCGGGTGACCCGCTTCGTCAAGGCGCCGCAGCTCGCCGGCAACGACGAGCAGTATGCCGCGACGCTCGCCCTCATGTCGGCCCGCGTGGGGTGCCGGCGCGGTGGTGCTGGGCGCGTTCCCCGAGGCGTCGGGCGTCATCAAAGGGCAGGACGTGCGCGCGTGGGTGCAGGTGCAGCGCGCCGACGGCGGATGGCAAGACATCCTCCCGACGCAGCTCGTGCCCGACCGTAGCAAGAAGCCCAGCCAGCAGGATCAACGCACCGAGGAGAAGAAGACCGGCGCCGTCGTGCCGCCCCCCGCGGCCAATAACCCGCCGAGCATCCTCCAAGGCCCCGACCAGGTCCAGAACGCAGGCGGCAACCGCTCGAGCGACCGCCGGCCGTCGGTCTTCGACCCCAGCACACTGGCCCGATTGGGTGCGATGGGTCATCAGCCGTCTCGGCCCACCCTGGTCGCCCTCGGCCTTTGGTATGCCGCGGTGTCGGTGCTCAAGCGCCGTCGCCGGTCGCGTCGGCGCACGTCCGGGTCGACGGCTGATCAGGCAGCTGGGGCCTGGTCGGAATTGGTCGACGTCGCGCGTGACCGCCGAATCAGCTTGCCGCCCAACGGGACTCGGCCAGCTCAAGCGCGCGCCCTCCAGACCGCCCTGGCCGGGCTTGGCGCTACGGGACCGGGCGCGCCAGACTTTGGGCCTCGCCCGCGCCACCGACGCCCGAGTCTTCGGTCGCACCCTCCCGGGCGTCGACGAGACCAGAGCAGGCTGGGCCGCGAGCGACGCCGCCATCGCGGCGCTGCGCGCGACCGGCCGGCGCCGCGACCGGATTCGCGCCGCCTGGTCGCTGCGGTCGTTGCGCCGCCAGCGGCCTCACACCGACCGGCTTCGGGCCGCCGCCGCCCGCGCTGACCTTGCCGCCCAGGCTGTGCGCGCTCGCCGCCTCGCTCGCCGCCTCGCTCCCACCCTCCGGCTGCCCCGTCGGTCACCAGGGGGGGTCACATGATCGGGCTGCGCTCCCGACGAGTCGGCATCACCTCGACCGTCCTCCTGGTCATCCTCGCGCTCTTGCTGACCTGGCTCGCCACGCGGGCCGAAGGCGAGACTCTCCGCAAAGCCGAACTCAACGACGGCGGCGTCTGGGTCACCACCTCCGCGCAGTCACGGTTCGGTCGGATCAACAAACCTGCAGGTCAGCTCGACGCCGCGGTCGCCGCGACCTCCCCCGACAACACCGGTCTCGACATCGTCCAGGACGGTGCGGCGGTCGTCGGCATTGTCAAGGCGACCAACCAGGCAACGCCAATCAACGTCCGCACCGGCATCCTGCAGGAGTCGTCGGTCTGCCCGGCCTTGCCGACGCCAGTCCTGGGTCAGCCGGGTGGTGTGCCCTGGCACCATCGACGTGCGCGGCGGCACCATCGCGACGATCGACCCCGCCACCGGCAAACTCCGCGTCCAACGCGTCGACTCCGCCACCGGTGTCACCACCCTCGACAAGCTCGCCAGCACCGCCGCCTCCGGTGGCCACCATCGGCGCCGGGGCCACGGTCGCGGTGTCGGTCGACGGCACGGTGTATGCCGTGTCCGCCTCCTCCGGGCAACTGGCCGTGGTCTCGCCCCTGCCGACGGGCGGCTTCGCCGACGCGAACGTCCGCGAGCTCGGGTTCACCGCCAGCTCGGCCCAACTCACCGTCGTCGGTGACCGCTGGGTCATCTTCGATCCGTCGACTGGCCTCGTTCGCGCCGACGGCCTGTCGGCCCCGGTCGATGTCACCGCCCGGCTCGGGCTGGGGGCGGGGCAAAGGGCACGGCATACTCCGCAGTGGTGCAGCAGCCTGGACCCGACGCGGACACGGTCGCGATCGCCGACCGCGCGGCCTCACCCATGGTCCTGCGCGGTGACCTCCCTCCTGGCGGCGACGTTGTCCTGCCGGGCGCCGCCGCGTCAGCGACCCTCATCCCAGCCGCGCCAGTGCGGCTCGGACGGTGCGTGCATTCGGCGTGGGCCAGTGAGGGCCAGACGTATTACGGCCGATCGTGCACCGACGCGGCGGTCGACGCCGTCGCGCTCGACACCCGTGGCACCGGCGCTCGCGTCGACGGCGTGCGGCTGCGGGTCAACCGTGGCCTCATCGTGCTCAACGACCTCGACAGTGGTGCGGTCTTCGACGTCGACTCCGACAAGCCGGTCAAGATCGACGACTGGACTTCGGTCATCCCGCCGCCGCGATCGGGCAATGACAACACCAAGCCCGACCCCAACCAACTCGACGACCAGGTCGTCAAGAAGCCGCCGGAGGCCAAGCCCGACGACCTCGTCGTGCGGCCCGGCCGCACGTCAACGCTCCACGTCCTCGACAACGACACGGACAGCCTCGGCGCCGTGCTCGCGATCGCACCCGGCGACGTCACGACCCCGGATGTGCCGGGCATCCTCGTCAGCCCCTCGGTGGACGGCCAGACGGTGTCTATTTCGGTGCCAGACAAGCCAGCTGCCAATGTCGTGCGGTTCAGCTATGGCGTCAACAATGGCAATGCCGGCCCAGAGGGTCGCTCCACCGCGCTCGTCACGGTGACCATTGTTGACGACTCGGTCAACACCGCGCCCTACGTCCGGCAAGGTCAAGCCGTCATCACGAGCACCAAGACCCCGGTAGTCGCCGGTGGTCACGTGTCTGTTGGCGTCCTTGCCGACTGGCGGGACGCCGAGAGCGACCCGGTCGTCGTGGAGGCGCTCGACCCGTCCTCGTCGGTGGATGGCGCCGGCGCGCTGGCGATCACCGCCCCCAACCAGAAGGGGCTGTTCGATGTCAAGTACCGCGTCGACGACGGCCGGGGCGGACGCACCGAAGCCAAGGTGACGGTGACGGTCCTCGACGACACCGACCGGGCGGTCGCGCCCGTGGCCCAAGCGGACGTCGTCCGCGCAGTCGTCGGCAAGCCCGTCCAAGTGCAGCCGCTCGGCAATGACATCCCCGGGGCTGATCCGTCCGACCCAACCGCGCGGATGCGTCTCGCTGCGGATGTCCGTGGCCCGACCGGCCTCATGATCGACACCAACCTCGAGACCGGTGTCGTCACCGTCACCGGCGCAGCCCCCGGAAGCCACCTCCTGACGTATGCCGCGCAAGTGGGCTCCGGGGTCGGTGCGGGCCGGTTCCGGGTCGACATCCTGCCGCCGCCGACCGATGACGCTCCTCCGGTTGCGGCGCCGGATGCCGTCACCGTGCGGGACCAGGCTCCGGCGGTCACCGACGTGCTCGTCAACGACTACAGCCCGCGCTCGGATGTGCTCGTCATCCAATCAGTCGTCACGACCGAGTCGTGGGTCCGTGCGTGGGTCATCCAAGGCCGCTGGCTGCGGGTGCAGTCAACCGCCCCGCTGACCGCGGGCGCCACCGAACGCCGCGGGGTCGTGGTCTACACCATCTCGGACGGCACCCGCACCGCCGCCGGTGAAGTCTCGGTTGTCCAGAAGGCCGCGCCGCCCGCAGCGGTCATGCCCAATGTCGTCGACGACCAGGCAGTGGTCCGATGGGGCGACGTCGTGAGCATCCCCGTGCTCGACAACGACTCGATGGCCGACGGTGTCCCGCTCAAACTGACCCCCAGCACGGTCAAGGTCGTCGCGGGCAAAGGTCAGGTCTATCCGAGCGGCCAAGTCCTGCGTTATCGACCTGATCCCGCGGCGATCACCGCCGACACGGTCGCCACGTTGGAGTACGCGGCATACCCCGAAGGGATGCCCGAGCGGTCGGTGACGGGCCGCGTAACGGTGACGGTGAAGCCGTTGCCGACCCCGCAGACCCCCAACCAGCCACCCACGGCCCGGAGTTTCGCGGCCTCGGTGACCGCGGGCGAGGCGCTCACGCTCACGGTGCCCACGAGCGGCATCGACCCTGACGGGGATCTCACCTACGTGTCGGGAATCGTCGGTGAGGCGGGTGGGCCGGTCAACCTCCGCCTCGGACGGGTGACTGGTTTCGGTGGCAGCACCATTCGATACGAGGCCTATCCCACCTCCTCGGGCACCGAAGTGCTCCGGTATGCCGTGACCGACCGGTTCGGCAAGAGTGGTGAAGGCCTCGTGCGGCTTGGTGTCGTGCAACCGGGTGCACCCCAGCCGCCCGTGGCGGTCCCCGATGACATCGTGGCGGCGCCCGGTCGGACGGTCACTATCGATGCCATCGCCAACGACCTCATCCCCCGCAATTCCGATGTGACAGTGGAAGATCCGGCGCTGATCAATGACCCGGCAGCGGTGGCGGCGTTCGTGCGAGAGGGCGACACGAGTTTCAAGGTCAAGGTCCCTGACGAGGGTCAGCCATCGGTGCTGGTCTATGGGATCACTGGCGGTTTGTTCGACCCGTCACGCGCGACAATCACGGTGCGGGGCAACAAGAACTACAACAACCCCCCCGTTGCGGTCGACGATGTCGCGCGGGTGGATATTGCTGCTGCCGGGGCTGCCGGGGTTGACGGCGCGCCCGCAGGTCCCGGGGCGCCGGGAGCAGCCGGAGAGCCCGGCGCGCCAGCCCCGACCTCAGTGCTCGTCGATGTCCTCGGCAACGACAAGGACCTCGAGACCGAACGCTCCGCGCTCAAGGTCATCGAGGTCGGCGACGGCGCGACCATCGAGCGCGACGGCGTCCGGGTCACCTTCGCCGACTACCCCCGGGCCGTCCCCTACATCGTCGAAGACGGCGATGGTGGCCGCGCGATGGCGGTGATCTACGTGCCGGCCAACGGCAGCGACCTCCCGTATGCCGTGCCTGGCAAGACCGTCGTCATGGACCAAAACGCCACCCTGTCGATCAGGCTCGGCGACTACGTTGCCGATCCGCGCAATCGTGCCGTCAGTGTCACCACACCCGACACGGTCTCAGCCTCACCGGCTGGATTGCTCACCGTCACCGTGACGAGCCCGACCGAGCTCTCGTTGACCGCGTCCGGTGGATATCTCGGTCCGGCGGCGATCATGCTCGAAGTCAC
Source organism: Actinomycetales bacterium (assembly GCA_016715285.1). GTDB lineage: Bacteria > Actinomycetota > Actinomycetes > Actinomycetales > Dermatophilaceae > Phosphoribacter > Phosphoribacter thorii. The sequence goes on along the minus strand of JADKAO010000006.1, from coordinate 24,467 downwards.
GGACTCGACTGGGCCCGACGATGTGGCGCCGCGGACGGCATACGTCGTCGTGCCGGTGCAGGTGGGGCCTCTGCGGCCGCTCCTGCGCTGTCCGCAATGGGAGGTCACTGTCATCGCCGAGGGGCAGCCGCGGCTCGTGGACATCCCGCGGTTGTGTTCGGCGTGGTTCCCTGAAGGGCTCGACCCCAACTCGGTGACTTATCGTGCCGAGTGGGACCAGGCGGCCGACAAGGTCTCTCTGACCCGTAAGGGCACGGGTGGGCGTCAAGTCGAACTCGTCGCGGCTGCGGACGCGGTCCACGGCACGCGCGGCACGGCATCCATCGGTGTGGAGGGGCAGGACCAGAAATTCCCGCTCCAGGTGCGGGTCATCAGTTTGCGCGTGAATCCCGCTGCTGCCGCAGCACCGGATGCGCCGCCACCTCCGCCGCCTGCGGTCGTGCGGCCCGCCCGCGTCGAGGGACTCATTGCCGGGCAAACCCAGACGGTCAACATGGCGCAATATCTCGACAGTCCGTTTGGTTCGCTCCATTGTGAGATCACCGGAGTGCGGGTCTCCGGGGGGTCCGGCGCGGGTGTGAGCGGCGCGCCGAGGCATTGTCTGCTCGACGTCACGGCGAGTCGAGACGCAACCGGTGCGGTCGTGTTGGCGGTCGAGGTCTCCGATGGTCCCGACCGCGTCGCGACCGGCACGGTCACGGTGACGGTGCTCTCGCGGCCGAACCCACCGCAATCGGTCGATGCCGTCGCCGACCGGATCCTCGGTGGCACGGCGCGGGTGTCGTGGCTCCCGCCCAGCTATGACGGCGGCCTCCCCGTGCTCGAGTACGAAGTTGGCTGGGCTGGCGGGGCCCAACGCTGCAGCGCATCGCCGTGCACGGTGGGCGGCTTGACCAACGGTGTGGCCTACCGATTCACGGTGCGGGCACGGAATGCCGCGGACTGGTCGGATCCAGGCGGACCGTCGCCGGACGCCATCCCCGACCGGACACCTGAGGCAGTGACGATCACGGGGACTTCGCCGGGGGACCGGTCGATGGGAGTGTCGTGGATCCCGCCGGTCAACGACGGCAGCCGGATCGACATCTATCGCGTCCAAGTGGTGTCGCTGAGCGCGGGGTCCGGCGGCGGAGCCTTCGATACTGCCGGCGGCAGCACGGCTACAACGGTTTCCGGACTGGTCAACAACGACCAATACGAATACCGGGTGCAGGCGCACAACGACGCGGGCTGGGGACCGTTGGGTCCGGCGGTGCGAGCTCAGTCGGTCGGCACGCCTGACCCAGTCGGCAAACCAAGCGTGGTGCCGCCGACCCCCACTCCTGGTGACGATGTCGGGCTGCTCCGGGTGAGCTGGCCCGACACCAACCCCAACGGGCCACCCATCGTCGGGTATGCCGTGTGGCGCCAGATCGTGGGTGGCAGCACCACTCTCATCGGCAATGTCTCTGCTGGACAATCCAATTCAGTATCGGACTCGTTGGTCTACGACGGCAGCGAAGTGCAGTATTACGTCATCGCGACGAACGGCGGTGGCAAGGATTCGCCGCCGAGTCCTCTCTCGGATCGGGTGCGGCTGGTCGGCAGCCCAGACCAACCACGTCCGCCCGCGGTCGACACCCCGGCCGCCAACATGGACGTGGCGGCGTCATGGAGTCTGGGTCGCTCGCGGGCTAGCCGGTGGACCACCGTCGAATGGCGGACCTCAGCGGGCAAGAGTGGCTCCGAGTCGTGCTCGGGGGACTGCTCGTTCAGCGGCACGCTGGTGCTCGACAGCATCGTTGTCCAGACGCTCTCCATCCGCGGATGCACGGATGCCGGCACGTGTTCTGAATGGTCAGCCGCGAGTTCCGCATTCCAGCCGTTCGGTCCGACCTTGCCCGTCGTCATGGGCCAGGTGACGCCGAAGAAGCAGGGGTCGACCTATGACGTGACCTTCACGTGGCAGATCAGAGAGAACGGGCGTGCGGTTGGGGTGGCTGTGACCAGCACTGGCGGCACGTGTGCCGTCGAGGCGAGCAACACGGGCTGCACGATCAACAACGTCCCATACGACACCCCGCTCTCGGTCACCGTGACGACGTCCTCGCTCGACGACAAGGGCAAACCGGTTACGGCCGCGGGCACGGCGACGGCCTCGGCGAACTACCGCACGCCCGCGAAGGTGCCGGCCACGATCACCTTGACCCCGTCGTCCCAGACCTGTGTGGGACCGGACTGCACCCCGATGACCGGGAGTGCCTACGTCTGCCCGGCAGGCAAGACGTGCCGGTATGTCCAACTCGCCTCGGCCAACTGGGACGCCGCCACCATGCGGTGCACCGTCAAGACCTCAGTCGGTGAGGTCTTGGGCACCGAAGACTTCACGACCAACACGACCGTGGTCGGCTCCACCTTCTACGGCGAGACCGGCACACTCACGGCGACGTGTACGAACTCGACCACCGGCGAGCAAGCGACGGACAACGGCAGTTGGCCATAGGCGCCGGGCCCTTCAGGCACTCAAACAACAGACCCTCAAACGCAGGTATGCCGTCCGCTCGGTGAGCGGACGGCATACCTCGTGCTTGTGCTGTTGTGAGGCTTATCGTTCTGAGCGTGATTGAGCGCTTCCTGCGGGGCTCGCTCACGCCTCTTTACGGCACTGAGTTTGATTGAGCGCTTCCTGCGGGGCTCGCTCGTTCCTCGCTCACTCCTCGTCAGCGCTCAGATGTCAGCGCACTGAGCTGGATTGAGCGCTTCCTGCGGGGCTCGCTCGTTCCTCGCTCACTCCTCGCTAGCGCTCTTCGGTCCCCGCGATGAAGGCCTCAAGCTTCGCGCGGCCCTCGTTGTCCTCGCGCTGAACCGGCGGGGACTTCATGAGGTACGACGACGCCGAGATGAGCGGGCCACCGATGCCGCGGTCCATCGCGATCTTCGCCGCGCGGATGGCGTCGATGATGATGCCGGCAGAGTTGGGCGAGTCCCAGACCTCGAGCTTGTACTCCAGGTTGAGCGGGGCGTCACCGAAAGCGCGACCCTCGAGGCGCACGTAGGCCCACTTGCGGTCATCGAGCCATGCGACATAGTCGGACGGGCCGATGTGGACGTTGCGGTCGTCGGTCTTGCCCGCGAGCGCACCGGTGAGGTTGGACGTCACGGACTGGGTCTTGGAGATCTTCTTGGACTCCAGGCGCTCACGCTCGAGCATGTTCTTGAAGTCCATGTTGCCGCCGACGTTGAGCTGGTAGGTGCGGTCCAGCTGCACGCCGCGGTCTTCGAACAGCTTGGCCATGACGCGGTGGGTGATCGTCGCGCCGACCTGGCTCTTGATGTCGTCACCGATGATCGGCACGCCGGCAGCCTCGAACTTCGCGGCCCACTCGGGGTCGCTCGCGATGAAGACCGGGAGCGCGTTGACGAAGGCCACGCCAGCGTCGATCGCGCACTGGGCGTAGAACTTGTCGGCCTCTTCGGAGCCCACCGGGAGGTAGGACACGAGCACGTCGGCTTCGGCCTCCTTGAGCGCCTTGACGATGTCGACCGGCTCGGCGGCCGACTCGTCGATCGTCATCCGGTAGTACTTGCCGAGCCCGTCGTGGGTGTGACCCCGCTGGACCTCGATGCCGAGCGTCGGCACGTCGCAAATCTTCATGGTGTTGTTTTGCGAGGCGTTGATGGCCTCGGACAGGTCCTTGCCGACCTTCTTGTCGTCGACGTCAAACGCCGCGACGAACGTGACGTCCGACACGTGATAGGGGCCGAACTTCACGTGCATCAGGCCCGGGACCGTCGACGCCGCGTCGGCGTTGCGGTAATACTCCACGCCCTGCACCAGCGAGCTGGCACAGTTGCCGACGCCGACGATGGCGACGCGCACAGATCCCATGTGGGTGCTCTCCTTGAATCCGAATCTTGGATTACCTTGCGGCCCAAGCTTTTTGGTTGTCCCCGGCAGGTGCCGGGTTGAGTTGTGGTGGTGCTGTGCTCTTTGCGGTTACGGCATACGCGCCCTCATGAGGAGGTATGCCGTGTGGCGCTGGGTGCTGCTGGGTGCTGCTGGGTCTTGCGCTAACTGCGGATCTTGCGTTCAGCGGTGATGAGCTCTTCGAGCCAGCGAACTTCACGCTCGGTCGACTCCTCACCGTGGCGTTGGAGCGCCGCGGTGTAGTTGTCCATCCGCTCGCGGTTGCGCACGGACGCCTCGCGGATGATCGCGAGGCGCTCTTCGAGTCGCGAGCGGCGTCCTTCGAGGATGCGCAACCGCACCTCGGTGGGCGTCCGAGCGAAGAACGCGAAGTGGACGTCGAACTCCTCGTCTCCCCACGATGCCGGCCCCGCCTTGTCCGCCATCGTTTGAAAACGTTCCTTGCCGTCAGCCGTCAGCTCGTAGACGATCCGAGCCCGGGTGCTGCCCCGCGCCGGTCCCTCTACCGCGCCAGTGGCCTCGCGGATCCATCCCTTCCCGAGCAGCTCGCGCAGACACGGGTAGAGCGAGCCATACGACAGTGCCCGGAAGGCACCCAGCGCGGTGTTCAGTCGCTTGCGCAACTCGTAGCCGTGCATGGGGGTCTCGTGGAGGAGCCCAAGGACCGCAAAGTCCAGCAGGTCTGCTCGCCGTGACATCGCGTCCTCCTTCTCAACCATCGGGTATGCCGGATCGCCTGCGGAGACTGTACACCCAGATATATCGTTCCGATACATCGCGACACACTGAGCGTCGCTCGACGGAAGGACTGCACCCATGCCGGACCACGCGGACCAACGCAGCCACTCGTATTTCGTCACCCTCAGGACCGTCAGCATCCCGACGGTGACGATCGGGCTCTTCCTGGTGATGTGGTGGTCGGCCCTGCGCTCCGTTTGGGCCTTCAGGCCGGCCGAGTCTGCCGCGGCCTCGGTGTTCAAGGCCGACCAGAGCAAGACGGCCTGATCGGTATGCCGTTCACGATCCCCAACTGGCAGCCGGGCTCAACGGGGTTGACGTTGAGAGTAGAGACGCAACGCGAGTTTCGACTCCTCACCGACTTCACGTACACCCTGCCGGCCGCAGCAGCGGAGCGCATAGGAAATGCGGCCTGGTTCACTCTTCCTTCCGGGGCGGGACTTGAGGTCGAGGTCCCCGCTGGGCCTACCGACCCGCAAAACGCGGATTCGAGCGCGGGCATTACGGACCTGGCGACGGTGCCGCCCTTGCTCTGGGGCCTGGTCGCGTCGTACGGCCAGCACACCTTGGCAGCGATCTTGCACGATTACCTCTGTAGGGTGGCCGACACCTTCCAGGACCCGGAGGATTGGTGGAAGCGCCGTCGAACCGCGGACGAGGTGTTTTGGCAGGCGCTCAGAGACCCGGGAGCCAGCCCGTTCCACGTGCCCTTCCTGCGCTCTGCGCTGCTGTGGGGTGGGGTCTCGGCCGCACGATACTTCCGCTTCTGGCGCTCGCGCGTCGTCCTGGTTCTCGTGGCCCTGTCAGTGCTGATGGGATTCGTGCTGCTCTGGTTCGTCCCACCATTCCTACCGAGGATGGACGACGGTGCAGGGCGATGGTTGTGGTGGCTTGCCGTCCTCCTTGGGTCGTTGGCCTTTCTGATCGCCTACTGGCGGACAGCGCTTGGGTCGCCAACCGGTACTGGAGGTTACGAGAGTGGCCCCGTTGTCAGGGCCTTCCCCCTCGGAGCGGGGGTCCTTGCCCTCCTGTCAGGTTGGCTTCTCGTCGATCCTGATCGACCCTGGCTGCTTCCCGTAGCAGTGGTGATCTTGGCGGTGTTGTCGGTGTGGGTCGGGTGGTATCGCAAGCGGCATCCGGTGGGGCCTGAGGGCATCCCGACGATCGTCATTCGATGGGTTGGCTGCGCCGCTCTTTCGCTCCTCTCGGGGGGAGCGTTTTCGCTCATGCTTGGGGCGGCCGCGCGCACGGACCAGTTGCCAAGGCTGCTGTTGGTCACAGCAGCGACCTGGCTCATAACCGGCGCCGCCATCATGAAGCGCTCGGGATGGTCCCGAGACCTCTTTCTTCCAGTCATCACCGCGGTCGCCCTGCCCGCGATCCTCCCAATACTCGTGTTGACTGCCCTTGCTTCCCTCCTGCTGTGGGTTCCCGACGTCATCACCGGTGACCCCTGGCGCACTCCGATTTCCCGCACGATGGAGCGAGGAAGCTCACTACTAGAAGTCAGGAATCTCGTTCGGTGGTCGTCCTCAGACGGCCTAACCGCAGTGGCCGGGGCCGGGGGAGACCTTTGCCCCCCCGAGCACGGCCGCCCCCCCCCCCCCCCCCCCCCCCCCCCCCCCCCCGCCCCCGACGAGCCCGACGATGACGGCATACTGGGCCCGGCGGAGAGCGCCGCGCCTGCCGGTGCGAACAGCCACGGAAGGTCGCTGTGCCGCCGTAAAGGTAGATGAGCGCGCTATTCCCGCCAGTACAGATCACCGGTTGGGTGCCCGTGCAGGTCACGACGTAGATCTTCGATGTCACGGGGCTGTAGACCTCCAACGTCGCTGGCGTCCCTGCCGGCCCGGACACGAACGTGCTCTGGACATTGAGCGCGAAGGGACAACTCGTCACTGAGTTGCCGGCCGCCACGGCAGCGAAGGGAGCGGTGCCCGTGCGCCCACACTCCTGTCCTGAGAGTTCGACCGCGGGGTAGGCCGGTTGCGCGGGCGGTGGCGCTGCCACCGTGACCGTCACGGCAGGCGCTGGCGAACCCAGCTGCCGCTCGTGCGGCTGCTCGCGATGAGTGGCCTGACGCTCTTGGCTTCCGCGATGGTGCCGGTGCAGCCCCTCGACGGAGGGTTCTTGTCCGCTAAGCGTTGGGAGGTCGGTGTGTCGGTCGCGTTGATCTTGGGCTCGATCGGATTCACGACCGGGCTGATCTAGCGCTCGTCCGGCCGCCTGGATTCGGTGGCGCACGGCATACCCGCGCATACTGGAAATCTCGCTCCACTCGCGGCACCTGCTCAACCATGACGGATGCCGCGCCGCCTGCACCTCCCGGGAGACACGTGAGCACGACATCCAGTCCGACGCGAACTCGGCGTAGCCGACGCCCACAGGGCAGTTCGAAGCGCAAGGTGTGGCTCCGACGTATCCCCTGGATCCTCGGGGGGCTCTTCCTCTTTGGTCTCGCGGGGATCGCGGTGGCCTTCGCGGCGGTGCAGATCCCGGGTTCTAACGAACTCGCCGACGCGCAGACGACGATCATCTACTTCGATGACGGCAAGACCGAGATGGCCCGCATGGCCGAGCTCAACCGCGAGTCGGTCGCACTGAGCCAAGTCCCCGAACATGTCAAGAAGGCCGTCATCGCCGCCGAAGACCGCGATTTCTACACCAATAGTGGAGTCTCGCCGTCAGGTATCGCGCGGTCGATTTGGCAGGCGCTCAAGGGTGCGGATGTGCAGGGTGGTGGGTCGACGATCACCCAGCAATACGTCAAGAACTACTTCCTCACCCAAGACCGCACGGTGGACCGCAAGCTCCGCGAGATGATCATCGCGATCAAGATCGACCGTGACTTGAGCAAGGATCAGATCCTCGAGGGTTACCTCAACACGATCTACTTCGGGCGTGGGGCATACGGCATCCAGACGGCGAGCAAGGCCTATTTCAACAAGGACGTCAGCCAGCTCACGGTCGCTGAGGGCGCGGTCCTCGCGAGCGTCATCAATGCGCCGTCGCTCTTCGACCCCGCTCTAGGTGCCAAGCAGAAGACCAACCTCACCAACCGGGTCACCTATGTCCTGGACGGCATGGTCTCGCAAGGCTGGTTGAACGCCGCGGATCGCGCGGCTGCGGTCATGCCGGAAACGCAGGCCAAGGCGCCATCCCGCACGCTGTCTGGGCCGACCGGCTATCTCGCGGTCGCGGTCCGCAAGGAGCTCACCGCCCGGCTCAAACTCAGCAACGAAGACATCGACCGCGGTGGCCTGCGGATCACGACGACGGTCTCCAAGAAGGCCCAGGACGCCGCGGTTGCGGCGGTCGACAAGAACATGCCCAAGACCAAGGCCGAGAACGTGTATGCCGGGCTCGTCGCCATCCGCCCCGGGGACGGAGCCGTCGTCGCGATGTATGGTGGCGCCGACTATCAGGCCCGCCAGTTCTCGGCAGCCACGGACGCGACGATCCCAGCAGGGTCGACGTTCAAGCCGTTTGCGCTCATTGCCGCACTGCAACAAGGGATTTCGACGCACACGACCTTTGACGGCAGCAGCCCCATGAAGGACGCCAGTCTCGGGATCACCCGCCTTGAGAACTACGCCAACCAATCTTTCGGCACCATCGACCTGCGCAAGGCAACCGCGTCGTCGATCAACACGGCATACATCCGCTTGAACGCGAAGATCACCCCGACGGCGACCCGCGATGCCGCCGTGGCGGCTGGGCTGCCCGCTGACACGTTGGGCCTCGGCACGGAGATCACGAATGTCCTGGGCACGTCGTCTCCGCATGTCATCGACGTCGCCAATGCGTATGCCTCAATTGCGGCCGAGGGACGACGAGCAGCGCCCTATCTCGTCAAACGCGTGACTTCGCCGGCGATCGACGTCGACTACACCATGGCCCCCCAGGTGGTCGAAGCCTTCTCGAAGGACGTGGCCGCTGACACCATCGACGCGATGGAAACCGTCACGAGCACCGGGGGCACGGCCTCGCGGGCGAGCGGTCTTGGCCGTCCGTCCGCTGGCAAGACGGGCACCTCCGAGGACCGTAAGTCGGTGTGGTTCGCGGGCTTTACGCCGCAACTGTCGACTGCGGTGGCGATGTTCAAGGACGTCAACGGGGTGGAGGAACCGCTCACCAATATCGGAGGGGCAGCGGAGGTCGCGAGCAATGGGCCACCGTTGTCGATGTGGCTGGATTTCATGAAGGCTGCCCTTGATGGGGAGAAGCCCGTCGACTTCCCCAAGCGAGTTGGGATCGGTGACGACAAGGCGCCGACCCGAGCACCCATCACCGCTCCTCCGCCGTCGGATCAGGCCCCGACCCAAGACCCGGTCCCGACTCAGGATCCGGTGCCGACCCGGCCCCCAGCGCCGTCGACTCAACCGACCCGACCGACGGCACCTGTCCCCACGACGGCGCCACCGACCTCCAAGCCGACATCAACGGTTACTCCGAGCGCGACCGTAGCGCCGGTGGCCAACCGGCCGGTGACGCCACCGGGGCAACCGACCGCGGCGCCGGTGCCGTGAGCGGCATCCGCGGTGACATCCGCGGTGACGCCTGCCGTGACGCCTGCGGTGACGCCTGCCGAGGCATCCGTCGCGGCATACCCGCGGCGTGCTGCGCGTCCGACCGTGGCGTGAGCGGCATACGCTGCCGGGTGTGACCGCGCGCGTGGGTGATCCCGTGTCCCAAGGCGGCGCCGCGCCCACTCGGGTCGACCCGGTCGCGGCGTCCGCATCTCGCGTTATCGGCGGGCCCCTGGGACGGTATGCCGGGCCGGGCACGCGCGGGTGGCGTCCTGTTGGCGCGTGGCTCGCGGCCGCGTCGACGATCCCGATGGCGCTGGGAGTGTGGGAGCGCGGCTACTGCATCGCGGGGGGGTGGCAAACTCCGGACCAGTTCTTCCACATGTGTTTCTCCGATCTCCCGGCAACCTATGCCTCGGCGGGCCTGGACCGTGGGATCGGTGCCTTCCTTGCGGGCGGAGCGGGAGCGCCGATCCCCGCGCAGCCGCCGCTGACCGCGTTGGTTCTGTCGCTGACCGGTGGGCTGATCCCCGCTGGCGGTCCCGAAAACCAAGCGCGGCTGTTCTTCGGTTTTTGGGCCGTCCTGTCGGCGGCTCTCGTCGCGCTGCTGACGTGGTGGACAGCTGGGACAGTGCAGCGTATGCCGTTACGCGCCAGTCAGGTTGCGCTCTCACCTGTCGTGGCGCTCACGGTGTTGGTGGCGCCGGACATCCTGGGCGTGGCGCTGGCCGCAGCGGCACTCTATGCGTGGTCTAGGTCCCGAATCGGTTGGGCCGGAGCGCTTTTAGGTCTTGCCATCGCGGCGCGGAGTTATCCACTGCTCATCCTCGCAGCGATCGTCATGGTTTCCATCCGGGCTGGGCGCGCGCGGGTTGCGGCTGTGACTGCCGGCTATGCCGCGGTGACTGCGGTTAGTGTTTATGCGCTGGTCGCGGTGCGCAACCCGAGTGGCGCGGTGGCTGCGATTGTCGCGTGGCGGGATGCCGATGCCGGGTTCGGGTCAGGCTCGGTGTTGCCCCATCTGGCCGGGGCGCCGTTACCGACCTTCGTTGTGTCGGGACTGGCCGTGACGGGGTGGTTGGCGGCTCTCCTGGTCGGGGCGTATCTCGCCCTGGGCGCGCCTCGTCGGCCCGGTGTCGCCGAGGTCGCGCTTGTCATGGTTGTCGTCGTGTTGGTGACTGGAAAGTCGTTCCCGGTCCAGTCGTCGTTATGGCTGGTGCCACTCGTGGCGCTGGTCGGGTTGTCATGGCGAGACCACTTGCTCTGGGCCGGGGCCGAAGCGCTCCACTTCGGCGGTGTGTGGCTCTACCTTGCGGGCATCTCTGTCGCCGATCGCGGCCTGCCCGCCGGGTGGTATGCCGTGACCCTGATCGCCCGCCTCGTCGCCGTGGCGTGGCTCGCCGCTCTGACCTGGAGGCTGGCGTGGCGCCGACCGCCCGAGGAGACGCCGGCGCCCGGTGACCTTGCCGCGGGGGATGCCGCTGGGAGTGCCGCCGGGGGTGGCGCTGGGGGTGCCGCGGGGAGTGCCGCCGGGGGTGGCGCTGGGGCTGCCGCTGGGGGTGCCGCGGGGACGGACGCCGGGGGGCGGCGGCGCGGGAGTGCGGCGTGTGCGTGCGAACGCCGCCGGTTCTGGCGCTGGAGCGGCTCGCAGTGGTCTGAGACCGACCGAGGCTGGGCCGGGCGCCGGGAGCCCCTGGCGGCGCTCTCGAGTCGTAAACGCGCTGCTGGCGAGTGGAAGGGGACAAAGCACCTTAGTCCGTGCGTGTTCGTGCCTTCCACTCCCGCCGATTGCCCAGGCCCTAGCCTTGGATTGCCCCTCGGTGGGCCATGAGACGGATCCGATGCCTGGGCCGTCCTGGCCTGGTCCCCGGCCCCCGTCCTGGTCCGCTGCGCGCTGAGCGCCCAACCTGCTCGCTGGCGAGTGGAAGGGCACAAAAGCAGCCTTCAGCGTCCGCGAAGCGTGCGTTTGTGCCCTTTCACTCCCGCCGATTGCCCACGGCCCTCGCCTTTGTATTGCCCCTCGGGTGGGCCATCGCGCGGCCGCCCTTCCCCCGGCCTCCGTCTGCGTCGCTGGAGCGCCCAACCTGCTCGCTGGCGAGTGGAAGGGCACAAAAGCAGCCTTCAGCGTCCGCGAAGCGTGCGTTCGTGCCCTTCCACTCCCGCCGATTGCCCACGTCCCTCGCTTTTGTATTGCCCCTCGGGTGGGGCAACGCATGCACTGCCCCTGGGGTGGGGCAATGCAAAGGGACCCGTGCGTCCCCTCTCGGTCTCGGCCAGTGGGGGGTGCGCTCGCGCGACCCACGACCGCGTCGCCACCCTCCGGGCCTCCGTCCCCCGGCTTCCGTCCGCGCCCCGGCGTGCCCATCCGACTCGCTGGCAAATGGAGGGGCAGAGGTGCAGCCTTCAGCGTCCGCGAAGCCTGTGTTTGTGCCCTTCGACTGCCGCCGTTGGCACCCGCACCTCATGCTTTGCACTGCCCCGGGGGATGGGCAACGCATGCACTGCCCCTGGGGTGGGGCAATGCAAAGGGACCCGCGCAAAGTGCGCGCGCCCGCCACCGCGCCCGCCGTGGCGTATGCTTGGGAGGTTAGCCTCCGGCATACCCAGGGTTTGCACGTCTTGCGCACCCTGGACTGCACCGTAGCTGTGGATAACTCCGCCCCTCGGAGCCACGGATCGGGCAGAGTGTCGGCAGGCAGACACATGCACACCCTCCTGTTACGGAAAGACCGTGACCGCCGAGACCAAAGGAGGTGGGTCACCGCATGCGTCAGTACGAACTCATGGTCATCCTCGACCCCGAGCTTGACGACCGCACCGTTGCGCCGTCACTCGACAAGTTGTTGACCGTCGTGAAGAAAGACGGTGGCAGTGTCGACAACGTCGACATCTGGGGCCGTCGTCGCCTTGCCTACGAGATCAGGAAGAAGTCCGAAGGCATCTACGCCGTCATCCGCATGACCGCCAAGCCGGCCACGGCTCTTGAGCTGGACCGTCAGCTCAACCTCAACGAGTCGGTCATGCGCACCAAGCTGCTGCGCCCGGGCGCCTGACCCCACCAGGTCAGCCCCCAAGGCCAACTCACAACACGAGGGAATTGAGGACATCGCATGGCTGGCGACACCGTCATCACCATCGTCGGCAACGTCACCGGTGACCCTGAGCTGCGGTTTACCCCTTCGGGGGCGGCCGTCGCCAACTTCACCGTGGCATCGACGCCGCGCGCTTTTGACCGTCAGAGCAACGAATGGAAAGACGGGGAGACCCTCTTCATGCGCTGCTCGGTCTGGCGCGACGCCGCCGAAAACGTTGCCGAGTCACTCCAACGTGGCACCCGGGTCATCGTGACCGGGCGGCTCAAGAGCCGCTCCTACGAGACCAAAGAAGGCGAGAAGCGCACCGTCGTCGAGCTCGACGTCGACGAGGTGGGTCCTTCGCTCCGCTACGCCACGGCCAAGGTGGCGCGCACGCAGCGCGGCCAGGGCTCCGGCGGCGGCTTTGGTGGCCAGGGTGGTCAAGGCGGCGGGTATGCCGCTCCCGAGGCCGACCCGTGGGCGACCGGCCCAGCGGGGGGCCAAGGCCAAGGCGGTCAAGGCGGCGGGTATGCCGGTCAAGGCGGCTTCGGTGGCCAGGGTGGCCACGGCGGTCCGGCTGGTCCAGGTGGCGGTGGCCGGCACAAGGCGGCCAGGGTGGTTGGGGCGGCCAGGCGCCGTCCTACGACGAGCCGCCGTTCTAGTCCCTCATCCGAGCGCGTCTCGCAATCCACTTGCCGGACAACGACATCGGCTCTCACCACGCCGAGCCAGCGCTCACAACAGACACTTCACGACACGTTGATCAGCTGTTCAAGGAGACATTCACATGGCTAAGCCCCCACCGAGGAAGCCGAAGAAGAAGGCCAACCCGCTCAAGATGGCCAAGGTCGAAAACATCGACTACAAGGACGCAGCCCTGCTGCGCAAGTTCATCTCTGACCGCGGCAAGATCCGCGCTCGCCGCGTCACCGGTGTGTCGGTGCAGGAGCAGCGCCTCATCGCCAACGCCGTCAAGAACGCCCGCGAGATGGCCCTGTTGCCGTACTCGTCGTCGGCGCGCTGACCGGCATACCTGCTGATCTGTTTAGGAGGCACTGGAGATGAAGGTCATTCTCACGCAAGAGGTTTCGGGCCTAGGCGCCGCAGGCGACGTTGTTGTCGTCAAGGACGGCTACGCCCGCAACTACCTGTTCCCGCGCAAGCTGGCCACCGGCTGGACCGCCGGCGGGCAGAAGCAGGTCGACGCGATCCTCAAGGGCCGCGAGACCCGCGCGATCAAGTCGCTCGACGACGCCAAGGCCGTCAAGGGCAACCTTGAAGGCAAGGCTGTCACCGTCGCTGCCAAGGCCGGCAAGGGTGGTCGCCTGTTCGGTGCGGTCAGCGGCGCTGACATCGCCGCTGCCGTCAAGGCTGCGGGCGGTCCCGAACTCGACCGCCGCAAGATCGAGGTTCCTGGGCACATCAAGACCATCGGCACCTACGAAGCGCTCGTGCGCTTGCACCCCGAGGTCCAGGCCAAGGTGGCCTTCGAGGTCGTCTCGGCTTAAGGGGCATCGCTCAAGGAGTCACTCAGGGACTCAGGAGCCCGCCAAGCCTGTCTCAGCTCCGCCGTCGTGGCGGACTGGCGGGCTAGGCGGGCCTTCCTGTCGTTGGCGTGGCCCAGGTGTCGGTCCGCAGGCGCCACCACAGGGTGAGTGCGCGCACGGTCATGAAGACGAGGAAAGCGCACCACAGCGCGACCAGGGTGGTGCCTGGGTCGCCCCACACGCCGCGCATGCGCACTGCGAAGGCCAGCGGCAGGTATGCCGTGAGCGAGACGACCATGGCCCGGGCCAGGTAGCGGAAGTCACCTGCGCCCATGAGGACGCCGTCGGCGACGAAGACATAGCCGGCCACGAGCTGCCCGGCGGCCGCGACGAGAAGTGCTGGCACGGCATACCGCTGCACTGCGGGGTCGGGGGTGACGATCGACGCGATCGGGCCGGCGGCGGCGGCGAGTAGACCGCCGAGGAGGATGCCGTAGCCGACGCCCCAGCGGAGCATGGTGCGGATCGCGGCGCGGGCGGCGGGGAGGTTGCCGGCGCCGAGGTCGCGACCGACGATTGCCTGGGCAGCGATGGCGAGGGCGTCGACGGCGAAGGCGAGCACGCTCCAGATAGTGGCGACGACTTGGTGTGCAGCGAGGGGTGCGTCGCCTAAATGTGCTGCGGCCCAGACTGATAGGAGCAGGACCGCGCGCAGGGCGATGGTGCGGATCACGAGGGGTATGCCGTCGCGTGCGGCTGCGAGGACGCGGGCCGGGTGCGGTGAGAGCTGGATGGCGGCTGCGCGGGCTTGGCGGAGAACCGCGAGCGCGAGGGCGAGGCCGATGCCGGTGTGGGCGATGGTCGTGCCCCAGGCGGAGCCGGCGATGCCCCAGTGGAGGCCGTGGACGAGGGCGACGTTGAGGGCGACGTTGGCGGACAGTCCAATGACCGAGGCGACCAGGGGGGTGCGGGTGTTGAGGAGGCCGCGGAGGGTGCCGGTGGCGGCGAGGGTCACGAACATGCCGGGTATGCCGATCGCCGAGATCCGCAGGTAGGTGACGGCTTGCGCGTGGGCCGCGTCGCTGGCGCCGAAAGCTGCGGCGAGGGGGTCGGCGGCTGATGCGACTGCCAGGGCCACGACGGTGCCGATGGCGACCGAGAGCCAGAGGCCGTCGAGACCGTAGGCGAGCGCTTTGGGGCGGGAGCCGGCGCCGAGGGCGTGGGCGACGCTCGAGGTGGTCGCGTAGGCGAGGAAGATGAAAAGGCCTGTGGCGGAGAGGAGTACGGAGGCGGCGACGCCGAGGCCGGCGAGGGGGACGGTGCCGAGGTGGCCGACGATGGCTGAGTCGGCGAGCAGGTAGAGGGGTTCGGCGACGAGGGCGAGGAAGGCCGGGACGGCGAGCCGCAGGATCTCGCGGCCTGTTTTGGGGGCGGTCTCCCTCTTGCCGGGTCGATACCTCTCGGTTGGGGGTGCCTCGTCTTCGGGTATCGACTCCGGGGCGCGCTTGCCGGGTCGATACCCGAGGGTGGGTGGTGACTGGGATTCGGGTATCGAATCGGTTCGGTGGGGGGCGCTGTCGGTTGGGCGCTGGCCGGGTCGATACCCGAGGGTGGGTGGTGCCTCGTGTTGGGGTATCGAATCGGGTGGCGGTGGGGGCGAGTCGGGCGCGGGCGGCGTCATGTCGATAGGTGTTTGAGGGCTTCGCGGCGGGAGAGGCCGGACAGGTCAGGGTGGCGCGCGACAAACGCCCGCACCCAGTCGGGGTTAGCGCGGGCATAATCACGCAGCGCCCACCCGATTGCCTTGCGCGCGAAGAAATCTCGATCCCCGATATTGGGTGTGATGGCGTCGGATAGGAGGTCGGCATCGGTGCGTCCACGGCGGCCAACCTGGGCGATGATCGCGGTGCGACGGATCCAGAGGGAGGGGTCAGTGGCCCATTCGCGGAGGGTGAACGCAAGGACCTCGGGGTCCTCGTCGAGCAACTCCCGGACGAGGTGGGTCGCAATGTCGTCGACGACATCCCACCAGGCACCAGTCGTGATGAGGTATCGATACAGCGGGAGGGTGTCGGGGTCTCGCCAGGCGCGGTAGCGACGCAGGCGGGCGAGTGCGAGCGCGGCATACCAGTGCTCGCGGTGAGTGGCGTCGTCCCAGAGCGTGCGGATGGTCGCCTCCCACTCGCGGCGCGTGTCGATCACGTATGCCGGGTCGCGCAGGATCGGGCGCAGGGTGGCGCGCAGGATTGGCGAGGTGAGGCCGAGGTAGGGGAGGGTCGACTTCATGTAGCGCTGCTGGCCGACCGCGCGGGTGGGGTCGGCCTGCCGGGCGAGTTCGGAACGGATCGCCTCGATGAGCTCGGTATGCGGTGCGGCGGCCATGGCGTGGGGCGGCTTCCTGCGAGGGGGCGGGGTGGGCGGGCGGCGGGGCGGGCGGGGCTGGGTGGGCGGGGCGGGCGGATCGCTGGGTCGATACCCGTTGCTGGGGGGTGACTGGTGCGTGGGTATCGAATCCGGTTGGGTGTCGGGCCCGGTCGATACCGGTTGCCGGGGTGTGGGTGGTGTTTGGGTATCGAGTCGGCGGGCGGGGGCTGGGTTGATAGCGGTTGCCGGAGGGTGACTCCTGACTGGGTATCGAATCGGGCGGGCGGGGCGCTAGGCGGTGCCGAAGCGGGCGGCGTTGCGGGCGCGGGCCTTGGCGGCTTCGACGTCGCGATCCTTGGGCGGTGCGGTCGTCGTGAGCTGATCGAGCAGGGTCTGGGTGGCGGCGGCGATGGTGGCGACGGCCTCGTCGAAGGCGGCCCGATTGGCTTGGCTCGGGGCGGTCGTGCCCGCGATCTTGCGCACGTATTGGAGTGCGGCGGCGGCGATCTCATCAGCCGTCGTGGGCGGCGCGAAGTTGTGCAGGGGGCGGATGTTGCGGCACATGGGGTGAAGCGTAAGCCTGATGACTCAGCGGCGGGCGGCGGGTGAGGTGAAGCAGCTGGCGAGCGACGGCATACCGAGTCGGCGTGGTTGGCGTGGGGCTGGGGCGGGGGGACGGCATACAGCCGTCGGCGTGGTTGGCGGGGGCTGGGACGCGGGGACACGGCATCCGAGCGGCAGACCGGAGCGGGCTAGGGCGGGGGACGGCGCCGAGTCGGTGTGCGCGCGCTGCGACGGGGGACGGGATGCCGAGTCGGCGAGGCCGGCGCGGGGCTAGGGCGGGGGGACGGCGTACCGAGTCGGGTTGTGGTTGGCGCGCGCTGCGACGGGGGGACGGCATACCGAGTCGGCGTGCCCGGCGCGGGGCTGGGACGCGGGGACACGGCATACGGGGCGTGGGGGATGCGTCGTGCGCGGGACGCGAGGGGTAAGCGGTTGCAGGACACGCCGCAAACTTTCTGTTGTCCACAGCGGTGGATGGGCGCGTGGGCGGCAGAATCGGACTTTTCGGGCGAATACCTGGTGGTATCCCCACCTTGTCCCCACCCTTGTGCACAAGGTGGCGGGCGTTTCCCACACCTTGTCCACGCGGCGGTCCACAGGGGTTGGTTGAGGGGGGACTCGGGGGGCCATAGCGTGAGGGGTCGGCGACTCGGCGATGTCGGAGGCTTGTCAGAGGTCGCTGATGTGATGGGTCATGAGGGTCGAACCGTGCACGTGGCATACGTAGGGAAGGTTAGGTCAGGTCTCGGTGTCGATCCAGCAGTTGTTCCCCAATGCGTCCGACGGGCCGCCCGAGGATCGGTTGCCACCCCAGGATGTCGCGGCTGAGCAGTCGGTGCTTGGCGGGATGTTGCTGAGCAAGGACGCCATCGCCGATGTCGTCGAGGGGTTGCGGGGGGTCGACTTTTATCGGCCGGCTCACGAGATCATTTTTGATGCGGTCCTGGATTTGTATGGGCGTGGTGAGCCCGCCGACGCGGTGACGGTGTCGGACGAGTTGACCAAGCGCGGGTCGCTGCCCCGGGTGGGGGGCACGGCATACCTCCATCAGTTGATTTCGTCGGTGCCGACTGCGGCCAATGCGGGGTATTACGCGCAGATTGTGGCCGAGCGCGCGGTCCTGCGGCGGCTGGTCGAAGCCGGCACCAAGATTGTGCAACTCGGGTATGCGCAGGGCGGCGGCGATGTCGAGGACATCGTCAACGCGGCCCAGGCCGAGGTGTATGCCGTGGCCGACAAGCGGGGCGGGGAGGACTACCACCGGCTCGGCGACATTATCGAAATGACCGTCGACGAGATCGAGGTCGCGTCCGGCAAATCCGGCGAGATGACCGGTGTGCCGACTGGTTTTACGGATCTGGATGCGCTGACGAATGGGCTGCATCCCGGGCAGATGATTGTGCTCGCCGCGAGACCGGCAATGGGCAAGGCGTTGGCCCTCGATACCGCCCTACCAACGCCGACGGGGTGGACGACGATGGGCGAGGTGTCTGTCGGCGACCTGGTGATGGGGGCTGATGGTCACCCGACGCGTGTGGTTGGCGCGACGGAGGTCATGACTGGGCGGCTGTGCTTTGAGGTGGAGTTCTCGGACGGTTCGGTCATTGTCGCCGACGCCGAACACCAGTGGCAGGTACGGGTGTTTGGTGAGACGCGGATCGTGACGAGCGAGGCGCTTGCGGATCTGCTGGCAAGACATGTCCTGCTGGTGATTGAGCGCGTTCCGCGTGATGGGGCTCGAGCTGCTGGTGTTGCGCTGGGACCGCTCGTGTGGAAGGTCGAGGCGGTGCGGCCGGTCGCGAGCGTGCCGGTGCGGTGCATCGAGGTCTCGGCGGCCGACCATCTCTACCTCGCCGGCCGATCGATGATCCCAACCCACAACTCAACGCTGGGTTTGGATATTGCGCGGACGGCGGCGATTAAGCACAAAATGGCGTCGGTTGTGTTCTCGCTCGAAATGAGCAAGACCGAGATCACGATGCGTTTGCTGTCGGCTGAGGCACAAATTCAGTTGCAGCACATGCGTAAAGGCACGATGCGGGAGGACGACTGGCAGCGCCTCGCCGCCACGATGGGGCGGGTGTCGGACGCGCCGCTGTTTATTGACGACTCGCCGAACATGTCGCTCATGGAGATCCGGGCGAAGTGTCGGCGGCTCAAGCAACGCAACAATCTCAAACTCGTGGTGATCGACTATTTGCAGCTGATGTCCTCGGGCAAGCGGGTCGAGAGTCGGCAGCAAGAGGTATCGGAGTTTTCGCGGGCGCTCAAGCTGCTGGCCAAGGAGCTCGAGGTGCCGGTCATCGCGATCTCGCAGCTCAACCGTGGGCCCGAGCAGCGCACCGACAAGCGCCCCCAGATGTCCGACCTGCGTGAAGTCGGGCTGCCTGACGGCTGAGACGCGGGTCTTGCGGGCTGACACCGGGGCCGAGGCGACCATGGGCGAGCTGTATGCCGCGGGCGAGCGGGACGTGCCCGGTGTGGTCGCTCGACGAATCGTTGCGTTATGTGCGGCGGCACCTCACCCACGTGTTCTCGACTGGGGTGAAGCCGGTCTTCAAGCTGACGCTCGCGTCGGGCAAGGAGATCCGCGCCACCGAAAATCACCCCTTCCTCACGTATGAGGGGTGGACGGCGCTGGGCGATTTGCGCACCGGGGCGCGGGTGGCGGTGCCACGGCATACCCCTGCTCCGGAGCGGTTCGAGCCATGGGAGGACGACCAGGTCGTGCTGCTCGCGCACCTGCTCGGCGACGGGTCCTTCGTGCGGCGCCAGCCGCTGCGCTATGCGTCGGTCGACGAGGCCAACTTGCGCGCGGTGACGAAGGCGGCGCTGCTCTTCGGGGTGGTTGCGGTGCGCGATGAGTATGCCGCGGCGCGGGTTACATCGTTGCGGCTGCGGGCGCCGTATCGGCTTGCGCGCGGTGTCCGCAATCCGATCGCCGAGTGGCTCGATGAGCTGGGTCGGTTTGGGTTGCGCAGTCACGAGAAGTTTGTGCCGGAGCGGCTGTTTTATGCGTCGAAGCGGCAGATCGCGCTGTTTATCCGGGACATTTGGGCCACCGATGGGTCGGTGGGGGTGCATCGCAAGGGGCGCGGCGGGCGGGTGTACTACGCCTCGACGTCCCGGCGGCTGGTCGATGATTTGTCGCGCTTGTTGTTGCGCTTTGGGATCTCGACGCGGCTGCGGACGGTGCGCAAGCAGGGCTATCGACCGGGTTATGCGCTCGATATTTCAGGGGCAGACAGTCAGCGGCGCTTCTTGCACGAAATCGGGGTCCACGGCGCGCGCGGCGAGGCGGCGGAGCGGCTGCTCGCGATCGTGCGCGACGTCACTGCCAACACGAATGTCGACACCGTGCCGGTGCAGGTGTGGGACACCGTGCGCACGGTGATGTCCGAGCGCGGGATGACAACACGCGAATTCCAGTCAGCTTTGGGGGTGGCGTACAACGGGTCGTCGATCTATCGGCACGCGCCGTCGCGGGAGCGGCTGGGTCGCGTTGCGGCGGTGCTGGATTCGGCCGAACTCGAGCTGTATGCCGTGAACGACGTGCTCTGGGACTCGGTCGTGTCGGTCGAGGCTGACGGCGTCGAGGAAGTGTTCGACGCGACAGTGGCCGGCGGGCACAACTTCATCGCCAACGGCATCGCGGTCCACAACTCGATCGAGCAGGACGCCGACATGGTGATCCTGTTGCACCGCGACGAAGCTTACGAAAAGGAATCAGCGCGGGCTGGTGAGGCGGACTTGATTGTCGCCAAGCACAGGAATGGGCCAACCGACACGATCGTCGTGGCGTTCCAGGGCCACTACAGCCGTTTCACCAACATGGCCCAGCCGTTCTAGTGCTGTTGTTGTCGAGATGCAGCCAAGATTGAACTCGTCCGATGAAGCGTAAGTTCCCTTCTACTCCCGCGCAGCTGTCGAGATGCACTCAAGATTGATGTCGAGATGCACTGAATCTTGTAAGAACCTCCATCGATTCTAAGAATCACCCGAAGTTATGCACCTCGGGCGTTTCTAGCGCACCACTTATGGGTGTACAGCCCCGCGCGTCGCGAAGCCATAGAGGTCCGGGTAGATGGAAGCCACACTCAAACCGTGTGTGGTCTCGAGCCGTCGTCGGATCTCTCGCTTGGCCGCGGCTGTGATGCGGACCGTATAGGTGGCTGGTGTGACCCCCTCGATCGCGGTCCGCTTGAGGGTGTTGAGCCGAGTGTTGATCGACGTCGCTTGGCGGACCTCGGCTATCCTCCAGAACCCCGGTGACGAAGCCGCGCCGCGTCCCTTTCGGTAGTACTTGGAGTTATCGCCGGCCCCGAACATGGGGACGCCACCCACGAGGAAGGCTGAGTTCTGTGCGGGAATCCGCTCGTTGTAGCTCGGGGGGCGCCAGATGTATGGCAGGCCTCGTCGCCACTCGGAAGGGTCCTTCGTTGCCCACGGCAGATCGCGGCCTCCCCACACAGCATCGAGCTCAACGCTGCGTCCGGTGACGTTGAAGGCGATCAGTCGCCCATCTGTGTCCGCTGCAGGCCGACCATCAGGGTCGAGCCGCTCCTCTACGGCGAACCAGAGTGCGATAAGCGGACTGAAGGTCACATCTAGGAGGCGCGTCGGGCCACCGAAGTGCTGGACATGTGCCAGAAGTTCCATGGCAGGCATCTGATCGAACCGCCAAGCAGCCCTCGCTGTGCGAAGCAGTCGCTCTTCGAAGCGCACCAAGTCCTTTTCCTCAGGCAGTTTGCCCGGGCTGGCAAGACGGCGGTAGAGCGAACTGTGGAGCGAGTAGCTGGCGTTCGCCACGCCTCGCCAAGCCAATTGCTGGCCGCTGCCAGCGACGCGCTCTATGAGGTCGACCGCATCGGACCAATCGGACCATGTCTCAACTACCTCTTCCCAGGGTCCGAAGAACTGAGAGCCATCGATCGTCACTGAAACTTGCCTTCTGAGTCGAGTAGGAGTTGGAACAGAGCGAACAGGTGCTCAACTCGTTCATCCGCTGTTTGACCAGCGAAGCCAAGTGCTTCGTCCACCACCTCGTCGAGCCGGGCGTGCGCGTCCCGAAGGGCCTTAGGTAGCGGCTCGATAGCGTACTGTTCAGCGAGCGTCGAGGTCGTGTCCGAGACACGTGCGCGCGCAAGACTTTGGCCAGCGGCGGCGATCACCTCGCGCTGAGACCTCGTCAGCTTCGGCACTGGGAAGTTGTTCCAGACCACTGTGTTCGAGAAGCGCAGCCGGCTTTCTAGTCGCCCGCCCACCGCCCGCTGCCATGCGATGAACATTGAGCTCGAGATTAGGCCGAATAGCACGCCATCCGGGTCGATCGCTGTGTACGCCAAGTTGCTTGCGATAACGTCCGGGGCGAATCTGGTGGCCAAGAAGTATGGCCGCTTCTCGCTTACCAGACCTGGTGCGCACACGTAAGCGGCCTTCGGCTGGCTGTCGAAGTCGAAGAGGTGGGGCCTGTCCGCCCATTCTCTTGTCGCAGGACGTTTGCTGTTGAGCCGGTGTTGGCGGCACCGAGCCAAACGGTCGCGCAGCACCGGACTTCGCTCGATGTCTGCTTTGTCAACGTCGGCGAGCCAAAGGCACCAACGGTCTTGGCCGTGGAGCAGTTCGCGCGCGCCCACATACTTCCGTAGGTAGCGCGCCGCGACGACGTCCTGTCTCACCTCGGGTGCATCTGCGGCCTCAACAACGAGCGATCCTCCGTCGTTGGGTCGGCTTCCGAACCCAAAGGGGGCAAGTTCGGGTGACAATGGCCGACGTCTCTGCTCCACCAAGACGTTTGGTGCCGCGTGCAGATAGGCGTTTATGCCGGGGATCCTGTCCCTGGAGATCTCAACCCCGTTGGCTGAGTACCGGACCAACAGCGCTGGCGCCTGTTCGCGATCGAACCCGACGATGACGCAGTGGACAGCTGCGGCCCCAGTTGCTTCGGACTCCCAAGGGAAGACCTGGTGCGCAAATCGAATGCGCCAGCCGCCGCGGAAGACGGGGCCGAACAGTGCCGGCACTGGTTCACCTTGAACCACCGAGCTGGTCGAGACAAACGCCCAACGACCTTTATCGCCGTTGAAGTAGTCCAGCGACTTCGCGTACCACCCGGTGACGTAATCAAGGCGCCCGATGTCATCGCGGCGCCACAAATCTCGGAGTTCGGAAGATTGTTCCGCGGTTCGGCTGTTGTGGCCCAGGAACGGTGGGTTCCCAGCCACTACTACGTGTTCGCTGGCCGCGAGGATGTCGCTCCATTCGAGCCGCAGGGCGTTGCCCACCACAATCTTGGCTTCTCGCTGGATGGGAAGGCGCTCGGGCGCCTGACCGAAGCGCTCCCGAAGCTTGAGGTCGCACTGTCGGTCCATCATGAACATCGCGGTCTCGGCGATGCGCGCTGGCCACTCGTCGATCTCTATGCCGTAGAAGTGGTCGAGCGAGACCTTGAGCAGCCTCGTCCAGTCAGCATCGAGAGTCGAACTGCCCGGGGCCACCCTAAGGTCGGCCAGGGCGGTCATTACCTCGAGCTCTATCTCTCGCAGTTCGCGGTAGGCAACGATGATGAAGTTGCCGCATCCGCATGCAGGGTCCATGAAGCGGATGGCGCCGAGTCGATCCCAGAGCTTGTTGAGGGAGTTGACCTTCTTCTGAGTGGTGTCGCGGGCAAGGGCGGCGGCCAACTCGTCCCTGAGCTCGTCCAGGAAAAGCGGGTCGAGCGTCTTGAGGATGTTCTCTTCCGAGGTGTAGTGCTCGCCGAGGGCGCGTCGTGTCTCCGCGTCGCGTACCGACTGGAACATCGAGCCGAAGAGCGCGGGGCTGATGCCGGACCAGTCGACGGGTCACGCCCGAGGATGGCGCTGCGGAAGTCCTTACCTAGGTCGGAGCGAACTTCTCGTTGAAGATGCCGGTTGGTACTTGGCCTTCGAAGCCGGGCGGCACATGGTCGGGCTTGGCTGTGTCAAGGAAGGTGAAGAGCTCGTTGAGCACGCGGGCAAGGTCGGAGCCGTCTGGTCGGGTCTCGTGCTGGATCACATTCCGGAAGGCGTCGGTCTGCCACATCTCGGTGTCATCGCCGAACATGAGGAAGAGGACCCGGGCAAGGGCCACCGAGATCTCGTGATCCCGCTTCTTGGGGTCGGCGTCGGTTGGGTAGGCCTTCTCGACGGCGGCGTACATGTTCGCCATCAGTCTGGAGGCGCGCTTCGACTCGTTCTGGGCCTCCGTGTCGAACGCGTTCCGGACCTTGCCGAGCACGGCGTTGGCGTCGAGGACGACGTCGAACGGCATACGGATGATGTCGAGGCGGGCCGCGAACTTGGGGTCGGGGTCGCCCTTCTCTTGTGGCGGTGGCTTGTCAGCCGCGAGGTGACGGATCCGGTCCTTGGCTCGCCGCACGGGCCATCGCCAAACTTGGTCCCATGCTACCGTCGAAGGTAACCTAACCGGTCCGTGGTGGTCTTCGAGATCAGGCGATCGAGCTCGGCCTCGAGGGCGGAGCCAATGCCTTGTCGTCAGACCCACACGTAGGCCCCCTTGACGAGGCGCAGACGTTCCGGGCGCTTACCGCGCGTCCGTCGTCGTCGGTCACGCTCACGGTCTGCTTGATGTCCGGCGCGAGCCAGTTGAGGTCTTGGATGAAGAGGCCCTGGAACTCCCCTCCATCCTTGGAGAGAAGTTCATCCTCACGCAAGCGGTCACTCCAATCGAGCAGACGATGCGCAGGTCGTCGGACTCGACTGGAGCCGAGCGACGAGCTGTTGGTCGCGGCTGCAGGCGGACAAGCTGGTCGAGGATGTCCTGG
>JADKAO010000005.1 GCA_016715285.1 Actinomycetales bacterium | reverse complement strand
CCACCACGAAAACGAGCAGGCGCAGTCCCGGGCAGCGGGGTTGGATTTCGCGAACTTCTGGCTCCACAACGCCTGGGTGACGGTCAAGGGCCAAAAGATGGGCAAGTCCCTCGGCAATGCCCTCGAGATCCACGAGCTGACCAAGACCGCGCGTCCCCTGGCGGTGCGGTACTACCTCACGGCCGCGCACTATCGGTCGATGATCGAATACCACCCGGGGTCGTTGCAGGAGTCGGAGACCGCTCTCGAACGTATCGAGGGCTTCCTCACCCGGGTCGATCAGATCCGGCCGGTGTCACCCGCCGGGACGGACATCCCCGGCGAGTTTGCAGCCGCGATGAACGATGACCTCAACGTCTCGGGCGCGCTGGCCGTGGTCCATGACACCGTGCGAGCCGGCAACACTGCGCTCGATGACGGCGATCACGAACAGGCCTGGGAACTCGCAGGTGCGGTCGTCGCGATGACGGACGTGCTGGGCATCAACCCACTTGCCGCACACTGGAATTCGTCTACGAGTGCAGCTGGCGCCAGCGCCAGCAACGCCCTCGCCGCGCTTGTTGAAGCCCAGTTGGTTGCGCGCCAAACTGCCCGGGCCGGACGTGACTTTGCCACGGCGGACGCAATCCGTGATCAACTCACCGCAGCGGGGATCTCAATCGAGGACACCCCTTCAGGGCCGAGGTGGTCACTCATGCGCGGTCACCTGAGCCACTCGGGCCATCCGGCCGACTCAGCACAGGGAGCCTGACATGCCCGGCAACTCACAGCGCCGCGGCGCCGTCCGCAAGAGCGGCAAAGGTGCCCTCGTCGGCTCCGGAGGCCAGCGCCGCAAGGGCCTAGAAGGCCGCGGGCCAACCCCCAAGGCCGCTGACCGCGAGAATCATCCGGCCCACAAGCGCGCTGCCCGACCCGCCACGAGTGGGCGTGGCTCAGGCCCGTCGCGGGGCGGAACTGCTCGACACGGTAATCCCCGTCGCGGCAAGGCAAGCTCCGAAATGGTCGCCGGTCGCAACTCCGTCGTCGAGGCACTGAGGGCCGACATTCCCGCCACGACGATGTACATCGCCACCCGCATCGACAGCGACGACCGGGTGCGCGAGGCGATCACCGAGGCGACGCGGCGCGGCATACCGGTGCTTGAGTGCCCACGTGGTGAGCTTGACCGGCTCACCGATGGTGCCGTGCATCAGGGACTCGCGCTCCAGGTCCCCGCTTACGAGTATGCCGACCCGGCGGACTTCATCGACCCGGAGGCCCCCGGCATACCCCTTGTCGTGGCACTTGATGGCATCACCGACCCGCGCAACCTGGGCGCCGTGATCCGGTCGGTCGCAGCGTTTGGCGGACACGGCGTCGTCGTGCCCGAGCGCCGCTCCGTCGGCATGACCGCGAGCGCGTGGAAGACATCTGCGGGCGCAGCGGCCAGAATTCCGGTTGCCAAAGCAGGCAACCTCACCCGGGCCTTGGAGAGTTATCAGAAGGCAGGCTTCTTTGTCATCGGGCTCGACATGGACGGCGACGTCGACTTGCCTGAGTTGGATCTGGCGGGTGAGCCGCTCGTTGTCGTGGTCGGGTCGGAAGGCAAGGGATTGTCGCGCCTCGTGCGCGAAACCTGTGATCGGGTCGTGTCGATTCCCATGGTGTCGACGGTCGAATCACTCAACGCAGGGATCGCAGCAGGCGTGACGTTGTATGAAATTGCCCGCCAGCGCGCTGCGCACGGGTCGCCTCGCTAGCATGTCGGGACAGATCGGTTAAGGAGTACGCCAGGTGGGTAAGAGTGCACGCGCCGAGAATGCTCGGCTAGCTCAATTGCGAGCCGAGCAGGCCGCAGCAGAACGCAAGAGCAAGCTCATGATCGCTGGGGGCGCGACTGCGGTCATCCTGCTCGTCATCGTCGGACTCATCGTGGTGGCGATGCAGGGCGGCAACAAGGACGTCTCAGGGCAGACGGGGACGGCACTCGATCAGGCCACCTTCTCCAAGCTGACGACGGTGCCAGCCGCGACGCTCGACGCGGTCGGTGTGGGCACCTCCGCTAACGGGCCCAAGACCATTGACGCCCCGGCGATCACCAAAGACGGCAAGCCCAGGGTCGTCTACATCGGCGCCGAGTACTGCCCCTACTGCGCTGACCAGCGGTGGCCCCTCGTGGTCGCGCTGTCCCGCTTCGGGACGTGGAACAACCTGAACTCCACGTATTCGGCCCCCGCGCCAGAAGTCAACCCGGACACTCCAACCGTGTCCTTCCACGGGGCGACCTACACCAGCCAATACGTGTCGTTCACCGGCATTGAGACGGCGACCAACAAGAAGGTCAACGGGCAGTTCACCAAGCTTGACCCGCTCGAAGGCGAGGACAAGGCGCTGTTCGAGAAGTACAACAACAAGCCGTATGTCGACTCTCCCGGCGCGATTCCGTGGCTCAACATCGGCGGGACGTCGATCCAGTCCGGCGCGTCGTACTCCGGCAAGGTCCTCGCCGGCAAGTCCCACGCCGAGATCGCGGGCGCCCTGGCTGACCCCACGAGCGACATCGCCAAGGGCGTGAACGGCACCGCCAACGTGCTCACCGCGCAGATCTGCAAGGCCACTAACCAGCAGCCCGCCAACGTCTGCA
Source organism: Actinomycetales bacterium (assembly GCA_016715285.1). GTDB lineage: Bacteria > Actinomycetota > Actinomycetes > Actinomycetales > Dermatophilaceae > Phosphoribacter > Phosphoribacter thorii. Next base: position 457,948 of record JADKAO010000005.1, on the reverse strand, counting down.
CGGCGCCGGGTGTGGTCGCTGCGGCCGCAACACTGAAGTGACGTCACCAGAGCGGGGCACGGCATACCGGAAGCGCGAACGCGGAGTGCCCCCGTGGCTGCCGCAGCTCATCAAGGCGCTGTGCATCCTGGGGCTCATCGTGTCGGCGTACCTCACGTGGGAGGCGTTCAGCGGCGGCTCGACACTCGCGTGCCCCGAAGGCGAGACGATCAACTGCGCCAAGGTGACCGAGAGCGAGTGGTCCAAGCTCTTTGGCATCCCCGTCGCACCGCTCGGTCTGCTCTTCTTCGCTGGCATGTGGTGGCTCGCGACGCCCGCTCGGCTGCGTGACGTGCGCCCGGTCTGGGATCGGCTCCGGCTCGCCTATGTGAGCGTCGGGCTCGCCATGGTGCTCTATCTCGTGTGGGCCGAGCTCTTCAAGATCGGTGCAATCTGCCTGTGGTGCACCGTCGTTCACATCGCGGTGTTGGCGCTGTTTGTTGCGGTGCTCTTTGGTCAGATCATGATTGAGCCGCCGCCAGCGCGGGTGCGATACAAGGATCGCGTGCGCTGACGACGGCTCGTATGCCGGGTCGTCAAGTCCGGGGAGCCCGGGCTTGACGACGGGCGGTTAACGTTCCTTGACGACGACGGTCTTCATGATCTTGTCGGCGAAGGTCTGCCTCATCGGGTCCCACAATGGCCAGAGGTAACCCACATAGGCAATGCCATCGACCATGTGGGCCAACTGACGGACGAACGTTTGTCCGGTGCCGATGAGCTGGCCGGTGTCTTGGTGGACCAATCGCAGCCCACGTCGCGCCTTGCCGAAGGTTTGCCCCGTCTTGCCTTGCTTGATGATGTGGTTGTAGATGCCCATTCCCATCATGTACAAGACGCCGATGCCGACCAGGAGGAATCCGATCCCCATCATCCCGGGGTTGCCCGGGTTGATGACGGTGCCCGCGCGGGTCGTGGTAGGAGCGTTGGGCGCGGCAATCCCCATGCCGACGGCATACAGCACGATGCCCGGCACCTGGTAGACCATGTCGATGAGATAGGCGACAACCCGCTCCCCCCATGTCGCGAGGTCCGTGCGCTGCTGGACGAGGCCCGACCCATAGGGTGCCGCCGGGTAGCCGTAGGCTTCCCCGGGCGCCTGGGAGGGCTGCTGCCCGTATGCCGGTGGAGGGGTCCCGTAGGTGGGCTGCTGGCCGTAGCCCGACTGCCCGTATGCCGGTGGCGCGCCGTGCTGGGGTGGTTGGCCGTAACCCGGCTGGCCATAACCCGGCTGGCCATAACCCGGGGGCTGGCCATAACCCGGCTGAGCGGGCGGCGCTCCAAATGGCGACTGCTGCTGTGGTGACGCTGGCGGAGGAGCGCCTCCAGGGTTTTGCTGCGGATGGAACGGGTCAGGCTGTGTGGTCATATGAGTGGCCCCCTAGCTGATGAACAGGTTGATACCGGGAGCAAGGCTAGCGCGTCTGCCGGGGCTCAGCCTCGTCGTCATCCCACGCGAGGACCGGCATCGCGACGGTATCGACGCCGAGGATGGAGCGTTCGTCGGGCTTGTTCGGCAGAACCCAGTGGACATAGTCGGCAACCGCCCACTCGATAGGGATGTCATAGCCGGCCCGCTCGGACATGTACCACCGGTGCTCGAGCACCTCGTGGAAGATTTCAGCCGCCTCGAGCTTGCCGGCGAACTCGCGGGGGACCGCAGCGACCGTGGGCTCGTAGACGCGGGTCAGCCAGTCGTGCGCGACGATCTCTTCGCTGTCGCCGAGGCGATCGAGGGCCGCGCGATATGAGTCGAGATCGTTGAGCAGGCGGCGGGCTTGGTTCTCCTCCACATCGAGGCCGGTGAGGCGCAGCAGCCGCCTTGAGTGGTGACCAGCGTCGACGACCTTGGGTTGGATCTGGATCGTCGTGCCGCCGACGTCGGTCGACATTGCAAGCTCGTCAACATCGAACCCGAGCGCATTGAGCCGCCGGATTCGCTCGTCGATGCGCCAGCGGTCACCGGTCTCAAAGCGCTCCACGCCAGTGAGCTCGGACCACAGCGATCGATAGCGGGCGACGATTTGGCTCGACGTGCCGACCGGGTCGGTGCCCTCTTCGAGATAGCCGCCCGCCTGCAAGTCCATGAGTTCGCCCGCGATATTGACCCGTGCGATCTCCAGGTCGTGCTCGCGTTGCCCGTCGGAGAGTTCGGCGTGCAACTCTCCCGTCTCAGCATCGACGAGGTATGCCGCGAATGCGCCGGCGTCACGGCGAAAAAGCGTGTTAGACAACGACACATCGCCCCACCAGAAGCCCGCGAGGTGCAGCTTGACGAGGAGCGCAGCCAAGGCGTCGACCAGTCTCGCGTCCGTGTCGGGTCGCAGGACCTGGGAGTAGAGCGCGCGATAAGGCAGCGAGAACTGGAGGTGCGTGGTCACGAGGCACGCGTCGAGCGGCATACCGTCGAGGGTTTCGCGGCCGGTGACCACCCCGAGAGGTTTGACGCACGGGAGGTCGAGGCGGCCGAGCGCTCGGAGCATGGCATATTCGCGCCGCGCTAGGTCGGCCTTGATCTCTTTGACCGCGATGACAGTGCCGCCGTGGCGCACAAACCGCACGACGTGGCGAGAGATACCTCGGGGGAGTGCGGCAAGGTGTTCAGCCGGCCAGTCTTCGAGCGGGATCGACCACGGAAGGTCGAACATCGCGGGATCAGTTGCGGCAGAAGTGATTTCGAGTGCCATCGGGGTCCTCTGGGTAGGTGGGACCGGATGTCGATGGATGTATGCCGTGCCGCCCTCCTCAGGGGCGAGCGGCACGGCATACCGTCATGGGGCGGGGCGCTTGGGTCAGTTGACCCGCAGACCATCCGCGGGGTTGAAGACGTGCAGGTGATCGGCCTTGGGGTAGACGTAGATCGTCGAGCCCTTCATCGGGGGCTTGCGGCCGTCGGTGCGGGCGATGAAGGGCTTCGCCAGCGCGCCCTCGCCGCTGCCATCGAGGGTGATGCTCTTGTCCTGTGGGACGGCGTAGACGTAGGCGTCGGCGCCCATCTCCTCGACCGCTTCGACCGTGAGGGCAAGGCCGTCGGGGTTGGTCGTGAGCTCGACATCCTCGGGGCGAACGCCGACGATCGCCGACGAGCCGAGACCCGAGAGCTGAGCGCGGTCGATCTGGAGGGCGTGGGTGCCGAACTTGATGCCGTCCTGGGTGACCGGCACGGTGACGAGGTTCATCGCGGGCGAGCCGATGAAGCCGGCGACGAAGACGTTGACGGGGGCGTCATACATCTCGCGCGGGGTCGCAACCTGCTGCAGGAGACCGTCCTTGAGGACCGCAATCCGGTCGCCCATCGTCATGGCCTCGGTCTGGTCGTGGGTGACGTAGACCGTGGTGACGCCGAGGCGACGCTGGAGGGCAGCGATCTGGGTGCGGGTCTGGACGCGGAGCTTGGCGTCGAGGTTGGACAGCGGCTCGTCCATGAGGAAGACCTGCGGAGAGCGGACGATCGCGCGGCCCATCGCCACCCGCTGACGCTGGCCACCGGAGAGGGCCTTGGGCTTGCGCTCGAGGTACTGGGTGAGGTCGAGGACCTTGGCGGCGTCCTTGACGCGCCGGTCGATCTCGGTCTTGTCGACGCCGGCGATCTTGAGCGCGAAGCCCATGTTTTCGGCGACGGACATGTGGGGGTAGAGCGCGTAGTTCTGGAACACCATCGCGACGTCGCGGTCCTTGGGGGACAGGTTGGTCACGTCGCGGTCGCCGATGAGGATGCGTCCGCCGTTGACCTCTTCGAGGCCGGCGAGCATGCGCAGCGAGGTGGACTTGCCGCAACCCGAGGGGCCGACAAGGACGAGGAACTCGCCGTCAGCGATGTCAAGGTCGAGCTTGTCGACGCTCGGCGTGGGGTTGCCGGGGTATTGCCGAGTGGCCTTGTCGAAGGTCACGGTTGCCATGAGAGTGCTCCTTCACCGGCAGGAACGTGCCGGACGATCCGTTGTAAAGGCGGCGCGGGAGCCCGAGCCGCTCCCAGTGTCCCTTATGCCGGTGCTTCGGTGCAAGCGTTTACATCGGCTGAATGTCACGGGATGACGGCCCTATAGCTGGCGAGTCGCGCCCGTGCCGTCTACGGTCGGGACATGAAGATCTCCGACGTGCTGCGTAACAAGGGGACCGAGGTCGTCACGATCCGCCCGGATGACACTGTCGCTCGGCTGCTGGAGGTGCTCGACGAGCACCGGATCGGCGCGGTCGTCGTCAGCGCCGACGGGTCGTCGGTGGATGGCATCGTCAGTGAACGTGACGTGGTCCGTCACGTGGGCCGGTCTGGGGCGGCCGTGCTCGATGGCGCCGTCTCCGTCATCATGACGCGCGAGGTGCACTGCTGCGAGCAGGGTGACTCGGTCGAAGAACTCGCCCAGATGATGACTGACCGCAGGATCCGCCACGTGCCCGTTGTTGCTGACGGTGCTTTGACGGCAATCGTCAGCATCGGTGATGTGGTCAAGCACCGGATCAACGCGCTGATGTCCGAGCGTGACCACCTCAAGGACTACCTCACCCAGTAGTCGTGCTGAGCCGATTGGACTGGATCGGTTGGTATTGGGCCCGTCCAGGTCGCTTTGGCTGAGAGCAGACCGAGTGGGTCCCCGTAATCCACCTCCGCCTCACTTACGGTTGTCGTTATGTCTGCGTCCGAGCTGCCGCCCTCCAGGGATGACGGCGCCGTGGCCGGGCCGACCCAACGGCTTGCCGAGCGGCTCGGCCCATATCGCTTGATCCAGCGGATCGGCGAAGGAGGCATGGGCATTGTCTACTTCGCACTCGACCCGACCGGCCGGGCGGTGGCGATCAAGGTCTTGCGACCGCACGTTTCCTATGACGACGAGGCCCGCGCGCGGCTCCAGCGCGAGCTCGACTCGTTGTCGCGGATCAACCACCCGCGGGTGGCGCCAGTCATTGATGCCGACATCCACGGGCCCCGGCCCTACCTGGTGACCCGATTCATTGACGGCGACGCGCTCGATGACGCGGTCACGGCATACGGGCCATTGCGTGGTGAGGCCCTCCTTCGACTCGCGCGCGGACTGTTCGGCGCCCTGGATGCCATCCATGCCGAAGGGATCGTGCATCGCGACCTCAAGCCGGGCAACGTTCTGGTGGGCACGGATGGCGAGCCGGTGCTCATCGACTTTGGGATCGCGCACCTGGACGACGACGTGCGGCTCACGTCGACGGGCTTGGTCATGGGGACGCCGGGGTATCTCGCGCCAGAGGTCATCGAGGGAGAACCTGTGACGCCCGCGACGGACTGGTGGGGCTGGGCGGCGACGCTCGCGTATGCCGCGACCGGTAGGCCGCCGTTTGGGCGGGGTGGCATGGACGTCGTGCTCATGCGGGTGCGTGCTGGGGAGTGTGATCTGGGCGGCGTGGACCCGGGGCTGGAGCCGTTATTGGCTGCGGCGCTCTCCCCGCGCCCTGACGAACGCCCCTCGGCCGCAACGGTTTTAGCGGGGCTTGAGCGATATGCCGCGGGTGGCAGCGCCACCGCAGTGTTGCCTGAAGAGGTCGGGCCGACGGCGGAAGTCAGCGTGCGGCATACCCAAGTGATGTCCGAGCAGCCCGACTGGAGGTATGCCGTCCCCGCATCCTGGGAGGCCCTGCCCGGGGACGCGGGAAGCTGGGAGCCGCCGCCCTGGTCAGCGCCCACAGGCCCGCCCCCTGGGTGGGAGCCTCGCGGCGTGAGCCCTCAGGCTGCCGCTCCTCACGGTGCGGGCCCGCGGGTCGGCCCGCAGGGGCTGCAAGGAGCTAGCCCGCAGGGGCCGCAGGGGCCGCAGGGAGCCGGCCCGCAGGGAGCCGGCCCGCAGGGGCCGCCTGAGTGGCAGCAGTGGAACCCGTCGTGGGACCAGCCGTGGGAGCAAGCTGCTCCGCCACCCGCACCCGTCGCTATCACGTCGACGACCGGGGGTGCGGAAGGCGCTGCTGCCGATCCGCGCATCGGGCAGCCGCAGAAGTCTGGGCTCTTGGCGGCAACCGTGGCGCTCCTGGCGGCGATGGCGGCGGTGACGCCGGTAGTGGCGGTGCTCGTGGGGCTCGGGTGGGCATGGGCGGCGCGCTTCGTGGACCGCACGGTGACATCGCTCGTGATGCGACGGTTCGAGCATGGGCGCCGTCGCCGGGATGTGCCGGTGACGGTCGTGATGAGTCCGGTCCACGTGGCGGCTGCGGGGCTCGCGGCTGCCGTCGCGGCACTGCTGCCACTTGTGATCGGGTTGGCGACCGTGGTCAGTGTCGCGCTCGCCGTGGCCGCGGTGACGGGCGGCAGTCCAACCCCTGGAGGAGCGCTCGGCTTTGGCGCAGGAATGGTCGCGGCAGTGGTGACTGCGTGGTGGGGCCCAGGTGGGGCTGGACTGCGGCGTGGGTCGCGGTCGATGGCACGCACCGTCGGGCGACCCGGCCTCGTGGGGGAGATTGTCGTGGGGGTTCTTGTCGCGGGTGCGCTTGGCCTTGGAGTGTGGGCGGTGCTGCGGGGCGGAGCGTCGATCTGGTGGCCGCTGAATAGTGCACCGGGGTTGTTTGCTGGGCGCTAGTTAGTCAGGCCGACCTGAGACGGCAGCGGCGATGCCGAGGCCGACCATCATGGTGCCGCCAGTCGCGCCGACTCGGCTGAGTCGGGCTGGCGAAAGCGCAAACCAGGACCGGGCGCTGCTGGCGGCGAGTGCCCAGATAGAGTCGCCTAGCGCTGCAATCAGCGCAAAAAGTGTTCCAAGAGTGAGGATTTGGGGTGCTGGTGCAGCTGAGGGTGCGATGAATTGGGGGAGCAGCGAGCCGAGGAAGACGATCGTCTTCGGGTTGGTTAAGCCGACAATGAGGCCTTGTGTGAGGCTCCTGTGAGGTTGGGGCGCAGCGGTTTTCGCGCCAGGGGTGACTTCGGTGAGGTGGGCTGCGAGGTCGCCACGGTGCCGGATCGCCGTGACGCCCAGGTAGACGAGGTAGGCGGCTCCGGCGAGTTTGATGCCGGAGTATGCCGTGCTTGAGGCGGCGATGAGGGCGCCGAGCCCGACGGCGACGGCTGCTGATTGGAGGAACAGCCCCACGGCGTTGCCGGCGACGGTCAGGAGCGCGTCACGGCGGCCCACGGTGAGCGCGCGGCCAATCGTGAAGAGCAGGCTGGGGCCAGGGATCGCGACGATCACGGCAGCGGCGCCGAGGAAGGCGGCCAAGTGGGCTCCGGTAGGCACGGGATGAGTATGCCGTTCGGTAGGCTGCTGCGGTCCACACGCCGGCGTGGCGCAATTGGCAGCGCACCTGTCTTGTAAACAGGGGGTTGGGGGTTCGAGTCCCCCCGTCGGCTCTGATGTGATGTCTCAAGACATCGGAAACCCCTGAACCCCTGGTTTAGGGGTTTTCTGTTGTTCGGGGTTGGTATCGGCGGGTGGTGTCGAGGGTGAGTTGGCGGAGGATTTCGCCGGTGGTGGTGTGGATGATGGTGATGTTGAGGTCGTGGACCAGGGCGGTGATGGGTTGGCCGTTGTGGGCGCGGCCGATGCCGATGTGGAAGAGCTGTCCTCCGTGGCGGAGGGTGATTTTTCCGTTGTTGACTTTGTCGGTGCGTACTCGGTTGTGGGTTCGGGTCGGGGGTTCGTTGGGGGTGGCTTTGGGCAGGGTGGTGTAGGCCGCGGCGGGGGTGCGGCGGCCGATGCCGCGGTGGGGTCGGTGGTGGTTGTACAGCTGCTGGAACTCGTTCAAGAGGGCGTTGAGGTCGGTGATCGTGGCTGGTTGGTTCGGTTGAGCTTTGAGCCATTTCTTGAGTGTTTGCTGGAAGCGCTCGACCTTGCCTTGGGTTTGGGGTGGTTGCCGCGGCCGTTCTTTTGGGTGATGCCCAGGGTGGCGAGTTCGTGTTCGAAGGCGTTGCGTCCTCCTCGGACTTTCCGGGAGGCGTAGCGGACGGTGTACACCATGCCGTTATCGGTCAATGTGCTTGCTGGACAACCGTGTTCGGCGATGGTGGTCCGGAATGTGGTTAGGACGGTCGTGCCGGTGACTCGCGTGTGGGCGCTGATGTGCAGCGCCATTCGGGAGTGGTCATCGAGCCAGGTGATGATCTGGCTGTCGGTGCCGGTGCTTAGGGGGTAGTGGGTGAAGTCGGATTGCCAGCATTCGTTGGGTAGGTCGGCTTCGAAGCGGGTGTAGGAGGATCGAGGTCGTTTCCTGGGGTCGGCGATGACTTTGCTCGAACGCACCAGGGTGCGGTGTATTGAGGTTCGGGCGACCGTGATCCCGCGAGCACGTAGGTGCCAGCTGATGGTCTCGGCCCCGGCGTCGAGGCCGGCTGCAGTGAGTCGGTCTCGCTCAGCCACGATGGCTTGTACGACCTGCTCGGGCAGGGCTGTGGGGCTGCGGTGTGGGCGGCGGGAGGCCGCCTCGAACGCTTGCTCGCCTTGGGCGCGGTAGCGGGCCATGACCTTAGACACCCAGCTCTTGCTGACCCCGAACTGGCGGGCGGCCTGGCCTTGGGAGAGGCGTTGAACGGTGACGGCGGTGATGATCGCTTTACGGTTCGACACCCCCAAATCCCACTCCGGTGGGGTTTCCGATGTCTTGGGACAGGGGTTTCCTATGTCCTGGAATCAGACACCCCCGTCGGCTCTCATCGGTGCAGGTCAGGGCCTTGGACCAGAAGAACTCAGCGGGAGCAGGAATCTGACCAGCGGGCCAGGGCTGGCTGCGATCTGGGCTGGCTGACGCCAGCTAGGACCACTCTCCGACGAACTCGTCGTAACCGGGTGCCACGAGGACGAGGACTTTGGCTGTCGTGGCCTGCATGGAGTACTCGTTTTGAAGCTGCAGGCGCACACCCGAAGACAGGTTGACGCCAGGGTAGACCTTGATGGTGTAGCCGCTGCCGAAGCGGCTCTTGAAGGACGAGAGCGGGCTACCAAGACCAAGGCCCGCGATCTTTGCGTTTTCTGGAGGAAAGATCCAATGCAAGATCCCAGAGCCAGGATTGAAGACGCCAAGCATCAGTGACTTCCCACCAATTCGGGTCTTGATAGTCCGGTATGTGGTTTGGCTGAGCGTCTCAGTCACAATTGAGACATTCGTCAAACCACTCGACGTAATCGCCGCCTGAACCTGGGCCCGGGTCATACCGGGACGGAACGGGCCGAGGCTTCCGTCCAGTCCGATGACGGTCAAGGACGGCACCGTGGAAGGGGCTGGGGGCGTGCTCATGGATGGGCGGCTCGCAACTGCCGAAGCCTGAGCCTGCGTGGGCGCTGGAGTTGCGGATGCGGGAGCTGCGGATGTCGGGGCTGTGGCGTTCGTGGACATGGGAGCCGACGCTGCCGTGCCGGGGGTCGCAGCCGAAGGTGTCGTCCTTTGATCCAGCGGGACAGTCGGTGTTAGAGCCGAGCATCCAACCGCTGTGAATGACAGGCCAAGGGCCAGGAGGAACGCCGGAATCGATGACCGCATAATGGCGACAATATCGAAACCACAGTCAGCCGATGCGAGGGGGAGTGGCATGTGCCAACGGCATCCCACCAATCCAGGAATGAGGGTTGGAGCTGGTTTCCGCGAGCCCCAGGTGCGGCGGTCGAGGAGTCCGACCTGCATGGCGCCGAAGAACGCCCCATGAGGGAGTTGTCGTAGACGCCCGTACTCCCCCTGATTCTGACAGAATCGTCGGGATCCAAACCTAAAGATAGGAGATCGCCCGCGATGACGGATGCAGCGATACCGCTCGTCGTGGGCGGGGAGGTGCGTTCACCAGCGGTCGCATCTGCCTACATCAGTCGTGCGGGAGTATGGAGAAGTGTACTGATGTCACGTGACTCAAGCCCCAACACAGGAATTGATCGACAAGCGCCCCGATGGGCCAAATGGGGTACAGGCCTCACTATAGGTGCAACCGCACTCTCTGGATGTAGTCCATCTAGCCCAGAAGCGACACCTGCCCCAGCGCCAACCAGCAGTTCTAGTGAGAGGACTATTGGTATTTCACCAACAACAAGTCCTGCAGAACCTGCTTACTCGGCGACTGATAAGGCATTCCTCGAACGGGTTACGCCAGAGAAACTTGCAAGGATGAGCCCAGAACAGATTGCAGATTTGTTCAAGATTAGGCCCGAAGAAGTTCCGACGCCTGATGCGTATGCTCAAATCTTTTCACGCAATTTCACCGCGTTCATGAATGGCATTTGCTCACAGACGGTCATCGACAGAAGCAAGGGCGCAAACAATGCCATAACCAGTGACCAAATCGCTAGCGCCGGCGAACAATGGAATCAGGCAGCTAGTTTCCTACCAAGGTTTAAATCGGATACTGCGTCATTTGTGTTGGACAGATGTGACTCTACGTTGATATACAACCAACCTGCATATCGGCTTTACGAGAGCGTCGTCACGTCAAATCCAATAAAATCAAGCGGCAGCATCAGCGACCCTAGCGGCATGGATATTGAATTTGATGTTCACACCACTGACAATTGGAATGCAGAATACTGGCGTCAGCAGTCAATGGGAAGTGGAACTGCGAGACCCGCCTTGGAATCAAATGGGACTTGGAGAATGAAGGCTGTCAAGTCTGTCAATAATTCGGTTGTTCCAACAGGCAGTGTGATTCGCTGGTAGAGGTCACTGTTCATATTGAAGGTCAATCCGCTGTAGTAATCCACCATGGTGCGGTGATCGCCTCCATCGACTCAGGCACCACAATGGGCGACCAGGAGCAGCTGGTAGGACAGATCGCCACTCCGGACTGGAAGGTACGCGCGGCTGCTTGGGCTAGCGATTCGAGCTGGCGACGAGTGGTCTGTGTCATGTCGCGAGCTCCTTAGCCCCCTAAGCACACGGTCGAGCTTTGGGGTCACGGATGAGCAACTCTGTCCGTGTCACGCGGGAGTCGGGCGCCCAGGTCTTGGAGTGGTTAGGTTTGACCAGTGGACGCTTGGGTTAATCTCGCTGCAGCCGGGCTTGCCGTTCTAACAGGGCTTCTCGGCCTGACGCAGTATCTGAACTTCAAGAGCAAGCGGCAGCGACAAGCGGAGGTTGGTGAAGCATTTGCCCGCGTTGTCTCGGGGCTTGCCGCTGGCGCCGAAGTAGAGCGGCTTTCCAGTGCGGCCTTGCTCAGACGATTCTTCGACGCGAAGTCCGAGTTCGGTCAAGCTGGTCTTCCCTATGCTGGAGACGCCACCAAAGTGATTGCGGCGGTTCTTCGGACCGAAGCGACAGGGAATGTACAGAAGATCTTGGCGGACAGTCTTGCGTCGGCCCCCTCACTCAGGTCGGCTGACCTCCAGCGAGCGAATCTTCAAGGGTGCTATTGGGGCAAGGGGTCCAACGGGCAACCCTTGGATCTCTCTGAGGCGGACCTGTATGGAGCAGATCTAACTGGGGCTTCCCTGAGGGGAGCACTGATGTTCAAGACGACTTTCAGGGAAGCGAACCTGGCCAGGTGCGTCTTAGACGGAGCCGACTGCCGCGAGGCCAACTTCGACCTGGCGAACCTGCGAGAGGTGAGACTCAACGGGACAAGACTGAGGGGGGCTACATTCCGCGGGGCGATGAACCTTCCCCCGGGCCTTGTATCGCAACTGGACGCTGATGGGGTGTTCGTCGGCGAGGAGTTTGACCGAGTGCCTGCGCCGTCACCAGTTGGCGCCGGTGCGCGTCGCGCTTTTGTGAGCGCTCCCTCCGTGCTCGCGGAGATGGACCAAATCGCCCTCGAGCAAATCATGCATGGAGTCACGAAAGCCGGGTGGGACCCTGTTCGGTACTTGCCTTTCCAGTACAACCACGCAAACCCGCCCGCCGGTGTCTTAGGCCAGATTCGCGACTGCGACGCCGTCATCGTATTCGGACCTCCCCAAGTTCGAATCCACGTGGGCTCATTTGCGCAGAGCGTCGGCGTCCCCGAGGAGGTACGAGACCAGGTGACACCCAGTCCCTGGAATCAGCTAGAGGCGGGGATGGCTGTCGGCATGGACAAGCCGTTGCTAGTCGTTCGTAGGATCGCCGAAGGTGGCGTCTTGGATCTTGAGTCGAACTTCCCCACGCTGCGGCTCATTGACTTAGGCCTAACTGGCCAGTTGAGCAAGCTCTCAGAGAGCGTGATCAGGTGGTGCGGGGAGATCGACCACTCGACCAATCACACTATTTGAGGCGGGTCGACGCGCCCACCCGTCGTTGCCTGGCCTGTCGTATGTGTCGGGCAGGATGTGTCCATGCCACCGAACCCTCACGACTCACCGGCACTCCGGAAGGCGCGCGGGGCATTTTTCACGCCGGAGCTGGTGGCGCGGTACGTCACGGAGTGGGCGATTCGCTCCGCCACGGACCGAGTCTTGGAGCCATCCTGTGGCGAGGCGGCATTCCTGGTGGAGGCGGGCCGCCGCCTGGATGGCTTGGGTGCGCCCAAGGGCCTCCCAGGACTGTTGCATGGGGCAGAGCTCCACGATTACTCAGCGGCCACCGCTCAAGCCCTTCTCCGGCGGCAGGGTCATGACGTTCGCATCGCAGTGGGTGACTTCCTCCGCTGCGAGCCCGAGGCGGCATACGACGCAGTCATTGGCAACCCTCCTTACGTTCGCTACCAACACTTTTCGGGTGAGTCGCGGGCCGTAGCGCAGCGCGCGGCTCTCCGTGCGGGGGTGGCGCTGACCAACCTCGCGAGCAGCTGGGCGGCGTTCACCGTCCACTCAGCGCTCCACGTGCGCGAGGGGGGACGTCTTGGGCTGGTCCTTCCGGCGGAGATGCTTTCGGTCAACTACGCGGCTCCGGTGCGCGAGTTCCTGATGCAGGGCTTCAGACGGGTCCGGCTCGTGCTCTTCACCGAGCGTGTCTTCCCGGGCGTCATGGAGGACGTCGTTCTCCTCATGGCCGAGGGCCGCGGCCAAGGACCCACTGATCACTGCGAACTCCTGCAAACCCGAAACGGCGAAACCCTCTCCGCTCTGGTCGACGGGGACATTCGGCGGTGGAGTCCCGCTGGCGACGAACGATGGTCGGGCGCGCTGCTCGACGCAGCAGGCCAGAGCGCGTATGCCGCAGCCGTCGCCTCGAGCGAGTTCCTGCCCCTTGCGGAATGGGGGGACACGACGCTGGGCATGGTGACGGGCAACAACAAGTACTTCACGTTGAGGGGGGACGACGTTCGGCGGCTCGGCCTCGAAGAGGCAGACGTGGTCCGGCTGTCGCCGCCTGGGAGTCGGCACCTGCGGCAGCTGTCGTTGACCGCGTCTGGCCTCGAGGCGCTGGACCGAGGAGGGTCGGCGACGTGGCTGTTCCGCCCGGAGGGAAGGCCGTCGAGGGCCGCGATCAAGTACATCGCGGCGGGGGAGAAGACGGGTGTGGAGACGGCATACAAGTGTCGGGTTCGTAGCCCGTGGTGGCGGGTGCCCTACCTGCGCCCGGCCGATCTGCTGCTCACCTACATGAATGCCGACACCGCGAGGCTGTGCACGAATGCTGCTGGCGTGCATCATCTCAACTCGGTGCACGGGCTTTATCTCGCGGGGGAGCACCGTCGATTGGGTCGCGACCTGCTGTCGTTGGCCTCGCTGAACAGCGTCAGCCTGCTGGGCGCGGAACTCGTGGGGCGCTCGTACGGTGGGGGAGTTTTAAAGATCGAGCCCCGTGAGGCCGACCGTTGGCCGATGCCGTCGCCTGCGCTGGTCGACGAGCGCCGGGGCGCCCTGTGTGGGGTCCGGCGCCGGGTCCGGGATCTGCTCTCTGCCGGGCGGGTGTTCGATGCGGCCGAGGTCGTCGACGGTGCCTTGTGGGATCAACCCGCGCACGATCTGGCGGCCATCCGAGAGAGCCGTGCGCTCTTGCACGACAGACGGGTCGCGCGTTCGCGGTCTAAGTGAGGGCGGCTCGGCGTCGCGCCCTGGCCTCGGCGTGGAAGTTGATTGGTGAGTTGTCGAGGATTCGGTTGATCATCACTCGGAAGAACCGTCCCGGGTCCAACTCTTCGGGCACGCCTTCCCGGTAGAGCTCAACGGGCATGACGTCGCACACGTCAACCCCCTGAGCGGCATCAGGCGTCGCGGAAATCACGGACTCTTCGATGGCGCCTGCTTCGATCGGGCCGGCCTCGTCCTCGGGCTCGGGGTCGACTGGCTCCTGGGACTTCTTGAGGTCGGGCAGGACCAAGGCGACCGCGTCATACGCATCGTCTTCTCGCCCAAGCTTGATGAGCAGGTCGATGAGCCATTCGGCGGTGTCGGCCTCTGTCTCAAGGGCGATGGCGCTGAGGGAGTAGAAGAATCCGAGGGCGGCTTGTGGGTGGCGCAGCCTCAGGTTCTTGGCGTCGCCGTAGCTCTCCTCAACACGGTTCGCTGCGTTCTTGCCGAAGGAGGAGTCCATCCGTTTGGTCGAGACCATCAGCTCCGGGCCGGTGGCCCAGGAGCTCATGACGACGTCGACCTGCTTGACATAGTTCTTGCCAAGAAGGTTCGCCGAGCCCATGCCGCCGACGCCGCGGGCGATGCGTTGCCAGAGGACACCCTGGTCTTTCTTGGGGAGCTTCTCGACGAAGCTCTTGATCTCGGGCGGCAGCACGCGCGGAGTACTGGCCCGCGGCCACACGAGGTCTGGATCGAAGCCTGCGCGGCGGAACTCGTAGGACACCCAAACGTCCAGGGCGAGGGCGGGAACTCCGGATTGCGACGTCGCCTTGAGCAGCACGGGGACGCCGAGCAGCAGTTCGAGAGTGTCGTAGTCAGGCCGGTATGCCGTGTGGCTTCCGTTGCGCACCCATGGGTTCTCATCACGCATCGGAGCTTGGGCGACGATGGCATCGAAGAAGGCCCAACCCTTGTCCCGCAACGTCGCCATGGAGCGACGGTAGTGGACTACAGCCGCTCCTTGCAGCAAGGTCGGACAAGCAAACGGCCCTGATCCGCGTTTCCGCAGGTCAGGGCCGGTTTTGACTGGTCGGGGTGACAGGATTTGAACCTGCGGCCTCTTCGTCCCGAACGAAGCGCGCTACCAAGCTGCGCCACACCCCGTGGCCCGATCGCGCTCAGGAGCGTTCACGGCAGCAGGGGAGAGGATAGCCGACTCACGGCATACGCTCCCAATCGGCTCATCACGCGACCACACTCTGGCCCATTCGATACCGGGAACCGTGGCCTTCCTCGTCAACGGGTATCGAATCGGCGGTGCCTACGGCGGATCGACGCCTCGGATCTCACCCGGCATCGTCAACGGGTATCGAATCGGCGGTGCCTACGGCGGTTCGACGCCTCGGATCTCACCCGGCATCGTCAACGGGTATCGAATCGGCGGTGCCTACGGCGGATCGACGCCTCGGATCTCACCCGGCATCGTCAACGGGTATCGAATGGGAGAGGTCTAGGCCGAGCGGGGGAGCAGGGTCAGGAGGGTGGCCTCCGGACGGCAGGCGAACCGCACCGGCGCCATCGGCGAGGTTCCCAGCCCCGCTGTCACGGACAAGTACGCCGCCTCCGCAGGCGCCGCCGAATCATGCGCCCCGTCTGCACCCGGCCACCACCGGGAGACGCCCCTCGCCCGACGTCGGTCAAGGTCGCAATTGGTCACCAGGGCACCGTAAAACGGCAGGCACAACTGTCCGCCATGGGTATGCCCAGCAATCACCAGCCCGGCGCCGTCGGCCACCATGGCGTCGAGCACCCGCTGATACGGCGCGTGCGTTACGCCGACCGTCAGCGCCGCGCCGACGTCAGCCGGCCCCGCAACGAGGTCGTACCGGTCCAGATCCAGATGCGGATCATCGACGCCGACAAACTCCAACCGCTGCCCCCGCACTTCCAACTCACCGCGAGCGTTGTTGAGATCCAGCCACCCGGTGCGCAACATGCCCGCCACCAGCTTCGATGTCGGCAGCCGCGGCGCCTCAGCAAGCCCGCGCCGATGGTTACGGGTGAGGTAAATGGCAGGGTTCTTCAGCCTCGGCGCGAAGTAGTCATTCGACCCCATGACAAAGACCCCGGGCAGCTTCAGCAACGGCTCCATTGCCTCCATCGCCGTCGCGACCGCATCCGGATGGGCGAGGTTGTCGCCCGTGTTGACGACCAGATCCGGCGCCAGCGCAGCGAGCGCTCGCACCCACGCCACCTTCCGCCGTTGCCGCGGCACGAGATGCATGTCCGTCAAATGCAGCACCCGGATCGGCTCGCTCCCCGGAGGCAGCACTGGCACCGATCGGCGCCGCAGTGTGAACAAATTCCGTTCCACGACAGACGCGTACCCCACCCCCGCGACACCAGCACCCAAGAGTCCCAGTGCGGTGCGGGCGGCGAGGTGCATTCGGACAGTTTCGCACGGCATACGCCTGGGGTATGCCGTGTCGCCCCCGCGCCGCCCCCGCGCCGCCCCCTGCCCTTCCAGCACCGCCCGGACCCAAACACCTAGGAAACCCCGCGACACCGACCGACCCGCCCTGGGAGACTGAGGTCATGAGCACGCTCAAAGACACCCTGCACACCGACCTCACCGCGGCCATTCGCGCCCGCGACAGCATCCGCGTCGGCACGTTGCGGATGGCGCTGGCCGCTATCACCAACGAAGAGGTGTCCGGCACGGCCGCGCGCGAGCTCACAAACGACGACGTTATCCGTGTGCTCACCAAGGAAGCCAAGAAGCGCCGGGAAGCGGTCACGGCATACACCGCGGCGCAGCGTCCCGAACTCGCCGCGGCCGAGGAAGCCGAACTCGCGATCCTCTCGGCCTACCTTCCTGCCGCGCTGGGAGACACCGAACTTCGCGAGTTGGTCACCCGTGTCATCGCTGACGTCGGCGCCACGGGTATACCGCAACTCGGCTTGGTCATGAAGACTCTGCAGCCGCTCGTGGCTGGGCGCGCAGACGGCGCGGCGGTAGCCGCCCTGGTCCGGGCGCAGCTCGCATCCGGCTAGGGTCCTCGATCGCTGACGCCTGCGCGCTATCCGCCAGGTGGTCCTGGTGGGGCTCCGGGAGGAGCTCCCTCGGTGGGCGGCGGTGGATTCGGGTCTGGTCCCTTCGAGACGAGGATCTTGACCACGCTGCCACGAGTGGCACTCCCCGAGGGCGAAACCCCGACAACCGCACCGACGCGCGCGTTGCTGTAGATCTGCACCACACGTGGCGCGAAACCCGCCTGCATCAGGATGGCCTTGGCGTCATCAATGGTGCGTCTGGAGATCGAAGGGATGTCGATCTTCTCACCGTTCGTGACTCTGGTGCTCGGCGCGAGGAACGGGCTCGCCGGGACGCCGGACAGGGCCCGGTCGAAGGTGGCCTTCCAAATTGACCCGGCGATACTCGATCCGACGATGCCCCCGTAGTACTGGCCGCCGAGACGGATGTTCTCTAGGGACTGGGTATTGCCTGGGTCATTTGGTGTGCCGACCCACACCGCAGTGGCGAGCTCGGGGGTGTACCCGACGAACCATGTTTCGTTGCTGCGGTCAGTCGTGCCGGACTTCCCAGCAGCTTCTCGCCCGGCGAGTGCGTACCGTGCGCCGGACCCTGGTGCTCGGAGAACGTTGGTCAGCAACGAGGTGACACCCCGGGCGACGTCCGAATCGACGCGCCGTTCACAGGCCGCGCCAGGCGCCGGCACGGGGAGCGCCTTACCGCCCTTGCTGATCGAGGCGATGGGGTTGGGGGGGCAGTAGACCCCGTCGTTGGCAAGTGTCTGATACGAACTTGCCACGGTCATCGGGGAAACCGAGTCGGCGCCGAGGATCACGGCGGCGGGGAAGGGCCGGATTTCCTGGCCATTGGATTGGTGAAGGCCCATGCGCCATTCGGTCTCGCGAACCTTGCAGACGTCCACCTGGGCCGCCAGCGCGACGAACGCGGTGTTGACCGACTTCTGGGTGGCTTCCGCGAGCGTCATGTCCTCGCCGCCCATGTTGCCGACATTCTTGACCGACCACGTCGATCGACCGCCCAACCCGCAGTCTCCGGGAATGTCCTTGCCGGTGTACGTGTGCGGATTGCTAGGGCCGGCCGCCTCGGCATAGACGGTCATGGTCGTGGGATATCCGGCTTCGAGCGCGGTGACGAGAGCGAAGGCTTTCGCTGTCGAACCGAAGCTGAATCCGAGACTCGCGCCATACCGCTGATCCACCGCGTAGTTCACCGTGGTCTCTCCTGGCGCAGCTGGCTTGATGTTGTAGTTCGTGTTTTGCGCGATCGCGCGCACAGCGCCGGTCTTGACATCCAGGATCGCGCTGGCACCCCCAACATTGAGGTCGTTGCCGATCGGCACTCGCTTGGTGATCTCGTCGCGCGCGACGCGCATGAGTTCGGCGTCCATGGTCGTTTGGATGGTCAACCCACCCCGGTAGATCGCCTGGGTCCGTGCCGCTTCGCCCTTGCCCAACGCCGCGTCGAGCGACGGGTCAAGTTTGAGGTAGGCGAGCACGTAGTCGCAGAAGTAGGGGAACTCGGACGCCATGCATGAATTCTTGGCTGCCTTGGGCTTCATCATGTCGGCGAGGGGCACCGCACGGGCTGCTTGCCATTCCGCCGGGGTGATCACGGCGAGTTCTTTCATCCGGTCCAAGACGACATTGCGGCGAGCCAACGCCTTCTCGGGGAAGTTGATGGGATCGGTTGTGCCGGGGTTTTGCACGATTCCAGCCAAAAGAGCAGCCTCTGGGATATTGAGGGTCTTGGCAGAGTGGCTGAAGTAATGCTGCGAGGCAGCTTCGACGCCATAGGCTCGGTCGCCGTAGTAGACCAGGTTGAGGTAGTTCTCGAGAATCTGGTCCTTCGTCAGCGTCTTCTCGAGTTGGATGGCGTACTTCAACTCTTGAATCTTGCGCGCGAACGTCTTTGCGGTAGCAGCCCTCGCCGCATCCTTGTCACCGGCGCGCAACGCGTTCTCCTGCAGCGTGATCTTCACGTACTGCTGGGTGAGGGTAGATCCGCCACCGCCGGTTGAGTCGGAGACTTGGTTGGAGACCGCAGCCCGCAAGATGCCTTGCAGGTCGGCACCGCCGTGGTCGTAGAAGCGGTGATCTTCGATCGCGATCTGGGCCTTGCGCATGATTGGTGCGACCTCGGCGAGCGGCACGATCGTGCGGTTTTCGTCATAGGGGGTCGCGAGCTTGCTGCCGTCGCTCGCAAGGATCACCGATTGCTCGGACAACGGGTTGCTGGTGAACTCGCTGGGCAAGGAGTCGAAGAGATTGACGCCAGTGCGCGCGGTGGCGCCCAGCGCGCCGACCGCCGGCATCACGAGCCCAGCGCCGAGCACTCCCATCACCAAGGCAGCGGCCACAAAGGCGGTGATCAGGCTGATCACCCCGGCCACGTTGGTTGATCGTCCGGTCATGTCTGACAGCGTAACTCCCCCTTAGGACAGGGCGATGCCTCTGCGAGTGGGTACAGCACGTATCTGAACGTGGTGTCAGGTGCTCCTCATGGTGTCAGTCCGCAACCGCTCCGGAAGCAGCCAGGTGGTTGACGGCTCAGGAATGACTAGTCCACCGAGGTCCCCCAACTACCCAGACGAGTCATAGTGGACGTTCTTAACCTCCGCTTAACATTCGTCTTGGCTCGGGAGCTCCGGCGGGGAAGAGGTGAGAATGGCAACGTTGCCGCCTGCGGGTTTGCGATCCGAATGGGCTGGGCTTGGTCTCTGCGTCACTCGGCATCCGGACGCCCTTTTCGTCACCGGTGCGGCGCAGCGGGAGGCGAAGCTGGTGTGCCAGCGATGCCCGGTGATCGCCGAGTGCCTCGCCGATGCACTTGACCATCAGACGGAATTTGGCGTCTGGGGGGGGATGACCGAGCGCGAGCGTCGGGCCCTGCTCCGCCAGCATCCGCACGTCGTTTCCTGGTGGGCCCTGTTCAACCGCGTGGGTCAGCGGCAGGGGCAGGCCGCGGCGTCCTAACCGGCCAGTCGCGCGCCAACTTCCCGCAAGCCGGCCACATCGTGGACGTCCTGGGGGAGCGCTGGCACCACCACAACCGGGATCCCGGGATGCCCGGCCGTAAAGCGCTTGATGACCCGACGGTGTCGGGCGGCGAGTTCGGCGAGTTCTGCGTGCCATGCCAGGACACTCGCGCTTTCGAGGTGACCCGCATCCTCCAGGCTCTCTGCCGCAGCACGCGCACGCGCACCTGTGAGCCCTGAGACCGGCTGTGGCGCAACGCGATTGACGACAACCCCCGCGAGCGGCATACCGTCGCGTCCCAGCCGAGCAAGGAAGTAGCTCGCCTCGCGCAAGGCATCACGCTCGGGAGCCGCGACGACTACGAAGGCCGTGCCGCCGTCTTTCAGGAGCGCGTAGGTGTGATCGGCACGCTCGCGGAAGCCCCCGAACATCGTGTCCAAGGCATTGACGAAGGTCTGGACGTCCCGGAGCATCTCTCCGCCGAGCACGGTGGTGAGGGTCTTGGAGACGAGGCCGATCCCGACATTGACCAGTCGCAGCGCCCCGCGCCCACCGACCCGCGCCGGAGCACTGATCAAGCGGATGAAACGCCCGTCTAAGAACGAGCCGAGCCGCTTGGGAGCATCCAAGAAGTCCAGCGCCGATCGCGAGGGTGGCGTATCGACCACAATGAGGTCCCACGTGCCCTCCCGATCGGCCTGGGCACGCAACTGACCGAGCTTCTCCATCGCCATGTACTCCTGCGTGCCCGCGAAGGACGACGAGACCGCTTGATAGAACGGGTTGGCGAGGATCTGCGCGGCGTGCTCCGGGGTCGAGTGAGCAAGGACGACCTCGTCGAACGTCCGCTTCATGTCGAGCATCATCGCGTCGAGCGTGCCTGTCGCCCGAGCAGCCAGGTCAGCGACGGGTCTCGGGGTGTTGTCGAGTTCGACGAGTCCCAGCGACTGGGCGAGTCGCCGCGCGGGGTCGATGGTCAGGACGCATACCCTGCGCCCGCGTTCCGCTGCGCGAAGAGCGATCGCGGCAGCCGTCGTGGTTTTGCCGACGCCGCCAGAGCCGCAGCAGACGACCACCCGGGTATGCCGGTCCGCGAGGAGCGCGTCGATGTCGAGTTTGGGATCGCGGGCTCGGGCCATCACGAGACCATCCCTTGGTCAGCCAGAATATCGGCGATTTCTCGAAGTGCGTCGGGGTCGATGCCATCCAAGAGCGCTGGGACGGCAACGACGGGTTGGCCAAGGTGCGCTAGCACCGCGAGTTGTTCGCCTTCGACCTCGACCTGCTCCCGGTGCGCCCTCACCTGACTGAGCAGCCCAGTGACGAGGTGTGGGGTCACGTCGAGACCGACCCTCTGGAGATCGGCAGTCAGGACCTCAGCGCTCACCTCCGCGAGGTCGATGGCCGCATCGGCCTCACCAGCAAGGAGGCCGCTGCGGACCTGGTTGACGACGATCGCCCCGACCGGCATACCGAGGTTGCGCAGTTCGGCCACGGCATCGAGGGTCTCCTGCACTGGCATATCCTCGAGGAGCGTCACGACGTGGACTCGCGTTGCGGCAGAACGGAGTACCTCGGTTAGGGAGTCCGCCTGCGACCTGATTGGGCCCATCTTGGCCAGCCCCGCGACTTCGGACCCGACCGACAAGAACCGCCCGATCCGCCCAGTGGGGGGCGCGTCGAGAACGATCGCGTCATAGACCAGCGGGGCGGTGCTGTGACGGTGGTGCTTAGCGTCCTCGCGGCGACGACTAGCTTCGTAGATCCGGCCGATGAGGAGCACGTCACGCACGCCAGGGGCGATAGTGGTGGCAAAGTCGATGGCGCCGAACCGCTCGAGCACTCCACCGGCCCGACCGAGTTTGTAGAACAGCTGCAGGTATTCCATGAGGGCGGCCTTGGCGTCGACAGCCAAGCCATAGACCTCGCCGCCGCGCGCACCACCACCGATGCGCACCTCGGTTGGCGGCAGCGGCGGCACGTCGAAGGTCTGGCTGATGCCCTGGCGATCCTCGACTTCCGCGAGGAGGACGCGCTTGCCCGTGGCCGCCAGCGCGACGGCCATGGCGGCAGCGACGGTGGTTTTGCCGGTGCCGCCTTTGCCGGTCACGATGTGGAGCCGGACGCCCGGCCACCCAGGGGCACGCAGACGGGGGCGGGACGGCATACACCCAGGGTATGCCGTGCACGCGCCCCTCACTCTAGAGTGGCCGCCATGAGCGAGCCCTCGAACACCCAGACCCGCACCGTGTGGGAGTACGCCACGGCGCCCCTCCTTGTCCACGCGACCAAGCAGATCCTCGATAACTTCGGAGCCGACGGGTGGGAACTCGTCCAGGTGGTGTCCGGGCCAGACGGTGGCGGGCTCGTGGCCTACTTCAAGCGGCCCAAGAACTAGGGAGCGATGACGATGAGCAGTAGTGCAGTTGAGCAGCGGTTGAGCGAACTCGGCTTGAGCGTCCCCGCTGTCGCGGCCCCCGTAGCCGCCTATGTGCCGGCGATGCGCGAGGGCGACTTGATCTTCACTTCGGGGCAACTCCCCATGGTTGCTGGCGCTCTCGTCGCGACCGGCAAGGTCGGCGAAGGGGCTGGGCTGGTCGACCCTGCCCACGCCAAGGAGCTCGCGCAGGTCTGCGCGCTCAATGCAATCGCAGCGATCAAGGGAGTGATCGGGGATCTCGACTTGGTGACTCGGGTCGTCAAGGTCGTCGGTTTCGTCGGATCTGACCCGACGTTCACTGGCCAGCCTGGCGTCATCAACGGTGCAAGTGAGTTGTTAGGCAAGGCTTTTGGCGAGGCGGGCGTGCACGCGCGCTCAGCTGTCGGCGTGGCAGCGCTGCCGATGGACGCGCCGGTTGAGGTCGAAGTCATCGTCTCGGTCGCTCCCCGCGCCTGATCGTGATCCGCGATTTCAGCACTCGCGCCACGCCCACGCTGTACGCGAGGGCGGTGGAGTGGGATGGCTACGGTGACAACGCGCCGGAGGTGCCAGCCGCCCGTCCGGCAGCGACGGTGATGTTGGTCCGTGACGCGCCCGCCGCCCCCGGTCACGACGGTGGCCTGGAGGTATTCATGTTGCTGCGGGTTGGCACGATGGCGTTCGCGCCCAACACGATGGTCTTCCCGGGCGGTGGCGTCGATCGCCGTGACGGCGTAGACGTGCCCTGGGCGGGCCCGCCCGTCCACGCGTGGTCAGCGCGGCTGGGGTCGGATGACGATCTCACGCGCATGATCCTCGTGGCAGCCGTGCGAGAAGTGTTCGAGGAGTGTGGGGTCCTTCTGGCCTCGACGACTGAGGGTGGTCGGCTGATCGATACGTCGAGCGACTATTGGAGGGGGGTGCGGACTCGCCTGGTCAACCGGGAGATCTCGCTCGCGGAACTGCTCAACGAGGATGGCTTGCTCTTGCGCACCGATCTGCTGCGCGCTCACGCCCACTGGATGACACCGGTCATCGAGACCCGGCAGTTCGACGCTCGGATCTTCGTCGCCATGATGCCCAAGGGTGCGGTGGCCGATTTTGAGACGAGCGAGGCGGTCCACGGTGGCTGGTTCCGGCCGCAGGATGTCCTCGACGCCAAAGCAGCCGGGAAGTCGTTGCTCATGCCTCCCACCCAAGTCAGCCTCGAAGATGCGGCCACGGCGAGGTCCGCCAAGGAGTTCTTTGCGCGCGAGCCGGTGATCCGACTGATTCGCCCGGTGCTGACCCGCGATGAAGCCGGCGAACTCGTCCTCCGAGCGGAACTTCCGGGCGAGTGACAGCCCTCCCTCCGGTGCCGGCAATGTGGTCCTCGCGTCAGGTCACGGCCCGGGCGACGTGCGTTCTGGCCCCTAATCCGGGCGTCATGACCCTCGACGGCACCAACACCTGGGTGCTGAGAGAACCTGGCTCCGACCTGAGCATCGTGGTCGACCCAGGTCCCATGGACCAGGCTCATCTGGGTCGGGTTGTCGACGAGACCACCCGGGACGGTGGCCGAGTCGCGATGACGCTCCTCACCCATGACCACGCCGACCATGCCGAGGCCGCGCTCTACTTCGCCGACCTCTGCGGCACGCCGTTGAAATCGGTGCGCGCGATCGGGAGCCACCACGACGACCTCACCGACGGCGACCGGCTGCGGGTCGGAGAACTCGAGGTCGTCGTCGTTGCTACTCCTGGCCACACCGGTGACTCGGTGTCTTTCCTTTTACCTGCGGACGCATCCCTGCTGACCGGCGACACGATCCTGGGGCGGGGCACCACAGTGGTGGCTTGGCCCGATGGTGAGCTCGCGGCATACCTCGCGTCGTTGGAGCGGCTTGCTGCCCTGGCCGGCACGGGGGCCGTCACTCACATCTTGCCGGGCCATGGTCCCGATCTCCCCGACGCGGCCGCGGTCTTGGCGTACTACCTCGACCATCGGCGGGAGCGGCTAGAGCAGGTGCGCGCGGCCGTTGCTGCAGGCGCGCAGACACCGCGCCAGGTGGTCGAGACTGTGTATGCCGATGTGCCCCAAAACGTATGGGGCGCAGCCGAACTCAGCGTCCGAGCTCAGCTGGATTACCTCAAGAGCAGCCCGGGTATGCCGGGCCCGCGCGACTGACTAGCGCGCCCGGCGACGCAACCGATCGACATCAAGCAGCAAGACGGCGCGGGCTTCGAGTTTGAGCCAGCCGCGGGTCGCAAAGTCGGCGAGTGCCTTGTTCACGGTCTCACGCGAGGCCCCCACCAGCTGGGCTAACTCTTCTTGGGTGAGGTCGTGGCTGACCATGATGCCGTCTTCGACGGGCCGCCCGAAGCGGTTGGCAAGGTCGAGCAGGGCTTTCGCGACGCGCCCCGGGACGTCGGTGAACACGAGGTCAGCGAGGTGCTCGTTGGTGCGGCGCAACCGCTGCGCGAGGGCCGCGAGGAGGGCCTTGGACACCTCAGGGCGACCAGTGAGCAGGGTCGTCAGCGAGTCGTTGCCGAGGCCCATGAGCTGGGTTTCGGCAACAGCAGTCGCGGTCATGGTGCGCGGCCCGGGATCAAAGAGGCTCAGCTCGCCGAACATCTCGCTCGGGCCGAGGATGGCGATGAGGTTCTCGCGACCGTCCGAGCTGGTCCGACCAATCTTGACTTTGCCCTCGCCGATGATGAACAAGGCATCGCCCGGCTCACCCTCCCGGAAGAGCACATCGCCACGCTCAAGCCGCACGGGCTGCATCTCGTGAAGGAGTGCCGCTGCGGCCTCGTCGTCGAGAGCTGCAAACAGGGGAGCGCGTCGCACCACGTCGTGATCCACGTCGCACAGTGTGTCATGTCAGGCACCGTAAGTCTCCCCAGGGGGGGACGGTTTCGGGCTGTGTTGATCGAAATTACCAACCAGAAGGTCAGTGTCCTGAGAGGTGCCCGCCTCGAAGTCCGGTCGGTGTCCCTCTGAAGTCCGGTCGTTGTCCGGTCGCCGTTGCTGTCGGCTTGGAGGGTTACCCTGTGGTTCGTGCCCCAGGACGACGAGTTGACTCCCACTGGAGAGTCGCCGTTGGCTCTTACCCGCCGGGCGCGGCGCATGTACCGCGCGTTGGCCCAGCGCTACCCCTACGCGCACTGCGAACTCGACTTCACGAACCCCCTTGAGCTGCTGGTCGCGACGATCCTGTCGGCCCAAACCACCGATGTCCGAGTCAATCTCGTGACCCCGTCGCTTTTTGCGCGCTACCGCACTAGCGCTGAGTACGCGGCGGCCGACCGCGCTGAGCTCGAGGAGATCATCCGATCGACCGGTTTCTTCCGAGCCAAGACCGACTCGCTGATCAAGCTGGGCCAGGCCCTCGAAGAGCGTTTTGACGGCCAGGTGCCAGGCCGGCTCGCCGACTTGGTCACGCTCCCCGGAGTCGGCCGAAAGACCGCGAATGTCGTGTTGGGCAACGCTTTTAACATTCCCGGCATCACCGTCGATACGCACTTTGGGCGCTTGGTTCGTCGCTTCGAGTGGACTGACGAGACTGATCCGGTCAAGGTCGAGCACGCTGTGGGCGAGCTCATCCCGCGGCGGGACTGGACGATGCTCAGCCACGTGGTCATTTTCCACGGGCGCCGCACCTGTCACGCGCGCAAGCCCGCCTGTGGTGCCTGCCCCGTGGCGAAGTGGTGCCCGGCATACGGTTGCGGCGAAACGGATCCTGAGCGCGCCCGCCAGCTGCTCACTTACGAACTCGCTCCGCGCTCATGAGCCGTATGCCGCACCGCGCTGCCCAAGGTGAGTTGCTGACTCCGCGCTTCCGCGGCCCGGTGCCGCCGGTCAGACGTGGACCTGACGGTCGCCGCAGTGGCGGCGAGCAGGCGCCGGATTGGGTCGAGCAGATCGTGAAGCAAGCGAGCCAACTCGACCCGATCTGGTTTAGTCGCTTCCTCCCCCCGGAGGTCGGTTCCACCGAGTCCGCGGTGCTCGTCCTCTTTGGTCCCGACCCCGTTGGCGACGACGCGCTCCTGCTCATCGAGCGCGCCCACACCATGCGCTCGCACGCTGGCCAGATCGCCTTCCCGGGCGGGCGCGTCGATGCTGACGACGATGACGCCGTCGCGGCGGCCCTCCGCGAGGCACGGGAAGAGGTTGGCCTCACGCTCTCGGGGGTCGACATTGTCGGCGTCCTCCCGCCGCTCTATATCCCGGTGAGCAACTACGCGGTGACCCCTGTCATCGCATGGTGGCGCGATCCCTCCCCGGTGACTGTCGGCCATCCCGACGAGGTCGCGACGGTGATCAGCGTCCCGGTTGCCTTTCTCACGGACCCGGCTAACCGGCATACCGTGACGCATTCCTCGGGCTATCGCGGACCTGCCTGGGACCTCGGCAACGACTTGCTCCTGTGGGGCTTCACCGGAGGCATCATCGACAAAGTCCTGGAGCTGACCGGCCGCTCGCAGCCCTGGGACAGGTCCCAGACGCTGCCCCTCCCGGCCCGTTTCGACTGGAACCGCACATGAACGGCGGGATCGTCCTCGACCTTGCGCTCGTGGCCGTCCTGCTCGCGTATGCCGTGTCGGGCTGGCGACAGGGCCTGGTGGTGTCGGTCTTGTCGCTCGTCGGTTTCCTCGGCGGAGGTGCCGTCGGGATGCTCGTGCTGCCCGGGCTGGTCGCCCGGTTCGACTGGGCCCAAAGCCGTCCAAGCCTCGCGAGTCTCGTCATTGTTGCGGGCGTTTTCCTCCTCGCAGCGCTCGGTCAAGGATTCCTGCTCACGCTGGGTCGCCGAGCTCGTCGGCATCTGCACTCTCGGGCGTCCCGGTCCGGGGATGCCTTCTTCGGCGCAGTCGCCACGGTCGCGGCTGCGGCGGTGCTCGTCTGGTTTGTGGCGGGTGGATTGCGCGGGTCGTCGACGAGTCCCCTCGGGCAGGCAATCGGCTCGTCGCGGGTGCTGCAGGTGATTGATGCTGTGGTCCCGCCCCAGACCGGTCGACTCTTCGCGGGGTTCCGACAGATGCTCGACCGCGGTGGGTTCCCGCGCGTGTTCGATGGCCTCAGTCGCGAGGCCATCGCGCCGGTTGACCCCCCGACGGCGTCGGTGACCGCACTGCCTGCCATCGCAACGGCCGTGGAGTCGGTCGTCAAGATCACCGGAATCGCACAAGCGTGTCGTCAAGGCCAAGAAGGCAGTGGCTGGGTGGTGTCTCCGGGCCGCGTCGTCACGAATGCGCATGTGGTCGCTGGAGTCTCCGAGGTAGGGGTGCAGACCCCTGGCAGCCGGTCCGTCCTGAGGGGTGCGGTGGTGGCGTTTGACCCTGCCCGCGACCTGGCTGTCATCGACGTTCCCGAGCTCACCGCACGCGCTCTGCCACTGGGAGCGGAAGTCAGCCGAGGACAGGAAGGTGTCGTCGCTGGTTATCCACTGGACGGCCCGCTCCGCCTCGACGCGGCGCGCGTGCGCGAGACGCTCTATGCCACAGGCCAGGACATCTACGGACAACCTGGAGTGACTCGGCACATCATCGCGCTCAATACGCATGTGGACAGCGGCAATAGCGGCGGTCCGTTGCTGTCGACAACCGGCGAGGTGATCGGCATCGTCTTTGCAAAGTCTCTCGACGACGACTCGACAGGCTATGCGCTCACCCTCAGTGAGGCGAGTCCGGTGCTGCAGTCGGCGGTTGCGGCTCGGGCCCCGGTATCGACGGGAGCCTGCACGGTCGGCTAACGCTGGGTACGAGCGGGGCCGGCGCCCGATAGTAGCCAAATGCTGGTCAAACGCTTCCGATAACGCGCATTTGGCTCCGCTCGCGGCGTGTTTGCGAGCGGGTCAAGGCAGGGTGGCGAGCCAATCGATCAGGGCGGTGGAAACGACCTCGGGTGCCTCTTCGGGAAGGAAGTGCCCTGCGCGGGGGACGATCTGCTCGGTGTAGGACCCGACGGCATACCTCTCGGAACCCGTGGTGGCCTCGGTGAGGAAGCACCCGTCGTCGGCGCCGTGCAGTCGCAGCACGGGCACGGTGATCGGTTGTCTGAGCTTGCGGCGCAACGCAATACCGTCCCACCGCAGTTGATTACGGCCGAACCAGCGGTAATACTCCGCGGCCGAGTGGGCCACGAATGGCAGTGCTATGGCATCGGAATACCGCCGAACGTCGTCCTCAGTGGGGAAGGCGCCTCCGGGCGCGGACCAGTCGGTGAGGTAGCTGCGGACCTCGCGATCGCTTTCAACGAGGGTGCGCTCGCTCCAGAACGGGACCTGAAGGCGGGCAATGTATGCCGCGGCCGACCGCTGTGCGGAGTTCCGGAGACAGGCCTTCTCGGTGACGATCGGGTGCGGCATCGCGATAGCGGCGACTGCCCTGGTCACATCGGGCCGCAGCGTCGGCATCGCCCACGAGATGGCTCCGCCCAATCCATGCCCGACGATGACCGCACGCTCAGCCCCGAGGCTGCGGATGACCGCAGCAGCATCCGCAGCCGAGGTGTAAATGTCGTAGCCCTTGGGCGGCTTGTCAGAACCGCCAAAACCCCGAAGATCGACCGCTGCAGCCTGATAGCCCGCAGCTGCCAACGCCACGAGTTGGTGCCGCCAGGCGTACCAAAACTGCGGGAACGCATGCAGGAGCAGCACCAGGGGGCCATCACCCGCCACGGCAACGTGAAATCGGGCCCCGTTAGCAGAGATGAGATCGTGCTCCCAGGGTCCGTCAATCAGCACCGACGAAACGTCGGGCGTATTGCTTGTGCTCAGAACTGTCCCTTGATCGTGGCAATGGTTTCTTGGGTGGACGCGATGGCCTTCTCAGGCACTGGCTTCGCCTTCGCGAGCGCCTTCTTCCCGATGAGGGCGAAGATGGCCGCGCCGACGAACAGGAGCACCGCGACGATGAGGAAGCCTGCCCAGGTGGGCAGGCCCAGCGCGACCAGCCCCCAGGCCAGGGCGGTCAGCAGGAAACCGAGTCCAAACAGGCCAAAGAAAGCTGCCCCGGCAAACATGCCAGCGCCCTTGCCGCCGTGCTTCACGCCTTCGCTGATCTCAGCCTTCGCGAGGTCAATTTCGGCGCGCACGATCGTCGATACGTCGCGGGTTGCCGACGCAACCAACTGCCCAATCGTGAGCTCGTCTGCGATCGGGCGCGAGGTGTCGATAGCCATGGGGCCTCCCAAGGTTGTCTTGAGCTTCTGAGCCTAGCGCCGCCTGCCCCGTTCGCTGCTACTGAAGCGGTCCCTCCCCTGACGGCTATGGCCGCGGGTCGACGTCGACCACGACTTCCGGCTCTTCTTCGAGTGCCGCGAGCTTCTCGTAGTGGCTGTTGCGTCGGCGCAGGATGACAGCGGCACAGAGGGCAGCGATGAGCGAGCCGAGCAGGACGGCAACCTTGACGTGGTCGTCGCGGGCGCTCCCGGCGCCATAGGCGAGCTCACCAATGAGGAGGGACACCGTGAACCCCAGCCCAGACAGGAAGGCCAGACCGAGCACGTCGAGCCACCCGAGGCCCTCGTCGAGTTCAGCTCGGGTGAACCGGGCAACCGCCCATGTTGCACCGAAGACACCAACTCCCTTGCCGAGCGTGAGCCCAAGGACGATGCCGATTGCGACGGGGTCGCGCAGAGCCGGCCCGAGCCCGCCGTCGACAATCCGCACGCCCGCGGCGAAGAATGCGAACACCGGGACCGCGAGTCCAGCCGATAGCGGACGGAGCTTGTGCTCGACCATCTCCGCGAGAGTGTGCGCGTTCGGGTCCTGGGCGGCAGCGATTTCGTCGCGCCGGTCGACCGGGACGGCCAGGCCGAGCAGCACGCCAGCGACGGTCGCGTGCACGCCAGCCTCGTGGACCAGGCCCCAGGCGAGGAGGGCTGGAATGGCGAGAAGGACCGGGTTGGTGATCCGCCGCTTGAGCATCCAGCCGAAGATCGCGATGGGGATCAGCGCGGCCGCAAGGAACAGCAGCTTGACGTTGCCGGAGTAGAACACCGCGATGATCGTGATCGCGATGAGGTCGTCGACCACGGCCAGGGTGAGCAAGAACGAGCGCAGGGCGGTTGGGAGATGACTGCCAATGACCGCGAGCACCGCCAGGGCGAACGCGATGTCCGTCGCCGTCGGGATGGCCCAGCCGGTGAGGCTGTCGCTGTCGCCGCCCAGGAGCATCACGGACACGGCATACAGGATTGCGGGGAGGGCCACACCGGCAATCGCGGCGGCGATGGGGACAGCTGCCTTGGCGCGGTTGGAGAGGTCTCCGGCGATGAACTCGCGCTTGAGCTCAATCCCGGCCACGAGGAAGAAGATCGCCAGGAGTCCGTCGGCCGCCCACTGGCCGAGGGACAGGTTGAGATGGAGCGCGCTCGGCCCGACTCGCAGATCCCGCAGGTCGCTGTATGCCGTGTGCCAGGGCGAGTTGGCCCAGATCAGGGCGAGGAGGGCCGCTCCAAGCAGGAGGGCACCTCCGACGGTTTCGAGGCGCAGGAGCGAGGTGACGTAACGGCGCTCGGGCAGGCTGAGACGGGTGAGGACGCGGCGTGGTGAGGGCACGGGTGGCAGAGTCATGCGGGACAAGGCCTTTCGGTCAGTGCGGGACCGACCGCGGTGTCTCCTGCCGGTGCGAAAGCGGGCAGCGCAAGTCGGTCGCCGACCAGACTTCCCGGCACGCCTGAGCGATCAAGTTTACCCGAACCGCTCAGTACCCCCGGACCGCTCAGGTCAAACACACAGCGAAAGGCGAGGGGTATGCCGGGTGGTGAGCACCCGGCATACCCCTCGCTGTTGTGTCCCCAGGGCCTGGAACTACTTCTTGTCGCCGGTGTCCAGGCCGGTCTTGATCAAGTCCATGACCGACGAGTCCGCGAGCGTCGTCGCGTCGCCGACCGTGCGGCCCTCAGCGACGTCGCGCAGCAAGCGGCGCATGATCTTGCCGGAGCGGGTCTTGGGCAGCTCCTGGACGACCATGATCTTCTTGGGCTTGGCGATCGGCCCGATTTCCTTGGCGACGTGGTTGCGCAGCTCGGTTTCGATCTGGGTGTTGTCGTCGTGCGCGTGATCGCCGCCCTGACGCAGGATGACAAAGGCAACGACGGCCTGGCCGGTCATTTCGTCGTTGGCGCCGACCACTGCGGCTTCGGCGACCTTTGGGTGGCTGACGAGAGCCGACTCGATCTCGGTCGTTGAGAGGCGGTGGCCGGAGACGTTCATGACGTCGTCGACTCGGCCGAGGAGCCAGATATTGCCGTCCTCGTCCTTCTTGGCCCCGTCGCCGGCGAAGTACATGCCGTCAAAGCGCGACCAGTACGTGTCGACATAGCGCTGGGGGTCGCCCCAGATGCCGCGGAGCATGGCCGGCCACGGCTTGGTGAGCACGAGGTAACCACCCTCGCCATTGCCCACCGGCTCGCCCATGTCATCAAGGACGTCGGCGCCGATGCCGGGGATTGCCTTTTGCGCGGAGCCCGGCTTGAGGGTCGTGACACCCGGCAGCGGGCTGATCATGATGGCGCCAGTCTCGGTCTGCCACCACGTGTCGACGATCGGCGCGGAGCCGCCGCCAATGTGGTCGCGGTACCACATCCACGCCTCGGGGTTGATCGATTCACCGACCGAGCCGAGGACCCGCAGCGAGGTCAGGTCGAACTTCGCGGGGATGTCGTCGCCCCACTTCATGAACGTGCGGATCGCGGTCGGCGCGGTGTAGAGGATGGTGACCTTGTAGTCCTGGACGATCTCCCAGAAGCGGCCCTGGTGGGGCGTGTCGGGGGTGCCTTCGTAGAGCACCTGGGTCGCGCCGTTGGCCAGCGGGCCATAGACGATGTAGGAGTGGCCGGTGACCCAACCCACGTCGGCGGTGCACCAGTAGATGTCGGTCTCGGGGTGCAGGTCGTGGACGACAGCATTGGTGTATGCCGCCTGGGCCAGGTAGCCGCCCGTCGTGTGGAAGATGCCCTTGGGCTTCCCGGTCGTCCCGGATGTGTAGAGGATGAAGAGCGGGTGCTCGGCCTCCATGCCCTGCGCCTCGTGGGTGTCAGCGGCGCGCTCCATGGCGTCGTGCCACCAGATGTCGCGGTCGGCGTTCCATGCGGTGTCCTGGCCGGTGCGGCGGACGACGAGGACGTGCTCGACGGACGTGCCAGCGTGGTCAAGGGCCGCGTCTACGGCGGGCTTGAGCGCGCTCGGGGCACCGCGGCGGTAGCCACCGTCAGAGGTGATGACGAGCTTGGCCTTGGCGTCCGCGATGCGGGTGTTGAGCGCTTCGGCGGAGAAGCCACCGAAGACGACCGAGTGCGGGGCGCCGATCCGGGCGCACGCGAGCATCGCGACAACGGCCTCGGGGATCATCGGCAGGTAGATCGCGACCGTGTCGCCCTTGGTCAGACCGAGGTCGGTGAGCGCGTTGGCAGCCTTTTGGACTTCACGGTGCAACTCGGCATACGTGACGTCGCGGGTGTCCCCGGTCGGCTCGCCGACCCAGTGGAGCGCGACTCGGTCGCCAAGGCCCGCCTCAACATGGCGGTCCACGCAGTTGTATGCCGCGTTGAGCTCGCCGTCGGCGAACCAGGTCGCGAAGGGCGCCTTGGACCAGTCGAGGACCTGGGTGAAGTCCTTGCTCCAGCTGACGTAGCGGCGAGCCTGATCGGCCCAGAACCCCTCGAAGTCGGCCTCGGCAGCGGCATAAAGCTCCGCTTGGCCGTTGGCCTGCGCCGTGAAGGCCGGGTCCGGGGGGAAGCTGCGGTCTTCGTGGAGCAGGTTGGAGAGGGTTTCGTTGGACACGGGGCCTCCTGGCGCGTCACGGCAAACGGGTCGTGGTCCAGAGTGAACCCGTGTGAGCGGGGCCACAAGAAGCCGGTATGCCGTGCGCGTCAGACGGTGGGGAGGGCGCGGCGAGCGGTCACAGGTTTCGCGCTGGGCGCCAGCCGTGTTGGGGCTGACGGACGTGACTAGATGACGCCGAGGGCGAGCATCGCGTCGGCGACCTGGATGAAGCCCGCGATATTGGCGCCCGCGACGTAGTCGCCGGGCTGACCGAACTCGTCTGCGGTCTCGAGGCAGTTGTCGTGGATGCCCTTGATGATCTTGTGCAGGCGCTGGTCGGTGTACTCGAAGCTCCACGAGTCACGGGACGCGTTCTGCTGCATCTCGAGCGCACTTGTCGCGACACCGCCGGCGTTGACCGCTTTGCCGGGTGCGTAGTGAATGCCGGCGTCGCGCAGGAGGTGGATCGCCTCGGGGGTTGTCGGCATGTTGGCGCCTTCGGCGACGTACTTCACCCCTGACGTGATGAGGGCTTTCGCGCCATCGGCGCGCAGCTCGTTTTCGGTCGCGCACGGGAGGGCAACCGTGCACGGGACG
This sequence comes from Actinomycetales bacterium, assembly GCA_016715285.1. Lineage (GTDB taxonomy): Bacteria > Actinomycetota > Actinomycetes > Actinomycetales > Dermatophilaceae > Phosphoribacter > Phosphoribacter thorii. The sequence goes on along the minus strand of JADKAO010000005.1, from coordinate 424,319 downwards.
TCCCAGATCGAGCCGCCCTCGACGTAGCGTGCTGAGGTGCGGTGGGCGGCATACGCGCTCATCCGTCCTCGGCTGACTTCCTTGATCTCCTTGACGAGATCGAGGTCGAGACCGTTCTCGTCAACGACGTAGCCGTCGGAGTCGGAGCACGCGATGACCTTGCCGCCGAATTCTTGCGCCTTCTCGATGGCGTAGATCGCGACATTGCCCGAGCCGGAGACGACAACAGTGCGGCCGTCGAACGACTCGCCCTGTGCCGCGAGCATCTCCTTGACGAAGTAGACCGTCCCGTAGCCGGTGGCTTCGCGGCGAGCTTGCGAGCCACCCCAGGTGAGGCCTTTGCCGGTGAGGACGCCGGCTTCGTAGGCGTTGGTGATGCGCTTGTACTGGCCGAAGAGGTAGCCGATCTCGCGCCCGCCCACACCGATGTCACCCGCCGGGACGTCGGTGTATTCGCCAATGTGCCGATAAAGCTCGGTCATGAACGACTGGCAGAAGCGCATGATCTCGGCCTCGGAGCGGCCCTTGGGATCGAAGTCCGAGCCACCCTTGCCGCCACCAATCGGCATACCGGTCAGGGCGTTTTTGAAGGTCTGCTCGAAGCCGAGGAACTTGATGATCCCGAGGTAGACGCTCGGGTGGAACCGCAGCCCACCCTTGTAGGGGCCGAGCGCGGAGTTGAAGTTGACGCGGAACCCGCGGTTAATTTGCACGACGCCCTTGTCGTCGACCCACGGGACGCGGAAGATGATTTGCCGCTCCGGCTCGCAGATGCGCTCGATGATCGACGCCTCGACATATTCGGGGCGCTTGTCGACGACGGCGTGGAGGCTCTCGAGGACCTCGAGGACGGCCTGGTGAAACTCCACCTCACCGGCGTTGCGCCGCAACACGGTTTCGTAGGTGGAGATCAGAGCGGGGTGCAAGTGATGCATGGGAAACCTCGTGGCCGGCGGGGTGGTCGAACCACCGAGGCTATTGGGTATGCCGTGTGGTTGGGATACCGGGGCGCTGTGACACTGGCCAATTGAAACGTGAGACAGCGTGTCGGCTGCGGTGCTGCCGCGGTGCTCCCGGCTGCTGCCGCGGCGCCGGCCGCGGTGCGGCACCGCGGTCAGACGCGGTGGGGTTTGGATGGCTTGACGGCATCCGTCGCTGGGGCGAGGGGGTACTCAGAACGACTGAGCATGGCACGCACCGCCATGACATCGCTGTCATCGGCCGTTTGGTAAATGTGCTCGTTGACGATCCGGCGGATGTCGTCGTCGGTGATCGGCTGCTTGTGGCGGCTCCACTCAGATGCCAAAACCGCTGCGACGTGCACGATTTCGCTCTCGGTGAGGTCGTGCCGCAGCAGCGAGAGGATCGGGATGAGGTCCTCTCGAGGAGCTCCATGAGTGGGCCCGGCGGTGATCCACGTCTTGAGGCGCCGCCACCGTGACTCGTGCAACTCGGTCATGCCATCACCGTGGCTCGCTTGGCCGAACGGCAGGTGACCCGCAGTGATCCTGCGGGTCACCTGTGCGCGAAACCTGCCCCTCACCTCATCCGCCTAGCCCCCCAACTCACCTCCTCCGCCTGCCCCCTCACCTCTTCCGCAGTCGATACCCGTTGACCACTGGTGGGTCGCCCTTGGGTATCGACCCGATTGGAGGCTTGCCGATTCGATACCTGTTGACGAGTTGTGCGTCGCCTTCGGGTATCGAACGAGGGCTAGGAGGGGCTGGCTTTACGTGCGCGGTTGAGGTGGCAGCAGGCCGAGGCGGTCCTTGACTCGCGCGATGGTGGCCGCAGACACTGCACCCGCCCGCTCGGCCCCGGACGCCAGAATCCGATCGAGCTCGGCAGGGTCGTCGAGAAGTTCCGTCATCCGCTTCTGGAACGGCTCCAGCGCAGCCACCGTCACCTCGGCCACCTGACCCTTGAGATCGCCGTAACCCTTGCCGGCATACTCCTGCTCGAGCGTGCCGATGGGCACTCCGGTGAGGGCCGACTGGATGGTGAGCAGGTTGGACACCCCGGGCTTGGTGTCGGGGTCGTAGCGGATCTCGCGCTCGGCGTCGGTGACCGCGGACTTGATCTTCTTGACGATGCGCTTGGGGTCGTCCGAGAGCAGCACGAGACCGGCGTCGGGGGAGTTGGTGCCCGACATTTTGGACGTCGGGTCGGTGAGCTCCATGATCTTGGCGGTCTCTTTGAGGATGTGCGGCTCCGGCACGACGAGCGTCTCCCCGAAGCGCTGGTTGAACCGCAGCGCGAGGTCGCGGGTGATCTCGAGGTGCTGACGCTGGTCCTCGCCGACGGGTACCTTGTCGGCGTCGTAGATGAGGATGTCCGCGGCCATGAGCATCGGGTAGGTGAACAGCCCAACGTTCCCCTGCTGCCCCTTGGCGGTCTTGTCCTTGAACTGCGTCATCCGGCTGGCCTCGCCAAAGGCGGTGAGACAGTTCATGACCCAGCCGAGTTCGGTGTGCTGGGGGAGGTGGCTCTGGCAGAACACCGCGGACCGCTCAGGGTCAACCCCACCCGCGATGCACTGCGCCGCGGTGACTCGGGTGCGATGGCGCAGCACCTTGGGGTCGGTGGGCACGGTGAGCGCGTGCAGGTCGGCGACGAAGTAGAACGCGTCGTAGGTCTCCTGAAGGTCGACCCAGTTGACTAGTGCCCCAATGTAATTGCCGATGTGGAGACTGTCGCTCGTCGGTTGCATTCCAGATAGGGACCGCGGCCGAACACGAGGGGGTATGCCGTGTGCCTGGGTCGTCATGATGCTCTCCTGGGTGGGCCGGTGGGTTCTGATGTGGTTGCCCCTGGCACGACAAACGCCGCCCCGGGGGCGGCGTTGATTGGGGTTGCTCGATGGGCGCCGCCGCTATGCGAAACGCCACCAGCCCTGCCGGGTCATCGAAACCATGCCTCAAGGATAACGCCCCGTCCCCTCTTGCCGGATTCGATACCCGACGACGAGTTCGGAGCCCCTCCTCGGTATCGAATCAGCGGGTGCACGGCGGGTTCGATACCCCAGAGCGAGCCCTGAGTCGTTCACCGGTATCCAATCGGAGACAGGGTCGCCCGAAGCACTCAGCGCTCGATACCTGATGCCGAGGGAGAGTCCGTCAACGGGTATCGAATCGGTGGGGGAGCGTGGGCACCCTGAGGCGTCATCCACATGGGTGCCGGTCGACGTCACCTGATCCACAGGCACGGGTATGTCGGCGCCGCTCCCTGCGGAGCGAGGTGATGCTCAGGCCTATGACAAACGCGCGATGGACGACCAAACACGAGCTCCTCGTCGGTATGGCGATTCGACAGGGCGGCGTGGTCTCACGACGTCAGGCTGCACAGTGCGGCTTCGACTACGACGCCGTCGCGTGGCAACTGCGACGCGGCAGGTGGGCAGCTCACGGCTGGGCCACCCTCAGCCTCGACCGGAATCCACTATCCCTCGTCGCCCAACGCTGGCGTGCTGTTTGGGAAACCGGCGAGGGCAGCCTCCTCGACGGGGTCAGTGCCCTCGCCGTAGCCGGCATGGTCGGCTTCGACGAGTCGCGCCAGCATGTGTCAGTGGTCCACAACCGTCGCGCACCTCGGACCTCCGGCGTCGTTGTCCACAAGGTGATCCGCCGGGTTGACCGTGAACAAGCCAACCTCAACGCGGACGCTCTTCCGATAACGCGCCCCGAGGTAGCTGCTTTGAGGGGAGCGCGGTGGGCGGTTACTGACCGGCAAGCGGTGCTCATCTTGGCCATGGCAGTGCAGCAGCGGTTGGTGACACCGGCGCAACTCGCGGCCATGCACCGCGTTGCGCCTGGACGCAACCGCCGACGATTGATCAAGCTCGTCATCGGCGACCTGGCGGGCGGCGCGCAGTCGCTTGGCGAACTCGACTTCGCCGCGATGTGCCGCCGACGGGGGCTCCCGGAGCCGTCGCGGCAGGTCGTCGTGGAGGGTGCGCGCGGCCGGATCTACCTCGACGTGCGCTGGGACGACTATGGACTCATCGTGGAAATCGACGGCGCTGGCCACCGATGGGGACTCGCGGTCACTGACGACAACCTGCGAATGAACTCGCTCGTCTTAGGCCACGAATTGGTGCTGCGCATCGACGTTCTTGGTCTGCGCATCATGGGCGACGAGTTCATGAACCAGGTTGCCCAGGGACTTAGCTCACGTGATCGACGACAGCGCCCGAGGCTTGCGTCGTGATGAGGTATCGAATCGGAGAGGCGTGCTGGCACTGACCCTGGGGTTCGATACCGGTCTGCTTGGTGGGAGTCGGCGTCGGGTATCGTGGGCGTCGGGTATCGATTGCGGAAAGCGTCAGCGGGTTCGATACCGGTTGGCTAGGTGGGCGTCGGCGTCGGGTATCGAATGAGCAAGAGAGGCGGAGCGGAGGCTCGGCTCCACACGACAACAACACAGCGCCCCGGACGGAGCAGGTCACGTCCGAGGCGCTGTGGCTCAAGGGGCGGGGTATGCCGTGCGTGTCCTCGCCAGGCAAGGCACGGCATACCCCGGGTGGGTGTCCGTGACCACGAGGGCGAGAGTCACGGCATACCCAGGTCTTGCGGTTTAGTGCGAGATGGCCTTTTCGGCGCCCGCACCGGTGAGGGAGCGGACCTCCATTTCGGCGTACTTCGCAGCGTTGTGCTCCTTCTCCGTGACCGAACCCAGCCAGCCGAGGAAGAACGACAGCGGCACCGAGATGATGCCGGGGTTGTTCAGGCCGAACCACTGGAAGTTCGAGCCCGGGAACATCGAGGTCGCGGTGCCAGAGACAACCGGGCTGCCGATGATGAGCACGAGTGAGCTGATCAGACCGCCGTACATCGAGAACAGCGCACCACGGGTGGTGAAGTTCTTCCAGAACAGCGAGTAGAGGATCGTCGGCAGGTTGGCGCTTGCCGCGACGGCGAAGGCCAATGCCACGAGGAAGGCGATGTTCTGACCGTTGGCGAAGATGCCACCGATGATCGCCAGGATGCCGACGACGACAGCCGTGCGACGGGCAACCTTGACCTCTTCGTCCGGAGAGACCGCACCCTTCTTGATGACCTGGGCGTAGATGTCGTGAGCGAACGAGGCCGACGCGGTGATGGTCAGACCGGCGACCACCGCGAGGATCGTCGCGAAGGCGACCGCGGAGATCACGCCTAGGAGCAACTCGCCACCGAGCTTGTAGGCAAGCAGCGGAGCCGCCGAGTTGACGCCACCAGGAGCGGCCTTGATGGTCGCAGAGCCGACGAGGGCCTGCGCGCCGTAACCGAGGACGAGGGTGAAGAGGTAGAACAGGCCAATGAGCCAGATGGCCCAGACGACCGAGCGACGAGCTTCCTTCGAGGTCGGCACGGTGTAGAAGCGCATGAGCACGTGCGGCAGACCCGCGGTGCCGAGGACGAGCGCGATCGACAGCGAGATGAAGTCGATCTTGTTCTTGTACTGCAGACCCGGGTTGAGGATGTTGCTGTTGCCAGCCTGCTTGATGGCGTCGTCGAACAGACCCGAGAGGTTGAAGCCGTACTTGGCCCCGACCCATAGGGTCATGACGCCGGCACCGACGATGAGCAGCGCGGCCTTGATGATCTGCACCCAGGTCGTGCCCTTCATGCCACCGATGAGCACGTAGATGATCATGAGCGCGCCGACGACGGCGATGACGATGCTCTGACCAGTGCGGTCGGTGATGCCGAGCAGGAGCGCGACGAGACCGCCAGCGCCAGCCATCTGGGCCAGGAGGTAGAAGGCGGACACCGCGAGCGTGTTGATCGCGGCAGCGGTGCGCACGGGGCGCTGCTTCAGACGGAACGAGAGCACGTCGGCCATCGTGAAGCGGCCGGTGTTACGCAGCAGCTCGGCGACGAGCAGGAGCGCGACGAGCCACGCGACGAGGAAGCCGATCGAGTAGAGGAACCCGTCGTAGCCGTTGACCGCGATGGCGCCGGCGATCCCGAGGAAGGATGCAGCCGACAGGTAGTCACCGGTGATGGCAATACCGTTCTGGCGCCCGGAGAACGAACGGCCACCGGCGTAGTAGTCGGCGGCAGAGGTGTTTTGCTTCGACACCTTGATGACGATGGCGAGCGTGACGACGACGAAGATGCTGAAGATAAGGATGTTCAGCGTGGTGTTACCGACCTGAGTGGCGGCCGGGATAGCGAGCGCGTTCACTGGAGGTTCCCCCGTTCCATGTGCTCGGCCAGCTTCTCGGCGGCGGGGTCAAAGACCCGGTCAGCCCAGCGGGCGTAATACATCGTGATCGCGAATGTGGTGACGAACTGCAACAGACCGAGGATGAGCCCGATGGTGATGTTGCCCCAGACGTGCTGGCTCATGAAGTCGGTCGCGTAGGTCGCGAGGACGACATAAAGGAAATACCAGGCCAAGAAGGCGCCGGTCATGGGGAAGACGAAGCCGCGGAACTTCTTCCGTAGCTCCGCGAACTCCTGCGAGTTCTGCACCTCGAGATATCTCGCGGCACGCTCCTCGCTGATGTCGTTGGGATCGCTCAAGGGGGGACCTCCGAATAGGGCTGGAACTGACGGAACGCCTCCGCAGTGGCGTGGGTCACAGCGTGGGACCTCGAGGTCTTGGCCGCCAGAGGGCACGCGCCGGAAGGATTGCGCTCTCGCTCAAAGGGGGAGACGGGTGCGCCGAACGGTCACCGGGTCACGCCAAACGGTATGCCGGTTAGGTGTCGGTATGCCGTCCGGTCGTCACTTCTTCGGGGGCGTGGAGGCGCACGAGCAGGCGGGCGGCGTTCTTGGGGACAGAGCCGGGTGTGGCGAGCGAGACGAGAATGGCCGTGATGAAGGCCAACGGCACCGTGAGGGCGGCGGGTTGGGCCAGCAACGATCCGATCCACCCTCGACCGGTGGAGCCGCCGATGCCGACGACCGTCGCCACGCTGGCACCGATTGCGCTGATCCCGCCAACCGCGAGCCCGGCCAAAGCCCCGGTCACCGACAGCCGTCGCCACCACACACCGAGGACAAGGAGGGGGCAGAAGGTCGAGGCTGCGACAGCAAACGCCATCCCAACGGTGTCTGCGAGGCTCACGCTCGGGGTGAGCCAGGAGGCGGCATACGGGATGGCGATCGCGACGAGGGTGGCGAGCCGGAAGCTGTGGGTGCGGGGCAGGTCGCCCCCTGACCGCCGATTGAGGCGACCTGAGAGGAGGTCCTGGTCGATGACGCCGGCCACTGACACGGTGAGCCCGCTGGCCGTGGAGAGGAAGGCCGCGAAGGCACCCCCGGCCAGCACCGCCGAGAGGATGTCGCCGAGTGTGCCGGGGCTCATGGCTGAGGGGAGCAGGAGCACGACACTGTCGGATCGGGTCCCGTCGGGGAGCGTTGGCAGATAGGTGCGACCGAGCATCCCGAAGATTGGTGGGAAGAGGTAGAACACCCCGAGTAGGCCGACCACGATGACCGTGGTCCGGCGAGCCGCGCGGCCATCGGGGTTGGTGTAGAAGCGGACGAGCACATGGGGCAGACCCATCGTGCCGAAACACAACGCGAGGATCGTCGAATAGGTCGCGTAGACAGGGTGTTCGCGGGGCTGGAACCCAATGCCCGCCCCCGCGAACGGACCGCCGGGCTGGCTCACTGTGGGGAGGGGTTGGCCTTGGCGCAGCCAGAGCCACAGGAGCACGAACGCCGGGATGGCGATGGCCGCGAGTTTGAGCCAGTACTGCACCGCCTGGACAAGCGTGATCGATCGCATTCCGCCAGCAGCGACGTTGGCGAGCACCACGGTGGCGACGACGAGGCTTCCGGTCGCGGGGGGTGCCCCGGTGACGGTGGCGAGCGCGAGTCCGGCGCCTTGGAACTGAGGCAGCAGATAGAGCCACCCGATTCCGACGACGAGCAACGAGGAGACCAGCCGGATCGGCCGTGACTGGAGTCGTGCCTCAGCAAAGTCGGGGATCGTGTAGGCCCCTGATCGCCGCAACGGCGCCGCGACCAGGACCAGCAGGACAAGATAGCCGATGGTGTAACCGACTGGGAGCCAAAGCATTTCGGTGCCAAGGCTGTAAACAATGCCGGCAACACCGAGGAAGGACGCGGCTGAGAGGTATTCGCCGCCGATGGCTGAGGCGTTCCATCCTGCGGTGACGGAGCGGCCAGCGACATAAAAATCACTCGTGGTGCGCGAGAGGCGCAGACCGAGTGAGCCAACAATGAGCGTGACGATGCAGACAAACAGCACCGCGATGAGGCCCCAGTCGGGGTTGCCGGCGGTGGCGGCGAGATTCATCGGTTGGTCATGAGGTCGGTGAAGTCACGCTCGATGCGTTCGGCTTGGCGTACGTGGATGCGCGCTGCGAGGAACACGATCGGATAGATCGCGACGCCGACGACGAGCCACACGGCCGGGACCGGCCCGATCCGTGCCTGCACTGCCGGGGGCCACAAGAGGAACAACGCCGGCAGGCCGACGATCAGCCCCCCGACGCCCAGGAGAACCGCCATGGCGAGCCGAAACTGTGCCCGCAGCAAAGCTGTCAGGTAGACCTCGCCGAGGCCGGTTTGTTCGCTGAGTTCGACTGCGTCAGAACGTCTTTCGCCGCGTCTCCGGGCGTCTCGCCGAGGCGAGGTAACGCGCACTCGGCGCGGCGAGCCAGAGTCAGGCATCAGCCGGGCACCGGTCAGGCCCCGGCCGCGCGCGACGCCGAACGGATGAGCCGGTCGCGCAAGGCGCGGGTATGCCGTCGGCTGACTTCGAGTTCGACCTCGTCGCCGAGCCGCACCTTGCATCGGCCGCCCTGCACCGTCACCGCCGTGATGTGCCTGGTCGAGACCAGTGTGGAGCGGTGGATGCGCACGAATCCGCTTTCGCCCCAGCGTTCTTCGAGCGAGTTGAGGGAAATCCGCACGAGGTGGGAGCCCTTGGGCGTGTGCAGCCGGGCGTAATCTCCTTGCGCCTGCGCATAGATGATCTGGCTCCGTTGGACGAACGTCGTGACCCCTCCCAACTCGACAGGGATGGTCTCGTCCGTGGAGGGCTCGGGGACCGGGACAGACGTGGTGCGGGGCTCGGCGCGCTGGGCTACGACCCGACGAACGGCATCCGAGAGTCGTTCTGCCCGAACGGGTTTCATGACGTAGTCGGTTGCCTCGAGCTCAAAGGCGGCCACCGCATGCTCGTCGTATGCCGTGACAAAGACGACTTGAGGACGCTCGGCGAACCTGGCGAGGACACGCGCCAGCGCCAGGCCATCGAGATCGGGCATGGAGATGTCGGTGAAGATCACATCGATCTGGTGAGTGTCGAGTGCCTTGAGAGCTTCGGTGCCGGACGACGCCGTGTGGATCTGGCCGACGCGGTCGTCTCGGCCGAGGAGGTAAGCCAATTCGGACAGGGTGGGGGCCTCATCATCGACGAGCAGCGCGCGCAGCGGCGACGGGGCCGCCGGTGGGGCGCTCGGGGAGGCGCTCATGGGGGACAGGATAAGCGGACGGCACACGCGAGGGGGATGCGTTCGGGCCAAGACGGGGACTTATCCGCCGAGCGTGACCCCGGGAGCGAACTTCGGTACGCGGAACGAGACCTTGGTGCCCGCCCCGGGAGCGGTTTCGACGACAAGCCCGTATTCGTCTCCGAACGCTTGCCGAAGGCGGGCATCGACATTGCCCAACCCGACGCTGTCGCGGGCACTTTCGCCCGCAAGGACGGCCCGGATCGTGTCGGGGTCGCTCCCGGTGCCGTCATCCTCGATGGTGATCTCAGCGTGGCTGCCGACGTCTGCGGCACTAATGGTGATGAACCCATCTCCCACCTTGCCCTCGATGCCGTGACGCACTGCGTTTTCGACGAGAGGTTGGATCGCCAGGAATGGGACTGCGACTCCAAGGACTTCGGGCGCGATCGTCAGTTGGACGCGGAGCCGATCACCGAAGCGAGCCTTCTCCAACGCGAGGTAGCGCTCGATGTTCTGCAGTTCGTCCCGCAGCGTGGTGTAGGCGCCGCCCCGACGGAAGGCGTAGCGGGTGAAGTCGGCGAACTCGAGCAAGAGTTCGCGCGCGCGGTCGGGATCGGTGCGGACAAAGGATGCGATCGCCGCGAGACAGTTGTAAATGAAGTGCGGACTGATCTGGGCGCGCAACGCGCGCAACTCGGCCTCCATGACCCGTGTGCGTTGGCGGCCGAGTTCCGCGAGTTCGATCTGGGTGGAGATCCAGCGAGCCAATTCCTCGGTCGCACGGACGAGGCCCGCTGACGTCGACCGACCGAATGCCGCGAGGGTGGCGACCACGCGCTCGTCAGCGACGATCGGAGCGAAGATGGCCGAGCGAATCGGGCAGTCGGGGTCTGAGCAGGTCATGTCGCGTTCGGTCAGCACCAGGGTCCGCCCGGACGTCAGGACGGGTTCGGCCTGGGCACGCACGTCGGCGCGGTGGTGAGCACCGACGCCATCCCACGCCAGGGTGGTGGCAGTGTCCGTGATGGCCACGGCCGACGAGCCGAGCATTGAGCGCAGATGCTTCGTTGCTTTGGAGGCTCCCTCGGGGGTGAGCCCATCGCGGAGTGACCTCGTGGCGAGTGACACGGTGTGGAGCGTTTCGTAGGTCGCACGGTCGACTGGCGAAACAAACCGACGCCGTCGCAGCAGGCGCACCATCACCGAAGCCAAGCTGACGCTCACCACCAGGGCGACGATGAGCTGCAACAGCGACAGGGTAGGCACGGGCCAACTGTAGGGTCGGCGCCGGGCTCGATGCCGGCGCGGACGGCATACGCTAACCGAATGTCCGATCTGGCACCTGCGCTCGATGCCTTGCTTCGTCTCCCAGGCATCGCGGCCGGGGTGGAGTCAGCGCGGGAGGCGTGTACCGCCTTGCGCTGGCACGAGGCGCTGCGGCGCCGGATCCCCGAAGCGGCCGCGGAGTCGCGGATCCGTGGGGCGCAGGCGAGCGCGCAGTTGGATGGTGCCCAGCTCCCGCTTGGGGTCATCCGCGACTTGGTCCGGGGGGCGCAGCCGTGGCCCGCGCACCTCGATCCCGTCGATGGCGTCGTGCGAGGAGCGGTCCAGGCGACTGCGGAGACCGAATTCTTGCGGTCGCTTGTCGTACAGACTCCAGCGCAGGCCTTGGCGCGCTTGCACATCGCCGCAGTCGGGGGCGCGGCAGGCGGCGCAGTGGGGTTGGGAGGCGGCGACTCCGTCGGTCGCCCCCGTGTCGCCGACGAGGTATGCCGTGAGTTCGTCGACCTCGGCCCTGCGCCGGAGGGCGAGGCGCTGACGGCACGGATCGCCGGGATTTTGGATCTCGTCAGCGCTGCGGGGTCGGTTCCGGTGGCGTTGGTTGGGGCGCTGGTCCATGCCGAGGTGTGTGTCGTGCGACCGTTCGTGCGGGGGAATGGGCTCGTGGCCCGGGCTTTGGAACGAGCGATTGTGCATGGGGCCGGGCTTGACCCCACGGGGGTATCGGTGCCGGAAGCGGGCTATCTCGCGGCGGGGGACACGGCATACCTGGGGGCGTTGACGGCTTACGCGACGGGTCGAGCTGACGGCGTTGCACTGTGGCTGCGACAGGCGTGCGACGCGTATGTCGAAGGCGCTCGCCAAGGGAGGTCAATCGCGGATTCCGTCCTCGCGGGTCGAATCGTGTAGTCGATCGTCGTGGGCGTGTCCGAGTTGCGGGCGTTTGGGGGTCTTCACGCCTGGACTGATCGATAAAGTGACCACGAATTCGCCATCAGAGCGCTGCGTCGTTTGCGCTTTTATTGATCGGCGCCTCACAATGGGAGAGCTCCCCCGGCTGGGGTTGAGCGGTTGCGCACTGGCTCCTCCCCCCCGGTGCCAGCGCGCCAGACGGCCCCCGTTGCCCCCCCGACGGGGGCCGTCGCATGTCTGGCTACCGTTGTCATCCACATGCCTCTCGCGCGCAGTCACATCATCCACAGGTCACATGAGAATCGGCGCTGCCAGCGGCGGATCAAGCCACGGTGTGAGGGTGATGACGCCACACCACCCAGCAGAGCGTGACCCAGGCTCCGCAAGGCCTCTGCGCTCTGCGCGCGCACGCGTCTCGCTGGAAACCGCGCGGTCTCCGCGGCTTGTCGTGGTGATTGGCGCGTCGGGTGGGTGCGGCGCGTCGACTTTGGTCGCGGCGATCGCCGCCGCTGCGGTGCGCTGGTGGCCTGCGGTTGTCGCCGTCGACGGGCAAGTGGGAGGTGCTGGTCTCGACGTGCTGTTCGGCGTTGATCACGTCGGTGGCGTGCGCTGGGGGGCTCTGCACGACGTCGTTGGCCCGGTGGCGGCGGATGCATTGGCGCAGCGACTGCCGCTTCGCGATGGGGTCAGGGTGTTGTCTCACGGACGCGATGGGGGGCGGGCCCCATCGGCTGCGGCGGTAGCAGGCGTGATGTCGGGCTTGATTGGTGCCGGGGGTCCCGATGTTGTGGTGGTCGACCTGCCTCGGTATGCCGTGGCGCTCACGGACTGCGGTGGGTGGTTTCCTGAGGTCGCGACGTCGGGAGAGGCCGAGCCGCGCCGTGCTGTCACCACGACGGTTGTCCTGTATTCCGATGCGAGCGTGGTGGGGCTGGCTGCTCTTGCCGCCAACGCGCACGCGGTGAAACGCACACTGACATCAAGGCCCGTCAACTGCTTCGTGGTCCTGCGAGCCGACAAAGTGACGACCGGGTTGATTCAAGACATTGAGGACGCCGTCGAGTGTCCGGTGGTCGCAGTTATCGGCCATGACGCGGTCGTGCATCGAGACCTCAGCCGTGGGGTGTCTCCAGGCGACCGCGTCGAGCTCGGTTCGGATGGGCAGCGCCCACCGAGGGGGCGTCGCGGTTGGAGTAGCTCCCGCACCGCCTTGGGCAGTGTTGCTGCAGCTGCGGCCAGGATTTGCGCCGAGATCCAGGACGCGGCGAGACAGGAAGCGTCATGACAGAACGAGCGGTTGTGCAGGCTCGCGTGTGGGAGCAGATCCGCCAAGGCCGCGGACCTGACCCGACGGTCGTGGCCGAAGTCGCCGCAGCCGAACGAGCCGTGTTGGGGGCACACGGGGCCGACTCAGCAGCGGTGACGATCTCGGCCACCGTGCTCGGTGCCGGCCCACTGGAGTCGGTCTTGAGGTGGCCGGATGTGACGGATGTTGCCGTCAACGCCGATGGCCGGGTATGGGCGGACTCTGGTGAGGGGATGCAGGTCACCGACGTCGTGGTCGGAGATGCCGCCGCCTGCCGAATGCTGGCGCAGCGTCTCGCGGGGTTGGCGGGTCGACGTCTCGATGAGGCAACGGCATACGTCGACGGGGTGTTGCCCTCAGGGGTGAGATTGCACGCGATCATTCCCCCTCTCGTGCCCGACGGCACGCACATCACGCTCCGGATCCCGCGTCGGAAGCGCCTGTCGTTGGCTGACCTGGTCACGGCGGGGATGATGCCGACGGCGTGGGCCGACCAGTTGCGCGCGATGGTGAGAGGACGGGTGTCATTCCTGGTCAGTGGAGGCACCGGCGCAGGCAAGACGACTCTGCTGGCCGCGCTCCTTGCCGAGTCCGACCCCACCGACCGGATTGTTGCCGTCGAGGACGTTCGAGAGCTCCGCATCACCCATCCGCATGTCGTGCATCTGGAGGGTCGGGCCGCGAATGTGGAAGGGGTGGGAGAGGTTGGGCTGGAGACGCTCGTGCGCCAGGCGCTTCGAATGCGTCCAGATCGGCTCGTCGTCGGGGAGGTCCGTGGCGCCGAAGTCCGCGAACTCTTGGCTGCACTCAACACCGGGCACGACGGCGGCTGCGGGACCCTCCACGCGAATGCGGCCCATCACGTCATCGCCCGTCTCGAGGCGCTGGGCGCTCTCGGCGGGATGTCGCTAGCCGCGGTTCACGCCCAGGTGCGCAGTGGCGTCCAGGCTGTCGCGCAGGTACGACGCCGAGGAGACGGGTATCGAGTGCTGGAGTCTGTGGGAGTGGTGATGCCTGGGGGTTTGTCGGGTGAGTCGGCGAGTCTGGCGCCCGTGGTCAGGACGGCGCTGACTCAGGATCCGAGCATCCCTGTCGATCCGGCTGCGGTGCGAGTGTGGCAAGAACTGCTTGCGAGGCGAGAGTGATGAGTGCGCTCGCGGCTGGCTGTGTGGTGCTGGCGATCGTGCTCTTGCCGCGCTCTCGCTCATGGCAGGACGTGCGGGTGTCGATGCTGGTGAGACGGCGGCGGCGGGTTGGTGGGACCACTGGCAGCGTCGGTGCCGCTCGCAGCGGCGGCTGGTCCGCGCGCTGGCGTGGGAAGGGCAAGGGCCGCGACCTGGTGGTGACGACTCTGCTGGAAGCCCTTGATCTCATCGCGGCCGCCCTCCGGGCCGGGCAACCACCCGACCGCGCTCTGCGGTACGCGGTTTCGGTGCTGACCCGCGAAGGTGACGAAGGAGGGGCTTTGTCTTCACCTCACAGGAGACGGGCGCAGAGCCAACGACGTGACCTGCTCGCCAGCTTGAGGGATTTGGCCACCCCGGCTGATGTGGCCACAGCGTTCGGGCAATTGGCGAGCGTGCACGGCATACCTGCCCTGGGGTATGTCGCCCGGGCGTGGCACCTGGCCGAGGCGTCCGGAGCGCCCCTGGCCAGCGCCGTGGACCTCGGTGCCTCGCTGCTGCGGTATGACCGGGAGCACGAGCAGGCGCTCGCGGTCGCGCTTGCAGGACCACGGGCCACGATTCGACTCCTCACTATTCTGCCTCTCTCCGGCCCGGTGGTCGGGATGGCACTCGGGCTGGACCCCGTCGCCATGTATGCCGGTTCACCAGTCGGAGTGGCGTGTCTGACAGGGGGGTTGGCGCTCGTGGCGGGCGGGCATTGGTGGTGTCGACGGCTGATTCGCGACGCAACTGGTGAGGGTTCAGGTGGGGGGCACGCGGTGGTGAGGATGTCGTGAGCTGGCCGATCTTGGGGCTGCTGGTCCTGGCCGCGGTGCTGTGGCCGCCAACCGCGGGGCAACTCAGGGTGGAGCCGGGAGGCCCGATGAGGCCAGGGCTTCGCACGGAGCCCGGAACAGGACAACCTGCTCACGCGGGCGTGGTCGACCCAGGGGCTCCTCGTTCTGGGCGCCCATCCAGCGGAGGAGTATCGGCCCTGGAGGTGGCGGCGATCACCGAGCTGATGTGTCTTGCCTTAGCGTCGGGTCAGGGGATTGTTGCGGCGGTGGAGGCAGTCTGCGGAGCCTCGGCTGGCGTTGTCCAGCGCCGGCTCGCGACGGTTGTGGCGGCGGTGCGATGGGGTGTGCCGTGGCTCGAGGCCTGGTCACTCGTCGGCCGGGAGTGGCGACGAGTTGGAGTGGCTTTTGCGCTCGCTGACGACATCGGGATCGCACCAACGGCGCCGCTGCAACGGGCGGCGTCTGACGTGAGGGCCGCCGTGCGTCAGGATGCCGCGCTGTCGGCGGCCAGGCTAGGCGTCCGGTTGGTCTTGCCGCTCGGGCTGGCGTTCTTGCCAGCATTTGTCTTGCTGACCGTGGTGCCGCTGATCGCGTCGCTGGCTGGTCAGGTCTGGCGGGGCTAGGACTCGACCCCGTCGGGCTGCGTGACGGCGAGGGTCATGAACCCCCCGGAGACGTTTGCGGCTGGGATGCCTGCGCCCATGAGCGTGCGGGTCGCGAGGTATGACCGGAAGCCTGATGCGCAATGCACCGCGACTGGGCGGCCATTTGCGAGGTCGCGGATCTGGTCGATCGACCGAGCGACCAGGGGCTGTGGGATCAGCGTGGCGCCGCGCAGATGACCGCGGTCCCATTCCGGCTGATTGCGCACGTCGAGGACAAAGGTAGTGTCCGGATCAAGCGGGTCGACCGGGTCATGTTGGCGAAGCCCCCCGACCAGGACGTTGTCCGCGATCATCCCGAGCATCATGACGGGGTCTTTGGCGGCGCCAAACGGAGGGGCATAACTCAGGTCGAGGTCAACCAGGTCGTCTGCCCGCAGGCCGGCACGTGCCCCCGTCGCGATGACGTCGATGCGTTTGTCGATGCCCTCCTTGCCGACACCCTGGGCTCCGAGGATCTGGCCATCAGGCGCGAAATGGAGAAGAAGGTGCATGGTTTCCGCACCCGGGTAGTAGCCAGCGTGGTGGCCGGAGTGAGTCCGGGCCGTGTGGAAGTCGCGACCGGACTGCTCCAGTGACCGCCGAGAGGCTCCGGTCATCCCGACCGCGGTGTCAAACACGCGCACGATAGCTGTGCCGAGCGGCTTCGGAGCGGGGCGACCAACCCCCATGATCGAGTCAGCCGCGACCCGACCACCACGGTTGGCCGGCGTAGCAAGGGCAACCGGCCCGGTGGCTCCGGTGATCGCATGGATGCTCGCGCTGGCGTCTCCGACAGCCCAAATGTGTGGGTCGCTGGTGCGCTGGTGTTCGTCCACCACGATGGCGCCGTGTTCGGTGACCGAAAGACCGGCGGCCGCGGCAAGTTCAGAACGTGGGCGCACCCCGACGGACAGCACGACGAGGTCGGCATCGATCGTGGCTCCGTCCGAGAGGGTCACCTGCGGGCGGCCGTCGACGTCATCGATCTGGGTCGCGGCGACCCCTTCGTGTACAGCGACGCCATGACGATTGAGGGCATCCCGGACGTACCACGCAATTTCGGGGTCGACCATCGGCAGGACATGGGGAGCCGCTTCGATGACGGCCACCTGGAGTCCAGCGTGGGTGAGGGCCTCGGCCGCCTCGAGTCCGATGAATCCGGCGCCGAGCACCACGGCTTTGGTGGCGCCGGATGTAGCCAGAGCGCGCATCGCGTCGGCGTCAGGCACGGTCCGGAGGGTGTGAACCCTTGGATGGTCCAAGCCGGGGATCGGAGGGCGCACGGCATACGCACCGGGTGCAAGCACCAGCGCGTCGTAGCGGAGCACCTGGATGTCCCCCCCTCGCTCGACCGTGACCGTCTGGGCGGCGCGGTCGATTTCGGTGGCGCGCGTGTGGACGCGGACTTCGAGACCGAGGGTCCTTGCAAGCGACTCGGGGGAGTGGAGAAGAAGGTCGGCGCGTGATGGGATTTCGCCGCTGACGTAGTAGGGCAGGCCGCAGTTGGCGAAAGACACCTCGGCCCCTTGTTCCACGACAGTGATCCGCGCGGTGGGATCGAGGCGTCGCAATCGTGCCGCCGCGCTCATTCCACCTGCGACGCCACCAATGACCACGACCTTGCGCATGCCCTGCTCCTCACGTGTACGACCGGACACAGCATACCCAGAGGGGTATGCCGCGAGTCAGGGCGGGTGCCTACTCCCGTGCTTGACCCTTATCCACAAGGGTGCGGCCGCAGGCCTCAGGATCCACAGGCTCGGCCGACGGTGCGGTGTTCGCGGCCTGATCCAGGAACCCTTAAAGCAGCTTAAGACGCTCGGGAAGGAGCAAGCGATGTGGCTGATGACGAGGTGGCTGCTGACATTGGGGGGATGGGTCGACCGTCGGGTCGGTTCACGCGAGGCCGGGATGTCGACCGCGGAGTATGCCGTGGGCATTGTCGCCGCCGTCTCGATGGCGGCGGCTCTGATCGCCGTCGCGCGGTCTGATGCTGTGCGTGGCGCAATTGCGCGGTTGATCCAGGACGCTTTGGGCTCGGCGGGGTGAGCGCTCTGTGCGCGTCTCGATGCGCGTCCCAGAGTGGCTCTCAAGGCTCGTCTCATGGCGCGTGCAGGGAATCCCATCGGGAGGCGGGCATGGCGACGGCGGAGTTTGCGATTGTCTTGCCGGTGATCGTGGCGCTGCTGGTATGGCTGCTCGGCGCCGTGCTAGTCGGCCTGGATCAGGTGCGGTGCGTTGATGCGGCCAGGCTTGCGGCACGATCCCTCGCCAGAGCTGACCCTGAATCGACGGCGCTTGGGCTTGCGAGAACCGCTGCTCCACCGGGGTCAAGCGTCAGCGTGGTGCGGTCCGCGACGACGGTGACCGTGACGGTGTCATCGCATCGGTCCATTGGTGGGCTGGGGTCGTGGGGAGCCACGGGCAGTGCGACTGCGGCGCTGGAGCAGGCCTTTGCCGCAGGGTCGTCTCCGGAGGAGTTCGACGATGGCTGACGTCACCCAGCGGAGGGCCCGCAAACGGGGCTGTCGTGATCCTGATCGACCCGGGCGGGTCAGTCGGGGAGGGGGTGCCGAGCGCGGAAGCGCCACGGTCGTTGCGATCGGAGTGATCGCGGTGATGGTCGTGCTCGCGACGGGGGTCCTCACGTTTGCTCGGGCGGTCGCGCTCGCTCATCGCGCTCAGGCGGCCGCGGATCTCGCGGCCCTGAGCGCGGCGAGCTCGCTCACTCCTGGACTCACGCCCTCACCGGGGTCCGGGTGCGATCGAGCGCGTGACATCGCGCAAGCCAACGACGCGACCATCGTGGTTTGCAGTGTGACGGCGGATGGGTATGCCGTTGTCCGTGCGCGGGTCAGTGACCCGGGTCCTTGGCAGTGGACTAGCGAGGCCAGCGCTCGTGCTGGCCCCTCGCTGACACCTGGGCAGCGCGTGCCAGATGGTTGACTCCTGGCCGACACTGTGGGAGTGCTCCCGGTCAGTGCCCCGGGTCGGTGGGCCCCAGGGCACTCTTGGTGTCGACGGGTCCAGGGTTGGCGGGAGCGACGGACGAACCGGTTCGCAGCTCTTTGAGCTCGCGTCGCTGTGCGACCCGTCGGCGGGTGCCAGCTGCCATGAGCCGAGCCCCCAGCCACAGAAGCAACATTGCGATGGCACCCGCCGCAAAGACGGTCACAGGCATCACCGTCAACTGCAATCCAGGGGCACCGAGGGCAACTGTGTCGGGCGTCTGCAGCGACATCCACACCAGCAGTGCGCCACCGCCTACTCCAACGAGCAGCAAGAGCAAACCGAGTGCGACCATGCGCGCCTCCTTGAGTGTGGCCGAAGCCACGCTGAGCACCCACGAGAACCGTGAGCACCACATGAACAGGACCACAGATGAGTGCAGATGAGCACCGATCGGCACCGATGAACACCGGTCAAGCACCCCGAGCAATGAGCAAGCAACCGCCAAGGGGGTGCCTGGGAGTGAGCGTACCCACGATGAGCACTTCAAGCCTGAGCAGCTGACAGTCGGCGTGAAGCTAACGCGTCCAGCCGGCTACGCACTCAAGCAGCGCGATCGCGCCGGCCTTGTCAAGTGGTTCGTTGCCATTGCCGCACTTGGGCGATTGCACGCAGCTCGGACACCCGCGCTCACATTCACACGCCCTCACGGCGGCAAGGGTCGCTCGGACCCAGTCAGGCAGGGCGGCATAGCCGCGCTCAGCAAATCCCGCCCCGCCCGGCAGCCCGTCGTACACGAGCACTGTCGGCAGCCCGGTGTCCGGGTGCAGCGCGGTCGACACCCCACCGACATCCCAGCGATCAGCGGTGGCGATAAGTGGCAACATCCCGATCAGCGCGTGTTCGGCAGCGTGCAGGGCACCCGGGAGTCGCAGGTCGTCCATGCCTGCCGCTCCCAGCGACTCCTCGGGAAGTGTCCACCAGATCCCGCGAGTGCGCAGCGTCCGGATCGGGAGGTCCAAAGTGTGCTCCCCGAGGACCTCTCCGTCGGGAGAGCGACGCAAGAACGAGGTGATGCGGGAGTGAACCGTCACCTCTCCGAAGCTGACCTCGAGCGGGCCCGAGGTATGCCGCGTCCGCGCACCTCCCAGCTCGAACGAACTCACCGACCGTGCCTGCGTGCTCCATCCTGGATCACCGCGTGCGACGAGCGCCTCCCCCAAGTCGTGGTCGAGGTCGCTCACCACGTATGTCTGGCCCTGGTGCACATAGACGGCTCCCGGGTGCACAGTCGAGTCGGCCCGGCTGCCATCGACGAGCCCGAGCACGCGACCGGTCAAGCCCTCGACGATCGCGACGTTGGAACCGATACTCCTTAGCGACACGTGATCACTGGCCCGGTCAGGTCTGGCCCAGAACCAGCCACGTGGCCTCCGCCGGAGGATTCCGGCAGCCACCAGGCGGTCCAACAATGCCGGCGCCGTCGGCCCGAACAGTGGCACATCGGTCTCAGTCAGCCCGAGCTCGGCAGCTGCAGCCGCCAAATGCGGCGCCAGGATGTGCGGGTTCTCGGGGTCGACCACCGCTGCCTCGACCGGTCGATCGAAGATCGTCTCGGGGTGGTGGACGAGGTAGGTATCGAGGGGGTCGTCGCCCGCCACGAATACCGCCAGAGACTCCCGACCGGCTCGACCGGCGCGCCCAATCTGTTGCCAGAACGACGCCAGCGTCCCCGGCCACCCCGCCACGATCACGGCGTCGAGCCCGCTCACGTCTACGCCAAGCTCCAGCG
The DNA here is from genome assembly GCA_016715285.1 of Actinomycetales bacterium. Classification (GTDB taxonomy): domain Bacteria; phylum Actinomycetota; class Actinomycetes; order Actinomycetales; family Dermatophilaceae; genus Phosphoribacter; species Phosphoribacter thorii. The sequence continues at coordinate 404,051 of JADKAO010000005.1, read as the reverse complement.
CAGTCGTGGCAGCGAGCCCCCGCAGCCGGCCCGAGCGCAAGTCGGTTTCCAACACCCGCCTCTCTTCCGGCAGGAAGCCGCCTCGGTATGCCGCGACCAGCCCGCGACCAGCCCGCGAGTCCCCGGCACCTGCACCTGCACCGGCTTCGCCAGCGCCACCACGCTGCTCCAGCCGATCGGCCGCCGCGCTTGCCACCACTTCGGCCCCGACCCGCGACCGCGTGAAGGCCACCGTCTGCACCCCCGCGGCGACGAGGTCAGCCAGCAGGTCGCCGGCCTCAGCCACCGCACTCCGTCGCCGAACCCCTCCTGGCTCATCGACTGAGCCCACCATCCCCGGCTCCCACAGCCCGATGGTGACCGCAGACCGCGGCGAACCATCCGCTGTCACCGCGCGGACCGGCATACCGACAAGTCGGGACGCATGTCCCGCAGGGTCCGCGATCGTCGCGGACGCAAGCACGAAAGTAGGTGTGGCTCGATAGCGTGCCGCGATCCGGCGCAGCCGACGCAACACCAGTGCGACGTGTGACCCAAAGACGCCCCGGTAGGCATGGCATTCATCGACCACGACAAAGCGCAGCGCGCGGAGGAACGGCGCCCACCGCTCGTGGCCTGGCAACAGCGAGTGGTGCAGGAGGTCCGGATTAGTGAGTACGTATGCCGCGTGCTGGCGGATCCATCGCCGTTCGTCCGGAGGCGTGTCGCCGTCGTAGGTCGCTGCCCGAAGCCCCGGGATTGCGAGCGCGTCGACCCGCGTGAGTTGGTCGTGAGCTAGTGCCTTCGTGGGGGCGAGGTAAAGCGCCGTCGCGCCGCGACCGGTGGGGGCGCCCGCGCCGTCGTGGAGGTCGGACAACACTGGCAAGAGGTAGCCAAGCGACTTGCCCGACGCGGTCCCGGTCGACAGCACGACGTGCTCGCCAGCGTGGGCGGCGTCAGCGGCCTCCGCCTGATGTGACCACAACGAGGCGACGCCTGACTGCCACCACGCTGCCGCGACGGGCGGCGTCACCCAGGGAGGGAACGGCGCCTCGGTCGCCGCTCGCGACGCGATGTGATGCCGGTGCACGAGCCGCGTCGCGCGGTTGCCTGCAGCCAACGCGTCGAGCAGTGCCGCGGGCTCCGGACCGGCAGGAGCCGACGCCTGAGCGGACGGTTGGGGGGGAGAATTGGGCGCGGGCATTGTGCCAACCGTACGGTCGGGAGGTACCGTTCGGACACAGGTTACTGATGGGAAGGCAGTTTCGTGCAGCTTGTACTGTCGTCTGAGGAGCTCGACGAGGTCGTCGTCGTGCGCGCAGTCGGCGAGGTCGATGTCTCGACCGCCCCCTCGCTGCGTCGCCACCTCGACGATCTAATCCAACGCGGGTATCGCGATCTCGTCGTTGATCTCACCGAAGTGGACTTCCTCGACTCCACTGGACTCGGCGTCCTGGTGGGGAGGCTCAAACTGCTGCGAGCGCAAGGTGGCCAGCTGCGCCTGGCCGGAGTCCGTGACCGGGTTCGCAAGGTCTTGCTCATCACCGGGCTTGACCGCGTTTTCGAAATATCCGAACTCTCGCATTGAGGCGCGCACCGTATCTCAGCGGTCCTTCGCTACCCGTTCTTCCCACGCTCGCTGCGAGGCATCGAGCCGCATCCACAGCGCGGCCCTCTCTGATGCACTTAGCGTCTCGGGCGCCAGGCCTAGCGTCTCGACCAAGCTCCACCAAGTCTCCCGGTCGCGGATCACCTCGGAGTGGATCCGATCTCGGTTCAGATGAGTCACGAGACAGTTACGCACGCGCGTGATCGAGTCAGCATCCCTCCGAACCACGACCACCCAGCGGACAAACATCGATGCCGGATCACTGGAGAGCTCGGCATGCATCACCTCGAACTCCGCAAGGTCTGCTCCGCTCACGGCCGTCACGAAGTCCATCCCCGCGAAGGACTGCGCCCACGGATCGTGATCGAGGCGCCAGCCGTCGCGCTCCGCGTCCGAGCGCCGCAGGACAAACTCGGTCGGCCCGTTCGGCCCCTGACGCCAGCGCCCCGGCATGAGCGGGAGCGGCTCCCACAAGCCGTCGCCCAACCCGACATCGACGAGCCAGGTATGGCCCTCCACGGCCACGGTCAACGCGACATGATTCCCGGTCGCTCCCAGCGCACGCGCGGGCACCGCGACACTCTGGTGCACGCCGCCGCGGTGGAAGCGGACGGCATACCCCAGCTGCGTGAGAAGCCAACCGAATGCGCCGTTGAGGTGATAGCAATACCCGCCCCACCCGGACGCGATCCGTGCCGCGGACTCGCGTGGCTCGATGCCGACGGGGCGGCCGAGCGCGATCCCGACAGTCTCGTAGGGCACCCGCTCGACGTGCGCGCGATGGAGGGCGCGCAGACCCGCGGTACTCCCCGCGCCGCTGTGAGAAAGCGGGTCCAAACCAAGACGGTCGAGGTATGCCGTGACGAGCGGGTCCACATCGCGAACCCTAATGCCGCCGCCTGCCGACGAGCCGTCTGTCGTCGCCGCTACCTGTTGCGCCCACTCCCGTTGCAGGGCAGACACCGCGATGTCATGAGCCGTTCGCTTGAGGAATGTAACCGCTTGCAGGTTTCGATGTTGCGTGGGTCACACCGTTTTTGGGCCCTTTGGTCGTCACGCAGAACCGCGCTAGGCCGATAGCCTCAGGCCGGACACACGGACGTGCCTCTCCGCCGAGCCTTCTCGGCGCCGACCCCGTGCGCCGCCGGTGGCGGCGTCAAGGAGGAACTCGATGCAAGCCATCAGCCCCGCCGCGAGTCAGGTAGCCCTCGAAGGGCTCAACCTGACCCTCGTGATTGTGGTTCTCGTCATCTCGGTCATCGCATTGGTGATGGGCGCGATGTTCCGCGGCCAGGTCCTCGCCGCTGACCCGGGCACCCCTCGCATGCAAGAGATCGGAGACGCGGTTGAGGAGGGCGCCCAGGCGTACCTCTCCCGTCAGTTCAAGACTCTCGTCCCCTTCGTCGTGCTCGTCTTCCTGCTGCTGTTTTTGCTGCCGGCAGACATGGGCGTCAAGGTCGGACGCTCGCTCTTCTTTGTCGTGGGCGCATTCTTCTCGGCGGCCATCGGCTACCTCGGGATGTCGCTTGCCGTGAAGGCCAACGTCCGCGTTGCCTCAGCAGCCCGCCAGGGCAACCGCGAGGACGGCATGCGGATCGCCTTCCGCACCGGTGGTGTCGTCGGCATGGCGACGGTGGGCCTCGGTCTGCTCGGTGCCTCGCTCGTCGTGCTCATCTACAAGGGTGAGGCCCCCAAGGTCCTCGAAGGCTTCGGCTTTGGCGCGGCCCTGCTCGCGATGTTCATGCGTGTCGGCGGCGGCATCTTCACCAAGGCCGCCGACGTCGGCGCCGACCTCGTCGGCAAGGTCGAGGCGGGCATCCCCGAAGACGACCCGCGCAACGCCGCCACCATCGCCGACAACGTCGGCGACAACGTCGGCGACTGCGCCGGCATGGCTGCCGACCTCTTCGAGTCGTATGCCGTGACGCTCGTCGCCGCGCTCATCCTCGGCTCGGTTGCCCTTGGTGTCCAAGGCCTCGTCTTCCCGCTGATCGTGCCCGCGATCGGTGCGGTGACCGCGATCATCGGCGTCTACATCACCAAGGTGAGGGGCGACGAAAACGGCCTCACGGCCATCAACCGTGGCTTCTACATCTCCGCCGTCATCTCGGCGGTTCTGTCGATGATCGCCGCGTTCGTCTACCTGCCGCAGGCCGTCATGGGCTCCAACGCAGCTGGCCAAGAGGTCGTCCTGGTGGATGGCCTGCGCATCCGCGCCACCCTCGCCGTCATCCTCGGCATTGTGCTCGCCGGCATCATCCTGTGGCTCACCGGTCACTTCACCGGCACCCACGCTCGCCCGACCAATGACGTCGCGCGCACGTCGCTCACCGGCCCGGCCACCGTCGTCCTCTCGGGCATCGGTGTCGGCCTGGAGTCGGCCGTCTACACCGCCGTCATCATTGGCGCTGCGGTCTATGGCGCGTTCGCACTCGGCGGCGGCGTCGCCTCGCTCGCGCTGTTCTTCATCGCGGTCGCCGGCTGTGGCCTGCTGACCACAGTTGGTGTCATCGTCGCGATGGACACCTTTGGCCCGGTCTCGGACAACGCCCAAGGCATCGCCGAGATGTCGCACGACATCGACGCTGCCGGCGCCCGCATCCTCACCGACCTCGACGCGGTCGGCAACACGACCAAGGCCATCACCAAGGGCATCGCGATCGCGACTGCCGTGCTCGCGGCGACCGCGCTCTTTGGATCGTTCACCGACGCCTGGCGCTCAACGGTTGAGAACATGGTCAAGGACGGCTCACTCACTCGGGGCCTGACCCTCGACTCCTCGTTCGCGACCGAGATCGTTGCTCCCGGCACGCTTGTCGGTGCGCTCATCGGTGCCGCAGTGGTCTTCCTCTTCTCCGGTCTCGCGATCAACGCGGTCACCCGCGCTGCTGGCGCGATCATCTTCGAGGTGCGCCGCCAGATTCGCGAGATCCCCGGGATCATGGAGGGCACGGCCAAGCCCGAATACGGCAAGGTCGTTGACATCTGCACCCGCGACTCGCTCCGTGAGCTCGCCACGCCTGGTCTGCTCGCGGCCCTGACCCCGATCATCGTCGGGTTCGGCATGGGCATCGGTGCGCTCGCTGGCTTCCTCGCTGGCGCCATCACGTCCGGCTGTCTCATGGCCGTCTTCCTCGCCAACTCTGGTGGCGCGTGGGACAACGCCAAGAAGATCGTCGAAGACGGCGCCCATGGCGGCAAGGGCTCTCCGGCCCACGCAGCGACGGTCATTGGTGACACCGTCGGTGACCCCTTCAAGGACACCGCCGGCCCGGCCATCAACCCGCTGATCAAGGTCATGAACCTCGTGTCGGTGCTCGTCGCCCCGGCAATCGTTGGTCTCTCGATCGGCAGCGGCGCCAACGCGGGTATCCGTTACGGCATCGCCCTGCTCGCGCTCGTCATCGTTGTGGCGGCCGTTGTCGTGTCAAAGCGGCGCGACCTGGCCATCAGCGGCGACGACAGCCCAGCGGCGGCTCGAGTCGCGGCTTAACGCTCATTGCGACGGCGAAAGGGCCGGTTCCCCCGAGGGAACCGGCCCTTTCTGTCTGTGTGGGTCTGTCTGGGTCTCGCGATCTCTGGCTACCCGCGGTCCGCTAGAGATCCGCGAGGACCGACCCAGGAGATTCGATGGCGTCCGCCACGAACCGGATGAAGCTCGAGGCGAGCCCGCCGTCGCACACCCGGTGGTCGAAGACGAACGACATCTGCCCGATCTTGCGGACGACGATCTGCCCATCGATCACCCACGGACGGTCAATCACGCGACCGAAGCCCATGATCGCCGTCTGCGGGTGGTTGATGATCGCGGCCGAGCCGTCAACGTTGTACATCCCGTAGTTGTTCAGCGTGAACGTGCCGGAGAGCAACTCCTGCGGCGTCGACTTGCCGTCACGGGCGTCGACCGTGAGCTGCTTGAGAGCGACACCGAGTTCACGGGTCGTCATCGCGTGAGCGTTGAGGATCGCCGGCGCCACGAGCCCACGAGGCGACTGCACCGCGATCCCGAGGTTGACGCCATCCCACATCACCAGCTCGTCGTTTTCGGCGTTGTAGGTGGAGTTCAGCTCGGGATGAGACTTCAGGCCCGCGGTGATGAAGCGCGCGAGATAGGCCATGAGTCCCGGCGAATCCGGTTGTCCCGCAAGCGAAGCCCGCAGCGCCACGAGATCGGTGAAGTCGACATCGACCCACACGGTCGCCTCGGGGATCTCCGAGCGGCTGCGGGACAACGAGGCGGCCACAGTGCGCCGGAAGGCGGACATCGCGCGCCGCTCCAACACAGGCAGTCCGGTATGCCGGTCGCCTGACATCACGCCAGCCGAAGTCGCCGCGGGGGCTGGCTTGGCAGGCGCTGGCGCAGGCTTGGCTGAAGCGGGGGCAGGCTTGGCAGCAGCTGGCGCGGATGGCGCAGATGGCGCGGAGGCTGCAGCGGGAGCCTGGCGCGCAGGTGCCGACGCCGGTGTCTTGACCGGACGCTCGTCCAGGTCCCGGTAACCAGCGGTCGCAATCGCGCCGAGGACGTCAGCCCGGGTGATCAAGCCATCCGGGCCGGTCCCAGCCACCGTCGCCAGATCGAGCCCAGCATCACGAGCCAGTCGGCGCACGATCGGGGAGGTCACCCTGAGCGCGCGCTGGTTCGGGCTCTCGGCGTTGGCCTCGTGCCGACCGCTGGGTGGCGTGCGCACGACGACCGGCGGCGCGACGATCGCCGAGACCTCGGTCTCCCGGGACTGGCCAACCTTGCGCCGGCGCGTGCTCGACACGTCGGTCGTTCCGTAGCCGATGAGGACATTGCCGGAGCCGCCGCCGGACTCGCCCGTGTCGACCGGCTCGCCAGCGGTGGTGACGGCAGCGTCGTCGACCGCAGGGTCGGCCGCGACCGCGGCCTCGATGTCGGTCGGTTCCCCTGGAGCCGGCTCAGCCGGTGAGGCGACCTCGGGCTGGGAGTCAGCGGACGGCATACCCGCAGCGTCGTCGAAGTCCGGGTCGCGCACGGTGAGCAGCGCAGCACCCACTTCGAGGGTCTCGCCCTCGGCCGCGTGCCGCACCGCGACAATGCCCGCGTGCGGCGCCGGGACCTCCACCTTCGCCTTGGCGGTCTCGACCTCGACCACGATCTGGTCGACCGTGATGACATCGCCGTCTTCGACGAGCCAGGTCACGATCTCGGCTTCGGTCAGACCCTCGCCGAGGTCAGGCAGGAGGAAGGTCTCGTGTCCGGGCGGGGTGTCGTATGCCGGTCCGGACGGGCGGTGGCCGCTCACTGGTCCTCCCACTGCAGGCTGTCGACCGCGTCGAGGATGCGGTCCACCGTGGGGAGGTGGTGCTTCTCGAGCTTGGGCGGGGGATAGGGGATGTCAAAGCCGGTCACTCGACGCACGGGCGCGGCGAGGGAGTGGAAGCAGCGCTCGCCGACGCGCGCCGCGACCTCCGAGGCGAAGGAGCTGAAGCCCTGGGCCTCAGCCACGACGACAACCCGGCCGGTCGAGGCGACAGCCGACATGACCGTCGCGTCATCGAAAGGCACGAGCGTGCGCAGGTCGACGACCTGCAGGTCGCGGCCTTCGCGCTTGGCGACCTCAGCGGCCTCAAGTGCGACCGGCACGGACTGGCCGTAGGTGACGATCGTCGCGTCGGTGCCATCGCGGACGATGGCTGCCTTGCCAATGCCGGGCCGCGGACGGGAGAGGTCAACTTCGGCCTTGGACCAGTAGAGCCGTTTGGGCTCCATGACGATGACCGGGTCCGGCGACGCGATCGCCGCACGCAGCAGGTGATAGGCATCGGCCGGGTTGGACGGCGCGACGACCGTGAGGCCCGGAGTGTGCGTGTAGTAGCTCTCCGACGAGTCGCAGTGGTGCTCGACACCGCCGATGCCACCGCCATAAGGGATCCGGATGACCATGGGCAGGCTGACCTGACCCTTGGTGCGGTTGCGGACCTTGGCCACGTGCGAGGCGATCTGCTCAAAGGCCGGGTAGGCGAACGCGTCGAACTGCATCTCGACGATCGGACGCAGCCCGCCCATCGCCATGCCGATCGCGAAGCCCATGATCCCGGACTCGGCCAGCGGGGTGTCGAAGCAGCGCTCGCCGAACTCCTTGGTCAGGCCATCGGTGACCCGGAAGACGCCACCGAGCGTGCCGACGTCTTCGCCGAGGATGTGGACGTTCTCGTCTTGGGTCATGGCGTCGCGCATGGCACGGTTGAGCGCCTGCATGACGGTGATCTTTTCGACGCGGGGCGACGGAGTGCCCGCTGACGGCATGGGGGTCACTTGGTGGCCTCCTCACGGGCGAGCTCGTCGAGCAGCTGGGCTCGTTGTTCGAGCAGTTGAGGGGTGGGTTTGGCGAAGACGTGCTCAAAGAGCTCAGCGGGGTCGAGATCCCGGTCCTTGCCGATGCCGAGGCGCATCTCGGCAGCCATCTCTTCGGCGCGCTGCTTGAGGTCGGCCACCGCGGCGTCGTCCAGGAGCCCGCGAGAGCGCAGGTGCGCCTCGGAGCGGGTGATCGGGTCACGGGCCACCCACGGCTCGACCTCTTCGGCGGTGCGGTAGCGCGTCGCGTCGTCGGCGTTGGTGTGGGCCTGCATCCGGTAGGTGTGCGCCTCGATGAGGGTCGGGCCGTCACCGCGGCGAGCACGGTCGGCGGCCTCGCCCATGACTGCGAGCAGAGCCGCGACGTCGTTGCCGTCGACCCGCTTGCCCGGCATGCCATAGCCCACGCCCTTGGCCGCAAGGCTCGGGGCGGCGGTCTGCCGGGAGAGGGGCACGGAGATCGCGAACTCGTTGTTTTGGATGAGGAAGATGACTGGGCACTTGAAGACGGCGGCGAAGTTGAGCGCCTCGTGGAAGTCACCCTCACTCGTGGCGCCGTCGCCGCACATGGCCACGACGACCTTGTCCTCGCCCTTGACCTTCGCGGCATACGCGAGGCCGGCGGCATGCACGAGCTGGGTCGCAAGGGGCGTCGCCGTTGGCGCACAACGGAATTCGTAGGGGTCGTAGCCAGCGTGCCAGTCTCCGGCGAGCAACAGGAGGATCTGCACGGGGTCGACACCCATGGACACGGCAGCCACAGTGTCGCGGTAGGTCGGGAAGAGCCAGTCCTGGTCGCCGAGGACCATGGCAGCCGCGACCTGGCAGGCCTCTTGGCCGTGCGAGGACGGATAGACCGCGAGCCGACCCTGGCGCACGAGAGCGCCAGCCTGGTCGTTGAAGCGGCGGCCCATCACCATGAGCTCGTGCGCGCGCACTAGCGCGGCGTCATCAGGCAGAGGCAGGTTGCCGGTCTCTGCCGTGCTCGGGTTGCCCTCGGCGTCGACCAGCTGGATCGGGGTGGCGGTCGGCAGGAGTGTCGCCGACTCGGTGTCGTAGGAAGGTTGTGCGCTCGCGGAGGTTGCCTTGGCGCGTGGTGTTCGGGGCGTCATGCGGGTCCCTTCTGGTTGGGGACGGGCGTGCGTGGGTATCACTCGATCCTCTCGTATGGCGACAGATAGATCGACCAGGCGGGAAATGTCGCGACAGTTGGCTCTCGATGCGGGTCCATTCAAGCCAAACGTCTACTCTGAGAGCAATAGGAGTGCGCGGGAAGGAGACACATGGCTGAACGATCGGTCGGTAAGGCCTCTGCGTCGGCCCCCGAGCGCCGGAGCGGTCCCCTCGATCCCGTTGATTTGACCATCGTTGGGCTCCTTGAACGCGACGGTCGGATGTCGGTCCGCGAGCTCGCGGAGCGGGCCCACGTCTCGCGCGCCAACGCCTACGCGCGGCTGCACCGGATGGAGCGTGAGGGGGTGATCGCTGGGTATGCCGCCCGCGTCGACCCGCGCGCCAAAGGCCTCGCCACCTCCGCGATCATCACCCTCCAGATGGAGCAGCAACAGTGGCGCGGCCTCCAGGACGCGGTGCAGTCGATCCCCGAAGTCGTCTACGTCGCACTCGTCGGCGGTGAGTTCGATGCGGTCGTGCTCGTTCGCGCTCGCGACAACGAGAACCTCCGCGAGGTCGTCCTCGAAGGCATCCAGGCGATCCCCGGCGTGACCGGGACCCGCACCTACCTGATCTTCGACGAACTCGACCGCGGCCGATGAGGGACGCTGCACAACCACCAGCAGGTATGCCGTTCCGCGAGACCGCGCTCCAGGTCACCGTCGGGCCTGGAGCGTTTCGCCAGCGCACCCGGAGCAGTTCAATTCCCTTGAGCTACAGCGGGATTCGCTGCCTGCCGCAGGCACCAAATGGGGTTGGCGCTCTCGTGCTCGCTGGCTCGAGTGGCCGGGTTGATGCCGACCGCGCGCGACTGGTCGCCGGCCTTGGCGCCATCACTGCGTCGATCCGGTGGTTCGGTGGGGCAGGCCAACAACCGGCACCCTTCGAGGTGCCGATTGAGCTGTTCCAGCACCAGATCGCTGCCCTCGCAGCCGATTGCGATCAGGTCATCGTCATCGGCACGTCCTTCGGTGCCGAGGCCGCGCTCGTTGTCGCCTCGCACACCCCAGAGGTCGACGCGGTCGTCGCCTTTGCCCCGAGCGATGTCGTCTGGGCCGGCGTGCGACCGGACGGCACCCAGACCTCGCACTGGACGCTGGACGGCATACCCCTGCCGTTTGTGCCTTTTGACGAGGCATGGGAGCCCAACACCGACCCGCCCAGTTTCGCGGACCTGTACCGCCGCAGTCGAGCCATCGCACCCGAACGGGCGCAGGCAGCAGCCATCGCGGTCGAGCGCATCCCAACCGTGGTGCTCGTGGCCGGAGGCGATGATCGGGTCTGGCCTTCAGTCGACCACGCCGGGGCAATCGTCACCCGCCGCGCCGCCCACGGGCTCACCACGACTGTCATCAGCCACCCGCTCGCGGGCCACCGTGCGGTCCTGCCCGACGAGCCCGTCGTCACTGGCGGAATGACGATGGCCCGCGGGGGCACGCCGGAAGCTGACGCGGCCCTGGGCCACCTCGCCTGGCCGGCTCTCGTCGACCTCATTGCTTGGTAAGCGCACCGACCACCGATGGTCGTCCGCTGCGTGCCGACCGCCGATCACCGATTCCCGACCGCCGCGGGCCCCGCGCGAACGACGCGCCGACCCCCAGCGCGACCAGCCCGTAACCCCGCGATGGGATGAGCCAGCGCCTCGGACGACGCACGGCATACGCTTGGCCGCGTGAGCGTGACCCCCAAACTTGACGCAGACCTGGTTCCCCGGCTGCGTGCCGACCTCCAGGCCGCGGGCTTCACCGTCGAGGGCGTCGAAGCCGCCCTCGGGCCGGTCGCTGCTGGCGCCCTTCACCGGGAGCAGCGCCTCCCGGCCGACCTCGCGACCCGCGACAGTGCCGAGCCCGTCCGGGTGCTCATCCGGCTTTTTGCGCTCGGCTTCCCGGTCGCATGGGATGACGCTGACCGCGCGCTGCCCACCCTGCGCGCTGATGGTGCGGTGCAGCTAGGGATCGCCCGCGCCGAGGGGGCGGACCTGCGCGCCACATGCGACTTGCGGCCTTATGGCGACGAGGACCACGCGTGGTGGGTGGCCTCCGACCTCTCGGAGATCGCGACCGGCCGGCCCTTGGCTGAGACTCACGTGTTGGGTGTCGGGAACGCCTCAACCACGTTGGCAGAGTGGACGATTCGACGTCATGTCGGCACCGCGCTTGACCTCGGGGTCGGCTCCGCAGTCCAAGCGCTTCACCTGGCGAGCCACGCCGACCACGTGACGGGCACGGATTTGTCGGCGCGGGCGCTGCACTTCGCGGCGTTCACGGCTGCGCTCAACGACGTCGACATGTCGCTGCGGCACGGCAGCCTGCTCGCGCCGGTGGCTGGCCAGCGGTTCGACCTCGTGGTGAGCAACCCGCCTTTCGTCATCACGCCGCGCACCGCTGGGGTGCCGCATTATGAGTACCGCGACGCCGGGTTTATCGGCGACGGCGTGGTCGAGGCCCTCGTCCGCTCGGTCGGCGAGCACCTCGAGCCCGGTGGGGTCGCGCAGTTCCTCGGCAACTGGGAGATCCGCCGGGGCACCTCCTGGCGCGACCGGTGGCAGGAGTGGCTCGCGGGCACCGGCTTGGACGCCTGGATCATCCAGCGCGACACCCAAGACCCTGCGGAGTATGCCGAGTTGTGGGCCCGCGATGCCGGCCAGCGCCAAGGCGCCGCGATCTACGAGCAGATGTATGCCGCGTGGCTCGCTGATTTCGCCGACCGGGACGTCGAGGCGATCGGGTTTGGGGTGATCACCGTGCAGCGCCCGGCGAGTGATCGGGAGCCGTGGGTTGACCTCGCAGAGGTGCCGGGCGCCGTCGCTGCCGGTGTGGGACACGCCGTCGACGCGGGTTTGCGAGCACGCACCGACCTCGCCGAGCGCGGCGACGCCTGGCTGCTCGACACCGCGTGGCGGGTCGCTCCGGACGTGACGGTCGAACGGCATACCGTCCCGTCCTCATCCCACCCTGACGAGCCAGCCGCGCTGTTGGCGCGACAGGGTGGTGGGATGCGGCGCGTGCTCCACCTCGACGCTGCCACAGCGGGATTGCTCGGTGTCTGCGACGGCTCCCTCACCGCTCGGGCGGCCTTGTCTGCGATCGCCGAATTGCTTGGGGAGAGCCCAGCCGACACCATCGCCGCCGCCTTGCCGACGCTGCGCGCCCTCGTCGCGGATGGCTTTGTCGCCGCGTGACGCCGTCGCCTGAAGGTGGTTGACCGAGGTGGCCGATCGTGATGCGGACGACCTGCTCGGGGCGCCAGCACGCGAGCTCTATGACGCGCTGAGCGCGCTCGCAGATGATGCCCGCGCGGTGGCGCAGCGGGCTGACGCCCTCGATGGCCAGGTCCGCGCTGCCGTCGCCGCCTGCGGCACCGTCGAATCGACCGGCGGCACGGTCAGCGTCGCTCCCCTCAGTCCCGCGGCCGACCCGACTGGGCTGGCTGTTGCGCTCGCTGCCCGCGATGACCTGGTGGCTGGCGATGAGGCGCTGCTTGCGGCGGCCCGAGGGTATGCCGTCGACTTGCCCCCGCTGCTTGCGGCGATGCGGCCAGCGCGGTCAACGTTCCGGATGTTGTGGCGGGGTCGCACGGCACGCGATGCGATCGGTAGCGCCGTCCTTGCCGCGCGCACGGCCTTGGCTACGGCTGAGCAAAACGGGTGGCCCGCTCGCCTGCGAGCCGCCCGCGAACGCGGAGGCCGTGGTGTGGCGCCGTCGGCGGGCACGGCATACGAGCAGCTTGCTCGGGACTGGCCGCGGCACGTCGATGTCGTCCGCCGCGTCACCGGGCTCGCACCTGACACTCCGGATGCGCCACTGACGGATCTGCGGACCCTTGGGACGGCAGCGGCGCTCGGCGAGACGGCGACCTGGTTGGTCGATACCGAGCAGGAACGCCGCCGCGAGGTGCATCGCGAGTTCGGTCTGGCGCGCGAGGCGCGGGTGCGGCGATCGCTCGACGAGGTGCCGCTCAGCCGGTTGCGGGAGGCGGCGAGTATCGCGGGGCTGCGGCTCACCGCGTTGGAGGGAGCCGGGTTGCGCTCGGTCGCCGACGTCCTGCGTCGGAGCGCCGCAGAACTCGACGCGATTCCCGGAGTGGGCGAAGTGACAGCCAAGCAGGTGTATGCCGCCGCGCGTCAAGTCGCAGACGCGGCGGCCGCTGACGTGCGATTCCGGCTCGATTTGGATCGTGACGACCGGCAGGCCGGGGCGTTGGTCAGGGCGCTTGGGACCTGGTCGAAGGTTGGCTTGCCGTTGATGTGGCTGCGCAGTGATCTGGAGAAGGCACGCGCGGATCTGGGCGAGTTGTCGCGTGTTGGCTTGCCCAAGGCCGGCGTCGCGCTCATCCTGCGCCCAGGGGATGCGCCTCCGACGGACTTCGCCGGCCGGGTCACGCAGTGGGCGCGGTGGTGGGAGGCACGGCATACCGATGTTTTGAATGCCTATGACCAGGTGGCGCGGGCGGCGAGCGCCGCTGGGGCTGGCAGTGCTCGGAGCGGGGCGGGGCGCGCAACTGCTGGTGGGTCGCTGGCGAGCGACGAGGCGTTGAGCCGGGCGTGGGACGACTTCGAGCAGCGACCCGCGGAGTACTACTCGTGGCTGAGCGGCTTGGTCGGCCTCGACACCGAGCAGACCGAGCGCGGCGAGCTACCCGACGACATTGTCGAAGCGATCCGCGGTTTCACGCTCGACTTGTCGCTCGTGACGGCCTCGGTGCGTGGCTATCAGGAGTTCGGCGCCAAATTCGCTCTCGTGCAGGGGCGGACGCTCCTCGGCGACGAGATGGGGTTGGGCAAGACCGTCCAAGCCATTGCGGCGATGGCACACCTCGCGGCGGCGGGCGAGCGGCATGCGCTCGTCGTGTGCCCAGCGAGCGTCGTCATCAACTGGGAGCGTGAGCTCGCGCGGCATAGTCAGCTCACGGCATACCGACTCTTTGGCGAGGATCGCGACGAGACCGTGCTGGCGTGGGCACGCGACGGGGGCGTCGGGGTCACGACCTATGGGCAACTCGGGGCGCTGTCTTTGCCTGCTGATATCCCGATCGCGATGCTCGTGGCCGATGAGGCCCACTACCTTAAAAACCCTGTCTCACAACGGTCTCGGGCGGTTGTTGCGGTGCTCCCGAAGGCCAAGCGGGCCCTGCTCATGAGTGGGACGCCGCTGGAGAATCGTCTCGACGAGTTCGCGACGCTCGTGGGATATCTCCAGCCCGAGGTCCTGGCGGGGATCGATCCGGCGGCGGCGATGATCAAGGCGACGGCGTTCCGGCGGGCGGTCGCGCCGGTCTATTTGCGGCGCAACCAAGAGGATGTGCTGACTGAATTGCCCGACCTGGTCGAGTCCGACGAATGGGTCACTCTCACGCAACCCGACCGGCTGGAGTATGCCGCGGCGGTCGCCTCGGGCAACTTCATGGCGATGCGGCAAGCGGCGTGGAAGGTGAGCTATCGGGTCCCGGCCAAGCTGGAGCGCCTCATCGATCTGGTCGAAGAGGCGACAAGCAATGGTCGCCGGGTCATTGTGTTCTCGTTCTTCCGGTCGGTGCTCGATCGGGTATCGGTGGCGCTGCGCGAGTCGGTCCCGGGGGCGCCCGTCTTTGGCCCGCTGACTGGGTCGTTGTCGGGCGAGCAGCGGCAACGGCTGGTGGACGACTTCAGCACGAGTGCGCGGGCGGGTGTGCTGGTGAGCCAGATCGAGGCCGGGGGAGTGGGGCTCAACATCCAGGCTGCGTCGGTAGTTGTGCTGTGTGAGCCGCAGATCAAGCCTTCGTCGGAGGTGCAGGCGATCGCTCGGGTGCATCGGATGGGGCAGATCCGCACTGTGCAGGTGCACCGTTTGCTGGCGGCCAACTCGGTCGATGCCCGGCTGCTGGAGATCCTCGCGGAGAAGGAAGCGATCTTCGACGCTTATGTGCGTGAGAGCGCGGTGTCCGACGCGGCACCCGAGGCGATCGACGTGTCCGAGCGCAATCTTGCGGCGCGGATCGTGGCGGAGGAGCAGCGTCGCCTCGCCGCGGGTCCGCAGGACGCTCCTCTCGATGAACCGCTGGGTGCGCCAAAGGACGCGAAGGTGGGTCCGCAAGACGCAAGACGCGATGGTCGTCGCTGGTCCAAACCCGGAAGACGCCGTCATCACCGCACTCACTCCCCAGGACGCGGTGTCGGCTGCGACCTCGCACGAGGCGGCATACGGCATACCTCCGATGTCTGTGAGCGGGGATGCGCAGCCACCTCGGGACGGTCGCGACGGGCTCACTTAGCTGGGAGGAGCCATGTCATGATCGCAATCCCCAGCGCGGCAATCGGGAATAGCCAGGCTGTCACCACGGCCATGACCTGATGTGAATTGCGCTCCGGGGCAAGTGGATCCACGAGCTCGTCCGGGTTGATGCGGCCACGGTTCCACACCACCGACCCGAGCAACCCAGCGAGCGCGAGGGCCGCTGCCACCACCAGCGGCGCGGTGAGAGCTGTCGCCTTGAGAGCAAAAGGTGCGACGAACGCTGCGACGAAACCGACGACCGCGAGCGTCGACATGGCATTGCGACGCCGGTAGACAGCTGGTTGGAACATCACCGCGACGACGCCGAGTGCCGCGATACACGACACCGCGAGGCCAGTCGACACCTGCACATCTCCTCCGTCCCGCCACGCGCTCACCGTGGGGGCGGTGAGCAGCAGGCCGACGAGGCCGATGGCAGTGGGCGCGAGTGGGTGTGCGCTTCGGGGCATCGCGTCTGGGGGCGACGCTGCACGCAGGCTCTCGGCGTAGTCAACGGGCGGCCCGAAGGCGGTCTCTGGGTCCTCGCCGCTTTCGGCGCAGTGCGACTCCACCTCGCGCAAGGCGGCGCCGATGTCCGCGCCACTGACGTCCCGCGAGCGCAGGGTCATGACGAACGGGATGCTCCACTTGGGCGGGAGCGACGTCTTCATGGGGTCGAGCATGTCCGTGCCTTCCTGGGGGGAGCGGTGGGGGTGGGGTTATGGAGTGCGGGGTGAGTTGCCGTCCGACGGGCGCAGCAGCGTGGTCATGGTGTCCGCAAAAGCGCACCATTGGGCGGTGGCATCGAGCAGGTATGCCGTGCCGCGCTCGGTGATCGTGTAGTACTTGCGGCCGGGGCCACCGTCGCCAGGTCGCCACTGAGTCGTGACGTGGCCGGCGTCGTCGAGTCGGCTGAGCAGGGGATAGAGGGTGCCGCCCTTGACCTGACCGAACCCGCGTTCCTCGAGGGCCACTGACAGGGCGTAGCCATAGGACTCGTCGCTATCGGCAAGGCACCTCAACACGGCGATTTCGAGCACACCACGGAGCCAATCGCCCGGCCAGGGAGCGCCGGGGGCGGGGGTGGTGGTGTTGCTGGACATGACTAGATAGTACGGCTATCTAGTCAGTCTGTCGCTGCCGCCCGGCGCGGTGGCGCCCCCCGTCGGTCGACCCCCGCGCCGTGGCCCTCGCCCATTCGATACCGGGCGCCAGGGTGGGGGTCGGATGTGGGTATCGACTCGGCAAGCGCCCGTCCATTCGATACCTGACGCCGAGGTGGGCGTCGGTTTTGGGTATCGATTCCGCAAGCTCTCGCCCGTTCGATACCGGGCGCCGGGGTGGGGGTCGGGATTGGGTATCGACTCGGCTAGCGCCCGCCCGTTCGATGCCCGACGGCGAGGCCAGCGTCGGATTTGGGTATCGAATGGCGGGAGGAGGACGGCTGGACAAGTCGGACAGGTGGTGAGTGAGTGCTCACTCACTTATAGTTGCTCGTATGCCGCCCCGCGCCCGTGCGCTCCCACCCGACGAACGTCGGGCTGCGATCCTCACTGCCGTCCTGCCGGTCGTCCTCGACAAGGGCATGAGCGCGTCCACGCGTGAACTCGCGCAGGCCGCCGGCGTCGCTGAGGGCACGCTCTTCCGAGTCTTCGACAGCAAGGACGACCTCATCCTGGCGGCGGCCAAGAGTGTCTTTGCCCGCACCGACCATCTCGATCACCTCGCCGCGATCGACCCGGGACTGCCGCTCGAGGCTCGCCTCCTTGACGTGGTCCGGATCTGGCAGGGGTCGATGCGCCGGATCGTCGGCGTCTTCGTCACTTTCCACGCCGATCGCGATCGCATGGGCGACCTTCGCGGCCTGCTCGACCACTCCATTGCCTTGCGCACGCACGAGGTCGTCGCGCGCCTCCTGGCTCCCGACGCCGAGCACCTGCGCCTGCCCCCGCAGGAGGTGGTCGCGATCATGGGTGCGCTCACGATGGCAAGCGTCCACCCCTCGCACGCTCAGGTCCCGATGACCCCCGAGCAGATCGTCGACGTCCTCCTCCACGGGGTTCTCGGCACCGCTCCCGCCGCAGTGTTGACCGTGACCCAGCGTGAGGCCACACACTCCTCGCGCGGCATACCTCGGTAGTTCGCCCTCCCCGCTCGCACTGACTCCGCACCACCCGACCCGATAGGACCCCCATGCTTTGGCGAATCGTTCGTCACGGACTGCGCCCCCACCGCGCTGCGCTCGTGACCATCGTCGCGCTCCAACTCGTGAGCACGATCGCCTCGCTGTATCTGCCCAATCTCAACGCGCAGATCATCGACGAGGGCGTCTCCAAAGGAGACACGGGGTACGTCATCAACACCGGCGCGGTGATGCTCGGGATCAGTTTCCTGCAGATCCTCGCGAGCGTGTATGCCGTGTACCTCGCCGCCCGCACGTCGATGTCGTTCGGCCGGGACTTGAGAGCTCGGATCTTCGGGCGGGTCGGGGAGTTTTCCGCGCGGGAGATCGCGCAGTTCGGTGCGCCGACCCTGATCAGCCGGTCGACCAATGACGTGACTCAGGTGCAGATGCTCGTGTTCATGACGCTCGCGATGATGGTGGGCGCGCCCATCATGATGGTCGGCGGCGTCATCATGGCGCTGCGCACGGACGCTGGGCTGTCGTGGCTGGTGGCGGTTGCGATTCCTGTGCTCGCGGTGACAGTCGGGCTGATCTTGCGGCAGATGTTGCCGCGATTCCGCACCATGCAGGAAGCCATCGACTCGGTGAATAGGATTCTGCGCGAGCAGATTACGGGTATTCGGGTGGTGCGGGCGTTTGTCCGCGAACGGTTCGAGCAGGAGCGGTTTGCGGTCGCCAACACCTCGCTGACCGGGGCATCCCTCGGTGTCGGACGCCTCATGGCGATTGTCTTCCCGGTCGTGATGTTCGTGCTCAACGTCTCGACGATCGCGGTGCTCTGGTTTGGTGCCCACCGGGTCGAGAGCGGCGAGATGCAGGTCGGTTCGCTCACTGCCTTCCTGTCCTATCTCATGCAAATCCTCATGTCGGTGATGATGGCGACGATGATGTCGATGATGGTGCCGCGGGCATCGGTCTCGGCCGACCGTATCGGCGCCGTCCTCGACACCGAGACGTCGGTGCGCATCGCCCGGGGTGGCGGGTCGACGGCCCTCGCGCGGCCAGCGTCGGTTGTCTTTGAGTCGGTCGACTTCCACTACCCCAAGGCCGAGGCGGCGGTGCTCAAGGACGTGTCCTTCGAGGCACTGCCTGGTCAGACGACGGCGATCATCGGGTCAACTGGTGCCGGCAAGACGACGCTGATCAACCTCGTGCCCAGGCTCTTTGACGCGACCGGGGGAGTGGTGCGGGTCGGCGGCGTCGATGTCCGCGAAGCGGAGCCAGACGTCCTCTGGGGTCGCCTCGGCCTGATCCCGCAGCGCCCCTACCTCTTCTCCGGGACCATCGCGTCAAACCTGCGCTACGGCCAGCCCGACGCGACCGACGACCAGCTCTGGGATGCCTTGCGCATCGCCCAGGCCGACGACTTCGTCCGCGACATGGATGGCGGATTGGGGGCGTCCATCTCGCAGGGTGGGACCAACGTCTCAGGAGGTCAACGGCAACGGCTCGCGATCGCCCGTGCCGTGGTGCGTCGCCCGGATGTCTATCTCTTCGACGACGCCTTCTCCGCGCTCGACGTCTCGACCGATGCTCGCCTCCGCGCAGCCCTTGCACCAGTGACTCGCGACGCCACGGTCATCGTCGTCGCCCAGCGCGTGTCGACCATCATCGATGCCGACCAGATCCTCGTCCTCGAGGACGGGCGCATCGTCGGGCGCGGGCGGCATACCGAATTGCTCGAAACCTGCCCCACGTATCAGGAGATCGTCGTGTCCCAGCGCGCGGCCGAAGACCAGCTCGAGGTGACCCGATGAGCATGGAAGGCGTCAAGACCGCCGAAGAAAAGGCCGCCGAGAAGCGCCGCGGTCCCTCACGGAGCCGCATGGGCCCTCCGCATATGGCGATGGGTATGCCGGCCGAGAAGTCCCTCAACTTCGTCCCGTCCGCGAAGCGGCTCTTTGGTCTGCTGCGTCCGCACAAGGGGCAGCTGTGGATCCTGCTGGCCTTTATGGTTGCGTCGGTTGCGGCGGGGTCAGTCGGTCCCAAGATCCTCGGCAAGGCGACCGACCTCATCTTTGCGGGCTTCTTCGGGGCCAAGCTGCCGGCTGGTGCCACCAAGGTCGAGGTCATCGCGGGGATGCGCGCGGCCGGTCAGGACCGGATGGCCGACCTGCTGTCTGGCGTCGACTTCGTGCCGGGCCAGGGGATCGACTTCGGCGCGGTCGCGCACGTCCTGCTCATCGTGCTGGCGATCTATGTCGGATCGTCGCTGCTCATGTGGGCGTCGAGCTATCTCCTCGCGGGCGTGGTGCAGCGGACCATGTATCGCCTGCGCGAGGACGTCGAGGCCAAACTCGGCCGCTTGCCGCTCGCGTACTTTGACGGGCAACCTCGCGGCGAGCTGCTCAGCCGGGTCACCAACGACATCGACAACGTCGCAATGTCGTTGCAGCAGACACTTTCTCAGCTGCTCTCGTCGCTGCTGACCGTTATCGCGGTGCTCGGGATGATGTTCTGGATCTCGTGGGTGCTGGCCCTGATTGCGCTCGTCACGGTGCCGATCTCGATCCTCATCGCGGCCTTCATCGGCAAGCGCAGCCAGAAGCTCTTCATCAAACAATGGGACGCCACCGGCGAGCTCAACGGCATCATCGAAGAGACCTACACCGGGCACCAGCTCGTGAAGGTTTTTGGGCGGCAGGCCGAGGCGGAGGCGAGTTTCAAGACCAAAAACGACGAGTTGTATGCCGCGTCCTTCGGCGCGCAGTTCGTGAGCGGGATCATCATGCCGGCGATGATGTTCGTCGGGAACCTCACCTATGTCGGCATCGCCGTGGTCGGTGGACTCAAGGTCGCCTCGGGTCAAATCTCGCTCGGTGATGTGCAGGCGTTCATTCAGTATTCGCGTCAGTTCACCCAGCCGCTGACCCAGGTCGCCTCGATGGCCAACCTCTTGCAGTCGGGTGTGGCGTCGGCTGAGCGCGTGTTCGACGTGCTGGACGCCCCGGAGCAGGAGGCCGACACGGCATACCCGAAGACGATTGCCGACCCACACGGGGAGGTGCGGTTCGAGGACGTCTCCTTTGCCTATACGCCCGACAAGCCGCTCATCGAGCACCTTGACCTCGTTGTCGAACCCGGCCACACGGTCGCCATCGTCGGCCCGACCGGCGCGGGGAAGACGACGCTCGTCAACCTCGTCATGCGGTTCTATGAGCTCGATGGGGGCCGGATCACGCTCGATGGCGTCGATATCCGCGACCTCACTCGCGACGACCTGCGGGACCGGGTCGGGATGGTGCTGCAGGACACGTGGCTCTTTGCTGGATCGATTCGCGACAACATCGCGTATGGGCGTCCGGGCGCGAGCGAGGAGGACATCCTCGCGGCGGCGCGCGCGACCTATGTCGACCGGTTTGTCCACTCGCTTCCGGATGGTTATGACACCGTCCTGGACGCAGAGGCGAGCAACTTGTCCGCGGGGGAGAAGCAGCTCGTGACGATTGCGCGGGCGTTTATCTCCAACCCGGCGCTGCTCATCCTCGACGAGGCGACCTCGTCGGTCGACACGCGCACGGAGTTGTTGGTGCAGCAGGCGATGCGTGCGCTGCGCAGTGACCGCACCTCCTTCGTCATCGCCCACCGACTCTCGACGATCCGCGACGCCGACGTCATCCTTGTCATGGAGGCCGGACGGATCGTCGAGCACGGCAACCACGAAGAGCTCCTTGCGCGTCAGGGTGCCTATGCCAGGTTGTATGCCGCCCAGTTCTCTTCCGCTGCAGTCGATCTCGGTGAAGCCGAGGTTGACGACGACGAGGACCCTGAGGATGAGGGGCTGGACGAGGAGACCCGCCGTCGTATTGCGGTGATGAAGCAGCGGGGCGTGCCCGAGCACGTCATTGCGAAGCTGCGCGCTGAGGCGCGCGGCGGCGAAGCGGTGGGGGCGGGCGCTGGTGGCCGACGCCGCGGTCGACCGTCCCGGACCTGAACCGACGCTTGACTGGCGCTGACACTGCTCGACTGGCCGTGGCCATGCTTGTCTGCCCTGAGGTCCGCTTGACGGGCGCTGGCGGCACTGGCCCGAGGCTCGCCATGCTTGTCTGCCCTGGGGTGCGCTTGACGGGCCTTGGAAGGCCAGTCAAGCGGCGCGACGCCCAGTCAAGCGGCGCTAAGCCCCGTCAAGCGGGGCCAAAAGGCGCCAGCAGCGGGGGCAGAAGTCAGCCGAGTTGCCAGGAGCGCTTCGATAGGCCGTACCAGAAGCCGTCAATGACGCTGCGACTGGCGAGCGAACCTCCTCGGTCGCCAACCGCTGCGCCCAGGGCGACATAGATCGGTGCCCAATGCTCGGTCCGCGGGTGAGCCTCCCGAGCCGCTGGGGCTCGCCGTTCAAAGTCCAGCAGCGCATCCAGGTCCTCCGCAGCCATCGCCTCCGCCGCCCACTGGTCAAACTCCACCGACGCACTCGGTGCCGACGCATCGGCGCCAGCCCGCGGGTTGAACCACGCCAGATTGTGAGTCGTGAACCCTGACCCGATGATCAGCGTCCCCTCATCCCGCAAGGGTGCGAGGTGCTGCCCCACGGCATACAGGGTTGCGGGGTCCAACGTTGGCAAAGAGAGTTGCAGCACAGGCACATTGGCCTCGGGGAACATCTCTACGAGCGGCACGTACGCCCCGTGATCCAACCCGCGGCTCTCATCCCGTGCGACCGGGAGCCCCGCCTCCGAGAGCAGCCGCGCGGTCCGCGCGGCGAGCTCGGGAGCCGGCGGGGCGGCATACGTCACCTCGTAGTAGCGCTGCGGGAACCCCCAGAAGTCGTACAGCAGCGGCGCGCCCGTGGTCGACGAGAGTGCGATCGGCGCAGCCTCCCAGTGCGCGGACACGACGAGGATGTCCCGCGGTCGCTCCAGCCCAGCCGACCACCCCCGCAACTCCGCGGTCCAGCGCGCGTCATCCGCGAGGGGAGGGGCACCGTGGGAGAGATAGAGGACAGGTGCGGCGGTCACGGTGCGCTCCTAGGAAGTTGAGTACTCAACTAGTATGCCGTCCCGCGAGCTAGCGTTCAGACAAAGGGCGTCCGGGGGACTCGCGCCACGGTCGGCAAGACCTCGGCCACCCGCGCCCACGCCGCCGCAAGTGACGAGTCGAACCAGCCGACGATGGCCTCCTGATCGGCCGCGCTCAAGCCGCGCACCGCCGCCAGGTAGCCGACGCTCCCGGCACGAGCGATCAGCGCCGCCACCGCGCCCGCAGCCGGCCCGCTCTCTGGTGTCCCCACCGCGCTCGCCATCACCCGGCATACCTCGTCCAAACCACCCGCGATCTCAGCCGCCGCAACGTGCCCAGCCGGAGCCTTCCCGACCATCGACGCGAGCCGCTTCTCACGCTCGGTCCGCGCCAGCGCGATCATCTCCAGCGCGCCCTGCGCCACGAGCGGCCCGAGCTCGGTCGCGCCAAAAAACGACGCCCGCACCTCGCGATGCCACGCCTCCAACACGCTCAACTCGCCGAGGAAGCGCAGGTTCTTGGCCACCGACCGCGCCAATGCGCGATATTCACCCGGCGTCCGGTCCACGATCATCGCCGGGGGCGCACCGCCGACCACAAGCTTGCCTGCCACGACATCCGACCGCAGCACCGACCCAGCCGCAATGACGGACCCGAACCCGACTGTGACCGGCCCCACCGCGCCGCCTTGGCCACCGAGGAAAACCGGCCGCTGATCGAGCAGCACCCCGTGGGTCACATCGCCAAACAGCGACGGCGTCGCCTTGTCTCCATCGGGCGTGAAGTTGAAGTGGATATAGCTCGACCCCACCTCGCTGTGATCCGAGCGTGAGGTGCCGCCCGACATGAGGCAGTCGCAGAAGTTGATGAGGCTGCCGAGGGTGACAAAGGGCAGCAGGATCGTCTGCTTCAGCCCGACGGTGTGGGCGACGCTCGCTTCTTCTTCCAGAAGGCACGCATCGCGCACGTGAGCCCCCGACCCGAGCGAAGCGCCTTCCAGGAGAACCGAGTTCACGGCATACCCCGCGGCGATTTTGGCGCCGACTCCCAGCCGCATGTCCCGGATCGTGACCGGCCCCTCAGCGCCCAGCGTCACGCCAGCTGAGATGACCGTCTTAGGACCCGAGATGCGGCATCCCGGGTGAATCACCACGCCGTCCCCGCTCACCCGCTCGACGTCGAGGTCCGCGGCAATGTAGACCGACCCAGGGTCGGGCATCGCTACTCCCTTGGCCAGCAACGCCGCTCGGACCTCATGCGCGGAATCGGTCGTCACAATCGTCCAGTATGCCGTGTCGCTGGGTCCGTCCGCCGGGCCGGCTCGGGTGAATGGGTCGGCTCGGCCGCCCCGCGCGGGCCGCTGACCGACGGTAGCGGGACTGCTCAGCGACGGCCGCTCGGCCCGAAGCCAGTTTCAAGCCGGTCGAGGACGTGGTCAAGGAGGCGCGGCACGTCGAGCGGGTCCCCCTCGTCGCCGGTCACCGAGGAGAAGCGTGAGCTGACGACACCGAAGACGGCACCGAGCAGGGCGTTGAGTTCGGCCCGTACATCCGCGTCCGTAGGGCCACGCAACTCATCGAGGACCCGCTCTTCGGCCATCGACCAGAGCCGCCATTGCGCCTCGCGCACGAAGGGGACGAGTTGCCGGTGGCCAGCAGTCAAGCTGACGACGTCGGCGAGGGTCGCGAGCGTGCCCGACGCGCCTTGGTGACGGACGAGGTCTCGGACGAGGGCCAGCAGTCCCGACGGGGATCCGCTGGGCTGCCACGCCGCGAGCCCACTCGCGGCTTGCAGGAGGATGACGGCCGCCACGGCCTCCTCCTTGCACGAGTAGTAGTTGGAGAAGGTCCGACGAGAGACGTGCGCCATCTCGACGATGTCGTCCACCGTCACCTCGTCGAATCCGCGCTGACGTACGAGAGTGTGGGCAGTCGTCGCCAAGCAACGCGCGGTCTCGGCCCGTTTGGTCTCTCTGAGGCTGGACCCAGTCATGCCGAGCTCGCCCTCGTCATCTCGTGACTCACCTCCGGTGCTCCCGACACGGATCGCCCGCCACCCTGAACTATGCCGCTTCTGTCAACCGGCGCCGCAGGCTGTCTCCTTCGATGTCCACCGTGGGAAGCAGCCGGTCGAGCCAGCGAGGCAGCCACCAGGCCCGTTCACCGGCGAGGGAGAGGAGCGCCGGCATGAGGGTCATCCGAATGAGGAAGGCGTCGATGAGGATGCCGGCCGACAGGGCGAAGCCGAACTGGCGGATCGTCGTGTCGTCGCCCAGGATGAACCCCCCGAACACCGAGATCATGATGACCGCCGCCGCGACGACAACGCGACTCGCGTGGTGGAAGCCAGTCTTCACGGCCGCGCGGGCATCCTTCCCGTGGACGTAGTCCTCGCGCATCGATGCCCCCAGGAAGACCTGGTAGTCCATCGCGAGGCCATAGAGCAGACCAGTCGCCATGACGGGCAGGAAACTGAGGATCGGCCCGGCCCGGTCCACTCCGACAAGCCACGTCCACCGCTCATCGCCGAAGGCCGCGACGACGAGGCCCATGGTCGCGGCGATGGCAAGGAGGAAGCCAGCAGTTGCCGCGAGCGGCACGAGCAGAGAGCGAAAGACGAGCAACAGGATGATGAGCGAGAGCGCGACGACGACACCGAGGTAGATCGGAATCGCTGCAGCCAGGACCTCGGAGAGGTCGATGTTGATCGCCGTCAGTCCGGTGACGCCGAGCGACAGCGCCCCGGGGAGGTCGGTGCCCCGGAGCCGGTGCACGAGGTCCTCGGTCGACGGGTCGTTGGGCCCAGCGGCAGGGATGGTTTGGAAGACGGCGAGGGACCGGTCAGGTGAGACGCCCATGAGGCGCGCCGATCGGACGCCCTCGATGGCCGCGAGTTGGCCCTGCCGCTCGAGCAGTTGTGGCGTGCCGAGCGGGCTACGGTCCGCATTGCGCACCGCGACGACGAGCGGGGCGTTCGCGCCTTCCCCGAAGGCGCGGGCCGTGGCGTCGTAGTTGACCCGCTGAGCAGAACCGGCCTTCGCCACCCCGCCGTCCGGCATACCGAGGCGGAGATTGGTTGCCCCGAGGGCGGGAACGCCGAGCACGAGGACCACCGCGGCGATGGTGAGAATGGGCCGGGCGGTGACCGCCCCGACCCAACGCCGGGCGACCGGGTGATGGCCGCTGGCGGGACGGACCCGCCGCGCCGACCTCCTGACGATGCGCTCGCCGACCAATCCGAGGAGAGCGGGCAAGGCGGTGAGCGAGATCGCCACAGCCAGGGTGACCGTCGCTGCAGCGGTGAGCGCCATGGTGTTGACGAATTCGATGCCGAGGGTCAGCAGCCCAAGGAGCGCGGTGATGACGGTCAGCCCGGCGAACAGGACCGCGCTCCCCGCCGTACCGAGAGCACGCCCCACAGCCTCCTGGGCGGGCAAACCCTCACGGAGCATGAGGGCGCGATGTTTGTGGACGATGAAGAGCGCGTAGTCGATCCCCACCGCCAGACCGAGCATGAGCCCGAGGGCGGGGGTCGACGTCGTCATGAGGAAGTTCGCCGACAGCGCGAAGGCGCCGCCGACCCCGAGGAAGACGCCGACGAGTGCGGTGAGCAGCGGCAGGCCAGCTGCCACGAGCGAACCCAGGGTCAGCAGGAGGACGACCAGAGCGATACCGAGGCCGATGGCCTCGTGGCCACCGAGCGGGGGCTCTGTCGGCAGGAGGGACGGGCTCGGCGAGGCGACGAGGCCCACGCCCTTGATCGCGTCATCGGTGACGATGAGAACATCCTCCAGTGCCTGTCCTGGCAGCTCAGACAGCGTGCCGGCGAACAGGACAGGCATCATCGCCACGGTGCCGTCATCGGAGACCCGGATGGTTTCAAATGTCCGACCGTCGACCGTGAGCGGACCGCCTTGGGGTGTGGTCCCCGTCGTGAGCCGGTCGAGGTCGGCGAGAATGGGTGCACTCGCGCGATCCACGGCCTCCCGGACGGCCGCGACCGGGTCCGACGCCCCGCCCTCGGGTGTGGGCAGACCGAGCGCCTGCGGAGAAAGGCCCGAGGCCCCTGCGTTCTTCTGAAGTTCGGCCAGTTCGGCGAAGATCATTGAGGCGCCCTGGATCATGTCGTGTGGAGCGGCCGAGCTCACATTCCAGGCGCGTTGTGCGAGGCCAGAGATCGTCGTGTTGCCGAGGCGGCTTGCCGCGCTGTCGAGGGACGCTGCAAGGCTGGCGAGGCGCGGGCCGAGGTCCGCAGCGACCGTGGGCTCGATCCGCTCGGTGATTCGATCGCGGACGTCTTGGCGTTGGGCGGCCAGCTTCTCTTCCCGGTCGACCACCTGTCCGGTTCGACTCTGTCGAGCCATCGCGTCTGCGATGGCAGCCATCCGCTCAGGCGTGTCGACGCGTCCACCGTCGCGGGCCGTGACAATGATCGTGCCCTGAGTGCCGCCGGCTCCCGGCAGTTGCGCGCTGACCTCGTCCAGGGTGGCTTGGCTCGCCGTGCCCTGGAGGGTGAGGCCCGTGGAGATCTTGTGGGGTTGCGTCGCGAATAAGCCAACGACGACACCGACGAGCAGGACCCATGCGAGTAAGACGCGCCACGGGCGGGCGAAGGCGAACCGGCCGAGGCGGTAAAGGGCGATTGACACGTGGTCTCCTGACCGGACTGGCGGCAACCCTGCGGCCGCTGCCGAGCAGAGTAGGAGCAAACTTGCCTATTAGGCAAGGTTGCTCATCAGGCAAGAACCAGAGTCAGGCAACCGGGCAGGTCCTGCCGCACGCTAGGCGGGCAGCCGAGCACAGGAGAGCGAGGCCGAAGCAGACCCTCAGCCGGCTCGGAGGTCGCGCCGAGCGAAGCCGGCCGTGCTCACGAGGGCAAGGATGGCCGCGACTACGGTGAAGCCGGCGATCACCCACAGGCGCGGGTCATCCATCGGCACCCGTCCGACAGCATCCAGGGGAGACAGCCGCCGCGCCCACGTCGGCAGATCGAGGGCGTCGGCGAGGAACGCCACGATCGCGACCCAACCGACGAGGACCCAGACCGCCGCGGCAACTGGAGGGGCCACCGCCCGAGCCAGGAGCGCTCCCGTCCCGATGAGCAGGACTGCCGGCACAGCACGGCGCGCCAGCCAGCGCCTCGAATGTTGGCCGAGCTGGTTGCCCACGGGTCCAAGGCCCAGGCGTCGCTTGGCATTATCAACGCGATCGGGATTGAGGACGAGTAATGACCGCCCAGGACATCCAGAGGCGCCGACGAGGATGTCGTCCAGCAGCGAGGAACCCCAAGCGTCCGGAGTCCTCCTCGCCCGCGAGCCGCCCGACACCTTGGGCGAAGAGTGCCGCGGAGCCGATCGCGGCGAGTGACAACGACAACCCGGTGACGATGTCTTCCGCGCGTTCCACGCCGAAGAGTTCGAGCAGCTGCGGGCTGGCCCTGATGACCGCGGTCATCGTGTCCGAGATCGCCCCGAGGGCGCCGCCCCACACGAGCAGCCCGACGAGCCACCCAAGGAAGGCTCCTCGCGTGAGCCGCCATACCAGGCCGGTCGGCGTCGTGAGACGCGCGGTCGCGACCGCCGGGCCCGGGCGGGCCGCGAAGACGCCGCCGTAGAGATCCCGTCGGAGCGCCACCATCGCGGCAGCGCCGAGCAGGATGACGATCGCCGTGAGGTATGCCGCGTAGGGCCACCAGGCAGACTCCTCGCCTCCGAACGGGCGCACCTCGGTGAGCCAGCCAGCGGGGGTCGCCCACGTCAGCGACCACCCGGCGCCGTCGATGACCGCGCGTGCGAGGAAAAGCCCGAGCACGATGCCCAGCCCGACGCCGGTTGCGGTTCGAGACTCCCGGCTCGCCTCCCCGACGAGCAGCCCGAGCGACGCAAAGGTGAGGGCGAAGAGCACGAGCGACACGGCATACCGGATCGAGCCCGTGACGGGGAGCCCGGCGGCGAGAGACCCCGCAGCGGAGATGGCGCCGAAGAGGAGCAGGTCCATCGTGATGACGAGCACGGCGGCGAGCAGCGGCGCGAGACGTCCCACGCGGGCTGCCGTCAGGAGTTCGGTGCGGCCGGCATCCTCTTCGCCGCGGGTATGGCGGATCGCGAGGAGCGTTGCGACAGTGGGGAATAGGAGCAGTCCCATGAATCCGACCTCGTTCGTCGTGATGCCTCCGAGGGTGGTCAGGTCGGTCCACCGGCCATTGAAGGCAACGGATGCGGGACTCGCTCCGGACGTCGCGGCGTAGGTGAGCCGGTCCTGGGGCGTGGGGTAGAGCACGGTGATGCTTCGCGCGACCCCGGCGACCAGACCCCCCATGACGAGGGGCCACAGGAGCAAGCTCCGCCACGTCGTGCGCACGTGCAGTCGCATGAGCCGGGACGTTCCAGTTGCGAGGCTCATGAGTGCTCGCCGTACTCCGCGAGGAAGAGCTCGTCCAACGTCGGAGGACGGACGACGAGGCTGTGGGGTCCTTGCGCGGCAACGTGTTCGACGACCTCCGCCATGGTTGATCCCGACACTGTGAAGGTCGAGTGCGTGCCATCGGGGTGCAGTTCTTCGGTGAAGTCCCGCACCCCGGCACGCCCCCGTATGCCGTGCAACCCGGCCGCGGTCGTGGCAAGGACCGTCGTGTCCGTGTTGGCGCGGAGCTGCGCGAGGGTTCCGTTCGAGACGGTGCGCCCGGAACGGATGATCGTGACCCGGTCGCAGAGGGCCTCGACCTCGTCGAGGATGTGGCTGCTGAGCAGGACGGTCCGGCCAGCGTCGGCGAGCTCGCGGATGGTCACCTGGAAGCGTGCCTCCATCAGGGGGTCGAGCCCCGACGTGGGCTCGTCGAGGACGTAGAGCCTGGCGTCGGTCGCGAGCGCGGCCACGAGGGCGACCTTCTGCCGGTTGCCCTTGGAATAGGTGCGAGCGCGGCGTCGGGTCCAACTCGAAACGGGCGATGAGATCGTCCCGCCGGCTGCGGTCGAGCCTGCCGGTGAAACCGCCGAGGACGTCGAGGCACTCACCTCCGGTGAGGCTGGGCCAGAGGGCAATGTCGCCGGGGACGTAGGCCAGGCGGCTGTGGATGGCGACCGCATCCCTCAGCGGGTCGAGGCCGAAGACCCGGAGCGTGCCGCCGGTCAGGCGAAGCTGACCGAGGAGTGCACGAATCGTCGTCGACTTGCCCGAACCGTTGGGACCGAGGAAGCCGTGGACCTCGCCTGGCCAGACCTGCAGGTCGAGACCATCGAGCGCCCGGATGCGGCCGAACTCCTTGCGCAGGCCGCGTGCATCGATGACCGCCTCGCCCCCGCCTGCGACAGGACGA
The DNA here is from genome assembly GCA_016715285.1 of Actinomycetales bacterium. Lineage (GTDB taxonomy): Bacteria > Actinomycetota > Actinomycetes > Actinomycetales > Dermatophilaceae > Phosphoribacter > Phosphoribacter thorii. Next base: position 374,268 of record JADKAO010000005.1, on the reverse strand, counting down.
GTTTGGTCAGACGGGTCCGACCGGCCCGCCCGAGCTAGAGCTGAGAGTGACTTTCTCATGACAGTCACTATTTCCCCCAGTGACAGTGACTGTCAAGAGGGTTACCATCGGGCTCGTGCTCAGGAAAGCGAATCTGCGGGAGCGGAAGAAAGCCGCGACGATGCGGCATACCCAGCTCGTGGCCGTCCGGCTGTTTGCCGAGCGCGGGTTCGACGCGGTGTCGATCGAGCAGGTAGCAGCCGCAGCCGATGTCTCACCGAGCACGATCTACCGGTACTTCGGCACCAAGGAGGGCCTGGTGCTGCACGACGAGCACGACGACGGGATCTTCGCCATGGTTCCGAAGCTGCTCCACGAGCAGGATCTCTTGAGCGCCTTCCTCGTCGGCCTCGACCAGATCGGGACCGCCCACTTGCGTGACCCAGAGACCGTCCGGTTACGCACCGCGCTCTGGTTCTCGACCCCGTCGGTGCGGGCCGCCGGCTCCCAGCCGCGTGTCGCGATCGTGCGACGCCTTGGCGCCCAGCGTCACGCTAGCTGAGAAGACCCGTCTTGGCCCCAGGCGCGAACCCCGGTCGGGGCTCCCCGGTCGCCCTCGCCCGATGAGGTGCATCCGGGGACGGCACCGTGCGGCTCGGCATCCGCACCCCATGGCGAGCGACCGCCTGGCGCGAGTCGCGGAGGCGCCTGCACCGGGTGAACCGGTCCTGAGTCGACCCGCGCGCCGCACCGGTCCCCGCCCGCGCCGGCGCCGGACCCCTCGCTCGGCCAATCGTCCGCTACCGTGCGTCACGCACCCCGTCCACGCAGCGACGAATCCGCTGCACGAGGTGTCAGGAAAGTGCGAGGTATGCCGTGGCAGCAGGTAAGGGGCGCAAGCTCGTCATCGTCGAGTCACCGACGAAGGTCAAGAGCATCGCCGGATATCTCGGCGCCGAGTTCGACGTCGAGGCGTCGGTCGGCCACATCCGGGACCTGCCCAACCCGCGCGAACTCCCCCAAGACATGAAGAAGGGGCCGTTCGGCAAGTTCGCCGTTGACGTCGACAATGGGTTCGAGCCCTACTACGTCGTCGATGCCGACAAGAAGAAGAAGGTCGCCGAGCTCAAACGGATGCTCAAAGACGCGTCCGAGCTCTACCTCGCCACGGACGAGGACCGCGAAGGCGAGGCCATCGCCTGGCACCTCCTTGAGGCGCTCAAGCCGCGAATCCCCGTGAAGCGCATGGTTTTTAACGAAATCACTCGCGAGGCAATCCAGCGGGCCGTCGTCAACACTCGTGAGCTCGACACCCGCCTTGTTGACGCCCAGGAGACCCGCCGCATTCTCGACCGCCTTTACGGCTACGAGGTCTCGCCGGTGCTGTGGCGCAAGGTCCGCCAGGGTCTGTCCGCTGGCCGCGTGCAATCGGTCGTCACTCGGATGGTTGTCGAGCGGGAGCGCGAGCGGATGGCCTTCCGCGCTGCCTCCTATTGGGATGTCACCGCGCAGGTCACCCCGACCCAATCCCGGGAGCCCTTCAGCGCGCGCCTCACGGCCGTGGACGGTCAGCGGGTGGCGACCGGCCGCGATTTCGGCGATGACGGGCGCCTCACGAGCCGGGCCCTCCAACTCGACGAGCCGCGTGCCACGGCCATCGCCACCGCGCTGACCAGCGCGGATGTGACGGTCGCGAGTGTGGCGGACAAGCCGTATACCCGTCGCCCAGCTGCGCCCTTCACCACCTCCACGCTGCAGCAGGAGGCGTCGCGCAAGCTGCGGATGTCGTCCAAGAACGCAATGAGGGTCGCCCAGCGGCTCTACGAAAACGGCTACATCACCTATATGCGGACCGACTCGGTCACGCTCTCGTCCTCGGCGATCTCGGCCGCTCGGGCCCAGGCGCGTGACCTCTACGGCGCCGACTACGTGCCCCAGGCCCCGCGCCACTATGCCTCCAAGGCCAAGAACGCCCAGGAAGCACACGAGGCCATCCGGCCGGCAGGCGATCAGTTCCGCACGCCTGCTCAGGTCGCCGGTCAATTGCGCGGCGAGGATTTCGCGCTCTACGAGCTCATCTGGAAGCGCACCATCGCCTCCCAGATGGCCGACGCCCGCGGCTCGACTGCGTCCGTCAAGTTGCGCGCAGAGCTTTCAGGCTCTTCAAGCGCAGGTATGCCGTCCGCCACCGCTGCCAATGGTGCCGCCGGCACGGCATACAGCCCGCGTGAGATCGAACTCTCCGCGAGCGGGACGGTCATTACCTTCCGCGGGTTCCTTGCGGCATACGAGGAAGGCCAGGACGAAAGCCGCCTCGCCAAAGCGCGCGAAGACGAGCAGGAGCGGCGTCTGCCGCAGCTCGCCGAAGGTGTCGCGATCACGGTGCTCGACACCGAGGCTGAGGGCCACGAGACCTCGCCGCCGCCGCGGTACACCGAGGCAACACTCGTCAAAGCCATGGAAGAGAAGGGGATTGGGCGCCCATCGACGTATGCCGCGACCGTCGGCACGATTCAGGACCGCGGCTATGTGCGCACGCGTGGCAATGCCCTCATCCCCACGTGGCTGGCCTTTGCGGTGACGCGGCTGCTCGAAGTGCACTTCACCGAACTCGTCGACTACGACTTCACCGCGTCCATGGAGAGCGATCTCGACCGGATTGCCAATGGCGATGAGCGTCGGGTTGAGTGGCTCAACCGGTTCTACTTCGGCGACGAGGCGACCACCGGCGAAGGGCTGAAGGCGCTGGTCGACCACCTCGGCGAGATTGACGCTCGCGAGATCTCCACGATCCAACTCGGCGATGGCATGGTCGTCCGGGTCGGTCGCTACGGGCCCTATGTCGAGGAGACCGTCCCCGCGGGCGTTGACCCAGCGACGGGTGAGGTGCGTCCCGGCGCCGCCGTGGAGGGCGCCGGCGAGGCAGCGGAGGCTACCGGCGACGCAGCTGCTGACTGGCAGCCGCGCCGGGCAACCATCACCGACGACATCGCCCCGGACGAGATGACCCCGGCCAAGGCTCGCGAACTCTTGGATGTGGCGTCCGATGACGGCCGGGTGCTCGGTCGCGACCCGGTGTCGGGGCACGAAATCATCGCTCGGGCAGGGCGTTACGGGCCTTATGTCACCGAGCTCTTGCCAGAGCCAGCCGAGGCAGAGACTGCTGCGCCAGCGAAGGGTCGTAAGAAGCCGGCTGCGGTCAAACCCCGCACCGCGTCGCTCTTCGCCGACATGGACCTGGCGACCATCGACCTTGAGGCTGCCCTGCGCCTGCTGTCACTGCCTCGCGTTGTGGGCGTCGATGCTGAGGGCATCGAGATCACCGCGCAAAACGGTCGCTACGGTCCCTATCTCAAGAAGGGCACCGATTCGCGTTCTCTCGCAGCTGAATCGCAGCTTTTCGACATTACTTTGGACGAGGCGCTCGCGATTTATGCCCAGCCCAAGACGCGTGGCGGCCGGACCGCTGCTGCGCCCCTGGCTGAGCTCGGCGCTGACCCGGTGTCTGGCAAGCCGATTGTCGTCAAAGACGGCCGGTTCGGGCCCTATGTGACCGACGGCGAGACCAACGCGACGCTGCGCAAGGGCGACGACCCGCTCACCCTCACGCCGTTGCGCGCACATGAACTCCTCGCCGAGAAGCGTGCTCGCGGCCCGGTGACCCGCAAGCGTGCTGCGACCAAGACAACTGCCAAGAAGACGACCGCGCGCAAGGCGACCGCCGCCAAGGCAACCCCTGCGAAGCAGACCACGGCTAAGGCAACCGCCAAAAAGACTGCTGCGCCGCGGAGTTGACGCCCGGGCGTGGTGAGGAGTGCGGTCCTCCTGAGCAGGGCAAAGCAGGGCCGAGTAGAACAGCGCAATCGGGTTGATATTCACAAAGATTGGCTTGTAACTCGAACAGGCGTCGGATAGAATGTCGGTATGTCCACAGCGCCGACCATTGCCGAGATCCGGGAGTTCATTTCCCGGCTCGCGCTGCTCGACGGCCACGTGGAGGAGCCAGACGATTCCTCGGCGTCGGAGCGCAATAGCGCGGCCGGGATGATGGTCGGAGCCGTGAGCGCAGATGCCAACCGACTTGAACTGATCTCAGCTCTGGAGTCAGTCAAGGGTGCGTTGGCGGCGGCTCAGGCTCGGATCGCAGTCGCGTTCGACGCGTCTGAGCGCGCTACCCAGCGCGCCGCGGGAGTACCCGCCGCCAAGCTGGGTGTCGGCATTGCCGAGCAAGTCGCGTTGGCCCGCCGAGAGTCACCGACGCGTGGCAGTCGCCATCTGGGGGTGGCCAAGGCGCTCGTCCACGAGATGCCACACACCATGGCCGCTTTGACGTCGGGCGAGCTGTCCGAGTGGAGGGCTACGCTCGTCGTTCAAGCCACCGCGGTGCTCGACGCGGATGACCGGCGACAAGCAGACGCGCGCCTGGCGGGCCGGTTGGGGAAGCTGTCTGACAAGCAAGTGCGCGCGGCCGCGATGGCGATTGCCTACGAACTCGACCCGCGCTCGGTCGTCAATCGGGCCGCGTATGCCGTGACGCAGCGGCGGGTGTCGATCCGGCCAGCACCCGACACCATGGCCCACCTCACCGCCTTGCTTCCTGTCGCTCAGGCGGTCGCGGTCTTCGCGGCCCTGAACGGCGCAGCCGGTGCTGCCCGCGCGGCCGGGGATCCGCGCTCGCTCGACCAGGTCAAGGCCGACACTTTGGTCGAGAGAGTCACTGGCCAAGTCACGGCCTCGGCCGTCCCGGTCGAGATCGGCCTCGTGATGTCAGATGTCTCGCTGCTAGCGGGCGACCACACGCCGGCGTTCATTCCTGGGTACGGCCCCGTGCCCGCGGCTTTCGCCCGTGCGCTCGCGATCGGCGGTGGCGAGGAACCATGCGCCGACAACCCGTCGGCAAGTCGGGCGGGAGCGCCCACGAAAGAGAATGGCGCACCTGACCAAGCCCAGGTGTGGATCCGACGGCTCTACCTCGACCCACGGTCGGGCAGCATCGCCGACGCCGACCCTCGTCGACGTTTCTTCCCTCAGCATCTGCGTCGGGTCGTCGTCGCGCGGGATCAATGGTGTCGCACCCCGTGGTGCGGTGCACCAATCCGACATATCGATCACGCGCTGCCACATCGTGAGGGTGGGCTCACCGAGTTGACCAACGCCGCAGGATTATGCGAGCGCTGCAATCACGCCAAGGAGTCACCTGGGTGGAGCACCAGCGTCACCCCGGACGAGCTTGGTCGGACACTGATCACCACGACGACTTCAGCGGCACTGGTTTACTCCTCCACGTCGCCACCATGGGACCCAACCTCCCGGACCGCGCTGGAGAATCCCACCACCCCCACCCCCACCCCCACCGCCCGCCCGGCACCAGGCCCACCGCCGGCACCGGACCCACTCGCCCGGTGCCGCGGAGGCGACTGCGTTGCGCCATCGATCGAGACTGGGTGCCATCTGATTCACCACTCGCGTCCGTGCGCCTTGACCTCACTACCTGTGCCTGACGAGGCTGTTGAGCCGACCCCAGCATTGGCTCTCTGCGGTCCACTTGACCCTCACGCGGGGTGAGGCGTCACGATCGACTTATGACCGCATCACCGCCTCGCCGCCAGGACCCATCCGGGGACCTGGACGGGACGGCATACGGGCCGGGTCTCACGGTGGGGCAGGTAGCCGAGCGCTTCGGTGTCACCGTCCGCACCCTGCATCACTATGACGAGATCGGGCTGCTCATCCCGAGCGACCGCACCTCGGCCGGGTACCGGCTCTACACCCACGACGACCTCGCGCGGCTGCGCACGATCGTCGTCTACCGCCGCCTGGAGTTTGGGCTCGACGAGGTGCGAGCGCTCCTTGACGACGATGCACCGGTCTCCAATCACCTACGGCGGCAACGTGATGTGATCACCGCACGTCTGGGCGAGCTCACCGAACTCGTCCAGGCCATCGACCGAGCACTGGAGAAAGACATGACCAACCAGCCCATGACCGACGACGAGATGCGCACGATGTTCGGTGACTCTTTCGGAGAGGAGTATGCCGCCGAAGCCAAGGACCGTTGGGGCGACTCAGCCGCGTGGGAACAGTCCGCGAGCCGCACCAAGCACTACACCCGTGCTGACTGGGAGGCCGTCAAAGCCGAACAGGAGGCAGTCAACGAAGCCTTCGCGGCGGCATACGACGCGGGCAACCCGGCGGACAGCCAAACCGCCACGGCCGCAGCCGAACTCCACCGCGCGAGCATCGAGCGGTTCTACGACTGTTCCTATGCGATGCATTGCGGCCTCGCGGAGATGTACCTCGAAGACCCCCGCTTCACCGCGACCTATGAAGCAGTGCGTCCAGGCCTCGCGCAGTATGTGCACGACGCGATCAAGGCCAACGCGGAACGTCACCCCTGAGGGCGGCAGACCGCGGCCACCCGAGACGCCTGAGGGTCAGGCCCCTGGCCTAGGCTGCCCAGCGTGGCAAACTCCACCCGCGACGACGCGTCCACCCTGGCCGAGCAGCCCAGCTCGCCTCGACGCGGCTTGTTCGTCGCCTTCGAGGGCGGCGATGGCGCGGGCAAGTCGACTCAGGTCCGCCTCCTCACCGCGATGTTAGAGGAGGCGGGCCGAGAGGTCGTCGTCACCAGACAGCCCGGCGGCACCCCTCTCGGGAGCGAGATCCGCGATCTCGTGCTGCACGGCGGGCACGTGTCACCCCGCGCCGAAGCCCTCCTCTTCGCCGCCGACAAGGCCCACCACGTTGATGAGTTGATCCGCCCGTCACTCGCTCGGGGCATCGACGTCCTCACCGACCGCTACACCGACAGTTCCATCGCATATCAAGGTGCCGGTCGTTCGTTGGGGTCTGACGAGGTGCACCAGTTGCTCACGTGGGCCGTGGGGGGCTTGTTCCCTGACCTCACGATCGTGCTCGACGTGTCGCCGGAGGTAGGTCGCGCGCGCCGGGGTGCTACCCATGACCGGCTGGAGTCCGAGCACGACGATTTCCATGCGCGGGTGCGGCAACACTTCCTCGAGATCGCGGCAGCCGCTCCTGAGCGTTATCTCGTGCTCGACGCGACCCTGCCACCGGAGCAACTCCACCGGAAGATCGTGGCGCGCCTGCGGGCCGAGGGGGTGGTGCAATGACCGTGTGGGATGACGTCGTCGGGCAGTCGCAGACCGTCCGGGCGTTGAGCTTCGCCGCGCGCGACCCTGCGGGCATGACTCATGCGTGGTTGCTCACCGGGCCGCCTGGGTCGGGGCGATCGACTGCGGCTCGCGCCTTCGCAGCCGCCCTCCAGTGTGAGGAGCACGGCTGCGGGGTATGCCGTGAGTGCCGCACCGCGATCGAAGGCACCCACGCTGACGTCACCATCGTCGCCACCGAGGGATTGTCGATCAAGGTCGACGACACCCGCGCGCTCGTGCACGAGGCCGGGTTGCGTCCGTCGGTTGGCCGGTGGCGGGTCATCGTCATCGAGGACGCCGACCGGCTCACCGAGCGCGCTGCCGACGCCTTGCTCAAGGCGCTCGAAGAACCCACCCCTCGCACGGTGTGGATCCTGTGCGCCCCGTCGCTCGAGGACGTGATCATCACCATCCGGTCGAGGTCACGCCACATCCGGCTTCGCACTCCGCCTGCTGGGGCGGTCGCCGAGTTGCTCACCCGGCGGGACGGCATACCGGCTCCTATGGCGGCGTATGCCGCGCGCGCGGCCCAAAGCCATGTCGGAATGGCACGACGTCTGGCCCGCGACGACGCCGCGCGCAATCGGCGCCATGAGGTGGTGTCGATGCCGCTGCGGATCCGGTCAGTCGGCGACGCCGTGGGTGCGGCCGCAGATCTCGCCGGGATCGCTACCGAGGAGTCGGCAGCGTCGTCGGCTGAGCGCGACGCGCGCGAGCGCACTCGACTGCTGGAGACTCTGGGCGCCGATCCCGGGGCCCGCACCCAGCCACCGCACGTCCGCTCGCAACTGTCGGCCCTCGAACGCGAGCAAAAGGCACGGGCGACCCGTCATGGTCGTGACGTCGTCGACCGGTCGCTGATCGACCTATTGTCGATGTATCGCGACGCCCTGGTCGTGCGCGCAGGGGCACCGGTGGAGTTGGTCAATACGGAGGTCACCGACCAGGTCCATGCCCTCGCGAGTGCGATGCCTTCAGAACGCCTCCTCCAGTGCATGGACGCGATCAGCGAAGCACGTGAGCGGATCAACCTCAACGTCCCCCCGCTCCTCGCGCTGGAGGCGATGGCGGTGGCGCTCCAAGTGCCGCGGGCCGGTGGCAGGTAGCCTGCAGGTCGTTGCTTCACATCACGCACGTCGGGTTTCGCGGCGTCGTGCCACCCAGCCAAGGAGCGTCGTCACGGTGACTCATCGCCACACCAAGGCCCGTCTCAGGATGTCGATCGTCGGCGCCGCTGTGGTCGTAGCGGTCACGCTCTCGTCTTGTTTGGTGTTGCCCTTTGTCAACACTCCATCTCCGACGGGAAGCACCACCACACGAGGCTCCGACGGCCCGGGGGCCAATCCCACCTCAACCCCGATCACGAAGCCCCCGCTGGGGCAGGAGAAGCTCGCGTCGTATTACGCGCAGCAGCTGTCCTGGCGCTCCTGCTCTGGCGGCGAGTGCGCGACGATGTCGGTGCCGCTGGATTACGCCAAACCTGACGGGGCCAAGCTGTCGATCAAGCTGCTGCGGGTCAAGGCCAAGACACCTGGCTCACGGATCGGCTCGCTCGTGGTCAACCCGGGTGGGCCGGGTGGGTCCGGTGTCGAATACGCCATGTATGCCGACCAGATTGTCGGCCGCGAGGTCCGCAATCGCTTTGACATCGTGGGCTTCGACCCGCGGGGAGTCGGTGCCTCAGACCCGCTCGACTGCATCAGCGACGAGCAACTCGACTCGTTCTTGGGGATGGACCCGACGCCGGACGATGCCGCTGAGGAGAAGGCCTTCGTTGCCGGTGGGCAGATGCTCGCCGACGGGTGCAAGGCCAAGGGTGGCGAGAAGCTCGCGCACCTCTCGACCGAGGAGGCTGCGCGCGACATGGACATTTTGCGGGCGCTGCTCGGCGAACCGAAGCTGCATTACCTCGGCAAGTCCTATGGGACCTTTTTGGGCGCCACGTATGCCGACCTCTTCCCCACGCAGGTGGGGCGTTTTGTCCTCGACGGCGTCGTGCCGCCGGATCTGACCTCGGCCGAGGTGTCGGAGGGCCAGGGACGTGGCTTCGAACTGGCGACGCGGGCCTATGTCGACAGTTGCGTGAAGAAGGGCAGTTGCCCGATCGGCAATAGCGTTGACGAGGGTATGCAGTGGATCCGGGACTTCCTCAAGCGCCTGGACGCGACCCCCCTGCCGATCTCGGGTGACTCGCGGGTCAAGGAACTCAACGAGGCGTGGGGTTCGATCGGCCTCGCCTACGCGATGTATTCGAAGTCGTCCTGGAACTCGCTCACGCTCGCTCTGCGCGCGGCAATCGACGGCGACGGCACGCCGCTCATGGACTTGGCCAACCGGTATGCCGACCGCACTTCCTCCGGTGACTACACGGGCAACATCATGGAAGTCATCTATGCCGTCAACTGCCTCGACCGGCCCGACACCGCTGATCTGGCGATCGTCGAGAAGAACGCCAACGACTTCGAAAAGACCGCGCCGACGTGGGGCCGCATGCTCGCGTGGGGTTCGGTGCCGTGTGGTGTGTGGCCGATCCAGTCAGGGAAGGCGCCCAAGAAGGTCTCCGCAGCTGGCAGTGGCCCGATCGTGGTCGTCGGCACGACCCGTGACCCAGCGACGATCTACGAGTGGTCAGTGCGGCTCAAGGAGCAACTGTCCAACGCCGTGCTGTTGACCTACGACGGTGACGGGCACACGGCATACACGCACTCGAACTCGTGCATCGACCGCCCGATCGACGCCTATTTCGTCAACGGGACCGTGCCCCAAGACGGGCTGAAGTGCTGACCTGAGCCCGTTGCGGGCGTCCGGTTTCGTCGTCCGGCGCGGCGTCCGTATACTCGTCAGCCGTGCCCCTGCTGGGGGTGCAAGCCGCCTTAGCTCAGTCGGTAGAGCGATTCACTCGTAATGAATAGGTCTGGGGTTCGATTCCCCAAGGCGGCTCCGAGTTCTTGCACCGCATGCTCCGATTCAGCAACAGGCCGGGCTACAGCACGGAGCGCATCCACACCGAGAGTTCCTCGGTAAAGCCGTGCCGTCGATACAACCGCCGAGCTGCGTCGTTGTCGATCTCGGTCTCCAGGAAGATCGCTCGTGCACCTGCTTCTTGCGCTGCCCTCAGACACTGTTCGACGAGCGCCGTGCCGATGCCCGAACCGGAGCGACCGGCATACACCTCGTCAAGCAGGGCCTCGCGCCCACCGGACTCGATCGACCAGCCCCAGGTCAGGACGGCATACCCGACGAGGTGTTCGCCATCTTGGGCCACCCACACGTGGCCATGCTCATCGGCGGCAAGCAGCGGCACCATCGCACCGCGCACCGTCACCTCATCGAACGGCTGCTCCTCGGCGATGCAGTATGCCGCCGCGAGACGCACGATGACGTCGAGATCTGCTGGCGTGCCGCGGCGGACGTCGATCATCGGCACAGTGTGCCGCAAACCTGACGGCACGATGCACCGCGTGGAGCTAGCGCAGAACGACTACGCCAGTCACCATGGGGTACCGCTCGGGGAACAGGCGGCACAAGGAGCCCAGATGTCAGACAACGAAGTCAGCGTCACCGAGGCTGCCCGCGAGATCGGCGGTCACCCCATTGTCGAGAACGGCGCCAGAGTGGGGTATGCCGTCAACGGTCTCGTCCACTTGCTCATCGCCTGGCTTGCGCTACAACTCGCTGGCGGGTTGACGTTCACCCGCGAACCGACGGCAGAACCCAATGCCGCAGCGACCAGCGGAGTCGAGGCAGCAGACCAGTCGGGGGCGTTCGCCGCGCTCGCGGACACCAACGTGGGCAAACTCAGCCTCATCGTGGGCGTTGGCGGGTTCGTCTTGCTCGCGCTGTGGCAGATCTCCGAGGCCATCATCCGCCGCGACAAGAGCACCCGCTTCAAGTCGGCCGCCAAGGCCGTCCTCTACCTCGCGCTCGCGTGGAGTTGTCTGTCCTTCGTTCGCGGCGCCGGGTCCTCGAGCAAGACCCAGACCGCCGATGTGACAGCGCAGATCATGGACCGGCCGCTCGGCCAGGCTCTCGTCGCCGTCGTCGGCGCGATCATCTTGGGCATCGCGATCTATCACGTCTACAAGGGCGTCAAGAAGCGCTTCCTCCATGACCTGCGCGAGCACCCGGGCACGTGGGCAGTCCGCGCCGGCACCTTCGGGTATGCCGCCAAGGGCGTCGCGCTCGCGCTCGTCGCCGGCGTCTTCTTCGCGGCGGCGAAGAACGGCAACGCTGCTGAGTCCACCGGGCTGGACGGCGGGCTCCGCAAACTCCTCGAGTTGCCGGGCGGACGGATCCCGCTCGTCGTCATCGCAGCCGGGTTTGCGGCATACGCGGTGTATTCCGCCGCCCGCGCCCGCTACGCGAAGGTGTAGTGGCGTCGCCCCGGGCGCGGCTCACCCCGAAATCGGCCGCTCCGGTGAGACACCCATCGGTCCGACGGGCGTATGCGGTGCGCCGCGCCCGCCGCTGAGGCGTGACGAGCGGGTGGCCGTCCGGCGCAGGTAATGCCACGCCAGCAGGGCGCAGAGGGTGCCATTGATCATCCCGACGACGACGTCAAGCAGATGGTGCATGCCGCGATAGACCCGGGCGTAGGCCACCAAGAACGGGATGACGACGCACACGGCCGTGATGATCCAGCGCAGCGGCTTGGTGACGATCCGCTGCGCGAGCAACGCAAACGTCAGATAGAGCGCAAAGGACGCACCGGTGTGGCCGCTGGGGTAACTCGACGTCGGCGGGGCCGGGTCAAGACGCTCAACGTCGGGCCGAGCGCGGTTGACAAGATTTGCTGCGATGACAAAGACAGTGGCCTGCAACGAGATTGCAAGCGCTGGCACGAGAGCGAGCCACCACTGCCGGGTGCGGAAGAAGAGAATCGCGACCGCGATGACACACGTGCCGATGATGATCTCGGTGTTGCCGATCGTCGACCACCAGTGGGTGAGGCCATCCCATTGCGCGCCGACGGCGGCTCGCACGTCGCGGTTGATCTGGTCTTCGCCCGGGAGGTCTCCCAAGGGCCCCTTGACGACAAAGCCCCCTGCAACGATTGCCGCCCACAGCACCACCGCCGGAGCGATGGCGCGGATCGCCATGTCGCGCAGGGCAGCTCCCACCGTCGGTCGGGATTGGTCTTCGGTGTAGCGGTGGACGAACGACATCAGGCCTCCGGTGTGATCTTCGTGATCTGCTGGATCTTCCAAGGCCCCCAATCGCGGTACCCGGCATACGACGCCAGAGCCAAGACAACCCCGAATACCAGCCCAGCGCTGACATCCGAGGGGTAATGCACCCCGAGCATGACACGGTCGACGGCCGTGATCACCATGACGAGGATCGCAGCGCTCAGCGCAGCGGCCCGGCCGCGCCGAGATAGGCGGGGCCAGAAGAGCAGGACGAGGATCATCGAGGCGGCCGCAGAGTTGGCGGCGTGCCCCGAGGGGAAGCTGTAGCCGGGGGCGTGCGTGATGGCGTCTTCGACGACCGGCCGCGCCCGTTGGACGAGGATCTTGATATCGAGCGCGAGGTTCCAACTCACCATCATCGTCAGGAACGCCCACAGCGCACGGGGGCCTAGCCCAAGCCGCTTCCACACGTAAATGCACACGAGGGTGCCAGCGATGTAGACCCACTTCGGCTGGAGCATTTCCTCCCACACGAGCAGCGCACGCACGAGGCCAGGCCGCTCGCGGCTGAAGTCCGTCGCTGTGCGGATCATCGCCTCGTCGAAGTGCAGGACCGGCTCCCAGCGCGAGCGCACGAGATACGCGACACCAGCCACGGGAAGCGAGCCGAGCACGGCATACGCCCCGGCTTTGACGAGGCGATGGATGACGCGCCGTCGCCTCGACACGCGGCCGGGAGGCCGGGTGTATGCCGGGTCGCTGGGTGAGGGAGTCGGCTCAGGCAACCCGAACCACCAGGGCCTTGGGCTTGATGCCGCAGACGAGCTTGCGCTTGGGGCCAACCGCATCGCCGTCGAGTTCGGCCTCAACCGGGCGGGCGGCGAGGATCTCGACCTTCTCGGACTTGCGGCGCTGCAGGCGCGGGTGGCCGCGACGGTGCCGGGTCGCGATATCGATGGCCACCGCGCCCCACCCGACAATTCCCTTGGGGGACAACACGATGGTGTCGAGAACCCCGTCGTCCACCTCGGCGTCGGGCATGAGGTCGACACCGCCGGTGAGTGTGCCGCAGTTGCCGACGACGACCGTCTTGGCGTGCTGGCGGATCGGGCGGCCCGCCCCGGTCATGACCAGGACGCCGAAGCCGGGCTTGGTCATCGCCTTGGCTCCAGAGATGAGGTATGCCGGCCAGCCAAGCAGTCCTTTGACCTTCTCGTTGGCGTTAGCCATCGTGTCGGCGTCCAGCCCCATCCCAGCCATCACAAGGAAGATCACTTCGGGGTCGTTGTCGGTGACGAGGGTGCCGACATCGACGCGGCGGTTCTGGCCGGTGAGGACGACCTCGAGGGCAGCGTCGAGGTCATCGACCGGAAGCTCGAGGTTGCGCGCAAGCAGGTTGCCGGTGCCGCCGGGAAGCAGTCCGAGGGGAGTGTCGGTGTCGACTAGCGAACTCGCGACGGCGCGGACCGTGCCATCGCCCCCGAGCGGACAGACGACGGTCGCGCCCTTGTCGAGAGCCTGCTTGGCCTGACCCTCGCCCGGGTCGTCTTCGGTGGTTTCGTACCACGTAGCGTCCGGCCACCCGTGGCGGGCACAGGCGGCGGCGACGGTTTCTTTGACCTCGGTGAGGTCGTCGAATTTCGTCGGGTTGACGACGACGGCCAGCCGGCCGGGGGACGGCATACCCTCGGGTTGGTTCTCCGGAGAGTCCTGCTCGGACTGGTCGGGCGCCGCGGCTTCATGGTCCATAACGCGAAGGTACCCGGTCACTGTGAGCGCAACCACCAAACCTGCCTGGCGGGGGTTCCAGCCGAGCACATGCGACTTGCGGGACCTTTGCCCATTCCGTCAATCATCGTCAATCCCTAGGGTGCACCAATGGCCTCCAGCGACCACCTCTGGCCCGAGCCGCTGCGTCGCATGCCGGACGGGACCGTCAAACAAATCAACCCCTATTCGGGCACTTCGGTGTGGACGGTGCCGGGGCGAGGTGGTCGTCCCCTAGGGGGTGTCGGTCTGGCCTCGGAGCCGCTGGACCTGAGCCAGGCAGGGCGCCATTGCGCGTTTTGTGACCACCGATACGGAGACACGCCGCCGGAAAAGGCGCGACTTGTCAACGACCCAGATGGATGGCATTTGTTGCGAGCGGTCGACCCGACGCGACTGCACGACAGCGTTGCCGAGTTTCGGCGTATCCCCAACTTGTTTGAGATTGTCACGTATGACTATTGGCGGCTGAACTACGGCTACACGCCCAGTCGGGACGCCTGGGCCAGACATGACCGCTATCTCGCGAGCGAGCAGGGCCGCGCTCATGTCGAGTCGGTCGCGCGGACCCGGGCGCTGGCGTCCGGCATGAGCGAAGCTCAGTGGTACGGCATGTCCGTGACCGAGCGAGCGGAGCGCTACATGGCCTTCTTCGCCGGTACGCACGACGTCATCGTGGCGCGGCGGCACTACATCGATGGGGCGACACGCACCGATCAGCTCGCTGGCTCCGGGTCACTCACACCGGAAGAGCATGCCCGATATGTCGACTTCACCGTCGATGCGCTGCGCTCGCTCTACGAAGCCAACCGGTACGCGCGCTTTGTCGCGGTCTTCCAGAATTGGCTGCGCCCGGCGGGCGCCTCATTTGACCACCTGCATAAGCAATTGGTTGCCGTGGATGAGCGCAGTATTAGGACCGAGCAGGAATTGCGTCGACTGCGCAAGAACATCAACCTCTACAACGAGTATGCCGTGGACTATGCGGCTCGGCAGAATCTCGTCTTTGCCGAGAATGACTATGCCGTGGCCTTTGCTGGTTTCGGACATCGCTATCCCTCCCTGGAGATCTACAGCAAGAGCGGCTCATGTCGACCGTGGGAGCAGAGCTCCGCAGAGTTGGAGGGGATGTCTGACCTCCTGCACGCCTGTCACGCCGCCACGGGTGGGGACGTCCCGTGCAACGAGGAGTGGCACTACCAGCCGCCGGACGTCGACCTGCCGATGCCGTGGCGGATTGTGCTCAAGTGGCGAGTTTCCACGCTCGCAGGCTTTGAAGGTGGGACGAAGATCTACCTCAACACCATTGACCCCTGGGCACTGCGAGACCGGATGGTGCCTCCGCTCTACGCCTTGCGCGAGCAGGGCGCGATCGCGCCCACCATTCGGCTAACAACCGAGTGCGACTGTCGCCCCAACTCGCTGCGCTACAACCCCATGTTGGGCTAGGACGGCGCGACATGGGGTTGAGTCGTCATCAAATCGTGATCTTGACTGGACACGTGATCGAGTCCTAGGGCCGACCTGGAAAAAGACACTGACGTAATTCCCTAAATGACAACGGTGTAATTGTCCGGCCTTGCGTTAAAGGCGGGACGCCTGTTTCGCGTGTGACGAAAGAGCTCTAATGTCGGACCGAAATCAGAACCGAGTGCTCTTCGCCGTCCATGCCTAGCCGTCTCACGCGTTTTGGTACCAGAGCCCGCACGTGAGCTGGCCCACCCGGTCTTGGCGTGGGGCCGGACAACTGTCGAAAGGCTGTGGGTCGCGTGACCTCATGGGGCAAAACCGCCGCTCGATCGGTGACAACATCGATCGTCGCGGCGTCTCTCTGCGCGGCCATGACCCAGCCCTGTGCCGCGGCCCCAGAACCGATCTACCCCAGTTCGACTGACGTGGCAGGGGCGCAAGCGCGCGTCCAGGATGCCGCGACGAGCGTCGCGCGTATTGACGCTGAACTCGCGGCGGCCCGCGCAGCCAATGAGCAGTCGGCGGTGGACGCTCAGGTTGCGGCTGAGGCGTACAACGCGGCCGAGGTCGAACGGGCGGCAGCTGAGGCGGCTCATGCGTCTGCGGAGCGTCGCGCGCACGAGGCAGCGTCACAAGCGGATGCCGCCGCTCTTGCGTTATCGCGGTATGCCGCGGAGATGTTTCAAGGTGGCTCATCGCTCGGTCAGCTTGACGTCTTCTTCGGGGGTGGCCCAGGCGAGACTCTGGACCGAGCCCTCGGCCTCGAAGCGGTAGGCGATGAGCGCGCCCGCGTCCTCGACGAAGCCGCCCGGGCTCGCGGTCTAGCCGATGCGCTTCGTCGGGAAGCGTTGGCCGCCCAAGAGCGCCTTTCCGCCGCATCGGCAGCTGCAAGCGCTGCCATGCAGCTGGCCAAGGTTCGGGCCGATGGGACTGCAGCTCTCACGGTGGCGGCCCAAGCCCGCTCTGAAGCGGCCTTGGTCGAGTTGGCGGCCCTGCGTCAAACATCAGTCGAGCTCGAGCGCCAACGCCAGGCAGGCCTTGCGGCAGCCGAGCAAGCGCGCATCGAGGCCGAGAACCGTCAGCGCGCCGAAGAGGCCGCACGTCAAGAAGCAGCGCGCGTAGCCGCGGCTGCTCAGGCCGCCGCAGATCGGGCCCGTGCCGTGGCCGCCGCAGCAGCAGCGGCAGCACCTCGTCCCACGACGCCACCTGTCACTCCCACGACCTCTGCTCCGAGGTCGTCGAGCGTCACGACTCCGTCGCCATCGACGCAGCCCGCGCCACCGTCGCCATCGACGCAGCCCAGCACGACGACTCCGGCTCCCAGCGCGCCCGCCCCCGCCCCTGCTCCCGCTCCCGCTCCCGCGCCGGCTGGACAGGCCGGAGGCGCAAGCGTGGCCGTCGCGTTCGCGAAGGCGCAACTGGGTGAGCCCTATGTGTGGGCTGCCACGGGCCCCAACTCGTGGGACTGTTCCGGGCTCACCATGAAGGCGTGGGCAGCGGCAGGCGTGAAGATCCCACGCGTTGCCAGTGACCAGTACTACTTCACCAAACGAGTGGCCCTAGCCAACCTGCTCCCGGGAGATCTGGTCTTCTCGTCAAACTCGAGCGGCATTTACCACGTGGCCATATACGTCGGCAACAGCCAGGTGATCCACGCCCCCCAGACCGGCGACGTGGTCAGGTATCGCTCCCTCTACACGATGACCAATCTCATGCCCTCGGGCGGTCGCGTCTCCTCATAGCTCGGCACGAGACCGGCCCTTGGGTTCCCCGTCTCGACCTTCCGCACGGTCCTCCAAGGCGACAGCCCAGGTGAGCGTTAGCGGCGCTGGAGCGCCAGGGTGCTGCGATCGGAAGGCAATGGTGGGACGAGCCAACGCAAGACCTCTCGGTCACCGAGCAACTCGAGCCGACGCCACAGCACGCTGCCAGGGATGGCTTGGGATGCGTGCGCAGTAATGGCGCGGTGCTGTCGCGTCCGCTCGACGGTGATGGCGACGTCCCACTGCTCGGGTGGGTGGCCTCGGAAGGGCACCCCTGTTTTTGCAGCAAGTTCCTCGGCGACGGCGGCTGGCAGCGTCCACGCCAGCACAGGTATGCCGTGCGCCTCACCTGCCGCGGCTGCCGCACTCGTCGCCGCTTGATGGTCGGGATGGGCCGTGACGCCCGACGGGTCGAACACCAGTAGTCCCGACGGATCATGCGTTGCCATCGCGGCGACGACATCGGCCACCAGTGCGGCAGGAGGCAGCTCCGATAGGCCACCGTCCGGCCAGTGCCGCAGCGTCGTCCCGGCAACCCCGAGAGCCGCACCGGCGGCAGCGAGTTCCGCAGTGCGGAGCTGGCCCAAGTCGGCAGCCTCGGCGCCCAGGGTCGACGCCTCGCCAGCTGTAAGGCAGTGCACCCAGACCGACGCCCCCGCCGCGACAAAGGCGTCAATTACCGCGCCCAACCCGAATGACTCATCGTCGGGATGTGCCACGACAACGAGCACGCGATGCCATGCCGGGAGCTGGGAAGCAGCCATGACAGTCCTTGCCGGGGTCTGGAAGATATGTGCTCATCACAGCATACCTCCAGGGGTATCTCCGGCGAGCATTTGCGTGGACTAGCCGACCGGTCCGTGCGGTTGGCTAGTGCGAGACCTCCGGGCCCTTCCAGCGTGCAGTGCTGTGGCCGGCGCGCTTGGCGCGGTCAATCGCCTCGATGATGACGCGCTCGGCGACCGCACGGCCGAACCAGCGCGAGCTGTGGACGTCCTTGTCGGGCTCGAGGTCCTTGTAGGTCTCGAAGAAGTGCCCGATGACCGACGTCTTGAACTTGTCGACCTGCTCGAACTCGGTGATGTGTGCCTGGCGCGGGTCACCCGCGGGGATGCACAGGATCTTGTCGTCGCCGCCGGCTTCATCGGTCATCTGGAAGACACCGATCGGACGACACAGGACGACGCAGCCCGGGAAGGTCGGCTCGTCGAGCAGCACGATCGCGTCGAGCGGGTCGCCGTCTTCGCCGAGGGTGTCCTCGATGTAGCCGTAGTCGCCGGGGTAGCTCATCGACGTGAACAGCAGCCGGTCGAGGCGAATCCGGCCGGTGTGGTGGTCGACCTCGTACTTGTTGCGGTGTCCCTTGGGGATTTCGATGGTGACGTCGAACTGCACGTCTGGGCCCCTATCGTCGATGGTTGCTAGCGCCTGAAGCTTGCCGGCTGGGCCGGTGACCTACGCTCTAGTGACACGTCGGTCTACATCCAAGGGTAGGGGTTCGCGCATGCGTCGCCGCACCAAGCTGGCGCTCGGCGCCGTGGGTGTGGTGAGCCTCATGACGGGGTATGCCGTCCTGGACGCCTACGACCTCGTGCCCGGCATACTCACGGTCGCTCCGCCGCCGACCCCGACACCCGCTCCGGTCCCCACCGCGAAGGGCACCAGCCTTGCGTTGCCTTCTCTGGCAACCTCGGGTATGCCGTTCCGCCCAGCGGGCGCCGAGGGTCGCCTGCCGTCGCCAGCGGGCGTCGCAGCAGCACTGGCGCCAGTGCTGGCTGACCCTGGGCTAGCGGGTGGGTCGGGGGTGGCCGTGCGCGACGCGGTGACAGGGACGCACCTGCTCGACATCGCCTCAGACGTGCCTCGGATACCAGCCTCGACGACCAAACTCCTCTCTGCGGCCGGCATTCTCGCCTCGGTCAGTCCCGCAACGACGCTAGCCACCACTGTTGTCGACGGTCCGACGCCTGATCGGATCACCCTCCTCGCAGGCGGCGACACGCTGCTCAATCCCGGAGCGGGACAGCCAGATTCGATCGCTGGACACGCTGGTCTGGCCGATCTCGCGGAGCAAGTGGCCATCCAGCTCAAGGTCGCTGGCCGCACCGCGGTTGTCCTTGGTGTCGACCGCTCTTACGCGCCCGGGCCTCGGTCGGCGCCGACATGGCCCGGTGATTACATCGCTACGGGCATCTCTGGCCACATTGACGTGCTTGGCCTATCGACGAGCCGGTCGACTCCGGAAAGGCCCATGACTGCCGACCCAGTCATCGAGGTGGCGTCAGCCCTCAGCGCCCGCCTCGGAGAACGCGGCATCGCCGTCACCCTGGACGTCGCGGGCGGGGCGCTCCCGCCCAGTGCGGCGACCGGGGTGCCACCCGACGGGCCGCCAACGACGTCCCCCACGACGAGGCCGCCGTCCGCGACGCCGATCGCGACGCTAACCGCGACGCCCGGTCGAGTCCTCGGCTCAGTCCAGTCGGCAGCCCTCGTCGACCAACTCGCACTCGCCCTCATCGACAGCGACAACGCCCTCACCGAGTCGTTGGCTCGCCAAGCGGCCTTCCGCGCAGGAAGGGCGACCGACTTCGCCAGCACTGCGGCATACCTGCTCGAGCAAGTCCGCGGGCTGGGCGTGGACGTCACCGGGGCGGTGACGGTTGACGCCTCGGGCCTGAGCCGCGCCAACACTCTCCCGCCGAGGCTGCTCGCGGACGTGCTCATGCTCGCTGCCTCGGGCCGATCGCCGGGGCTCGGATCGGCGGTGGAGCGGCTCGCGGTGGGCGGCCTGAGCGGCACGCTGACCGACCGCTTCACGGAACCGGCCACGTCGGCTGGTGCTGGCATCGTCCGCGCGAAGACAGGCACCCTGACGGGGGTGAGTGCGCTAGCAGGCACAGTGGTGACAGCAGACGGGCGTCCCCTCGTCTTCGTGGTGCTGGCGCCGTCGCCTCGCGGAACACCGGCTGCCCGCGCGGCGTTGGACCGCTTCGGAGCGACGCTCGCGTCGTGCGGCTGCGCGTAGCATCTGCAAAATCTGCGTGCACCAGCCAGTGCACGGCTGAAGGCACCATTCATGCGTCACATAGGAGCTACGTGAGCGACTCGATGATTTCGATCGACTGGGACTTCGCGCGCGCGTCCGCGCAGCGCCTGGCCGGGTCCGGCCCGAAAGTCAGCTCGCAAGAGGCAGCTGAAGCGGTCGCTGACTTGCGCGCAGCAGCTGCCGCGGCTCACGACCCCGTCGCCGAGACATCGCGGATGCATTCGCCAGCAGGCTCGGCGCCCGTGCTCATCGTCGACCGCGGTGGCTGGACCGAAGCCAACCTCAGCTCGATGCGCGCCCTGATGGACCCGGTGATCGAGAAGATCCAGTCCGGGATGCCTTCGAAGGCGGGCGGTTCTGGCCCCGCCCCGATCCCCGCGATCGCCGGCCTCGGCGGCAAGATCGCGGGTGCCGAGCTCGGGGCACTGCTGGCCTTCCTCGCGAGCAAGATCCTCGGCCAATATGACCTCGCGCCCAATGGGCGTCCGCGGCTGCTGCTCGTCGCCCCAAATATCGTCCACACCGAGCGGGAGATGGATGTCGTCCCGCGTGACTTCCGCCGCTGGGTGGCGATGCATGAGGAGACGCACCGCGTGCAGTTCACCGCGGTTCCGTGGCTGCGCGAGCACATGATCACGGCGACACGTGACCTGGCGGTCGACCTCGCGCCGACGCCGAATGAACTCGCCGACCGGATGGCTCAGTTGGCCAAGCAGTTGCCGGGGGCGTTCAAGGAGGGCAGCACAGGTCTCGCCGAGGTGTTCATGACGGCGGAGCAGAAGGCTCGGGTCGCCGACATCACCGCGGTCATGTCGCTGCTTGAGGGCCACGCCGATGTCGTCATGGACGACGTAGGCCCGGCCATCATCCCCACGGTCGCGCACATCCGCGAGAAGTTCACCCAGCGTCGCGCCGGCCTCAACCAGGCCGACCGACTCCTGCGCCGACTCCTCGGGCTCGAGGCCAAAATGCGTCAGTATGCCGATGGCGCGGTGTTCGTCCGCGCTGTCGTCGACAAGGTCGGGATCGACGGGTTCAACGCGGTGTGGACGTCGCCGGAGACGCTTCCCTCGGCAGCTGAGATGGCTAACCCGGCCGCTTGGGTCTCCCGCGTTCACGGCTGATGCCAGGGCCGCCACCTGCCATCGCCGCCGTGAGGTCGGCCGTCCGTCGGGTGCTCGCTGGTCTTGCCACTGCTGAGTCTGCTTCTGCTGCAACGGAACTCGTTCTGGTGGCGTGCTCGGGGGGCGCTGATTCGCTCGCACTCGCGGCCGGAGTCGCCTTCGAGGCTCCCAAGCTCGGGTTGCGTGCTGGTGCCGTGGTCGTCGACCACGGGCTGCAGGAAGGCTCAGCTGCGGTTGCTGAGGTGGCGGCGGAGCAGTGTCGCTCGCTGGGGTTGGATCCGGTGGTCGTGCGCCGGGCTTCGGTGGGCGAGGGCGCTGGGCCGGAGGACGCTGCGCGGCAGGCGCGGTATGCCGCACTCGACGCCGTTGCCGCCGAGCTGGGCGCGGCTGCGGTCTTGTTGGGTCACACGCGCGACGATCAGGCCGAGCAGGTGTTGCTTGGCCTCGCTCGCGGGTCCGGCACTCGTTCGTTGGCGGGGATGCCGTCCCGCCGCGGTCACTATGTGCGTCCGCTGCTGGGGGTGAGCCGGGACCAGACCGAGGCGACATGCACGGCATACGGGCTGGGGGTGTGGCGGGACCCGCACAACGCGGACAGGCGGTTCACGCGGGTGCGGGCGAGGCGCGGCTTGGCGGCATTGGAGGCGGAGCTGGGGCCGGGGGTGGCGGAGGCACTGGCGCGCTCGGCGGAGGTAGCGGGTGAGGATGCCGATGCGCTGGATGCGCTGGCGCTTGCGGCAGTTGATGGCGTCGACCCACCTGCCGTGCCGGTGGCGCACTTGGCTGGGCAGCCGCCGGCGGTCCGCCGGCGGATGTGGCTCTTGTTGGCGCAGCGGGCGGGTGCGCGGGCGCTGACCCGAGCGCATGTGCTGTCGCTGGATGCATTGGTGACCGATTGGCGTGGTCAGGGCCCGGTTGATCTGCCGGGTTTAGTACGCGCCGAGCGGGTTGCCGGAGGTCTTGTGCGCATCGCTGCCCAGGGGCTGGTTGCACGGTGATAGGTGAGCGTGTCCCGCATACCTGAGTGGGGCCTGTCACGCAGGTGAGGTGACCCACCACGCGGTCGGGGGTTCATGCGGCTCCGCTAAGGTCAGGGACGCACCACTTGCCGTCACGCGAGCCCGGGAAAAGGACCAAGGACCGCTAATGGACAGCCATGGACGCTGAGCACATGGGCGACTCGCTGGAGCGAGTCCTCCTGACCGAAGAACAAATCCACGCGCGGCTGGCCGAGATGGCCGCCCAGATCTGGGCTGACTACGAAGGCAAAGACCTCCTGCTCGTCGGGGTCCTCAAGGGTGCCGTCCTCGTCATGGCCGATCTCATGCGCGCGCTGCCCGGGTCGGTGCCGATGGACTGGATGGCGATTTCGTCCTACGGGTCGGGCACCAAATCCTCGGGTGTTGTGCGGATCATCAAAGACCTCGATACCGACATCACCGGCAAGCACGTCCTCGTCGTCGAGGACATCATCGACTCCGGGCTGACGCTGTCGTGGATCCGCTCCAACCTCAGCTCCCGCAGCCCCGCCTCGGTCGAAATCTGCACTCTCCTGCGCAAACCCGAGGTCGCCAAGGTCGCGATCGACGTGAAATACGTCGGCTTCGACATCCCCAACGAGTTCGTCGTCGGGTATGGCCTCGACTACGACGAGCGCTTCCGCAACCTCCGCTGCATCGGCACCTTGGCTCCGAAGGTTTACTCCTAGGCACCTGCAGGCGCACCCACCGGACTCAGCCTTGACGGAACACGTCACCGAGCCCGTGCGTTGACCTGCGAGAATCACCCAGTGGGGCACGGCATACCTGCTGTCTTGGGCTGTCCGCACCACACCAGGGGCACACCACCCGCACTGCACCACCGACCGACGACGGCCGACTGACCAGGAGGCTGGGGCCCAGCCCCGCACACGCATGAAGACCAAGCGCATCGCTCGACCCCAGCTGCTCTGGCTGGTGCTCATTGCCGCCGGCCTCTTTTCGATGATGGCCCTGTTCTCCGACTCCGGCGGCTCGACGCGGATCGACACCTCAGCGGCCCTCCAGCTCATCTCCGAGGGCAAGGTCGACACCGCCAAGGTGCTCAATAACGAGCGCCTCGAGCTGGTCCTCAAAGACGGCGTGACCTACTCGGACGGCGCCAAGGTCAAGGATGCGACCAAGGTTTACACCTACTACGTCGAGGCCCGCGGCCCCCAGATCGTCGCCGCGCTCGACGCTCACAAACCGGCTAAGGGCTTCACCGACCAGATCGACCAGCAAAACTGGTTCACCTCGATGCTCGGTCTCGTCCTGCCGATGCTGCTCGTACTCGGGCTGTTCTGGTTCCTCATGGGGCAAATGCAAGGCGGCGGCAACCGGGTGATGCAGTTCGGCAAGTCCCGGGCCAAGCTCGCGACGAAGGACATGCCCAAGGTCACCTTCGCCGACGTGGCAGGGGCGGACGAGGCGGTCGAAGAGCTCCACGAGATCAAGGAGTTCCTCCAAGACCCGGCCCGCTTCCTCGCCGTCGGCGCCAAGATCCCCAAGGGCGTCCTGCTCTACGGGCAGCCGGGCACGGGCAAGACGCTGCTGGCCCGGGCTGTCGCTGGCGAGGCCGGGGTGCCGTTCTACTCGATCTCCGGTTCGGACTTCGTCGAGATGTTCGTGGGCGTCGGCGCCTCGCGAGTCCGTGACCTCTTCGAGCAGGCCAAGAACAACGCCCCCGCCATCGTCTTCGTCGACGAGATCGACGCCGTCGGTCGTCACCGTGGCGCCGGCCTTGGGGGTGGCCACGACGAGCGCGAGCAGACCCTCAACCAGCTCCTTGTCGAGATGGACGGCTTTGACGTCAAGACCAACGTCATCCTCATCGCAGCGACCAACCGGCCCGACATCCTCGACCCCGCGCTGCTGCGCCCTGGCCGCTTCGACCGGCAGATCGCCGTCGAGGCCCCCGACATGATCGGTCGCCACCGCATCCTCCAGGTGCACTCGCAGGGCAAGCCCATGGCCGCCGACGTCGACCTGCTCGCCGTTGCTCGCCGCACCCCGGGCTTCACCGGCGCTGACCTGGCCAACGTCCTCAACGAGGCCGCGCTGCTCACCGCTCGCCTCGGCAAGCAGACGATCGACAACTACGCCCTCGACGAGGCCATCGACCGGGTCGTCGCTGGTCCCCAGAAGCGCACCCGGATCATGTCGGCCAAGGAACGCAAGATCACGGCATACCACGAAGGTGGACACGCGATCGTGGCCGCGGCTCTCAACCACACGAGCCCGGTCACCAAGGTGACGATCCTCCCGCGCGGGCGGGCGCTGGGCTACACGATGGTCATGCCGCAGGACGACAAGTACTCCACGACCCGCAACGAGATCCTCGACCAGCTCGCCTACATGCTCGGCGGGCGGGTGGCCGAGGAAATGGTCTTCCACGACCCCACCACCGGCGCCGCCAATGACATCGAGAAAGCCACCGCGCTGGCCCGCAAGATGGTCATGGAATACGGCATGAGCGAAAAAGTCGGCGCGATCAAGCTCGGCCAGGGTCAAGGCGAGGTTTTCCTTGGCCGCGACTACGGCCATCAGCGCGACTACTCCGAGGACGTCGCGGCGACGGTCGACGCTGAGATCCGGGCCCTCATCGAGAGCGCTCACGACGAGGCCTGGCACGTCATCAACGACAACCGCGACCTGCTCGACCGGCTCGTCCTGGACCTCCTCGAAAAGGAAACCCTCGGCGCCGCCGAACTCGCCGCGCTCTTCACGTCGATCCAGAAGCGGCCGTTGCGCCCCACGTGGCTCTCCAGCGAAGGCCGCACGATCAGCACCCGTCCGCCCGTCCTGACTCCGGCCGAAATCGCGGCCGGCAATGGACAGGTGCCCGCGATGCCCCCGCCGGGGTCGGCGACCCAGGTCGCCCCGATCACGGAAGCCATCGATCAGGCCGCGGTGGCGGGCGCGAGCCCCTATGCCGATGACCCGGTCGTCGGGGTGGGCGAGTTGCCTCCAGACCAAACCCCGAACGCCTGACAGGCACCCACGGGTATGCCGGTTGATCACGCCCGCGCGGAGGCTGCCGTCCGCGAGCTGCTCGCCGCAATTGGCGAAAACCCCGATCGCGAGGGGTTGCGTGAGACCCCAGCGCGGGTCGCGCGGGCCTATGCCGAGGTGTTCGCGGGCCTTGACCAGCGAGCTGAAGACGTCCTCGCGACGACCTTCGACATCGATCACGACGAGCTCATCCTCGTGCGCGATATCGAGGTCTTCAGCACGTGCGAGCACCATCTGGTGCCGTTCCACGGCGTCGCCCACGTGGGCTACATCCCCGCGAAAGACGGCAAGGTCACGGGGCTGTCCAAGATCGCGCGGCTCGTGGAGGTGTTCGCCAGACGCCCGCAGGTGCAAGAACGGCTGACGACACAAATCGCCGATGCTCTCGTCGACCATCTCGGCGTCCAGGGCGTCATCGTGGTCATCGAATGCGAACACCTCTGCATGTCGATGCGCGGAATCAAAAAGCCCGGCTCCCGCACCATTACCTCGGCTGTCCGGGGCCATCTGCGCAACTCGGCCACTCGGGCCGAAGCCATGGCCTTGCTGCTGGCGGGCAAACGGTGAGTCTGCCGGGCCTGCCAGTCTCACTGCGTCCTGCCGCGCCTGCGCGTCCGCTCATCATGGGCGTCGTCAACGTCACCCCTGACTCCTTCAGTGACGGCGGCTCCTGGCTCGAGCCGGAGGCTGCGGTCAGTCACGGGCTCGCGATGATCGCCGAGGGGGCGGCGCTCCTCGATGTGGGCGGCGAGTCGACTCGCCCCGGGGCCCAACGGCCCTCTACCGCAGACGAATTAGAGCGCGTCATCCCCGTCGTCCGCGCGCTGTCGGCTCACGGGGTGGTGGTCTCCGTTGACACGATGCGGGCCGAGGTGGCGGCTGCCGCGCTCGACGCAGGCGCCACGATCGTGAACGACGTCAGTGGTGGCCTCGCGGACCCGGCCATGCTCGGTCTGGTCGCGGGGCGCGGCGCCGGCTACATCGCGATGCATTGGCGCGGTCACAGCGCGGACATGCAGTCGCGAGCGGTCTACGGTGACGTCGTTGCAGAGGTATGCCGTGAGCTCGCCTCCCGCCGCGACGCCGCGCTCGCCGTCGGTGTTGCACCGGAACTGCTGGTCCTCGATCCAGGCCTCGGCTTCGCGAAACTCCCGGCACACAACTGGACCCTTACTGCATACCTCGATCGGGTGGTCGCCTTGGGACACCCCGTCCTCTATGCCGCATCACGCAAGGGATTCCTCGGGAAGGTGGGGCGGGGCGCTGACGACGCGCCGCGGCCGGTGAGCGACCGCGATGTCGCGACTGCTGCGACGAGCGTCCTTGCAGCCCAGGCGGGGGCGTGGGCGGTGCGCGTACACGATGTGCGCTCAACGTGGGACGCCCTCGACGTGTGGGAAGCGACCCACGCGGCGCGCGCGGCGGGGGGCGCGGCGAGATGAGCGGGAGCCGCGACCGGATCCGCATTGCCGGAGTCCGCGCGACGGGCTTCCACGGGGTCTTCGAGCACGAGAAGCGCGATGGGCAACCGTTCGAGGTGGACGTCACGCTATGGGTCGATCTTGCTCGTGCCGGGCGGACCGACGATCTCTCCAACACGGTCAACTACGGAGAAGTGGCGGCCGACGTCGTGCGGCGGATCGAGGGCGAGGCGTTCGACCTCATCGAGCGGTTGGCGTTCGTCATCGCCGAGGACGCGCTTGCCCGGCCGCTGGTCGAGGCGGTCGAGGTCACGGTGCACAAACCTGAGGCGCCTGTGGGCGTGACCTTCGGCGATGTGACGGTGAGCGTGAAACGAGACCGTGGGGTGCCCGTGGTGATCGCCTTGGGCGCCAACCTCGGGGATGCCGCTGGCGCGCTGGGTGCGTCGGTGGCTGAGTTGGCCGAGACGTCGGGGTTCCGGGTGGTTGCGGTCTCGGATCTGGTCGAAACCGAGCCAGTCGGGGGACCCGAGCAACCGGCATACCTCAATGCGGTGCTCTTGGGGACGTGGGATGGCGCGCCGGCCGACTTGCTTCGCGCGCTTCACACGATCGAGGCACGACATGGACGAACACGTGAAGTACATTGGGGCGCAAGGGTTTTAGATCTTGACTTGGTGCAATTCGGCACGCCCGGTACCTCGGCCGAGGTGCTGTCGACAGACCCGGCGCTTGTCCTGCCGCACCCGAGGGCGCGCGAGCGTGCCTTCGTGCTAGCGCCCTGGGCCGCGGTCGACCCGCACGCTCAAGCTCGCATTGGGGAGCGCTACAGCGACCCCATCGTGCCGGTGGCAGCGCTCCTAGCCGGCCTGGAACCCGCTGCGCGGGGCGGCGTCCGCCCTGGTCCGTTGTGGCCGTGGCAATCCGGCAGTGAGGACCTGCCATGGTGACGGCACGCGGTATCCGGCCTCGTACCCTTGTCGCGATCGCGCTCACTGTGGGCGTGCCAGCGGTCATGCTGCTGCGGCTTACCGGGGGCGCGCTCGGCCCCCTCAGTCCCGGCGGCTGGGCGGGAGTCGTCGTCCTCGTGTTCATGGCCGCTGGGGTGGTCGCGGCCGGCTTACCCGTGCAACGACTCCGTGACGGGAAGTCAGCGACGCCGATCTCACCACTGCGGGCCGCGCGCACGCTGGTGCTCGCCCAGTCGAGCGCGCTCGCGGGCGCCGCGTTGTGTGGCTGGTATGCCGCGCATGCTGTCGCGCTCGTGCCAGACCTTGATGTCGACTCGCAGAAGGCCCGCTTGTGGCTGGTCCTGACCCATATCGTCGCCGCTGTGGTGTTGGGGCTGGCCGGGATGATCACTCAGCGCCGCTGTCGGCTCGATGATTGACCGCCACGCGAGGACGTCGCGTGACGGCATACCGCTGAGTCGGTAGCTCCTTGCCGGGCTACTTGTGGACGTCGCCGCCGATGGCGCCCATGGTGGGGGAGAGCGCACCAGCGGCGACCCAGTTGGGCCCCGCGTGGACGTATTTCGCGGTGGCCATGGCGTGGGTGATGGCGCGGTAACGGTCGTCGGAGGTCGGGGCGTAGTAGAGGTAGAGCGCTTCGTCACCCGCGAGACCGCTGGCGCACACGATGCCAGCGGGCCTCGTGGCAGTGGCTGGCAGTGGGATCGGGTCGACCTTAGGTTTGCACGCGAAGACCTTCGCGAGGTCGGAGACGGAACGGAGCAGCCGCCAGTCGACCGCCGAGGCAGACGTTGAGAGGATTTTGGGCATTGTGCCAAGCGTCGTCTCTGTGGTTGACGCTGGGGTCGAGGTGGGTTGGCCGCCCGAAGCTACCGTGCCGAGGCCC
The DNA here is from genome assembly GCA_016715285.1 of Actinomycetales bacterium. Lineage (GTDB taxonomy): Bacteria > Actinomycetota > Actinomycetes > Actinomycetales > Dermatophilaceae > Phosphoribacter > Phosphoribacter thorii. The sequence continues at coordinate 345,506 of JADKAO010000005.1, read as the reverse complement.
GTCATGGTTGGCTCACCCATTGCACCCAGTGGCGTTGTCGCGGCACCAGAACTGGTGCTCGGAGCGGGGGTGACCTGCGCCGAGGCTCCGCAGCGGGTCATCGTGACCATGGCCAAGCCGATGAGAATCCCGGAGGCGAGGAACAGAGCGAGCCGACGCCTCCGATAGATCCGCGGAGAAGGCCGGCGCCGAGGTGCGGTCGGGGGACGTCGAGCCTTGGCGCCTTTGGGTGGCGGCCCGCCGCGCCGTGGTTTGGGCTGAGCTGCGGGGGATTGGGGCACGCGAGTCTTGTTTGGACGGTCAGAAGCTGATCCACGTCCAGCGGTTGATCCGCGTCCAGCGGCCGGCCGGTGCCCAGGAGCAGATCCGCGCCCAGCCGGTGGTCGGCGTCCTGGTGGTGTTGCCGGGCTCACTTGTCCACATCCCCCATCACGAACGGCACCGATGCCACCACGTCCCCGATGGCGCCGGCGGGTGTCCCAGGCAGCATGGCCGCCAACGCACTCACGTTGCCCCAGGACGGTGTCCGCAACGCTAGCCGGGCCGGGGTCTTGGCTCCACGCGACACGAGGAAGACACCCGACGCGCCGAGTGGGGTCTCGGTCACCGCATACCACTCGCCTTCGGGAACCCGGACGACTTTGGGGAGTCGCATGTTGACTGGGCCGGGGCCGAGGCGGTCGAGACCGGCCAGGCATGCGTCTAGGAGATCTAGCGTCGCGGCAATTTCGCCGCGGATGACCGCCCACCGAGCTCGGGCGTCACCGATGGTGTCCGTGACGACGCGAGGCGGGCACGCGGCATACCCGAGGTAGGGCTCGACCACGCGCGCGTCCAACGTGAGCCCGCTGGCGCGGCCGACCGGCCCGGAGGCACCGAAACCCGCCGCAGCCGCGGGTGAAAGGACTCCCAGCCCGGTATGCCGTTGTGTCACAACGGTTTCGTCGAATGGGCTGAGGTGCGCGGGGACGCTCTCGCGCACCCACGCGAGGGTATGCCGCGCCGCGTCCTCCCAGCCCGCGGGCGTGTCCATGCGGAGGCCGCCAATCGCGGTGACCATCGGGTGCATGCGGGTGCCAGAGAAGTCGTCGAGCAGAGTGGTGAGCGCGTCGACGAGGGGGCGCGTGTCGGCGATGGGGCGGCGTGGGTCCTCGGGATGAGGCGCGGAGCCGAGGAAGACGAGGTGGCTGTGCAACCGGGACAACTCGGCCAGGACCATCCGCAGCCAGGTCGCGCGCTCGGGGACTCGCATGCCGAGGGCTTCCTCCACGACGAGCGCGACACCGAGTTCGCCGGCGAACCCTGCCAGCCAGTCATGCCGGTTGGCCAGGGCGAGGATCTGGCGGTAGTCGCGGACCTCGAAGAGCTTCTCCACGCCCCGGTGGACCGATCCGATGATGGGGTCGGCGGCGACGATGACCCCGGCGTCGACGGTGAGGTCGAGCTGAAGCGATCCGTGACCGGCTGGGTGCCCGGCCGGGAGCACGATGCGGGTCACGCCCTCGGCCAGGCCCATCGGCCCCGTCGCGGCGCGGCAGGTATGCCGGGGCGCTGGGACGGGGGCGGACGGCATACCCGAGAGTCTGCCAAACCCGGGAGCGCCGCCATGACGCTGCTTCGATACCGGGTGGGGACGGCTGACTCGTCGTCGGGTATCGAAGGCGGAGGGGGTGGGGCTCTACAGTGACGGCTTCTGACTCGTTCACCCCCACTCTCGAAGGGAACCGGCATGGGCGCCCCCGACGTCGCCAGCGTGCTCGACCTCACCGACCCGGCTGTTATGGCGGACCCGTATGCCGCGCTGGCCGCGGCGCGCGCGATCGCGCCGGTCGCCTGGCATTCAGGGCTTGGCATGTATGTCGCCACGAGTCAGGCGACCTGCAATGCCGTGCTGCGGGACCGCGCGCTTGGCCGGATCTTCCAGCCGAGACAACCGGACACCGAGGACGTGTGGGAGACCTTCAACTGGCTGCACGCCGACTCCATCCTCGACAGCGAACCGCCCAAACACACCCGACTGCGGCGCCTCATCGCGGGCGCGTTCGGGCGTGGACACGTCCAGCGCCTCGCTCCGAGGATCGCCGAACTCACCGACGGGCTCATCGCGAACTGCGCCCGAGCCATCGACGAGCTCGGCGAGGTCGACATCATCGCGGAACTCGCCGAGCCCCTCCCAGTCCTCGTCATCGCCGAGTTGCTGGGCTTCCCGGAGTCTGACCTGCACCTCTTGCGGCCGTGGTCGCAGGCGATCGTGCGGATGTACGAGGTGTCGCGCACCCCACCCGAGGAGGCCGCAGCGCAGGCTGCCAGTCGCGAGTTCGCGGAGTACGTCGAGGGTCTAGCCAGCGACCGCGCAGCGCACCCCGGCGATGACCTGCTGTCAGACCTCGTCGCCGCTCGCGACGGCAGCGACCGGCTCTCACCGCGCGAACTCGTCGCCACCGCAGTGCTTTTGCTCAACGCCGGCCACGAAGCGAGTGTCAACGGATTCGGCAATGGGCTGGCGTCGCTGCTGGCGAGCACGGCATACACCTCTGGGTCGTGGCCATCGCAAACCGACTGGGACGCAACCACTCTCGTCGAGGAGATGCTCCGTCACGACTCGCCGTTGCAGCTCTTTGAGCGCACCGCGACCATGCCGACCACGATCGGTGAGGTGGCCCTCGAACCTGGCGACAAGATCGCTGCCCTCCTGGGGGCGGCCAACCGCGATCCCGAGGTCTTCGCTGAGCCGGACATCTTCGACCCGACCCGTGACCCCAACCCGCACTTGGCTTTTGGTCTCGGCATCCACTTCTGTGTCGGCGCGCCGCTGGCCCGGCTCGAGTTGGCCACGTCGATCTCGGCGCTGCTTCGTCGCTGGCCGCATCTGCAGGTGGTCCGTGCCGAGCGGAGGCCGACTTTTGTGCTGCGCGGATACGAGCGGCTTATCGTCGCTCCGGCCTGACCGACTCAAGTTGCTGGCGTAGGTTGCTGGAATGACGACCAACCGCCCGACCGATGCGGCCCCACGCCTGCGCGTGGGCCTCATCGGTGCCGGTCGCGCCGGGGTTGTCGTCGCGGCCGCGCTGGCGCGGGCTGGCCATCTCACGATCGCCCTCTCGGCGGTGAGCGACGAATCTCGTGAGCGGGCGGCGGCCGTGCTGCCCGGCATACCCGTTCGTGACGCAGGTGAGGTCGCGCGCGGAGCCGACCTCGTCGTCGTCGCGGTCCCAGATGACGATGTTGCTGGGCTCGTGCGGGGGCTCGTCGCGACGGAAGCTCTCCACCCTGGCCAGATCGTGCTCCACCTGCACCCCGGCCACGGGATCGGGTTGCTGGAGGCGGCGGTCTCTCGCGACGTTCTCCCGCTCGCGATCCACCCGGCGGTCGCGCTCGGCGGTCGCGCCTCGGACGTCGACCGGCTGGTCGGCACGAGTTTTGCGGTCACCACGCTGCGATCGCTGCGGCCCCTCGGGGAGGCACTGGTCCTCGAGATGGGCGGCGAACCGGTGTGGATCGAAGAGGAAGACCGCCCGGCGTATGCCGCTGCGCTGGCTGCCGTGCGCGACAGCATGTCAGGGGTCCTCACCGCAGCTGGCAGGGTCCTGCGCGACTGCGGCATTGAGGATGTCGCCAGCGTGCTGGGTCCGCTCGCTCACGCCGTGACAGATGAGGCGCTGAAGGCGAGTAGCGTGTCTGCCCAGCGATCGGTCGATCCACCCTCCCCCCACTCTCGGTAAGGAATACCCGTGAGCCAGGCGACGATGTCAGGGACCCCCCTGCCAGCTCCGGAACTCCGCATCCCGCGGTGGCTAGCTGCCCCAGCTCCAGGCTGGACGACGAGTGCGGATGTCGTGGTCGTAGGTTCTGGCATTGCCGGGCTCACCGCCACCCTGCGCTTGCGTGAGCAGGGCGCGACGGTGCTGCTCGTCACCAAGACGGTGCTCAACGAGGGCTCCACCCTGTGGGCCCAAGGCGGCATCGCAGCGGCGATGGACGATGAAGACTCTCCCGAAGAACACCTGCACGACACCCTGGTCGCCGGGGTCGGTCTCTGCGATGTCGACGCCGTCACAGCCCTCGTCAACGAGGGTCCCGCCCGGGTGCGCGAGCTCGTCGTGCGGGGGGCGGAGTTTGACCGGGGCAGTGATGGGGAGATCTCACTCACCCGAGAAGGCGGCCATCACCGCGACCGGATCCTCCACGCTGGCGGCGACGCGACCGGCAAAGAGATCAGCCGAGCTCTCATCGCCGCCCTCCACCGGGTGCTCGACGACCCGGGGATCGAGGTCATCGAGCACGCTTTGGTGGTCGATCTCCTCCAGGACGACACGGGCCGCGTATGCGGTGCCACCCTCCATGTGATCGGCGAGGGCCAGATCGATGGCGTCGGCGCGGTCCACTGCCGGGCAGTCGTCCTCGCAACCGGTGGGCTCGGCCAGATCTACTCCTCGACGACCAACCCGGCCGTCGCCACCGGCGACGGGATGGCGATCGCGCTGCGCGCAGGCGCGGTCATCGCTGACCTGGAGTTCGTTCAGTTCCACCCCACAGTGCTTTACCTCGGTGACTCGTCGCGGGGTCAGCAGCCGCTCATCTCTGAGGCGGTCCGTGGTGAGGGGGCATTCCTCGTGGACAAGAACGGCGTCCGCTTTATGCAGGGCGTTCACGAACTCGCCGACCTTGCCCCGCGGGACGTGGTGTCACGCGCGATCGTCGCCCAGATGGCCAAGACGAACTCCGACCATGTCTTCCTTGACTGCCGCCACCTCGGTCGTGAGTTCCTGGAGAAGCGGTTCCCGTCGATTGTGGCGTCGTGTCGCGAGCACGGATTCGACATGGCTGCTGACCTGCTGCCAGTGGCTCCGGCACAGCACTACGCGAGCGGTGGGGTGCGCACCGACCTGCACGGTCGATCGTCGCTCCCCGGCCTCTATGCCTGCGGCGAGTGCTCGTGCACAGGCGTCCACGGGGCCAACCGGCTCGCCTCCAACTCCCTCCTTGAGGGTCTCGTCTTTGCCCACCGCATCGCCGAAGACATCACGACCCGGTTCGCTGCGGGGGAGTTGCCTGAGACCCAGCCGGTGCCAGCTGCCACTGAGCGTGGCTGCGGCGACTGCACCTTGGTCAAGTCGGGGCACCGTAAGTCGATCCAGCGCTCGATGACCCGCGGCTCAGGCGTGGTCCGCTCAGCCGAGTCCATGGCAGCCACCCGGGCTCGGCTCGGCGCGCTCGCAGCAGGCGCCGATGGCATCGAGGGCGGCCCCAAGTCGTGGTCAACGACCAACCTCCTGCACCTCGGACAGCTGCTCACCGAAGTCGCTGCCCTGCGCGCAGAGACCCGCGGTGGTCACGTCCGCAGCGACTTCCCCGAGAGCGATGACGAGCATTGGCTTGGACACACGTATGCCGTCCGCGCGGCCGACGGCTCGATCGACCTCTCGTTCCACCCCACAGCACCACAAGACCTCTCATAGGCGACAGGACCTCTCGTGACCACTGACCTGCGTTTCCCCGCTGCCGATGCCCGCGAGCTGGTCCGGACCGCCCTCGCCGAAGACCTCGGCCCCGACGGTCTTGACGTGACGACGCTCGCGACCATCCCGGCTGACCAAGAGGCCACCGGGCAGGTCGTTGCGCGCGCTCCAGGGGTCGTGGCCGGCATACCGGTCATCACCGAAGTCGTCACCCAGGTCGCCGCGCTCATCGGCAGCGACGCGCCCACGGTGCGCACCCTCGTCGCCGACGGCACCGCGGTCGTGCGCGGCGACGTGCTCGCCGAGATCACCGGCCCCATCCGGGTCATCCTCATCGCCGAACGCACCCTGCTCAACATCATGAGTCGACTCTCCGGGGTCGCCACCCACACGCGCCTGTGGGCCGACCAGCTCGAGGGCACCGGCGCGATGGTCCTCGACACCCGCAAGACCACACCGGGGATGCGCCACCTGGAGAAGTACGCCGTCCGCGCCGGTGGCGGCACCAACAAGCGCATGGGCCTCTATGACTGCGCGATGATCAAGGACAATCACAAGCTCGCGGCTGGGAGCGTCTCGGCGGCATACCAGGCGATCCGGAGCACCTTCCCGGACGTCGATATTCAGGTCGAAGTCACCACGGTGGCTGAGGCCCTGGAGGCGTATGCCGTGGGCGCGCGCTTCATCATGTGCGACAACATGTCGGTGCCGCTCCTCGCCAAGACGGTGGCGGCGTTGCGGGTCAAGGATGAGGCGGTCGAGATCGAGGCCACCGGTGGGTTGACGCTTGAAGTAGCACGCGAGTACGCGCTCACGGGCGTCAACTACCTCTCGGTCGGCGGGCTGACGCACTCGAGTCCAATCCTCGACGTCGCGCTGGACCTCGCTAACTGACCGCCTTTAGTCGGTGACGTGGCGCAAATACTGTTGCGGCGCAGCCAAAAAGCGCCGATAGTGCTCGACCGTCGCGAGGTCGTCCCACGCCTTCGGCCGGAGCCCGTCGGCATCGAGTTGCAGGATTGTCGCGCCCGGCAGCGCCGCCACAATCGGCGAGTGGGTCGCGACGAGGACCTGGCAGCCGCGTCGGCGCGACAGCGCCGTGAGCTCACCCAATAGCGCGAGTTGGGCCTCGAAGGCTAGCCCCGCCTCGGGCTCGTCCATGACGAAGAAGCCGGGACCACGGAACCGCGTTGACGCCAGCAGCGCGAGGAAGGTCTCGCCGTGACTGAGCCGCGCAAAGACCGGATCGGTGGTCCGGCTCAGCGGATCCCGCGCGGTCTCGTCGAGATAGCCGACCAGCCCGTGCAGAGTCTCCCCGCGGACGAAATATCCCCAACGGCTCCCACCCGCCCCGCGCACGAGCGTCAGCTCCCGGTGGAGGATCGACTCGCTCTCATAGGTGCGGTGTTGCGCCCCGGTCGACCCGCCCTCGGGCGCGAGACCAAAAGCCATCGCGATCGCTTCGACGATGGTCGACTTGCCGCTGCCATTGGCCCCGACGAGCACGGTCGCCGCCCCCAGGTCGAGCCCGTCGCGCAGCAACTGGGCGATGGGAGCGAGCGTGAGCGGCCACTCACCCTCCGCCAGATAGCCCAGACCCGCCAGGTCCTCGCGGCCGTCGGGGTCGAGCGGGCGGCGGCGCTCCACCCGCCGAACCGGCAGCGGCGCGAGCCGGTCAGCGAGAGTGCGGCGGGAGGTGCCCATGTCCGCACACGCTAACGGCCGCCCCCGACACGTGGTCTGGGGCGGCCGTCGGCTCACTCAGCTACGCGGCATTCGCGGCATACGCCTCAAAACTCAGGCGCGGTATGCCGTCCACTGGCTCTGCATGCGGCTTACCTGACCGGGGGTGAAGGTGTTCATGCAGGCGTCGTCGGTGTAGTCCATGAAGTTCTTGATCGGGTCCAGACCCGGCTTGCTCGCGCACGAGTCGCGACCGGTGGGGCAGCCGTAGGCAGCAGACTTCTCCGCGGGGGTGTCAGAGACGTAGTCGCCGTTGCCATTACAGCCACCCTGGAACGTGTGGTAAAGCCCAAGCCAGTGACCGACCTCGTGGGTCGCGGTGTCGCCGAGGTTGTACGGCGAAGCGGTTCCGCCCGGCAGGGACTGGTCGAGCAGGACCACGCCATCCATCAGGTCAACCTTGTCGTTCGGGAAGGTCGCCCACCCGAGCAGGCTGTTGCCCAGCTTCGCCGAGTAGAGGTTGAGGGCGTTCTTGCCGCCCTGGTGGAGCGCGGTCTTCATCGCCTTCTCAGCCGTGCTGCCCGGGACAAGGTTCGTGTACCAGGATGCGTTGACCGTCGTGTCAGTCGACACGAGCGAGAACGAGAACCCGGAACCGGCGTATGCCGCGTTGAGCACCGAGATCTGGTTGGCGATCATCGTGCTCGTCACCTTGCCTTTAGTGCCGTCGGTGATGATGTGGAAATACACCGGGATCGCCGCAGACACGGCGAGCGGCGACAGCTTGGCGATCGTCCCGCTTGCTCCGGAGGCCAACAACGCCTCGGTTTCCCTTTCCCTGGCATCAGCCTGGGCTGCCGTGAGGGTGTTGGGGTCGTAGCGGCCGCCACCAGCGGCAGCGCGAGCGACGTTGATCTCGTCGGTGTGCTCGACACAGGCGCCGGTGGCGGCCACGGCGACAGGGGACGAGTCCGAGGTCACGGCAGCGGACGCAACCACCGTCGGGGCGGCGCTGGTGATGGTTCCGAGGCCGAGCAGGGTCGCCGCGGCGAACGCGGGAGCGCCGGCGAAAAGGGTTCGGACTGACATGCGATTGTCCTCCTGGGGTGTTGGGGCAGTGCGACGCATGTCGAGTTGTCCATGGAGCGGTCCTCGTGCGAGTCAGGCTTCGGTCAAGCTTTGGTCAGGCGCTGGGTACCCTTGGCGGGTGACTACCGGCCCTTCCGCTAACCCTTCCGACCTCGAACGTGGCGAGGTCGACGATCTTCCAGAACAACTCCGGGTGCGGCGCGAAAAGCGCGAGCGGCTGATCGCCAGTGGACACGCGGCATACCCCGTGTGGGTCGGTCGCACTCACTCTCTTGCGGATATCCGCCACGAGTGGGGCCACCTCGAACCCGGTGAAGAAACCGAAGCTCGAGTCGTGACTGCGGGCCGCGTGATGTACATCCGCAATACCGGCAAGCTGTGCTTTGCGACGCTCCAAGAGGGGATCGGCACGCGCCTTCAAGTCATGTTGAGCCAGGCCGAGATTGGCGAGGCGGCGCTCGCGGACTGGAAGGCTCTCGTCGACCTCGGCGACCATGTCGCGATTGAGGGGCGGGTGATTTCCAGCAAGCGTGGTGAGCTGTCGGTGATGGCAGCGTCGTGGCAGATGGCATCGAAGGCATTGCGACCCCTGCCCACGTTGCACAAGGACCTCTCGGAAGAGACGCGAGTCCGGCAGCGGTATGCCGACCTCGTCGTGCGACAAGAGGCGCGGGATATGGTGCGATTGCGCGCTGCGGCGACCAGGGCGATCCGCGAAACCCTGCACGCGCAGGACTATGTCGAGATCGAGACACCGGTCCTGCAGTTGATCCACGGTGGTGCGGCGGCGCGCCCTTTCCACACCCACCTCAATGCCTTCGACCAAGGCATGACGCTGCGCATTGCACTCGAGCTCAACCTCAAGAAGGCCATCGTCGGCGGGGTCGATCGCGTCTATGAGCTGGGCCGCATCTTCCGCAATGAAGGCATCGACGCAACTCACTCCGCCGAGTTCACCATGCTCGAGGCATATCAGGCGTATGGCGATCAGACGACGATTGCGATGCTCACGCGCGACCTCTATCTCGGGGTCGCGGACCACTTCGGCTCGCGTCAGATCGAAACACCCGCGGGGGTCATCGACCTCGACGGCGAGTGGCGTTGGTTGCCTGTCTACACCGCGGTGAGCGAAGCGGTCGGGCACGAAATCACGGTCGAGACCCCGCTCAGCACATTGCGGGAGTATGCCGTGACGCACGGCGTCGAACTCGACCCCACGTGGGGTGCCGACAAGGTCGTCATGGAATTGCTGTCCGAGTTGGTGGAGCCACACCTGCTCCAGCCGACGTTCCTGTGTGATTACCCCGCGATTGCCCAACCACTCGCGCGGCCACATCGGAGTATCCCGGGACTGATCGAGGCCTGGGATCTCATCATTGGCGGCGTCGAACGTGGGACCGGGTTCTCAGAATTGATCGACCCGGTGATCCAGCGTGAGGTGCTTGTCGCCCAGTCGCTGCTCGCTGCTGGCGGTGACCCCGAAGCGATGCAGCTCGATGAAGACTTCCTGCGCGCGTTGGAGTTCGGTGCTCCGCCCATGGGGGGCATGGGTTTGGGGATCGACCGCCTCGTCATGCTCTTCACGGGCGCCAATATCCGAGAGACCATTCTCTTCCCGCTCCTGAAGCCTGAGGACTAGTCATGTGGGATGTCATCTACCCTTACCTCGCCGCGATCTTGCCGACGATCGGGTTGCTCGTGATCGCCTACGTGGTCTTCAAGACGATCTTCGAGGCTGACCGGAAAGAGCGCATCGCGCAAGCCCAATGGCAAGCCGAGGTGGACGCTCGCGAGCGAGCCGCGAGGAGCGTTGACAAAGGAGCCGAGCAGGCAGGGGACTCCGACCCCGAAGGTTCGGTTACGACCGAATAGCCCGGGGTATGTTAAATCGGACGTCCTATTCCTTAACGTTTCGTCACCACGTTGACCGCGCGTTGACGGCGAGCGAAAGGCGTATCCCCGTGTTAGGGTTAGCTCCGCTAAAGAGTTCGCAGGGGCAGTCTCTTTACAAAGCTCATCTGATTTTGATGAGTGTTATGAGGATGGGGCCATCCACCCCGTTCTTCCATCGCACCTGTTGTCGACAGCAGGGTCGATATGCCATCCACGCAAACAAGATGAATGGAGTCCACACCAGTGGCTAAGCGGACAGTGGTTGTGCTCGAAGACGACCTTGACGGCGGCACCGCCGACGAGACCGTGACCTTCGGGCTCGATGGGGTGACCTACGAGATCGACCTGTCAACGGCTAACGCGACCTCGCTGCGCGAGGTGCTTGCGCCGTGGGTTGGCGTTGCCGAGCGAGTCGGCGGGCGTCGCAACGTCAAGCGTCGCGGCCAGGGCGCGGCGAAGCGAGGCAACGGCTCAGTCGTTCGTGAGTGGGCTCGCGCCAACGGGCATGCCGTGAGTGACCGTGGCCGCGTGCCGGCGTCGGTCCAGGAGGCCTACGACAAGGCTCACGCCTAAACAATGACCGCTGTGGCGCGGGCTGACCGCGCCACCAGAGTCCACAGGGCCGCTGCCCCCGTTATGGGGGCGGCGGCCCTCGACACGGGGTGTCCGGCACCCGAGCTCGACGCTTGCTCAGCCAACACTCTGGTTCATCCCCACAGGGATGCTGCGAGGTCCCCGTGACGCTCGACGCGATCGAGCACCTCCTCGATGGTGGCCTGGGTCAGCCCCGCATCCACCCGCGCGCCCTGCTCGATTTCCTGCCACGAGCGTGGCGTCGCAGCCCACGGCAGATCACGGCCACGCATTGAATACGGGCTGATCGTGGTCTTCGCCGCGTTGTTCTGACTCCAATCGATGAACACCTTGCCTGGCCGGGCTGATTTCGCCATCCGCCAAACCACAAGATCGGGCATTTCGGAACTCAGCTCCTGGGCCAATTGCTGGGCTACCGCGCTGAGATCATCGCTCGAATGAGAACCCGGAAGCGCCGGCAGCGCGGCATACACCTGCATTCCTTTAGACCCACTCGTGACCGGCACGGGGTTGAGCCCAATCGCCTCCAGTCGCTCGCGCACTGCCAAGGCCACGCGTGAGCATTCCCGGAGCCCCGTGCCCGGACCGGGATCGAGATCGATGACGATCCGATCTGGGGGCAGCGCCTGCCCGGAGTCGTCGACCTGCCACTGCGGGATGTGGAACTCGAGCGAGTTGAGATTCGCCAGGTAGATCAGGGTGTCGACTCCGGTTACCAACGGATAGGTCAATCCGTCTGAGGCGCCATCCCCATGGGTGACGACGACCCGCGGGAGCCATGCGGGGGCGCCGGACGGAAGGTTCTTCTCGAAGAAGCTCAGCCCACCCACGCCGTGCGGAAACCGAATTCGCGTCACCGGCCGCTGCGCGAGGTGGGGGAGCAACACCGGGGCGATTCGTGCGTAGTAGTGCAGGACCTCACCCTTGGTGGTTTCAGTGTCCGGGTACATCACCTTGTCGAGGCTGGAGACGGCCAGCCGCCGCCCTGCCGCCTGGACGGTCACCTTCTTGGGGCTAGGCATCCAGACTCTCCCCACGCGCGTCTCTGCTCGGGGCCCAGGCCGCCTCCACGTCGGCCGGGGTGAGATCACCACGGAGCCCAAGGTATGCCGGTTGGCGAAGTCGGTGGGTGTGCGTCAGGCCCAAGGATTGGATGTCGCACACGAGCTCGGGCCGGACCCAAAAGGCTCCGGCGGCGTCGATCGGAGGGACCGGGCCGCCGGGAAGGGCATCTGGGTCGCCGTCCCTGAGGAAGGGGGACGTGGCCGCTTGGATGTCGTGCAATTGACTGAGCAGAGCGGCGCCTGCGCGACCAGCGATGCCCGCTCCGACGCGACCGAGGTACCTCAGTCCGTTGGCCGTCGGAACGCCGACAAGGATGGCGCCGAGCCGGGTCGACTGATCGGCTTCGGGACGCCAGCCGCCGATGACCACTGAGAGTCGCGTCCGGTTGGGGAGCTTGAGCCAGTCGGGACTGCGCTGGCCCACGGCATACCGGCTCGTCCGTCGTTTGCTCACCACCCCTTCGAGGCCGTGTTCGCGCGTCGCGACGAGCAAGGCGGCGCCGTCGTCGAATACCCCCGGGACCTGCCAGGACGACGCTCCCACGCTGGGGTTGTCGAGTTCGAGCCGCTCCAGGGTCGCGCGCCGTTCCGTCCACGTTCGTGAGGTGAGGCCGACGCCGAACAAGCGCAGGATGTCGAAGACCATGAATGTCACCGGCGCAGTCGCGGCGAGGGTCGCGGCTTTCGCGGAAGAGGTGATGTGGAAGCGTTCGGCAAGTGTGCCGAAATGAGGTCGACCGTTAACGAGCGCAACGACTTCACCGTCGAGGAGCATGTCGTCGAAGAGGGCGCCGAGTGCCTGGAGCTCTGGGAAGGCTACGGTGACGTCCCGCTCAGTCCGGCTGAAGGCGCGCACGTGGCCAGCGCGGACGTCGAGAAGGACGCGCATTCCGTCCCACTTGAGTTCATGGACCCAGTCCGTGCCGACCGGGACGTGCCGCGTCGCCGTCGCGAGCATCGGGAGCATCGGTGGGGAGTTGCCGTCAGAGGATCGCGGTGAGGACCGGAGCGCCGGCTTTACGCGCTCGGCGGTAGAACCTCTGGAGGGCGCGATAGCGGGGGGCGAGCAAAGTCTCGAAGATCTCCGGGTCGTGCCAGAAGCCGGGAGAGATGTCCGCCTCCACCATGAGATCGGGGTCGAATCGATCGGCGAGATCTGCGACGGAGAGGGATTCGAGCGCGTCATCGACACGTCGGACCACGCGGTGGTCAAGAAGGTGCGCCGGCCCATGGCCGAGATTGCGCCCTATGGGCTCGCCGCCGAAGATCGCTTGTCCCACAGCACTTTCGGATTCGTATGCCGTGCCCGTCAGGAGCCAGTGGATGCCATGCCAGGCCGTCCCGAGATGGAGGGCCAGCTTCGGATGAGGAGGCTCGTCCTCGAGAAGGTCGACCACCACCTTTGCATTTGTCGTTACGGCAGCGTGCTCTTCGGGCGTGAGCGCGCGGGCCGTCCACGTCATGACCATGCCAGTGAGTATGCCGTGCGAAGGTGTCCACCGCGCGACGAGGCTAACCGGTTAGCTGGCGCGGAGCTTGCCCCGATCGAGGTGTTGGCCGCATGCTGGCCTATCCGTCCGGCAAGGCGACGGGATGTGACCGGTGGGAAGGGTAGGGCTGGCGATGCGGGCAATGTGGAAGGGTGCGGTGTCTTTCGGCCTCGTCAATGTGCCCGTGAAGCTCTACTCCGCGACCGAGAACCACGACATCTCGTTCCGCCAGGTGCACAGGGCCGACGGTGGCCAGATCCGCTATCAGCGCGTGTGCAGCGCGTGTGGGGAACAGGTGCCCTACGACGAGGTGGCGAAGGGGTACGAAACCGAAGACGGCGGCATGGTCGTCCTGACCGATGAAGACCTCGCCTCGCTGCCCAACCAGTCGAGCAAAGAGGTCGCGGTCACGAAATTCGTCCCGAAAGACCAGATCGACACCATGCTTTACGACAAGGCCTACTACCTGGAGCCAGAGAAGGCCGCGGTCAAACCTTATGCGCTCTTGCGGGACGCACTCGATGCGGCCGACCGCGTCGCCCTCGTCACGGTGTCGATCCGCACCCGGATGACCATGGCTGTCTTGCGCGTCCACGACAACGTCATCGTGCTGCAAACGCTGCTGTGGCCGGACGAAATCCGTGGGGCTGACCAGGTCAACATCGGTGACGACGTCCACGCCTCAGATCAAGAATTGGCGATGGCAAACATGCTCGTCAACTCGCTTTCGGGCGACTATGACCCCAGCGAGTTGGAAGACGACTATGCGGTCGCGGTCGACGCGCTCGTGAAGTCAAAGCTTGAGGGCGGCGAGGTATCAGCCCCGGCGGCGGAGGCCGAAGGTTCGGGCGAGGTTGTCGACCTGCTTGAAGCGCTGCAGCGGTCGGTCGACCGCGCCAAGGCAGCTCGTGGCGAACCCGTGGCCCCCAAAGCCTCAGCCACGGGCACGGCAACTGCTCCGGCAAAGGCTGCGGCGACGCCCCCCGCGAAGAAGGCTGTGCCCAAGCGCAAGGTCGGCTGAGGTGCCGGAAGGCCACACGATCCACCGGCTGGCGGGGTCCCTCAATGGTGCCTTCCGTGGCACGTTCCCAGCAGTGTCGAGCCCTCAAGGACGCTTCGTCGAGGGTGCCGCCATACTCGACGGCCGCCAGTTCATCGACGCGCAGGCATGGGGCAAGCACCTCTTTGCCGAGTTCGAGGGTGACCGTTTCCTCCACGTCCACTTGGGGCTGATCGGGAGCTTCGAGGTCACCCGATATGTGCCTGACGCCATCGTGCAGGGACTTGACGACGCGGCATACTCGATCCCGCCCGCGGTCGGGGCGGTGCGCCTCCGCCTGCTGACCGCGCACTACGTTGCGGATTTGCGGGCCATGGCGTTGGTCAACGTCGCCACGCCCTCCGAAGTTGACGCCGTCGTCGCACGGCTCGGACCGGACCCGCTGCGAGCCGACGCTGACCCCGACCGAGCGTGGGCGCGGATCTCCAAGAGCAGTCGCACCATCGCAGATCTGCTTATGGATCAGGCTGTGCTCGCCGGGGTCGGCAACGTCTATCGGTGTGAGGTCCTGTTCCGGCATCGCGTCGACCCCTGGCGGCCCGGCACGGAGATCCGCCGGGCCACCTGGCGCGCCCTCTGGGACGATCTCAAACTGCTGCTGCCGATCGGTGTCCAGTTGGGTCAGATCGTCACCATGAGGGACCAAATCGCTGACGTAGTGGCTGGGGACTACGACCCCGCCCTGGTCCCCACGAGCCCGACAGGGGTCTCGGCATGGCGCCCCAACCCGCACGGTGCGCTCGAACGCCGCTACTACGTCTACAAACGCGACGGTATGCCGTGCCACACCTGCGGCTCGCGAGTGCGGACCGCAGTGGTGGCTGGGCGCAATCTCTTCTGGTGCGGGCGCTGCCAGCGAAGACGGTAAGGCGCGCCCCTGGCATCCCGGCCGCCCCCGCAGGTCACTGGCGGCATACTCCTGGGTTTATGGACGAGTATCTGGCGACGAACCGGGCCAACTGGGACGAGCGGGGGCCGGCACACGCCGCCTCGCCGGGCTATGAGGTCGAACGTCTCCTGTCGGGGCGCTCGGAGCTCTCCGGAGTGGTGGAGTTCGACTGCCCGCTGCTCGGTGACGTGACTGGTCTACGCGGGGTGCACCTGCAATGCCACATCGGGACCGACACCTTGTCACTGCAGCGACTCGGCGCGGTGATGACCGGGCTTGACTTCTCCGGCGCCTCCCTGGCTCAAGCCCGGGAGATCGTGGCGCGAGCGGACGAAGCGATCGAGTTCGTCGAGGGCACGGTTGACGACGCGGTGGTTTTGTTGGGGCGGGAGCAGTTCGACCTGGTGTACACCGGTATCGGTGCGATCGGGTGGTTGCCGCGGATCGCCGACTGGGCGCAAACCGTGAGTGACCTGCTCCGCCCAGGCGGTCGATTGTTCATCCGCGAAGGCCACCCCGTGCTGTGGTCCCTGGCTGACGTCGAGGGGGTGGACAACGCGACGCTGACTATCGCGCATCCCTACTTCGAGCAGGAGAACCCGCAGGTGTGGGAGGGCGAAGGGACCTACGTCGAGACCGATGTGGAGTTCACGGCACGGCCGTCGTATGAGTGGAACCACGGATTGGGCGAGATCCTCACGGCGCTCCTGGTTCGGGGCATGGCCATTACCGGCTTCGTCGAGCACGACAGCGTGCCGTGGGACGCACTGCCTGGCCTGATGGAGCGCGACGACCGTGGTGAGTATCGCTTGCGCGAGGGTCGGGAGCGGTTGCCGCTGAGCTACACCCTGCAAGCCGTCAAACAGGGGTCATAAAGCGCCCCTGACCCATCGACGTGCGGCGCTGAGCGGACCGGCATACGGTGGCGTCATGAGTCGAGAAGGTGACCTGCAAGCCCTCGTGACCCGCGCGGCCGAGGCCTACCGCGCTGGCCAGTCGTTCTATGTGGCGCGACTCAAGCTGGGCGCGTGGTCGCAGCCTGGCAAGGGCGAGTTGGACTCCTGGAGCGACAGTCTCGCCGCGGTCGAGTCGCAGGGCTGGGTCCTCGTGAACTGGTCCACGGGCTTCGATCCCGGCGGCGGCTTGAACGCCTTCCCGGTGTTCCGACGCCGCGACGTGCCCATGACCCCGGTCCAGGACTGGGTGCGCTAACGATCCCGCGCCCCTGCCCGGTATGCCGTGTCCGCCGAGGGCGAACACGGCCGTGGACCGGGGCGCGGAGGGAACAGCACGGCATACCGGCGGCGTTGGGCTAGACAACCGGGGTCCTGACTCACAGCCGCGATGCTGCCGTGCGGGCTCCGAGAGGTGGCTACGATCAAGATCGCCCATACCCTCGGGCAGTCGAAGGCAGGAGTGAAACGATGTTCGAACGGTTTACGGACCGCGCGCGGCGGGTTGTCGTGCTCGCCCAAGAAGAGGCGCGCATGCTCAACCACAACTACATCGGCACCGAGCACATCCTCCTGGGGCTGATCCACGAGGGCGAGGGGCTCGCCGCCAAGGCGCTCGAAAACCTCGGCATCAAGCTCGCTGACGTCCGCGAGCAGGTGCAAGAGATCATCGGTCAGGGCCAGCAGGCGCCAACCGGGCACATTCCGTTTACCCCGCGCGCCAAGAAGGTCCTGGAGTACTCGCTGCGCGAGGGACTTCAGCTCGGCCACACCTATATCGGCACCGAGCACATCCTCCTTGGGCTGATTCGCGAGGGTGAGGGCGTCGCTGCGCAGGTCCTCGTCAAGCTGGGAGCCGACCTCAACAAGGTGCGCCAGCAAGTGATTCAGCTCCTTGCCGGTTACCAGTCCGGCCAAGGCGAGAAGGCTGGCGCGGGCGTTGGCCCCGCGAGCGGTCCCGCTGAGGGCACGCCCGCCGGATCCCTGGTGCTCGACCAGTTCGGGCGCAACCTCACCCAGGCTGCCCGCGAAGGCAAGCTCGACCCGGTCATTGGGCGCGAGAAGGAAATCGAGCGGGTCATGCAGGTGCTCTCGCGCCGCACCAAGAACAACCCCGTCCTGATCGGTGAGCCGGGCGTCGGCAAGACCGCGGTCGTCGAGGGTCTGGCCCAGGACATCGTCCGCGGCACCGTGCCTGAGACGCTCAAGGACAAGCACCTCTACACGCTTGACCTCGGTGCCCTTGTGGCCGGCTCGCGTTACCGCGGTGACTTCGAAGAGCGCCTCAAGAAGGTCCTCAAGGAGATCCGCACGCGCGGCGACATCATCATCTTCATCGACGAGATCCACACGCTGGTGGGTGCGGGCGCCGCTGAGGGTGCCATCGACGCGGCCTCGATCCTCAAGCCGATGCTGGCCCGTGGTGAGCTCCAGACCATCGGTGCCACCACGCTCGACGAATACCGCAAGCACATCGAGAAGGACTCGGCGCTCGAACGCCGCTTCCAGCCCATCCAGGTCGCCGAGCCGACCCTGTCGCACACCATCGAGATCCTCAAGGGGCTGCGCGACCGCTACGAGGCCCACCACCGCGTGTCCATCACCGACGGCGCGCTCGTTGCGGCCGCGACGATGGCTGACCGTTATGTCAACGACCGGTTCCTGCCGGACAAGGCGATCGACCTCATCGACGAGGCCGGCGCTCGCCTGCGCATCCGTCGGATGACCGCGCCGCCGGACCTGCGCGAGTTCGACGAGAAGATCGCCGAAGTGCGCCGCCAGAAGGAAGCCGCGATCGACGGGCAGGACTTCGAGAAGGCCGCGCGCTTGCGCGACGACGAGAAGCAGCTGTCGACCGCCCGGTCTGAGCGCGAGGCGCAGTGGAAGGCCGGCGACATGGACGTCGTCGCCGAGGTTGACGACGAACTCATTGCCGAGGTGCTGGCGGCCTCAACAGGCATACCGGTCTTCAAGCTGACCGAAGAGGAGTCCGCTCGCCTGCTCAACATGGAGAGCGAGCTGCACAAGCGCATCGTCGGCATGGACGACGCCATCAAGGCGCTGTCGCAGGCGATCCGTCGCACCCGCGCCGGGCTTAAAGACCCGCGTCGCCCGGGTGGCTCGTTCATCTTCGCTGGCCCGACCGGTGTCGGGAAGACCGAGCTGGCCAAGACGCTCGCCGAGTTCCTCTTCGGTGACGAGGACGCGCTGATCCAGCTCGACATGAGCGAGTACTCGGAGAAGTTCGCCGTGAGTCGGCTGTTTGGGTCGCCGCCCGGTTATGTCGGCTATGAGGAGGGTGGCCAGCTCACCGAAAAGGTGCGTCGTCGGCCGTTCTCGGTTGTGCTCTTCGACGAGGTCGAAAAGGCTCACCCGGAGGTCTTCAACTCCCTCCTCCAGGTGCTCGAAGACGGCCGCCTCACCGACTCGCAAGGTCGGGTGGTCGACTTCAAGAACACCGTCATCATCATGACGACCAACCTCGGCACCCGGGACATCACCAAGGGCTCGCTCGGCTTCTCCGCCGGGCCGGACAGCCGCAGTGAGTACGACCGGATGAAGAACAAGGTCCAGGACGAGCTCAAGAACCACTTCCGTCCCGAGTTCCTCAACCGAGTCGACGACATCATCGTCTTCCCGCAGCTCACCCAGTCCGAGATCGTCGCGATCGTCGACCTCGAGATCGCCAAGCTCGACAAGCGCTTGCGCGACAAGGACATGGGCCTCGAGCTCACCGTCACGGCCAAGAACCTGTTGGCCAAGAAGGGCTACGACCCCGTGCTCGGTGCCCGTCCGTTGCGGCGCACCATCCAGCGCGAGATCGAGGACTCGCTCTCGGAGAAGATCCTCTACGGCGAGCTCAAGGCCGGCGAGTTCGTGCTCGTCGATGCCACAGGTGAGGACAAGGACTCGGTTTTCACTTTCGCTGGTTCGTTGCGGCGGGAGACGTTGCCGGACATCCCGGATCTGCCCCCCATCGACACCGTGGGTGGGCCCCAGGACGCCGCAACCGGGTCGGTGAGTTCATAAGGGCGACGCAGCGCAAAAGCCGCATCACCGGGCTTTTGGTCGCGGCGTCAACTACGCTCTCACCATGGCAGCGGTCATGACCGAACTCGGCATCCGCGAGGAAGCAGATCATTTCGTGCTGCCCCTCACGGGTCGCGAAGTCGACCAGATCTGCATTGACTACGCAGTGACTCTGGTGGTCGATGGCACTGACACCGTGCGGCTCGAAGGGCCATTCACGTTGTCCGACGGTGCCATGACCCTGTTGGTCGACCCGCAGCGACTCGATACGGTGGCGCCTGTCCTCGACCTTTTCCGGGCTATCGTGATCCGCGCACTGGCTGGCAAGGACGGGTCATTGAGCCTTGCGTTCGATGACGATCGTCAGCTCCGGATCGAAGCCGACCCCGACGGGGAAGCCTGGGAGATCGGTGGGGGCCTGCCGCCGGTGAGCCCCTCGTATCGCGTCATTTCGCAACCAGGTGGCGGCATCAGTTTCCTGTAGGAGTTAGCCGGGGTCGGCGACGTCCCCGGGGTTGCATGCGGCGGCGACGGTCTCGGCATACCCCACTGCCGGGCGCGCAGGCTCGAGGTACCACGCCGCCTTGCCGGGCGCGAAGGATACGTGGCACACCAGCTGATCACGCATGCCAGGGCGGTCGGCGTCGGGTCGCACGGCGACCACCGCGGCCCAGACGGCGTCTCCGTCGACGCCGGCGGCTCGCGCGGCGTCCGTGGGCACAACGCGCAGGGAGCGCACCCCCGCGCGGGTCACCCACGTGGCGGACTTCACGAGGGTTGCCGGGGTTGCTGGGGGAATGGGGGGAGTGGACGTGGGGGTGTCACTCGGGCTGGGTTGGGAGGCGGCCGGAGTGATAGCCAGTGGGACAGTGGACGTCGCAGGCTCGCTGGAGTTCGGGCTTGGGACCGTCGCCACGGTGCAGCCCGCGAGTGCCAGCACGAGAAGGTATGCCGTGAGCAATGCCGCGGCGAACCGTCGCCTCGGGTGCGTGCGAAGATAGCGCTCGCTGACTGCCCCCATCGTCAAGGAACACCCTTTCGTGACCGGCTCGACTCGCTTCCCGACCCGCTTCGCACGCACCAGCGATGTGCGTGCCATCCGTGACATCGTCGCACCTCTCGTCCTCGAACGACGCATCGTCGCCAAGGAGGGCGTCGCGTATTACGAAGGGCTGCAAGAGTTTCGGGTCGCGGAAGTGGGCGGCACGGTCATCGGATGTGGGGCGCTGCATGTGATGTGGGAGGACTTGGCCGAGGTGCGCACCATCGCGGTGGCGCCGGAGTTCCTCGGCCAGGGAGCGGGGTCGGCGCTCCTGCGCGACCTTCTTGACGACGCCCGACGGCTCGGTGTGTCGCGCGTGTTCTGCCTCACCTTTGAGACGGAGTTCTTTGCGCGGCACGGGTTTGTGCCGATCGAGGGGCAAGCAGTCACAGCCGAGGTGTATGCCGAGTTGTTGCGTTCCTATGACGAGGGCGTCGCCGAGTTCCTCGACTTAGAGCGGGTCAAGCCCAACACTCTCGGCAACACCAGAATGCTCAAGCTGCTGTAGTTCAGCTCGGCCGCACCACCAGGATGGGATCACCAGGGCGCACCCACGGCACCACAAGGGCGCGCGGACCCGCCCCACCAGGCCCCGACGCCGCCAGGGTCGCGTTGATGACGTTGATTTGCATGTCAGGATGCGGACTCTTGTCTGGGGTGCGGGAGCTGGGTCGACGCGACCACGAGTCGCCGACGAGACCGACCGCCACATCGAGTTCCCCGTCATCGAGCACCTTGCGTTCACCGGGAGTGGGTCGGCTCACGACGAGACTCACGGTGCCTTGGTCCCGGGGTGCGGCGTCCAGCGTGGGGAGGTAGCTTTCGAGTTCTGCCACGGACCGGTAGCACATCGACATGAGGGTCATCGTGCCAGGCCGAGGTCTCGACGTCTCGCCCCGTGCTGGTTGCGGGGTTGTTCTCACCACAATTGTGCTCGCGGGACGAACATCCCCTAGCGCTTCTCGCCGCGATGCAGCACAGTTGGCCTGGAGAAATACCGAACGAAAGGTCACCAATGATTCTCGTTGCCCACTCTGGCCCGGACTCGGCGAACGCCCTGGATTGGGCGGCCCGCGAGGCGGCCCGCCAAGGCGACTCGCTGACCATCATGCACGTCATCGCCGCGCAGGGTCTCGTCGGGGATTTCCCCGAGCTGCCAGACGAGCTCGTCAAGGGCGCCGATGAGTTGCTTGCCGCTGCCGCCGCCCGCGCGCGCGAACTCGGTGTCACCGAGGTCGAAACCGTCAAGGGATACCGCAGCGTCACCGCCGCCCTCGTCGAGATGTCTCGTGAAGCCGAGATCATCGTCGTCGGCAACCGCGGTCACGGCGAGGCCGCCTCGGCGGCACTCGGCTCCGTCGCGTATGCCGTGACGTCCCACTCCTCGTGCCCCGTCATCGTCGTTCGCGGAGATGTCACCGGTGACGTCGACCAGGGTCACCCCGTCGTGGTTGGCATCGACGGCTCGCGCTCGGGCGTCCACGCCGGCTTCTTCGCCGCGGAGATCGCTCAACGCGCTGGCACCGAACTGCACGTCGTGGGCGTCTGGGACACCGGCTCCTTCGGCATCAGCTCGGAGTTCGCCGCCCGCGTCGGCATCCAAGGCTTGCCCGACAAGCACGAGAAGCAGATGCGCAAGTGGGTCGACCTTGCCGTCGCCAAGCTCACCGAGCGTTACCCCGGTCTCAAGGTCGTCGGCATGGTCGAGCAGGGCTCGCCCGTCGTCGTGCTGCGTGAGAAGTCCGAAAATGCGGGTCTGCTCGTGGTCGGCACACGTGGTCGCGGCGGCTTCGCGGGTCTGCTCCTCGGTTCGGTCAGCCACCGACTGATCCATGACCTCGGTTGCCCGATCGCGGTCGTCCGCTAAGGCTCCGACGCCAATCTCGACTATCGCCTCCCCGGATCACGCTCCGGGGAGGCGATAGCGCTCGTGGCTCAGCGGTTCGACGAGGCCGTCGGCGACCAGACTGTCGAGGCATCGCGACCGCTGTTGGTCGTCGGGCAGCAGCGCGGCCAAGTTCTCGCCTGCGACAGGACCGGTCGCATCGCGGAGCGCCTGCAACAGGATCCCGCGCGCTTGTCGATCGGTCCCATGCCACGACTGGCCGCGACGGGGTGGCCCGTCATGGTCAGGCCGGCCAGCTAGCACCCACGAGCACTGTGCGGCGACAGGGCAGCCAAGGCACTTTGGCGCTCGGGCCGTGCAGACGAGCGCCCCGAGTTCCATGACTGCGACATTCCAGGCCACAGCGTCGGCTGAATCTGTCGGCATCGCCGACGCCGCGAGGTCTCGCTCGGCTTGGGTGAGGGAGGGTGCGGCATACTCTCGCCCGAGCAAGACCCGGGTCAGAACACGGCGCACATTGGTGTCCACGACGGGCGCGACCACCCCGAATGCGAAGCACGCCACTGCGGCAGCGGTGTACTCGCCCACACCGGGCAAACCTCGAAGCGCCACAACGGAATTGGGGACTGCGCCACCGTGCTCATCGCAGATCTCACGGGCGGCCTCGTGAAGGCGAAGAGCTCGACGTGGGTAGCCCAGCCGACCCCACGCTCGCACAGCTTCACCAGCAGGCTCGGCCGCGAGGGCCTCCGGCGTTGGCCAGCGAGCCATCCACTCACGCCAGATTGGCGCCACCCGCGCCACGGGAGTCTGCTGGGCCATGACCTCCGAGACGAAGACGCCCCAGGGCGTCGTGTCCGGCTCGCGCCAGGGCAGCGGTCGGGCGTGCACGGCATACCACTGGAGCACAGCCTCGTGCAGCTGGGCCATCGCGACGACCCCGGTCAGACGTACCGCTCCAGGATGCTCGTCTCGGCCATCCGCGACAACCCTTCACGAACGGCGCGCGCTCGGCTTTCGCCAACGCCTTCGACCGCCATGAGGTCCTCGATATTGGCTGCGAGCAGCCGCTGCAGGGACTCGAAGTGATCGACCAGACGCTCGATGATCGCCCCCGGCAGGCGCGGGATCTTGGTGAGCAATCGATAGCCCAGCGGAGAGACCGAAGTGTCAAGACTCTCCCCAGGCCCAACGAAGCCGACCGCTCGTCCGGTAGCGCTGAGATCGAGCAACTCGGTGGCCGACAAGGCGACCAGATCAAGTAGTGCCTCCTCGACCGACTTGTCGGAGCGCGCCGAGGTGAGGTAGTCGCCGATAACCAGCTCGCGATTATTACCGAGCCCGCCGACGAGTTCCTCGAGCTGCATCGTGATGAGTCGGCCATCGGTGCCGAGTTCCACGGCATACCCATTGATTTCGTCGCTGATGCGCCGGACCATCTCGAGACGCTGCAACACAGCGGCCACATCGCGGATCGTGACGAGGTCCTCGATCTCCAGCGCCGAGAGCGTCTGGGTCACTTCATCCAGGCGGGACTTATAGCGTTCCAGGGTGTCCATTGCCTGGTTGGCGCGGGACAGGATGGCCGCGGAGTTTTCGACGACGTGACGACGGTGGCCCACATAGAGGGCGATGGTCTGCATCGATTTGCTGACCGAGATGACCGGGCTGCCCGTTTGGATCGCGACCCGCTCAGCGGTGCGGTGCCGGGTGCCAGACTCGGACGTTTCGATGCTCGCGTCGGGCACGAGTTGGGTGTTGGCGCGGACGATCCGGGTCGCGTCCTTGTCCAAAACGATCGCGCCGTCCATCTTCGACAGCTCCCGCAGTCGCGTGGCCGAGAACTCGATGTCGATGCGGAAACCACCAGAGCACAACGCCTCGATGGACTTGTCGTTGCCCAAGACAATGAGCGCGCCGGTGCCGCCTCGCAGGATCCGCTCGAGGCCGTCGCGCAGCTCGGTGCCTGGTGCGACTGCCGCCAACGTGGCGATCAGCAGCTCGTCGTCGGTGCGCTCCACGCGGTGAGTCTATGTGGTGTCTGCCGCGGCAAACCGCGAGGCCACTGGCGCCTATCCACCTACGAGTGCCCGCCCGACTGCAGCGGCGATGTCGCCCACCTCAACCACCTCCAGCTCTGGTGGCATCGGACCGCTCCCAATCACCCCGGCAGGCACGAACGCACGGCGGAATCCCAGCCGCGCCGCCTCGGCAAGTCGGCGCGGCATCCCCGTCACGGGCCGGATCTCACCCGCGAGGCCGACTTCGCCGATGGCGACGGCGTCGGCTGGCACGCTGCGGTCGAGGATGGCAGAAGCGAGTGCGAGCGCGATGGCCAGGTCGGCGGCAGGCTCGCTGACGCGCACGCCGCCAACAGTCGCGGCATACGTATCACTTGATCCGATCGGCAGGTGCACCCGGCGGTCGAGCACCGCGACGACCATCGCCACGCGAGCGGCGTCGACCCCACTCGTCGCCCGCCTCGGCGCGGGAGCAACGGACTTGGCCACGAGTGCCTGGACCTCGGCTACGAGCGGTCGCCGTCCTTCGAGCGTGACCGTCACGCACGTGCCCGGCACAGCGGCATCCCGCGTCGACAAGAACAGCCCACTTGGATCGGGGAGCCCCACGATCCCCACGTCGGACAGGTCGAAACACCCTACCTCGTCGGTCGGGCCGTAGCGGTTCTTGACCGCCCGCACGAGCCGCAGTCGCGAGTGGCGCTCGCCCTCAAACTGGATGACGACATCGACCAGGTGCTCGAGGACTCGCGGCCCAGCGATCGAACCGTCTTTCGTCACGTGACCGACAAGCATCACTGCGGTGCCGGTCGCCTTAGCGGCATGGCTCAGGCTCGCCGCCACCTCTCGGACCTGCGCGACATTGCCCGCTGTGCCGTCGAGGTCGGCGCTGGCGATGGTCTGCACCGAGTCGACGATCACGAGGCTGGGCCGCACCGCCTCGACCTGCCCAAGGATGGTCGCGAGGTCGGTCTCGGCGGCGAGGTAAAGCGTCGCGGCCATTGCTTCGATTCGCTCGGCGCGCAGGCGCACCTGGGCGGCCGACTCCTCACCGCTGATATAGAGCACAGTGGCGCCTGAGCGCGCGGCGCGCGCCGCCACGTCGAGGAGCAGGGTCGACTTCCCGATGCCCGGCTCGCCCGCGACGAGCACGACCGCGCCGGGAACTAGCCCGCCCCCAAGGACGCGGTCGAACTCGCTCACCCCCGTCGGCCGCGCCACTGCATCCTCGACGTTGACCTCGCCGATGCGGGACGGCATTGGCACGTCGCTCGCCGGTGCCGTCGTGCGCGCCCGGGTCTCGTGCACTTCGGCGACTGAACCCCACGCCTGGCACTCGCCGCAGCGCCCGACCCACTTGACCGCGGTCCAGCCGCATTCACTGCAGCGGTATGCCGTGCCGCGCGGCGCGCGTCCATGGCCAGTGCTGGTGACGCTGCGGCTGGCAGCACGGGTCGCGGCGCCTCGCGTCGTCATGTCGCCTCAGCATGGGTGAGGGCGGAGGTCTGAACCTGGGTCATAGCGCCGACCCTAGATGGGACGTCTGACAGCACCTTCGGTGGCCCGCGTGACCATCAGGACGTGACCATCAGAAGCGACGCCACCAGAGGTTGACGGCATAGTCCACGGTGGTGCGCGTCGGCTCTGCGGCGAAGAGAGCTTCGGCGAATCCCCGCTCGAATTCCAACCGCAAGACCGCCTCAAAGTCAGGCCGAGACGTGAACCGCCACGCCACCTGCACGGATTCTCGATGCCAGCCTTGCCGCCGCCAAAACCGTTGGACCGCAGCCGGGTCATAATCGGGCCATGCCAGGGAAAACCAGCTGCCAAAGGTAGATCGAGTCGCGTCGTTGTCCACGACAACAGCCACTCCACCCGGTCGCACGACCCGTGCTAGCTCGACCAGCCCAGGCTCGCACCCAGGCCCGAAGAAATACGCCCACCTCGCCAGCGCGACATCGACCCTCCCGTCCGGGAGCCCAGTGGCAGCCGCCCCCGCGAGCCGGACAGAAGCGGACGGCATACCGGAAATGCGTTGTGCCGCAAGCTCAACCAAAGGTGCGTGCGGCTCGATCCCCACCACGCGGGCTCCCGCGCGCGCCAGCGATGCGACGTGGAAGCCAGTCCCGCAACCGACTTCTAAGACGTCGACCCCAGCCCACGTGTCCAGCCCAGCGAGCCTCAGGATCGTCGCCTCGATCACACCCGCCCTGTCCAGCGCTAGGTTGTGCACCTCGTAGACCGCCGGATCGGTCCAGATGTTGGGGCTAGGAATCGCCCCCGGCGCGTCAGTCGTCATCGGACTTGCGTCGCGCAGCCTCCCGGAGTCGCTCCTGGGCGGCCAGAGTCGCCGGGTGCACGAGGAGGGGCAGCATCGCGCGTCCCGCCCCGCGCTGCGCTGCCTTCACCGACCGGAGGTATGCCGTGCACCGCACCACGAGTTCGTCGTAACCGGGCTCACCCATGAGTTCGGTGAGCTCGTGGCGACACGAGCGGAACACCGGCTCACGGCCGACGTGCGCATCGGGACTGCCCGAGCAAAACCACGAGAGGTCATGCCCCCCTGGACCCCACCCACGGCGGTCGAATTCAGCCAGTGTGATCTCGAGATAGCTCGTCCCGTCGAGTTCCTCGACCATGCGATAGGTGCGGCGAATCGGCAACTGCCAACAGACTTCTGGCTTGCCGGAGTGATGGGGGCGACCCTCAGCCACGGCCTGGAAGTGCAGTGCGCACCCCGGGCCAGTCGCGAAGCCCTCCCGGTTGAGGAAGATGCAGCCGGCCTCGACGACCCGCGTCTTGCGCACACCGTCTTCCTTCTCAGTCCAAGCCTTGCGGCGCATCTGCTGACGCGCAGGCGGGTCGTCGTTGCCCTCGGGTCCCTCGCGACCCTCGTGTCCCACGTCATAGAACTGCCAGTGTTGCGGAGTCAGCCGTTCGGCATGCTCTGCGACGTGCCTGAAGTCCGCCTTCTCCGTGAAATGCGCTCCGAGAGAACAACATCCGTCATGAGGCCGGTCTTCGTAGATTCCGGGGCATCCCCGCCCGTAGATACACGTCCACGACGACGTCAGCCACGTGAGGTCGCATCGAAAGCGCTGCCGGGCGTCTGCGGGATCGGGGAATTCGACCCACATCCGGGCCATCGTCAGAGGTGCTTCGGACACGACCACCACTCTAGGGTGGATCGTCAGGTGCCCAGATCCGAACCCAGAGACGAACCAGAGACCAACCACAGAGCAAACCACAGACCAACCACAGAGCAACCACAGACCAACCACAGACCAACCAGAGACCAGCCCGGACTCACCGCGTGAGTGTGGCCACGTCACTCATGTCAAGGGTCGGCTGGCCCGAGCGTTAGTCTGCAAATATGCGCTTGGGTGTGATCGACGTGGGCTCCAACACCGTCCACCTCCTCGTCGTCGACGCGCACTATGGCGGCCACCCTCTCCCGGCTTTCTCCCACAAGAGCGAACTCCGCCTCAGTGAGAACATCGAGCCCGATGGCACCATTTCGACGGGCTTCGCGACCCGCCTGGTGGCATTCATCCGCGAGTGCGGGCAGATCGCCAACGACCAAGGGGTCTCTGACCTGATGCCGTTTGCGACGTCAGCAGTGCGCGAGGCCCCTAACGGCGACGACGTGCTCGAGCGGGTATGCCGTGAAACCGGAGTCCAGCTCGACGTTCTCGCCGGCGAGGACGAGGCACGGATGACCTACCTCGCCGTGCGCCGGTGGTTTGGATGGAGCAGCGGGCGCGTCAACGTCGTCGACATCGGCGGCGGGTCCCTCGAGCTCGCGACTGGCCTCGACGAAGAGCCCGACGCTGCCCTCAGCCTGCCGCTCGGGGCTGGGCGGGTGACGCGTGAACTCCTCCCGGGCAACCCCCCGACGGACAAACAGATCGACGCAGTCCGCAGCCACATCCGAGCCGAGATCGGGAGCGTCATCAGGCATGTCGTGCGCTTTGGTCCACCCCACCGGGCGGTCGGCACGTCCAAGACGGTGCGCTCGCTGGCCCGGATCGCAGGCGCTGCGCCGAGTGAAGAGGGCATCTATGTCCCGCGCCGGCTGACCCGCCGCGACGTCTCGACCATCTTGCACCGCGTTTCCTCACTCACCGCCGCCCAACGAGCGCGGATCCCCGGTGTCTCTATCACCCGGGCGCACCAGTTGTTGGCCGGCGCTTTGGTGCTCGAAGCCGCCATGGACCTCCTCCGGGTCGACCAACTCGACGTCTGTCCATGGGCGTTGCGCGAGGGGATCATCCTGCGCCGCCTCGACCATCTTGACGATGGCGAGAGCTGACGTGGCACCCCGCGTCGGCCTCTCCACGGCGTCGGTCTATCCCGCGACCTGCGCGACCGCCTTCGAGCTCGCGGCGCGCCTCGGCTATGACGGGATCGAAGTCATGGTGTGGACCGACGAGGTTTCGCAGAGCGCCGGTGCGCTCACCGCACTCGCCGAGCATTACGGCATACCCATCCTCGCGATCCACGCACCCACGTTGCTCATCACGCAGCGGGTCTGGGGCGCCGAGCCATGGGTCAAAGTGGACCGATCTATCGACCTCGCCCGGGAAGTGGGCGCGGACACCGTGGTGCTGCATCCGCCCTTCCGGTGGCAGCGGGAGTATGCGGAGGAGTTCGCCGATGGGGTCGCTCTCCGCGAAGACGACTCCGGGGTGACTCTCGCGGTCGAAAACATGTTCCCGTGGCGGGCGCGGGGCCGAGAGGTGCAGGCCTACCTCCCGCATTGGGATCCGGTGTCATTGCCCTACGACAGCGTGACGCTCGACCTCTCGCACACCGCTACCGCCGGCTCCGACGCCCTGCAGATGGCGCACACCTTGGGACCCCGCCTTCGGCATATTCATCTCGCCGACGGTCTCGGCAGCGCCAAAGACGAACATCTCGTGCCCGGCCGGGGCGGGCAACCGTGTGCGGAGGTGCTCACGCTGCTGCAGGAAGTCGACTTCGACGGCCACGTTGTCGTCGAGGTCGGCACCCGCAAACGCAATCCTGACGAACGCGAGGCCGACCTCGCCGAAGCGCTGGCTTTTGCGCGCACTCACCTCGGCGCCGCCGATTAACAGCCGGCTAACAGCCGCCTGACCACCGACGAGGCAGCGGATTGCTCCGCTCGAGTGGTCCTAGAGTGGGCATCGTGGACCCCAGCGATCTGCTCCGTCACTCCCTCCTGCGCCTATCGAAGGCCACCGCCGTGCGTGACCTCATCGAGCGCGCCCCGATGAGCCGTGCGGTGGTCCGGCGGTTCATCCCGGGAGCTCGGGAGGCCGACGTGGTGCGTGCAGCCACGGAGCTGCACAGCGTTGGCAAGCTGGTGACGATCGACTACCTCGGTGAAGACACTGTCTATTTGGAGCAGGCGCAGCACACTCGCGACGCCTATTTGGGCCTGCTGCGGGCGCTGAGCCAGCAGGGTCTGACGCGCGAGGCGCGCGCTGAGGTCTCCCTCAAGTTGACCGCGCTCGGCATGCTTCTCACCGACGGTCACCAGATTGCTCTCGACTACGCCCGGACGATCTGCCAGGCCGCCGCCAACGCGGGCACGACCGTCACGGTCGACATGGAAGACCACACGACGACCGACGCGATCCTCACGATCGTCAAGGAGCTCCGCCAGGACTTCCCCTCCACCGGTGCGGTGCTCCAGGCCTACCTGCGGCGCACCGAGGCCGACTGCGCCGACTTCGCGGATGCCGGCTCGCGGGTCCGCCTGTGCAAGGGCGCGTATGCCGAGCCGGAGTCAGTTGCCTTCCAGGATGGTGACGCGGTCGACAAGTCCTATGTCCGGTGCCTCAAGGTGCTCATGAAGGGCGCTGGCTATCCCATGGTGGCCAGCCACGACCCCCGAATCATCGAGATCGCGGCAGCGCTCGCGGGTCGCCAGGGCCGTGAGCCCAAGTCGTTCGAGTACCAAATGCTCTATGGCATCCGCCCGGACGAGCAGCAGCGCATCGCCGACCGCGGCGACCAGATGCGGGTCTATGTGCCGTTCGGTGACGAGTGGTACGGCTACCTCATGCGGCGGATGGCGGAGCGGCCGGCCAACGTCGGGTTCTTCCTGCGCGGCCTGGCGACGAGGGGTTGATGACGATGGGCACCACAGCGATCTTCGGCGCGGGAGTGATGGGGGAAACCCTGCTCTCGGGTCTCTTGCGTTCCGGGCGGGCTCCCGAGTCCATCGTCATCACCGAGAAACGTCCCGACCACGCGCAGACCCTCCGGGAGCGGTATGCCGTCCGCGTCCTGGACAACGTCGAGGCGGCCTCGCTGGCCGACACGTTGGTGTTGGTCGTCAAGCCGCAGGACATGGAGGGGCTGCTGAGTGAGATCCGCGACCACATCGCGCCGGGCAACCTGGTCGTGTCCCTCGCGGCCGGCATCCCGACGGCGTGGTTGGAGCAGCGGCTGCCCAGCGGCTCTTCGGTAGTGCGGGTCATGCCCAATACGCCCGCCTTGGTCGACCAAGGCATGGCGGCGATCTCACCTGGGGCCAACTGCACCGACGAGCATCTCGCCGAGGCGGAGTCGATGCTCGCCTCGTGCGGCAAGGTCGTCCAGGTGCCCGAGAAGCACCAGGACGCGGTCACCGCGATCTCTGGCAGCGGACCGGCCTACATCTTTTATGTCGTCGAGGCGATGATCGAGGCTGGCGTCCTGTTGGGGATGCCGCGCGCGACCTCGACCGAACTCGTCGTCCAAACCCTCTATGGCGCCGCCACCATGCTGCGTGAGACGGGGGAGCACCCGACCGTGTTGCGCGAACGGGTCTCATCTCCGGGCGGCACGACGATGGCAGCGGTCCGGCAACTTGACGACCACAAGGTGCGGGCTGCGTTCATGACCGCGATGGAGGCGGCTGCGGCCCGGTCCAAAGAACTCGCTGACGGATTGGGCTGAGCCGCAATGGGATTGTTCTGGACCGGGGTGTTCGACGGCACCGCGTGGACGGTCCTCACCGATGACGACGAGGGATCCGCGCAGGCATCCCCGCAGGCCCTGCCCCCCGGCGCGCTGGTGGTGACGATCCACGACAGCGACATCGGGTCGGTGAGTTATGCGCCGGTCGAGGGCGACGGTGACGGTGACAGTGACGGCGGGGATCGGACCGCTTTCGTCGGGTTTACGCCGCGCAGCTATTTCGAGGATGACGCTGCGCCCAGCGCCGACCCTGATGTTGAGGCCCGCGGGTTAGCCGCTTGGGCTGGGCGCTATCGCGGGGTCACCCCGACTGCCGACCAGGTGCGGGCCTTGCTGGCCGCGGACGGCGACGAGTTCGATGAATCCGACGACCCATTCGTCGAGAGCAAGGTCGCCAAGCTCCTCGGGGTGTTGGGAGTTCCGGTGCCCGAGGACCTCGGGGGCTGGGGAGTGGACGGGCTTGACTCGACCGAACGCAGCTGGGACCGATGACCCGCGAACTCCTCCGGCTTGGTCCCGATGACTGGGCGGCCCAGCGTGACCTGCGCCTGGCCGCGTTGCTCAATGCCCCGGAGGCGTTCGGCACCACCCACGCAGACATGTCCTCGCACACCGAGGACGACTGGCGCGAGGACCTCGGCCGGATCGCGGCGTGGCAGGTCCGCGATGACGGTATGCCGGTGGGCATGGTCCGGATGGTGGTTGAAGACCACGACGGGGAGGTCGTCCCCTATGGCCAGCTTCCGGAGCGTCCGGCCGAGGCTGGGAGTGCGCTCACGGCATACCTCATCTCGATGTTTGTCAGCCCGCAAGCAAGGGGGAGCGGAGTCGGCGAGCTGCTGGTCGGGGCCGTCCTCTCTGAAGCTAAAAGCTTTGGGCTGCAGCGAGTCTGGCTCGACGTCGCCGAAAACAACGCGTATGCCGTGCGCCTCTACGAACGCTGCGGTTTTGTGCTCACGGGGGAGTCGAGACCGCATCCACGCACTGACTGCTTGTGCGAACTCCAGATGGTGCACGACCTCGAATCGAGGGTTCCGAGTGACCCACGGGTTGGGTCGGACCTTCCCGACATGATTGGGTGACGTCATGAGTGACAAGGCGCAAATCACCGTCAAATCGTTGGCCGAGTCGGATTGGGCCGACTACCGAGCCGTGCGGCTCGCCGCGCTAACCGACTCGCCTGAGGCCTTTAGCTCCACGCTCGCGGATGAGGAAGCCTGGGAGCAGGACCAGTGGATTGCCCGCATGCGACGCGCCCCACGCTTCCTTGCGCACCGTGACGGGCAGGTTGTCGGCACCGCCGCGTTGGGGCTGCACGCCAAGACCGATGCCGACGGACAGGACATCGACGCTGGACCCGACGCGGCCATTGGCGAGATCTTTGGGCTCTGGGTCACCCCCTTGGCCCGTGGCACCGGTGTGGCAACCGCTCTGGCGAGCGCGGCCGCAAAGCGGGCCCTCGATGACGGGCGCACCCATGTCGTCTATTGGGTGAGCACCGACAACGGCCGCGCGGTGGCATTCGCCTCGGGACTCGGATTCCGCCCCACTGACTCGCGGCGCGCGATGCGCGGTTCCCAGCACCAAGGGGAAGAAGAGATCGCGATGATCTTGCCGCTCGGCAGTGATCGGGGCACGCGTCCTACCCTGGGTTGATAAGGGGCTAAGGCCCGGTGCCCAAGCAGCGGCCAGAGGGGTAACGTCGAGCTATGCCAACTCAGGCGAGGGTGATCTGGGATCCAGACTTCACCCAATACAACTTCGGCCCGCATCACCCGATGTCTCCGGTGCGCCTGGATCTCACGGTCAGGTTGTGCGAAGCCTTCGGGTTGTTCGACCATGACGACGTCGAGGTGTTCTCGCCAGGAGTGCCTTCTGACGATGTCTTACGCACCGTGCACCACGCGGAATTCGTTGCGGCAGTGAGGGAAGCGTCCGGAGACCCGCGGCTCGCGAATGAGTCCGTGGGCTTGGGCACCGATGATGTTCCCGCCTTCGAGGGAATGCACGAGGTCAGCGCCCGGATCGCCGAGGGCACGCGCAATATCTGCGAGGCCGTCTGGACCGGAGCGGTCGAACACGGCGTGAACTTCTGCGGCGGCCTCCATCACGCGATGGCCGGTAACGCCTCGGGCTTTTGTGTCTATAACGACATTGCGGTAGGCATCCAATGGCTGCTAGACCACGGCGCCGAGCGAGTGGCCTATATCGATGTCGACGTCCACCATGGCGACGGGGTCGAGTCGATCTTCTGGGATGACCCGCGGGTGCTGACGGTGTCAATCCATGAGACCGGGCGCGCACTTTTCCCGGGGACGGGCTGGGCTACCGACATCGGCGGCGGCCGGGCCATGGGCCAGGCAGTCAACGTCTCGTTGCCTCCCGGCCTCTCGGATGCCGGCTGGTTGCGGGCCTTCCACGCTGGTGTGATGCCCGTGGTTCGGGCGTTCAAACCCTCCATCCTCGTGACCCAGCACGGCTGCGACACGCACACCGATGACCCGCTGGCCCATTTCGCGCTGTCGATCGAGGCTCAGCGCGAGGCGATGTTGTCCCTGCACAAGCTCAGCCATGACCTCTGCGGGGGCAAATGGGTTGCGCTGGGCGGTGGCGGCTACGAGGTCGTTGATGTGGTGCCGCGATCCTGGACCCACCTCACCGCCATTGCGGCTCACCGCCCGATCCTGCCTGGCGTGCCAGTTCCGGAGTCGTGGCGAGAGCATGTGCAGCACGTTGTCGGACGACCCGGGCCAACGCGGATGGGCGACCTGCCCGAAGGGCAGCCCCTGTGGTGGCGGTCGTGGGACCTTGGTTACGACCCGTCGAGTGAAGTCGACCGAGCGGTGATGGCGACGAGGCAAGCGGTCTTCCCCCACCATGGACTGGACGTGTGGTTCGACTGAGCCAGCTACCTGAGGTGGCGTGGCAATCCACTCTTACTAGCCGGTGAGGTAGTCCGAGAGGGTGACGCAGCGCAGGCCACGGGCGAGCAGGGCTGGCAGCGCCACGGCATACCCCTCTGCGGTTTGCGCTGGGGGCCGATTCGCGTGCGAAATGACGATGTCGCCAGCCTTGGCAGTGCGGACCGCGCTGACGACCTGGGGCGCGGTGAATGTCGTCCCCGCATCGCCGTTGACCGTGAAGCCGATACAACGCTGGCCGAGATCGCCGACGATCTTGACCGCGATCTCGTCATAATGCGCTGTGCCAGAACGGAACCAGCGAGGTGCATGGCCCGTGAGCTGAGTCAGCAATTCGGTGTTGCCCATCACTTCGTCATAGACCTCCCCCGGGTTGTGAGTGCCCTGCTCGGTGTAGCCCTTGCGGCCGGAGACCGATAGCGGCAGGTGCTGCGTCCCATGGTTGCCGATCTCGAACCGCGGATCGGCGATGAGCTGATCCATGAGTCGAGGGTTAGCCCGTGCCCATCTGGCGTTGACGAAGAACGTTGCGCGAGCGTCGTGTCGGCGGAGCAGCTCCACGAGATCGGCGTCATACCCGTTGCCCCCGCTCGTCGGTGTCGGCCCACCACAGAGGTCGAAGGTCAGCGCGACGGCCTTGTCTCGAACTCCTGTGGTCCCGAGCGCCTGGACGATTCCGGTGGGTTCGAGGCCCCACTCCCGGGGAGCCAGTCCGGCATACCGAGCAACGATGTCTGCTCGAGCGGGTGCGCTCCGTGGGACGCCCGGGGCGGGTGCTCGGGAGGTCGCTGGCGCGGTGCCGGGGCCTCCGGCTGGGGTGATGCTCGCGGGGGGCCCGGTGGTGAGCGGCGCGGTGGAGGGTTTGAGGCTTGTCGCGCTCCCGCCCGGAGTGCCGGCGCTGGACGGCGCGGTGGCCGAGCACGCCGAAGTGACACCCGCTCCTCCGACAGCGATAGCTGCGGCGAGGAGGGAGAGGGTATGCCGTCGAGTGATCGTGACGTCACGGGCTTCGCTCACCACGGCAGCAGGGTAGTGAACGGTCGGCCAGGATGGGCGCAACCAGCCCAGTCGCGACGTGGTTCGGGTGTTTATCGGCGTGTCGACTGGACTTTTGGTCACGAGGTGATCTCGGACTTCCCCTTGTGTCACATGAGCCCCTAGAGTTACGCCCGCACGCTCGTGGATTGTTCGCCGGTGGGGAAGCCGGCGCCGCGCGTGGTGCACGTCGAGGAGTGCAATGTCAGAGCGTCAGCTCTCCGAGGTCCGGTTCCTGACCGTGGCCGAGGTCGCCTCGATCATGCGGGTGTCGAAGATGACCGTGTATCGGCTCGTCCACGGCGGGGAACTTCCCGCTGTGCGCGTCGGACGCTCCTTCCGGGTCCCGGAAGATGCGGTCCACACGTATCTCCAGACGTCGTTCGTCGACACCGCATGATCGACGCTACGCCTCACTCGCGGGGCGGTCCCGGTATGCCGGGTGCCGCCCCGTTGGCGTCTGCTCCGCGCCACGCTCGGGCAGCGTGAGCGTGAGATCGCCGCGGGATCGGCCGACGCGATAGGCTGGCAGACGCTGCTCGGCGTACGTGACTGCTGGTCGCGAGCCGGCGACCGGCATACACCTCGGTGCGGGATCTCCGCACCCACGTACAACGCAAGGACGACTTATGGGTTCAGTCATCAAGAAGCGCCGCAAGCGGATGGCCAAGAAGAAGCACCGCAAGTTGCTTCGCAAGACGCGCCACCAGCGCCGCAACCGCAAGTAGCAGCCACGCGCTACCCACGGCCTCTCGCCGCGCCCCGGATCGCTCCGCGAGCCGACGGGCGCTGGCGGCGAGGCCGTTCGGCGTCTGGAGGCGGGACGCACGGCCGCTGTGCGGTTTGCTACTCATGGGTAGGATTGGGCTGTTGATCGCCACATGGAGGTGAGTTCAGTGCCAGAGGTCGTGCTCATCACGGGTGTCTCCCGCTATCTCGGTGGCCGCGTGGCTGAGGCCTTGTCGCGTGACGAGTCGATCGGACGGATCATCGGCGTCGACGTCGTCCCTCCACCGCACCCCATTGGCCGAGCTGAGTTCGTGCGTGCTGACATCCGCAATCCCATGATCGGCCGGATCATCGCGCAGGCCGCCGTTGACACCGTCGTGCACATGAACGTCCTGGCCACCCCGACGTCCGCTGGTGGCCGAGTGTCCCAGAAGGAAATCAACGTCATCGGCACGATGCAGTTGCTCGCCGCCTGCCAAAAGGCAACGAGCGTGCGTCGACTCGTCGTCAAGTCCTCCGCTGCGGTCTATGGCAGCTCGCCGCGTGACCCGGCGCTATTCACCGAGGACACCGGACCGAAAACCATGCCCACCAGTGGTTTTGGCAAGGACTCGGTCGAGGTCGAGGCGTATGTGCGGGGGTTCTCCCGCCGGAGGCCCGACGCCGAGATCACCATGCTTCGCTTCGCGAACATCATCGGTCCCCGGATCAAGACCTCGATGACCGACTACTTCTCGTTGCCCGTCTTGCCGGCCCCGCTCGGCTTCGACGCCCGGATGCAATTCGTCCACGAGCAAGACGCGGTCGCAGCGATGGTGCTGGCAGCGACTGGCCCTTCGGTGGGCATCGTCAACATCGCGGGAAACGGGATCCTCATGGTGTCGCAAGCCGCAGCGATGGTCGGCCGGCCGATGATCGCGGTGCCGTTTGCGCACTCCGCCGTCGGCGCCCTGGTCCGCCGGGCTGGGCTGGCCGACTTCTCCACCGATCAACTCTCGTACCTGTCCTACGGCCGCGGTCTGGATACCACCCGCATGCGTGAACGGATGCATTTCGAACCCCGATGGGAGACCCGTGGCGCGTTCCAAGACTTCGCCGACCACGCCCCACCTGTCGTCCCCGGCGCGGATGCCGCACGCGAGCTCCTCAGCCAGACAAGTGCCGGCGCCTTCGGGCTCCTCTCCGGCGCATTGCGAGCCGTCGGTCGATTGCGGGAAGCGGTGAATTAAGTGCCTAACACTCCTCAAGACCCGTTTAGCGCCGGTGCCGCGCGCGCAGCTGGTGAGCGTCGACGCCGTCGCACCACTCCACTTGTGGGAGCCGAGCCGGTCGTCGTCGCGCCAGACCCGCTGGCTGCGGATTCGGCCGCCACGGCTCGCCCGGCACGATCACCGCGTCCGCGCCCTCGAGCTCACCGCCCGGTGCCGCAAGTCCAGCCCCCCGCCCCGGTGACGTCTCGCCCAGTCGATGAGCGTCCGCCGGTGCGTCGACTCCGTGCCGTGCCAGACCCTGACTCCGACGTGACGGGTGTGTCAACACCGTCGACTCCCGCTGTCGCCAGTGCCACGGGTCCCTCAGCCGCGACCGCGGTGTCCGCCCACGACGCCGTTCCTGCGGCCGCGGCGAAGTCCAGGCAGGGCGGCATACCTCGCTCTGCCGGCGATCCCGCCCAGGACGGCGAGACGGGCGCCACCTCCAGGCCTCGTGCCATGCGCGCCCCGGGCGACGCCGAAGTCACTGACTCTCTCCTTGCTGCTGCGCTGACCCAGCAGGAACTCACCCCTGATCTCGAGGACGTCATCAGTGCCATCGTCGGGATCCTGCGCACGCTGGCGGCGGCCTCAGGGCTGGGCGCAGACGAAGTGGAGGGTCAGGTCGCGCGTACGCTCGCCTTCCTGCGCCGTCGGCTCACGGGGGAGTATGCCGTCGACGAGTTCGGCTTCGACCAGGACTACACCGACAACTTCTACCTACCGTTGCTTCGCCCGATCTACAAGCAGTGGTTCCGGGTCGAAGTGCGGGGGATCGACAACATCCCCACCGATGGGTCGGCGCTGATCGTCGCCAACCACTCCGGCACTATCGCTCTGGATGCGCACATGGTGCAGGTCGCGATTCACGACGAGCATCCCCATCGCCGTCACCTCCGCTTGCTCGGCGCTGACCTGGTCTTTCAGTCTCCGGTCATCGGCCCGTTGGCGCGCAAGCAAGGCGCGACCCTCGCCGCCAACTCCGATGCCGAGAGGCTGCTACGCAACAACCAGATCGTCGGCGTCTTCCCCGAAGGCTTCAAGGGTGTGGGTAAGCCGTTCAGCGAGCGCTATAAGTTGCAGCGGTTTGGACGTGGCGGCTTTGTCAGCGCGGCCATCCGCACGGGCGCACCGATCGTGCCGTGCTCGATCGTCGGTGCCGAAGAAACCTATCCGCTCATCGGGGACGTCAAACTGCTCGCGCGGCTCTTCGGGGCGCCGTATTTCCCGGTGACGCCGACGTGGCCCTGGCTCGGTTTGCTCGGGCTCATCCCGTTGCCGTCGAAGTGGATTATCGAGTTCGGCGAGCCCGTGCAGACCGCACACCTCGGCCCGGCTGCGGCGGACGACCCGATGGTCGTATTCGACCTCACCGACCAGGTACGCGAGACGATCCAGCAAACGCTTTACTCGTTGCTCATGCTCCGTCGATCGGTCTTCTCCTGAGCCGGCGCTTATGGTGGCGCCCGTCCGCGGCGTCCAACGTGGGCGCGGCGCCCCGTGTGGTCGTGTATGGCAGGCCCGGGTGCCATCTGTGTGAGGTGGCGGAAGACGTCGTGGCGAGGGTATGCCGTGCCGCGGGCGCGCGCTGGGAGGTGATCTCGGTTGCCGACGACCCCCAGTTGCTGGCGCTCTACGGCGAGCTCATCCCTGTCGTCACCGTCGACGGTCGTCAGGTGGCTGTCTACCGGGTCGAGGAAGCCGAGCTGAGCGCAGCCCTACGAGGGTGATGCGCCTCACCCGCCGGTGAGGTCTTCGGCAATGGCCTGTCCGCTGCCCGGAACAGACTTTGTGCAATTCTTCACAAACCCCTAGCCTGAGGCCGTCCAGCATTGTCATGGTTGGCGTTCTGCCGACGTGGCCTGGCGTGCAGCTGACCCAGGGAAGGAGCCGGCCGTGACCATGCACCCACTGGAGCGCCGAGATATCCCGGCCGCCACTGTGACCCGGCTGCCGATCTATCTGCGGTCACTGCAAGACTTGGCTTCGCGTGGGGTCACCGGAGTGTCAAGCGACGAGTTGGCTGCTGCCGCGGGTGTGCGATCGACCCAGTTGCGCAAAGACCTTAGCCATCTGGGCTCGCATGGTGTCCGTGGCGTGGGGTACGACGTGGGCCACCTCACCGCTCAACTGGCACACGCGCTCGGCGTGACCCGCATCTGGCCCGTCGCCATTGTCGGGATGGGCAACCTCGGGCGGGCGCTCGCGGCATACTCCGGCTTTGCCACCGAAGGCTTCGATGTCGTGGCGGTCCTCG
Source organism: Actinomycetales bacterium (assembly GCA_016715285.1). Lineage (GTDB taxonomy): Bacteria > Actinomycetota > Actinomycetes > Actinomycetales > Dermatophilaceae > Phosphoribacter > Phosphoribacter thorii. The sequence goes on along the minus strand of JADKAO010000005.1, from coordinate 306,250 downwards.
ATCGTGACCCGACCATCGTGGGTGAGCGCGTCGGTGAGCTCACCGTGCTGCCCATGACAGCCCTGCCGCGCCTCGTCGAGGAACGTGGCATCGCGATCGGAGTGTTGGCTACGAGCCCGTCGGGCGCTCAAGAGGCAACCGACGCCCTCGTCGCCGCAGGCGTCGAAGCGATCCTGACCTTTGCGCCCGTCGCGCTGACCGTGCCGCCGACCGTGTCGGTTCGTCGGGTCGACCTCGCGACCGAGTTGCACGTCTTGGCCTTCCTGCGACAGCCCGACGCGGGAGTCATTCCATCATCAAGGGGCACGACCCGAGCGGGCAGCACCAAAGTGGGGAGGGCAGGATGACGACCTCAATCGTGACCACGGACTGCGCCGATGTCCTCCTGCCTGACGCCGTCGCGGCGGCGCGAGTAGTTTTTGTCGGCGCAGGTCCGGGTGACCCTGGCCTCATGACGGTGCGATCGCGCGAGGTCCTGTCGGTCGCGGACGTCGTCGTCGTCGACGACCCCGCCCAAGCAGACTTTGTGGCCGGATTCACTCAACCCGCGGCGCGCATCATTCCAACGCGCGCCGCAGACCACTCGGGACAGCTCGATCAGATGAGCCGAGGCGACTGCGCGACGGTCATGATCAGTGCGGCACGCGAACTCGGGTCGGAAGGCACTGTGGTGAGGCTCGTCGACGGTGACCCTGGGCTGTGCCACGACTTCGCCGACGAGGCGCTCGCGTTGCGTAGCGCGGGAGTGGTGTTCGACGTCGTGCCCGGGATCAGCGCCGTCACCGCAGCGCCAACGTATGCCGGCGTGCCCCTGACGTCGAGCAGTGCCACGACAGTCCATGTCGTCCACGCGGGCATGGACGAGCACGACTGGAGCGCCTCAGTCAGCGACGATGTGACGGTGGTCATCCACGGTGAACCGCTCGCTCAAGCGGAGGCACTCGGGGGCCTGCTTCGGGCCGGGAGGCTGGGGTCGACCCTCATTGCCATCGTCGAATCCGGGACGACCACGGCCCAGGCGACGCATGTTATGACACTCGCTGACGGTGTCCGTCGAGTTGGTGCTCTCGTTGCGCGCGTGAATGGCGATCCGCCGATCATCGTGGTCGGCCCGACCGTAGCGCTCCGGGAATCGCTGTCGTGGTTCGAGAGCAAACCGCTCTATGGCTGGCGTGTGCTCGTGCCGCGCACGCGTGAACCATCGGGCGCGACGACACGCCGCCTGACGGCATACGGCGCCCGGCCGACACTGGTGCCGACGATTTCGGTCGAGCCGCCGCGGAGTCCGCAACACATGGATCGAGCCATCCACGGACTCGTGACGGGCCGCTATTCGTGGTTGGGCTTTACGTCGGTCAACGCCGTGCGGGCCGTCTGCGACAAGGTCGATGAGCTCGGCCTCGATGCCCGGATATTCGCCGGAGTCCACGTCGCAGCGGTAGGCGGCGTGACCGCAGAAGCATTGCGGCAGTGGGGAATTATCCCCGATCTGATCCCTTCGGGAGAGCAGTCTGCCGCTGGCATGCTCGCGGACTGGCCGGACCCCGACGACGACGAGAGCGCGGTCAACCGGGTGTTCCTACCCCGAGCTGACATTGCGACCGAAACCCTCGTCGCGGGCTTGACGGAGGCAGGCTGGGAGGTCGATGACGTCACGGCATACCGCACCGTGCGAGCCGCGCCGCCGCCGCCCGAGATTCGCGAGGCGATCAAGGGTGGGGCCTTCGACGCCGTGCTGTTCACCTCGAGTTCGACCGTGCGTAACTTGGTCGGCATCGCCGGCAAGCCGCACGCCCAGACCCTCATCGCCTGTATTGGCCCGCAGACAGCCAAGACAGCCCAAGAGCACGGGTTGCGGGTCGACGTGCTCGCGCCCGCTGCCTCGCCGGATGCGCTCGTCGATGCACTTGCCGCGCATGGGGCGGGCCTGGCGGCCGCCGCTCGCGACTCCGGTGTGCCGGTCCGCCGACCGAGTCAGCGGCGACACGGCTCGCGCCGCAGGGCACGCTGACGGCTGCCCATGGGTGAAACTGCCGGCAAACGACCCCGCTCCCGTGACGTCCTCAGGACCGGGGTCGCCGCTTAGGGCCGGGGTCGCCGCTTAGGGTCTGGTGTCAGCCCTTGAGGAGCTGAATATCGAGGGTCAAGGTGACCTTGTCCGATACCAAGACGCCGCCACCTTCGAGGGCGGCGTTCCAAGTCAGCCCCCAGTCCTTGCGATTGACGATGGTCCTGGCCTCGAAGGCCGCCTTGGTGTTGCCCCACGGGTCGGCCGCGACCCCGCTGAACTCGAGGTCGAATGTCACTGGCTTGGTGACGCCCTTGATGGTGAGATCGCCGGTGAGGGAGGAGGGGGTCACCGCGGTCGACGCGAAGGTGATCTCAGGGAACTCGTCCGCCGCGAAGAAGTCGTCACTACGGAGGTGGGCGTCGCGGTCGTCATTGCCGGTCGCGACCGACGCAACGGATGCTGCCGCCGTGACCGTCGAGTCCGAGAATTCCTCGGCGACCCTCACGGTGCCGGAGACGTCAGTGAAGCGGCCCCGTACCTTGGTCACCATGAGGTGTCGTGCCACAAAGGCCACGTCGGAGTGGGCGGGGTCAACGGTCCACGTGCCAGGTGAGAGTTCGGAGAGTGACATGGGCGGGCCTTCCGTTGCGGGTGGCGCTCGGCGAGCAGTAATTGATTGTACAACTATTTTGTCAGGATCACGGTGGGGCTGCTCGCCACGCTGAGATCAGCCCTATGCTGTCCCTCATTGGCCTCGCCCACTGCGGGCGGGCTCCGAACCTGGGCGGGGGAACGGACGCGATGACCGACACTGCATGGCTGACACCGCAGCAGCAGTCGGCCTGGCGCGCCTTCCTGCGAGGCGGCCGACGGCTCATGGAGGCGCTGGACCGCGACCTGGCTCCATACGGCCTTGGTCTCGCGGAATACGAAATCCTGTCGATGCTCTCGGAAGTGCCGGGCCAGCGCCTACGCATGTCAGAACTCGCCGACATCGTGGTGCAGTCACGGAGTCGGCTGACTCACACCGCGACCCGCTTGGAGCGTCGCGGATGGGTCACGCGTGCACCTTTCCCGGGTGATGGCCGGGGTGTCCTGCTTTCGCTCACGACTGAGGGCTTTGCCACCGTGCAACGCGTCGCCCCCGCTCATGTGGCGTCGGTCCGTCGGGTGCTGATTGACCTCCTTCCGGCCGAGCAACTCGCGGCCCTGGGGGTGTCAATGCGCATCGTCCACGACAGCCTCTGCCCCCGTGGGGTCCCCCCGCTGGATGAGCCGAGCCTCAGCTGACGCGGACGGGCGGTCTGGCCATGACTCGCCAGGCTGGCTGGTCTCGCTGGCTGCGGCGGTGACGCACGTGCCTCCGTCGCAATGAGACAATGACGTATGCCCACGACCACTGTCGTCCATCTCCTGCGCCACGGTGAGGTGCACAACCCCGACGGCGTGCTCTACGGCCGATTGCCCGGATTCCGGCTGAGCGAGCTGGGTCACGAGATGGCCATCGCGGTTGCCGAGCATCTCGAGGCCCATGACATCGTCCGCGTCATTGCGTCACCGCTCGAGCGGGCCATCGAGACCGCCGCACCGATCGCCGACAGCCACGAGCTGGGAATCCATGTCGACCCGCGTCTCATCGAGGCCGGCAATTTCTTCGAAGGGAAGCGAGTCGGCGTCGGTGACGGCGCCTTACGTCAGCCGCGCTATTGGGGTCGGCTGGTCGATCCCTTTACGCCGAGCTGGGGCGAGCGTTACCAGGGCATCGCCGCTCGTATGACCGCAGCTATCGATGACATCCGCCGCGACGTGCGCGGCCACGAGGCGGTCGTCGTCTCGCATCAGCTCCCCGTGTGGATCGCTCGGTCCAAGCTCGAAGGCCGCCGGCTCTGGCACGACCCTCGGACTCGGGAGTGCTCACTTGCGTCCCTGACGTCGTTGCACTACACCGACGACGAACTCGTCACGATCACCTACAGCGAGCCTGCCGCCGATCTCGTCGAACGGGCGGCTCGCAGGGCCGGTGCGTGACACTCATGTCCATCGGGCGATGGGTGCGGCGGATCGCCACGCTGTCGGCCGTGGGTGTGCTCGGGAGCTCGGTGATCCTCGGTGTCTCCGGCTGCTCGACAGACCCGAACTCGCTTGAGGCCCAAGCCCGCTCGGGCAACCGGGCGGGGTATGCCGCGGGCGACGGCTCGATCACCCAGGTCGCCGCAGCCTCCCGGGGCGACGCCATTGCACTCGAGGGTGCGACCGTCGACGGCAAGCAGTGGTCTCGGACCGTCGACGGTGCGGGCAAGGTCGTCGTCGTCAACGTATGGGGGAGTTGGTGCGCGCCGTGTGTGGAAGAAACCCCAACCCTGCAAAAGGTGTGGACGGCATACCAAGCGGCCGGTAAACCCGTTGCCTTCATTGGGGTCGACATCAAGGAGCCCGCCGACATGGGGAAGGCGTTCTTGGCGGCCAAAGGCGTGACCTACCCCTCGATCTCTGACCAGGCGAGCGAGAGCCGCCCCATGTTGGCCCTCGCCGGCAAGACCCCCGCGACTCCGACGACGCTCGTTCTCGATCGGCAGGGGCGGGTGGCAGCTCGAGTGCTAGGCCCGGTGACCGAGTCCACCCTCAGGGCACTCATCGACGACGCCATCGCCGAGTCGTGACGACTCTCGCTCAACTCGGCCCGGATGTCATCGGCTCCGGCGCGCTTCCGGTGGCGATGGCGGTCGCAGCGCTGGCTGGCCTTGTGAGCTTTGCCTCCCCATGCGTGCTTCCCCTCGTGCCGGGCTTCTTGGGGTACGTCACCGGGCTCGGGCGGCCGGATGAACTCCGCGCCCACCGCAGCCGGGCCGTGCTCGGGGCGGCGCTCTTCGTCCTCGGCTTCTCGGTCATCTTCATCGCGTCGATCACGCTCGCATCGGCCGTGGGTGCCGCGTTCATTCAGCATCAGGCGCTCATCACGCGAATCGGCGGAGTACTCGTCATCGCGGTGGCCCTGGTCTTCCTCGGCATGGGGTCACAGCGCGAGTTCACCTCGTCCTGGCGACCAGCCGCGGGACTCGCTGGCGCGCCGCTGCTCGGTGCGGCCTTCGCCGTCGGCTGGACCCCATGCACCGGCCCGACCCTTGCCGCGATCATGGCCCTCGGTGCCCCGCTCGCAGGAGACGCCCCGATCGCGCGTGGCGTGCTGCTCGGCACGGCATACTGCGTCGGGCTGGGCGCTCCCTTCCTCGCGATCGCGGCCGGGTGGTCACGCGCGGGCCGCGCGAGTGCGTGGCTCCGGCGGCACCAAGGTGCAGTCCAGCGGGTCGGGGGCGGACTCCTGCTCGTCCTGGGGCTGCTGATGGTCTCGGGACTATGGGAGGGCATCATGTCGTGGGTGCAGGCCTATTTGATCTCTGGATTCGAGGTGTCGCTGTGAGCGCGCCCGAAGCCACCCTGCCCCGGCTGAGCCCGCTCGGATGGGGGCGATGGGCCTGGCGCAACCTCACCTCGATGCGCACCGCGCTCTTCTTGCTGCTGTTGCTGTCTATCGGCGCGGTGCCTGGCTCGATCTTTCCGCAGCGATCGATCGATCCCGGCCGGGTCGCGGATTACCTCGCGGCCAACCCGAGGACGGGGCCGTGGCTCGACCGCTTCGGCTTCTTCGAGGTCTATGCGTCGCCGTGGTTCTCGGCGATCTATCTGCTGCTCGTGATCTCGCTCATCGGGTGCATCATTCCGCGCACCAGACTCCACTGGCATGCCCTGCGCTCGCAGCCACCGAGGGCGCCAGCGCGGCTGGAGCGGCTCGGGGCACACGCCACAGCGGAGTATGCCGGGTCGCCAGCGGAGGCTCTCGCTGCGGCCAGGGCGTTGTTGCGGGGCAAGAGGTATCGCGTCCATGCGCACGATGACTCGTCGGTGAGTGCCGAGAGCGGCTATCTGCGTGAGACGGGCAACCTCGTCTTCCATGTGGCGATGTGCATCGTCATCATCGGCGTAGCCGCGGGGCATGTCTTTGGGTGGCGCGGTGATGTCATCGTCACCGAAGGGCAAACCTTCGCCTCGGTCTTCCCGCAGTACGACACCTTCCGTGCGGGCACCGCCGTTGATGCAAACACCTTGCCACCGTTCTCGATTCGTCTCGACAAGCTCGACGTCACGTTTGAGCGCAAGGCAGGGGGAGCGCAGTTCGGTGCGCCGCGCGGGTTCATCGCGGAGACGACGACCACTGAGCGGCCGGGGGATCGCCCGCGCAATCAGATCGTGACTGTCAACGAGCCGATCACCCTCGGCGGGGCGGACGTCTTCTTGCTCGGCAATGGCTATGCGCCGATCGTCACGGTCACCGATGCCGGTGGAAAGGTGCTCTATAAGGGTGCGACACCGTTCTTGGCGCAGGACAACTTCTATACGTCGGTCGGCGCGATCAAGGTCCCCTCTGCCGCTCCGAAGCAGCTGGGTTTTAGCGGCTTCTTCTTGCCGACCGCTGAGCCGACCTACGCCAACGGCCCTCGATCGGTCTTCCCTGACCTGGACAACCCCGAGATCGCCGTGTCGGTCTGGGAAGGCAATCTCTTCCCGGGAGGACGACCCCAGTCGGTCTACACGCTCAACACCGCGGAACTCGTCGAGGTCCCGCGCGCTGACGGCAAGCCGCTCGCGATCCGCCTCAAGCCTGGCCAGTCCTATGAGTTGCCGGGTGGTCGCGGCACGATCGCCTTCGACGGGGTGGCGAGGTTTGCGGGGTTCTCGGTCCGCACCGACCCTGGCAAGGGGTTGACCCTGGCCGCGGCGCTGTTGACTATCGCCGGGCTGGTGGCATCGCTCATCGTTCGCCGGCGCCGGATCTTCGTGCGCGTGGCTCCCGGGCCGCTGGCTGGCGAGGACGCAGCACGTCAGCCGGGCGCACCCGGCATACCCGCGTCGGCTACCCTCGTGACCGTCGGCGGACTCGCCAAGAATGCCGATCCGGGATTGGCGGGCTTTGTCGATGAACTCGCTGCCGCACTTGCCGGTCGCCCGACCAGTGCCGCTCCGGCGGCCCGCACCGAAACGGACGTGACATGACCTCGTCAGCCGCCCTCGCGTCGCTGGTGAGCGCCGCCGCCTCCCCGACGATGGCCTCCTGGTCCAACCTCGCGCTGTATTCGGCGATGGCCGTCTACACCATCGCGATGCTGCTCTTCGCGAGCTACCTCGCGGCGCTGGGGCCAGCTGCGGCTGCCGCGAGCAAGGCGACAGCCAAGGTCACGGAGCTCGTTGCGGTCGGTGGGGGTGCCTCTGCCGATGACCCGTCAACCCAGGTCGCGCCTGACGTCGACGACACGAGCGAGGCGTCGCCGCGCGCCCGCAAACTCGCAGGCTCGGCGTTGTCGATGACCTGGCTTGCCACTGCGCTGCTCGCTGCCTCGGTCGTCCTGCGCGGTCTCGCGGTCATGCGGGCACCCTGGGGCAACATGTTCGAGTTCGCCAACGCCGGTGCCCTCGCGGCCGCCGTCGCCTATCTCGTCCTCGCTCGTCGCAACCGCTGGGAGTGGCTCGGCATCTTCGTCGTCGGGCCTGTGCTGCTCACTCTCGGCCTCGCTCTGCTGGCGTTCTATACCGAGGCCGCCGAGCTCATGCCAGCCCTCAAGAGCGTCTGGCTGGTCATCCACGTCATCGTCGCGATCCTTGCAGTCGGTCTGTTCACGGTGGCCTTCGCTCTCGGTGTCGTCTATCTCCTGAAGTCGCACCGCGAGGCCAACCCACCCGCAAACTCGGCGAAACGCAACTTCCTCGACACCCTCCCGCGGGCCGCGACCCTGGAGCGGGCGGCATACGGGATCAACATGATCGGGTTCATCCTGTGGACCTTCACCCTTGTCGCGGGCGCGATCTGGGCGCAAAAGGCCTGGGGCTCGTACTGGACGTGGGACCCCAAGGAAGTCTGGACCTTCGTGGTGTGGGTCGTGTATGCCGCGTACATGCACGCCCGCGCGACGGCTGGCTGGGAGCCCCGCAAGGCGATGTGGATCGCGATTGCGGCCTTCGTGTCGGTCATCATCAACTTTGCGGTCGTTAACGTGTTCTTCGTCGGCCAGCACTCGTATTCAGGTTTGTAATCAGCCGGCTTTGCGGGTGGGCTTGTTGTGGTCCACGGCAGCGGGCGAGAAAGTGGTGAAGGTTCGTGCTCAAGTACTCGATCCTGCGGTTGGGACTGTTTGCGGCGTGTCTCGGACTGCTGTGGTTGGTCGGCCTGAGGTCGCCTGATCAGCAGATCCTGCTCGTCGCGCTCGCTGCCCTCATCTCGATGGGGCTGTCGTTCTTCCTGCTTCGTGGACCGCGTGACGAGGTGTCGGCTCGGATCACCGAGAAGCTCGAGAAGCGGATCGACCGCAAGCAGGGTGCGGCGGCTGGGGACGCCGACCACGACGCGGCCGATGAAGACGCCGAAGCCCAGGCTGCCGAAGCTGCCGAAGAGCAGACGCGCTAACGGATCGACAAACCGACCGCGAGGAACACGGCATACGCGAGTTGGACCATCCCCGTGCCTACCAGCACAGGGATGAGTTCGCGTCCAACCGCGCCAGAGCGCACGATCCGCAGTGGCCGAATCGCCAAAGCCGTCGACGCGAGCGCGAGGAGTGCCCACGGGTGCCACGACGCGCACCCGGCCGCGCAGACCAGCGCGACGACAACGAGGGCGACCCATAGCCGGCGAGTCCCAGGGTCGCCGAGCCGGACCGCGAGCGTGTGTTTGCCGGCGAGGTCGTCGCTGGGGCGGTCTCGGAGATTGTTGGCGACAAGGATTGCGCTCGCGAGCGACCCGATCCCGATCGCGCCGAGCAGGCCGGGGATCGTGAGCGTGAGCGCCTGGGTATAGAGCGTGCCGAGGGTCGCGACGAGGCCGAAAAACACGAAGACCATCACCTCGCCCATCCCGCGGTAGCCGTAGGGCCGGTTGCCGCCGGTGTAGGTCCAGGCCGCCACGATGCAGGCGATCCCGATCGGGATGAGGATGAAGGTCTGTGTGATCGCCACGAGGGCAAGCCCGAAGAGCCCGGCGAGGGCGAAGCTCAAGAAGGCCGCGAACTTCACTGAACTCGGCTGCGACAGTCCCTGACCGACGAGCCGCACCGGACCGACGCGGGCAGCGTCCGTACCGCGGACGCCGTCGGAGTAGTCGTTGGCATAGTTGACGCCTACTTGGAGCGCAAGCGCGACGCAGAGCGCGAGGATTGCGTCGGCGGCGTCGGCAGCATCGATGGCGGCTGCCGCTCCGGTGCCGACGAGCACCGGTGAGATGGCGGCAGGAAGGGTGCGTGGGCGAGCGCCGCTCACCCATTGATTGAAAGTGGCCATGGTTCCTTTACCGACCTACAGTCCGCGCAGGAAGTCCGGGTCGTCCTCAGGTCCGCGGGGTCGTCGAGGACCGGGTCCGCCACGTCCGATAGCCCGGTGCCAGGGCGGGGTCGGTGCCCCCGCATAGAACCATGCAATGGGACCAGCCCACGCGACGAGGGCGATGAGCACGATCCAGGCCAGCTTGGGCAGATTGCGGACTCGGTGTTCGGGCGTTTGGATGCAGTCGATGAGGGCATAGATCGTCACCGCAAGGGTGAGCACGGTAAACACCACTCGAGCCATGGCTGCCCTCCTTCCTCAGTGACAGGTCAACTCCCGCGGAATCGCACGTCGCGGGGGCAGCCATTGTCTCATTGCCCGCGGGAGGTCGTGCGTGGCCCCAGATCCGGTCCAGAAGTCCCGCGGCCAGAGGTGTCGTCGGAGCCGAGCAGCGCTCGGATCGCGTCGCGATTGGGTTTGCCGGGGCCGCGCATCGGCACCTCAGTGACAACGCGGACGATGTGGGGGAGCGACGCGCCGGGCAAGATGTCGCGGAGGACCTCGCGGATCTCGACCAGCGCAGGTCCCCTCACGCCTGGACTCACGGTGATGACGGCGGCGACCCGCTGCCCCCACTCGATATCGGGCACCCCCACGACGACTGCGTCGCACACTCCGGGCACGAATCGCACGAGAGCATCCTCGATCGGCCCAGGCGCCACTTTGACACCACCAGTGTTGATGAGGTCGTCGGCGCGTCCGGTGATCGTCAGCTTGCCCTCATCATCGAGTGCCCCAAGATCGTCGGTGCGGAACCACCGCAGGCCGTCGGCGTCGGTCTGGAAATGGTCGCCAGTGAGGTCGGGTTCGCCCAGGTAGCCGGCCGCGACCATCGGGCCACCGAGGACGACATGGCGGTCGTTGTCGATGTGAATGTGGGTGGTGGGCAATGGGATTGCATCGTAGACGCAGCCGCCACAGGTCTCGGTCATGCCGTAGGTGGCGACGAGTCGCACTCCCGCAGCTGCTGCTGCCACCCTCAGGGAGGGCGGGGTCGCCGCGCCACCGCACAGCACCGCGCTAAACCGTGCGAGCGCGGCCCGTCCGCGTGCGTCGCGTAGCAGCCGGGTGACCTGGGTAGGCACGAGCGAGACGTATGCCGGGTGGTCACCACCCGGCATACGAGCAGTGGCATCCGCAAAGGCTGCGGGGGTGAAACCCTGGCTGCGATCCATGACCGTGAGCGCTCGTCCCGCGATGGCTGACCGGATGATGACCTGGAGGCCCCCGATGTGGTGCGGCGGGATCGCGAGGAGCCAGTCGCCTGGCCCGTCGAGTGCGGCCGCGGTGGCGTGGGCCGAAGCCCGCAGGGCGGCGCCGGTCAGGAGCACTTGTTTGGGGATTCCGGTCGAGCCCGACGTGGCGACGACCATGGCGAGGTCGGCTGGTAAGTCAGCGGCTGCGGGGCCTGCGGTGGCTGGGGGCACCGCTGGGGGGTCTGCTTCGGCGGCACACGGGATGAGCGGGGCACCTGAGCCGTCGAGCGCGCTGGCGAGGGCTGGCAGCGCTTCGCGGATGCTGGCCTCGTCGCCGAGGGGGAGTGGACGCAGCGGCGATTGCCGTGCAGTCGCTCGGGAGCGGTCAGGTCGGGGAGGCACGAGCGGGATGAGGGGTAGGCGTCGCGGACGGGTCAGAAGTACCAGGGGAAAGGCGACCAGTCGGGGTCGCGCTTCTCGAGGAACTGGTCGCGGCCCTCGACGGCCTCGTCGGTCATGTAGGCGAGGCGGGTGGCCTCGCCGGCGAAAACCTGCTGCCCCATGAGCCCGTCGTCGACGAGGTTGAACGCGAACTTGAGCATCCGGATGGCCTGAGGGCTCTTGCCCATGATTTCGCGCGCGACGCCGAGGGCTGTGGTCTCGATCTCGGCGTGCGGCGCTACGAGGTTGACCGCGCCCATGCGGTGCATGTCGTCGGCGGTGTAGGCCCGACCGAGGAAGAAGATCTCGCGGGCGGCCTTCTGCCCCACCATTTTGGCGAGGTATGCCGAGCCGTAGCCGGCGTCGAACGAGCCCACATCGGCGTCGGTCTGCTTGAACCGGGCGTGCTCCTGGCTCGCGATCGTGAGGTCGCAGACGACGTGGAGCGAGTGGCCGCCGCCAGCAGCCCAGCCGTTGACGACCGCGATGACGACCTTGGGCATGGTGCGGATGAGGCGCTGGACTTCGAGGATGTGGAGGCGGCCGCCCTCGGCCTTGACACGGCGCTCGTCGACGCCGGCCGCAGTGGCATCGGCGTCCGGGGCGGTGGCGTATTGGTAGCCGGAGCGGCCGCGGATGCGTTGGTCGCCCCCGGTGCAGAACGCCCAGCCGGCGGTCGTGGGGGAGGAGCCGTCGCGCGGGCTGGGGCCGTTGCCGGTGAGCAAGACGACGCCGACGTCGGGGGAGCGGCGGGCGTGGTCAAGCGCCTGGTAGAGCTCGTCCACGGTGTGGGGACGGAAGGCGTTGAGCACCTCGGGCCGGTCGAACGCGATCCGGACCACCCCAGCGGCTGGGCCGTCGCCGACCGCGCGGTGGTAGGTGATGTCGGTGAAGTCGAATCCGGGGACCGCGCGCCAGGCCTGGGCGTCGAAGGTGTCACTCACGTGGGGAAGGCTGCTCACCCTCGCGAGCCTAATGGGCGGATGCCGTGGGCTCGCGAGGGATTGCGGCTTGGTCAGTCCTGCGAACGCTTGGAGCGGACGGCCACAGCGCCTGCGCCGATGCCGACAGCGGCAGCTGCGAGGCCCAGGCCGATGAGTGCGCTGTTGTTGGACTGTTGGGCCGGAGCAGTGTTGGCAACGGGCTTCGCCGGAGCGCCTGCTGGCGCGACCGGTGCCGTGGTGGGCGTCTTGGTGGGTGCCGCTGGGGCTGGCGAGGTAGGCGACGCCACCGGGGTCGTTGGCGTAGCCGGGGCGGCGATTGCGGGGGCGGGCTTCGCAGGGGTGGGCGACACCGGAAGGGGGGCCGTGGTCGGCGTCGCGGACGCCGGCTTCACAGCAGACGTGACCGGTCGGCTCTTCGTGGAGGCGGCGGTCACGGTGACGGTCGATCGCTTCACCGTGTCACAGACGAGCGACAGCTGCGCGGAGGTGCCCTTGAACGTCTTGGGCACGACGAGCTCGCCACCGAGGTAGCCTCCGCTCGCCATCGGCGTGAGCTGAACGCGCATCCCGGACGGCCCCACGACGGTGCCTTCCCGCAGGGCGAAGCCGTCGGAGTTCATCCCGCAACTGGCATAGATGTCGATGGTCGCGCCCGGCTTGAGCGCCCCTTGCGTCCAGAACGCGATGCCATTGCCGGTGCCATTGCTCGCCGAAGCGGTCGGGGCGAGGGCGATCATGGCGGCGCCTCCAAGGGCAGCGGCGGCGAGGATTGAGCGCTTCATGGTGGTGTCCTTTGACTCTTCCGGGCATCCCGGGTGGGGTGGGTGGCGAGTGGCGGTATGCCGCTCGGGTGGTGACAGCAAGGACGTTAGGTATGCCGTGTTGCGGCCGCCCGGACCCGGAGAATCGGTCGGTCATCCGTCTGCCATCGGTCCGGTATCGGCCCCAAATCGGCCAGATCACAACGCCAGGCAGAGCCGTTGCCCGCTCGTGCAATCGCTGTTACCCAGCCGATGAAGTGGCGCCTTACGCTCGGCCTATGACCTCATCCACTGCGGGAGCACGCCGCTCCCAACGACGCGCGAAGCCCTCGGCGCTCGCCGTTGCGCTTGCGCTCGTCAGCGCAGCGAGCTTGGGGTCGCTCACCGCATGTGCCCCTGCGGGCTTGCGCGTTGACAGCTCCGTCGTCGTCAGTTCACCGACGTCATCCGCCCCGACCGCACCCACTGCACCCGCAGCCGGGGGACCCACCAGCACGAGCACGCCGACGCCTTCGTTTGCGTCGATCCGCTCGATCAACCCGAGGGCGGTCGTCCTCGCCGACAAGGGCGTGCCCGTTGAACTCCGCGAGGCGATCACGAGCAAGTGTCTCGGTTGCCTCATCGACACCCCGGTCTATGGCGACATCACTGGTGATGGGGCCGAAGAGATCCTCCTGCCCATCTATGACGGCGCGCACCTCGCCGGCACGGTGGTCTACACGATGACGGCGCAGGGCCCGCAACGCATCTTCGCCCACTACGGGCATGAGGGCTGGGTGGAGATCGTGGACTCGGATCTCGTGCTCACCCGCAGGATGTATGCCGCGGACGACCCGAAGTGCTGCGCGACAGGACCCGATGAGATCAGCCACTATGGCTGGCAGAACGGCAAGCTCGTCCTGACCTATCGCGCCGGTGGCGGCGTCGGCTTCACACCTTACGAACCCAAGGACCGCGTGATCGTATGACCGTCCCCGTGCCCGGTGCGCTCGGCCATCCTGACGAGCCCGCGCCCCGCATCCTGCTCGTCGAGGACGACGACGTCATCCGCGAGGCGACCACCATGGCGTTGGAGCGATACGGCTTCTCCGTGCGGACGGCGACGGACGGGCTCACTGGGCGCACGGCATACCGGGCTGAAGTCCCGGATGTCGTCCTGCTGGACGTCATGATGCCCTTCCTCGACGGGCTTAGCCTCTGTCGCGAAATCCGTTCGGTCGCAACGACTCCCATCATCATGCTGACCGCGCGAGCCGACGGCATCGACGTCGTGCAGGGGCTAGAAGCTGGCGCCGACGACTACGTCACCAAGCCCTTTGACCCGATGGTTCTCGTCGCGCGAATCCGCGCAGTCCTCCGCCGCGCCGCGCTGCCGACCCCTGCTGAGACCACCCACGAACTCACCACTGTGGGGGACCTGACCGTCGATCACGATGCCCTCGTCGTCCGGGTCGGCGACGTGCCCGTCGACCTCACCCCGACCGAGCTGCGGCTGCTCCTCGAACTCGTCGACGTGCCCGGCATCGTGCTCTCCCGCGATGCCCTCCTGAGGCGCGTCTGGGACTACCCCGCCGGCGGCGACACGCGGGTCGTTGACGTCCACGTCCAGCGGCTGCGGGCCAAGATCGGCAAAGACCGGATCGAAACCGTGCGCGGCTTCGGGTACAAGCTCGTCCGATGACCGGCCTGTCGACGCATCGGCTGAACGGCCCTGCGACGTGAAACTCGCGGTCAAGATCCCGCTCGCGATGGCCTTGGTGACCGTCGCGCTGGGAGTTGCGCTCGCGGCATACCTGCACGTTTCGATGGCCGCCTTCACTGACCAGGCGGCGCGCGACGAGGCCCTCGCCCAGCTGCGGGTGGCGAGCAAGGCGCTGGTGGGGACTGGCACGGTGCCAGACTTCGCGGTGCTCGACGACCCAGGTATGCCGGCTGAACTCCGTGCGTCCGCCGCCGCCGGCCAGCGCTCGACCCTGCTCCTGCAGGCGCCCGACATCGCGTGGGCTGCCGAGCCCGTCACGGGCGGCAAGATCCTCGCGGTGCGGGTGTCGTGGGCAGACACCCGGGAGACCCTCGCCGCGCTGGACCGCCAGCTGGTCTTTGGCGTCGGAGTCCTCGTCGGCGTCACCGGGCTGCTTGCCCTCGCCGTCGCGCGCCAGCTGTCGCACCGGCTCGGCGCGGCGGAGCGCTCGGCGCGACTCATTGCCGATGGCGACCTCACGGTGCGGGTCTCGGATGCCGTGTCGGGGCGGGACGAAGTTGCTGCGCTCGGCCGGACGATCGACGCCCTGGCCGCCTCGATGCAGGAACGGCTCGCGAGCGAACAACGGGTGACCGCCGACATCGCGCACGACCTGCGCACCCCCGTGACCGGGATGGTGACCGCTGCTGCGCTATTGCCGCCCGGCCGTCCGTCCGAACTCGTCCAGTCGCAGGCCCAGCGGCTGTGGCGCCTTGTCGAAGAGTTGCTCGAGGTCGCTCGCCTCGATCACGCCAACCAACCCTTGGACGAGAGCGAGACGACGACTGGCGCGCTCGCTCGCGCGGGGGTCGCGGCGGTCGCGGCGGCTGGCGCCGACTCGTCGGTCGGGGACGCCGTGACCGTCGAGGTGCGTGCGGACGCCGAGGTCGTCACCGACCCGCGCCGGGTCGAGCGGGTCCTCGTCAATCTCATCGCCAACGCCGCCCGGCACGGTCGGCCACCGGTGCGGGTGGTCGTTGATGGTCGTGCGATCGCGGTGACCGACGAGGGGCCGGGCTTCCCGGGTTCCTTGCTACGCGACGGGCCGCGACGGTTCCAGACTGGGGCGGCTGACCGGGGCTCTGGGAATGGGCTCGGGCTGACGATTGCCCTCGGGCAGGCGCGCGCGCTCGGGGCTCAGCTCACCTTCGCCAACCGTGACCGAGGTGCGATCGCCACGTTGACCCTGCCGGGCGAGAACCAGCCGACGAACTGACCTGCTCCACTGCTCCGGCAGTAGCTGCGGTCGGTTCATCGGTGCGGTCAGGCCCGGGTGGCGAGGTGGACGGCATACCCTCATCGGGTGAGCGTGACTGTGCCCCGCGAGTGGGTCGAGGCGGCCCTCACCACGCTGCGGGTCGTGCGCGTCCCGCTCCGAGTGCGGTTCCGGGGCCTCGTCGAACGCGAGGTCGCGCTCATCCAGGGCCCCCACGGTTGGGGCGAGTTCGGACCGTTCCTCGAGTACCCGCCCGCCGAGGCGCGCGCGTGGCTCGCCGCTGCCCTCGAGGCGGCGTATGCCGGGTGGCCGGCTCCCGTGCGCGACCGGGTGGGCGTCAACGCGACCGTGCCCGCCGTGGCCGCGAGCGAGGTCCCCGGGGTCCTCGCGCGGTTCGAGGGGTGCACCACCGCCAAGGTCAAGGTCGCCGAACCCGGTCAGCGCCTCGCCGACGACGTCGATCGCGTCGCCGCCGTGCGCGAGGTCCTCGGACCCCAGCGGACGCATCCGGATCGACGCCAACATGGGCTGGGACGTGCCCGAGGCGACGCGCGCACTCGGTGCGCTCGCGGCATACCAGCTGGAGTATGCCGAGCAGCCCTGCCCCGACGTGCCCGACCTCGTGGCGTTGCGGATCTCCCTGGCGCGCAAGGGGATTGATGTTCCTATCGCGGCGGACGAGTCGATTCGGAAGGCTTCTGATCCACTCCGGGTGGCGCGCGAAGGCGCGGCCGACCTCATCATCGTCAAGGTCGCGCCGCTGGGAGGCGTGCAGGCGGCCCTCGACCTCGTCGCCGAATGCGGGCTGCCCGCTGTGGTGTCGTCGGCGCTCGACACCTCGGTCGGGATGGCGGCGGGAGTGGCGCTCGCGGCGGCCCTGCCGACCTTGGACTATGCGTGTGGGCTAGGCACTGTGCGGCTCCTGGGCGGCGATGTCGTCGCGGACTCGTTGGTCCCGCGGCACGGGTGGTTTGACGTGCCGGGACAGCTTCCGGACGGATCCGGACCGGAGCCCGACGAGGAGTTGCTCGCGCAGTGGGCGGCCCCGGCAGGGCGCGTCGCCTGGTGGCGAGAGCGGATCTCACTCGCCGCCGCGAGCGTGTGATGCGGACCTCATGGAGCTCCTCGTCAGCTCCCCACCTTTGCTGAACAATCGGTCAGTAAAATCTGGTCATGACAGCGTGGTCGCTCTATGAGCAGCGTCGCACCGACCCCGACGAGGCGGTCAAACTCATTCATGATGGCGACACCGTGGTGGCTCCGCTTGGGGCCGCCGAGCCTGCTGAGCTGCTCGCGGCGCTGTCGCGTCGCAGACAGGACCTGCGCGGGGTCACCGTGACGCAGTTGTTGCCCACAGGTCGGTATGAGTACCTCAATCCAGGCTCGACCCAGCAGATCCGGCACAACAGTTTGTTCCTCGGCGGACCGACCCGGGAGGGCGCGCAAGCAGGGTGGATCGACTGGACACCCAACCACTTCTCGGAGATTCCGCAACTCATCCGGACCGGGCTCCTGCGCTGTGACGTCGTGGTGGCGCGGTGCTCGCCGATGGACGAGCACGGGTTCTTCTCGATCGGACTATCACCGGCATACACGATGGCGGCGATCGAGGTGGCCCGTGAGGTGATCCTCGAAGTCGACGCCCACGCGCCCTTCGCCCACGGGGACTGTCACGTCCACGTCAGCCAAGTGACCTCGCTCATCGAGACCGACGCGCCGCTCGTGCAACTCGCGCCGCCGACAATCGGCGAGGTGGAGCGCGCGATTGCGCGTTACGTCGCCGAGCTGGTGCCCGACGGGGCCACCCTCCAGATCGGCATCGGCGCTATCCCCGATGCCGTCGTCGCCCAGCTGGCCGACAAGAACGATCTGGGGATCCACACCGAGATGTTCGGCGATGGCATCCTGTCGCTCGTCGAAGCCGGGGTCGTGACCAACAAGCGCAAGAACGAGCACCGCGGCAAGATGTTGGCGACCTTTGCGCTCGGCTCGGACCGGCTCTATGCGTTCATGCACCGCAACCCGGTCCTCGAGATGCACCCGGTCGACGTCACCAACACCCCCCACATCGCCGGGCGCAACGACAACCTCCACTCGATCAACAGCACCCTCGCGGTCGACCTGATCGGGCAATGCGGGTCGGAGAGCCTGGGCAGCGCGCCCTATTCGGGCACGGGTGGACAGAGCGATTTCGTGCGGGCCGCGAACATCTCCAAGGGCGGCAAGTCCTTCATCGTGCTCCCGTCGACCGCCAAGTCAGGCACGGTCTCACGGATCGTCCCCACCCTTTTGGCTGGCACCCAGGTGACCACGTCCAAGAACGACGTCGGCTATGTGGTTACCGAATTCGGCGTGGCTCAATTGCGTGGTCTCTCGGCCCGAGAGCGGGCGCGGGCGCTCATCGAGATCGCTCACCCGGACTTCCGTGACGAGCTCACAGAAGGGGCGCGCCGGGTCGGTTTGCTGCGCTGGTGGGGCTGACACACAGCACTGCGCGCCGCACTTCGCCGTCGGACGGCTGCGCGAAAATCGCTCGCGGGCATCGCCGAGCGGGAGGTTGTTGACCAGACCGCCATGCAGCGCCCAGACGCCGTCTTCCACTCTGTCCGCCGACCGTCAGCTGCGTCCCGAAAGAAGGGATGGGGTATGCCGTCCCGCCACCGTTGATCGCGGCCGCGGCGGCGGGGAAGGTCGGGTAGACCGGCTCGAAGACTCCGGGGATGGCTGCCGAAACCCGCGCACCCCACGCGAGGGACGCGATGGAACCGTCACCCCAATCATCGCCTTGGTGCCGAATAGTCCCTGCAGAGACCTCTTCGTCCATGCGCTCACGGAAGTCGTCGAGCAGTCGGCGCCGCCGAGGGTGCAGGGTGGTGAAGGTCGTCACCAGATCGACGGGGGATGCGTCCGCGCCGCCGCCTGCCGCTTAGGCGAAGGTCGTGCGCCAATCTGTCAAGAGGGCAGTGACCTGGGGCACGGAGGTGCCATTGCCGTCCAGGAGTGACGGTCCGGGGGTGGCACGGGTCCGGATCAGGCGCTACAGGTCGGCCTGAGCCATCCACACCTCACGCAGACTCTCGAACTCCTCGACTGGCACCCCCCAGCTGAGGGCTGCGGACAGCAGTGTCCCGTTGAGGCCACCTGCGTTGGTGCCGGTGACGACGTCAACGACGGGGGTGCTTTGGTGAGGTGGAGCAATCTCCCGTAAATGCTGCCGTCAGCGGCCGGCGTGGCGCGCAGCATCCGGTAGAGCTCGACCGTCGCTCCCCCATCCATACCGACAGGCTCGTTCCGCCGGTCATCACGGGAGCGATCCGCAATAGCCGCTGGCCCACTATGCCTCCACCGTCCCGTTCAGCGACACGGTGAACTGGCGATCGCTTGCTTTCGCAACCAACGCTGCGGTGCGCGAGCTTGCGTCGCTGGGGGCGCTCCAGCTGACGGTCACCGGCACCGAGGCCTTCGCTGCCAAGCCGGTGAGCGTCGCGGGGTTGACGGAGAAGCCGGCCGCAGGCTCGATGCTGAAAGCGATGTCCCCGATGAGAGCGGTCGTCGTGGTGTTGGCGAAGTAGATGACGGCAGTCCCCGTCGCGCCGGCTGCCGGGGCGGTTACCGTGACCGGCGCGGGAATGAATCCGATGGTGAACGTCGAGGATGGATCCTCTGTGCTTTTCGTGAGAATGAGATCAGCCACCCTCTTGACCAGCTCACGAAAGGAATCCTCTCGGTAGCCGACGACGAAGGCCACAACGAACATGAATGCGTGGCCGGCCGCCGAGAACGGTTTGGTGGAGTCCAGGGTGACGGCGCTGCCGCCTGCTGCAGCAGTCCCGCCGCTGAATCCGTTGACGACGAAGATGAGGATGAGCACGGCCACGGACCCAGTGATCAATCCAAGGAGTGGACGGGCCAAATGGAAGAACGCGAAGCGTGCACCGTCCCATTCGTGGGCATGCCTCGAGACGCCGACCAGGCTGATCGTCGACCCGCCCATGGCACCGCCGAGGATGACCCAGGGTGAGAGCACGCTGGTCCACGCCGGCACGGGGTCCGGCAGGGAGACGAGCGACTGAGGGGTGGCCAGCGCCGCAACGAGGACTGCGCCGCCAGCCAGCCAGGCGACTTGGTACCAGACGAAGGCGCCGGGAGCCCACCTCCGCGGGGGAAGCCATCGCGGGCGAGTCGTGTACCAGGGAGCACCCTCGTCACGGTGGAAGCGCAGCGAAGGCAGGACTGCGAAGATGGCGATCACCCCAACCACACACGCCGCTAGGCCATACCACGGGAAGGGGTTCGTGTTCGCCTCTGACACCATGACCTCCTGGTTTTTGGGGGCAGTATGGCAGCGGGCGAAGTGGCTCGGGATGGGTTTGGCGAAATGGGCTTACAGATGACGGGTGACGTCATCAGAACCACAACCTCCACCCGATCGACAGCACCCTTGCGGCCGGCCCGAGAGCCGGCGTGGGCGCTCATCGAGATCGCTCACCCGAACTTCCGTGACGAGCTCACAGAAGGGGCGCGCAGGGTCGGTTTGCTGCGCTGATCGCCGATGCGGCGGGCCGCCGCTTGCTCGTCATCGGGTCAGGCTGGGTCTGGTCACCTCGTATGATGGGTGGGCTCGCCTAGCTGAGAGGTGCCGATGCCGAGCTTCATCGAACACGAATTTCGCCCGGTCATCCTCGGCGCAGATATCACCGCATACTCATTGGTCCGCACCTTTTACGAGGCGTATGCCGTGAAATCGCTTGTCGTCAATATGAGCGACACGCCGGTGATCGGGTATTCGGACTTGAGTGAGCACGTCAACGTTCCCAATTTCCACGAGCTGGGCGTTTTTCGCAGCGCGCTCGTGGAGATCGGGAAAAAGTATGGCCTCGACGCGGGCAAGAAGCTTCTCATCCTGGGCTGCGGCGACTGGTATGTCCGGATGCTGGTCGAAAACAAAGACCTCCTCGAGCCCTACTTTGTGATTCCCTACATCGATCTCGAGCTGCTCGACCAACTCGTCCTCAAGGACCAGTTCTACGCCATCCTCGATCGACTCGACATCCCCTACCCGCGCACCGTGGTCTACGACTGCACCACCCGGGAGCTACCGGACTACGACTTCACCTACCCGATTGTGGCTAAACCGGCGAGCTCCGCGCTCTACCACTACGCCGAGTTCCCGGGGAAGAAGAAGGTCTTTATCCTCAACTCGCGGGATGAGCTGGAGACCATGCTCGCCAACCTCGCGACCAGCAGCTATGACTATAAATTCCTGATCCAGGAATTTATCCCCGGCGACGACACCAACATGCGGGTTCTGACGTGTTACTCCGACCGGGACGCCAAGGTCAGATTTGGCAGCGTCGGCCACACCCTGCTCGAAGAACACGTGCCCTCCGCCATCGGCAATCCGTGCGCGATCATCAGCACGTCCGAGGACGAGATCGTCCACCAAGCCAAGCGGTTCCTCGAGGATGTCGGCTACACGGGTTTCTCGAACTTCGACCTCAAATACGACCCCCGAGACGGCTCCTTCAAATTTTTCGAAATCAACGTCCGCCTGGGCCGGAGCAACTATTACGTCACCGGTGCCGGACACAATGTTTCTGAGTGGTTGGTGCGCGATCTGATCCGTCAGGAGCCGATGGACGGGTTGGTCATCTCCCGGGGCGAGCACCTGTTTACCTTCGTCCCCAAATACGTCATCAAGACCTTCGTCCGCGACCCGCAGCTGCGCGCGAAGGCTCTCGCCCTCTTCAAGGCCGGGCGCTGGAGCGACCCACAGCTCTACAAGCCGGACTTGTCCCTCAAGCGTCGGGCCTACCTCGCGGCATACGGGCTCAATCAGGTCAAGAAGTTCTACCGATACCTCGGTCGCCCCTAGTGTCGAAACCGCTCGCAGGCGTCCTGGGTGGCCTCGGCCCGATGGCCACGGTCTACTTCATGAGTAGCGTCCTATCGAATACCTACTCGCTCACCGATCAAGACCACGTTGACATGATCGTGTGGAACCAAGGGAGCATTCCTGACCGCACGGCATACCTGGTCGGGGCGAGTGACGACAACCCGCTGCCGCACATGATCGCCGCCGCACGCGCCCTGGAGTCCAGCGGCGCGAGCTTTATCGCGATGCCGTGTAACACCGCGCATCACTTCTACGACGCACTCGCCGAGGCGGTCACCGTGCCTTTCCTCAATATCGTCGAAGAGACCGTGGTCTGGTCGCAGCAGCGCGTGCCCGGAGCGCAAACGGTGGGCGTCCTCGCCACGGACGGCACGGTGCGCGCGGGCACCTATGAACGCTGGTGCGATGCGGCCGGGCTGACCTGCATCCTGCCAGAGCCACAGGTCCAAGCCGCGGTCATGGAGATGATTTACGACGGCGTCAAGGCCGGGCGCCCGGTGACAGAGTCCGCCTTCCGCGCACCGATCGAGCATCTTCGCCAGCTCGGCTGTGACGTGATTGTGCTGGGCTGCACGGAGTTGTCGATGATCTATCACGACCTCGATATCCAAGACCCGGACATCGTGGACTCGCTCGATGCCCTCGCGCGGGCCACCATCCGCGCCAGCGGCAAGACCCTGCGCGACGAGCATTAGGAGGTATGCCGTGTGTGGCTGGGTGGGTTACATCAGCAACCCTGGCGACGATTTCGACCACGCTGCGACGATCCGCACCATGGCCGACACGATCGTCCATCGCGGTCCGGATCAAGACGACTACTTCGTGGGTGACGGGGTCGCGTTGGGCTTCCGCCGGCTGTCGATCATCGACCTCGAAGGCGGCGGGCAACCGCTTTACAACGAGGACAACACCAAGGTGCTCGTCTTCAACGGCGAGATCTACAACTACCTCGACTTGCGTGCGGAACTCATCGCCGCAGGTCACGAGTTCCGCACCCACACTGACTCGGAGGTCGTCTTGCACGGCTATGAGGAGTGGGGCGACGGCGTCCTCGACCGCGTGCGTGGCATGTTCGCCTTCGTCATCTGGGACACCGAGCGACGGGAACTTTTCGGCGCCCGCGACATCTTCGGGATCAAGCCGTTCTACTACTACACCGGCAGCGGTCAGTTCCTCTTCGGCTCGGAGATCAAGTCCTTCCTGCCCCATCCCAACTTCGTCAAAGCAGTCAACGAAGACCGCCTGCCCGACTACCTCTGCTTCGAATACATCCCCACGCGGGAAACGATGTTCGTCGATGTCTTCAAGCTGTATGCCGGGGAATGCTTCACCTACCGCGACGGCCAGCTGACCCTGCGCAAGTACTTCGACTACGACTACCGGCCCGACAACGGGCCGACGATGGACGAGTGGGTCGACCGGATCGCTGAGACGTTTACGGCGTCGGTTAAGGCGCACAAGATCGCCGACGTCGAGGTGGGGTGCTTCTTGTCGTCGGGCGTCGACTCGAGCTACGCCACCAACGAGCTGCACAAGATCCAGGATGTGCGCACCTTCTCGATCGGCTATGACGAGGAGAAGTACTCCGAGCTGCGTTACGCCCAGGACTTCTCGGCGCTCATCGGCGTTGACAACATTTCGACGAAGATCTCGGCGGCCGACTACTTCGGGGCCATTGGCGCCATCCAATACCACATGGACGAACCCCTCCCCAATCCGTCCGCCGTCCCGCTCTACTTCCTCGCCCAACGGGCCGCGCAAGACGTCAAGGTGGTCCTGAGCGGGGAAGGCGCCGACGAACTCTTCGGCGGCTACAACAGCTACGTCGAGCCCCTCAGCTACCAGCCCTACCAGCGCGTCGCACCGGCACCCGTCCGCCGCGCACTCGGTCGCCTCGCAGCCCGTATGCCGCGCGTCCCCGGCCGCCGCTTCCTCATGCGGGCTGCCGAGCCGATCGAGTCTCGCTTCTTCCGGCATACCTATAACTTCACGCCCGAAGAACGTGGCCGCTACCTTGCCCGCGCGATCCCCTCGGAGCTCCCCGCGGCGTACACCAAGCCGTATTTCGACAAGGTCGCTGGTCACGACGACATCACCAAGATGCAATACGCGGACCTCTACACCTGGCTGCTGCACGACATCCTGCTCAAGGCCGACAAGATGTCGATGGCTGCCTCGTTGGAGTTGCGGGTGCCGTTTTTGGACAAAGAAGTCCTCAAGGTCGCGCTGGCCATCCCCACGAAGTACCGCGTTCAGAAACACTCGACCAAGGCCGCATTGCGCCTAGCCGCGATGCGCGAACTCCCGGCAGCGACGGCCAACAAACCGAAGCTCGGCTTTCCCGTGCCGCTCAACGACTGGCTGCGTCAGGACGAGTTCTACGGGCAAGTCAAGGCGGCCTTCGAGGCCCCCATCGCGGGGCGATTCTTCAATCAGGAGGCCATCCTCGCGCTCCTGGATGAGCACCGTGCGGGCGCTGCCAACATGAAGAAGATCTGGACGGTCTACTGCTTCCTCGTCTGGTACGACGAATACTTCGTCAAGCGTTAGTCGGGTCTTAGGCGGATCAAGCCACTACGAGTCTCCGCCACGGGGGCGGTGACGACCCGCTGGTCGGCGGTCGAGCTTGCCGATGATGGCGGCCAGGTAGGAGTCGACCTGAGTGATCTGCAGCCACGTCGAGACCATCCAATACACCGTGGCGAACATCACGCCCGCGATGAGGAGCGTCACGGCATACCCCATGCGGCCCCAGGTCGCGGTCGCGCCCGTGAGTGCGATGACCGGCACCCAGGCCACCAACCCGGCACCGATCGCGGCGAGCAGCATCTTGCCCCACGCCACAAGCACACCGCGCGCGTCGTAGTCGCCGATCCGCAGGCGCAGCCGCCACATCCCGAACGCGGAGGCGAGGATGTTGCCGACGACGAGGCCACACCCGATGATCGGGGCCGCCCATTGCGGGGGAGCGAGGAGGGACGTGAGCGAGATCGAGGCCGCCGTGCCCGTCACGATGAGTTGCTCACCGAGCGCGATAGGGCCGGTTTCGTAGGCGTAGAAATAGCGCTGGTTGAGGGTCTCGACCCCGAACGGCATGATGCCCATCGCGACGAAGGCGAGCGCCATGGCGGCGGCGGGCACCTCGGCAGGGTCGCGGCTGGAGTAGAGCAGGCCCATGATCGGCAGCGCGAAAACGATGAAGGCGACCGAGAACGGCAGCGTGATGGCAGCGGGCATCGTCAGTCCGCGGACATAGTCGCTGCGCAAGCTCGCCAGGTCGCGGTCGTGAACGGCGGCCGAGATGCGGGGATACATCGCAGTCAACAGCGACACCGTGACCAGGCCGTGCGGCACCATGAACACGAGGATCGCGTTGGCCCAAATGGCGTTTCCAGCAACGAATCCCGCACCCTGAGCGCGCATTTCGTCCGAGCCGGTGGCTCGCCACAACAACTGCGAGGTCAGCACATAGCCGAGTTGGGCGACCAACAGTGATGCGAGCGCCCACCCTGCCATCCGAGACGTCGTGCCAAGCCCCACCCCACGCACACCAAACCGGGGACGCCAACGAAAACCGCTGCGCCACAACGGAACTATGAGGATCAGGGCCTGCACCACGATCGACAGGGTCGGCGTCCCGGCAAACCACCAGACCATCGCGGGCGTCCACTCTGCGGCAGTGACGTGCCCTTGGAAGAGCCGCATGAAGCTCAGGAGCCCTGCGATCGCGACCAAATTCGCCGCGGCGGGCGCCCACCCGAACGCCGCGAACTGGCCACGGGCATTGAGCACCTGCCCGAGCAGGCCGTACATCCCGTAGAAGAAGATCTGCGGGAGCGTGATCACGGCGAAGAACACGGCAAGCTCGAACAAGCTGCCGGTCAGCGACGCGGCATACATCTTCACCAGGAGCGCGGCGGCGCTCGTCGCGAGCACGGTGATGACGATGAAGCCCATCACCGTGATGGTGATGAGCCGATCGGTGTAATCCCGCCCACCATCGGCCGCGCGCGATGCCTTGACCAGTTGCGGTATCAGCACCGAGTTGAGGACGCCGCCCGCGATGACGAGGTAAATGACATTGGGCAGGTTGTTGGCGGTCGTGAACGCGTTCGCGACGAGTCCTTGCCCGATCGCAACCGCGATGAGCGACTGCCGCAGCACCCCGAGCACGCGGGAAGCGAGCCCTCCCGCCGCCATGACGGCGCTCGCACGGCCGATCCGACTCCCATCGCTCGCTCCGGTGATCCCAGCGCCCCCAGCGCCCCCAGCGCCCTCAGGTTCACCGTCCGACGCGGTCACGGCGAGGCTCCAGACATGGGGTCATCCTCGCCTATGCGGCTGAGCGCAGCGATCGCCACGGCGGTCGCGCGCCGCGCGTCGCGGCTCACCCGGGCTTCGACGACACGCAAGCCAGGCGAGGGATCCGCGAGTGCCGCGGCCAGCTCAGCGCGCGTGCGCACGCACCGGTATGCCGTGCCACCCGCCTGGCAGAGCGCGCTCAGGTCGACGCCGTGCGGGGTTGCGAACACCCGCTCGAAGCTCGCGGCATACTCCGGGCTGCCCTGCTCCAGCAGGCTGAAGATCGACCCTCCGTTGTCGTTGACGACGATGACGGTGAGGTCTGGCCGTGGTTCGTGCGGTCCGATCGCGAGGCCAGTGGTGTCGTGCAGGAAAGTGACATCCCCGAGCAGAGCCACGGATCGGCCACCATCCCGAGGAGGCCGGGTGAGGGCTACCCCGATAGCAGTGGAGACGGAGCCGTCGATACCGGCGAGGCCGCGGTTGGCGACGACGAAGCGACGCCCTCCCACCCGGCCCACCGGCAGCATCAGGTCGAGGTCCCGGATCGGGTTAGAGGAGCCGACGAACAGCGTGGCGCTCTCTGCGCCCTCGGTCTCGGCGCGCCCGACCACCGCGGCGACCTGGAGGGCATCGAGTTCGGGCAGGGCCTCGACCAGCGCGTCGAGGCCCTGACACACCTGCGTATCGAGGGCTCGCCACTTCAGCAGCCACGCCACTTCCGCGGGATCACTGGCTCCTTCGGCAGTCACCTCAGGGACGACGTCGACCACGGCGGCGCGGCCCGCTGGGTCGGTCGCGACGCCGCCTGGTCCGCGGATGGCGATGAGCTCGACGTCGTCGCGGGTCAGCAGCGCGGTCTGGGGTCGCGAGAGGGTCGGGTGCCCGACGACGATCACCCGCTCGATCTCGGTGGCGAGCGGGCCGCCCAAGAGGATGCGGTAGGCACGAATCGCGTGGTCACCAACCCGCGCGCCCGAGGTCGGCTCGGCCAGGAGCGGCCAGCCGCCGGCTTCCGCGAGCGCCCTTGCTGCCGGGCCAGCCTCGTCGCCAGCAACGACGACCGTGCGCGGCCCCCGCTCCAGCGTCGGAGGGCGGTGGGTGACTTGAACCCCCTCGCCCGTTTGGGTGGACTCGGGCGTGGACGCCGAACGGGCTGCTGACCACCACGGCATACCCGGCTTGGGGAGGAGCGGCGAGTCGAACTGGACATTGAGGTGGACCGGGCCGCGCGGGCTTTCCGGACCCATCACGTGGGTGACCGCGTCAGCCGTCGCGTCTGGACCCAACGTCGCGGCGAGGTCCACGCACGGCGCGAAACGCCCGAAAATCCCTGTCTGCCAGGTCGTTTGGTTGGCGCCGGTCCCGCGCAACTCCGCGGGCCGATCTGCCGAGATCACGACCAGAGGGCGCCCAGAGTGATGCGCCTCCATCACCGCGGGCACGAGATTACCGACCGCAGTGCCCGACGTTGTGACGACGGCTACCGGGCGGCGCGACCCGATAGCCAGCCCGAGCGCGAGGAAGCCGGCGGTGCGCTCATCGATCCTGACGTGGAGCCGGAGCGCGCCCGCGATCTCCGCTGCGTGCGCGGCGAGGGCGAGAGGAGCAGATCGGGACCCAGGCGCGAGGACGACCTCACGCATCCCCGCTTTGATCAGGGCACGTAGGACCGCCACCGCTCGGTCGTGTGACGTGACACCTAGCTCTCCTGGGGTATCTCCCAGCACGCGCGACATGTCAACGGCCGCTGAGGGCGTCACGCATGGGGACGAACTTCGCGTCAGCTTCAGCGACTTCCGAGTCCGGGTCCGAGCCGGCAACGATCCCGCACCCAGCGAAGATCCGCAGTTGCCGCGGATCACCCGGCTCGTACGCGCCAGACCTCAAAGCGATACCCCACTCACCGTCACCGGACGCGTCGCTCCAGCCGACCGGACCGGCATACCGGCCGCGGTCCATTCCTTCGAGCTCGGCGATGACCCGCACTGCGGTCTCGGTGGGAGTGCCACCGACCGCCGCCGACGGGTGCAGGGCGGCCGCGAGCGTGAGCGCGGTCGTCGTGTCGGAAGCCACCCCGGTCACATCCGTGGCTAGGTGCATGACATTGGGCAGGTGCAGCACGAAGGGCGACTCGGGGACGTTCGTCGACGAACAGTGGGGCGTGAGCGCTTCGGCAACAGAGCGGACGGCATACTCGTGCTCCTCGAGGTCTTTGCTGGAGCGCGCAAGCGAGGCCGCGAGGGTGAGGTCCTTGGCGTCATTGCCCGTGCGGCGGATCGTGCCGGCGAGGACGCGAGAGGTGACCAAGCCGCGCTCGCGACGGACGAGGAGTTCAGGGGTCGCACCGACGATGCCGTCAACGGCGAACACCCACGTGTTGTCGTAGCGCTCGGCGAGGGCTTCGAGGATCCAGCGCGGGTCGACCGGCTCAAGGGCACCCACGAGCAAGTCACGGGCGAGCACCACCTTGTCGAGCTGCCCAGCGGTAATCCGCGCCACCGCTTCGCTCACCCGCGCCGCCCACTGCGCGCTGGAGAGGGCGCCATCGGCGAAGGTCACGCCCACCGGGGGAAGTGGCGGCTGCTGCACATGGACGGCGGGACTGACCGCGAGCGTGGTCCCCGCTGTGGTCACCCACCAGCGACCAGCGCGATGGCCGACGATGACCTCGGGGACCACGAGGCGTGCGGTCGATGTCGACTCGTCCGCGAAGGGGAAGGTGCCGAAGCACACTGGACCGGTGCCGGGCAGCCGCACCTCGTCGCGAATCACCGCACTCGCCGCAGTCGCACGCCACCACTCATCGGCGGCGTGGAAGCGGTCAGCACCCCTCGTTGTGAATGTCGCTGCCTGACCCCAGCCCACTACGCCCTCGCCGCGGCGAACCCACGAGGCGATCGCATCCGGCCCTGCTGCCGGCAACAGCCGCAGCAGCGCACCCGGGTTGGCGATTTCCACGGTGCGCACAATGAGCGGCGTTCCCGCTGGCTCACCAGGGGCCGTCGCGCTGCCGGGATGGCCAAGCGGAAGGGAAGACATCGCCAGACATGCTACGTCGGCGCCGTCATGGGGGTCGCCAACCCCTGGCAGGATGTTGCCCATGACACGGGCGGACTTGGACAAGGCACCCCACGAGGTGGCCTCGATGTTCGACACGGTGGCCGAAAAATACGACCTCACCAACGACGTCCTCACCGCTGGCATCGACCGCTTGTGGCGCCGCGCCACGACGTATGCCGTGGCCGCCAAGCCCGGCGAGATCGTCCTCGACATCGCTGCTGGGACGGGCACGAGCTCCGAGCCCTTTGCGGCAGCTGGCGCGCACGTGGTGCCCGCTGACTTTTCCCTCGGGATGCTGCGGGTCGGGCACCGACGAAACGCCAGCTTGCCCTTCACTGCTGCCGACGCCACCACCCTGCCGTTCGCCGACGCCAGCTTCGACGCCGTAACCATGTCGTTCGGTTTGCGCAATGTTGTTGATATCGAGGTTGCGCTGCGGGAGTTCGCACGCGTAACCAAGCCAGGTGGGCGGCTCGTGGTCTGCGAATTCAGCCAGCCGGTGTGGGGGCCGCTGCGGACGGCATACACCGATGTCGTCTTGCGAGCCCTGCCGACGATCGCGCGCCGCACCGCATCTAACCCGGAGTCCTACGTTTACCTGGCCGAGTCGATCCGCGCATGGCCCGACCAACGGGCGCTCGCCACTCGCGTGACGGCAGCGGGGTGGCGTGATGTGCAGTGGCGCAACCTTTCTGGGGGTATCGTCGCGCTGCACCGTGCGACGCGATAGACCTTGCTTGACCCTGAAAGACACCGATAGACACCGATAGCTCGCGAGCCAATGGGTAAGCTGTCGTAGTTAGTGCAATCCTTCACAAGCGCCTCGATGGGAAGCAACGAGAGTGACCAGCGCACCGGAGAGCTCTGCCGCAGTCCGGGCTGAGCACGCCGACGTCATTGTCGTCGGCGCGGGGCCGGGCGGATCGGCCACGGCCGCATACCTCGCCAACCACGGCCTGGACGTCGCCCTCATCGAGAAGGCAACCTTCCCCCGCGACAAGATCTGCGGCGACGGGCTGACTCCACGCGCGGTCAAAGAACTCATCCGGCTCGGCATCGACACCACCGGTTGGGCTCGCACACGCGGCCTGCGCATCCTCGGCGGCGGTCACACGCTCACCCTCGACTGGCCCGACAACGGCACCTTCCCGGGGTATGGCCTCGTGCGCACCCGCGCGCAACTCGACGAGACGCTCGCTCGGCACGCGCAGGCGCGCGGTGCGCAACTCCACGAGCGGACCAGTGTCACCGCGCCCATCCTCGACGACCGCACGGGTCGAGTTGTCGGCGTGAGCGCCAAGCTCCTCGACGAACGCGGCCGAGCCACGGGGGAGCAGGTCGCCTACCGCGCGCCGGTGGTTGTCGCCGCTGACGGGGTGTCATCGCGCCTCGCCACCGCCGTCGGGCGGCATAAACGCGAAGACCGGGTCATGGGCGTGGCCGTGCGGGCCTACTACCACACCCCCAAACGCGACGACTATCTCGAGTCGCATCTGGAGCTGTGGACGACCGACGACGCTGGCGAGCGCATGCTCATGCCGGGCTACGGCTGGCTCTTCCCGCTCGAAGACGGCCGCACCAACGTGGGTTTGGGGATTCTCGACACCTCCAGCGCGTTCGGCAAGACCGACTACAAGGACGTCATGCGCCGCTGGGTCGACAGCATCTCCGACACCTGGCACCTCGAACTCGACACCTCGGCCGGCCCCATCCGCGGCGCAGCCCTCCCCATGGGCTTCAACCGCACCCCCGTGTATGCCGATGGCCTGTTCCTCGTCGGCGATGCTGCGGGGATGGTCAACCCCTTCAACGGCGAGGGCATCGACTACGCCTTGGAAGCCGGCCGGCTCAGCGCCGACGTCATCTCCCAAGCCCTCCGGCGACGCGACGACGCGGCTCGCGAACGCGCGCTCGCGGCATACCCCAAAATCGTCAAAGACGAGCTGGGCGGCTACTTCACGCTGGGACGGTGGTTCGCCCGCGCCATCGGCAACCCAGAGGTGATGCGCCTCGCAACGAAGTACGGTTTGCCGCGGACCTCGCTCATGCCGTTCCTGCTCAAGATCATGGCCAACTTGCCTGAGGCACACGGCGGTCGGGCCGACGATCGGCTGATTCGCGCCCTCTCCCGGATCGTTCCCGACGCCTGATGAAGACTCCGATCAACGTCCCCCTAGGATGGGGTCCGGCGTGCCTGCCCGGCCCGGAATCTGACCCCGCCGGCACGACCGGCAGCAGCCTGACCACCACCGAAAGGGGAGCGACGGGATGACCGAGTCCTACGTTCCGCTGTTGTTCATGATGGGCCTGGGCCTGGCGTTCGCGCTGGTGTCCGTGGGCGCGTCGCTCATCGTCGGCCCCAAGCGCTACAACCGCGCCAAAATGGAAGCCTACGAGTGCGGCATTCAGCCCACTCCGCAGGCATCGGGTGGCGGCCGGGTCCCGGTCAAGTACTACCTCATCGCCATGATGTTCATCATTTTCGACGTCGAGTCGCTGTTCCTCTATCCGTTCGCGGTGGCCTTCAACGCGCTCGGGCTGTTTGCGCTCGTCGAAATGATCCTGTTCATCGTCACCGTCTTCGTCGCGTACGCCTATGTGTGGCGCCGCGGCGGACTCGAGTGGGACTAAGGAAGGACGCCCCATGGGCCTTGAAGAGAAGCTCCCCGCAGGCATCCTCCTGTCGACCGTCGAAGCCCTTGCCGGCTATATGCGCAAAGCCTCGATGTGGCCGGCAACCTTTGGGTTGGCGTGCTGCGCGATCGAGATGATGGCGGTCGGCACGCCGGACTACGACATTGCGCGCTTTGGCATGGAGCGGTTCTCCGCGACCCCACGCCAGGCCGACCTCATGATCGTCGCGGGCCGGGTGTCGCAGAAGATGGCGCCGGTCGTCCGCCAGGTCTATGACCAGATGCCCAACCCCAAGTGGGTCATCTCGATGGGCGTGTGCGCGAGCTCGGGCGGCATGTTCAACAACTACGCGATCGTCCAGGGCGTCGACCACATCATCCCGGTCGATATCTACTTGCCTGGGTGCCCGCCGCGGCCGCAGATGCTCCTCAACGCGATCATCAAACTCCACGAGCAAATCCAGAGTATGCCGTTGGGCGTCAACCGCGTCGAGGCCGCCAAGGCCGCCGAAGCGGCTGCGCTGCAGGCAACTCCGACGATTCTCATGAAGGGGTTGCTCTCATGAGCACGGACCTCACCAAGGCCCAGCAGACCGGCGGCAACTCCGTCGGCGAGGCCGAGATTGCCCCCGACTCCCCGGGTCAGCCCGTGGTTATCGGCGAGCGTCGCGGCATGTTCGGTGCCACCAAGGGCCAGGACACGACCGGTTACGGCGGCTTGCGGGTGCCGATCGAGTTCCCGGGGGCCTCCGCGCGGCCCTATGGCGGCTGGTTCGACGCCTGCATCGACGCGCTGGAGGCTGGGCTGGAAGCCCGCGGCACGGCATACGCCGAGGCCGTCCCCATGGTCGTCGTGGACCGCGGCGAGCTCACCATCCACGTCGCCCGCGAGCACCTGCTCGTCGTGGCGCGCACCTTGCGTGACGACGCCCCGCTGCGGTTCGAGATGTGCATGGGTGTCTCGGGTGTGCATTACCCCGAGCTCGCCGGCGCGGAGCTGCACGCGGTCTATCACTTCCTGTCAGTCACCAATGGCAGCAAGCGGATTCGCGTCGAAGTCAGCTGCCCCGACGCCGACCCGCACATCCCGTCGATCGTCGAGACCTATCCCGCCAACACGTGGCACGAGCGCGAGACGTGGGACATGTTCGGCATCATCTTCGACGGCCACCCAGCGTTGACGCGCATCCTCATGCCCGACGACTGGCCCGGCCACCCTCAGCGCAAGGATTACCCGCTCGGTGGTGTGCCCGTCGAATACAAGGGCGCCACCGTTCCCCCGGCCGACGAGCGGAGGGCCTTCAACTAATGGCTGCCGACACGACCCGCAGCGCCGACCACGGCGCTGCCTATGCCACCAGTGGCGCCGACGAGGACGTCGACGCCACGACCATGCACGTCTCCGGCGGCGACTGGGACGACCTCGTCGACGAGGCGACCGCGCTGCACGAGGAGCGCATCGTCGTCAACATGGGGCCGCAGCACCCCTCAACCCACGGCGTCCTTCGGCTGATCCTCGAACTCGACGGCGAGACGGTGACCGAAACCCGCGCAGGGATCGGCTATCTCCACACCGGTATTGAGAAGAACATGGAGTTCCGCACCTGGGTCCAGGGCGTGACCTTCTGCACCCGCATGGACTACCTCACGCCGATGTTCCAAGAGACGGCATACTGCTTGGCGATTGAGAAGCTGCTCGGGGTCACCGACGATATTCCGCAGCGCGCCAGCGATATTCGCGTTCTGATGATGGAGTTGACCCGGGTTTCGTCCCACCTCGTGTGCATTGGCACCGGCGGTATGGAGATGGGTGCCACGACGGTCATGACCGTGGGCTTCCGCGAGCGCGAGCGCATCTTCCGAATCATCGAAGAGATCACCGGACTTCGCATGAACAATGCCTACATCCGCCCTGGCGGTGTGGCTCAAGATGTCGAGCAGAAGGCGATCGACCTCATCCGCGAGATGGTCCCCGAGATCCGCCGCGGCATCCGTGAGCTGGAGTTGCTGGTC
The DNA here is from genome assembly GCA_016715285.1 of Actinomycetales bacterium. GTDB lineage: Bacteria > Actinomycetota > Actinomycetes > Actinomycetales > Dermatophilaceae > Phosphoribacter > Phosphoribacter thorii. The sequence continues at coordinate 272,668 of JADKAO010000005.1, read as the reverse complement.
AACGAGGCGCCGATCGTCAAGGGCCGCATGGTCGACGTCGGCATCCTCGACCTCACCGGCTGCATGGCGCTCGGCATCACCGGGCCGGTGCTGCGCTCGGCGGGGTTGCCGCACGACCTGCGCAAGGCCACTCCGTACTGCGGTTACGAGACCTACGACTTCGAGGTCATCACCCGCGACACGTGCGACGCCTACGGACGCCTACGCATCCGCCTCGACGAGATGTACCAATCGCTGCGGATCATCGAGCAGGCCACCGACCGGATCGAGGCCAGCATGGGCCAGCCGGTGATGGTCGCCGACAAGAAGATCGCCTGGCCGGCACAGCTCAAGGTCGGTTCTGACGGAATGGGCAACAGCAAAGAGCACATCAAGGAGATCATGGGCGACTCCATGGAGGCCCTGATCCACCACTTCAAGCTCGTGACCGAGGGCTTCCGCGTGCCGCCCGGCCAGGTCTATGTCGCTGTCGAGAGTGCCAAGGGCGAGCTCGGCTGCCATCTGGTTTCTGATGGGGGGACTCGTCCCTACCGTGCCCACTTCCGTGACCCGTCGTTCAACAACCTGCAGGCCACCTCGCTCATGTGCGAAGGCGGCCAGGTGGCCGATGTCATCGTCGCGGTCGCCTCAATCGACCCTGTTATGGGAGGGGTGGACCGCTAAATGGCAGGCACGAACGCCTCCGGTCACCTGCACGTCAGCGAAGAGAGCAAGGCGCCCTACGACGCCGACACCCTCCGGCACCTGCACGCCGACGCCGAAGAGATCGTCGCGCGCTATCCGCAGAAGCGGTCGGCGTTGCTGCCGCTGTTGCACCTCGTGCAGAGCGTCGACGGCTATGTCTCTGGGCGTGGCATCCGCTTCTGCGCCGAGGTCCTCGACCTCACTACCGCTGACGTGAGTGGGGTCGCGACCTTCTACACGCAGTACAAGCGTCACCCCAACGGCGAATACACCGTCGGTGTCTGCACCAATACCCTGTGCGCGATCATGGGCGGCGACCTCATCTGGGATGCCGTCTCTGAGCACCTCGGGGTCGGCCACGACGAGACCACGGCCGACGGCTTGGTCACCCTCGAGCGGATCGAGTGCAACGCCGCCTGCGACTATGCCCCGGTCGTCATGACCAACTGGGAGTTCTTCGACAACCAGACGCCCGAGTCGACGATCGCGCTCGTCGATGACCTGCGCGCAGGCAAGGACGTCACGCCGACCCGCGGTGCTGCCAAGGTCTGCACCTTCAAAGAGGTCTCACGCGTGCTCGCGGGGTTCCACGACGGTCGCGCCGACGAGGGTGTGGGCGCTGGCCCAGCAACTCTCCTCGGACTCAAGATCGCCAAAGAACGTGGGTGGACGGCCCCCAAGCCCGCTGCGGCTGAGGGCGGCGACACCACGCCCGATGCGACAGCAGGCTCCGCAGGAGCCGCCCCTGCTCCCGGTGATGAGCACTCCTCGGCCGACCGACCTGGTGGCCTCAAGGGCAAGGAGGCCGCCCAGTGACGACGCCCCTGACCCCTGTTCTGTCGGCCCACTGGGACGCCGACCGGTCCTGGTCGCTCGCGACCTACGAAGAGCACGGCGGGTATGCCGCCCTCCGCAAGGCGCTCTCCATGCCGGCCGCTGACGTGCTCGCGATGGTCAAAGACTCGGCCATCCGTGGCCGTGGTGGCGCTGGCTTCCCCGCCGGCATGAAGTGGTCCTTCATGTCGCCACCCGACGGCGGCCCCCGCTATCTCGTCGTCAACGCTGACGAGTCGGAGCCGGGCACCTGCAAGGACATCCCGCTCATGATGGCCAACCCGCACGTCCTCATCGAGGGCGCGGCGATCTCGCAGTACGCCATGGGCTCTGACCATGCCTTCATCTACCTGCGTGGTGAGGTCGTCCACGTCTACCGTCGGCTCTTGCACGCCGTCGAAGAGGCCACTGCCGCTGGTTACCTTGGCGCGGACGTTTTCGGCCGAGGCATCACCTTGCAGGTCACCCCGCACGCGGGCGCCGGCGCTTACATCTGCGGTGAAGAGACCGCGCTGCTCGACTCGCTCGAGGGCCGCCGCGGACAACCCCGCCTCAAGCCACCGTTCCCTGGCGCCGCTGGCCTTTATGCCCGGCCGACCTCGGTCAACAACGTCGAGACCATCGCCTCGGTGCCGAGCATCATCACCGAGGGTGCCGACTGGTTCAAGGAAATGGGCACCCAGAAGTCGACCGGGTTCGGCATCTTCAGCCTCTCTGGCCACGTCACCAACCCCGGCCAGTTCGAAGCCCCGCTCGGCATCACGATGCGCGAGCTCATCGACCTCGCCGGTGGCATCCGCAAGGGCCACCGGATCAAGTTCTGGACTCCCGGTGGGTCATCGACGCCGATCTTCACCGAGCAGCACCTCGACGTCCCACTCGACTTCGACTCGGTCGCAGCCGAAGGCTCCATGCTCGGCACCCGCGCCTTGCAGGTCTTTGACGAGACCGTCTCGGTGGTCCGGGCGGTGGCGCGCTGGACCGACTTCTACGCCCACGAATCCTGCGGCAAATGCACCCCATGCCGCGAGGGCACGTGGTGGCTCAAGCAGATCATGGAGCGCCTGGAGCACGGCCACGGCCAAGAAGGCGACATCGAGAAGCTCCAGGACATCTGCGACAACATCTTGGGTCGCTCGTTCTGCGCCCTCGGCGATGCGGCGACGAGCCCCATCGCGTCCGGGATCAAGTACTTCCGTGAGGAGTTCGAGGCTGGCATGCACACGCCCGCAGCGACCCTCTTCCCGCCGGCAGCGTCGGCAGTGTTCGACGTGAAGGAGGCCGCGTCCGCATGACCGCGACCACATCGTCCGCGCCCGGAGCGGCCGAAGCCCCAAGGCCCGAGTTGGTGACCCTCACCATCGACGGCCGCGAGATCTCGGTGCCCAAGGGCACGCTCGTCATCCGGGCCGCCGAAGAACTCGGGATCGAGATCCCGCGCTTCTGCGACCACCCCGCGCTCGACCCGGTCGGCGCGTGTCGCCAGTGCCTCGTCGATGTCGGTATGCCGGACCGCGAGGGCGTCGTGCGCCCCATGCCCAAGCCGCAGGCCTCGTGCACGATGACGGTGTCCCCGGGCATGGTCGTCAACACCCAGCTGACGTCACCTGTCGCCGACAAGGCGCAGCAGGGCGTTATGGAGTTCCTGCTCATCAACCACCCGCTCGATTGCCCGGTCTGTGACAAGGGTGGCGAGTGCCCACTGCAGAACCAAGCGCTCTCTCACGGCCGGGCGACGAGCCGCTTCACGGACATCAAACGCACCTTTGCCAAGCCGATCAATATCTCCACCCAGGTGTTGCTCGACCGTGAGCGCTGCGTCCTGTGCCAGCGCTGCACCCGGTTCTCCGACCAGATCGCCGGCGACAAGTTCATCAACCTCGTCGAGCGCGGTGCGATGCAGCAAATCGGCATCTACGAAGAGCAGCCATTCCAGTCCTACTTCTCGGGCAATACCGTCCAGATCTGCCCCGTCGGGGCGCTGACCGGGGCGGCATACCGCTTCCGTTCTCGCCCGTTCGACCTTGTGTCGACCCCGAGTGTGTGCGAGCACTGCGCCTCGGGGTGCGCTTTGCGCACTGACCACCGCCGCGGTGTCGTGATGCGCCGCATGGCGATCGACGACCCGGCCGTCAACGGCGAGTGGAACTGCGACAAGGGCCGCTGGGCGTTCCAATACGCCACTCTCCCAGACCGACTCGAACTCCCCTTGATCCGCGAGGCGGATGGCTCGATGCGCGCCGCCGGCTGGCCCGAGGCGCTCGAAGTCGCTGCCGCCGGGCTGCGGGCCGCCAAGGCCGCCGCAGTCCTCACGGGCGGGCGGGTCACCGCCGAAGACGCCTACGCCTACGGCAAGTTCGCGCGGGTCGCGCTGGGCACCAACGACGTCGACTTCCGCGCGCGGCCGCACTCGGCCGAGGAAGCCGCCTTCCTCACCACGACGGTCGTGACGACCGGCATCGACTCAGCGGGGGAGGGCAACGGCGTCTCGTATGCCGACCTTGACGCTCCCAGCGCAGTGCTGCTCGTTGGGTTCGAGCCCGAAGAAGAGTCGCCGATTGTTTTTCTCCGCCTGCGGCGGGCCATGCGCAAGACCAAGACCGCGGTGTATGCCGTGGCCCCCTTCTCGACACGTGGCCTGATCAAGCTCGGTGGCCAGCTCATTCCGACAGTGCCGGGCGCCGAATCACACGCCCTGGGCAACCTGACAGCGACGGCTGCCGGTCAAGCGGCCCTCGATGGGTTGAGCGCTGGCAACGGCGTCATCCTCGTGGGTGAACGCCTGGCGACGTCTCCTGGCGCCTTCGCGGCCGCCGCCACGCTTGCCTCGGCCACGGGTGCCAAGCTCGCGTGGATTCCGCGTCGCGCCGGTGAACGCGGTGCCCTGGCAGCCGGTGCGATTGCCGCGCTGCTGCCCGGAGGTCGGCCCACGGCATACTTCGATGCCCGTAAGGAGGTCGCTGAGGTTTGGGGGGTCGAGTACCTACCCGCCAAGACTGGCCGCGACACTGCAGGCATCCTCGCCGCGGCGGTCAAGGGCGAGATCGATGCTCTCGTCATCGGCGGCGTCGACCCGGCCGACCTCGGTATCGCCGACCCCAAGGCGGTGTTCGGCAAGCCCTTTGTGGTGTCCCTGGAGGTACGCGCTTCGGCGGTCACGGCATACGCCGATGTTGTGCTGCCCGTGGCGAGCCACGCCGAAAAGGCGGGCACCTTCCTCACGTGGGAGGGTCGTCCTCGCGAGTTCGGTGCGGCGCTGGCGAGCAACGCGATGAGCGACCACCGGGTCCTGGACATGCTCGCGGGCGAGCTCGGGCACTTCCTCGAGACCCGCACCCAAGAGCAGATCCACGCTCAATTCGAGGAGTTAGGGCCCTGGAGCGGCGCCAAGGCGGAGCCCCCTGCTGCCGGCCACCCCGAGCCGCCGAGCGGTGATGGTGACGTCGTCCTCGCCACGTGGTCGACGCTGCTCGACAAGGGACGCCTGCAAGACGGTGAGCCGTTCCTGGCAGGCACGGCGGTCGAGTCGGTCGTTCGGATGGGTCCCAAGCTTGCGGCGGCGCTTGAGGTGTCCTGCGGAGATCTCGTCACCGTCACGAGCGAGCGCGGCTCTATCACCTTGCCGGCCAAGGTCACCGACGACATGGTGTCGGGGGTCGTCTGGCTCCCGACCAACTCCGAAGGCAGTGCTGTCCGCGCGACGCTGGGCGCCGACGCCGGTAGCCGCGTCACAGTCACGAAGGGTGGTGCCCAGTGATGGTTCCCCTGTTCGGCGTCATGTCGGGGTCAGACAACCCCGTCGCCGACTTCAGTGACACGCCGCTGTGGCTGTCGTTGGTGAAGGCTCTGTTCATCTTCGTCTACTTGCTGATCTCGACCCTGCTCGTGATCTGGTTCGAACGGCGCATCATCGGTCGGATGCAGCAGCGACCGGGCCCCAACCGTAACGGCCCGTTCGGGTTGCTGCAGACCTTGGCCGACGGTATGAAGTCGATGTTCAAGGAAGACGTCACCCCTGCTGCGGCTGACAAGGTCGTCTTCACCTTGGCCCCGATCATCGCCGCGACGATGGCCTTTATCTCGTTCGGGATCATCCCGCTCGGCGGGTACGTCACGATGTTCGGCCACCGCACGCCGCTGCAGCTCACCGACGCTCCCGTCGCGGTGCTGCTCGTGCTCGCGGTTGCCGCTGTCGGCGTCTACGGCATCGTCATGGCCGGTTGGTCCTCGGGCTCGACCTACCCACTCCTGGGTGGGTTGCGGTCGACCGCGCAGGTCATCTCCTACGAAATCGCCATGGGCCTGTCGCTCGTTGCGATTTTCCTCTACAGCGGGTCGATGTCGACGAGCCAAATCGTCGCCTCACAGACCGGCTTCGACACCAACCCGTGGTTCATCATCTCGGCGTTCCCGTCGTTCATCGTCTACCTCGTGACGATGGTCGGCGAGACCAACCGGTTGCCCTTTGACCTGGCCGAAGGTGAAGGCGAAATCGTCGGTGGCTTCCACACCGAATACGGCTCGATGCGCTTTGCGATGTTCTTCCTCGCTGAATACGTCAACATGTTCACTGTCGCCGCGCTCGCCACCACCCTCTTCCTCGGTGGTTGGCAGTGTCCGCCGCCGTTGTCGATGATCGGCGACGGGATGCTGGCCGGCGGTTGGTGGGGCCTGCTCTGGTTCACGATGAAGATGTGGATCTTCATGTTCTTCTTCGTGTGGCTGCGAGGGTCCCTTCCTCGGGTCCGCTACGACCAGTTCATGCACTTCGGCTGGAAGCTGCTCATCCCCGGCACCATCGTGTGGGTCGTCTTCCTCGCTTTTATCCGTGGCGCTCAGAACGGGTGGTTCGGCACGTCTGGCGTGGCGCTGGCCGGCCGCACGATCACCTGGGCGGCGCTCGCGATAGGTGCGCTCTTCGTGGTCCTCGCTCTCGTGTTGTCGTGGATCAGAGATGGCATTCAGGAGAGTAAGGCGGCAGCCGCACCGGTGCGAGCGGCCGAAATTGACCCCTTCGAAGGGGGCTATCCCGTGCCACCGTTGCCGGGCCAGACCCTGCGCGAGCCCCAGGCACACGGCATACCCGCCGTTGAAGCCTCGACGCTGACTGCCAAGGAGGACGTCCGTGGCTGACAACTTGCCCGCCGAGCGCCCGGAGGGCGCCAACCTGCCCTCGACGGAGCGCCGTTCGGCGCCCGAGCCGACCCCGAAGGGCGGTCCGCTCGGGGAGGCGACCTACAAGCCGGTTGCTGGCTTCGCGGTGACTTTCGAGACGATGTTCCGCAAGGTCTACACCGAGGAATACCCCGAGGTGAAGCGCCCCACGGCGGAGCGCTACCACGGTCGGCACCAGCTCAACCGGCACCCCGACGGGCTCGAGAAGTGCGTCGGCTGCGAGTTGTGCGCGTGGGCCTGCCCCGCGGACGCGATCCTCGTCGAAGGCGCGAGCAACGACGACACGCCCATCTCCGAGGGTGGCACCGGCCGCTTTTCTCCGGGCGAGCGCTACGGCCGGGTCTACCAAATCAACTACTTGCGGTGCATCTTCTGCGGGTTGTGCATCGAGGCCTGCCCGACGCGTGCGTTGACGATGACCAACTTCTATGAACTGGCCGACAACAACCGGGCCGATCTGATCTTCACCAAAGACCAGTTGCTGGCTCCGCTGAGCGAAGGCATGGTCGCTGCTCCGCACCCGATGGTCGAGGGCATGGAAGAACGGGACTACTACCTCGGCAAGGTCGACAAGGCCACCGACGCTCAGCGTGAGTATGTCGCCGCTGAAGCCGCTGCGCAGGAAGCCGCAGACGGTGGCTCGCAGGCCGCCGAGATGGAGGCCGAAGGAGGGATGCCGCGATGATCGGGTCTGGCGAAACACTGCTGTTCTGGATCCTCGGGCCGCTCATGGTGATCGCAGCGATGGGCCTGCTGTTCACCCGCAAGGCCGTCCACTCCGCCTTGTGCATGGCCTTCGTCATGGTCAACCTCGGCGTGCTTTACCTCGCGCAGCAGGCGGAGTTCCTCGGCGTCGTCCAGGTGTTCGTCTACACCGGCGCGGTCATGATGCTTTTCCTCTTCGTGCTCATGCTCATCGGCGTCGACTCCTCGGACTCGTTCGTTGAGACGATCCGTGGGCACCGCGTGGCCTCGCTGCTCGTGGCTGCCGGGCTCGCGCTCGTCATGGTGCTCGCGATCGGGTCGCTGGTCCTGCCTGAGCCGGTTGGGCTCGACAAGGTCAACGCGTCGCCGGGCAATGTCTCTGGCCTCGCGCAACTGATCTTCGGCAACTACGTGTGGGTCTTCGAGCTCACGTCGGCGTTGCTCATCACCGCGGCTCTCGGCGCGATGGTGTTGGCGCACCGCCAGCGGCTCAGCGCCAAGCCGACCCAGCGCGACCTTGCGGCCGCCCGCGTCAAGAGCAATAAGTATGTCGCTGGTCTGCCTGCGCCGGGTGTCTACGCGCGGTCCAACGCCGTCGACACACCTGCGCTCCTGCCCGACGGCAGCCCGAGTGAGTTGTCGGTGTCTCGGGTGCTCGTCGCGCGCGACCAGATCGTGGACCCCGACGAATACTCGGCCATCGACGAGCGCGTCGAGCGCGAGATCGAGGAGGGGAGGGCCAAGTGAGCCTGATCAACTACATCTACTTGTCGGTGGCGTTGTTCTCGATTGGCGCGGCGACAGTCTTGTTGCGGCGCAACGCGATCATCGTGTTCATGGGCATCGAGCTCATGCTCAACTCCGCCAACCTTGCCTTCGTGACGTTCTCCCGAATGCACGGCCAGCTCGACGGCCAAGTCATTGCCCTGTTCGTCATGGTCGTCGCCGCCGCGGAAGTCGTCGTGGGCCTCGCGATCATCATGGCGATCTTCCGTGCCCGCCGCTCGGCTTCGGTCGACGACGCCAACCTGCTGAAGCTGTAAGGGAGCGACGGACGTGACTTCCTTCCTCAACCCCGCCTCGGGGCTGTCTGCACTCGCGACCGGTATGCCGGTCGGCGAGCCAGGCACCGCCGCCCTCGGCGCTTCGGGCATCACGGCATACGCGTGGCTTCTTGTCGCGCTGCCGCTGCTCGGCGCCGCGGTGCTCCTCCTCGGCGGCCGCCGCACCGACAAGTGGGGGCCGTTGCTGGCCACCGGGCTGTCCTGGGGCGCTTTCCTCGTGGGTCTGGGTGTGTTCTTCAACATCCTCGGGTATGCCGATGCCGACCGCGCGCGCTCCCTCAAGCTGTTTTCGTGGATCGGTGCTGGATCGTTCCAACTCGACGCCGGGATGCTGCTCGATCCACTCTCGGTGTCGTTCGTGCTCCTCGTGACCTTCGTCGGCTCGCTGATCCACGTCTACTCGCTGGGGTACATGGAGCACGACCCGGACAAGCGCCGGTTCTTCGCTTACCTCAACCTCTTTGTGGCGGCGATGCTGCTGCTCGTGCTGGCCGACTCTTACCTGTTGCTTTACGTCGGCTGGGAAGGTGTGGGCCTCGCGTCCTATCTGCTGATCGGCTTCTGGAACTGGAACCCTGCGTACGCGACCGCGGCAAATAAGGCGTTCATCGCCAACCGCGTCGGCGACCTCGGCATGGGTGTCGCGATCATGGCGATGTTCTGGCAGTTTGGGAAGGTCGACTTCGCGTCCGTCAACGCTGGTGTGGCGGCGCTGGGCGACGCCAATAAGGGCGCGATCACGGCGATCGGCCTCTTCCTCCTGCTGGCTGCGTGTGGCAAGTCGGCGCAGTTCCCGCTGCAGAGCTGGCTCGGCGACGCGATGGCCGGCCCGACCCCAGTGTCGGCCCTCATCCATGCCGCAACCATGGTGACCGCGGGCGTCTACCTCGTCGTGCGCAGCCACGTCATCTTCGACGCGGCCCCGACGGCGCAGACTGCTGTGGCCATCGTTGGTGCCATCACGCTCATCTTCGGAGCGATCGTCGGTTGCGCGAAGGACGACATCAAGAAGGCCCTCGCGGCCTCGACGATGAGTCAGATCGGCTACATGATGCTGGCCGCGGGGCTCGGGCCGGTTGGGTATGTCTTCGCGATCTTCCACCTGCTCACGCATGGGTTCTTCAAGGCCGGGATGTTCCTCGGCGCAGGGTCGGTCATGCACGGTATGAACGACAAGGTCGACATGCGGGGCTTCGGCAACCTCTCGGGAGCCATGAAGATCACCTGGGCCACGTTTGGCTTGGGTTGGCTTGCCATCTTGGGGGTGCCGCCGTTCGCGGGATTCTGGAGCAAGGACAAGATCATCGAGGCAGCGTTCATCGGTGAGGGCTGGCGGCCGTGGGTCTTCGGCATGGCCACACTCATCGGCGCGGGCATCACCGCGTTCTACATGTCCCGGTTGTTCTTCATGACCTTCCAGGGCCAGAAGCGTTGGCCCAAGGATGCGCATCCGCACGAGTCGCCTCGCCTGATGACGGTGCCGATGATCGTGCTGGCTATGGGCTCGGCTCTGCTCGGCCTCATCCTCGCCTGGCCGTTCGCCAAGGTCGCCCCGATCCAGGCCTGGCTTGGCCCGGTCGTCGGCGGCCACGAGGGTGAGGGAGCGGTCGAGCACCACCCGGTCATCCCCCCCACGGCGCTCATCGTGCTGACGCTCGCCGTCGTGGCGACCGGTGTGGCGATCGCCTGGATGAAGTACTGGCGTGACGCGGTGCCCAAGGTCGCACCGGCCGGCAGCCTGCTCACACGGGCCGCCCGCAACGACCTCTACCAGGACCAAGTCAACGAAGGCCTGCTCATGAGGCCCGGCATCCACGCCACGCGTGCCTTGGTCTTTGCTGACCAGAAGGGTGTCGATGGCGCGGTCGGTGGCCTCGCGGCCCTCGTTGGCGGCACCTCGGCCAGAGTCCGCAAGCTCCAGAACGGCTTTGCTCGTTCGTATGCCCTGACGATGCTGCTCGGCGTCGTCGTGATCCTCGGCGCCGTGTGGGTGATGCAGTGATGAACCAGTTCCCCTGGCTGACCGTCATCGGTCTGATTCCGCTGCTCGGAGCCGTTGTGCTCTGGGCCGTGCCAGGCATCGGCTCGCGCGCCAAGGAGATTGCGCTCGGCGCCTCTGTCGTGACGCTGCTCGTCGCGGTTGCGGCGGCCTTGCAGTTCAACACTGGCGGCACTGAAAAGTTCCAGCTCGTCGAACAGCACCCGTGGATCCCGCAGTTTGGGGTGAGCTATGCGCTCGGGGTCGACGGCATCGCGCTGTCGCTCATCCTCATGTCGGTCATCCTCGTTCCGATCTGCCTCCTCGCGGCCTGGCGTGACCTGCCCGAAGAGCAGCAGGGACGCGAGCGGCACTACTTCGCGCTCATGCTCGTGCTCGAGACCTTCATGATCGGGGTCTTCGCGGCGACGGACGTGTTCCTCTTCTACGTCTTCTTCGAAGCGATGCTCATCCCGGTCTACTTCCTCATCGGCCAGTTCGGGGGTCCGCGTCGGCAGTATGCCGCGATGAAGTTCCTCCTGTTCTCGCTCGCGGGTGGATTGATCATGCTCGCGGCGGTCATCGCGCTCTACGTGCAAGGCCCGGGCGGGGCCGACGGCTTCCTGCTCACCAAGCTCGCGGGCCTGCAGATGACCGAGTCGACCGAGCGGTTGCTTTTCCTCGGGTTCTTCATCGCGTTTGCGGTCAAGGCGCCGATGGTGCCGGTGCACACCTGGCTGCCAGACGCTGCTGCCGAATCTCGTCCGGCCACTGCCACGCTGCTCGTCGGCGTCTTGGACAAGGTTGGCACCTACGGGATGATCCGCTTCTGCCTCGAGCTCTTCCCCGGCGCCAGCAGGTGGGCGACTCCGGTGGTCATAGCCCTCGCGTTGGTGTCGATTGTCTACGGCGCGCTCCTCGCGATCGGCCAGAAGGACCTGATGCGGCTCATTGCCTTCACGTCGATCAGCCACTTCGGCTTCATCGTCCTCGGGATCTTCGCTCTGACCACGACGAGCTGGGCCGGGTCGAGCCTCTACATGGTCAACCACGGCTTCTCGACGGCTGCGCTCTTCCTTTTCGCTGGAATGCTCATGCGACGCAACGGCGGCAGCAAGATGATCGACTCCTACGGCGGCTGGCAGCGAGTCGTGCCTGGTCTCGCCGGTGTCTGGCTCATCGCGGGCCTGTCGTGCATCGCGCTTCCGGGTCTCGGGTCGTTCGTCTCCGAGTTCCTCGTCCTGATGGGCACCTTCCAGCGCTACCAGGTGGTTGCAGTCGTCGCGACGACAGGCATCATCCTGGCGGCCCTCTACATCCTGCTCATGTACAAGCGCACCATGACCGGCCCCAAGCCTGAGGGTTTGGACCACGTCCGGGATCTGTCACCCCGGGAGAAGTGGGTGGCTGCGCCGCTCATCGCGCTCTTCCTCGTGCTGGGCTTCTTCCCCAAGCCTGTCCTCGACCTGGTCAACCCCGCGGTAAAGACGATCTTCTCGTCGATCAAGGTCACTGATCCGGGGCCCATGGCTGGCACCGTGGAAGGGAGTACGAAGTGACCGCCGTCCTGGCCGGCATACCGGCTGCGTTCACTCCGGCGACGATCAACTTCGGGGCACTGCTTCCGATTCTCGTCGTATTCTCGGCCGCCGTCATCGGGGTCCTGGTCGAGGCATTCGTGCCGCGCCAATCCCGCTTTACCGTCCAGGTGTCTCTCACCGTGGCAGCATTGCTCGGTGCGATGCTCGCGCTGGCCGCCGTCGCAAGCAAGAACCACGTGGCAACGGCTGGTATGCCGTCGGTGGACACCGGACTGGTCAAGGGCGCGGTCGTCATCGATGGCCCCGCGCTCTTCCTCCAAGCCACCGTCCTCATCTTCGCGCTCCTTGCCGTGTTCACTTTCGGCGAGCGTTTCGGCGGCGTCGGAGCGGATGCCTTCACGCCGATGGCGGCTGCCGTGCCGGGATCGGTCCGTGAGACCGAAGCCGTGCGCGGGGGCGCGCTGACGGCCGAAGTCTTCCCGCTCTTCCTCTTCTCGGTCGGCGGCATGATGCTCTTCCCCGCTTCCGGGGACTTGCTCACGATGTTCGTCGCCCTTGAGGTGCTGTCGCTGCCGCTCTACATCATGTGCGGCCTGGCGCGCCGCCGTCGCCTCCTCTCCCAGGAGGCGGCGCTGAAGTACTTCCTCTTGGGAGCCTTCTCGTCGGCTTTCTTCCTCTTCGGGGTGGCGCTGCTCTATGGGTATGCCGGGTCGGTCTACCTCGCGGACATCTCTGCAGCGATTGCCCAGCCTGACTCGGCATTGACCGGCCTGCTTGTGCCGGGCATCCTGCTCGTCGCGATCGGGTTGCTCTTCAAGGTCGGTGCCGCGCCCTTCCACATGTGGACACCAGACGTCTACCAAGGCGCTCCGACCCCCGTGACGGGCTTCATGGCTGCAGCGACCAAGGCGGCGGCCTTCGGAGCCATCCTGCGCTTCCTCTACGTGGGCGTTGACCTTGCGGTGTGGGACTGGCGTCCCGTGCTCATGATCATCTCCGCATTGACCATGGTCGTCGGAGCCGTGCTCTCGGTGACGCAGACCGACATCAAGCGGTTGTTGGCCTACTCCAGCATCGCGCATGCGGGTTTCATCCTCGTGGGTGTCACCGCGCTGTCCAAGGCTGGACTGAGCGGCACGCTCTTCTACGTCTTGGCCTACGGTCTGACCACGATCGCCGCCTTCGCGATCGTCAATCTCGTCCGCTCTGGCGGGTCCGAGGCGACGCACTTGTCACAGTGGGCTGGTCTGGGCAAGCGGCACCCATGGACGGCTGGCATCTTCGCCTTCCTCCTGTTGGCGTTTGCGGGGATCCCGCTGACGTCGGGATTCACGGCCAAGTTCGCGGTCTTCGCGCCAGCTTTGGCCAATGACACATCCGGGTCCACCTTGCTCGTCCTCATTGGTCTGTTGAGCAGCGCGGTGACGGTTTTTGTCTACGCGCGCATCATCGTGCTGATGTACTTCACCGACGCCAGCGATGATGACGTGGCCGTGATCGAGCCTTCGCCGTGGACCACTGCGACGATTGCCGTCGGCTCGGTCCTGACGCTCACGCTCGGTGTGGCTCCGGCGGCTGTGCTCGATGTGGTCGAGCGGGCCTCGCAATTCATCCGCTAGATCAACTGCCTCATCACCGTCCAAGCCAGGGGATCACGACCGCATGAGTGCACCGAGCGTGTTGACGCTCCCCGGGGTGTCCCCGGGGCTGGCGGCGCAGTTGGCCGACGGGATGGCACGAGTCGATGATCTGCTGCGGCATACCGTCGACCATGACGACCCATACGTCTCGGCTGCCTCGGGCCATCTTCTGGCGGCGGGCGGCAAGCGGTTCCGGCCGACTTTGACGATTCTCGCGGCGCTCGCGTGTGGCGAACTCACCGACGAGGTCATCACGGCAGCTGTCGGGGTCGAGCTCACGCATCTCGCGTCGCTCTATCACGACGATGTCATGGACGAGGCAGCGGTCCGCCGTGGTGTGCCGAGTGTCAACGCGGCATACGACAACTCGACCGCGATCCTGGTGGGGGACTTGCTGTTTGGTAAGGCGTCCGAACTCATCGCGGGCCTCGGCCCGGAGGCGGTCCTCATCCAAGCGCAGACCTTCGTGCGGCTGTGTGAGGGGCAAATCCGCGACACCCTGCCGTGCCCTCCTGACGCCGACCCGATCGCCTACTACCTGCGCGTACTGGCCGACAAGACCGGTGTCCTCGTGGCGACGGCAGCGCGCTACGGCGCCATGTTCGGCGGTGGCGGCCCCGAGCAAGTTGAGGTGCTTCGCACCTATGGCGAGCGGCTCGGGATGGCCTTCCAGCTCGCCGACGATCTCATCGACATCGCGTCCGATGGCAGCGTCAGCGGCAAGACACCGGGCACCGACCTCCGCGAAGGCGTCGACACTCTCGCGGTGCTCTATGTCAAAGCCTCCAGCAACCCTGCCGACCCGGCCGACGCCCGGCTCCTTGAACTGCTCGACGCCGACCTCGCCCACGACGAGGCTGGCGTGCACGAGGCGCTCACGCTCCTGCGGGCTCACCCTGCGCTCGCCCAGGCGAAGGCGCGCACCCGCGAGGTCGGTGACGACGCGCTCGCGGCGCTGAGTGGCTTGCCCCCGAGCGACGCGCGGGTCGCCTTGGCGACCCTCGTGGAGCAAGTCATCGACCGCGTCGGCTAGACGAAGCCACACGAGCGAGACCGGCTAGGCTGGCGGCGGGCGTCCTTGCCCGCGAGCCCGCCATGAATCGACGCTCAGCACAGCCAACGCGACCCACACGATCCCGAAGCCGACCCACCGCGCCGCAGTGATGATCTCGCCGAGAATCAGACTGCAGAGCAGCTGCATCACCGGCGTCATGAACTGCAATAGCCCGATCGTCACCAGGGGCACTCGGCGCGCGGCCGATGCGAACAGCAACAGTGGGATCGCGGTCACTGGGCCGGTGAGGAGCAGGAGGGCTGTGTGCCAGCCACCAAAGCCGAGGAAGGTGGCGCCAGGCTGCTGCTGCCCGCTGGTGCTCGCCAGGTCGGCTCCGTGCGACACCAACCACAACAGCACGCCGGCCACCGGGAGCAGGGCTGCGGTCTCGATCGTCAGCCCATGCAGCGCAGGCAAACTCGCTCCAACGCGCTTCTTGATGAGCCCGTAGAGGGCGAACGACACGGCCAGGGTGAGGGCAATCCACGGCACTCGCCCGCCGACAACCGTCAGGTATGCCGCCGCGAGGGCACCGATCCCCACCGCCACCCACTGCAGGCGACGCAGCGGTTCGCCGAGGATGACGACACCCAACGCGACCGTCAGGAGCGGGTTGAGGAAGTAGCCAAGTGCCGCCTCGCTGGTGTGTCCAGCCATCACCGCGCCGACATAGACCCCCCAATTGAGCGCGAGGACCAGCGCGGCGAGGGTGAGCCCGAGGAGCAGCTTGCGTCGAGCCAGCAGCGGACGCAGCCACTGCCACCGCCGTCCGACGACGAGGACGACGAGGCAGAACAACAGACTCCACAAGATCCGATGCGCCAGGACCTCCAGCGGGCCGGATGGGCCGAGGGCATGGAAGTAAAGCGGGAAGAAACCCCACAGCAGGTATGCCGCCAGGCCATAGAGCGCGCCGCGCGCTGCCTCGGGGTGGGGGAGCGACGGTGACGTGGCTGAGGGTTGCGCAGGGGTGTCTGGAGGGGGCTGGGTCACCCGCCGACGATCCAGGTGTCTCGGCCAGCCAGCAAAGCGTCGAGGTCGGCATCGCTCGCCGGCCCGCCAGCTTGGTTGACCGCAGCGTCCACCTGAGCCCGCACGAGGTCGTCGTATGCCGGCCGGTTCACCTTCCGGAAGACCCCCATCGGGACGTGCGACAGGGTCGACTCCGACAGGCGGGAGAGGGCGAATGCTAGTGAGGTGTCCTCGGACGAGGGGTCGTGAATGACGATCCGGTCCGAGTCGGCGTCGTCGCGCGCGACCACGCGCAGGTGTCCCATATCGTCGCGGACGACGACCTGGTCACCGGCAGCCACGGGCTCGCCGTCGACGAGGTGGAAGATCCGAGCCTCCGCTTCGGTCCGGTCCTTGAGAACCTCAAAGGCGCCGTCGTTGAAGATCGGGCAGTTTTGGTAGATCTCGACCAGCGCTGAGCCCCGGTGAGCCGCGGCGGCACGCAAGGTGGCCGACAGGTGCGCGCGGTCGGAGTCCATCGTCCGCGCGACAAAGGTGGCCTCGGCGCCGAGGGCAAGCGACACGGGGTTGAACGGTGTGTCCACTGACCCGAGCGGGGAGGACTTGGTGACCTTGCCCTGACGCGACGTGGGGGAGTACTGCCCCTTGGTCAGCCCATAGATCTCGTTGTTGAACAACAGGATGGTGAGGTTGACATTGCGGCGCAGCGCGTGGATGAGGTGGTTGCCACCAATCGACAGCGCATCTCCATCACCGGTGATGACCCACACCGAGAGGTCTGGGCGGGCGGTGACCAGGCCGGTCGCGATCGACGGCGCCCGGCCGTGGATCGAGTGCAGACCGTAGGTGTCGAGGTAATACGGGAACCGCGACGAGCACCCAATCCCCGACACAAACACGATATTTTCGCGCCGCAGTCCGAGCTCGGGCAGGAACCCCTGCATCGTCGCGAGGATCGCGTAGTCCCCGCACCCGGGGCACCAGCGCACCTCCTGATCGGACGTAAAGTCCTTGCGGTTCAACGAGATTCCAGGCTGCAGCGAAGGCACCAAGGCGGCGCCACTGAGTGCGCCGTGCCCGCCGTGCGCGCTGGCGGCACCGTGCGCGGACGGCATACTCGCGCTGCTTGAGGAGGTGAGGTCGGGCCGGTCGAGCTTCACTTCTGGGCCTCCGTCGCAGCTGAGTGGCGTGCGGGGTTGGACGCCAGCACGGCTTCGGTGATGACATCGGCGAGTTCGCCGGCGGTGAAAGGCAGCCCGCGCACCGCGGTGTAGGACGTGATGTCCACGAGGTAGGCCGCCCGTAGGAGCATCGCGAGCTGGCCGAGGTTCATCTCGGGCACGATGACGCGGTCGTAGCTGCGCAGCACCTCGCCGAGGTTGCTCGGGAAGGGGTTGAGGTGGCGCAGATGAGCCCGCGCAACCGACATGCCATGCCGACGGACGACACGGCTCGCCGCATAGATCGGCCCGTAGGTCGACCCCCACCCGAGGACGAGGACGCGCGCGTCGCCGGTCGGGTCGTCGACCTCAATCGGTGGGATGGTCGCGGCGATGCCCTTGACCTTGGCGTCACGCAGGTCGGTCATCCGCTGGTGGTTGTCCGGGTCATAGGAGATGACTCCGGTGACATCGGCCTTTTCGATGCCGCCGATGCGGTGCTCCAGACCGGGCGTGCCAGGGATAGCCCACGCGCGCGCCAGCGTCTCTGGGTCACGCAGATAGGGGTGGAAGACCGGCTTGCCATCGGGGTCGGTGCCATTGGGTTCGGTCGCGAAGTCGACGGTGAGATCGGGCAAATCGTCGACGTGGGGGAGCCGCCACGGCTCGGACCCGTTGGCGAGGTAACCGTCGGAGAGCAGGATGACCGGCGTCCGGTATGCCGTGGCGATCCGCACCGCTTCGATGGCCGCGTCAAAGCAGTCGACCGGTGATTGCGGCGCGATGACCGGCACGGGGGACTCGCCGTTGCGGCCGAACAGCGCTTGCAGGAGGTCGGCCTGCTCGGTCTTGGTGGGCAGACCCGTGGAGGGGCCGCCACGCTGGACATCGACGACCACGAGCGGAAGCTCAAGTGAGACGGCAAGGCCGATGGTCTCGGCCTTGAGCGCGAGGCCCGGACCCGAGGTCGTCGTGACCCCGAGCGCCCCGCCAAAGGACGCACCCAGGGCGATCCCGACCCCGGCAATCTCATCCTCGGCCTGGACCGTGGTGACGCCAAAGCGCTTGAGTCCCGACAGTACGTGCAAGATGTCTGAGGCCGGGGTGATCGGGTAACTCCCCAGCAGGAGAGCCAAGTTGGCTTGATGTGCCCCCGCGACCAGGCCATAGGCGAGCGCGGTGTTGCCGGTGACATTGCGATAGCGCCCCGGCGCCATCACAGCCGGCGCGATCTTGTAGGTATGCGCAAAATCCTCGGTCGTCTCGCCGTAGTGGACGCCGGCGTGCAACGCGGTGATATTGGCCGCCAAAATCTCTGGCTTGGTCGCAAACTTGCTGCGCAAGAAGCCTTCTGTCGCTTCGAGAGGCCGCGTGTACAGCCATGACAACAGCCCCAGCGCGAACATGTTCTTGGCGCGTTCTTTGTCCTTGCGCGACAAGTCATAGTTGGCCAGCGCATCGACGGTCATCGACGTCAGCGGCAAAGCGTGGACATGGAAGGACTCAAGGGTTCCGTCTTCGAGGGGCGACACGGCATACCCGACCTTGCCCAAGTTGCGCCGGGAGAACTCGTCGGTGTCGACGATGATCGTGGCGCCGCGCGGGACGTCGCGCAGGTTTGCCTTCAGCGCAGCGGGATTCATCGCGACAAGGACGTCGGGCTCGTCGCCGGGGGTGAGCACGTCGTGGTCGGCGAAGTGGAGCTGGAAGCTCGACACCCCAGGCAGGGTGCCCTGAGGAGCGCGGATCTCGGCGGGGAAGTTGGGCAGTGTCGCGAGGTCGTTGCCGTGGAAGGCCGAGTCCGACGTGAAGCGGTCTCCGGTGAGTTGCATCCCGTCGCCGGAGTCGCCCGCGAACCGGATGACGACGCGGTCCAGCTGCTGCACAGGCTTGCTCATCGTGTCACGCGATCCTTGTCCCGACGCGAGGCCCCTACACCGCCGCAGAACACGGCGCCTCGGCGTCCATGGTATGGGGAAGGAGGGCAAAGTTCGCCTATCCGCTAACCGCCCGTTGCTCTCGCGCCGCGGCGATTTTCGCAATGCTCCAGCCGAGCTCGGTCAGAATCGCGTCACTGTCAGTGCCGGGCGCAACGGGCGCGCTCACGGGGTCGACTGGACGGGGTTGTTCGCCAGCGTCGCCGAAGCGGGGAGCGGGCACCGGCAGCTCCTCGCCCCCCACGCTGCGGTATGCCGTCCGCGCGACGAAGTGGGGGTGGTGCCGGGCTTCGTCAAAGCCCAAGACGGGCGCCACACAGGCGTCGGTTTGCTCGAGCAGCGCGCTCCACTCGTCGCGCGTCCGGGTCTTAAAAAGCTTCTCCCACAGCAGCTTTGCCTCCGGCCAGCGGCTCTGGTCAAACTGGTGACGCGGATGGCGCGGGTCAGTTTCGGGCAGGTCGAGGTCCAACAATCGCAGCAACTCGGCGTAGAAGTGGGGCTCCAGCGGACCGACCGCGAGGTGGCGACCGTCTGCGCATTCATAGACCTCGTAGAACGGCGCCCCCGTGTCCAACACGTTGTTGCCTGGTCGCTGCCCCCACAGTCCGGCCCGGTCGAGGGCGTGGGTGAAGGTCGACAGATAGGAGGCGCCATCGGCGATCGCGGCGTCGATGACCTGACCATGGCCGGTCTGAGTCGCCTCATGCAGCGCCGCGAGGAGTCCGATGACGAGCAGCAGCGCGCCACCCGCGACGTCCCCGAGGTAGGGACCGGGCAGCACGGGCCGCGGCGAGCTGCCATCACGTGCATCGCGGACGACCGTCGAGAGCAGCCCAGACAACGCGGTATACGTGAGGTCGTGGCCCGCATACGGTGCCATCGGCCCGTGCTGCCCCCATCCGGTCATCCGCCCATAAGTCAACCTGGGGTTGCGCGCGAGGCATTCGTCTGGCCCCAACCCGAGACGCTCCATGACGCCCGGTCGGTAGGGCTCGATGAGCAGGTCAGCACTCGCCGCGAGATCCAGCGCGGCCTCGCGCCCGAGGTCGGATTTGAGGTCGAGCGCGATCGACCGGCGGCCGCGCCGCAGGACCGGCACGTCGAACGGACCCGTCCCGCCCGGACGGTCGACACCGATGACCTCGGCCCCGAGATCGGCAAGCACGAGCCCCGCAAAGGGCCCCGGACCAATCCCCGCGAACTCGACCACCCGCACTCCAGCAAGCGGGCCGGCATACCCCTCGTCTTGGGTGAATTCCACCAATTCAGGGTATGCCGGGCAGCGCGCCTTTTCGCCGGAAGCGGAGGCTTTTCTTGCCGAGCGCGCGGGGACCTCAGCGGGCACAACAACCCCGGACGGCATCCGCGTCGACATGGCGACCTGCCTCCAATCGGGTCGCCAGCCGGTATGCCGTCCGAGGCCGCGCGCGTCTCAGAGCAGCGCCGTCAGGTCCTCGTGAGCGAGCGCGAGGACGGCGTTGCGGGCGTCGGTCGCGGTCCGGGCGTCCAGCGCCGCGGTCGCCATCCCGTGGCAGGTCGCCATCGTGTGCAACCCGAGGGCGTACCGCACGATCGACACCTTGGACGGCGCCATCGACAGGCTGCTCACACCCAAGCCGGCCAGCACCAAAGCCAGCAGGGCATCGCCACCAGCTTCACCGCATACCCCCATCGGTTTGCCGGCCACCTTGGCGCCCTCGCACGCGGTCCCAATGAGACCGAGGACCGCGGGCTGCCACGGGTCGAGGAGGTCTGACAGCGTGCCTTCCATGCGGTCGGCGGCCATCGTGTATTGCGCGAGGTCGTTGGTGCCGAGGCTGCCGAAGTCGACCTCCGCCATGACATGCCGGGCAGCAATCGCGGCGCCAGGCACCTCGATCATGACGCCGACCGAGGGGAGCCCGTTCTCGCGAACGCGGCGGGCGAACCAGGCGGCCTCTTCAGCAGTGGCGACCATGGGAGCCATGACCTTGACCTCCGCCGCAGTCGCCTTCGCGGCCACCCCCAGCGCCTCCAGCTGCACGTCGAGCAGGTCCGGCCGCAGTGCCGACAGGCGCAGCCCACGCTTGCCCAGCGCCGGGTTCTCTTCCGGTCCGAGGTCGGCGAAGGCGAGTGGCTTGTCAGCCCCCGCGTCGAGGGTCCGCACGACGACCCGGCGCGAGCCAAACGGCTCGAACACCTTCGTGTAGATCTCGGTCTGCTCGGCCAGCGTCGGCGCGGTGTCACGGCTCAAGAAGACGAACTCGGTGCGGAAGAGCCCGACACCCTCGACGTCCTGCGACGCAGCGCTCACGGCGTCCTCGACGCCGCCGATGTTGGCCAGAAGCATGACGGGGTAACCGTCCTTGGTGCGTCCCGGCCCAGCCGACCCGGCGAGGGCCGCCCGGCGGCGTTCGCGCTTGCCGATGATGTCGCGCTGGTATTCCGCGCTCGGGTCGATGGTCACTTCGCCGGAGTCACCGTCGACGGCGACCATTGTGCCCGCGGCGATCGCGGTCGCCCCCGCGAGTTGCACGACGGCGGGGATGCCCATCTGGGCGGCGAGGATCGCGGTGTGGCTCGTGCGGCCGCCGGCTTCGGTGATGATCGCGCGGACCATCGAGGGGTTGAGGGTCGCGGTCTCCGCGGGCGCGAGGTCGTGAGCGACGATGACGCTCGGCACGTCGAACTCCGGCACTCCCGGGTCCTCCTTGCCCAGCAGGCGCGCGACGGCGCGGTTACGCACGTCTTTGAGGTCGGTGACCCGCTCGGCGAAATACCCTCCGAGCGCTTCGAACTGCGCGGCATACGTCTGGACTGCGGCGGTGACGGCGGTGGTCGGGCCCTTGCCGGCCGCGAGTTCCTTGCCGATCGCCTTCTGCAGGCCCTTGTCGCGGGCGATGAGCGCGGTCGCGGTGAGGATTTGCTGGGCGGTCTCGTCGGCGAGTGCGGCGCGCTCCTCGAGCGTGCGGGCGACCGACTCGAAGGCTTCCTTGATGCGGACGTGCTCAGCGGCGGGGTCGGCTGGGGCGGGCTCGTTGTCCGGCGGGCGGACCGGGCCGCGCACTTGGACGACGGGGCCGACTGCGGCCCCGGGGCTCACGCCGATGCCGCGCGGGGTTTCGGTGGGATTCGACATGGATGAACTCCTTCAGGGGCCGGGTAGCGAGGAAGGGGCCGAGCCGGTATGCCGGTCCGGCCCCTCCCTGCAAGGGTCATGCGGTGGTGCGGCGGGCGTGTTGAGCGCCTGCTGCGCCGGGTGCCTTATTCGGCGTCGAGGTCGCGTGACAGAAGCGCGACGAGCGAGTCGAGCGCCTCGTCGGCACCGTCGCCTTCAGCGGTCAGGACGACCTCTTCGCCGTGCTTGGCGCCGAGCGCCATGACGCCGAGGATGCTCGTCGCGTCGACGGATTCCTCGCCGGGGCGGCCGATTTCGACGTCGAGGCCGGTGTCGCTGGCAGCCTGGACAAACATCGAGGCCGGTCGAGCGTGCAGCCCCACGGAGGAGGCGATGGTCACGGTGCGGGTTGCCATGGGATGGGTTCCTTTCGGTCGGTTCAGTGCAGGGTATGCCGTGTGTCTGGTACCCGCACTGAGTGCGGGTACCAGACCACCGAGCTGGTGGAGCGGTCGATCTGCTGTGCGGTGGTGCGTAGTGCGTGGTGCGTGGTGCGTGGTGCTGCGGTGCTCAATCAGGCGGTGACGGCCGCGGGGTTGGCGCGGTTGCTGCCCTTGAGGACGATGACCAAGCCCGCCATGACGACGACACCGACTGCGAGGGCGATGACGAAGCCGATGATGTTGCCCATGAGCGGGAGCACCCAGATGCCACCGTGCGGAGCGCGGAGCGAGGCGCCGAAGGCCATCGAGAGGGCCCCGGTGATCGCGGAGCCGACGACCGAGCTGGCGATGATGCGAGCCGGGTCAGCAGCGGCAAACGGGATGGCGCCTTCGGAGATGAACGATGCTCCGAGGAGCCATGCAGCCTTACCGTTCTCCTGCTCAACCTCGTTGAAGAGCTTCGGGCGGAGGGTGGTGGCGAGGGCGAGGCCGAGCGGGGCGACCATTCCAGCGGCCATCACGGCTGCCATGACCTTGAGCTGCGGGGCGTCGAGAGCGGTGCCTGCAGCGGCGAGGCCAGTGGTGCCGAAGGTGTAGGCGACCTTGTTGACCGGGCCACCGAGGTCGAAGCCCATCATCGCGCCGACGATGAGGCCGAGGATGATGCCGCCGCCAACGCCCAGGCTGTTGAGTCCGTTGGTGAGTGCGTCCATGAGGGCCTTGATCGGGCGACCAAGGATCGTGATGAACAACCCTGCCGTGATGAGCGTGGAGACCAGTGGGATGACCACGACCGGCATGACCCCGCGGACGCCCTTGGAGACCTTCCAGCCCGAGACCCACTTGGCGATGAAGCCACCGAGCAGACCGGTCACGAGACCACCGAGGAAGCCGGCGCCCATGGTCGCCGAGATCGAACCGCCGACGATGCCGGGGACGAGGCCCGGGCGGTCGGCGATCGCGTAGGCGATGTAGCCCGAGAGGATCGGCACGAGGAAGCCGAAGGCGGCCGCACCGATGACGAACAAGAGCGCAGCCCAGTGCGTCAATGACAGCGGGTTGAAGCTGTCCATGAGGCTGAAGGCCGGGTCCTTGGCGGTGATGCCGTACTTCACGATGTCGACGGCGCCGTTCTGGCCAAGCGCGACCTGGGCGAGCATGAAGCCGAGGGCGATGAGGATGCCGCCGGCAGCGACGAACGGGATCATGTAGGAGACACCGGTCATGAGCCACGTGCGCAGCTTGGTTCCCGTGCTCTGGGTGGCGGCGGCAGGAGCGGCGGCAGCAGCAGCGGCGGCGTGCTCGGCGCGCTCCCGGGCGGCCGGGTCCGACGCGAACGACTGGGCTGCAGCAACGGCCTGAGCGACGAGCGCCGGACCGTCCGAGATGGCCTTCTTGACCCCGACGTCGATCGTCGGCTTGCCCGCGAACCTCGCGGCGTCCTTGACCGGCAGGTCGTGGGCAAAGATCACCGCGTCAGCGGCGTTGATCTCGGCCTGGCTGATCGGCGTCGAGCCAGCAGAACCCTGGGTCTCAACGGTGATCGAGTGGCCAGCGGCCTTGGCAGCGGCTTCGAGCGCCTCGGCAGCCATGTAGGTGTGGGCGATCCCGGTGGGGCACGAGGTCACACCGACGAAACGCATCGCGCGAGCTGGCTGGGCGGTGCCGCCAGGCGCGGGGCGTGACGCCAGGGGCAGCCGGAGCTGGCGGGGCGCAGCCCCGCAGCGGCGGCAGGAGCAGGCGCAGCAGATGCGGCAGCAGGGGCTGGGTCCAGGGAGACAGCCTCGTTGACGAGGCGGACAACCTCGGACTTCGTGGTGGCCGCACGGAGCGCCGCGACGAAGTCCTTCTTCATGAGCGCCCGGGCGAGCTTGGGCAGCATCTGCATGTGCGCGTCGCCGCCAGCCTCGGGGGCCGCGATGAGGAAGACGAGGTCAGCCGGGCCGTCCTTGGCGCCCCAGTCGAGCCCGCCGGCGATCCGGCCAAAGGCCAGCGACGGCTCGGTGATGGCCGCGCTGCGGGCATGCGGGATGCCGATGCCGCCGGGGAGTCCGGTGGCCATCGTCTCCTCGCGCTTGGCGACGTCGGCGACGAATTGGGCGAGGTCGGTGCAACGACCCGAGTCCACGAGGGTCGCGGCGAGCGTCCTCGTGGCCTCATGGCGGTCGGCACCGGCGAGGTCGAGAACGACCTGCGCTTCGGTGATGAGGGACATCGGTGCTCCTTCGAGTCGGCGGGTATTCCAGCCGGTTGGGGGGTTGAGCGAGCAGGTCCGTGCGTATGCCGTGGCGAGAGTCGGGATCAGAAGTCAGAGTCGGCGGGGATCGAGTTCGGGTCGTGCGTGGTGCGTGTGCAGGTCGTGCGGGTTGTGCAGGTTGTGCAGGTCTGGCTAGTTCGTGAGGACCATCGCGAGGTCTGGGTCAGAGGTGCTCGTGACCGGGATCGCGGCCACGTCCTCGGGAGTCGGCATCCGGCTGCCTGGGAGGCTCACGGCGGCCGATCCCCAGGCCACCCCGTTGGCGAGGGCTTCGGTCGGAGTGGCGCCGCGGCATACCGCGTGCAGGTATCCCGCGAGCAGCGAGTCGCCGGCGCCGACAGTCGACACCGGCCGGTCGATGTGGCCGCTCGCGTGGGCGATGCCGTCGGCGGTGACCGCGACCGCGCCGTGGCGGCCGAGGCTCACGACGACCGTGCCGACGCCGCCGTCGATGAGGTCGAGAGCGGCGGCATACACGTCGCCGAGGGTGGGCAGTGAGCGGCCGACGAGCTCCTCGAGTTCTTCGTGGTTGGGCTTGATGAGGTCGGGGTGAGCGGGCATCGCGGCAGCGAGGGGCGCACCGGAGGAGTCGATCGCGACGAGCAGCCCAGCAGCGTGGCCGCGGGCCACGAGGGTCGCATAAATGTCGTCACCCAGCCCCGGGGCCAGACTGCCCGAACCGACGAGCCACTGCGCCCCGGGGAGAGCCGCGTCGACCGCGCCGACGAGCGCCTCGACCTCTTCCGGCGAGAGCGTGGGGCCGGGTTCGTTGACCTTGGTCGTCGTGCCGTCGGGCTCGATGATCGCGATATTCATCCGGGTCGTGCCCGAGATCGGCACTGCGGTGTATGCCGTGCCCGCCCGGTCGAGCAGATCGGTCATCAGGTGACCCTCGGGGCCGCCAGTCGGCAAAACCGCTAGCGCCGCAGTGCCATTGGCGGTCAGGGCGCGGGCGACATTGATGCCCTTGCCGCCCGGGTCGATCCGGCTGTCGGTGGCGCGGTGGACTTCGCCGTGCTGGAGCTGATCGACCGAGATCGTGCGGTCGATGCTCGGGTTGGGTGTCAGGGTGACGATCATGCGCGGATGACCTCCGGTCCGTGGGCTTCGAGCTCTTGGGCGGTTTCGATGTCGAGGCCGGTGTCGGTCACCAGGACGCTGATGTCCTCCAGTGAGGCAAACCGGCTGAAGTGTTCGGAGCCGACCTTGGACGAGTCGGCCAGCACGATGCTCTGGCGCGCGGCGGCAGCCATGGCGCGCTTGGCGAGTGCCTCGCTCGGGTCGGGTGTCGTGAGTCCGCGTTGCAGCGAGAGGCCGTTGGCGCCGAGGAAGGCGACGTCAACGGTGATGTCGGCGAGTGCGGTGGCGACCCAGTCGCCGACGGCTGCCTGCGTGCGTGACCGGAACCGTCCGCCAAGGACATAGAGCGACACCGATTTGAGCGGGCTCAACGCGATGACGACGGGCAGGGAGTTGGTGACGACGGTCAGCTCACGGTCGGTCGGCAGCAGCCTGGCGAGCGCAAGAGTCGTGGTGCCGGAGTCCAGCAGGATGGTGCCCTCATCGGGCACGAGCGCGAGGGACGCCTTGGCGATGCGTTCCTTCTCGGCGACGAACCGCTCAGCGCGGGTGGCAACTGACGGCTCGAATCCCAACCGCTCCACGGGGATCGCGCCACCGTGGACCCGCCGCAAGGCTCCGCTGCGCTCCAGGTTGGTCAGGTCGCGGCGAATGGTTTCGGGGGAGACGTCGAGTTCGTCGGCGAGCGCGAGGACCTCGACTCGGCCAGCCGCGCGCGCAACGGTCACGATGCGCTGTTGGCGTTCTGCTGCGTACACCTTTTCCTCCATCGTCGGTGATGGTCCAGTTTTGACCGTTTCGGACTGCCTGGATTTGGTTGTGACCGTTAACACGATAGTAGGCCGGCAGTCGGGCAGAAGTAAAGGATTTCGGGCAGGAAAGTTTGCAAACAGTCAGAAACGGGCACGCCAGGGGTCTCGCTCGGTCGATTACGGTGGGGCCATGACGAGATCGGCGCCTCTGACCGTGCTGCACGTGCCAGTGGCGTGCTGCGCCATCGAGGCGCTCGCGGCGGAGAGTGCGCTGGCCGAGCTGGGTGTCAACCTCGTCATCGACACTCCCGAGAGTGCCGACGTGCTCGTCGTCTCGGGCACCGTCACCCACACGATGGCGCCGACGATCCGCGCGCTCTATGACCGCATGCCCTCGGGGCGTCGGGTGGTTGCCTTCGGTGTGTGCGCCACGACCGGCGGGCCCTACTGGGATTCATACTCCGTGCTCCAAGGCATCGACCGGATCATCCCGGTCGACCGTTACGTCCCCGGGTGCCCACCGCGCCCACACGCGCTCGTTGAGGCGATCACGAGCCTCGCGACCGACGTGCTCGTCCCAGCGGAGCTCGCATGACCGCATCTGCCCAACCCGAGCACGTCCCAGCAGCAGGCTGGTGCCAGCGCGCTCGCGACCTCCACGACCAGGGGTATGCCGTCTTCGATGCCTTGATCGTGTGGCCAACGAACGGCTCCCTCACCGCGAGGCTCCAGGTGCGGCAACCCGCAGGTAAGGCACACGGCATACAGACCGAGGTCGCCGCAGGCGAAGCGCTCCCGAGCCTGACCGCGGTCTATCCCGGCGCGGCGTGGCCCGAGCGCGAGGCCGCGGAAATGCTGGGACTCAGGGTCTCGGGCTTTGACGATGGCACCGGGCTCGGGGTCCGGCCACTCCTCCTGCCGCCAGCAGAAGCCGGTATGCCGTTGCGCCCTGAGTTCCAGCTCACCGCCCGCGTCGAGACGCCGTGGCCGGGTCGCCCCACGAGCGACCGACCAGCCCGAGGGGGTCGGCCGTGAACCGTCGCCGCGGCACCCTCGCCCTCATCCCCGACAAGTGCACCTCGTGCCTCATCTGCGCGCAGGAGTGCCCCGACTGGTGCATCCACATCACGGCGCACAACGAGACCGAGCCCGCTCCGACACCGCGCGGCCGGCCCCGCGTCGTCAAGGTCCTCGACGAGTTCGTCATCGACATGGGTCACTGCCAACGCTGCGGCATTTGCGTCGAGGTCTGTCCCTTTGACGCGCTCGAATGGGTCGCGCAACCCGCGCCGTCCGAGGTGACGACCGACGCCCTCCGCCACGACACCGAGCGGCTTGCGGCTGCAGCTGACGATAGGTCGAGCGGGAACACCGCCGATGACAGCGAGCGTTAAGACGGCATGCGTCGCCATTACAACGGACTAAAGACCGCTGCCCTGTTCGGGGCGATCTGGGCCCTGCTACTCGGCCTCGCCGCCGTCATTTCCGGCGGCCGCTACATCTGGATCGGGGCGCTCCTCGGTCTCGCGATGACCGCATACGGCTATTGGAATAGCGACAAGATCGCGATCAAGGCGATGCACGCCTACCCCGTGTCTGAGGCGCAGGCCCCTGTGATGTACCGGATCGTGCGCGAACTCTCCACGGCCGCAGGCAAACCGATGCCGCGGCTCTACATGTCGCCGACTGACGCGCCTAACGCTTTTGCCACCGGCCGCAACCCCGACAACGCCG
The DNA here is from genome assembly GCA_016715285.1 of Actinomycetales bacterium. Taxonomy (GTDB): domain Bacteria; phylum Actinomycetota; class Actinomycetes; order Actinomycetales; family Dermatophilaceae; genus Phosphoribacter; species Phosphoribacter thorii. Next base: position 244,561 of record JADKAO010000005.1, on the reverse strand, counting down.
CCGTGTGCTGCACAGAAGGCATCATGCGGCTGCTCGACGAGCGCGAACTTCGGGGTGTCCTTGGGCATGAACTCATGCACGTCTACAACCGCGACATCCTCACCTCGTCGGTTGCTGCAGCGGTCGCGGGTGTCATCACCTCGGTTGCGCAGATGCTCATGTTCTTTGGGGCATTTGGTGGCGGCAGCGACGAAAACCGCCCCAACCCGATCGCGATGCTCGCGATGGCCCTGCTCGCGCCGATGGCCGCGACCGTCATTCAACTCGCGATCAGCCGCACCCGTGAATACGACGCCGACGAAGACGGCGCCCGCCTCACCGGCGACCCGCTCGCCCTCGCCGACGCCCTGCGCAAGCTCGAGATGGGGGTCGCGCGCGCGCCCCTCGCTCCCGCACCGGCCTTGGTCAATGCGAGCCACATGATGATCGCCAATCCGTTTCGCGCGCAGGATGTCTCGCGGTTGTTCTCCACGCACCCGCCGATGCACGAGCGGATCGCCCGGCTGGAAGGCATGGCTCACGGCCCGACCGGGATGGGTTACGGCCGCTAACTCGCCGGCGAAGTCAACGGCACTGCCAGACTTCGGGGTATGCCGTCCGACGCGACATCCGCTCACCAGCAGCAACCCCGCAGTTTGGCCCGATCTGAGGCGGTTGCCCGAGCGGCTGCCATCCGCGTCTCCGACTATGAGATCGCGCTGGACCTCGATCGGGGCGGCACTCACTTTGGATCCACGGTCACCGCTCACTTCGCGGTGCACGCGTCACCTGAGGACCTCTGGTTCGATCTGCACGCCACCGAGGTGCACGAGGCGACCCTCAACGGCATACCCCTCGATCTGGCGAGCTGGGACGGGCGCCGCCTCCCGCTGCCAGCCAAGGCGCTCATTGCGGACTCCGCTAACACCCTGACCGTCACCGCGACCATGGCCTATCGCCGGGACGGATCTGGGCTGCACCGGTCGGTGGACCCCGCAGACGGCGAGGCATATCTCTACCAACAGTCCTTCCTGGATGCCGCTCCCAGCGTCTTCGGATGCTTTGACCAACCCGACCTGAAGGCGCGGTTTTCGCTCCGGGTCCGCACCCCGCACCAGTGGGTCGTGATCGGCAATGGCGCTGCCACGCAACAGGGTCCGGGGCAATGGGAGCTGGCAACGACGCCTCCGATCTCGACGTATCTGGTATCGGTCTGCGCTGGGCCCTATGTCGCGGTGCGGGCCGAGCACGACGGCATACCGCTGGGGTTGTTTGCTCGCGCCTCACAGCGCGCTGAGCTCGACCGCTGGAGCGAGCAGCTATTCGGGGTGACGCGGGCTGGGCTCGATGCTTACCACGAGCTTTTCGGCATCCGGTATCCCTTCGGGGACTACAACCAGGTTTTCGTCCCCGACTTCAACGCGCTCGCGATGGAAAACCCCGGGTGCGTCACCCTCCGTGACTCGTTCCTCTTCCGCGGCGCCGCGACGACCGACGACATCCAGCGCCGTGCTCGCACGGTGACCCACGAGATGGCCCATATGTGGTTTGGCGATCTCGTGACGATGACGTGGTGGGACGACCTCTGGCTCAATGAGTCGTTCGCGGAGTACCTCGCCCACCGCGTGCTCACCGAGTCGCCGGCCACCTCGCAGGCGCACGCCTGGGTCGACTTCGGGATCGTCCGCAAACCCTGGGGGTATGCCGCCGAGCGGGCTCCCAGCACCCATCCCGTGTCGGGCGCGCCGGCCGCCCTCGCCGTGGACGCGCTCGCGAACTTCGACGGCATCTCCTACGCCAAAGGCGCGGCATCCATCCGCCAGCTCATCGAGTTTGTCGGTGATGAGGCGTTCCTTGCCGGGGTCCGGAACTACTTGCAGGACAAGGCTTTTAATAACGGGACCTGTGCTGAGTTCTTGGGGGCGATCGAGGCCGCGAGCGGTCGCGACCTCACCGCGTGGGCCGACGCGTGGCTGTTCACTGCCGACCGTGACACGTTGGCAGTCATTGCGGGAGAACGCGATTCGGTGCCGCAACTGCTCGTGACGCCACCCACGGCATACCCCGCCGCCCGTCCCCATGTCGTCGACGTGGGGGTTTACACCGCGGGCGAGGGCCAACTGCACCAGCAGGTATGCCGGGTGGTCGCCACCCCGGGTCGCACTCCGCTGGCCGACCTCACCCTCCCCGACCGAGACCGGGTCGTCCTGCCCAACTCGACCGATCTCACCTGGGCCGCAGTCGATCTGGACGACGAGTCACTGCGCGCGCTCCCGAACCTGCTCGGTCAGATCACCGATCCGCTGGCTCGCTCGGTGGCATGGCAAACCCTCCGCGATGGAGTGGCGCGCGCCGTCATCGACCCCCGGACGTACCTGGCTGCGTTCGTCGCGTCGTGGCCGCGAGAGACCTATCCCACCCTTGTCGCCGCCGTCGCCGACGACATCGTCGCGACCATGGGCCTGTTCCTGCCGCCTGCCGAGGTGCCAGCAGCACACGCCGCGATTGCGGCCGCGGCCCTGGGCGTGCTGCACGGAGAGGATGCGTCCCGGCATACCGCTGCGGCTCGAGTCGTGGCACGAAGCAGCGCGGACGCTGCCCTGCTGCGGAGTTGGCTCGTGAACCCGCCTGAGTGCGTCGCCGGCGACCGTGACTTCCGCTGGCTCGTCGTCGGACGGCTCTGCGCTGCAGGCAGATTCCACTACCACGAGCTCGCCGCCGAGGAGGCAGCCGACCCGTCCGTCTCCGGCCGGCTCGCGGCGCTCCTCGCGCGGGCCAGCGTGCCGACCGAGCCGGCCAAACAGTGGGCCTTCACGGAGCTCACCCGACGCGACGCGGGCTACTCAAACCATGAACTCGTCGAACTCTCGCGCGGGTTGTGGCGTTCGCCCGACCCCTGGCTTGTGCTCCCGTATGTCCGGCCGTGGCTCGACGCCCTACGCGACATGACCGGCTGGGTGGGGGAGGACGCGCTCGGCAAGGTGATGCGGTGGGGGTTCCCCCAGGTGGTTCACGGCACCACGCTCACGGCGGTCGATGTCGAGCTCGCCCGACCGGACCTGCCCGATCCCTTGCGCCGAGGGTTCACCGAATGGTCGTGGCCGCTGCGCGAGGCGATGGCTTCGCGAGCACGATTCCACGCCCCACATCCTGAGCCGACGCATGCCCAATCGCATGCCCCCGAACGTGGCCAGGCGCGTGGCCAGGCTGTGGATAACTCCTGACGTCATCTCGCCGAAAACGCAACGCTAGGCGGCATGACCTTCCATGACCTGCCCCGCGACTGGCCCACTCGGTCAGTGACCGATCCGGACATTTTCGTCGACCTTGTCGACCTCATCGTGCGCGATCAAGATCGCCACCAGGGCGCGCTCGTCGCGCTCATCTGCAGCGCCGACGGGCGCCTCGTCCAGCCCGTCGTCGTCTCCGATATCCCCGTCCTCGCGGCCGCCGAACGCGCCCGGACGCTCAACCCGCTCATCGGCGCGATCCTCGCGCACGTCCCGGGAGGGTCGCTCGTGATCGTCGTAGCCCGACCCGGCAGGCGCGACACCATCGACAGCGACCGGGAGTGGCACGAGAGCGCAATCCGGGTATGCCGTGCCGCCGGGGTCCAGTTGAGCGCCTTCGCGGTCGCCACCCCAACGCGGATTTGGCGCATGGACGACAAGACAGCCGCCGGGCTGGAGACCAGCGGCGAGTTGGGCGTCGCCTGAGCGGCCCGAGTCGCGAAGCAGACCTGGGGCTGCCGGGGTCCGCCATAGGGTGGTCGGGTGACCCACCGCGACGACTCAACGGCAGCCTCATCGGGCCTCCTCGGGGCCGCTGCGATCCGTGAGCTCGCGACCAGCCTCGGCATCCGGCCGACGAAGTCGTGGGGACAGAACTTCGTCGTCGACGCCAATACCGTCCGCCGGATCGCCCGCCTCGCGGACGTCACCGCCGCTGACGCAGTGCTCGAAGTCGGCCCCGGGCTCGGCTCGCTCACGGCAGCCCTCCTCGAAACCGGCGCCCACGTCACCGCGATCGAGATCGACCCGACGCTCGCTGGTGCGCTCCCGGGGACGATGGCGGCGCTGCAACCCGAGCGCACGGCATACCTGCGCGTGATCCACGCCGACGCCCTCGCGCTGACCACCCTCCCCGACCCCCAGCCGACCGCGCTCGTCGCCAACTTGCCCTACAACGTGTCGGTGCCCGTGGTGCTCTCGCTCTTGGAGCGTTTCCCGACCCTCGACCGCGTCCTCGTCATGGTCCAACTCGAGGTTGCCGAGCGGCTCGCCGCGACACCTGGCACCAAGGCTTACGGCGTGCCGAGCGTCAAGGCGGCGTGGTATGCCGACGTCCGCCTCGCCGGCACGGTGTCCCGGAGCGTGTTCTGGCCAGTGCCCAACGTCGACTCCGGCTTGGTCGAGTTGCGGCGCCGACCCGCGCCGGAGACCCCGGCCCCCCGCCAGCAGGTCTTCGGCGTCATCGACGCGGCCTTCGCGCAACGCCGCAAGACTCTCCGGGCAGCCCTCGCGGGTTGGGCTGGGAGCGCTGCCCGGGCCGAGCACCTGCTGCGCGAAGCTGGCGTCGACCCAAAGGCGCGGGGCGAAACCCTCGGGATCGATGCCTTTGCCGCCATAGCGCAGGCGGCCACCGCCGACACGATCCCCCATAGGGTGGAGCAGTGAGCCCCTTCGTTGTGCCTCCACGGTCAGTGACCGTGCGGGCGCCAGCGAAGGTCAATTGCGAATTGCGCGTCGGTCCTCGCCGCGACGACGGCTTCCACGACCTTGCCACGGTTTTCATGGCTGTTGGTCTCTACGACGAGGTCACCGTCACGCCGTCGGCAGTGTGGTCGGTCCGCACTACGGGTCGGTACGCCGGGCTGGTCCCGGATACGAAAGACAACTTGGCGCTGCGCGCTGCCAAGGCACTGGCGCGGCGAGCGCGGATGGCCGCTGACCCGGTGGCTATCACGATCGCCAAAGAGATCCCCGTCGCTGGTGGCATGGCAGGGGGTTCGGCTGACGCTGCGGCCGCCTTGATCGCGTGTGACCAGCTGTGGGGGCTGCGGACCGATCGAGAGGTCCTCGCTTCTCTCGCAGCCGATCTCGGCAGCGACGTTCCGTTTGCGCTCCACGGGGGGATCGCCGTCGGATCCGGGCGCGGTGACCGACTGGCCCCGGTTCTCGCCCGCGGCACCTTCCATTGGGTCTTTGCGCTGAGCGAGACCGGGCTCTCCACTCCCGAGGTGTATGCCGAGTGCGACCGGCTCCGCGGTGACGCGGAAATCCCTGCACCCCTCCCATCGGCCGCGATGATGGCCGCATTGCGCACGGGCAATTGCGAAGTCCTCGCCGCAGCCCTAGCTAATGACCTGCAAGAGCCCGCCCTCTCCTTACGCCCCGAACTTCGCGAAGTCCTTGAGGCTGGCCTTGAGTTTGGCGCCCTCGGCGGCGTCATCAGCGGATCGGGTCCGACGGTCGCCTTCTTGACGCGTTCGGCTGAACACGCCCTCGACCTATGCGTCTCGCTCACCGCGTCAGGAGTGGCGCCCGAGGTCAAACGTGCCCGCGGTCCGGTGCACGGCGCCACCGTCATCACCTCGCCGCGCGACTAATGGGGGTTCTAGTCTCGCTCGAGAAGGTCACCGTCGTCCACGGCCTGGCCCATGTCCTGGATGCCGTGTCGACCGGGGTCCTCGGCGGTGCTCGCATCGGCGTTGTGGGTCGCAACGGCGGGGGCAAGTCGACCCTGCTGCGAGTCCTTGCCGGCACCCAAGCGCCCGACGACGGGCGGGTCACCCGACCGGGCAGCACCACCATCGGTCTGCTGGGCCAGACCGACGAACTCGATCCGACCGACACCGTGCGCCACGCCCTGGTCGGTGATCGAGCCGAGCACGATTGGGCAGGTGACGCACGGGTTCGCGATGTCCTCGACGGCCTGCTTGGCGGTGTCACGGCGCCGTCGGTCGGTGGCCTCGACGCGATCGTCGGACCGCTCTCGGGTGGTGAACGCCGTCGGCTTGCGCTCGCTCGCCTCTTGGTCGCCGACCCCGACTTGCTCCTGCTCGACGAACCGACCAACCACCTCGACGTCGAAGGGGTGTCCTGGCTCGCTCAGCACATCGTCGCTCGCCGCACCCGCGCCGAAACAGCTGTCGTCGCGGTCACCCACGACCGCTGGTTTCTCGACGCGATGGCGACGCTGACCTGGGAAGTTCATGACGGCGCCGTGGCCGCGTTCGAGGGGGGCTACGCGGCATACGTGCTTGCGAAGACCGAACGCGAGCGGATGGCGGCGGTGACCGCCGAACGGCGTGACAACCTGCTGCGCAAGGAACTCGCCTGGCTCCGGCGTGGCCCGCCAGCACGCACGAGCAAACCGAAGTTCCGGATCGACGCCGCGAATGCCCTCATCGCCGACGAACCCGCCCCGCGTGACTCAGTCGAGTTGGTCCGGTTCGCCACTCGGCGATTGGGCAAAGACGTCATAGACCTTGTTGACGCGACCGTTTCGTTGGGAGGCCGCACCCTGCTCGACCGGGTGACCTGGCGGCTGGCGCCTGGCGAGCGGGTCGGGATTGTCGGGATCAACGGCGCCGGCAAGTCGACCCTGCTGCGCGCGATTGCCGGCTCGCTGCCGCTCGATGCCGGGCTGCGCAAGGTCGGGTCGACGGTGTCGCTCGCGTTCCTCACCCAAGAGGTCCGCGAACTGGAAGCGTTCGCGGCATACCGGGTCATCGAAGCCGTCGAAGAGGTGAGCCGCGTCGTGACCCTGGGAGGCAAGGAGGTCGCGGCGAGTCAGTTGGCGACGCGCCTTGGGTTCACCGGCATGCGCCAACAGACCCGCGTGGGCGATCTGTCGGGTGGGGAGCGTCGGCGTCTACAAATCCTGCGTCTGCTCATGGCCGAGCCCAATGTCATCATCCTCGACGAGCCGACCAACGACCTCGACATCGAGACGCTCACCTCGCTCGAAGACGTCCTCGACGGCTGGGCGGGCACGCTCCTCGTCGTGTCGCACGACCGCTACCTGCTCGAACGCGTCACGGACCGGCAGGTCGCGCTCCTCGGCGACGGTAGCGTGCGGGATCTGCCGGGCGGAGTCGACCAGTACCTCGAGTTGCTGCGCGTCGCGCCGGCGTATGCCGGAACGTCACCTCAGCCCCGGGCCCCCGGAGCGCGCGGCTCCGCGAACCCTGGTCATTCGGCAGCGTCGGCAGCGTCGGCCCCGTCTGCCGCAGAGTTGCGTGAAGCCCGCAAGGAGCTCGCCCGGATCGAACGAGGACTGTCCCGAGTCGCCGAGCGCGAGGCAAAAGTCCACGCCGACATGGCTGCGGTCGCGAGCGATCACATCGCTGTGTTGGCGCTCAACGTCACGCTGCGTCAGTTGGTCGACGAGCGGGAGGAACTCGAACTCGCGTGGCTGGCAGTCGCCGAAAGACTCGAGTAGACGACCTGAGTAGGCCATAGAAGTGTTGCGGTAGTTCAACTTTCGATGGCAGTGGTGATGCGGCGAAGTAAGGCAGCAAGGTCCGCTCGCTCCTGCCTTGAGAGCCCCGCCAGGAACTCGCGCTCGCGGTCGAGCAAGCTCGCGAGGGCAGCATCGACGACGTCCCGCCCTTGCGCGGTGAGGCGTACCCTGACGCCCCGCCGGTCGGTCGGGTCGGGGATCCGTCGAACGAGGCCTTTCTGCTCCAGCCGATCGACCCGATTGGTCATCGTGCCGGAGGTGACGAGCGTGTCTGTCACGAGTTGGCCGGGCGAGAGTTGGTAGGGGTCACCCGCTCGCCGCAGCGCCGACAAGACATCGAACTCCCACCCCTCAAGGTGGTAGTCGGCGAATGCAGCGCCCCGGGCCAAGTCGAGACGGCGAGCGAGGCGGGTGATTCGGGACAAAACATGCAGCGGAGTCACGTCTAAGCTCGGCGCCTCCCGCTGCCACGCGGCCACGATGTCATCGACATCGTCGTGTGGGAGGTGTGCGGATGTCACCTGACCACGGTAGCCCTTGAGGTGCTGTTGCTCGACGTCGAGACAACTGGACAGTCGTGGGCAGGGACGGGACATACGTCGGGCAGGGTGATGACTTTCCCTTGGCGGACGTTCGAGGCAGAATACGAGTGGAGTATGCCGTTTGCCGACGGGGGCAGGGAGTGCCGCGACGGCATACCCGGCTGTCAGTCCGAGGCGACTGACGCAGGAGGAGGTGGGCCGCGTGTCGGCACCAGCAGGGATTTGGGGCCAGACGTTGGCGGATGCCGACGATCTGACGCTCCTGTCGATGGTCCGCGACGGCGACCCGGACGCGTACGCCGAGTTGTGGCGCCGCCATCTCCCTGCTGCGTATGCCGTTGCCCACCGCCACCGCGGCCGCACGTCTGCCGAAGACATCGTCGCGGAGGCGAGCCTGCGGGTTTATGACTTGATTCGCGCGGGCAAAGGCCCAATGACCAACTTCCGTTCCTATTTCCTCACCACCGTCCGTTCGTCTGCGGTCGATGCTGCACGCACTGAACTCCGTGCAGTGCCGACTGAAGACGCCGCCCTCGAAGCCGCTACCCCTTCGTCCCCGGCATACGACGCCTCCGCATCGGTCGACCACGACCTCGTGCGCGCGGCATTCAAGCGACTCCCCGAGCGTGATCAGCAGATCCTGTGGCACACGGCTGTCGAGGGCGTGTCACCAGCTGCCGTCGGCACCTCCATGGGCATCTCGGCCAATGGCGTCAGCGTCCTGGCTTTGCGGGCGCGTGACAGTCTGCGAGCCAAGTACCTTGACGCGCACGCCGACCGGGCGATCGGTCGCGCCGACGATGACGAGTGCCGTTGGGTGTTGGCTCAGATGGGGCGCTACGTGCGGGGCAAGCTGCCCGTCCGGCAGCGCGCTCGCGTCGAGGAGCACCTGGCGTCGTGTCTTCACGCGCGTGGCCTTGCCTTCGAAATGGCTGAAGTCAACCGAGCGCTGCCAGCGGTCATGGTGCCGCTCATCCTCCTCGGGGGTTCGTCGGTCGCTGGCGCATGGCTTGGCGCAGCAGGCGCCGGGGTAACTGCCTCTGATAGTCCAAAGGGGCCCCGTGAAGAGCCCAAGGCAGCCCTAGCCGCGGCGATGGTGGCCAATATCGGTGGGAAGGCCGCGGCACTGGCGGTGGGTCTGGTCCTTGGGGTGAGCTATGTTGCGGCCCCTGGTGGACTGTCCGCACTGGGTGGCGGCGGGCACGTCAGTGCCGGTGTGGCGGGGTCTGGAGGGAACGCCAGCGGAGCTGCATCCGGTTCCGGCGGTGCCGATGGCACCCTCAACCCCTCGAGCGGCTCTGGCACCACCTCAAAAGTATCGCCAGACCCCGCAACCACGGGATTGCCGGTTGCGCCGACGCCAAGTCCGGCGCCGGTGGCGGCCTCCCCTGCGAGTAGCGGTGTCACCTCCATTTCCGGTGGCGTGCCGCCGGGCGTGCTCCTGCCCATCTCGGCAGGGCCAGCTCTGCCAGACCCGACGCCCGCGCCCGTTGACCCGCCGGCCCCCACACCTGTCGTCCCGCCCGTGGTACCACCCGTGGCGCCACCCGCGGTCGTGCTTCCTGTCTCGCTCACCTGGGAGACGCCGTTTGTCACGGCTTTCCCCGGGGCAGGCGCAGGCGTCAGCACCGTGGCATTCAACCTGGCCTCCGGGACGCTCAACGTCACACCGGCCACGGGGTCGGGCTGGTCGTGCGCTCCTTCCGGCACGGTGGTGACCTGCTCAGGTACCGGCGCTACATCGTTCCGGCTCGCGGCGACCGCGCCCACGACGCCGATCACTGGTCCCATCGTCTTGACCGCAACCGTGACCTCGGCAGCTGGGCTGACCGCAGTCAGCAGCCAAACCATGCCCCTACCCCCCGCTCCCGATCCGGTCCCGTTTGACGCGCAACTCGCCTGGGGCAAGCCATTCGCAGTGACCGTCGGTGGTGCCACGACGGAGACACGCACCGTCACGTTCACTGTCACTGATGGCAGCCTCAGCGTCGTGGCTGACGCCGGATCCGGATGGACGTGTGCGACGGTCGGAGGGGCGGTCCGGTGTTCCGGCGTAGGCCCGACGTCTCTGCAGGTCCTGGCAACACCACCTCTGACGCAGCCCGCGACCCCGATCCTGATGACCGCAACAGTCACCTCTGGGGCCGGTCAATCGACGACCACAACGGTCACGATGCCCCCCGTGCCAGCTCCCGTTCCACCCGTAGCCGTCGTCTTCCCCTCGGGGGTCGCATGGGACACGGCATTCGTCGCTGTGGTTACGGGTGACTCGGCAGCGGTGTCAACCGTGACCTTCGAGCTCAGTGCTGGCACTCTCGCGGTGACCCCGGATGCCCGGGCATCTGACTGGACGTGCGAGCCGACACCGACGGGCATGAAGTGCACCGGCATGGGCAATGCTTCCCTCTTGGTGACCGCAACGCCGCCCACTTCGGCGACCTCGGCTGTGACGTTGGACACCTCGGTAACCACGCACGGATTGACGACGACGACCACGGAGATCATGCCGGCGACACCGAGCCAGTCCAAGATCGTGACCTTCCCGCAGGGTGCGAGCTGGACTATCCCCTTCGAAGCAGAGGTATCCGCGCCTGCCAATGACACGACGACGGTCATCTTCGAGATCGGCCAGGGGACTCTCGCACTGACTCCGGTCGCAGGTGTCGGCAAAGCCACCTGGTCGTGCGGTGCCACAGGAGCCTCAGTGACGTGTTCGGGCCGAGGCTGGGCCACGATCACGGTGGTGGCAACGCTCCCTCAGGTATGGCCATCCCTCCCAGTGGTGCTGAAGGCGACTGCCACGAACCCCAAGGGCGATAGCTCGGTCACGACTGTCTCATTGCCGGGCGTTGCTCAGGCGACTTAGGGGCGGGCCGGGCTTGGGGCACAGCGGCGCAGCGCCACAGCAGTGGGGTGTGCTCAGGGCACGGTGCGCAATTGCGGTTTGGCCTCCATGCCGGTCAACCCGTTCCACGCCAGATTGACGAGGTGGGCGGCGACCGTGGCCTTCTTGTGACGCCGGTGCTCAAGCCACCATTGACCCGTTAACGCCACCATGCCGACGAGCATCTGTGCATACATCGGGGCGGTCTTCGGGTCGAGTTTGCGGCGCTGGAACTCCTCGGCGAGCAGGTGCTCGACCTGACTGGCGATGTCACCAATGAGGCTGGCGAAGGATCCCGTCGACTGCCCCGGGGGCGAGTCACGCACCAGGATGCGGAACCCGTCAGTCGACCCCTCGATGTAATCCAGCAGCGCCATGGCGGCTGATTCGACGATCGATCGCGTGGACTGGGCGCTCGACAGGGCTGCGGTGACACCCGCGAGGAGCGACGCCATCTCGCGGTCGACCACCACGGCATACAAGCCCTCCTTGCCCCCGAAGTGTTCGTAAACCACAGGCTTGCTCACCCCGGCCTTGGCGGCGATCTCCTCGACGGTGGCTGCCTCGAAACCCCGTGCCGCGAAGACTGACCGGCCGACGCCGACGAGTTGCTCACGGCGCTCGGTGCCGCTCATTCGAGGACTGCGAGTCGAGGGTGCCGGTTGGCGTGGGGTCACCGGCCCATTGTCGCTGATGACGACCCGATGTCACGGCCAGGGTGGGTTCCGGGCTACCCTGTCTCCTCGTCGTCTCCTCTTCGTAAGACACGAGAGCCCGGACGTTCCCCGGTTGGTCTGCTGGCAGGGCCCGCCTGACTTTGAATCAGGACTAGCGACGGTGGTTCGATTCCACCCCGGGGAGCTCGACACCAGCGGCACGGCATCCGGTCGCTCGCATCGCATCCCGGCCGCGTGAGGAGACACCGATGACACCGGACCTCGTCACGATCACCGTGACCGCCCCTGATGCCGACTGGCTCGCGGAGTTCACGCGTGGCCTCGTCACCGACCGTCTCGTCGCATGCGGCAATGTCGTTGCGGGAGTGCGGTCCATTTATGCCTGGGAGGGCGAAGTCCACGACGACGCGGAAGCGCTTGTCCTGCTCCACACCCGCGCGGCCCTCGTCGACGCCGTCATCGCGCGGGTTCGCGCCGACCACCCCTACGACGAACCTCAAGTGCTGACCTTGCCCGTCATCGGAACCAGCGAGGGGTATGCCGCGTGGATGGTCGGGGCGACCGCGTCCGAGTCCCTGACGAGCCCTGACGAGCCCTGACGAAGCCGGACGAAGCCAGACGAACCCAAACGAGCGCTGACCACGAGAGCTTCGGACAGCGTCTGTCGAGGTGCCCGGTAGGATCACCCATCGTGACCAACTCACGTCCGGCCGCTGTCATCGTCCTCGCGGCAGGTGAAGGCACCCGGATGAAGTCCGACCTGCCCAAGGTGCTGCACACCATCGGCGGTCGATCCCTCCTCGGTCACGCCATCGCTGCCGCGCGAGCAGTCGACCCGTTGAGGCTGGCGGTCGTCGTTCGTCACGACCGCGACCGCGTCGCCGCGCACGTCGTTGAGTGCGACCCAACCTGCGTGATCGCCGACCAAGACGACATCAAAGGGACCGGTCGAGCCGTTGAGTGTGGCCTCGAGGCGCTCGATGCGCTCGATGAAACCGACTCAGGCGAGCCCGAGCTCGCGGGCACCATCGTCGTCACGTATGGCGACGTGCCGCTCCTCGCAGGAGACACCCTCCACGCCCTCGTGCGCACCCACGAGCAGGGCGCGTATGCCGTCACAGTCGTCACGGCATACCTCCCGGACCCGACCGGATACGGACGCGTCATCCGCGACAGCGATGGGCAGGTTGCGCGCATCGTGGAGCAGAAAGACGCCAGCGAAGCCGAGCGGGCGATCACCGAGATCAACTCTGGCATTTACGCCTTCGATTCGACTGTGCTGCGGGGGGCGCTGCGACAGCTCACCTCCGACAACAGCCAGGGCGAGAGGTACATCACCGACGTGCTCGGGATCGCTCGGACAGCAGGGGGGAGCGTCGGCGCCTTCGTTCTCGATGACGTTTGGCAGTGTGAGGGGGTCAACGACAAGGTGCAATTGGCCCGCCTTGGAGCCGAGCTCAACCGGCGCACCGTCGAGGCCGTGATGCGCGGGGGCGCGATTGTCATTGACCCGGCGACCACCTGGATCGATGCCGACGTCAGTGTGGGCACTGACACCGTCATCCACCCCAACTCGCAGCTCCTTGGGGCGACTACGGTGGGATCGCGCGCGTCGATCGGTCCTGACTCGACGCTGCGTGACATGGAAGTCGGCGACGAGGCGCAGCTGCTGCGCACGCACGCCGAGCTGTCAGTCGTGGGCCCCGGAGCCGTCGTGGGGCCGTGGGTGCACTTGCGGCCCGGTAGTGACGTCGGGGCGGACGCTCAAGTTGGGAGCTTCAGCGAACTGCGCAACGCCGAGACGGCAGCGGGTGCGGTCGTGCCCCCACTCAGCGTGCTCGGGTCCACGCCCACGGGCACTGTCGTCCGTGCGACGGGCGACGCTGTCCCCGGACCAGGGAGTCCGTCGTGACGGCCATCCGCCGCAAGCCCAAACGCCACCTGATGCTCTTCAGCGGGCGCGCTCACCCCGCTCTCGCCCAAGCCGTCGCCAAAGACATCGGCACCGAGCTCGTGCCGACGCAGGCCTATGAGTTCGCCAACGGCGAAATCTACGTCCGCTACGAAGAGTCGGTGCGCGGCTGCGACGCGTTCGTCATCCAGAGCCACACCGTGCCGATCAACGAGTGGATCATGGAACAGCTGATCATGGTCGACGCCCTCAAACGAGCCTCGGCCAAGCGCATTACCGTGGTCTTGCCGTTCTATGGTTACGCCCGCCAAGACAAGAAGCACCGCGGTCGGGAGCCTATCTCCGCCCGACTGATGGCCGACCTCTTCCGCACCGCCGGTGCCGACCGCCTCATCGCGGTTGATCTGCACACCTCCCAAATCCAGGGCTTCTTCGACGGCCCGGTTGACCACCTCATGGCGTTGCCGCTGCTTGCGGACTATGTCGCCGACCGGTATGGCAGCAAGAAGCTCGCGGTCGTCTCGCCGGATGCCGGGCGCATCAAGGTTGCCGAGCAATGGTCGGCCCGGCTCGGTGGTGCGCCGCTGGCCTTTGTCCACAAGACCCGTGACATCAACCGGCCCAACGAGAGCATCGCCAACCGCGTCGTGGGGTCGGTCAAAGGGCGCATCTGCATCCTGGTCGACGACATGATCGATACCGCTGGCACAATCACCAAGGCCGCCGACGCGATCATGGCCGAAGGCGCGGCCGGGGTGGTCGTCGCTGCCACTCACGCGATCCTGTCGGGGCCGGCCGTGGACCGCCTCAATGCCAGTTGTATCAAGGAAGTCATCGTCACCGACACTCTGCCGATCCCTCCCGACCACCAGTTCGACAAACTGACCGTGCTGTCCATCGCCCCGCTCATCAGCCGGGCCATCCAGGAAGTCTTCGCCGACGGGTCGATCACGAGCCTGTTCGAGGGTCGGGCCTGACCGCGGCATGACTGCAGCGGGACTGGGGGCGACCCGTGCGCGGGTTTCGCTCGATCTGGGGCTTCTTGCCGCTGTGGTGTCGGCGGCGGCGTTCGCGAGTTCTGGGCCTTTCGCCAAGGCCCTCCTTGTGACGGGCTGGTCGCCGACCACGATCGTGACCCTTCGCATCGGCATCGCTGCGCTCGCGCTTCTCGTTCCGACGTTCATCGCGCTGCGGGGGCGCTGGTCAGTCGTGCGGGACCACAAGGGCATGATCCTCGCGTATGGCCTGATGTCGGTCGCTGGCTGCCAGGTCGCCTACTTCAACGCAGTCGCGCGGATGCCCGTGGGGGTGGCGCTTCTCCTGGAGTACCTCGGCATCCTCTTAGTCGTGCTCTGGGTGTGGTTGCGAACTCGTATCCGACCGCCGTCAACGACGGTGATAGGGGGCCTGCTGGCGATGGGTGGCCTCGCGCTGGTTCTCGATGTGGCGGGCGCCGGGGCGAGCGCGATCGATCCCGTGGGCTTCCTCTGGGGGCTCGGGGCCGCGGTCGGCCTCGCGGCCTTCTTCGTCGTCGCGTCGCATCCCTCGCCTCACCTGCCTCCGGTGGCGCTTGCGTGCCTGGGCATGGGCGTCGGGACCGTCGCGCTCGTCGTTCTCCAGCTCGTGGGGTTCCTCCCAGCGGGCTGGGCGACGGACCAGGTCACCATCGCCGGTGCTCGCGTGCCTTGGTATGCCGCGATTCTGGAACTCGCGCTCATCGCCGCGGCCGCGGCATACCTGTTGGGGACCATGGGAGCGCGCGCGCTGGGGTCGACGGTGGCGTCCTTCGTCGGGCTCACCGAGGTGCTCTTCGCGGTGATCCTCGCGTGGTTGCTCCTGGGTGAGCTCCCGGGACCGAACCAACTTGCTGGCGGAGCCCTCATCCTCGCGGGAGTCGTGGCTGTGCGGGTCGGCGAGCTGCGACCCGCCCGGATTTCGCGGGGTCCTCGCCAGTAGGTAAGATCATCGGGTTGCCTCGGCGAGGGACGTGCCACGTGCGCCGTCCGTGATCGACGTGGGTGGAGCCTCCGCCCGCTCGTGCTGTTCGTGCCGCGTCCCGCGTCGAGGCCCACATCGCCTTTCGTCTGTCGTCGTTCGTCCCACTGACTTTGCCAGGAGAACTCGTGTCTGAAATCAAACTCCCCGCCGAACGGCGCACCGCCTTCGGCAAGGGTGCCGCTCGTCGCATCCGCCGCGACAACAAGATCCCGGCCGTCCTCTACGCCCACGGCAGCGACCCGATCCACATCACCCTGCCGGGCCACGCGACGATGATGGCGCTCAAGACCGCCAACGTCCTGCTGTCGATCGAACTTGAAGGCAACAGCCAGCTGGCGCTCGCCAAGGACGTCCAGCGCGACCCGATCAAGCCGGTCATCGAGCACGTTGACCTCGTCATGGTCAAGAAGGGCGAGAAGGTCGTCGTCGACGTCCCTGTCGTCATCGAGGGCGAGGCTCAGTCCGACACCGTCGTGACCCTGGAGCGCCAGACCCTGCAACTCGAGGTCGAGGCCACCAAGATCCCTGCGTCCGTTGTCGTTTCGGTCGAAGACGCCGAGGTCGGCACAATGATCCACGCTGGCGACATCGCCCTCCCCGAGGGTGCGACGCTCATCGACGAGGCCGACATCCTCATCGTCAACGTCAGCCCGCAGATCTCGCAGGAGGAGCTCGACGCTGACCTTGAAGGCGGCGACGAGGCTCCGGCCGTGGTCTTCGCACCCGAGCCCGACGACGCCGAATAGTCCTAGCAAGCCCGAGTTGTCGGAGTAGGCCGAGCCGGTCTTTCATCGATACGTTGCGAAGGGGGTGCCGCCCGTGCGGCGCCCCCTTCTGCTGTGGTGTGAGTGCGAGTGACCGGGAGCGGAGGGAACGAGATGGCTGGATGGCTGGTTGTGGGATTGGGTAACCCCGGGCCGAGGTATGCCGCCAACCGCCACAACGTCGGCGCCATGGTTGTCGTGGAGCTCGCCCGCCGGTATTCCGGTGGGTCGGGTGCTGGCACCGGAACCTCGCCGCTCGCCTCGTCAGGCGAGCCGCGACTGACGACCGACCTCGCGGGTTTCTCAACCCACAAGGTGCGGGCTGCGGTCGTAGCCACCAGGCTTGGGGTGCTGCCCGGGGGCGCTCCGGGGCCGGCGACGGTGCTCGCGGTGCCCACGGCATACATGAACGAATCTGGCGGGCCGGTGAAGGCGCTGCTGAACTACTACTCCTGTCCAGTGGAGCACCTTGTCGTGGTCCACGACGACCTCGATCTCGCCGCAGGTGCAGTGCGGCTGAAGCTCGGCGGCGGAGAAGGTGGGCATAACGGGTTGCGCTCGGTGACTGCGGTGCTGGCGACGCGTGACTACTACCGCGTGCGGGTCGGAATCGGACGGCCACCTGGGCGGATGGACCCGGCCGACTTCGTGCTGCGGGACTTCAGCGCGGCAGAGCGTGTAGACCTCGGTGTCACGGTGGTCGAGGCGGCCGATGCCGTCGAAGCGTTGATCACGGACGGCCTGACGGCGGCACAACAGCGTTTCCATGCGCCATCGTGAAGACCACCCGAATACGGATGAGGTTCATTTGATGCCGGTCAACCACGCGGTCACCGCCCCCGGCCAGCTCGCGTCACTCGCCTGCGCTTGGGCAGCGGGGCCGACCGGTCAGTCGCTCCACAAGGCCCTCCTCTCGACGCTTCCGGCACGAGCGAGCGTGGCGCTCGCCTCGGGAGCACGAGCGATCGCCATCGCGACTCTTGCATCGAGTGACCCGGACGCGACCTTCCTCGCCATCACGGCGACCACGCGCGAGGCCGAAGACCTCGGCGCCGCCCTGACGTGCTTCCTCGGTCACGACGCCATCGGGGTCTTCCCCAGCTGGGAAACCCTTCCGCACGAGCGCCTTTCGCCTCGATCCGACACCGTCGGCCGGCGCCTGGCCGTGCTCCGCCGGCTGGCGCACCCCGATCCGAGTGACCCGGCATACGGGCCCATGCGGGTTGTCGTCGCGCCGATCCGAGCGGTCCTGCAGCCCCTCGCTCCGGGCCTAGGGGACCTCGAACCCGTGGCCCTGCGCGCAGGGGATGAGCGGCGCCTGGAAGAGGTTGTCGAGGCGCTCAGCGCAGCCGCCTACTTGCGGACGGACATGGTCGAGCGCCGGGGCGACTTCGCGGTGCGTGGTGGCATCGTCGACGTCTTCCCGCCCACGGAAGAGCACCCGCTGCGGGTGGAGTTCTGGGGCGACACCGTGGAGGAGATCCGGTGGTTCCGGGTCGCTGACCAGCGCTCGCTGGAGATCGCGCAGCACGGCCTGTGGGCGCCTCCCTGTCGCGAACTCCTGCTCACCCCGTCCGTGCGCGAACGGGCCGCAGCCCTTGCCGATCGACTCCCCGGCATCGCGGATCTGCTCACCAAGGTGGCGGCTGGCATCGCGGTCGAAGGCATGGAGTCACTCACGCCGGCTCTGGTAGGGGACGACCTCCAGAGCCTCATCTCGGTGCTGCCCGAAACGAGTCGGGTGATCACCTGCGATCCCGAACGCATCCGGCTGCGGGCGCGAGATCTGGTCGCGACGAGTGAGGAGTTCCTGGAGGCGAGTTGGTCGTCGGCTGCAGCAGGCAGCGCCGTCCCAGTTGACTTGCGCGCAATCCTCGGTCAGGGGTCCTATTACGCGATCCCTCACCTGCGTGGCCAAGCCCACGAACGGGGTATGCCGTGGTGGGACTTGTCGCCGTTCGCGGCTGACAGCGAGCTCGCCGAGGCGGCTGATGACGCCGACGACGAGGAGGTGACCCTCGATCTCGGACTCCGGGATACGCCCCGCTATCGCGGCGACACCGAGGCCGCGGTGAGCAGTATTCGTGACTGGCTCGCGGAGGGCACCCACGTCTATGTCGTGACTGAAGGGCCCGGCCTCGCTCGACGTGTGGTCGAGGTCCTGGGGGAGCACGGCATACCGGCGCGGCTGGCAGCTGAGGACCTCGCACCGGTCTCGTCGATCGCCTTGGTCACCACGGGGGCTCTGGGTTTTGGCTTCGTCGATGCCGCGTCCAGTTTCGTCGTGGTCACCGAAGCCGACCTCACGGGCGGGCAGGGGCAGGGTTCCTCGACCCGAGACATGCGCCGGATGCCGTCCCGGCGCCGGGCTCAGGTCGACCCTCTCGCGCTACGGCCAGGGGACTACGTCGTCCACGAGCAGCACGGTGTGGGCCGTTTCGTCGAGATGATGCAGCGCACTGTCGGGGGCGCCACCCGTGAGTACGTCGTCCTGGAGTATGCCGCCAGCAAACGGGGACAGCCGGGAGACCGGCTCTACGTGCCGACCGATCAACTCGACCAGGTGACCAAATACGTTGGCGGCGAAGCACCCACCCTGCACCGGCTCGGGGGTTCGGACTGGGCTCAGACCAAGGCTCGGGCTCGCAAGCACGTCAAGCAGATCGCCGCGGACCTCATCAAGCTCTATTCGGCGCGGATGGCCTCGAAGGGGCACCCGTTTGCCCCGGACACACCCTGGCAACGGGAGCTCGAGGATGCGTTTGCCTATGTCGAGACGCCCGACCAGCTGTCGTCCATCGACGAGGTCAAGGCCGACATGGAACGCGAGGTCCCGATGGACCGCCTCATTTGCGGCGACGTCGGGTACGGCAAGACCGAGATCGCGGTGCGAGCCGCGTTCAAAGCGGTGCAGGACGGCAAGCAGGTGGCCGTGCTCGTGCCGACGACCCTGTTGGTGCAGCAACACCAACAAACCTTCGCCGAGCGATATGCGCCATTCCCGGTCGTGGTGAAGTCGCTGTCTCGATTCCAATCCGACCGAGAGGCGCAAGCGGTCGTCGCCGGCTTGGCCGACGGGTCGGTCGACGTGGTGATCGGCACTCACCGACTGCTCACGGACGCCGTGAAGTTCAAAGACCTCGGCCTGGTCATCATCGATGAAGAGCAGCGCTTCGGAGTCGAGCACAAGGAACTGCTCAAGGGCATGCGCACCGCCGTCGACGTGCTGTCGATGTCGGCTACACCCATCCCGCGCACGCTGGAAATGGCCGTGACCGGCATACGCGAAATGTCCACTCTCGCAACCCCTCCCGAGGAGCGACACCCCGTTCTGACGTTCGTCGGCGCCTATGACGAAAAACAGATCACCGCGGCGCTGCGGCGAGAGTTGCTGCGCGAGGGACAGGTCTTCTACGTCCACAACCGGGTCCAGTCGATCGAGAAGGCCGCTGCCCGGTTGCGCGACCTCGTCCCCGAGGCGCGGATCGCGACGGCCCACGGGAAGATGGGCGAGGGCAAGCTCGAGCAGGTCGTGATCGACTTCTGGGAGAAGCGATTTGACATCCTCGTCTGCACGACGATCGTCGAGACCGGCCTCGATATCTCAAATGCCAACACGCTGATCGTTGAGCGCGCCGACCTGCTCGGTCTCTCGCAGCTGCATCAATTGCGGGGCCGGGTCGGCCGCAGCCGCGAACGGGCCTACTCCTACTTCCTGTTCCCGCCCGAGAAACCGCTCACCGAGACGGCGCATGACCGCCTGCAAACCATCGCAAGCCACACCGAGCTCGGAGCCGGCATGGCGGTGGCGATGAAGGACCTCGAGATCCGTGGTGCTGGCAACTTGCTCGGCGGCGAGCAGTCGGGCCACATCGAGGGGGTGGGTTTCGACCTCTACGTCCGGCTCGTCGGCGAGGCGGTAGCGAACTTCAAAGGTGAGGCCGAGACGGGTCCCGCCGAGGTCAAGATCGAACTCCCGGTCGACGCGCACCTGCCGCACGACTACGTCCCGGGTGAGCGGCTGCGCCTTGAGGCTTATCAGAAGCTGGCGTCGGTGACCGACGAAGCAGGCGTCGGGGCGATCGAGGAGGAACTCCGTGACCGTTACGGCGCGCCGCCGGAGCCGGTGATCAACTTGTTCGAGGTCGCTCGGCTGCGCACGGTGGCTCGCAGGGCCGGGCTCGCCGACGTCTCGGTTCAAGGCAACTTCGTCCGCTTCGGTCCGGTGCGCGCCGTGGAATTTCCCGACAGTCGTCGGGTGCGTCTCGCTCGCCTTTATCCCGGGTCAATCGTCAAGGAAACACTCGACGTCATTCTCGTTCCCAAGCCGATGACCGCACGGGTGGGTGGCCAGCCCCTGCGTGACCAGGCAGTCCTTCGATGGGCTGCCGACGTGGTGCGGCATACCTTGCTCGAATGACTTGGAGGACCCCCGCGTGAGGGTGGTGCGTGCTGTTTTCCCGGCAGCGGTGCGCTGGCATCCGATGGGGTGCGGCACAATGATCGGTGGCACCCGGTTGTCGGCCGCAGAAGCGTCCGATGACCAGCTCCGACCTGTCGTGACGAAAGGACCCTGTCGATGATCGCTCGTCGCATCAGCACGTCTGTGGTGGGCGTGACCCTCTTTGCTGGGAGTCTTACCCTGGCTGGGTGCAGCGGTGCGGGTCGCTCCGGTGTCGCTGCTGAGGTTGAGGGGACGACGATCACGACCAAGCAGTTGGCCGAGACGACCACCCAGATCCAGCTACTCGACCCTAAGGTCACCGAGTCGGCCACGCTGGCGTGGCTCATTCTCACGCCGTTCGTCAACGCCAAGGTTGCCCAGCTCGGCGCCTGGCAGCCCGATGACGTCTACAACGCCCGACTGGGCAAGATTCCTGGTGCGAGCGAACTCACTAAGGACGTCCTGCGTGCCAACACTGCCGTTGCGTATCTCACGGCCGACGACAAGCAAGACCTGCTTGACCAGCTCGCCAAAGCCAACGTCCGAGTCGACCCCCGGTTTGGCACCTTCGACTCCACGCAAGCGGCCTTCGTCATGAAGACCCCCAACTGGATCGTGCCCGCCCCCGCGCCGACCGCGATCGGCCAGTAGTTCCGGTGATTCCGGCTGACCGCGAGTCGGGTGGCGACTCGGGGACGGCGCTGCTGGAGTTGCTCGCAGTCATGGATCGGTTGCGATCCCCCGGCGGGTGCCCGTGGGATGCCGCCCAAACCCACACCTCCCTCGTGCCCTATCTCCTTGAAGAAGCCCACGAGGCCGCCGAAGCGATCGAGTCGGGCGCTCGCGATCACATGATCGAAGAACTCGGTGACGTGCTGCTCCAAGTGGTCTTCCACGCGCGGATCGGTCAGGACGACCCCGACGCACCCTTCGATATCAACGACATCGCTGCCCTGCTGGTGGCGAAGTTGCGCCGGCGTCACCCCCACGTCTTCGGGACCGTTGAGGCGGCGACCCCTGACGCCGTCGCCGCGAATTGGGAACTCATCAAAGCGCAAGAGCGCGCGGCCAAGAGCAGCGCGACGGATGCGAGCGCGCCCGGGCCCGCCGCGCGCTCAGGGCCCCTGGACGGCATACCTGCAGGTATGCCGTCCCTCCCGCGCGCGGCGAAGGTGATCTCTCGGCTCGATCGGGCAGCAGGCGGCGCCCCGAGCTCCGCAGTCGCCGCCACGATTGCCGCTGGGGGAACGGGAGCTGAACTTCTTGCACTCATCGCCCGGATGGTCCGCGAAGGTGACGATCCTGACGCTGCTCTGCGGGCTGCTCTCAGGGACGTAACCAACGCTGCGGGATAGGGTGGGAGGCGACGGTCGGCGGCTTTCGCAAGCGCGAGTGACGCAGGTGCACCGCGTGCGCGTGGCGGGTCCGGCCTGGCCAGTTACCCACGTCTTGGAGGCAAACCTAGTGGCCAGCATTGAGGCAGTCGGCGCCCGCGAGATCCTCGACTCGCGAGGCAACCCCACGGTTGAGGTCGAGGTCGCTCTCGACGACGGCACGATCGCCCGCGCGGCGGTGCCTTCGGGCGCGTCGACCGGTGCGTTCGAGGCCAGTGAGCGTCGCGATGGCGACAAGAAGCGTTACCTGGGCAAGGGCGTCGAGAAGGCTGTCGACGCGGTGCTCGAGGAGATCAACGAGCGCGTCATGGGCTTCGATGCTTCGGAGCAGCGACTCATCGACGCCGAGATGATCGCCCTCGACGGGACCAAAAACAAGGAAGCCCTGGGCGCCAACGCCATCCTCGGCGTGTCTCTCGCGGTGGCGCGCGCGGCCGCCGATTCGGCTGGCCTGCCGCTTTTCCGCTATGTCGGTGGCCCCAACGCACACATCCTCCCGGTCCCGATGATGAACATCCTCAACGGAGGGTCGCACGCCGACACCAACGTCGACATTCAGGAGTTCATGATCGCGCCGATCGGTGCGCCAACCTTCCGTGAGGCCCTCCGCTGGGGCGCTGAGGTCTACCACGCGCTCAAGAAGGTCCTCCACGACCGTGGCCTGTCGACCGGCCTTGGCGACGAGGGTGGGTTCGCCCCCAACCTCGAGAGCAACCGGGCTGCCCTCGACGTCATCATGGAAGCGATTGAGGCTGCTGGCTACAAGCCCGGCAAGGAGATCGCGCTAGCGCTTGACGTAGCGGCGACCGAGTTCTACAAGGACGGCGCCTACCAGTTCGAGGGCGCGGCCAAGACCGCGGAGCAGATGACCGACTACTACGCCGAGCTCGTCGACGCCTACCCGCTCGTGTCGATCGAAGACCCGATGAACGAAGAAGACTGGGCGGGCTGGAAGACGATCACCGACCGCCTCGGCGACAAGGTCCAGCTCGTCGGTGACGACCTCTTTGTCACCAACCCGGAGCGGCTGCAGCGCGGTATCGACACCCGCACCGCCAACGCCCTCCTCGTCAAGGTCAACCAGATCGGCTCGCTCACCGAGACGCTCGACGCGGTCGACCTCGCTCACCGCAGCGGCTACCGCTGCATGATGAGCCACCGCTCTGGCGAGACCGAGGACGTGACCATCGCCGACCTCGCGGTGGCGACCAACTGCGGCCAGATCAAGACCGGTGCCCCGGCCCGCTCCGAGCGGGTCGCGAAGTACAACCAGTTGCTGCGCATCGAGGAAGAACTCGACGACGCCGCGGTGTATGCCGGTGCCGGAGCTTTCCCGCGCTTCTCGGCGGGCCGCGACTAGTCACAGCCGCCTCGTCAGTCACACTAGTGACATGACGACGACCGGACGCCCTCGGGCGGGAAGCCCAGCCTCCCGCCCGAGGGCGTCTGCATCGACCCGCTCGACCCGCTCGACCCGGTCGACCCGGGCATCCAGCGGTCCGCGCACGACCCGCACGGCAGCCGATCGGCCGACGGGGCGCACCGACACCGGACCGTCCTCGAGGAGCGGGGCATCTCGGCCGGGGGTGTCGGCACGTGCTAAAGAGTCCTATCCAGACGAGCGTCGGCAATCGGCGTGGCTGCGCTGGGCGGTGCTCGCGATCGTCGGCATTGCCGTGCTGGTGACTCTGGTGCCCACGGCTCGCTCGTTGGCCCGACAACGCGCCGAGATTGCAGCACTCGAGGCCCGGGTTGCCCAAACTCAAGTGGATGTCGAGGCGCTCAAGGCCGAGACTGAGAAGTGGGCCGACCCGGCATACATCGAGCAACAAGCGCGCGAGCGGCTGAAGTTTGTGAAGCCGGGGGACCGGTCGTATACCGTCATCGACCCCAACGCGACCACCGCCCCCACATCAACCCGGGTGACCGTAGCGGCTCCCCGAGCCGATGCATCAGCCCCGTGGTACGGCCAAGTCTGGCAATCTGTCCGGATCGCCGATCGGCCCGCAGCCGGAGCGACCCCGGCCCCCTGAGCCCGCTTGTCAGGTCCAGTGTCACCATGCGTTCACAACCCCTCGGTACGATTGACCTGTGACTGCGGCATCCGACATCGACCCATTACTGGGGCACGTGTCGACCGCGGATCTCGCGGCCATGACCGCCCAGCTCGGGCGTGCGCCGCGTGGTGCGGTTGCGGTCGCGCACCGATGTCCGTGCGGGCAACCCGACGTCGTGCGCACCGTTCCGCGGCTCCCAGACGGCACTCCTTTCCCGACGACGTACTACGCGACTTGCCCCCGGCTCACTTCCGCCATCAGCACGCTGGAAAGCGATGGGCGGATGCGTGCGATGCAGGATCGGCTGGTGGGAGATCACGCATTGGCCGAGGCCTATCACCGTGCACATGAGCGTTATCTCGCCGACCGTGCTGAGCTGGGCCACGTCACCGAGATCGAGGGGATATCGGCAGGAGGAATGCCGACGCGAGTCAAGTGCCTCCACGTCCTCGTTGCGCACTCGTTGGCGGCCGGCGCGGGCGTCAACCCGTTCGGCGACGAAGCGCTGGCCGCGTTGGAGCCGTGGTGGCTCACCCCCTGCTCGTCAGCGGACCCGGCCGCTGCTGCGGACCCTGATGGCCCAGTCGCCCCTGACGCCCCTGACGACTTTGAAGCCCTGGCCCCGAAGGAGCTTTTGTGACCGACCGCCAGCCCTCGACGGTGCGGGTGGCCGCCATTGACTGCGGCACCAATTCGTTGCGCCTTTTGATTGCCGATGTCAACACCGCGACTGGGGTCATCACCGATCAAGTCCGTCGGATGGAGATTGTGCGCCTCGGTCATGGCGTCGACCGCACCGGCATCATCGACCCGGCTGCTATCGCCCGCACGCTCGGGGTCTGTGTGGACTATGCCCAGCAATGCCGCGAGTATGCGGTGGAGCGGATCCGCTTTGTCGCGACCTCAGCCACGCGCGACGCGCGCAACGCCAGCGATTTTGTCGAAGGGGTTCGCCAGACCTTTGGCGATCTCGACGTGACTCCCGAGGTCATCCCCGGTTCTGAAGAGGCCTTCTTGTCGTTCCTCGGGGCCACGGGTGACCTCGTCGCTGAGGGGGTGCCCGGCCCTTACCTTGTCGTCGACATCGGTGGTGGCTCGACTGAGCTCGTGCGCGGCACGTCGACGGTCGAGGCCAGCAAGTCGATCGACATCGGGTGCGTCCGGATGACCGAGCGTCACCTTCAGTCCGACCCCCCAACGTCTGCTCAGCGGGCTGCCGCGATCGCCGACATCGATGCCGAGATCGATGCCGGCGCGGACGTTGTCGACTTCAGCGCCGTCCGCACCTTGGTGGGCCTCGCTGGCAGCGTGACGACGGTGACGGCACAGGTCCTCGGGTTGTCGGCTTACGACCCGGAGGCGATTCACCTGTCCACGTCGACGCCAGCCCGGGTGCAACAGGCCTGCGAAGAACTCCTCGCGATGCCGCGCACTGAGCGTGCAGCCCTCGGCTACATGCACCCCGGTCGAGTCGACGTCATCGGCGCGGGTGCGCTTGTGTGGTCTCGGGTGATCGACCGCGTATGCCGTGACACCGGCCTCGGTGCGGACCTCCCGGTCATCACCTCCGAGCACGACATCCTCGACGGCATCGCCCGCTCGCTTGCCACCCGCTGACGCCCTCCCGCACCCCGTTGTCGGCGGTGCGTTCGCCTCGCCGGTCGCCCCGGGGACGGGGTGGCCCGGGGACCCAGCCACCCGGCATACTCCGGTCGCGCATGACGCTGCCGAGGTGAGCCGCCTCGCGGCCGCTTCGCCCGACTCAGCCGCGCTCGATGCGTGCATTTCGGTATGCCGGGCCTGCCCCCGCCTTGTCGAGTGGCGCGAAGACGTCGCGGTCGCCAAGCGTGCTGCCTTTGCGGGAGAACCGTATTGGGGTCGGCCCGGACCGGGGTTCGGCGACCGGCCGCCGCGCGTCCTCGTCGTGGGGCTCGCGCCCGCGGCCCATGGGGCCAATCGCACTGGCCGAATGTTCACTGGGGATCGCAGCGGCGACTGGTTGTATGCCGCGCTGCATCGCGCCGGGTTCGCGTCCTCGCCCGTGAGCGTCGCGGCTGGCGACGGACAACACCTCACGGGGGTGCGCATTATCGCGACCGTCCGATGTGCCCCGCCGGGCAATCAGCCGACCGGCGCTGAGCGAGTGACATGCGCGCCCTGGCTCGACCGCGACCTCCAGATCGCTTCCGAGACAATCGAATCCATCCTCGCGCTCGGCGGGATCGCCTGGTCGGCGACCCTGACCGCTGCGCGACGTCTCGGCTGGGGCGTGCCGCGACCGACCCCGAAGTTCGGCCACGGCGCGACCGCCACTCTTGAGTCCCCTCACGGCCTGATCCGGCTCGTCGGGAGCTACCACGTGAGCCAACAGAACACCTTCACCGGCCGGCTCACCGAGGCGATGCTCGACGCGGTCATCGCGACCGTGTGACCCACACGGCTAAGCTGACCGCCGTGTCAGAAACCCGCTCCGAGACCTCAGGGCACCCTGAGCACCACGTGCTTGCCGTCACCGTCATCGGCGATGACCGCCCCGGCATCATCGCCGAGCTCACTGCGGCCCTGGCCTCGGTCGGGGGCAACCTCGAAGACTCGACCATGACGCTCCTGCGGGGACACTTCGCGATGGTCGTGCTGGCGCGCACCGACGCGACCGTGGGTGAGGTTGAAGTCGCGCTCGCGCCCCTGGGCGAATCGGGCGAGCTGAGCGTCGACGTGCGCGCCGTCCGCACCCGAGAAGCATCAGGTATGCCGTCCGCTGACCACAGTGCCTACCTCCTGCGGGTGCACGGTGCCGACCGGCCGGGCATCGTCGCCGCCATGGCTGGGGTCGTTGCCCAACACCACGGCAATATCGTCGACCTCGGGACCCGGCTCGGCACAGACCTCTACATCTTGATGGCCGAGGTCGTGTTGCCGAGCGGCGTCGACCCTGAGCTGCTCCGCTCCGATCTCGCCCGGGTCGCGCGTGAGCTGGGCGTGGATGCCAGCCTGTCCGACGTCGTCGACGACCTGCTCTGACGGACGTGCCGACGCTCATGAGTGGTTTTGTCATGCCCGACCTGCCCGTTGGGTCCATCCTTCAGGTCGTCCGCGCACCCCATCCCGTGCTCGCGACAGCCGGGATCGAGGTCGATCCACGTGATCCGGCGATCGTCCAACTCGCCGCTGACCTCTTGGCCACCCAAGTCGTCTCGCCAGGCTGTGTGGGGTTGGCCGCGCAACAGGTCGGGGTGGCTGCGCGGGTCTTTTCGGTCGACGTCAGCGGTCATCCCAAGACCAAGATCTGTCATGGAGCCTTCGTCCTGTGCAACGCCGTGATCGAGTCGGCGACCCGCAAGGAGCGCGGCCGCGAGGGGTGCATGTCGGTACCCGACTTCACGGGTGACGTTGCGCGGGCTCGGCGCCTCGTCGTGCGCGGTCAGCTCCCGGTCACGGGGGAGTGGGTGACGATCGAGACCGACGGCTTCGAGGCGGTCGCGCTCCAACACGAGATCGACCACACCGACGGTCTGGTCTTCCTCGACCGGGTCGCTGGCCCCCACGCGGTCCACCCGCGCCGGACCTATCTCTAGACGGCATACTTGCTCCTGCCCCCGTAGCCCAATGGCAGAGGCAGGCGACTTAAAATCGCTCAAGTGCGAGTTCGAGTCTCGTCGGGGGTACCAGCCACATTGGGAACAACCTGGCTTCCCCGTACGCTGTCCTTTCACGAGCGCACGTCTTCCCTGACGCGCCGCACGACTTGGAGGATTGATGGCGGGCAACAAGCCGGTCTTCTCTCGGATTGAGAAGCAGCTGAAGCAGGACCAGTACGCCGGATTCGGGCAGCCGCAGCAGCAGGCGCCCCAGCAGCCGTACGGTCAGCAGCCATATGGGCAGCAGCCCTACGGCTACACGCCCCCGACGCAAGACACGATGACCCCGCAGCAACTGCAGGACATGTATGCCGCCCCGCCGGCGGGTCCGCTACAGACCGGTCGGGTGACCTTCGACGACGTCATCATGAAGACGCTCGGGCTGTTTGCGCTGGTGCTCGTCACCGCCGCGGCCTCGTGGGTGACCACGGCGTCCTCGCCAGGGCTCACGATGCCGTTCTGGATCGCGGGCATGGTCGGCGGGCTCATCGTGGGTCTGGTCATCGCCTTCAAGAAGACCATCTCGGTCCCGCTCATCGTGGGCTATGCCCTGCTCGAGGGTGTCTTTGTCGGTGCGTTCAGCCGCGTCATGGAGCGTGCCTATCCCGGGCTGGTTGCCACCGCGGTGCTCGCGACCTTGTGCACCTTCGCGGGGATGTTCCTCGGTTACAAGTCGGGGCTGATCAAGGTCACCTCGAAGTCGCGCCGAATCTTTGGTTTCGCGCTGATGGGCTACGTGCTCTTTAGTCTCGTCAACGTTATTGCGTTGTTCGCTGGCTGGACGACCGGCTGGGGCTTCGGCGGCAGCGGCATGCTCGGCATCGCGATCTCGGTCCTCGGTGTGGGGCTCGCGTCCTACTCGCTCGCGGTGGACTTCGACACCATCGGCAGCGCGGTCCGCATGGGCGCCCCGCAGAAGTATTCGTGGCTGCTTGCGCACGGCCTCATCGTGAGCCTCGTGTGGCTCTACATCGAGATCGTCCGCCTGCTCGCTCGCTTGCGCGACTGACCTCGCTCGAATCAGCTAGACCCGTGATCCCGCTGCCCGCGGAGGTCGCGACCGAGCTCGACCGCCTGGTCGGTCGGTGGCATCAGCTGCCGATCGACCAGGCGGTTTCGGTTGCCCCCCAGGTGTTTTCGGCCGTCCAACGAGTGGTCGACGCAACGGCATACGCCCTCGGTATGCCGTCCCGCCCCCTCCCAGCCCTGCACGAGGACCATGGCCCGGCGGTTGTCCTAGACCAGCTACGGGTGGTGAGCTACGACGCGATCCAAGCTGGCGACGACACGCTGACGGCGACGCTCGCCGCCGAACTCACCGCGCTCCGCCGATCGCTCAGCTGAGGCGCTGACCCTCACCTTCCCCGGATTCGATACCCGTCAGCGACGGATGCCTCGGGACCCGGTATCGAATGGGGAGCGAAATGGGGAGTGAACTGGGGTCAGCTGAGGCGCTCGTAGATGATCGCCATACCCTGGCCGCCACCGACGCACATCGTCTCGAGGCCGAACTGGCCGTCGCGCTCGCGCAACCCGTGCAGCAGCGTGGTCGTGATGCGTGCGCCCGTGGAGCCGAACGGGTGGCCGAGCGCGATCGCGCCGCCGTGGACGTTGAGCTTGTCGAAGTCCATACCGAGGTCATCGGCCGACGGCAACACCTGGGCGGCGAAGGCTTCGTTGATCTCGTAGAGATCCATGTCGTTGATCGTCATGCCTGCGCGGGCGAGCGCCATGCGGGAGGCTTCGACCGGCCCGAGCCCCATGATTTCGGGGGACAGGCCAGTCGTTCCGGTCGAGACGACCCGAGCGAGCGGGGTGAGGCCGAGGTCCTTGGCCTTGCGGTCGCTCATGACGATGAGTGCGGCGGCGCCGTCGTTGAGGGAGCAGCAGTTGCCAGCGGTGACAGTGCCGTCTTCGCGGAAGACTGGCTTCAGGCTGGCGAGTGCGTCGATCGTGACACCTGGCCGTGGGCCGTCGTCGGCGCTCACGACCGTGCCGTCGGGGCAGGTCACGGGCGAGATGTCGGCAGCGAAGAAGCCGCTCTTGATGGCGGCCTCGGCGCGATTTTGCGACGTGACACCCCACTCGTCTTGGCGGGCGCGGGTGATGCCACGGGAGGTGGCGACGTTTTCGGCGGTCTGGCCAACCGAGAGGTAGACGTCAGGGAGCAGGCCTTCCAGGCGCGGGTCGGTCCACGTGACGTTGTCCTTGGCCATGGCCTCGCTGCGGGCCTTGGCATCGGCGAAGACGGGGTTGTGGTCGCTCTCGAAGATCCCGCCAGCGCCGAGGAAGCTCGTGTATTGCGACACTGACTCGACGCCGCCACTGATGAAGATCTCGCCCTCGCCGGCCTTGATCGCGTGGTAGGCCATGCGCGTGGTCTGGACGCTCGATGCGCAGTACCGGTTGATCGTCACCGCGGGGAGGTGGTCAAAGCCGAGGAGCACGGCGATGACCCGCGCGACGTTGCCGCCAGCCTTGCCGGTGTGGTCGGCCGCCCCCCAATACATGTCCTCGATGAGCGCCGGGTCGAGGCCCGGCACCTGCGCTAGGGCCGCCTGGATAACCTGCGCGGACAAGTCATCCGGCCGAATGTCTTTGATCGACCCCTTGAAGGCCCGCCCGATCGGGGTACGGGCAGCGGCGACGATGACGGCTTCGGTCACAACGGGCTCCTGACGTCGGGCGCGGGGCGCGAGGCAAGGTGGGCAAAGGTGCGCAGGGGGCCGTGCACCCGGCATACCGGCTCGCGTGGTGAGCGCTTGCTTAGTTACTCAAGAGTATGCCGCGGGCTAGGTCCGTGCTAGGTGACTTTTGACTCGTCGGCGATCACAGCAGCAGGCCCAGTGGGAATCCCCACTGGGCCTGCTGCTGTGGTGCGCTGTCTCAGATCAGACCTGGTCTGCCTTGGCCGGTCCGGCGCAGGACGTCCTGGAACCAGTCGACGCTCGGGTCGAAGGCCTTGTGGCCAGCAATCCGCGGGAACTCGATAGCGCGCAACTCGTCGCCGCGCTCCTCGTCGTGACCGATGACGCCGGGGATGCCTGCCATCGCGGCTTCGACGGCCTTGTCGACCATGGCGGCGATGAGTTCGAGGTCCTGGGCGTTGGCCGGAGCTGACCGGCTGAAGTAGCCCGACTTCTGGACCATCGTCTTCTCGGCGTTGAGCTTGGCCGCGAACTGTTTGGCGAAGTACTGCCCGGGGTTGATCATGTCCAGTTTGACGTGACCGAACGGGTCGCGCGGCACGTCCTGGCCCGCAGCTTCCATCGCCTCGACGATGTCGGCGACGCCAGCACCCTCGGAGAGGAAGAGGTTGACGCAGCCGACCTCGTCCATGACCGTCTTGAGGCGCGCCGCCTCGGCGTCGAGGTCGATGTGGATCTCGGGGATGTAGACGCCGTGGATGTCCCACCGCTCGGCCGACAGGCCAATGCTCGGGACCCACTCCTGCTGCGCGTGCCAGGCCTGGTACTCGGACGCGGCCTTGGCGGTCAGCCAGCCGCAGCCACGACCCATGACCTCGTGGATGATGAGCATCCGCGGGTTGGAACCGTGCTCGGCGAGGATGTTCTGGGCAAAAAGGCTGGCCTGCTCGGCTGCCGTGTAGGCGCCCAGCGACTGGCGGATCGGGACGACGTCGTTGTCGATCGTCTTCGGCAGGCCGACAACGGTCAGCTCGTAGCCCTCCGAGTGGAGGAAGGCAGCGAGGTCGGCCGCGGTCGTGTTGGTGTCGTCGCCGCCAATCGTGTGAAGGACATCGACGCCGTCGGCCTTGAGGCGCTCAGCCGCGACATGAAGGGGGTTTTCGCCTTCCTTGACCAGGCCACGCTTGACGAGGTCCTTGGCGTTGGTCAGCTTGACCCGCGAGTTGCCGATCGGACTGCCACCGTACTTGTGCAGCAGGTGCGCCTTGTCGCGGGCCTCCTGGTCAATGACGACGTAGTTGCCCGCCAACACCCCGTGATAGCCGTGCTTGTAGCCGATGATCTCGACGTCCGGCAACAGCTCGGAGTAGCGCTGGATCAGCCCGCCGACGGCCGATGACAGACACGGGGCATACCCACCGGCGGTGAGCAGTGCGACGCGGCGAATAGGGGGGCGAGACATCCTGGTGAGTCCTTCCTCAGCGGGGTTGCGCTTTGCCGACCAGCCTATTGGGTATGCCGGGTGCGCGCCGTGGCGCACGGCATACCCGCCTGGGGGTTCACCCGGCGTTCACCCGCGGCTGGGACTAGTAGCCCGAGAGGATCAGGGCGAGGAACCCTCCGCAGGACCCGGCGAAAATGATCAGCCCAATGGCGATGCCGCCCAAGAGACCGCTGCCCATGGTGCGGAGGTTTTTGGTCGCGAGCACGATGATTGCGCCGACGATGAATACCCCGGTCAGGATCGGGGCCAGGATGGGGACCCCACTGACAATCGCGGCATACACGATCACAAAGGACCCCACGAGGCCAAGGACTGCCCCGCCGACGTAGGACGACAGCTGGCCAGAGCCAGGCCGGGGTGATGGCGCACCCACCGACGAGCCAGGGGCCGGAGGGACGGCATACGGATTGGGACCGGAGTCACCGAGCAACGGGCCTGGCGGTGGCGGTGGCCCGGCAGGCGGTGGCGCGGCCCCAGGTGGTGGGAACTGCGCGGGCGGCAGGCCCTCCGGCGGCGGGGTGTTGGGGTCCCAGGGGGGTTGGGTCACGGGAGCCTCCCGAAGTATCCGAGGTGGAGCCAGATGCCGACGCCGGCTGCGACGGCGAGCACGGCGAGATAGGCGAGGACGAGCCGGGTGTCGCGCAGGAGGCATTTGCTGCGGGTGAGGCCAGCGCGACGGGCTTTCCAGTAGCCCACGAAACCTAGCCCGGCGAAGAACAGGAGCGCGAACGGACCCGCGAGCCACCCGAGGAGGGCGACGGTGGCAAAAATACACAGCCGCAACGGGTCGAAGGGGGAGGTTGCCTCGGCTTCCAGGGGAGCAGGAACACCAGGTATGCCGGGTGCTACCGACGGCAGGGACGCCACCGGCGGTGACGGCACGGACGAGGTGGGCTGGGTTGTCACGGCTGCACCTCCGTTGGGTGGCCCGGGCCTGCGGCGGTGCTCAGCCTCGTTCGAGAGAGCGGCGCCCAAGCCTGGATCGCACAGAACGGCGCGCATTGGTGCGCTCCGTCAACGGGATTGATGCTACCGACGTGGACGCAGCACTGAGTGAGTCGCTCTTCGATCATGGTGTTGATGTCCATGAAGGGTTTGACGGTCACGCGGACCACCCGCTCGGCGAGCATGGACCGCAGACGATGAGCCTGGCCAGGCAGTTTGGACGCAGCGAGCGTCGTGAGGGTGCCGATGCCGATGTCACAGGTCGTGCAGATATCCCGCCAGATCCGCCCGACGTCGGGATGCGAGAGGGTCGATTGCTCGCTGAGCAGTCCCAAGAGGCTGTCCTTGACCGAGGCGCGGAGCTTGGCCGGGAGTTCTTGGTCGGCAAACCGATTCGCGAAGTCGTCAGGGGCGAGATCGAGGTAGGTCTTCAGTCGCTCCGGCCCGATGAGAGACACCAGCGATCGCCACTGGCCCGAGTCATCACGCAAGAAGTACCCCACCGACGCGCAGTGCGGATGTGAACACGGCAGGGCCGTGAGGTCACGCCAGGTGATCAGGCCATTCGTTTGGGGTCCGAGCCGACCGAGCACACCGGTATGAGTGAGCCGATCGGTCGGGTCAATACCTGCGCTGCGACCCGAGCCAAAGACCGGCTGGATCGTGACCCCACCGACGTAAGGCGTCTCAAGGGCAAGCTGCAGGACTGGCCCGACTTGGTCATCGTTGACGCCGAGCGCTGCCGTGAGGGTGAGCGTGGTGAAGACACCAGCCTCAGTCAGCCGGGTCAGAGCGGCCCGCTTGAAGCGCAGCAGATCGGCTCCACGGTGGTGAGTCGACCCGGCGGGAGTGAGCCCGTCGAACTGCAAGTAGACCTCAACCCGCTCGCGGTGCCGCACCAGAGCCGCCAGCAGAGCATCGTCTTGGGCAAGGCGAATTCCGTTGGTGTTGACCAAGATTCGAATGATTGGACGCGCGACGAGCTCGTCGAGGAGGCGCTCGAAGTCGGGATGGAGGGTCGGCTCACCGCCCGACAGCATGAGCACATCGAGCCGACCACGCTCCTTGGCCAGGCGATCGTCCACCGAAGCTAACACCTGCGCCAGCGGCGCTGTCGTCGAGCGAGCCGGCGCGGATTCGGCAAAACAGGTGGGGCAGCGCAAGTTACACGTGTCAGTGATGTCGGCGAGGAGGATGCAGGTGTGCTGGGTCTGCATGTGCGGCATACCGTCGAGGTAGGCCGCTGGCACCGGCGCGAAGTTGCCCATCCGGTCCGCGACGTGCTCTTTAGTCGTCGCGGTCCACTCCTCCAGATAGCGCAGGATCTCCGGTGACTCGTCGTAGAGCGTCCGGATGAACCCATGCTCGGGACACCCACGTTCCAGCCACACCCGGTCATCACGAATCGCGAGCCAGCCCGAGAGCCGACGGACGTCAGCGAGCGGCTGATCGGGGCGAGCCTCGTGGCACGCGGGGCAAAACGCATTGACGTACCGATGAACTCGGAAGTCTCGCAACGGCATACCTGGGCCGACTGCTGGGCGCGAACTCACCGCGCGCTCCCCACAAGCTCAGCGGGGGTATGCCGTGGTGCCAGGGCGTAGGCACCTCGCCGCCACTGCCACGCGACCCGGGCGAGCAGCAATGGCACCGTCACCGCGAGGAACAGCTGCGATCGGTCAAGTCCCGCCCACGCGACCTCCTCACCCCGGGTGAACTCCACGAGGAAGCGGAACACGCCGTAGGCGGCCAAGTAGATGACGAGGGTCTCGCCCGGAGCCTGCAGCCGGTGGCGCAAGACCCGCCACAGGATGACGAAAGCGACTGCGTGGAAGGCGATTTCGTAGAGGAACGAGGGGTGCAACGGCAT
Source organism: Actinomycetales bacterium (assembly GCA_016715285.1). GTDB lineage: Bacteria > Actinomycetota > Actinomycetes > Actinomycetales > Dermatophilaceae > Phosphoribacter > Phosphoribacter thorii. The sequence continues at coordinate 209,838 of JADKAO010000005.1, read as the reverse complement.
ACCCGGTTGCCCTCCCAGCCTCGCAGCAGTGGCCTGGTCGAGAACCGGCCCGAAGCCGAGGGGGTTCGGTGACCCGGGCAACTCGGTGAAGAAGCACCCCAACCGTCCGATAGCCATGCCGATCGCGACGGCGGGTGCAAACAGATCGCCGGTGCGCGCGCGATAGCCGGTGAGCCGCTTGCCGACGTGCACACCGAGCCAGGCGCCAAAGAGCCCGCCGAGGACCGATCTGTTGCCATACACCCATTGCTCGACGACCGACGGATTGGAGCCCAAGTCGATGTGCTGGAGCAGGGGACCGAGTCGCATGAAGATCGCCCCGCCCACCAGGGCAGCCGTCACGACAGAGAGCAGCCGCGGGTCGGTGACCCCGCGACGTCGGGTCTCGACGATGAAGACCGCGAGGGCCACCAGTACGCCGAGGCCCACGAAGGTGTCGTGTGTGGGCACGGGCAGGGTGATGCCGAAGAGGTTCCCCAGAGTCGGATACACCCAGACACGCTACCCCGACGCGGGTCAGCCCGCAGCGTGCCTGTGGACGACGCCGATCCCCCCGTCGATCGTGATCACGTCACCGTCGGCGATGCGGGTCAGCGCGTCCGGAACGCCGAGGACAGCAGGCATCCCGTACTCGCGTGCCACGACACCCGAATGCGACAGCAGCCCCCCGAACTCGGTCACCAAACCTGCGGCCACACCAAAGAGCGGTGTCCAGGCAGGAGTGGTGGCGGGCGCCACGAGGATGTCGCCACGGCATACCGAAGCGAAATCCTCTGGGCCGCGCACTATCCGTGCCCGTCCCGTCGCGGTTCCGGCAGACGCAGGTATGCCGCGCAGTGCGCCGTCGAGCCCGGCTGCGTCATCCCCGGCGTCCTCGGCGGCTCCGCCCAGACGAAGCGGAGCCGCAAGCGTGTGATCGCGGAAGAACTGAGCGCGGCGCTGGGAGATGAGGTCGCGGGTGGATCGGGCGGCGCCAACCCCGGTGATGGATACCCCAGGCTTGCGACCCGCGGCGATCGCGGTGAGGAGGTCGATGACCTCGTCGTGGTGGAGGAAGTACACGTCGTCGGCGCCGTCGATGAGTCCGTGCTCGACGAAGCGCGCCCCAATCGCTGCGAGCAAGCCACGGAGGCCGGGGGTGCCGAGGACCAGGTAAAACTGCTGGTTCTCACGCAGCCGGAAGTAGACCTGGGCGAGGTTGAGGACCCGGTCAAAGATGAGGCGCTGGGGCAGCGCGAGTCGGCGGCGAGCGTCGGCAGTGGCCTCGTGTCGCCGTGCCTCCGCCGCCCGCTGGCCCACGAGGGGATCTGGCACGCCGTCGAGCATGAGACGGATGAGGTCGAGGACTTGGGTCGGGTCCTCGCCCCACGTGGGGTGGTGGAACTCGTAACGCGGCGACCGGTGGCCGTAGCGCTCGAGGAAGGCGGCTAGGCGTGACGCGAAGTCTGCCCCGCCGGGGACCGCGGTGAAGGCGCCAGCCGTGCGGTCGGGACCAGCCGGCCCGGTGAGCAGGTCGCGGAGCTCGCCGTGCCGTCGAGCATGCTCGGCGAGGAGCCAGAGTTCGTGGTTGGTCTCGACGGTGTGGTTGCCCGTGAGGCCAGACACGAGGGTAAGGACCAGGCTGCCGTCGGAGTCGTCGAGCCATCGCTTGGTGAGGGTGCCGAGGAGTTGAAGGGTCAGGTCGCCAGCAACGATGGCTCGGGCGTGGTTGTCGAGCATCGGGGCGAGCAGGTCGCGGCGGGCGGCGTTGTCCGTGAGCAGGTCGGTCGCCGTCATGGCCTCCCAGTCGACGTGCCGAAGCGTTTCGTTGGTCGCGATGTATGCCGGCAGGCGGCGCTCCCACTCGCGGTGGGTGCCGAGCACGACACGCACGAGGGCGGTGAGCCCCCGGGCAAGGGCGGCGGGCTTGGGGCGCCCTGCAGGAGCTGGCACGTCGGATGTGTTTGATGTGTCGGATGCCGTGGATGCCGCGGACGGGTCGGGCGCGTCTTTCGTCGCGACCGGTGGCCGCAGGGGCAGTGTGTTCATCCCACGTTGGAAGGCCGTGGCGTTGACATAGACCCGGCCGTGAATGAGCCGCAAGAGTGGCACGTCAGTGGGCAGGGTGCCTCCGAGCGAGCGCACCGTTGAGGTCAACGAATCGAAGAAGGTGCCGCTCACGGTGGACCACGTCATGGGAGTGACCGGGTCGGGATAGCGCTCGATGATCATTTCGCGGCTCCACTCCATCCCCATGAGGTCCGGAGGGAGGGCAGTGATGGGGCGAGCCTGGACCGCCCAGATGCGGGTGTCGTCTTTGGCCCATTCGATGTCCATGGGATGGCCGGTGTGGGTGCTCACCGCGGTGGCCAGGCGAAGGAGGGCACCCAGGTCATCGTCGGTGAGGACGGGGATCCGGCGATGCTCGTCAGCAACCGGCACGAGCGCTGAGCCGTTCGCTGACCGGATCGTCATGACGTGCTTATCGGCGACGTCATGCCGGACCACCTCGCCCGTGGCTGCGTCCAGGATGATCTGATCGGGCGTGACCTCGCCGCCGACGAGCGCCTCACCGAGCCCCCACGTCGCGTTGATCACGACCAGGTCGCGATTGCCCGTGACTGGGTCAGCCGTGAAGAGCACCCCCGCAGACTGCGCATCAACGAGTCGCTGGACCACGACGGCGATCGCGACGTCATCGCCATCGATACCGGCCCGCTGGCGGTATGCCACCGCGTGGTCGTTCCAGAGGGACGCCCAGCAGGCCTCGACGGCGGCCAGTACGGCGGGCGCGCCCACCACACCGAGGTAAGTGTCCTGTTGCCCCGCGAATGATGCGGTTGGGAGGTCCTCCGCGGTTGCGGACGACCGCACCGCGACGGCAACTGGGGCGCCGTCAGCGGAGAGGGCGGCATACGCCGCGGTGATGTGCGCTTGGAGGTCGCGCGGGACGATGGGGGTGTGGTTGGCCTGGGCCGCGGCGCCCGCATCCTCAAGAGCGTGCCGGTACGCCGACGTAGTTACGCAGAAGCCGGGCGGCACCGGCATACCCGCCGTGATGAGGTCGGCGAGGCCGAGGGCCTTGCCGCCGACGGTCGCGAGCGCTGCGGGGTTCGTGGGGTCGATCGCGGTGAGGGGCAGGACGAAGTTCATGAGGAGGCTCTTTCGGAACGTGCGAGAAGGATGAAAGCCGTTGCAGCAGTGAGCAGTCCGGTACCGCAGAGCACCCAAGACGGGCCGATTGGGGCGGTCAGGGCGGCGGTGAGGATGATGGCAATGACCTGGGCGATGCCGGTGACGGACTGGCCGAGGCCGAGGACCCGGCCGCGCAGCTGGGGTGGTGCCGACTGGAGCGTGGTTTGGGTACTGATCTGGACCGCGAGGACGCCTGCGCCAATGACGCTTGAGCAGAGCAGCGCCGGCGCGAGGGTAGTGAGCCAGGGCAGGATGACGAGCCCGAGCGCGGCGAGCAAGAGGCCGACGAGCCCGAGGCGAGAGCGCTTTGCGGAATCGGAGGAGCCAGAGGAGCCAGAGGAGCTGGAGGAGTCGGCTGACCGACCGCGTCGCCGCCCGAGCGCGACAGCGGCGACGAGCATTCCGGCGCCCATCGACGACATCATGAGGCCGTAGCCCGAGACAGTGAGGCCCAGAGTTTCTTGGGCGATGACGATGCCCAGGACACTCATGGCGGCGATGACGAGCGCCGCCCCAGCCGAGGCGGTCAGGGCAAGCCCGGTTGCGCGGTGACCGCGGGCGAACCCGAGTCCTTCACGGGTGTCGGCGATCAGTGACCGCCGCTCGGCCGCTCTGCCGGTCGCGGCTCGGTGCTGCGGGAGTCGCAGAGTCGCGACGGCAAGGGCCGGGACGAGGAAGGTGAGGCTGTCGACATAGAACGCGGCGTCGAGGCCATAGCTGTCCGCGATCCAGCCCCCGATGAACGGACCGAAGGCAATCGCCCCGACGAAGGCCATCCCAAAGAGCGCGTTGGCGGTCATGAGTGACTGGGGCGCAATGAGATCGGGGATGGTGGCGGCTCGCGCGGGGATGAAGAACTGGTTCACCACAGACATGAGCAGGTATGCCGTGACGACCACGGTCAGGTGGTGTGTGGCGGGGATCGCCAGGACGGTCAGCCCCTGCAGGGCATTGGCGCCGACCATGAGCCATTTGCGATTGACTCGGTCGACCACGCTGCCGGCGAGACCACCGATGACGATGGCAGGGATCGCCTTGACGAGCATGAGCAGGGCAACGACTGCGGCTGACTTGGTCAGGTCATAGACGAGCGCGACGAGGGCGACCATGACGAGCCGGTCACCGACGAGCGAGACGAACTCGCTGCCGAGCAGGGTTCGGAAGGTCGGCGAACGCAGCGGCGCGGGTGGTCGGGTGGTCATGGTCGGCTGGCTGGATGAGGGCATGACGGCATGGCTCCTTGGCGAGCAAGCGCTGGAGGGCAACGGGATGGATGGGAGGGAGGACTCACCGAGCACAGCGAGCAGAGCGAGGTGAGGTGACGGTGAGGTGACGGTGAGGTGACGGGGGTCAGCTGTGCCAACGACTGTCAGCGGCTGCGACGGGTGGCAGGGCTAGCCTGCTGGGGCCGACCTCACCCCGGTCGGGCGAGGTCGCGGACCATGGCCTCGCCTGCGGCCGTGAGGTATTCGCGGGCCTCAGCCAGGGTCAAGACGGCCGATCGCGACAGTTCCGACGGGGTGTCTGTGTCACTGTGGGCCGGCCGGACGACGGCGGCAAGACCCTGTGTGAAGATCCAGAGCATGCCGTTGAGCCGCTTGAGTTCGTCGTCGGTCGCGGTCGCAAGCCGCGGATCGGCGCGCATCGCGCGAAGGAGTGCCGCTGGGGGTGCTTGGTGGAACGTTGCCCGCATCCAGCCCTCTGCCAGCTCGAAGAGAGCCGGCTCCTCGATGGCCAGTCTCAGGGTCCGCATACCAACGGAGAGCATCGGTGGCACGCCGGGCTCGGGCTCGCGGAGGAAGGCGCTGATCTGCTGTTCGACCTTCTCCGCGACTCGGGCCTTGAGTGCGTCCATGGAGCCCCAGCTCGAATACACCGGTTGAGTGGAGACGCCGAGGGCATCGGCAACGCCACGTGCGGTGAGCGCGTCGATACCGCGCTCGCGTACGAGCGTCACGGCTGCCTGCTCGATGTCGTGAGCAGACACCCTGCTGGGTCGGGCCACGGTGGCACCTCCTTTGGACAACGCTAGTTATATAACACACGTTGTGCGCCGCGCAAGTGGCTGCTCTGAAGGTGGTCTCGCTTCGCTGATGTCGGACCGTCAGTGCAGTGCCGGGAGCCTCAGCGAAGGTCCTCGCGTCCGGGCGGCACGACGTCGATCTGGGCTGGTGTCGAGTCGCCGCTGAGCAGACCAACCGGACATTTCAGGCCACTAGGCCCATGGTTGCAATACCCTCCCGGGTTTTTGTGCAGATAGCCCTGGTGGTAGTCCTCGGCCAGATAGAACTCGCCCGCATCGGCTGCCGACCTGAGCTCGGTGGTGATCGCGCCAAAACCCGCCGCGCGCAGCACCACCTGGAACGCATCTCGGGTCGCGACCGCAGCCGCCTCCTGCCCCGGGGTCGTCCAATAGATCGCCGACCGGTATGCCGTCCCAATGTCATTGCCCTGCCGCGCGCCCTGCGTGGGGTCGTGGTTCTCCCAAAACACCGCAAGGAGCTTCTCGGCCGTCGTCACCTCGGGGTCATAGACGACGCGCACTGTCTCGGCGTGGCCAGTCAGCCCTGTGCAGGTCTCCTCATAGGTCGGGTTCGGCGTATAGCCGCCCATGTAGCCCGCCGCCGTGACGATGACCCCCGGCTGCCGCCAGAAGATCCGCTCGACGCCCCAAAAGCACCCCATCGCGACATAGAGCACCTCCGAGCCCTCCGGCCACGGGCCGTCAAGGGGAGTCCCGAGGACCACATGGGTGGGGTGCACGGCATACGGGCGCGTATGCCGGCCCGCCAGGGCCTCCTGAGGGGTCGGCATCGCGGTGCGGCGTCCAAATCCAAAGACCATCGGCCCAGTATGCGGTCCCACCCCCTGAGCGCGCGTCCGCCCCCGCGCCCCCTCTAACCCCGAGTGGGAGGGCACAGGGGCAGGCTTCAGACTCCGTGAACCCTGTGTTTGTGCCCTCCCATGGGGTTGGGGCGAGCAGGATGGCGGTCCGCCGAAGGCCGAGGCTGGGGATAACTCCTGCCGGGGGTGAGGCATCGTCGGCACGATGAGGTATGCCGACTCCCCTCAGCCCCATTCCGGACGGGCTTGGCTTTGCCTTCACCACATCCGCAGCGTTGGCGTCTGGCGTCAGCCGCACTCGCCTCGCGCATCCAGAGCTTGTGCGCCCTGCGCATGGAACTCGAGCGCTCCACCGGCCCGCCACCCTCAGCGAGGAGGCGGCAGCCCTGGCTGTCGTTCTCGAGGAACCCTTTGCCTTCTCGCATCGAACTGCAGCGTTGCTGATGGGTCTGCCCGCTCCTCGGCGGTGGGAGTTGGGCCAACCACTGGAGGTCATGATGCCGACGCCGCGACGGCCGAGGCGGCCCGGGGTCATCGGCCATCGAGGGCTTGAACGACGCCGGATCGGCTCAGTCAACGACGTGCCGGTCGTGCATCCGGCGGACGTCTTCGTCGACGTCGCGACAGCGCCGGCACGGGCGCGGTGGTCGCTCGATGATGTGGTGGCCCTCGGCGATGCTCTTATGAACTGGGGGGAGCCGTGGGGTGAGGAGCTCGCAGAGGTGGCAACGGCATACCGCGGCCGTCGGGGTTGTGCGCACTTGCGCGCCGCGCTCGCGATGGTCCGGCCGGGAGCAGAGTCGGCCATGGAGAGCAAGGCGCGGGTCCGCTTTGTCCGTGCCGGGCTCCCTGAGCCAGAGCTCAACCAGAACATCGTCACCGACGGCGGGCTGTGGCTCGCGAGGGTCGACATGCTCTGGAGGGCCGCTCGAGTCATCGTCGAGTACGAAGGCGATGGCCATCGTGAGCGACGTCAGTGGCGGGCCGACATCGAGCGCGTCCGTCGGTTGGAGGCCGCGGGCTATCGGGTCGTGCGGGTAACCATCGACGACCTGAGTGACCCTGTCCGATTCGCGGCACTCGTGGGCTTGTTGCGCGTGCTCGTGGCGCCAGACGCCAGTGGAAGGGCACAAAGGCAGGCTTCGTGAGCCGGGAACCCTGCGGTCGTGCCCTCTCATGGGGATGGTCCGCTGCCTGGGCTCATGGGGATGGTCTGCTGCCTGGGCTGATGGGGATGGGCTCTGGCGAAGGGCTAGCTCTTTGGGCTGTCTGGACGAACGGGAGATCCCGTCTTGCTAGACTGCAGTCTTCACCTGGGTCACACCGGCGCGCCCTCGTGCGTATGCCGGAGCTTTAGGCCCTGCAGACTCAAGCCCGAGCGCATGGCCCGCAAGCCAATCGACTGTTGCCCGGGACAGGCAAGGAGTACACCCCATGAGCAATGCCGCCAAGAGCGCCTACCTCACCCCGGACGCCTACGACCGTCTCAAAGTCGAGCTCGAGACTTTGTCGACCGAGGGTAGGGCCGAGCTGTCCAAGCGCATCGAGGCCGCTCGGCTTGAGGGAGATCTGAAGGAAAACGGCGGCTATCACGCGGCTAAAGAAGAGCAGGGCAAGATGGAAGCCCGAATTCGCCAGCTGACCCAGTTGTTGGAGTCCGCCGTCGTTGGTGACACCCCGCCGCCGGACGACGGTGTCGTCGAGCCGGGCATGGTCGTGACAGTTGAGCTGTTCGGCGAGGAGGAGACCTTCTTGCTCGGCCACCGTGAGATCCAGGACCACACCGACGTGCAGGTCTTTAGCGAGGCATCACCGCTCGGGCAGGCCGTCAACGGCAAGGTCGTCGGCGACACGGTGAGCTACCACGCGCCCAGCGGCAAGACAATCGAGGCCAAGATCCTCGCGGCTCGGCCCTACGCCAGCTGACGGTCAGCCGCCGAACACGAGGCGATATCCGGCTTTGCGGAGCGCGAGCAGCACGTCCTCTCGGTGTTCTGGACCCCTGGTTTCCAACTCCACGGCGATCTCGACCTCGTCGACAGCGAGCGCCGCATTGGTGCGCACATGCACGACCTCGATGACATTGGCGGCCGTCTCGGCCAGGTCAGCGAGCAGCCGAGCGAGCGACCCAGGACGGTCGGGCATGCGCACCGTCACCTGCAAGAACCGGCCGCCCGCCGACAAGCCGTGCCGCACGATCCGCAGCAAGAGCAGCGGATCGATGTTGCCGCCGGACAACACGGCAACCACCGGCCCGTCGACGTGCAGACCCGGCTCGAGGATCCGCGCCACGGCTGCCGCGCCAGCAGGCTCAGCGACGAGCTTGGCCCGCTCCATGAGATAGACGACGGCCCGCGAGAGCGACGCCTCACTGACGACGTGCATCTCATCGACCAAAGCGGAGACAACTCCGAAGGGCACCGGCCCGGGCACGCCGACGGCGATGCCGTCAGCCATCGTGTGCATGGACTCGAGCGCGACCGGGCGTCCCGCTGCCAACGACAAGGGGTATGCCGCCGCCTGTTCGGCCTGCACGCCGATGATCCGCACGTCAGGTCTGAGTGACTTGACGGCCACCGCAATCCCACTGATGAGACCGCCGCCGCCTGTTGAGACGAGGATCGTTTTGACGTCGGGGACCTGCTCCAGGATCTCCAAGCCACAGGTGCCCTGACCAGCAACGATGTCCGCGTGGTCGAACGGATGGATGAGCACTGCCCCGGTCTCCGCGGCATACGCGTGGGCCTCCACCAGTGCCTCGTCCAGCGTGAGGCCGTGCAACTCGACCTCAGCGCCATAGCCGCGGGTCGCGTCCAGCTTGGGCAGCGGAGCCCCGACCGGCATGTAGACCTTCGCCGAGATCCCGAGCTTTTGGGCCGCGAGAGCGACTCCCTGTGCGTGGTTGCCGGCGCTGGCGGCCACGACCCCGCGCGACTTCTCCTCGTCGCTGAGCCGGGCCATCCGCGTGTACGCGCCGCGGATCTTGAACGAGCCCGCCCGCTGCAAGTTCTCACATTTGAGATAGACGTCCGCGTTGCTGTAATCGCTCAAGGCCCGGCTGCGTTGCATCGGCGTCACCTCGATCACCCCGCGCGTGACGTCGCGGGCGGCATACACGTCGTCGAGCGTCACCGGTAAAGAGGTCATAGACGTCATGGAGCGGCAGGCTATCGGCCCGGCAACTCCGCGACGAGTCGTTGAGCCACCGCGCGCGCCGCGCCGTGACAACGTTCGCCCTCCTGCGCCAACAACCCGACAACAACAAGCAGGTATGCCGTGTCCACCCCGACCAGCGGCGACCGCGGCAGCGGCCAGCCCCCAGCACGGTCGGTCACGACCGACCGCAGCAGCCCATCGGTCAGCTCCGCGGGGTGGTGCCGCAGGACACCTCCCGAGCCAAGGACGATCCCCACTTCCGTGAGGTCGCGGGGGGCCTCTCCAGGGTGGGCCGCGCGCGCGTGCCGCCGCACCGCGATCGTGGCGGCGAGTCGAGCGAGCTCAAGGTCGAGGTCGCGTTCTGCGTCGGACTGCGGGAGGTATGCCGGACGCGAAGCCAGCGAACCGGCATACCGCGGCAGGTTGTCGCTCACGCGGAGGCGTTCACGGGCAGCGGCGTCGATGACGGAGGCGGCATTCCAGCGCATCCCAAGGTCGGCCTCGACCGTGCGCGCATGGCGGAGCTGCCCGACGACTTCGGGACGCACGGTCGGGTCGTCATAGCGGTGGACGGAGGAGTACACGTCGGTGGTGGCGCCGCCGATGTCGACCACGAGGACGTCTTGGTCGGCGACTTCGCGCAGGACCCGGACGCCTTCGAGGACGGCATCGGGTGTCGCCATCCGCACGATCTCGGCGAATCCGGGGTCGCGAGAGAGGCCCTTGCCGCCGATGACATGCGTGAGGAACGCCTCCCGCAGGGCCGCGCGGGCGCTGTCCGGGGCGATGACGCCGATATCCGGCAACACGTTGGCGGCGCGGATGGTCGCCACGCCTGCGCCGGACAGGAGCGCGCAGACGTCGTCCTGAACGGCTGAGTTGCCAGCCACCACGACAGGGACCCGCCGCGGGAGCTTCGCCTTTGCGAGGCGTACAGCGTTGTGCTGCAGCACTTCTGAGTTGCCGCCGTCAGTGCCGCCGACGAGCAAGACTATGTCCGGGCTCGATGCGCGCAACTCGGCGATCCCACCCTTGTCCAGGCGCCCGGCTGCCACGTGGACGACCTTGGCACCCGCTGACAGGCCCACTCGGTATGCCGCCTCAGCCGTCACGGTGCGCTCGTAACCAACGATCACGAGGCGCAGCCCGCCCCCAGCGCTCGAGCACGCGATGATGGGCGCCGCCGCGGAGCCAGCGGTCACTGAACGCACCCCGTGCATGACATCGGTGGAGCTGGTGGTCGGGGTCTCACCCCGGCTGATGACCTCGCCGGAGGCCACGTCGACGAGCGATGCCTTGGTGAACGTCGAGCCCACGTCGACAACCCAGGCGATCGTGGCCATCGAGTCGAGCGAGTCCAGCGAGTCGAGCGAGTCCAGCGAGTCCAGCGAGTCCATGATCACTGCCTCATGCAGTCCTGCACGAGCGCGGCCACGGCGCCGGTGGTCGTCTTGATGGCGACTTGGTGATTGGTGGTGCGTTCGGTTGACGGGGGAACGGTGACCTGGGCGCTCCCGACCAGGGCCTTCTTGATGTTCTGCGCGTGGACCGTGCACACGACGGTCACCTCGGGTGGCTTGGTCACGTCAAAGCTGATCGTCGTTGTGCGCTCATCGACCACCTTGAAGCCCACGACCGTCGCGGTCACCTGCTCGTTCGCGACCGACATAATGCGCCACGTCGCGAAGCTCGCGGCGATGACGAAGAACACGGCGCCGACGGCCCACCAGCCGAGGATGCGCCCGCGTGGCAGGCGTGGTCGCGCGGCGAGGTCGGCGGCCTCTTCGTCGGCTTGGACGTCCCAATCGAGGTCCGTGCCGTCGACGGCGCTGCCGTCGTGGGGATCAGTGGTGCTGGCCATGCGTAGAGCCCTTCGATCAGCTCGGGGTGGTGCTTGGGGTGAACAGGTTGAACGAGTGCCTGGGTGAGGAGTGGGATGATTGATCAACCGTAACGCCGGACCCCTAGGACGAGATCAGCGTATGCCGCGCCCGCTCACTCCCAGCCACGAGGGATATCGCCTCCTGGCCGTTCATGCTCACCCCGACGACGAGTCGAGCAAGGGCGCTGCAACCACCGCTCGCTACGTCGCCGACGGGGCGCGCGTGTGCGTCGTCTCGTGCACCGGGGGTGAGCGTGGTGATGTCCTTAACGAGCGGCTCAAAAACGATATCCACATCCTCCGCGACATCGCGCAAGTTCGTCGCGACGAGATGGCGGCTGCCGCCGCGGCACTTGGGTGCGAGCACGTGTGGCTAGGTTTTATGGATTCTGGTCTGCCAGAAGGCGATCCGCTGCCGCCGCTCCCCGAAGGGTGCTTTGCGCTAGAGCCCATTGAGGTCACCACCGAGGCGCTCGTGCGGGTGATTCGCGAGTTCCGTCCGCACGTCATGACGACGTACGACGAACTCGGCGGCTACCCGCATCCCGACCACATCATGACCCACACGGTGTCGATGTCGGCCTTCCTCGCGGCCGGTGACCCCACGGCATACCCCCATGCAGGTGAGCCGTGGCAGCCGCTCAAGCTGTACTACAACCAGAACCACTCCGGCGGGCGGATCCAGGCCTTTCACGAGGCGATGGTCGCCGCTGGCATCGAATCCCCGTATGCCGAGTGGGTGGCCGCGATCGACAAGCGGCCGAAGCGCACGATCACGACGCGGGTGCCGTGCGCGGATTATTTCGAGGTGCGCGACCGGGCGCTGCTCGCTCACGCGACCCAGGTGGACCCGGACGGCTGGTGGTTCCGGATGCCGCGCGAGTTGGAGCGCGACGTCTGGCCGACCGAAGACTTCGAGGCAGCGCTCTCGTTCGTTCCGATCGCGCGTGGTGAAGACGATCTCTTCGCGGGGCTGGAGTCGCCCGCCGCCGCGGACGCGATGGCGCGGCGCACTGACCTAGACCCAGAGACGGCGGCATACGACGGCCGAGTGACCCACCCGGCCCCCTCCAGGGAAGCGAGCTGACCCATGACACCCTCGACGACCATTGGCCCCGGCCTCGGCGCCTTCATCGCGATGTTCTTCCTCGCGGTGGCACTCTTCTTCCTGATGCGCAACATGAACGGCCGGATGCGCCGGATGTCCTACCGCGAGCGCGACCGGCTCGCAGCGCTCGAAGCCGAGCAGGCCGCTAAGGGCGAGCAGACCGAGGACAGCGCGCAGTAGGGTCTGGGCCCGGCGAGGCCTAGGCCTGCGACACCAACGCAACGCTGTATGCCGCGAGGCTCACCGCTGCGAAGTGGGCGACAAACGCTCCGACAGTAAGGGCATGGAAGATCTCGTGGAAGCCAAACCACCGCGGCCACGGGTTGGGTCGTTTCATGCCATAGACCACCGCGCCGAGCGTGTAGAGCACGCCGCCGAGGACGATGAGTGCCATGAGGATCGGACCGCCGCCGGCGAGCAGAGGCTTGAAGTAGAAGATCGCCACCCAGCCCAAGGCCACGTAGATCGGGGTGTAGAGCCACCGCGGCGCCTCCACCCACAGGACGCGGAACAGGACGCCTCCGAGGGCACCGCCCCACACGATCAGCAAGAGCTGCCTGGCTTCGTCGGTGGGGAGCAGACACAGCGCAAACGGCGTATAGGACCCGGCGATGATGACGAAAATGTTGGAGTGGTCCAGCCGTTTGAGCAGGCCGTGAACCCGGGCCGACCAGGTTCCCCGGTGATAGATGGCTGAGGTCCCAAACAGGAGTGCGGCGCTCAGCGTGAAGACGAGCGCGCCAATGCGGGCGCGACCATCCGGAGCGTATGCCGTGAGGATCAGGCCGCCGAGGAGGGCGAGCGGGAAGGTAATGGCGTGCAGCCAGCCCCGCAACCGAGGTTTCGCTTGGGCTGTTGGGGGAGTGGACATGACGGAAGCGTAACTTACGATTGCGTAGGTTACGGAATCGTAGGGTTATCGAGGCGGGCGCGCCCTGTGCGAGCCCGTGAAGCGCAGGAGTAGCGTGACTGCCCAATACCTGTGCCCATTGATGGCAGGGCGCTGCACACATCTGACGAAGGGGAAGTCATGGCGATCAGCGACCTCCTTTACGGGGTCTATGAACGCAACTTGGCTCGCGGACTCGATCGGCGCGCGGCCCCCCGCCACGTTGGCGTCATGCTCGATGGCAACCGTCGCTGGGCCAAGGCCAATGGCTTTGATACGGCTGACGGCCATCAGGCGGGGGCCGACAAGATCCAAGACTTGCTGTCGTGGTGTGAAGAGGCCGGTGTCGAACTCGTCACCCTCTGGTTGCTTTCGACAGACAACCTTGACCGCGATCCCGCCGAGCTCGAACCGTTACTGCGCATCATCGAGCGAGCGGTCGCTGATCTTGCCGAGCGCCACCGCTGGCAGTTGCATCCGATCGGGGCGCTCGACCTCCTGCCCGCCGAAACAGCCGCCGTCCTGCGCGCAGCCGAGGAAGCCACCGAAGACGTCAAGGGCATGGCCGTGAATATCGCCGTGGGGTACGGCGGTCGGCGTGAGATCGCCGACGCGGTGCGACACCTGCTCATCGAGCATGCTGCCCGAGGCACGGCGATTGAAGTCATTGCCAAGAACATCAGCGTCGAAGAGATTGCGTCACACCTCTACACCCGTGGTCAGCCTGACCCCGACCTCGTCATCCGCACGTCAGGCGAGCAACGGCTCGGTGGGTTCTTGCTGTGGCAGAGCGCCAAGAGTGAGTTCTATTTCTGCGAGGCGTACTGGCCAGACTTCCGGCGGGTTGACTTCCTGCGCGCGCTGCGGTCGTACGCCAACCGAGAGCGTCGCTTCGGCCGGTAGGTCAAGCAGCCGTTTAACGAGCCACGCGGCGCCACGTGGGGCCACGCGGTTTAACGCGGTTCAACGCGAAGCGTGGCCCTTCTTCTTGGCCCGTTTCACCTTGGCAACGCTGGCGACGGTGGCAGGAGGGCCCTGAGGGTGTGGACCGTCATCGATGATGACAGCGTCCGCGACATTGGGCAGCTCGGTGAGGTCAAGCTCGGCTGGCTCAGGCACGCTTGACTCTGAACTGGCGCTCGGGCGCAGGCCCTCGTCTGGTGCCGGCGCGGGCTCACCATCATCGGTGCCGTCGGCTATCGACATGAGCGCAGCGTCCCCGGTGGGAGCGTCGGGGGACTCGGGAGAGCCAAGACTGTCGACAGAGGCGGAACTGTCGGCAGCAGGGTCAGCGACAGACCCTCCGACAGACTCTCCGACAGGCTCCGCGTCAGATCCAGCGGCAACCTCAGGCGCCGTCGCCGCGGGGTCTGGGGCAGGTTCGGTCTCGCCCGGTCGGCGGAAGACTGCCTGGAACGTTTCCTTCAGGAGAGTGGCCGCAACGGGGCGACCTGCCGGGTGTTCGGCTGTCACCGAGCCAGGAAGGTCACCGGTGCGGGCCAATTCCTCGGCTGCCGTGGCAGCGGCAGCTTCTTCGGCTGCGACGGCCTGTGCTGCCGCCACGGCGGTTGGCACGAGCTCAGGAACGCTGAGCGTCGTCGGGTTCTCGGGTCCGCCCCACACCGGTGCCTCGACTTCCGGCTCGGGTTCCACGGGAAGCTCTGGCGCGGCATACGGGTTGAGCGCTGCCCACTGGATGTATGCCTCTTCGGCGACCGGGAGTGTGGGGAAGAGCATCTCGGTCCCGATGAGATCGACCAGCCCGGCCTTGTGGAGCGCGACCCGCAGGTCGTTCTTGACGCGAGCGAGCCCGAGCCGAACGCCCCGAGCGGCCAAGTCAGAGTGCAATTGACGCAGACCGTCAGCGGCGGTGATGTCGATCTCGACGTTGGCTTCCACGTTGAGCAGGAACCACCGTGCGGGCGTGTCGGGGAAGGCATCGTTCTCCTGCTTGACCACCGTGAGCGCTCGTCGTTGGAGGTCGCCCGCATTGGCAAAGAACAGCGGCGCGTCATAGCGATAGACGATCAGGCCAGGCAGCGTCTCGGCGTTGGGGTAATCCGCGACGTCATGCATGCCGGCCAACCCCGGGATGCGACCAAGCACCCCGTCATGTGGTCGCGCGAGACGCTGCGACATCTCCAGCACGCTCAGGGCGATCGCGATGCCGACGCCGGTGAGGATGCCGAAGAGGATCGTGCCGATCGTGCCGGCCGCTGCGAGCATGAGTTCACGGCGACGGAAGCGCGCCAGGCGGCGCATTTCCTTCCACGACACCAGCTTGCTTGCGGCATAGAAGACGACGGCGCCAAGCGCTGCCTGGGGCAAGTTGCGCACGAGGGGGCCGGCGACGAAGAGCACAACGACAATGAGCACCGCGGCTACGACCGAGTACAGCTGAGTCCGCGCTCCCGCGGCCAGCGCCAAGGCCGTGCGTGACGCCGACGACGACACGGGATAGCCACCCATGAGCCCGACCGCGATGTGGGCACCGCCGAGGGCGACGAGTTCTTGCTGAGCGTCAACGGTGTTGACGTCCGGGTCTTCGTCCGGGTCGGCGGGGGCAGGGAAACCGCGGGCAATGAGGGTGTTGTCGCCGTAGGCGACGATCGCCACCCCGATCCCAGCGATCAACAGGCCCTCCACGTCAGACCACGACACCGCCGGAAGCGAGATGCCCGGCAAACCCGTGGGCACATCGCCCACAATCTTGACTCCCTGGGCCTGCAGGTCCATGAAGGTGCTCGCGACCGTGGCGGCCGCCACCGCGATGAGCGGAGCGGGCCAGCGTGGCTTGATGAGATGGATGATCACCAGCAGAGCCAGGGTGGCTGCCCCCACCGCAAGGGTCATGAGATGGGTGTCTTTGACGACCTCAAGGAAGCTCTGCACCTGTTCGACGATGCTCTCGCCGTGCACCTTGGTGCCGGTCACCTTGCCGAGTTGGCCGACCACCATCAGCACCGCGCCACCTGCGAGATAGCCGACGAGCAACGGTTGTGAGAGCAACTCGGCAATCACGCCGAGCCGGAACATCCGGGCGACAAAGCACCATAGGGCGACGATGAGGCTGAGTGCCGCCGCCAGGTGGACGGCGCGCTCGGGGTCACCCATCGCCATCGGTGCGATGGCGGTGCCCGCCATCAGGGCGACCGTGGATTCGGGGCCGACTGAGAGCAGTCGGGACTTGCCCATGACGGCATACACGATGAGGGCGGGGAGGGTCGTCCAGAGCCCGACCACGGGGGGCACTCCGACGATGGCGCAGTAGGCCATGACTTGGGGGACGAGGTATGCCGTGACCGCGATGCCCGCGAAGATGTCCGGTCGCAGCCAGTGCCGACGGTAATGCTCAATCGTCGTGAGCCCCGGCGTGGTGGCCTTGAAGGCGTTGAGCAGGACATTGTCGCGTGGAGGGGTTGTCTGATAGGCGATCGATGGGCGGCGCTCGGGGACCACAGGGCTGGGAGTGGGGGCGTGCGTGGTGCTGGTCGTCGGGTGCTCGACCGGCTCCTGACCCTTGTGTTTCCCCACGAGTTCTCCTTGTTGCCAGCGCGTGTTAACCGCGCAGTCATGTGTGCCGGCCCACGGTACTCCCCGCCGCTCGCGTAGGCAGTAGGCCCGTGGCGAAAGTGAGACCAACTGTGACCGACGCCTCTGGCATAACGGGCGAGCTCGGCTTGCGGGAGCATGCTTGCCCGTGGTTATCTATGCCGACGAATATCTCGGTTTGATAACAAGCTGAGTTCAGCGACGGCTCGCGATGGCGCACATTGTCCCATCTGTGACGAGTCAAGGGTGGGTATCTGTGAGTTCCGAATACGTCGGTCGACATCGGTCGGCCCGAGCTGTTTCGCGTGTCTCGGTCCCAGGCTCGGCCTTCAAGGCTCGGCCTCGGCGGATCGTGCGTCCCCTGATTCATGCCGGCGCCACAGTCGTGTTGGCTGGTGCGGCAGTGACGAGCTACCTCACGGCGACCCCGGCCGATGGCGTCGGTGGTGCAGAGGCCGGATTAGCGATGGAGATCAGCCGCGCGACCGTCGATCCCGCCAACCTCGCGTCAGCGCAGTCGCACCTCGCTGGCGTCCCCGCATTCGACGCTGCGGAGGTCGACCGTGAGGTCGGGTCGGGCAACAATGCGATCATTTCCCGAGTGCAAGCATCGGCTGGCGCGGCGGCAGCGGAGGAGGCTCGCCTCGCCGAGGAACGTCAAGCCGAAGCGGACCGGGTCGCCCGTGACGCGCAGCGCGAAGCGGTGCTCTCCAACGCCCGCCAGGACCCAAAGTCTGTCGCTCGGGTCATGGTTGCTGACCGCGGGTGGAATGACGCCCAGTTCCAGTGCCTCGTGCGGCTCTGGCAGAAGGAAAGCAACTGGAGGTATACCGCGCGCAACCCCTCGTCGGGCGCATACGGCATACCTCAGTCCCTGCCTGGCTCGAAGATGGCGTCCGCGGGCGCTGACTGGCAGACCAACCCCGCGACTCAGATCAAGTGGGGCCTCGGCTATATCGCCGCGCGCTACGGCACGCCGTGCAGCGCATGGGCGCACTCCCAGCAGGTCAACTGGTACTGACCGGCGGCTCCTATAGCTTGCGCAGCCGGACCTTGCGGACCGAGTGGTCCTCACCTTTGACGATGATGAGGCTGGCCCGCTGGCGAGTGGGGAGGACGTTTTCGACCAAGTTTGGACCGTTGATGGTCTGCCAGATCGTCAATGCGGTGGCTTCGGCTTCGGAGTCTGACAGCGTCGAATACCGGTGGAAGTAGGAATCAGGGTCGGAAAAGGCGGTTTCGCGCAGTTTGAGGAAGCGCTCGACGTACCACCGTTCGATATGCGAGACCCGGGCGTCGACATAGACCGAGAAGTCGAAGAAGTCGCTCACCGCCATCCCTGTGCCCCCCATGGGTCGCACCGGCGGCGCACCGAGGACGTTGAGCCCCTCAACAATGAGCACGTCGGGTTTGCTGACCGTCACCCGCTCGCCCGGGACGATGTCATAGGACAAGTGCGAGTACACCGGAGCGGACACCTCGGCCTTGCCGCCCTTGACTTCCGCGAGGAAACGCAGCAACGCTCGACGGTCATACGACTCCGGAAAACCCTTGCGGTGCAGGATGCCTCGACGCCGCAGCTCGGCGTTTGGGTGGAGGAATCCGTCGGTGGTCAGGAGGGACACCCGGGGGGTCGAGGGCCACCGAGAGAGCAACTCGCGCAGGATGCGGGAGGTCGTCGACTTGCCGACCGCAACCGACCCGGCGACGCCGATGACAAACGGCGTGCGTTGGGGGCGTTCCAACAGGAAGTCACTGGTCACCGCATGCAGGCGTTCTGAGGCCTCGGCATAGAAGGTCAGCAGACGCGAGAGCGGAAGGTAGACCTCCTCCACCTCTTGCAGGTCCAGCGGATGCTCGAGACCGCGCAACCGCGCCAGGTCGTCCGCTGTCAGTGACATCGGGTGGTTCTCCCGCAGCCGTGACCAGTCGCGCCGGTCGAAGTCCACGTAGGGAGTCGGGAAGCCGTTGCTCTCGCGGCGGTGCGTCACTCGCGACATTCTGGCCTATGGTCAGCGCCAACTACGCTGGGGGTCATGTGTGGAATCGTGGGATACGTCGGCCCGACCCAGAATGGGACCGCTTCGGATGTCGTGATGGAGGGGCTGGCTCGTCTCGAGTACCGCGGGTATGACTCAGCGGGCATCGCCACGCTCGACGGCGACACGGTCGCCATTCGCAAACGCTCCGGCAAGCTCATCAACCTGCGCGCCGAAATTGACGCGCACCCGCTCCCACCCACGACGACGGCCATCGGTCACACCCGGTGGGCCACTCACGGCGGGCCGACCGACAACAACGCCCATCCTCATCGGGGCGGTTTCGACGGGCGGCTTGCCCTGATCCACAACGGGATCATCGAGAACTTCCACTCGCTCAAAACCCGCCTGGTCGACACGGGAGTGTCCTTCTCCTCCGAAACCGACACGGAGGTCGCCGCGCACCTCGTGGCCGCGGCATACGAACGCACGGGTGACTTGACTGAAGCGATGCGCGCGGCGGTCGCGCACCTGGAGGGGGCCTTCACCCTGCTAGCCATTCACGCCGATCAGCCGGGCGTGGTTGTCGGTGCTCGCCGCAACAGCCCCCTTGTCGTGGGGCTCGGCGAAGGCGCCAACTACCTCGGGTCTGACGTCGCGGCCTTCATCGGTCACACGCGCGAGGCGATGGAACTCGGCCAGGACCAGATCGTGACGATCACACCCACGTCAGTGTCGGTGATCGGATTCGACGGCACGCCCGCAGAAGGCAAGGCCTATCACGTCGACTGGGACGCCGCAGCTGCCGAGAAGGGCGGTTTCCCGAGCTTCATGGAAAAGGAAATCCAAGACCAGCCGCACGCCGTGGGCGACACTCTGCTCGGCCGCACGGACGCGCAAGGCCGCCTCATGCTTGACGAGCTGCGGATCTCTGAAGAGTCGCTACGTGAGGTCACCAAGATCGTCATCATCGCCTGCGGCACCTCCTCGTATGCCGGGATGGTCGCGAAATACGCAATCGAGCACTGGACGCGTATTCCGTGCGAGGTCGAGCTCGCGCACGAGTTCCGTTACCGTGACCCGGTCGTCGACCAGCGCACCCTCGTCATCTCGCTCAGCCAATCCGGCGAAACGATGGACACCCTCATGGCGGTCAAGCACGCCAACGAGCTGGGCGCCCTTACCGTCGCGATCTGTAACACGCACGGCTCGACCATTCCTCGCGAGTCCGATGCGGTCCTTTACACCCATGCTGGTCCTGAGATCGCGGTTGCCTCGACGAAGGCATTCGTCGCGCAGATCACCGCCTGCTATCTCCTCGGGCTCTACCTCGCCCAGTTGCGGGGTGGCGCTGGTGCGGGGCAGGTCCAGCAGGTTATGCGCGACTTGCACGACATCCCCGCCAAGATCGAGACCGTCTTGGGCCGGATGGACCGCGTGCGCGAGATCGCTCGTTTCATGGCCGATACTCGGTCGGTTCTCTTCCTCGGGCGCCACGTCGGGTTCCCGATCGCTCTCGAAGGGGCGCTCAAGCTCAAAGAGATCGCATACATCCACGCCGAGGGCTTCGCCGCCGGCGAGCTGAAACACGGACCGATCGCCCTCATCGAGCCTGGTCAGCCGGTCTTCGTCATCGTGCCGTCACCGCAAACGCCACATGACCTGCACGCCAAGGTGGTCTCCAACATCCAGGAAATCCGTGCTCGGGGCGCGCGGACTCTCGTGATCGCGCACGACGGCGATGACGACGTGGTGCCATTTGCGGACGAAGTCATCCGGGTGCCTGAGTGCCCGCCGCTCTTGGCCCCGCTCTTGACGATCGTGCCGCTGCAGGTCTTCGCTTGCGAGCTGGCCAGCGCCAAGGGCTTGGACGTTGACCAACCCCGCAACCTCGCCAAGTCCGTCACGGTCGAGTAGGCCGCGCGTGATCATCGGGGTCGGCATCGATGT
The DNA here is from genome assembly GCA_016715285.1 of Actinomycetales bacterium. Taxonomy (GTDB): domain Bacteria; phylum Actinomycetota; class Actinomycetes; order Actinomycetales; family Dermatophilaceae; genus Phosphoribacter; species Phosphoribacter thorii. Next base: position 189,304 of record JADKAO010000005.1, on the reverse strand, counting down.
CGTTGACATTGAGCGCTTCGGCGCGACGCTCGACCGGACCCCTCGGCTGCGCACTCGCCTGTTCACCGAAGACGAACGCAAGCTTCCGTTAGCTTCGCTCGCGGCGCGGTTCGCGGCCAAGGAGGCGCTCGCGAAAGCGCTCGGCGCTCCGGTTGGGCTGTCGTGGATGGACGTCACCGTCCACCGGGCTTCCGACGGTCGGCCACACCTCATGGTGCGCGGCTCGGTCCAGGACGAAATCGATCGCCAAGGCATCGCCACGTTGCACGTATCGCTCTCCCACGACGCGGGGGTTGCCTCCGCGGTCGTCGTCGCCGAGGGGGTTTCATGATCCGCGCGTATGCCGTGCCGACCGTCCGCGCCGTCGAGGACGCTGCGATGGCGCACCTCCCAGAGGGTGAACTCATGGCACGAGCCGCCCGTGGCCTCGCCAAGGTGGTCCGCGCCCGGCTCAAGGCCAACGGAGGCGGCCAGGTGGTCGCACTCATCGGAGCGGGCAACAACGGGGGCGATGCCCTCTACGCCGTGGCTCGTCTGGCGAAGTGGGGTTATGCCTGCGCCGCCGTCATTCCCGCAACCGCGGCCGCCCACGCGGGGGGCTTACGAGCCTGCCGCAAGGCGGGGGTACTCGTGGTATCCGGTGGCTCGGATGACCGCGAGTGGGTGGCTCTTGTCGACGAGGCCGACGTCGTGATCGATGGGATTACCGGCATCGGTGGTCGGCCGGGTTTGCGGACAGAAGCCGCGGCATGGGTTTCTGCGATCCCCGACGACGCGTGGGTGGTCGCGGTTGACCTGCCGAGTGGGACCGATCCGGAGGGGCGCATCTCGTCGGCCCGGTCCGTGATCGCTGACGAAACGGTCACCTTTGGCGCGCTCAAGCCGGTGCATCTGCTGCCAGCCGGTCAGGCGGCGTGCGGCCAAATCACCGTCATCGACATCGGGCTGGACTTCAGTGCAGCCCAGGTGGCCGTTGAGCGATTGACCCGTGATGACGTGGCCGGACTGTGGCCGGTCCCGACGGCTCGCGATCACAAATACACGCGCGGGGTCGTCGGGGTCGTCGCTGGCACCACGGCATACCCGGGCGCCGGGGTATTGGCCGTGCTGGGAGCCTTGGGCGTCGGCCCAGGGATGGTGCGCTACACCGGGCCAAGCGAGGTGCAGGCCCTCGTGCATCAGCACGCTCCCGAGGCCGTCACGACCCCCGGGCGGGTGCAGGCGTGGGCGCTCGGGTGCGGGTTGGACCCCGGCGACAGTGGGGCGGCGCGCACGATCGGGTCGATCCGCTCCGCGCTCGCAACGGCGTTACCTGCGGTCGTGGACGCGGGCGCCCTCGCACTGTATGAAGCTGGCCGAGCCGGTGTGACGATCCTCACGCCGCACGCGGGTGAGTTGGCCACCCTGCTCACTCGACGGGGCGTGTCCCGCACTCGCGACGATGTCGAGGCGGATCCTGTGACTGCCGCTCAGGAGGCGGCCGACCTCCTCGACGCGCACATCGTCCTCAAGGGTGCCCACACCCTCATCGTCGCTCCGTCCTCGTTCGAGGAGCCAGTGCGGGTGAGTACCGAAGCGCCCGCCTGGCTCGGCACTGCTGGCGCGGGCGACGCCCTCGCGGGGATCATCGGGACCCTGCTCGCCGCGGGCCTTGGCGCGCGAGACGCGGCTAGCCTCGGAGTGCTGGTGCACGGGGTCACGGCCGATCGTGTGAGCGCTGGTGGACCGCTCCGCGTCCTGGATCTCGTGCACGCGCTGCCGCGTACCGTGGCTGAGTTGCTGCGCCCCTGAGGTCCCCGAGGCTTCGGCGATCGGGCCCAAGCCGGGTCAGAGCTGGGTCAGAGCCGGGTCAGAGCTGGGTCAGAGCTGGGTCAGGCGGAGGTTCGATGCCACACTGGACGGCAATGGAAACCGTCGTGAACCCCGTCCTGGCCCCCGGAGTCCCCGCCGCGGCCATCGTTGACCTGCGCGCCATCGAGGCCAACGTCCGAGTGTTGCGGGAGCACGCGGGCGATGCTGCCGTCCTCGCGGTCGTCAAGGCTGACGCTTACGGCCATGGGCTGATTCCGGTGGCGCGTGCCGCGCGGCGCGGCGGCGCGACGTGGGTAGGCACCGCCCAGCTCGATGAGGCGATCGCGCTGCGCGACGACGGGATCGATGGCCGGGTTTTTACCTGGCTGCAGGTGCCCGGGGCTGATTTTGCGGCCGCGTTGCGTCGTGACATCGACCTCTCGGCGGCTGCTCCCTGGGCCTTGACCGAGATTGCCGTCGCCGCCCGATCGATCGGTGTCCCAGCCCGGGTGCATCTCAAGATCGATACCGGCCTCGGGCGCAATGGCGCCTATGGGGCGGGGATCGAGGAACTCATTACCGAGGCACGGCGTCACGAGTCCGAGGGGTCCGTCCAGGTCGTGGGTATCTGGTCGCACTTTGCGTATGCCGACGATCCTGACCATCCGACGGTCCGTCACCAACAGGAGGTCTTCGAAGACGCAGTGCGCCTTGCCGAGGCTGCTGGCTGCGAACTCGAAGTGAGGCACCTGGCGAATTCCGCTGCGACACTAACTAATCCCAGCGCGCAATACGACTTGGTCAGGCCTGGTCTCGCGGTCTACGGGCTGTCGCCGGTGCCCCAGCTGGGTGACCCTGCGGCATACGGCCTGACACCCGCGATGACCTTGGTGGCACGGCTCGCGCTCGTCAAAGACGTTCCGGCGGGGCAGGGGCTGAGCTACGCCCACCGGTACGTCACGTCTGCGGACACGAAGGTGGGCCTGGTGCCGATGGGGTACGCCGATGGCCTCCCACGCAGCGCTAGTGACGCGGGTCCGATGGTGATCGGCGGACGCCGGTATGCCGTGGCGGGTCGAGTCTGCATGGACCAGGTCGTCGTCGATCTTGGCTCCGATTCGATGGCGCAGGCCGGTGACCTCGCGGTGCTCTTTGGTCCCGATAGCAGCAGTGAGCCCTCGGCCCAGGACTGGGCGATTGCATCGGGGACGATCTCGTATGAGATCGTGACTCGGTTGGGCCCGCGCGTGCAGCGCGTGTATGTCGGAGCACAGGAGGACTCGTCGTGAGTCGGGGTCGACCCACCCTGCTTGGCTTAGGCGTCAGCCTCGGCGCCGCGGGGGCAGCGGGGGCCTTGGGGGCCGCGAGCCTCATCGCCGACCGGATCCGCCGTCGCGAAGATGCCGCGCTACCCGAGTATGCGAGCCTGATCGAGCCGCACGACGAAGAGCACGTCGTGATCGCCAACGACGGCGTCACCCTCCATGTGGGCATCGATCATCCAACGGGTCCGACGAAATCCCTCGAGGGTCTGCCCAAGCCGACTGTCATTCTCTCGCACGGCTATTGCCTCACATCGGAGTGTTGGGTGCTGCAGCGTAGGGCCCTCAAACGAGCTGGATACCGCGTTGTCGTGTGGGACCAGCGCGGCCACGGTCGGTCCGGAAAGGGCGCTACGGTCGGCTACCACATCGATCAGCTGGGCGAGGACCTGTATGCCGTGATCCAGGCGGTGGCGCCCACGGGCGAGTTGGCCTTCGCAGGCCACTCGATGGGCGGCATGACGACGATGGCGCTCGCTGACTCTCATCCTGAGGTGATTCGCGACCGCACGATCGCATTCGCGTGCATCGCCACGTCACCAGGGGGTATGCCGCTCGCGAGTGGCACCTTTGTGGCGGCAGCGGGCAAACATGTCTTGGAGCGACTCGGCCCTGGTGTCTTCGGGCAGCTGCAGCGTCGGCCCGAGTTGCTCACGAGCCTGCTCAAGGCCAACCGTGACCTCGAAGAGTTCCTCGTCGAGCGCTACTCCTTCGCCTCGCCCGTGCCCCGTAGCATCGTGCGGCTCACCGCCAAGATGATCCTCGGCACCGACCTCGGGGTCATGAGCGATTTCGTGCCGACCTTTGATGCGTACGACAAAACGGCGGCGCTCGCGCAGTTTGCCCACAGCGAGGTGCTTGTCTTCAACGGCACTCAGGACATTCTCACGCCACCGGAGCACAGCGAGGTCATCGTTCGGGCTATCCCAGGCGCCGAACACGTCCTCATTCGGGATGCCGGGCACGTCATCATGCTCGAACACCCCGACCTGCTCAATGAGCAAATCATCGCCATGCTCGAACGGGCATCGACCGGACGTGCTCAGGACATCGACCCGGCCGAGAAGCCACGTGTCACCATGGTCGTCACTCCGGTGAGCAAGAGGCGTCGAGTGCGCGAGGGCACCAGGCGCAGCCGAGAGCATGTCTCCTGATCGGGTGAGTTCATCCTCGGCGGGACGAGTGGAATTGCCGACCGCCGACGCGACCCGAGAGTTTGGGCGGCTGCTTGCGGGCGTTCTGCACCGTGGGGATGTGCTGGTGCTCACGGGCGACCTAGGGGCCGGCAAGACGACGTTCACCCAAGGTCTCGGGCAGGGTTTGGGTGTGCGAGGCCCGGTCACGTCGCCCACCTTTGTCCTCGCGCGCGTCCACCCGTCGCTCGTCGGTGGCCCCGCATTAGTCCACGTCGATGCCTATCGCCTCGGTAGCGCGATCGAACTCGACGATCTCGACCTCGACGCCGATCTCGACACCGCGGTGACTGTCGTCGAGTGGGGGCACGGTGTCGCCGAGCAACTGAGCACCGACCGCCTTGAGATCACCCTCACCGCGAGCCCGGCTGGCGGGAACCTTCGGATCGCCCAGGTGACCGCCGTCGGTCCCCGCTGGGACGGAGTGGTCATCCCAATGGCCACCGACGGATAGCCTGCTGCGGTGCTTCTGCTCGCTCTCGACACGTCGACCAGCGCCATCACGGCGGCGGTCCATGACGGGAATGCCGTTCTCGCCGAGGCGACGACCATCGACGCCCGCGCCCATGGCGAGCGGCTTGCGCCCAATATCGCGACGGTCCTCGCCGAGGCCGGAGTGCGCCCCGACGACCTGACCGACGTGGTCGTCGGGCTCGGGCCAGGCCCGTTCACCGGGCTTCGGGTCGGCATCGTCACCGCGCGCGTCATGGCACTCGCGACGGGTGCGGCCTTGCACGGGGTGTGCTCCCTCGATGCGCTCGCGTATGCCGCGCGCGGTGCGGCCTCGGCTGACGGGGCGCTTGTGGTCGCAACGGACGCCCGCCGCAAAGAGGTCTATTGGGCTCGGTATGCCGTCCACGACGGCCAGGTGCGTGCCGTGACCCAACCGCAGGTATGCCGTCCGGCCGACCTCCCAGGAGAACTCCGATCGCTCCCGGCAGTCGGTCGCGGGCCGCTGATCTATCCAGACTCCTTCGACCATCCGGTCGATGGGATTCTCGACGTATCGGCAGCAGCGCTCGCCGACCTTGCGGTGCATCGGCTCGCGGCAGGGGAGAGCCTCTCGGGGACGACGCCGCTCTATCTGCGCCGCCCGGATGCTGCCCCGCACGTTGTGGCAAAGTCGGCCCTGGGGTGAGCGCAACGATGACCGTCACACTCAGAGATCTGGCGTGGCCCGACCTCGACGCTGTCGTCAGCCTTGAGCGAGCACTCTTCCCCGAGGATGCCTGGCCGGCAACCACCTGGTGGGCTGAGCTTGCCGAACGGCCGCGCCGATCGTATGTCGTTGCCACCGTGCCTGATTCGGCCACGGATGGCGAGAGCATCATCGGGTATGCCGGCCTCGATCTTGCGGGAGACACCGGTGACGTCATGACGGTTGCGGTCGACCCGGCATACCGGGGTCTCGGGGTTGGTGACGCCTTGGTGACTGATCTCGTGTCCCGAGCCCGCACGGCTGGGGTCGGAGCGCTCCTGCTGGAGGTGCGGGCTGACAACGCGCCCGCGCTGGGGCTCTATGAAAGGCACGGTTTCGTGCGGCTCTCGCTCCGCCGGCGTTACTACCAGCCGGGCGATGTCGACGCCGTCGTGATGCGGAGGTTGCTGTGACCACGCGGGATGCACCCCTGGTGCTGGGAATCGAGACGTCGTGTGATGAGACCGGAGTCGGGATTGTCCGTGGGCAGACCCTGCTGGTCGACGCGATTGCGAGCAGCGTGGCCGAGCATGCCCGCTTCGGCGGGGTGGTGCCCGAGGTCGCGAGCCGAGCGCACCTGGACGCAATGGTGCCCACAATCGAACGGGCCTGTGCCGAGGCCGGGGTGAGGCTGCGCGAGATCGACGCGATCGCCGTCACGGCGGGGCCCGGGCTGGCTGGCGCACTGCTCGTGGGTGCCGCCGCGGCGAAGGCGCTCGCAGTGTCTCTCGGGGTGCCGATCTATGGGGTCAACCACCTGGCGGCCCACGTTGCGGTCGATGTCCTTGAGCATGGCCCCCTGCCCGAGCCCACGATGGCGCTGCTCGTGTCGGGTGGTCACTCGAGCTTGTTGCTCGTGCCTGATGTGACCGCTGATGTCCGCCCACTAGGGGCGACGATTGACGATGCTGCGGGTGAGGCCTTCGACAAGGTGGCTCGTGTGCTCGGGCTGCCCTTCCCGGGCGGACCCCACATCGACCGGGTGGCTCGCGACGGTCAGGTGACGATCGACTTCCCACGGGGGCTGACCACGGGACGCGATTTGGCTCGCCACCGGTTCGACTTCTCCTTCTCAGGGCTGAAGACCGCGGTCTCGCGTTGGGTGCAATTGCGTGCTGCTGCCGGCGAGTCCGTGCCGGTTGCCGACGTGGCGGCGAGCTTCCAAGAAGCGGTGGTCGACGTGCTGACGCGCAAGGCGATCGCTGCCTGTCGCGATCAAGGAGTATCCGACTTGCTCATCGGCGGAGGCGTCGCGGCCAACTCCAGGCTGCGGGCTCTGGCAGCAGCCCGCTGTGAGTCTGCGGGGATTGCCCTGCGCGTACCGCGGCCGGGATTGTGCACCGACAACGGTGCGATGGTCGCCGCGCTCGGAGCCCTGTCGATGGCGAAGGGTCGTCCGGCCTCTGATCTTGACCTCCCGGCTGACTCGTCGATGCCGGTGACCGCCGTCCGCGCGTAAGTGCGGCGCGGGTCACGAGGCGATCATCGAGCCCGCTACGAGCAGGTGGCGAGGCCGAAGCGGGCCTTGAGCGCGAGGACCCGTGCGGCGGCAGCATCGATCTTGGCTGCGAACGCGGGGTGTGCCGCTGCCTCGGCCTTCAGTGCAGCCACCATCGTCGGCACCTGGGCTGGGTTGGCCGTGAGGACGATGTCCCCGCCCGCGTCGATGAAGCGCACAGCACGCGCCCCCACGGGCACGTCCGCCACAGCCTTCGCGGCACCCACGTCGTCGGTGATCACCACTCCATGGAATCCCAGCCGCCCCCGCAGCAGGTCGGTGACGATCGCCTTCGAAAACAGAGCCTGCGCGCCCGGGTCGAGGAGGGGATAGCGAGCAGACGACACCATGACCATGCCGACCTTGGCTGAGATGGCCGCAGCGAAAGGCTGCAAGGAGGGGTCGTCGACCCGCATCGCCGAGTCAGAGATCCCTGACGCCGTGGTGTCGGTATTGCCGGTGATCCGGCCGATCCCGGGGAAGTGCTTGACCGTCGCGACGACCTTGTCGCCTTCCTGCATGACGGTCACAAGGGTGGCCACCGACTGCGCGACAGGTGTGGGGTCGCTGCCGAACTGGCGGGAATAGCGGCCGATCGGACCGTTGGTCTTTTCGGTCCCTGCGGGCACGGTGTCTCCGACCGGCGCGAGGTTGACATTGACACCGGCCGCTCGCAGTTCGCCAGCCATCGTGCGGCCCAGCGTGGTGAGCGTCGCGGAGCTGAGTGAGCCCTGCGCGAGCGCGCTCGGCAGCGGCGTGAAGCCGCTTCCCTTGAGTTGCTGCACCTGACCGCCCTCCTGGTCGGCGGCGATGAGCAAGCGGGTCGATCCCGTCACGAGTGACTGGAGGTGGCTGGAGGTCGCCGCAACCTTGGCCTGACCTTGCCAGCCACCGAGGTAGATGACGCTCCCCACTCGATAGGTCGTCAGCGTGCCGTCCAGTCCTCGCGGTGCAGCTGCTGGCTGCATTCCCACCATCAGCAGTTGGCCGATTCGCTCGCCCAGGGGAAGCGCATTCGTTGTCGCCGTGCAGGAGTTGCCGGCGGCGGAGGCCGGGGCGCTAGCCGAGGAGGACACAGCGGGGGAAGGTGGCGTGGTATTTGCCGGGGCCTCCGTGATGGGCGCGGTGTCGGTCGTCGTGGCTGGCAGCTGGGTGACCGAAGTGGCCTGCGGGGACGCGGGGGTGCCAGCGCTACACGCTGCCAGGAAGGTCAGGGAGCCGGCAGCGACGGCGAGGGTGGCCCGTAGGCGCAGGTGCATCATGAGACCGTATCGCGCGCAGCGATAGGGTCGGGAGCATGGGTCGAGTTCTTGTCGTCGGGTCCCTCAATGTTGATCTCGTGGTTCCGGTCGAGCGCCTGCCCGCTCCGGGTGAGACCGTGCTCGCGACCGGGGGGGTGAGCCGGTATGCCGGAGGCAAAGGCGGCAACCAGGCCATCGCTGCTGCTGAGACCGGAGCCCGTGTCGTCATGATCGGAGCGGTCGGAGACGACGAGCCAGGTCGTGCCTATTCCGTGCGGCTCTCAAGCCGGGGTGTGTATCCGCGCCTCGCGGTCATGCATGGCCAATGGACCGGAATGGCGCAGATCACCCGCGAGGACAGTGGGGAGGTCACGATCATCGTGCAGCCCGGCGCCAACCTCAGCGCACGCGCCGACGTCAACGACATCACCGCAGGTGATGTTCTCTTGTGCCAGTTGGAGATTCCACTCCCGGTTGTGACCGAGGCGGTCACCAAGGCGGCCGCCGCGGGTGCGCGCGTGGTGATCAACGCATCCCCGTATGCCGTGCTCCCGGCCGAGGTGCTCGCTGTAGCCGACCCACTCGTGGTCAACGAGCACGAAGCGCTCGCGCTGGCTGACTCAGGAGTCCTGCCCAAGTCGCTCCTTGTGACTTTTGGGGCCGCGGGCGCGCAATGGGATGGACTGCGGGTGGACGGCATACCTGTGCCTGAGGAGGACGTACTCGACACCACGGGCGCGGGTGATGCCTTCTGTGGGGCGCTGGCAGCGTCCTTGGCGCGTGGTGACAGTCGCGAGTTGGCGATGAAGTGGGCGATGCACGCCGGCGCCAACGCAGTGCAGCGGTTCGGCGCACAAACCGACCCGGAGATGTGAGCGCCGAGCGTGAGATCAGTCGTGGGCTCGGGAACGTCGTCGAAGGCCCAGTCAGCCAACGCCTATTGAGGACCAACGGTCGGGTCGACGGCGATCGCCACGGCACTCTGGCCGCCCGCAATGGTCGTGAGCACGAGCGTGGCCGATGACGGACCTCGCACCGGGCCAACGTCCGCACGGAACCGGTCGGGTTCGATCGAGGTTCCCCGCTTTTTGAGCGTCAATGCCCCGACCCCGCGTGCCCGCGCCCACTGCCGCACGACCTTGGCGCGCGCGGGAAGGACGTCGAGGACGGCGAAACGGCGCGCCCACGGCAGGTCGGTGTTGCTGTCCCCGGTGCTCAGTCCAACGCCACGCGCGAGTTCCCTACCCGGCAGCGCCCCGGTCAATCCGGCCCGGATGACCGCCTTGTCGGCCTCCCAGAGCCACGGCCCGACCTCAGCCACAGCCTCAACTGCAGCCTGCGAGTGGGCCTCACCCGCTGCGGCGTGGGCTTCGGTGACGAGACCGGGTGGCACGTCCGACCGGCATACCGCGGCGGTTCGCCCAAGGTGCTCCACGAGCGGCCCCCACCACACGACGCACTCGAGTACTTCGCCGTGCCACGAAGCCCACTGCGCTTCGGCTCCGGGGGGCAACGCGGCGTGGGGGAAGGCGGGTGAGAGCTTCGCGCCCGTCGCAGGTAGCTGCGCAGCCCACGCGCAAACCTCGGCCCAGGAGGGGGAGATCTCATCGAGCGAAAAGACCCGTCGAGCGCGACCGTGCACGTCCGCGACCCCGCGAACGCGACGGCCAGGGTCGACCCACACTCCCGTATGCCGGGCCGCGTCCCCGCGGGGGAGAGCGACATCCTGCGCCGTCCCAGTCATCACGCGCGCACTGGGCCAAGAGCGGAGATTGGCGGCGGCGAAGGTTGCCGTGACGGGATCGGCTTCCACGGCAACGACCTTGATCCCAGCGCGAGCAAAAGTTGCTGCGTCAGAACCGATTCCGCAGCCGAGGTCGAAGACCTCCTGCACGCCCGCGGCGACAAACCGCGCGGTATGCCGTGCGGCCAACTGAGGGCGAGTCGCCTGCTCGATGCCCTCTTGTGTGACAAAGAGTGAGCCTGCGGTGTCGCCGAACTTGCCGACGGCTTTGGCCCGTGCGGCCAACAGCGACATCACCGCTGCTACGCGGGTAGCAGGGTGACCAGCCGAACGCAGGGACATCTGAATCGCCAGCTCGCGCTGCGTTCCTGTGGCTCGTGGGGGTCCCGAAGCCTCGGCTAACGCCATCAGCGCCTGCCCCTCGGTTGAGGTCAACCATCGGGCTGTCTCGGGCTCCATCACGCCGGTCATCCTCTCGTGATTGGCACTCGACTTGACCGAGTGCTAATCAGAAACCTAGATTTGCGTTAGCACTCTCCCCGTGAGAGTGCTGACGCCGGGTCGGCGTCGACCCCCGCGACGGCGAGGTCGACACGGCATACCAGACATTGTTTGTCACCGCGTTCCGCAGCGTGCCCAGCGCACGCCGCGGACCCACGAAAGGGAAGGACGCCGAAGTGTCGGTTTCCATCAAGCCGCTCGAAGACCGCATCCTGGTCAAGTCCCTCGAGGCCGAGACCACCACCGCCTCGGGCCTGGTCATCCCGGACACCGCCAAAGAGAAGCCCCAGGAGGGCGAAGTTCTCGCCGTCGGCCCTGGTCGCATCGACGACAAGGGCAACCGTGTGCCCGTCGACGTCAAGGTCGGTGACCGCGTGATCTACAGCAAGTACGGCGGCACCGAGATCAAGCACTCCGGCAAGGAGTACCTCATCCTCTCGGCCCGCGACGTGCTCGCGGTTATCGGCTGAGGTCGATCTCGTGGCAAAGACTCTGGAATTTGACGACGCGGCACGCAAGTCGCTTGAGCGGGGCGTTGACGCCCTCGCCAACGCGGTCAAGGTGACGCTCGGGCCCAAGGGCCGCAACGTCGTCATCGACAAGAAGTGGGGCGCTCCCACGATCACCAACGATGGCGTGACCATCGCGCGGGAGATCGAGCTGGAGGACTCCTACGAGAACCTCGGCGCGCAGCTGGCCAAGGAAGTCGCGACCAAGACCAACGACATCGCTGGTGACGGCACGACGACCGCGACGGTGCTCGCCCAGGCCATGGTCAAGGAAGGCCTGCGCAATGTCGCCGCTGGCGCTGCCCCCGCAGCCCTGAAGCGCGGCATGGACAAGGCCGTCGAGGCGCTCAACGATCGCCTGCTCGTCAACGCTCGTGAGGTCGAAGGGTCCGACGAGATCGGCAAGGTTGCCGCACTCTCGGCGCAGGACACCGCGATCGGCGAGATCATCGCCGAGGCGTTCGACAAGGTCGGCAAGGACGGCGTCATCTCGGTCGAGGAGTCCTCGACCACGGCGACCGAGCTGGAGTTCACCGAGGGGATGCAGTTCGACAAGGGCTACATCTCGGCATACTTCGTCACCGACACCGAACGTATGGAGGCTGTCCTCGAAGACGCCTGGGTCCTCATCAACCAGGGCAAGATCTCCTCGATCCAGGACCTCCTGCCAGTGCTGGAGAAGGTCGTCCAGACCGGCAAGCCCCTGGTCATCGTGGCCGAAGACGTCGACGGCGAGGCCCTCTCGACGCTCGTCGTCAACAAGATCCGGGGCACCTTCACGGTTGCCGCCGTCAAGGCCCCGGGCTTCGGTGACCGCCGTAAGGCGATGCTGCAGGACCTCGCCATCCTCACTGGTGGTCAGGTCATCGCCGAAGAGGTCGGCCTCAAGTTGGACCAGGCTGACCTGAACGTCCTCGGCAAGGCTCGTCGCGTCGTCATCACCAAGGACAACACGACGGTCATCGACGGCCAGGGCGACAGGGACGGCGTCGTCGCTCGGGTCAGCCAGATCAAGGCTGAGATCGAGCGCACCGACTCCGACTGGGACCGCGAGAAGCTGCAGGAGCGTCTGGCCAAGCTGGCCGGTGGCGTCTGCGTCATCAAGGTCGGTGCCCACACCGAGGTTGAGCTCAAGGAGAAGAAGCACCGCATCGAGGACGCCATCTCGGCGACGCGCGCTGCGATCGAAGAGGGCATCGTCGCCGGTGGCGGCACGGCTCTCATCCACGCCTCGGTTGCCATCGACCAGCTGGAGCTCTCGGGCGACGAAGCCACGGGTGCCGCCATCGTCAAGAAGGCCGCCGCTGAGCCATTGCGCTGGATTGCCGAGAACGCTGGCCTCCAGGGTTACGTCGTGACGACAAAGGTCGCCGAGCTTCCGCTCGGTCAGGGCCTCGACGCCGCGACCGGCGAGTATGTCGACCTCATGAAGGCTGGTGTCATCGACCCGGTCAAGGTGACCCGTTCAGCGCTGCGTAACGCCGCGTCGATCGCGTCGATGATCCTCACCACGGACACCCTCGTCGTGGAAAAGAAGGAAGACGAGGCGCCTGCGGCCGCGGGTGGTCACGGTCACGGTCACGGCCACTGATCCCTCGCCTTCCAGCACAAGATCACGCCTGTATGCCGTGTCACTCCCCCGGGAGTGACACGGCATACGTGTGGTGGGGACGCGCGGGGGGACCTGCGGGGGGCAGCTAGGCCGGGATGTCCGCCCGCCCTGCCAGCGCTGCCGCGCGTTCTTCCTCGGTGAGGCCACCCCAGATTCCGTAGGGTTCACGCGCGCTGAGGGCATGGATGCGGCACTGCGTGAGGACTGGACAGTCGTCACACACGCGTTTGGCTGCGGTTGCCCGGCTGACCCGCGCGCTGCCACGCTCACCTTCGGGATGGAAGAACGCGTCTGGGCTCAGCCTGCGGCATGAGCCATGTTGTTGCCACACCCACTGATGGGCAGCTGGACCTGGAAGTCGGGAGATTTCCGCCATGATCCCCTCTGGACGGCTTGCCGTGACACGATGGCGTGGCCAGATAACTTGGCCGCGCCTTTGAACCGTAAGGCCCCCTGTCGGAGGCTCGTTCATCCCCGATTCCAAGCCTTAGTAAAGAATTCGTAAGCGCGAAATGTGCCCATTGGCGTCAGAGGGCGACCAAGGCGCGGTTCGGACCCTTACCATGGCTTTGCTGCGTGCGGTCGCATTGGGGTTTGCGAGGAGAGCGATGAAGCGTTTGGGGGGTCTGGCGCGGGCGACCGTGGCTGATGCCTCGCCATCTCATCCCACAACCGGCCCCGTAACGCATTCACGTTCACTGCCGATAGACCAAGTGCACGCGTTGTCTTTGCGTGCACTGGCCACTGCCGCCACCGGCGGGGACTCGGACGCAACCGATGTGTTGCTCGTCCGGGTCCGCCAATTGGCTTTGCGTTACGCACGTGCACGGCTCATGAGGCACGGCGCTGAGGATCTTGCCCAAGACGTTGCTCAGGAGGTGTGCATGGCTGTCATTGCGGCCCTCCCCACCTTTGAGCACCGCGGCTCTCCCTTCGAGGCTTTCGTCTACTCCGTCGCGTCCCACAAACTCGCCGACGCGCAACGCACGTTGCTTCGGGGGCCGACACCGGTAGCGGAATTCCCCGACCGTGTCGATCACAGTGGTGGGCCAGAAGACCGTGCCGTCGCGCGTGACGAGCTGCGGCGAGTCATGTCGCTCCTTGATCAGTTGCCTACCTCCTCCCGCGAGATCCTGATTCTGCGCGTCGCCATGGGGATGAGCGCCGAGGAGACCGCGGCCGCGCTCGGGATGAGCGCCGGTGCAGTGAGGGTCGCGCAGCACCGCGCACTCGCCAAGGTTCGCGCCATGAGCGCCGACGCCGCGGCGCCCACCCCTTCGGAAAGGGCACGGCCATGACGACTCCGATCCGAGTAGACCGGCTCGCGGCGGACGACGCACTCCTCGACGCGCTCGGCGGACGCCGGTATGCCGGTGACGACCCCGTGGCGCTGCTGTTGGGTTCGTTTGCCACTGCGTGTGACGCTCCCATCGGTTGCGTGACTCGCCCGGGTGCGCGCCGGCGCCGGGTGCTGTGGAGCACATTTGCGACCGGTCTCTTCTTGGTTTCTGGGATCAGCGTCTCGGCCGCCGTGTCGGCCAATCTGCCGACGGCCGACGAGTCGGTTGCCCGTGGTGGCCGGGCCTCGGCTCCGCGCCTCGACGAGGGCCAGACATCCTTCTCGGCGCCCTCAGCCGCGCTCGTCGAAAGTCGTGTGTCGAAGACGTGGCAGTCGGCGACGGCCTCCGTCCACGCACCCGGTGTGCAGCGCGCTGATCCTGCGCTGCTGCCAGCTAACCTTCGCGGTCGGACGCCAGTAGTGACTCCCGTCGCGAGGCCGGGAGCCAACGCAAACGTCAACGATGAGGCGGCCGGTCACGGCGGGGCTTCTTCCCCTGCAGCTGCCGGGAATGCCAGCGCCACCCGGGGCGCGAATAGCGGCGCTTCCTCCGCCGCAGCTGCCGCCGCGAATGCCAACGCGAGTCGGGGCGCGAATAGCGGCGCTTCCTCCTCCGCAGCTGCCGCGAATGCCAGCCCAGGGGCTAGCGCGAAAACGGCAGGCAATGGCGCGAGTCCCAATGTCGCGACTCTCGGTCAGGCGGGCGGCATACCCTCCGAGGCCCCCACTGCCAACTCTGCCAAACCGGCTGAGCCGGCCAGCTCGGCGAACCCAGCCAAACCAGGGCAATGTGCCTCGGCGGGGCGTGCGCCGGCCGGTCGTTAGACTGCCTCCATGTCTCTTGGGAGCGCGCACCAGTCCGATCCAGACTCCCGCGGGCAACGAGACGGCGTCCGAGGCCACGGTGATGAGCGAGCGTCAGATGAGGCCTTCGCTCCCCTCGGGTTGACCTACGACGATGTCCTGCTGCTGCCGGGCGAGACCGATGTCGTCCCGAGTGAAGTGGACACGACGAGCCGCATCACGCGTGAGTTGTCGATCCGCATTCCCCTCGTCTCAGCCGCGATGGACACGGTGACCGAGTCCCGGATGGCCATCGCGATGGCCCGCCAAGGCGGTCTAGGGGTGCTCCACCGCAACCTGGCGATCGATGATCAGGCCTACCAAGTCGACGTCGTCAAGCGCACTCAGACCGGCATGATCAGCAACCCGATCACGATCGGTCAGGACGCGACCCTCGAGGATCTCGACGACATCTGCGGCCAATACCGAGTGTCCGGCCTCCCTGTTGTCGACCCGGACAATCACCTGCTCGGGATCATCACCAACCGTGATCTGCGCTTCACCCCGGTGGCCGAGTGGGCCACGACTCGAGTGCGCGATGTGATGACCCCCATGCCGCTCATCACTGCACCCGAAGGCATCTCCCGGGAAGATGCGACGCTCTTGCTGCGCCAGCACAAGCGAGAGCGGCTGCCCCTCGTCGATGCACAGGGACGTCTCGCCGGACTCATCACGGTCAAGGATTTCGTCAAGTCCGAGCAATATCCTCACGCCAGCAAGGACGCCCAAGGGCGCCTCATGGTCGCCGCTGCAATCGGCTACTTCGGCGACGCATGGGAGCGGGCGACGACCCTTGTGGAGGCTGGTGTCGACATCCTCGTCCCCGATGTCGCCAACGGGCACGCCCGACTCATGCTCGACATGGTTCGCAAACTCAAGTCCGACCCGGCGACCCGCCACGTGCAGGTCATCGGCGGCAATGTGGCGACCCGAGCAGGCGCCGAAGCTCTCGTGGAGGCAGGTGTCGACGCGGTCAAGGTCGGTGTCGGGCCGGGCTCGATCTGCACAACCCGGGTAGTTGCTGGTGTCGGCGTGCCGCAAATCACCGCTGTCCGTGAGGCGGCCAAGGCGTGCCGACCGGCCGGCATACCCGTCATTGCCGATGGTGGGGTGCAGTACTCCGGAGACCTCGCCAAGGCCATCGTGGCCGGCGCCGACACGATCATGATCGGGTCGCTATTGGCTGGCTGCGAGGAGAGCCCCGGGGAGCTGGTCTTTGTCAACGGCAAGCAGTTCAAGACCTATCGCGGGATGGGGTCGATGAGCGCGATGGCCTCCCGCGGGAAGAAGTCGTTCTCCAAAGACCGCTACTTCCAGGCCGACGTCGACACCGACGACAAGATCGTCCCTGAGGGCATCGAAGGTCGGGTGGCCTACCGCGGTCACCTCAACGCAGTCATCCACCAACTCGTGGGAGGCCTGCACCAGTCGATGTTCTATGTCGGTGCACGCACGGTGCCTGAGCTCAAGGATCGCGGTCAGTTCGTCCGGATCACTGCGGCGGGGCTCAAGGAAAGCCACCCGCACGACATCCAAGGCATCGTCGAGGCGCCCAACTACATGACGCGATAGGCCTGAGCGCGCGCGCTGGCCCCCGCGGTGCGCCGAGCGCGCTGAACTCGCTACACACACCGAACCTGCACGCCCGCTCGCCGGGTAGGGTTTCGACGTGACCGAGATTGAGATTGGCCGTGGCAAACGCGGACGCCGCGCCTACTCCTTTGACGAGATTGCCATCGTTCCGTCGCGCCGGACGCGCGACCCGCAGGACGTTTCAGTGTCGTGGCAAATCGACGCCTACCACTTCGGCATCCCGGTCATGGGCGCGCCCATGGACTCGGTGATGTCGCCAGCGACGGCCATTACCCTCGGTCGGCTCGGCGGGCTTCCGGTCCTTGACCTCGAAGGTGTCTGGACCCGATACGACGACCCTGAGCCGATCCTCGAAGAGGTTGCCGCGCTCGAACCAGCCCGCGCCACAGCTCGGATGCAAGAGATCTACAGCGAGCCCATCCGCCCCGAGCTCATCACCGAACGGCTCCGCGAGCTCCGCGCCGCTGGCGTGACCGTCGCCGGTGCCCTCAGCCCCAAGCACACCCAAGCCCACTGGCGCACAGTCGTCGACGCCGGAGTCGACCTGTTCGTCATTCGCGGCACGACCGTCTCGGCCGAGCATGTCTCGAGCCAGGCTGAGCCGCTCAACCTCAAGCGGTTCATCTACGAACTCGATGTGCCCGTCATTGTCGGCGGCGCCGCCACCTATACCGCAGCCCTGCACCTGATGCGCACCGGTGCCGCAGGTGTGCTCGTCGGCTTCGGTGGGGGAGCGGCCCACACGACCCGACGCACGCTTGGCATCCACGCCCCGATGGCCAGCGCCATCGCCGATGTCGCCGCCGCCCGCCGTGACTACCTGGACGAGTCCGGCGGCCGTTACGTCCACGTCATCGCTGATGGGGGCGTCGGTACCTCGGGTGACGTCGTCAAGGCGATCGCGTGCGGATCCGACGCGGTGATGCTTGGGGCCGCCCTCGCCCGCGCCAAGGAAGCCCCGGGCGCTGGCTACCACTGGGGTTCCGAAGCACACCACGCATCCCTTCCGCGCGGGGAGCGTGTCCACGTCGGGGCTCGCGCAACCATGGAGGAACTCCTCTTTGGTCCCGGCCGTGCTGCCGACGGCACGACCAACATCATCGGCGCGCTTCGCCGCGCGATGGCCACGACGGGCTACTCCGACGTCAAGGAGTTCCAGCGCGTCGAGGTCGTCCTCGCCCCCACGTCACACGGATGATCGGATCGCCATGACCGCCATGCCGGCCACGTCACCTCCAGCGCCGCTCCGTGATGAGCTCGGGGAGTATGCCGTGTCGCCGGCACTCGTGGCCGCGCTCTCGCGCATGGTCGTGGCGGGTCCGCGAGCGACCCGGCATACGAGCCACACCCCAATGTCAGGTGCGCCGCTGGCGGAGGTGCCCGAGTCGAGCGTCGCGGATGTCGCCATGGCGATTGACCAGGGCCGGGCGGCGCAGCGATCGTGGGCGAGACGTCCGATCGCGGTCCGAGCTCAGGTGATGCTCCGGTTGCACGACCTCGTCCTGCAGCACCAGGGCACCCTGCTCGACCTCATCCAACTCGAGTCCGGCAAGGCCCGTGCGCACGCCTTCGAAGAGATCGCGGATGTCGCGATCACCGCGCGCTACTACGCGCGGACGGCCGCTGACCATCTGGCGACCCGGCATACGCTCGGGGCCCTCCTCGCCCTGTCCCGCACCGAGGTCGTTCGCCACCCACACGGTGTTGTCGGCATCGTCTCGCCGTGGAATTTCCCTCTCTCGCTGCCGATTACCGACACCATCCCCGCGCTCATGGCGGGCAATGCGGTCGTCCTGCGGCCCGACTCACAGACGGCACTATCGGCGCTCTATGGGGCGATGCTGCTGCGCGACGCCGGTCTGCCTGACGGGGTACTCCAGGTCGTCGTCGGCGCCGGCGCCACGATTGGCCAGGCGGTTGTCGACCGAGCAGACTACGTCTCCTACACCGGCTCGACCGAGACCGGACGTCGCGTCGGGGAGTCGGCCGCGAGCCGGCTCGTCGGGTGCTCGCTCGAACTCGGCGGCAAGAACTCGCTGTACGTGCGACCCGACGCTGATCTTGCCGTCGCAGTTGAGGGAGTGCGGCGGGCGACGTATGCCTCCGGCGGTCAGTTGTGCATGCACGGCGAGCGACTGCTGCTCCACGAGGCGATTGCCGACGAGTTCCTCGCCCGGTTCCTGCCCTCGGTCGAGGCAATGCGGGTCGGGACCGCGCTGGAGTTTGGCTTCGAGATGGGGAGTCTGCTCTCGCAGCGCCAGCTCGACCGGGTCGACGGCCATGTGCGTGACGCTGTCGCGCGGGGCGCTCGCGTCCTCGCGGGCGGTCGCCCACTGCCTGAGATCGGCCCGTTCTGTTACGCGCCCACCGTCCTCGACGGGGTGACGCCCGACATGGCCTGCCGCGACGAGGAGACCTTCGGCCCCGTGCTCGCGGTCTATCGCGTGGCCTCCGACGAGGAGGCGGTGCGGCTCGCCAACGACACGGCATACGGGCTCCATGCCGGGATCTGGAGTCGAGACGTGCCGGGGGCGCGCGCGGTCGCCCGGCGGATCCGCACGGGCACGGTCAGCATCAACGAGGGGTATGCCGCGTCATGGTCCTCGCTCGGCTCGCCCATGGGTGGGATGAAACAGTCCGGCCTCGGCCGCCGTCATGGCGCTGAGGGGATCCTCAAATACACCGAGTCGCAGAGCATCACCGCTCAGCACCTGGTGACCTTCGGGCCGCAGTTCGGGCTGTCCGACAAGCAGTTCGCCGGCCTGTTCACGGTCGGGCTCAAAGCACTGAAAGCGTTGGGCGCCAAATGAATTCATCGCCTTTTGAGACCCCCGCCACCTACGACACCGACGTCATCATCATCGGCTCCGGCTTTGGCGGGTCGGTCGCCGCGCTGCGGCTGGCCGAAAAGGGGTATGCCGTTCGCGTCATCGAGGCGGGTCGGCGGTTCGCCGACCACGACTTTGCGCGCACCTCCTGGGACGTCCGGCGCTATCTCTGGGCGCCCAAACTTGGCTGCTATGGCGTGCAGCGCATCCATCGATTGCGCGACGTCATGATCCTCGCCGGGGCGGGCGTCGGCGGCGGCTCACTCAACTACGCCAACACCCTCTATGAGCCCCCGCAGGCGTTTTACGACGACCAACAGTGGGCACACATCACCGACTGGCGCGCCGAGTTGGCGCCGCACTACGCGACCGCGACTCGGATGCTCGGGGTCGTCACGAACCCCTGCGACGGTCCCGTCGAGCGGATCATGCGCGACGCGGCGGTGGAGCTCGGTGTCGAGAGCACGTTCCGGCATACCCCTGTTGGTGTGTATTTCGGCAAACCGGGGGAGCGCTCGGCCGACCCCTACTTCGGCGGCGAAGGCCCTGCGCGCACAGGCTGCACGATGTGTGGCAATTGCATGGTCGGCTGCCGGGACGGCGCCAAGAACACCCTCGTCAAGAACTATCTGTGGCTCGCCGAGCGCCTCGGCGCGGTGATCGAGCCACTGCGCACGGTCACCGATGTGCGCCCGGTCGACCCCGCGCGCCCCGAGCAGGGGTATGCCGTGACGACCGAGCGCACCGGCGCGTGGGCGCGCAAGGACCGTCAGGTCACGACCGCTGCCCAGGTGATCGTGGCGGGCGGCGCGTGGGGGACTGCTCGACTGCTGCAGTCACTCAAGGTGCGGGGCGTCTTGCCGGACCTATCCGACCGGCTCGGGGATCTGACTCGGACCAACTCGGAGGCACTCGGCGGCGCGATGGCGGTCCGCGTGCCCCAGGGCGTGGACCTCACCCACGGCATCGCGATTACGACCTCCTTCCACGTCGATGAGGTCACCCACGTTGAGAACTGCCGTTACGGCAAGGGCTCCAACCTCATGGGCGGGCTCGCGTCGCTGCTCGTTGAAGACGATCCCGCTGACACCCGGCCACGTCGGTGGTGGCGGCGGCCGGCGCGCTTCGTCAAGCAGGCGGTTGCCAATCCGAGGGAGTTCGCGTCGACCGTGTCAGTGCGCAAGTGGTCCGAACGCACGGTCATTGCCCTCGTCATGCAAAGCCTGGACAACTCGCTCACCGTGCGCGGGCGCCGCCGTCGTCTCGGGGGCGTGGCCTTGACCTCGACTCAGGGTCACGGGTCGCCCAACCCGACGTGGTTCCCGCAGGCGACCACTGGGGTGCGCGCGATGACGGGGGCGCTGACCCGCGCGACGGGCACACCCGCGGTCGCTGGTGGCAACCTTTCGGCGATCGTCGACATGCCGCTCACGGCGCATTTCCTCGGTGGGTGCCCGATCTCTGATCAGCCCGACCGGGGAGTCGTCGATCCCTATCACCGGGTGTGGGGATACCCGGGATTGCATGTGGTCGACGGATCGGCGATCTCGGCCAACCTCGGCGTCAACCCGTCGCTGACCATCACCGCTCAGGCAGAGCGGGCCATGGCGTTGTGGCCGCAGCGCGGCGCGGTGGATGAGCGACCCGCTCAGGGGGCGGCATACGAGCGTCTTGATCCGGTCCGTCCCAGCCAGCCTGCGAAGTCCGCGTAAGGCCAGGTGCGGTCGCGCTACTTCATGTCCTCGGTGCGGCTGTGCGCTCGAAGGACGTCGTAGGTCGGAGCCAGCGTGTTCCACGCCGAGCGGATGTGTTGCTCCACCACGTCCTCGGCGCGGTCGGCGTCGCCGGCTTGGATCGCGGCATAGATCGCGTGGTGCTGCTCACGGAGCCCCGCCACGAGGTCGGCCCAGTCACCGACGTAACGGAAGGCGTCCAGCAGCGGGAGGCGCATGGACTCGCGGATCGCGACCGTCATGTCGGCGACTAGGCGGTTGCCCGCAGCCCCTGCGATCGCCACGTGGAAGGCAGTGTCGGCGTCGTTGTACCGTGCCTTGTCGTCAGAGGCGCGGTCCATCGCCGTGAGGGCCTCACGCATGGCCGCGAGATCACTCGCGCGGGCATGCAGCGTGGCGAGCCGCGCCGAGAGTCGCTCGAGGCTGATCCGGGCCTCGATGACATCGTCGATCGGGAAGTTCGCCAAGGCGACGTGAAGCCGGAGGAACCGGACGAGCGCATCGGCTGGGACCGCCGTGACCGTGGTGCCCCCAGCGCCACCTGCGCCGACCGAGGACCGCAGGACCCCTTGCGCAGCGAGGGTGCGCACGGCTTCGCGAACCGCTGACCGACTGACCTCAAGCAAACGCGCGAGTTCGCGCTCCGGGGGGAGCTGATCGCCGACGCGCAGTTCGCCGGCGAGGATGCGGCTCTCGACCCACGCGAGGACGACTTCGTAGGCGCGCAGGGGGCTAGCCGGCTGGTCAGGACTGATCATGGGCTCGTCACGGGCTCGTCATGGGCTTGTCATCGCAAGCCTGGGAGGAGGCGGTTCACCCTCTGATCATCCCGGCTGCATGGTCTCGCTCCACACGCGGGTCGGCTCGACGGACCCCTCGAAGCCTCAGCGCGCGCCGAACGGCGGCTCATCTGCGCCGAATGGTATTGACCCGCACTGCAACTGACTTCTACCGTGAATCTATCCGTAATGGTCTGACCAATAGCAATAACTGACCGAATGGTCAGACCAAGACCGAGCTACTGCACCACCTCGTCCTATCCGGCCGTACTCAGGAGCTCCGATGTCACCCCTCTCCCTCGCCGCCGAGCCGTACACCCCACAGCTCGCGCCTGTTGGCGGCAGCCTCGCCGTATCCGCCCTCATCGCCCTCATCCCGCTGCTCACGGTGTTCATCACCCTCGGCTGGCTGCGCTGGAAGGCGCACTGGGCGGGCCTCACTGCGGTCGCGGTCGCGATCCTCGTCGCGGTCTTCGCCTACAAGATGCCCGTCGGGTTGGCGCTGCTGTCTGCGACTGAGGGCGGAGTCTTCGGTCTCTTCCCGATCATGTGGATCGTCTTCACGGCGATCGTCCTCTATCAAGTGACCGTCGTCAGCGGCCGGTTCGAGGACTTGCGCGCGACCTTCCACCTCATCTCGGACGACCCGCGCATCCAGGCGATCATCATCGCGTTCTGTTTCGGTGGCCTGCTCGAAGCCCTGGCCGGCTTCGGTGCCCCTGTCGCAATCACCGGTGTCATGCTCATGGCCCTGGGCTTCTCGCCTCTGCGCGCCGCGGCCGTCGTGCTCCTGGCCAACACCGCTCCGGTCGCCTTTGGCGCGATTGGCACCCCGATCATCACCGCTGGCTCGCTCACCAAGATCCCCTACACCCAGATTGGTGCCTACGTCGGTCACCAAACGCCGATCATCGCGGTCTTCGTTCCGTTGCTGCTCGTCCTCATGGTCGACGGCAAGCGTGGTGTCCGCCAAACGTGGCCGGTCGCGGTCGTCGTCGGTGTGGCCTTCGCGGTCGCCCAGTGGCTCTCCGCCACCTACATCTCGGTTGAACTCACCGACATCATCGCCTCGCTCGTGGGCCTCGCCGCCGCGGTCGTCTTCCTCCGCTTCTGGAAGCCTGCGGGCAAAGACGAGGCGTATGCCGCCCTCGCCGTCGAGCGCGAGCGCGATCTTGCGCTCGTCGCCAGCGGCTCCGGCGGCTCCGGCGGCACCACTCCCGCAGCAGCGACCACGGCGCAGTACGACGTGTCGGCAAGAGAGTTGGAAGAGCGTGCCCGCTCCCTCAATGGCAGCCGGATCCTCATGGCTCTTTTCCCGTACCTGCTCGTCATCGTCATCTTCTCGATCGCCAAGCTCGTCAACCCGGTCAAGGCATGGCTCGCGACCACGGACGTCAAAATCCCGTGGCCCGGCCTCGACGGCCAAGTCCTCACCGCAGCCGGCACGAAGAACTCGTCGACGATCTACACCCTGCCGTGGCTGAGCGGCCCCGGCACGAGCCTGCTCATCTGCTCGATCATCGTCGCCCTCGTCTATGGGGTCTCCATGGGCAAGTGGTGGGGTGAGGTGACGGCGACGGCATACAAGATGCGTTTTGCCTTCCTCACCGTTGCCTCGGTGCTCGCTCTCGCCTACGTCATGAACCTCTCCGGCCAGACGATCACGGTCGGCACCTGGATTGCCGGCACCGGCGCGGCGTTTGCGTTCTTCTCGCCCATCCTCGGCTGGATCGGCACCGCGGTGACCGGCTCGGACACTAGCGCCAACGCGCTCTTTGCCACCTTGCAGCAGACCGCGGCCAAGGGTGCCGGGCTCGACCCGACCCTGCTCGTCGCGGCCAACACCTCTGGCGGCGTCGTCGGCAAGATGATCAGCCCGCAGAACCTCACGATTGCTGCAACCGCCGTCGGTCTCGTTGGACGCGAGTCGGACATCTTCCGCAAGGTCGTCCTGTGGAGCGTTGGGCTGATCATCGCGATGTGTCTGCTCGTCGGCCTGCAGTCGACCGTGTTGGCTTGGATGCTGCCCCGATGAGCCCGGCAACGTCCACCCGCCCCAAGGTTGCGCTCTTTGCCACCTGCTACAACGACACCGTCTGGCCCGGCACCCCGATCGCCACGGTCAAGGTGCTCGAGCGGCTTGGGTGTGAGGTCGTCTTCCCGGAGGCCCAGACCTGCTGCGGTCAGATCTTCACGAACACGGGGTATGCCGATGAGGCGATCCCGCTCGTGCGCGGCTTCGTTGACACCTTCGGGGGTTATGACTACGTCGTCGCGCCCTCGGGGTCCTGTGTCGGCGCGATCCGCGAGCAGCACCACGACCTCGCGGAGCGGGCTGGCGACGCTGCCCTGGTCCGCCGGGTCGACACGGTGGTGCCGAAGGTCTATGACATCTCGGAGTTCATCATCGACGTCCTCGGGGTCACCGACGTGGGGGCCTATTTCCCTCATCGGGTGACCTTCCACCCGACATGTCACTCGATCCGGGTGGCCCATGTGGGCGATCGTCCGCAGCGGTTGCTGCAGTCAGTCCGCGGGCTCACCTTTGTCGAGTTGCCGCAGGCCACGGAGTGCTGTGGTTTCGGTGGGACCTTCTCGGTCAAGAACCCCGATGTCTCGATCTCGATGGCCTCCGACAAGGCTCGCCACGTGCGCGAGACCGGCGCCGAGGTCCTCGTCGCCGGCGACAACATGTGCCTCATGAATATCGGCGGCGTCCTGCGTCGCCAACGCGCGGGAGTGCGGATCATGCACCTCGCCGAAATCCTCGCCTCGACTGAGGAGGACCCAGCATGACCGCTGAGCCGCTCACGGAGCCCACCGCGGGCCCCCTCCAAGCGACCAGTCCCACCTTCGTGGGAATGCCCAAATTCCCGTATGCCGCCCGCACGGCTCTCGGGAACACCCAACAGCGCCGCAACCTCGCCCACGCCACGGGTGTCATTCGCGCCAAGCGAGCCAAGGTGGTCGCCGAGATTGACCGGTGGGAGGAGCTCCGCCAGGCCGGCGCCGACGCCAAGGACGAACTCCTTGGCCACATGGCGGCATACCTGGAGCAGTTGGAAACCAACCTCACCAAGGGAGGTGCAACAGTCCACTGGGCCCGTGACGCCGCCGAGGCGAACCGGATCGTCGTCGACCTCGTCAAGGGGACCGGCGCGACCGAGGTCGTCAAGGTCAAGTCGATGGCGACCCAGGAAATCGAGCTCAACGAGGCCCTCGAAGCCGAAGGCATCAACGCCTGGGAGACCGACCTCGCCGAACTCATCGTGCAATTCGGCCACGACCGCCCGAGCCACATCCTCGTGCCGGCGATCCACCGCAACCGGTCGGAGATTCGCGAGATCTTCCGCAAGGAGATGGGTCTGGTCGGTCGGCCAGCCCCGGATGACCTCACCGACGAGCCCAAGCGGCTGGCCGAGGCCGCGCGGCTTCATCTCCGCGAGAAGTTCATGCGGGCTACGGTCGCTATCTCGGGCGCGAACTTCGCTGTCGCAGAGACGGGTTCGCTCGTCGTGGTCGAGTCCGAAGGCAACGGTCGGATGTGCCTGACCCTCCCCGACACCCTCATCTCAGTGGTCGGGATCGAAAAGGTCCTCCCGACCTGGCAGGACCTCGGCACGTTTATGCAGCTGCTCCCGCGCAGTTCGACGGGTGAGCGGATGAACCCCTATACGTCGATCTGGTCCGGGGTCCACGAGGGCGACGGGCCCCAAAACGTCCACGTCGTGCTCATCGACAACGGCCGCACCCACGTCCTCGCTGACCCCGTTGGGCGGGAAGCGCTCCGGTGCATCCGTTGCTCGGCCTGCCTCAACACCTGCCCGGTCTACGAACGCACGGGCGGGCACGCCTATGGGTCGGTCTATCCGGGCCCGATCGGCGCGATCCTCAACCCACAATTACGAGGCACTGCGAGCGACGTCGACAAGTCGTTGCCGTTTGCCTCCACCCTGTGTGGTGCGTGTTTTGAGGCGTGCCCGATGCGGATCGACATCCCCAAGCTGCTCGTCCACTTGCGCGCCAAGGTCGTCGACGCCAAAGGCCGCAATACGGTCGAGGGTCGAGCGATGGCCGCGGGTGCCTGGGCCTTTGGCGATGCCAAGCGCCTCGCCCGCCTCCAAAAAGCATCGACCCTCGGCGGCAAGATCCTCGGCAACCGCCAGCTCCCCGCTCTGCCGGGCGCCATCGGTCAGTGGTTGAGCATCCGGGACATCCCCGAATTGCCCGCCCAGACCTTCCGGCAGTGGTGGGCCGACCGCGAACGCAAAGGAGGCGCGTCATGAGCGCCAAAGCTGAAATCCTCGCTCGCGTCCGCGCAGCGGTCACTGACCTCACCGCCCCGCTTGGTGCGCGAGGTGAAACCCCCTGGGTTGACCAGGCGGCGGCGAGCCCAGCCGAGACGATCGAGCTCTTCGTCGAGAACGTTATCGACTACAAGGCGCAGGTGGTCCGGGTCGGCCCGGATGGTGTCGGCGGCGCGATTCGGGACGCGCTCACGGCATACGGGGCGTCGTCGGTCGTCGTGCCCTCGGGTCTGGACCCCGCCTGGGTCTCCGCCCTCGGGGACGGGGTCCGGATCGTCGCCGACGAGGGCCTCGGGTCGCTGGATCTCGACGCGATCGACTCGGTCATCACCGCGTCCGCGGTGAGCATCGCGACGACCGGCACCATCGTGCTCGACCACGGGCCCGACCAGGGCCGGCGCGCGCTCTCACTCGTGCCGGATGTGCACGTGTGCGTGGTCCACGCCAGCCAGGTCGTCCACGATGTCCCGGAGGCGGTGTTCCGGCTGCACCCGCAAGAGGGTATGCCGCGCCCGCTCACCTGGATCTCCGGGCCGAGCGCGACGAGCGACATCGAACTCGACCGGGTCGAAGGCGTCCACGGACCCCGCACCCTGCACGTGATCCTGATCGAAGCGTAAGCCGGAGGTCAGGCCCTCACCGGAAGGCGGATTCGCCGGTGAGGGCCTGACCGATCACCAGCTGGTGGACCTCGGACGTGCCCTCATAGGTGAGCACCGACTCGAGGTTGTTGGCGTGCCGGAGCACGGCATAGTCGAGCGTTATCCCGTTGGCGCCCAAGAGAGTTCGGCACTCACGAGCGATGGCGAGAGCCTCGCGGACGTTGTTGAGTTTGCCGAGGCTGATCTGCTCGGGCCGCACCGTGCCAGCGTCCTTGAGCCGCCCGAGATGCAGCGCGAGCAGCATGCCCTTGCCGAGTTCGAGGGTCATGTCGGCGAGCTTGGTTTGAGTGATCTGATAGCCCGCCAGCGGCTTGTCGAAGATCTCGCGCGACGCCACGTAGTCGAGCGTGACCGCAAGGCAGTCCCGCGCCGCACCCAGCGCCCCAAAGACGATCCCGAACCGCGCCTCGTTGAGACACGACAGCGGGCCAGACAGGCCCTTGGCCAGCGGCATGAGCGCTGACTCGGGCAGCCGCACATCATCGAGCACGAGCTCTGACGTCACGGAGGCGCGAAGCGACAGCTTGCCCTTGATCGCCGGAGCCGAGAAGCCCGGCGTATTAGTCGGCACAACAAAGCCGCGGATGCCGTCATCGGTCGCCGCCCAGACGACCGCGACATCGGCAATCGAACCGTTCGTGATCCACAGCTTCGAGCCGCGCAGCACCCAGTCGGAACCGTCGCGGACGGCATACGTGCGCATGCCAGCCGGGTTGGACCCGAAGTCCGGCTCGGTGAGCCCAAAGCAGCCAATCGCCTCCCCGGTCGCCATCCGCGGGAGCCACTCCTGCTTCTGCTCCTCGCTGCCCCAGCGGTGGATCGCGAACATCGCGAGCGACCCCTGCACGGACACCAGGGACCGCACCCCGGAGTCCACCGCCTCGAGCTCCATGCACGCGAGCCCGTATGCCGTCGCGCTGGTCCCAGCGCAGCCGTATCCCTCGAGGTGCATCCCGAGCAGGCCGAGGTCACCGAGCTCACGGGCAAGTTCGCGCGCCGGGAGCGTGCCGGTCTCGTACCACTCGCCGATATGCGGCCGCACGCGAGCGTCGAGCAGAGCGCGCACGGTGTCGCGCATCGCGCGTTCTTCCTCGTCGATGAGTGACTCCACACCGAACAGGCCGAGCGGCGTCTGGGTGGCCATGAGGACTCCTTATGCGAAGCAGAAATACGGGTATGCCGTGGTGTGAGCCAGTCTCACAGAAGACGTCAGAGGAAGGCGCTGACCCCCGTCTCGGCGCGGCCGATCAACAGCTTCTGGATCTGCGAGGTGCCTTCGTAGAGGGTCATGACACGGGCGTCCCGGAGGTATTTCTGCACGGGGTAGTCGTCGATATAGCCGTAGCCGCCAAAGACTTGCACCGCGAGGTTGGCAGCCCGCACGGCAGCCTCGGACGCAAAGAGCTTGGCCTTGGATGCCTCGACGCCAAACGGTAGGTGGCGCTCGATGAGGTCAGCCGCCCGCCACGTCAACAAGCGCGCGGCATCGGCGTCGACCGAGATGTCCGCGATCATCTCTTGCACGAGCTGGAACTTCGCCAGCGGACGCCCGAACTGGGTGCGCTGGACGGCATACTCTCGGGCCGCCTCCAAACATCCCTGGACGATCCCGACGCACCCGGCCGCCACCGAGACCCGGCCCTTGTCGAGCGTGGTCATGGCGATCGTGAACCCCTGACCTTCCTGCCCGAGGAGCGCGGACGCCGGCACGCGCACACCATCAAAGGCGAGTTGCGCAGTGGCTTGCCCCCGCAACCCGAGCTTGCCCTTGATCTCGGTGCGCATGAAGCCGGGGGAGTCGGTGGGCACGAGGAAGGCGCTCACGCCTTTGGGGCCGGGCCCACCGGTGCGCGCGAAGACCACGCAGACGTCGGCCCAGGTGCCATTGGTGATAAACATCTTCTCGCCGGTGATGATGTAGTCCGAACCGTCCGGGACGGCCCGCGTCGAAAGGCTCCCTGCGTCGGACCCGGTCTCGGCCTCGGTCAGCCCAAAGCAGCCGAGAGCTTCGCCGGTCGCGATTGGGCGTAGCCATTGCTGCTTCTGCTCCTCGGTGCCGAACCCGAGGATCGGCTTGCCGACGAGCCCATTGGAGACCGACACGATGCCGCGCACCGACGAGTCCGCGCGGCCGAGTTCCTCCATCGCCATCGCGTACGTGAGGTAGTCGCCGCCGATCCCGCCGTACTCCTCCGGGATCGTGAGCCCGAGGAACCCCATCTCGCCAAGCCCGCGGATGATCGAGGTGTCCACCTGCTCGGCGCGGTCCCAGTCCCGGCGGTGGGGCACAACGGTGGCATCAAGCCACTCGCGGGCTGCCTGTCGGAAGGCGCGTTGGTCGTCGGTGAGGGCCAGGTCCATGGGGTTCCTCTGCAGCAGGTATGCCGGGTGCGGCGGCGTGGCGGGTATGCCGTCAGCTCATCGTGAGACCACCGCTGACACTCAGCGTCTGGCCGGTGAGGTAACTCGCCTCGTCGGAGGCGAAGAAGGCCACGGCAGCCGCGATGTCGGCCGGGGTGGCCAGGCGCCGCAACGGGATTGCGCGGGTAAGTCCGTCGCGGAGCTTGGGGTTGTCGCCGCCGAGGGAGTTAAACAGGGCGGTGTCGGTCGGGCCGGGGCAGACGACGTTGACATTGATGCCGTGGCGGGCGACCTCGCGGGCGATCGCCTTAGAGAAGCCGATGATGGCGGCCTTGGCTCCGGAGTAGACCGCCTCGCCGGAGGACCCCACCCTGCCCGCGTCCGAGGACAGGTTGACGATGTGGCCGCCGCCGGCCTCGATCATCACCGGCAGAATCTCCCGGCAGGTGTGCAGCACCCCGACGTAGTTGATCGCGATGACCTTGGCCCAGAAGTCGGGTTCGCTCTGCACGAACGGCACGGCAAGATCCCAGCCCGCGTTGTTCACCAGCACGTCAATACGCCCGTATGCCGTGACGACATCGCTGACCATGGCCGCGACGGACGCGCGATCGGTGACGTCCACGGCATACGGGATAGCGCGCTCGCCGAGCTCTGCGGCGACTGCTTGCGCAGCAGCCCCGTCAAGGTCGGTGACGATGACGATCGCGCCCTCGGCGTGGCAGGTGGTCGCGATGGCGCGGCCAATGCCGGCGCCTGCGCCGGTGACGACGGTGACCTTGTCGGTGAGGCGGCCCATGGGGGTCCTTTCGGTCAGGGCGCGAAGGCGCGCCCGAGCAGATGCCGGGAGATGACGAGCTTGGAGACCTGGGCGGTGCCGTCGCCGATCTCCAGACCGATGACGTCACGCAGCCGCTGCCCAAACGGAGCCTCGGACGAGTAGGCGACGTGGCCGACGGTGAGCAAGCACTGGTGGATGACCTCGGTGGCGAGCTTGGGAGCCCAGAACTTCGCCATCGCAGCCTCGGCGCTGTGATCGAGGCCAAGGTCCTTGCGCCAGAGCGCCTCGAGGCAGACGTGGCGGGCACCCTTGAGGTAGGTCGCGGCCTCGGCGAGGGGGAACGACACTCCCTGGAACGTGCCTATCGGCGCACCGAAGGCTTCGCGGTCACGGCACCACTGCAGCGCTTCTTCGAGCGAGATCTGCGCGGCGCCAAGGCACGCCAACCCGATCACCGCTCGCGAGTAGTCGAAGCCCTGCATCACCGAGACGAACCCCTGGCCCTCCTGCCCGATGAGTCCGTCGGCGGCGACCGGCGTGGCGTCGAAGTGCAGGCTCGCGCGCCCGATCGCCCGGCTGCCGAGGTCGTCGAACTGCGAGCGGGTCACGCTGGGATGGTGCAGGTCGACCCAGAATGCGCTGATCCCCCGGGCGCCCGGGCCGCCCGTGCGGGCGAGGACGACGCCATAGTCGGCGTCCATGCCGAGGGTGATCGAGGTCTTCTCGCCGTGGAGGGTCCAGCCGTCGGCGGTGCGTATGGCCCGGGTCTCCATCGCGGCAGCGTCGGTGCCATGGCCGGGTTCGGTAATGCAGATGCACGGGACGGTCGCGCCGCTCGCGATGCCCGGGAGCCAGTCGGCTTGCTGCGCCGGGGTTGCGTTGCGGACGATGACGTCGCTGATGAGGACCGTGTTGATGATGAGGTATGCCGCATTGAAGTCCGCGCGACCGACCTCCTCCGCAGCGAGGCCCGCAATGACCGCGCTCGCGTCCTGCCCTCCGTATTCCTCCGGGATCCGCAGCCCGGTCAGGCCCATCCGGGCCATGTCGCGCGCAAGCTCAAGCCGGAACCTCGCCGCCTTGTCGTCGGATTGATAGTGCGGCGCGAGCACCGTCGTCGCGAATCGGCGGACCGACTGCCGGTAGCTCTCCTGATCGTCGTCAAGCGAGTAGTCCATGGTGCGGGCCCGCTCAGTGCCAGCGCGCGTGGGCGGCGAAGTCGGCGGGGCGCTTCTCGGCGAAAGCCGCGGCGCCCTCTTGGCCCTCGGGTGAGTCCACGAAGAGGTCGAGTGCGGTCATCGCGAGGTTGGAGAAGCCGGCCTGGTGGTCGGTGTCGGCGTTGAACGACTGCTTGAGGAAGCGAATCGCGGTGGGGGACAAGGCCGCAATCTCGTCGGCCCACGCCTTGGCCTCGGTCATCAGCTGGTCGGGTGGAACCACCTTGTTGACGAGGTTCATCGCGAGCGCTTCTTGCGCGGAGTAGATCCGGCACCAGAACCAGATCTCGCGCGCCTTCTTCTCGCCCACAATCCGCGCAAGGTATGCCGTCCCAAACCCTGCGTCGAAGCTCCCCACCCGGGGCCCCGCCTGCCCGAACCGAGCCGTCTCGCTGGCGATTGAGACATCAGCAAGCACATGGAGCACGTGGCCGCCACCGACAGCCACGCCGTTGACGGCAGCAATGACCGGCTTAGGGATATCGCGGATGACCTTGTGGAGGTTGCCGATCTCGAACATGCCGGACTCGGTGGGGCCGTAGTCGCCGGTCTCGGCTCGCTGCTTGACGTCGCCCCCGGTGCAGAAGGCCTTGTCGCCGGCGCCGGTGAAGATCACGCTGCGAACCCCGGAGTCTGCCCAGGCGAGGCGGAATGCCTTGATGAGTTCCTCGACGGTGCGGCCACGGAAGGCGTTGTAACGCTCAGGGCGGTTGATGGTGATGATCGCGGCGGTGTCGTGGACGGCATACGTGATGTCTTCGAAGGAGCTGGCGGGCATGGCGGGCTCGCTTTCGCGTCGGGGGCGCTGCCCCTGTTCGGTCATTGAACGACCATTCATTGAATGATGGTTCATTCCTGGCTAGAGTGTCAAGGGTGAGCGACGCGACATCCTCTGGGCAGACCCTCACAGGGCAATCTGCGCGGTCGGCTGCCGCGCGCGAGACCCGGGTGCGGGCGCGGCGGGCGGCGATCCTGCGGGCGGCCGCCGCGATCATGGTGCGGACGGGCTATCACCAGATGTCGATGCAAGCGGTGGCCGATGCGGCGGGGATGAGTGTGGGGCTCATCTATCAATACTTCGGCAACAAGCACGATGTGCTCCGCGCGGTCATCGTTGACATCCTCGAAGAGTTCCGCGACGAGGTGCCAGCGGCGATGTCAGCGGCGGGTGATGATCCCTATGCGCAACTGGCCCAAGGCTTTTCAAGCTTTTGCCAGGTCATCGATGCCCACCGCGATGCGGTGCTGCTGGCCTATCGCGAGAGCCAGACGCTCGATGCGGCCGGACGTGAGGAAATCATGCGGCTGGAGCGCGAGACCATCGATCCCTTCCGCGCCGCCGTGCAGGCGGGTATCGAATCGGGCGTGTTCCGTGCGGTGCCGGCTGACCTCGTCGCGCACAATCTCAAGCTCGCCGCCCATGGGTGGGCTCTCAAGCATTGGGACCTCTCGCCTGCCCGCTCGCTCGATGACTACGTGCGGGAACAGCTCGACCTGCTCCGGGCAGCCTTAGGCGCCGCCTAAGCCACCTGATCCGCCTGTGCCGACCGGTGCCTCGTCGCGCCAGGAACGCCACAGCGCGGCATACGCGCCGTCGTGCTCGATCAGCTCTGCGTGCGAGCCGAGCTCACTGATCTGACCGTCTTCGACCACGCACACGCGGTCGGCGTCGTGGGCGGTGTGTAGCCGGTGTGCGATGGCGACGACCGTGCGACCGGTGACGACCGCCGCGAGTGAGCGCTCCAGATGGCGCGCTGCGCGCGGGTCCAGCAGCGAAGTCGCCTCATCCAGCACGAGGGTGTGCGGGTCGGCGAGGACGAGCCGGGCGAGGGCGAGTTGCTGGGACTGCGCCTCGGTGAGTGCGTGGCCGCCGGCCCCGACCGTGGTGTCCAGACCAGCGGGCAGCCCGAGCGCCCAGCCGGCAGCGTCGACGGCCCGCAAGGCGGAGGTGAGCTCGCCATCGGTGGCTCCAGGCCGGGCGAGCCGGAGGTTGTCCGCGAGTGTGCCGACAAAGACGTGATGCTCCTGGGTGACCAAGGCGACCTCCCCGCGCAGGTGATCGAGGTCGAGGTCGACCAGGGGCACGCCACCGACCGTGACCGTGCCCGAGGCTGGCCCATCCACTCCCGCGAGCAGTCGCCCAAGCGTGGATTTGCCTGCGCCAGAAGGCCCGACGATCGCGAGGCGCTCGCCGCGACGCAAGTCCAGCGAGACCCCGTGCAGGACATCGTGACCAGCGCGGTAGGCGTAGGTGACGTCATCGGCCACCAAGTGAGCGTTGCCAGGCACCGCGCCAGTGGCCTGCCGATCGGCGGGCACCTCCGCGATTCCAATGACCCGAGCCAGGGAGGTCGCGCCGATCTGCACCTCGTCAAGCCACATGAGCAACTCGTCCAGCGGCCCGGTCAGCTGCTGCACGTAGAGCGCGACCGCGGTGACGATGCCAGCCGTTGTGCGACCGTCGGCGACGAGCCAGCCACCCCAGACGAGGGTCACGGCGACCGGGAGCAAGTAGGAGATCTCGACCTGCGGGAACCAGATCGTCCGCAACCGCAGTGTGTAGCGCTCCGCGGCATAACACTCCCGCAGCGCATCATCGATCCGGCGGCGCCTGCGGCCCGCGAGCCCGAGCGCGTCGATCGTGCGCGCGCCCTCGACGGTCTCGGTGACGATGCCGTTGATGACGGCATACGTCGCGCGCTCGCGCAGATAACCGTCGGGCGCGCGCTTGAGGTACCAGCGCGTCGACCCGACGATGAGCGGCACCCCGACGACGATCGGGAGCGCGACGAGGCCGCCGGTTGCGACCGCGGCAACTGTCGTGATGGCCAAGGTCGCGGTCGCGACGAAGATCGCGGGGATGCCGAAGCGCACGAGGTGCGAGAGCGCCTCGACGTCGTTGGTCGTGCGCGCGACGAGGTCGCCGGTGCCGGCGCGCTCGACGGTCGAGAGCGGCAGCGCGACCACGCGGGTCATGAACTCCTCGCGTAGCTGCGCGAACACCCGCTCGCCGAGGCGGAAGGCTGCGCGCCGAGCCGCCCACACCAGCGCGGTCTGAGCGACGATGGCCGCCGCGAGCCAGCCCATGAGTCGGTTGAGCGAGAGGTATGCCGTGCCCGCGGTGAGGTCGTCAACGAGGTGCCCGACGACGAACGGCGCTGCCAAGCCCACAAGGGCCGCGACCGCGTTGAGGGCCACGACGGCGGCGAAGGGGCGGCGGTATTGCCGCAGAAGGGCAGCCGCATGCCGACTCGCCGCGGCACGGTTGGCCACGGGCAGCGTGCGCCGGACTGGGTCCACGGGAGGGAGGTCGGTCACGAGTCCTCCCCTCGCACGACGACCGCGCGGTATGCCGGGTCGCTCCGGAGCAGGTCGTGGTGGCGGCCCCGGGCTGTCACCACACCGTCGTGGAGGAACGCCACGTCATCAGCCGCGGCCAACATGAGTGGGCTGGCGGAGACGACGAGCGTCGTGCGGCCGCGGCGGTATTCGGCCAGGCGGCCGGCGATCCGGGCTTCGGTGTGCGCGTCGACCGCGCTGGTCGGCTCGACGAGGATGAGGATCTCGGCGTCCGCGAGCAGCGCCCGGGTGAGGGTAAGCCGCTGACGCTGGCCACCTGAGAGGGACCGGCCGCGCTCTTCGACCTCGCTGTCGAGGCCGTCGGGGAGGGCGTCCAGGATGTCAGCGCCACTCGCGACGTCGAGCGCGGTGAGGATCTCGGTGTCGGTGTGGGTGCCCCACGGGTCGAGTTCGCTGCGCAGGGTGCCGGTGAACAGGCGCGGGTCGGTCTCGCTCACGAGGACACGGGACCGCACCTCGCGCAAGGACCACGACAACAGGGGTATGCCGTGCAGCCGGACCGTCTCGAAGCCCGCGCGGTCAGGTCCAAACCGACCGAGTCGATCGACCAGTGCCGCCGACTCTTCGGGCTTGGCGCTTACGAGGGCGACGAGTGCGCCGTTGGGCAGGGTGAGCCCGGACGATGTCTCGACCAAGGCCAAGCTCACGTCTCCGTTGGACACGGTCGCGGGACCCTCGGCGGGCGCGGGCTCGCGCTCGACGGAATCGACTGGCCGACGTGGGGTCACATCTGCGTGATCTGGTTGCACCGCAAGGACATTGAGGATCTTGCGCGCCGCGATGTGCGCCTTGGTCGTCCGGTCGACAAACTCGGTGGCGGTGCGCAGCGGCATAACGAGGAAGGCCGAGTAGCCATAGAAGGCGACCAACTGGCCTGGCGTGATCCGGCCATCGATGGCAAAGCGCGCGCCCAGCCACGTCACGACGATGACGAACAGCCCTGGCAACAACACCTGTGCGGCATCGAGGGTTGCTTGGAACCCGGCCACCCGAAAACCGCTGTCGCGCACGGCACGGGACTGGACGGCATACCGCTGCAGGAACTCCTGCTCGCCCCCGATCCCGCGCAGGACGCGCAACCCGGCCACGGTGTCGGCGCCGAGTCCGATGAGGCGACCGGATTCTTCGCGCTGGGTCGTTTGGCGGCGTTGGAGCGGGCGTACGACCAAGCCTAACGTGGCGACAAGCAGGGGTACGCCGAGGAGCACGACGAGGCCGAGCTCGAGCGAGGCTCGCAGGAGCAGGACCGCGACGACGACATAGGAGACCACTGCACCCGAGAAGCGCGCCGTGACGTCATAGAAGCCACCGAAGCGCATGGCGTCGTTGGCCACGGTGGCGACCACGTCGCCGGTGGGCACGGTGCGGGGGAGCGCTGGGCCGGTGTCTGCGGCCTTCCACCCGATGAGCTGGATCGCGCGGAAAGAAGCAACGAGCCAGTTGAGGACCGCCATCCGGTGGCGCAGGATGCCCGTGGTCGCGATGACCGCGGCGAGGCAGGCGAGGGCGCCCGCCCACCGCCAGAGCTCCGCGCGGTCGCCGGCCACGATGCCCTCGTCGATGGCTTTGGCGATGGTCGCGGGGATGAGTGCTTGGCTCACCATCCACGTGATCCCGTAGGTCATCCCGAGGGCCAGGCTCGTCCATTGATGGCGTGCGACCCATCGCATTAAGGGGCCCGGGCCGGTGACCGGCGGGGTCCCTGGATGATCGAGGGGGAGGGTGCGCACAATCTTCGAGGTTACGGCGCGGACGGTGGCCGACGCGAATGCTTTTACTGTCGGCCGGTACCCTGAGACGGTGTTGCGGACAATAGCCAAACCCAAGTGGTTGGGGCTGTTGGCGGCCGTTCTCGTCGTCGGTTATGGCTTCATCCTGCTCGGCCTGTGGCAGATGAACGTCGCTCGCGAAGACGCTGAGCAACAGGCGATCCGCGAGGCGGCCGAGCGTCCCGTCGTGCAACTCGACCAAGTCATGGCGCCGCACGCGGCGTTCCCGGTCGATGGGTCTAACCGACGCGTGACAGTGACCGGCCACTATGAGCCGATCCGGCAGGTCTTTGTTGCCGAGCGTCGGTTGCAGGGCAAGGTCGGCTGGTGGGTCGTCGTACCTTTTGTCGTCGACTCGACGGGTGCGCGGATCCCGGTAGTGCGGGGCTATGTCGCGACGCTGGGCGCACGGCTGCCGGTCAGCGGTGAGACGCTCACCCTCAAGGGCAGTCTCGCGCCGAGTGAATCGCCAACACCGTCCAAAAAAGTGTTTGGCCCCAACGAGATTGGCTCGATCGATGTCCCGGCGCTGCTCAACGAGTGGGGTGGGGAGATCTACAACGGGTTCCTTTTTGCCTTGGATGAATCGCCGTCACCGGGCGACATCGGGCCCGCGGGCTCGGCGACGAGCGCGGGGATGATGGAGCGGGTTCCGCCCCCTGACTTGCCGTCCGGAGTGACGCTGCGCAATGCGGCATACGCGCTGCAGTGGTGGATCTTTGCGCTCTTTGCCCTCTGGATGTGGTGGAAGATGGTCCGTGACGACCACCGTCGAAGCCTGATCGCCCCCGAGCCGCTCGCGAGCTCGGAGCACCCTGAGCAAGGAGTCCCCGCGTGAGCATGTACCCCACCAACATGGCCAAGCCTCTCGAACTGCGCAAGGCATTGGGCATCTACCGGGTCTTGGCGATCGTCGCGGGCATCGCGCTGTTCATCCTCGTGGTCGAGATGATCATGAAATACGGGATGAATCAGAAGAACTTCTTCACCGACAACTGGTCCTATATCCACGGCTTCATCTACATGGCGTATGCCGCCGCGATCGCCAACCTCGGGCTCAAGAGCGCATGGGGCGTGAAGCGGATCGTCCTGCACTTGCTGTCGGGCTTTGTGCCGCTCGTGCCCTTCTTTGCTGAGCGTCGCGTGACTGCCGAGACCAATGCCGTGCTTTCGCGCGTCTACTGATACGCGACCCTGACATCTGCGGGGATATCCTCGCTGAGTGACCGAAGCGCTCGCCTCCCGCCCCGTCCTTGTCGTCGATTTCGGAGCGCAATACGCCCAACTCATCGCGCGGCGCGTGCGTGAGGCCAAGGTTTACAGCGAGGTTGTCCCGCACACGATGCCGGTCGCGGCGATGCTCGCCAAAGACCCTGCCGCAGTGATCCTTTCGGGCGGTCCCGCGAGTGTGTATGCCGTGGGCGCGCCGTCGTTGGACCCCGCCCTGCTTGCCGCCGGGGTGCCGGTTTTTGGCATGTGTTACGGGTTCCAGGCGATGGCGCAGGCGTTGGGTGGGACGGTCGCGGCCACCGGGACTGGGGAATATGGCCAGACGCCAGCGCGGATTGTCGACACGGCGTCGACCTTGTTTGCTGGGCAGCCGGCCGAGCAGTCGGTGTGGATGTCGCACGGTGACTCGGTGACGGTTGCGCCTGCTGGGATGACGGTGACCGCGGTGACCGAGGGTGCTCCCGTTGCTGCGATCGAAGATGACGAGCGGCGGCTCTACGGCGTCCAGTGGCACCCAGAGGTGCTGCACACGGCATACGGGCAGCGGGTTTTGGAGAACTTCTTGTGGCGGGGGGCGGGCCTCGCGGCGGACTGGACCGCGGCGAATGTCGTCGAGGAGCTTGTCGAGTCGGTGCGGGCACAGGTGGGGGATGGCCGCGTGTTGTGCGCGCTCTCCGGCGGCGTGGACTCGTCGGTGGCGGCGGCGTTGGTGCAGCGGGCGGTTGGTGACCAGCTGACGTGTGTGTTCGTCAACCACGGGCTGTTGCGCGAAGGTGAGCCGGAGGCGGTCGAGCGGGAGTTTGTCGAGGCGACTGGGGTGCGGCTCGTTGTCGTCGATGCCCGGGAGCGGTTCTTGTCCGCGCTGGCGGGCGTGAGTGACCCGGAGACGAAGCGCAAAATCATTGGGCGCGAGTTCATTCGGGTCTTTGAGCAGGCCGCGCGGGATCTGGTTG
The DNA here is from genome assembly GCA_016715285.1 of Actinomycetales bacterium. Lineage (GTDB taxonomy): Bacteria > Actinomycetota > Actinomycetes > Actinomycetales > Dermatophilaceae > Phosphoribacter > Phosphoribacter thorii. The sequence goes on along the minus strand of JADKAO010000005.1, from coordinate 150,940 downwards.
GCACTGCGGAAGCCGATGGGCACCCGATCGAATACCTCGTGCAGGGGACGCTCTATCCGGATGTGGTCGAGTCAGGCGGCGGCGAAGGGGCGGCCAATATCAAGTCGCACCACAATGTCGGTGGCTTGCCTGAGGACTTGCAGTTCACTTTGGTGGAGCCGCTGCGGTCGCTGTTCAAGGACGAGGTGCGGGCAGTCGGGCTCGAGCTCGGCGTGCCTGAGCAGATCGTGTGGAGGCAGCCGTTCCCCGGGCCGGGGCTGGCGGTGCGGATCATCGGGGCGGTCGATGCCGAGCGGCTGGCGGTGTTGCGCCAAGCTGACGCGATTGTGCGAGCTGAGCTGACCGCAGCTGGGCTGGACCGGACGATCTGGCAGTGCCCGGTCGTGTTGTTGGCGGACGTGCGGTCGGTCGGCGTGCAGGGCGATGGCCGGACCTACGGTCACCCGATCGTGTTGCGTCCGGTGACGAGTGAGGACGCGATGACGGCGGACTGGACGCGGGTGCCATATGAGGTGTTGGCGCAGATTTCGACGCGGATCACCAATGAGGTCAAGGACGTCAACCGGGTGGTGCTCGACGTGACGAGCAAGCCGCCGGGCACGATCGAGTGGGAGTAGCGGTCGAGCCGGTTAGGGGCGCGAGTTCATGGCGCCGATGATGACGGCGAGGACGATGATGACTCCTGGGACGGCGAACACGCTGACGAAACACCCGAGACCGGGACGCTTTTGCTTGGTCGGCCCGAGCGCACCCTTGAAGAAGGTCATCCACGGCATCGCGTAGTGCCGCTCGACGACAGCGCCTGGCGGGACCTCAAGGCGCTCCTCAGCGACGCCGTACTGCCACGCCCACTGACAGTGGACGTGCAGGTCGTTGACCCCGGCCCAGACGGGTAAGTCATTGAGGCCGTAGCGCACCGGCACTGGATAGCCGTTGATCTTGACCGTGGGCACGACCAGGTTGGACCACTGCGACCCCTGCAGGTCGAGCCGAATCATCCCGGTCGGTGCCGAGGGCTGTTGCGGAGCTGGTGGCCACTGGGGGTACTGGGTCATGCACGAATCCTATGAGCGCCTGATGGAGCAGTGGGGTCCGTGCCGAGGAGCCGGACTTGCCCCAGTGCGCCGCCATCGTGGGCGCAAGGTAGACCACATACGTTTCGTCGTGATTGACCTCGGCTGCAGCCCACGCAATCACCTCGTTCAGTTCCGTCGCACGGGTGAGGACGTAATTGTGAGACTCCAGCGACCGCGGGACATCGGCGCGGACTGTGGTGGTTGGTTTCTTCCAGAGGTGCACCTCGTATGCCGGGTGATCAACCTCCCAACGCGCGTGACGAGGCGATGGGGCTCGGCGAGCACGCTTCTCCACTTCCGGTCTGCGGGTATACGCGAATCCTATGAGCGGCTTGACGGGGGAGTTGCTCACCTGACCGGGCTTGCACCGCTTGGCTGATCCTGACACGGCTTGCCTGCCCGAGGCACGGCTTGCCTGGCGTTGGAAGACTAGACAAGCGGACCGCAAGCCAGACAAGCGGACCGCGAGCCAGACAAGCGGACCCCGAGCCAGGCGGGTCACTCTCGCCCTATGAATGCCAGCTGGATCCGCATCCAGGGCTAGGGTTGTCCAGTGCTCAGGACCATGGCTGCGATCGTTGCGGGCAAGACGGCCCGCCTCGCTGCCAGACGACGTGGAGGCGGGGGCTCGGCCTTCCCCGGACTCGTGGCGGAGCGGGTCGACCCCAAGATTCTCGCCAAGACCCTAAGCCGGTTGCCCGACGGCATCGTCGTCGTGTCCGGCACCAACGGCAAGACCACGACGACCAGGATGCTCGCCGCGATCATCGCCGCGCACGGCAAGAAGGTCTTCACTAATCCGACGGGGAGCAACTTCACCCGGGGCGTCATCTCGTCGATGCTCACCGAAGTGCCGCTGAGCGGACGGCTCAACGCAGACATCGCGGTTCTCGAACTCGACGAGGGGCATGCCCTGCAGTTCGCCAAAGTCGTCGCCCCGACCTACGCTCTCCTGCTCAACGTCGCCCGCGATCAGCTCGACAGATTCGCCGAAATCGACACCACCGCAAAGCTTTTAGCGACCCTGGCCAGCCAGACGACGCGCTGCATCGTGCTCAACCGCGACGACCCGTTCGTCGCCCGCATCGCCCTCAGCGTCGAGACCGACGATGTCCGCTACTTCGGCACCGATCCGCTGGCTGCCGACCGCGTGCCGTCACTCCACGAGGCCGACGTGCGCTTCGAGGACGACTTCACGCCTCCCCAGCCAACCCCCCGCGACGGACTGCTGCACCCGCATGACTCGCGGTCCTTTTCGGTGCGATTCGGCGAGCAAATCCTCGGCGACGTGACGTTGCAACAGCGCGGGCTAGCGGCCATGATCAACGCGACCGCCGCTGTGACCATGGCCAAGGCCGTTCTCGGCGGGGACTTCCACAAGGGCATCGCCGCGGCTGCGCTCCGCGAGGTCACGCCGCCTTTCGGTCGCGGCGAAGTCATCGACGCCAACGGCGCCCCCCTCGAACTCGTCCTCGTCAAGAACCCCGCCGGCTTCACCGTCGCGCTCGACACCTATGGCGACGAACCTGTGACGACGATGATCGCGATCAACGACGACTACGCCGACGGCCAAGACGTCTCGTGGCTCTATGACGTGTCCTTTGAATCCTTGCGCGCCAACGGAGTTGCCCTGACGAGCGGGGTCCGCGCCTACGATATGGCGCTGCGGCTGGACTACGACGACGTCGCCGTCGACACCATCGAGCTGGATCTCGACGCCGCGCTGGAACGCTTGCTCACGGCATACGCCGGCCGTCCCACCCGCATCTTCTGCACGTACACCGCGATGATGGCGCTCCGCCGCACCTTGGCCGCGCGCTTCGATCTGCCCGACTTTGGGGAGGACGGCGCATGACGAGCAAAGGCACGATCACGCTCGTGCACCTTTATCCCCGCGAAATGTCCATTTACGGGGACCTCGGCAACACCCGCTGCCTCGCCGCGCGCATCCGACGGCACGGTTACGACTGCGTCGTGCACGACCACCACCCAGGTATGCCGTTCCCTGAGACCGCGCATCTCCTCCTGGGCGGGGGCGGCCAGGACTCAGGGCAGTCTCGCGTCGAAGAGGACCTGCTCGCGATCGGTGACCGGCTGCGCGGGCTGGCTGCCGATGGCACGCCGATGCTCATGATCTGCGGGATGTACCAGATGTTCGGCCACACCTTCCTCACCCATGAGGGGGTCGAGGTTGATGGGCTGGGGATCCTCGATGTCACGACTCGAGGACAGTCGACCCGGATGATCGGGGGAGTCGTCCTCGATACGGAGTTCGGTCCGGTGGTGGGTTTTGAAAACCACTCTGGGGCAACGGTTTTAAGCCCGGGACAGCGGCCGTTCGGGACCGTCAGGGTGGGCCACGGCAACGACGGGGTGAGCGGGACCGAGGGCGCTCGCACGCACCACGTCATCGGGTCCTACTTGCATGGCCCGCTCCTGCCGGCCAATCCGGCAGTCACCGATGCGTTGATTGCGCCAGCGGTCGAGCTCGCGACCGGCCGCCCCTTCGAGCCGGAAGACACCGATGACCGCCTCGCCGACGAGGCCCGCACCCGTCAGATCGCGCGACTGCTCGCCACGTGAGCTAGGCCAGCCCGGCGAAAATGTCGGTGCTGAGCTGGCTAGGCGATGCAGCTGCCGCGGTTGGGTCACTGAACCGCTCCGTGCCCACGGCTGCGGCAAAAACCTTCTCCGGCAACCGAGTCAACAGGTCAATGTTCCGCGGAATGCGGCTATCTGATGCCAACTGAGAGCGATGTGCGCGCATCGCCGCGCGCTTGGCACCGAGGTAGTCGCGCACATCAATCACGTGGGTAACCGGTCCCAGCGGAGCCAAGGTGAGACCGCGTGGCTTCATCACCGCAGCAACCCGCGGCGACACGCGTGCTTCCAGAACTCGCGGGGTGCCCGCCAAAATCGCCGCGGCGGCACCCACGCGGTGAACCATCGCGTGATCCGGATGGCCATACCCGCCATTGCGGTCGTAGCTCAGCAACACATCGACCGACTCCTCCTCGAGGATCGCAGCCAGCCGAGACGCGGCCTCGTCAACCGTGGCATCCACAAATCGAACGCCCCGGCTCCCTGCACCCGCACCCGAGTCAGTGCCACGAGCACTAAGCCCGCTATCGGCATACCCGAGCCACTCGACCCGAGCGGCACCCAGCGCCGCCGCACTCGCCCGCAACTCCGCCAGTCGGATCTCCCCGAGCCGTTCCCGTGGGTACGCGCTCGACGTCAAACCAAGCCCGCCGTCGGTCGCGGTGACGAGGATGACCCGATGCCCCGCCGCGGCAGCCTTGGCGAGGGTGCCGCCGGTGAGCAGCGCCTCGTCATCCGGGTGCGCATGGAAGGCTAAAACAGTGCGGGACATAGTCGCCCATTGTCCGGTATGCCGTGCCTCGGCACGGCTACCCGAATTCGAGGCTTAGGCTCGGCCCCGTGACCATCGTGCTCGTCGCCGTTACCATGATGCTCGCGGTGCTCCATGTGCGCACCGGCCGGCTCATCGTCGGCGCCCTGTGCGCGATTGCTCTGCTGGTGTGGGAACTCCTCGCCGTTATCACCGCGGCGTTCGAAAACGCCGCCTCAACTCCTCAGCGACCGACCACGACGAGCAGGGGTCTCCTCATGGCGGTCGGCGGTCTCGTGGCTTTCGCGGCCTTGCTGTGGTGGCGCCGCCGGATGGCTGCACGCCCCGCGATCAACTGACAAGCGGCGCCGATCGCGCCCAACTTGGCCCTTCGTGGCAGAGTGTCGGGGTGCGTATCGCCATGCTCACCGACTGCTACCTGCCTCGCCTTGGCGGCATTGAGGTGCAGGTCCATGACCTGTCTCAACGCCTCGTGGCGCGCGGGCATGAAGTCGAGGTCTTCACGGCGACACCCGGAGCCGAGGGCCAGCGGTGGGGCGCGGTCGAGACTGTGGACGGCATACCGGTCCATCGGCTGGCGATCCCGCTCCCCACGGGACTCCCGGTCAACCCCCTCGCCCCGCTGACGCTCCGCAAACACCTGCGTCGCTTCGACGCGGTTCACGTCCACATGGGAGTCGTGTCGCCGTTCGCCGTCGACTGCGCCGCGCTCGCCCACCGGATGCGGGTCCCCGCGGTCATGACGTGGCACTGCGTCCTGGATCGCGCAGAGCCTGTCGTCAACCGGATCGGGGTCGTTCGCCGGTGGGCCCAGAGCGGCATGGCGATGAATGCCGTCTCCGCCATGGCTGCCGAGCCGGTCTGCAGGATCGTCGACGGACCCGTCGTCAATGTCCTCCCCAACGGCATCGACACTGCGCAATGGCGTTGTCCGCCAAGACCTTTGCTCGACGACCCGCAGACCCGCTTTGTCACCGCGATGCGGTTCGCCCCCCGCAAGCGCCCCATCCAACTCCTGGAGATGATGTCGCGGGTCCGCGCCGCCGCCCCCAAGGTAGACGTCCGCCTCGAGATCTTTGGGGATGGCCCCAAACGCGCCGAGGTAGAGCGCGCCATTGAGCGTCTCGGCGCGTCAGGCTGGGTCACGCTCGCGGGCCGCGTCTCGCGAGAGCAGCTGCTCGCGAGGTATGCCGTGTCCGACGTGTACGTCTCACCCGCGGAGTTGGAATCGTTCGGGATTGCGGCTCTGGAGGCTCGCACGGTCGGATTGCCCGTCGTCGCGAGGCAGGGGACGGGAATCTCGGAGTTCATCACGGACGAGGTCAATGGCTATCTGGCTCCAAGTGACGACGAAATGGTCCGTGACCTCACCAAGCTGGCGATCCATCAAAGCCTGCGAGCACGGATGGCGGCATACAACCGGGCCAATCCACCCGCCCAGGACTGGGACAACGTCGTCGCGCTAGCGGAGTCGGAATACGCCCGCGCCGTTGCGGCGCGTTCCGTCACCGCATGAGCGTCGAGCCGACGCCCCAGGTTTCCGTCGTCGGGTGGGCCACCGACGGCCCCGTTGACGCCCACTCGGGGCGGCTCGCCCCTGCATTCAATGCTCTGCTGCCACACGGCACCGCCCCCTCGGCCCTACTCGCGCTCCACGGCTGGCTCGCAGACGCGCTCATCGCTGCCACCAGCAACCCCGAACCGCACCATGTCCATCTCCACTTCAGGGTCCTCCGCGTCGCCAGGGTCACCGAAACCTCAGCTGAGGCGTCACCCAACCCCAGCGGCATCGTCGTCGTCCAGGACCCAGACCTCGTCGTTGAACCAGACGAGCACCCGCACGTGACCCAACGCGTGGCGAGCTACGCGCTCGTGACGAGCGCCCGAGGAGTGCTGCTCACGGCATACAGCGATCGGACGAATGCGGCTGGGACGTGGGGCTTCCCTGGGGGCGGGATCGACCCGGGGGAGAGCCCCGAGGAGGCGGTGCACCGCGAAGTCTGGGAAGAAACCGGCCAGCACATCACGGTCACGGGACTGCTCGGCCTGCGTACCGCACGCTGGATCGGGCGCGCTCCGACCGGCCGACTGGAGGATTACCACGCGGTGCGGGTCGTCTATCGCGCCCATTGCGCTGACCCAACCGATCCGGTGATCCACGACGTCGACGGCACCACGGCGGAGGCCCGTTGGGTCGAACCTCACAAAGTCGCTGAGATGGCGTTCACGACAACCTGGGCCGAAGCGTGGCGGGAATGGGGCCGGGGGTCAGTGCACCCGGAAGCTAACGCTGGCGACGACGCTCGCGGGTGAGCCCGAGGACACCGGCAACGAGGATCCCGGCCCCCACGAGCAAGATCGACTCCGGCGCGAGATCCCGCAATTGCGGTGTCTCCCAACCGGCGACATGGCCTAAGGACATGGCCGACGCGGCCGCGGCAATGAGCCCGATGATGATCAGCGGCACATTGGGTGTGCGGCGAGGTCGCTCGCTCATGGAGTGCTCCTGCTGATCGAGGCGGGATCAATGGGGGTGAGTTTGGCGTCTTCGGGAGTGACGATCGTCAGTGACCCCGCCGACAGGCGGGCCTCGACGACGACCTCGGCGCCAGGCGCGGGGGTGGTTGGAGAGGCGGTTGGAGAAGCCGGCGGGCGCTCGATGAAGTACCCCGTCCGGAAGTCGATACCCTCCTGGAGCGTGGCACTGCTCTTGCTCGCCGCGCCGACCCGGTGGTTGACCTCGCCGAGCCCGATTCGTCCTTCGACGCGCACCGTGACCCCGGACGGGACGATGATGATGAGGTCGCCGACAGTGACTGCGGCGCGAACGACCATCAGGGTGCCCGTGGTCGGCTCGACACCGGGGGCCGGCGCCAGTTTGCTGAGATCGAGGGTCGCGTCGCCCGCGCCCAGCGAATAACTCACCTCGGGGCCGTCGGAGCGGGTAGGGGTCCACGTCATGTCACCGACGGTCATCTCTCGACTGGCGGGCCGCATCGACTCAGGCAAGTAGCCGCCCACCCCGGCCACCATGGCGCCCATCAGGGCGATCGTCGCCAGGCCCGGTGCGCGTCGGCCAAGAATCCCCACGATGGTCAGGGCGACCCCCAGAACCCCGACGGCGCAGGCGATTGCGATGTCGGTCGGGTTGTGGGACGGGGCCACGATGGGGGCCAGCTTGCTGCCGATGCCATAGCCCATCACCGTGGTGCCGAGGACGATCAAGGCGCCGAGGAAACCGAGCTTCGCGCGTCGGGGGGCAGCGGGGACCGCGGCGACAGGCGGGGGGTATGCCGGGCTGGGCACGTGGGTGCGGCCGGGGCCGAGTCCATGTGTGGCTGGCACCCAGGGTGAGGACACGGGCGAGACCTCGGGAGGGGCGATGGGGAGCGGGGCATCCTGGGGTGGCTCCAGCGTGACCGAACTCGGAGTCCGCGGCGCGACGTGCGCACGTCTGACCTTGACGACGTACCACACCGCAGCGATGGCGACGATCCCCGTGATGAATCCGCGACGATCGGATAGTTCGCCCATGACGATGACCGCGATGATGACGAGCAGTGCGACGCTCCCGCCGCGTCCCCGGCGGATGGCCTCCTCAGCGTGGATCGTGCCGCGCTCGTCGGGCAGCAGGGCAGCAGCGATGAGATAGGGCAGCAGTCCGAAGCCACCGAACATCATGAGCACGATGAACACGAGCCGGACGACAATGGCGTCGACGCCGATGCGCGCGGCAATCCCGGCGCACACCCCCTGAATCCACTTGAGCGACGTGTCGCGGCTGACCCCGCCATGGCGCAGCCGGTCGAACAAGGTCGCGAGTCCACTCGGGATCGAACGGCCAGCCGGCTCGGTCGGCTCGGCAGGTGGAGGTGAACTCATGGCCCTAGCCTGCCCTCCCACCACCCGCCCAGCCATGCGGGTCGACCCTGAACGAGCCCTGAACTCACCCGCGGACCCGTCGCCGACCACCCGTCCATGACCCAAGATGGACCTATGAGCCCCGAGGTGCCGCGCGAACGCCTGTTCCGCAGCGCCACCGATCACTACGTCGGTGGCGTCGCGGGCGGTCTCGCGGCCCACCTCCGCCTCGCCCCGTGGCTGGTGCGGATCGCCTTCATCGTCTCGACGGTGCTCTTTGGTGGTCTGGGTGTCGTCGTCTACCTCTTCTTGTGGGCCGTAACGCCAGAGCAAGAATTCGGCGAGATCAGCCCCGACACCCCCGACCACCCGTCGCGTCGCCTCACGCTGTGGCACTGGCTCATCTTCACGGGGATCGTGCTTGTCGTGCTGGGAATTAGCCTGCGGACCCCGCTCGGCGCGCTTGTCACAGACGTCAGGTATGCCGTCCCCATCCTCGTGATCGCCCTCGGTGCCTTCATCGCGTGGTACCAGTTCGAGCCCCGACTCGGCCCAGGCTCCGGGGCCGGCCCGGGCGTTGCCTCCTGGGTCACGCGGTGGCGCTCGACGGGTCAGGTCATCCTCGGCGGGATTGTTGCCGCCGGAGGTGGGCTCGTCCTCATGACGCAAAGCCAAGGTCTTGAGGGCGTCTGGAATGGTGCGCTCGCAGCATTCGCCGTCCTCGTCGGTGTCGGCGTCGTCGCCGCGCCATTCCTCCTCCGTCTCGTCCGCAACCTCCAACGCGAACAAGAAGCCCGCGTCCGCGCCACCGAACGCGCCGACATCGCAGCTCACCTGCACGACTCGGTCCTCCAAACGCTCGCGCTCATCCAGCGCCGCGCCGAAGACCCGACCACTGTCACGCGCCTCGCGCGACAGCAGGAACGCGAACTGCGCAACTGGCTGTATGCCGGTGACGAACGCGAGACTGACAGCCTCGCCACCGCGCTCACCACCGTCGTCCACGAGGTCGAAGACGAGCAGGCCATGCCGGTCGATCTCGTCGTCACGGGCGATCGAGGCATAGACGAACCAGGGGAGTCCCTCGTCAAAGCGACTCGCGAGGCGGTCCTCAACGCCGTCCGCCACGGGGGCGCCCCAGTGTCGGTCTATGCCGAACTATCCGCCACCGCTGTTGAAGTCTTCGTCCGCGACCACGGGCCCGGATTCGACCTCAGCGACCTGCGCGACGTGCCCGATGACCGGCTCGGCGTCCGCGAGTCGATCATCGGCCGGATGAACCGCGCCGGCGGCGCCGCCAAGATCCGTCGCCTCGACGACGGCACCGAAATAGCCCTGACGCTGACCGACCTGTCGCCGACAAGCCAGCCCACCGGCATACCTCTGCGTGCAAAGGAACCCACCTCGTGAGTGCCCCGAAGATCCCCACCACCCCGATCCGTATCGTCCTCGTCGACGATCACGCGATGTTCCGGTCGGGGGTCAAGGCCGAGATCCGCGAGGTCAAAGGCACCCTGGGCTGGGCCCCCGACATCGTCGGCGAGGCCGGCACTGTCGACAGCGCGGTGACCGTGATCACCGAAACCAAACCTGACGTTGTCCTCCTCGATGTGCACTTGCCGGGCGGTATGGGCAATGGCGGGGTGGACGTGTTGCAGGGGTGCCGCGGCCTCACGACCGAGTCCGGACAGCCGGTGCGCTTCCTCGCACTCTCGGTGTCTGACGCGGCCCGTGACGTCATCGCCGTGATCCGGGCGGGCGCACGGGGTTATGTCACGAAGACGATCAGCGGCACGGATCTGGTGCGGGCGATCGGTCGGGTCGCCGACGGTGATGCGGTCTTCAGCCCGCGCCTGGCCGGGTTCGTCCTCGACGCCTTCGGTGCCGCAGCGGGAGAACTCGCCGAAGTCGACGAGGAGCTCGACCGGCTCTCAGCGCGCGAACGTGAGGTCATGCGGCTCATCGCGCGCGGCTACCAGTACAAAGAAGTCGCCAAAGAACTTTTCATCTCGATCAAGACGGTCGAGACCCACGTGTCGTCGGTGCTTCGCAAACTCCAGCTGTCCTCACGGCACGAACTCACCGCCTGGGCCGCGGGCCGACGGATCGTCTGACTACGCCCCTGGCACGCGCGCGGGCTGCCACTTGCAGAAACCCGCGCCGATGAGCAGGAGCACGGCCGAGATCCCCAGCCCGAGTTGCAGCCCGCCGGTGCGGTCGGCCAGCACCCCCGTGAACCATGGCCCGACGACCTGCCCCGCCGCAAACACGGTGGTGAGCAAGGCAATTGCTGCGGTCGTGTCCTCCGGCCGCACCGCGTCGCGACCGGCAGCGGTCACGGCGCTCACGAGCGACAACATGCACAACCCAAAGAGCGCACCAGAGAAGTAGAGCGCCGGGGTGGCTGCGGTCAGAGCCGGTATGCCGACCGCCACCGCAAGCAGCACGAAGAGCACTGCCGCCGCCGACCCGCCAACGGCGGTGCGCAGCAGGCCCGCCCAAACCCAGCCGCTCACCGCGCCGGCGATGCCGAGCAAAACCCAGAACATCGTCACCGCCCGCGGGGTGAAACCCACCTGCGTGACCAACGCGACGATAAAGGTCATATAGCCGATATAGCCCGCGCCAAACAGGAGGTAGCCCGCAGCGAGCCGGCCCAGGCCTCCAGGCCATGTGCGGCGGGGACCGCGCTCCGGTGCCGTGGTGGGGGCGATGGCCGCCGCCCAAGCGGCCGCTGCCGTCCCCAGCGCAGCGAGTGCTGCCAGCGCGATCCAGCCCCAGTGCCATCCGGGTGGACCAAAGCGATCGAGAACCGCGGGCACGGCGAACCCCGAGGCCACGATCCCGACCCCGCCGCCAGCGAAATACGTCCCAATGAGCACCGCAGATTGGTGCGCCGTGTGCCGACGGCAGATCGTCGACGTGATTGCCCCGCCGACAACGAAGGCGACCGCACCAGCCGCCCCGAGCACCGCGCGTGCGGTGAGCAGGACAGGCAGGGACGAGGTGGCGGCGGTCACCGCGAGCCCCGCCACCGTGACAACGAGGGCGCCGACGAACGCCGCTCGCTGCCCCACGCGCGCCGCGAGCCACGCCGTCCCGAGCGCCCCGACGAGGTAGCCGACCGCGTTGACCGTGTTCATCAGCCCAGCGGTCGCGAAGCTCCACCCGAGTTCGGTCCGCATGGCCGGCAACAGCAGCGCGTAGGCAAAGCGCGAGTACCCCAGTGCGATCAGTGGTGAGGCAGCGAGCCCCAGCACGACAACAAAGTCCTTGCGGTATGCCGCCATCGCTCGCCCTTCCTTCCTCTCGGGAGCCTACAAGCGGTCGGGTATGGTGCCGACATGGGTGTCATCAACGAGATCGTCGTCGTCTTCCACCTCTTGAGCATGGCCGCCATTGTCGGCGGATGGCTCGCAGCGGGCCGTCAGGGCCGGATTGTGCCGAGCATGGTGTGGGGCGGTCGCCTCACGGTCGTGACCGGACTGATCCTGGTGGCGATCGCCGAGATGATCAAGACGCCCAACCACATGAAGATCGGCGTCAAGTTCGGTATCGCCCTCGCCGTCCTCGGGCTCGGCGAGATCGCCAACTCGCGCCAGCGCAAGCTCGCGATTGAGCAGCCAGCGCTCGTCGGCGGTGGCGCACCCGCGGCAGCAGCCCGGGCCGCATCCCCCGCTGCAGCCGGTGTGGGCAGCCTGGTCGACGCGATGTTCTGGCTGACGGTGCTCAACGTCGCGATCGCGGCGCTATGGCGCTCTTACAGCTGAGCTAGGGGATCAGCAGCAGTTTGCCGGTGGTGGCGCGGGACTCAAGCGCGGTGTATGCCGTGCCCGCGTCACTGAGCGGATAGGTCCCGCCGATCTCGAGTTGGACCGCTCCGCTGCTCAGCCACTCAAAGACATCACCAGCACGCCCGAGCAACTCCTCGCGGTCGGCGACATGGTGCATGAGTGAGGGCCGCGTGACAAAGACCGAGCCGGCCGCGTTGAGGCGCTGCAGGTCAAATGGCGGAACCTGCCCGCTCGCGCCACCAAAGAGCACGAGCATCCCGCGTGGGCGTAGCGAAGCCAGCGACGCATCGAAGGTCGACTTGCCGACCCCGTCATAGGCCACGTCGACGCCCTTGCCGCCGTTGGCGTCACGAATCGCTGCGGCCAAGGCGGCCGGGTCGTCGAACGCGGTGTAGTCAACGACCTGATCGGCCCCGAGTCGAGTAGCAATCGCCCGCTTGGCCTCGGTGCCCGCTGTCGCGATGACGGTCGCGCCCCGCGACGCACAAATCTGGACGAGCCACTGCCCGACGCCGCCCGCCGCGGCGTGGACAAGCACGGACGAGCCCTCGCGGACGGCATACGTGCTGCTCGTGAGGAACTGCGCGGTCATGCCTTGGAGCATCGCTGCGGCCGCGTCGGTGAGGGAAACCTCGTCGGGGACCGGCACGAGCACAGCCGCGTCGACGAGCGCGTGGCTGGCCGCGGATCCCGGGCGCATCGCCCAGGCGACCCGGTCGCCCACGGCGAGGTCGACCCCGTCCCCGACTGCGGCAACGGTGCCAGCGCCCTCGAGGCCGAGGGTGTAGGGGAGGGGGACGGGATAGATCCCCTCCCGTTGGTAGATGTCGATGAAGTTCACCCCGGACGCGGCAACCTCGACGAGGGCCTGGCCGGGTTGCGGGTCAGGGAGTTGCACCTCATCGACCGTAAGGACCGAAACATCGCCGTGACGAGGGACTCGGAGAGCGCGTGCTGTGAGCATGCTGTCAGCGTACGTCGGTGGGCCGACATAGGGTTGACTCCACGATGAGCACCTTGTTCGACGACCTCGGTCTATCCGGCTTCGACCCCGCCCCAGCCCCCGCCCGACGCGGCGAGAGCCGGGCTGTGAGCGACCCCGATCCGACTCGCGGCCAGGAGTCGGGCGCGTGGCCAGGCACCCGGCATACTCCGTCTGGGGTTGACCCTGACGTCTTCCTTGAGGGGCTCAATCCCCAACAGCGCGAGGCGGTTTTGCACGAGGGCTCACCGCTGCTCATCATCGCCGGGGCGGGGTCGGGCAAGACCCGCGTCTTGACCCAGCGGATCGCCTACTTGCTCGCCGCGCGTGGGGTGCAACCGGGGCAGGTGCTCGCGATCACCTTCACCAACAAAGCCGCGGCCGAGATGCGCGAGCGGGTCGAGTCGCTGGTGGGCGGGCGCGCCCGGTCGATGTGGGTCATGACGTTCCACTCCGCGTGCGTGCGGATCCTGCGGCGCGAGGCGGGCAAGCTCGGGCTCAAGTCGGCGTTCTCGATCTATGACGCGGCCGACAGCCAGCGGCTGATGTCGATGATCGTGCGCGACATGAACCTCGACCCCAAGCGCTACAACCCGCGCAGCTTCTCCAATGCGATCTCCAACCTCAAGAACGAGCTCGTGGACGAGGAAACCTACGCGCGGCGGGTGGGCGAGGAGGGGACGCACCACGAGCGGCTCATCGCCGAGGCGTATGCCGCCTATCAACGGCGCCTGCGTCAGGCCAATGCGCTCGACTTCGACGACCTCATCATGACGACAGTGCACCTGCTGCAGGCGTTCCCGGATGTCGCTGAGCACTATCGGCGGAGGTTCCGTCACGTGCTCGTCGACGAGTACCAAGACACCAACCATGCGCAGTACCAGCTCGTGCGTGAACTTGTCGGCGGGGTTAAAAGCGCTGCAGCAGAAGCAGATCGGTATGCTGTGCCACCGGCAGAGCTGGTCGTCGTCGGCGACGCCGATCAGTCGATTTATGCCTTCAGGGGTGCGACGATCCGCAATATCGTCGAGTTCGAGACCGACTACCCCAACGCGCACACGATCTTGCTGGAGCAGAACTATCGCTCCACTCAGACGATCCTGCGGGCAGCAAACTCGGTCATTGCCCGCAACCCTGATCGCCGGCCCAAGAACCTGTGGACCGACTCCGGCGACGGCGACCGCATCCGCGGCTATGTCGCGGACAACGAGCACGACGAGGCGTCCTTCGTCGCGCGGCGAATCGACGAGTTGGGTGACGCGCACGGCGTCAAACCCAAGGACGTCGCTGTGTTCTACCGCACCAATGCGCAAAGCCGGGCCGTCGAAGAAGTCTTCGTCCGAGTCGGCATTCCCTACAAGGTGGTCGGTGGCACCCGCTTCTACGAGCGCAAAGAGATCAAAGATGCGCTCGCCTATGTGCGGGTGATCTCCAATCCGACCGACTCGGTCAATCTGCGGCGGATTCTGAACACCCCTCGACGGGGGATAGGGGAGCGCGCAGAGGCCTGCATCGCCGCGCTCGCCGACCGTGAGCGCATTCCCTTTGTCGCTGCACTCGGCCGACCCGCGGATGCCCCTGGCATCGCGTCCCGGTCCGTGGCTGCCATTCAGGCGTTCACCAAGTTGCTCGAAGACTTGCGGACCGTCTTTGACGGCGGGTCGGGGGTCGCTGGGCTGCTTGAGGCCGTCCTCGAGCAGACCGGCTATCTTGCCGAACTCCGCAACAGCCCCGACCCCCAAGACGAAACCCGCGTCGAGAACCTCGCCGAACTCCTCGCTGTGGCACAGGAATTCGACGAGGCTGCCGCCGAAGACGGAGAGGGCGCCTCGCTTGAGGACTTCTTAGAGCGGGTGTCGCTCGTCGCCGACGCCGACGAAATCCCTGATGCACCCGTCGATGGGGCACCGGGTGCCGACGGTGGCGTGGTCACGCTCATGACCTTGCATACGGCGAAAGGTCTTGAGTTCCCCGTGGTATTTGTCACCGGGCTCGAAGACGGCACCTTCCCGCATTTGCGGTCGCTCGGTGACCCGAAGGAGTTGGAGGAGGAACGCCGCCTCGCCTACGTCGGGATCACGCGTGCCCGCGAACGGCTTCACCTGTCGCGAGCCGCCGTGCGTTCGGCCTGGGGCCAGCCTCAATACTTCCCCGGGTCCCGGTTCCTTGACGAAATCCCGAAAGAACTCGTCGAGTGGGAGCGCGATGCAGCGTCCTCGGACTCGGCGCGCTTTGGCCGACGAGCCAGCACCCCGACAATTGCGACCTTCGCCGGACGTCCCGGAGTGAGGTCACCAGGCAATCGCCCGGCGCTATCACTGCATACCGGAGACCGCGTCACCCACGATGCCTTCGGCCTCGGCACAGTCGTCCGAGTCGAAGGGGAAGGCGAGCGCGCGCTCGCTCACGTGGACTTCGGCAGCAGCGTGGGAGTCAAACGGCTCTTGTTGCGTTACGCCCCAGTCGAAAAGCTTTGATCCGGGGTCTCTGAGAGCCGTGCGTCAGACAGCGATGCCCTTGGCGCGCATCCACGTGAGAGGCGCCACCTTGGTGGTATTGCCGTTGAGGCGAATCTCGACGTGGACGTGTGGGCCGGTGGAGTTGCCCGTATTGCCGGAAATAGCAACAACCTGACCGGGTGAAACAGTGTCCCCAACCTTCACCTTGAGGGCACTGTTGTGGGCGTAGAGGGAGACGCTGCCGTCCCAGTACTTGATTTCGACTCGGTTGCCGTAGGTGCCGAGCCAACCTGACGCGATCACGACGCCAGATGACATCGACTTGACTGGCGTCCCAGTGGGACAAGCGAAGTCCTGGGCGGCGTGGAGCCGACCCCACCGATACGCAAAGCCCGACGTCAGCACGTAATTGTTGACCGGCTTCACCCACGACTTTGGGCCTCCCGCGGTCTTGGTTGGGGCCAACACCGCGACAGCCTGTTCCGCAGCCACCGTGGGCTTGACCTCAACCGCGGTTTCCGCTGCCGCGGCAAGCCGAGCCTCGGTCGTCGCTCGGCTCTCTTGCTCAGCGCTCAGAACGCTGACCCGTGAGCGCTCATTGTCGCGTGCCACCCGATCGCCCACGGATCGAGTCAACGACGCGCCGCTGTCGATCTTCGCAGCGGCCAACTCAGCCGCATCGGCGCTGGTCGCCGGATCATCCTGACTTCCCAGAGATGCCCCACTTCCAGCCAGGACGACCGCTGGGCTCTGAGTCCCCACCGCAACAATCGCCAAGGTGGCAGTTGCCGGCAGAACAAGCCCCGCGCCAACGACACGCGCAGACGTGGGCGCCTTGTTTTGGGCACGGTGACGCCCGTGATATCTCGTGTCAGACAACGTTGTGCTCCCGCCAACTGGTTTACGACCTCGCCGAGGGTAGCGTGACCCTTTCGTGATCTCCAAACGGGGGTGACGTCAATCACGCTCGTGGGCGTAAGCGTTTCCACGGATTCTCGTCAAGCGGCCCTGCCGCACAAGGGATCTGCCCCGCTAGAGTGCCCATATGAGTGAGTCGCCGCTGCGCGTCGTCGTTGCCAAGCCCGGCCTGGATGGGCATGACCGAGGGGCCAAGGTCGTCGCCCGCGCCCTGCGCGACGCTGGGATGGAGGTTGTCTACACCGGCCTGCACCAGACCCCGGAGCAGATCGTCGAGGCAGCAATTCAGGAAGACGCCGACGCCGTCGGTCTATCGGTCCTCTCCGGCGCCCATATGACGCTGTTTGCTCGGGTCGTTGAGTTACTCAAGGCGCGGGATGCCGACGACATCGTTGTCTTCGGCGGGGGCATCATTCCTGAGGCTGACATTCCTGAGCTCGCCAAGCTCGGAGTGGCGACCGTCTTTACGCCGGGGGCGACGACTCACGAGATCGTCGCTTGGGTGCGCGCAAACGTCTCGGCCCACTGACTCCACACCCCTCGTTGGGTCGCCAGGTCATTGGACTTCACAGCAACCTTAAAGACTTCGTAAGGAAACCGCGTTTTGGTGGTGGGACAGCGTCGTGAACTTAGATGATCGACATTAGACGTCGTCGGTCCATCCCCCCGGGGCCGGCTCGTCCAAGTTGAGAATAGGTGGACTTGCCCCGGACCTCCCGCATCCCGTGTGGCTTCGCGTCCCGCATGACGCTCGTCCTCGCGACGCACTGAACGCTCAACGACGGCTGTGGGGCCAGCGCATCAGCGCTGGCCCCACACCCCGTCTTCAGGCAGGGCCACTGCCGTGTCATGTCAGCTGAACTGCCGGCATACCTCGTCTGGTCCTCAAGTCATCGTTAGGGTGACCAGCATGCCGTCCCGCAGGAAGCTTGTCGTCACCACGCTCACCCTCGTTCTTGCCACCGCGTGCACTGCGCCGAACACGCCAACGACGGCTGTACCGCCTACTTCGGAGACGTCGGGTGTCCCACCGACGACCTCGATCACAGCGACTCCCTCTCCTTCGGCGACAGCCGAGACGACTCGGCTCGCGTCCTCCCCTGTTCTCGCGGTGAAGATCGACAACACGAGCCCCGCACGGCCGCGGATCGGACTGAGCGCAGCGGATGTGATCTATGTTGAGCCAGTCGAGGGAGGCCTCACCAGGCTGCTCGCCATCTACTCCAGTCGGCAACCCGAAGCGGTGGGTCCGATTCGCAGCGCTCGAGAGTCGGACGCGGTGCTTCTGGCCAACTACGGCAGGGTCGCGTTTGCCTTCTCCGGGGCCTCGGAGATCACTCTCAGCGCCGTCAGGCAGGGGGCTCAGGTCAACGTCTCGTTCGACGAGTCACAGCAAGGGTTCCGAAGAGAGACGGCACGCCCAGCCCCATACAACGTCATCGGTAGCCCGGCGACACTACTTGCGCGTGCAGGGGGCAGTGTGGCTGCAGGCGACGTGGGTTTTCAGTTCGGTCCCGCCCCGACGGGTGGACAGGCAGCGGCCGGTGTGCAGACGGCATACCCAGCCGCTCGACTAGAACTGCGCTGGGACGCGGGGCGGTCCCGATACCTGGTGACCACCGACGGCCGTGCTGAAGTGTCGGACGGGCAGCAGGTGGGCGCTGCCACCGTCATCGTCCAGACTGTCCGGACTCACCCCTCGGCAAATCGCGATGTGAATGGTCAGCCGACGCCCGTCCTCGATCTTGTTGGCTCGGGTGCCGTCAGTGTCTATCGAGACGGGCTGCGGTTTGCTGGTACCTGGAGACGCGGGGCAGCAATCGAGCCGACCAAGCTCACCGGACCGGATGGGACGCCATTGACGCTCGCGGCCGGCCCAGTTTGGGTGTTGCTCGTGCCAACCGGCCAGTCCGTGAGCTCCCTCTGAAATCTGCCGGGTCCCGCTCGCTCGGGTGAGATTCGTCATGGCAGGGCGCTGACGGTGCAGCGGGCTCTAGCAGGTGCACTAAAGTCCGAAAGAGCCGCGCGATACCGGGTCCGACCGGACCAGGATCGTTGCTGGTCAGCCCCTTCGACGACGAGGACGGACGCCCGTGGATCTGTACGAATACCAGGCACGCGACATGTTCGAGGCACACGGGGTTCCCGTGTTGGGCGGCGAAGTCGCCCGGACCGTGGACGAGGTCCGTGCCGCCGCAGAGCGAGTCGGGACCAAGAGCGGCGGCGTGGTTGTCGTCAAGGCTCAGGTCAAGGCTGGCGGGCGCGGGAAGGCTGGCGGCGTCAAGGTCGTCAAGAGCCCCGACGAGGCAGCAGCCGCTGCCGAGAAGATCCTCGGGATGGACATCAAGGGCCACACCGTCAAGACGGTCATGATCGCCCAGGGCGCCAAGATCGCCGAGGAGTACTACTTCTCCATCCTGCTCGACCGCGCCAACCGCACCTACCTGGCGATGTGCAGCAAGGAAGGCGGCATGGACATCGAGGCTCTCGCGGTCGAGCGCCCCGAAGCGCTCGCCAAGATCGCCGTCGACCCCAACGTGGGCATCGACGCAGCCAAGGCGAAGGAGATCGTTGACGCCGCAGGCTTTGACGACGCCGACAAGCCCGCCCTGAGCAACGTCATCAGCAAACTCTGGAATGTGTACAAGGCCGAAGACGCCACGCTCGTCGAGGTCAACCCCCTCGTCAAGACCGAAGACGGCCAGATCGTCGCGCTCGACGGCAAGGTGTCGATCGACGAGAACTCCTCCTTCCGTCACCCTGAGCACGAGGTCTACGTCGACCACTCCAAGACCGACCCGCTCGAGGTGCTCGCGATCGAGCGTCACCTCAACTACGTCAAGCTCGATGGTTGCGTCGGCATCATCGGAAACGGCGCTGGCCTCGTCATGTCCACGCTCGACGTGGTCGCGTATGCAGGTGAAGAGTTCACGATGGCCGACGGCACTCACCCGAAGCCCGCGAACTTCCTCGACATCGGCGGCGGCGCCAACGCCGAAGTCATGGCCAACGGCCTGGACATCATCTTTGAAGACGCGCAGGTCAAGGCCGTTTTTGTCAACGTCTTCGGTGGCATCACCGCGTGTGACGCCGTCGCTGACGGCATCGTCAAGGCCTACGACATTCTCGCCAGCCACGGCAAGTCGCCCAAGCCGCTCGTCGTGCGCCTCGATGGCAACAACGCCGAAAAGGGTCGCGAGATCCTCGACAGCGCCAAGCTGCCGCTCCTGGAGCGCGTGGACACCATGGACGGCGCGGCCCGCCGCGTCGCCGAGCTCGCCGCCCAGCACTGACCGCCCCGACGAGGACAAGGACTAGAGCAGACAATGGCAATCTTTCTCAACGCGGACAGCAAGGTCATCGTCCAGGGCATGACCGGTTCCGAGGGCATGAAGCACACCACGCGCATGCTCAACTTCGGCACGAAGATCGTCGGCGGCGTCAACCCCAAGAAGGCTGGCACCACCGTGGACTTCCCCGGCGGTCAGCAGGTGCCGGTGTTTGGTTCCGTTGCCGACGCAATGGCAGCGACCGGAGCCAACGTCAGTGTGATCTTCGTGCCCGCCGCCTTCACGAAGGCGGCCGTCATCGAAGCCGTTGACGCCGGGATCCCGCTGGGTGTCGTCATCACCGAAGGTGTCGCGGTCAAGGACACGGCGGAGTTTTACAACTACGCCAAGGACAAGGGCACGACGCGCCTCATCGGCCCCAACTGCCCCGGCCTGATCAGCCCCGGACTGTCCAACGCGGGCATCATCCCCGCCGACATCTCCGGCCCCGGCCGGATCGGTCTCGTGTCGAAGTCGGGCACGTTGACCTACCAGATGATGTTCGAGCTGCGTGACTTCGGCTTCTCCACAGGCGTTGGCATCGGCGGCGACCCGATCATCGGCACCACCCACATCGACTGCCTCAAGGCCTTCGAAGAGGACCCCGACACCGACGCGATCGTCATGATTGGTGAGATCGGTGGCGACGCTGAGGAGCGCGCGGCGGCATACATCGCCGAGCACGTGACCAAGCCGGTCGTGGGCTATGTCGCGGGCTTCACGGCCCCCGAGGGCAAGACGATGGGGCACGCTGGCGCGATCGTCTCCGGCTCGTCCGGCACCGCGCAGGCCAAGAAGGAAGCGCTCGAGGCTGCTGGCGTCAAGGTCGGCAAGACGCCGTCCGAGACCGCGGCGCTCATGCGCGAGATCATGAAGGGCCTCGGCCACTAAGCAACA
Organism: Actinomycetales bacterium; assembly: GCA_016715285.1. GTDB lineage: Bacteria > Actinomycetota > Actinomycetes > Actinomycetales > Dermatophilaceae > Phosphoribacter > Phosphoribacter thorii. The sequence continues at coordinate 130,251 of JADKAO010000005.1, read as the reverse complement.
GTGCAGCGTTCAGCGCTGCTGCTGAGGGCGCGTTCGGGGTCACCCGGCGCGTCCTCGGGCTTTTCTGGGGTCCCGCAGCGACGATGGATCCCACTATGGCTCTGCTCGATCGCGCACGCTCCTCCACACCTGCGGTGTTGTCTGCAGGCGCGTCATGGTTACCCCAACGCCGACGACTCGCGATCATCGCTGGCCTGCTCGCTGCCGCCATGACATGGCTCATCGTGATGGCGCTGGTAGCGGTGGGGTGGGCCATGTCGCCGCAAGGCACCACCGGCTTCACGGACGTGGTCGGGGTGGCCAGCGCGGCGTGGTTCCTTGCCAATGGCGGCCGAATCACCATCGACGGGATCACTCTCGGCGTCGTTCCCCTCGGATTCTGGGTGATTGCGACGTGGATCACTGCGCGCGGCTGGGCACGGATACGTCAGTCGTCTCCGCGCTCGGTGTCGACAGACGCGCGCGACTACCTCGCCGGTTACGGGGCGTTCATCGTGCTGGCGGGGCTGCTGACGATGCTGGGCCATGCTCGTCCTGATCCGTCCGCTTTCTTGGTGAGCTGGCTCGTGCCCTCCTTGGCCCTCTGTATTGATCTGGCGCGACACCCAGACGAGCTTGACCGGAATTCGCTCCTGGTCCGGGTGTGGCAAGCGACGCCAGCGTGGGCTCGGGATGCTGTCCGGCCCGCGACGCACGCCCTAGCCGGAATGTCGATCCTCGCCCTGCTCACTGTGGCGCTGGCGGTGGTGGTGCACTGGAGCACCGTGAGCCAGATAGCCGACTCAGTCGCCCCAGGAGCAATGGGCAGCCTCATCTTGATCCTGATCCAACTCGCCTACGTGCCAACTCTTGCGTTGTGGGCGTTGAGTTTCGTCGCCGGGCCGGGATTCCAGGTAGCTACCGAAGGGTCAATTACGTTGGCTGGGTCTCACCCTGGGCTACTTCCCATGGTCCCTGTGCTGGGTGCGATCCCCGTCGACGCCATCTACCCACCGGTCGCTTGGGTGGCCGTGCTGCTGCCGGTCGGTGTCGGCGTCCTCATGGGGCGGACGGCCCTTCGCGGTCGCTCCGGAGACACAACCTGGCGCCACCAATTCGGCACGTTGTGTGCAGCCGCCGGACTCGCCGCAGGAGCCGTGGGTGCCATTTGTCTTATCGCCTCAGGGCCGGCCGGTTCAGGTCGGCTCGCCTCGGTAGGTCCGAGCCCCGCCCCGATGGTCGGTGCGCTCGCCGTTGAACTCGCGCTTGGGGGGCTCCTGTGGTGGGCATACGAGAGGTATGTCCGCGCAACGCGGTCCAGAACCGAAGCCGAATGAGCGCGGCTTTGTCCAGTGGGCGGCACGTGGTCGTGCTCGTGTCCGGAGCTGGCACGAATTTGCAGGCGCTCATCGACGCGACCAACTCCTCAGACTATGGCGTTCGGATCGCCGCTGTTGGGGCCGACCGGCACGGGATCGAGGGGCTCGATCGAGCGGAGCGCGCCGGCATACCTACCTTTGTATGCCGGGTGGCTGATTTCCCGACCCGTGCGGACTGGGATGTCGCACTCGCGGCGCGGGTCGCGGCATACGAGCCGTCGCTAGTGGTGCTCGCAGGCTTCATGAAGCTCGTCGGCGCCAACTTCCTGGCCGCCTACGCAGGCCGGACCGTCAACACGCACCCCGCCCTCTCTCCGTCCTTCCCAGGCATGCACGGGCCGGCGGACGCACTCACCTACGGCGTCAAAGTCACCGGCTGCACGCTCTTTGTCGTCGATGGGGGCGTCGACACCGGCCCGATCGTGGACCAGCAAGCCGTCCGGGTGGCTCCTGACGACACCCCGGAGACACTCCATGAGCGCATCAAGGTCGTTGAGCGCGCGATGCTGGTCGACTGCGTCGGGCGGATGGTGCGAGAGGGGTATGCCGTGGACGGCAGGACCGTGCGTGTCGGCGCTCGCTAGACTCCAAGAACGACGACTGGCGCAGGTGGGTAACCACCGGGGAGTGAATTCTCGCCGAGCATCGCCCGCCTGGGTGCCTCGGCCATGACAACAGGAGACCCCATGTGCAGTCTGCCTGCCCCTGGCCCCTCGGACGACGTCCGCCCAGTCCGGCGGGCGCTGGTGTCGGTCTATGACAAGACCGGCCTGGCCGACCTCGCGCGAGCGCTCGCGGAGGCTGGCGTCGAGCTCGTCTCCACGGGTGGCTCAGCAGCCCTCATTGATTCTCTGGGCCTGCCCGTCACCAAGGTCGAGGACCTCACCGGCTTCCCTGAGTGCTTGGAGGGGCGCGTCAAGACGCTGCATCCTCGGGTCCACGCGGGCATCCTCGCCGACACCCGCAAACCCGATCACCTCGCTCAACTCGCCGAGCTCGGGGTGGCGGCCTTCGACTTGGTCGTCGTCAACCTCTATCCGTTCGCCGCGACGGTGGCCTCGGGCGCGACTCCTGACGAGTGCGTCGAGCAGATCGATATCGGCGGCCCGTCGATGGCGCGCGCCGCGGCCAAGAACCACCCAAGCGTCGCGGTCGTCACGAGCCCGGCCGCGTACCCCATGGTTGTTGACGCGGTCCGCGGCGGGGGCTTCACGTTGGCGCAGCGCAAGCGGCTCGCTGCGGAGGCGTTTGTGCACACCGCGACCTATGACGTGGCAGTTGCCTCGTGGATGGGCAGCGCCTACGTCGACACGAGCGACGGCAGCGGCTTCCCCCAATGGGTTGGGGCCACGTGGGACAAGGCTGCGGTGCTGCGTTATGGGGAAAACCCGCATCAGCGAGCTGCACTCTACCGCAACGGTTTTAGTGCATCAGGCATCGCGGTCGCCGAGCAGCTGCACGGCAAGGAGATGTCCTACAACAACTACATTGACGCCGACGCTGCCGTCCGCGCGGCATACGACCAAGGCGATCAGCCGACGTGTGCCGTCGTCAAGCACGCCAACCCATGCGGCATTGCGGTGGCCACCGATATTGCTGTCGCGCATCTCGCGGCGCATGAGTGTGACCCGGTGTCGGCATTCGGTGGCATCATCGCGGTCAACCGTCCGGTGACGGTCGCGATGGCTGAGCGGGTCAAAGACATTTTCACCGAGGTCGTTGTGGCGCCGGAGTACGAGCCCGAAGCGCTGACGATCTTGAGCGCGAAGAAGAACATTCGCCTCCTTCGCCTGTCCGCAGAGCAGGCGGGGCGGTCCGTGTCGATTGAAACCCGACCGATCGGTGGCGGGCTGTTGATGCAATCTCGCGACCTGATGGACGCAGTGGTTCGCGACGGCACGGGGGAGGTCACAGGAGGAGACGACACGGCATACTGGCGGCTTGTCGCAGGCGACCCGGCTAACAGCGCTACCCTAGCCGACCTCCAATTCGCTTGGCGCGCAATCCGATCTGTCAAATCCAACGCCATCCTGCTCGCGCGGGACGGAGCTTCTGTCGGCATCGGCATGGGGCAGGTCAACCGGGTTGACTCGTGCTACCTCGCTGTCGCGCGTGCTGGCGAGGCGAGGGCTGCTGGCGCCGTTGCCGCCTCGGACGCGTTCTTCCCCTTCGCAGACGGGCTCCAGGTCCTTGTCGACGCCGGCGTGCGTGCGGTCGTTGCCCCCGGGGGCTCAATGCGCGACTCAGAGGTCATCGCAGCCGCTCGGGCGACTGGCGTCACGTTGTACTTCACGGGGACCCGGCATTTCGCGCACTGAGCCGGGAGTCCGGGATCCGGGAGCGGTCCCGGCCGCCGGTGGCCAACGGCATACGAGCCTCTGGTCCTGGTCGGGCCTCGCGGGCTTGCTCATCGGAGCGCTCTCGTCGGGCCAGTCGCGGATGAATGGCGAGCTCTCCGCGCGGCTGCACGAACCGGTGTATGCCGCGCTGTGGAGCTTCGGGTCGGGCTGGCTGGTCCTGACCGTCGTGCTGCTGACTTCTCGCCGGACCCGGGCCGGGATCCGTGCGCTCGTCGCGGACATCCGCGCCGGCGGACTGCCCTTGTGGCAGACCTTCGGAGGGCTGCTCGGTGGCACCTACGTGCTCGTTCAGTCGTATGCCGTCCCGCTCGCTGGCGTGGCGCTGTTCACCATTGCCGTCGTCGGCGGACAGACCGGTAACGCGATCGTCGTCGACAAGATCGGTCTCGGGCCGGCGGGCCGCGCTGCGGTCACCCCGCTGCGGGTGGTTGCCGCCATTCTCGCGACAGTTGGCGTTGGGATCGCTGTCCTTGGTCGGGTGGGGGCGCCGGGGTCGATGAACGGCGTGACGGACGGGCCGGTGGCTGCGGTCGGTGCGGCGGTCGCGGTTCCGGTGTTGCTGGCGCTGCTCGTGGGTGGCCTGCATTCCGTGCAGTCGGCCATCAACGGACGGGTGAACGTGGTCACCGGGACTCCCTGGGCAACGACCTGGCTCAACTTCACCAACGGTCTGTTGTTGTTGGCGACGGTAGCGCTGCTGCGCCGGGTGGCTGGCGGGCTCGGGCCGGTGCATGTTGATGAGCCTCCCGGGTGGGTGTGGTTCGGCGGGCTTGCCGGCGTCGTCTTCGTGGGAGTGGCCGCTGTCGTCGTCCGCCACCTCGGTGTGCTGCACACCATGTTGGTGCTCCTGTGCGGCCAACTCCTGGGAGCGCTGGCCCTTGATCTGGTCAACCCAGCCACCCGGCATACCGTCACGAGCGTCGTTGTGGTGGGGTTGGTCCTCACCGCGGTCGCGGCGGTCCTGCCGACACTCCGACGAGTGGGAGGATTGGGGTCGTGACGGCACAGATCCTCGATGGCGCGGCCACCCTTACACAGATCAAGGTCGAGCTCGCCGAACGCGTCGCTGCCCTTGCAGACCGCGGAGTTGTGCCCGGCCTGGGCACGGTACTCGTCGGGGATGACCCAGGTAGCCGCTGGTATGTCGGCGCCAAGCACCGGGACTGCGCCGAGCTCGGCATTCGGAGCATTCGCCGCGACCTGCCCGCCTCGGCGACCCAAGCCGAAGTTGAAGCCGTTATCGACGAACTCAACGCGGACCCCGAGTGCACGGGTTTCCTCATCCAGCAACCGACCGGGCTGGACGAGCTCGCGCTCCTGTCGCGGGTCGACCCCGCCAAGGACGTCGACGGATTGCACCCGGTCAACCTCGGCTGGCTCGTGCTCGGCAAGCCGGCGCCGCTGCCCTGCACCCCGATGGGGTGTATCGAGCTCCTGCGCAGGTATGCCGTGCCGATCGCCGGGGCGAAGGTGGTCGTCGTAGGGCGTGGGCTGACGGTGGGGAGGCCGCTCGGTCTCATCCTCACAAGGCGCAGCGAGAATGCCACCGTCACGCTCTGCCACACGGGGACTCGTGACCTCGCCGCCGAAGTGCGCCAGGCCGACATCGTCGTCGCCGCGGCGGGCGTGCCTGGGATCATCACCGCTGACATGGTCAAGCCCGGCGCCGCCGTGCTCGACGTCGGGGTGTCCCGGGCCACGGATCCTAAGACGGGTGCGTCCAAGGTGGCAGGTGATGTCGACCCCGACGTTGCGCAGGTCGCCGGTTGGGTCAGCCCAAACCCTGGCGGGGTGGGCCCGATGACGCGCGCGGAACTTCTGCTCAATGTTGTTGCCGCTGCGGAGCGGTCCCTTAGCGCGAAGGGGACCTGCGAGCCGTGACCCAGGGTGGGCTCAGCCGGCTTGGGCCATGGCGGTGGGTTGCTGCCATGGCCATCACCGGCATCGTCCTCAGCGCCGCTGGCCGCCTGCGGCTGGGCTGCTATGTCTTCGCGCTATCACTTTTGGTCGCAGCGATCGCTCGGGTGACAGTCAAGTCCCCTGGCGGGCTCGCGGTACGTCGACGGAGTGTCGACGTCGTCTGCTATCTCGGCCTTGCGGCAGCAGTCGCCCTCGCTGGCACGCTGGTGCGCCTGGACGTGCCCTGACTCTTTCGGTCTGACCCAAGCAGAGACGGGTATGCCGCGTGGCCCCGGCCACGCGGCATACCCGCTCTAGCAATGGAGTCGAGGGTCTAGATCAGACCCAGTGCCTTGACCTGGTCGCGTTCGGACTCGAGGCGAGCAACGGACGCCATGATGCGCTCGCGGCTGAAGTCGGACAGCTCGATGCCCTGGACGATCTCGTAGGACCCGCCGGAGGCCACGCACGGGAACGACGAGACGATACCTTCGGTCACGCCGTAGGACCCGTCGGACGGCACGGACATCGACACCCAGTCGTCGGTGCCGAGGATCCAGTCCCGCATGTGGTCGATCGTGGCGTTGGCAGCCGATGCGGCCGACGACAGTCCACGTGCCTTGATGATGGCACCGCCACGCGTGGCGACCGTGGGGATGAAGGTCTCGGTGATCCAGGCCTCGTCGACGAGGTCAGCGGCGATCTTGCCGTCGACCAGGGTGTTGTAGAGGTCGGGGTACATCGAGTCGTCGTGGTTGCCCCAGATCGCGAGGTGCTTGATCGAGTCGACGTGGACGCCGAGCTTCTGCGCGAGTTGGGTCTTGGCACGGTTGTGGTCCAGGCGGGTCAGCGCGTTGAACCGCTCGCGGGGGATGTCCGGGGCGTTGGCCATCGCGATGAGCGCGTTGGTGTTGGCCGGGTTGCCCGTGACGAGGATCTTGATGTCGTCCGCGGCGACCTTGTTGAGCGCGGCACCCTGGCCGGTGAAGATCTTGCCGTTGGCGGCCAGCAGGTCAGCGCGGTCCATGCCTTCCTTGCGGGGCATCGCGCCCACGAGCATGGCGGCGTTAGCGCCCTCGAAGACCTTTTCGGGGTCGTCGCCGATGACGACGCCAGCGAGGGTTGGGAAGGCACAGTCGTCCAGCTCCATGACGACCCCCTCGAGCGCCTTTAGGGCTGGGGTGATTTCGAGCAACCGCAGCTCCACCGGGGTGTCCGGGCCGAGCAGCGCACCGCTGGCGATGCGGAAGAGAAGGCTGTAGCCGATCTGGCCGGCAGCGCCGGTGACGGCCACCTTGACGGGCGTTGTGCTCACAAATTCTCCCTTGGTGAGGCGTGGATGAGGACCGTGTCGACGCTATCAGCGAAGCTCGGGCGCGTGCTCGCGTCCGGGGCCGTCAGGGGACGAGTGATTCGCCACGTCGGTCGATCAGGCTCGGTCGCCTGGTCGTGCGCCCGCAACTGACACGTGATGGATGACGAGTTCGCGGCCGCGTTGCTGCTCTTGCCAGCCAGCACGACGCACCCGCTGACTGACGGCCGACGGCGTCACCCCCAGGCGGGTCGCGGCGTCCTTCTGAGTCAATCCCTGCATGAGGAGGTCGGTGACTTGCCAGCCTTCCATCGTGCGACTGCGCAACAGGCGCGCGTAGAGCAAGAGTGCGGTCTCGGCAAAGCGGGTATGCCGGAGCCGCAGTTCGCGGTCAGCCCGGCTGTGACCGCTACCAACTCGACAGCGGACCGCGAGCTGACCGGGCACGGGGTGGGCAGCGACCAGAGCATCCCGACTGGCGACGAATGCGGGCCCCCGTCCGGCGCGTGGGGAGGTTGGGAGCGGCAGCTCTACGGGCCCGATCCCGAGCCCGATCCGCCAGTCACCGTGGCGGATGAGCGAGGTGAGGATGTCGACAACGTCTGCGGGATCTTCACAGACTCCTTGGATCTCGTCCCCGGCCGTGCGCTCGAACCCCAGGTGCGCTCCAGCGCGGGGACCTGTAAGCAGACTCAGCGCAGCGGGCACCCGGTCGTGTGCCCGCTGGCGGTCGACCTGATCTGCGGTGATGACAAACATCGCGGAGCTTCCTCTCACCTGACTCGGTCAAGTCTAGAGGCTTAACTCCGATCAATGAAGGTTAGAGACTCAATCGGCGCGAGTTAGGGGCGGGCGGCCACGGTCTCGTCGCCCGATACGTCCTTGTGCGAGCCGTCGATGCCGGTAATCGCTTCGTAAGTAAACCCGGCGATGACTGCGCCCACGATCGGTGCCACCCAGAACAACCACAACTGACCCGGGGCCCCGTTGCCGTTGAAGAACGCCACGGCCGTTGAGCGGGCGGGGTTGACCGATGTATTGCTGATTGGGATCGAGATGAGGTGGATGAGCGCCAGCGCAAGACCGATCGCCAACGGCGCAAAGCCCACGGGTGCGTGCCCCGTCGTCACGCCCAGGATGATGAAGAGGAAGAAGGCGGTCAGCAGCGCCTCTGCAAGGAACACTGCCCACATCGAGTAGCCACCGGGGGAGTGGTCGCCATAGCCGTTGGCGGCCATGTTGCCGACCATCGACCCCGAGCCCTTGGCGCTCTTGGCCAGACCCCAGAGGCAGGCACCTGCGAGGAGACCGCCCACGACCTGCGCGCCAATGTAGGCCACGACGTCACGGCCATTGTCGAAGCGCTTGGCAGCCCAAAGGCCCAGGGTGACGGCGGGGTTGAAGTGGCCTCCCGAAACGTGGCCCACGGCATACGCCATGGTGACAACGGTCAAGCCGAAGGCGAGAGAGACGCCCAAGAAGCCGATGCCGAGCTCGGTGCCGTTGGCGTCGAGCGCGCCGCCCGCGGCGAAGTACTTCGCCGCGAAGATCGCGCTGCCACACCCGCCAAACACGAGCCAAAACGTGCCGAGCAGCTCAGCGCCGATGCGCTTGCTCAGAGGTGGGGTCATTGAAGTCTCCTTTGGTGATGCGTCCCCGGGCACGACTACCAGCCGACAACGTTGGTATGCCGTGCGCCGCGACTGAGACTACCGCGGCTGTCTGACGCTCTGCGTCCTCGGTGGGAGCTCTGGCCGGTGCAGCTGGCAATCTCCCGATCATGCCTAGTACTTGGGGAAGCTCAGGAAGAACTCCTGCACCTGTAGAGGCTTACCCGTAAATGATGCACTGAAGTTGCCTTGGTTCCAGTAGACAGTGCCTTTGTCATTGAGTTCGTAGTACCAGTAACTACCGAAACTGACCACGCCGGACGTGCGCAGGGCATCGGGCCCGTAATCGGAGACACCGCCTTCTTGTGCGTGCGTCTGAGCTTCGGCTTCTGTGGGCCACTGTGCCACCGTCACGCCAATGGTGTCCTTCGGGCTCGTGTAGTTACCCCGCTCGGCGGCAATCGCACCTGCGGTCACAGGGCCGGGGTCGGCACTGAAGCCCTTGGCTTCATAAGTGTTGACCCGCGGCGGGGCGATTTGCTCGATATTCGTCGGCCGAGGCCTCGAGGGTGGTTCAGGCGAAGGGTTAGCAGGACCGGTCGGCGGCGGCGTCGTGGGGTATGTCCACTCCGAGGTGGTGGCAGACGAGGTCAAGCTTGAGTTCAAGGGCCCGCCGCCACTCGCAGCCCAGATCGTGACAGCGGATGTCTGGACGATCCCGATCCCGACTGCCGCAACGGCTAACGCGGGCAACGAGACTGCCATTCGACGAGCCCGGGCGAGCGCCCACGCGCCGAGCCCAATCCCTAGCGGACCGGCGATGACCGCTGAGATCAGAGCGATCAATGGGAGTCGCGACATCCACGTTGATGCTTGGGCGCCGCCTCGAGCGGACCCTGGGACGCTCACGATGCCTCCGGGAATGTTATTGCGTGTGCAACTTCTTGGACGGATCTAATACATAATTGAACGCCTGGGTTTGCCGACTCCCAACCGCAAGGACGGGCTTGTCTTGGAATGACCGCGAAGTCCCCGAGCCGCTTATGAGACGCGATTGTAGCGGTTGGGGCGGAACGCTAGCATCGTGGGGCGACTTGACGTTTGCCCCGCCGTAGGGACGATGCGGGAGTCAAGGGTCGCAGGGGAGGCTAGCACGATGCAGGGATCGCACCGTCTCGGGAAGCGCAATTCGAGTCGCCGGTCGCTGACGACTATGGCGCTTGTCGCGACGATCGCAATGGTGCTCAGTATCGTCCCAAATGTCGCATTTGCTCCACCGGCGTCTGCGGCGGTCTGCGCCGGTGGCATCGTCAATGTCGTGGCGCACGAGGACGATGATCTTCTTTTCCAGAGCCCCGACCTCCTCAACGACATCTCGGCCGGTCGGTGCGTCCGGACCCTCTTTGTCACCGCGGGCGATGCCGGTTTAGGCGATTTCTATTGGGCCGAGCGTGAGGACGGGGCAGAGGCGGCATACGCGTGGATGGCTGGAGTGGCCAACTCCTGGACGACGAGCACCATGACCGCAGCCGGCAAAAATCTCCGCGTCCGGACCTTGAACGGCGCCAACGTGTCTTTGGTGTTCATGCGGCTTCCAGACGGCTTCCCTCTTGGTGGCGGCTCGGCGATGCGCGGGTACCAAAGCGTCAAGCGCTTGCTCGAGGGAAGCATCAATACGATCACTGCGGTTGACGGCAGCAACTCCTACACAGCATCAAGCCTACGCAACACGGTGTTGGACGTCTTTCGGATTTCTAACGCCGCGAGTGTGCGAGCTCAGGATTACGCCCACGGCTACGGCTTCAGCGGTGGGGGCTATACCGATCACTACGACCACCTATCGACGTCTTATGTCGCGAAAGACGCATCTGACGCTTATGCCGCGTCGCATCGTGCCTCCGCCTACATGGGCTACCCCATCAGCGGACAGCCGGTCAATGTGAGCGGCACTTTGCTCACCCGCAAGACCAACGCGTTCAGCGTCTACAACCAGTACGACCAAGACCCTTCTCTTCCGGACTATCAGAGCAAGGGCTGGCTCAACCGTCAGGTTCTCACCAATTCCATTGGGCCCACCGTCGTTGCCCACGCCGGCATCGATCAGACGACCGGGGTTGGCGCCACAGTGACGCTCGATGCGTCAGGCTCGGTTGCGACAGGCACGATGAGCTATCTCTGGACCCAAACCAGTGGCGCACCGGTGACGCTCTCGGGTGCCACGAGTGTGCGGCCAACCTTCGTGCCCCCCTCGGTCGGCTCGTACACCTTCCAAGTGAGAGTCACCAATGGCTCGACAAGTGCGACTGACCTCGTGACGGTCAGTGTGGTTTCGAGTATCACGAGCAACGTCGCGCGGCTAGCGGGAGTGGTCGTCACGGCATCCTCGCAGTCAAGTGGCCAGGGTGCCGCGCAAGTTGTTGACGGCGACCCGACGGGGTATCCCGGCGACTCCACCAAGGAATGGGCGACCGTGGGTGGCCGAGTTGGAAGCTGGGTCAAGCTCACTTGGCCGCAACCGGTCGTGACCAACCAAGTAGTGCTGTATGACCGGCCCAACGCCGATGACCAGGTTCTGAGCGGTGTGCTCACCTTCTCTGATGGCAGCACCGTGAATGTCGGCGCCCTCGAGAACTTTGGCAGTGGCACCACCGTCACGTTCTCGCCACGCGCGACGACGAGCATTCAGTTCACGGTCAACAGCGTCGCATCCACGACGGTGAATGTCGGACTCGCCGAATTCGAGGTCTATGGGGGGCTCGACAAAGCTCCCACAGCGAACGCTGGACCCGACCAGGCTGTGACAGCTGGGGCTGTGGTGACGTTGGATGGTTCCGGGTCATCCGATCCCGACGCGGGGACGACACTGACCTATGCCTGGGCTCAGACCTCAGGTCCCGCCTCAGTGGTGTTGTCGAGTTCTTCGGTAGTGAAGCCGTCGTTCACCTCGTCCCAGGCTGGCGCCTATGTCTTCACGCTCACCGTCTCGGACGGCGTCCTGACTGCCACCGATACCGTGGTTGTGACGGTGTCGGGCGGAGTGCCTGCTGTGTCGCCGACAGCGAATGCGGGTGTTGATCAGTCGGTGGTGGTTGGTAGTCAGGTGACGTTGGATGGGTCGGGTTCGGTGAATCCGAATGTTGGTGCGACGTTGACGTATGCGTGGTCGTTGGTGTCGGGGCCGGCTGTGTCGTTGTCGAGTTCTTCGGTGGTGAAGCCGACGTTTACGGCTGGGTTGGTTGGGACGTATGTGTTTGGTTTGTCGGTGACTTCTGGTGGGCTGACGTCGGTCGTGGATACGGTGGCGATTACGGTGTCGTCTGCTCCGCCGGTGAATCAGCCGCCGACGGCGAAGTGCTGGTGTTGATCAGTCGGTCGCGGTGGGTGCTTCGGTTGTGCTGGATGGTTCTGGTTCTTCGGATCCTGATCCGGGTACGACGTTGACGTATGCGTGGGTGAAGACGTCGGGTCCGGCGGTGTCACTGTCAGATCCTTCGGTGGTGAAGCCGACGTTTGCTGCGACGGTGGCGGGTACATATGTGTGGTCTTTGACGGTGTCTGATGGGTCGTTGACCTCGGCTGTGGACACGGTCACAGTGACGGTGTTGGCGTCGCCGACGGCGGATGCTGGGGTTGACCAGGCGGTGACCACGGGGACTGTGGTGACGTTGGATGGTTCGGGGTCGTTGAACCCGAATGTGGGTACGTCGTTGACGTATGCGTGGGTGAAGACGTCGGGTCCGGCGGTGTCGTTGTCGAGTTCTTCGGTGGTGAAGCCGACATTTACCGCGTCTGCGGTTGGTACGTATGTGTTTGAGTTGCGTGTCTCGGTGGGCAGTGTTGTGACCTCGACCGCTGACGTGGTGACGGTGACGGTGTCCGATGCCGCAATCGTGGCGCCGACAGCGAATGCGGGTGTTGATCAGTCGGTGGTGGTTGGTAGTCAGGTGACGTTGGATGGGTCGGGTTCGGTGAATCCGAATGTTGGTGCGACGTTGACGTATGCGTGGTCGTTGGTGTCGGGGCCGGCTGTGTCGTTGTCGAGTTCTTCGGTGGTGAAGCCGACGTTTACGGCTGGGTTGGTTGGGACGTATGTGTTTGGTTTGTCGGTGACTTCTGGTGGGCTGACGTCGGTCGTGGATACGGTGGCGATTACGGTGTCGTCTGCTCCGCCGGTGAATCAGCCGCCGACGGCGAGTGCTGGTGTTGATCAGTCGGTCGCGGTGGGTGCTTCGGTTGTGCTGGATGGTTCTGGTTCTTCGGATCCTGATCCGGGTACGACGTTGACGTATGCGTGGGTGAAGACGTCGGGTCCGGCGGTGTCACTGTCGAATCCTTCGGTGGTGAAGCCGACGTTTGCTGCGACGGTGGCGGGTACATATGTGTGGTCTTTGACGGTGTCTGATGGGTCGTTGACCTCGGCTGTGGACACGGTCACAGTGACGGTGTTGGCGTCGCCGACGGCGGATGCTGGGGTTGACCAGGCGGTGACCACGGGGACTGTGGTGACGTTGGATGGTTCGGGGTCGTTGAACCCGAATGTGGGTACGTCGTTGACGTATGCGTGGGTGAAGACGTCGGGTCCGGCGGTGTCGTTGTCGAGTTCTTCGGTGGTGAAGCCGACATTTACCGCGTCTGCGGTTGGTACGTATGTGTTTGAGTTGCGGGTCTCGGTGGGCAGTGTTGTGACCTCGACCGCTGACGTGGTGACGGTGACGGTGTCCGATGCCGCAATCGTGGCGCCGACAGCGAATGCGGGTGTTGACCTGAGCGTGACCCCCAACACCTCAGTCACTCTCGATGGGTCCGGCTCGCTCAACCCGAACTCGGGCGCAACTTTGGCCTATGCCTGGTCCCAGACGTCCGGCCCGGCAACGTCTCTGTCCGACGCGCAAGCCGTGAAGCCTACGTTCACAGCCACCTCGACGGGTACCTACCGATTCCTGCTCACCGTCTCCATTGGAAACCTGACGTCGACCGATTCTGTTGATGTCATTGTCACGGCGCCACAGGTGATCAATGTGGCGCGGGCTTCGGGGGTGACGGTGACGGCGTCGTCGCAGAATACGTCGACTGCGCAGACGGCTGTTAAGGCTGTTGACGGGAGCGTGCTGGGTTATCCGACGGATTCCACGAAGGAGTGGGCCACGGCCGGTGGCAAGGCTGGGAGTTGGATCCAGTTGACGTGGGCGGCTCCGGTGACGTTGTCTCGGGTGGTGTTGTACGACCGTCCGAATACCGGCGATCAGGTCACTTCGGGGACGTTGTTGTTCTCTGATGGCACGTCGGTTCCGGTGACGTCGTTGACGAATGCGGGTTCTGCGACGACGTTTACGTTCGCGGCACGCACGGTGACGAGTGTGCGGTTGCGGATCGATGCGGTGTCAGCTGCCACGGCTAACGTCGGCCTCGCCGAATTCGAAGCATGGGGCTACCCCGGCAGCACGAGCGTCAATCGAGCTCCCACAGCCCAAGCCGGGCCAGACCAGACCGTGACGGCGGGCACGAAGGTCACGCTCGACGGTTCGTCCTCCAGCGACCCGGATCCAGCAACGACGTTGACCTACGCGTGGTCCAAGACCTCCGGCCCAGCTGTGACCCTGACGGGCGCGGCGACGTCGAAGCCGACCTTCACGCCAACGGCGGCCGGGTCCTATGAATTCACCCTGTTGGTGTCTGACGGCGTCCTGTCATCGAGCGACACGGTCGTGGTCACGGTTGACCCCGCACCCAACCAAGCCCCGACAGCCGTCGTCAACAACCAGGCGGCGACCGTGAATACGCTCGTCACCCTCGATGGCTCTAGGTCATCCGATCCTGAGGGTGGTCCGTTGACCTATGCGTGGATTGTGAAGTCAGGGCCAGCCACGGTGTTGACCAATTCCGCGACTTCGAAGGCGACGTTCACGCCCTCCTCCATTGGTACCTACGTCTTCACGCTGACAGTGACTGACAGCGGAGGACTCACGGGTTCAGCAGACACCACAGTTACGGTGTCGTCGGTGCCGCCTTCGATCATCAATGTGGCGCGGGCTTCGGGGGTGACGGTGACGGCGTCGTCGCAGAATACGTCGACTGCGCAGACGGCTGTTAAGGCTGTTGACGGGAGCGTGCTGGGTTATCCGACGGATTCCACGAAGGAGTGGGCCACGGCCGGTGGCAAGGCTGGGAGTTGGATCCAGTTGACGTGGGCGGCTCCGGTGACGTTGTCTCGGGTGGTGTTGTACGACCGTCCGAATACCGGCGATCAGGTCACTTCGGGGACGTTGTTGTTCTCTGATGGCACGTCGGTTCCGGTGACGTCGTTGACGAATGCGGGTTCTGCGACGACGTTTACGTTCGCGGCACGCACGGTGACGAGTGTGCGGTTGCGGATCGATGCGGTGTCAGCTGCTACGGCTAACGTCGGCCTCGCCGAATTCGAAGCTTGGGGGTATGCCGCACCCTAAGGTGTGCCCGTGCGGCGGGTCGCAGACCTGCTTGCTCAAGCGATCGTGCTGCGGGACTAGGTTAGAAACCTACGACCCGCATGGGCTCGTCGTGATCCCGCAGGGTGCCGTCACCAAGTTGTCCATCGGTGTTTTGGCCCCAGCACCATGCCTCGGCGGCCGTGAGCGCGCAGGCATGAAACGCCCCAACCGAGATGCCCTGACTGGGAGGCAGCTCCTGGATCACGGTTGGGGCGTTCTCAACCTCATCGTCGGTTGACCCGCCCCAGCAGGTTACGTGTCCGGCAATTGTCGTGGCGCACGTCGCACGGAAGCCAGCGGCAACTACTGCATTTCCCTCACCGAGGCCTGACGCCCCCATCGGCGTGAGAGCGTTCTTGGCTGCCTTGATGACACCAACTTGGCCAGCGAAATTGGCCCCCCAACACATCACGCCTCCCTCGAGCGTCACACCGCAAGCATGAGTGTCTCCGGCGCTGATCGAGGCCGTCGCGGGGAGGCCCGCCACCAGCTCTCCTGGCTTGCGAGGCTGGGTGTCACCAAGACCTAACTGCCCATCACCGTTGTCGCCCCAACATGACGTGGCACCCGTCGCCAAGACCACACATGTGAAGCCGTTCCCGACCGCGATATCGGTCGCGTCGTCAGGGAGGCCGGCTACCGCGGTTGGGGCGGTGTCAGGGGCGGACTCACTGACGCCACGCTGACCACTCCCGTTATCGCCCCAACACCACACTGCTCGTGACCGGGTCACGGCACAGCTGTGCGTGGTGCTGGCGCTCACGGCTCGGACGCCGTCTCCCACCGCAGCGACCGGGATGGGGAGAGAACTCGCTGTGGTCCCGCCATCACCAAGTTGCCCGGAGTCGTTGGCGCCCCAACAGAGGACAGTCCCGGTGGACGTCATCGCACACGTGTGGTTGCCAGAGCCCGAGATCGCGATGGCATTCGAGATGCCCGTGACAGAGACCGGCGCTGAACTCGCCTCAGTGGTGCCATTGCCGAGTTGACCGTATGAATTGTCGCCCCAACACCTGATGACGCCACTGAGATTGACTGCACACGTGTGGGCGCGTCCAGCAGCGATGCGCTGGAGGACGGGGGGACGATGACTGTCGGATCGTTGAGCAATTAGCACAATTCCGATGACCACCAGCGTCAGGGCGCCTCCGGCAACCCACTTGCGGTGTCGCAATACCCAGTCCTTCACGCCGGCTCCTCCAGGCCACGGGCCCGGGTCCGAATTCTGCCCCGGGCACGACACGCATGCGGCCGAGCCGGTATGCCGTGCACCTTGCCTGAGGTTACCGCGCCGCACGCAACCTCGTGGTGACGGCACGGGCTCACCGGGACGCTCGGGGCCTACCGCAAGGGCATGATCCGTTGTCCTCATGTTCGACGATGTGGTCTCGGTCGCCTCGGGGGGCCGAAGTGACGAGCCCGGCTGCATCAACAAGGCGTCAAGTGTCCCCAGGTCTGCGCGTCAGTTTCGGCGGAACCGATGCCGCCCACTCGCCGGGTATCTTGATGTCAAGGTAATCTGAGGCTCGTGTGCCGTCAGCGGTAGCCTGGTCTGCAACCCCACCCATTCCGTAACCCGAAGGACGACAAGCGATGACCTCGACCATTGTGTGGACCAAGATCGACGAGGCGCCCGCGTTGGCGACGTACTCGTTGTTGCCGATCGTGCAGGCGTTCACCAAGGGCACGGGAGTCGAGGTGACGACGAGCGACATCTCTCTGGCCGGACGCATCCTCGCGGCCTTCCCAGAGCGGCTGCGCGCCGACCAGCAGATCGGTGACAACCTCGCCGAGCTCGGCGCACTCACCCTGCGGCCCGAGGCCAACATCATCAAGCTCCCCAATATCTCCGCCTCAGTGCCGCAGCTCAAGGCCGCCATCGCCGAGTTGCAGAGCCAGGGCTTCGACGTCCCGGACTACCCCGAGACTCCCGAGACCGACGCCGAGAAGGCGACGGCCGCGGCATACAGCAAGGTCTTGGGCTCGGCCGTCAACCCGGTCCTGCGCGAAGGCAACTCCGACCGCCGCGCGCCCCTGTCGGTCAAGAACTTCGCCAAGAAGAACCCCCACCGCCTCGGCGCCTGGGACCCCGCGACCAAGGCCCACGTCGCGACCATGACCGAGGGCGACTTCTATGGCAACGAGCAGTCCGTTGTCATGGAGGACGGCGGCGACCTGCGGATCGAACATGTCGGCGCCGATGGCACCGTGACCGTGCTCGCTCCCAAGGTGTCAACCCTGCCCGGCGAGATCGTCGACGGCACCTTCATGAGCGTGGCCAAGCTGCGCGAGTTCTATGCCGCCCAGATCGAGGCCGCCAAGGCAGACGGGCTGCTGCTGTCGCTGCACCTCAAGGCGACCATGATGAAGGTCTCCGACCCGGTCATGTTCGGTCACGCGGTCTCGGTCTTCTATGCCGATGTGCTCGACAAGTACGCCACCGAACTCGCCGACCTGGGCTTCAATCCCAACCTCGGCATGGGCGACCTGGAGGCGCGGATCGTGTCCCTGCCCGAGGCCACGCGCGCGGCCATCGAGGAAGACCTCAAGGCGCTGTATGCCGCCCGCCCCGCCATCGCGATGGTCAACAGCGACAAGGGCATCACCAACCTGCACTTCTCCAACGACACGATCATCGACGCGTCGATGCCGGTCGTCGTGCGCGACTCCGGACAAATGTGGAACTGGGACGGCAAGCTCCAGGCCACGCTCGCCATGGTGCCCGACCGGTGCTACGGCCCCATGTATGCCGAGGTGTTCGACAACTGCCGCACGCACGGCGCGCTTGACCCGGCGACGATGGGCTCGGTGCCCAACGTCGGGCTGATGGCACAGAAGGCCGAGGAGTACGGCTCGCACCCGACGACCTTCATCCTCGCGGCCGCTGGCACGGTGCGGGTCATCGGTCCGGACGGCGCCGAGCTCATGTCGCACGAGTGCGGTGAAGGGGACATCTGGCGGATGTCGCGCGTGCGGGACATCCCGATCCAGGACTGGGTCAAGCTGGCGGTAACGCGCGCTCGAGTCACCGGCGCGCCGGCGTGCTTCTACCTCGACCGCGAGCGGGCCCACGACCGCAACGTCATCGCCAAGGTCGAGCGGTACCTCGCCGACCACGACCTCACCGGCGTCGAGTACCGCATCCTCGCCCCCGTCGAAGCGATCCGTTGGTGTCTCGAGCGGATCCGCGAAGGCAACGACACCATCTCGGTGACCGGCAACGTCCTGCGCGACTACCTCACCGACCTCTTCCCGATCCTCGAGCTGGGCACGAGCGCCAAGATGCTCTCGGTCGTGCCGCTGCTCGCCGGTGGTGGGTTGTTCGAGACCGGTGCCGGTGGGTCGGCGCCCAAGCACGTGCAGCAGTTCGTTGCCGAGAATTACCTGCGCTGGGACTCCCTCGGTGAGTTCTCTGCGCTCGGCGCCTCACTGGAACACGTTGCGCAGACGACGGGCAACGCCAAGGCTCAGGTGCTTGCCGATGCGCTCGACAAGGCGATCGCGACCTTCCTCGACGAGAACAAGTCGCCCGCCCGCAAGGTCGGCCAGATCGACAACCGTGGCTCGCACTATTACCTTGCGTTGTTCTGGGCCGAGGAGCTGGCGGCGCAGACGGCTGACGCCGAGCTGGCGGCGCGGTTTGCGCCCGTGGCGACGGAGTTGCGCGCTCAGGAAGACACCATCAACGGTGAGCTCATTGGCGTGCAAGGCCACCCGGTCGACATGGGTGGCTACTTCCACCCCGACACGGCCAAAACCGGCGCTGCGATGCGCCCGAGCGCCACGCTGAACGCCATCATCGACGCGCTCTAACCGGCCCTGACCTATGCCGCGCGTATGCCGGGCATCTCACCCGAGGTGCCCGGCATACCGGTGTAGGCGACGTATCGGGAAGGTGAGGTGAGAGGTGAGTACGCTGGCCCCCATGTCTGCCGAGCCGGGAGCCCACGATCCTGTGACGATGGGGCAGCCGCTGCCAGTGCCGCGTCCTGGCTACCAGGTCGTCGGGGTCGCGCTGCCAGTGCCGCAGCCACACGGCGATTTCCTGCAACGCAAGCGGGCAGACTTCAACGACCCCATGGCCTGGGCGATCCCGGCCCACGTCACGATCCTCGGCCCTACCGAGCTTCGGCCGACTGACCTAGGTGAGTTTGAAGCTCATCTGCGCGCCGTGGCCAAGGCATTCGACCCGTTCCGAATGGTGTTGCGAGGTACGGGTACGTTCCGTCCCGTGTCAAACGTCGTCTTCGTCCAATTAGCCCACGGGCAGGAACACTGCGCGCGCCTTGAAACCGCAACCCGATCCGGGCCGTGGCATCGCGAGCTCGAATTTCCTTACCACCCTCACGTCACCGTGGCCCACGACGTCCGCCCCGCTGACCTAGATCGGGCCGAAACCGAGCTGGCTGACTACAACGTGGCGTTCGATGTCGCCGACCTGTGGTTATTCGAACTCGGCGCTGATGGCCAATGGCGACCACGCCGGTCATTCCCGTTTGCCCACCCTCGGGCACGGCATACCGCAGGATCCACCACATGAGCCTGGTCGATCGCGGGAAGGCGATCTGGGCGCGGATCCAACAGACCCATGCCTACCGCGCGTGGCACCGCTTTGGTGAGGAACGGGGGAATCTCCTCGCGGCGGGTATTGGATATTTCTCGTTCTTCTCGATGTTCCCCGCTGCCGCGCTGGCAGGTGTGGTCTTTGGCATCATCCTCGCGAGACGGCCCGACCTGCTCGAAGCAGTGACGGACAGCGTGGCGACCGCGTTGCCTGGCTTCGTGAAGACCGCAGCCAACCCCAACGGGCTCATCGAGCTGTCCGCCCCAACCGCCACGACCCTCAGTCTCACGGGTGTGATCGCGCTCATCACGCTCGTCATGAGCGGCCTGGGCTGGATCGGCGCGCTGCGCGAGGGGATCTTGGCGATCTTCGGGGTGGATCAGAAGCCTGACAACGCGATCCTGGCCAAGTTGCGCCAGATCGGCGTGCTCGCCGTCCTCGGAGTTGCGGTGTTGGTGTCGGCAGCCGCCTCATCGGTCGTCGGATCCGCGAGCCGTGGCGCGTTGAGTGAGTTGCCCGGCGGGCCATTCCTGGTCTCCATCGTCGGAGCGCTCGTAGCTTTTGCGATCGACACCGGAGTGATGGTCGTTCTCTTACGCTTCCTGTCAGGCGTTCACATGCCGTGGCAGGACATCCGTAATGGCGCTCTCGTTGGTGGGGCGGGGCTCAGTCTCGCCAAGGCACTGGGTGCGACGCTCATTGCGCAAGCGACGCGCAACCCCGTCTTTGGCTCCGTCGTCGTGGTTATCGGCATGCTGTTCTGGCTCAACCTGATCGCGAAGATCGTCCTGCTTGCGGCCTCCTGGGCAGCTAATGACATCGACATTGCGTTGGCGGGCCTTCAGCGTGAGATGGGCCAGCAGGAGCCAGCCGAGGGCGAGAGCGCGTCGGCATCCGGTCCACAAGAGGCCATGGCCGTGCGGATGAAGGCGCGCGTTGACGCTGGCCTCCCGGACCTCGGGCCGGACACGTATGCCGGGCTGTCCACGCGACAGCGCGACCGGGTGTCGGTGGTTGCCGGCGCGGTCGTCGGTGCGGGGCTCACTGCGGCAGTGGGGGCGATCTGGGGCGTCATTCGCGGTGTTCGGCGCTAGCGAACCTCAGCGCTGGTAGGTGCCAGACCGGGAACGTCGCCGCGAGCGGCGAGCGAGCCATCCGCCCAGGACACCTGCTGCCCCAAGAGCTGCGGCGATGCCTGACACCCGCCCGCCAGTGGTGTTGAGCCACCGCAAAGCCGTTGCGTCGGTCTGGCTGTCAGCTGACGTCGCGGGGAGGACCGTTGGCTCGGCGGGTGATGGGCCTGTTCCCGAGCCGGTGGACGGCTCGGCCGTCGTGGCATCTGATCCGGAGAGGGTGGCGCCCGGACCCACCGTGGTCCACTCCGCGGGTGGTGGCGCCGTGCCGGGAGCCACGAGCCACCCGACCGCGCGCGCCTGGTCGGCGTGAGCGAAGCCCCAGTCCAGCAGAGCCATGATCGAGTCAGTCTGGCGCTCGACGCTGCCGACCGACGTGATGATGAGACTGCGATCGCCACGCTTCACGGCACCGATAAAGGTGTTGCGGGCCGCCTGGGTGAAGCCACTCTTGATGCCGATCACGCCACGGTACTTGTCGATGATCGGGTTGTTGTTTTCGACGGCGAAGGCGGGTAGCACCTTCCCGGTGCTGTCTTTCGCGCCCGGGAAGGTGGACTTCACCATGGCGGCGTGGAGTCGGAAGGACTCCAGCTGCATCCCGGCGCGACCGATGAGGGCGAGGTCGTACGCACTGGAGAATTGACCGTCCACATCCAGACCTGAGGGGTCCTTGGCGACGGTATCCCACGCCCCGAGATGGGCGGCGGTGGTGTTCATGTCGCTCAGCAGCTGGGCCCGGCCGCCATAGGCGCGAGCGATGGCGTATGCCGCGTCGTTGCCGCTCACGAGGAAGAGTCCGTTGAACAGGTCCTCGACGGTATAGGGATTACCCGCGACGAGGCCGACCCGAGAGCCATCGGCCGCGACGTCGTCATCCGTAGCGATGACGACCTGTCGGGGATCGAGCTTCGGCAATGCAACCAGTGCCGTCAGGGTCTTGAGCGTGCTCGCTGGTCGAGCGAGCGCGTGCGGATTCTTGGCCGCAATGATCTCGCCGGTGGCGAGGTCCGCCACGACGTAACTCATCGCGGGAGACCATGGGGGCAGCGGAACTCCGGCCGGGAGGTCAGTGACGACCCCTGCCGTCGCGAGTTTGGTCCCGCCGACCACGTGTTCGGGTGCCAGCGGGGGACGGTCTGGTGCCTGGATGGGCACCAGGGCGCACGAATGACGGATGGTCGCTGAGGCCGTCCCCGGGGTTGGCGGGGTTGACGGGGCGGTGGCGGGCAGCGTCGTGGGCGTTTGCCCTGACGGGCAGGGGGCGGGTGTCGGCGTCGTTGAGCCCGAGGCCGCGCGTGTCGCCGGAGTCGTCGGTGCCATCGGAGCGAGCGGCCTGGATGAGTCGGCTTGCGCGGGACCTGCCAAAGCGAGGGTGCCCGCAACGAGTGACGTGCCTGCAACCACGAGGACCCGAGTCCAGTTCACGTCACTCCTCCGGTCGCCAAACACACCAGCGCCCCAGTATGCCGTCCGCCGCTGGGCGGAACGGCAAAACTGGGGCAGGTGAAGCCTGGTGCGAGACCTAGCCGCGGACGCGCATGGCGGCGAGCAGGTCCTTGTTGAGCTGGTTGATCACGTCGAGCGGAATCTCCTTGGGACACGCGTCGGCGCAGGCACCGGTGTTGGTGCAGCCGCCAAAGCCTTCGTGGTCATGCTGGGAAACCATCTTGACGACACGTGCCCAGCGCTCGGGCTGACCCTGGGGCAGCTCACCCAAGTGAGTGACCTTGGCACCCATGAAGAGCATGCCAGCGGCGTTGGGGCAGGCAGCGACGCATGCCCCACAACCGATGCACTTGGCTGACTCGAACGCGCGGTCCGCCTTGGCCTTGGGCACTGGGACCGAGTGCGACTCGGGGGCAGCGCCGGTGTTGACCGAGATGAAGCCACCCGACTGGATGATCCGGTCGAAGGCCGAGCGGTCCACGACGAGGTCACGCAACACGGGGAAGGCCGTGGCGCGCCAGGGCTCGATCGTGATCGTGTCGCCGTCGTGGAATGACCGCATGTGCAACTGGCAGGTCGTCGTGACCTCTGGCCCGTGAGCCTTGCCGTTGATCATGAGGCCGCACATCCCGCAAATGCCTTCGCGGCAGTCGCTGTCAAAGGCGATCGGTTCTTCGCCCTTCTCAACGAGCTGCTCGTTGAGGACGTCGAGCATCTCCAGGAAGGACATGTGCTCGGACACATCAGCGAGCTGATAGGTGACCATTCGACCCTGGGCGTTGGGTCCGTCCTGACGCCAGATGTTGAGTGTGAGGTTCACTTGTAGCTCCGCTGCTTCAGCTCGATCGACTTGTAGACCAGGTCTTCCTTGTGCAGGACTGGCGTGCCGAAGACACCGTCTTCGCCACCGGCGAACTCCCACGCGGCCACGTAGAGGAACTCGTCGTCGTGACGCAGTGCCTCGCCGTCTTCGGTCTGCGACTCGCCACGGAAGTGGCCACCGCAGGACTCACGACGATGGAGCGCGTCGATGCACATGAGCTCGCCCAACTCGAGGAAGTCGGCCACTCGGCCGGCCCGCTCAAGCGACTGGTTGAGCGTGTCAGCGGAGCCGAGCACTCGGACGTTGCGCCAGAACTCTTCACGGAGCGAGCGGATGAGGCCGATGGCCTTGAGCAGGCCCTCCTCGGTGCGCTCCATGCCGCAGTACTCCCACATGATGTGGCCGAGTTCCTTATGGAACGAGTCCACCGACCGGTCGCCGTTGACCGACATCAAGCGGTCGATGCGGCCCTTGGCTGCGGCCAGGGCTGCCGCGACCTCAGGTGCGTCCGGGGAGACCTTCTCGAACGGCCCATGCGCGAGATAGTCGCGGATCGTGTTGGGCAGGACGAAGTAGCCGTCACCGAGGCACTGCATGAGCGATGAAGCCCCGAGGCGGTTGGCGCCGTGATCGGAGAAGTTGGCTTCGCCAGCGGCATACAGGCCGGTGATTGAGGTCTGCAGGTCGTAGTCGACCCAGAGGCCGCCCATCGTGTAGTGCACTGCGGGGTAGATGCGCATGGGCACTTCGTAGGGGCTTTCGCCGGTGATCTGGGCGTACATGTCGAAGAGGTTGCCGTACTTCTCTTCGATAGCAGCCCGACCAAGTCGCTCGATCGACTCGGCGAAGTCAAGGTAGACGCCGCGGCGGAAGTCGCCGACCTTGGGGCCAACTCCGCGACCTTCGTCGCAGACGTTCTTGGCCTGGCGGGAAGCGATGTCCCGCGGGACCAAGTTGCCGAATGCCGGATAGATCCGCTCGAGATAGTAGTCGCGGTCCTCTTCGGGGATCTGGCGCGGGTCCTTGTCGCAGTCCTCGGCGCGCTTGGGCACCCAAATCCGGCCGTCGTTGCGGAGCGACTCGGACATGAGGGTCAGCTTGCTCTGGTAGTCACCGGCGACGGGGATGCACGTCGGGTGAATCTGCGTGTAGCAGGGGTTGCCGAAGTAGGCGCCCTTGCGGTGTGCCCGCCACGTCGCGGTGACATTGCAGCCCATCGCGTTGGTCGAGAGGAAGAAGACGTTGCCGTATCCACCAGAGGCGAGGACGACCGCGTCGGCGAGGTGGGTCTCGAGCTCGCCGGTGGCCATGTTGCGGGCCACAATGCCCCGCGCGCGGCCGTCGACGACGATGAGCTCGAGCATCTCGTGCCGCTTGAACTCCTTGACCGTGCCCTTGGCGACCTGACGCTCGAGCGCCTGATAGGCACCGATGAGCAGCTGCTGGCCGGTCTGACCCGCGGCGTAGAACGTGCGGGCCACCTGGGTGCCACCGAAGGAGCGGTTGTCGAGCAGGCCGCCGTATTCGCGAGCGAATGGGACACCCTGCGCGACGCACTGGTCGATGATGTTGGCGCTGACTTCGGCCAGGCGGTAGACGTTGGTCTCGCGGGCGCGGTAGTCGCCACCCTTGACCGTGTCATAGAACAACCGGTAGACCGAGTCGCCGTCGCCGTTGTAGTTCTTGGCTGCGTTGATGCCGCCCTGGGCGGCGATCGAGTGAGCCCGGCGGGCGCTGTCCTGGTAGAAGAACACCTGGACGTTGTAGCCCGCCTCACCGAGTGAGGCCGCAGCCGCCGCACCGGCGAGGCCAGTGCCGACGATGATGACCGACAGCTTGCGCCGGTTGGACGGGTTGACCAAGGCAGCGTCGAACTTGCGGGTCGTCCACATCTTGTCGATGGGGGTGTCAGGCGCCTTGGTGTCGGCGATCTTGTCGCCGACGGTGTACATGCCGAAGGTGTCGGCAGCAGGGTTGGTGATGGTCATCGTCGACTCACTTCCCAGTCACGAGTCCGGCCAAGATGGCCAGGGGCGGCACGGCAAACCCGATCACGACGACCGCAGCCACGAGGTGGGCGACGGTGTGCGCGAGCTTGCGTGAACGGGCGGAGTTGGTCCAGCCGAGGGTTTGCGCACCGCTCCACACGCCGTGGAAGAGGTGCATGCCCAGCGCCACGAGCGCGATGAGGTAAATCAGGACGACCCACCACAGCTTGAAGCTGGCAACGACGAGCATGCCGGTGCTGGCGTGACCGTCGATCTTGAGTGCCTCCGCGCTGAACGCGCCATTGAAGTTGACCTTGGCAATGGTGAACTGCACGAGGTGGAAGATGAGCCAGGTGAGCAGCGTGATGCCGCCCCACCGCATCATCTTCGACCGGGCCGCACCCTTGGCCGCCGACTTCACGGCATACCGCTGGGGGCGTGCGCTGTTGGCGCGACTCCACAGCGTGAACGCCGCGTAGGCGTGCACCAAGAGGGCGACGACGAGCAGCACCCGGAACAACCAGAGGAACCCTGAGTAGGGGAGGATCGGCACCAGCATTTCGCGCAGGTGCTCGGCGTACTCGTCAAACGCCTTTGCCCCAGCGAAGATTTTGAGGTTGCCGTACATGTGCATGAGGACGTAGAAAACGAAGAGCGCACCGGTCGAGGCCATGAGAACCTTCATGAACACGGTCGTGCGGCGCGCCGTCGTCTCGCCCTTGAGAAGCGTCTGAGTGGCCACGGGGTCAACCGTAGCGGGTGGGATAGGGCCGCTCTACGGCCCATCGTCCCCGAACCGCGGTGAGATGCCTCTCTCCCAGCGCAACACGGCATACGGTGGCCCCTGTGAGTGATCAAAACCCCGATAAGTCAGCTAGCGACCTGAAGCCGACCCTTCCAATCGCGCACTTCTGGGCAGTGATCCCGGCGGGCGGGGCGGGGACCCGACTGTGGCCGCTGTCGCGCCGGTCGGCACCCAAGTTCCTCCACGACCTCACGGGCACGGGACGCACCTTGCTGCAGGGGACCTGGGATCGACTCGGTCCGCTCGCGGGCGATCGGGTGGTCGTCGTGACGGGGGTCGCGCACGCGGATGCGGTGCGTGGGCAGTTGCCGCAGCTGAGCCCGGGGCGGGTCCTCGCCGAGCCGAGTCCGCGCGATTCGATGCCCGCGATTGCGCTCGCTGCGGCGGTCATCGCGCGTCAGGACCCAGACGCGGTGATCGGGTCGTTTGCGGCCGATCACGTGATCACGGGGTTGGCTGGTTTCGCGGCGGCGATCAGGGAGGCGGTTGCCATCGCATCCACGGGCCTGTTGGTCACGGTGGGCATCGAACCGACTCACCCGGCGACGGGGTTTGGTTACATCCGCTCCGGTATGCCGTTGCGCGTCGATGGTGCGCCGTCGGCTCGAGCGGTGGCGGAGTTTGTCGAGAAGCCGGACGCCGAGACCGCGGCGCGGTACGTGGCGACGGGGGAGTATCGCTGGAACGCGGGCATGTTTGTCGTGCGTGCGCAGGTGCTCCTCGATCTGCTGCGGATGGAGCATCCCGAGTTGGCTGAGGGCGTCGAGGCAATTGCTGCTGACCCCTCGCGGCTGGCCGAGGTCTGGCCGTCGTTGACCAAGATCGCGATTGACCACGCGGTGGCTGAGCCGGCCGCCGCAGCTGGTCGGGTTGCGGTCGTGCCCGCCACCTTTGGGTGGGACGACGTGGGTGATTTCGACTTCTTGACCGAGTTGGTGGCTGAGTCGGGAGCCGGGTCGCCCGCTGGTGGCGTCAAGGTGCTCGGAAGCGGTCAAGAACTCGGCGCGGCGGGCAGGTGCTCGGCTTGGACTCCACCGGCTTGGCGTATGCCGCGTCCGGTCGCCTCGTCGTGTTGGTCGGGGTCGAGGATCTCGTTGTCATCGACACTCCTGATGCGCTGCTGGTCGCGCCGCGCTCGCGCGCCCAAGACGTCAAGCTCGCTGTCGACCGCTTGACCGACCTCGGCCGCGACGACCTCCGCTGAGCGGCCGCGCTGGGACAACGTGTGGCTGAAGTCGCGCCATAGCCCGACTTCGACCACACGATGAGCTAGCGGCTCATCGCCGCTGGAGCAGTTGCTCGTGCTCACGGAGGTGTTGCTCATCGACGTGATTTGCGAGCAGCGGGGCTCACACACGACCACATTCGGACCGAGATTGAGCGAGGCGCCTGGTGGGCTGCGGGACGGCATACGGTCGCCATGGTGCCCGATGTCGTCGGTGAAGCGTGCGCGTGGCGAGCGGTCTGGGAGAGCGGGAGTGGTGCGGTGCTCGGGGGAGCCGCTGCCCTGGTGGCTGCCGGGATGCGTGGCTTCACAACTCCCGTGATTGATGTCTGCGTACCCGCGACAACGACCCGCTGGCCGCGTAGTCTGCCCGGGGTTCGGGTGTGGCGACTGACCAACCTGCCAGCAACTGTCGATGTGGGTATCCCGCGGGTTGAGCCAGCCTCCGCCACAATTCAGGCAGCTCAGTGGGCGAGCTCCGATAGGCAGGCTGCGCTCTTGGTTGCCGCAACCATCTCGTCAGTCCCTGGAAAGAGGCCCGAGAGGAAGGATCTACCTTGACGTGCGGTGGGAGGATATCGGCCTCGTGGTGGAGATCGACGGGGTGGCACACACCTGGGGGCTAGCGATGGTGGACGACGCATTGCGGCAAAACTCAGTCGTGATGCAGCACGGCACGGTCCTTCGGATCCCGGTCCTCGGGCTGCGGACCGATGCAGCGCGATTCATGAATCAGGTGTGCCAAGCCCACGCCTTCTTGACTCGCCAGCAGGGCAATCGGCGTGGCTTGAGTGTGGTCGAAGTCGGTCTATAGCCCGACTTCGACCACACCTAAACGGGCTGGGCGGGCTTAGCCGATGTCGCGGCGGCGGTAGCCGACCACCCCGATGACCATGAGCGCCACCGCCACCACTGTCTCGACGAGCACCGGCGTCCAGTTCATCGAGTCGACCGGCAACCGGGGCAGGCCAGCAAAGGGCGTGAGCTTGAGCAGCCAGGACGGCAGGTTGAGGATTTCACCGATCCACACGACAAACAGCGACCACCCGACGACCGCCCAGCCGAGGCCGACCCATCGCGGCGCCCACCCATGCAGCATCATCGCGAGCCCGACGACGAGCCAGATCCCGGGCGTCATGGCCAGGGCCGCGCCCGCCATCTCAACGACGACCCCAGCGCCACCGCCGCCCAGCGCCTCAGTGACGGCAAGCAGCCCTCCAGCTACTGCGCACAACACGGTCGGCGCGACGACCGCGGGCACGAGATAACTCAGCGCAAACTCCTTGCGAGAGATGCTCGTTGCCAGCAGCGCCTCCGCGTGACCGACTTCTTCTTCGCGTCGCAAGCGACCAAGCAAGGACACCCCGAGCATCGCCAACACGACCACCAGGATTCCGATCATCGCGGTATAGAACGCATCCCGCATGACCTGCGCCCCGCCGCCCATCCGCTTGAACATCTCCGCAAGATCCGGAGTGTCCTGCAGCATCGTCCCGAAGCTGTCCGACAGCGAGCCGAGCGCCAGCCCGAAGACAACGATCCCGACTGTCCACCCGATGAGCGTCCCGCGCTGCAGCCGCATTGCGAGGCCCCGGGCTGAGGACAATCCAGCAGCAGCCGTCGCTGGGCCAGGACGCGATGACCGCACCCCCGCGCCGTGGTCGCGCCGGTCTTCCAACACGAACGCGACCCGGATCAGCACCAGCCCCAAGAGCAGCGGCAGGGCGAGCACCCACAGCCGCTCCCCGGCATACGGGCGCGCGAGCGCAGCCCAGTCCAGGGGCGAGAGCCAGTTGAGCGAGCGCAGCGGTGAGGACTCCGAGGAACCATCGGCCACGGCACGGACGAGGTATGCCGTGCCGAGCGCTCCCAGCGCGACGCCCCGAGCCGCGCGCGCGGACTCCGACAACTGCGCGGCCACTGCGCCGACACCGACGAACACGAACGCGACGAGCCCGATCCCGAGCCCCGTGACCAGCGCCCCGAAGGCGGGGGGAGCCGTCTTGGCCATAGCGACAGCAATGAGCACCGCCAAGAGAAGACACGCCGCACTCGCCACGGAGATAGCAGCCGCCAGCGGCGCGTGTCGACCAATCGCCCCTGCCCGCAGCATCTCGATCCGGCCGTCTTCCTCCTCGGCGCGGGTCGCGCGGATCACGCCGAGCGCGGCCATCGCGGCCGCAGCCGCCGCAACGAAGGTGCCGACGCGCCACATCGTGAAACCGCCAGCGGTGAGCAGGTCAAACGGCGGGCCGAGCATGGCGCGCATGGTTGGGTTGCCACCCAGCGCGGCCATCGTCACCTGCACGTTGGCTCCCGGGGGAACGACCCGCTCGTATGCCGCCACGGTCGCCACGGTGGTCAGCCACAAGACGAAGATCCAGATCGTCCAAAAGAGCCAGTTGCGTCGCACCGCCAGCTTGGCGAGCAGGGGCAGCCCTTCGAGGGTCATCGCGCCCGCCATCACGGGGTCTCAGTGTCGTAATGCCGCAGGAAGAGCTCCTCGAGAGTCGGCGGACTGCTCACCAGTGACACCACCCCGACCTCGGCCAGGCGCGCGAGCAGCGGCGTCATCCCACTGTCGTCGACCTGACAGGCCAGCTTGTGCCCCTCGACGACGAGGTCGTGAACGCCGGGGAGAGAACGAAGGTCGGCGGGCACGGCATACCTGAGCTCGGCGCTGACTTGGGTGCGCGTGAGGTGACGGAGGTCGGCCAAGGTGCCGGTCTCGACGACTTTCCCGGCCTTGATGATGCTCACGTGATCGCAGAGGGCCTCGACCTCGCTGAGGATGTGACTCGACAGGAGCACCGTCTGGCCCTCGCGGTGACCGGCGCGGATGACCTCGGTGAACTGCCGCTCCATGAGGGGGTCCAGGCCTGAGGTCGGTTCGTCGAGCAGCAGCAATTCCGCGTCGGAGGCCAGCGCCGCGACGAGCGCGACCTTTTGGCGGTTGCCTTTGGAGTAGGAGCGCCCCTTCTTGGTCGGGTCGAGTTCGAACCGCTCGATGAGTTCGTCTCGACGCGCGGGGTCGATGCCCCCGCGCGCCCGCCCGAGGAGGTCGATGGCCTCGCCCCCAGTGAGATTGGGCCACAGGTCCACGTCGCCGGGCACGTAGGCGAGGCGCCGGTGGAGCGTCGGCGCCTCCGACCAGGGGTCTCCGCCGAGCAGCGAGAGGTGGCCGGCGTCAGCCCGCAGCAGCCCGAGCAGGATGCGGATCGTTGTCGATTTGCCGGAGCCGTTGGGGCCAAGGAAGCCATGCACCTCGCCCACAGGCACCCGCAGATCGAGCCCGTCGAGCGCCACCGTCGTGCCGAAGGTCTTGCGGACGCCCTGGATGTCGATCGCAGCGGTCATACCGCCATCGTGGCACCCCGCTACCGGTCATCGGGCCGAAGACCCGCGCGGCGCGGATTTCGCTCGCCCAGGGTGTTCTGGACCATGGTCCCGCGCCACGGCATACCTCGGCTCATTAGGCTGCCACCATGGCCGATGCTGTCGCGCGCTCCGAGTCCGACCTTCCGATCAAACAGGTGTATGCCGCGGGGGACCTCTGCGCCTTTGATCCCGAGACGTCCCTGGGGGCGCCGGGTTCATATCCCTTCACCCGGGGTGTCTACCCCACGATGTACACCGGCAAGCCGTGGACGATGCGGCAGTATGCCGGGTTCGGCACCGCCAAGGAGTCCAACGAGCGCTACTTGCAGCTCGTGAAGGCGGGGACCGGGGGTCTGTCGGTCGCTTTCGACCTGCCGACCCAAATGGGTTACGACTCAGACGAGGCGATCTCCTCGGGTGAGGTCGGCAAGGTCGGTGTCGCGGTCGACTCGATCGATGACATGCGGGTGCTGTTCAACGGCCTGCCGCTCGACAAGATCTCGACGTCGATGACGATCAACGCCCCTGGCTCGACGCTGCTGCTGCTTTATCAGCTCGTCGCCGAGGAGCAGGGAATCTCGGGTGACAAGCTCACCGGCACGATCCAGAACGACGTGCTCAAGGAGTACATCGCCCGCGGCACGTACATCTACCCGCCGAAGGAGTCGCTGCGGCTCATCTCCGACATTTTTGCCTACTGCCACAACGAAATGCCGCGATGGAACACGATCTCCATCTCGGGTTACCACATGGCCGAGGCTGGCGCCACGCCCGCGCAGGAGATCGCCTTCACGCTGGCCAACGCCAAGGAATACGTCCGGGCCGCCATCGCCGCTGGACTTGACGTTGACGACTTTGCGCCCCGGCTGTCGTTCTTCTTCGTCGCTCGTACGACGCTGCTTGAGGAAGTCGCCAAATTCCGGGCCGCCCGCCGGATTTGGGCCCGGATCATGCGCGACGAGTTTGGTGCCAAAAACCCCAAGTCGATGATGCTGCGCTTCCACACCCAGACCGCTGGCGTGCAGCTCACGGCCCAGCAGCCTGAGGTCAACCTCGTCCGGGTGGCCCTGCAGGGCCTCGGCGCGGTCCTCGGTGGCACACAGTCCCTGCACACCAACTCGTTTGACGAGGCCATCGCGCTCCCGACCGAGAAGGCCGCTCGACTTGCTTTGCGCACCCAGCAGGTCATCGCCTACGAGACCGATGTGTGCAAGACCGTCGACCCGTTCGCTGGCTCCTACGTCATCGAGGCGATGACCGACGAACTCGAGACGGCCATCGACGAGCTCATCCAGGCGGTCGAAGACCGCGGTGGCGCGGTCCGCGCGATCGAGCAGGGCTTCCAGAAGAGCGAAATCGAGCGGTCGGCATACCGCGTCGCTCTGGAGATTGACAACTCCGAGCGCACCATTGTCGGCGTCAACAAGTTCACGATTGACGTCGAAGAGGAGTACGACCCGCTGCGGGTCGACCCCGCGATTGAGAGTGAGCAGAAGGCCCGTCTCGCGACGCTCCGCGCTGAGCGCGACAACGACGCCGTCAAAGCCGCACTCAAGGCGATGCAAGATGCGGCCCGCGGCACGGACAACGTCCTTTACCCGATGCGCGAAGCTCTCAAGCTCCGCGCCACCGGTGGCGAGGTCGCGCACGCGCTGCGTGAGGTCTGGGGCGTTTACGTTCCGACCGACGCGTTCTAATCGGCCTTCTGAGGCAAGGGTTTAGCGGGAACGGCGCGGCCGGGCACCCACGCGGGTGACGGCCGCGCTGCCCGCTGCGACGCCCGCTTCGAGCGCGCTCTGGGTCGTCTCGCCCGCCAGCCAGGCGCGCAGGAACCCGGCGTTAAAGGCATCCCCGGCTCCGGTGCTGTCCACGACCTCGACGTGCGGGGCCGGGACCCGGACCGGCCAGGCGTCACGGCATACCCAGCGGGCTCCGCGCGCGTCCTCGGTCACAACGATGGCGTCCACGGCGCGCAGTGCGGCTTCCTCACCGCCCAGGCACGCGAGTTCGGGCTCGTTGGGGAGCAGGAGGTCGACGCCGTCAACCCACGCGAGGAAGGCATCCGCACCGACCGCCCGGAGGTGCGCCGGGGACTGGGGGTCGACCGACGTCGTCCAGCCGAGGTCGCGCGCCTGCCGCAAGGCGGCGAGCCCCGCTGCGCGCGAGCCCTCGTCGAAGAGCACATACCCAGACACATGCAGATGGGGTATGCCGTGTCCGCCGCCTCCCAGCTCAAGTGCGTTGAGCTCGACATCGGTGACCGACAGATGCCGGTTCGCGCCGCGGTCAGGGAGCATGGTGCGCTCGCCGGCGGCGTCCACGAGCACAACAACGGTGCAGGTCGCGTGCTCTGGGTCGACGTGAAGCGCGGGCGTCACGCCCGCGGTCTCGAGGTCGGCGCGCACGGCCAGTCCCGCGGGGTCGTCGCCAATCCGGGCGATCAGGGTGACATCGAGCTGGTATGCCGCCAGCCAGGTCGCCGTGTTGCCGCCAGCGCCGCCGGGGCTGACCAGGACGTCTGACCGGGTGTCCGTGCCGTGCTGGATCGCGCCGTGGGGCCGGACGAGGACATCGAGCCCCACGTCACCGATGACGACGACCGGCCGCGTTGCCACAGTCAGACGGAGGTGCTCGACTGCGTCACAGTCAGCTCGGATAGCGCTGCCGCGATCTCCCCGGCGAGGCGGGCGTTGGCGAGCACGAGCTCGATATTGGCCCGCAGCGACTCGCCGCCGGAGTTGTCGTGGAAGAACTCCAGCAGAGCTGGGGTGACCTCCTTGCCATGAATACCCTTGCGCGCCAACAGCTCTAGTCCTTGGGTGACCAGCCGGTCATGAAGGGTGGGGTCGACCTGCCGATCGAGGGGGAGCGGATTGGCGACGACGACGCCGGCCGAGTCCGTCGCTAGCACATCACGAGCGTGCACCACAGCGGCAGCCTGAGCCGCCGACTCGATCCGCCACGGGGCGGCATACCCGGAGTCACTCAAGTAGAACCCCGGGAAGGCATCGGTGCGATAGCCAAGCACCGGGACCGAGAGGGTCTCCAGGTACTCGAGCGTGCCAGGCACATCAAGGATGGACTTGACGCCGGCGCACACGACGAGCACGGGGGTGGTCGCGAGGACGCCGAGGTCAGCAGAGACATCAAACGTCTCGGCGGCGCCGCGGTGCACTCCACCCAGGCCACCGGTCGCGAAAACCCGAATCCCGACGCGATGCGCGAGTGCGCTCGTCGACGCGACCGTCGTCGCCCCGCTGAGCCCAAGCGCAGCGGCGACGCCGAGGTCACGCATGCTCAACTTGATGATGTCGTCGCTGCTGCAGAGCTGTTCCAGCGCAGCGTCATCGAGTCCAATGTGGACGGTGCCGTTGAGCATTGCGATGGTCGCGGGTACGGCCCCTCCGGCTCGGACCGCGGCCTCGATCTCGCGGCCGACGCGGAGGTTGTCGCCGCGAGGGAGCCCGTGGGAGAGGATCGTGCTCTCAAGTGCGACGACACCCTGACCCGCGGCGAGCGCGGCAGCGACCGCGTTGGCGATGACGAGGGGCCCGTGCCCATCGTGAACCTGCAATGAATCAGCGAGGGGGCGGGCAGCAGGAGCCATGGCGGCACACTACGCTGTGCCAACCATGAGCATGGTCACGCCCGAGCAGCAGGACGCCGTCCAGGCGACGCTGTCTGATCTTGACGCCACCTTGGTGTCGATTCGGCGCGATATCCACGCTCATCCGGAGCTCTCCTGGCACGAAGCCCGCACCACCGATCTGGTCGGCAATCGACTCGTCGACGCGGGCTACCGCGTCACCCGACTCCCCGGCACCGGCCTTGTGGCCGATCTCGGACCTGACGACCCGGCGTACCGGATCGCGCTGCGCGCGGACCTCGACGCCCTCCCCGTCATCGAGCGCACTGGCCTCCCCTGGGCGTCCACCACCGATGGCATCGCACACGCGTGCGGCCATGATGTCCACACTGTCGCCTGCTTGGGCGCGGGCCTGGCGCTCGCCGCCCGGCGGGAGACTTGGGAGCGGTCGGGCGCGGCAATACGGCTGCTCTTCCAGCCCGCGGAGGAAGTCGTGCCCGGCGGCGCGCTCAAGGTCATCGAAGCTGGCGGCCTCGCCGGGGTCGACGAAATCTACGGCCTGCACTGCGAGCCCACGCTGGACGTCGGCCAAATTGGCCTGCGCCTTGGGCCCATCACGGCCGCCACGGACGCGATTGAAGTGACCGTCCACGGTCACGGCGGACACACCTCGCGGCCGCACCTCACCCAGGACCTCACCTTCGCCCTCGCCAAGGTGATCACCGAGATCCCCGCAGTGTTGTCGCGCCGCGTCGACCCGCGGGCTGGGCTGTCCGTGGTGTGGGGCTCGGTCCACGCCGGTGGTGCACCGAACGTCATTCCGTCAACCGGCTTGGTGTCTGGCACCTTGCGAGTCCTCGACGCCGATGTATGGCGAGAGGCCGGGGACCTCATCGCCGGGCTCGTGGCTGAGGTCCTTGCGCCGTATGCCGTGACACACGAGATCACCCACACCCGGGGGGTGCCTCCGGTCGTCAACACCGCGGAAGGTGTCGATGTGTTGCGCACCGCCGTCGGGATGGCCAAGGCCGTTGAGATGCCGGTCCGGCAGTCGCTGGGTGGCGAAGATTTCGCGTGGTACCTCACCAAGATTCCGGGGGCGTTAGCGCGACTGGGAACTCGGCTCCCGGGCGGCCCGACCTATGACCTCCATCAGGGTGACTTCACCGTGGATGAGCGGGCTGTTACTGGCGGTGCACGCGTGCTTGCTGGTGCAGTTGTGGCGGCAGCTGCCCGGGCCGCCGACGTGTCGCTTCGATAACGGTTCCGGCGCTGGCCCGAGCGGGGCAAGAAGTGTGGCAAGGCCGCGAGTACCCTCGTGCAAATGAGCGCGCGGGTGCTCCCGCACGCTGGTTTATCCCCAACACCCTCGAAGAAGGAGACCACCTTGCGTCAGGTGATGAAGATGGCTGTCGCTGCGACAGCTGCCTCGCTTGCGCTTGCCGCGTGCAGCAGCAGCGGCACGACGACCCCGACTGCGACGTCGGGCTCGACCGGCGGCGGCGCGGCCGCAATCAAGGTCGGCATGGCGTACGACGTGGGCGGGCGTGGCGACCAGTCGTTCAACGACGCCGCCGCCGCAGGCCTCGACAAGGCCGCCAAGGAACTCGGCATCAGCAGCAAGGAGGCTTCGGCCGCCAACGGTGAGGCCGAGTCCGCTCGTGAAGAGCGCCTCCAGCAGCTCATCGACGCTGGTTACACCAACATCGTCGCGGTCGGCTTCGCGTATGCCGACTCGGTGAAGAAGGTTGCCGCGACCAACAAGAACGTCAAGTTCGCGCTGGTTGACTCTACGGGCGCCCAGGGCGCCAACATCGAGAACATCACGTTCGCTGAGCACGAGGGCTCGTTCCTTGTCGGTGCGGCCGCGGCGCTCAAGTCCAAGACCGGCAAGATCGGCTTCGTCGGTGGCGTCGAGATGGACCTCATCAAGAAGTTCGAAGCCGGTTTCACCGCTGGTGCCAAGGCCGTTAACCCCAACATCAAGGTCTCGGTCAAGTACCTCACCCAGCCGCCGGACATGTCGGGCTTTGGCTCGGTCGACAAGGGCAAGCTCGCTGCTGAGGGCATGTACCAGGATGGCGCCGACGTCGTTTACCACGCTGCTGGTGGCTCCGGTGGTGGCGTCTTCACTGCCGCCAAGGCCGCAGGCAAGTGGGCCATTGGTGTCGACTCCGACCAGGCTGCCTCGCCGTCGCTCGCGTCGGTGAAGGACGTCATCATCACCTCGATGCTCAAGAAGGTCGACGTCGGTGTCTACGACTTCATCAAGTCGGTCAAGGACGGCACCTTCAAGTCCGGTGAGAAGGTCTTCAACCTCAAGAGCAACGGTGTCGGCTATTCGACGACCGGCGGCCAGGTCGACGACATCAAGGCCAAGCTCGACGACCTCAAGCAGCAGATCGTCGACGGCAAGATCACGGTCCCCACGAAGCCGTAACAAGCACGTGTGAACCGGTGACCAACCACGGTTAAGTCAGGCGCCAGTCCGAGGCCCCGAAAGGGTGTCCTCGGGCTGGCGTTTGGCGTAGGTTGAGCGGTCTCACACTGTGAGGAAGCCCGCCTCGCCCTATGGCGAGCCCGATTGAGGAGAGTGCGTTATCACCGCCTCCACCAGCCCAACAGAGACGTATGCCGTGGAGTTGCACGGCATCACGAAACGCTTCCCCGGCGTGGTCGCTAACAAGGACATTGAGCTCAAGGTGCGTCGCGGCACTGTGCATGCTCTGGTCGGTGAAAACGGCGCAGGCAAGTCGACGTTGATGAAGATCCTTTACGGGGTGCAACAGCCTGACGAGGGCACCATCACGG
Organism: Actinomycetales bacterium; assembly: GCA_016715285.1. Taxonomy (GTDB): domain Bacteria; phylum Actinomycetota; class Actinomycetes; order Actinomycetales; family Dermatophilaceae; genus Phosphoribacter; species Phosphoribacter thorii. Next base: position 93,483 of record JADKAO010000005.1, on the reverse strand, counting down.
TTAATGGCCACGCTGTCGCCCTCAAGACCCCGACGGACGCGATCGACGCCGGCATTGGGATGGTTTTCCAGCACTTCATGCTGGCCGACAACCTGACTGTGTTGGAAAACGTGGTGTTGGGTGCCGAGAAATTGCACGGCATTGGTGATCGGGCACGCGCGAAGATCCGATCGATCTCCAAGGAGTACGGGCTCGACGTTGACCCCGACGATCTCGTGGAGGTGCTGGGCGTGGGGGCACGGCAGCGCGTCGAAATCCTCAAAGTGCTCTACCGCGGCGCCAAAATCCTCATCCTCGACGAACCCACCGCTGTCCTGGTGCCGCAAGAGGTTGCCGAGCTTTTCGACAACCTGCGTGAGCTCAAGGCGGAGGGCCTGACCGTCATGTTCATCTCGCACAAACTCGACGAGGTCCTCTCGGTTGCCGATGACATCACGGTGATCCGGCGCGGCACGACAGTCGCGACGGCTGACCCGAAGACGACCACGGCACGGCAACTCGCTGAGCTGATGGTCGGGTCTGCGTTGCCTAACCCCAGCACCGAGGAATCCACCGTCACCGATAAGGCTGTTCTCACGATTGACGCAGTCGACCTCGACGGTGGTGTTGGGCAGCGCAAGGTGCTCAACAACGTCAGCCTCACCATCCACGCTGGGGAGATCGTCGGGATAGCTGGTGTCGAGGGCAACGGCCAGGCCGAGCTGGTCGAGGTCATCATGGGGATGCGAGAGCCAACCTCTGGCCGGATCTGGCTCGATGACAAGGACATCTCTGACTGGGAGGTTCGCGAGATCCGCGAAGCCGGGGTCGGTTACATCCCCGAGGATCGGCATCGGCACGGGCTGCTGCTGGAAGCTCCCCTGTGGGAAAACGTCATCCTCGGTCACCAGACCCAGGCGCCCAACGTCAAGGGACAACTCATCGACGCCAAGGCCGCCAAGGCCGACACCGAGGCGATCGTCCATGATTTTGACGTCCGCACTCCGTCCATCACGGTGACAGCGGGCTCGTTGTCAGGCGGGAATCAGCAGAAGCTCATCATTGGGCGGGAGCTGCGCCATCAACCCCGCGTCCTCATTGCTGCCCACCCCACCCGCGGCGTCGACGTCGGTGCCCAAGCGTCCATTTGGGCGATCATCAAGAAGGCCAGACGCGAGGGGATGGCTGTCCTGCTCATCTCGGCAGACCTGGAAGAACTCGTCGGGCTTTCCGACACGCTGCGGGTCATCCTTCGCGGTGGTCTCTCAGCACCCTTCGATCCCGACGTCGTGACACGGGAAGAGCTCGGTGCCGCAATGACTGGTGCCGACGGACATGGCCACGGCGAGCAGGAGGACACCAAGTGAAGCTCTCTCCGCGAAGAATCCTCATGGGGGCAGCAGCACCGGTCCTCTCGATCGTGGTCGCCATGGTGGTCACCTCGATCATCCTGCTGATTGCTCGAGACCCGGTCGGCGACGTGTGGGCGCAGTTGCTGAAGGTGCCTAACCCACGGCTGCTGATCGCGATCGGCAACTCGGCCGTAGTGCTCTACCTGTCCGCCGTCGCTGTCGCCATCGGGTTCCGGATGAACCTCTTCAACATCGGTGTGGACGGTCAGTATCGCGTCGCCGCCTTTGCCGCCGCGACCTTTGGTGGGCAAGCCTGGCTCCCAGGTTGGCTCAACATCATCGTCTCCCTCGTGGTGGCGATGGGTGCCGGCGCCCTATGGGCCGGCATCGCTGGCTGGCTCAAGGTCAAGCGCGGTGTGTCCGAGGTGATCTCGACGATCATGCTGAACGCGATCGCAACCTACCTCGTGGCATTCCTCCTGCAGAAGGTCGCGATGTCGGCCGAGGGCAGCAACGTCAGCAGTACGAAGAAGCTTCCGGAGTCCTCGCGAGTGCCCGGCATACCGGTCACGATCGGTGAGCAGCAACGCGAAATCTATGGATTGCTGTTTCTCGCCGTCCTGGTGGGCTTCCTTTATTGGTTTGTCCTCAACAAGACCCGCTTCGGGTTTGATCTTCGCGCCACCGGTGGGTCCGAGACTGCGGCTGTTGCAAGTGGCGTGGAAGTCAAGAAGATGGTGCTCACCTCGATGATCTGCTCTGGCGCGGTGGCCGGGCTTGTCGGGATGCCGTTGCTGTTCGGACAGGACTACGCGTATGGCTCAACCTTCCAGCCAGGTCTCGGGTTTGCCGGCATCGCGGTGGCGCTGCTGGGCCGTAACCATCACCTCGGCATGGCGTTTGCAGCGCTCGTGTGGGGTTTCCTCGACCAGCAGTCCAACGGATTGCAGATCAATGCGGGCGTGTCAGATCGACTGGTCGGCGTCATCCAAGGAGTTATCGTGCTGTCGGTCGTGATCGCCTACGAGCTGGTTCGTCGAGCCAATATCGCCCTCGAACAACGCAATGTTGCTGCGGCTCTCGCCGCAGAGAAGGCCAAGACCCAGCGTGACGCGGCGGAGGTGTCGGCATGAGCACCAACCTCGCCGTTGGAGTAGTAGAGGCGCCCGTGGCGCCCGAGCGCAAGGCCAAGCGACCGCGCTGGTTCTGGTATGCCGTCATCGGCGGCGGTCTGCTCGTGATCTCCACCTTGCGCGTCATCACCGGCGCTAACGACATCGACTCCAGTGGCGCCACGGCTGCGATGATCGGCCTCACCATGCCGATCCTGCTCGCGGGCCTCGGCGGTCTGTGGTCTGAGCGAGCTGGCGTCGCCAACATCGGACTTGAGGGCATGATGATCCTCGGCACCTGGGGCGGCGCGTTCTTCGCCTACTACTACGGAGTCTGGGCTGGACTCTTTGGCGCCATCCTGCTCGGCGTCGTGGGTGGTGCAGTGCACGCTCTTGCGACGGTGATCTTCGGCGTCGACCACATCGTTTCTGGTGTCGCGGTCAACCTCCTCGGCGCTGGTGCCGCCTCCTATCTCGCGGTCCGCACGTTCAAGAACCTCCCAGGTGGAGGCGAGACACAGTCACCCCCGCTTGATTCCTTCCCTGCGCTCACGATCGCACCGGCGGCCGACGCCCTGGGTGAGATGGAGCGCTCGGGCACGTGGCTGCTCGCCGACATCGCAGGCATTCTGCGGGCGCTCGTCAACAACCTGTCGGTCGTCACGATTCTCACCGTGCTCCTGGTCATCGGCACGTGGTGGGTGCTGTGGCGGACGGCATTTGGCCTGCGGTTGCGTTCCTGTGGTGAGGCGCCTCAGGCTGCTGAGACTCTCGGCGTCAACGTCATCAAGTACAAGTTCATCGCCGTCCTCATCTCCGGCGGATTCGCGGGGCTCGGCGGCGGCTTCCTCGCGTTGGTGGCCTCCAACCTCTACCGCGAAGGACAAACGGCAGGGCGCGGCTATATCGGTCTCGCAGCGATGATCTTCGGCAACTGGCGACCAGGAGGGTTGACCGCTGGTGCAGCACTTTTCGGGTATACCGACGCCATCAATCTTCGTGGTCGCGGCGACGTGATCCGGGCCTACCTCCTGCCGATCGCGATCTTCCTCATCGTCTGGGGGATCTGGCAGATCGTGCGTCGCCGTCAGGGCAAGCCACTGACCGGGGTGGTCCCCGTCGTCACTGGTGTCCTCGCGTTTGCCTGGTTCTTCCTCACGAGCGCCGTGCCGCGCGAGTTCACCGGCATGACCCCGTACGTCGCCACCTTGCTCGTTCTTGCCTTCGCATCCCAGCGATTGCGCATGCCCAAGGCCGACGGTCAGGTCTATCGCAAGGGCGAAGCCCGCTGATGGGTCATGAGGTCGACTGGGATCGCCTCCGGGACGAGGCGATCGCCATGCTCGACCGCGCCTTCGCGCCCTACTCCGACTTCCCAGTCGGGGTCGCAGGCCTGGTGGATGACGGTCGGATCGTGTCTGGCTGCAACGTCGAGAATGCGTCCTACGGCATCGGCTTGTGTGCCGAATGCGGGATGGTGTCGCAGCTGGCCGCCTCTGGCGGCGGCCGGCTCGTGGCGGTCGCCTGCGTCGGGCGACACGGCATACCACTCATGCCGTGTGGGCGTTGTCGGCAACTGCTGTGGGAGCACGGCGGGGCCACGTGCCTGCTGTTGACCCCGGAAGGGGTCCTACCCATGAGCGATGTCCTGCCGCAAGCGTTTGGTCCGGAGGACCTCGCCACAGCGGCCGAGGCCGCAAGACACGAGGAGTCATCGTGAGTGAAGTCTTCGACGCCGTCGACGTCATCATCACCAAACGGGATCGGGGCGAACTCACCGACCCGCAAATCGATTGGGTCATCGACGCCTATACGCGCGGGGTCGTCGCCGACGAGCAAATGTCAGCCCTGGCGATGGCGATCCTCCTCAACGGCATGAACCCGCGGGAGATCTCTCGCTGGACCGGCGCGATGATTGCGTCGGGGGAGCGGATGGACTTCTCGTCCTTGTCGCGGCCGACCGCCGACAAACACTCCACCGGGGGCGTCGGCGACAAGATCACGCTGCCGCTCGCACCGCTCGTCGCCGCGTGCGGGGTGGCGGTGCCGCAACTGTCCGGTCGCGGGCTTGGGCACACCGGCGGCACTCTCGACAAGCTGGAGGCCATCCCCGGGTGGCGCGCAGCGCTGACGAACGAACAGATGTTGGCTCAACTCGATGACGTCGGCGCAGTGATCTGCGCGGCAGGGGCCGGTCTCGCGCCCGCGGACAAGAAGCTCTACGCGCTGCGAGATGTCACCGGCACAGTGGAGGCGATCCCGCTTATCGCGAGCTCGATCATGAGCAAGAAGATCGCCGAAGGCACCGGCGCGCTCGTGCTCGACGTCAAGGTTGGCTCAGGGGCTTTCATGAAGTCGGTCGATCGAGCGCGCGAGCTGGCCACGACGATGGTCGGTCTCGGCAAGGACGCGGGTGTCACCACTGTGGCCCTCGTGACCAACATGCAGACCCCGCTCGGGCTCACCGCTGGCAATGCCCTGGAGGTCCGTGAGTCGCTCGAGGTGCTGGCCGGCGGCGGCCCCGCAGATGTCGTCGAGCTCACTGTCGTGCTGGCCCGCGAAATGCTCGCCGCAGCGGGTCGCCCCGACGTCGACCCCGCTAAGGCGCTGCAGGATGGCCGCGCAATGGATGTGTGGCGGCGCATGATCCAGGCCCAAGGCGGCGACCCGGACGCCCCACTGCCGGTGGCACGGCATACGCATGAGGTGCTTGCGGAGGGCAGCGGCGTGCTGACCCAGCTCGACGCGCTCAAGGTGGGGATCGCCGCGTGGCGGCTCGGAGCGGGGCGAGCGCGCAAGGAGGACCCGGTGCAAGCGGGCGCCGGCATCGAGCTGCATGCCAAACCGGGCGCGATGGTGCGCGCGGGGGAGCGGCTCATGACCCTGCACACCGACACTCCGGAGCGCTTTGAGCGAGCGCTGGCCGCGCTGGAGGGGGCGGCGTTCATTGCGCCGGAAGGCTCGCGCCCCGACCTCCTCCCGCTCGTGATCGACCGGATCGCCTAGGCGCACTTAACCCTTTGCTGGCTGTCGGTATGCCGTGCCAGGCTGATTCATCGTGAGTCATCCCCTGGCGCGGCGCTTGATCCTCGGCATCGCCTTCTCCGCGCTGGGGACGGGGCTGACCATGCCCTTCCTCTACGTCTATTTGTCGCAGGCGCGGGGGATCCCCACTCAGACAGTCGGATTCATCTTTGCCTGGATGGGGATCGTGAGCTTCATTGCGGCTCCGTTCGGCGGCACGCTCATTGACCGGTTCGGACCACGGCCGATCATGCTCGCTGGGCTGGTCGTCGAGGCGATCACGACCTATCTCATTGGACACGTGTCGACCGTCGGGCAGGCGGTCGTCGTAGCGACTCTCGTCTGCCTCGGCACGGTGGGGCTCTATCCCGCGACCACAGCGATGCTGACCCGGCTCGTGCCGGAGGACGAACGGCAACGCGCCTACGGCATCCAGTTCATGCTCATGAACGCGGGGTTCGGGATTGGCGGGATCGTGTCGTCGGTCATCATCGACGTCACCTCGATCGCGTCGTTCCAGCTGCTCTATCTCATCGACGCGCTGTCGTATGTCGGGTACATCATTGTCGTCCTGACGCTGCCTCGGAGCGCCGGATCGCTCGCGTCAGTTACGGACGCGACGGCACCCGACGAGGCGCCCGCTGATGGTGGCTGGCGCGAGGTGCTGGCGGACCGGACCATGCTCCGCTTCGTCCTCGTGTCGATCGTCGTCGTCACCTTCGGGTACGCGCAGATGGAGGCGGGTTTCACGGCATACGCCACGCAAACTGGCGGGGTGCCAGCGAACCGCCTCGGCTGGGCGTATGCCGCCAACACCGGGGTTATCGTCCTCGGCCAGCTCGTCGCCTTGCGGTTCATCGGCGGTCGCAGCCGCAGTCGACTCCTCGCGGCAGCAGCCGCCCTGTGGTCATTCTCGTGGGTGGTCATCGCGCTCAGCGGACGGGTCGATCAGACCGCGGCGGTCGTGTGTGCGATCGTCGGACTGGGCCTGTTTGGTGTAGGCGAGACCCTGTGGGCTCCGGTCGCGCCAGCTGTCGTGAACGACCTCGCGCCCGAGCATTTGCGTGGTCGCTACAACTCCTTCCAGTCCATGGTCTGGACCGTCGCTGGCGTCATTGGGCCGGCGTCCGCGGGGCTCCTGCTTGGCAACCAGCAAGCTGGCTGGTGGGTGGTCGCAGTGGTGGGCGGGACCGCGTTGGCTGCGCTGATGTTCCTCGAACTGCACCGCCACCTCACCCCGGACCAGGACGGGCGGGCGGACATCGCGTCGGGCGTGGCCGCGCACTAGAGTGCGAGGATGCCGCACGTCATCACAGATCCAGTCCAGATCCCGGTGCCCGGGGGCAAGGTCATCAACGAGCATGTGGGGCAGGCGTCGACCCACACCGCTGAGGTCTCGATTGCCCACATGCTCGCCCCGGCGGGCTGGGAAGAGCCCTATCAGACACCGGAGTTCGACGAGATCACCATCGTCGTGCGGGGTGCGGTCATCGTCGATTGCGACGGACAGCGGTATGAAGCCAAGGCTGGCCAGTCGATCGTGACCAAGGCGGGGGAGCGAGTGCAGTACAGCGCCGGTCCGCTCGGTGCCGAGTACGTCGCGGTGTGCCTGCCGGCCTTCACCCCCGAGACCGCACATCGCGAGGACTGACCGCGTGACACTCTCCGTGCCCACGACCGCTGACGTGGTCGCCGCACCCAAGGTTCTCCTGCACGATCACCTCGACGGCGGAGTTCGCCCGCAGACGGTCCTTGAGATCGCCGACGAGGTCGGCTATACCGACCTGCCAGAGCTCCCAGAGCGATCTGCCGCCGCGCTCCAGACGTGGTTCCGCGACTCCGCCGACAGCGGGTCGCTCGTGCGCTACCTGGAGACGTTCCGGCATACCGTCGCGGTGATGCAGACCGAAGCCGGGCTGCGCAGGGTCGCCCGCGAATGCGTCCTTGACCTCGCTGCGGATGGCGTCGTCTATGCCGAAAGCCGTTATGCCCCAGAGCAGCACATCGCTGGCGGGCTGACCTTGGAGCAGGTCGTCGAGGCAGTCAATGCCGGGTTCCGCGAAGGCGAGGCCGAGGCAGCTGCGGCTGGTCATTCCATCCGCATCACCGCCCTCCTGACGGCGATGCGGCATGCCGCGCGCAGCACCGCGATCGCCGAGTTGGCGGTCCGCTATCGCGACGACGGTGTCGCTGGTTTTGACATTGCCGGTGCAGAGGCGGGCTTCCCGCCCACCCGCCACCTCGACGCCTTTGAGTACCTCCGCCGGGAGAACGCCCACTTCACGATCCACGCGGGCGAGGCCTTCGGCTTGCCGAGCATCTGGGAGGCGATCCAGTACTGCGGCGCCGACCGGCTCGGTCACGGCGTGCGGATCGTCGACGACATTGCCATCGACGGCGTCGCGGCCCCCTTATGGCTGCGGATGGCCGAAAAGAACCACCTACGCAGCCTCGCGGAGATCGACCTGTCGACGGTGCGGCTCGGGCGCCTGGCCTCCTATGTGCGCGATGCCCGCATTCCGCTCGAACTGTGCCCCACGAGCAATGTCCAAACCGGGGCGGCGCCGAGCGTCGCGCTGCACCCCATCACCTTGCTCGCCAAGCTCCTGTTCCGCGTCACCCTCAACACCGACAACCGACTCATGAGCAACACGTGCATGTCGCAGGAGGCTAAGCAGCTGATCGACGACGCCGGGTGGACGATGGCCGACCTGCGGTGGGTCACCATCAATGCCATGAAGTCCGCGTTCATCCCCTTCGACCAACGCCTCGCGATCATCAACGAGACGATCAAGCCGGGGTATGCCGCGCTGGGCTGCTGACTCCTGACCGGACCTAGTCCTGGGGCGCCAGTCGGTACCGCAACGCCGCCTCGCGCATGAGCCGGTCGTAGTCGCGGCGGCGACGTTCGGCCACGACGGCAGCGAGGACGTATTCGGGATGGTTGCCTGGAGGTGGGGGAGGTGACACCGAGAGCATCACCTCGTCGAGGAGCTCGCGGCCGCGTTGCTCGCGCGCGACCGGGTCCATCGAGAACGCGGCCGGCAGGAAGCTCCGGACAGCGGCAGCGATTCCGTCGGGGATCTTGCCAAAGTCGGCATTCGTCGCCCACATGGCCAAGTGTGGTGGCATCGGCACCGGGGGTGGCATCGCACCGCGTCCCCGCTCACGGATGACATAGGTGCCCGCCGCCACGTCACCGAGCCGTTTGCCTCGGGGGCTGAGGACGGCACTCACGACGGCAGGTATGCCGCCGAGCAGGTTGAGCTCCAGGATCCCGACCATGCCCCTCGTGAGGGCATGACGGAAGGTAATCGGCCCAGCGTCGTCGCGCACGACCCGCAGCCCGGCGGCGAGCTTGCCGATCGTCCGCCCGCGCGTGAGCGTCTCCATCGCCACGGGATACCCCACCATGACGAGGACCACCGTGATGAGCATGATGGCGCTCGCCACGGCATCGTCGAAGCTGCTGGCGAGGATGCCGCCGAGCGTGATGACAACGCCGCCAGCGACCTGGAGCACCACGAGGTCGATTACGCGAGACAGAATCCGTAAGCCAATCGACGCGTGCGGCAGGTCAAGCGCAACGGCCTCGCCGGTGACGAGGTCGTCTTCGGTGACACCGATAGTCGCGATCGAACGCTCCACACGGCATACAGTAACCGCGTGGACCTGGACGCCTACGTCACCGCTCATGCGAATGAGTGGCTTCGCCTTGAGGCCCTCGTGTCGCAGCGCGGCGCGCTGAGTGGCGAAGAGGCCGACGAACTCCTCGATCTCTATCAGCGCTGCGCGACCCACCTCTCCGAAATCCGCTCCACCACACCGGAACCGGCTGTCGTCTCGCAGCTCTCGTCCCTGCTCGCACGCGCTCGGTCACGCGCCGTGGGGACTCGGACGATGGCGTGGTCGGATATCGGCACCTTCTTCGTCTCGACCTTCCCCGCCGCCCTGTATCGGACGCGGCGGTGGTGGCTCGTGGCGATGGCGGTCAACATCCTCGTTGCCTTCGTGGTCGGGTGGTACTTCTACGTCAACCCCCAGTTCGAGTCGACCCTGGCCACCCCCGCCGAGATCGAGCAACTGGTCACCCACGACTTCGAGAGCTACTACAGCGAGTACGCCGCAGGCAGCTTCGCGTTCAAGGTGTGGACCAACAACGCCTGGGTGTCGGCCCTGTGCATCACCTTTGGGGTGCTGGGGCTGCCGGTGCTCTACCTGCTCTGGAACAACATCCTCAACCTCGCGATCATCGGAGCGTTGATGTGGCGTTATGACCGGGCGTCGCTCTTCTTCGGCCTGATCCTGCCGCACGGACTTCTGGAACTCACCGCCGTCTTCGTCGCCGCCGGGGTGGGCCTGCGCATCTTCTGGGCGTGGATCGATCCAGGTCCGATGAGCCGGGTCAACGCTGTCGCCGCGCAAGGACGGGCCGCCATGTCGGTCGCGTTGGGTCTGATCGTCGTGCTGTTCATTTCGGGCGTCATCGAGGCCTTCGTAACCCCCTCGCCGCTGCCGACGTGGGCACGGATCGGCATCGGGGTGCTCGCCGAGGCGGTCTTCTTCACCTACGTGTTCACCCTCGGTCGGTATGCCGCCCGCCGCGGCCACACCGGTGACGTCGCCCAGGTGGACCAGGGCGACGTGCTCCCCACCGTGGCCTAGAGCAGCCCAGCCGCCTTGAGCATGAGGTAGTGATCGGCGAGCCGCGGTGGCAGCTCCTCCGGCGACCCGGTCACGACGTCGACTCCCAGCCGCCCCACCATCTCGGCCGTGCGGTCTTGCAGGTATGCCGTGCGCTCGGCTGCGGCCGCGGCATACGCGTCCGCAGTCGTCTCCCGTGTGGCCGCCATGGCGGCAAGCGCTGGGTCGGTGACAGACGCGATGACGACCCGATGGTGGCGCGTGAGCGAGACGAGCGTGGGGAGCATGGACTCGCGGATCGCGGCCGGGTCGAGCGGAGTGAGCAGGACGACGAGCGCGCGGCGACGGGTGATGTCGGCGATCGCGGTCGCAAGGGTAGGCCACGAGGCTTCGAGCAGCGCGGGGTCAAGCGGTGCCATGGCTTCGACCAGGTCGTTGAGCAAGGTGGTGCGGTTGGCCGACGCGGAGACGCGGGCGCGCACCCAGCGGTCACCGGCTAGCAGGTCGACCCGGTCGCCCGCCCGGGACGCCAGCGCAGCGAGCAAGAGCGCAGCGTCCATGGCGGCGTCAAGGCGGGGCATGTCGCCGATGCGAGCCGCCGACGTGCGGGAGGTGTCGAGGACGAGGACGACGCGCCGGTCGCGCTCGGGTTGCCAGGTGCGCACGACGACATTGCGTCGCCGGGCGGTGGCCCGCCAGTCGATCGAGCGAACATCGTCGCCATCGACATAGTCACGCAGCGAGTCGAACTCGGTGCCCTGCCCACGCGTGCGCACCGCCGACCGACCGTCGATTTGTCGGAGGGAGGCCAGCCGTGATGGCAAGTGCTTGCGGGACTCAAACGGCGGCAGCGCCCGCACCACACCATCGATCTCGAGGGATCGCTGGCGCGCGCCGAGGCGCAACGGACCAAAAGCCCGGATCGTCACGCGGTCGGCCCACCGATCACCGCGTCGGGTAGGCCGCAGGGACGTGGTGATGCGCCGCCGCTCACCCGGGGGGATGGCGAGGGTATGCCGGTCGCTCACCGCCCCCGCAGACGGCTGCCACGCGTCCCGCAATTGTCCTCGTAACCGACGCTTCGTGGGGTTGGTCACCAGCAATGATGAGCGAGTTGCTTCGCCGAGGCGGATCGCGCCGAGTGGCTCGCGGGTGATGACGAGGCGGCGCGGTGAGGCCGCCAGGAACGCATCGATGGCGGCGACGGCACAGCACATCAGCACCCAGAGCAAGACGGTGCGCCGGGTTGGCTCGAACGCCACCGGCACGGCACCCGCCAGGATCAGCAGGGCAAAGCGTCCACTCACGGCCATGGGATGGTCTGCCGATCTAGCGCGGGACCGGGACCGAGCCGATGGCGGTGGCGAGCACGGAGGCCACGTTGACGCCTTCGAGCTCAGCCTCGGGCCGCAGCGTGACGCGGTGCGCGAGCGTGGCGTGGGCGAGCGCCTTGACGTCGTCTGGCGTGACAAAGGTACGACCGCTCATCCACGCCCACGCCCGTGACGTCGCCAGCAGGGCTGTCGCGCCACGTGGGCTGACGCCAAGGGAGAGCGAGGGGGACTGGCGGGTGGCCCGCGCGATATCGACGATGTAGCCCGCGACCTCCGGTGAGATCCCCACTTGGCGCACCGCAGCGGCACCAGCAGCGAGGTCAGCAGGTCCGGCAACGGCCGAAATCCCTGCTCCAGCAAGGTTCTTAGGGTCAAACCCGCGAGCGTGGCGACCGAGGATCTCGATCTCCTCGCCGCGAGGTGGCACCGGCAAGACCACCTTCAGCAGGAAGCGGTCGAGCTGGGCTTCGGGCAGCGGATAGGTGCCTTCGTATTCCACGGGGTTCTGGGTGGCCGCAACGAGGAAGGGCACCGGCAACGGCCGTGGCTGCCCGTCGATGCTGACCTGGCGTTCCTCCATGGCCTCCAGCAGCGCCGCCTGCGTCTTGGGGGGAGTGCGGTTGATCTCGTCGGCGAGCAGGAGGTTGGTGAACACCGGCCCCTCGCGGAAGGAGAAACTCGACGTGTGCTGATCGAAGATCAGAGATCCGGTGATGTCGCCCGGCATGAGGTCGGGTGTGAACTGCACACGGGTCGTCTCGACGGCCAGCGCGGCAGCCACGGAGCGCACCAGCAAGGTCTTGGCAACCCCGGGCACACCCTCGAGCAGGATGTGGCCACGCGACAGCAACGCGATGATGATGCCGGTGACAGCGGCATCCTGGCCGACGACGGCCTTGGCGACTTCGGCGCGCACGGCCAGCAGCGCGTCCCGAGCACCAGCAGAATCAACCGGAGCTGTGGGGGGCGCGGCGGGTGGGGTTGCGGTCATGAGCGGCGGATCTCCTTCTCCAGGGCGGCAAGGTCAGCAGCCAGGGTCAGCATCTCGGATTCTGAGCTTGCAGGTGGTCCCGTGAGAAGCCACGCCACGGTTTCGGGCGTCCGGGGGGAGGCCGCTGCTACGGCCGCGATGACGGCGTCAGGTCGGCTCGCTGGGGGCAGCCCAAGGTATGCCGTGAGCCGGCGCATCGTGGCCTCGCGCAAGACGCTCGATGCCCGGGCTCCGTCGCGGGCCTTGCGATAGAGCCGACCTCGGCTTTCGGTGGTTTCGATGGCGCGGACCACGACGGGGAGCGGTTCGCGGACGAGCCGACCGAGTCGGCGACCGCGCCACAGCATCACGCCACCGAAGGCGAAGGCAGCTAACACGAGCATGGGCGAGAGCCACGGAGGAGCGAGCTGACGATCTGCTCCGCCACTCGTAACTGGGGCGTCACGAAGGTCGGGGACGTACCAGACGACGCGCGGCAGGTGACCCATCGCGCGCACGGCGATGCCAGCATTGTCGGCGTTGGTGATGCGTGAGTTCACGATGAGGTCGGTGCTGCCGATGAGGATAGTGCTCGGCCGGCGTGTCGCGTTGTTCTCGACCTGGAGGTACACGGCATACAGGTTGTCCATGAAGCAGGTGTCACCGGCGCGCGCGGTGCCAAAGGCTCGGTAGGCGCTTTGGGCACGGCTGATGGACTCGCCCCGCCGGATGTCATCGGCGTCGCACGCAGCGACGAGGGAGCCGTTGGCCGAGAAGCTCCGCTGGCCGACGTCGGGTGCCAACGTCCGCAGGACCCGGACGCCGGGATTGACGAGCACGACCCGACCAGCGTTGCGCGCTGCCTGGTCGAGGCTCGCAATGGTGGCGTCGCGTAGTTGCGAGGTGTCAGTCACGACGAGAGTCGTCGTGCCGTCGACCTTCGCCTCACGGAGGGCGGCCTCGCCGGTGACGATGTCGACCGTGATGCCGTGGCTGGCGAGGACGCGTGCGAGGGCCTGGGATCCGTTGGCGGTGGGATTTTGGGGGTGGTATGCCGCCTTTACTTCTGCCGACGAACCACTCCAGGTGAGGGCGACCGCGGCAACCGCAAGGGCGGCGAGGCTCACCAAGACTCGCACGACCGTGCGACGGGGTGAGGGAGCGAGGTCCGTCGGCTGAGCTTCGGGTGTTGCCGTCGATGGCGTCGTTGCGGGTGCGATGGTCATATCGCCGCCTCCGCGAGCACCGGGCGCCGATCGGCCAGCGTGCGGTCAAGATCGCGGACCGAGAGCGCCTCGGTCTCCGACGCTCGGTGTCCTCCGTAACACACGCCGTCGAAGAGATCCATGGCGCGCCGAATCTCACCGGCGTCGGCGGGGAAGACCGGGCTGAGGGCACTGCCGATCTCGTGGGCCGTGAGCGATGGTGCATCGTGGATGAGCGTGCGATCGGCCGCCCCCCGCGCGAGGGCCCGGGTGAACTCCAGCACTGCGTCCGACCAGCGTCGCTCGGCGAGTGCCTGCTCACCCCGGGCTCGGAACTGGGCTGACGTGAGATCGAGCCCTCCGAGCACGGGTCCCATGGAGTCTTGTGCCGCGCGTCGTTCGGCGCGAACGCGACTGGCGAGCAGGGCCAGCGCTGCGATGAGGAGGACCACAAGCGCTGCAATCAGCCATTGGGGGACGGTGTAGCCCTCGGGGTTGCTCGATGTCGGGGTGGCGCGATTCAGGAGGCTCTGCAGCCAGGAGAAGAAGCGCTCCAAGAGTGACCGAGTGTCTTGGTAGTCGGCCTTGGCAAGCTCGTCGCTGAGCCACTGCCGGGCCTCGGGGGCTGATGGATCCAGTCGGCCGATCATGGGGTCGCCCCCGCGGCGAGCCGGCGGAGATGCAGATCAAAGCCTTCGGCACGCATCCGCGTATCGACGTATAGCAGCACCGTGGCTGACGCGACGACTGGCGTCACGATCGACCCAGCCCCGAGCGTGGCGAGAGTGAAGGTCAGTGAGGCAGCCGATTCGGTCATCCGAGCCCCAAGGTCAAGCATGTCCACAAACAGCCGGAGGACGAGATAGAGCGGCAGCTGGACAAACCAGAAGATCACGAAGGCCAGCAAACCCACGGAGATCTGGCTCCCGAGGACGCGCCAAAAGCGACCGCGGGTGAGGTGCCACGCTCTCCTGAGCGCCCCAATCGGGCTGAGTTGCTCGAGCATGAGAGCCGGTGCTGACAACACAGTCCGGCCGAGCAGCCACAGCGAGACCACACTCGCTGCGGGCAGTAGGAAGATCGCGGACAAGACCGCGACCGCGTCGCTGCCACCGCTTGCGGCCAGGACAACGAGCACAACGCTGATCACGATGGGGACGGAGATGACTACGCCGACCAGCAGCTGCGAGCCGATCAGGGGCAGCAGGCGCGGCCGAACGCGACGCCACAGTCCGTCGCTCGAGATCCGCTGCCCGAGAGCCGCGTCCAAGACGGCCGGTGCCAAGACGCCCCCAAGAGTGAGAATCGCGATGGCCACCCCAGCCGTGCTGACGGCCGTTGACAGGAAGAAATCATTCGCGACGATGGCCAGACCAGACGTGCGCCGCCAACTTCCGGCAAAAATGATCGCCGAGAGCACCATGGCCGGCAGCATGGCGGCTGCGACCGTGAGTGCCGCCGCACCGACAATCGGGCCAGGGTTGCGGCGGACGTGTTTGATCGAGCCGTCGATAACGTCGGACACACCAAATGGCGCCAGCGAGATGATGCCGGGTCGCGCGCTGACGGACACGGCATACCGGCGTCGTGCCGCTGGGTCCATGAGCTCGCGGCCGGGCGCGAGATAGCCCGCTCGGCCCGGGCGTCGGACCTCGGCGGGCGCGCCAGGTGGCGGCCCGAATCCACTCATCGCGGCCCCCTGTCCGGCGCGCTGTCGCTCAACGGCCCGAACGTATCAGGCGCAGGCGACAGGCTCGCGCCGAGCGCGCGCGCGATCTCGGTTTCGATTCGCCGAGGCGGCAGGCACGCGGCACCCAAACCACGCGCACGATCCACAATCACCGGCTCGCGTCGAAACAGCGAGAGACCTCGCCGAAGCAGGATGACGGGGCTCTTGCGGTGTTCCTTGAGATCCCGCACGAGGCGCAGCGCGGCGTTGCCCCACCGCCCGTGCGTGACGCAAAACGCCCTCGAGAGCAGACCGAGGTCACGCAGGTCAGGGGCGATTTCCGCGGCAAAGATCCCTTCGGCGATGACGATCGTCGCGTCGCCGAGCAGCACGCGGTGTGTTCCCACCCGGCGCGACTGCGCGATGTCATAGCGCGGAACCTCCGCCTCACCGACAGTCACGAGGGCGGCCAGTGCCGCGATTGCGTCCGCAGCGTTCCACGCCCCCGGATGGTCCCAATCGGTGATGGGCTCGCCACCCAGGGCGACCTGGGGGAGCTCGGGCTCGTCACCGTCGCGGTAGAAGTCGTCCAAGCGCACGATCGGCCATCCGTATGCCGTCTGCAGCCGATGCGCAAGGCGCGACTTGCCAGCCCCCGAGGGTCCCGTCAGAAGAATGACCTGTGCCTGGGCGGCCATAGATCAACGACCTTTGGGGTGCCAGACCGTCTTGGTTTCGAGGAAGTCCGTCATGCGCGAGAGGTCGGGGGTGAGGCGCCAATCGGGCTCGACGGCAGCCTCCGCCTCGCCAGCTGGCCGGCGAACGCGCTTGAGATTGGTGGCCGCAGCAGCCTCCAACTCGCCCCAGCTGACGTTTGAGGCATCCGCTGCGCCAGTGAGGTCGATCGCGTTGACGTCGCGGTGTGAAGCCAGCCAGGGCGCCATCTCGGCGGTGACGCCGGTGAGCAGGTTGACCACTCCACCGGGAACATCTGACGTGGCCAGGATTTCGCCGAGGGTGACCGCCGGCAGCGGGCGGTCCTGGCTGGTGACGACAACGCACGTGTTGCCAGACACGATGACGGGGGCAATGACTGACACCAGCCCGAGCAGCGAACTCTGTTGCGGCGCAAGGATTGCCACGACGCCGGTCGGCTCAGGGGCAGAGATATTGAAGAACGGGCCGGCGACCGGGTTGAGACCGCCGACGACCTGGGCCAGCTTGTCGGCCCACCCGGCATACCAGACCCATCGGTCGATGGCCGTGTCGACCGACAGAGCCGCCTTAGCCGCACTGAGACCCTCCGCGGCAGCGACCTCGTCGACCAGCTGTGCCGAGCGTCCCTGCATCACTTCAGCCACGCGATAGAGGACTTGACCGCGGTTGTATGCCGTGGCCTCCGCCCAGCCCGGCTGGGCCTTGCGCGCGGCCACGACCGCGTCGCGAGCGTCCTTGCGGGAGGCCATCGCGGCGTTAGCGAGGAACGCGCCAGTGTTGCTGCCGCTGCTCGTGCTGCGACCACTGCGCGGGGCGGCGTGGACGGCATACGAGCGACCGGACTCGCTGCGGGGGAAGGCGCCGCCGATGTACAGCTTGAAGGTCTTGCGGACCTCGACTCGCTCGCTCATCGCGCGCCTCCCGTCGTGACGTACCCCTCGAGGCCGTGCCGGCCGCCCTCGCGTCCGTAGCCGGATTCCTTGAACCCGCCAAACGGTGACGTGGGATCGAACTGGTTAAAGGTGTTGGCCCACACCACTCCTGCGCGAAGTTGGTCGGCCATCCAGAGGATCTTGGAGCCCTTTTCGGTCCAGATGCCTGCCGACAGACCGTAGGGCGTGTTGTTGGCCTTGGCCACCGCCTCCGCGGGGGTGCGGAAGGTGATGATTGACAGCACCGGACCAAAGATCTCTTCCTGTGCGACGCGATGAGCCTGCGAGACGCCGGTGAAAATCGTTGGGGCGAACCAGAATCCGCGACTCGGCAACTCGCATACCGGGCTCCAGCGGTGCGCGCCCTCGGCCTCACCGACGGCGACCATGTCGGTCACACGGGCCAGCTGAGTAGCCGAGTTGATCGCACCGAGGTCGGTGTTCTTGTCCATGGGGTCGCCCACGCGGATCGTCGCCAGGCGACGCTGCAGCCGATGGACGAGGTCATCGTGCACCGACTCTTGGACGAGCAACCGCGACCCAGCGCAGCAGACGTGCCCTTGGTTGAAGAAGATCCCGCGGACGATGCCCTCAACCGCCTGATCCATGGCCGCGTCGTCGAAGACGATATTGGCGGCCTTGCCGCCGAGTTCGAGAGTGGCGCGCTTGCGGGTGCCGGCGATCGTGCGGGCGATGAGCTTGCCGACCTCCGTGGACCCGGTGAAAGCGATCTTGTCGACGTCCGGGTGCTCGACAATCGCCTGACCCGTCGCACCCGCGCCGGTGACGATGTTGACAACACCGGGGGGCAGGTCGGCCTGTTGGCAAATCTCCGCGAAAAGCAGGGCGGTCAGGGGAGTGGTTTCGGCCGGCTTGAGGACGACGGTGTTGCCGCAGGCCAGCGCCGGGGCGACCTTCCACGCGAGCATGAGCATGGGGAAGTTCCACGGGATGATCTGGCCGACGACCCCGACGGGACGCGGCGCCGGGCCCAGCCCGGCATACTCCAGCTTGTCGGCCCAGCCCGCGTGGTAGAAGAAGTGCGCCGCCGCGAGCGGGAGGTCGACGTCGCGGCTTTCCTTGATCGGTTTGCCGTTGTCGAGCGTCTCCAGGACCGCGAACTCGCGCGCGCGCTCTTGCAGGAGTCGGGCGATCCGGAAGAGGTACTTGCCGCGGTCGGCACCCGACAGGCGCGACCACACCGTCTCGTATGCCGTCCGCGCGGCTTTGACCGCGCGGTCCACGTCCGCTGTGGAGGCTTCGCTCACCTGCGCGAGGACCTCTTCGGTGGCGGGGTTGATGGTGTCAAAGGGCGTCCCGTGGCCATCGTTGAACTCGCCGTTGATGAACAGGCCGTAGGAGTTGGCGATCGTCACCACCGAGCGAGACTCGGGGGCTGGGGCATAGTCAAAGGTCGGCATTCCAGATCCCTTTAGTCGATCGAGACGTAGTCAGAGCCGGAGTAAGCGCCGGTCGCGAGCTTCTGGCGTTGGAGCAGGAGGTCGCCGAGCAGCCCGGAGGCGCCGAACCGGAACCAGTCGGAGGTGAGCCAGTCGGGCCCAGCGATTTCACTGACGGTGACGAGGTATTTCATCGCATCCTTGGTGGTCCGGATGCCGCCTGCAGGCTTGACGCCGATCTGCACCCCCGTCAGTTCGCGCCAGTCACGCACGGCTTCGAGCATGAGCAGGGTGACCGGCAGGGTGGCTGCCGGAGCAACCTTGCCGGTGCTGGTCTTGATGAAGTCGCCGCCTGCCCGCATGGCGAGGAAAGACGCGCGCCGGACGTTGTCGTAGGTCGCGAGCTCACCTGTCTCAAGGATGACCTTGAGATGAGCCGACGTGCCGTCGGGCCTCCGGCAGGCTTCCTTGACGGCGACGATCTCCTCGAACACCTGGAGATAGCGCCCGGAGAGGAAGGCGCCCCGGTCGATCACCATGTCGATCTCGTCGGCGCCACCTGCGACCGCGTCACGCGTGTCGGCGAGCTTGACCGGCATACTCGCGCGTCCTGACGGAAAGGCAGTGGCGACAGCAGCGACGTGAATCCCACTGTCTCCCAAGGCTTCTCGGGCCACGTGCGCGAGGTCGCCATAGACGCAGATCGCTGCGGGGCGCGGGGTCGTGGGGTCGCTCGGGTCGGGGACGAGAGCCTTAGCGCAAAGCGAGCGAACCTTGCCCGGCGTGTCGGCGCCTTCGAGGGTGGTCAGGTCGATCATCGAGATCGCCGTGTCGATCGCCCATGCCTTGGATGTGGTCTTGATCGATCGGGTGCTCAGGCCGGCGGCTCGGGCTTCGAGGCCGACCTGGTCGACGCCGGGCAAGCCGTGCAGCCAGCGGGTCAGCGCGGCGTTATCGCTGACGGGCGGCAGATCGTGGGCAACGGTGGTCACCGCAGTGAGTCTAGGGCCGTGCAATGATGACCGCGCCATGAGCGATGACCACGTCCCAGAAGCTACCGATGCTGCCCGGTCGGCGGACTTCGTCCTGCGCCCCAAGGGCAGCGCGGTGTTGGGCGGGGTGGGGTCAGCCCTCTTTCTTCTCGGGGCCGTGACCTCTCTCGATGCAGGACCGGCTTTCGTGATGGGTTTGGTGCTTGCGGCGGCATTGCTCGTTGTCGTGCTCGTGCGTCCGTTCATGCGGCTGACGATGACGGAGATCACGGTCCACAATCCCTTCCGGCGCCATGTCATTCCTTGGCCTGCCTATGAAGACGTGAGCAGCCAATGGAACCTGGTCATCTATGCCGGCGACCAAGCCATCAAATCGTGGGCCATCGCGGCAAAGATCAAGCGCCGCACCGGATCCGGCGTGATCGGCGCCTTCTCGTCGGGCGCTCACAGGGAGCGCCTCAACGAGACCGCATCTGCCGCGCCGGAACCCCTTCCTGGGTCCCTGCCCACCTCCGCTGGCCCCGCAGCCGTATTCGTCGAGCAGTTGTATGCCGAGTGGCAGGACCTCCGCCAGAAAGGCGCCCTGCCACCTCAGTCCGCTTCGGCCACCGTCTGCCGCCGCTGGGATGCGCTGGACCTTGCGCTCGTCATCGTCCCTGCTGTGGCGTGGCTCGTTGTCCTGATCCGGGGCTGACCCTCAGATCTGGGTGCGCGCCTCGAAGTCCGTGCGGATCGCCGCAAGGCGTGCCGCGGCGGCCGCGCGCGCCCGGGTCAGATCACCGGAGCCGGCCACGGGCTCGATGGCTTCCAGGTAGACCTTGACCTTGGGCTCGGTCCCTGATGGGCGCACGATTGACCGAGACCCGTCCGCAAGGAAATACCGCAGCCCGTCAGTCGGCGGGAGCCCGCCGTCGCCCTCGGCGAGGTCATCAATCCGGGTCACGCCGATCCCAGCCACCGACGAGGGCCGCTCTGCCCGAAGCCGCGCCATGAGAGCCGGCATCAGCGCGAGGTCTGAGACCCGCACCGAGAAGGCATCGGTCGCGTGGACGCCATGCGCCACGGCGAGTTCATCGAGCAGGTCGAGCAGAGTGGCGCCCCGTGCTTTGAGCAGCCCGACGAGTTCGGCGATGAGCAGGGCGGCCGACACGCCGTCCTTGTCCCGCACCACCGACGGCGCCACGCAGTAACCCAGCGCCTCTTCGTAGCCGTACGCCAACCCCGGCACCCGGGCGATCCACTTGAACCCCGTCAGGGTCTCCTCATGCGCCACCCCGTGAGCGCGCGCGATGGCAGCGAGCATCCGCGAGGACACGATGGAGTTGGCGAACACGCTACCAGCGGGAACACCTCGCGCCAGTATGTGCGCTCCCAGAAGGACGCCGACCTCGTCGCCTCGGAGCATCCGCCAGCCGGTATGCCGGTCGCGCACCGCGACCGCGCAGCGGTCGGCATCGGGGTCGTTGGCGATGACGACATCGGGCTCGACCTCCGCTGCAAGGGCAAGCGCGGCATCGATAGCGCCGGCCTCCTCCGGGTTGGGGAAGGCGACGGTGGGGAAGTCAGGATCGGGTTGCGCTTGACTCTCGACGACGTGGGGGGCGGGAAAGCCTGCCCGCGCAAAGGCCGCGACCAGAGTGTCATTGCCCACGCCGTGCAGCGAGGTGTGCACGACGGCGACGTCACGAGGGCTCGCGGCATCGATGATCGCGGCGACCGCGACCAAATAGTCGGCCACGAGCTTCTCCGACACGGTTTGCCAGCCGGAGTCGGCTCGGGGGACATCAGCGACCGACGTCACCTCAGCGATCCGCGCCGCGATCTGCGCGTCAGCAGGCGGGACGATTTGCGACCCGTCCCCGAGGTACACCTTGTATCCGTTGTCTTGCGGCGGGTTGTGGCTCGCGGTGACCATGACGCCCGCGTCAGCCCCCAGATGACGGATCGCAAACGCGAGCACTGGCGTCGGCAGGACGTGCGGGAGAAGGAGCGCGAGTCCCCCGGCGGCGGTGACGACCGCCGCGGTGTCGCGGGCGAAGTCCGCGGAGCGATGCCGGGCGTCGAACCCGATGACGACAATCGGGGTGGCTTTGGGCCCACCAAGCTCGGTCGGCAGGTCGTGCTTGAGGTATGCCGTGAGCCCCGCTGCCGCCCGGATGACGACCGCGCGGTTCATCCGGTTGGGTCCGGCATCGATCGCGCCGCGCAGGCCTGCCGTTCCGAACTCGAGCATGCCGACGAACCGGTCAGCGAGGTCAGCGAGAGCCTCTCCCGATCCCGCACCCACCGCCTCGATGACCGCAGTGAGCTCGTCGCGGGTGACCGGGTCAGGGTCGTCGTGAACCCACGCCCGAGCCTGGGCGAGCAGCGCGGCTTGGTCTGGGGCGGACGGCATACTCACTCGGGGTTGTCCGTCGCTTTGTCCGCGCTCGCGTGGGCCTCGGCGATGCGCACGACGACCTGCGACAGCAGCCGACCGCAGCGCTCGGCCGCTGCCGTGCCGGCGTCGAGGACTTCTTCATGGGAGAGCGGAACGTCCGAGATGCCGGCCGCGAGGTTGGTCACGAGCGAAATCCCGAGGACCTCCAAGCCGGCCTGCCGTGCCGCGATCGCCTCCAAGGTCGTAGACATCCCGACGAGATCTCCGCCGAGGATCTTGGCCATCTGCACCTCGGCTGGTGTTTCGTAATGCGGCCCACGAAATTGCACGTAGACCCCTTCGTCGAGGTCAGCGTCGACCGTGCGGGCGAGCTCGCGCAGCCGCGCCGAGTAGAGGTCGGTGAGGTCGACGAAGTTCGCGCCCTCAATGGGTGAGGTGGCGGTGAGGTTGATGTGGTCGCGAATGAGCACGGGCGTGCCGGGGGCCCACGCGGGGTTCAGTCCGCCGCAGCCATTGGTGAGGACGATGGTGTGGCAGCCGGCGGCCTTGGCTGTGCGCACCGCGTGCACGACCGCGCGGACACCGCGGCCTTCGTAAAAGTGTGTGCGCGTGCCGAAAACGAGCGCGCGCGCACCCGTGTCGCCGATCGTCACCGACCGCATCGACCCCGAGTGGCCCGCGACCGCAGCCTTCTGGAACCCCGGCACGTCCGCGTTGTCGATGGTGGTGCAGGTCTCGCCGACGAGATCGGCGGTTTGACCCCACCCCGACCCGAGGACAAGGGCGACGTCGTGGCGCGCGACCTGCGTGCGCTCAGCGATAACGGCAGCGGCTGCGTGCGCTAGCGCGAACGGGTCGGTGCCTGGATCGGTGGGATCGGCGAGGGCAGCGAGATCAAGAGAAGGGCTCACCCGGGGCACTCTAGACCGGTCGCGCCCGATCCGGTCAGCGCATTGATGATTGGATATCTCGGGTGATCGGACGAACCTCTTCAGTCGTTGTTATCGGTGGCGGCCCCGGCGGCTACGAAGCCGCCCTCGTGGCCGCTCGCCTCGGCGCCACTGTCACTGTGGTGGACCGCGACGGACTGGGCGGCTCCTGCGTCCTCACCGATTGTGTGCCGAGCAAGAGCCTCATTTCGACGGCACACGTCCTGCGGCGCACCGGGGCGGCCGTCGAGGCCGGGATCGAGGTCGCGCCGACCGAGGTGACGGACCTGCGCGCCGTCAACGGCCGGATCCTCGCGCTCGCCTCCGCCCAGAGCCAGGACATCCACGCTCGCCTCGTCGGCGACGGCGTGCGGGTATGCCGTGGCACGGGTCGTCTGCTCAGCGCGAGCCGGGTGCGGGTGGAGTTCGCCGACGGCGGTGTCGAAGAACTCGACGCTGATGTGGTGCTGATCGCGACGGGGGCGACGCCTCGGGTGATGGCGACAGCTGTGCCCGATGGGGAGCGCATCCTCACCTGGACCCAGATCTATGGGCTCAAGACGGTTCCTGAGCGGCTGATCGTCGTCGGGTCGGGTGTCACGGGGGCCGAACTCGCGCAGGCCTACCTCGGCCTGGGTGCTCACGTCACCCTCGTCTCGTCCCGTGAGCAAGTGCTGCCGGGTGAAGACTCAGACGCGGCGCGGGTCATCGAGGACGTTTTCCGTCGCGAAGGCATGGAGGTCCTCTCCCGATCACGGATGAGCGCCGTCGAGCGCACCCCCGAGGGAGTCATTGTTCGCCTCGAAGACGGGCGCGCGATTGAGGGCACGCACGCGCTGCTCGCAGTCGGGTCGATCCCGGCAACGACCGGGCTCGGGCTCGAAGACATCGGTGTCGAGGTCGGGCCAGGTAGGCACATCCTCGTCGACGGCGTCTCCAGGACCAGCGTGCGCGGTGTGTATGCCGCGGGCGACTGCACCGGCGTCCTCCCGCTTGCGTCGGTAGCGGCTCAGCAAGGGCGCATCGCGATGTGGCACTCACTGGGTGACGCCGTGCGCCCGCTGCGGCTGGACGTCGTGTCGGCCAACGTTTTCACTGACCCCGAGATCGCCACCGTCGGTGTCTCACAACAGGACATCGAAGCTGGCGAGGTGGACGCGCAGATCGTCATGCTGCCGCTCGCCACCAACGCCCGCGCCAAGATGGACAGCATCCACGACGGGTTCGTCAAGATCTTCGCCCGGCCGGGGCAGGGCACGGTCCTGGGCGGCGTGGTGGTGGCGCCGCGCGCGTCAGAGCTGATCTACCCGCTGACGATCGCGGTCGAGAACGGGCTGACGGCAGACGACCTGTCGAATGCCTTCACGGTCTACCCCTCGATCAGTGGGTCGATCGGTGAAGCGGCACGTCGCCTGCACGTCGCGATCGGTTAGCCCTCTTCGGCTGCGTCCTTGATCTCGGCGAGGACCGAACCGCTGGTGACGGTTTCGCCGATCTTCGCGGTGAGGCCGGTGATGACGCCGGCCTTGTGAGCGTTGATCGGCTGCTCCATCTTCATCGCCTCGAGGACGATGATGAGTTCGCCAGCGGCGACCGTCTGACCTTCTTCGACTGCGACCTTGACGATCGTGCCTTGCATGGGGGCCGTGAGGGAGTCACCCGAGGCTGCGGCGCCGGACTTGCTCGCGCCGCCGCGCTTCGGTGCCCGCTTCTTTGAGGCGGCGCCATTGCCCCCGCCACCGCCGCCACCGAAGGAGATCCCACCGGGCAGGCTGACCTCAATCCGCTTGCCGCCGACTTCGACAACAACCTTTTGACGCTCTTGGGCCTCGGGAGCGTCAGCCGCCCCACCGGCATACGCCTCGATGGTGTTGTTGAACTCGGTCTCGATCCAGCGCGTGTGGATCGTGAAGGGGGCGTTGGGGTCTGCTGGCGCGAACGCTTCGTCCGAGACGACCGCGCGGTGGAAGGGCGTCACCGTGGGCATGCCCTCGATGACGAGTTCGTCGAGGACACGGCGGGAGCGCTCCAGCGCCTGCTGCCGGTCGTGACCGGTGACGATGAGCTTGGCGATCATCGAGTCGAAGGCGCCGGCGATGGTGTCGCCTTCGAGGACGCCGGAGTCCCAGCGCACGCCCGGGCCGCTCGGGACGATCATCCGGCTGATCGTGCCGGGGGCGGGCAAGAAGCCGCGACCGGCGTCTTCGCCGTTGATCCGGAACTCAATCGAGTGCGAGTGCGGCTCGGGGTCCTCGAAGCCGAGCGCCTCACCGTTGGCGATGCGGAACTGCTCGCGGACGAGGTCGATCCCGGTGACCTCTTCGCTGACTGGGTGCTCAACCTGGAGGCGGGTGTTGACCTCGAGGAACGAGATGTCACCAGCGGGGCCGACGAGGAACTCGCACGTGCCAGCGCCGACGTAACCGGCCTCCTTGAGGATGGCCTTGGACGCACGCACCAACTCGGTGTGCTGGGCCTCGGTGAGGAAGGGCGCCGGGGCTTCTTCGACGAGCTTCTGGTTGCGGCGCTGCAGCGAGCAGTCACGCGTCGACACCACGACGACGTTGCCGTGTTGGTCTGCGAGACACTGGGTTTCGACGTGGCGCGGACGGTCGAGGAAGCGCTCGACGAAGCATTCGCCGCGCCCGAACGCGGTCACCGCCTCACGGACAGCCGACTCATAGAGCTCGGGGATTTCTTCCATATTGCGGGCGACCTTGAGGCCACGGCCACCGCCGCCGTAGGCCGCCTTGATCGCCACCGGGAGGCCGTGCTCCTTGGCGAACTCAACGACTTCGTCGGGCCCTGACACGGGGTCGCTCGTGCCGGGCACGAGGGGGGCGTTGGCCTTGAGGGCAATGTGCCGCGCCTTGACCTTGTCACCGAGGGAGTCGATGGCGGCCGGTCCAGGGCCGATCCAGACCAGACCTTCGTCCATGACCCGCTGCGCGAAGCCAGCGTTCTCGGCGAGGAACCCATAGCCCGGGTGCACGGCGTCGGCGCCAGACTCCTTCGCGATGGCGATGAGCTTGTCCTGGACGAGGTAACTGTCACCGGGGGTCGAGCCGTTGAGGGCGTATGCCTCGTCGGCAACCTTGACGTGCAGAGCGTCCCGGTCGGGGTCGGCGTAGACGGCGACCGATCCGATGCCGGCGTCCTTGCAGGCGCGAGCGATGCGGACGGCGATCTCGCCGCGGTTTGCGATCAAGACTTTGCTGATGGCCATGGGACGGAGCCTAGTGGCAGGGGGCCGCGAGGGCACGGCATACCTGATGTGACGTCTAGGGTGACGCCATGAGCACCTCTGTCCCGACCGTCTCTTTGCGCTCCAGCGCGACCACCGTTGCCATTCCCGCGTTGGGTTTTGGGGTGTGGCAGGTGCCCGACGACGCCGTTGAGGCCGCCGTGATCACCGCCCTGGAGTCGGGCTATCGCCACATCGACACGGCCCGGATCTATGGCAACGAATCGGGAGTCGGCCGCGCGCTCGCCACGGCACGAGCCGCCGGTATGCCGTCCGAGGACGTTTTCGTGACGACCAAAGTCTGGAACGACGACCACCGCGAGGTGAGGGCGGCGTTCGACGCGTCCATGGCGCGGCTCGGTCTTGACACCCTCGACCTCTATCTCATCCACTGGCCGGCTCCCGCCGGGGACGCCTACGTCGACGCGTGGCGCGAGCTCGTGGCGCTCCGCGACGAAGGGCGCGTACGAGCGATTGGCGTCTGCAACTTCCACATCCCGCATTTGCAGCGGCTGGCAGACGAGGTGGGGGAGCTGCCCGCGATCAACCAGATCGAGCTGCACCCCTACCTGCAGCAAGCCGAGCTGCGTGCCTTCCACGCCGAGCACGGCATCGTCACCGAGTCGTGGAGCCCACTCGCCTCCGGCAAGCAGGTCCTCGATGACCCGGTGATTGCTGAGGTGGCCGCCAAACACGGCGTGACCCCCGCGCAAGCAATCATCCGCTGGCACCTTGACCTCGGCGCCGTCGTGATCCCCAAGTCGGTGACCCCCTCACGGATCCGCGAGAACATCGACGTCTTTGGCTTTGCGCTCGACGCCGACGACCTCGCCGCCTTTGGAGTGCTCGACCGTGGGATGCGCACCGGTCCGAACCCAGACGAGTTCAACCTCCACGCGGTCAACTCTCGCTGAGCAATGGCGTTTTTGAGCTACTACCGCAAGGTCGAGGAGACGGCCGAGCGCCTCGAGTATGTCTACGGCTTTGAGCCCGATGAGTTGGACCGACCCCTCTGCCTAGACAAGTCCACCCACCGGCTCGTCTGGGGAGAAGGCAAGCCGCCGCACAGTCTGGTCGCTACTGCTGCGGGGATTCTGCGGGGCCAGCGCAAGACGGGGGAGTGGCCCGAGCGGGGTTACGTCGCGAGCTAGTGCTCCTGATGCATGACGGCCGTCCGTCAGCGGAGTCGATCGAGGTCGTCTCGGCAGCGGGCGGCGAAGGTGTCGAGCTCGGCGAGGGCGTCCTCGATGTCGCGTCTGCGCTGCTCAAGGTCGGCACGCCGGTCGTCAATCTGCGCGAGGCAATACTCCAGCTGACTGGCCTTGCCCCTCGGGGAGTCGTAGAGGTCGATGATCGTCCGGACCTGCTCCAGCGGGAAGCCCAACCGCTTGCCACGGAGGATGAGGTTGAGGCGGGTGCGGTCGCGCCGGCGATAGATGCGGGTGGTGCCGCGACGTTCGGGCGAGATGAGGCCGAGTTCCTCATAGTGGCGCACCGTGCGGTGGGTCACCCCGAACTCCGCGGCGATCTCGGCGATGGTCCACGTGGGATCACCGCCGCTCGCGCGCGCGATGGCATCGCCTCCACTTGTCACAGCCCCCACCATGCTTTACGTTGACGTTAACGTCAAGCGGTCGCGTGACCGGGAGATCGCTGGGCGGATCGCCGCAAAGGAGCTGCCGTGTTCGAGTTGAGCCAGGACCACGAGGATTTCCGCAAGCTCGTCCGTGAGTTTGCCGAGGGCGAGATCGCCCCCCACATCGCCGAATGGGACAAAGCGGCATACTTCCCGGTCGAACTCATGCCCAAGATGGGTGACCTTGGTCTCTTTGGGCTCGTCGTGCCGGAGGAATACGGCGGTGGCGCTGGCCACGGCGGCGAGTTCACCTACCTGTGCATCGCGATCGAGGAACTCGGCCGCGTCGACCAAGCCATGGGCATCACCCTTGAGGCCGGCGTCGGCCTCGGGATCAACCCGATCCTGACCTACGGCACCGACGAGCAGAAGCAAACCTGGCTGCCCGATCTCGCCGCCGGACGCACCCTGGCGGGCTTCGGCCTGACCGAGCCCGAGGCTGGCTCGGACGCCGGTGGCACCAAGACCAAGGCCGTCATCGACAACGGCGAGTGGGTCGTCAACGGCTCCAAGTCGTTCATTACCAACTCCGGCTCGTCGATCACCTCCGTCGTCACGGTCACCGCCCGCACCGGGACGCGCGACAACGGCAGCCCCGAGATCAGCGCGATCATGATCCCTTCTGGGACACCAGGTTTCACGGCTGAGACGCCGTATCACAAGCTTGGCTGGCACTGCTCTGACACGCACGGCCTGAGCTTCGACAACGTCCGCGTCCCCGAGGCCAACCTCCTCGGCCAGCGCGGCAAGGGGTTCGCGCAGTTCCTCGCGACCCTTGACGACGGCCGGATCGCGATCGCGGCCCTCGCCCTCGGGTGCGTGGAGCGCATGCTCGAGGAGGCCACGGCCTACAGCAAGACGCGGATGGCCTTTGGCAAGCCGATCGGCAGCTACCAGGGCGTCTCCTTCCAGATCGCGGACCTCGCGGTCATGGCCGAGACGTCGCGACTGTTGGTCTACAAGGCCGCGTGGCTCAAGGACGAGATGGCCGAAGGCCGTCGCTCCGTGCAAGAGGTCAAGCAGGCCGCGTCGATCGCCAAGCTCTACACGAGCGAGGCGGCTGTGACCGCGACCCGGATCGCGACTCAGATATTCGGCGGCAACGGCTTCATGGAGGAGTACCCCGTCGCGCGCTTCTACCGGGATGCCAAGATCCTCGAGATCGGAGAAGGCACGTCGGAAGTGCAGCGGATGCTCATTGCGCGCGGGCTCGGTCTGCCGCAAGGCTAGGAGCCAGGCCCGATCCGCACGCCCCGCGCGCCAGACGCACGAGCCACAACAGCAGGAGCAGGTATGCCGTCCACCCCCGTCCCGTCGCCACTCGCCGCCGATGCCTCGACGCCGTTCGCTGCGGACGGGGTGGGGGATGACCCCCGTGTCTCCGATGTGCGCACCCGATTTGCCACGGCATACCGGCGCACTGAAGCCCCGCTGACCGAAGGCGCGGCCAAAAAGCTTGCGGCTCAAGGCAAGTTGTATGTGCGTGACCGCATAGCGTTGCTTTTCGACGAGGGGTCCTTTGTCGAGGACGGGCGCTATGCCAACTCGCTCGCACCGGACCTGCCGGCTGACGGGGTGGTGACTGGTCGCGGGACCGTTGAGGGGCGTCCCGCGATCGTCATCGCCAACGACCCGACCGTCAAAGCCGGCTCGTGGGGCTCGCGCACGGTCGAAAAGATCGTCCGCGCCACGGAAATGGCGCTGCGCGAAGAGCTTCCGGTCTTTTGGTTTGTCGACTCAGCGGGGGCGCGGATCACCGACCAGGTCGAGATGTTCCCGGGTCGGCGCGGGGCGGGGCGGATCTTCCATAACCAAGTAGCGCTGTCTGGCCGAGTCCCGCAGATTTGTTGTCTCTTTGGCCCGAGCGCAGCGGGCGGGGCCTACATCCCGAGCTTCTGCGACATCATCGTCATGGTCGAGGGCAACGCCTCGATGTACCTCGGCAGCCCCCGCATGGCCGAGATGGTCGTCGGCGAGAAGGTCACGCTCGATGAGATGGGCGGCGCTCGCATGCACTGCACCGTCTCGGGGGTCGGCGACCTGCTCGCCCACGACGACACCGAGGCGATCGATCTCGCCAAGCTGTACTTCTCCTACGTGCCTGGGTCCTGGCGTGAGCACGCGCCGACCTACCACGCCGACGAGCCCTCGGCGCCGCTCACCCGGCATACCGTGCCCGAGCGCGAGAGCCAACCGTTCGACATCCACGACGTCATCGACGGTCTGGTCGACGACGAGTCCTTCTTTGAGATCAAGCCGCTGTTCGCCGGTGAGCTCGTCATCGGCTTCGGGCGGATCGCGGGTGACACCGTCGGCATCGTCGCCAACAACTCCGCAGTCAAGGGCGGGGTCCTGTTCACCGACAGCGCCGACAAGGCCGCGCGGTTCATCTGGCTCTGCGATGCCTTCTCGATCCCGCTCATCTATCTCGCCGACGTGCCAGGCTTCATGATCGGCTCCGAGGTCGAGCGCGGGGGCATCATCCGCCACGGCGCCAAGATGGTGTCGGCTGTCTCCGAGGCCACGGTGCCCCAGTTCTGCGTCATTGTTCGCAAGGCTTATGGCGCCGGGCTTTATGCCATGGGGGGACCGGGCTTTGGCCCCGACGCGACCATCGCGCTGCCCACGGCCAAGATCGCGGTCATGGGCCCTGAGGCAGCGACTAACGCGGTCTACGCCAACAAGATTGCCCAAGTCGAGGCTGAGGAGGGGGTCGCGGCGCGGGACGCCTTTGTCGCTGCCCGCCGGGCCGAGTACGAGGAAGACGTCGACCTCCAGCGGCTCGCGGCCGACCTTGTCATCGACGTCGTCATCGAGGCCGACGCCCTGCGCGAGGAGCTCGTCAAACGGCTCCGATATGCCGCGCGACGCGACCGCCACTTCAGCGAGCGTCGGCGGTCCGCTCTGACCTGCGGTATCAGCTCGCCAGGCTCTAGGCTGGTCGGCATGTCGCCTGCGACGTGGTGGGGCCGGCTGGTGGCCACCCGCGCTCGGTGGTTCCCCTCGCCCTGTATGCCGTGACGCGCGCCATCAACGCGGTCTACTTCCAGGTCATGCAAGCCCACCAGATGGCCATGGTCGCTGGAGCGGACTTCGCCCGAGTCCTCTATCCCACTCCTGCCGCGCCGGGGTATTTCGTCGTCACCGCCAACTGGGATGGGCAGTGGTACCACGAGATCGCCGACGCCGGCTACCCCGTACCCTTGCCGACGGGTCCGGATGGCGCCGTGGCGCAAAATCCGTGGGCCTTCTATCCCGTTTTCCCGCTGTTCGACCGGGCGGTGATGCGGGTGACCGGCCTGGACTTCTACGTCGCGGGATCGACCCTGTCGCTGGTGGTCGGCGCGGTGGCCCTGGTGGTGATCTTCCGCCTCATCGATGACGCCGTGGGTCGGTGGGAGGCGATCGTCGTGACGACGATGGTGACGACCTATGTCGCGGCGCCCGGTGCTCCAGACGACCTACACCGAGTCGTGCGCCCTCTTGCTGGTCGTCCTGGTCCTTACCCTGTTGCGCAAGCGGCAGTACTGGTGGGCCGGCCTCGCGCTCATCACTCTCGCCTTGACCCGCAACATCGTGCTCGCCATGGCGCCGGTCGTCATCATTCACTGCGATCGTGCGGTGGCGGGCCCGGGCGACGGATCCGTTCCCGGTGCCCGATCGGGTGGCCGTCGGCGCCTTGGGGGTCCTGTCCGGGGCGTTCACCTACCTGTGGCCGACCATCGCGCGCATCGCCACCGGCGACCCCGAGGCCTACACCAAGACCATGGCGGCCTGGCGGGTCATCGCGAGCGAGATCAAGCTCGGCACGTGGATCGACTACGTGTATGCCGACTACGGCCCGGTCGGGTGGCTCGTGGCGGCCGCCGTGATCGTGGGCTACGCGCGGTTCATGCTCAGCCCGCACGCCTGGCGGTGGGGTCCGGAACTGTGGGGCTGGGCGGGGGCGTACCCGGCATACCAAGTGCTGGTGACCGGGATCGGGCCGTCCCGGATCCGCTACTTCATCATGGCGTTCCCAGTTGCGCTCATCATCGCGTGGCTGCTGGATCGCGAGCGGGTGGCGAGGCATCGGGTGGCCTTGCTCGTCGCGCTCGGCTGTGGCGGCGTCGCCCTGCAGGGCTGGTGGATCTGGAACTACTGGATGATCACTCGGGTCTCGGGGGACTTCCAGTTCCCCTGAGGCTCGCCGCGCCCTCCGCGCGCGCCTCCGCAGAGCAGCGCTGATGACCGCAGAGGCGCCTGAGCCGGGTCCTTTGCCGCGAGCAGGCCGTCGGCGCCGAGGAGCACTGCGCCCGGCGCGGAGAGCTGGAAGAACTGGGCCACGAAGATCAAGTCCGGGTCCACGAAGCACGGGTATGCCGGGGGGCGCGGCGGCAGGCGTTGTGGCAGAGGACGTGGAGGGCCACCTCCGGAGTCTGCTCGACGAAGGTGGGCGCGGCGGAGGACGCCTCGCGCACGAGGCCATCCCGGGAGGACGAGAAGAGCACCCGCGCCTGCTGGGCAGGACAGCAGGTGTGACCGGTCGCCGTCGGCGGTCAGGCGAGGGTGGGGCGGGGAGTGGGCCAGTCTATGGCCTGGCGTGGCAGGCTGGCCGCTAATGCCGCTGGCCGCGTGGCCGACGATGAGGGCGGCGAGCAGGCCGGCAAGCGGATCATGGCGAGCAGCCACCCCCACCCGGCCGGTCCGCCTCCGCGAGCAGGCGACCGATGACGCTGGGGCCGTGGCGCAGGGCGTCGGCCAGGTCAGCGCCGCCAGGCCGAGCAGGAGCGCGTTCCGCCACCCGTGCGTCACTGGACTCGCCGTCACCCGAGCGCGCCCAGGCAGCGACACTGACCTGTGGCTCGGGCAGCGCGGCCCGCACAATCACGACGAGGTATGCCGTGCACAGCGCCACCGCG
Source organism: Actinomycetales bacterium (assembly GCA_016715285.1). Taxonomy (GTDB): domain Bacteria; phylum Actinomycetota; class Actinomycetes; order Actinomycetales; family Dermatophilaceae; genus Phosphoribacter; species Phosphoribacter thorii. Next base: position 61,063 of record JADKAO010000005.1, on the reverse strand, counting down.
GCGCTGGCGGCGACGGCATACCAGCGTCCTGAGGTTGTTAAAAGCGTTGCGGCGAGGGCGAGTTCGCCCCAGGGGAGGGCGCGCGGCAGAGGTGAGTGAGCGATGCGAGGCGAGAAACCGAGGGTCGCGAAACTATCCCCGGCGGGGCGCGGGTCGCGCAGTTTGGCGACCCCGCTGATCGCGAGGACGGGGGCGAGCAGGAGTGGGGGACGACCGTACCGGGCAGGCGTCCTGCTCGGCCCGGAGGTGAGGTCAAACCACCCGACGCCGATGTCGGCCGACGACTCCCGCAGCGAGGGGCAGGGAGATCCGACGACGTTGTGGTGGTCGCCCTCGATGCCGGTGACAAATGGCCCGCCCAGGCCGTCGATGGTGAACGCCCCGGCGACGCGCAGCGGCTCACCCGTGGCGACATAGGCGTCGATCTCGGCGTCGCTGAGGTCGGCGAAGTGCACTGTCGTCGAGGCTGTCGCTCCGAGGTCGCACCCGGTGCCGGCTCGCCGTGGCGCGCAAGTCGAGCAGCCAGTGGCCGGTGTGGAGCACCCGCTGCGGCCCCGCATCCCCTGCCACCGGGCAAGGCCTCGTCGGCGTCGACCGGTTTGCCGTGGCCTCGCCGTCCAGCTCGAGGATCGAGTCGCAGCCCAGGACGAGGTCGCCGGTGGCGTCGGCGCTGTCGCCAGCGGCCACCGCTTCGGCCTTGGCGCGGGCCGCGAGCAGGAGCGCGACGTCGGCCGGTGCCAGGTGCCGTGCGGGCCGCCCTAGGCGGCAGTCACCGCGCCGTCTTCGTCGACATCGCTGACGACGACGGTCGGTTCGATGCCGGCGCGCTGGAGCGTGTGCAGCCGGGCGACCGACGCCGAGGCCAGGGTGAGGCGCACGCGGGGTTGGCTCACGTCAGCTCAGTTCGCCGAGGACTGCGGCTCGCAGGGTGTCAAGGCTGACGCTGCCGATGTCGAGGGCGTTGCGGTGGAAGGCCTTGAGGTCAAAGGCGTCGCCCTCGCGAGCGCGCATCTGCTCGCGCAGGTCGACAGCCAAAGGCGCTCGCCGATCTTGTAGCTCGGCGCCTGCCCGGGCCACCCGAGGTAGCGGTCGAGCTCGAACCGGAGGGATCGCTCGCTCTGATTGGCGTGCGCGGTGAGGAAGGCCCAGGCCTTGTCGTAATCCCACTCGCCGCCGCCGACCTCAGCCGGTGCGGGCAGCCCGCAGTGGACGCCAATGTCGAGGACGACGCGGGCGGCTCGCAGCGACTGCATGTCGAGCCACCCCATCCGCGCACCGGGCTCGTCCATGAAGCCGAGCTCGGTCATAAGCCGCTCGGCATACAGGGCCCATCCTTCGCCGTAGCCGCTCGTCCACGACATGAGGCGCCGCCACCGGTTGAGGGTCTCGCTGCGCAGGACGGTCTGGGCGACCTGGAGGTGATGCCCGGGGACGCCCTCGTGATAGACCGTGGTGAGCTCGCGCCAGGTGCCAAACTCGGTGTCCCCCTTGGGCACCGACCACCACATCCGCCCCGGCCGGGTGAAATCCTCGCTCGGGCCGGTGTAGTAGATGCCGCCGGTCTGGGTGGGGGCAATCCGGCATTCGATGGTGCGCGCCGGCACCGGGATATCGAAGTGGACATCGGTCAGCGCGGCGATCGCGGCGTCGGCCTGGGTCTGCATCCACTGCTGCAGCGCGTCGGTGCCCTCCAGCCGGTAGCGCGGGTCGGCGTCCAGCAGGGCGATGGCCTCCTTGACGGACGCGCCCGGCCGGATCTGCCCCGCCACGGCGTCCATCGCGGTGGAGATCTCGGCCACCTGCTCCTGCCCCCAGGCGTAGGTCTCCTCCAGGTCAATCTTCGCGCCGACGAAGACCTGGCTCACCAGGGGGTAGCGCTCGCGGCCGAAGGCGTCACTCTCGGGTGCGTGGGGGAGCAGCTCGGTGCGCAAGAACTCCCCGAGATCCCGGTATGCCGTGGCGGCAGCATCGCGCGCGGCGGCCAGATCGCGTGGCCAGCGCTGTCGGCAGCGGGCCGTCGCCGACGCGGGCTTGCTCGACCAGGGTGGTGAAGTAGCCGTCCGAGGCAACGTTGTCCTCGCACTGGCCGATGACGGCGGCGACCTGACGGCGGGCTGCCACATCGCCCTGCTCGCGGGCGTGCAGCAACGAGGCTTGATAGCCGGCTAGGGCCTCGGGCACCTTGGCCATCCGGGTGGCGAAGGTCGCCCAATCGGCTTCGGTCGCCTGGCCCATGAGGTCGAAGATGTCGCGCACCGATTGCGAGGGGGACGCCAGGACGTTGAGGTTCATGTGGTCCAGGCCCGCGGCATACATCTGCTCGGCCAGGGTGAGCCGGTCGGTCATCGCGGCGATGGTCAGGCGGTCGACGTCGTCAACGGGCGTGGCGGCAGTGAGGTCGGCGAGGGTGGTGCCGCAGCGCGGAGATCTCGGCCAGGCCAGCCGGGGAGAGGTCGTCGAGATCGGCGTCGTGCCCGGCGATGCCGTAGTAGGTGGCCTCCATCGGGCTGAGCGACACGAAGGAATCGACGTAGGACTCCGCGATGGCATCGATCGCGGTCCGGGGCGGGCGGCGCCGGTGCCGCGCTGCGGCTTGCTGCTCACGGGGCGAACCTAACCCGGGTCGGAGGGCGACGGGTGCCCGGCAACCGCCCGCATTGACTGTCCGGCCCGTGGGCGGCAGGTGCTGGCACCCCGCCAGCTGTTGAGACAGGTGTACGATAGAATGAGGCATGTTTGAAGGGGTCACCTGGGAGTGGGGCCACGACTGGTTAGAGTCGCTGGCCGGTCGCTCGCTGCGTGACGCCCGGCCGACCGAGGTCGCCGATGTGTTGCTGCAGGTCGACCCGGTCGCGTTGCTGGAGGCCGACGAGGCGGTGGCGGAGGAAGCGATCACCACGTTGCAGCGGGCGATCAACCAGATCACGGCGATGCAGCAGGTTTTCATCGAGGCCTTTACACGGCGCAAGGAGCTCGAGTGGGAGGTGGGGCAGGCGCGCCGAGATCGAGGCGGGGCCGGTGCCGTTAGGGACCTGGACCGCTGATGATTTCGTCCCCTCGATGTTGGCGCCGATGCTGCACCTGTCGCCGCGCACCATGGCGGCGCGGGTGGATGACGCTCGCCAGGTGGTCAACGACCTGCCCTTGACCTTGGCGACGGCGTTGGCGGGTGATGCCGAGCCGTGGCGCGTCGCCGTGGTCGTGCGCTCGCGGTGTCGGCGGATCGGGTGGGGGAGTTCGAGACAGCCCTGTATGCCGTGCGGCCGGGTGCCCGTGACGGTGGCCTGGGTGATGCGGCGGCGGGGGCGTTGCGGGCGCGGGCTGAGCGGGTCGCGGCCCGGGTCGACCCTGAGAGTGTCGCCGCGCGGGTCGAGCGGGGTCGGGTCGAGCGGGAGGTGCGGGTCCAGCCGGGTCCCTATCCCGGCACCACGTCGTGGTCGGCGTTGGCGCCGGCGGGTCGGTCGGCTCAGGCGTGGGCAGCGGTCTGTGACTTGGCGGCTGACTACTGCCAGGCGGATGCGGCGCTCACCGTCGCGCAAGCGAGGGCGGATGCCTTCCTGGACCTGATCCTCGCTCAAGCGCAGGTGTCCACCACCGTGGTCGTTTCGCTGACCGACGAAACCATCGCCCCGGTGCGCTCATGCGGCGGTCGCGGCCGAGTCTGGTGCCGGGACGCTGGTGGGCGAGGAGGTGGTCCGGTTGTTGGCTGACCCGACCGTGCGGCTGCGCCTGGCCAGGGTCGATGCCGGGACGGGGGCGACGGCATACCTGTCCCAACAGACCTACCGCCCCGGACGCGAACTCGACCGGCTGGTCCGGGAGCGGGACGGGACCTGCCGGTTCCCCGGCTGCGCCGTCCCCGCCGCGCGGTGCGATATCGACCATGCGGTCGAGTTCCCCCGAGGCCCGACCGACATCCGGAATCTGCATTGTTTGTGTCGGCGGCATCACGGGTTCAAACACCACGCCGGCTGGCGGGTCGACCTCGCGTGGGACGGCACCCTCACCTGGACCAGCCCGACCGGACGTGACTACGTCACCTTCCCCACTGACCGTCGCGCCAACGCCGCCTGATGCCTAGGGTGGTGAGCATGCTCGCTGCGTATGCCGCTGCCCAGGATCGCGCCAACCCCTTGTCGGGCTCGTCATCGGCGAGCGCCCCGAGCCGCAGGAGCGCCCCGGGGGAGGCCGTCGACCTGCGCGCTTCCGGGCTCAATCCACCACGACATCTGGTCGCTCAAGGGGGTCGGGCTGGCGGCCGATCGGCTGCCGATGATCCTCGGCTGCGACGGTGCGGGCGTCACCGACGACGGGCGTGAGGTCATCGTCCACGCGGTGGTCGCGAGCGACACGTGGCAGGGCGACGAGACGCTCGACCCCGGCGCGCACCCTGCTGTCTGAGTTGCACCCGGGGACGCTCGCCGAGCGGGTGTCGGTGCCGTCGCACAACCTCGTGCCCAAGCCGGTGGGGATGTCGTGGGAGACCGCGGCGTGCCTGTCGACGGCGTGGCTCACGGCATACCGGATGTTGTTCGTCAATGCAGGGGCTGACCCCGGGCGCTACCGTCCTCGTGCAGGGAGCGGGTGGTGGGGTCGCGACGGCGCTGATCCAGCTCGGCGCGGCGGCGGGCTACCGGATGTGGGTGACCTCGCGCGACGAGGCCAAGGGGGCCAAGGCGCTGGAGATCGGGGCCGAGCGCGCGTTTGGGTCGGGGGAGCGGCTGCCGGACCGGGTCGATGCCGTCCTGGAGACCGTCGGCGCGGCGACCTGGTCGCACTCGGTCAACTCGCTCAAGCCCGGCGGCACCATCGTCATTTCCGGTGCGACCAGCGGCGATGCGCCGGCGAAGGCCGAGCTGACCAAGATCTTCTTCAAGCAGTTGCGGGTGGTGGGCTCGACGATGGGCTCGCGGGCCGAGCTGGAGCGGCTGGCGCAATTCGTCGTGGCCCGCGGCATCGAACCGGTCATCGACTCGACAGTGCCCCTCGCCGACGCCCGCGTCGGGTTCGAGCGGATGGCGGCCGGCGAACTCTTCGGCAAGGTCGTCGTCAGCGTCAGCTAGGTCACGACCTGCGCCACCTGGATCGCTGTGGGCTGTCCTCGGCGCACGAGGGTAACCCCTGACCCGGGATCGCCTCAGTGATGAGTCGCCGCGCACGCCGAGGAGGGCGTTCCGGCCCCGGGGTCGAGCCGTCCAAGCAGCACGCCCGTCTCGTGTTTGAGCAGGGTCGCGGTGAGGCTGCGGGGCGCCGTGGTGGCCTCCGCCGGCATGGCTGAGTCGCGCACCGAAGCGTCGCTGTATGCCGTCTGTACCGTGAGTGACCCACGGGCCAGGCTGGTGATGATCGCGCGGCCGCGAGCTGACGCTGGCAGCGCAGCGGCATCAGGGGTATCGATGACATCCAAGGAGTCGACCTTGTCGCACATCCGCAGGGCGATCCGCAGGCCCACGCTTGGCCGTGAGCTTGATACTGCGCCGGCTAGCGGCTGTCGCCCGAGAGCCTGGGTGGACGTAGAGGGGTACTGCGCCGAGCCCGCCCTGAAGCGAGTACGTGCGCAGAAGAATTGCGCGCTCGAACTCCGAGACCTTGACCGTGGGGAATGGGGGCCTGTTCTTGCCGTAGCAAGTCCGCGGCACCGCCGCTCCTTTCCGTTGGCTCAGGTGGGCGGTCTACTCAATTGCTGAACATCCTGTTCCTGAAAAATCGGCGCAGCCGTTTGGAAGAGGCATGATCTCGGACCCTCCAGTAGCTGACTCACTGGCTCGTTCGCCTTATTGCATGCAGCTAGATGCAGGGCATCTACAAAGACGTGCGCCGGCGCATGAAGCGGCTCCGGGCAAAACACCTTGATCTCCTGCAGCTTGAGCCACATCTCTGTGGTGGCCTCGTCTACCTCTTTCCGGTCAAGAGGCTCGTCTGTCGCTCGCCGTTCCGCGAGCCGTTCTACCACTTTGGCACTTGCCAAAAACTCTCGGAAGACCGCCACGCCTACTGCGTTTACCCGGCCGCGAGATTGATGAGCCAGGCGTCGTCGTTCAAGCGCGGCCGCTTGGCGCTGGCCCACAAGAACGACTCCAGAGCCGAAGACCGCTCCGCCGAGGGCGATGAGGGCCGGGAGAACGGCAGCTTCCACAGCATGAGTCTAGGCCCCGACTCGGCGGAAGGGTCAGCTGACGAACCCTGACCCAGCGTCCCTAACTCTGCACGCGAGATCAGTCGCGAATCGCCCTAGAGCCTTTTCGCGAAGTACCCAGACGCGGGACGCCTTGCCGTCTTCACGTGGTTGCCAGACCTGCACTGAATCCGATGGCTTGAGCTTGATTCCCCCGTCGTGAGAGTCGACACTCGAACAGCGGGGCTGTGGTGACAACGGCGGCAACTATTACGGTTGCTCGGGCCTTCATGGTGAACATTGCTTGTGTCTCGACATACTCTTGCCTTCGAGCTGACGCGGAACGCGGCCACGGCCTCGTCGAGGTCCTTGGTCGCCACGGACATGTGAGACTTGCTCAACCCGGTGATCATGAGAGTACGGACGAGCCGGTCCATGCGGCGCGTTCTCACGCCCAGCGGGTAGCACGTCGCCACGACGGTGGTCAGCGCTGACTTCTAACGACGGCGCCGCTCAAGCAGCCACTCCGGGAACAATGACCCTTCCCGCAGCTTCGGCACAACACATCCAAGGTAGCGACCCGGGTGTGCGGGTCCCTGATGTCGATGACCGTTGCGTCGGTTGACCCGATCCAGGTCACGGGTGCCGTACTCGGCCCCGCTGCCAGGTCGGCCTGCCGACAGCAACGAATTCATCCTCGTGGTTAACAGATCACGATCAGGTCAGAGCTGGCCTGGGCCAGCTCCTCCGTGCAGAAACCGGGCAGGGTCGATACTGGGGACGGCGGTCACCCTGGTTCTCCTTCGTCGAAGCGGTTGGGAGAGATCTCGAACAATCGCCCGGTGACCGCCACCTGCTACGGCACCGACGCCGCCACGATCACCGGCTGGTCGTCACCTCAGCTGTACTCAACTCAGCCCCCGACGTTCAACAACTAGCGAGGCTGGCCGCAAGGGATTAGCCGGTCATCGACTCCGTGGTGCCGCTGGCTGACGCGCGGGTGGGGTTCGAAAAGATGGCTGCCGGGGACCTCTTCGGCAAGGTCGTCGTCAGCGTCAGCTAGGTCACGACCTGCGCCACCTGGATCGCTGTGGGCTGTCCTCGGCGCACGAGGTAACCCCGACCCGGGATCGCCTCAGTGATGAGTGGCCGTCGCACGCCGAGGAGGCGTTCGGCCCCGGGGTCGAGCCGTCCGAGCAGCACGCCCGTCTCGTGTTTGAGCAGGGTCGCGGTGAGGCTGCGGGGCGCCGTGGTGGCCTCCGCCGGCGAGGTCGTCACCGCGATGACGCCATCGTCTTCGTCAACCAGTCGGGCGATCTCGAGTAACACGTCCTCCCATGCAGTCCCCGTGAGGTATGCCGCGTTGTCCACGAGAACTGCGAGCCGGGGTTCGCGTTGCCTGAGCGCGACCAGAGCGTCGAGGTCGGCTTGATGGTGAACGACGCGTCGGCCGTCGAAGACTGTGACTGGCCGGCCAGACGCCCGCAGCGACGCTGCGAGTGCGGCCAATGCCGTCGAGCGACCACTCCCGGCCTCTCCGATGATGACGATGCGACGGTCGTCGATTCCCGGCCTGAATCCGACCCCGTCCTGACCGTCAGTCGCGAAAGCCAGTGGTGCCCCAAACTCAGCCGATGTCACCGTCATCGGCAGCCGAGGGACCCGCTCCGGTCCTCCCATTGGTACTCCATCGAAGATAGCCACCTCCGGCGGAGCGAGGAATGGCTCGGAGCGAGCGATTTGCAGGAGGAGCCCGTTGGCAGGGTCGATCGCTCTACCCACTGGGGGATCCGGCGGGGCACTGCCGGGCTTGACCCCCGCCATGGTGAGGTCGACCGGGTCAGCCGGCAGGAGCAAGAGCCGGCGGGAAAATGCGGGCGAGATCGTCCCGGTGATCAGCGCCCGGCCTCCCGTCGCAACGACTGTCATCCCTGGACATCCCCGCCGAAGCACCCCGCTGAGTTCCTCTCGCAGCCTCGGGTGGGCCGCTCCGATCGCCTCACTTACGCGGTCCCAATCGTCGAGCAGCAGCACGCTCGGGATGGACCCGTCCCCCCGGGTCAGCTTGGCGATCAATCGCGCCAGCCTCGCTGGCTCGTCGCTGCCCACGGCTGCCCCGCAATGCGGCAAGACCGCGAGGTCGGCGAGTGACCCGCAGTGCACGACATACACGTGAAGCTCATCGGGCCTGAAGCGGGTGGTCAGTTGGGCGGCGACGGTGCGCAGCGCTGTGGTCTTGCCTGACCGCGCGCCGCCACAGATCGCGAGCGAGCCCGCGGCGGGCGACCATTCCCACCCGAATTGGCTCTGCTGATCTGGGTCGTCGGCGAGTCCTAGACAGATCGCGCCGGGCTCGCTCACGGGCGGAAGCGTGGTGACGGAGACTGCTTGTGGCAGGGGTGCGAGCCATGGCGATCTCGGAATGGTGATGGCCAACTCTGCGGCCGCACGCTGAGTGGCAGTGACGAGAGCGTCGAGTTCGGTTTGCTGCAGCGCCGATGACGACGGGACGAGTGGCGGTAGCGCCACGCCGTCGACCGAGACGATCGACACAGGCGGGGTTGACGCATCCCTGACTGGAGCGTTGGCGTATGCAGTTTGGACTGCAAGTGATCCGCGAGCAGCGCTCGTGATGATCGCGCGCCCAGGAGTGGATGCAGGGAGCGAAGCCGCTGCAGGGCTGTCGATGACATCCAGCGAGTCGATCGTGTCGCGCATACGCAGCGCGATCCGAAGGCCGAGGTTGGCCCGCATGTCGGCGGTCACGGCGCCTCCGGGGCGTTGGGTCGCGACGACCAGGTGTACGCCGAGAGAGCGACCCTGCGCGGCGATCCGCACCAAGCCAGTCATGAGGAGCGGAAATTCGTCTGCGAGGGTGCGGAATTCGTCGATCACGATGACGAGGCGAGGGATCTTGGGGTCGCCTTCACGGCATACCCGCTGGTATGCCGTGAGGTCACCGCACCCGCGGTCGGCGAGGAGCCGCTCGCGCCGCTTGAGCTCGGCGGTGAGTGAGGCGATAGCACGCGCAGACTCGGCCGGGTCCAGGTCCGTGACGAACCCGACGACATGCGGCAGGTCGCGGCAGGCGCCGAACGCCGCCCCTCCCTTGTAGTCGATGAGGACGAAGCACAACTCATCTGGCCGATTGGCCGCGGCGAGGCTGGCGACCATCGTCGTCAGGAACTCCGACTTGCCCGACCCTGTCGTGCCCCCGACGAGTACGTGCGGACCGTCAACAGCTAGATCGAGCTGGACCAAGCCATCCGGGCCGGGCCGTCGAGCCCCAATGGTGAACACGGTCGAGCGAGGAGCAGCCCGCCACCTCGCTCCCAGGTCAAGGGCCGCTCCTGGAGCCTGAGCGTCGAGCACATCAGCCAAGGTGACACGCTCCGGGAGCTGACTCCCATCGGAGGCCGTAGAGGCTGAACGCAATGCGGCTAGCGCGTCAGCAACGCGCGCAGCGACGGAGCGAGAGATGAGGTCGGGGTCAAAGCGCGTCACCGTCCCGTCGTTCGTCGTCATCAGCGCCTTGCCGGCGATATCGACGCCCACATCGATCCGGCAGGTTGTCGCTGTGGGCAGGTCTGCGTGGCTGCCCACTAGGACCACGGTGTGCCCCGGCCGAGCGTCGCCGGATGGGGCCACGGCATCGCCGTCGATGATGGTCAGCGTGCGCGCTGCCTCAGCCTTGTCGTCGGCGTGCGGCGCCCATGTGAGCCACGCCCACTCGTCGGCGGTGTCGCTGGCTGTCAGGACCGCAAGGTCGTGGGGGGCGAAGCGGGTGATTGATCCGATCACGATGGACCGTGCCAGGGCGCGCGTGAGTCCCCGGTCGCCGACGATGGTTGTGGTGCTCGGTTGCCCTATGTCGAGAAGCACCGGGGCACGCACAGTGACGTCAGGTGAGCCAACGACTCGCGTCTGGGCCGGAACCTCGCCGACACCGAGGCGCACTCTGGCCGGGGTCGCGCCGGTGCGGTCCCACAACGTCGACTGAGGCCCGCGGGAACGTGAGCACAGACTGGCAGGGTCGGGGTCCTCTGCCAGCCGTGCGACGCGTTCGTCTTCGAGCTCTTGGGTGACCCGAGTGTCGGCTCTCTCGGTGGCAACGGCGTGTTGCGCAGCTGCCGACGCATCGGTCCGGCGGGCAGACCGGCGGTCGCTCCACCACGTGCCCAGAGTGAGCACCGGCCCCATCAGTCCGAAGGCCAGCACGGTGGCATTGCGCAGCGCGACGGAGAGAGCAGCGCCGAGAACGAGTGGCAGCACGATTCCGAGAATCGAAAGTTTGGGGGGCGGCGTGGGTGTGGGAGCAGGTGGGTACTCAATTGGTGGCCGCGGGGTTCGCTGGAGGCTGGGCGGTGGCGGCGTGAGGACGAGGTGCCCGACACCGTCAGGACGGGTCGCGGCCGGCATGCCGGAGGGCGTACGGACGGTGAAGACTGAGTTGCCGCAAGAGAACTCAGCGCCGATAGGGATCGTGAGCTGGGCGTGACCCGGGGCGACGGCAGCCGTTGAGCCGTTGGTCGACCCTCGGTCCAGCAGCGTCACTCCGGCCGAGCTCACGCTGAGCTCGGCGTGGGCGCGAGACATCGTCGGGTCGGTCAAACGCACCGTAGCCTCATGACCGCGGCCGATGATGTGTTCCCCGGCCCCGAGTTCAGCGACAAAGCCAGCGTCGGGGCCGCGTACGACGTGAAGTTGCAGCAGACCCGAGCCGGAGGCAGGCGGCCGGGCGCGCGCGTCCAGGGCATCGGGGTCGGGAGTAGTGACATGCAGGTATGCCGTATCGAGGAGGGGAGGTGTCCCCAACAGGGCTAGGAGTGGCACGCAGCGGCCGTCGACACCAATCTGCGGAAGTCGTCCTGAAGGTGCGCGGACCAGTCCGACGCTGTGCGCGGCAGCGAGGAAGTCCGCCAACGTCGCCCCCGGCGCAGCATCGGCAACCACGACCGTGACCACGCGTCCGACCCGTGGATCCGGTCCACTGCCGGTGCATTGCGCTGCAGCCTGATCCGCGACGTGCACCAGTCGAAATCTCAGCTTCACGGTCACCTCCTCGCTGTCCCGAATAGGGATCATGTCTAGCGGTTGGAGGGGCGTGGCGCCCTGCGTTATCCACAGGCTGTGGACGCGCGATGGCGCCTCGGCTCGCCGTTCTTCTAAGGTGTCTCCAGTCAGGGGATAGGAGGCCAGGGGCCATGGCAGACGCGGTTGCGTATGTCGAGGGCGAGGTGAGAGAACTCATCCGCCGATCAGGCTTGGACCCGGCTCGCCATCCGTCGGGGATCGAAGCTCTCGTGCGTGAGGCGGTCGCCGACTACGACGCTCGATCGCTGGTGAGTGGTCTTCCGGCCCTTCCCAATGTCGACGACGCGATCAAGTCCATTCTGGATACTGTGGCGGGTTTCGGTCCGCTGCAACGGTATTTGGACGATCCTCGGGTCGAGGAGATCTGGATCAATGCGCCCGACCGAGTCTTTGTCGCCCGCAACGGCATACCTGAACTCACTACAACCATCCTGACGGCCGACGAGGTCCGCGATCTCGTGGAGCGCATGTTGCGGTCCTCCGGACGCCGTGTCGACCTGAGCTCACCGTTTGTCGACGCGGTTCTACCTGACGGTTCGCGACTGCATGTGGTCATCCCAGATATCACGAGAGAGCATTGGGTCGTCAACGTTCGGAAGTTCGTCGCACCAGCGACACATGTGGATGACTTGGTGTCTCTGGGGACGCTCACGCGGCCAGCGGCGACCTTCCTTGAGGCTGCGGTTGTGGCGGGTCTCAACATTCTGGTTGCTGGTGGCACCCAGGCAGGCAAGACCACGCTGCTGGGCTGTCTTGCGGCGGCCATCCCCGCGCGGGAGCGGGTCGTGACGTGTGAGGAAGTGTTCGAACTCAAGATCCCAGTGCGTGACATCGCCAGCATGCAGTGCCGTCAACCCAGCCTCGAAGGCACGGGTGAGGTGCCCCTGCGTCGGCTGGTCACCGAGGCACTTCGGATGCGTCCGTCGCGCATTATCGTCGGCGAAGTCCGCCAAGCCGAAAGCCTCGACTTGCTCATCGCGTTGAACTCTGGCTTGCCGGGGATGTGCACCCTTCACGCGAATTCAGCACGTGAGGCGATCACCAAGATGTGCACCCTGCCGCTCCTCGCGGGTGAAAATGTCTCCCCCAAGTTCGTTGTCCCGACCGTTGCCAGTTCAGTCGACCTTGTTGTGCACATCGCCCTCGACTATGACGGGGTCCGCCGAGTTCGGGAGATCGTGGCGGTCCCGGGTCGGGTGGAAGGAGATGTCGTGGAGACGGCAGACATCTTCACCATGCGAGCAGGACGGCTTCGCCGAGCGGATGGCTTTCCCCCGCATGCCGAGAGATTTGAACGCGCAGGTTACCGCCTCGTCTCGCTACTCGCCCAGGAGAGCGAATGACATCTCTGGGGATCGGCCTGCTCTTCGGGATCGGTGTGCTCTGCATCTACTGGTCGCTGTGGCCAATGCCCGAACGGGTTCCCAGCGCATCACGGACGTCGATGCGGCAACGACTGCGTGACGAGTTGGTGCAAGCGGGCTTTGAGAGCATCAGCCCGGTGCAGGTTGTGCTTCTATCGGCAGGGGCCTTCGTCCTTGTGCTCTTGACGGTGCTATCCACCACCCGGGTATTGCCGGTTGCACTGTGCTTCGCGGCCGGCGCGGCCATCTGTCCTCGAGCCCTGATCTCGATGCGGGCCCGCAACCGTCGCACGGCATTGCGAGATCTGTGGCCTGATGCCGTAGACAACCTCGCGTCAGCTGTGCGGGCTGGGCTCGCGCTGCCCGAAGCGTTGTCCCAGCTGGCCATTCGGGGACCCGAGGAACTTCGTCCAGCTTTCGCGTCGTTTGCCGAGGACTACCGGGCCTCCGGACGCTTCCACGAATGCCTCGACCGGTTGAAAGACCGGATGAGTGATCCTGTCGCCGACCGACTCATCGAGTCCTTGCGGATCGCTCGGGATGTTGGCGGTTCAGATCTCGGCACCGTGCTCAGGACCCTTTCGCGCTTCCTCCGAGAAGACGCCCGGACCAGGGCTGAACTCGAGACCCGGCAGGGCTGGACCGTGAACGCCGCTCGTCTGGCAGCCGCGGCACCCTGGGTCGTCTTGGGGATGCTGTCCTTCCAACCTCGCGCCTTAGCGGCATACTCATCCGCCGCCGGGGCGCTTATCCTCGCGGTGGGTGCGGTCATGACTGTCGTGGCATACCGCCTCATGGTGCGCATTGGCCGGCTTCCTGAAGACGAACGGGTGCTCCGATGACGCCATTCACCTCGTTGTCGATCACCGGCGCAGCTTGTGGCCTGCTCCTCGGTGTTGGGCTGCTGCTGATCTACCTCGGCCTCCCCGCCCGACGGCAGCCTGGCTTGATCGAACGACTCGCGCCCTACGTTCGCGACGCAACACCGATGTCACGGCTGCTGGCCCGGAGCCAGCCTCGGCGGGGAGGTGCCGCCGGTGCCATGCTGCAGCCCCTCGTCCGAGATCTGGCCGCTCGTGTCGACCGCATGATGGGTGGGTCGGCCTCTGTCCGTCGACGACTGCAACGTGCCGGACTGCCTCCGGACCTCGAAGGATTCCGCACCGAGCAGGTGTTCTGGGGCGCGGTGGGGGGACTAGCTGGCACCGGACTCGGACTGGCTGCGATCGTCAGCCGCGGCGCCGCGATACTTCCGGTCATCGCGATGGTTGTGTGCTCCGCCCTGGCAGGGATCGTCGGTCGAGATCAATGGCTCAGCCGACAAGCTCGGCTCCGTGATCAGCGAATGCTGACCGAATTCCCCACCGTGGCAGAGCTGTTGGCCCTTGCGGTGTCCGCCGGCGAGGGGGCAACAGGGGCCCTCGATCGAGTATGCCGGTTGTCTCGCGGGGAGCTTTCGGGCGAGCTTGCACGCTGTCTTGCTGATGCCCGCGCTGGAGCCAACTTGCCAACCGCTCTTCAAGGCCTGGCAGATCGCACCGGCCTGGTTAGCTTGGCCCGGTTCGTCGACGGCATGGTGATCGCCGTCGAGCGAGGTACGCCTCTTGCCGATGTGCTCCGGGCGCAAGCGCAGGATGTTCGGGAGTCCAGCCGACGGGCGATCATGGAAGCTGGGGGCCGCAAGGAAATTGGGATGATGGTCCCCGTCGTATTCCTCATCTTGCCGATAACGGTGCTCTTCGCCGTCTACCCGGGGTTCGCGCTCCTGCGACTCGTGACCTAGCCACATGCTCACCTCCACGCCGAAAGACCTCGTTTCAGAACAGGGGAACACCATGAACCGCCACACACTTGCGCGACTGACCCGCTTGTGGCATGCCGATCGCCGCGATCGCGGCGATGTCCCCGGCTGGGTGCTCATCACCGTCATGACAGCGGGTCTTGTGTCAGCTCTGTGGGTGTTTGCCGGGCCAGCGCTGGTCGACCTGTTCAAGAACGCCATTAGCGGCGTCAAAGGCAAGTAGCCCTGATGGCCGGGCCACTGTTTGCCGCCCGGCGGGAGGCCGGCTCAGCCGTCGCCGAATTCGTCATGGTGGCCGGGCTCGTGCTGCTGCTCGGCGTCGGCGTATTCCAGCTCGGACTGGCCCTCCACGTCCGCAACACTCTCATCATGTCGGCCTCCGAGGGTGCCCGGTGGGGAGCGCGCGCTGATGCCGGACCTGCCCAAGCCGTCGAGCGCACCAAGGCCATTCTCGTCGACAGCTTGCCCACGGCATACGGAGAGAATGTCAGTGCGACGCGCGAGCGCACTAACGCTGGGGTGGCCGTCATTGCGGTGTCTGTCACCGCACCCATGCCCGTCATCGGTCTGCTCGGCCCTGCTGGGTCCATCACAGTGACTGGGAGAGCCTTTGACGAGCAACAGGTCGCGCCATGATGGATGACGCAGCCCACCGCGAGTCCGGCCGCGCCATGGTCGAGTTCGTGTTCCTGGGCACGCTCATGCTCGTTCCATTGGTGTACCTCGTGCTCATCCTCGCCGCCCTGCAGGCGGGCGCGTTCTCGGCGACCAGCGCTGCCCGCGAGGCCGGTCGGGCGTTTACGACGGCCAGCGCTGAATCGGAGGCACTCGCGCGTGGCCGTGCTGCCGCGGAGTTGTCGTTCGAGGACTTCGGGGTGCGCGGCAGCAGCGGGGTCACTTTCGCGTGCGACGGCTCTCCGTGCCTGCGGCCGGATGGGCGGGTCCAGGTCACCGCGCGCGTCACCGTGCCGATGCCCTTGGTCCCCGAGTTCCTATCCGGCGCAGTGCCTGCAGCCGTTCCCATCGAGGTCACGCACGTCGCCTCGGTTGATCGATTCGGGGGAGCATCCCCGTGATGCAGCGCCGCGAGGAGGGGCAGGTCAGTGTCCTCATCCTCGGCCTCTTCGTGATCGCCGCGCTGCTGATCATCGGCGGCGTTGATGTCACCGCAGCTCAGTTGGCTCGGATCCGGTTGATCGACGCCGTTGACGCCACCGCGCTCGACGCTGCCGACGCGCTCGACGAAGGAGCTGGGTATGCCGGTGGACTGGGTGAGGGGCTTGCGCTCACCTATGCCTCGGTCAGCTCCGCGGCAGCGGCACACCTCGCGGCGCGGCCAGCGCCTGAGGGCGTCCGAAGTTGGCGCCTCCTGCCGGGGACGGGCACTCCGGATGGCACGTCTGCGACGGTTGTCCTCGAAGGCGTTCTTGATTTGCCCATCACAGGCGGGTTGCTGGAGTCGCTTGGCCGCAGCGTCACGATCCAGGTGGAATCACGCGCGCGGGCACCACTGCGGAACTAGCCGAGGGTTCCGTCGGCTCGGTCGATGCGCCAGTCGATAGGGGTGCAGTGGCCGTTGTTGGACTTCTCGGCTGAGCAGGCGGTGATCCCCGCGATCAGGGGCAGGTGCGCGGAGATCCTGAAGACGTCACCGGGCCGGGTCGGCGGCGGGTCGATGTGCAGCTCGCCGGACTCGTCGGTCCACACGTCCATAAAGATATTGAGGGTCGTGCCGATCCGATCCGGGTCAACGCCATGGGGGACCAGCGCTTCGCAGAGATTGCCGAAACAACTCCGGTGCGCCGCCCCCTCGAACTCCGGATAGAGCAAGTCAAACGTGTCCTGGCTGCACGGAGTCAGGGTCAGGTCATGAACGCCCACGGAGTCTGCGACCACCTCAGCCATGACGTGGCTGCGGTTGCTGAACAGCATCGACCCCACCGACACATAGAGCGAGTTGCCATAGTCGATCGTCCGCCCGGCTGAGAACTGCTCGCGCAGCTCCGCCGCGCTGACGAGGTAGAGGTCGCTCACCTGCTCCCCGCACGGGTCCACGATCGATAGCCGATCCCCGACCCCCAACTCGACAGCCACTCCGTGCTGGGGCGCGATCCGCGTCCAGCCCGGAGCAGGCGCAGCCGGCCCACCGGCATACTCCAGCCGTGGTGTGAGCCCAGCGCGATGCCGCGCGTACCCGGGATTACCCATCGTCAGCCCTCTCACCAATCTCATGACGCCGACGTCTCAAACGGCGGTGCCCAGTCTGCCTCGACCTTGCGGCCGGCATACTGCCGCGCCTCCGAGGAGGATCCATGATCGGCGACCATCGGGTTCACTGAGCCCTGCAGGGCCGCATCGCGGCGCCGGATCGTGTCGCGCATCCGCTCATAACCGCCACCGTCGCGCAGCCGTTCAAACTGCGCGTGCAAGTTGAACACCATCGTCGGCAGCGGAGTCCGCCGAGCGACCCGCGAGGCGAGCGGGTGCAGCCCAACGATGAAATACGCGATCCCATCGTGGCTAAACGAGAAGTGCACCTTCGACGGGTCGTCACTCACCTGCGCCGCCCACGGCGCGTCATCGTTGTCGTGCAGGAACTGCAGCACCCCCCACAGCGCCCGCTCGAAGTCGAGTTCCGTGGCCGGCAACGGCCCGCGGAAGCACGCGATAAAGCTCGCAAAGTCACCTTGCGCGTCCACCGATCTGCCGTATGCCGTGAGCTCGGCTCCCAGCCTCGCGAGGCTGCCGCCCGGCGTGGCGTCGGTCATATCGTCGAGCACCACGATCTGGGCGCCCTCGCGGCGGAAGACGGATTTCGCACCGAGACATGGGTATTCGGGATGGCTGACCATCGTGGTCAGCGCGCCCAGAATCTCGGCATCTGGGGCCACGTGCAGGCCGTCGTCGCGTTGGGCTGCCAGAACCTGCGGCAACGGAGGGTGGTGAGGCATCGAGCACTCCTGGTGGGAAAAGGCCCCCAGATCGCCGTGACGACGGTGGCGTGACACCACCCACCGTTCCCCGGCTCGGCGCGGCTAGCCGTAGGCTTGAGCGTTATGGCCGTCGACTTCCCGGAAGAAATCAAAACTCTGCGCGCAACCATGGATACGGTGCGCGAGGTCACCGGGCTCGAGGCGCTCGCCACCCAGATCACCGAGCTCGAGCGGCAGGCCAGCGTCCCCGACCTGTGGGATGACCCCGAAGCGGCCCAACAGATCACCTCCGCACTGTCGCGCGCCAACGCCGAGCGCGACCGCGTCATCGGAATGGACGCCCGCATCGAAGACCTCGAAGTCCTCGTCGAGATGGGCACCGAAGAAGGCGACGCCGACACGCTCGCCGAAGCCGAGCTCGAACTCGCCAAGATCAAAAAAGACCTCGACGCCCTCGAAATCCGCACCCTGCTCGCTGGCGAATGGGACGCCCGTGAGGCCGTCGTCACCATCCGCTCCGGCGCCGGCGGGGTCGATGCGGCCGACTTCGCCGAGATGCTCCTGCGGATGTATCTGCGATGGGCCGAGCGCCATGGGTACCCAACCGCAGTGCTTGACACCTCGTATGCCGAGGAGGCCGGCCTCAAATCGGCGACCTTTGAGGTCAAGGTGCCCTACGCCTTCGGTCACCTCTCAGTCGAGGCCGGCACCCACCGGCTCGTCCGGATCAGCCCGTTTGACAACCAAGGCCGCCGCCAGACGTCATTCGCCGCCGTCGAAGTCGTCCCGCTCATCGAGCAGACCGACCACATCGAGATCCCTGAGAACGAGCTCAAGGTCGACGTCTTCCGGTCTTCAGGGCCTGGCGGTCAGAGCGTCAACACCACCGACTCGGCCGTCCGGATGACCCACATCCCCACCGGCATCGTCGTGTCGATGCAAAACGAGAAGTCCCAGATCCAAAACCGCGCCGCCGCTCTGCGCGTCCTGCAGTCCCGCCTGCTCCTGCAGAAGAAGGCCGAAGAAGCCGCCACCAAGAAGGAAATGGCTGGCGACATCAAGGCCTCGTGGGGTGACCAGATGCGGTCCTACGTGTTGCAGCCTTACCAAATGGTCAAAGACCTGCGAACCGAACACGAGGTCGGCAACCCGAGCGCGGTCTTTGACGGGGACATTGACGACTTCATCGAGGCCGGCATCCGCTGGAAGCGCAACGCGGAGCGCGCCTCCGAGTAGCCCGGTTTCCCGGCTGTCGCGCGGCTGCGGACAGCTCACAGACACTCGCGCCACGCCAGTCACACGCGTAACATGCGTTTCTCAGGTCACACCCGTACTCTGCTGACTGCTCGTGTTGCCAACCGGAGACCCGCATGATCCTTTTTGACCAGGTCACCAAGACCTACCCCAACGCTGCTCGCCCAGCGTTGGATGAGGTCTCCATGGAGGTCGAGCGCGGCGAGTTCGTCTTCGTTGTCGGGCAATCCGGCTCTGGTAAGTCGACCCTGCTTCGCCTCGCGCTGCGTGAGGAACGCGCCACCAGGGGCACCGTGCTCGTCGCGGGCCGCGACCTGGGCTCCCTACCGGATCGGCGAGTGCCGCTCATGCGTCGCGAAATCGGCACCGTGTTCCAGGATTTCCGGCTCTTGCCGGGCAAGACGGTCTACGAGAATGTCGCCTTCGCACTCCAAGTTATCGGCAAGTCCCGAGCCGTCATCCGCCAGACGGTGCCCGAAACCCTCCGCGTCGTTGGCTTGAGCGGCAAAGAGAAGCGTTTCCCGCACCAGCTCTCTGGCGGCGAACAGCAACGCGTCGCGATTGCCCGCGCCATCGTCAACAAACCGACGATCCTGCTAGCCGACGAACCCACCGGAAACCTCGACCCGGCAACCAGCGACGGCATCGTCAGCCTGCTGGACCGGATCAACCGATCCGGCACGACCGTCATGATGGCCACGCACGACCACAGTATCGTGGACAATTTCGCCAAACGAGTGGTCGAGCTGGCGCAGGGTCGAATTGTCCGCGACCAAGCAGAGGGCGTCTACGGCACGTCGACGTCAGCATTGCCCGGTGAAGGCGAAACCGCGGCTGATGACACACCGACAAGGACGTTGCGCTTGCCGCGGCTGGGCCGCTCGACGCGGGACGCAGGTGCGGCGGAATGAAGATCAGTTTCGTTCTACGCGAGAGTGCCGGCGGTCTTCGCCGCAACCTATCCATGGCCATCTCGGTCATCCTCGTCACCATGATCTCGATGTATCTCCTCGGCCTCGGTCTGCTGGCCAACCGGCAGGTCGACACGATGAAGGACTACTGGTACGACCGCGTCCAGGTGTCCGTGTTCCTCTGCGTCGAGGGTTCGCAATACCCCTCGTGTGCAGGAAAGGCCACCACCCAAGCTCAGCGCGACCAGATCCGCACCCAACTCGAGCAAATGCGGCCGCCCGTCAAAGACATCTTTTATGAATCACAGGCCGATGCCTTCAAGCGGTTCAAAGAGCAATTCAAGAACTCGCCTCTTGGCGAGCAAGCAACCGAACGAGCCTTCGCCGATTCCTTCCGCGTGTCGTTGACTGACGCCGCCAAATACGACGTCATTGTGTCGTCCTTCCAAGGTGCGCCGGGCGTCGGCCGCGTCCAGGACCAGAAGCAACTCCTCGACAGGTTCTTTGCTTTCATGAACGTTGTCTCGTGGGGCGCCATCGCGCTGTCAGGCCTCATGATTGTGGCGGCGATCCTGCTCATGTCCACGACGATCCGGCAGACCGCGTTCTCCCGGCGGCGCGAAACCGGGATCATGCGCCTTGTCGGGGCGTCCAATGCCACGATCCAACTGCCCTTCATTCTCGAGACCGTGGTCTCGTCAATTGTCGGTTCAGCACTCGCGCTGGCCTTGCTCTACGCCACCGTGCACTACGGGGTGAGCGGGTATCTCAGTAAAGCGTTGCTCGACACGGCGTTTATTGGCACCGGCGATGTGTTCGCAATCGGGCCGATCATTCTCGGAGGCGTTATTGCCTTGGCCTCCGTCACGTCGTGGTTTACCTTGAGACGATACCTTCGAGTGTGAAGCCGGGAGAAAGCATGAGCACACGTGCGCAAAGTGCGAGGTGGCGGCGGTATGCCGCGACACCGGTCGCGCTCGCCTGCCTGCTCTCGTTCGGCTTGGCCCCACACGCCGCAGCGGACACGGGCGACGACAAGGATCGTGCCGACAAACAAGTGCAACTCCTCCAGGATCAGGTAGAAGGCACGTCAGCCGAATTGGTCACGGCATACCTCGCGCTCAAAGACGCGCAAGCCAAGCTGCCAGCGGCTCAAGCCACCCTTGCCCAAGCTCAGGCCGCGGCCCAAGCGGCGGCCAAACGCAACGCTGAGATCGGTGTCGCACTCCAGGTAGCCAAGGCGAACGAAGCCCGCGCCACCGAGCGTCTCGCGGTCAATGCCGCATCTCTTGACGAGACTCAGCGGGACCTGGACGCTTTCGCCGCAGATATGTTCCAAGGCGGAGGTGATAGCCAGCTATCCATCGCGCTCGGTGCGACCAGCCCAGACGATTTCGCGACCAGGCTTGTGCTCGCTGACACCGTGACGGCGATGACGAACGAAGCGATCGGTCGGCTCGCGTCGTCCCGAGCCGACGGTGAAGCAACTAAGGCCTATCTCAATGCCGTCAAGGCTGAGGTCGAGGACCTCAAACGGCAAGCCGAAAGCGCCTTGGTCGCTGCCAACGCCGCCAAGGCCACGGCCCAGCAGGCCAAAGATGCCGTTGATGCGCTCGTCGCCACGCATGCACAACTTGCCGCTGACGTCGAAGCCCGTAAGGCCAACGAGCTCAAGCTCCTCGCGCAGGCCGAGGCTGAACAAGAACGACTGCGACTGGTCCTTGTCGAAGAAGCGCGCAAGGCCCGCGAAGCTGAAGCCGCCCGAGTCGCCGCCGAGGCCAAGAAGGCCGCCGAGGCAGCTGCCGCTAACAAGACCTATACGCCACCGCCGAAGAGCGACGCCGCACCAGGTGCCAAGGGCGGATTCCTGAACTACCCCGCCAATGCGCCGATCACGTCCGGGTATGCCTGGCGGCTCAATCCGGTGACCGGTGTCTATCAACTGCACGCTGGTATCGACTTCGGCATCTCGTGCGGCACCCCCGTCTACGCGACGGCGACTGGCACGGTCATCCAGTCCGGCATGTTCTACAGCTACGGCAACCGCATCGTCATCTCCCACGGCATCGTGCGTGGGGTGGGTCTGGCCACAACGTATAACCACCTCAGCCGGATCGTCGTGGCGAGTGGGCCAGTCGTCCGCGGTCAACTCATCGGCTACTCGGGGACTACCGGTCACTCCACGGGCTGCCACCTGCACTTCGAAACCGTCGAGGACGGCGTGCGTACCAACCCCATCGCCTGGATCTGACGGGCGTCCCGGCAGCCTTTATCGGCAAGAAGGTAACCTGGTCATTCGGTGGCGGTGACCCTGTCGCCCACTGTCCGCCTAAGGGGAGGGATGGGCCACGTGGCCAAGCAACTAGGCCGGAAGGTCATCGCGAGCAACCGTAAAGCACGTCACGACTACCACATCGAAGACACTTTCGAAGCAGGAATCTCGCTGTGGGGCACCGAAGTTAAGGCCCTGCGTGCGGGTCGATGCTCTCTGGTCGATGGTTACGCGGCGTTCTCCGGAGATGAACTCTGGCTGGAGGGCGTCCACATCCCCGAGTACACCCAGGGCACATGGAACAACCACGCCCCGCGCCGCAAGCGCAAGCTGCTGCTCCACCGGGACGAGTTGCTCAAGATCGAGAGCAAGACCCGCGAGAAGGGCCGCACCATCGTGCCGCTCGCGCTCTACTTCAAAGACGGCTACGCCAAGGTCGAGATCGCGCTCGCGACCGGCAAGAAGCTCTATGACAAGCGACAGGCTCTGCGTGAACGCCAGGACCGTCGCGAGGCCGATCGAGCCATCCACTCCAGGAGCGAACGATGACCGCACGCACGCTCACCAAGCGGCTGTATGCCGTGCTCCTGCTGACGCTGGGGCTAGCCGGTGGGACGGCATACCTCATGGCGCCGAGGGCTGCGGCGGCTGATTCGCTCGCTGGTTTCGTCGCCGTCGA
Source organism: Actinomycetales bacterium (assembly GCA_016715285.1). GTDB lineage: Bacteria > Actinomycetota > Actinomycetes > Actinomycetales > Dermatophilaceae > Phosphoribacter > Phosphoribacter thorii. The sequence goes on along the minus strand of JADKAO010000005.1, from coordinate 38,640 downwards.
CACCATGCCGGAGATGACGAGCGACTTCGTCCTCGACCGCACGGGAGCAGTCGACGTCACCGAGACCATTCGCTACTCGTTCGACGCTGCGCTGGGCGAGCGTCACGGCATCTATCGCAATATCGTTGTCCGGCAAGGGGTTGCTGATCAGCCGGAGGCCTATCGTTATTACGCGATGACGGGCGTCAGTGTCACGAGCCCCACGGGCGCCAACGCCAACGTGGCGCTGACGGACAATGGCTCGACGGTCACGATCAAGATCGGGTCAGCCAACGTGACAGTGCGCGGCACCCAGACCTACATCGTCAAATACCGTCTCGCCAACGTCGTCAACGACATGACGAACTCGGCCGATGCGGTCAACAAGGACACCGCGGAGTTCTACTACAACGTCTTCACTAGCGACCCGATCAGCAAGGCCGCCGCGACGATCAACGTCCGGGGACCAGGCCCAGCGACGGCCACACGGTGCACCCGCGGCGAGGTCGCACCGTGCGACCAAACCGGAGCACCTGGGCAGTCCGTCCAGTTCCGGGTCGCCAACCTCAACACCAACGAAGACCTGACCATCGCATTGGCTTACCCACGCGCAGTATTCGGGGAGCTCAAGCCCGACATTCGTACCGGCGGGTCGAGCCTGGAAGCTGGCCCGGCCAGGCTCCTCACTTGGGCCTCTTACGGGGGCGGTGTCCTCGCCCCACTACTCGCCCTGCTGGGAATGGGGTCGCTCGTCGCGACCCGCGGCCGTGACGAGTGGTATGCCGGGTTGACCCCGGGGCTAACACCAGGGCTTCCTCCCGGTGCCGGCGCCCCTCCCATCCCCGTCAAACGTGGCAAGACTCCTACAGTCGCCGTGCAATTTGCCCCACCTCCCGGGGTTCAGCCGGGGCTGGTCGGCACCATCATCGACGAATCGGCCGACACTATCGACGTTTCAGCGACGGTAATCGACCTCGCGGTGCGGGGGTATTTGCAGATCGAGGAGCTCCCGGGGGGCGGGATGTTCGCGCGCACCGACTGGAAGCTCACGCTCTTGCGGCAGGAGGGTCCTGAACCGCTGCGGCCCTACGAGCAGTCGCTGCTTAACGGCATCTTCAGCCAGGGCAATCCAGTCACGTTGTCGGATCTGAAGAACACGTTCGCCCAGACCTTGGCCACGGTCAAGAGCCAGATGTACGGCGAGACGTTGTCGCGGCGGTGGTTCCGGTCATCTCCCGACACGACCCGAAATGTCTGGCGGGTGCTCAGCGGTCTCCTCGTGGGCGGAGGAATCATGAGCGCCTTCTTCTGGGGCACGGGTTCGCGAGCTGTCGATCGCACCGCTGGGGTTGGATTCCCTATCCCCTCGGGCATCGTGCTGGGTCTGGGTCTGGCGCTGGCTGGGGTGATCGTGGGGTTCTTCGGTAACCGGATGGCGGCCAAGACGGCCGAAGGCTCAGCGGTCTACGCTCAGTCTCTGGGGTTCAAGCAATACCTCGTCACGGCTGAGGCTGGGCAGATCCGATGGGAAGAGGCTCAAGATATCTTCAGCCGTTACCTGCCCTATGCCATCGTTTTCGGCGTTGCGGACAAGTGGGCCAACACGTTCCAGCAGGTTGCCGCGGCTGCGGCAGCGGCTGGTCAGCAGATCATGATGCCTAGCTGGTACATCTACCAGGGCTCGATGTTCCCTGACTTCTCAAGCATCACCAACGGCGTCGACAGCTTCTCCACGACCGCGAGCGGCACGTTCCAATCCACGCCGGGCTCGTCGGGCGGGTCAGGGTTCGGCTCGTCAGGCGGCTCGTTCAGCGGCGGCGGAATCGGCGGTTCAAGCTCCGGCAGTTGGTAACCGGAGCCTGAGCCGATGGCATCACGACGTCAGTCGGCGCGAGACGACGCTCAGGCTCGCGCCCACGAGCACGAGACCTAGCGCCCAGGCAAGCAGCCCACCAGGGCCATCCTCGCGCAAGCCAGTGGCAGGCAAGGATTGTCCCGCGGCCGGAGTGGAGTTGTGGACAGGCGGCGTGGGCGTCTCGCTTGGGTGCGCGGGGGTCTCATCTGGGTGAGGAGTGGGTTTCGGTTTCTCTATCTTCGTGTTGACCCAACGGAACGTGTTGTTCTTGAGCACGGGAGATTTACACGTCGCCGGTTTCGCCGCGAGTGCGGCTTCCACGGTGCGTCCCGTCACCGGGATAGTCCGCCATGCCCCGCAGGCATATTCCACGGCATACATGGTGCTTGAGAGGGTGTATCCGCGCGGTGCAGAGCTCTCCCACAGGATGATGCGAGCGTAAGCGTTGTAATCCTCTGGCATCGTCCGGGTGGCGGGGATGCGATTGGGGAGTTCGTTGACGAGGAAATTCGGCGTGGCCCCCGGGTCGATCGTCGGCTCGGTTCCGAGGGCTTCACAACTCCAGTCCAAATCGTTGCCCCAGGCGGTGCAGTGCCAACCCTGGACCCGGGCACCTTTGAGTGTCGCGCCGTCTTGGTCGACCTTCGACAGCAGGGGTGGCGTGGAGTGGAGCCGGGGGACTTCGCGTGCGTTGGTCAGCAGGATGGGCTGAGTGCCGTCTTTGGGCAGGGTGCCGGCGGGGAGTGCGGCCGGGTCACAAGTCAACGGAGCCACGGTGGCGTCGCCAGGCACCCAGGCGCCGCACATGTAGCTATAGCTCTGCTTGGTGGAGTCCAGCACATAGCCGTCGGGGGCAGCGGTCTCCCAGACAGTGAGCACCATGGATGCTTTGGGCGAGACGCCACCCATCGTCTGGAGGTTCCATGAGAGGTAGTTGTGCCCTTGCTCATACCCATCCCGAGTGTCACCGATGAGGGGGCGGTCCGCCCAATCGTCTCCCGAGTTGCACTGCCAGTTGAGGTCACTATCCCAGAGGGTGCACCAGGAGAAGGTCCAGGACGCTCCGTCGATGCGCTTGCCTTGGAGGTCGACCTTCATCACGGGCGGAATGTAGACGTCGGAAACTTGGGCGTTGGCTGCTGGTGCGAGGAACACGACCGGCGCGAGCGCCAGGACAGCGACGACGCCTGTCCGGACAGCACTGCGCACAACAGATGACAGTTTCATGTGAGGCCCCCCACGGGCGTATGGCCGCGAAGCGGACCGCACGCCCACTTCATCGGTGCTCAGTATGCAGCGCGCGTGCTCTCGGCGCTAGTTGTCGTCCTTAGACTGGCGTAGTGAGTCGGACCGAGCTGGTGCAGCACAACACCCTGTCCACGCTGGTCTCGACTCAGATCCTCGGTGGCCTGGGCGTGGGAGCGGCCATCTCGGTCAACGCACTCCTGGCCAAATCCGTCTCTGGCCGTGAGGATTTCGCGGGTCTCGCGCAAACGAGCGCCGTGCTCGGCGCGGCTGTCATCACGATGCTGCTCGCATCCGTGATGGACCGCCGAGGCCGCAGACCTGGACTGACGCTGGGGTATGCCATCGGTGTCATGGGGGCGGCGTTGTCGATCATCGCGGGGAGTACGGGCGCCTTCCCGATGCTGTTGATCGGCGCCGCGCTGCTCGGCGGCACCACTGCAGCCAACAACCAGAGCCGGTATGCCGCGACCGACCTGTCATCCCCTGACCGACGGGGCCGCGACCTTAGCACCGTCGTCTGGGCTACGACCGTGGGGTCGGTCCTGGGGCCCAACCTCTCCGGTCCGGGAAAGGTCGTCGCGGGATGGTTAGGGATCCCGCCGTTGACCGGGGCATACGTGATCGCGGGAGTCGGCATCATCGCCGCGATGGTCGTTATGACGGTCCGGCTTCGGCCCGACCCGCTCCTGCTGGCCCGATCGGAGGCGGCCGCCACCCGCACGGGTTCTGGAGAGCCTGACCCTCGTCGACAATCAGGTTGGGCCATCCTCCGCGGGAATCGTCTGTTGCAGCTCGCTGCTGCTGGCTTGGCCCTGAGCCACGCAGTCATGGTCGCCGTCATGGTCATGACGCCTGTCCATATGGACCACGGGCACGCGGACCTCGAAGTCATCGGCCTCGTCATCAGCATCCACATCCTCGGGATGTATGTCTTCTCCCCTCTCGTCGGACGAGCGGTCGACCGGTGGGGAAGCCCGCCGATTCTGGGACTTGGCGGGGTCACGCTGCTGGTTGCGCTTGCTCTCGCAGGCACGTCTCAGGCAGGCTCGTCCATCCCGCTTGGCGTCGGCCTGTTCCTGCTCGGCGTCGGCTGGTCCTTTGGCACGATCGCCTGCTCGACGTTGGTGACCGCGGCATCGACGCCGCAAACCCGCCCCGCGATTCAGGGCGTCACCGACCTGCTCACGGGGGTCACGGCGGCGGTGGGAGGTGCGGTCGCCGGAGTCGTCGTGGGCGGCCCCGGTTACGGCGCCCTCAACGCCATCTCGGCGGTGTTCGCCGCCGCGGTGCTGGCGACCGCGATGGCGGCGGCACGGCATACCGGAGACCTTGCCCGGGCAGCCCACGTGGTTGACCGGTAGGTTTGAGCCCGTGGCTGAAGTCTCCCTCGGCTGGATGGCGCGAGTTCGTCGCGAAATCGCGGGGATCGGCACGGCCTGGCACGACTCGGCGACCCGCCGGGGCACTCTCGCCACGACGCTCGTTCTGTGCGGCACCTTCGGCTACGGCATGTTGCCTCCCGACAATGTCTGGCGCGGCGTGCCAGGCATCGGGTGGATGCAAACCTCGGCCCCTGGGCGCATTCTTTCGGTGGTGCTGCTGCTCTACGGCGTCATCCTGTTGCTCGACGCCTGGCTCCGAATTCGCCCAGGCGAGGGGCGCCCACCCATCTCACGCGGCACGGTTTGGTGGTGGAGCCTCCCACTCCTGCCGGCGCCTCCGCTGTTGTCCTTCGACGCCTATTCGTATGCCGCGCAGGGCGAGATGGTGCACCGAGGCTTCGATCCCTACGCGGACGGACCAGCAGTCCTCGGCGATCTATTCCACGCCCAGGTCGACCCCATCTGGCAGTTCACGCCGGCCCCTTATGGGCCGCTGTCGCTGCAGGTCCAACACCTGATCACCGACCTCAGCGGGCACAATGCCTACTTGGCCGCCATCCTCATGCGCATCCCAGCCTTCATCGGGGTTCTGCTCATCGCGATCTACTTGCCACGGATCGCCAAGTTCTTGGGCTACGACCGTGACCAAACCTTGTGGCTCGCCGTGCTCAACCCGCTCGTCGTCCTCCACCTGGTCGGCGGGTCTCACAATGACAGTCTGATGATCGGCCTCATGGTCCTCGGTCTCTGGTTCGGCATCCGGCACCACATCCTGGTCGGCTCGCTGTGCATCGCCGCTGCCGCATCGATCAAACAACCCGCGGCTGCCGCCATCCTCGCAGTCGCCGCATTGCACGCTTGGCGGGGCAATGACTGGGGACGGCCGACCAAGCTCGAAGTGCTCCGCAAGCTTGTGCCCGCCGGGCTCATCTTCGCGGTCGGGTTCATGGCCATCGGGCTGGCCAGTGGGTTGGGGTTCGGCTGGATCACAGCCCTCGGGGTCCCAGGCGCGGTTCGCTCCATGCTCGCGCCTTCGACCGCCATCGGGGCAGGGTTGGAGGGACTATTCAACCTCGCGGGATGGCCTGACACTGCCGGCGCGATGGTCGGACTCACCCAGCGAGTCGGTCAGGTGCTTGGCGTCATGGTCATGGGCTGGCTGGTGTGGAAGTACAAGGCCAAGCACCCGGTGCGCACGCTCGGCTGGATCCTTCTAGCGTTTGTCATCACGGGTCCCGTGATTCACCCGTGGTACCTCTTGTGGGGTGGCCCCCTCTTCGCGATGACCGAGTCGAGCCCGATGCGCCGACAGATCGTGCGGTGGGCCACGGTGGGGTTCGTGCTTTACAGCGCGTTCGACTTCGGATGGTTCAAGAACTCGCTCGCGGCCGCCGCTGTCAGCCTCATGCTTGCCCTCATGTGGGTAGCGACCGGGCATGACAAGGGGCTGAACCGCGATATCGACCTCCGGCTCCGTCGCCGCGCGAGGTGAGCGCAGACAAGGGCCGGGGAATCCATTCGCGGACCGCGCGCGTTACACGGCATACTGGAAGACTCCCGGCGCGCTCGCGCTGGGTCTTGACAACTGGACAGCGTGACGTGGGAGCCCCCACTGCCTCAACAGCACGGGGGTGATCGGTTTCGACGGTGATCGTCATCGCAGGAGAAGCGGGCCGAGGATGCACAGTTATCTCGTAAACGATCTGTGCAAAACCAATAGGTGCCAACGCAAAGCGCACCGACTTCGCCCTCGCCGCCTGAGCGAGCCTCGAAGTCCGTCAGCCTGAGCTAGTTTCCGACTCAGTGTCTGGCGTCAGCTAGGAGACTTACCGTGCCGTCATGTTGGGGGGCGGCATGGGACATCTACTCAACTGGGCCTGTCAGAGGACGCGTGCGTGCGAGCTCTGGGGCCGAGAAACTCCATAGCGCACTGCGCCCGGAGAAGTCCTGCCATCACGTCATCGGACGCGGGTTCGATTCCCGCCACCTCCACGAGCGCCGCAGCTAAGGCTGAAAGCGCTTGGGGCCCCGACACGGCATCAGGTATGCCGTGCCCACGTCACACTGTCCAGCCAGCTCCCATGGCTCGCGCCGAATCCACGGGCACGATCTCTTTGCCGAGTGGCACCAGCGACACCGGGATGAGTTTGACGTTAGCGATCGCGAGCGGGATGCCGATGATTGTCGCGGCCTGGGCAATCGCCGTGACGAGGTGGCCGAGTGCGAGCCACCAGCCGATGAAGACGATCCAGATGATGTTGCCGAGCGCCGACACCGGGCTGGCCGTGGCCTTGGGGACGATCGTCCGGCCAAATGGCCAGAGCGCGTAGTTCGCCATCCGGAAGGCCGCGACTCCCCATGGGATCGTCACGATGAACACGCAGGCAATGACGCCCGCGAGCAGATAGGTCAGCCACAGCCAAAAGCCGGCGAAGACGACCCAAATGATGTTGAGTATGGTGCGCATCTGTGTGCCTAAAGCGTGACTACTTGCCGCAACCACAATCGCCGCAGCCACCACAGCCACCGCCACCATTCTCCGCAGCATTCGCGCGGGAGGCGTCGTTGAGCTTCTGACGGACCTCGTCCATGTCGAGCGCCTTCACCTGCGTCACAACGTCCTCAAAGACATTCGCCGGCAACGCTCCCGGCTGCGCGAACACGAGGATGCCCTCACGGAAGGCCATGATCGTCGGGATCGACGTGATGTCGAGGGCTTGCGCGAGGACGGGCTCGGCCTCGGTGTCGACCTTGCCGAACACGGCGTCAGGGTGCTTCTCGGAGGCGGTCTCAAAAATCGGCCCAAACTGCCGGCACGGCCCACACCATGAGGCCCAGAAATCGACGAAGACAACGTCGTTGTCCAAGACGGTGCGTTCAAACGTGTCAGCAGTAAGAGGAGTTGTCGCCATGTCCAGGGAACCCGTGCGATCTGCGGGCTATTCCAGGACTATTCCAACGCCCACGTGACACGGACCACGGCGGTAACCTCGTGCTCGCCGGCCTCGACCGGCATACCCCCGCTGGGTCCGCTCGCGAGGGCATATTTCGCGTCGGCCTGACGGCCCCCGCCAAAGCCAGCCTCCTGCTCGGTCACCTGGAGCACGCGACCCAGCGTGACACCGGACAGCTGCGCAAACTGCTCCGCCTTTTCCCGTGCCGCCGCAAAGGCGGCTTCTCGAGCTCGCTTGGCCAGGGGCGCGCGGTCGGCGATTTCCAAGGCAATCCCGTCGATCACCAGAGCGTCACCCGCCGCCGCCGCGACCGCGTCCACGACCGCGTTCAGGTCATCGAGGGTGCGGACGACAACCGACAACTGGTGGTATGCCGTGTACCCGACGACGCGCGTCCCCTCCCGGTCCCAACGCGGCTGGACCGAGGCGGACAACGATGTGATGTCCTTGTCAGCGACCCCACCTGAGCGCACAGCCGCGGAGACTTTGGTCACACGTGCCGCAACGTCTGACAGCGCTGCGGCTACCGAATCAGCCTCACAACGCAGGCCGATCGACACGCGGACGACGTCGGCAGGGGCCGTCGCGGCACCCGTTCCTGAGACGTCAACACAAGAGGGGCGGGTCCGGTGGTGATCGGCGTGGTTCATGGACCCAAGATAGGTCCATGGACGGACAGGGTCAGGGCGAGCGGATCCGGGAGTTCTGGGACGCGTATGCGCAGGACTACGACTCCGAGCCCGACCACGGCCTGATCTCCGGAACCATGCGGCGCGCGTGGCGCGAACTTCTGTCCGAAGCCTTGCCGCCCCCGCCAGCAGAGCTCGTCGAGATGGGGTGCGGGACAGGAACGATCACGGAGATCCTCGCCGACCTTGGCCACCTCGTCACCGCGAGCGACCTTTCCCCGGCGATGGTCCGCGTCGCCAAGGCAAAGACGGCACGGTTCGCTGACCGGGTGACCGTCCGCACCGGGGACGCCAGCGCGCGGGCCAAACCCGGACCCGCGGTTGACGCGGTCGTGGCCAGACACCTGGTCTGGACGCTGCCGAATCCCGAAAAAACCCTCCGGCGCTGGGTGTCCATGGTGCGACCGGGCGGTCGACTCGTGCTGATCGAGGGCCAGTGGGGGAGTCGCGCACCTCAGTCCTACGTGGGTGGTCCACCTTTGCGGTGGGAGGGCGGCATACGTGCTGAGGTTCTTGCGGCCGCTCTCCGTCCCCACGTCGCCCGGATAGAGGTCACCGACTTGGACTCAGTCGATTTGTGGGGACGCACCCTCAGCGATCAGCGCTACCTCCTTGTCGCGCATGTTGCTTCGTGACGGAAGGACGTGCGGTCGCCCGCTGGTAGACTCAGGTGACTCGAAGCGGGTGCTCAAAGACTAAACCGGCATCTGACGCGGCGCTCCCATCCTGCGCCCCACCGACCTTGTGGGTCGAGCACCACCAGACAGTCTGAGAAGAGCACCGCGTTATGCCCAAGAAAGCCGCCTCCGGATCCCCCAAAGGACCCAAAAAGCCCAGGTGGACCCCCGCCCAGAAAGCCGCAGCCAAGAAGAAGCCTCACCGCGGCCGCGGCCCCGCCGGCTCCCTCGCCTCAACCAGTGAGGGGTATGCCGCCCGCCCACCACGCGCTCGCGACGCACGTGACGCACGTGATGACCGTCCGGCCCGTGAGGACCGTGCGCCGCGTCGTGAGTGGAGCCCCCGCCCCCCTCGTGATGACCGTCCGGCCCGTGAGGACCGTGCGCCGCGTCGCGAGTGCGGCCCCCGCCCCCCTCGTGATGACCGTCCGGCCCGTGAGGACCGTGCGCCCCGTCGTGAATGGAGCCCCCGCCCCCCTCGTGATGACCGTCCGGCCCGTGAGGACCGTGCGCCGCGTCGTGAATGGAGCCCCCGCCCCCCTCGTGATGACCGTCCGGCCCGTGAGGACCGTGCGCCCCGTCGAGAGTGGGCACCCCGCCCCGCACGTGACGACCGGTCCTTCCGAGGCGATCGGCCCACACGTCCCGCTCGCCCGGCACGGGAGGGCTACGTCCCTCGTTGGGACCGCACCGACCCGGCAACGGGTCGCCCGGGGCGTCCCAGCCGCCCAGTAGATCGAGACCGAGGGTGGGACCGCCCCCGCGACCGTGACCGTGAGCGGCCGGTATACCGGGCCGAGGTTGCTGACCCCGAAGCGGCCCGGCTGGAGGCCGACACCTGGGTGAGCTCGGCGCGTCGTCCCGTGACCACCGGAAGCGTGCAGGTCACGGAAGACAACGGTTTCCTCACCCTCGGCATCCCCACGATCCTTGTGGAACGCCTTGCGCGCGAAGGCATTACCGAACCCTTCCCGATCCAGGTCGCCACCATCCCTGACTTGCTCGCTGGCCGAGATGTCCTCGGCCGCGGACAGACCGGGTCGGGCAAGACGCTCGCCTTCGGGCTTCCCACCCTCGCTCGCATGATCGAGGAGCGGCGTCATCGCAACGCGCGCAAGCCCCACGCGCTCGTGCTCGTGCCGACCCGCGAACTCGCGATGCAGGTCTCCGATGCGCTCGAGCCGCTCGTCCACGTCGCCGGCCTCCGGCACAAACTCGTCGCTGGCGGATTGTCCTACACCACGCAGATCTCCGCACTGCAGCGCGGCGTTGACCTGCTCATCGCGACGCCCGGCCGGCTCATCGACCTCATCGAGCGCGGCGCCGTCGACCTTAGCGAGGTCACGACGACGATCCTCGACGAAGCCGACCACATGGCCGAGATGGGCTTCCTGCCCGAGGTCACGACGATCCTCGACCACATCCCCGACGGCGGGCAGCGGATGCTCTTCTCGGCGACGCTTGACCACGGCGTCGACACGCTGGTGGAGCGCTACCTCACCGATCCGGTGACCCACTCGACCGACGACGCGACGGCATCCGTGACGACGATGCGGCACTTTGCCTTCCTCATCGACCCGCAGCACAAGAAGCCGATCACGGCGGAGCTCGCCAACCGCGCTGGGCGCACGATCGTGTTTGTGCGCACCAAGCTCGGGGCCGACCGCGTCGCCACCCAGCTGCGTGAGGCAGGAGTGCTCGCGGCGGCCCTTCATGGCGGGCTCAGTCAAGGGGTGCGCAACCGGGTGCTCGGCGGGTTCCGGGATGGCAGCTTGCCGGTCCTTGTCGCCACCGACGTTGCGGCCCGCGGCATCCATGTCGATGATGTCTCGCTGGTCCTGCAAATCGACCCGCCAGCCGACCACAAGGACTATCTCCACCGGTCGGGCCGCACCGCGCGCGCCGGCGAAGACGGCAGCGTCGTCACCCTCGTCCTGCCCCACCAACGCAAGCCTGTCGAGCGACTGCTCAAAGCGGCTGGCGTTGACGCAACCCCGACGCGGGTTGCCCCCGGTGGTGACCTCGTGGTGGCAGCCGGTGGCAGCACCCCGTCGGGGGAGCCTATTTCAGAGGCTGCTTTGGCTCGTCTACTGGAGCCGCCCAAGGCCCAGCGTCGGTTCCCGAGAGCTGCTCGGGGGGTACGGCCGGGGGACAAGGGTGGATATCGTCCTCCCTTCCGGAGAGACGCGTAAGCGAGAGCCCCAACCCGCCTCTCGCGGTGTCGCGGATGTCACACTGGTGCCGTGGCAGCGCAACCCAGCTCACCGGCATACCTCTCTGGGAGGTTGCTAGTCGCCGCCCCGCACCTTGATGACCCCAACTTCGAGCGCTCCGTCGTGTTGGTGCTCCACCACGACGGCGAAGGCGCGCAGGGCGTCGTGATCAACCACCCGCTCGGCGAACCTGTTGACGCGGTCCTGCCTGGGTGGCAGGCGGTCGCAACGGCGCCGCAGCAACTCTTCCAGGGCGGTCCGGTCCGCACGGACTCGGCGATCGGGATCGTCACGGTGCCTGGCGAAGACAGCGAACCGCTGGGCATCCGCAGACTCTTCCGGGGCATTGGCGTCGTCGACCTCGACGCCCCCCCAGTGCTCGTGGCCCCGGAGGTAGCTGGGCTGCGGATATTCGCTGGGTATGCCGGCTGGGGCGCCAACCAACTTGAGCGGGAGATCCGACGCGGGGATTGGTTCGTCGTAGAAGCAGAGTCGCGAGACGCCTTCTCGGACGATCCAGATCGTTTGTGGGAGAACGTTTTACGCCGTCAGCGGGGTCCGCTCGCGTTTGTTGCCTGGTATCCAGAGGATCCATCCCTGAACTAGGCACGTCGCCGGACTGCTGATCGTCATTAGGCTGCACTTCATGAGTTACACCGGTGATGTGACGCCGAGCGAGACGTATGCCGCGCTCGCCGCCGACCCCGACGCCGTCCTGGTCGACGTTCGTACGACCGCCGAATGGGCATATGTCGGGCTGCCCGACCTGTCCAGTCTCGGCAAGCAGGTGGTGACGATCGAGTGGCAGCGCTATCCCAGCGGTGCGGTCAACGACCGGTTCATCGATGAGTTGCGTGACGCTGGCATCGAGGGGGAGCGGCCCCTGTACTTCCTGTGCCGCTCGGGAGTCCGATCCAAGCATGCGGCATCCGCCGCAACCGCGGCCGGATTCGGACCGGCATACAACATCCTCGATGGATTTGAAGGCCCGCACGACAACCGCCAGCACCGCGTCGTCGCGGGCTGGAAGGTCGAGGGCCTGCCGTGGCGGCAAGGATGAGCCGGGAACTGCAGCCCGACACGTATGCCGTGCGTGGCGGCCTCATGCGGTCGGAGTTCCTCGAGACCTCCGAGGCGATCTATCTCAGCTCGGGGTTCGTCTATTCGAGCGCTGAGCAGGCAGAAGCGGCGTTCAACGAGGAGATCGAGAAGTTCGTCTATTCGCGCTATGGCAACCCGACGGTCGCGATGTTTGAGGAGCGGCTCCGGCTCCTTGAAGGCGCGGAGGCGTGCTTTGCCACCTCGACGGGCGTGTCTGCGGTGTTTGTTGCTCTCGCGGCCCTGTGCGGCAAGGGGGACCGCATCGTGGCCAGCCGGGCGCTCTTTGGCTCCTGCATGGTGATTATCGACGAGATCCTGCCGCGCTGGGGTGTCGAGCGGGTCCTCGTCGACGGCGCTGACCTTGACCAGTGGCGCGAGGCCCTGGCGGAGCCGACGACGGCTGTGTTCTTTGAGACGCCGAGCAACCCCATGCTCGAACTCGTCGATATCCGCGCGGTGTCCGATCTTGCGCACGCCGCCGGCGCCAAGGTCGTCGTCGACAATGTCTTTGGCACGCCGGTCTTTTCGCGGCCGCTCGACCATGGCGCGGACATTGTCATTTACTCCGCGACCAAGCACATCGACGGTCAGGGGAGGGCGCTCGGTGGCGCAATCCTCGGCCCCGCTGACTACATCGGCGGGCCGGTCAAGAACCTCATGCGGCATACCGGCCCAGCGATGTCGCCATTCAACGCCTGGATTATGCTCAAAGGTCTCGAGACGATGCGACTGCGCGTTAACCGCCAGCACGAGACCGCTATCGCGATTGCTGACTTCCTTGCCGCCCACCCCAAGGTCGCCCTCGTGCGTCATGCCTGGCGCGATGACCACCCACAGCGAGAGCTCGCCCGGGCGCAGATGACCGGTGGCGGCACGATCGTGACCTTCCAGGTCGACGGTGACAAGGCCGAGACGTTCCGGGTCATGAATGCCCTTGAGGTGATCGACATCTCCAACAACCTCGGCGATGCCAAGTCGCTGGTGACCCACCCGGCCACGACCACGCACCGGAGGCTCTCTCCTACTGAGCGGGCAGCGGTCGGAATCACCGATGGCACGATCCGGCTTTCGGTCGGGCTTGAGGACCCGGCCGACCTCATCGAGGACCTCCGGCTGGCCCTGGGCTGACGCCGGAGGCTCTGGCCCGGTACGGTGAGGCATGAGCGTTCGCCTGGGCAATGTGACCTTTGACTGTGCCGACCCTGTTGCCGTGAGTGAGTTTTGGGCAGCGGTTCTCGAGAAGCCGGTTGACCCCGACGGAACCGAGCACTTCCAGAGCATTGGCCGCAGAACTGGTTCTCCGGCATACCTGTTCGCGCATGTCCCCGAGCCGAAGCAAGGCAAGAACCGGGTCCACCTCGACCTGCGCACTGACGACCTCGAAGCCGAAGTCGAGCGACTCACCGCGCTGGGCGCGAAGGTCGTCGAAGAGCACGCCGAGTGGGGATTCTCGTGGACTGTCCTCGCCGACATTGAAGGCAACGAGTTCTGTGTGGCGCGGTTCTGAGGACTTGTCGCACGCCATGTCGTCAAGCCCCTTTGAGCCCCTACCCATGCCGATGCCGTCGGAGCCGACTTCGGCTCCCGGCACCTCGACCAGCGTTCTCGAACGCGAAGAAACCGTCGACCAGCCGGTCGAACCCGGCGACCACGAGCGGTTCAGCCACTACGCCCATAAAGACAAGATCATGGAAGCCATGGTCATGGGTACGCCCTGTGTCGCGTTGTGCGGCAAGGTGTGGATCCCGAGTCGGGACCCCAAGAAGTTCCCGGTCTGTCCGACGTGCAAGGAAATCTACGAGGACGACAACGCCGGTTGGCTTCCCGACGACGAATAGCTCAATCCAACAGGTCGATCGGCCGGACAGATACCGGGAAAGGGACGCTGAGGCCGTAAGTCATGAGATCGGCTCGAAGGCCGCGGTGAAATGGCGCAGGACGGGCGGCTCATCGACGATCCGATAGCCGGGCAGGGTGTCCTTGATGGCCATCACGCGTTCGGCCACTTCGATGACGTAGTCCATGTGGCTTTGCGTATACGTCCGTCGCGGAATCGCCAGCCGCACCAACTCCATCGCGGCCGGTGACTCCGACCCGTCGGGGTGGCGACCAAACATCGCTGACCCGATCTCGCACGACCGGATCCCGCCGTGCTCATAGAGCGCCACGGCGAGCGCCTGGCCCGGGAAGTGCAGTGGCGGGATGTGCGGGAGCAGCGACTTCGCGTCGATATAAACCGCATGCCCGCCCGCGGGCTTGATGCACGGCATACCGACGCGGTCGAGGGCTTCGGCGACGTATGCCGTGGAGGTGATCCGATAGCGCAAGAAGTCGTGCGACACCACTTCTTTGAGGCCCTGCGCGAGCGCTTCGAGGTCGCGCCCGGCCAGGCCGCCGTAGGTCGGGAAACCCTCGGTGAGGATGAGCAGGTTGCGTGCCTGCTGCGCGAGCGCGTTGTCGTTGAGCGCGAGCCACCCGCCGATATTGCCCATCGGGTCTTTCTTCGCCGACATCGTCATCCCGTCGGCGAGCGCCGCAATGTCACGCACGATGTCGGGCACGTCGCGCTCGCCCTGGCCGGCCTCGCGCTCGCGGATGAACCACGCGTTCTCGGCGAACCGGCACGCGTCGAGGAAGAGCGGCTTGCCGTGTCGGTGGGCGATCTCGCTGACCTCACGCAGGTTCGCTAGGGAGACTGGCTGCCCACCGCCGGAGTTGTTCGTGATCGTCATCATCACGCAGGGGATATCCGAACCGCGTTCGGTCAGAAGCTGTTCCAAGAGCGCTGTATCCATATTGCCCTTGAAGGGATGGAGCGCGGCGGGGTCGTGACCCTCCTCGATGACGAGGTCGACGGCCTCGGCGCCCGTGGCTTCGACATTGGCGCGAGTGGTGTCGAAGTGGGTGTTGCTCGGGATGATCGTGCCCGGCCCGCCGAGGCATTGGAAGAGGATGCGCTCCGCCGCCCGGCCTTGATGGGTCGGGATGATGTGCTGGTAAGGGAAAAGCTCTTGGACCGCGTCGCGGAAGATGAAATACGACGGCGAACCGGCATACGACTCGTCGCCGTGCTGGATCGCCGCCCACTGGTCGCGGCTCATCGCGCCGGTTCCCGAGTCGGTGAGTAGGTCGATGAGGACATCGTCGGCGTGCAGTTGGAAGAGGTTGTAAGCCGCCTCGCGCACCTTCGTCTCGCGGAATGCCTTGGTCGTCATCCGCAATGGCTCGACAGAGTGGATACGGAAGGGCTCAATGACGGTGCGGAAGGGAGTCTCGGTCACCCTCTGAACTGTAGGGGCGTCGGCGCGCTCGTCAACGGGACAAAGTGACCGAGAGTCCACCTGGTACTCGGACATGCGACAGTAGACCCATGACTCAACCTCCGTCGCAGCCGCTCCCGCAACCGGCCGGGTGGTACGACGATCCGCAAAATGCCGCCAACTTGCGCTACTGGGATGGCGTGCTGTGGACGAACAACACCGTGCCCAAGGTCTCCCCCTCGGCCAGTTCGTCGTCGATCGGCTACAGCACTGACCCGTATGCCGCGTCCCGCCAGACTGCTCCCGTCGATTACCAGCAGCCGCCAGCCCATCCCGGATATGCGCCAGCGCCAACCTACGCGTGGAATCCTGGCGGTCCGGTGACAACCGATGGCCGTCCGCTTGCTCAATGGTGGCAACGACTCCTGGCTGCCTGGCTCGACTCCATCATCACGGGCATCATCACCGCGATTCTGGGCTTCCCCTTTATGCGGGACTTCTTCACGTGGTACGCCAACCTCCTCAGGGATTTGAGCGACTCCTCTAACACCGCGGATATGGCAACGATCACCGAGCAGGTCACCGCGGAGATGACGAAGTTCGTCCTCCCGTTGACGTTGATCTCACTCGTCATCGGCGTCGTCTATACGACGTTCTTCTTGACGCGCTCTGGAGCCACTCCCGGCAAGATGGCCCTGGGCATTCGGGTCAGGCGGGTCAACCGTTCCGGTCCGCTCACCCTCGTCGAGGCCCTGCGGCGACAAGCACTCCAGGTCGGGGTAGCCATCCTGTCGCTCGTGCCGATCCTCGGGACCATCGCGTCACCGGTGTCACTCCTTGACCCGCTGTGGTTGCTCTGGGACCCCCGTCGTCAGGCACTCCACGACAAGATCGCTGACACCGTCGTCGAGGTCAAGCCCAAGGCTGGGCAATACTGATCGGTCCTACCGGTCCGCGTCCAGGACACGGCGTCCCGGGTGGGCTCGGAAGATCAGGGAGGTCGTGACGTTGACGACCCCCACATGACCCGACAGGTGGGTCAGGACGAGGTCTCGTAGGGCATCGGGCGACTCGGCGATGACGTGCACGAGGAAGTCGTCGGTGCCGCTGACGTTGTAGGCAGCAATGACCCCGGCGAGCCCGGAGACTCGGTCACCGAAAGCGTCGACCTGAGCTCCGTGCTGCCCCGCCAGGCGGACCGCGACCATCGCCTGGATCGGGAGGCCGAGCCGCGCGTAGTCGACCCGGGCGGCATACCCGGTGATGAAGCCACGTGCCTGGAGCGACCGGACGCGTGCCAGGCACGTGCTCTCAGCAATCCCGGCTGCTCGCGCAAGGGCGACATTGGTGGCGCGCCCGTCGACGTGCAAGGCCGCGAGGAGCGCGCGATCCACGTCGTCAAGTGGGGGAGGGGTCCGCGGTGGAGGACCAGGTTGCAACTGCCGGGGAACCTGCGTCATCACAGCAGCGTATGCCGTCCAGCCGCAGCTTCTGTCAATAGTCCTGCTTCCTGTCGCAGGAAGAACAGGATTCTTCCATTCTGGCCGCATGATGGTCATCCTGAAAGCATGGCCGAGCACTCATCACATGCGTTTGACACCCACGCCATCCATGCTGGACGCGAGGACCTCAATGCCCTCGGGGTGCACGTGCCGCCCATCGATCTGTCGACGACCTATCCCCTGGGTGACCTTGAGGGCGGAGGGAACTCCTATGAGACCCTCGCCACCGGACAACGCCCGGAGGACGGCGCGACGTCGATGGTGTACCAGCGCCTCTGGAACCCCAACGTCGACCGGTTCGAACGCGCGATGGCCACCCTCGAGGGGGCCGAGGAGTCGGTGGCATACGCCACCGGCATGGCGGCCCTGACCGCCACGTTGCTCGCGTGCGTCGCGGCAGGCACCCCGCACATCGTCGCCGTGCGTCCGCTCTATGGCGGCTCTGACCACGTCCTCGAGACCGGCCTGCTCGGCACCGAGGTGACCTGGGCGACGACAGACACCGTGAGCGAGGCCATCACGCCCAACACCGGCCTCGTCATCCTCGAAACGCCCGCCAACCCCACGCTCGATCTGGTCGACCTTGCGGCGATTGTCGCTCAGGCTGGCGATGTCCCGGTCATGGTCGACAACACCTTCGCGACGCCCGTGCTGCAACGGCCAATCGACCACGGGGTCACGCTCGTCATGCATTCGGCCACGAAGTTCATCGGCGGCCATGGCGACCTTCTCGGCGGGGTCATCTCCGGGCCACGCGAGTGGGCGGTTCGACTGCGGCAGATCCGCGCACTCACCGGAGCGCTCCTGCACCCGCTGGCGGCATACCAACTCCATCGTGGCCTGCAGACGTTGCCGATCCGCATCCGGGCGCAGCAGACCACCGCGGCGGCGCTCGCGGACTGGCTGTCAACGCACCCGGGCGTCCGCCACGTGCACTATCCCGGCATTCCCGGTGCCGACCCGACGGGCCTCGTCGGTCGCCAAATGTCCGGTCCGGGGGCGGTCCTCGCGATCGCCGTTGCTGGCGGTTTTGAGGGGGCACGTGACTTCCTGGAGCGGCTGCAGCTCGTCGGGCACGCCGTGTCACTCGGCGGCGTCGACACCCTCGCTCAACACCCGGCTGGATTGACGCACCGACCCGTCGCTGCGAGTGCCAAACCCCACGCGGACGTCGTGCGGATCTCGGTGGGTCTGGAGTCGCTGGAAGACCTGCGTGCCGACCTCGACCAGGCGCTGCGCAGGTAGTCCGCAGGAGCCTACGCCTCAGGTGCCGTCGGGCGAATCGTGCCACTGACCTCGCCGAGGGAGATCCGGGTGCCATCAGCCCCCGGCGCCCACGCGGTCATCGTCACAGTGTCGCCGTCTTCGAGGTAGCTCCGAGTCGAACCATCGGCCAGGGTGAATGGCTCCTGTCCGCCCCACGACAGCTCCAAGAAGCTGCCGCGCTGCTCGCGCTCGGGGCCGCTGATCGTGCCGGAGCCGTAGATATCCCCAGCCCGCAGGCTCGCGCCATTGACGGTCATATGGGCGAGCATCTGAGCGGGTGACCAATACATCGTCGAATACGGCGGGTGGCTGACGACGGTGCCATTGAGGCTGACTTCGACCTGCACGTCGAGCCCGAAAGCGCCTGTGCCACTTGCCGATTGGAGATACGGCAGCGGCACAGGGTCGTCCTGACCGGGGAGCGCAATCCGCGCAGCGTCGAGCGCCGCCAACGGAGTCACCCACGCTGAAATCGACGTCGCGAACGACTTGCCCAAGAACGGACCAAGGGGGACGTACTCCCACGCCTGAATGTCGCGGGCGCTCCAGTCGTTGAGGATGACGACGCCGAAGATGTGATCAGCGGCCTCGTCGACACTGACTCGCTCGCCCATCGTCGTCGCGCCCCCGACGAGGTAGCCGAGCTCGGCCTCGATGTCGAGCCGGATGCTCGGCCCATAAACCGGCGCTGGGTCCTGAGGGCCCTTGCGTTGCCCGCTCGGCCGAACGATGTCCGTGCCGCTCACGACGATGGTGCCCGCCCGGCCGTGGTAGCCGATGGGCAGGTGCTTCCAGTTGACCGGCAGTGCAGGGGAGTCGGGCCGGAAGATCTTGCCGACGTTCATCGCGTGGTTGTCGCTCGCGTAAAAGTCGACATAGTCGGCCACCTCAAGCGGCAGGTGCATGGTGACCTCGGCAAGCGGGATGAGGTGCGGCTCAACCGCCTCCCGGTATGCCGGGTCCGTCAAGACCGTGACCAGCCATGCCCGGGTTGCGTCCCAGGCGCCCTTCCCTGCGGCGAGCAGTGGGTTGAGCGTCGGGCCGGAAAGGGCGGGGACGGCATACTCGCAATCTGCTGCGTGGGCTGCGGCCGCCGCGTCGAGGACGAGGTCTCCAACGCGGACCCCGACGCGACGTCGCTCGGGTTCGGCGGCCGTGGTGAAGATGCCATACGGCAAGTTGGTGATGCCGAACGGGTGGTCAGCGGCTACGTCGAGCCAGGTCATGGGGTGTCCTCCTCAAGCAGGCCCAAGTCAGCGAGTTCGCCGATCGGGTCGGTCACGGTGCAACAGCCATAAGCGGTAAAGGTGCCCCGAAGCGCGTCGACCGCAGCGGGGGAGAGGGTGACGAGCAGGTCCGCGAGGGGGTCAGTCGAGCGCTCGGCGAGGAGCGCCGTGACGGCGGACTTGTCCGCGCCGGACACCGCGGCATCGACGGCTGCGAGCACGTTGAGGAGCCCATGTTGGCGACCGTCGCTGCGATCGGCTCGGATCACGTGGTGGAGTCCGCCGGTGAGTTTGAACGGCATATCCCGCTCGACGCACCCAACCATGAACCGCGCCAACTCGGTCTCATCGGGCCAGGCCCACACCTCGGTCTCTCCGGTGCGGAACTTGGCCTGGACGGTGGGCACCTCACCCGTCGCGCCAGCTACGGCTGCGACCGCGACGTCGTCCATCGCTGCGTCGAACCCATCCCGGGGAATCTCGATCGTCATCGGCACACCGAGCTCAGACAGCTCGCGCCACGCCGACGCGGCCCCAACCTCCACACCGGTCACCATAACCGGCGTCCCGACACACAACTGGACGCCGTCGCGGACCGGGCCTAACGGCATGCCGGGGCGGGCAATGAGACCCACCGACAGGGGTGAGTCGCCAGCGAGCGTGACAACATCGACGGCAGCTCCTGCAGGCACAAGGAGCGGGCCTACATAGCGCCGGTATGCTGTGCGGGCGAGGTGCGCTGCGACCGCGTCGGGGAGGGGCGACAGGCCGGGTGGGAACACCGCCGCGTCGTCGATCAAGCCCTCAAGGAGCGCGTGGGGGAGGCGGGCGGACATGGGTTTCAGGCTAGTGGACCGCCGCCAGCGGGGGTGACTGGGGCGTCGTCTTGCGGCAAGCTGGGGCCTATGGCGCACTACCTGCAGGTGGGGATCGTCCCGCCGAAACGGCATACCCAATTCCGTCGCGAGTCCGGTGAGCTCTATTACGAAGAACTCATAGGCGAGGAGGGCTTCTCGTCGGATTCCTCACTGCTCTACCACCGCTTCATCCCTAGCGCGATCTTGTCGGCGCGCGTGTGGGACGTGGGGGATCTGTCGACAACCCCGAACGAACCACTGCTCCCGCGCCACCTGCAGCCGCATCGGCTCTTCGACGCTGCGGTTGTCTCGAATATCGACGTTGTCACCGGGCGGCGGCTCGTGCTCGCCAACGGCGATGTGCGGATCTCGTATGCCGTCGCCGGAGCCGTGAGCCCGTGGTACCGCAATGCGATCGGTGACGAGCTCGCCTATATCGAGCGCGGCGCGGCGCGGGTTGAGACCGTCTTCGGGTCATTTGACGTAGCCCAGGGCGACTATCTCATCCTGCCGCGCGCGACGACCCACCGCTGGCTGCCGGTCATCGACGGCGAGCAGCCCCTGCGCGTGCTCACTCTGGAAGCCAACTCGCACATCACGCCGCCGCGGCGCTACCTGTCGAGCTACGGCCAGTTCCTCGAACACTCGCCATACTGCGAGCGCGACCTGCGGGTGCCCTCTGGGCCGCTGCTTGCCGAAGACATCGGCGCCGACGCCGCCGAGGTGACCGAGGTCTACGTGAAACACCGCGGCTCCGGGCCTTTGGGGGTCTCTGGCACCGTCCACACGGTGCCCTTCCATCCGCTGGGCGTCGTCGGCTGGGATGGTTGCCTCTATCCATATGCGTTCAATATCGCTGACTACGAACCAATTACGGGCAGAGTTCACCAGCCGCCGCCAGCGCACCAAGTCTTTGAAGGCCGCAACTTCGTGGTCTGCAACTTCGTGCCCCGCAAGGTCGACTACCACCCGCTCGCGATCCCAGTGCCCTACTACCACTCGAATGTCGACTCCGACGAGCTCATGTTCTACGTCGACGGTGACTACGAGGCGCGCAAGGGATCGGGCATTGAGCGCGGCTCGATGTCACTGCACCCGCCTGGGCACGCGCATGGGCCGCAACCCGGTGCGATGGAGGCGTCGCTCGGCAAAGACCGCTTCGACGAGACCGCGGTCATGATCGACACCTTCGTGCCCTTGGATCTTGGCGAGGGTGGTCGAGCCTGTGACGACGGGCGCTACTTCCAGTCGTGGAATCCGAAAGGCTGACCCACGAGGTGGATGCCCGCAGTCCGGAGTTGGTTGATCGCGCTGCGGGTGGTGTCATCGTTGACGCCTGCCGTGAGGTCCAGCCGCACGGTCGTGTCTAAGCCAGCGTCGATGGCGTCGAGGGCAGTGGCGCGGACGCAGTGGTCAGTCGCGATGCCGACGACGTCGACAGCGATGATGTCGCGCGCCTCGAGCCACGCGGCAAGCTCCTGACCGTCGTCGGTGACACCCTCGAAGCCGCTGTAGGCCGCGTGGTGACGGCCCTTGCGGAAGATCGCATCGATGTCATCCAGGATCGGATCGAGTTCCTCGTGGAAGGCCGCGCCCTCGGTGTCCGCGGCGCAGTGGACCGGCCAGGTGTCGCGGAAGTCAGGCACCTGGGGCTCGACCGCCCAGTGGGTGCCGGGATCAACGTGCCAGTCGGCGGTGGCGACGACGGCGTCGTATCGGTCGATGTTTTCCGGCAGCCATTCGGCGATGTCGCGCGCGACTGCGGTGCCGCCGTTGACCGCGAGGGAGCCGCCCTCACAGAAGTCGTTTTGGACGTCGACAATGATGAGGGCCCGGGCCGCGCGGTCGAGGTTCATGGCGCTCATTATGTGGTGGGCTCGTAAATGGTGGGGATACAGATCTCGCCGCGCTGCAATTGGGTTGCGGGGGGCGGGAGTTCAGACCTCGACGCGGTATGCCGGGCCCGTGCGTCCGCCAGCGTGGAGTGGTCAACGCGCTCGCCTGAGCGGACGAGATCGACCATGAGCGACCGATCATCGCCATCGTCGGTGGGTCGGGCGCCGATGCCGATGATCTCGGCCTCGGCGCGCCCCGACGTGCCGCGGCGGCGCATGGCCCACTTGCGGCCGCCGACGCTGCTCTTGTCTTTGCTCTTCTTGGCGACCGGCTCGAGCTCCCCGCTTGCGCCCTCGCGGGCGACGAGCTTGTAAACCATGCTCGACGTGGGATGGCCCGACCCAGTCACGAGTGACGTGCCGACTCCATATGCGTCCACCGGAGCGGCAGCCAAGGCCGCGATGGCGTATTCGTCCAGGTCAGAGGTCACGACGATCTTCGTTGCTGTCGCGCCGAGGGAATCGAGCAGGAAGCGCACCTCGCGCGCTTGCTCGAGCAGATCGCCGGAGTCAAGGCGGACCGCACCGAGCGTCGGGCCGGCCAGTTCGACGGCCGCCCGCACAGCGCTCATGACGTCGTAGGTGTCGACGAGCAGAGTCGTCCCGTGCCCCAGCGAGGCCAGCTGGGCCTCGAACGCCGCGCGCTCGCTGTCGAACAGCAGGGTGAAAGCGTGGGCTGACGTGCCGGTTGTCGGCACCCCGTAGCGTCGGCCCGCCTCAAGGTTGCTCGTCCGGTCAAAACCCGCGAGGTATGCCGCCCGCGCACACGCGACGGCAGCTTCTTCGTGGGTGCGCCGAGACCCCATCTCGATGCACGGGCGGCCTGCCGCAGCCGTTGTCATGCGGGATGCAGCTGACGCAATTGCGCTGTCGTGGTTGAGGATTGACAAGATGAGCGTCTCCAAGAGCACGCCCTGGGCGAAGCTTGCCTCCACGACAAACACCGGCGAGCCGGGGAAGAAACATTCGCCCTCGGCATACCCGCTGATGGTGCCCTCGAAGCGGTAGTCCGCGAGCCAGTCGCACGTCGCAGCGTCAACGACCCCGTGCTCGCGGAGGAACGCGATCTCGGCATCACCGAAGCGGAACGCTTCGATCGCGTCCAGGAGCCGACCGGTGCCGGCGAGCACGGCATACCGGCGTCCCTCAGGAAGGCGACGGGTGAAGGTCTCAAAGACGCACCGCCGATGTGCCTCACCACTGCGGAGGGCCGCCTGCAGCATGGTGAGCTCATAGTGGTCGGTGAGGAGCGCTGTGCTGGCTGGGCTGACTGAGCTGACTGAGCTGGTCGGGGTCGTCACAGCGACAGCCTAGAGTTGAGCCGTGTCCATCGCCCCAGTCCAAGAGCGGCAGGCGGACGCGGCCGATGTCGCTGATCCCGCGGTGCCGTGGATCACGCTGGTCTGGAACGACCCGGTCAACCTCATGAGCTACGTGACGTACGTCTTCCAGACGTACTTCAATTACCCGCGGGCGAAGGCCGAAAAGCTCATGATGGACGTGCACACCTTGGGCAAGGCGGTCGTCGCGCACGGCACCCGAGAAGAAATGGAACGGGACGCGATGGCCATGCAGGGCTATGGCCTCTGGGCGACCTTCGAAAAGGACAGCTGACGTGGCGAGAGCCTTCCGGCGCAAAGGCGAGCTGTATGCCGCCCGCTTGGACCCGCAGGAACTCGGCCTCGTCGTCGGGCTGCTAGAGCAGACTCGTGAGTTGCTCGCTCCCGAGGTGGCCGCCACCGGCGACGCGTTTACCGATCTCATCGCGAGTTTGGGCCCCGACTTTGGGAGGTCGTCGGACGCTCCCGATGTCGCCGTCGCCCGTGACCCGGCGCTGGACCGACTGTTGCCTGACGCCCATCGGAGCGACCCAGCGATTGCGGCCGAGTTCCGCCGATTGACCGAACACGACCTGCGCCGGCGCAAGAGCGACACCATCACAGCCGCAATCGACGCCCTGCGCCAGGTCGAGGGCGACAAGGTGCGGTTGACCAAAGCCGACGCTGACTCGCTCCTGGTGGCGCTCACCGATACGCGTCTGTTGATCGGCGAACGACTCGGCTTGCGGGACGAGTCGGACGTAGACGCGCTCGACGAACGCATCTCAGCACACCCAGAGCATCCCCTGGCCTTTGCCGCCGCGGTGTATGACTTTTTGACGTGGTTGCAGGACTCGCTGGCTGGCGCCTTGATGGGACGCCGACTGTTCGACCTGTGACGGAGGTGACCGAGAGCGTGGCGGTCGGACGCGGCATACCTGCCTATCCTTGACCAATGGCCGACGCACCGATCGGGATCTTCGACTCCGGCTACGGTGGCCTCACCGTCGCCCGCGCGGTCCTCGATCAACTGCCGCACGAGTCCATCGTGTATTTCGGTGACACGGCTCGGACGCCTTACGGCCCCAGGCCAATTGCCCAGACCCGAGAGTTTGCTCTGGAGTGTCTGGACCATCTCGTGGACCGCGGGGTTAAAGCCCTCGTTATCGCGTGCAACACCGCGAGCGCGGCGGTGTTGCACGACGCCCGCGAGCGCTATGACGTTCCTGTGGTCGAAGTGATCCGGCCAGCTGTCAGGCGTGCTGCTCGGGCCACCCGCAACCATCGCGTCGGAGTGATCAGCACGGTCGGCACGCACAACTCGCGCGCCTATCTCGATGCCTTTGCCGCCGCGCCCCATGTCGATGTCAGGTCAGTGCCATGCCCGCGGTTTGTCGAGTTCGTCGAGAGCGGCGTGACGTCTGGGCCCGAACTCCTTGACGTCGCACGCGACTACTTGCGGCCATTGCAGGAGGCCCACGTCGACACGTTGGTGCTGGGGTGCACCCACTATCCGCTTCTGACGGGGGTTATCTCGTACGTGATGGGGGAAGGTGTCACGTTGGTGTCTTCTGCGGAGGAAACCGCGAAAGATGTGTTCCGGCTGCTGGCGGACGACGGGCTACTCCGTCCTGACACGCTGCCGGCCCCGAGACACGAATTCGTCACCACCGGGGATCCGGACGTGTTTAGTCGGTTGGCGCGTCGATTCCTCGGGCCGGAAGCTGCGGTCCAGGCGCGACGCGAGGAGGTCATGCAGGCATGAAGCTCACCGTCATCGGGTGTTCGGGGTCATTCCCCGGTCCGACGTCACCTGCCTCGTGCTACCTCTTGCAGGCCGAACACGGGGGGCGGACCTGGTCCATGGTGCTCGACCTGGGCAACGGCTCCCTGGGAGTGCTGCAACGCCACATCGCTCCCGACAAGCTTGACGCGGTCGTGCTGAGCCACCTGCACGCCGACCACTTCCTCGACATGTGCGGGCTCTATGTCATGCACAAATACCGCCCTGACCCGACACCGCGCATCCCGATCCGGGTCTACGGTCCATCGGACACGCCGCAGCGCGTCGGGCTGGCCTACTACGGTCACCCCACCGAGACCGTTCCGGAGTTCGACTTCGATCCGGTGACCGACGGGTCGCATTTTCGCGTGGGGCCCTTCACGATCAACGCTCGACGGGTCAATCACCCCGTCGAGGCGTATGGCTATCGGGTGGAGGCCGACGGGGTAGTGCTGACCTTCACGGGCGACACAGACACGTGCGAGGCGCTCCTGCCGTTGATGCGCGACGCCGATCTGGTGCTGGCAGATAGTGCCTTTGTCGATGGTCGCGACGAGATCCGGGACATTCACATGACGGGGTCGCGGGTTGCTCAGACCGCGCTCGATGCCGGTGGCGTCAAGCGCCTCATGCTCACGCACATCCCCGCCTGGAACGACCGCGAGGTATGCCGTGCCCAAGCGGCCGCGGTCTGGCCGGGAGAAGTGGAGCTCGCCGAGCCTGAGCTGGTCGTCGAGCTGTAACGGCATACCTGCTGGTGTGCTCGGCAGCGTTAGCCTTGCCGCGTGACTGACGCTCCTCGCCATGACGGCCGTGCCCCTGACCAAACCCGACCGGTGCGGATTACCCGCAACTGGCTCGACCACGCCGAGGGCAGTGTGCTTGTGGAGTTCGGCAAGACCCGGGTGCTCTGTGCGGCGTCGTTCACCGAAGGCGTGCCGCGCTGGCTCAAGGGCCGGGGCACCGGGTGGGTGACGGCGGAATACGCCATGCTCCCGCGCTCGACGAACACTCGCTCTGACCGGGAGTCGGTCAAGGGCAAGATCGGCGGGCGGACCCACGAGATCTCTCGGCTTGTCGGACGGTCCTTGCGTGCGGTCATCGACACAAAAGCGTTAAGTGAGAACACAATTGTCCTTGACTGCGATGTCTTGCAGGCTGACGGTGGCACCCGGACGGCCGCGATCACCGGTGCTTATGTTGCGCTCGTCGATGCCATCGCCGACGCGCGCCGGCGAGGGCTGATTGCTGCGTCGGCCAAGCCGCTGACTGGCTCCGTGGCAGCCGTCTCGGTCGGGGTGGTCAAGGGGCGCGCAGTGCTCGATCTCGACTACCCCGAGGACTCGACTGCGGAGACCGACATGAATGTCGTCATGACCGGCGACGGTGCCTTTGTCGAAGTTCAGGGAACAGCTGAGGGTGCGGCCTTCGACCGCGCCCTGCTCAACGAGCTGCTCGACCTCGCGACCAAGGGCTGTGCGGACTTGACCGTCGCCCAGGCGGAGGCACTCGCGGGCGAGGCAAGGACGCGCGAGTGACGCAGCGGATCGTCTTGGCGACCCGCAACGACCACAAGGTGGGGGAGTTGCGGGGCATCCTCGCTGACATCTTGGGCGAGCTCGACCTGGAGATCGTCGGGCTCTCGGAGTTCCCTGATGCGCCGGATGTCATCGAGGACGGCGTGACGTTCGCCGAGAACGCGACCTTGAAGGCGCGGGCGGCCGCGGTGGCGACGGGGTTGCCAGCGCTGGCCGATGACTCGGGGCTCGCGGTGGATGTGCTGGGCGGTGCGCCGGGCATCTTCAGCGCGCGGTGGGCCGGTCGGCACGGGGACGACCGGGCCAATTACGAGTTGCTGCTTGCGCAAATGAGCGACGTGCGGGATGAACATCGCGGTGCGGGCTTCGTGTGCGCGGCCGTGCTTGTCCTGCCCGATGGGCGGGTGCTCGTCGAAGAGGGGCAGTTCCGCGGCACGCTTGCTAGGGGTGCGCGCGGGGCGAACGGTTTTGGCTACGACCCGATCCTCCTCCTGGCCGACGGCCGCACTGCGGCCGAGCTGTCACCGGAAGAGAAGAACGCAATGTCCCACCGCGGCAACGCTTTTAGGGCTCTCTCGGAGCGCTTTAGGGATGTGTTTAAGACATGAGCCGCGAGCCATCGAGGTCGAGTGAGTATGCCGTTGACGGCGTGGCCGCGGGCCTCGGTGGCTTTGGTATCGCAACCTTCGCAGCGACGGGCCTCACCCTTTTCGGGCTCGCTGGGGGCGAACCGATACCGATCGTCGCCCTTGGATCGGCGATGGTTGACCTCACCCCGCTCTGGCTCAAAAACCTCGCCGTCGGCGTCTTTGGCACCAATGACAAGGCTGCCCTCTGGGTCGCCATGGCGATCGTTATCGTGGCGCTGCTCGCTGGCATCGGATCGCTCGCACGCACCCGGCATACTCCTGCGTTGTTGACCTTGGGTGCTCTCGGACTGGTGACCGTCGGTGCCGTCCTCTCGCGTCCAGGGGCTGTGACCGCCGACGCCGTGCCCACCCTCATCGGGGTGGTGTGCGCGGTGTGGTGGCTCGATAGCCGCCTCCGCGAGCGCTCAAGGACCCCCACGGACGGCAGCGGGCCGAGCCGGCGCGATGCGCTGGTGCTGGCAGGCGGCGCCGTCGGGCTCGGCGCCATCTCGGCCCTTTGGGGGCGGAGAGTGCCCGGCGACGGACCAGCAGGTATCGCCGAGGTGACCTTGCCGGCACCGGCGAGCACGGTGACGCTCGCTGCCGATGCCGATCTCGGCGTGCCGGGAGCGGTGCCGTGGCAGGTGAGTTCGGGGGAGTTCTACCGGATCGATACCGCGCTCATCGTGCCGAGGATTGACCCAGCGTCGTGGCGGCTGCGGGTCTATGGCGAGGTGGAGCAGGAGATCGAGCTGACCTGGGCGCAACTGCTCGCCAAGCCGATGATCGAGCGGTGGGTGACCCTCGCGTGTGTCTCGAACGAGATCGGCGGCGACCTCGTGGGCAACGCTCTGTGGTTGGGCTGGCCGGTGCGCGAACTCCTCGCCATGGCCCGGCCCCGGTCTGGCGCTGACATGGTCCTGTCTCGCAGTGAAGACGGCTGGACAGCCGGAACTCCACTGAGCGCACTGACTGACGACCGCAATGCGTTGCTGGCAGTGGGGATGAACCGGGCACCCCTGCCGCCCCAGCATGGCTTCCCGGTGCGGCTCGTCGTGCCGGGCCTCTATGGCTATGTGTCGGCGACCAAATGGGTGACCGAGCTCAAAGTGACCCGCTTCGCCGTCGACATGGGCTACTGGACGCCACGGGGGTGGTCGGCGCTGGGTCCGGTCAAGACGGCGAGCCGGATCGACGTGCCGCGGTCGGGTCGGGAGGTCCGGGCTGGGCTGGTACCGGTCGCAGGGGTCGCGTGGGCTATGCATCGGGGGATCACGGCAGTACAGGTGAGCGTCGACGGCGGGCCGTGGCGCGATGCCCGGCTGGCGGGCCAGCCGACGATCGACGCCTGGCGGCAATGGGTGTACGACTGGGACGCCACGCCGGGCTCGCACACGATCACGGTGCGCGCGCAGGATGGAGCGGGGGAGTGGCAGACCGCCGACGTTGCGCGCTCGGACCCCGACGGCGCCACCGGACATCACACGGTGACGGTGCGGGTGGCCTGAGTCGTTTACAGTGGTCGGCGCGCGCGCGTGGCGGAATTGGCAGACGCGCTGGATTTAGGTTCCAGTGCCTTCGGGTGTGCGGGTTCGACTCCCGCCGTGCGCACAGCTAGCCGAGCAGGCGACTCTCGGCGTCGTCGAGATAGTCGCGCAGTTGCTCACTGGCTCTCGACCGTTCGCCCGCCGCCAGGAGCTCGGCGATGTGCTCATTGCGCTCCAGGAAATGAGCGTGGAAGTCGCCGTCGGTCGCGACCACCCGGAAGACGAGGCGCATTTCAGCGAGCACGCCTTCCATGAGGTCGCTCACTCGACGGCTGCCCGCGAGGGCGCCGATGAGCCGGTGGAAAACCTGGTTGGCCTGCCGGACGCCATCCGGGTCGCCGTCAGCGTGCGCTCTGCGACCCTGCGCCGCAACGTCAACAATCTGCCCGACAAGCTCCGGCCCGTATGCCGTCCCATGCTCGGCCGCGGCCGGCTCGAGAAGTCGGCGGACGGCATACAAGTCTCGAATGTCACTGCGGCTGGGTGTCGCGACGAAGACCCCTCTATTGGTCTCGCGGACGACGAGCCGCTCGGCGGCCAGGAGCGCAAAAGACTCGCGAATAGTGTTGCGAGAGTAGCCAAGAGCCTCGGTGATGGTTTCCTCGGTCAGGCGCGTGCCAGGGGTGAGTTGGCCGTTGATGATGTGGTCGCGAAGCACCTTGCCGACTTGCTGCGCCGCGGAGAGGCGGGGCATCGCGCGCGGCGTTTGTCGCAGGGCGACCGCCAAGACGTCATTGCTCACGAGACCACTCTAGGACGGATTCGGCTGGATTGGGGGATTGCAGGATTGTTGAACAATCTCTACGATGGCGCCACGTGACCACAACGACGTGATCCGGTCAACCCGCGACACGTCCGGCCCGGACGGAGCCCTGAAAATGAGTCAGCAGCACCGGCAGGACCCGATCGAAACGCAAGCGGACGAGCGTCCGTCGGCCCCCACCACGGCGGGACGCAGCGCACTGCTCGGCGCCATGTTCCTCATGGCGACCTCGGCCATCGGCCCGGGGTTCATCACCCAGACCACAAACTTCACCATCACCCTTGGGGCGGCCTTCGCGTTCGCGATCGTCGCCTCGATCCTCGTCGACATCGCCGTTCAGATGAACGTCTGGCGGGTCATCGGCGTCTCCGGCATGCGAGCCAACGAACTGGCCAACAAAGTCGCCCCCGGCCTGGGGTGGGCCTTGGCAGGCCTCATTCTCCTCGGCGGGCTCGTCTTCAACATCGGCAATATCGCTGGCACCGGCCTCGGCCTTAACGCGATGCTCGGCATGGAGGCGCAACTTGGCGCCGTCCTGTCCGTCCTCGTCGCGATCGGCATTTTCGTGTCCAAGCGCGCCGGGATCGCGCTCGACCGCATTGTTGTCGTGCTCGGCGCGGTCATGATCCTCCTGACGCTCTACATCGCGCTGACCAGCAACCCGCCCGTGGGTGCCGCGCTCAAGAACTCTGTGCTCCCGGACAACATCGACTTCCTCGCGATCACGACGCTGATCGGCGGCACGGTCGGCGGCTACATCACGTATGCCGGCGCCCACCGCCTGCTTGAGTCGGGCACGACCGGCCCCGAGAACGCCGGCAAGATCACCAAGGCATCGGTCATCGGCATCCTCGTCACCGGCGTCATGCGGGTCGTGCTCTTCCTCGCAATCCTCGGCGTGGTTGCCGGGGGAGCGGCTCTCGCCAAGGACAACCCGGCTGCATCGGCCTTCCAGCAGGCAGCAGGTGAGTTCGGTCTACGCGCCTTTGGCATCATCTTCTGGGCCGCGGCTATCACGTCGGTGATCGGCGCGAGCTACACCACCGTCTCCTTCCTCACCACCTCAAAGACGCCGGCCCGCACGCGGCAATGGGTCACAGTCGGCTTCATCGCGGTCTGCCTCGGGCTGTTTCTCGCTCTCGGGAAGGCGCCGGTCCAACTGCTCGTCTTCGCCGGTGGGTTCAACGGCGTCATCCTTCCCCTGGGCTTTACGGTGATCCTCTGGGTGGCCTGGCGACGCCGGGACCTCATGCGTGAGTACGCGTATCCCCGATGGCTGTTGGCCTTGGGGGCCATCGCGTGGTTGCTGACCCTCTGGCTCGGCTGGCAGTCTTTGTCCGGTCTCCAAGCTCTGTGGAACGCGTGATCGCCATGACCCAGACCCATAACAGCCCCCGCATCGACCTCAATGCCGATCTCGGTGAGTCCTACGGCACCTATCGGATCGGGGACGACGCCGCGATGCTCGACATTGTGACGTCGGCCAATGTGGCCTGCGGCTTCCACGCTGGCGACGCCCTCACGCTGCAGCGCACCTGCGCCGCGGCCGCCGAGAGGGGCGTCGTCATCGGAGCCCACGTGGGCTACAACCACCTCGCCGGCTTCGGCCGGTGGGCGATCGACATGCCCTCGCCCGAGCTGACCGCGGACGTCCTCTATCAGCTCGGGGCCCTCGACGGACTGTGCCGGGTCGCCGGAACGAAGATCCGCTACGTCAAACCGCACGGCGCCCTCTATAACACCGCGGCAGTCGACGAGCGGCAGGCTGAGGCGGTCGTCGACGCCGTGCTGGCCTACGACAAGGACCTAGTCCTCATGGGGTTGGCGGGGTCGGTCCTCGTGGCCACCGCGCAAGCCGCGGGGCTGCGAACGGTGCAGGAAGCCTTCGCCGACCGGGCCTATACCCCCGCGGGTCAGCTCGTCTCTCGGCGTGAACCGGGAGCCCTCCTGCATGACGCGCCCACCGTCGCAGCCCGGATGGTGCGGCTCGTCACCGAGCGGAGCATCGAGGCCGTTGACGGCACCGATGTGGCCCTGGTCGCCGACTCGATTTGCACTCACGGTGACTCGCCTGGGGCGGTCGACCTCGCGAGGGCGGTCAAGGCGGCGCTTGTCGAAGCCGGCGTCACGATCGCGCCATTCGTCGACGAGGACCAGCGGTGAGCCTGACCTCGGCACCTACTGCCGGGGTGCCGACCAGGCTGTTGCCCATGGGCGACACGGCAATCCTCGTGGAAACCAGCAATATCGACGCCGTGCTCGCGCTGTCCGCCACCCTCGGCCAGCTGGCCGCGACCCGGCAAGGCGTGTGGGCGGACGTCGATGACATCGTCCCGGCCGCCCGAACCGTGCTCGTCGTTGCGCGCGGTGGCACCGATCTCGCAGCGCTCGCTCGGTTGATCGAGCGGGCGGGCGCTGCGACCACGGTGTCCGACTCCGTCGCCGACGCCGGCCGGGTCGAGATTCCGGTGCGCTACGACGGGCCGGACCTCGAAGATGTCGCACGGCATACGGGCCTCACCCCCCGCGAAGTCGTCGAAGCACACACCGGTATGCCATGGCGCGTGGGTTTTGGCGGCTTCGCCCCGGGATTCGCCTACCTCGTCGGCGGCGACCCACGGCTGACCGTCCCGCGACGGCCATCGCCGCGGACCGCAGTGCCTGCTGGGGCGGTCGCGCTCGCCGGTGACTTCAGCGGGATCTACCCCCGCGAGTCCCCGGGCGGCTGGCAGCTCATTGGCACGACAGACGTCGTGCTGTGGGACGTCGACCGGACCCCGCCCGCGCTCTTCACGCCGGGCATGGTTGTCACCTTTGTCGAGGTGGGTTCATGACTGACAAGCGGTTGCACATTCTCGCCACGGGCCCGCAGGTCACCCTTCAAGACAGCGGGCGCCGAGGCCACATGGCCGTCGGGGTCGGTCGGGCCGGGGCCGCGGACCAGGCGGCATACGCGCTGGGAGCACGCCTGCTCGGCAACAGCACCAGGAGCGCCGCAATCGAGGTGACCTTTGGCGGTCTGCGGGTCCGAGCCAAGGGTGAGTTGCTCGTGTGCCTCACCGGCGCGCTCGCGTCAGCCACGGTCGACGGGGTCCCGGTCGGACATGCGGCTCCCTTTGCCCTCGCCGACGGCTCGGAACTCGAGCTGGGTATGCCGTCCAGCGGCCTCCGCACCTATGTCTCGGTCCGGGGCGGCCTCGGAGTCGATCCCGTCCTGGGATCGCGATCGATGGACACGATGTCTGGTCTCGGCCCACCGCCGCTGCGGGTCGGCGACGCGCTACCAGTCGGCCCGGCGCCTCGCACCCTGCCTCATGTTGACGTGGCTCCGGTGGGGAAGCCGACCGATGATCCCATCGTCCTGCGTGTGTCCGCCGGTCCGCGGCGCGATTGGTTCGAGGACCCGAGTGCCCTGGCGAGCACGTCGTGGACTGTCTCGGATCGGAGCGACCGTCGCGGCATCCGGTTGCTCGGCGAGCCACTCACTCGCTGGCCGCAGTCGCGCGACCAGGAGCTGCCGAGCGAGGGCATGGTGCGGGGAGCGATCCAAGTGCCACCCAATGGGGAGCCCGTCATCTTCCTCAACGATCACCCCGTGACTGGCGGCTATCCCGTCATCGGTGTGGTGGACGCGGTAGATGTGGATCGAGCGGCGCAGCTCGTGCCCGGACAGCCGGTGGGCTTCAGGTGGGTGCCCAGCTACTGGTGACCGAGGCTGCGATCAGAGTGTGCCGAGCGGGCCGTGTGAGCTGGATCAAAACCAAATGGCAACTCCAGCCGGTGTGAGGCCATCAGAGCCTGATCTCCAAGGACCTCAAGGGTCGGACCGTCAGCGGCGATCACCCCATCGGAGAGGATGACCGACCGCTCACACAACTGGAGGGCGTAGGGCAGGTCGTGGGTCACCATCAGCAGGGTGAGGTCGAGCTCCACGAGGAGCTCGGCGAGTTCTCGGCGCGCAGCCGGATCGAGGTTGCTTGACGGCTCGTCGAGGACGAGGATCTCGGGCTCCATCGCGAGCACGGTCGCGATCGCGACCCGGCGGCGCTGGCCGAACGACAAGTGATGCGGCGGACGATCGGCGTATGGCGTCATGCCCACCTTTGCGAGGGCCGCGTCGATCCGATCAGTCAGAGCGTCACCGCGTAGCCCTAGATTGCGGGGACCGAAGGCCACGTCGTCGCGGACGGTCGGCATGAAGAGTTGATCGTCGGGGTCTTGAAAGACGACGCCGACTCGCCGGCGGACGTCGGGCAGGGTGGCGCGCGTGACCGGCATACCGGAGATTGCCACGGTGCCTGCGCTGGAACCGGACCCGGCAGCGGCACCCAAGATGCCATTGAGGTGCAAGACAAGCGTGGTCTTGCCGGCACCGTTGGGTCCGAGGAGGGCAACCCGCTCTCCTTGGTGGACGTGCAGGTCGACGCCGAAAAGCGCTTGGTGCCCGTCGGGGTAGGCATAGGCGAGGCCGCGCACGTCGAGGATCGGGGTGCTCATCGCGGACTGCTCCCGGGGCCGAACGAACTCGCGTATCCACGGGAGAGCATGGCGACATGGACCCGCTCGCCGCGCTCATAGCTGCGCACGAACAACGCTCCCAGGGACTGCGCAACCACGGGCCAGTGGCGGGGGGAGCGAGGGTTAAAACCCCTGGCGACCAAGGAAATTCGCATCCGCGCGAGGTCTCCGAGGATGACCTCGACATAGCGCGCCATGAAGCCCATGATCTCGACCAGGGGGCCGGGCAAGCGCAGTCGGGTCAGGCCCGCGAGCAGGTCACGGATGTCCGTGGTGGCGGCAAGCAGGAGCGCGGCGAGTACTCCAAGGGTGGCTTTAGCGAGTAACGCTCCAGCCGCGAGCAGCCCCTCCCGCGACACGGACAGCCCGAGGAGGGTGACGCGTTCACCGGTGGAAATAAACGGCAGCCAGGCGGCAAACACCACAACGGGCACCTCCACGACCAGCCGACGGGCGAGGTATGCCGGTGGGATGCGTGCAATGAAAGTCGCTGCCGCGAGGACGGCGAGGTACCCGGCATACGGCCAGAAAATCCCTGTGGGAGTAGCGACAACCGCAATGACGAAGGCGACGGTCGCGACGATCTTCCAGTGCGAGGGGGCCCGGTGCAGCGGCGAGTGACCCGAGTAGTGAAGGAGCGAGTGATTAGCGCCCACGAGCTCGGACCACATACGCGACGCCGGTCATGAGGAGGAGCACGATCCCCAGCCCCAGCAGCGCGCTCGCGCCGTCGTAGGTGAGCAGGCCCGCGCGTTCGACCGCGTGACCGGCGAGGTCGTGGTCTTCGGCGACGCGTTCGAGCCCGTCAGGAGCATCGGAAGCCCACCGAGCGACCACCCCGGCGACGAGCAGCGCTGCACCGAGGCCAAGGAACCACCCGAGCCGACCGCTCACCCGTTGCCGCTGGGTCTGGCCGGGAGCATCGGTGCTCATACCCGGGCCTCCGTGCGGATCTCCAAAGGGCGGGCGACGTGGAGGCCGGCGGCACCTCGCACGAGGTCTGGCCGCAGCGCCAGGACGCTCGCGACGACGAGTCCCGTGATGACGGCCTCACCGACACCGATGACGGTGTGGACCCCGACCATGGCCGCCAGCAGGGTCGACAGCGAGATCGGAGCTGCCCCGCCGATGCTAAAGAGCAAGGCAAACACCCCGGCAGATGCGGGCACGGAAGCCAAGCCGCCGACGCCTGCAGCGACCGGGATCATCCCGCTGCGGCGCGGCAACAGGCGCACCGCGGCGCGGAACACGGCATACCCCACCCAAACCCCCACCACAGCCATCAAGGTGACATTCGTGCCGAGAGCGGTGAGTCCGCCGTCGGCGAAGAGGAGCGCTTGGACGAGGAGGACCACCGTGATGCAGAGCGTGGCGGTGTACGGGCCGACAAGGACGGCGGCGAGCGCTCCGCCGAGAAGATGACCCGAGGTGCCCGCCGCGATGGGGAAGTTGACCATCTGCGCAGCAAAAACGAAGGTCGCCACCAGGCCCGCCAGGGGTGCGGTGCGATCGTCGAGTTCACGGCGGGCACCGCGAAGGGCGAGAGCGACGGCAGCGGTGGCGACGACCCCCGTTGCGGCGGAGGTTCCGAGGTTAAGGAAACCGTCGGGCACGTGCATCTGGGCTGCTCCATCAGTCGGGCTAGGGTGAGGCCACGGTGCTCGACCGAGTGCCATCGACCACCTTATTGCACATTAGTTGCAATAAGCCATGCGAGAGGGGCGGCGGCGTGACGACGCGACTCCAGCCAGGTG
Source organism: Actinomycetales bacterium (assembly GCA_016715285.1). Classification (GTDB taxonomy): domain Bacteria; phylum Actinomycetota; class Actinomycetes; order Actinomycetales; family Dermatophilaceae; genus Phosphoribacter; species Phosphoribacter thorii. Next base: position 2,685 of record JADKAO010000005.1, on the reverse strand, counting down.
ACCCAGCTCCTGCTTTTACCCTGACCGACGACGCTGGTGAATCGGTGTCCCTGAGCGACTTTGCCGGCAAGCCGGTCATCGTCTACTTCTACCCAGCAGCCATGACGCCCGGGTGCACGAAGCAGGCCTGTGACTTCTCGGAGTCGATGGACGCGCTCGCAGGGCAGGGGTATGCCGTGCTCGGCATCTCCCCGGACGCGCCCGCCAAGCTCGCGAAGTTCCGGGAGCGCGACAGCCTGACGATTCGCCTGCTCTCGGACCCCACGAGGGAGACGCTGACGGCATACGGTGCGTTTGGCGAGAAAATGATGTACGGCAAAACGGTGACCGGTGTCATTCGGTCGACCTTCGTGATCGATGGCGATGGTGTCGTCACGGACGCCCGGTACAACGTGAAGGCCACCGGTCACGTTGCGAAGCTGCGACGCGACCTTGGGCTCTGACCAGCGGCATTAGGCTGAAGTCCTGAGGATGTCGGGTGGCGAGAGAAGGGACGGGCGATGAGCGATAACGCGAGCCAGTCGGTCGAGCAGTTGCAGGCCGAGATCGAAGCTGCCCGCGCGCGACTGGCAGGGACGATCGACGAACTTACCTTCCGGGCCCAGCCGAGCGAGATTATCCGGCGGCAAAGATTGCTGCTCGCGCGTCATTCGTCGCCGCGACTCATGACGAGAACGGCGACCTGCGAGCTGAGCGGATCGCGGCCGTGCTGGGCGCAGTCGCTGCCGTGTTGATCGGCATGGGACTGCTGCGTCGCCGCCGCACCTGATGGCAGCGCGACTGCCCATCCGCATGCTCGCCGACCGAGTGTTGGTCTCGGTCGACAATGAATCCGGTGAGCGCACCTCCGGCGGAGGCATTCTCATCCCTGCTACCGCTTCCGTGGGCAAGCGACTGTCGTGGGCCAGCGTCGTGGCTACGGGCGGGAATGTGCGCCACATCGAGGTCGGCGATCGAGTGCTCTTCGACCCTGAAGACCGCCATGAGGTCGAACTCCAGTCAAAGGGCTATATCTTGCTGCGAGAGAAGGATATTCACGCTGTGGCTGCGCCTGGTGGAGAGTGGATCGACGGGTCTCTATCTCTAGTTGACCGAAGGAATGACGAAGGCGGACTCGGTGAGAGTCCGCCTTCGTCATTGCGTCAGCCATGTGTGGCCAGTATTGAACAGTGGTGCGCCGCCAGGGATTCGAACCCCGAACCCAGTGCTCCGGCGGAAACCTCTCTGATCTGCAGGAATGGACGTCCTGTCGGGCGCCGGGACGGACATACTACCCCGCCAGCGTCCCCGCCGGATCGGCTGATGATCAACGGGCCTTCCGGCCTATCTCCGACGCGGGTCGAGGAGGATTCTCACGCCATGACACCAAGCACCTGGGGGGGCTTGCTCAAGGGATGGGAGCACCATCTCCGAGCCAGCGGAGCCCCCAAGACGACCATTGACCAGCGTCTCTACCACCTCGGTCGACTCCAGCGAGAGATCGGCTGCCCAGCTCACGAGGTAACCAGCGAGCAGCTCGTCGAATGGCTTGCCGCCCACCGGTGGGGGCCAAACACCCGCCGGTCCTACCGCGGCTCCCTACGAGGCTTTTTTGGGTGGGCGCACGCCGCCGGCAAGATCCGCCGAACCCGGCCCTGCTCGTACCCGTCGTCCGAGTCCCACGCGGCCGGCCCCGACCGATCCACGAGACGGCATACCGTCATGCCCTCGCTACTTCCTCAGGACGCGAGCGCCTCGCGATCCGCCTCGCGGGGCAGTGCGGCCTGCGGCGCACCGAGGTGGCAGAGCTGGCACGCGCAGCCCTCGAGGAGACTCTGGCCGGGTGGTCGCTCCGGGTCGTCGGGAAGGGCGGTCACGTGCGGATGGTGCCCGTCCTGGACGACCTGGCGGCCGAGATCCTGCGGCACCCCGCGGGGTGGCTTTTCCCGTCACCTCACGGCGGGCATCTCACGCCGGCGCACTTGGGCAAGATCGTCGCGCGCAGACTGCCGGGGGCCTTCGCGACACACTCGCTGAGACACCGAGCCGCCAGCGTGGGGTATGCCGGCACACGGGACCTCCGTGCGGTGCAGGAACTCCTCGGGCACGCCTCGCCGGAGACGACGGCGATCTACACCGCGGTGCCAGACACCTGGATCCGCGCCGCAATGCTCGCCGCCGCGTGAGAGCCGAGTTACCTCGGCCGGCCCGTAAGTGCTCCCACGCGGGAAGAACTTTGTGAAACTTCCATCCCCGCCTGTGTTGTCGTTTGACAATCTTAATGTTAGACTTAGGTTGTCAAACAGAGAGGAGGTGGAGGAAGATGGATATGACCTCAAGAAGCTGATCGCCGCGATCGAGGCTGAGGGCTACACCATCGCGCCGACCCGGCGCGGGCACGTGCGCGTGTACCGCGACGGGACGCTTCATCACCACGTTCTCCGGGGACGTCGAGCGACTGGCGCGGAGTGAGAAACAGCCTGGCCCCGCTGCGCCGACTCGGCTTCAACTGGCCGCCGAAGCGCTAGCGGCAGAGAGGTCGGGGGCATCCGAACTGCCCCCGACCTCCAGGTCACCATCTTCCCACCAACCCACAAAGGAGAACACCTCATGGAGCACTACGTCCTCACCGCTGAGCTTGATCGGCGCACCCTCACTGAGGCCCACACTGACGACATCCTGGACAGGCTCGCCGACTATCACCCC
>JADKAO010000004.1 GCA_016715285.1 Actinomycetales bacterium | reverse complement strand
CGCCGAACCCGCCCTCCGATTGCAGGCGGCCGCCGCTGCTGGCGTGGGGATGGGCTCTCCGACCAGTCTCGCGAGTGACCACCTCGCGGCCTGAGCCAGGTGAGCCCAATGACCCTGACGGTCACACCGGCCTGGCGGCCACAGTGAGCGAGATGACCGCATCGACCCGTGGCGCTGGCGGACATCCGCACCGAGGCCGATGCGCAGCGTGCTCGGGAGATCCTCGGGCGACCAGCGGGTGAGGGACTCATACTCGCGCCGAATTGACGGCATACTCGCGGAGTCAAGCTCGCCCCCGGCCAGCACTCCCGCCGCCGAGAGTGGGAGCGAGCCCAGGGCACCATGCGCGGAGTCCGCGACACCCTGGGAGGTCTTCCGCCCGAAATCTCTGACCGGCCCCTCGACGAGCACGTTGCGGCGACCGGGTCCAGCCGCCACTTCCGGGGCGCCGACGACGAGGTCGACCTCGGCTGGGTCACCTGCCTCCCGCGTCCGTCGTCAAAACCTGTCGGCTGCTGCGCCCGGGCAAGCTGCTGGCCGACTTACACGCCGAACTCCTCTTAGCCCGAGAGCAACGCAACGTGACTGGTTCGACTTGGTCGGCGCGGGCGGTCGACCCGAAATCTCGCCCCGGCCTTCGATGACGCGCAAGAGCGTTATGACGCCCCTGCCGCCCACCTGCACTGGCTCAGCGAACGCCCCGCCGCCACGACGGAGGCGGGCGGCGGCCTACGAGCTGACCATGCCGGCTGCTTCGCGGCCGCCTTGGTTATCTTGCGTCCCGGCCCGAACGGTTTGGCATCCTCCCGGCAGGTCACTCCCGTGCTCGCGGAGTTGCGTGCTGCGGGACGAATTGAGGGTCCTCGATGATTTCGCTCGGCGCAGCGTCACGGCCGACCAGGTGCCGACCGAACTCGACCACACGGGGTGGGGTTCGGATCGGTCAGAAAATCACCCTCGCCGACAGCCGGTATGTTGGTTACGACGGTCCCGCCCTCCGCCGCGCCGCCGTCATCTTCCGCGAGCAGGACACTGCGCATCGACGACTCTCGCGCGCGCTCGTCCGGGCCTCCAACACTTGCGCACCGCGCGGCCGCCGCATCGCCGAACACCAGCGCCAAGTCGACTTGCTCCGTGCTCAGCTCGGCGCGGGGCGGGGACGGTTGCGCTTCGCCGACCTGTTCCGCGAGACCGAGTCCGTCCTCACCGGCATCTTACCCTGCATCGCGATGAGCCCGTATGCCGTGGCGCATTCACCACCCCGGCACCTCTGACGTGGTAGTCGTCGACGACGCTGCCGCGGTGATCAGCGGAGACGGTGTCCGCCTTGTCGCGGCCCGCCAGGTTGCTCATCGTGGGGAGCGCTGCGGGGGTATGCCGTCACGCTTCTCGTGGGGTGCCGTAGAGCAGGCCGGGGTGCCGCACACTCCGTGCCCGTTTGGGTGACAATGAGCGTCCGAGTGTCGCCTTCCAAGTGGCCTGGGCATGTCCTCCCGGTCCGGAGTCTGCACCTACCGGCCGACCCCTCGCCTGCATCTGACGGCATACCGGATGCTCTGGTGGCATTCCGTCCCCTGATATGTCACCGCCGATCACCTTCGGAGCTCGTCGGGCGCGCGCATGTCGCGCCCAGCGGGGTTGACGCGGTCGAGTGGACTCAGGCCGAAGTTGACCGCGTGATCGCTCGTCGCAGCGCACCTCGCATCCTCCCGAGGCGCAGTCTGGCGATTGTCGCGCTGACTGCCGGGATGGCCGACCAGATTCCTGTGCGGGACTGCCGACGGTCGGAGGCGCGGCCAGGACATACCGGTTGCGCTTGTGACGGACGCTGCTGGGGGTCACCGCCGATGAGGTTGATCGTGGCCGTGGGTTATGGCGGACTCGCGAGGCGAGTCGTACCGCTTCCCGTCGTTGGCCGACGACGCTGTGCTGCCGCAAATCCAGGCAGCCGTCGGGAGCGCGCAGCAGAACGTGGTCGTGGTGTCAACCCTGCGAGCGGCCGATCTTGATCGGCCTCGCTTGCGCAGCGCCGGGCCGCGGTGGTTGCGGTCATCTCGAGGCCGCTGGGCGCTACTGGGCGGGATGCCCGGGAGTCTGGGCCCACCTCGGAAGGCGGGCGGGCGAGGGAGACGCTGAACCAGGGGCCGCCGCCTCACGGTCGGCCAGCGCGGTGCTCGACTATCTCCGCGAGCGCCTGGTCGCCGAGGGACTCATCATCGCGCCGAGCTGGGGGTCGGCCCCCACCGCGTCCAACTCGCAGTGGGTCACCCTGACGCGCCCGGGCGCTATCTGGTGGCGGTCACTTCCGACGGCCCGGGCGTATGCCGCCCTGCCGGGTATCCGTCACGTGAGCGGTTGCGTCCCGAGCAGGCAGTACGCTGGCTGGCGTTGGGTATCGGTGGAGCACCGACGTCTGCCGCGACCCGGCGAGGGAGGTTGCCCGAATCGTGGCTGGAGTCCGTTCGGCAATGAGCGCAGTTGGAGGCCACGCAGGCCCAAGGGAATGAGCACATGGGTGACGACGCCGGTAGCAGGGCAGAAAACGCAGGCTTCAGGCGAGCTGAACCCTGCGGTTGTGCCTCCCTCGCGACGCGAAGGGGTCTCTCGATCAGTCCCGCGATGACACTGACGCGGGGTGGGGCGAACGTGTTCGGACGAGTCAGCACATGACCGCTGGTTGCGAAGAGCAGCGCCCACCCCACTGGGAGTAGGGCCGCCAACTTGGTGGTGCAGGCGAGACAGAGGGACCTCCGGGCGCGCGCCCGAGGCCCCTCTATGTCCTCGGCAGCGAGTGAGTCGAGCGTCTCGCTGCTCAAATTGCAACTCAGCCGCGAGCGCGCAGCGAGTCGCGGATCTCGGTGAGGAGGGCAACCTCTTCCGACGGAGCGTCGGTCGGGGCCCGATCCCCTTGGCGCGAGCCTCAGCCAGCTTGTTGAGCGGGACGACGATGAAGTAGACTGCAGCCGCAATGATGAGGAACGAGATGAGCGTGGTGAGTAGGTCGCCAACGTGGATGCCACCGGGCACCCAGCCGGAGAAGTTCGGCTGACCGCCGAGCTTGCCGACGATGTCCATGATGACCGTGACGAACGCGTCGATGACCTTGCCAAATGCGGTGGCAATGACCACCGCAAACCGCGAGGTCGACAACGTTGCCGCGCATGAGGAAGTCCTTGAAACCCTTGATCATGGGTCGAATATCCTTTTCCAGGGGTGCTCCCGGCACTGGGAGGGTTAACTCCCCCTCAGGTCAGGGGAGACGGGCGGGTGGGTTCGCCCCCGGGGAGCCGTGGATGTACTTCTGGTGCGCGGAGAGCAAACCCCGAGTCACGCGCCACATAACGGTAGCTGACCGGTGGAATAGTGAAAATCGAAACACCTCAGGATGTTGCGAGCGGGGCGGGTTGTGTGCTGTGTCCGGGCCGCAGTCACTGCTCTTAGCTAGCAGGGTAAATCGCGACCACGAAGCCACCCACCGGTGACGCCGCGGTCGGGTCAACCCCGATTGCTTAGCTAGCGGGGTAAATCGCGACCACGAAGCCACTGCCAGCGCCGACAGCTCCGAACTCCTGGGCGACGACGCGGGCGTCCTTCTCCGAGAGCGACACGGCCAGAGCCTGACCCCCCATGACCCCAGCACTGCCTGCCCTGCCTGCGCCGGCTGAGTTGAGGCTATCGCTGAGCGGTGCGCCAGCGCCGTCCAGCAGTGCAGGGGAACCTGTGCTGGCTCGGGCTCGCGCTCCCAGGGACAGCACGACGCCCTCGACGCTCGCGCCCCCGCCAGCGGTGCCAATGAGCCTGACCCGGTCGCCCTCACGAGCAAGCTCCGCGATCGCGGCGTTGGCGACGGGCACCGCCACCGCAAGCTGACCAGAGCGCAGCCCGGTGATCACTGCCGGACCGCGCAGCCGCGTCGTCGAGATCGTTTCACCCACGGCTACCGGCGAATCCAGGACCTGCCCCACCGCAGCGGTCGGGTCACCCAACGCCGCCAGAGTCGCCGAACCGGACCCAAGGCGCGCTGTCGTGAGGTCGCTCGCGACGAGCCGGGTGCCGGCAGGGAGATCGCGCGCGGCCACGACGAGCACTTGACTGGGGAGTCGGTGGCCTTGGCCGGATCGCATCGGTGACCACCCAGACCGCGACGCCGACCAACAACGCGGGACAGCACCCGCCGTCCCACCCGGATCCGGTATGCCGTGCGCCGAGATCAGGGGCGCCCCGCCAGCCCATCGCGAGGTGACCATCGACAGGGGACTCGTTCATGGCGATCATTCGCGCCCTCTTCAGGGCAGGGCGAACGGCAAGGTCAGACCATCGACGACCGTCTGCAGGCGCACGACGCGTCGCCATCGGACTCTGCCGCTGGCAGTCGACCGACCGTGTCAGCGATCAACGCCTTGAATCCCGGCATTGCGGCGGCGAAGGTCGCGAGCACTCCTCGTGGGTCACGCCCTCGCCGTGCTCCGCGCCGGCGTCGAGGTCAGTCACCATCGCCACCGTCGTGAAGCACATCGCGAGCTCGCGCGCCAGCGCCGCTTCAGGCATGGCCGTCATCCCGACGATCCGCCACCCCGCCGACTGGTGCCACCGCGACTCCGCCCGCGACGAGAACCGCGGTCCGTTGATCACAACCAGCGTGTCTCCCAGCGCGTGGGGCAGCGTGGTCGCGCTCAGCGCGTCGGCGACAGCGGCCCGCCCGCGCGCACAGTAGGGGTCGGCGAAGCTGACATGCACCACGGCACCGATCTCGTCATAGAACGTGTGCTCCCGACCCCAGGTGCGGTCGACCACCTGGGCAGGCACCACGATCGTGCCGGGCCCGCACTGCGGGTCGAGCGATCCCACGGCACACGGACAAGACCTGGCGCACCCCCAGCGACCGCAGCGCCCAGAGGTTGGCCCGGTAATTCACCCGATGGGGTGGGAACCGATGATCGTGCCCATGCCGGGCGAGGAAAGCGACGGACCGCCCCGCCAGCTCACCCACGACGATGTCGTCGCTCGGCTCCCCATAGGGCGTCTCCACGGCCACCCGTTGCGCGCCATGCAGGAAGCTGTAGAACCCAGAACCCCCGATGACCCCAATCTCCGCTCGCGGCCCGGAGTCGGGGAGGCCAAGCACGGCGGGGGACTGAGCGGGGGCAGGAGCGACATCGGTCATGGGCCAAGGCTAAGCGCCGGTATGCCGTCACGCCTCGGCTCCGCGACCGGCTGGGGATTGTGGGACCACCCAACGGAACCCTGGGGACAACCCTGCGGCTACGTGGAGGACGTGGCCGACGACGCCGCCTTGGAACCAGCCGAGCTGGACTCCGCCTGACAAGCTGGAACCCGACGACCCAGATCCTGACGACCCAGACGCTCCCGAAGACCCAGCCGACGAACTCGTGTCAGCTCCCGACTTCGACCCATTGCCGTTAGACGACCCAGACCCGCCCGGCTCTTTGGAGTCGCCCGCTCCGGTCGGACCAGCGGACCCGGCCGAGCCGCCAGCTTTCGAGCCCGCGGCCCTCGAGTCGTTGCGGTAGAACCCCGACCCCTTGAACGTCACACCAATCGAGCCGTACACCTTCCGCAGTCGCCCGCCGCACTCCGGGCAGACCGACAGCGGGTCGTCGCTGAAGGACTGGACGAAATCAAAGGCGTGATCACAAGCGGTGCACGCGTAGGCATAGGTGGGCACGGGGTCCTCTTCGTTGGGAGCTGCAGCGTGGGGATTCTACGGCGCGGGGCACGGCATACCTGAATCGGGCGACAGCGAGCCAGCGACGGCTGGGGAACCCAGCGCGCCGCAGCGGCCTCCGAGCGAATCAGGAGCGCGGCCGTGCCGCTGCTTGCGCCCGGCGCCACAGCTGCCCCGCTCGTCGACGCGCCCGCGCTCGCCGGCCCAGCCGGGGCGGGCTCTCAACCACCCACCCCGCGAGTCGTCCATAGCGGCTCACCATCACCAGCCGCTTTTCGACTTCGTGCCGCAGCGGCGCAGGCGTCACGATGAGGATCTCGTCGCCGTGCCGGAGCCGCGAGACGCCGTCAGGCACAAACGTGTGTCCGTTTCGCACCACCAGCGTGATATTGGCGTCGCGGGGCAGCCGCAGTTCGAACACCTCGACGCCATGCAATTTCGAGCGGGGACCGATCTGCGCAGTAACAATCTCGGCGTTCATCCGGTCCAAGACCGTGGTTTCGACACTCAGCGGCACGGGCTGGACCGACTCGACGAGCCCAAGCCGCTCGGCCAGCCACGGCAGGGTCGGCCCCTGCACGAGCGTGTAGATCAGCACCAGCACAAACACGAAGTCGAAGATCCACGTCGTCCCCGCTGCACCGAGCGTGACCGGCACGGTCGCGAGCACGACCGGCACTGCCCCCCGCAGCCCCGCCCACGACAGGAAGATCTGGTCCCGCCACGGGATCCGGAACGGCGCCAGCGACACCGCCACCGACAGCGGCCGCGCGACCACCAAGAGCACGAACCCCAGCACGAGGGCGGGCACCACCTGGCTGCTCAGCCGGATCGGCGATGCGAGCAGTCCCAGCAAGAAGAAGAGTCCGATCTGCGCGAGGGTGCCGACCGCGGAGGCGAACGCGTGCACCGCGTTGACGTGCGGCAGGTCCATATTCCCCAAGACCAGCGCCCCGAGGTATGCCGCGATGAAGCCAGAGGTGTGCGCGGCGGAGGCCGCGGCATACGCGAGGATCGGGATCGCGAGCACCGCGATCGCAAACAGACCCGACGTGCCTGACGCGATCTGGCGGACGAGACGTCCGGCGATCCAGCCGATGAGCAGCCCAATGACCGCGCCAGCCGTGAGTTCGAGGAGAGCGAGCGCCAGCAACTCGAGCCACGACGTCTCTTCGGCCCCCGTCGTCAACTGCAGCGCGAGCGCTGTGGTGATGATGACGACTGGCGCGTCGTTGAATCCGGACTCGGCCTCCAACATGCCGCGCACGCGCCGCGGGAGCGCGACATTGCGCAGCACCGAAAACACCGCCGCCGCATCGGTCGAGGCGAGGATCGCGCCGAGCAACAGGGATAGCTGCCACGACCACCCGAAGATGAACCGAGCGCCAGCCGCCACCACCACGATCGACACGACGACACCGACCGTCGACAGGGCCAACGCCGGAGCCACCGATCGACGGATCCCGGGCCACGATGTCGTCAGCCCGCCGTCGGCGAGGATGAGGACGAGCGCGGCATACCCGAGCACTTGGGTGAGGCTCGCGTCGTTGAACGTGATCCCCAGGCCGTCGACGCCGAAGGCAAGCCCGATGCCGAGGTAGAGCAGCATGACAGGGAGCCCTGAACGGTCCGAGATCCGCACCGAGATCAGCGCCAAGAGCAAGACGAGCGTCCCGAGCAGCATCGCGACGGTGAGATCAGTGACGTCGAAGCCCTCGATCGCGGGGGCGACGATCGTCGGGACGGTCAGGGGAGCCATGTCAGTCCTCGGCCCGGAGTGAGCACAGCGGAGACCGAACGGTCGTGGGGTGCGCGAGGTAGGGGTGCGTCCTGATCGCCTCGGACCTCGTCGTCCCAGAGCACGGCTACGACCGGCACGCCGGGCCGGACGTACCCGAGCGCCACGTCGTAGTAGCCCCCGCCCTGCCCAAGTCGGGTGCCGTGCCCGTCCACGACCAACCCTGGGACAAGCACGGCATCCGCGTGCGCGATGGCCGTGATCCCGAGCGGGGCGCGACCTGGGTCGGCGGCGTCGCACCAGTCGAGGGTGCGGTCAGGGAGGGGGTGGGTGAGAGGCACGAGCACGGTATGCCGGGCCGCGACGAGCTTCGCGATGAGCACCTCGGTCGGCGGCTCCGTCGGCCAGGATTCGTATGCCGTGAAGACGAGGGGACGCGCCAGCGAGGCCGCCCACTCAACGACAGCGTCGGCCAAGGCGACTGCTGCTGCGGCCCGTTCGTCTCGGGTTTGCGTGTCCCTCCGTATCCGTCGGCGTGCCCTCACCTCGTTGCGGAGGACCGACTTCGCCGAGTCGGCAGCAGTCGGCGTCGGGCGTGGCATTCGGCCAGCGTAGGGCCAGCCGGCGTACAGGTGAGGGCGAGGCTCAGCCCAGTTGGACCGACAGCTCTCCCGATTAGGCTGGCGGAGTGAGCAGGACAGGGCCATCGGCCCACCATCAGGCCTCCCTTGAGGAGGCGGTGAGGCGCATGCGTGCTCGCGGGGCTGACGAACAGTCGACTGGTCAGTTCGCAGCACATTTCCAGGCGGTCGCTGCGGGTGCCCTTGGCACGATCCCCGAGGACAGCATCGTCCCGCTCGACGCACTGCCAGCGATGCCGACGGACGAGGTCGATGACGACAGGGCAGCCGCAGCTCTGCGTCGGGTTGCGGTGGTCAAACTCAACGGAGGGCTCGGTACGACGATGGGGCTCGACGGTCCCAAGAGCGTTTTGCCGGTGCGCGATGGGCTTTCCTTCCTCGACGTCATCGCCCGTCAGGTCCTGAGGCTTCGTGCCCGGTATGCCGTAGACCTCCCGGTCACCTTCATGAACTCTTTCCGCACGCGTGACGAGACATTGGCAGCCTTGACGGCATACCCCTCCTTGGCCATTGGCGATGTCCCCCTGGACTTCCTCCAAGGTGTAGTCCCCAAGCTCAAAGCGGACACGCTCGCACCGGTCGATTGGCCGGCCAACCCGGAGTTGGAGTGGTGTCCAGCAGGGCACGGCGACGTCTATGCCGCCCTCTCGGCGTCAGGCCTTGTGCAGCAACTGCGGGACCAAGGGGTTCGTTACGCGTTCATCTCCAACGCAGACAACCTGGGCGCCACGTGCGACCCAGCAATCGCAGCGTGGCTCGTCGCCCAGGATGCACCACTCGTCGTTGAGGCATGCGCACGGACAGCCAACGACCGCAAGGGTGGCCACTTTGCCCGTCGTCAGGAAGACGGTCGCCTCATCCTGCGGGAGTTGGCGATGGTGAGCGACGCCGATCGGTGGGCCTTTGCCGACATCTCGCGCCACCGATTCTTCAACGCCAACAACCTGTGGGTGCGGCTCGACGTGCTCGCCGATCTCGCGTTGGCCGAAGCCGCGATGCCGGTCATCATCAATCGCAAGACGGTTGACCCGACCGACCCTTTGTCCACGCGCGTGATCCAGCTCGAATCCGCGATGGGTGCCGCGGTGGAGTCAGTCGAGGGGGCGCAGGCAATGCTGGTGCCGAGATCGCGGTTCCGTCCGGTCAAGACGACCGCTGATTTGCTCTTGCTGCGGTCTGACCGCTACCGCCTTGACGCCGATGGCGGGATCACCGCGGTCGATGACACCCCTGACCCGCGGATCGACTTGAGCGCCGAGTTTGTCCTGATCGATGACTTCGAGGCGCGGTTCCCGAGAGGGGTGCCCCAGTTGCGTCAATGTACGTCCTTCGAGCTCTCCGGCGATGTCGTCGTCGGGGGCGGCGTGGTGTGCATCGGAGATGTCGTCATCGACGCCACGCGCGAGTTCCATACCCGCCACATCCCCGATGGGGCGGTGTTGCGCTGATGCGCCCGGTGGTTGAGCACCTCGCGGCCGTTCTTGCTCGAGTCAGTGCCCTGTCGCCCGTCTCCTTCCCGCTTGGGGAGGCCCGAGGCCTCGTGGCTGCGGCTGAGCTCCGATCGCGTGTCGACCTTCCTGGTTTCGACAACTCCGCCATGGACGGGTATGCCGTCCGCGCTGCTGACCTCGTCGGAGCGTCAGAGTCGGCCCCGCGGCGGTTGCCGGTGGTCGCGCACGTGGCGGCAGGGGACTCCGCCGCTGGGCTGGCTGTCGGCGCGGGCCAAGCGATTCAGATCATGACCGGTGCACCGGTCCCTGCCGGTGCGGACACCATCGTCAAGGTCGAACTCACCGACGGCGGCTCAGATGTCGTGTCGATTCACGACGAGGTGGCGATCGACACTTCGATCCGGCGCCAGGGCGAAGACCTGGCCGCTGGGGATGTCGTGCTGCAGCCCGGTCAGATCTTGACGCCGCGCCGGCTGGCGCTCGTCGCCGCCGCTGGTCACGCGAGCGTCCTGGCGCGCCCTCGTCCGCGCGTTGGGGTCCTGTCGACGGGTGCCGAGTTGGTGGCGCCTGGGCAGCCGTTGGCCGAGGGGCAGATCTACGACTCCAACAGCACCCTGCTCGCTGCCCTCGTCGAGGCTGCGGGTGGGCGGACGGCATACCAGGGGAGCGTCGGCGACCACCCTGAGGAGGTGCGCGCGCTCCTCGAGCGGCTCGGCACCGGGGTCGACCTCATCGTGACGTCGGGTGGCGTGAGTATGGGTGTTCACGATGTCATCAAGGACGTCCTCAAAGACTCCGGCACAGTCCGATTCGTGCAGGTTGCGATGCAGCCAGGCAAGCCGCAAGGGTTCGGGGTGATCGGGGAGGCAGGGATACCCTTCTTCGGCCTGCCGGGCAATCCGGTCTCTGCCGCGGTCTCCTTCGAGTTGTTCGTCCGCCCGGCGATCCGTGTGATGCTGGGCCTCGACCCGCGACCGAGCCTGGTGACGGCGACCTTGACGCGCGGGCTGCGTTCGCCAGCTGGCAAGCTCCAGGTAGCCCGGGCGGTCGTCTCAGTCGACCCAGAGCGAGGCGACTCCTATGTCGCGCAGCCGGTTTCGGGTCAGGGTTCACATTTCGTCGCAGATCTCGCCGAAGCCAACGCCTACCTCCTCGTGCCGGCGGAGGTCACTGCGCTCTCGACCGGTGACCGCGTGTCAGCGATCCTGCTCGATGACCCCGAAGGAAGCCAACCGTGAACCATCCTCATTCGGGCGATGACGCCTTGACGCACCTGCGGGCCGACGGCACGGCCTACGTGGTCGACGTCAGCGCGAAGCCGATCACGGCCCGCGAGGCTTCCGCGGCGGGCCGGGTCATGCTGAGCGCCGCGGCAGTGAGCGCCTTGCGCGACGGGACCGTGGCCAAGGGTGACGCCCTTGCTGTGGCGCGGATCGCGGGCCTCCAGGCGGTCAAGCGCACGCCCGACCTCATCCCGCTCGCTCATCCGATTGCGGTCCACGGCGCGTCGGTCGATCTCGACGTCACCGATGATGGCGTCGAGATCCGGGCCACAGCCCGTACCGCCGACCGCACGGGCATCGAGATGGAAGCCCTGACGGCCGTCGCAGTCGCCGCGCTTGCGCTGATCGACATGATCAAGGCGGTCGACAAGCATGCGCGGATCACGGACGTCCGGGTCATTGCCAAATCGGGCGGACGCTCCGGGGATTGGACCGAATCGTGACAGGGGGACCAGCCGCCTCGGCAGGCGGACGACGCGCCATCGTCATCGTGGCCTCGACGCGTGCCTCGGACGGCACGTACGAGGACCGCACCGGTCCTCTCCTCGTCGCCGCGCTGCGCGAGTGGGGGTATGCCGTGCCCGCCCCACTCGTCGTGCCGGACGGTCCCGAGGTTGGCGCGGCGATCGGTGGCGCGTTGACCACCTCCCCAGCGGTCATCCTCACGACGGGTGGCACCGGCGTTGCGCCGTCGGATGTCACCCCCGAACAGACCCGACCGTTCCTCGATCGCGAGATACCCGGCATACCCGAGCTGGTCCGGGGCGTCGGGCTGGGGCGCGGACTGGCTCTGGCCTCGATCTCCCGGGGACTCGCTGGCGTGAGCGGGCGCACGCTCGTCGTCAACCTGCCCGGGACTCGCGGTGGCGTGACCGATGCGCTCTCGGTGATCCGGCCGGTGCTCGACCATGTCGTCGACCAGATCCATGGCGGCGACCACGAGCAGGTGACTGGGTGAGCAAACGCTGGCCCGTCAGCCTCGTCGTCAATGACGGCCGCACGCCGCGGATTGTGTTGCGCCCGTTGGGACGACGTGACCGCGCAGCGTGGGAGAGGCTGCGTCGGGAGAGCGCGGAGTACCTCGCGCGGTGGGAGCCCACGCCACCGGACGGGGTCGGGAACCGAGTGACCTACAGCGGCTATGTCCGCGCCATGAACGACGAGGCTCGCGCGGGCACAACGTTGCCGTTCGCGATCGAGGTTGACGGACACCTTGCGGGGCAGGTGCACCTCTTCGGGATCACCCGTGGATCGTTGATGTCGGCCGCTGCGGGCTACTGGATCGGACCCGAGTATGCCGGGCAGGGGCTGACGACGCGGGCGCTCGCCGAGGTGTGTGATTACGCCTTTGGGCCGATGGGCCTGCACCGGGTCGAGGTCAATGTCCGGCCCGAAAATGCGGCGTCGCTAGCCGTCGTGGCGCACGTGCGGATGCGGGATGAAGGGGTGCGCGAACGGTATATGCACATCGAGGGTCGATGGTGTGACCACCGGACGTTTGCGTTGACGGTGGAGGAGCTCGAGGGGCGGCGGACGATCTCCCGGTGGGTCGAATCGCCCTAATCTCAACAGTCACAGCAGTCACTTCCGCGACACACCGACCGAGGTCCGACCGGCTGGCGGGCCGGGTCCATACCGTGGAGCGGTGCAGCCCTCGTCCTTGATTTTCGTCGCCGTCGTCGGCATTTGGGCTGCCTTTCTCGTGCAGCATTGGGTGCGTCGCAGAGAAGACCTCGCCACCGCCCGATCGGCTGACCGATTCAGCGATGCGATCCGCGTGTTGGAGCGCCGTCCGATCGTTTCCTCCAGTGAGGCGCGTCCGACGCTGGAGACGCGGTTGGCATCCCTCTCGCCTCAGCCTGCGCCAGCACCGAGTGCCTCACCGTTGATTGCACGGTCGACGCGGATCGTCTCTGCGGCTGGGGTTCGGCCGGAGGTCATCATCCGCACGCCTGATGCCGCGCGGCCCCAGCCGGTGAAGCGGCCACCCCGCCGGCCGGTAGCGCGCACGTCGGTCTCTCGCAAGGGAATGCTTGGTCGTCGACTGCGTGCGTTCGTGGCTCTGACTGCGCTCGTGGCCATCCCGGTCACCGTGGGCTTGGCCATCGCTGACCTTGCCTCCTGGTGGAGTGTCGCGGCGGCAGCGGCCACGCTCCTGCTGGCAGTGATCGCCCTCCGCGCAGCCGCAGTGCGGGAGCGGACCGGACGGCATACCGGAGCACAGCTGGACCTCGCACGTGCCTCGTCCGCGAAGGGTGCGTCCGCAACCGCGAAGGTTGCGTCCGCAACCGCGAAGGTTGCGTCCGCAACCGCCCCCGACTCAGGTGCGATGGACGGCATACCGGCAGCAGTTGGAGCCCCGATGCCACGGGTCCCCGAAATGCCCGACACGCAGGGCGTGCCGGATGAGTACGAGCGCAGCGTGCCGCAACCCGCGCAAGTGCCGGCTGCGCGCCCGGCCGTGGTCGCGTTTGCTGACTTCGGCGTTGACCCCAACACCGTGGAAATCGATCAGTCGATCGGTCTCGGCGAGCCGTGGAGCCCAGTGGCGGTGCCGCCGCCCACGTACACGCTCAAGGACAAGGCGCCCGAGCCCGTGGCAGTCATCGCTCCCGACGCCGCAGTGGCGTCGGCGACGGTAGCTGCCGCGTCAGATCTCGACGTGCCCGTCCGTCGCGCTGTCGGTGACTGACGTCGCACTGCGCTCGACCGTGATCGGCTGAGTCGCCGCAGCGCTGAGTTCGGCCTGATCGTCGTGGCCCGCAAGGTGCTTGCCGACGGCGTTGACGACCGCGGCGACCGGCACCGCCACGAGCGCGCCGACGATGCCCGCGATCACGACACCAGCCGTAATCGCGAGGATCACCGCGAGCGGATGCACCCGGACCGCGCGACCTAGCAAGAAGGGTTGCAGTACGTGGGACTCGAGCTGTTGTACCGCGATGACACCCGCGAGCATGAGCAGCGCGGCAACCGGCCCGTGGGCCACGAGCGCGATAAGGACCGCGACCAGGCCGCTCATGAGCGCACCGACGATGGGGATGAACGAGCCGAGGAAGACGAGTGCTCCAATCGCGAGGGCGAAGGGGACGCGGAGCAGGACGGCGACGAGGGTGATCCCGGCAGCGTCAACGAGGGCGACAAGAAGGGTGGCCCGAGTGAACGCGGTCAGCTGACGCCACGCGACGGCGCCCGAGGACGCGACTCGCTCGCGCGTGTGACGCGGGAACAGGCGGACGACCCAGGCCCAGATGCGGTCGCCTTCGTAGAGGAAGAAGAACAGGGCAAACAGCGCGATGAACGTCCCCGCGACGACGTGCGTTGCGCCGAGCCCGGCCTTGGTCAGGGAGCCGCGGAGCCCTTCGCTGGAGGAGATCGCGGCCCTGGCTTCGTCGAGGTAGGTCGTGACCTGGCTGTCGGTGATCTTGAACGTGTCACGTACCCAGGCGCGGATCTGCTCAATGCCTTGCCCCACTTGACCAGCCATCTCCGAGAAGCCGCCCGTGATCTGGCTGCCGACGAGGAAGAGCAGTAGCCCGATAGCGATGACTGTGGCGAGGACGGTGACGGCGGCTGCCGGGGCGGGCTTGAGCCGCTTGCGCAGAGCCTGCTTGATCGGGTCGAGGAGGGCCGCGAGCAGGACCGCGACGACGACAGGGATCACGGCTTCGGAGACAAACCCCAGCAGGTATGCCGTGGCGATGATGGCGGCGGCGATCGCGAGAATGCGCCAGGCCCACTCGCTCACGGCACGGACGCTTGTGGGTACGGACGAGGGTGACGAGTGGGGTGACGGGCGTGACGACATGGGGGTCAGAGTATGCCGGTAGTGGTGGTCTCGCAGGTCGGCGCGGGTTCAGCCCGGGGTCGGAGAGGGGCTGGCAGGGCTGGCGCGGGGGACGGGCGCGAGGGACGGGCGCGGGGCTGGGATGAGTGGATGCCGCCCGATTGGTATGCCGGTGGGGGGCTGGTGTTAGAGTGTGCGACGCACTTGGGGCTGTGGCGCAGTTGGTAGCGCGTCTCGTTCGCAATGAGAAGGCCAGGGGTTCGAATCCCCTCAGCTCCACAATTGTGATGTCTCAAGACATCGAAACCCCTGAACCCCTGGTTTAGGGTTTTCTGTTTCGGGGTTGGTATCGGCGGGTGGTGTCGAGGGTGAGTTGGCGGAGGATTTCGCCGGTGGTGGTGTGGATGATGGTGATGTTGAGGTCGTGGACCAGGGCGGTGATGGGTTGGCCGTTGTGGGCGCGGCCGATGCCGATGTGGAAGAGCTGTCCTCCGTGGCGGAGGGTGATTTTTCCGTTGTTGACTTTGTCGGTGCGGATGCGGTTGTGGGTTCGGGTCGGGGGTTCGTTGGGGGTGGCTTTGGGCAGGGTGGTGTAGGCCGCGGCGGGGGTGCGGCGGCCGATGCCGCGGTGGGGCCGGTGGTGGTTGTACAGCTGCTGGAACTCGTTCAAGAGGGTGTTGAGGTCGGTGATCGTGGCTGGTTGGTTCGGTTGAGCTTTGAGCCATTTCTTGAGTTGCTGGAAGCGCTCGACCTTGCCTTGGGTTTGGGGTGGTTGCCGCGGCCGTTCTTTTGGGTGATGCCCAGGGTGGCGAGAGTTCGTGTTCGAAGGCGTTGCGTCCTCCTCGGACTTTCCGGGAGGCGTAGCGGACGGTGTACACCATGCCGTTATCGGTCAATGTGCTTGCTGGACAACCGTGTTCGGCGATGGTGGTCGGAATGTGGTTAGGACGGTCGTGCCGGTGACTCGCGTGTGGGCGCTGATGTGCAGCGCCATTCGGGAGTGGGCCCCGCAAGCGGGAGGTACCCCAATCGAGCCAGGTGATGATCTCGCTGTCGGTGCCGGTGCTTAGGGGGTAGTGGGTGAAGTCGGATTGCCAGCATTCGTTAGGTAGGTCGGCTTCGAAGCGGGTGTAGGAGGATCGAGGTCGTTTCCTGGGGTCGGCGACGACTTTGCTCGAACGCGCCAGGGTGCGGTGTATTGAGGTTCGGGCGACCGTGATCCCGCGAGCACGCAGGTGCCAGCTGATGGTCTCGGCCCGGCGTCGAGGCCGGCTGCAGTGAGTCGGTCTCGCTCAGCCACGATGGCTTGTACGACCTGCTCGGGCAGGGCTGTGGGGCTGCGGTGTGGGCGGCGGGAGGCCGCCTCGAACGCTTGCTCGCCTTGGGCGCGGTAGCGGGCCATGACCTTAGACACCCAGCTCTTGCTAACCCCAAACTGGCGGGCGGCCTGGCCTTGGGAGAGGCGTTGAACGGTGACGGCGGTGATGATCGCTTTACGGTTCGACACCCCCAAATACCACTCCGGTGGGGTTTCCGATGTCTTGGGACAGGGGTTTCCTATGTCCTGGAATCAGACACCCTTGGCTCCACAAATTCTTTCACTGAAACGCTGTGCTGGGGCCCTGGACTGTGCTGTCCGGGGCCTCTGCTCGTTTGGCTGTCAAGGCCGGTCAACGGCCCGCCGTGGCACTCCGGACAGTCCAATCACCTTGGGCCGCGGTGGCGGCTGCCGCTTAATATCCTAAGTCCGCTTGTCTGGCCTTGCACGGCAGACAAGCTGCGCGCAGGCAGGCAAACCTGAGCGGGGAGGCAGGCAAGCCGAGCGAAGGGCAGACGAGCTGAGCTCAGGGCAGACAAGCCGCCGAAGGGCAGACGAGCCGAGCTGAAGGGCAGACGAGCCGAGCGAAGGGCAGATAAGCACGCGACGACGCACCTCGGCGGACGTGCGTCGACATGAACTGCCAGATCTCGGCGGTCGTGTCGAAGTCCACGGCCGCGAGGGCAAGGCAGAGGACGTGGGCGCGGCGTTGTGGGTCCGGGTGATGGCGAGGCGTCGAGCGGACCGCTGTTGGTCACCCTGGCCGCATGCCCGCCTCCGTCGATCGTCACGAGGGTCACTGCCCGCCCGGCTGCACAGAGGGTGGCGTTTGTCGTGACGGCTCCGCGAGACCGTGACACCGTTCCGCCGCACCGGTCGACATTGCGCCAGGCCTGCACGACGTCGGTGATCGGTATGCCGGTGATCTGAGCGACCCCATCGCCCGCGACCCCGAGCAGAGGCACGGTGGTGTCGGCGGTGCCATGGACGTGCATGACCGAGATCGGTGCGGGGTTAGTGCAGTCCCCGAGCACCGTCCCCGCCACCACCCCGATGGCGGCGAACGTTGTTGTATCGCACGCGAGCCGGTATGCCATCATGCCGCCGGAAGAGCCCCACGGCATACACGCGCGATTTGTCGTACAACTCACGACAGAAGCGAGGTCGGTGAGGACGCGCTCCACGAAGCCGACGTCATCGATGCCGTTGGTGCCCGCGACGCCGCAGCAGTCCCCCCGACGGCCCACGCGGCGCCCACTGCGTCAGGATAGACGACGACGAAACCCCGCTCCTCAGCGAGTGCGTTCCAGCCGTACGCCTGCTCCGCCTGACGAGCGCTGCCCAGCCCGCCGTGGAGCATGACGACCACCGACACGGGGTGACGAGGGGCCGGCCGGTAGGCGCGGTACATCCGGATGCGCCCTCCGACATCGAGCGCATGCTCGCTGGACCCCACTGCGAGCAGGCTCAGGTCGAGCCCGCCAAGAGCGGTCGAGGTCCCGGACGTGGTCGGCGCCGCGCTGGTCGTCGGACTGCCAACGGTCGGTCCCGTGGTGCACCCCGAGAGACTGAACACGAGACCGAACACGAGACCGGACGCGAGCAGGGCAAACACGAAGGCAGGGCGGCGGTGTCGCTGCCGAGGGCGCGCGCGTTCCCCTCGGCCCCTGGTCATACTCGCCATTGTCGCAGCGACATCCCCGATGAGGTGGGTCCTCCGTCCGGGATCACACCGTGGGGCACTCGTGGTGGATCAAACCCACGAGGAACCACATGTAACCCACCACAGGTGATAGGGAATGACTCGGGCGGTATACAGCGGCACGAACCACGCGAAGATCAGCGCGGTCACCACGAGATAGCAGCCAACGACGGTGACACCGACTTGTCGTCGGTGGGGGGAGACGCCTGGCGGACCGAGCACCATGCCGAGAACGTAGGTGACGCCGAGCACGACCCACGGGACGAACGACACGGCATAGAACTGATAGATCGTGCGCTCGCCGAGGAAGAACCATGGGAGGTACCCACCGGCATACCCCGCGAGGATCGCGCCGGCCCGCCAGTCGCGCCGAAGCGCCCAGCGGAAACCGAGGATGAGCAGGGACGCAGCCGCGACCCACCAGATCGTCGGGGTGCCGATCGGGGTGATGACCTTGGCGCACATGTCGACCTCGCAGCCGTCCTGCCCCGCTGGCGGGGTACTCGGCGAAGACCGAGGTCGGCCGCCCCATGACAATCCATGACCACGGGCTGGATTAGTAAACGTGCGGGGTCGAGAGACCGCGGTGGAAGTCAAGGATTTGCGCGTGGTAGTTCCACCACGACCGCGCCGCGTCCGGAACCCAGGACCAGGTGGCGTCCGCGGGGTGTGCGGTGGCCCATTGCCGGTTGTAGCCGTTGTCGCTGACAAACCAGCCCCACCAGGACGCGACATAGACGACGGCCGCGGTGGGCACCATCGCCAAGAACGCGGGTATGCCGTCGCCAGATCCTGCCGCGGCATACCGGCGCTCCGATCGCGCGGCGCGCCGGAGTCCCAGAAGACGGTCATGAGGCCGAAGATGACGAGAAGTAGAGGCTTGACCATGCGTCCCCGCTGGCCGGGCCGAGACAGATGCCGGCGACGAGACGCCACGGCCGCCACCACAGGCGAGGACCGGCCCGGTTGGGTGGTCGGGTGAGCTGGAGACAGGCCTGCGGGTCGGCGGCGATGCGGGTGGCGAGGCGGGCGCGGGCGTCGTCGCGATCGATGAGAGAGCGCACCCAAGCGGCGAGGGCGAAGAACAGGCGGCAGGTCAGGCAGCCCGGTGCGGGGTGGACGAAGTGGGTGTCCTTCGATCGCCCAGGAGGATCGCCGCGATCGTGCCGAGACCGACGATTGCAGGAGGCAGCGCGTGCGATGCGGCCGATCGCGAGGATCGAGAGGGTGCCGAGAACGGCCGCGGCGAAAGCGCCATCGAAGGAACTGTCGGCGCCGAAGAGCGCCTGCC
>JADKAO010000003.1 GCA_016715285.1 Actinomycetales bacterium | reverse complement strand
GGCGCTTGCCCGCAGCTCGGTCGGGGCTGGGCTCGAACGCCCCTCGCTCCGGGTCGCGCGAGCCTCGCCCCATCGGGGAGTCACGGTCAGAGGGCACCGCGACCGTGGTCGCCGGTCCGCACACGCATGACGTCTTCGACTGGCACCACCCAGATCTTGCCGTCACCGATCCGCCCCGTGCGCGCCGTGATAGCGATGAGATCGACGATCGCCTCCGTGTCCTCAGCCTCGGCAAGGATCTCGATGCGCACCTTGGGCACAAAGAAGTCGATCTGATACTCCGCGCCCCGCGATAGACCTCGCTGTGCCCTCGCTGGCGTCCGTACCCGGATGCTTCGCTCACCGTCGTGCCTTGCACGCCAAAGCGTTCGAGCGCCTCTTTGACGGGTTCGAGTTGATGGGGCTTGATGATGGCGGTGATGGGCTTCGTGCGAGGTCTCCTTGCGGGGGCGTGGTGAGTGCATCAAGTGCGCTGGAGGGGACATGTCCGTCGTGGTGCCGCGCGTCGGGCAGGTGCTGGGCCGCGGGCCGACTCAGCCGACCGCCCCGGAGCAACGAGGTCGTATGCCGTTTCGGTGCTCGGAGAGGTCGACGCCGCGCATCCGTCATCGCGGTCGACCCGGAAGCCGAGGGTCCGGTGCAACGCGAGACCGAGCGCCGGGAGGACAAAGGCGAAGCACCGCGACGGCCGCGATGACCTGACGCCACAGTTGGTCGACGCCTCCCTTGCCAGGAGCCCGTCGATTCCTGCGGGGGGCCGCCTTGCTTGCTCGAAGAACCCGATCCCAATCGTGCCGACCAACCCGCCGACGAGATGGACACCGACCACATCAAGGCTGTCGTCATAGCCGTAGCGGAACTTCCAGGCGACGGCATACGCGCACAGGGATCCGGCGATGCCCCCGATCGCGACGGCGCCCACGGGGGTGACCGCCGAGCACGAGGGGGTGATCGCGACGAGTCCGGCGACCAGGCCCGGGGCCGCGCCAAGCGAGGTGGCGTGACCGTCGCGCACCGTTCCACCCCGAGCCACGCCATCATGCCTGCGGCGCCGGCGACGAGTGTTCATCAGACGATGGCGGCGCCGCCTGGTGGCTGCGAGCATCGACCCGGCGTTGGACCGAACCACCCCAACCACAGCAGCCAGCGCCCAGCATGACGAGGGTGAGGCTGTGCGGACGCATGGGTCCTTGCGGAATCCGAGCCGTTTGCCGACCACCAGCGCCAGCGCGAGACCCGCTGCGCCGCAGTTGATTTCGAGCACTGTGCCGCCAGCGAAAGTCAATCGCCCTGCGGTTGCTCCGCAATCCAGCCACCCGCGTGGGTCGGCGTACTGAAGTCGAAAAACCCAGTGTGCGACAGGGAAATACACAATCGTCGCCCACAGCACAGTGAAGACCGTCCACGTCGAGAACTTCGCCCGGTCGGCAATCGCACCGCTCACCAGCGCGACCGCGATGATCGCAAAGGTTGCCTGGAAGGCCGCGAACGCGAGGGTCGGGATCTGGTGTCCCGGTGGCCCCATCACCGCGTCGGCGCTGAGCAGGTCGGAGAGTCCGATGTGTCCAACCGGGTTGCCGACGAGGCCCAGACCATCGAGAGAGGTCCCGAAGCTCTCGCCATATCCCCAGAGAACCCACGCGGGCGTGACCGTCCCGAGCGCGATGAAGCTCATCATCAAGCGCGCACCATGCCGCCGTAGAAGAGGGCTAGCCCCGGCGTCATGAGCAGCACGAGTCCGGCGCTGCCCAGCACCCAGGCGGTGTCACCCGCGTTGATCGTGTCCATGCCCTCAATGTCGCCACTGGGCGTTTCTGGGCCGAGCACGTCGTGTTTCCGGAACGTTGCATCGTGCGGCGCCGCGTAAGTTCTGGGTTACGCGGGCCCAAAGCAGGCCCCGAGGGTGACCTGCTCAACCGTGGTCATCGAGCGCCTCTCAGACCGCCAGTCGAAGCGCCGCCACCCTTTAGGCTTCCGTCGTGAGCGCTTCGACGGAAGACAACGACCCGACGAATCCGGCACTCCCAACGAGGAACACGAAGCCTCAGCTGCGGAAGCCGCCGACGGAGACAAACGGGCACGGCGGAAGACGACGAGGGCGCGGAGAAGGAGACGAGAAGGACGCCAGGCGCACCACTCAGGTACCTGACCCGGAGCCGTACGCACCCGTCGGTCGCACCACGCCGCTCTTCCGGAGGACTTGGCTATCTCCTGCTGACGATCATCCCCTTCGCCTGGCTACCGAGTTTTGAAGCTGGATTCGTCGCGCATCACGGGGCTTCACCGAAGATGCAGTGACCCAGCGGATACCCCAGGCGGCCGCATTGGGTCTGCTCGCATGGTGGTGCCTCGCGATCGCGCGCCGTCGCGAGACGTGGCTGCGTCGTGAGCGCGTCCGCGCCACCGCAGCGGAGTCTGCTGCGGACGGCATACCTCGGGTTGCTGAGGGAGTTGACCCCGATCCGTATCCCCGTGCTGTGCTCCCTGTCCCTGTGGAGGTCATCGCGGGCGCTGTCTTAGTCTTCGCCGCCGTCGCAGTCGTCAAGGGGCGCCCTCATCGGCCGATTGGACCTCAGCATTGCGCGGGCGATGTGTATAGCTCCGATGGGACTCATCTTCGGTGGGTGGCTGCTTCGCATCGCTCCAGGCACGGACGAGGTATGCCGCGCGGCACCGGAGCCCGAATAACGCCCTGGCAGCGGAGAGCCACTGCCGTGGAACGGTGATTTCGTCGAGGACCCTCAACCTTTCGAGGCGTTCGGCTTGGGAGCTGCGGGCTGGCGGTTGTTGCAGCGGCTTCTCATCCTTGTCGGGGCGCTGCTTTGGGAGGGGGTCTCAGTACGTTTTCCTTCCTCCCGGGGCGGGCGGGATGGCGTGTTGGCCGTCGTGATCCCGCTGATCTTCCTCACCGCGCAGGACTGCTTGTGGTGGCCCGACGCAAAGAGGAATGGGTGTTCCGCGATCGCGGACGCCGGGGCCATCCTGGCGGCGGCTGAGACCCGGTGCCGATCGTCACAGAGGAACTCGACCCATCGCTCGATGGCGCGACCTTCATTGACCCGGAGTCAAAGATGGTCGGCGTTGCCGTCCTCGTCGTGGGCTGGATAGCCCTAGTCGTTGCGGCCGGGACGAAGTTTATGGAACAGGAGATCGTCGCCCTCGTCTTGGGTGCGACGGTTCTGGGCGGCCCGCTCTTGCCGCTAAGTGCGAAGTGGAACAGAGGACGGCTGAAAGCGGAGACCACACGGCTGGTCCGCGAGGCAGCTCGAGTCTCCGCTCATGCGAGTGCTCACGCAGCTGCGCCGTCGGTCCCTCGGACGGCAGGGCCGTGGGCTGGTCCCCTCCGGGGACCGTGGTCACGATCAGGTGTCGAGCCGGTGACCGACCCAGGTGCGGGGCCGTGGGCTGACCCAAGTGCGGGCCTCACGGCCCAACCGACCGCGGAACCGCCCACGGGTGGCCGTCCGCAGCGGAGTAACTCGCCCGCCGAGGAGTAAGTCGCCCACCGCGGAGTACTTCGCCCGCCGAGGAGTAAGTCGCCCACCGCGATCTGGGCAGGGTTGTTCTTTGCGGCCTAAGCTGCGGCGATGACGTGGCCCCCGACCCGACGCCGCGCGACCGTGCGGAAACCCACCGCGCGACCTCCCCACGGGCCCGGTTGGCACCGGTGTCACCGTCCTGACCCGGAGCCGTATGCCGGTTCGCGCCGCAATCCTGGTTCGGTGCGCGGCATCGGATACATGCTGTTATCGATTGTTCCCATGATGACTCTCGCGGTCACCACCGGGCAGGCGCGCGAAGGCCAAGCCAGCGCTGGACTAAGCGGCGGGCACCTCATCCCCCTCGTCCTGAGCCTGATGGCGTGGTGGGCATTGTCGATCGCTCGACGCCGCGAAACCTGGAACCGTCGCCAACTCGTCCGCGAGGTGGCAGCTGCGTCCGCGGCGGACGGCATACCTCGTGTGGTTGAGGCCTCCGACCCGGACCCGTATCCCAACGCTGCCCTGCGCGTGGGCACCCAGGTGGGCTGGGGCTTGGTCCTCGCCATTGCCCCCCTCGCCACGGCGCTGGTGGCAGCGTTTGCCCGCGACACCCTCGTGATGGGCAGGGCGCTCGTGTTGGCGCCGGCAGGGCTGATCTTTGGGGGGTGGCTGCTTCGGATTGCCCAAGCACGGAGCCGGTATGCCGCGCGGCAACAGCTCCGCGCGGCAGCGGCCGCGTCCGGCCAGATCGTACCGCCAAATGGTGACTACGTCGCAGACCCGGAGCCGTTTGCAGCGATCAGGGTCGGTCCGGCGATTTTGCGGCGACTCCAGCGTTTCCTCGTCGTCGTGGGATGCGTTCTGGTCGCTCTCAGCTCAGTGAGCTTGCGTCGATGGGCACCTGGCCGTTCGGCTGCGGTTCCCGGACTGAGCGGGCTCGCCGTATTAAACGCCGCTGCCTTTTTGCTCATGATCGTGCGCCGCAAAGAGGAGTGGGTTTTCCGCGTGCGCGCTCGGGCTGCGGTCTTGCAGGCGGCATACACACGTGTCGGCGTTGTGGGGGTCTCGCTGGACCCGTCGTGGGAAGCTGGCACCCTTGCGGCTCCGCGCTCAAAACTGATCGCGATGGCGCTCTTGCCCTTAGCGTTGATCGGGTCAGCGCTGCTCACGGCCAACAACCCGGTCCTCGAGGACATCGTGGTCACCGCAATGGCGTTGAGCCCGCTGGCGTTAGCGACTCTGACGTTCACGTATTTCTGGGAGCGCAAACGTCAACGGCGAGCGGCTGCGGCCCAGGCCGGCCTCCTGATCCCGAGGTCGAACTCGCAGACGTGACGGCGTGTCCCTGCCCGCAAGCTGTTAGTCGAGGATGGCGTCGACGAACGCTGCCGGATCGAAAGGCGCGAGGTCGTCGGGCCCTTCGCCAAGCCCGACGAGCTTGACCGGAACCCCGAGCTTGCGCTGGACGGCGACGACGATGCCGCCCTTGGCGGTGCCGTCGAGCTTGGTCAGCACGATGCCGGTGACGTCGACGACGCTGGCGAAGACCCTTGCTTGCTCGAGGCCGTTTTGACCCGTGGTCGCGTCGAGAACCAGGAGCACCTCGTCGATCGGGCTTTGCTTCTCGATGACTCGCTTGACCTTGCCCAGCTCATCCATGAGGTTGGTCTTGTTGTGGAGGCGCCCGGCGGTGTCGATGATGACGACGTCAGCTTCGAGCTCGGCGGCGGCCTTGACCGCGTCGAAGGCCCACAGCGGCGGGTCGGCACCTTCACGGTCTGAGCGCACGGTCGGGACGCCAACGCGCTCGCCCCAGGTCTGGAGTTGGTCGGCGGCCGCGGCGCGGAAGGTGTCGGCGGCACCGAGGATGACGTCCTTGTCCTCGGCGACGAGCACCCGAGCGAGTTTGCCGACCGTCGTCGTCTTGCCCGTGCCGTTGACCCCGACGACGAGGATGACTGAGGGCCGTCCCTCGGCGCGGGTGCGAGTTTGCCGCGGGATAGCAGCGCAAGGGAGGCCCTTGCCGATCGCGGTGTTGCTACGTGCCAGCCGCGCGCGGAGGCGGGCCAGGCGCCCACGGGCTGAGTCGGGTCGCTCGTATGCCGGTGCCTCGGGGATGACCTCGACTGGCACCTCGGTCTCGACCTCGGGTTCGAGGACATCGGTGGCAGTTGCCCCGGCGGCGGGGCGCGAAGGCGAGTCGATGTCGTCACCGGGCGCACCGGCATACCCCGTCGTGGTGCGGGCGCTGGGAGGTGCAGTGGGGAGGTCGCGGGTCTTGCCGCCGCGGCTGCGCAGGAAGCCGACGACGAGGCCGACACCGACGATTGCGATGCCGACGACGAGGGCGATGATCTGCCAGAGCTGCTCGAACATGGTCCTTATCCTCACACGGTGAGCTCGGGTGGAGAGGCTGCGGGTCGGCGGGTCGGCGGGGTGGCTGGGTGGTGGCGCTGCCGCCGGGGCTGGCTGCGCCGGTTAGAAGATGCTGACGCGGTCTTCGGGCGCGAGCCACATGCCGTCGTCGGGGGTGACGTCGAAGGCGGCGTGGAAGGCGTCGAGGTTGCGGACAGCGTTGCCGCGAGCCTCTTGCGGCGAGTGCGGGTCGACGGCGAGGAGCATCTTGGCGGTCTCCTCGCGGGCCTTGCCCATCCATACCTGCGCCCAGCCGATGAAGAACCGCTGGTCACCGGTGTAGCCGTCGAGGACCGGCGGCTCCTGGTCACCGAGTGAGAGTCGGTATGCCGCGTGCCCGATCCCGATGCCGGCGAGGTCACCGATATTCTCACCGACGGTGAGGGCACCGTTGATGAGATTGCCTGGGGCAGAGGCTGATTCGATCGCGCTGAACTGGGCGATGAGCTTTTGGGCGAGGGCGTCGAAGCGGGCCCGGTCGTCCTCAGTCCACCAGTCGCGCAGGTTGCCGACGCCGTCGAACTGGCTGCCCTGGTCGTCGAAACCGTGCCCAATCTCGTGGCCGATGACTGCGCCGATGCCGCCATAGTTGACGGCGTCGTCGGCGTGCGCGTCAAAGAAGGGCGGCTGCAGAATCGCTGCGGGGAAGACGATTTCGTTCATGCCGGGGTTGTAGTAGGCGTTGACCGTCTGCGGACCCATGAACCATTCGGCGCGGTCGATCGGCTGGCCGAGCTTGGCGAGGTTGCGGTCGCTCTCGAAAGCGGCAGCGCGACGGACGTTGCCGACGAGGTCATCGTCGATGGTGAGGGCGGAGTAATCGCGCCAGGTGTCGGGGTAACCGATCTTGGGGGTGAATGCCTCCAGCTTGGCGAGCGCTTGAGCCTGGGTGTCGGGGCCCATCCACGCGCTTGTTGTGAACGCGCGGCGGAAGGCCTCGACCAGGTTGCCGACGAGCCGCTCCATGTGGGCTGTGGCGTCCGGCGGAAGTGCTTGGCGACGTACAGCTCGCCGAGAGCTTCCGGGAAGGCAGGCGTCAACGAGGGTGATGCCGCGCTTCCAGCGGTCGCGGATTTGGGGGGTGCCGGCGCGGGTGCGGCCATAGAACTCGAAGTTCTCCTGGACGAATGCTGCCGGGAGATAGGGGGCGAACTCGTGGACGATGTGCCAGGTCAGCCAGTCCCGCCAGTCCTGGATCGGGACCTCGGCGAGTGCGCTGTTGAACGCGCTGACGAATTCGGGCTGGCGGACGACGACCTCGTCGAAGGCACCGGGCGGGGCCTGGAGGGACACGGCATACGCATCCCAATCGAAGTTGGGTGTGAGCGCACGGAGCGCGTCCCCGGTGAGGAGCGTGTACGTCGCGACCGCATCGCGGTCGGAGACGTTATCGAGGTGGCTCGCAGCGAGGCGAGTCTCGAGGGCCATCACGCGTGCAGCGGCTGCGGCCGGGTCTGGGGCGGCGGCGAGGCCGAGCATGGCTTCGACATGCGCGAGGTATGCCGTCCTGATGTCGGCGTAGCGCTCCTCGCGGTAGTAGGACTCGTCGGGGAGGCCGAGTCCGCCTTGGTTGAGGTAGACGATGTAGCGGTCTGATTGGCGGTCGTCGGTGTTGACGTAGAGGTGGAGGGCGCCGGAGACGCCTTCGCGTTCAAGGCGACCGAGGAGGGTTGGAAGCTCCTGTGTTGTGGTGAGGGCGGCGGTTGCCTGGAAGAGGTCGTGGAGGCCTTTGAGGGCGCGCTGCTCGATTGCCGCCTCATCCATGAAGGAGGCGTAGAGGTTGACGACCTTGCCTGCCGGGGTCGTCGGGCCTGGCGTTGGGGTGGTCGTCGCGGTGGCGTCGATGATGGTGCGCAGGTCGCGTTCGGCGGCCTCGCGGAGCATGTCGAACGAGCCGTAGCGACCCTTGTCGCCGGGGATCTCGGTCTCGGCGATCCAGCGACCATTGACGTGCTTGAAGAGGTCGTCTTGGGGACGGACGTCCGGGTCAATGTGGTCGCGGAAGATGCCAGAGGTCATTGGGCTATCCCATCACAGGCAACGCTCTGTCCCACGCTGGTTGGGTTAGCGGACGAGGACGGCGCGGGCGGTTGCGATGGGTTTGTCTTCGGTGGCGGTCATGACGATCGGGGCCAAAGGGACGTCGATCACGCCTTCCAAGCGGAAGGTGACGCGCCACGTGACCGTGAGGGTCACGTGCTTTGTACCTGGCTTGGCGTAGGTCGCGCCAAGGTAGTACCCGGGGTTACGTGAGGGCAGGACCGCAGGATTGAAAGCAGTCCCCGGACCCATCCCCTTGATGCCATCACCGAAATCCCAGGAGTACTCCGGCACTGCCCGAACCTCTCCCGGAACTGGGTTCGTGAAGGTGATCGCCTGTTCTGGGCTCGGCTGTGTCGAGAAGATCGTGAAGAAGTTGACCACTGACTGTCCGGGCGGAGCAGAGGTGACCGAAGGCTGCGGAATCCTCTTCTGAATCTCCTCGCGCACCGTCGCCTCCACCGCCGCCAAGGGAACCCTGACGCTGGGGTAGATACAGACGTTTCGCATCACGCCAGATCCCGGCAGCTGGAACCGTTGGCATCGAGGGGATACACCCGGGATTGGTACATGCGCCCAGGCTTCCCGACTCCGCCGGCGCACGGGCAACACCGCACCTCCGCAATCAACGCCCCCTCATTGCCGCAGCGTTCATTCAAAGAGTACTCATACCGAACACCTGGAGGGCGAGGCTGTCTTTGATAGACGATCTTGTTGAAGTACTGCGACGCAGGATCGTACCTCCAACCCGAGGGCGGCGCAAGACGAGGTGGCCACCTCCAAAGATCGTTCCCTGACAGTTCGACGAACCCGGGGAGGCTGAGGGGGAAGACTGCACTGGAGAACGAGGCTGCCAGTAGGGCCGCAAGTTGTCGCTTCACGAGATCGCCTGTACCAGCCATGCGGTCGAGGACTTAACGATGATCATATCTTTTGCTCCGACTGCGCCAGCTGACGAGTGAACAACCTTGCCTTGAGCATCGCGCACGACGAGAGGCGGTGAACATAGTGAACCCCGAACAAGGATGTGTGTCGCATCGGCTCTAGACGTGACTCGAACGTCTTGCAGGTCAAAGATGGCTTTTTCGAAAGTCCAACCTGAAAGCTTCGCCTGATCGATTCTGTCCGCATCTTCGATACAGACTCGACACCCAAGAAATGTTCTCCTCAAGGCGACTGTGTCCCTGGTAGCAAGCGCGTTAGTGAACTCCGAGAAGTAGCGTTTCGCCGCTGCGATGGCGGCTTCGTCGTCGGTCATCGCCGTCGTGGTGGGCGCGGCACTCGATGACGTGGGTAAAGAACTCGTCGTCACTGCAGTCGTCGTGGGCGTCGTCGTTCCTCCGCCAGTTGTGCAGCCAGCCGTCACGACAACGCCAGCGACGAGCCAAACCGTCGCCCATCTCATTCGACGACGTTCCATGACGACCTCAGCTCTCTGCCAGCCTGCTCCGACCACGCTCAGAATCTCCCAGCCACACCAGCCTCGCAACAGGATGCCAAACCCAGTCCGGCCCTGACGAGTTATCCACAGGAGAGGCCGCCACTCGACCCTGGGCTTTCGAAGTTGGAGCCAGCGCTGTGCGCTCTCAGCGAATCCTTGGCCTAGCAAGACCGACCGAAACCTACAGTTCCGCTGTGATCCCACCATCGGCGCCAACCCCATGAGCGGCCGGTCCCAGCGTGGTCCGTTACGGCATACGGATTTCAGGTGGTTCTTCTTTGGGGAGACCATCAACACGGCGGGCTCATCGATGTCGCCGCTCGCACTGGCGTTCGCCGTGCTGCACATCGACAACTCCCCTACCGCGCTCGGATTAGTGGTCGCTTCGTGGACGGTGCCGATGGTGGGCTTCATGCTCATCGGCGGTGCACTCGCAGACCGCTTGCCGCGTGCGCTCGTGCTGCGCGGATGCAACCTCATCGAGGGCGCCGTTCAACTGACCTCAGCCGTCCTGGTGCTCACCGGAACCGCGCAGATTTGGCATCTCATCGTGCTGCAGTTCATCGGGGGGACGGCGGTGGCGGTGAGCTATCCCGCCTTCCACGGCATGGTGCCGATCCTGTTGCCGGAAGCCGATCGGAAGGCGGCATACCTGCTGCTCAGCCAGGCGCAAAGTGCCTTGCAGGTGCTCGGACCAACCGTGGCGGGGATCATCGTTGCGGTGAGCAGTCCGGGGTGGGCGCTCCTCGTGGACGCCGCGACGTTCTTCGTCGCCGCGATCTTCCTGTCCTTGCTGCGACTGCCGCCGAATGACCGACCCGACGCCGGCGAGAGCGTGCTGGAAGACTTCCGCGCGGGCTGGTCGTTTGCGCGGACGCTCGGATGGGTGCTGCCCGTGGCCAGCCTGTCGCTGGTCTTTAACGCCGTCGTCAGCGGGGCGGTCGGGGGTGCTGGGCCCGGTCATCGCCAAAGCCACGGTCGGTGCGGACGGCTGGGGGCTCGCACGGTCAGCGGAAGCCCTCGGCTATTTGGGTTCGCCTTTGTGTTGTCACGCGTGACCATTCGTCGTCCGCTGCTGGCAGCCCAATATGGTTTCTTGGCGACCGCCGCACCCATGGTGGCGCTCGCCTTCGCGGCGCAGGTGCTGCCACTCTCGGCGGCCTTCGTCATCAGCGGCTGCGGCGTCTGCCTGATCAATCTCGCGTGGAACCTCACTGTTCAGGAGAAAGTTCCTGAGGCGATGTTGTCGCGCATCATGGCGATCGACGGCTTCTTCGGTTTCGTTGCGATGCCGATCGGGCAGGTGGCAGTGGGTCCCGTGAGTGCTTGGTTCGGCTCACAGGACGTGCAACTGGGTGCGGCGGCGATCGTGGTCGTGACGTTCGTGATCGGCGCCACCCGCCCGGCTATTCGGCGGGTGAGACTTCACGGGCCAGGGCGTGCAGGAGGGGGCTAGGTTCGACGCTATGCAATGCCCCTCCCGAGGGGCATTGCATGCATTGCCCCTCCACTGGGGCAATGCATAGCCCCCAAAGGGGGCTTCCCCACGATGCCGAAATTCACACAATCCGGGCGCTCCAACCGATGCCAGACCCAAAGCAAGAGCGCGAGTATGCCGGGTGGGTGGCGACCAATGAACGACGCCAGCACTTGTGAATCCGAGAGTCCGCTTCACAGGTCGACTCACCGTTGGGCAGCAGTCAACGCACGCGTGGCCGATCGGACGAGGACTGCACGGGCGGTTGCGATGGGTTTGTCTTCGGTAGCGGTCATGACGATCAGGGCCAGCGGGACGTCGATCACGCCTTCCAAGCGGAAGGTGACGCGCCACGTGACCGTGAGGGTCACGTGCTTCGTGCCAGGTTTGGCGTAAGTCGCGCAGAGGTAGTAGCCGGGGTTACGTGAGGGCAGGACCGCAGGATTGAAGGCAGTCCCCGGACCCATTCCCTTGAGGCCATCACCGAAGCACCATGAGTACTCCGGTACCCCACGCACCTCCCCCGGCACCGGGTTCGTAAACGTGATCGCGTCCTCTGGACTCGGGGGCGTCGAGATAATTGTGAAGAAGTTGACCACTGATTGTCCGGGTGGAGCAGAGGTGACTGACGGCGGCGGAATCGTCTTCACAGGTTCCTCACGCACCGCCGCCTCCACCACCGCCACAGGGACGCTTGTGCCGGGATACTCACACACCGACGTGAGGGTCGGCGGCGCGGAGGGGTGTCGGTCCCACCACGGTCAACCAGATACGCCACCGACCGGTAGCGAAGTCCGCGAGCTACGACCAACACGGCATACCTCGGGCTCGTGGTGACCACACCCCTGCGCCGACCACGCTCAGAATCTCCCAGCCACACCAGCCACGCAACAGGATGTCAAACACAGATGCGCCCCCTCCCGTGTTATCCACAGGAGGGGGCGCAACGCGCCGCGTCAGCGGCGAAACAGTGACAACGGGTGCGGCCGGGCTTCCCCGCAGGCCGCACCCGCGTCGCTTAAGGGGTCAGCTGCAGCCGCTCGTCGAGCCGCAGCCTTCACACACATAGCACGAGCCCGCGGGGCGCATCCTCGTGCCACAGGTCAAGCACATTGGCGCGTCAGCCGTACGCCCCTGGAACTTCGCCAGCAGGTCCTGAGACGAGTGGATCTCGCCGCCAACCTCACGGGCTGACGCCGCACCCGCACCCGACTTGACCTCGTCAGCGTGGTCCTCAGCGCGGATCACGACCGGCTCGGGTCGCCGCACCTGGGTCGCCACTGTCTGCGAGTAGTTCTCGAGTTCTTCCTCGATCTCCTCGTCAGAGCTCTGCTCGGCCGGCGCATATGACCCGGTCTCGAGCTGACGCGCCCGCTCCTCAGCAGTGTGGATGCCCATGAAGGACCGCGTCTCAAAGTCCATGTAGTCCAGCGCCAACCGGCGGAAGACGTAGTCCATGATCGACTGCGCCATCCGGATGTCCGGGTCGTCGGTCGGACCCGCGGGCTCAAACCGCAAGTTGGTGAACTTCTCGACAAACGTCTCGAGCGGCACGCCGTACTGCAACCCAATCGACACCGCGATTGAGAAAGCGTCCATGATGCCGCCGAGCGTCGACCCCTGCTTGCCGAACTTCAAGAACAGCTCGCCAAGACCGTCGTCGGGGTAAGACCCAGCGGTCAAGTAGCCCTCGGCCCCGCCCACAGAGAACGAGATCGTCTGGCTCGGCCGCCGCTTGGGCAACCGGCGACGCACGGGGCGGTACTCGATGACCTTCTCGACGCGCACCTCGCCGGCAGCCTTCGCGGCATCCTTCGCAGCAGTCGCGTCCTTGGCCGTCGAGCCACCATCTGACAACGGCTGACCGACCTTGCAGTTGTCGCGGTAGACCGCGAGCGCCTTGATGCCGAGCTTCCAGCCCTGCATGTAGACGTCGGCAATCTCCTCGACCGACGCCGTCTCAGGCAGGTTGACCGTCTTGGAGATCGCACCAGACAAGAACGGCTGGCAGGCCGCCATCATCCGCACGTGCCCCATCGGCGAGATCGCCCGCGCACCCATCGCGCAGTCGAACACCTCGTAGTGCTCCGGCTTCAACCCGGGCGCGTCGATGACGTGCCCCTTGTCGGCGATGTACTCGACGATCGCCTCGATCGACTCCTGCTGATAGCCCATCCGCTTCAACGCGCGCGGGATGGTGAGGTTGACGATCTGCATCGACCCGCCACCGACGAGCTTCTTGAACTTCACCAGCGAGAAGTCCGGCTCAATCCCCGTGGTGTCGCAGTCCATCATGAAGCCGATGGTCCCTGTCGGCGCGAGCACCGACGCCTGCGCATTGCGATACCCGTTGCGCGCGCCCAGCTCGACAACCTGTGCCCACGCCTTGGTCGCCACCCGGTGAATGTCGCCATCCATCGAGTCAAAGGTGCGGATCGCGTCGTTGGCGGCCTGGTGCTTGCGCATGACGCGCTTGTGCGCGTCCGCGTTGCGGGCGTACCCGGCATACGGGCCGACGACTGCTGCCAGCTCGGCCGAGCGCTTGTATGCCGCCCCGGTGAGCAGCGAGGTGATGCTCGCCGCGAGCGCGCGGCCACCATCGGAGTCGTACCCGTGACCCGTGGCCATCAGGAGCGCACCGAGGTTGGCGTACCCAATCCCCAACTGGCGGTAGTCACGCGTCGTGACCCCGATCGACTCGGTCGGGAAGTCCGCGAAGCAGATCGAGATGTCCATCGCGGTGATGACGAGCTCGACCACCTTCTGGAAGGTCACCGCGTCAAAGGTGTCGTCCTCCCGCAGGAACTTGAGCAGGTTCAGCGAGGCGAGGTTGCACGACGAGTTGTCGAGCGACATGTATTCCGAGCACGGGTTGGAGGCCGTGATGCGACCGGTCTCCGGGTTGGTGTGCCAGGCGTTGATCGTGTCGTCGTACTGAATCCCCGGGTCGGCGCACTCCCACGCCGCCTTGGCGATCTTGCCAAATAGCTCACGCGCGTCGACCTCGCGCAGGACCTCGCCGGTCTGGCGACCACGCAGCCCAAACGAGCGGCCCTCTTCAACAGCCTTCATGAACTCGTCGGAGACCCGCACCGAGTTGTTCGCGTTCTGATACTGCACGGACACGATGTCCTTGCCGCCGAGGTCCATGTCGAACCCGGCGTCACGCAGCGCACGGATCTTGTCTTCCTCGCGCGCCTTGGTGTCGATGAACTCTTCGATGTCGGGGTGATCAACATCGAGCACGACCATCTTGGCCGCACGACGCGTCGCGCCACCGGACTTGATCGTGCCGGCGCTCGCGTCGGCGCCGCGCATGAACGACACTGGGCCACTCGCGGTGCCACCGGAGGACAACAACTCTGACGACGCCCGGATCCGCGACAGGTTGAGACCCGCCCCAGACCCGCCCTGGAAGATCTTGCCCTCTTCCTTGTACCAGTTGAGGATCGAGTCCATCGAGTCGTCAACCGACAGGATGAAACACGCCGACACCTGCTGCGGCGAGGGCGTGCCGACGTTGAACCACACCGGCGAGTTGAACGAAAACACTTGGTGCAGAAGCGCATACGTCAGCTCGTGCTCAAAGATCTCAGCATCCTCGGCCGTGCCGAAGTAGCCGAACTCCTTGCCAGCCTTGACATAGGTCAACACGACCCGGTCGATGAGCTGCCGCAACGACCGCTCCCGCACCTCGGTGCCGAGCGCGCCACGGAAGTACTTCGTCGTGACGATCGCGCCCGCGTTGACCGACCAGAAGTCGGGGAACTCGACACCACGCTGCTCGAAGATCGTCTCGCCGGTCTTCCAGTTGGTCTGGACGACGTCGCGGGTCTCCCACGTCACCTCGTCGTAGGGGTGGACTCCGGGCGTGGTGAAGATGCGCTCCACCGACACTCCCTTGCCACGGGCGGGCTTGCGAGCCCCCGCGCGGTTGGCTGTTTCAGTCATGCTTCCTGGTCCTCCCTGACGTCTTCGACTTCTTCGCTTCAAGCTCTTCGGGGTGTTCTTCGGGGTATTCAGCGGGTCGTTCTGTGCGTCGTGCATAGTTCAGCAGCCACCTCTGACAACCCCTGCCGTGACCGGAGGCGCTGGGAGGTGGGTGGTTCAGCTGGGGTGAGCGGACGGCATACCGACCGCATCGCGCTCAGCGCGCAATAAGGTGATCGCGGCCTCGAAGTCCTCGAGGTTGTCAAAGGCGCGATACACCGAGGCGAAGCGCAGGTAGGCGACCTCGTCGAGTTCGCGCAACGGCTCCAAAACCGCGAGCCCCACCTCGTGCGCGTCGACCTCGGCGGTCCCGTGTGCTCGCACGGACTCCTCAACCCGCTGCGCCAAGAGCGCGAGTTGGTCTTCGGTCACCGGCCGCCCCTGGCACGCCTTGCGGACACCGACGAGGACCTTCTGCCGGCTAAACGGCTCGCTCGCGCCCGACCGCTTGAGCACCGAAAGGCTCGCGCTCTCGACTGTCGTGAACCGCCGACCGCACTCGGGGCACTGACGGCGGCGGCGGATCGCCGTGCCATCGTCGGCCGTGCGAGAGTCGACGACGCGCGAGTCGGTATGCCGGCAAAAAGGGCAGTGCACGTTGTCTCCTCCCCCTGGTGCGAGTTCGTGCGAGTAGTTGCCTGCTGGGGACAACCGGTGGACAAATCAGGTATGCCGTGTGCACACCCTGTGGGTAACTCACCTTGACGTGTGGACTATATGTGGATGAATCACACCGTTGTAACTACTAGATGTAGGGGTAACTGTGGCATAGGGCCCTAGCTCGCGCAAGACCTGCGCTCAGGTCGGGCGTGTCGAAGCGCCACGGGAAATGAGTGCCCGTACTCAGGTGGCGTGACAGCGCGGCGTCCTAGAGTGGCGGCTGGTGCGAGTGTGGGGAGGAAGGAAATGAGCACGACATACACGGTGAACATGGGGGGCCTCACAGCCGCCGCGCGCAAGGTCATCGGGGATGTGAAGACGTTTGAAGACGTCTCGCAAACGCTCCAAAGTGACAGTGGCAGCATCGGGGGGGCCGTGGGGACAGACTGCCCGGACCTCAGTTCCGCCGTCGAGCACTACTTCGCCGTGATGGGGCTGGCATACCTGGCCTATGCGGAGTGCACCACAGCGCTGTCCAACAACATGAGCGCTGCGGCCGCGTGGTATCAGGCCGCCGAGGACAACGCGACAACGCGTTACCGCGGTCGAGGAAGGGTAGCGATCTGATGTCGGGGGAAAGCGCTCTGCCGATGCCCAACGGAGTTCCCGATTCGATGACTTCGATCGCCGTCCGTCTCTCTCACAGCGCTAGCCGCGCTGATCAGTCCGTCATTGCTGTTCAGGGACCGTCCGCTGCCTTCATCAAGCAGGCGTGGAGTGACGGCACCGCATCGCAAGCCGCAAGCGGCGAGGCGGGCCAACTCGCCAAGAAGATCGTGGCCAACGACACCCGCCTCCGCCAGGGGGATGCCGCACTCGCGAGCTACGCCAGGACCCTGCGGGAGACCCGAACAACCGTGGAGCGACTGCGGGTGGAATGGGACGAGGCCGATGGGACCTATCGATCCAAGCTCAACCACATCAACAGCGCAGAAGTCCGGCAGCAAGTCCCCGAGCAGGCCCGGCAGCAGCTCGCTGACCGAGCCGCTCACGACCGGGACGCGACGCAACAGAACATCTTCCGGCGCTATGACCGCGCGATGGGCACTCTCCAGACGCAAGGGATTGTTGCCGCTCGGACGCTCAATGCCCTGTCCGACGACACCATTCCCCGCAGCAAGACGGGGTCAGCTGATGCCATGCGTTCGGCACTCACTGGGGATCTGAGCATCAGCGCTGGGGCGATGAAGCGAGGCCAGGCAGCGGCCGACGCTGCCGCCGCCAGAGACCTCGTCGTCAAAGCTGCCCAAGGGGATCGCGCTGCCCTTGAGGAACTCCAGAAGAAGTACGGCGACAAGGCGAAGGACCCCTATTTCGCTCAGGCGCTCCAGCAAGCGCTCGGGATCAAGGGGACAAACCAGGCGATCTTCGACATGCTCAAGGGCCAAGTGGTCGGCCACATCGACGATCGCACTCGCAATGACGCCCTCCTCAACTTCTTGGGCACGGCCTTTGCCACTGCTGCTGACACCGGTCGCGATGGCGCATTCCAGGACGTGGTGTCTCTCCAACTCCACCAAAAGTGGCGTTCAGAATGGTTCGAGCAGCTCAAGGCGGACGGGCGAGACACCTTCAAACCCAACTGGGCATCCCCGTCGTTCTCGGGGTACTACGCCCAGGGGTTGTTGCTGTCGCATGCCTCGGTCACAGCCGGCCCGGCATACATGGACGTGGTGGGTGGGGACTTCCTTGCCTACGACCGCGAAGGGATTGTCAATGGGGCGGCGCGGACCTATATCCACGGTTTCGGGAGCTCCGGGAGTGGGGATATCACGACCCCGGGCGTGATCGGTGCGAACTCACAGCGGACGGCAGCTGACCCCATGCACGGCTTCCTGAGCAACTCTGCGGTGAATCACGACGCGGCGAAAACCTTCCTCTCGCATGACGTGCCCGGCGGGAAAGAGTCCGTCATGGCCATCGACTACCTCATGAAAGAGCGCTGGAACGTCCAGCATTATGAGGCAGGGAACATGACGTACACCGGCTTTGGCGACAAGGGTGACGCCCTTGGCCGCGCAGCGCTCGCTGGTGACCACGATGCGTCCGACCGTCAGTCGACGCTCTTGCCTCGAAGTTCGTCAACAACTATGCCCAGGGTATTGCCGAAAACCCATCCGGAGACGCTGGCACTTTTTCGGGACATCCTGGAGTTTCGGCATACGGCGATGCGCTGAGCGGGCTACGCGGCAGCGTCGGTTCGGTCATGTCGTACCACATCGACGATGTCCATCGGGCAATCAACTCGCTCTCTGACGTCAAGGCAAGACCGCCGCATGACCTGGTCGCCTCGTCTCATGACGGCTTCTCGATTGTGTTGGCCAACCCCAAACAGCTAGCCGGCGCGCTCGGAGATCTTGCCCTTGACCGGCCCCAAGACCTAGCCAATCGCGCGACCTGGTCCACTAATCCGCCCGCACTCGCTCGGTTGATTGCCGCCGAGACCGTCTATACGAAACTCCATCTCGCTGACCTCGCCGCCAGTGACAGCAACTACTCCGCCAGGGCCTCGGCAATCGCGCAACAATCGGGTGCCGCGCTGGGGTATATCACCGGTGCCGCATCAGTAGGACTCCACGTGGCAGGGGTGGGGACCGATCACTTCAACTCTTTCATGCGTGACATGGTGTCGATGGGCGCTGGCAACGTCCCGGTCGACAAGCTTGCTGGCACCCTTGGCATCGCAGGAGGACCGGCTGGGAAGCTCGCGAGCACAATGTTGGGCATGGGCTACGACAACGCCGTTGGCGCCTTTGGTTCAGCACTCTTCCCCGACGGGGCCGAAGGCGCGGCCCGAGCCCAATCAGCGTCCCTAGAAGAGTCCTCCAGGGCGCTCCTCACCCAACAAATCCAGTCTTCAGCGCTTGACGGGCAACCGTGGCTGAAGGCAACTCAGCCTGGCACAGACCCCGCCACCTGGCTCAACCAGAATGGGTTCGCCGACCGACCGGGAGCACGATTCTGGACTGCGGACGGGTCCATGATCCCGGTCCGCGACATGACCGACCAACAATATGACGCGTTCACTCGGTGGGCGACAGCTCCCAATGGCGGTGCTGCGTATATCACTGTGCCTCAGCAAGAAGCCTTGCAA
This sequence comes from Actinomycetales bacterium, assembly GCA_016715285.1. GTDB lineage: Bacteria > Actinomycetota > Actinomycetes > Actinomycetales > Dermatophilaceae > Phosphoribacter > Phosphoribacter thorii. Next base: position 387,435 of record JADKAO010000003.1, on the reverse strand, counting down.
AGCTTCACTGCCCAATACGAACCGCTGGATCGGCAGACCCGATGAAGCGTGTGAGATTTGGTGGCTCGTGGCTCGCGGCGCTGTTCTTGATATCGGTGGTTACCGTTGCCACAGCGTGTACTCCACCTCGAACACCAGCTGGCGGCCAGCCTTCATCGACCCGCTTCTCAACCATGGAACCAGTTCGACCCGGGAATGTATGCGCCGGAATTATCTCCACGGAGACACTTGAGGCGATCCTTCCTGGAAGCTCATCGCGAGCGCGTGAGCTCAATACGGGACATTTGGACACGGGATATGGGCAGTGTGTCATCGAGGTCCAGGAGGGCCAGGTCTTTTGGTTTCGCTCTGAGTGGAACTACAGCTACCCCGATCAACCTCTGACCACGACCAACAGCTCGTCAAAGGTTTCGGGATCCACGCTGGGTCCCACCACTGTTGACGCCAACCACGGGCGAAGCGTCACCTCGTGTAAGCCGCTCCGAGCCAACCGGACAGACGGAACACAAACACCCTCTCCTCAAGGAGTCGAGCAGATGGTCGTTGAGATCCTCATCGCCGATTCGGCCCCGAGTGGTACGACGCTCAAGATCCTCGATCACGTCACGCAGCGACTGCGTGTCGCAGCCGAGTGCACACTGCCACCGACCGCGTCCTAGGGTGGATCAGTGACTTGTACTTCTCAGGCACAGGGCTCACAGCCCAATACGAACCCTTTGATAGCAAGACTCGATGATGCCCGAGAACGACTCTGGCAGTTACGAACGAAGATCGCCGTGAAGCCGATAACACTCAAGCGTCGGGTGACGGCGGGACTCGCAGCGCTCGCCGTCGTCCTGACTGGGACGGCCTGTGTCAACCCAACCCGACGGGATTCCGACCCTCAGCCAACGACATCGTCACCGTCCACCCGGTATGACAAGGGCCGGGCAGTGGTCCTCAGCGACCTGTGCTCTGGGGTGATCACCGCTGCCGAAGTGGAGGCCATCCTGCCGGGCGGTCTGAGCCGTGCCCGAGAAGCAGATTTTGACCGCTTCGTCAGAGGCTACGGACGGTGCGCGCTCGATGTGCCAGAAGGGACCGTCTTCTGGGTCAAGTCCGTTCGCTCGACCCTGGCCGTGGACGAACCCCTTCCCACGCGATCGGAAGCCGGCTGGAGTCTCGTCACGACCCCCCTCGGTTCAGCGCAACTACGCAATGACAATTGGGCGGCTCGCGCCATCCCATGCCGACCGTTTGGCGCACCCATGACAAGCTCGGCAGCGCCCGCCTCGCCCGCCTCGCCCGCCTCGCCGCTTGTCGAGGTCATGGACGTCGAGATCAGTCTGCCCAGCACCGCAGCTCGCACCACCTTGCTCAGCACGCTTGACCGGGTGACCGAGCGGCTTCGCACGCTGTCCGAGTGCACAATCCCGCTCTCAGGCGTCCCGCCGACGACAACCCCGTAGCCGGGCTCATCAGCCCGGTCATACCGATCGCAGGGGCCCGGCCCGCATGGGGCGGAGCGTCGTCAGCTGGCGGCGCGGCGGCTCGTCTCCGATTCCCTACACTCACCAGTCGCCGGCAACCCGCCCCCCACATGGCAAGCGTCCTCCACGACGGCGAGTTCCGGCCGGCCTGCTGCGATGGCTGCGAGGTTCCAGGCACTCGTGGACCCGGGTTCGAAGTACCGCGAATGACCGCCGATGACGCCTCCTGGGGAGCCGTCAGGCAGTGGCGTCGCGTGCGCTTCAAGGATCGTCACACCAGGCATGAAGAGAGGATCCTTCCCGAAGCGACCCGTCTTGGCGACGTAGTCGCCCGGGGCGACCACGGCAGACACGCGTCCCGGTGGCAGTTGAAGCTGGCCAACCTCTTTCACCCCCAACCCAGGGGAGCCAAACGCGACAAAGCGTTCCACCGGCACTCGGAAATTACGGAACATCAGCCCAGCGAGCAGGGACCCATACGAGTGGGCCCAGACCACGATCGGAGGCGCCTGGCCGGAGCGTGCGCTGAATGAACCGGCAGCGTCCACGCCCACAAGGAAGTCCGCGAGTTTGCGAGCCCCGTCGAGCGCGACCTCCTGACGCACCACCGTCCGGCTCGGGGAAAGCACCTCATCGACCAGTGGCGCGGCATACCCGAGCCACGCGATCGCAACGACCTCTCCTGAGCCTCCTGACTGAGCCACCAGCTGAGTCGCGAGGTCGGCCGCACCCGCCGAATCCCGGTCGTATTGCACCAGATGTGTCGCCAAGGTTGAGGTGAAACCTGGGACGAAGACGGCCAGTCGCGCAGCCTGATCCAGATCACCACTTGCCACCGCAGCTGTGAGGCGTCGGCCCTCCCAACCCAGTGAGAGTAGTTGTCGCTTCCGCCCGTCGTCGCGTCCTAGGAGCTCAAGCAATGTCTCCGCATCAGCGAGCCTCGCCCGTGCCTCCGCCATCTCAGTCAAATGACGTGCCACGCCCATCGTGAGCACTTCGGGCTGCTTCATGAACTCCGCGTTGTCCGAGCGGGCGACTTCGAGTTCTGCGCGAAGGCGTGGAATGAGACCCGCCAAGAGCGCGCGGTTAGCGCTGTCGCGGGCCCATGCAGGCAGCCCCGCGGCGGCCCCCGCCCACTCGGGATGAGCCGCGATCAACGCCGCTTGCTGTCGAGCGGTCAGCCCGGCGAACGCGGAGGCGAGCCGTGTGCCGGACAAAGGCAGGAAGCCCGCGAGTGGTGGCGCGTCGTCCACCACCTCTCGATCGAGGGGAAGGTCACCAGCGCATGGAGGACGAGCCGCAACGGCGCGGTCCAGGACGGGAGCACGCACCGCAGCCAAACTCGCGACCGCGGCGGCATACCTGGCCCGCGATCGCTCTACGAGCGCCTCAATGCTGCGCACGACATCCGGGCTGGTCGTCGGCCCGGTCGAGCCGGGAGACGTCGTAGGTGCTGTCATCACGGTGATAGGACGGGCACATCCCGAGTCATCCACGACGTAGCCGTGTTGATGCGCCAGCAGATCCGCGCGGCGAAGTGTGTCTTGCGCGTCCTCTGCGCCCTGTGCCGCTGCGGCGATGCCGTCGGCCAGGTCATCGAGCGAGGACCGGAGAATGTGCCCCATGGCCACGAGCTCGGTATGCCGTGCCGCCGCGTCAGCTCCCGCTTTTCCGGCCCACTCTGGGTCGGTCCGCGCGGCCGCCACTGCGCGAGTGACCGCTTCCGCTTCGGCCACAAGGTGCCGAGCGCGGGATACGGCGATCCGCAAACTTCCCATATCGGCACGGCGGATCTGCGCGACCGGCGGCAACCAACCAGTAGCTGCAACGTCGTACGTGCTCATCGCGCGTGTGACGCCAGCGTTGACGTCATCGTCTCAGCTGCTCGATATCGCCCAGCAGCGACACCGAGCGACCCAGCGTGGGCTGCCAACTCGTCAGCCCACACCGACACAGCGTGCACCCAACTCCCCACTGACCCGAGAACCGCCGGCCCCCCTGGCTCGCCGGCGAGCTCTCGAAGCGTGTTGGTGAGCGGCAGAGCGACGTCGACCGCCTGGGCCATACTGCTCGCACGGCCCAAGACCCCAGCAACCGCGTCGAGCTGGTCCGGATCGACGACGATGTCAGCCATAGCTAGTCACCCACCTCGGGGTTAATCCCCTGCCCCTGCGCCAGGCGCATCCTGGCGACAGCCGGACTCTAGATCGGTCGCGGAAACGGGCGCCCGCGTTATCCACAGGGACGCTCGGAAGAAGCTTGGGGACCCCGTTTGGCTTTGACGGTGCGACCGACGGCATACCGAAGAGCCATGAGAAGTCCGGAGACGACTCGGTGGGCCTAGCCACGGCTCACGCGCGCTAGACCCACCGAGGACCCGAAGGTCGGTGCCACGGGGTCGAGGCGTGGACACCGTCTGCAGGCACGCCGGGTGGGGACGCGCCTGGCCTGTGGGGGACTACGGAACGTCGGGGATAACCAGGTGTTGGCCGGCAAGGACATGGGTGCCGCTCATCCGGTTTGCCAGTTGAATGCGCGCCACCCCTTCCGCGGGGGCCAACTGCGGCAAGTGACGGACTGCCAGCTCGGACAGCGTCTGCCCCGCCTGCACCGTGACCGTGCGCAGCGGTGACGATGCCGATGCCGCGCGCGGCGTGAACACCGCCATCCAAATGCTAACCAAGATCAGCGCGACTACGACCGTGGCCAGGAGCCGACCTGCTCGGGTCGGCCGAAGACCAGCGTCTCCGGTCGACCGAGCTATCGCCAGCGGTGTAGGAACGATGGTGAGTGCCGGCCGATGCATCGAGGTGATCTCACGAGGCGCCAAGCCCTCCCATGCCGCGATTGCGCTCATTGCTCTCTCCGTCCCTCTCATCGCTGGCGAACACCCCGCCCGCCCGCCGCTGATCTCATTGCTGATGTCTGCCACGCCCGCTCTGATCGAACGGATGTCTGAAAGAACACCTGTACGATTTGTAGCACGCCTGTCCGAGCTTGTCGAGACACGCCTAGAACAAATGTTTGGCAAACACGTGCGAACGGCATACTCTCTGGACATGTCAGGAAGTCCATCACCGACCACTGACACCCCCCGGGGACTCTTGCCTAGTCCCCTCTGATACGCGTCCCGGAGGTTTGCCCCCATGGCCAACATTCACGAACTCCCAGAGCGCGGCGGAGACGGCCTCACCGTCCGCCAGCGGCGAGTCCTTGAGGTCATTCGCAACTCCGTCGACCGTCGGGGCTACCCGCCGAGCCTGCGGGAGATCGGCGAGGCGGTCGGACTCACGAGCCCATCAAGCGTCGCCTATCAATTGTCTGCGCTGGAGCGCAAGGGCTACCTGCGCAAGGACCCGCACCGTCCTCGTGCGATCGAGGTGGTGTCGCCTGACGCGGGCAAGACGGACCGGGGTTACCGTTCTGGCGACGCAACCGGGGCCCTGGCGGAGAGCTATCTGCATGGGGCTGGCGATGTCGAGACCGGATCCGGCGATGACCGACCAGAGGCCACCTACGTTCCCGTGGTCGGCCGCATCGCCGCAGGTGGTCCGATTCTCGCCGAAGAGGCCGTCGAAGACGTTTTCCCCCTTCCCCGCCAGATCGTCGGCGAAGGGCAACTCTTCCTCCTCAAGGTTGTTGGTGACTCGATGATCGAGGCGGCGATCTGTGACAGCGACTGGGTCGTTGTGCGGCAACAGCCGAGTGCCAATAACGGTGACATCGTCGCTGCGATGATCGATGGCGAGGCGACGGTCAAGACCTTCCGCCGTAAGGGCGGGACCGTGTGGCTGCTCCCCCACAACCCTGCCCACTCACCCATTGATGGCACCCACGCGACCATCCTTGGCAAGGTAACCGCGGTCTTGCGCCGCATCTGACGGCGCTCAGGAGTATCCCGCGCCGCGGGCTTCCAACCCCGTGATGAGGGTCGCGAGTGTGCTCGAGAGTGGGGCGTCGAGCTTGACGGTGGACTCGGCGTCTCCGCGGGTGGCGCCACGGGTCACGATCGCGACCGGCTTACCGAGTGCCGCCGCCCGACGCACGAATCTGTACCCCGACATGACCGCGAGCGACGAACCCAAGACGAGGACTCCACGCGCGGCCTCCAACGCCGCGTGGCAACGATCGACGCGTGCCTTGGGCACTGCCTCCCCAAAGAAGACGACGTCGGGTTTGAGCGCATCGCTCCCGCACGCGAGGCATTGCACCATCGCGAAGTCGGTTACCGCCTCGTCTGCGAGCACGATGTCGCCATCGGGCCGGATCTGGCTGCTCACCTGAGAGGCGTCCACCACCACCCCAGCCAGGTATGCCGCGAACCCCGGATTGGCTTCACGGAGTCGGCGCTGGTGATCGACGCGACTCGTGCGCTCCCCGCACTCAAGGCACACGATGGCCGCGAGACTGCCGTGCAACTCGACGACGTCATCTGCTCCGGCTTCGGTGTGGAGCCCGTCGACGTTCTGGGTCACCAATTCGGTGACGAGACCCCAGCGTTGCAGGGTCGTAACGTGGCGATGCCCGGTGTTAGGGACGGCCGCTCTGAAGCGCTCCCATCCGATAAAGGATCTCGCCCAATACCGTTGCCGCGCCGCGCTGGTCGCCCTGAACTCGGCATACTGCATCGGCATGACCCGACGCACGCCGTCTTGCCCACGATAGTCGGGGATCCCGGAGTCGGTGGATAGCCCCGCCCCGGTCAGTACGAAGAGCCCGCCGGCCGCGACGAGGTCCAGGAGACGCTCCAGTTCCCCCTCCAGAACCCCTCCCGTGCGGGCGCCTTCAACCATCGTCACCCCCGCAGTATGCCGTGGTCGCTCGCGCGGCCCACCCTGGGGGCGCGTGGGCTGGCGGACCGCCGGCACATGGGGATGTCATGGCGTGTAGCTCCTGAGAACACGCTGGACAATAACCCGACGTTATACAGTGGGGCCATGATCGATGCCGCTGGTTTGCGTGTTATGCGAGCGATCGCTGAGCAGGGATCCTTCACGGCTGCCGCGACGTCGTTGGGCTTCACCCAACCAGCCATCTCACAGATGGTGCGGCGGCTGGAGCAACGCACGGGCACCGCTCTCGTCGAACGCATGGGCCGTCACGTCCGGCTCACCGAAGCTGGCGAAGTGCTCGCCAGGCACGCGGTCACCGTGCTCACCGCTCTTGACGCAGCCGAAGAGGAGGTCGCAGCCATCGCAGGTCTCCGTTCGGGTCGCGTCCGGCTCATGGCCTTCCCCTCATCGTCGGCGTCCCTCGTTCCGCGCGCTCTGGCGTTGCTGAAAGAGCGCTATCCCGATGTCTCCGTCCGCTTCTCCGAGGGCGAGCCGCCCGAGTCCCTCGCTGCGCTGCGTGCTGGAGAGTGCGATCTCGCGGTTGCTTTTGCCTACGACGGCACCGATGTCGGGCGGGGCGAGGACCTTGAGCCATTCGTGATCCGGCCTTTGTTGGACGACGAAGTCCGCCTCGCCGTCCCGGTGGACCACCCTCTTGCTGAGCAGGACGTCATTGACCTATCTCTAGCCGCCGACGAACCATGGATCGCGGGGTGCCCACGGTGCCGTGGCCATCTGCTCTCACTGGCGCATGGCGCTGGCTTCACACCCAACGTCGCCTTTGAGACGGAGGACTACATCGCGGTTCTCGGTCTCGTGCGAGCTGGGCTCGGCGTTGCCCTCGTTCCGGATCTGATCCTAAGCGCCGCTCACGAGGACGGCATCGTGGCTCGACCACTCAAACCCATTTCTCGTCGCCAGATCCATGCCGTCACAACTGCGGACTTGCTTCGCGTCCCAGCTGTCGCCGCAACCCTCATGGCATTGGAAGCCAGCGCAGCGTCGATGCCGCGTGCGTCACTTGATCAACCCGAGACGCGCCCCTAGGGCTAGCGGGTAACAGCGATGGGGCCCACGGATTCCCGTGGGCCCCATCGTCGTTGGTCAACTCAGAGTTAACGTCCGGCGAGCGGATCGTCGATGTGAGCGTCAATCCACGCGATCCGACTGTTTAGCCATACCCGCAGGGCGTTGGCGTCGGTTGTCGCACTGCCCAACGACCAGAGGGCGTGATCTGCATCTGCCGACGTCTTGATCTTGGCTTGCATGGAGGCAAGGTAAGCGTCGCCAGTCTTGAGGATCGGCGAGACCTGCTTCCACCGTGCCGCAGCTTTTGCCTTGAAGGTGGGGTCTTCGAACAGCCGGTTCATCCACGTCACGGCGTTCTGGCGAGGCGCGGCGTTGGGGTCGCGCATCCACCAGCCCGACGTCGAGGCCTGACCCGCGCCGTAATCGGCGTTGCCCTGACCAGTGTCGAAGTCCCAAAGCGGGCCAGAATACAGCTTGCCGATCGTCGCTGTGCCGTCAGCGTTGCTGACATCGCGAGCCTTGTACATCCACGCGCTGGAGCGGTAGTTGATCCCATAGTTCTTGGTCACCTCACCCGCGATCCAGTAGTCAATCGCCGAATCCTCGTCGATGTACTTGCGCCAGCCGTTCACGGGATCGAGCCACTTGCTGTTATCGAACAACAGCGTGTCGACGTCGTCCATCCACTTGTCGATGTACGCCTTCTGAGCCGCCGTCATTTCTCCCTTCTTGGGATCCGGTTCCTTCAGGTAGAGACCACCCCGGTTGTTTGCGTAGATGTCGGGAGGCACGATCGCGTCAGTGTCGCCGGCCTGACCGTGGTTCCACTCCATAAGATAGCCGCCTGAGATGGCAGGGTAGGAGTTCTGAACGGTTGGGTTCGCCGGATCGATCTTGAGTTCATCGATGTTCACCCGATTCGACGCGATGGTGATCCGCTCGATCAAGAGGTACTGGCCGCGGTAAACCCCATTGAGGTACATGTCGACCGGGTAGTACTTCGGCGTCCACGCCAGCCCGTTGAGCTTGGATCCGAGCCAATACCCTTCGATGTTGCGCAGGAGGGAGATGTCCTCGTAGTTGGCGATAACCGCCCACTTCTTCCCGGCTGGGATCCCACAGAAGGACGTCTTCTTGTCCGTGTTGAATTTGTACGGCTGTTTGGGCAGGTTCCATGTGGAGTTTCCACGGCCTGACATCTTCATCAACGTCGGGGCGACCGCAGTGCACTCAGGAGCCCCGGAGCCTGTCACCAGAGTGACAGTGCCCTCACGATCGGTGGCGCGGTCGGTGACTGCAACGCTCTCGTTGGTGTCCAAGTACAGCGTCGCCAAGCCTGTGTTCTTCGTGGTCCGCGGCGCCGCAAACTGGACAACGTTGGTCGGGTTGGTCACCCCTGAAACTGTGACCACGGCGCGATAGTCGTGGGTCACCTCGTAGGGGTCAGCAACCGTTACCTTGCCATTCCCGGCTGCGTCGAGCACCACCGTGCCGAGGGACTTCCACGTTGCCGTGGGGTTCTCGGTCGTGAGCGTTGTGCCAATCGTCAGCACCTGGAGCGTGGCAGTCCTGCCCGCATAGCTGTTGTCGTAGTCGATTGAGAAGACTCCACCCATACCGGAGGCGGCCACGGTGATTGCGGCCGGCGGGCTCACCGTCACAATGACGGTGTCCGTGGCTTCGAGTCCCGAAGCATCCTTGACCGTCAGCGAGAAGGTCAATGATTGGGGAGCGGTGACGGTGGGTGCGGTAAAGGTCGGCGCTGCGGCGGTCGCGCTGCTGAGCGTCACCGGCGTCCCAGCCGTCTGTGTCCATGCGTAAGTCAGCTTCGAGTTCTCTGGGTCGCTCGACTTTGAGCCATCCAGCTTCACGCTCGTGGTACCGGAAACAACCGTCTGATCTGGACCGGCGTCCGCGATTGGGGGCCAGTTGCCGGAACCAGCGAAGCCCCACGCTTCGATCTCAGCGAGCCCCACGTTGTAGGTCGTCGTTGAGACGCTCGTCATCGTGTACTTGACCCACGTCACGGTTCGGGGTGAGAAAGACAGCGCTACTGCTGCAGCCGTACCGGCGGTTGGCCCAGTGTTGGTCAGAGCGCCAACAGGAACGGTGCTGCCGTCTGAGAAGGTCAGCGTGCCAGCCGTTGCTTGGTCACTGGCATTGGGTCGGTCGTAGAGGACGACCTTGCTCAGGGACACTGGACCAGCCCACGTGAGCTGAATCCAGCAGCCGGCCTTGCCTCCGACGCTGGCCCACTCCTTGGTGTAGTCGGCCGGATACCCCTGAGCCACGCCGTCGACAGCCTTTGCGAAGGTCTGACCCGTCGTGGTGTTTTGCGAACATCCGGTCACAGTCGACTTGTTGGCGATATTGGCCGGGGCGGCTTGAGTAGCTGACACCTCGATGGTCACCTCGTCAACGTTCGTCGACACCAGGCCCTTGTCGTCGGTGACCTTCAAGCTGAAGACGTAGGTACCCACCACTAGCGGGGTGAAGGTGGGGTTGGCGGTGGAAGCGTTGGCCAACGTGACTGCAGCCGGCGATGACACGACCGTCCACTGATAGGACGCGATGGTGCCATCGGAGTCCTTCGACGCTGAGCCATTGAGAGTCACCAATGAGTTGACGACCCCGACCGAGTTCTGACCAGCATCTGCCGTCGGAGCTTGATTGGGCACCGGAGCCGTAACAGTGACCTTCACCGTAGACGCCGGCGAAGGAGCGCCAGAGTTGTCGGTGACAATCAACTGGAATGTGTAACTGCCAACCACAACGGGGGTGAAGGACGGCGTCGACTTCGTAGCGTCCGTCAGCGTGATGGCGGATCCAACCGGTTGCGAAACGACCGTCCACGTCCAGGAGGCGATGGATCCATCGGGGTCGTAGGATCCCGAGCCATTCAATCCCACCAGGCTAGCGACCGTCGCGCTAAAAGCGTTGCCCGCGTTAGCAATCGGGGTCAAATTGACTGTTTGACCAGTTGTGCCATAGACCTCGATCTCGGCGAGGCCAACGTTGTGCGTCGTGCTGGCTACGGTGTCGACCAGGAAACGCACCGAGGTGACTTTCCGCTCGTCGAATGAGACGGTGGTTGCTGTGCCGTTGTTGGCCAGGGCACCGACGGGCACGGTGGAAGTGGAGGACCCATCCGTAAAGGTCAACGTTCCAGCTGTCACTCGATCGTCGCTGTTGGGGCGGTCATACAGCTTCACCTGGGTGACATAGACGGGTTGTGACCACGTCAGGGTGATCCACGATCCGGCCTTCCCGCCGACTGTGGCCCACTCTTTCGTGTAGTCCGTGGGGTACCCCAGCGCAACCCCGTCAATGGCCTTCGTCCCCGTCTGACCCGTCGTCGTGTTCTGCGAGGACACGGTAACCGTAGCGCTCGAGGCTAAGTTCACCGCCGCGTGAGCCACGGTTGGCGGCAGCACACTGAGCAGCAATCCCGACAAGACTCCGAGGACGACCAACCGACCTCGACGGACATCCGGACTATGGCTACGCATTCGCATGACGTTCGTTCCCTCCCCCGTCGAACCGGGACTTCTCTCGTTCGCGTGCCATGTCATGTCACGCACCCGAGGCAGTCTTGCAGATGCCCTGTTGCGATTGCAGGGAAGGTCCAAAATTCTCATGTATTGATGTGAGATCAAGCATCGGCAGCCATGACGGTCGCTCGCGATGTGAGGGAATTGTCAGGCCTGCACGCCATTGCTTGACAAAGGGGAAGGTCTCCTCGGGCCGATGCCGACCGCGTGGCATAGTCGACACGCGGAAGCCCCCGGACAAGGCGATGCGGCAAGATCAGTGGCAACAGGATGGAAGACGCTTGAGCTCGGCACGCCCTTCATCCGGGACAAACCGGTGGGGATGGGGCAAGAAGGCACACCCTGAAAGGCATACCGTGACAACTAGCCAGACGTCAGCTGCGGCACGAATCCGCTCTTCGCGTCAACGAACTCGTTCTCGCTGGATGTGGGTCGCGGTCCTCACGATCGCCTTGCTCGGTTTGGCGCTGTGGCAGCGCGTCGTCACCGCCCACCCCACAGTCGCGCCTGCGATGAGCAGGATTGCGACAGGAAGCGGCCATACCTGCGCGGTGACGGCTGACGGCCACGTGAAGTGCTGGGGGGACAATGCCATGGGCCAACTCGGCGACGGCACCTTCACTCGAAGCTTGGCTCCTGTCGCTGTCGCTGGCCTCGAGCACGTGAAAGCCGTCGCCTCTGGCAGCGGATCCCACACGTGCGCACTCACCGACGCCGGAGACGTTTGGTGTTGGGGCGCCAACGAGACCGGACAGCTGGGCAACAATGACACTGCTTCCAGCGCGTTGCCAGTGAAGGTGACTGGCCTCGAGACGGCACTGGGGATAGCGGTCGGACGATCCCACACGTGTGCCGTCACCAGCAAAGGCCTGTTCTGCTGGGGAGAGAACTCGTCGGGAGAACTTGGCAACGGCAGCACAGACGCATCGCTCACTCCGAGTCCGGTTGAAGGCTTCGGGCCAACGTCTGCCATCGCGTTAGGCGCCGGCGTCAGCTGTGGAATTGCTGACGCCGCGCGTGTCGCGTGCTGGGGTGACGATGGGGACGGGCAACTCGGCGATCAAGGTTTTGCTGCCGTCAATGCGCCTCTTGCCGTGCAAGGAATTGACTCGCACGTTGTCTCTGTGTCAGTTTCCGACACTCACGTCTGCGTCGTGACCAACAAGGCTGAGATCTGGTGCTGGGGGTCAAACACCTCCGGTCAAATCGGTATCGGGTCAACCTCCGCTTCCTCGATCCCGACCAAAGTGCCCGCGGTGAGAGATGTCGCAAGCGCCATTGCAGGGTTTCAACGGACGTGCGTACTCCACACGACCGGGGGGTACCCCGAGTGTTGGGGCGGCGTGACCGACCCAACGGGCAGTGACGGTTCAGTTGTGCCGCAAACCGTGCAGGAGTTGGGCCAAGATGTGGCCTTTCTATCGCTTGGCACCTTCCATGGGTGTCTGATGAAGACCGGCGGTGAGGTGAGGTGTTGGGGATCGAACACCACCGGGCAGCTCGGTGACGGATCGACAGCTGACAGCACGGTTCCAGTCTCTGTACCCGGGTTCTAGGTCCCAGCGCTTGCCGCGGCCGCACCTGCACAGGTGTCCACATCGCGGGCGCTCTAGGTAACGTCGCGTTATCTAATCCATCATCTCCGCATGCGCCTTGGGTTTCCTGACGTCGTTGACGACGTAACAGTCCGGCTCGTCGCCTCGGTCGTTCTCGGCGCGGGTGTGGTCGCCCTCGCCACCGGGTGGTGGCAGATGTATGCCGTGCTCGCAGCCGACTTCATCCTGCGAGCGAGCCTTGGGCCGCGGGCGAGCCCGATTGCCCGAGTGGTCCTTCAATGGGTCAGGCCAGCGGTCAGCGCGGCGCCTCGACCCACACCAGGGCCTCCGAAGCGGTTCGCGGCGGCTATCGGGGCAGTCCTCACGACGCTCGCGGCGGTGGCCGGCGCGCTTCACTCGACCGGGGGCTCCGCGACGGCAGCCACTGTTGTCTTTGCCATCGGCGCAATCATGGTGGTCTTCCCTGCCCTCGAGGCGGCCGTGGGCCTCTGCGTCGGGTGCGTCTTGTTCGCGGGACTCATGCGCTGGGGAGTGGTGCCAGAGCGCATCTGCCTCGAGTGCGCGGACATCACCCAACGCACGGCCACTGCCCTCTCGGGCCAGCGGGGTACGCCTGCTACACCGGTCAACCGGCTCTGACCGCCTCGGGCAAGCTGCCGGGCAGGGGCCGGTCCGGCGCGACCAGGGGGCACGCCGGACCGGCCGCTGAGCAAGGACCAGCGAGCGAGCCCTCGGACCATCGGGTGCCGCACCTGTCAAGGGCCACGAGCCGACACCAGCAGCGGACCGCCCGCCTCGCGGCTGATCGCGATGTCGCCATCGCGATCCGTCCGCATGACCCGGAAGCCTCGCTCCACCAAGGCTGCCAGCGTTGGCTGGGCGGGGTGACCATAGTCGTTACCCGCGCCGACGCAGATGACGGCCAGGGGTGCTGGCATCGCATCAAGCAGGGCATCATCGCGATTGGCGGATCCATGGTGAGCCACCTTGAGCACATCGACCCGCCATGCGCCAGCCGCAGGATCACGGCGCCAGGCGCTCAAGATTGCGCGTGCACTTGGCTGCTCGATGTCGCCAAGGAGTGCGACGTTGACGCTGACGTCGGCCAACTCGGGTGCGTTGGCAGCGGAACCACCGCCACCAACCGACATGGTCATCACCACCGAGGCGTTGTTGGGCACCGATCCGTCACGAATCACCCGCGCAGGCCACCAAACTCTGGCCTGGACCAGACCCCACTCATAGCGGTCCCCGGCATACGCCTCAGAGACCGGCACTCCAGCGCGGGCTGCGGCCGCAAATACGGTGTCCACCTCGTAGGGCGGGTCCCGGATCGGACAGGTGATGATCTCCGCGACGGATCTCCCACGGAGGGCTCCGACGAGGCCCGCCACATGGTCAGCGTGGAAGTGTGTGAGGACAATCGCGTCAAGAGTGTGGATGCCGAGGCGATCCAGGCACTCGTTGACAAGTTCAGGGTCCGGCCCCACATCGATCAACACGGCGCGACCCGGACCTGAGGCGGCGACGAGCGCATCCCCTTGACCGACGGCACACGCGACGAACCGCCATGCTCCCGTAGCCCAGCCCGACGAGACCGGCGCAAGACCTGCCACCAGGAACCCGAATGCCGCGACGGCAGCCGCAGGTCGCTCACGAACCTGGTACCCCACCCACGGCCCGGCAGCCACGCCCATGACACAGACCACACCCAAGGCAGCCGCACCCCACGGCCCCCCGGGCCACGGCGCGGAACCACCCGGCATACTCGCGGCCACTCTGGCGACCACCGCGATCCCCCAGGCTGGAACCCCAGGCACCCACGCGGCCAGCTGTGCCGCTGGCATCCAGACGACAGATACGAGTGCAGTCGCGACACCCCCGATCGTGGCGGGACCAACGAGAGGCCCGGCGAGAAGGTTTGCTGGCAACGACACGAATTGGACCGACTCCTGCAGGAGCACGACCACCGGAGCGACCATGACCTGGGCGGCGAGAGGTACCGCGAGGGCGGGACCCATCCCTGCGAGCCATGTCGGCAGCCGGCGCGCGATCCATTCCCCCCACGAACTGGCGAACAGCACCAGACCGAGAGTGGCGAGTACGGACAACGCAAAACCGTACGACCGGGCGAGCCATGGGTCCCAACACAACAGGGCGATGATCGCGGTGGACAGTGCGGGGACCGCCATTCGTTGGCGATTCATGGACATCCCGACCAGCCCCACCACTCCCATCACTGCGGCGCGCACCACCGAGGGCTCAGGCCGGGTGAGAACCACGAAACCGCCGAGCAGGATGACCGCCAGCACTGGGCGCCAGCGCCGCCGAATCCCGACCACGCGACACAGCCCTAGGGCGGCCGCGAGGATCAGGCTCACGTTCGAGCCCGAAACAGCGCTCAGGTGCGACATTCCTGTCGCCTTCATCGCGGCAGTGAGATCGTCGGGTGTCGCACTCGTGTCGCCAATAACCAAGGCGGGGACGAGCCCGGCTGGGTCGGCGGGGAGGAGCGCGGTCGCTTCCCGGAAACGCGTTCGCACGTATGCCGCGCCGCGCAACACGGCCGGTGCCTCAGCCATGACCTCGGGTGCCTTGGCCCCCTGCAGGATGGCGACGACATCGTCGCCCGCCTCCGCCGCGACCAGGCGACCGACCGCTCGGATTTGTTCACCGTAGGCAACGGCCAGCCAACGGTCGTCGCCGACGACAAGAAGGGGTGCGGAAACCTCGCTCACCATTCCCCGACCCATCACTTCGATGACTCGGAGCCGAGCGGTGACCAGCCGCTCTTCCACCCGTCGGCCAGGACGGGGCGAGACGGGTCGCGGATCCGACTCGACGAACGCGACGATGGTCACCGTGGCCCGGGCGTCGACGAGCTCGTCCAGGTAGCCCGCCGCACGGATCAGCTCGTGCCCTGACAAGCACATCGTGACCAAAGCCACCGCACCAGTGGTGAGCCCCATGGAAACCGCCCGACTGTGTCCTCGGTGGCACGAGCGCGCACGGACCCGAGATCGCGCCACAAACCACGCCGACGACAGCAGCGACACGCCGGCAACACCAGCCACGATCACGGTGCGGGCGCCCGACCATAGCAACGTCACGGCAACGCACCACGCGGCAAGGGACGGGATCAGCAGCCGCAGGTCCAGTCCCGTGCGGGTCGGGACTGGACGGTGGGCTGTCGAGGTCACACGGTGACCTTCGTCGCCACGACCGCGAGGAGTTTCTCGCCGATGCCACTCACTTCACCGAGTTCGTCGACGCTGGTGAAGCGACCGTGGGCGGCCCGCCAGTCGAGTATCCGCTGGGCCAGCACGGGTCCAACGCCTGGAAGGGTGTCGAGAGTCGCAAGGTCAGCCGTGTTGAGATTGACCCGTGCGCTATTGGACGAACCCGCACCGCTCGCGCTGCCGCCTGCACCGCTACCCCCGACAGCCCCTGCACCCCCAACCCCAAGAGTCGAGCCGTAGGCCCCCGCCAGGATCTCCTCACCGGGAGCGGGCACGTGGACTTGCTCTCCGTCCACCGCCACCCGGGCCAAGTTGATCCGTTTCAGGTCTGACGACTTGAGCGCACCTCCAGCAGCCGTGATCACGTCGATGACGCGGGAGCCGGGCGGTACGGAGACCACCCCCGGATCCGCGATCTCCCCGACAATGTGCACTCGCAGCAAGGGCCCGGAGGCAGACACCGAAGCGGTCCACCCTGACGACGAAACGTCGTTCGGAGCGGAACCCATTCCACTCGACAGTCCTGTGGACACGCCGGTCATCCCCGTGGGCACCGATCGAGAAACCAGCCCCGGTCGGGCATTAACCGGCACCGCCTCGCCAGCTCTACCAGCGGCAACAACCCGCAGAGCAAATACGACGCCGGCAAGGAGGACCAGCCCGAGCACCACAACCACAACGGTGACTCGGACCCGATGTGGCCCGTTGCGCAGGCTTGCAGGGATCGTGAGAACGCGCGGCTCGGGGCTGCGGTGCCGTCCGCCACCCGCGGCCGACCTCGGTGATGCGCCGATGGAGCCGAGACAGGACCGCCTGCCCTGGCCCGTCTCCGAGCCCTGTCTCGTGCCCGTGGGCGGCGCCTTCCGTGGCGGCTCTTGCTCTGCACGCGTCCCACGGGCAACCGACCCATCGCCCGGAAGCCACTGCGGCAGCCTCGCGCGCTCGGCAGGTCTCACCGCACCGGGAGGCGCCTCAGGCACGAATCCGCGCGACGCCGGGCCAGGGAGTGGACGCGCACTATCCTCACTCGGGGCGGACCGTGGTTGCGAGCGCAGAAGTCGCATGACACGGTCAGCGCCCGCTTCGTCGAGGGCGATGGTGCGGGACATGTCTGCGACGGTAGGCGGCTCGCCCCAAGCGGACCGGACCTCTCCATCCACCCTGTGGATCGTGGGACTAGCCAGCAGACCCTTGGGGAAAGCGCTTCGGCAGGTCGGCGGCGTTACGCCGATGGCGCACGATGATCAGCAAGCCGAGGCCGATCGCCCAACCACCTGTCCCCCATCCGTTCCCTCCGAACCAGGTCGCCCCCGCTCCGGCAGCGATCCCGAGACCGATCAGCCCTAGGGCCGCCGCCACCGACGCCAGCGCGACCCAGCGCGACAGGGCGAACACCACCCCAAAGATCACGACCAGCGCGAGTGCGCCGAGCGGATGCACCGCCAGCACAGCACCGAGTGCCGTCGCCACGCCCTTGCCCCCGCGCCCGCGCAGGAACGGGGAGAAGATGTGCCCCAAAACCGCAGCGACGCCCGCGAGATACGCGAAGTGAAGGCCCAGCGTCACGCCGACAATCCACACCGGTAAGACGCCTTTGCACACGTCGAGTACGCCCACCAAGACGCCCCATTTGCGACCCATGACGCGGCCGGCATTCGTCGCGCCCGGATTACCCGACCCCTGCGACAAGTCCTTCCCGAGGACCTTCGCGATGATCGAGGCGGGGTTCACCGCGCCAATGAAGAACGCCACGACCACGACCGCAAGCGCCACAAGAGCGAGGAGCGGGTATGCCGTGAGCGTCGCCATCACGCCTCGCTGGACTCGCGCGGCTGTCCAGATTCGCGGTTCTCGCGGCCCTCGCGATCCTCGCGCGCCTTGCTGGACTCACGATCCTCGCGCACCTCGCTGGACTCACGGGTCTCGCCGCCAGAGCCACCCCTGGCACCGCGGGGTGACACGGTGATCGCTACCGTCCCAGGTCCGACGTGCGCCCCGACGACAGCGCCGAGCTCACCGACGATGACCTCGCCAGCGTCCGCGATCTTGGACCGCAACTCACCCGCGACCTTCTCCGCCTTGTCACCAAAATCAAGATGCTGCACGCTCACATCGACCAGTTCACCGCGCCCGCGCGCCGCGTCGGCTGCTTCAACGGCAAGCTCGACCATCCGGGAAAGCGCCCGACCCGATGTGCGCACCTTTTCAACGGGCTCGATATGACCATCACGCAACGACAGGATCGGCTTGATCGCCAGTGCTGATCCGAAAAGCGCTGCCGCAGAACCAATCCGGCCGCCACGCCGGAGATGCTCGAGCGAGTGCACGTAGAACACCACCGTCGCGCCATCGGCTCGCTCACGAGCCACCGCTGCGACCTCCGCCGCCGACGCTCCCCCAGCTGCGGCCCGAGCAGCCGAGAGGACGGCATACCCCATGGCCATGCCGAGGACTCGCGAGTCGACCACGGTGACGGGCACCGGTGACTCCGCGGCGGCAAGATGCGCCCCCTGCACCGTCGCGGACATGTCCGACGAAATATGCACGGACACAATCGAATCCGCACCTGCAGCCGCCAGCGCCTCATACGCCGCCAAGAACTCTTGCGGCGCCGGGCGCGAGGTCGTTACCGGCACGAACCGGCGCAAGGCGTCCGCGAGATCCCCTGCTTCGACGTCGATGCCTTCTTGGTGCTCCCGCCCACCGATCACGACATGCAGGGCTACGACGGCCACGGGTGCGGGCGCGCCAGACACCTGCTCCGCGGTGAGGTATGCCGTGGAATCGGTGACGATCGCGACGCCCATCGCCTGACTCTAGACCGGGACGACGTTCACCAGGCGGGGCGCTCGGACAATCACGGTGCGAATGCCGTCCGCAGTCGCCGCGACGACCTTCTCGCGCGCCAAGACCAGGTCACGCAACTCGGCCTCGCCAATTGCAGGCGAGACCTCAACCCGATCGCGGACCTTGCCCTTGATTTGGATGATGCACGTCACCGTGTCTTCCACGATCAACGAGGCATCGCCCACCGGGAATGGCCCCCGCGACAGCCCACCCTCGTGGCCGAGCCGCCGCCACAGCTCCTCGGCGATGTGCGGGGCAACCGGCGCGGTCATCAGCACCAACTGCTCCATGACCGAGCGCGGCGGTGCCGCCAGCTTGGTCACCGCGTTATTGAGCTCGATGAGCTTGGCGATCGCGGTGTTGAAGCGCAGCGCCTCATAGTCCTCTCGCACCCCCAGGATGGTCCGGTGCAACACCGTCGTCAGCGCCTGGTCGGGCTCCTCCTCAACGACCCGCACCGACCCGGTCGACTCGTCAACAACGTTGCGCCACAATCGTTGCAAGAACCGCAGTGACCCAACCGCAGCGCGCGTCTCCCACGGCTTGGACAACTCGAGCGGCCCCATCGACATCTCATAGATCCGGAGTGTGTCGGCGCCATAGGCCTCGTACATTTCGTCCGGGCTCACGGCATTTTTCAGGGACTTTCCGATCTTGCCCAGCTCGCGAGTGACCGGCTGCCCCCGCCACGTCCAGGTCGCCTCCGCGCCCTCGCCGTGCTCCTCCACCTCGGCGGCCGGCACCGGTTGCCCGCGATCGTCACGGAAGACGTGCGCCTGGATCATCCCCTGCGAGAAGTACGTGCGGAACGGCTCCTCACTCGACACATAGCCCAGGTCAAAGAGCACCTTGTGCCAGAACCGCGCATAAAGCAGGTGCAACACCGCGTGCTCCACGCCGCCGATATAGAGGTCGACACCACCCGGATCGCGCGTCCCAGCCGGGGCATCAGGCACCGGATTCGATTGCGGTCCAACCCAATAGCGCTCGTTGGCCGGGTCGACGAGCGCGTCCGAGTTCGCCGGGTCCAGATAGCGCAAGTAGTACCAGCAGGACCCCGCCCAGTTGGGCATGGTGTTGGTCTCGCGGCGGTAGCGCTGCAGGCCGCGCCCGTCCTCCAGGTCCAACTCGACCTCGACCCATTCGGGCACGCGCGACAGCGGTGGCTCCGGCTCGCTCGCGGCATCCTCGGGGTCGTAGGTCTTGGGCGAATAGTCCGGCACATCCGGCAGCGTCAACGGCAGCATCGAGTCCGGCAGCGAGTGCGCGATCCCGTCGCTGTCGAAAACAATCGGGAACGGCTCGCCCCAGTAGCGCTGCCGGCTAAACAGCCAATCCCGCAGGCGATACGTGACAGTCCCAGCGCCAATCCCCTGCTCCTGCAGGTATGCCGTGATCCGCGCCTTCGCCTCCGCCATCGGCAGCCCGTTGAGACTCACGTCAGCATTGGCCGAGTTGATCGCGATGCCGTCCCCCGTGAAGGCGGCACCGGCCGCAACCGTGCCTTCCCAGCCTTCGGCCACTTGGCCGTCCGGGCCAGCAGGCGCGACGACGTCGATGATCGGCAGGCCGAACTTCACGGCATACTCGAAGTCGCGCTCGTCCCCCGCTGGGACCGCCATGATCGCGCCGGTGCCGTACCCCATGAGGACGTAGTCCGCGACGAATACCGGGATCGCCTCCCCGGTGAGTGGGTTGGTCGCCCACGTGCCCGTGAAGACTCCGGTCTTGTCCTTCTCCTCGATTTGCCGCTCGACATCGGACTTGCGAGAAGCCGCACGCCGGTATGCCGTGACCGCCTCGCGCGGCGTCCCCGTGGCCCCGCTGTCAGCGCCCTTCCATGAGTCATGCGTCCCCACGGGCCAATCACCCTCGGGGACAAGGCTTTCAACGAGCGGGTGCTCGGGCGACAGGACCATGAAGGTCGCGCCAAACAGCGTGTCGGGGCGCGTCGTGAAGACCTCGATCGTCGTGGGCTCCCCCGCGCGTGGACCCGTCACCGGCACAACCGGGAAGTGGACCGACGCGCCCGTCGAGCGCCCAATCCAGTTGCGCTGCATGATCTTGACCTTCTCGGGCCACTCGACCCGGTCGAGGTCGTCGGCGAGCCGGTCGGCATACGCGGTGATCCGCATCATCCACTGGCGCAGGTTGCGCCGGAATACAGGATAGTTGCCCCGCTCGGAGCGACCATCGTTGGTGACCTCTTCGTTGGACAAGACGGTCCCCAGGCCCGGGCACCAGTTGACCGGCGCCTCGGAGGTATAAGCCAGCCGGTGCGCGTCGAGCACGCGAGCCTTTTCGACAGCCGACAGTTCCGACCATGCCCGACCGGCCATCTCGGGCACACTCCGCGTGCCTTCGGCGAGCGCGGACACCAGCTCCGAGATCGGCCGCGCTGCCCCCAACGACCCATCGGCGCGCACCACCGATGGGTCATACCACGACTCGCGGATTTGCGTGAAGATCCACTGCGTCCAGCGGTAATAGTCCTCGTCGATGGTCGCGTACGTGCGTCGCTCATCGAACCCCAAGCCCAGCCGCCGCAGCTGGCGCTTCATGATGACGATGTTGTCTTCGGTCGTCTTGCGGGGGTGCTGCCCGGTCTGCACGGCATACTGCTCAGCCGGCAACCCAAACGCGTCGTAACCCAGGGCGTGCAAGACGTTCTTGCCCTGCATCCGGTGATAGCGCGAGAAGACATCCGTCGCGATGTAGCCGAGCGGGTGGCCGATGTGCAGCCCCGCGCCGGAGGGGTAGGGGAACATGTCGAGCACGAGCATCTTTGACCCGAGCGCGGCGACCTCGTCGGGCTGTGCCCACGGGCCAGCGGGGTTGGGCGCGTTGAAGGCGCCGGTGTCCTCCCACACGTCCTGCCAAGCCAGTTCGATGTCCTGGGCCATGGCCGCGGTGTAACGGAACGGGGTCTCGTCGCTCATGGTCTCTAGTGATCTCTCGTCGTAGCGGGTGGGCTGCGGGGTCCAGACAGACAAAAGCCCCTCGCAGGGAGGGGCGGCCGCGCTGGGAAAACTCAGCGCGGCGACGTAAGCGCAAGACTCCGAGCCACGGGCGTCAGATTACCGCACCTCAGGTATGCCGTCCGGTGACCTCCCAGCGTGTGAGCGCCCCTCCGTGCCCTCGTGTGCAGACTCAGACCCGCAGTAGACCCCACACGATGAGGAACTGCGCGAGGTGGTAGGTCACCATGATGATGAGCCGACCATGCACGAGCTGGCGCTCGAACCTGTTGTAGGCCAGCACTGCATCGCTGACCAAGAACAGGGTCCCCCCGATCGCGACAACGAGGTGACCGGTGGCCCACCCGAGGACGGCCATCAATCCGATGATCACGGCATACAGAACCAGTGGGGCGCCGTCTCGCCAATCGCGCACCATCTTCGGCAGAAGTCGGAACCACAACAGAACCAGCACAACCACGGTGACGAGGATGATGCCGCCCCACATCGGATCGGCCGACGGCACGCGTCGAAAGGCCGCGATATAGGCGACGTGGCCCAACAGGAACGCGATGAGACCCCCGAGGAAACTGGCTGGACCGTCTCCCAGAAGCAAGACATCCCCGACGAGGCAGAGCACCAACCCGAGGAGCAACTGCTGCCCGTAGGTGACCGTGTCAGCATGAAGCAGCCACGCCAGGGCGATGAGGATGACCATGAACGCCGGCTTGGCGAGCACTTCGATCTCGCGGCGAGACCGCGCGACGGCGAACCAATCGACGGCAGCCGTTACAGCCAGGGCAGCAAGCAGCACCCAGGCGTAGAGATTCACGGGGTTACTTTCTCGCACTCTCGGGGATGCGGTGCAACTCGCCTCGCGGGAGCGGCCAGGCGGTTTGACCCGGCGCCTGGGGGCGCAGCGGCATACAGTGGAGTTATGGCGCTGGAAATCAGCACGCACACAGTCACCGACCAAGACACCGCCGCCGAGCTCGGCAGCGGAGACCTCCCGGTCCTGGCGACACCCCGACTTATCAACTGGCTCGAGCGGCTCACGCAGGCCACGGCCAAGGTGACGATCCCCGAGGGTCAGACCACGGTCGGCACCCTCGTCAAGGTCGAACACCTCAAGGCCACCCCGGTCGGCCACAAGGTCCGCTGCGAGTGTTCGCGGGCGGTGAGCGACGGGCGGCGGCTTATCTTCCATGTCGCGGCGTTCGACGAGGAAGACCAGGCCATCGCCGCAGGCGAGATCCACCGGCGGGTCGTCGATCCCGACCGGTTCATGGCGCGGTTCACCGCCCAGTAGTCCCGGGCCTGCGGCCATGTCACGTCTCGGCGCCCGCGCCCTGCTCGACACCGTCCTCGACCCGGGGAGCCAGGTCTCCTGGGACACCGCGCCTTTGGAGGTGGCACAGCCCGGATCGGCGTATGCCGTGGAGCTGGCTGCCGCTGCCGAGGCCAGCGGCGTCGACGAGGCGATCGTCACGGGTGAGGGCCGGATCAAGGGCCGCCGGATCGCTTATGTTGCTGGGGAGTTCAGGTTCCTGGCAGGGTCGATCGGGCTCGCCGCAGCCGAGCGCATTGTCGTGGCGTTCGAGCGCGCGCGGCGCGAGGGATTGCCGATGTTTGCCGCTCCCTCATCCGGCGGGACGCGGATGCAAGAGGGCACGCCAGCGTTCCTCGGCATGGTGAAGATTTCGGCATCGGTAGCGTCGTTTAAGGCCGCTGGCTTGCCCTATGTCGTCTATCTGCGGCATCCGACGACCGGTGGCGTGCTGGCCTCGTGGGGGTCGCTGGGGCACGTGACTGTCGCGGAGCCTGGGTCGACGATTGGCTTCCTCGGGGCGCGGGTCTATGAGGCGCTCTATGGCCGCCCGTTCCCCCCTGGGGTGCAGACCGCCGAGAACCTCTACGAGCGCGGAATCATCGACGCACTCATCCCGGTCGAGCGGCTCGCCGACATGGCCTCAAGGATCCTCGGGATCCTTGACGCACGGCATACCGACCTCCCCGCGGTGCCCGGGCACATCCCCGACCCGTATGCCGGCCTCGAGGCTCCCCTGCCCGCGTGGGACTCAATCCTGTTGTCCCGCAAGACGTCACGACCAGGGGTCAAGACGCTGCTCAAGCTGGGCGCGTCTGATGTCTTGCGCTTGCGCGGCACCGGGCAGGGCGAACACGATCCCGGGATGCTGCTGGCGCTCGCACGCTTCGGCGGGACGCCGGCGATCGTGCTCGGGCAGGATCGGCATCGCAAGACCCTTGAGGACCCACTTGGTCCGGGCGGGTTGCGGGTGGCGCGACGCGGCATCCGGTTGGCTGCTGACCTCAACCTGCCCCTCGTGTCGATCATCGACACCGAGGGTGCTGCCTTGTCTCAGGAGGCTGAGGAGGGCGGGCTCGCGGGTGAGATCGCGCGGTCCCTCGCCGACCTCGTCATGCTGCCTGCGCCGACCCTGTGTGTGCTTCTTGGCCAAGGGACTGGGGGCGGAGCCCTGGCGATCCTGCCAGCTGACCGGGTGATCTGTGCACAGCACGCGTGGCTGTCGCCGCTGCCGCCAGAGGGCGCGTCTGCGATCGTGCACCGAACCCCTGATCGGGCCCACGAGATGGCCGACCTGCAGCGGGTGCGAGCGACCGATCTGTTGGCCGACGGGATTGTCGACCGGATCGTGCCCGAGCATCCCGACGCCGCAAGCGAGCCGGAGGCCTTCTGCCAGCGGATGACCGAGGCGATTCATCAGGAATTAGATGCGTTGTGGCGGGCGCCAGCTGAGGTGAGGTTGGCTGCCCGGCTGGCCCGGTATCGGGCCTTGGGTCGCAGCGGGCGCTAGTCAGAAGCACCTGTGAGGTGGGCGGACGGCATACGTGCTAGTGTTTGCCGCAGTTGCAGTTTCAGTTCGCAAGAGCAGGGCCCGCCACCGATTCGGCGGGCCTTTTCATTACCGGCCACAATGTGGCGGTCATGGGGACAGCAGCCACAGGATCCACCACGGTGGTGGCTCCCCATGTGAAGGACAGAAATTCATGGCACAAGGTTCCGTTAAGTGGTTCAACGCTGAAAAGGGCTTCGGCTTCATCGCTCAGGATGGTGGCGGCCCGGACGTGTTCGTCCACTACTCGGCCATCGAGACCAGCGGCTACCGCTCGCTCGACGAGGGCCAGCGCGTCGAGTTCGAGGTCAACCAGGGCCAGAAGGGCCCGCAGGCCGACAAGGTCCGCAGCATCTGATCTTCAGTCTGCGACTCACTGAGTCAGACTGACTCGCATCACCGGGCGTCCCCGCTCAGCTTCGGCTGGCGGGGACGTCCTGCATGTGGCGGGCGCTGGCTTGGCTGCCCGGCTTCCGAATTCCGGCTCCGCTGAGGTTGGCCGCACTTCACTGAGGCTGCACCCTCTGCTAAGCGCAGCTTCGCTCACCGAAGCGCCCCGGACCCGTGTTTCTGGGCTGGCACACTGCTCGGTATGCCGTCCAGCGCGCCCCTAGCCATCGCCACAATCACGATCAAGGCGCGCGACAAGCGCGCCGTGGCCCGGTTCTGGAGAGACCTCCTCGGGTATGCCGTGGCGCCGAACCACTCCGAATCGGTCCTCCTGCGCGACCCGGATGGGCATGGACCTGCTGTGCTGATTCAGCCGACGCTGGAACCCTCCCAAGGGCCCGGGACCCACCAGATCATTCACCTCGACCTGCGCCCCGCGGACCAGCGAGGAGCAGTGACTCGTGCACTCCAACTCGGGGCAACTCGTGCCGACATAGGGCAGGCCGGCGATGAGGGATGGGTCGTGCTCGCCGACCCCGAAGGCAATGTGTTCTGCATCCTGGAGTCTGCCGCCGAGCACGCGCGCCGCTGTGCGGACGACCCCGGCTCAGCAACGCCGATCGACTGACTGACGGCCCAACAGCAATCCAGAACTCAGGCGACCTCACCGCCCGGCCGCACGTGACTAAGGCCCGAGCCGTGGCGGCTCGGGCCTTTAGTTGAACTGTCAAATTGTGGAGCTGAGGGGATTCGAACCCCTGACCCCCTCCATGCCATGGAGGTGCGCTACCAACTGCGCTACAGCCCCGCCGCCTAGGCGATCCCGGGCAACTCGACAGAGTTTAGGCTAAAGCGCGCGTCGACGCGAAATCGGCTCGACCTTCCTCGCCAGCACCGTCCGCAGGTACACCTCGTGTTATACCTAGCGATCCGCAACCGGCCACCAAACACGTTCTCCTGCAACGTCGTCCACGTGCAGTTGCCCATCGTCGCAAAGGCTTCGTCAGCTGACTGGGGCAGGTCCAACAACTCAAGCATCGCCGCCCGCAAGCACGCCCCATGCGTCACGACGACCCCGGTCTCCCCCGCCCCAAGCGACTCCAGATATCCGCGCAGTGCTGGCACCATCCGCGCCAGCACGTCCGCGGTCGACTCCGCCCCGGGCAAAAGGATCGACTCGTCGCCTGCCAGCCACGCGGCATACTCCCGCGGGAACGTCTCCTCGAACTCAGCGCGCGTCATTCCGGACCGCGACCCGACGGAGTACTCACGCAGTCGCTCATCGGTCACAACGGGCACACCACAAAGCTCAGAGATGTATGCCGCGGTCTGGCTCGCGCGCGCGAGGTCACTCGACCAGATGCGAGCCGGGCGCAGTGCCGCGACGTAGGGAGCCATAGCCGCGGCCCTGGCGATGACCGACCTCGTCAAGCTCAATATCAGTGTGCCCCTGGGCCCGTTTGGTGAGATTCCAGCTGGTCCGGCCGTGGCGCACGAGCACGAGCTGCCGGGTGTCCGGCACCCGGGAAGCCGGACATCCGGGTAGGCATCAGTCTGCGGAGGCGACTGCCATCGGAGCCGGCTCGGGCCGGGCAGGCGCCTTGACCGAGTCGAGGTCGACGCGCGGGCAATCGCCCCACAGCCGCTCGAGTTGGTAGTAGTCGCGTTCCTCGTCGTGCTGGACGTGGACGACGATGTCGCCAAAGTCAATGAGCACCCAGCGGCCCTCTCGGGCACCCTCGCGGCGTCGAGCCTTGACGCCTTGCTCGCGCAGTCGTTCTTCGATCTCGTCAACGATCGCGCCGACCTGGCGATCGTTGGACGCCGAAGCGATCACGAAGATGTCGGTCAATGCGAGTTGGGCGCTGACGTCGATCGCCACGACATCCGACGCGATCTTGTCGGCCGCAGCCTCAGCAGCGGCCTTGGCCAGCGAGATGGATCGTTCAGTCGCGCTCACGCGGTTCCTTAACGGTTGTTTTTGGGCATAGAGATGGTGCTTGGTGATGTATTGGACAACGCCGTCCGGCACGAGATACCAGACCGGCTCCCCGCGGCGCACCCGATCCCGGCAGTCCGTTGAGGAGATCGCCATCGCCGGCACCTCCTGCAGGGTAACCCGATCTTCGGGTAAGCCACGATCTGAGAGCTCGTGGCCGGGCCTCGTCACGCCGACGAAGTGTGCGAGTTGCCAGAGTTCGTCGACGTCTTTCCACGTGAAGATCTGGGCGAGCGCGTCGGCGCCGGTGATGAAGAACAACTCATCGCCCGCACGCTCGCGGGAGAGATCGCGCAGCGTGTCGATGGTGTAGGTCGGTCCACCGCGGTCGATGTCCACGCGAGACACGGTGAAACGAGGGTTTGACGCGGTCGCGACGACCGTCATGAGATAGCGGTGCTCGGCCGGAGCGACGTCCCGGCCGGTCTTCTGCCATGGCTGCCCGGTGGGGACGAAGATCACTTCATCCAGATCGAGCAGGGCTTGCACCTCGCTGGCAGCGACCAGGTGCCCGTGGTGGATGGGATCAAACGTCCCACCCATGACGCCGATGCGTCGACTCAGTGGTGGCCCCCGGCGCTCGGGCGCGCGTGCTTGTCGCGCACCTTGTATGCCGCGCCGCGGAAGCTCCACAGGAAGGCGAGCAAGAGCAAGAGGACAGCAAAGGCGATGACGCCATACATCACGGCGTTCATCGGAAGCTCACGGGTCGCCTCTTCGGCGTTGATCAGGACAGGCAGGACGCTCGCGGACATGCGGCACATCTTAGCGGCCGTCACAAGGTGACTGACAGGGAGGGGCTGCGCGCGCTTTACGCTGATGCCTATGAACCCCGAGTTGTCGGTCGTGATCCCGATGTACAACGAGCAGGACGTCCTGCCGTTGCTCGCCGGGCGCCTGCGTCCGGTGCTCGACGGGCTCGACACGGCATACGAAGTCGTCTGTGTCGACGACGGGAGCAGCGACCTCACCCCCGCCCTCCTGCAGAAGCTCCGGCGTGATTGGGCCCAGGTGCGGGTGCTGCGGCTGCGAGCCAACTCCGGGCACCAGGCGGCGATCTCAGCTGGACTCGCACACGCGCGCGGGGCCTACGTCGTCACGATTGACGCGGACCTGCAAGACCCACCCGAGGTCATCGCCGACATGCTCGCCACCGCCCTCCGTGAGGATGTGGACGTCGTCTATGGCGTCCGCAACGACCGCACCACCGATTCGGCGTTTAAACGCACGAGTGCGCGGGCTTCTACGCCTTCATCCGCAAGATCTCGGGCACCAAGGCCCAATCCGACGCCGGCGACTTCCGCCTCATGTCGCGAGCCACGGTCGACGCGATTAATGCCCTCCCCGAGCATGGTCGGGTCTTGCGGTTCATCGTGCCAGCGCTGGGGTTCCCGTCGGCCTCGATTGGCTATCGCAGGGACGAGCGCGCGGCCGGGACCTCCAAATACCCCCTGCTCAAGATGATCAAACTCTCGCTCGACTCGGTCACCGGCTTCTCGCTGTTCCCGCTGCGGCTGGCGACCTACCTCGGCATCGGCGGGGCGATCCTCATCGCGTTCGCGGCGCTCGCCCTTGCCATCGCCTCACGGGTCGGCACGACCATCCCGGGGTGGACGTCCACGGTGTTGATCGTTGCGGGAGTCGGTGCGGTGCAGCTGTTTTGCCTCGGGCTCCTCGGTGAATATGTCGGCCGGATGTACACCCAGATGCAGGGGCGGCCGAGCTACTTCATCGCCTATGACAGCCTGAACCTGCCGGCGCCGACGGCCTCCCCATCAGTGCCCCAGGCGACACCGAGTCACGACCTGACGTGACCGTCGCCTTCGACGACCCACTTCGTGGTGGTGAGTTCGGGCAACGCCATCGGGCCACGGGCGTGGAGCTTCTGGGTTGAGATGCCGATCTCGGCGCCCATCCCAAACTGACCGCCATCGGTAAACCGACTCGACGCGTTGACCATCACCGCGGCCGCATCGACCTCGGCAACAAAACGTCTTGCGGCCGAACGGCTTTCGGTCACGATGACTTCGGTGTGCATCGACCCGTGCTGATGGATGTGCTCCAGCGCCTCGGCCAGGGTCGGGACGATACGCACGCTCATCTCCAGGCGGTGCCACTCGGTGTCGAAGTCGGTCTCAGACGCGCGCTCGTATGCCGCGCCCGCGGCCACGGCATACTCCTCGACTCCCGGCCCCACGTGGAGGAGGACCCCAGCGCCACCCAAGCCGGCGAGTGCCTTGGGGAGGAAGTCGGCGGCGACCGACTCGTGCACGAGGAGCGTCTCCGCGGCGTTGCAGACGCTCGGCCGGTGGGTCTTGGAGTTCATGACGATGGCGAGCGCCTTGTCGAGGTCGGCACTGGCATCGACGTAGACATGGTTGATGCCGATGCCAGTCTCGATGACCGGGACCGTCGACTCCATGACGACCGTCCGGATGAGATCGGCGCCACCGCGCGGGATGACGAGATCGACGAGGCCGCGGGCGGTCATGAGGGCGCGCGCCGCATCATGGCCGTCGCCGTCGAGCAGGGTCACCGCCTCGGCCGGGAGCCCGCGAGCGGCAAGCGCCTCGCGGATCACTCCAACGAGCGCCCGGTTGCTCGACTCGGCAGCAGACCCTCCTCGCAGGATGACCGCGTTGCCGCTCTTGATCCCGAGCGTGGCGGCGTCAACGGTGACATTGGGGCGAGCCTCATAGATCATCCCGACCACGCCCATAGGCACCCGGACCTGTCGCACCTGGAGCCCATTGGCGAGCGTCGAGCCACGGACAACTTCGCCGACCGGGTCCGGCAGCGCCGCCACCTCGCGCACCGCTGCCGCGATGGCTCGGATGCGGGCTTCGTCGAGCATGAGGCGGTCGAGCAGGCCGGCGGCCATCCCGCGCTCACGCCCGCGGTCAAGGTCCTCCGCGTTGGCGGCCACCACAACCGGGATAGCCCCGTCGAGGGCGTCCGCGATTGCGAGGAGGGCCGCGTCTTTGTCAGCGCGAGTCAGGAGCGCCAGGCGACGAGAGGCGCCTTTGGCGGCGCGAGCGAGGTCCGCGACGTGGGCGACAACAGCGGGATCGAGCTCAGCCATGCGCCAAGGGTATGCCGAGCGGGTCAGGCGCGCGGGCGGCATACCGAGTCGCGGACGTGGGCACTCTAGGGCAAGACCACCAGCGCGTCTCGGTGGATGACTTCGCGTTGGTACTCGGGACCGAGCTCGCGGGCCAAGTCGCGGGTCGACCGGCCGAGGAGTCCAGGCAACTCGTCGGACCCGTAGTTCACGAGGCCCCTCGCGACGGTGCGCCCAGACGGGTCGCAGATATCGACCGGGTCTCCCCCGCTGAAGCTTCCCTCGACGCTGACAATTCCGGCGGGCAGCAACGACTTCCGGCGGCCGACGACGGCGGCGACGGCCCCTTCGTCGAGGATGAGCCGCCCCTGGGGGTCGGTCGCGTGCGCCAGCCACAGCAGACGCGACGGCGGGCGCCGCAGGCCCGGGGTGAAGACGGTGCCGACGTCCTCGCCATGCAGCGCAGCGCCGACGAGATCGGTCGCGGTCAACAGGGTCGGGATCCCCGCCGAAGTGGCGATCGCGGCAGCCTCGACCTTGGTCTTCATTCCGCCAGTGCCGACCTGAGTGCCAGCTCCGGCGATATCGACGTCGGCGATCTCGCGAATGGCCCCCACAAGCGGAATCCGCTTGGTCCCTGCGCGCGACGGTGGCCCGTCATAGAGCGCGTCGACGTCTGATAGCAGCACGAGGGCGTCAGCGTGGATGAGGTGCGCGACGAGGGCGGCGAGCCGGTCGTTGTCGCCAAAGCGGATCTCATGCGTTGCGACCGTGTCGTTTTCGTTGATGACCGGCAGGACTCGCAGGTCCAGGAGGCGCTCGACGGTGCGGCGCGCATTGAGATAGTGCGTGCGGCGGGTGACATCGTCGATGGTGAGGAGAACCTGCCCGACGGTCACGCCGTGGGCACCAAAGGCATGTTGGTATGCCGCGATCAGGGCTCCCTGCCCCACGCTCGCCGCTGCCTGCTGGGTCGCGAGGTCCTTGGGTCGTTTGGCCAACCCGAGCGGCCCCATCCCGGCGGCGATCGCACCCGAAGACACCAGCACAACCGATGCGCCCGTGTTGTGCTTGGCCGAGATCGCGTTGCTCAGCGCGACGAGCCGACCGACGTCGAGTCGACCATCAGGGCTGGTCAGTGAACTCGATCCGACCTTGACGACCAGCCTGCGAGCACGGGCTACGGCGGATCTGGGCACGGTGAGTCAGTCTAGAGCGACCGAGCTAGTCCTCGTCGCGAGCAGTCGCCCAGTGACCAGCCCGACGCTCGGCGTCGAGTTCGGCCTGGGTGGCCGCGCGGGCGGCATACCTCTCCTTTTGCCGTTCTCGCTTTTCGTCGCGCGTGGGCCGCGAGGACTGCTCGAGGCGCAGGTCGGTGCCGCGTGGTCCCGCGAGCAACTCAGCCCCGGGACTCATCGTCGGCTCCCAGTCGAAGACAACCGCGTCCTCGTCCGGGCCGATGAGGACCGTGTCACCCGAGACCGCGCCCGCCTTGAAGAGGGCCTCCTCGACCCCCAGCTTGGTGAGGCGGTCAGCGAGGTAACCCACGGCTTCGTCGTTGGAGAAGTCGGTCTGCCGCACCCAGCGCGTGGGCTTCTCTCCCACAACCCGGTATGCCGGTCCGTCCGGTGTCTCCTCGCGGCGCACCTCGAAGGTGCTGTTGTCAATCCCCTTGGGCCGCAAGACAACTCGAGTCCGAACGATCTCGGGAAGAGCCGCACGGGCAGCTGCGACGTGACGCGCCAACGCGAAGGTAAGCTCACGCAAGCCCGTGCGAGCGACCGCCGAGACGATGTAGACCTCAAGCCCACGGGCCTCGAGATCCGGCTTGACGAACTCGGCCAACTCCCGCGCCTCGGGGACGTCGGCCTTGTTGAGCACGACGATGCGGGTGCGCTCGGCGAGCGGCCGGCCCCCGAGGTCGTCGTCGGAGACATAGAGCGACAGCTCACGTTCGATCGCGTCGAGGTCGGACATCGGGTCGCGGTCGGCCTCAAGCGTGGCGCAGTCGATCACGTGGACGAGCACCGAGCAGCGTTCGATGTGCCGCAGGAACTCCAGGCCCAGCCCCTTGCCCTCATGCGCCCCGGGGATGAGGCCAGGCACATCCGCGACGGTGTAGCGCTCGTCACCTGCGGTGACGACGCCAAGGTTGGGCACGAGAGTCGTGAAGGGGTAGTCAGCGATCTTGGGCCGTGCGGCCGACATAACCGAGACGAGCGACGACTTGCCCGCCGAGGGGAAGCCGATGAGGCCGACATCGGCGAGGGTCTTGAGCTCCAGGACGATGTCGAGCGACTCGCCGGGCTCGCCAAGGAGGGCGAACCCAGGCGCCTTGCGCTTCGGTGACGCGAGCGCCTTGTTGCCGAGACCACCGCGGCCACCACGCGCGATGACATGCTCGGTGCCGGCGCCCACGAGATCAGCGAGGACCTCGCCGGCGGTGTCCTTGACCACCGTGCCCTCGGGAACCCGCAACACGAGGTCGGCGCCGTCCGCCCCGCTGCGCTCATCCCCCGCACCTGGCTTGCCATTGGGGGCCTTCTGGTGCGGGTGGTGGTGGAAGTCCAAGAGGGTGGTCGCGGAAGCATCGACCCGCAGCACAACCGAGCCACCACGCCCGCCGTTGCCGCCGTCAGGGCCCCCGAGCGGCTTGAACTTCTCCCGCTTCACGGACGCGACGCCATGCCCGCCGTCGCCCGCGGAGACGTGCAGGACCACCCGATCGACAAAGTTCGAGGCCATGGGGTGTGCTCCTGCTTTCGTTGCGTCCCGGCGTGGGATCTCCAGCCGATGGTATGCCGCGGCAAACCGAAGGGGCGGACCGAACCGGTCCGCCCCTTCGCGAGAATGAAACTACTGCGCGTCCACCGTTTCGATGTTGACGGTCTTGCGGCCGCGCTTGGTGCCGAACTTCACCGCTCCGGCGACGAGGGCGAACAACGTGTCGTCGCTGCCGCGGCCCACGCCATCACCGGGGTGGAAGTGCGTGCCACGCTGGCGGACGATGATCTCGCCCGCGTTGACGAGCTGACCGCCGAAGCGCTTCACGCCGAGGCGCTGTGCGTTTGAGTCACGACCGTTGCGGGTCGAGGACGCACCCTTTTTGTGTGCCATGTCAGTGCCTTCTCTCTGGTCTCGGTGGCTGTCAGGCCGTGATGGCCGTGACCTTGACCTGGGTCAGCGGCTGACGGTGGCCCTGACGCTTGTGGTAGCCGGTCTTGTTCTTGTGCTTGTGGATGATGATCTTGGGGCCCTTGGCGGGCTTGACGACCTCGGCGGTCACGGAGACCTTGGCCAGCTTTGCTGCATCCGTGGTGACCTTGTCACCATCGACGAGGAGCAGCGCCGGGAGCGAGAAGCTCTCGCCGACGGCGGTGTCGACCTTGTCGATGAGCAAGACATCGCCCACGGCGACCTTTTCCTGGCGACCGCCAGCGCGAACAATCGCGTACACGTCGTAACTCTCTTCCATTTCACAAGGGCGCGCGCTCTCGGGAACCGTCACGTAGCAGCCTGCGGGGACGCAGGGGCACAGATCGGTGGGCGCACCGAGGGGATAGCTTAGCCGCAGCGCGAACCCGCAACCAAACCGCGGGTATGCCGTGAAGCGTCCGGCTATGCCAGCCGGGATTCCTGACGCACGGTTGGCATAGCCGAGGGTCTATTCGCCGCTCGTGGAGGTCGGCGAGCCGTCGCCCACTCGTGGTGGACCAGCAGGTGCGACCACCCGCCCACGGCGTCGACGAGCGCGACCACTCATAGGCGCAGTGGTGACGTCCGGTGCAGCTGCTTCAGTCTCCACGGTGGGTGCCTCGACGGCCGCGGTAGCCACCTCGACATCAATCCCGAGCGCAACCTCAGTGGACTCATCCTGGGGCACGTCCACCTCAACGAGATCAGCCTTGGGCACGTCAATCTCAGCTAGATCAGCAGCCTGCTCGACGGGCGCCTGCGCCTCATTGCTTTTCACAGCAGCAGCGTGAGCAGCGGCCGCAATCTGCGCGGGCGTCGGGCCGCCAGGCGGAGGCACCGGGAGCTTCGCTGGGAGCTGGTCGGACGGCATACCGGAGCGTCCACGACGAGTGCGCGACCGTTGCGGCGCGCTTCCGCTGCCCGACGCATTGGTCGCGCCGCTGGACGGAGCCGTGTCGGGGTCCGCGGGAGCTCCTCCGGGGCGCTCGATCGGCTCCGTGTGGATGACGTAGCCACGCCCATTGCAGTGATCGCAGCTGTCGGAGAAGACCTCGATGAGACCCGAGCCAACCCGCTTGCGGGTCATTTGCACGAGCCCGAGCGACGTCACCTCGGCGACCTGATGCTTGGTCCGGTCGCGGCCGAGGCATTCGAGCAGGCGCCGGACGACGAGGTCTCGGTTGGATTCGAGGACCATGTCGATGAAGTCGATGACGATGATCCCGCCGATATCGCGCAGCCGCAGCTGACGGACGATTTCTTCGGCGGCCTCGATGTTGTTGCGGGTGACGGTCTCTTCGAGGTTGCCGCCTGAACCCACGAACTTGCCGGTGTTGACGTCGACGACCGTCATGGCCTCGGTGCGGTCAATGACGAGCGAGCCACCCGACGGGAGCCACACCTTGCGGTCCATCGCCTTGGCGATCTGCTCGTGGATTCGGTAGTGGGTAAAGATGTCGGTCTCGCCCGTCCACTTCACCAACCGCGGCGCGAGATCCGGAGCGACAGACGCGACATAGTCACTGACCTCGGACCAGGCCCGATCACCAGAAACGACCAGTTGGGTGAAGTCCTCGTTAAAGACATCGCGGATCACCCGGACGGTCATGTCGGGCTCGCCGTGCAAGAGCGTCGGTGCGTTGCCGCTGCTCTTGCCCCTGCGGCCTGTCGTCGCCGCCTCGGCCTTGGCCTTGATGCGCTCCCAAATCGCCGTCAAGCGCTCGACGTCAGCACGCAGCTCCTCCTCCGAGGCACCCTCGGCGGCCGTGCGCACGATCACTCCAGCGGACTCGGGCACAACATCGCGCAGGATTCGCTTCAGCCGCGCTCGCTCAGTGTCGGGCAGCTTGCGCGAAATCCCCGTCATCGACGAGTCGGGAACATAGACGAGGTAACGACCGGGCAGTGAGATCTGCGAGGTCAGCCGCGCACCCTTGTGACCGATCGGGTCCTTCGTGACCTGCACGAGGACAGACTGACCAGACTCAAGAGCATTCTCGATCCGCTTGGAATTGCCGGACTCCAAGCCCGCCGCGTCCCAGTTGACTTCACCGGCATACAAGACGGCATTGCGCCCGCGACCGATGTCGACGAAGGCGGCCTCCATGGAAGGCAGGACGTTTTGGACCCGGCCGAGGTAGATATTGCCGGCCATGGTGGTCGTCGTCTCGCGGGACACATAGTGCTCGACCAGGACATTGTCCTCGAGCACGCCAATCTGGGTCCGACCCTCGATCGCCCGCACGACCATGACGCGCTCGACGCTCTCCCGACGCGCGAGGAACTCGGCCTCGGTGATGATCGTGCGGCGGCGGCCAGCTTCGCGGCCTTCGCGGCGGCGCTGGCGCTTGGCTTCAAGGCGGGTCGAGCCGCGGACGCCGGTGACCTCGTCGCGCTCCGGGCGCGGCGCACGCACCCGCGTGACAACCCCTGGGGCATCGTCCGCATCGGTGGTCGTCCCCGTGCCCGTCCGGCGGCGGCGACGGGTGCGCCGCCGAGTGGCGCCTGCGCCGGTAGCCTCGTCGACACCATCGCCAGCGTCAGTGTCGCTCTCGGACTCATTGTCGCCCTCGGACTCGCTGCTGACCGCATCGCCATCAGGCATCGCGGTCGAGTCCTCGGATCCCTCGCCCGCGTCATCAGTCGTGCGGGGGCGGCGCCCCTTGCCGCCGCGACGGCGACGGCGACGGCCGGCCGGGCCGACCTCGTCCCCATCCTCAGCTGCAGCGGGGTCGGGCAGGTGGCCTGGGTCGAGCTCGTCGGTGAGCTCGTCGTCCACGCCCTCAGGGTCCGCGGCCGTGGGGTCACTGGGCTCGATCACGGGCGGTTCGAAAACGGTCGCGACCGGCGAACTCGCGCGGCGCGAAGCGCGACGGGCAGGAGCGGGTGGCGGCGTAGGAGCCTGGAACAGCAGGCCAAAGCTCGGCACAA
The DNA here is from genome assembly GCA_016715285.1 of Actinomycetales bacterium. Classification (GTDB taxonomy): domain Bacteria; phylum Actinomycetota; class Actinomycetes; order Actinomycetales; family Dermatophilaceae; genus Phosphoribacter; species Phosphoribacter thorii. The sequence goes on along the minus strand of JADKAO010000003.1, from coordinate 351,503 downwards.
CAACCGGCGGGTATGCCGTGTCCGCGCCGCTGCTCTCGACCGTCGCGTCGACGGCCTCGTCGCTGACATCGGGGACCTCGAGATCGGTGGCCTCTGCGTCAACAGCGTTGCTGAGATCTGCCGCACTCTCATCAGCGCGCGTGGGTCCATCAGCAGCCGAGTCGTCGGCCGGAACAATCTCTTCGACGACCATTGCCGGCTCAGCGGGCGGGACGGCAGCTTTCTTGCGACTGGTGCGCTTGCGTGGCGTCTTGGCTGGAGCTGTGGATTCGGCAGCGACGGATGCCGACGCAGCCTCCTGCGGTTCAGCCGCTGCCGGCACGTCGGCGGCGTGCGGCTCCATCGCAGCGTGGTCGGGGCTCACGGCCGGTTCGGCCGCCAGGACTGGAGCGGCCGCTTTCTTGCGGGGTCGGCGCTGACGCAATGGCGCGGCAGCTGGCCCCGCAGCCGCCATCGGCTCACCCGCGGCGGTGGGCTCAAGCGACGAGTCAGCCACTACCGTGGGCGGCTCGGTCGAGGCGAACGGCATACCCTCGCCGGTTGGGGTCTCAGCAGCACCGGAGGCGGCGCCGTCGGGTGCAGAAAACAGGTCTTCGGTGGATGCCATGTGGCGTCCTCTCGTCACCCACGCGGCGACGCCCACACCTGCGGAGCCTGCGGCCCCTCGTCACCGCGCGGCGCGCGGTCAGCGTCGTCGTCGCCGCGGACACGGCACGACGGAAGTCGTTTCGCTACGACCAGCACAGTTCGCGCGGGGTGCGCGGCCCTTGCGTCAGTCGCCGACGGTTTCCTCGGCCACGGCCAACGGATCGGCCACAGTCGTGCTGTCGCCTCGCAGCGGGCCTTGGGCCAGCCGGATCACCAGGGGTGGTGTCGGCGGCTCCAGACCGGCGACTGCACGCAGCGCGGTGAGAATGTCGTCGGGGCGTACGGCGGGTGTGGTGTGCCGAACGACCATCCGGAGTATCGCACATTCACCTAGCACGAGCGCGGCTAGGTCCGGCTGCGAGTCTCGGTCAGTGACGTATGCCGTCACCACGGCACTTCGGGTATCAAAAGTCCGCGGGCCGGTCTTGAGCATGCGGGTGACGTCGACGCCGTCTTCGGCGAGGAACCGGGCGACCGCGTCGTGGAGGGCGGCCGGCTGCAACCCTCGGAACGCGACCACCCAATCGCTGGCCTGGAGGAGATCGGCGAGCGCTCCTGTCGGCGCCTCGACTACGGTCACGACGTCCAGGCCCACGGGCAACGCCTCGTCGAGCAGCGCCCGCACCACGTCGGGGTCGCGCCGCTCTGTCAGCGAGACTTCGACGTACTCGGCCTCGCTCGCGGTGCCTGTCGAGGCTGCATTGGCGTAGGAGATCTTGGGGTGCGGATGGAAGCCCGCTGAGAACGCGATCGGCATCTGCGCGCGCCGCAGTGCCCGCTCCAGCGCCCGCTGGAAATCCCGCGTCGACGAAAACCGCAACCGACCGCGCTTGGCGTAGCGGATCCGGAGCTTCTGGACTGCTGGAGGAGGCGGCGGTCCCTGGGGTTCGCGTTGTTGCCTAGCCACGGAACCGCTTCTTTTTGAGCGGCTGTCCTGACTGAGCTGTTTGGGCTGCCTGCGCTGCTTGCTCGGCCTTGACCCGCGCGGCTTCACGGCGCTTCTCGGCGTCGGCTCGGTGGATGACGTCGGCTTCTTCTTGCGTCGGCGCCTTCCCTCCACGCACAGCCGGGATGAAATGCGCTTCGCTCTCCGGGATCGGCGGGTATGCCGCCCATAGGGCATCTAGCTGCGCCGCCATGGCCGCCTTGAGCCGAGCAGTCGCCTCGACCGGGTCTTCGTGGGGCGTCACAGTCATAGGTTCGCCAACGGAGATGTAGATCGGGGTATTGGACCGCCCCATGTTCTTGGGTTGGCCCTTGGTCCAGACCCGCTGGGCACCCAGGATGACAGTCGGCAAGATAGGCACCTCAGCCTCCTGCGCCATCCGCGCAGCCCCGGGCTTGAACTCCTTGAGTTCAAAGGACCGCGAAATCGTCGCCTCGGGATAGACCCCGACGATCTCGCCACCGCGCAGGGCATCAACGGCCTTTCGGTAGGCCGCAGCGCCAGCCGTCCGGTCGACCGGAATGTGCTTCATCCCCCGCATCACCGGACCGCTCACGGGATGTGCAAAAACTGACTCCTTGGCCATAAAGCGCACGAGGCGTCGTGCTGGGAGTGCCGCGTACCCGGCATACGTAAAATCGAGGTACCCCGTGTGGTTGATCGCCATGACGGCCCCACCCTTTCGGGGCACGTGCTCGGTCCCGGTCACGGTGAAGCGCAGGCCCTGCGCGAAGAACACGGTGCGCGCGAGCCCGATGACCGGCCAATAGACGAGATCCACGCACCCACCTTAGGCGGCAGACGGCATACTCACGCTGTCTCAAAAAGGCTCACCAAGTCTCGGGAGCGTCCTGGGAATCCTCGGGAGGGGAACGGGCATGTCACTGCTAGGGATGGTGCGCGCGGCGCTGGTCTGGATTCTGCACAGCGTCCTCATCACCATCGCCGCCGCGGGGGTCCCGGTCGTGGTGATGGTGCTGCTGCGGATGCGCACCCATGCCGTGTCCTTTTCGCTGGGCGACTGGCTGCCGTGGTGGGGCCTCGCGGCCGGGTGCCTCATCGTGGTCCTCTCCGTGTATGCCGCTCATCGAGCCCTTGCCCTCGCCGAGCGCACCGGCCGCGCCACGCCCGTGTCTCTCAATCGGGTGCGCACGTTGACCCTGGTGGCGACCGAGGCTGGTGTACTCGACCCCGCGAAGGCACCCGCGTGGTATCAAGCTCCAGGCATGGGCGACCGCCCACTCGTGGTCGATGCCATGAGACACCGGTATGCCGTCGTCCCCCCTCCCAGCTCGCTCGCGCTGGCGGACACGGGGGCCGCCTTCCAGGAGGCGGAGATCGCCCGTCTCGCTGCCCGGGATGTGCGCTCCGGCGCGGCGGCGGCAACGCCGGCCCTCTTCGTGACCGCCTGGTGGCTACGCGTGTGGATCGACCTGGCCTCGTGGCTGGTCGCGGTGTGGCGTCCAAGTTCGAAAACAGCGATCTCGATTCGCGTTTATCTCGGTGTGTTCATTGTCTTGGTGCCACTGGTGTGGGTGGCGATCGCTCTGGCCTACCTCGCCACGTTGGCGTCGATATGGCTGGTCGGGCCACGGCGAGCACGGGCGTTTGCCGAAGCCTGCGGAGTCCGATCGGGTCGCCCGGTCGAGGTCACTGTGCTCGCTGATGAGGATGACCCCCGGGTGGGATTCGAGAAGAAGGACAGCATCGCGCCGCTCGTTGTTCGCAAGGCTCCCGCGGCGCCGCCCTCCGATCAGACCTCGTGGCGCGACGGCCGGTGGGGTATGCCGTTGGCTCTCGCCGCTGCTTTCGGGCCGGTGGGCGGCTGGTGGCAGTTCGTGCTCGTCCTGCCGATCAGTGTGGCCGTGTCGGAGATGGCGACCAACCACGCCCGCCAACCTGGCCGCGGCGTGTTGAGTGACCTCGGGATCGTCGGCCTAGTGGCCGGCTTTGCTCTGGTGGTGGCGATTGCCTATCCGCGGGCGAAGTTGCGCCGCGACGAGCATCGCCACGAGGCGATCGAGCAGCGCCTCATCGCAGCTGCTGGACCACAGGATGATGCTCCTGTCGTACGGGCGCGGTTCGAAGCCGAGGCGGGGCCGCAGATGAGCCGGTTGACGCGTCTGATCAACCTCTGGCCAGTCATGCTGCTAGGCGGCTTGTTCGCGCTCCTCTTGGGTCGCGTCATGGGATGGATCGTCCATAGCGCCTCGGGTGCCAGCGCGGCGGAGACTGCCGCGCTGTTTGTCACGTGGGCCACTTTGGGTGTGACCTTCGTCTTCTGCGTCTGGGTGGCGCTCTTCCCGAGGAGGCCAGATAGCTACCTCGAGCGCACGATCCGCGGCGGATCCTGAACGCTCGCAGTTCACCCCTCGGGCCCGCGCTAAACATGTTCAGGCTCAGGTCGCGCTTCTGGGAAGATGCTCGGCATGACTAGCACGCCTGCCGCACGTCCCACTTCGATCCCTGAGCGTCCGACGCTCGATGGCCTCGAAGAGAAGTGGGGACAGGTATGGCAGGCCGAAGGCACCTACCGGTTTGACCGTGAGCGCGCCCTCGCCGGCCCTCGCAGCCAGATCTTCTCGATCGACACTCCCCCGCCGACCGCATCGGGCTCGCTGCACATGGGGCACGTGTTCTCCTACACGCACACCGACTGCATGGCTCGATACAAGCGGATGGCGGGCCTCGAGGTTTTCTACCCGATCGGCTGGGACGACAACGGGCTGCCGACCGAGAAGCGGGTCCAGAACTACTACGGTGTGCGCGGCGACGCAGCGCTGCACTACGACCCGTCGTTTGTGCCGCCGTTCAACGGCAATCGCACCTCGACCAAGGCTGCTGACGAAGTGCCGATCAGCCGGCAGAACTTCATCGAGTTGTGCGACGAGCTGACCGTGATGGACGAGCAGGCGTTTGAGGCACTCTTCCGTCGGATGGGTTTTTCGCTCGACTGGGACATCTCCTATCGCACCATCGATGAGCACTCTCGGGCGACTGCGCAGCAAGCGTTCCTGCGCAATCTTGCTCGGGGAGAGGCCTATTCGGCCGAGGCTCCCGGGCTCTGGGATGTCACCTTCCAGACGGCTGTGGCCCAGGCCGAACTCGAAGCCCGCGACTACCCGGGTGCCTATCACCGGGTGGCCTTCCATGGCGCAGGCGGCCCGATCTTCATCGAGACCACCCGCCCCGAGCTCATCCCCGCGTGTGTGGCCCTGATCGCGCACCCGGACGACGAGCGCTATCAGCCGCTCTTTGGCACGACCGTGCGCTCGCCCCTTTTCGGCGTCGAGCTGCCCGTCCTCCCCCACCCCGCCGCCGAGCCCGACAAGGGCGCTGGCATCGCGATGTGCTGCACCTTCGGTGACCTCACCGACGTCATCTGGTGGCGTGAGTTGCAGTTGCCGATGCGCTCGATCATCACCCGCACGGGTCGCCTCCAGCGCGAGACGCCTGAGTGGCTCCGCGGTGAGGGCGCCGACCTGTATGCCGCGAAACTCACCGGCGCAACGGCATACGCTGCCCGCGAAGCGATCGTGAGCGCCCTGCGGGAGTCCGGCGACCTCGACGGCGAACCCACCCCCACCCAGCGCAAGGCCAACTTCTATGAGCGCGGCGAGAAGCCCCTGGAGATCGTGACCTCGCGTCAGTGGTACATCCGCAATGGCGGCCGTGACTCCGACCTCAATGCGGCACTGGTCGAGCGCGGTCGCGAGATCGACTTCCACCCGGGCTTCATGCGGGCGCGCTACGAGAACTGGGTCCAGGGCCTCAATGGCGATTGGTTGGTCTCCCGGCAGCGGTTCTTCGGTGTGCCGATCCCGGTGTGGTACCCCCTCGACGCCGACGGCGAACCCGACTACGCGCACCCGCTCGTGCCCGCTGAGGACCAGCTACCGGTCGACCCGGCTGCCCAGGCACCGGCAGGATTCGATGAGGCGCAGCGCGGTATGCCGGGTGGTTTCGTCGGCGATCCCGATGTCATGGACACGTGGGCGACGTCATCACTCTCCCCGCAGATTGCTGGCGGCTGGCGCGGCGACCCAGAGCTCTTTGGGGCGATCTTCCCCATGGATGTCCGTCCGCAGGCGCACGACATCATCCGCACGTGGCTTTTTGCGACCATCGTTCGCGCGCACCACGAGCACGGCTCGGTGCCGTGGACCAATGCCGCGATTTCGGGGTGGATCCTCGACCCCGACCGCAAGAAGATGAGCAAGTCCAAGGGCAATGTCGTGACGCCCGAGGCGCTCGTCATCGAGCATTCGGCTGACGCGGTGCGCTATTGGGCAGCCTCCGGACGGCTCGGCACGGATGCTGCCTTTGACCCCGGTCAGATCAAGGTCGGTCGGCGGCTCGCCATCAAGATCCTCAACGCGAGCAAGTTCGCGCTCTCGTTTGGCGAGGTTGAGGGTGACCTCGCGGCTTCTGTCACGGAGCCGCTCGACCTGTCGATGCTCGCTGCACTTGCTGACGTGGTGCGTTCTGCGACAACGGGTTTCGAGGGGTGGGACTACACCCGCTCGCTTGAGCTCACCGAGTCATTCTTCTGGACGTTCTGCGACGACTACCTCGAACTCGTCAAGGACCGGGCCTACGGTGGGCAGGGCGAGGCGCCTGCGGCATCGGCTCGCGCAGCGCTGCGGATCGCGCTCGATGTGCTCCTGCGGCTCTTTGCGCCGATCCTGCCCTATGTCACCGAAGAGGTGTGGTCGTGGTGGAAGTCCGGCTCGGTGCATCGTCAACCGTGGCCGTCGCCGGGCGATGCCCTCACGGAGGGGCCCTCGGGTAACACCGGGCTCCTGGCAGGAGTGGGTCAGGCCCTCGCCGCAGTCCGCAAGACCAAGTCCGAAGCCAAGGTCGGCATGCGCGCCGAAATCCCGTCGATGACCCTCGCGGGCCCGGCGTCGGTTCTCGATGCGGTGCGGGCTGCAGAAGGTGACCTCCGCGCGACCGGACGCATCGGCATCCTCACGTATGCCGTCTCCGAGGCAATCGAGGTCCGGGACGCGACCCTCGTCCCGGTGGAGAAAACACCTCGCTAACGGGGCTCTCCCCGCCCTGCCACCTATTCGTTGTCGTCGAAGTATGCGTCGCGCGAGCCAGCTGCTTTGGCACGCGCAAGTCGCGCTTCGTGTTGGGCCTGTGCTTCTTCGACGAGCTTGTCCTTGTCGGCTTGGTCCATGCGGCTCCAGACCGAGAAGGTGCGCTGCGCTCGAGGCCTCGTGAACTCCTGGAACTCCGGGTCATCAGACAGTGCGCGCAGGGTCGACCTGCCCTCTAACACGTCGTTGATCTTGCGGCGCAAAGACTCGTTGGAGGTCTGGTCCCGCAATCGCCCGAGCGAGCGCCGCAGCCGGTAATCCGCCCCCGGGTTGTTGGCGAAGGTCGGCAACAGGGGCGCCGGCTGGTCGGTCGAGTCTGCGGTCATGAGGCTGGGATTCCTTCGTTGACGTAGCTGCCCGGCATCCGGACTGCATGGAGACTCTGCAGCGTCCCCAGGCTGGCTGCGATGATCCCGCCGATAGCGTCGGCCAAAAGCATCGCCTTGCCCCAGCCCTCACCGATTGCCAGGACCAACCGGACTCCTTCGGCGGCAGTGATCAGCCCGATGCCGCCACAAATGAGGCTGATGACGACCGTTTCGGCGCCAGCGATCGCGCAGGCGGCCTCGACGTTGAGTGCAATGACGACGTCGTAGAGCGCTTCGATGCTGCTCGCGATCGCCTCGCACACGGACTTGATCCCGAAGGCCGTCTCGCGCAAGTCTGCAGACATGCGGTCAAGCTCCTTCTCCATCTCACCCAAGACCGTCGCAAGGTGAGCGAAGTAGCTCTGGGCGGCGTCCGCGGCATACCCGTCCCAGGCTGCGTCAAGCGGGCGGGCATCTTCCCGGATGCCGTTAGCGGCGGCCGTGGTGAAGTTGCCGAGGTGAGTCAGCGCGTCTGAGGCGCGCCCGACGACGCTCCAGTCACCCGCTGCGAACTTCGCCATGTCAGCCGACAGGTTGGCGCCGCCGAGCTGTTCGACGATCCAAAAGAGCCAGTGGCTCGGTGACAGCCAGTCCGGGGCGCGCAGGACCCGGTCGATGAAGTCCGGCACAATTTCTTGAGCCACAGGGGTGACGAGCAGGGTGCTGGGATCGTTCATCGGGGTCCCCCCTGCCGGATCGGCTGAGGCGCCATCTGTTGCCGCTCGTACTCGGCAGCCGCTTGGTCGGTGGCTTTCTCGTAGTACGTCGCCGATCGGCGGATCTCGTCAGCGCCCCGTCCAGACAGGTCGTAGAGCCGCTCAAAGACGCTAGACAGCGTCGGTTGAACGGCGTGGCAGGCCTCTACCACCCGTTGAAGCACCGAGCCAGACATGGACTGGGCACTCATGTTGGTGTGGTCGGTGTAGGCCACGGCCCTGCGTGAGGCGGCCTCCAGCACTTCAAGCTGCGTCGCGAAATCCCGCAGCCCCTGTTCTTGTACTCGAAAATCGACCATGTGATCCCCCTGAGATCGGATGTTGGCTTCCGCACCCTATCGCCGCCGATCCACCTCTGGATCCAACCTCACCCGACGCGCGCTTGACCAGCTGCGGACGCACCGAAGCTAGCGTCGTCGCCTGATGACACTTCGCTGTTAGATGGGCCCATGGCACACAACCGCGCAGGGGCGCCTCACCGTCAACCAAGTACGGCGGGGTGGGTCACGGTCTCGGTGGTGCTCCTTGCGGCCGTCGTCTTCCTCGCCGCCGGTGTCTTTGCGCTCACGCTGACGGCCAAGCCGGCCGATCGGGACAAAGCGACTGCTGCCTGCTTTGTCTTGACCGGCGTCGGGGGCGCTCTGTTGTCCTTTGCCTTGATGACCGGGGGCGCGTTCCTCGCCGCGACGAAACCGACCCGGGATCGCGCGATCTCGCGGGTTGCCGCGACCCTCCTGGTCGTGGGCGGGCTCGTCGTGACTGCGGTGGCGACGCTGGGCTTCGCGCAGGGCTCCTGGCCCCAGCGGGTCATCGTGCTCCTTCCGCTGGGCGCGGCCGCACTCTGTGTTGCCGAAGCCCGACGCGCCAACCGGGGTTACGCCACCTTGGTCGCAGAGGCAACGGCTGCACCGGCAGATGAGCCACCGACTGAGCTGCCGGATCAGCGCTAAACCGTGGTGTGACTGGGCGTGGCTCCGACGGCAGCCACCGCAAACCAGGCAATCGGCCACCCTGACCCGGCCATCCACGACACGCTGCCGTCCGTGAGATCAAGGAGAGTCACGCCCCCTGTTGCCGGGTTGTAGATCACCGTCCCGCCGTCCGTGGGCACCGCGAGCACGATGTGTCGTGGCAACCATGAGTGACCGACGTACAGCACGCCTGGCTGACCGGGCGTGAGGTGTCGCGCCCAGTGGGCCAACACCTCCTGCTGGCGAGTGCGTGACCTCCCCCGGATCACGACCCAGCGATAACGCACCCGTCGACCGCCAGCAATCGTCTCAAGCTCACGGCATACTGCCCAAGGCGGCGTGCCTAACGCGCGCGGCCACGGAAGCTGCCACCCCCCACCGGGCGCGGCAGCGCGCGTCACCCGGCGATGCACAAGGCGCTCGTATGCCGTGAACCGCGCCGATGGCGAGTCCCCGCTGAGATCACCAAAAGCGTTAGCGGCTGACGCTCCAGTGATAATCCATTGCGCCACAACTGGATCGGCGAGCATCCTGGCGACCGTGAGCGCAGCGGGGCCACACGTTGTCTCGCCGCCTTGAACCGGGCTGCGCTGCCCGACGACAAGGCCGAATGGTGTCGTCATCTCGCCGCCTTTCAGGGACCTGAGGGATGCTAGCAACGGTGCGTCAGCGCCCGAGGATCGGCGTGCTGGTTCTGGACGGCCACGACACCGACCGAGACACGTTCTGCGGGCAACCTGCAAGCAACCTGCAGCGAGGATGGAGTCGTGATGAAGCTAGGCAGTGTGGAGCACTACGGGTGGGATCAGCCTCGCACCGTGCGTCTCGTTGCCGTCGTCGACGGGCCGCATGCAGCTGGCGAGTTCGCGTGGCTGCAGGCTGATGCGAGTTCGGCCGGAGGAGCGCTCGACGTCATGGTGCGGCCGCGAGGATTCCCACGCGTGTGGACTGACCACGCTGACGCTGATCGCGTCGATGTCGAGTCGTGGACCCTCGCGCCAACGGACATCGTGGGCATCGAACGTGGGCTCGCATTGCCGGAGTACGCGTGGCAGCCGGGGAAAGAACTCCCCGATCAGTGGCTCTTTGTCGATCGAGGTCCTACTCCCAAGCGCCGACGCTCGGGGTCAGCCGCGAGGGGTTGACCTCAGGCGGTGCGACGGGGTCGCTTGGCCACCGGAGGCGCGGGGTCGCGACGAACGATCGTGGGCAGGACGTTGTCGCGGACGACTTCGCTTGTCACGACGACGCGCGCGATGTCGTCCTCGCTCGGGACGTCGAACATGACCGGGAGGAGGACTTCTTCCATGATGGCGCGCAGTCCCCGTGCCCCCGTGCCGCGCAACAACGCCTGGTCGGCGACGGCCTCCAGGGCGTCGGGCTGGAACTCCAACTCGACCCCGTCGATCTCGAACATCCGCTGGTACTGCTTGACGAGCGCGTTCTTGGGCTGGGTCAGGATCGACACGAGAGCGTCGCGGTCGAGCGGGGTGACCGTGGTGATGACCGGCAGCCGACCGATGAACTCGGGGATGAGACCAAACTTCATGAGGTCTTCGGGCATGACCTCGCCATAGGACTGGCCTTCGTCCTTGACCGTGTGCAACTCGGAACCGAACCCCAAGCCCTTCTTGCCCGACCGTGCCTCGATGAGCTTCTCGAGCCCCGCAAACGCACCGCCCACGATGAACAGCACATTGGTCGTGTCGATCTGGATGAACTCTTGGTGCGGGTGTTTGCGCCCACCCTGCGGGGGGACCGAGGCAGTCGTGCCTTCGAGGATCTTGAGCAGCGCCTGCTGCACGCCTTCACCGGAGACGTCGCGGGTGATCGACGGGTTCTCGCTCTTGCGGGCGATCTTGTCGACCTCGTCGATATAGATGATGCCGGTCTCGGCCTTCTTGACGTCGTAGTCCGCTGCCTGGATGAGCTTGAGGAGGATGTTTTCGACGTCTTCACCGACATAGCCGGCCTCGGTGAGCGCGGTGGCGTCAGCAATGGCGAACGGCACGTTGAGCATGCGCGCGAGGGTCTGCGCGAGATACGTCTTGCCGCACCCCGTCGGCCCGATCAGCAAGATATTGGACTTCGCGATGTCAATGGCGTCCTCGCCGCGCTTGTGCAGCGACTCGCCCGCCTGGATCCGCTTGTAGTGGTTGTAGACCGCGACGGCCAACGAACGCTTGGCGGTGTCTTGACCCACGACATAGGTCGAGAGGAACTCGAAGATCTCGCGCGGCTTGGGCAACTCGTCGAGGCCCAGGTCGGAGCTCTCAGCGAGTTCTTCTTCGATGATCTCGTTGCACAGATCAATGCACTCGTCGCAGATGTAGACCCCAGGCCCAGCAATGAGCTTTTTGACCTGCTTTTGGCTCTTGCCACAAAAAGAGCACTTCAGCAGGTCACTGCCCTCGCTCGCGCGTGCCACGGCTGTCCTCTCATCTGACCAACGACCCCACTGACGCTACCTTCCCCTGTGCGTCATTGCCTCCTATTACACGCGAGGCGCGCCCGCTTCGCCTCCTTGTCCGCTCAGGGCTGACAGCCACGGGCTGCAAAACCCCACATGCAGGTATGCCGTGCCCCCAACTCGTGGCGGCACGGCATACCTGCATGTGGGTGTTGCTTTTCGGGCTAGGACTGCGCGGACGCCTTGCGTGACATCAGGACCTCGTCGATGAGGCCGTACTCCTTGGCCTCGGCCGACGACAGGATCTTGTCGCGCTCGATGTCGCGGGCGATCTGCTCGGACGTGCGCCCGGTGTGGTGAGCGAGCGTGTCCTCGAGCCACGTGCGCATGCGCAGCACCTCGTTGGCCTGGATCTCGATGTCCGAGGCCTGGCCGTAGTCGCCACCGGCGAGGGCCGGCTGGTGGATCAAGATCCGTGCGTTCGGCAGTGCAAACCGTTTGCCCGGAGCACCCGCCCCCAGCAAAACCGCTGCGGCAGAAGCCGCTTGCCCGACCACAAAGGTCTGCACATCAGGCCGGATGTATTGCATCGTGTCGTAGATCGCTGTCATCGCGGTGAACGAGCCACCGGGTGAGTTGATGTACATGAGGATGTCGCGGTCAGGGTCCTGCGACTCCAACACGATGAGCTGGGCGATGATGTCGTCGGCTGACGCGTCATCGACCTGCACACCGAGGAAGATGATGCGGTCCTCGAACATCTTCGTGTAGGGGTCGAGCCGCTTCATGCCGTAGGAGGTGCGCTCCTCGAACTGCGGCAGGATGTAGCGGCTCGTCGGGGCGGCATACGAGGGGTATGCCGTGCCGCGCGCCGAGGCGGGCAGCGAAAGGCGCCCGGACTGGTCAAAGCTCATGTTCATGCCCTGTCGTCTCTCTCGTCTCTGGCGTCAGTCGCTGGTCAGTCGTGGGTCAGCGGGTTGGCCGCACGCGGACCGGCATTGGTGGCGCGCTCGACCACGTGGTCGACGAAGCCGTATTCCTTGGCCTCGGTCGCGGTGAACCACCGGTCGCGATCAGAGTCGCGCTCGATCTGCTCCAACGGCTGGCCCGTGTGCTCGGCAATGAGCTCGGCCATCTGCTTCTTGATGTGCAGCATCTGCTCGGCCTGGATCTTGATGTCCGACGCGGTGCCACCGATGCCGCCCGAGGGCTGGTGCATCATGACTCGCGCGTGCGGCGTCGCATATCGCTTGCCCGGCGTGCCTGCCGACAGGAGGAACTGACCCATCGAGGCCGCCATGCCCATCGCGACCGTGGCGACGTCATTGGGCACCCACTGCATGGTGTCGAAGATCGCCATGCCAGCGGTCACCGAGCCACCCGGCGAGTTGATGTAGAGCCAGATGTCCTTCTCAGGGTCCTCAGCCGCCAACAGCAGCATTTGCGCGCAGATCGCATTGGCGTTTTCGTCGCGCACCTCGGAGCCGAGGAAAATGATCCGCTCCTTGAGGAGTCGGTTGTAAATGTGATCGTCCAACCCGCCGGGCATCGGCGCGCCGGCCATGACGACCTCGTGTCCGTGGCTCACCACTGGTCTCCCAAATGTGTCGAGGGGAACTGCGTGCGGGGCTCGCCCTCGCTAGGCGCCTCCCCGTGTCTTAGACCCTAACGCCCGTGCTCCCGGGGAGAATCCCGAGGACCGCGCATGTTCGCCGTGAGCGCACACCGAGGGCGGAGAGTCCATCCACCGACACGGCTCACAGCACGAGCGCGGCTAACGCTCCGAGACTCCCGAACCAGCGGTGGGGCTCGACTCACGAACGGCGGGGACCGCCAGCAGCGCGAGCGCCACCATCCCGCCCACCACCACGAGCGAGCGCAACACGCCCACGTGATCGCCAAGGAAGCCGAGCAGCGGCGGACCGGCGAGGAACGCGAGATACCCGATCGTCGAGACGACACTGACGCGGGCCGCCGCGCGGGCCGGGTCGTCGGCAGCAGCCGACATGCCGACCGGGAACCCGAGGCTCGCGCCCAGCCCCCACAGCGCCGCGCCGATGAACGCCAACACGGTGCCGCCAAAGATGACCATGGCCGCGCCGACGACGGCCAGCGCGAAGGTGCCGCGCAACATCGCCACGCGGCCGTGCTTGTCGAGCAACGACGTGCCGAGGATCCGCCCAATGGTCATAAAGGACAAGAAGGTCGCGAACCCGAGCACCCCAGCCCAGGGCTCCAAGCGGTAACCCTCCACAAAGGCGACCGACAGCCAGTCGTTGGCCGTTCCCTCCGTGAACGCCGCCGCCAAGGTCACGCAGCCGATGAGGATCGTCCGCGGCTCCCGCCACGCCGCCCCGATGCCAGCGCCTTCGCGCGCGGCCGGGACTGCATCAGACGGGGTATGCCGTCCCGCCTCCTGCGCGTGATCCGTGGCCGCCTCCGGGACTTCATCAGGCGACTGCTCTTCGCCACCGCGGGGAAGGAACCGCGGCAATGCCCACCACGCCACGAGCGCGGCCAACACGACGATGCCCGCAAGGTGAGGAACGATCCGAGCGCCAATCGCAGCCATGGCAGCGCCGACGAGGGCACTCACGACCGTCCCACCGCTAAAGGCCGCATGGAAGCGCGGCATGATCGCGTGACCGAGATGGCGCTCGACGACGGCGCCCTCGATGTTCATCGCGACATCCCAGGACCCGACGCCGAGGCCGACCCCCCAGAGCCCTGCGGTGACGACCCACCGCGAGTGGAAGACGTCAACGCCGAGCCCAATCGTCAAGATGCCCAGCATCCCCACGATCACGCCGGCACCGACCGTGCGCGCAGCGCCGAACCGATGGACAAGCCAGCCGGCAGCCGGCAGCCCCAACAAGGAACCCAACGAGGCAGCCAGCAGCGTGACGCCAAGCTCACCTGCCGACAGCCCCAGGATGCTCTTGATTTCTGGCAGTCGCGACGCAAACGCAGCGAAAGCCGCCCCCGCGAGGGCGAACACGGCATACACCGCGTTCTTGGCGTTGACGACCGTTCGCGCGTCGAACAGAGCAGGCATGCCCTCGGTGGGCGAACTGGCGCTCAGGCCTGCTCTCCAGCGTCGGCGTCGTCCAGCGACTCAGCAGCGTCGTCCGGCTGGTCGTCAGCGTCGTCGCCCGAGCGCGGGTTGAGCGCACCCAAGTCGACGACATTGCCGTCGGTGTCGGTCACGGTTGCGCTTGCGAGCACGACCGCGAGCGCCTTGCGGCGCGCGACCTCGGACACCATCGCGGGGATTTGACCCTGCTGGTCAAGCATCTGCGCGAACTGGTTGGGGTCCATGCCGTACTGCTGGGCGGTGAGGACGAGGTATTCGATGAGCTCAGGCTGCTCGACCCGGATCTGCTCCTTCTCGACAATGGCGTCGAGGACGAACTGAGCCTTGAGGGCCTTGCGGGTGTCGGCGTCGACCTCGGCGCGGTGCTCGTCGTCTTCGAGACGACCCTCGCCCTCCAGGTGGTGGTTGACCTCGTGCTCGACGATCGAGTCCGGGACGGGCACGTCAATCGCGGCCAGAAGCGACTCCATGATCGCGTCGCGCGCCATCATGCCCTGGCTAAACCGCTTGCCCTTCTCGGCTTCCTTGGCGAGGTCAGCGCGCAACTCGTCCATCGTGTCGAACTCGGATGCCAGCTGCGCGAAGTCGTCGCCGAGCTCAGGCAGCTCTCGCTCCTTGACCGCCTGCACGGTGACGGTGCAGGTGGCGTCGCGGCCCTCGTGCTCGCCGCCAGCGAGGGGGGCTGTGAACTCCTTGGTCTCCCCCGCGTTCATGCCGACGAGAGCCTCGTCCATGCCTTCGAGCATGTTGCCGGCGCCGACCTCGTAGGACACGCCTGAGACGGAGTCGATCTCGTTGCCGTCGATCTCGGCGGACAAGTCGAGGGAGACAAAGTCGCCCTTCTCGACGGTCTTCTCGATGGTCTTGAGCGTGCCGAACCGCTCACGAAGCGATTGGATGCGCTCCTCGATGTCGGCCTCGTCGACCGGCACCGCGTCGACGGTCGCAGTGAGCGTGGAATAGTCGGGCAGCGTGATCTCGGGGCGACGGTCGACCTCTGCGGTGAAGGTGAACGGCTCGCCTTCCTCGACCGGGATGGCGGTCACGTCGACCTCGGGCTGGCCGAGCGGGCGGATGTCGTGCTCATCGAGCGCGTCGCCGTAGAACTTCGGCAGCGCCTCGTTGATGGCTTCCTGCAGGACCGCGCCCTTGCCGACCCGCTGGTCGATGATCCGCGCGGGCACCTTGCCGCGGCGGAAGCCAGGAACCTGCACCTGGCTAGAAATCGTCTGGTATGCCGTGTCAATGCTCGGCTTGAGCTCCTCGTAGGGAACCTCGACGGTCAGCTTGACTCGAGTCGGGCTGAGGGTCTCGAGGGCACTCTTCACGGCAGCTACTCCAGATCGATGGGTGATGCAGGGTTATTTCGGTGATTGATGCGTGGTCACGCGGTGGCCCGGGCGCGCGCGAGCGCGTTCAGGCAACCGGAACACTCTAGTTGGTCGGGGTAGCCGGATTCGAACCGACGGCCTTCCGCTCCCAAAGCGGACGCGCTACCAAACTGCGCCATACCCCGTCCCGGATGCGCACGGCATACCGGTCAGTGCCCAAGCCGACAACGCAAGCCGGAGGGGCCATGCCGAGCGGGCGACGAGAATCGAACTCGCGTAGCCAGTTTGGAAGACTGGGGCTCTACCATTGAGCTACGCCCGCAGGTGAGGTGACGTCACCTGGCGGCTCCGCTGGTCGCGAGCCTCCGACGTCGTCTCGGTGGGACAGCCTACCCGCCGCTTCGGGTGCCCTTAAACACGACGCCCGTCAGCGGCGCGTCAGCCGCAACTCGGTGATGGGTCGCCCGGCCGCGATCCCTTTGGCTTCAAAGCCCGCGACTGGCCGCCACGTGGGCCGCTCCGCAATCGTGCACTGCCACCGGGCATGCGCCGCGACCACGGACTGGACGTGGGCGGCATACGGGAGTTGATCGGTGGCGATGAGCACCTCCCCCGTGGGTTCGATCCGCGCGGCGAGCAGGTCCAGGGTCCCGGCCGACATGAACCGTCGCCGGTGGTGCCGCACCTTGAGCCACGGGTCGGGGAAGAACAGATGAACCGCGTCTAACGCCCCCGGCGCTACCCGCGTGCGCAGGAACTCGACCGCGTCGCCGAGTTCAGCGCCGAGGTTGGTCACCCCGGCGGCACCTGCTGCGGCCAGCATGCGGGCCACCCCGGGCGGGTGAACGTCAAGAGCAACCAGCCAATGCGAGGGGTATGCCGTGCAATAGGCGACAGCGGCGTCCCCATGACCGCACCCCACCTCGACCACGAGGCGTTCGGCGCCAGGCGGAGGCCCGGTGAGCAACGGCGGCACGGCATACCGAGGCAGGAGGGTCTTTAACCGCGAGTCGGTGAGTTGGGAGCGGCGTCCGCGCCGAGCGTTGTAGGTGCGGATCGGCCCGTGCTCCATGGCGGCAGCGTAGAGCCGGCCTCTGGCGAATCGATACCTGATGCCGATGCCCGCGACTCCCGTTGGTATCGATTCGGGGAGCGCCCGCTGCTGTCGATACCCGCCGCCGATGCCGGCACCGCCCTCGGGTATCGAATCAGGAAGCAGCGGGTATCGATTCAGGAAGCAGGGGGAGGTGCCTGGCGGGTCTACAGTTCATGGCGAGTCGAGGAGCAAGGGTCCTCGGCCACGGGAGGGAAGGATTCATCATGGGACTTTTGGACGACATCAAGGGCAAGGCCGAGGAACTCAAGGACAAGGCCGTCGAGATGGTCCAGGGCAACAGCGACAAGGTCGATGACGCCGTGGACAAGGCTGGCGACTTCGTTGACGACAAGACCGGCGGCCAGTATGCCGAGCAGGTCGACACCGCACAGGCCAAGGCCAAGGAAGTGGCCGACAACCTCGACCAGGCCAACTGAGCTCAGCTCGCTCACGAACACACACTGGCGGGTGGTGAGGAATCCTCACCACCCGCCAGTTTTGTGCCTTCGAGCCGTGACCTAGCGCTTGGGCACCGGGGGCAGCGTGCCCTGGTCTTCGAAGGCCGAAATCATCGCGATCCGCTTGACGTGCCGCTCTTCTTCGGAGAAGTCCGTGGCCAAGAAAGCCGTCGCAATCTCTTTCGCCAGCTTGAGATCGGTGAATCGCCCGCCGATCGCGATCACTTGTGCGTCGTTGTGGAGTCGCGCCAGTTGCGCCAACTCGACGGTGTTGGCGAAAGCCGCCCGGATGCCGTGAACCTTGTTCGCTGCGATGAGCTCGCCATTGCCTGACCCGCCGAGCACAATGCCTCGCGAACCGGCGTCGGCCGCAACGGCTTTGGCTGCCCGCAGGACAAAGATGGGGTAGTCATCGAGATCGTCATAGTCACGTGGTCCGTGGTCGACAACGTCGTGGCCCCCTTCGGTGAGGAAGGCAACCAAGCCGCGTTGAACTTCGTATGCCGCGTGGTCGCCGCCAAGGTGCACCCGCATCGTTGAGCCCAATGCCTTTCAGAGGTCAGTCGAAGATCGGTCCCACGGTACGGGTTCGTTTGAGTTCAAAGAAACCGGGAGTGCTGGCGACGAGGACACAGCCGTCCCAGAGCTTGCCCGCCGCCTCGCCCTTGGGCGCGGGGCTGATGACGGGGCCAAAGAAGGCGACCTCGCCGATCGCGATGATGGGTGTTCCGACATCCGTGCCGACGAGGCTGATGCCCTCCTCATGGCTGGCGCGGAGGGCGTCGTCCCGCTCATCTGAGGCGGCAGCGTCGGCAAGGGTCGCGGGCAAGCCGCACTCGGCGAGCGCCTCCTCGATGACGACCTGCAGATCCTTCTCCTGGCCGAGGTGGATGCGCGTGCCCATCGCGGTGTAGAGGGGCGCCACCACGGCGTCGCCGTGCTGCTGCTGGGCGGCGATGACGACCCGCACCGGGCCCCACGCCTTCTCCATGAGCTCGAGGTATTCGGTAGGCAAGTCGCGACCCTGATTGAGGACCGACAAGCTCATGACGCGGAACTCCACGTCGAGGTCACGCACCTGGGCCGCCTCGAGGAGCCAGCGCGAGGTCATCCAGGCCCACGGGCAGACCGGGTCAAACCACATGCGGACGCGGGTGTCGGGGGCGGCGGCTGATGTAGTCGTCATGGCTGCGATTGTGGCATCCCTTCCTGGCGCCGAGGTTGGGGAACACAGCACGCGCGAGCTACGCAGCAATCACGCCAAGCGGAGCCGTCGTGGCAGGATGCGTGCCGAGAGCCCGATCCCCGCGACGCGCTCGGGCGACGGCACGGCATACCCCGCTGATGCTCGTCACGCCCCGCGCACCCAAGGAGTCCCCGTGCCAGGCACCAATCTGACCCGCGACGAAGCCGCCGCCCGCGCCGCCCTCGTCCACGTCGAGTCCTACGACATCGATCTCGACCTCACGACGGGACCCACGACATTCCGGTCCATCACGACGGTGCGGTTCAGTGCCCGCGAGCCTGGCCAGGGCACGTGGATCGACTTCGTCGGTGATTCGGTGGAGGCGATTACCCTCAACGGCGAGGCGATCGATCCCGCTGTTGCCTTCTCGGACAGCCGGATTGCGTTGCCTGCGTTGGCCGCCGACAACGTCCTGCTCATCGACGCGACCGCGCGCTACACCAACAGCGGCGAGGGCATGCACCGATCGGTCGACCCCGTCGACGGCGAGGTCTATCTCTACAGCCAGTTCGAGGTCCCCGACTCCCGGCGCGTGTATGCCGTGTTCGAGCAGCCCGACCTCAAGGCCACCTTCGCGTTCACGGTGCGGGTGCCCGACCACTGGCGCGTCATCTCCAACCAGCCCGCGCCCGAGCCCGTGGTGCACGGGGACGGGACCGCGACCTGGGGGTTCGAGCCGACCCCGCGGATCTCCTCCTACATCACCGCCGTCGTCGCGGGCCCGTATGCCGTGGTGTGGGACTCCTTCCAAGGTCGCGACGCGGTCATCCCGATGGGGATCTTTGTCCGCCAGTCGCTGGCTGAATATGTCGACAACGACAACCTCTTCGACGTGACGAAGAAAGGCATCGCCTTCCTCGAGGCGGAGTTCGACATGCCCTTCCCGTTCGCGAAGTACGACCAGATCTTCGTGCCCGAATACAACGCGGGCGCGATGGAAAACGCTGGTTGCGTGACGATTACCGACGTCTATGTGTTCCGTGGCCAGGCTCCCGAGCCGTTGGTCGAACGGCGCGCGCTGACCGTGCTCCACGAACTGGCCCACATGTGGTTCGGCGACCTGGTGACGATGCAATGGTGGGACGACTTGTGGCTCAACGAGTCCTTCGCGGAGTGGGCGTCGACTCAAGCTCAGGTCGACGTCACCCACTGGACCGACGCCTGGACGACCTTCCACACCCACGAGAAGACCTGGGCCTACCAGCAAGACCAACAGCCGGACACCCACCCGGTCTACGCCGATATGCGCGACTTGCATGACGTCACGGTGAACTTCGACGGCATCACCTATGCCAAGGGCGGGTCGATTCTCAAGCAGCTCGTCGCCTATGTCGGGCGGGACGCGTTCCGCACGGGCTTGCGCGCGTATTTCCGCAAGCATGCCTGGGGCAATACGACCATGCGTGACCTCTTCCAGGAGTTCGAGGCGGCATCTGGTCGTGACCTGACTGATTGGGCGGAGCGCTGGCTGCGGACGTCCGGCGTCAGCACTCTGGAGATCGAGGTGCAGACCGACGAGGCGGGCGTCATCACCAGTGCCGCGATGGTGCAGCGGCCCGACCCGCGGTTCCCGACGCTGCGACCGCACCGGGTCGGGGTCGGCCGCTATGACCTCGTCGATGGTGCCCTGGTGAACGTGGGCTACGACGAGGTGGACGTCGACGGGGAGCGGACGGAACTGCCCAGCCTCGTTGGCAAGCAACGGCCTGCCGTGTTGCTGCCCAACGACCGGGACTTGACCTACGCCAAGATCCGGCTCGACGCCGACTCGTTTGCCGCAGCGGTGGCCCAGGCCGATCTCTTCACCGACTCGCTCGCCCGCAGCCTCGTGACCGGCTCGCTGTGGGAGTTGCTCCGTGACGGCGAGCTCGCCCCGAGCGCCTTCCTTGACTACCTCTTGCGCGTCCTGCCGGTCGAGAGTCACCCAACGGCGCAGCGCACCCTCCTGCTCACGACCAAGCAGATCCCGTCGATGATGCTGGCAACCCTCAACTGGTACACCCCGCCAGCCCTCCGCGCAGCCGCGCGAGCCCGTGCCGTCGACGTCATCCGCGAGACCCTCGACGCCGCCGCCCCCGGCAGTGACTCGCAACTGCAACTGTGCACGGCATACGCGCAGCTTGTGTCGGCACCCGAGGACACCGCCCGCATTCAGGCGGCACTTGCGGGCGAGGACGCCTTCCCGGGACTCACCATCGATCAGGATCTTCGCTGGGAACTGCTGTTTGGGCTCGCAGCCGCGGGAGCCGCGTCACGGAGCGAGATCGAGGCCGAGCTGGTCCGCGACCCGTCCGTGTCCGGCCGCGAAAGCGCCCTGATGTGCCTGGCCGCACGCCCCGACCTGGCGGCGAAGGAAGAGGCCTGGGCGCTGGCCATCGAGCAGGACACTCAGAGCAACTCCGCGTTGGAGCATCTCGGGAAGGGCTTCCGTCGCGCCAACGACGCCGAAGCGCTGCTCGCACCGTTCGTCGAGCGTTATCACGAGATGCTCGAGCCAGTCATTGCCAGCCGCTCGTTCGCCTTGGCGGAGCGTTGCGTGAAGTACTTCTACCCGCGCGATCTGGCGAGCGTCGCCCTGCGTGATCGCACCCGGACATGGCTCGCCGATCACCCAGACGCCAACGCTGGGCTGCGGCGCCTCGTCATCGAGCAACTGTCCTTTGTCGAGACCGCGGTGCGGGCCCAAGAACGCGAGGCCGAGGAGGCGTCGTAGGTCATGGACTGGTACGAAGCGGTCGATCAATTCATCGGGCCACCACTGACGATCCTCGGGATCTTCGTCGGGGCCGTGATCGTGCGGTGGCTGTTGCACCGCGCGATCAACCGTGTCGTCAAAACCGCGAGCGCGCGGCACGCCGAGCGGACGGTGCTGCTGCCTGGCCGGGCCGGCACCTTGCTGGCGTCGGCGAGCGGACTGGCCCACGAGCGCTACGTCCAACGGACCCAAACCCTGGGTGCGGTGTTGCGAAGCATTGTCACCATCGCGGTGTCATCGATCGCCCTGCTCACGATCATGGCGGTGCTCAACATCCCGCTCGGCCCGTTGCTCGCGTCTGCTGGCGTTGGCGGTGTTGCGTTGGGTTTTGGCGCGCAGAGCCTGGTCAAGGACTTCTTGTCCGGCATCTTCATGATCGTCGAGGACCAGTACGGCGTGGGTGACCTGATTGACACCGGTGACGTCGTTGGCACCGTCCAGGATGTCACCTTGCGGGTCACCCGGATTCGGGACCGATCGGGAGTCGTGTGGTACATCCGCAATGGGGAGATCGTCCGAATCGGCAATCAATCGCAAGGCTGGTCGACCGCCGTCGTCGAGGTCCCGATTGCCCTGGTCGAAGACAGCGCCAAGGCCACGCGTGTCCTGCAGGAAGCGGTCGCAGACCTGGCCACCGTCGATGATCGAGTGCTCGAAACACCCACTGTGACAACCGAATCCATGTCACTCGGCGCGTTGACCCTCCGCGTGAGTGCCAAGTGCATCCCGACCGCCAACCTCGAGGTGCAAAGGGTGATCCGAGACCGGATCAAGGCGGCGCTCGACCAAGCGGAGGTCCAGATCACGGCGCCCTCGGTCGCCCCATGGCCCGGCGGGAGACGATAGACCGGTGAGTTTCTACGACGAGGTCGGCGGCGCTCCCGTCTTTGAGCAACTGGTTCGAGAGTTCTATCGCGGCGTCGCTGACGACCCTGAGTTGCGCGCGCTCTATCCGGAGGAGGACCTCGGGCCCGCCGAGGTGCGTCTGCGCATGTTCCTCGAGCAGTACTTCGGCGGCCCGAACACGTACTCCGAACAGCGCGGTCACCCTCGCCTGCGCATGCGGCATATGCCGTATGCCGTGACGCCCCTGCAACGCGATCGCTGGCTCCGGCACATGCTCGCCGGGGTTGCCACTCTGGGGTTGTCTCGCGACCACGAGACCGCGCTCGTTGATTACCTCGTGCGGGCGGCATACATGCTCGTGAATGCCGACGACCCGACCGACGAACCCCCCGCGCCGAAGCCAATGGAGGACCCTGCATGACCGACTGGTGGCGGCACGAAGTCATCTACCAGGTCTATCCACGGTCCTTTGCCGACTCCGACGGCGACGGCATCGGGGACCTGCCTGGCATCACGTCTCGGCTGGGATACCTCCGCGACCTTGGTGTGGACGGCGTGTGGTTGTCGCCGTTTTACCCCTCGCCGCAGGCCGATGCGGGGTATGACGTCGCCGATTACCGCGATGTCGACCCGCTCTTTGGGACTCTCGCCGACGCCGATGCTCTGCTCGCTCGGGCCCGCGAGCTTGGGTTGCGAGTGATCTTTGACCTCGTGCCCAACCACTCGTCGAGCGCACACGTGTGGTTCCGGGCTGCGTTGGCTGCCGCGCCCGGCTCACCCGAGCGGGCGCGCTACCTCTTCCGCGATGGCCGCGGGGTCGATGGTGCCGAGGCGCCGAACAACTGGCAGTCGGTCTTTGGCGGGCCGGCGTGGACCCGCGTGACCGAGTCCGACGGGACGCCCGGCCAGTGGTACCTCCACCTGTTTGATTCGAGCCAGCCAGACTTTGATTGGACCAACCCCGAGGTTCGGGCTGAGTTCGAATCCGTGTTGCAGTTCTGGCTCGACCGCGGCGTCGCCGGCTTCCGGGTCGACGTCGCCCACGGGCTCGTTAAGGCAGCTGGGCTGCCCGACCACCCTGGCGTCCAGCACGTCCTCGGTGGCATCGGTGACGGTGGCGAACTCGTCCCCACCAATGTCTCCCCCTACTGGGATCAGGACGAGGTCCACGAGATCTACGCCGAATGGCGCGCACTCGTCGACTCCTACGGAGACCCGGCCCGCATCCTGTGCGCCGAGGCGTGGGTCTGGCCGCCAGAGCGGATGGCTCGGTATCTCCGCGATGACGAGATGCACCAGGCCTTTGCCTTCGACTTCCTCCAATCTGCTTGGGACGCAAAGGCGTTGCGCGCCGACATCGAGCACGACATGGCCGCGATGGCGCCGGTCGGGGCTTCGTGCACGTGGGTGCTGTCCAACCACGACGTCGTGCGGCACGCGAGCCGCTTGGGGTTGCGCCAAGACCAGCCGCGGCCACATGGGGTCGGACCCGATGACCCGCAGCCCGATGTGGCGTTGGGGCTCCGCCGCGCGCGGGCGGCCACGATGCTGATGCTCGCTCTACCGGGGGCGGCATACCTCTATCAGGGCGAGGAATTGGGCCTCCCCGAGCACACCACGCTTCCTGCCGAGGTACGGCAGGACCCCGCGTTCATCCGCACCGGCGGGGAGGCAATCGGCCGGGATGGCTGCCGCGTGCCGATCCCGTGGGACGGCGACGCGCCGGCATACGGGTTCTCACCTTCCGGGGCGACGTGGCTCCCCCAGCCCCCGCATTGGCGGGAGTATGCCGTGTCCGCCCAGTCCGCGGTCGGCGGCTCGACTCTTGAGCTCTATCGATCGGTTCTGCGGCTTCGGCGTGAATATGCGCTGGGGCAGGGCACGTTGACATGGGTTGACCTTGGGGACGACGTCGTCGCCTTCCGCAATGGTGACCTGCTCGTGGTGGTCAACCTCGGGTCTACACCTGTTGTTCTTGAGGATGATGCGACGGTGTTGGTGAGGTCTGACCTTGGTGAGGTCGGTGAGTCCGGTGGGGCCGGTGAGGTGAGTGAGCCCGGTGTCGTCGGTGAGGCTGGTGAGGGCGATGTTGAGGTGGCGGATGCTCGCGGCCAGCTCAGGGTCGTGCCCACCGACACCGCCGTCTGGGCCCGCGTTCCATCTGCCTGACCGTTGAAAGGGCAGAGAAGCAGGCTTCGGGCGCGCTGAACCCTGCTTTGCTGCCCCTTCATTCGGTGCGGGATGACGCAGTTGGTCCGAAACCGTGCCCCTCGAGTCTGCCCAGTAACTGTCATCTCGCGCGACACCGGGTCTGTGGATAACGCCCCGGGTGGGTTGCGAATCCGTTTTACGGTGCGGTCATGGAGCTACGAGTCGACCCCGAGGCCTGCCGCGCCGCTGCTGGGTCCCTTGCGGCCGACGCTGAGAGCCTGTCGGCGCTGGCGACTCTGGTTGGCCAACTATCCGGAGGGCCGCTAGATCCGCCAGCATTGAGCGCCGAGGTGTCGGCCCTCGTCACGGACGGGCGGCAATGCCTCGTGCTCCTTGCCGGCGCTGCTGACGTCCTTCGCGACGGGGTGACCGAGGCGGCGGCGGCATACACGGGAGCAGACGAACGAGCCCGTCTCGCAGTGCGGGGGGCGTAGGCGTGATGGCGGCTTGGCACGTATTGGGTGTGCGTGGATTGTCACCGGGCACAGGGACCATCGTGAGTTGTAGGAGCATCCATGACGGCGGTTGATTCGGCGTTGCCGCTGCCGGCGGGCCGCCCCGCCGCCGTCTTTGGGCTCGTGGCGACCCTCCGGGTAGTCGCGGAGCGCCTCACCGACACCACGTTGGCTCGCGGTGGGCAGGCGCGGGACTTGTCCACCACCTGGTCGGGCATTGCCGCGACGGCTGCTGACCAGGAACTCACGAGGGCGGGGGCAGCCAGCCGGGGCCTCGCGGCCGCGCTGGAGGCGGCGGTGAGTGTGCTCAACACCTATGCCGCCACCCTCGATCGGACCACGACCGTGATCGCAGGTCTCCGGCACCAATGGGAGGTGTCGGCGCAGCGACATCGGCGACTGGTGGCCTTGGCTGCCGCCGATGTCACCGGTCTTGGTGACCCTGGTTCGTCCGTCACTCGGGCTGAGCTCGACGCCGACTGGACTCACGCCCAGCGCGAGCTGGTGGCACGGCATACCGCGGAGATGCGTTGCCTTGCCGAGGACGGAGAAGCGGCTGCTGCCGCGCTGCGTGCCTGCCGTTCCACTCCCCTGATGCCCGGCGTGCCCACCGGCGCGGCGCCTGCGCCGAGCTGGGGCGATTCCTTGGCAAGAAGCCTCCCGATGGCCTTGCATTACCTACTGGAGCCGAAGGCGGCGGCACAGGTGGCTGCCGCGCTCTCGGGTCGGCCGCCGTGGTCCGAGTGGAGCACCGCTGACGTTGACGGGCTGCTGACCCTCGACACGAGCAACCCGGCGGTCGCGGCCGCCTTGGTCTCGGCGCTCGGCATGGATGGCATCACGGCGCTCACGACGAGGCTGGCTCGAGTCCCCCCGGGTGACCACATCGCGCGATTGCGTGCTGACGAAGCGTTGGCGACGCTGGGGCTCGGGTTGCGTGTGGCCGTGGACCAGCGGTCATGGGGAGACGACCCGCGCTGGGCGAGCCAGGCACAAGACTTCAACGCTGCGTGGATGGAGTCGATGCGGAACCCGACTGGCACGAGCGATGGCGTCACGGCATACCCGATCACGAGGGTGCAAGTGCACGCGCTGCTCTTCTCGAAGAGCCAATCGGAGTCCGAACGTCCCCTGCCGCCGGACGTGCTCGTCGCTCTTGCCCGCGGCGGGGTGACGGCGGAAGCTGGCGGACAGGTGTGGTCGGCGTTCTCGGGCAGCGATCCGTTTTTGCTCGTCACGACCGAGCTATATCGCGACCCAGGTGAGGCCTGGCGCGTGCTGCTGCGGGAGGTCGACGGGCACTCGACCCTGCTGAGCTACCTCGTGGAGCGCCGAATCCAGGTTGCGGTCGACCCGGCGTCGCTCGTGCCGTGTGCCCGTGCATTGGATCAGCTGATGGCTGACGTCATTGACCTCTCCGAGGATGCAGCGGTGCGGACCACTGGCGAGTTCGTGACGTCAATCGCTGCGGCAACACTTGCCTCGACACCCGATAGCCGCCGGGCAGTCGATGCCTATCTGGCTGAATTCCGCCCATCGCTGAGCCGGGCTTTAGTCGCCCACCCCGATGTGCTCGTGCGTACCCTCACCGCGGCTCCGCGACCTGGTCTGGCGACTGATGGGGAGGACGTCGGGGCGACGCGGTTGGTCACGGTGGACGGCCGGACCTCATTCACCTTGCCTCATCTCGCCAGCCAGCGAGCTGTCTTTGGGGTGCTCGGCTCTGACGGCCGGGGTGTCCAGTATGAGGCGGTCGGCCGCGGGTATTTGGCTGAAGTCATCACGTCTACGATCAACCTTCAGGCTGACTCCTTCACAGGCGCACTTCGGTCGGGAGATGCCCGGTCAGCAGAAGCTGCCGCCAGAGGGATCGGCGAACTCGTGGGATTCGCAACGGCAGCCACGAGCCGGGGTCTGATCGACCGAGCGCGCGCCTTTGATGCTGACGCGGCTGCGACGGCGGCGCTTGTGAAAGCTGCGCTGGAGAGCATCAAGGTGCCGGCGCCGCTCAAACGCAACTGGGCTGGCCTGCTCGCGAGCCTCGTGGTGGACCAACTCACGAAGATTGACCCGGCGACGATCTTCCCCTCTTTGCGCACTGACGCGGCCGAAACGTCGCGGGTGATCGGCGGGAAGCAGCGGGCTGAGGTCGAGGACTTGCTGCGCCGACTGGCCGCTGATGCCGTCAGTGCAGAAGCGTCTTTCGCCCCCGGCGCAAGCCCTCGCGACTGGGTAGCTGCCCACCCGGGAGTCGACTTCACCGACAGCCACGGACGTCCGCTGCCGATCGCCGAGATGACCGGTCCGCAATACGACCGGTTCTCGGTATGGGCGCAATCCACTGTGGACTACCGCGCCATCGGCGACTCGATCGTCGCTGGCTACAGGTCGGGCTTAGACCGTGTCGAGCTCGACCAGCCGCTCATCAATCGATGACTAACGACAGCACCGTCCCATGGCTCTCCACGGTCGCCGGGTGCCGCAACTCACCCTCAGGGCCGCACTCGGGTTCTACCTCGGCGACGACCTCCCGGCAACCAACCACTTCGCGACGCACTACACCTCCCTCGACTCGCTTCTTCTCCAGCCATCCTGGCCCGACTCTGCCCAACCGGAACTACCTGCTCACCAGGGATGCGGGGCGGACGGCATACGGGGATCTGCTCCTCGACAACGGGCTTGGGCCGGGAGCGACGCTGCTTCGGGGAAGACCATGTTCGACCTCCTGAGCCGACACGGCGTGCTGTGGCGGATCTACGCGTCCTGGCTGTCTGGAGCTAGATCCAGTCCCTCGACCGGCTCGGAGCAGACGTCCCCGCCGGTGACCTGGCCCCAGTGACGATGATCGAGCCGGCGATGCACGACTGGCCCGCAAACGACGACCATCGGCCCGCAGACATGTGGCGGGGCGAGATGTTCCTCGACCGCGTCTACCGCACGCTGCGCAGCAACGACGCCCTCTGGCGGAGAACCCTCCTGATCATCGCGTATGACGAGCACGGGGGGCGGTATGGCCACGTGCCCCCGCCGGCCGCTGAACGATGGGACCCACCGCAGATGGCCATCGACGGTATGCCGTCAGGCCTACAACCCATGCCGCAGGTCGCGTACTACGGACTGCGCGCGCCGGCGCTGCTCGTGTCTCCGTGGGTGCCCGCGGGGGTCGGGACGCGGATGGTGCTCGACCACACGGCGATCACGAAGACCGTTCTTGCTCGTTTCCTCGGTCATCGCAAGCCGTTCCTCAGCGACCGGGTGACTGCGTCGCCATCGCTCAACGCATTCCTCACCGAGAGCCAGCCTCGCGATGTGTCCATGCCTCTGCCGATGATCCCGCTGCGCGATGAGGACGGGCACCCCCCCCCCCCCCCCCCCCCCCCCCCCCCCCCCCCCCCCCGCCCCCCCCCCCCCCCCCGGGGCGTGGGGGCCCCCCCCCCCCCCCCCCACCTCAGCGGGATGGTCGCAAGAATGCTCGGCCGTTGAGTGGATGGGGAACTCGCCTCCAGGCGATCCTTGTCGCGACCCTGGTGTGCGGCGAGCTACCCCAGCAACTCCACCACGGCACCAAGTTCGGTGATGTCGTACCACAGCAGGTCGGCGTCAGCACTCGGGCTCTCGTCGAGGTGAAACGACACGAGCGATTTGGTGGTCAGCGGGACTGCCACAGAGACGGCTGCGAGGTGACGGCTGCCATTGGCGGGAAGTGGCGAGACGACGCTGGCAGCCAGATCTGCGGCCGCGACGACGCGGCGCGCCCGTGGCTTTCCGCCCTCAACCACGAGCGCGGAGGCAGCATCCGCGGCGGCAAGGAAGGCGGCATACTCTCGCTCTTCCTCGTCGGTGCTCGGCATCACGTTCACGAGTCGGGGCGTGACTGCAAAAGCGCTCACCGGAGGGGCGGCCATTGAACCAAGGGCGTACAACTCCGCCACGGATGCCGCTGATAGTGGGACATAGACGCGCACCATGGTCATCGCGAGTAGTCCGCGCCATCGGTGAGTTCGGCGAGCGAATCGACGATGCTCTGTCCCAGGACATCGACGTCCGGCATGGCATCCCGGTCGGCATTGAGGCCGTAGTAAACCCCGCCATCGTAGGACGTCACGCCCACCGCGAGTGCCTGACCCTTGGCGAGCGGTATGACTGGGTACGTTGACAGCATCTGGGCGTCACCGGCATACAGCGGGCTCTGGGGCCCAGGCACATTAGTGACGATGACGTTGAACAGGCGCTTCGACATCGCGCTGCCTAGGCGAGCACCCATGGAGTGCAGGGTCGGCGGCGCGAAGCCGGCAAAGCGTGCGAGTCGGTCGGCACCCACCGCTCGGCCGCCCTCGATCTGTTGGCGCATCAGGAAGGCGATCTGGTGCAGCCGCATCGATGCCGCGGGCTCCCCGACAGGAAGGTCAACGAGGCAGGCTGACACATCGTGGATGCCGGTGTTGCCCTCGGTTTCCACGCTCACGGGCACGAGGGCTCGCACCACTGTCGCGCTGTGGACGGGAGCCCCACGAGTCAGTAACCAGCTCCGGAACGCGCCAGACAGGCACGCCAAGACGATGTCATTGACGGAGACATCATCGGCGTGGACGCCTCGGGCAAGTCGGGACCGCACCTCCCGGTAGTCGGCCAGATCGGTGCCCACCATGACGAAGCGGCGGGCTGACCCTACGGGCGCGTTGAGCGGCGATGTGGGCGCTGGAGCAGCGGCGCCCCGAGCCACGGTCGACACGATCGAACCGACCCCGGAGAGCATCTTGCCGCTGACTTCCCGGACCTCGGTCATCCCGCCGCGGATGGCCTCGATCATGCGGCCCGGTGCCCTGACGGACTCGACGATCGCTTCGGTGACGAGCTGAAAGTCACCCGGCGCACGCTCGGGACGCCACAGGTCGGGAGCGTCCTTCTCCCACCCTGGGGCGTCATTGACAAGGACCTGCCCGATGTCCAGCGCGTTGATGCCGTCGACCAACGCGTGGTGGGTCTTGGTGACGATCGCGAAGCGCCCGTGTTCCAGGCCCTCGACGATGTAGATCTCCCACAAGGGACGGTCACGGTCGAGCGGGCGGGGCTGGATCCGCGCGACGAACTCCTCCAACTGAGCATCGCTGCCAGGCCGTGGCAAGGCTGACCTGCGCACGTGGTAGGCGAGGTCAAAGTTGTCGTCATCGACCCAGATGGGGTTAGCCAAATGTCCCGGCACCCATTTGATCCGTTGCCGATAGCGAGGAAGGTGGGCGATCCGCTGGCCGACCAAGCAGAGGACGCGGTCATGGTCAATGCGCTGCCCCGGGGGGTCGAACACCATGACAGCTCCGACGTGCATGACAGTCGACACATCCTCCATGTAGAGGAAGGAGGTATCGAGCGAAGTCAGGCGATCGGCCACCGGCCCATCCTCTCAGATGCGGCGGGTGCTGGCCTCAGCGCGATGCTGTGCCTCTTCACCCCAACGGAGCCGGTATGCCGGGATGCACGGGTGAGCCCTCGTCTCGTCCCGATCGCGGCTAGCGACCTGGTCGCCGGCGACGCCAACCACGCACCGGAACCTCACCCCCTGGAGCTGCAGATAGCCCAATGAGGTCGGCGGCGATACGGGCAATCGACTGGCGGGCGCTGGAGTGGGGAGCGCACTCAGCGAGGGTACGGCCCTGCAACATGGCGACGTCGAAGCTGGCCGGGTCATAAGGCACGAAGAGTGGTGATGTGACGCCAGCAAATCTGAGGAGAGCGTCCGCGACCTGCTCGTGAGCTGGGGAACCCACCGGCCCAGGACGAACCCGGTTGACCACGACTCGCGCGTGCGGTGCGCGGACCGACCCGATCTCCTGCAGTGCACGCACGAGTCGCTGCAATGAGACCGGATCGCACCCACCGACGACAACAAGGTCGTCGGCGGACTCAAGGACAGCCAGGGTGGCTTGATTGCGCCGCGGAGCCTGGGTGTCGTAACTCAGTTCCTCGTCGTCTTCGAGGGAGAAGCCGATGTCGACAACCACGACCTCGGCGAGCCATCGGGAGATGTCGAGCACCCGTTGCAGCGCGGCGCCCCTGATTTCGGGCCACCTGGAGGCAACTGGTATGCCGGTCAGGACGCGCAGTCTCGGTGAGACCACTGGCGCCAACCGGGCAAGAGACGGGAGATCGAGCGCGCCCTGATCGGCCGCGCGCGCAGCAGCCGCAACTCCGGGCGCCTCATCAAGGACGGACAACGTTTGAGCAACACATCCGCCGTAGGTGTCAGCGTCGACAAGCAACACCTCGCGGCCAAGCACCGCGAGCTCGGCGGCGATATTGACGGCAAGGCTGGTGCGCCCAGGTGCTCCGGACGGCCCCCACACCGCAATGATGCGACCGCGTGCGGACAGCAAAGGAAGGGGTGGCTCTGGCGTGCTCGGCTCGTCATTCCCGGCCATAAGGGGCTCGACCCCGCGACTCGGAGCACGAGCGTCTGACACGGCCAGCACGGCCCCGGCAAGGATCTGACCATCGCTGTCAGCGGAGAGCACAGTTGCGACCCCGAGCTGCCACAGGCGTCGCTCCCCCGCCTCATCTCCGGGCTCGACAACACCGATGACGTCAACACCAGAGTCGTTGAGCCGGGCGATCTCAGACAGCGTGAGGCCGCGCAGGTCCGCGGCCACCAAAGCAACATCGCCGACGCCGGAGGCGGCCGTGGCAACGAGGTCAGGCAAGTCAGCGCATCGTCGAGCAATGGAGATTCCGGGGCACCCCTCAAGCTGCGCGACGACCCGGCCATCCCACCGCGCCCCGAGCGCAGTCAGGACCGCCGTCATGAGCCGGAAACGCGCAGCGACCCTGGGACCGGCACGAGAGTGATGCGAGCTTGATCGTCTTGCGCCGTGATGAGTTTCGACACGTCAGGTGTCGCAACCAGGAGTTGAACCGATGCGGTGGCCGCCGCAGCACCGAAGGTGCCCTGATCGGTGGGAATCCGCGAGACGCTCACTGAGCGCAACACCAGGGCCGCTTCGAGGTAACGCTCCTGCGCAAAGGCCGGATCGCGCCGACTCACCCATACGTCCACCACCGACCCAGACACCAGGGCAGCAGCAGATGTGGACTCCACCCGCACCATGACGGGCTGAACGCTGAGGTCGGCTTTGGACCCCACCGCTGACATCGGGACCAATTCACCCGGGCGCACCTCTCGGAGGGCAAACAGCTCTCCCGGCAAGGACTGCGCAGCCGATAAGTAGCCCGTGACTCCGTCGCCGAGTTGGACATCGACCCGACGCAGCGTGTCCGAACCGAGCGGATCGCCGGGCTTGAGAGCCACCGACGCGGCATACATCGGAATGCGGTCATCGGCACTGGCAACTGCCTTGGCCCCCAATGCCGTCGCAGCGAGAACCAGCAAGACGCCCACGAGCAGCCGGCTGTCGCGCCACGATGGGCGCTGCATCCGTGTCGCCGTTGCTCGCGAGAGGTCTGGGACGCCCCCTGAAGAAGTCACGTCAGTAATCATGGCCCGAGGCAAGAGCAGCGGCCAAGAGGCGTCGATGTGCTGTGGATAACCCGCAATTCCCCGTGGGAGGCGGGTCGCCCTGTGGAAAACGCCGTTGCCGCAGTGCCCATGTGGGAGGCTTCGGGCTATGCCGCCGCGTTTCCTGCCCTTGGCTGATGTCGCTGAGATCCTCAACATCTCGGCCGCCCAGGCCTATGCGCTCGTACGCTCGGGGGAGCTTCCCGCCATCAAGATCGGCGGCCGGGGCCAGTGGCGTGTCGAGACCGCGCAACTCGAGTCCTACATCGCGCGGATGTACGCCCAGACCCGGGAATTCGTCACCAACAACCCGCTCGGCGGCAGTCCGGACGGCGGCTCTGACGAGTCTGTCTGAGGCTGACGAGGCCGCTCGCAGCGCGTGGGAGCCGCTCGCGGCATCATGCGCGCGTAACCGCGGCAACCGCTGCGAAAGGCACCGTCCGCACGTCAAGGACATTGGCTGCGCGACGGGGAACGTCTGAGGCGTGCACCGCCAGGTCGAAGGCATCGGCATGAACCGCGTCAATGGTGCCGGTATGCCGTCCCCCGTCGACTCCTGAGAGTGTCACCACGGCCCGGTCGCGGCTCAACACACGAACCGCCGAACCGAACCCGAAGCTGCGTGCGACGGATGAGGGGGGCGCGATCCGGCCGGCCAGCCCACTCACCCACATCACGGCCGCAAGCGGCACGAGCTGATCGCGCTCGGGCTCGGTGCGAAGCAGAAGCCAATCGGACCCAACGTCGAGCACAGCACCCTGAAGCCCTCCCAGCCCGACCACGCTGACGCAGATGCCCCGGCCGTTCCTCGCCGCGACCAGTCGTTCGTGGAGGCCCACGAGAGCGCGCTCGCGGCGAGTGCGATCGGCGACCTCACTGACGAGTTCGGCATCCCTGTCGGCACTCAGCTGCGCCTCGAGGTCATCAAAAAGTCGATCCCACCGCATGGAGAGGATCCTAGCGAGCTGAGTCACGACCCGTTGACAAACAGACTCGAATTGCATCAAACTCATCAAACGTAGGTAAACATCAGTATCAGGGGTCGAAATGAATCAATCACAGTCATCTGGGAGCTTCCGGCCCGTCCTCGGCGCTGCACTCGGGCTCGCGGTGGCCGCGATCATGGCTCGCACCCTCTGGTTGGCGACGTCCGACCAATGGCACGCGCTTACGGGGCCGGCCACTCCGGACCCAGCTGACGCGCTCCTCCTCGCCTGCGCTGCAATCGCTACCTTGGCCGCTGTGTGGCTCGGCCTCAGCGCGGGCTTGGCTTTTCTCGGCCACGTTCCCGGTGCCGTCGGGCAGGCGGCCCACGCCGCGTCGGCGCGCGTGACCCCTCTCGTCGTGCGACGAACCGTGAGTTTGCTCCTGGGGAGCACCTTGGTGGCCGCCGCAGCTCCCGGCACAGCCGTTGCAGCCTCGCCGCCAGCCACGGCAGGCACCACACTCAACGCGGCGGGGGTCAGCACTCGGCATACCCTCGTGGTCGATGGCGGCCCCGATCGCGACCCGCACTTCGTCGCGGTGGAACGAGCTGCCCCGCTCTCATTGGATCCCCGCTTCGCACCCACGCCTGCACGGTCCGCGAGTTTCGGAGCCACGCCGCCGTCCACGGCCAGCCCCACGCCTGCCGCGTCGGTCGCCACGGGACAGGGCGCCCCACCTTACGTCGTCCGGGCCGGTGACTCACTCTGGGCGATCGCCGCGCGTGAACTCCCCCGGGACGCCTCCAATGCCCAGATCGCGCGTCGCTGGCAGGAGTGGTATGCCGTGAACCGAGCGGTCATCGGCGCCTCGCCCGATCACCTCGAGATTGGACAGAAGCTCAGCGCGCCCGAAACGGTGGCAGCGTCATGAGCGCCGCGCTGGCTCCCCTACGGCTTGTCCGCCTTCCAGATCGCCGGCCCCCGGTCATTTCACCAGACGATCTCGTTGTCGACACGAGGCCCAACCCCTACATTCAGGACAGTCTGGCGCTCGACTTCTCGCGCCACGCGAGTGACGACGAGTTTGGTCCCTCCCCCACCCGGCGCAGTGACCTGCCCGCACCGGAGCCGATCGTGCGTCAGCTGGCTCAGGCATTCGTCGAAGTCATGACCGGAATGCGGCCACCCCAGCAAATGAGCCGCTGGGCCTCACCCGAGGTGTATGCCGCGCTGTGCCGACGCTCCGTGGTAGCTGCGCGTCGACCCAAGTCGAGCCGGAAACCGCCTCGGGTCCGAAGCGTACGGATCCAGGAGCCCGCCGACGGCGTCATCGAAGCGTGCGCCGTCGTCGTGTACCACGACCGAGTGCGCGCGATGGCTCTCCGGATCGAGGGCATGGAACGAGGATGGGTCGTCACCGTCGTGCAAACCGCCTAACGCCGGCAGCGTCTCATCGACGGCAAGCGTCAGCGGCCTCGCCTCCGAGCCTTCTTAGATGAGCGTCGCTGCGTGCGGTTGGCTGGGTTACCCGAGCGGGATGACCTGCTTGGAGCGGACTCCACGTCACGCTCCTCCGTGCCCCCAGTCTCGCTTGGAGCGGAGTAGTGCAATCGAGCGGCCTGCGGTCCATCGAGGCCTTTGGCTTGGATGACCGGACGGCGGAACGCCGAACCCGCGGCGGCGTCCTGCGCCGCGCCATCGTCCGCCGGGTCGGCGTCACGAACGGTGTCGCCGCCGTCGTCACGCCCGGCCATGTCCCGCAGGAGCTGGCCCACAGGCACCGGTTGCACTGCGGGCGCGGGAGCCGGCTCAGCGACTTGCACCTCGACGTTGAACAGATAGGCGACGGACTCTTCCTTGATCGAGTCCATCATGGCTTCGAAGAGGTGGAAGCCCTCGCGCTGGTACTCGACCAACGGGTCACGCTGGGCCATCGCCCGAAGGCCGATGCCCTCCTGGAGGTAATCCATTTCGTAGAGGTGCTCACGCCACTTGCGGTCCAACACCGCCATGACGACGCGGCGTTCAAACTCACGCATCGCCTCGGAGCCAAGCGCTTCTTCACGGCGGTCATACGCGTGGTGAGCGTCGCTGGTCAACTCTTCGCGCAGCAGCTCAGCGGTGATCCCCTGTCGGCTGCCGGCACGCGCCGCGAGGTCGTCGACCGTGATCGATACCGGGTACAGCACCTTGAGCGCGGTCCACAGCTGGTCGAGATCCCACTCCTCGGCATACCCCTCGGCAGTGGCATTCGCGACGTACGCCGCGATGACGTCGTTGACGAAGATCCGAACCTGCTCCTCCATGTCAGCGCCCTTGAGCACCTTGCGGCGCTCGGCATAGATGACCTGGCGCTGCCGGTTGAGGACGTCGTCGTACTTGAGGACGTTCTTGCGGATCTCGTAGTGCTGGGCCTCGACCTGACTCTGGGCGCTGGCGATCGAACGGGTCACCATCTTGGACTCGATCGGGACGTCGTCTTCCATGCGGGCCGTCTGCATGAACCGGTCGACCATCGCGGCGTTGAACAACCGCATGAGGTCATCCTCAAGGGACAGGTAGAAGCGGGACTCCCCCGGGTCTCCCTGACGGCCAGAGCGACCACGGAGCTGGTTGTCGATCCGGCGTGACTCATGCCGCTCGGTCCCCAACACATACAGCCCACCGAGGTCCTTGACCTCGTCGTGCTCCTTTGCGACGGCCTTTTCGGCTTCGGCCAGCGCCTCGTCCCACGCTGCTTCGTATTCCTCGGGAGTCTCCTCCGGGTCCAAACCGCGACGCTTGAGCTCCTGCACCGCGCGGAATTCGGAGTTGCCGCCGAGCATGATGTCGGTACCACGACCGGCCATGTTGGTCGCCACCGTGACGGCCTTGAGCCGACCGGCCTCGGCGACTATCGACGCCTCCCGCTCATGCTGCTTGGCGTTAAGGACCTCGTGCTTGATTCCCCGCCGGCGCAGCAGCCCAGACAGGTGCTCGCTCTTCTCGACCGACACGGTGCCCACGAGAATGGGCTGGCCCGCGGCATACCGCTCGGCGATGTCGTCGACCACCGCGTTGAATTTCGCTTCCGCGGTGCGATAAACCAAGTCGGCCTGATCCAGTCGAATCATCGGCATATTGGTGGGGATCGTCGTGACGTCGAGCTTGTAGATCGAGTTGAGCTCGGCAGCCTCAGTCTGGGCCGTGCCCGTCATCCCTGCGAGCTTGTCGTACATCCGGAAGTAGTTCTGCAGCGTGATGGTGGCGAGCGTCTGGTTCTCGTTCTGGATCTCGACGCCTTCTTTGGCCTCGATCGCCTGGTGCATGCCCTCGTTGTAGCGGCGGCCAGCGAGCATGCGGCCGGTGTGCTCGTCGACGATGAGGATTTCGCCGTTCATCACGACGTAGTCCTTGTCTCGCTTGAACAACTCCTTGGCCTTGATGGCGTTGTTGAGGAAGCCAATGAGCGGCGTGTTCACCGACTCATACAGGTTGTCGATCCCCAACAGATCCTCGACCTTGGCGATACCCGCCTCGAGCACACCGACGGTTCGCTTCTTTTCGTCGACCTCGTAATCGCCTTCACCAGACTCGAATTCGCCCCGGTCCAGGCGCTGCACGATCTTGGCGAACTCGACATACCACTTCGTCGCCTGGTCGGCAGGCCCGGAAATGATGAGCGGCGTCCGCGCCTCGTCAATCAAAATCGAGTCGACCTCGTCAACGATCGCGTAGTGGTGTCCACGCTGGACCAGCTCAGCCGTCGACCACGCCATGTTGTCGCGCAGGTAGTCGAAGCCAAACTCGTTGTTCGTCCCGTACGTAATGTCCTTGCCGTACTCCACCCGCCGCTGGTCCGGGGTCATCGACGCGAGAATGCAGCCGGTCTCGAGCCCCAGCGCGCGGTGGATACGACCCATCAACTCAGCCTGGTATTCGGCGAGGTAGTCGTTGACTGTGATGACGTGCACGCCTTTGCCGGTTAGCGCGTTGAGATAGGACGGCAGGGTCGCCACGAGCGTCTTGCCTTCACCGGTGCGCATTTCGGCCACACTCCCGCCGTGCAGCGCCGCCCCACCCATGATCTGCACGTCGAAGTGCCGCTTGCCCAAGGTGCGCTTGGACGCCTCGCGGACCGCCGCGAACGCCTCCGGCAGTAGCGCGTCAAGGCTTTCGCCCTTGGCGAGTCGGTCACGGAAGATCCCGGTCTCGGCGCGCAACTCGGCGTCGGTGAGCTTCTCGAAGTCCTCCTCGAGGACGTTGACCTGGCGCGCGATCCCTTCGAGCCGCTTCACGGTCCGGCCTTCACCGGCGCGCAGCAGCTTCTCGAACACCTTGACCACGGACAACTCCTCGGGACGACGGGTCCCCCACGGGGACGATAGGACAGCCACGCGTGCAACACGGGTGACCACCCGCCAGGGTAGTCGAGTTGGGCGCGCTGCCTCACCGAACGCCGTGGGTCGCCAGCGGAGTTCCAGGTATGCCGTGTGCTTCTGTCAGGCTGATGCCGTGACCTCGCCTGACGTAGCGGCATACCCCGGTTGCGTTCCGGTCTTGACCGATGGCGTCGTCACGCTTCGAGCGCTCCGTGACGACGATGCACCGGCACTCGTCGCCCAGTGCACTGACCCGGAATCCATGCGGTTCCTCCCGCTCCCGCGGCCCTATGGAATGAGCGAGGCGCATGACTACCTCGCCGGGGTGGCCGCGGACTGGGGTCGCCCTGGCGGCAAGCGGTCCTGGGCGATCACCGACGGCACGGGTACCTTCGGCGGCACGATCAGCATCCGCGAGCCGTCTGCGCGCAGGGCCGAGCTCGGGTTCGCCCTGGCTCCCCATGCCCGCGGCCAAGGACTCATGTCCGCGGCGGTGCGCTTGCTCATCAGCCACCTTCGGGAGGCGGGCGTCGAGGTCATCCGGTGGCGGGCGCGGCGTGGCAACTGGGCTTCGCTCCGCGTCGCGTGGGCGTGCGGATTCACTCGCCCTACCGTGGTCGTGGGCGGCGGGCTCGACCATGACGGCATACCCCACGACGAGTGGCACGCCGCGCTGCTAGCCGGGGTTGAGCCGCGCGCCCAATGGGAGTTGCGAGAGGCGACCACGCTGCGGGGTTCGGTCGTGCTTCGTCCGTGGAGAGACGAGGACCAACCGACTGCTCCCCCGGACGGAATCTCCCGCCGGTTCAATCCTGGAGTCGTCCCGGGACCCGACGATTTCGCGGAGTGGCTCCTGACCCGCCGCGAGCGGATGGCCGCCGGCACGGGGATCTACTGGTGTGTCGCGGATCCGGACACCGATGCGCCGCTGGGTCACGTTCAGGTGGTCGGCCTCGCCCCAGACGGAACCAGCACCACAGGGCGGCTTGGCTTTTGGCTGCATCCCTCGGCCCGGGGTCGCGGCGTCGCGCAAGCAGCACTCCACCGTGTCGTCGAGCACGCCTTCGCGCCAGCCTCTGCGGGCGGACTCGGAGTGCGGCGGCTTGAGGCGCGGGTGATCGCCGGCAACTTCGCCTCCCAACGGGCGTTGTATGCCGTGGGCCTACGCCGCGAGGCGCGGCTCGCCCAGGCGGCGGTCACCGGGGATGGCGATGTGTGCGACGAGTTTGTGCTCGCGCGCTGCGTCACCGACAAGGCCGACGAGACCGACGAGACCGACGAGACCGACGAAGCCGTCATGGTGACCAATCGCCTCCGCCTGCGGCCGTGGCGGGACAACGATGGCCCAGCTCCCCACGACGCACCAGATGAACAGGCTCGGCGGAGTGTGCCCGCACGTGCGCTGCCCCCACATGAGAACTTCGCGGAGTGGGTCAGCGCCAGGCGTGAGCGTGATCTCGACAGGGACAACGCCGAGTGGTGCCTCGCCGAACGGCATACGGACCGGCCGTTGGGGTATGTCTGTGTCTTTGGCCTTGGACCACACGAGGGGCGGTTCCAGGGGGAACTTGGCTACCTGCTGTATCCCTCGGCGCGCGGCCACGGCTATGTCGGTGAGGTGCTCCCCGTGGTCCTCGACTATGCCTTCCGAGCGATCCCAGAAGGGCTCGGTCTGCAGCGGCTCCATGCCACGACCACAGCGGATAACACTGCGTCGCAAGCGATTTTGCTCAAGGCAGGATTCCGCCTCACCGGCACCGAGCGACTCGCTGAGCGGCGTGCGGATGGCGAACTCACGGATGTGACTCACTACGAGTTGCTGGCAACCGACGAGCGCCCAGCTAGGTGAGTTGGTGGCTGACTGAGCGCCGCAGGGTGAAGCAGGCGGCTGCGGCGACGATGCAGAGGCCGCCTGCCGTCAACCACGCCGCCTCGTAATCGCTGTAGGTCACCCGGATCCACCCGGCATACGTCGCCGCGATCCCGGCACCCACCATGTGCGAGGCAAACACCCACCCAAAGACGACACTCGACCGCTCGAGCCCAAAGTGGATGCGGCACAGCGCCATCGTGGGAGGCACGGTGGCGACCCAGTCCAACCCGTAGAAGATGATGAACAGCAGCAGGTTGGGGTGAATGTCCGGTCCGAGAACGCTCGGGACCACGAGAAGTGACAGGCCGCGAAGGAAGTAGTAGACGGCGAGCAGCAATCTCGGGTCAACGCGGTCAGTCAGCCAACCCGAGGCAATCGTGCCGACGATGTCGAGGATCCCGACGAGAGCGAGCAGGTTGGCGGCGGTCGTTTGCGGCATACCGTGGTCGTGTGCAGCGGGGATGAAATGTGTGCCCACGAGTCCGTTCGTGGACCAGCCGCAGACGAAGAAGGTGCCAGCTAAGACCCAAAACGCGCGGGTGCCCAAGACCTCGCCGAGGGTCGTGATGGCCCCGCGGGCCGCAGCCGCTGCCGACCGTGCTCCGGAGGCGACCGGCGCAGGGCTCATCGGCGCGGCATCGGTCGCCTCCGCACCGTACGGTTCTAGCCCGACATCCGCTGGTCGATCGCGAACGATGACGAGAACGAGCGGCACGAGGAGCAGCGCGGCGATGGCGGTGAGCAGCGCGGCATACCGCCATCCTGGCCCGGCCGCGAGCATGGCGATCGCGGGCAGGAAGATGAGCTGCCCCGTCGATGAGGCAGCCGAGAAGACTCCCGTGACCAGGCCGCGGCGGGTGGCGAACCACCGATTCGCGACCACCGAGCCGAGGACGAGCGCCATCGACCCAGTGCCGATGCCGACGCACAGTCCCCACAGCAGCCAGAGTTGCCACGGGGCCGTCATGACGAGCGTGAGCCCGGCTCCCAGGCTGACGAGCAAGAGCGCAATGGTCATAACCCGGCGGAGGCCAAAGCGCTCCATGAGCGCGGCCGCAAAAGGTGCCGTCAGTCCGTAGAGGACGAGGTTGGCTGTAACCGCGCCGGAGGTGGTCGCTCGGCTCCACCCGAACTCGGCTTCCAACGGCTCAAGGAGGGCGCCGGTGGACGACCGGAAGCCCGCGGCAGCGACGAGTGCGCTGACGACGGCAAACGCGACCCACCACGCGCGGTGTATGCCGTTGCGCGGGACGAATTGCCGGATGCCGGGAGCGAATGCCATCGCGGGCAGGCTAGTGCACCGCTCTGACTGCGTCACCGGATATCTCACTCAAGCCCAGCCACTGCGCCATCGTGGTTAGCTCCCGGCTTAACGCAGGGTGGGCAGCCTCGGGCTCCCCGCGCTCCCACGTGACTCGCTGCACCAGCAACCGACGCGACCCCCGATCTGCCTTGAGGTCAACCCGCGCGACAATCGTGTCGCCGAAGAAGAAAGGCAACACGTAGTAGCCGTAAACGCGCTGCGGCGCCGGCGTATAGATCTCGATTCGGTAGCGCACGCCAAAGAGTGCCTCGACGCGCTCGCGCTGCCAGACGAGTGAGTCAAACGGGCTGACGAGCGCTTCAACGTGCACCTTCCGAGGTCGGGCAGCATCGCGATGCAGGTATGCCCTGCGCCCCCAACCCGGCACCACCACTTCTTCGAGCACACCTTCCTCCACGAGACGACCAAGCGCTGGCCGCACAGCTCGGCGAGGCAGCCGGAAGTAGTCCGCAAGGCAGGCCTCGGAGCCGATCCCGTGGGCACGTGCCGCAATTCGCATCAACGCCACGACCTCGTCACGGGCCGCCTCGTCACGCGGCAGCTTGTCTTGCCACGTCAGCGCAGATGGGCTCGTGCCCACACTCAGCCACTGCGAGCGCAAGCCCGGTGGCACAACCCGGTCAAGGGCGGCATACCGGCGCTCGAATTGGGGAGTCCGTCCGGCTGAGGTGATCGCACCGGTGAAGAAGAGGTACTCCAGCGCGAGCTTGACCGCGCTCCAGTTCCAGCCCCAGTCGGGCCTGTCTCTTGAGCGCTCGTGTTCGAGGACGCGTTCGCACTCTCGACTCGTCATCGGCCCGTGTGCGTGCACCGCCTCTCGGACCCGGTCGATCAATTCCGGGTACTCGTGCTGGACTCGACGCAGGCTCGGCCAGGCTGCGGTCTCATAGCTGGCCATTCGATGGCGCAACAGCGGCCAGGTCGCCGGCGGGATGAGGGCCGCCTCATGTGCCCAGTACTCGACCAGACGGCGCGGCGCCTCATCGCGGGCACGGTCAACCAGGGTGCGGTCGAAAGCCCCGAGCCGGGAGAAGAAGGGCAAGTAGTGACTCCGGACCAAGACGTTGACGCTGTCGATTTGGATCACCCCAACGGTGTCGATGACCCGCTGGATGTGTCGCGTCGTCACAGCGCCAGGGTCCGGCCTCGCTCGATGGAAGCCCTGCGCCGCAAGAGCAATCCGTCGCGCTTGCGCCAACGAAACCGACCGCACGAGGGCGGCTATCTCGATTGGTTCGACGGTGGTGAGATGAGCTTTTGGCTCACGGCATACATCGCCGCTTCCATGCGGGTGTGCATCTGGAGCTTCTCGAGGATGTTGCGGACATGGTTCTTGACCGTGTTCTCGGAGATAAACAGCTCTCGGCCGATTTCACGATTTCCCATACCTCGAGCGACAAAGCCCAACACTTCCACCTCGCGATCGGTCAGTTTGGGCAAGGTCGTGGTGACCGTCTGAGGATCTCTCAGACTTATCACGGCAAACTCGGCGAGCAACTTCGACGCCATCGAGGGGCTGATGAGTGAATCGCCGCCAAAGACAGCCCGGATGCCCGCAGCGATCTCTTCACCCGGCACGTCTTTGAGGACATAGCCATTCGCCCCAGCACGCACCGCATCGAACAGGTCGTTTTCATCATCGGACATCGTGAGCATGACGATGCGCACTGATGGGACGCGCGCCTTGATAGCCCGGCAAGCGTCGATCCCTCCACGGCGTGGCATGCGGACGTCCATTAGGACGATATCTGGCACCAACTGCTCCGCCTTGTCCAAAGCGTCTGTGCCGTCTTCGGCCTCATCGACGACGGCGATGTCCCCGTCGAGTTCGAGCACCGTCCGCAAACCGCGACGAAACAAGGCATGATCATCAGCGATCAGCACACGAATCGGCTGATCCTGACCCCTCGCAGACGTCGATATCGCCACCGGGGAAGTTTGTCATGTCCCACAGTTCGGGGACAGTCCCTTACTCGTCTGGCGCGGGCGATCGTTAGGCCCCGGCGCTCGTGCCCTCCGGCGGGGCCTGCGGCTCCAAGTGGATGACCCCATAAGACCACCCGCGGCGGCGGTAAACCACGCTCGCCCTCCCGGTGTCCTGGTCGTTGAACAAGTAGAAGTCGTGCCCGACAAGCTCCATCCGCTTGACCGCTTCACCCAGGCTCATCGGCTCGCTCGGGTGGACCTTCTGGCGCACTTCAATCGGTGAATCACCCACTGCCCCAAAGGGACCCGACGGGGTAGCTGCGGCGTCTGGGGTCGCCTCAGAGGCTGCTTCAGCTGCCGCGTCGGGCGCCACTGGAGGTACTGCAACGGACGCTGCCGGCGCCGGCGTCACCGGGGCGGCGGGCTCTCCCCGACCGCGAATAGCGGTGCGTCGACGCTCCTTCGCGCGTCGTAGGCGCTCGATGAGCTTCTCCAACGCGAGGTCGACGGCGGTGTACTTGTCGTCGTTTAGCGCTTCCGCGCGGACCACGCTCTCCCGGTCGCGACACGTGAACTCGATGCGAGCCGAGTTACGTGCACCACCGTCATGGGTCGCAACGACCTCGACTCGTCCGACGTGCGGTGCTACTTGGGCGAGTTTCGCCAGCCGATCGTTGAGGTGATCGCGGAACCGATCAGAGATCTGGATGTGACGGCCGGTGACGACAATGTCCACGTAATCCTCCTTGACACGATGTGACTTCGGTGGTCGGGCCGGGCAGACCCCGCAGACCTGGCGTGTCACCTCCTGGTGTCGTGGTGGCTAACCCCACCGTAGTCTGCCCACCGTCTCAGTGGCCAGCACCCCGCTCGGGAGCGCGTCCCTGCGAGTGGCGCCACGAGACCGAGGTGCCTGACCCTTCTCGCCGCAGGGCAACTACCCCCCGCGACGTGCGGTCGCTGCGATGACGGCAGCACCGACCACGTGGGCGCCCGCGGCCGTCAGTGCCCGGGTAGCCTCCACGAGAGTCGCGCCCGTGGTCATAACGTCGTCCGCAATGACCACCGTGCGTCCCGCCAGGCCCCGGGTGTGCCGGGCGGTGACGGCATACGCGCCCTGCACGTTGCCTGCCCGCTCGCCAGCGGTCAACCCGGATTGGTCAGAGACGCGCCGAACCACGACGAGCGCGTCGAGGACGTGTGGGGGTGCCGCGAGTCGCCCGGCAGCAGACCGAACGAGCGCGGCCACCGGCCGCTCACCACGCGCCCGAGTTGACCTCACCGACGATGGAGCCGGAACCACGATCTCGTCCGCCTCAGCCTCCAAACTCAACGCTTCACGACTCGGCATCACCGTCCTGAGCGAGGCGGCAAGAAGCGGTGCAAGGACCGATTGCAGCGAAGAGCGCCCACCATCCTTGTATGCCACGATGGCCCGACGCAGGACGTCCTCGTAGGGGCCAGCAGCCACTACCGGAGGCAACCCGTGCGGCGTAGGACATGGCCTGACGCTCACCGGGCGCACCCACGAGAGTCGAGCGAGGTCCTCCTGACAGCTCTCGCACCAGGGCGAGCCATGAGTTCGGCAGCCATCGCACATCGGCGGCACGATGAGGTCGGCGACATCCCTGATGCTGTCGCTGATGCGACGTCGAGGATAGGCAGTAGCCGCGCTGACGACACCGCCCCACACGGCATACCCCTCTCCGACACTCATACCAGGATCCCTTAGCGCGGGCACGCCGGGCACGGGTAAAGCGCGGCTGGGGATGACGAAGCGCTGGGTGAGCACCCTGTGGACGGGTCCCACATGGGACAGCGTTACCGTGCTGGCGGCACCCCGAGATCAGTCGCGTCCGGGACGTTGCGCCACGACCCTCCGACGCGCACCAAGACTGCACCGTCGAGCGTGACCACCACGATCCCGCGCGACCCTGACGTGGCCACGACCCAGCGCGCGCCCGGAGTCGGGGGCAGGAGGTTGTCGAGCGGGTCGACGGTCCCACGACGACGCAATCCGATGCCTTGCCCTATTTCAACCAAGTAAGGCCGTACCGGTTCTCCGGCACCCACAGCCCCGATGACGGCAACGGTCAGGGCGTCAATCCAGACCGCGTGTACGGCATGACGGAGCGCCTCCCCCTCACGAATGGGCGTAGCTAACGCCACCGGGCGGCCCGCGGCGTCCCGCACGACGCCAGCAATGTCCACGCGGTCGGGCTCCGTGCCACTTCTGCTGATGACGACCACCCTCGTGTCGTCGGCCGACACCGCAACAGCCACCACCGAGCGCCCGGCCAACCAGGGTGCCGAT
The DNA here is from genome assembly GCA_016715285.1 of Actinomycetales bacterium. Taxonomy (GTDB): domain Bacteria; phylum Actinomycetota; class Actinomycetes; order Actinomycetales; family Dermatophilaceae; genus Phosphoribacter; species Phosphoribacter thorii. The sequence continues at coordinate 306,616 of JADKAO010000003.1, read as the reverse complement.
ACGGGTTCGGCAGCCACTTGCAGTGGCGACGCCCCGTTGATCGTCCACACCGCCGGGGCGCCGTCCAGCCCAGCCCCGGTCACCCAGAGCCGACCGTGGGCATCGAATGACGGTCGGGCCAGCGCAGTGGCAAACCGAGGCACGGGGAGGAGCACGCGGTCGCGCCACCGCAGCAGCGCGCCAGGTTCGGGTGCTAGCGCCGCGAGACTCGCACCGTCTGCGGACCAGGCGAGCCCGGTAGCACCCGCGGGGAGCTCCGGCACCGACGAAGGCGCCCCGGGCACGGGCGGCTGCTCCAATTGGACGAGCCTGCTCAAGTCGACCAGACGCAGGCCCGATCCCGTCCGCAGCAGACCTGTTGACGGGGAGGTGCTCGACACTTTGACGAAACCCAATTCGGTCACCGAGCGGGCCGGCCCAGATACCTCGGGGACAGCCAAGCGGCCGGCTCCCTGCACCTCGACCGTGACACCGAGGATCCCTGACGCCGCAATCAGCGTGCTCGTGAGTTGCGCCCACATCGCTCGCCGCCTGGCCGCATCACCGGAAGATGCAGTGGGAGAAAGCACGACGGTTGCGATGCCATCCGTGACTGACACCGCATCGAGCGCCAGCTTCACCCCATCGGGGAACCCCGTCTCCACGCTCCCCTTGAGGTACCCCGGGACTCCTGCAAGTTGGGCGCGAGCGAGGACGGTGACTAGCCGCGGCCCGACGGGAAACCACCGAACATCGGGCACCAGGGTGCGACTCCCGATCGCGGGGTAGTGAATCGCGAACGAACCAAACACCCGACTGAAATCGTCAGTGTTAATCCATAGGCCAAAACCATTGTCTGGCAACTCAATACGCCATTCGCCCGTCGCTCGCGACAAGCCGAATGTGGCCGTCGCGGTCGACCCCGGAGGCACCTCGCGATACCGACCGCTCTCATCGATCTTGGCGACCGCGGTGACCGTCACCTGGACCTGGTCGCCGCTCAGCAGCTCAACGCCCACGAGAGAGGTGCGGTCGAAGACGGTGACGTCTGACGTGGGCCGCCAGCGATCGACCGACCCACGCGACAGGTATGCCGTCGCCACCGCGGGCGCGCCTTCGCCGGCGTCCTGGAAGGCCGCACCGGCCCGAAGGAAGCCACGCACGATCTGCTCTGGGGTTTCACCGGGCGCTGGCGGTGGGACGACGATACGCACTTCGGGAGCGACGTAGTCGTCCACTCCGCGCCCGACCATGACCGGGCTCGTGGTCGGGAGTCCGGTACAGCCCGCGAGCGCGAGTAGTGCGACCACAACGGCAACGATGACTGCGGCGACGGTGGAGGGTCCCCGGGATCTGGCGGCGATGGCATACCCGCGCTGGTTGGGCCTACTCATGGTGGCGGTGCGGGGGTGCCGGGGCCAGCTCACCCTCGCCCTCCTGGGGTGGGCCGAGGGGAAGGGGAGACTCTTCGATGACGACATCAGCCGATCGCGGCAGGGTGAGCCGGAAGCATGAGCCGACCCCGGGCTTGCCCCAGGCTTCGAGCCGCCCTGCGTGCAGCCGGGCGTCTTCAACTGCAATCGAGAGGCCTAGTCCGGTGCCTCCGGTGGTGCGCGCCCGAGCGGGATCAGCGCGCCAGAAGCGATCGAAGACGCGGGTGGCGTCGCCTGCTCGCAAACCCACGCCCTGGTCTCGAACAGTGACCGCTACGGCATTGTCATTGCCGGCGACGGTGATCTCAACGGGGTGGCCCTCCCCGTGCTCGAGCGCGTTGACCACCAGGTTGCGCAGAATGCGCTCAACCCGGCGCGGGTCGTAGACCGCGACGCACGGTGCACCCGAGTCACGGATCGTCACCACGGTGGATTTGGCTTCAATGAGTCCCTGGTGGGCGTCGACAACCTTGCGGACGGTCTGCCGGATGTCAGTAGCTTCCACATCGAGGACCGCGGCCCCGGCGTCGAACCGACTGATTTCGAGCAGGTCAGATAGCAAAGCTTCGAACCGGTCGAGCTCGCCGCGCAGGAGCTCGGCGGAGCGCGAGACGAGCGGTTCGAAGTCGACCCTCGAGTCGTAGATGAGATCGACGGCCATCCGAATCGTCGTCAACGGAGTGCGGAGTTCATGCGAGACATCCGAGACGAAGCGGTGTTGGACGCGAGACAAGTCCTCGAGTTGCCCGATCTGGCGCTCGAGTCCCTCGGCCATCGCGTTGAACGATGTGGCGAGGCTCGCGAGATCGTCTTCCCCTTTGGACTCCATGCGTTCGGTCAGACGACCCGCAGCGAGGCGCTCGGCGACCTCGGCGGCGCGACGCACCGGGGCGACGACCAGCCGAGTAACGACATAGGCGACCGCCCCGATCAGCATCACCAGCACCAGGCCGCCCGACAACAGCGTGGTGCGGACCACGGCCAGTGAGTCGCGTTCTCGCTCCATCGGATAGAGGTAGTAGATGCCGTAACCCCCCGCGAGCGGCAAGGTCACCTGCTGCCCGACGATGATGGACGACACCGGATCTGGCGTGCCGGTGAGCTTGACCGACACGATCTGCACGTGCTGATTACTCGCGTCGCGAGCAACTGCTTCCTGAAGGGCGTCGGGCACCTCCGTGTAGCGCACCTCCCCCGACACGACGGGGGGAATGTTGGTCGTGGCCGTGTTGCCCACCAACCGCAGCAGGATGACATAACGCGAGCGCTCCGTGCCCGCAGCATCTTGGACAATGTCTCGCGCGAAGAGCCACAGGCTCTCCTGATCTTGCGCCTTGTCGGTGCGGTCGAAGGCGACCTTCACCTTCTTGGTCAGCTGGACGGCCTCAGCCATGGCGACTTGGCGGCGCTCTTCGACGAGGCCAGCGGCAATTTGTTGGTAGAGGTAGCTCCCGACGACACCTAGCATGACCATGCCCAGGGCCATCGTCATCGCCACCACGCGCACCTGCAGCGATCGTCGCCACAGGTGATGGACGGCTCTAGCGCGATCTCTCAGCCAGCCGCGGATCAGCGAGATGACACTGCGTTCACTCGGCAGACTCGGGGCTGACACGATCAGGCGGGCCCAGCTTTATAGCCCACGCCGCGCACGGTAACGACGATCTGAGGTCGCTCAGGATCGTGCTCGATCTTGCTGCGCAACCGCTGGACATGGACGTTGACCAGCCGCGTGTCGCCAGCGTGGCGGTAACCCCAGACTTGCTCGAGCAGGATCTCCCGAGTGAAGACTTGCCAGGGCTTGCGGGCCAGCGCCACCAGCAAATCGAACTCCAGCGGTGTGAGCGACAGCGCCTTGCCATCGCGCTTGACCGAGTGACCTGCGACGTCAATCTGGAGGTCTCCGATATCCAACCGCTCAGGTTCAGGCTCGTCTCCACGCCGCAACCGGGCGCGGATGCGAGCAATGAGTTCTTGTGGCTTGAACGGCTTGACGACATAGTCATCCGCGCCGGATTCGAGGCCGACCACCACATCGACGGTGTCCGTACGCGCGGTGAGCATCACGATTGGGACGCCCGACTCGGCACGAATCCGACGGCATACCTCCATGCCGTCCATGCCCGGAAGCATGACGTCGAGCAGCACGAGATCGGGGCGCGTGTCCCGGAATGCCGCGACCGCCGCGGCGCCATCCGCGACATGCGTGACGTCCAACCCTTCTTGGCGCAGCACGATGCTGAGCATCTCCGCCAAGGCAAGGTCGTCATCGACGACCAGGACGCGACCCTTCACCTGTGGTCTCCCTCTCGATCCGTGCCGTGGGCGCCCCACGCTCACGTCCCCCAAGCATCACATATCGCTGAGCGTCCTGACCGGCGCCACGACGGCGCCCTCCCAGGGGGTGGAGGGCGCCGTCTGCGCACAGTATGACCGAGTCGACCGACGTTGGCGAGTGTCAGCGCCGCAACACCGGACAGAACCGGCATACCGCCCAGAGTGCGAACTAGTAGCGGTAGTGATCGGGCTTGTACGGGCCTGCCACATCGACGCCGAGGTACTCTGCCTGCTCCTTGGTGAGCTCGGTCAAATCGACCCCGAGTGCCTCGAGATGCAACCGAGCAACCTCTTCGTCGAGGACCTTGGGCAACGTGTAAACCTGCAACTCGTAGTCGTCGGTCTTGGTGAACAACTCGATCTGCGCGATCGTCTGGTTGGAGAACGAGTTGCTCATGACGAAGCTCGGGTGACCGGTCGCGTTGCCGAGGTTCATGAGGCGGCCTTCGGACAGCACGATGATCGAGCGCCCGTCACCGTCGCTCGATGGGAACGTCCACTCGTGCACCTGCGGCTTGATCTCGGTCTTGATGATGCCCGGCACCCGCGCCAGGCCCGCCATGTCGATCTCGTTGTCGAAGTGACCGATGTTGGCGACGATCGCCTTGTTCTTCATCATCCCCATGTGCTCGGCCGTCACGACGTTGAAGCAGCCCGTCGCGGTGACCACGATGTCGGCCTTGCCGATGACGTCTTCAAGGCGCGCCACCTGGTAGCCCTCCATCGCTGCCTGGAGCGCACAGATGGGGTCAATCTCGGTGACGATGACGCGCGCGCCCTGACCCGCCAGCGACTCAGCACAGCCCTTGCCGACGTCGCCAAAGCCACAAACCACGGCGACCTTGCCTCCGATGAGGACATCGGTCGCCCGGTTGAGTCCGTCAATGAGCGAGTGTCGGCAGCCGTACTTGTTGTCGAACTTGCTCTTGGTCACCGAGTCGTTGACATTGATCGCGGGAAAGAGCAACTCCCCTGCCTCGGCGAGCTGGTAGAGCCGGTGGACGCCGGTGGTCGTCTCTTCGGTGACGCCCTTGATGCCGTGGCTCGTGCGGGTCCACTTCTGCGGGTCGACGGCCATGGTCTGGCGGACGAGGTCCTTGAAGACCGCGAACTCCTCGGAGTCAGCCTCTGTCGTGGGCGGCACCTGGCCCGCGGTCTCCCATTCGCGACCCTTGTGGACGAGCATGGTGGCGTCGCCGCCGTCGTCGAGGATCATGTTGGGGCCGGTCGAGCCCGACGCGTCTGCGGGCCACGTGAGGATCTGGTCGGTGCACCACCAGTACTCCGCCAACGATTCGCCCTTCCACGCGAAGACCGGCACGCCAGCCGGCGCGTCGACCGAGCCCGTGGGACCGACGACAACGGCAGCGGCCGCCTCATCCTGAGTCGAGAAGATGTTGCACGAGGCCCAGCGCACCTCAGCGCCCAGCTCGGTGAGAGTCTCGATGAGGACCGCGGTCTGGACGGTCATGTGCAGGGAGCCGGCAATCCGGGCACCAGCGAGCGGCTTGCTCTCGCGGTAGCGCTCACGCAAGGCCATGAGGCCGGGCATCTCATGCTCGGCAAGACGAAGTTGGTGGCGGCCAGCCGCAGCAAGGCTCAGGTCGGCCACCTTGTAATCGAAAGACATCAGGGTCTCCAAGTCGCAATGAGAGGGTGAACTCAACCCGGCGTCGCCCTTCAGGGCACGGTATGCCGGGCGCTTGGCGCGGTGCGCCCACTCGGCTCCTCGCGCGGGTCGTCCACCCACGCCGGCAACGTCCAACTCTACCCGCTGGTTGCCCGCGCCCGGCGTCGCCGGGCGGTGCGCACGATCAGGTCCAGCTCCGGCTCGGGGAAGGTCGTGCCACCGACAGTGTCGCAGGACTGTGTGGCAGGCTGAGGCCCGCGACGGGAGTAGCCGCCGCGGGCCTGAGCGGAAGGCGGAATTGTGGGGCGACTGGCGCTGACGGTCGTGCTGCTTGTTGGTTACGCGATGCTCCCCGGAGTCGTGCTCGGCCGGGCCTCCGGGCTGCGTGGCGCACGACTACTCGCCTTCGCCCCACCGCTGTCGCTCGCCGTGATCGCTTTCGGGTCCGTGGTGACGACAGTCGTCCCCTTGGGGTGGGGCCTGGTCACGATCGTCCTCGCGACCGGCGTTTTGACTCTCGTGGCCTCTGGCTGCCGGTCCGTGGCTCAACAGGCGGGGGCGGCTCGCTCTGCTGCTGCCTTCGGCCACGAACTCCCCCGACACGCTCTCATCCTCACGGCGAGTTCGCTGGTGCTCTGCAGTGCCCTCTGGTCCTGGGTGCTGGCGCGCGTGCTCCCCGCGCCAGACTCCTTCTCGCAGACCTACGACAACGTCTTTCACCTATCCACGATTCGCTTCATTTATGAGAGCGGATCGGCGTCGCCCCTACTCCCAATCGGACTAGGTGACGGCACCCCAGGTCGCAGTTTCTATCCCACGCTCTGGCATGCCTTTACAGCTCTCGGTATGCCGATGGCTGGAGACGTGGCTATCGCCACCAATGCTGCCCTCCTGGTCGTCTGCGGGATCGTCTGGCCGGCCTCGCTGCTGGCGTTCCTCTTTTCGATGACCCGGCTTCGTGCAGCCACCATTCTCGCGACTGCCGCAGTCGCCGCCGGGGTGTCGAGCTTTCCGTTGCTGACACTGACGTGGGGCGTGCTCTATCCCAATACCCTCGGCTTCGCTCTCGTGCCGGCGGCGATGGGCGGAATCCTCGCTGCCTCGGGTATGGGCGTCGCCGGCGGTTCGTTGCGGTTGCCGCTTGCACTGGCTAGTGCGTTCATTATCCCAGCGGTCTTCCTCGGCCATCCGAACGCGCTCATTCTGACGATCCTCGCCATCGCACCCGCCCTGGTCACGGCGGCGTGGAGGTATTGGCGCGCTCCGAGCCCATCGCGATCGCACGGCACTCGTTTCATCGTCGCTGCAGCACAGGTCCTCGTCAGCGTCGCCCTGGTTGCCTGTTGGCTTCTCGTCCGTCCCGGTTTCAACGCCTGGCCGCCCATCGCCTCTAAGCTTCCAGCTCTTGGAGAGGGTCTCCTCCTCACCATGCCCGCCCGCTCGCCCAACCTCGCGGTCGCGGCGCTTGTCATCGTCGGACTCGTCTGGGTCCTTCGTGCGCGGGCACACCGGTGGCTAGCGGTCTCCTGGGCAATTGTCCTCGCCCTGTGGGTTGTCGTCGCGAGCTTCGCCGAGGGCCAATTACGCACCCTATTGACGGAAACCTTCTTTTCAGATCCACCTCGACTGGCGGCCGCGCTGGCTGTGGTAGCTGCCCCGTTGGCCCTCCTCGGCATCAACTCCCTGCTGGATCGGCTGGATCACAACGTGGGTGATTCACCCAGCCCCTGGGTCGCCACTAGCCCCGGTGCGGGACGGACCGCGGTCCTCCTCCCCACGGTGCTCCTCGTCGTAGCCACCCAAGCCATGCCTGGCATGACCAACGCCATCGAGCGGGCCCAAGGCGCTTATGAGTTCGCGCCTGCAGCCTGTGTCGCAGGCGATGTCACCTGTCTTACCACCGCCGACGAACGCGCGCTCCTGCGCCGTCTACCGCACCTGATCGAGAGGGGATCGGTGACACTCACGCTTCCCACGAATGGAAGCTCATTGGCCTATGCACTCGAGGGTATGCCGGTCGCCTGGACCTACATCAGTGAGCAACCACGTCCTGCGGTGCTCACTCTCGAGCAACGCTTGGCCTTGGTCCCGGCGGGGGACCCCGACATCTGTGCTGCCGCTGCCTCCCTGGGTATCCGCTACGTCCTCGACTTTGGGAAGCAGAACGTGTCTGGCGACATCGAGGTCCACCCTGGACTCGAAGGCCTCTCCCGTGCCCGCTCTGTCGAGCGGGTCGACTCGGTGGGAGACGCCGTGCTTTACCGGTTGCGCGGATGCCCGACCTCGTAGGACCCTCGCCCTACCTCGGTGTCATGATGCTCGCCGTCTGCCACGGTGACCGACCCATGCTCGTCACGGCAGCGATCCGGTAGTAGTACCTCGCGTTGCGGCGTAGGTCGGCCGGGTCGGCGTACGTCAACGTGTCGCCACTGACCTGCGCGACCGTGGTGGCCCCGCCGAAATCTCTCCGCGTCGACCGTTGAATCACATAGCCACCCACCGGCGCAGTCGACCCTGGCGTCCACGACAGCCCGACATTAGCCGTGCCCGAGTTCACCGCAGCGATGACCAGGGTGAGCGACGCTGGACGCGCCGGGAGGGTCGGCACGATCATCGTCGTCGTCGACCACGGCCCGGGGGCGCCATTGGCTCCGACCGCGCGCACCCGCACGAAGTACCTCACGTTGACCTTGACGTCCGTCATCACGGTACTCAGCGAGGAGATCCTTGGTGAGGTGACGAGGCTGCTTGAGAATCTCGGCGAGGTGGAGGTCTGGACCTGGTAGCTCGCTGCCCAGGGCTGACCGGTCCACGACACGACGATTCCTGCAGGACCTGTCGGTGCAACCGCCGTGGTGACTCCGGTGACCTGGACGAGCGGTGTCGCAGGCGTTGTGACGGTGGCCGTCTTCCACGCCGACAGGACGGCACCGTTTGCTGCCGTCGCTCGAACTCGGTAGGAATATGCCGTCGAGGGAGCAGGTGCGACATCCACAGCGGTCGTCCCAGCGATGGGCGCGATCACGGTGCGTGTGAAGAACCCGTTCGTCGACCGCTCCACCTGGTATCCGGTCGCGCCCGCGGGTGCGGTCCACGACAGGGTCACCGTGAGCGGGTATTTAACCGACGCGACTGCCGTGAAGGTGCCTGGTGCGTCAAGCGAAGTGGCGGCCTGCACTCCAAGGCTCCACGCCGAGGTGCCGGCCGCATTCGTGGCCGCGACCCGGTAGTAGTACGTCGTCGCCGACGCCACACCTGGGTCGGTGACAGTCGTGCCGCTCGCCCACGGCACCGTCGCGACGTTAGTCATGAAGGCCGCGTCTTCGGCTCGCTGGACCGTGTAACCCGTCGCGCCGCTGACCGCAGTCCACGACACCACGATCGCGCTTTGACCATTGACTGGTGGCGCTGCAACGGCGGTCACCCCTGTCGGTGTGCCTGGCAGGATCGTCACCGTGACCCCGCTCGACCACTCTGACTGCCGCGGTTCGGCGCCCGCGTAGAGCGCCCGTACGGCATACGTCACCTGGGCACCCGTAGACACCTCGGTGTCGGCGTATGCCGCAGTCGTCAGAGTTGAGCTGAGCACCATGGCGGTGCCGCCGTCGAAGGTCGCACCCGTCGAGCGCGCAAGAGCGTATGCCGTTGCGCCAGAGACCGGTTGCCACGTGATCGAGACCGACACCGGAGCGACCGTGGAGGCCGTTGCGGTCAGTTGGGTCGGCGCGCCGAGGTTGGTCAGCACCGTGGCAGCAGGAGACCACGGCGACTGTCCGGCAGCGTTCGTTGCCGCGACTCGGTAGTAGTAGGTCGTCACGAAGCCCAGGCCATTGTCGTGCGCGGTGGCGTCGGCAATTGACGTCACCTGGGTCGGCGACGTGAAGGCCGAGTCCGCCGATCGCTGGACGACATAGCCGGTGGCGCCGAGGGTCGCGAACCAGGCAAGGTCGACGGACGCTTCGGTCGCGGTCACCGCTCCAGGCGTTGCCGAGATCGACGTCGGTGCTGCCGGGATGGTCGTGACAGCGGCCGCTGGCGACCAGCCGGAGACCAGCCATCCTCCGCCGACCACGTATACCGCCCGGACGGCATAGGTGTAGGTCGTCCCGCTGGTAGCCGATGTGTCGATGAACGGCGATGTGGCCCCGGCCTGACCCACAAGGGTCGAGCCGACGACGGACCAGGACAACCCGTCGATCCGCGCGACCTCGTAGCCAGAAGCACCCTGGACCGAGTCCCACGTCACGGTGACCGAGGGAGCCGTCGCAGAGGCCGTGGCGGTCACCTGCGTCGGAGCGCTGAGACCGGTCGTGACGTCCACGGTCGCCGACCACGCAGACGTGCCGGTGGAACTCAATGTCCGCACGCGGTAGTAGTACCGAGTGATACTCGCCAACCCGGTGTCTACTGCGGTCGTAGCCGTGCCCGACGTTGCGACAACGACCGGAGCCGTGAAGGCCGAGTCACTCGAGCGTTCGACGACGTAGCCCGTCACTGCTCCCGCCGGAGCGGTCCAAGAGACGTCCACCTGCCCCGACTCGGCTCCTGCCACAGCAATGACCGCAGACGGCGGAGCCAGCACCGTCGTCACCGTGCCAGCACCCGTCCAGCCTGAACGCACCGTCGTCGTGCCGACGAGAGTGACCGCGCGCACGGCATACGTGTAGGTCCCGTTGGTGGTCACCGACGTGTCCGTCAACGTGGTGCTCGTGGCCGAGGTGAAGACGGCATTCGCCTCGTCAAAGGTTGCCCCGTCAGATCGACCGACCTCGTACCCCGACGTTCCGGTGACCTCTGCCCACGTCACCCTGACGCTCGGCGGAGCGAAGGCTGACGCCGTGGCAGTCGCCGAAGCTGGCTTGGACAGGGCCGTGATGACCTCCGCTGGCGCGGACCAGTCGGACTGCCCAACCGGGTTGACTGCCGCGACCCGGTAGAAGTAGATCGTGACACCGGCCAGGCCGCTGTCGGTAGCCGAGGTGGTCGTGCCCGAGGTCGCCACCACGACCGGTGCCGTGAAGGCGGCGTCAGTGGACCGCTGCAGGACATAACCGGTCACCGAGGCCGTCGGAGCCGTCCAGGTGAGCGCGACCTGGCCCGCTCCGCTCGCGGTGGCGGCCAATGCCGTTGGGACGTCAGGCAGCGTCGTGATCGTGCCGGCTTGAGTCCAGTCCGAGGTCACGGTTGTCGTGCCGACAAGTGCGACCGCGCGCACGGCATACGTCACCGTCGCATTAGCCGGCAGCTCCGGTGTCGTGAACGGGCTCGCTGGGGCGTCGACGATCGAGGCAGTGGCGGGTTCGAAGGTCGACCCATCCGAGGCCGCGGTCTGGTACCCCGTGGCTCCAGAGACGGCCGACCAGGTGAGGGTTGCCGTTGGCGGCACGACCGCTGAAGTGGTCACCGACGCTGACGTGGGAGCACCGATCCCCGTCACCACCGAGGCTGTGCCCGACCAGGCGGACAAACCTGCAGGGTTGGAGGCAGCTACCCGGTAGTGCAGTTGGGTCGCGAACGGCCGACCCACTTCCTTCACGGTGAGTTCAGTCGTCGCGCTGGCGAGGACGGTCACTCCTGTCATGAAGGTCGCGTCGGTAGAGGCTTCGACGCGGTATGCCGTCGCGCCCGGTGCCGCGCTCCACGTCACCGTGACGTCGACTCCTGCAGCGTGCGGGGAGCCGGCGACGGCGGTGACCCCAGTCGGGACGCCAGGCCACGTCGAGACCGAGGTGGTCGACCACGGGGACTGCACCGGCAGAGGCGGGCCAGCGAGCGCCCGCACTCCGTAGGAGTAGACCGTGTTGCCATCAGCGGTCGAGTCGGAGAAGGACGGACTTGGGCTCGTCCCAAGCGTCGTCGCCATGGTGGCATCGAAGGCCGCACCTGTGGAGCGCGCGATCTCGTATGCCGTTGCCCCTGCCACCGCAGACCAGCTCACCGTCACCGTTGGCGGCGGGCTAGCAGCCGTTGCGGTCACGCCAGATGGGGCGGCCAGAGCGGTGCGCACTGTGACCGTTTCCGACCACGGGGAGTCGCCGTTGGCGCTCGTGCCGCGCACTCGGTAGGCGTAGACCTCGCCCGGGGTCAAACCGGAGTCGGTCGTCGTCGTGGCGGCGCTGCCCGTCACAACCTGGACCACATCCCGGCTGAACGTCGGGTCGACCGACCGCTCAAGGGTGTAGGTGTCGGCACCATGCGGAGTCGATGCAGTCCAGGCCACCGTCGTCGATGCGGACGTGACGCCAGCAGCGATCGGCTCGCTCGTCACGGTGAGGCCCGCCGGGGTCGACGGAGGAACTGTGGCCTGAGCGAGGTTCGAAGCAGTCTCACCCATGGCGTTGAACGCAACCACCTTGTAGACCGCGTTGGAGGTCGTCATTGCTGGGTCGACGTAGGACGTCTGGTTGGCCAAGGCCGTTCCCACCGGATCGGCGCCGAAGGTACCGGTGGTGCCGTCGGGGTTGAGCGGTGCGCGGTAGACCCGGAAGCCGATCTCCGACGACCAGTTACCCCATGATCCGTCAAGACTCGCTGCGACCGGCGTTGGGTCTGTCCACGTCAGTTGCGCCCCATCGGAATGAGCACGCCACGTCAAGCTCGGTGCACCAGGCAGTTGATGAGGCGCTGCCACCGACACAGGACGCATCATGTCCATCTCCTCGTGGCTGAGGATGTGGCAGTGCCACACGTACTCCCACTGGAAGTTGGTCAGCACGTTCTTGATGGGGGTCGTCACCTGGTTGCCGTCGGGACCGACCTGGTTGAACTGCGTCATCGTGTCGAGCGGCATCGACGGATCGAGCGGCCGATGGCTGTCCGGCACACCGAAGGGGATGCGAGGCAAGATCGGACGCAGCGCAACGACGGTGTCTTCGAGCGGGCTCACCCGGACGGTGTCTTTCCACCCCAACTCGTTTGCGTCGGGCTTGCGGATGATCCCGTCCCAGCCGACCCGGTTGATGAGTTGGATGTCGTAGAGGTGGAAGTGCAGGGGGTGCGTGTCCACCCCGTTATGCGTGATCTTCCAGATCTGGGTGCCGTCATCGAGCGTGGCGATGGGTGCCCCATCGACCATTCCGGTGAGGATTTCCGTCGGTGGATTGACATACGGATAGAGCATGATCTGCTGTCCCGCGGCCGTCTTGTTCGGCCCCTCGAGCCCGAGGTTGCCACTCATGCGGCCGTATTCCTTGTCGTAGACCGCGCCCATTTCGTCGTGTAATGCCTTGGGCTGCAATGGGAAATCGGTCAACCGGTTGCCCGAGAGGGTGTCGAAGCGGAACTTCGTGTCGGTCATGCGGACCAGTCCGTCGAGCCGCTCGTTCGGGTAGCTACCTAGCGGCCCGGTGTCGAAGGAGGTCCCGTATGCAGCGTTGTAGTCCTTCTGACCCACCACGATCGGTGGCTGGGCGGTCTCGAAGACACCGGTCTTCATGCCGGCCGCGGTGAGTCCATGGTTGAAGGCGGCCTGGAGGGCGGGGAGCTTCGTGGCGGCATACGAGGCAGCTGGCGTCTTGGCCGCAACCTTGATCTGCATGATGGTTCGGGTGTTGGGCCCGAAGCCCGCCGGAGTCGTCGGCGCTCCGCCGATCCCGGTGAGGTCAGCGCTGTCGGTGTAGTAGTCGTAGCGCGAGTCGCGAGCGGGGAAGGCCGCGGGCGCATCGTTGTAGAGGATAAGGGTCTTCCCGGCATACGCGGAGAAGTCCACGACGGTGTCGGCGCGCTCGGCCGGTGCGATGAGCAGCGCGTGTTTGTCGACATTGCCCGCGTTGAAGACAGTCGGATCGGTGACCCACGTAATCGGCTGTGGCGCAATGACTGTCGGCGCCGGAAGGAAGCCACCCTCGGACGCGACCTGGATGAACGATGGCCCCGCTGGGCTCTTGCTCGTGTCGGGAGTCGGGAAGACGACCGGGTCGGTCTTGGCCGCGGCGACCTCGGCCTGGTTCAGGGCCACCTCAGTGCCGGTTTGGTCGGCGACATAGAGACTGAAGTTGAAAAACCGGTCGTTGGCGGCATTCAGCAACCGGACGCGGTATGCCTTGGGGTCGACCGTCACGGTGGGGTATGCCGTGCCGTTCACCATCGCGGTGTCGTTGAACGCCTCCATGCCCATCGAGACGAAGGGGACGCCAGGGGCCAGCTGCGGCTGGCACCACTTCTCGTCGGGGTCGCAACTGGGGTCGTAGAGAGCATTGGCGACGGGACCGTGGGTGATGTCCGTTGTCGGGGGGTGGAACCACGGTCCGTAGGCCCAGCGGCCGAACTGGTTCACACCAGAGGCGTCGCCCGGGTTCTGGGCTGGGACGTAGACGTGTGGAGCCCACAGGGAACCCAGCCCACCCCACCGCAGCACGTCCCACAGCGGGTCGGTCGTCGCGAGCTGCTTGGTGTCCGGCACAAAGGTCTTGTCTTGGACGATGAGCGGCAGGGTGTCGGCCGGCAGCAGGCCAGCACTCACGAGCGCCTGCTCGGTCGGGTCGCTGATCGCGTAGCCCGCGGCCTCACCAGAGTAGACATTGAGCCGGGTGATGCCCCACGCGTGGTCGTGGTAGAACATCAGCCGCGCGCTCTGCTGGTTGGTGTAGAAGAAGGTCTGTGCGCCCGGACCCGGGTCGGGCATGTCCGGCACATTGCTCACCGACACACCTTTGGGGTATGCCGTGTCCTCACCGGCAGGGGTAATCCATTGGTGCGGCGTGCCGTCACTGATCCACGGCGTGATGCCGCCGTGTAGGTGCAACGTGGCACGGTTTTCGGAGAAGCAGTCCCGTGGTTTGGGCGTCTCTCCGCACATCGGCCGCTGCGGGTCGATCTCCGTCATCGGGGCGTTGGGGTCCGTTGGGTTCTTCATGTTCGGGCCCATGCCCGCACCCATGACGGTCACATCGACGGGGAGGTGAAGGTCACCGGCGACCCCGGTCGGGAGGAGGTTGCGGAAGAGAATGCGGACGGGCTTGTCCTTGGTAGCCGAGATGAACGGGCCGAGGTAGTGCGGCTTGTCCACGGCATACACCTGGGCGCCGCTCGGTAGCGTGACGCCGGTGCCATCGAGGTTCTTGAGAGCGAGGTGTTTGCCGGGCACGGCAGCTGTCGAGAGCTGAACGTAGCCGCGCAGAGTCGTGGGGGGCAGGTCACGGTGCATCTGCTCCTGGTACTGAACCACCGCGATTTCGTAGTAGTCCGAGCCCGGGTAGGTCGTCGTGTCCGCCTGCCCGACCGGGATGTACTGGCCCAGGTCGTTCTGGTTGGCCTCGCCCAGACCTGGCAGGGTGTCAACGAACTTCTCGATGCCGAGGGTCGTGTAGTCCGAGCCTGCTGCGGTGACCTGGATCTTCGTCACGGCGCCTGACTCGCTCACTTCCGCGACGGCGGCGGTCGCGCCGCTGCCGCGGCCAGCCACGGTGCCCGATCCGGTGCTGGAGATCGTCACGATGTCGCCCACGGCATACCCAGATCCACCTGCCGCGGCGGTCACAGCGGTCACCGCGCCCGTCGCGAGGTCGACCTCAGCCGCGAGCGACGCACCCGTTCCCGTCGCGCTCGTGATCTCGGCATTCGCGTCGGGCATCCGCAAGGGGCTATTGGCGTAGTTCGGGGTGCCAAAGAAGTCCGGCTGCGCAGACGGACCGACTGGGTCAACCGTATGTCTCGTGGCGAGCGAATCGACCCCAATGTGGGAGCCCTTCTTGGCACCCTGCACGCTGTCGCCCTTCACCGCGGCGTCAAAGGTGCTCGCCTCGACATCGAGCTGGCGCTTAAGCTCGGCCAGGTCCTGATCGGTCTGGAGCTCCTTGTCGATCTCAGCGATCTCGAGGGGCGGCGGTGCAAAGCCCTTGCTCTGGGCGCGTTGGGCAGCCTTGAGGCGATCGGCGTTAGTGACTTTCTCGGCCTTGTTCTGTTTCGCCTTCTCGGCAAGCGCCTGAGGAACTACCCCCACTTCGGAGGCCTGTGCGTCGATCGCGCGGGCGTGATCACGCGGTGCGGCCGAGGCGGGAGCCGAGACCGACATAGACACGGAGATGATGACTGCCGCGGCAGCAATTGACGACATGAAGGCACGCTGAAGCTGGGAGAGAGACACGATAGGACCCCTTATCGTGAGCGCATTGCGCCCTCAGAGTGACCGCTTCTCACGAACTCGAATGGGAAACCCTGACGGTGACAACACAGCCGGATATTGGCCGCGTTGATGCCATTTTGAGGCGAACTTAAGACACCGCGGAGACAGGTTGCGAAGAGATGACCCATTTTGACTACTCACCGGTGCGAGGTGACTAGTCATGCCAGGCGCCATCTCAAATTATTTCCAATGACAATGAATCAGGCTAAATCGGGCTGCGATTCAGGCCGCCGCCGATGTCCAAGAGCGGACTGGTTCAGTGCTCGACACTGGCGCGGCGGGGCACCCCGTGCATCACCGCGACCACGACAGCACCAACGACCAGGCCGACGACAGCCGACGCGGCCGTATTCGTGAGCCACCCGAGCGCTCCACCCGCGGGGCCGGTGGCCTGCGCGACGGCTTCTTCAAGGTGATGAACCACCCCATATGGCCCGTGCCAGCCGAGGTCATCGGCGCCCACGAGCAAGATGTGGCCACCCACCCACAACATCGCGACGGTCCCAATGATGGCCAGTGCGCTCAGCAACTTGGGCATTCCGGCCACGAGCCCCCGGCCAATGGTCTTCGCCACCGACGAGTCACGCTGGGCCAGACTCAGGCCCATGTCGTCCATCTTCACGATCAGCGCCACAACCCCGTAGACGCCCAGAGTGATTGCAATCGCAACGACCACGAGAATAACTGCCCGCGACAGCAGCGGCTCGTTGTCGACTTCGTTCAATGCAATGACCATGATCTCGGACGACAAGATGAAATCTGTACGAATAGCACCGGCCACCATTCTGGCCTCTTGATCGGCCCCCTGCTCAGCAGCAGGCGTCTCGTGCCCGGATGAATGACCGCTGACCTTTTCCCAGATCTTCTCGGCGCCTTCGTAACACAGGTAGGTGCCGCCCAGCATGAGCAAGGGGGTCAGCGCCCATGGGAGGAACTGGCTCAGCAATAGGGCCGCCGGCAGAATCAGCAACAGCTTGTTGCGCAGCGAGCCAATCGCGATCTTCTTGATGATCGGGAGTTCGCGATCGGGTTGGAGCCCGTGGACGTAACGCGGGGTCACCGCGGTGTCGTCGATGACGACACCGGCTGCCTTCGCGCTAGCACGCCCAGCAGCGGCGCCCACATCATCGAGCGAGGCGGCTGCAAGCTTGGCCAGCGCGGCGATGTCATCCAACAATGCGACGAGGCCACCACTCATGCGGGCCAGAGTACCCGCGCGTCTACCGGCTACTCGCCAACCGCACGGGGTATGCCGTCCACTCGGCGAGATGGCGCGGCGCGACTCCCACTGTTCACCTCAGCCCGGCGAGGTGAGGACGTTTGGACCTTGGCGCGGAGTGATCCACAGCATACGGTGAGGCGCATGTTCGAAGTCCGCATCCATGGTCGGGGCGGGCAGGGTGTCGTCACTGCCGCCGAGTTGCTATCTGTCGCGGCGTTCGATGAAGGCCGTCACGCCCAGGCATTCCCGAGCTTCGGCTCTGAGCGCACTGGTGCCCCTGTCGTGGCCTTTTGTCGTATCGCTGACCGCGAGATCAGGGTCCGGGAGCCAGTGGTGCTCCCTGATGCCGTGGTCGTCCAAGACGCCACCTTGCTCAATCAAGTCGACGTTTTCGCTGGCCTCAAACCCGAGGGCTATGTCTTGGTCAACTCTCCCCTCACGGTGAGCCAGCTTGGCCTTGACGACCTCGATGACGGGTCGCGGCGGATGATGACCATCCCCGCTACCGAGATCGCGCGCGAGCACATCGGGCGACCGGTGACCAACCTCGTCATGCTTGGCGGGCTGGCGGCTTTCACCGGCCTCATCCACCTTCCCGCGCTCCTGTCCGCGATGCAGAAGCACTTCCCCGGGCTCCTCGGCGAGAAGAACGCCGCTGCCGCCACCGCGGCATACGAGCTCGTCCAATCCCGCCTGTCACACAACGGGCAGCACGTCACGAAGGAGACCAGCGGTGCGCACGCAGATTGAGGGCTCGATGGCGGTCGCGCGCGCGGTGGCTGCCTGTCGCCCGCACGTGATTTGCGCCTACCCGATCTCGCCCCAGACACACATCGTCGAAGGCCTGTCGGCCATCGTCAAAGCGGGCGAACTCCCGGGGTGTGAATACGTCAACGTCGAGAGCGAGTTCGCGGCCATGTCGGTCGCGATTGGCTCCTCGGCAGCTGGCGCGCGGTCCTACACTGCGACCGCGAGCCAGGGCCTGTTGTTCATGGTCGAAGCGGTCTACAACGCGTCCGGGCTCGGGCTGCCGATCGTCATGACGGTCGCCAACCGCGCCATCGGCGCCCCGATCAACATCTGGAATGACCACACCGACGCGATGAGCCAACGCGACTCCGGGTGGATCCAGCTGTATGCCGAGACCAACCAAGAGGCGGCTGACCTGCACGTCCAGGCCTTCAAGATCGCCGAGGAGCTCTCGCTGCCGGTCATGGTCTGCATGGATGGGTTCATCCTCACCCACGCAGTCGAGGAGGTCGACGTCCCCGAAGAGGCTGACGTCGCCAAGTTCCTGCCGCCCTTCGAGCCGCGCCAGATCCTCGACCCCGACGAGCCGGTATCCATCGGCGCGATGGTCGGGCCCGAGGCCTTCACCGAGGTGCGGTACCTCGCCCACGACCGGCAGATGCAAGCGCTCGATGTCATTCCTCGGGTCGCCGCGGAGTTCCAAGAAGTCTTTGGTCGCGACTCTGGTGGCCTCGTGCGCGGCTATCGCCTCGACGATGCCGAGACCGTCGTCATCGCCCTGGGCTCGGTGCTCGGCACGATCAAGGACGTTATCGACGAACGTCGCGAGAGCGGCGAAAAGATTGGCGCGCTGGGCATTACGTCCTTCCGCCCATTCCCTCTGAAGGCCGTCCGCGAGGCTCTCGCTGGCGCCAAACGGTTCGTCTGCGTCGAGAAGGCCTTCTCGGTGGGCATCGGCGGGATCGTCGCCTCCCACGTCCGGATGGCGATGTCCTCGGACCCCATCGCCAACTACACCGTCGTCGCCGGACTCGGTGGTCGCCCCATCCTCAAGCGTTCGCTTCACGGGATGCTTGACGCTGCGGTCACCGACACCTTGGAGCCGCTCACCTTCCTTGACCTTGACCACGACCTGGTCAACCGAGAGTTGGGACGCACCCGAGCCGGCCGCAAGTCGGGGCCAGCTGCCGAAAACATGCTCCGCGACCTCGGCGCCACCCGCGCCCGTGCCCACTGAAGGAGCCCGTGATGACTCAAACAGGTACCCCCGCCGGCTCATCAGCCACCTCGTCAACCGCCTCACAGATGACCACTGACTCGTCACTCGAGTCGCGCGACGTGATGTCCACGAGCGCCATGACCACTCACGGTCCATCGGTGTCGCCGGACCCCGCTGGCTATCACCACGGCGTCGTCCCCGAGGCGCTCTTCGACGGCCCCGCAGCCCAACCGGTGAAGTTCTACCAGGTCGGGTCATTCGCGGTCGGCAACCGACTCCTGCCGATGGCAGACCGCTCAGTGCAGTCCGACCCCAACCGCACCAACTCCCTGACGTCGGGACACCGAGCCTGTCAGGGCTGCGGTGAGGCCCTCGGCGCGCGTTATGCCCTCGACGCGGCGATGCGCGCCACCAATAACCAGATGGTGGCCGTCAACGCAACGGGCTGCCTCGAAGTCTTCTCGACGCCCTACCCCGAGACCTCCTGGCGAGTCGCGTGGCTCCACTCCCTATTTGGCAACGCACCTGCCGTCGCGTCCGGTGTAGCCGCGGCATACAAGGCTCTTGGTCGCGACGATGTGCGCGTTGTCGCCCAGGGCGGCGACGGCGGCACGGTCGACATCGGATTCGGCTGTCTCTCAGGGATGTTCGAGCGCAACGACGACGTGCTCTACATCTGTTATGACAACGAGGCCTACATGAACACCGGCGTGCAGCGCTCCGGGGCGACTCCCCCAGCGGCCCGCACGGCGACGACGCAGGCCGTCGGCACCGACCCGGGCAACGTCTTCGGCCAAGGCAAAGACCTCCCCCGCATCGCGATGGCGCATGAAATCCCCTATGTCGCAACCGCTTCGGTCGCTGACCTGCATGACCTCGAAGCCAAGGTGGAGCGGGCGATGTCGATCCGCGGCGCCCGCTATATCCACGTCATGGTTCCCTGCCCGCTCGGCTGGGGCACGGCCTCATGCGACACCATCCGGATTGCCCGATTGGCCACGCAGAGTGGGCTTTTCCCAGTTTTTGAGGCCGAGTTCGGTGAGGTGGTCGCCTCGTCGCCGATCCGGCGCCAGGTGCCCGTTGAGGATTACCTCAAGCCGCAGAAACGCTTCGCCCACCTGTTCTCGCCGACCCGGCGGGACGACGTCATCGACCGGCTGCAAGCCCAGGCCGACCGCAACATCCGCCGCTACAACTTGCTCCCGACGGCTGGCCAGCCCGCCGCCGCTCCCGTTGCCGAGGAGGCACGCGCGTGAAGCAAAAGCCTTTCGCCATCACCCTTGATGTGGGGTCGAGCCTGGCTAACGAGACCGGCTCCTGGCGCAGCGAAAAACCGCTCTACGTCGACCTGTTGCCCCCGTGCAACCAGGCGTGCCCGGCCGGCGAGAACATCCAGCAATGGCTGTTCTACGCCGAGGAGAAGAACTACGAGGCAGCCTGGCGGCAGATCGTCAAGGACAACCCGTTCCCCGCGATCATGGGTCGGGTCTGCTACCACCCGTGCCAGAGCTCCTGCAACCGCGCGGAGATCGATGAAGCCGTCGGCATCAACGCCGTCGAGCGCTTCCTCGGTGAC
Source organism: Actinomycetales bacterium (assembly GCA_016715285.1). Taxonomy (GTDB): domain Bacteria; phylum Actinomycetota; class Actinomycetes; order Actinomycetales; family Dermatophilaceae; genus Phosphoribacter; species Phosphoribacter thorii. The sequence continues at coordinate 286,347 of JADKAO010000003.1, read as the reverse complement.
GAGGCCATCCGCAAGGGTTGGGCCTTTGACCCGGTCGAGAACCTCTCGGGCAAACGCGTTCTCGTCATCGGCGCGGGCCCATCCGGCCTGTCCGCGGCATACCACCTGCGTCGGCTCGGCCACGAGGTCCACATCCGCGAAGCCGGCCCGATGGCTGGCGGGATGATGCGCTTTGGCATCCCGAAGTACCGCCTGCCACGCGAAGTCCTCGACGCCGAGGTCAAGCGGATCACCGACCTCGGGGTGACCATCGAGTTTGACGCCAAGGTCGAAGACCTCGAAGCCGCCCTCGCGGAGGGCTTCGACGCGATCTTCTGCGCGGTCGGTGCCCACATCGGTAAGCGGGCGTATATCCCCGCTGGTGAGACGGCCAAGATCCTCGACGCGGTGACCTATCTGCGCGACGTCGAGGTCGACGAGGACAAGCCGATGCTCGGCCGTCGCGTCGTCGTCTATGGCGGTGGCAACACCGCCATCGACGCAGCCCGCACCGCTAAGCGGCTCGGTGCCGAAGAGGCGATCATCGTCTACCGACGTACCCGCGACAAGATGCCCGCGCACGACTTCGAAGTCGAAGAGGCCCTCGAAGAAGGCATCATGCTCAAGTGGCTCTCGACCATCAAGCATGTCGATGACGGCAAGATGGTCGTCGAGAAGATGGCCCTCGACGAGACCGGATTCCCGCAGCCGACAGGCGAATTCGAGGAGTTGGAGGCTGACTCACTTGTGCTGGCACTGGGTCAGGAAGCCGACCTCACCTTCCTCGAGGATTGCGATGGCATCGACATCAAGGATGGCGTGGTCGCGGTCGACCAGAGCATGATGACCGGCCGCGCAGGCGTCTTTGCCGGCGGCGACATGGTGCCCGCCGAACGCACCGTCACGGTGGCCGTCGGCCACGGCAAGAAGGCAGCGCGCCACATCGACGGATACCTGCGCGGGACGGCATACGTGCCTGCTGCGAAGCACCCGGTGGCGACCTTCGACAAGCTCACGACCTGGTACTACGCCGAGGCTCCCCGCGAGCACCGGCCCTACCTCGAGGTCGCGCGCCGTGCGTCGACCTTCGACGAGGTCAAGCAAGGGCTCGACGAGGAGACCGCCAAGTTCGAAGCGCGTCGGTGCATGTCGTGCGGCAACTGCTTTGCCTGCGACAACTGCTTCGGCGTGTGCCCGGACAACGCGGTCAAGAAGACCGGCATCGGCAAGGGCTATGCGATCGACTACGACTACTGCAAGGGCTGCGGCATCTGCGTCGCCGAGTGTCCCTGCGGGTCGATCACGATGATTCCCGAGGAGTAGAAAGTCGACTATTTGCGGGCCTCGACCGGGCAATCTGCTATTGCCGGGACGAGGCCCGCAGTCGTGCCACGTGTGGGGACACGGACGGGTCCAGCCCCAGACCGATCGCGAGATAGGTCGCCGTGAAGTCGACCATGGCGATGAGATCGGCCAGCCGGGAGACCGGGTGCCCACGTCCCGCCGTGATCTCACGGACGCGTACGCCAGCGTCCCTGGCCGTCTCAGCCACCAGGTCGGCGAGTTCGGAGTGTCCTTGTCGGACGGCGCCAGTCTCACCGGCGACCGCGGGCGCATCACGCACGAGCACCATTGCGAGACGTGGGTCAGGGGCGCCGTCAAGGTAGGGATCCCGGAAGATCGAATCGGTCGGATCGTCGTGCACGTGACCGGCGTCTGTGTCGCCAAGCGCCGCACCCGCGCGGGCGGCGCAGGCCGCGGCCCCACTGTCGGTGAACCTCCCATCCAGCAGTGCGACGGCTGCGGCGGCAGCTGAGGGCAGCTCGCCCCAGGTTGCCGGGATGCGCGCGGTCCGAGACAGCATCGTCGTCGCACGCCGCGCCGCGACGCCGGCGAGCGGCCCATCGGCAAGGAAGACGGGAATCCGGTCGGCCAGGTCGGCCGCGAGCACCTTGGCGGGGTTGACGAAGGCCTCCGACGAGGGCCGGTATGCCGTGGCCGCCTCGTCGAGCCGATCCGCGACCTCCAGGAGGCACGCATCAGAGACGTCGACAAGCCCGAGCCGGTCGGCTGCCACAAGCAGCGGCGTGAGCATTGACCACAGCGCGGTGCGGCTTGAGGTCCGGTCGCTCGGGACATCGACATGGCGGCCTCGGCTGCGAGCACAGATATCAGCCAGGGGGGGAGTCAGGTGCACCGATGGTGAGGAGGGAGGCTCCGCGACGACCAGCCTCGGCCGCTAACGCGAGCGGGCCGGGCGCGGTGCCAGACTGTGAAACCGCGACCACCAAATCAAGTGCCCCCACCCAGCCTGGCAGCGGCCCATCGGGACGGACGACGACCGGAATGGCTGCTGTGGGGCCAGCGAGCGTTTCGAGAGCGTCACCCACAATGCCGGTGCCACCGGTCGCGGCCACAAGGATCAGGCGAGGACGATCGGCTGTCGAAAGCTGCCCGACGCCAGCCTCGGCGGCGAGCCGAATCCCTTGGCGGACTTGGGCGCCGGCGGTGGCGAGCGACCGCAGAGTGTCCCGGCTGTCCAACCGCCGCCGGGCGTGCTCATCGTCAATGAGGTGCTCTTCCAGAGCCGTCATCGCGCTACCCCTGAGTCCGTCGGGCCTCGTCGATCAAGAGGACCGGTATGCCGCCGTCGATGCGGTAGGCGCGGGCGCATCCAGGGCCGGTACACACCAGCTCGGGACCATCGGGGCCTTCGCCATCGGTCAGCACCCCACGGCACGCCGGGCAGCGCAGGATCTCCCGCAGCCACGGCTCGATCGCGTGGCTTGCTGGGGGTACCACCGGCCCGGATTCTGCGGCCGCATCGGCAACCGGCTCGAGTGATGTATCAGCCACAGCTTCGGTCACGGGATCGCCGTCACCCGTCGGAGCGGTGCCCCCGCGCAGCAGCCCAAGCACCGTGTCGCGAACCCTGCTCATGGTCGCATCGTCGGCTGCTTCGACGTTGAGGCGCAACAATGGTTCGGTATTGGATGCGCGCACGTTGAACCACCATGTTGGCTGGCCAAGGTGGCGCACGGTCACGCCATCGAGCCGGTCGATCGCGATGGGTCCCTGGTCCTGCGCCCACCCGAGCGCGCGCTCGGTCGCGGACGCACGGTCGGTGACCGTCGAGTTGATCTCACCCGACGCGGCATACCGGCTGTAGCTCGAGACGAGCTCCGAGAGCGGCACGGATGACTCGCCTAGCGCCGCGAGCACGTGCATCGCCGCAAGCATGCCCGTGTCGGCGAACCAGAAGTCCCGGAAGTAGTAGTGCGCGGAGTGCTCCCCACCAAAAACCGCTCCCGCAGCAGCCATTTCGTCCTTGATAAACGAATGGCCAACCCGAGTACGCACTGGGGTCGCGCCGTGCTCAGCGACGATCTCAGGCACGGCAGCGGACGTGATGACGTTGTGGACGATCTTGACTTCCGCGGCCTCGCGGCCCGCTGCGACCTCTTTGGCGATCTCCCGTGTCGCGACCAACGCAGTCACCGCGCTGGGGCTCACCGGCTCGCCACGCTCGTCCACGACAAAGCAGCGGTCGGCGTCCCCGTCAAACGCGAGCCCGATATCTGCACGGTGCCCAATTACGGCACGTTGCAGGTCCACGAGATTGGCGGGTTCGAGCGGGTTGGCCTCGTGGTTGGGGAACGTCCCGTCCAGCTCGAAGTACAGCGGCACGATATCGAGGGGCAGCGCATCGAGCCCCGATCCGGTGCCGAGCACCGCAGGCACGGTGTGGCCCGCCATGCCATTGCCCGCGTCAACAACCACTCGCAGCGGGCGGATCTCCGACAAGTCGACGAGCAACCGCAGGAAGGTGCCGTATTCGGTGAGCAGATCACGCTCGCTGATCTGCCCCGCCGGGCCTCCATGGTCGGCTGCTTCGGGTGTGCGACCGGCGTCGAGATCGGCCTGCGCAAGCTCCCGAATGGCGACCAACCCCGAGTCCTGACCGACGGGCCGAGCCGCGGCGCGACACAGCTTGATGCCGTTGTATGCCGCGGGGTTGTGGCTCGCGGTAAACATTGCCCCCGGCACACCCAAGGCTCCGCTGGCGAAGTAGAGCTGGTCGGTTGATGCCAACCCGATGAGCGTGACGTCGACACCATGAGCCGCCACGCCCTCTGCGAACGCCCGCGACAACTCAGGCGAACTCGGCCGCATGTCATGACCAACCACCACCGACGTTGCGCCCTCCGGGAGGACCACGACTTGAGCGAACGCCGAACCCAGCGCACGGGTCACCGTGGCATCCAGTTGTTCGGGCACCAATCCCCGCACGTCGTAGGCCTTGATGAAATCGGCGAGGTTGCGTGTCGTCACTCGCACAGCCTAATCCCAGGCTATTCGGGCCCGAGGCGGCGACGTTTTCGGGTGCTCAAGTAGAGCGCAGTGCTCGCAGGTGCCCGCGCCGGGCGCCTTCGGTGACCCCGGATTCTGCCAACGGTGGGTATGCCGTGGGGCCACCACCGCGTGGGCGTGCGGCTTCGCGGACGGCATCGGCGAGCGCGAGCAAGTCATCTGGGGATGGTGGCGGCGGCGTGGGGTCAATGGGCAGACGCACCGCCTCCCAGCCTCTCGGGACGGTCAGTCGTTCAGCGTGGCTCGCGCAGAGGTCGTAGGTGTGTGGCTCGGCATAAGTCGCAAGCGGCCCAAGCACGGCGGTCTGGTCGGCATACACGTAGGTCAGCGTGGCGACCGCGATGCCCTGGCACCCGGTTTTTGAGCACTGACGCGACAATCCCACCAGGGCACTCTATGGTCACCGCGGCCAGTGATCGCGATCGGCACGCCGCACGAGCTCACACCTACCCACCAGCGGCCCGTGGCGCCACCTAGAGTGAGGTCTGTGAGTGCCTCTGACGCGCCGACTTCCGCGGAGCATGACTCGCTGGCTCCCAGCTCACCTGCCTACCCGGCAGCGCAGTCGTGGGCTCCGGCTAGCCCAGCAAGGGTTCGGAGGCGGCACGGACGGGGCCCACGAGGGCCTCTAGCGTGGCCGCCGGTGCCAGCGATGAGCAGCCGCGCCGAGCGGTTCGACGATGTGGTGATCGATGCGGCCTCGCGGATCGAAAGCCGATGGAAGGGCGCGTTCCCCCACTTCGAGCTTGCCGTCGAGGAAGTGCCTCCCAGCGACCCCGCACCATGGGAGGTTGCGGAAGTGCCGTTGGGCAGGCTTTTTGCTGCCCAGGGGCGGACCCCCGCGAGAATCGTGATCTATCGGCGGCCGGTACACACCCGAGCGATGTCGGACGCCGACCTCGCAGCACTAGTTACCGAAGTCGTCACCGAGCAAATTGCCGCACTTTTGGGTGTTGAGCCCGAAGACCTCGATCCGAGGTTTGGCCGCGATCATCCCTGACGCTCACGGACGGGAATATCAACGCCCATCAACTGCGTCGAACGCAGACCGATCGATGACACGAGAGTCCCACCGGGATCGCTGAGTGCTACCGCGAGCCCGGCCCGCACGCCCTTCCCCGAGGTGGCTACCCAGACCGAGACTGCCCCCGCGGCATCGACGGTCGCGATGGCATCAGCTTCCACCCGGAGGGCCTTGGTCGTGACGGCGCCGTCGCCAGCGGTGAGGTACACGGTGACGTCAGCCACTCCACCAGATGAACTCAGAATGAGCGTGTTTTGGGCACCCGGGACGGTCGGGACTCCGGCCAAGCCGTGAATGGGTTCGGTGGACGCCGCCCAGGCCAGGTCAGATGGCGCCGCGAGGTCAGGCCGATGCTGGCTCATCACGGCTGCGGTGACCGGCTGGTCAGCGGTGAGCTGCACGGCATACGGGCCGGGGGGGAGTCCCTCGATCGGAATGTCGCGCACGGAGCCGCCCGGCACCCGGGTCACTGCGCCTTGAGGTAGCGCAAGGGGGCCCGTCGGCGTGAGCACGCGAGCCTGCACCACCGCTTCGGCTGCGCCTGGGACCAGGACCCGGATCATTGCAGGCCCGCCGACAACCACCCCCGGAATGACCTGGTCCGTCGCGGGCGCGGCGGACGTGGCCGCGTCATCACGGCCACGCCCAACCGCACCGTCGATCCACGAGTCTTCGACCACCGCAGTCACCAGCCCGCCCGTGGCGACAACATGGACCGCTGGCGACACCTCGACCCCTGCAATCGCATCCAACAGAACGACGACTCGACCGCGAGGAGGCACTACCAGCCTCGAGGTCGCCGACGCGGCGACCGGACCGCCCGCACCGTACATGGTGACGTCGGCTGTCACCGCGTTGCCCCCCGGGTTGGCGACCACGAGCCGCTCCCGGCGCGTCGGATCACCGCCACCAGCGAGCAGCCACGCCTCGCTGGTGGGAGCCAGGCATGGGGTGGCGACGAGGCCGCGCTCGTCGGAGTCGAGGCGCTTCCAGGTCTGAGTAGCGGCGAGGCCAGCCGCCAACGACCCCGAGGCCGCGACTTCTCCGGTGATCGGGCCGACGAGTTGTGCCGGGAGCACCGCGCCGCGGGTTGCGGATTGCGCGAGGACTGCGCCCTCAGGTGCCGACTTCACCGTGAGCAGACCGCTGCCGTCCGCCACGGGCGTGCCGATCAGTGCTGCTGTGGGAGCAGTGGCAGCAAGAACCGTGGTCGTGCCCCCTGGGACTGCCGGCACGCCGGCGAGACCTTCGGTCTCAGGCCCGGGGCACCAGAGCGTGGCTGTCTGGAGCGCGACGCCTTGGGTGGTCACTGTCGGAGATGCCTCCGCTGCGGCGTCGAGAAGGATCCGACCAGGAACAAGCCCGACGGCGGCGACGACGCCCGCCGTGGTGGCAACCAGCGCGACGGGCCTCGCAAGCGCGGCCCACCGCCTCGAGGACCCAGCTGAGGCAGTCACGACAGCCTCCGAGAACGCCGATTGCCAAAGGGGATGGCGAGGAAGAGCACGAGCGCGAAGACCGCGAGTTGGGCGTAACTCCAGCCCCGTCGAAGGGCCGGGATTTCGATCGTGAGAGTGCCTGCGGACGACGGCAAGGTGTATGCCGGGGTACCAACCAGCAGAGCGGGCGACAACGGCTGGCCGTCGAAGGACACGACGGCGTGGGCTGCCCACTCTGGAGCCTGGGCAACCATGAGGCGGCGACCCTCCGGTCCTCCAGGGATGGCGGCCACGGTTTGTGCGTGCGGTCCGCTGACCGCGACGGCGGAGACAAGAGCTCCATCCTTGGTGACGATCCGGAGCCGAGCCGGGGGCACGACATCGGTCGGGTTAGTGGCGGATGGTCGAGTGACGACCCGCCAGAGGGTTTGGTCATCGGTGGCGCCCAGCCGCACGACCCCGGGTGCCGCGTCAAGCGTGCGGATCAGGCTTGGGTCGGCGGTGCCTCGGACGGAGACGAAGCCCACGCCGAGGTCAGCGAGCCTCGGACCTGCTGGCCGATCGGGGTCAAACGTGCCACTGGCCAAGGCCCGTACGACGGGCCCAAGCCCTGGGTCTGTGGCGGCCGTCGGGACCGTGACTCCTCGTAGCACCGACCCAGGCTCGGCTCCGACGAGCTCGTAGTCGAGATAAGACGGAGTGGGACGAAGGACGAGCAACCGGTTGGCGTCCGGACCGCGCGACTGGTCGACGGCGACCGCTGGCAACGCTCCGCCGGCCGTGCTCAGCCCGTTATCAAGGCGATCGTTGACCCCGAGACCGAGAGCGCCGAGCAGGGACACTGCGGTCGCCGCAGTAGCGGAGCCAACGAGCCAACGTCGCCACCCCCAGCCTGACGCTCCCACGACGGCAGCGAGTCGCCGGCTGCCGAGCAGACCCAAACCAAGGAGAGCTAGTAGGGCTATTTGTGAGCCGACTCCCGGCCACGCAGTCATCACGGGGGGAGCCAGGCCCTGAAGCGAACCGCCGCCCACGAGCGTGTCGACGACGATGCTGCGGGCGAGCACGGCATACCCCGTGCCAAGGACCACGAGCAGACCCAATGCGGATACGGTGGCCGACTCAGCACGGGATCTCGGCCGCCGGGCGGTGGAAATCACAGCGAGCGCTATGACCGGCAAGGTCAAGAGGGCTTGCAGGGAAGAAGCACCGAGAGGCAGCCCGACAGCAACCATCCACGTCGGGACGTCACTGGCGGGTGTGGTGTCGACCAGTCCCGGGGGCGCGAGGAGCGCCACCGAATCGTGCGTCAGGCGGAGCAGCCATGGACCCTGTAGGGCAAGGGGAAAGACGAGAAGCGACGCGGCACGAAGGCGACGCGAGACGCCTGGGCCCAGGACGGTCAGGACAAGAGCGGCGAGCGCGACAGGGACCAAAATGAGCGGTTCGAGCGCGCCCACCACGCCGGCGCCGAGGCTGGTGGCTGCAGCGGCCGTGTAGGTGCCGTCCCGACGAGCCAACCGCACGATGCCTGCTGCCACGAGGGGCAGGAGAACGTGGGCCAGAGCCGCCGTCACGCGCCCTTCCTGGACCGTGGCCTGGGCCAAGCCTCCGGCGCCCCATGCGAGCGCGGCAATTGCCCGCAGCCACGACGAGACAGGGAGGATCCGGGAGGCGGCGTAGGCGGTGACGGTGGCCATTGGCAGGGACAGGATGAGAAGCCACGCGATGGTGACGGACACCGGAGACCGGCCTTGGGCGACAACCGGGAGCCGTTCGGCGAGCCAGCTCAGCGCAGTGATGACGACCACCGCGGGTGAACTCTCCGCATTCGTGCCCCATCCGGCGCCGTGCCATCCGTCTCGGAACGTGTGCCACATCCCAGCCGCATCGGTGGTCACTCGCTGCAGTTGGCCGCCTACGAGGCCAGCTCCCTGCACATCCAAGACGCCACTGGTCAACGCCGACCGAAAGCCGTAGCCTGCCGCTCCTGCAGCCATCGTCGTTGCGAGGACACCGGGGTTGGTGATGACCCGCCTCGCGAAGGAACTCGGGAGGATGGCCAAGTTGTCAGCTTCCGGGGCGACCGGTCCGGTCTCGGTCTCCGTGTCGTCCTGGGTATCGAGTGCGGTGCGGCGGGTGGGCGTGAGCGCGTCCTGAACCTTGTCCCAGGTATGCCGTGCGGCCTCACCTGATGTCACAAAGAGGGTGGCAAGATCCCGCCTTGCGAGCGCACGCCGACGTCTGAACCGCCAACGTGAGCGCAGCGACGACACGGGATGTGCGAGTGCGGTGATGTCACCCATAGCCAGCCACGCGTGAGCAGGCCGCTTGAGCAGTAGGAGACCAACTGCCGACGCGACTGAACTGAGCGCGATCCACAACGCCAGGAAAGGCGCGGCGAGCGTCGAGCAGCGCGCCAAGGCAACTCGCCGAGTGGCACTGCGCTGCAGCCGGCGCACCGCCCGCGGGTCTGGCTCAGTAGTGCGCTCTCGACCGAAGCGTGCGCCAGCGTCCCGGGCCCGGGCAGCCGGCACCACAACGACGCGGTGGCCGGCGAGCTGGGCACGCCATCCGAAATCCAGGGCATCGGCCGGTTCAGGGAAGGCACTGTCGAGACCATCGAGCGACTCGAATACATCGCGGCGCACCAACATGCACGTCGTGCCGACCGCCAGCACGTCTGTGCGCTGGTCATATTGCCCCTGGTCGGCCTCTCCTGGCGCTGGCGCGAAGATTCGCCGACCCGACCGGGTCAATTGGTAACCCACATCGAGCAGCTGCTTGGGGTTGTCCCACGCCACCACCTTGGGCCCAGCAACGCGCACCGAGGGAGACCTGCGTACGGCACCAGTCAGGGCAGCCAGGGCGCCCGGGTCTGGTGCACTGTCGTCAGACACGATCCAGAGCCACGTCGACCCCTCAGGGAGACGCGCCACGGCATACGAGACTGCCTCGGCGAAGGTGCCGATGGAGTCCACCGTGAGGAGCTCGCGATGAGGAACCGTGGCGAGCAGTCCCTCATGGTTGGTGACAAGGGCGCCACTGCCGTCGGTCGAGGCGACGTCTACAGCGATGAGGTGATCGGGCGGGCGGGTTTGTGAGGCGAGCGCGTCGAGACACTCGGGAAGCCACGGCGCCCCATCACGGAGAACGAGGATGGCCACCACGTGCGGCCCCCCGGCACGTTCAACCTCCGCAACCGAGGCGGCCACCTCAGGCTCCTCGTGCGATGGTGCGTGCAGTGCGTTTGGTGCGGTCACCAGCATCCTCAGGCTTGCCACGGCCACAGCCGTGGGGGCGGTCAGACCGCGCGTTTCTTCAGCTTGCGGCGCTCGCGCTCGGACAGGCCACCCCAGATACCGAAGCGTTCGTCATTGGCGAGGGCGTACTCGAGACACTCGACGCGTACCTCACAACTGACGCACACGCGCTTGGCCTCGCGAGTTGACCCACCCTTCTCGGGGAAGAACGCCTCAGGATCGGTCTGAGCACAAAGAGACCTCTCCTGCCAGCCCAGCTCGCCTTCAGCAGAATCCTGCATTGGTACCAACAGCAGTTCGTGCATGTCGCCTCCTCGACCCATCGTTGGCATGCACCCACCTGTCCTGCTGTCGTGTCTTCCTCGTCGAGCCGGACCACCATGACGGTGCCCAAGCGGTGTAAACAGGAACGAGCAAGACCATTCAAGAACACCGTGGCAGCGCGGACACACAAACGACAACAGTGGAATTACACGCGTGTCATACCCGTTTCGTCAAGCCGAGATCTGATATCTGCGCGTTTTTCGCACGACACGCCGGTCTGGACCTGCAAGAAGGCCTGCAAGACTGCCGTCATGCACGTCACTGCGCTCGCCGGAGGGGTCGGTGGGGCTCGCTTCCTGCGCGGCCTACTCGACCATTTGGCCACGCGTCCAGGGTTCACCGACGACCCTGACTCCCAGGTCACGATCATCGGTAACACTGGTGATGACATCACGCTCTTCGGTCTGCGCGTATGCCCCGATCTCGACACGATCCTCTACACCCTCGGCGGCGGCATCCACGAGGGCCAGGGGTGGGGCCGCGCGGATGAGTCCTTTGCCGTCCAGGGGGAACTCGCCGCTCTAGGGGCGCAACCTCAATGGTTTGGCCTCGGCGACAAGGACTTTGCGACCCACATTGCGCGATCGCAGTGGCTGGGCCAGGGGCGCACCCTCAGCGACGTCACCGCTGCCCTCGCTACCCGGTGGGGGCTGCCAGAACAGCGCGTCCGACTGCTACCCATGACCGATCAGCCAGTGGAGACCCACGTCGTCCTGGACGATGCTGACGGCACCCGCGCGGTCCACTTCCAAGAATGGTGGGTCCGGATGGGGGCAGCTGTCCCCGCAACCCGGTTCGTCGTCGCCGGCATGGACCGCGCCACTCCCGCGCCGGGCGTCCTCGATGCGTTGCGCACCGCTGACATCGTCCTCCTCCCCCCGAGCAACCCCGTGGTGTCGATTGGGGTCATCCTCAGCGTGCCCGGCATCCGCGACGCGCTGCGCGGCACACTCGCCCCTGTCGTCGGGGTCAGCCCGATCGTCAGCGGGCGGCCGGTGCGGGGCCACGCGGATGCCTGCCTGGCGGCATTGGGTATGCCGGCCGAAGCGATGTCCGTCGCGTCGCTCTATGCGGACTTCATGCGTGGCTGGCTCGTCGACCCGGCCGATGCGCCCGCGGAGTCAGAGATCCCTGCGGGTCTGGTCGTGCGGTCTCGTCCACTCCTCATGACGGACCGAGCGGCGGCAGCTGCCATCGCGGGCGCTGCGGTCGAACTTGCCCTGGAGCTGCGCCGGACATGAGCGGGGATTCGTCGGCGCCACGCGTCGAGATCTGGGGCGTGCCCGGCATACCTGAAATCCGACACGGTGATGACCTTGCCGCGCTGATCGTTAAAAGCCTTGCTGCGCAAGGAGATTCGTTTGAGCCTGGAGACATCGTGGCGATCTCCAGCAAGGTTGCCTCCAAGGCGCTTGGTTTGGTCACTGCGGCTGGTGACAAAGAAGCCGTCGTTGCGAGCGAGACGGTGGCGGTGGTGGCCGAGCGCACGGCGGGTGGGCACGTCACCCGGATCGTCCGGGCCGCGGCGGGGCCGGTGATGGCCGCGGCCGGTGTCGACGCCTCCAATACCGGGGCCGATGAGGGTGTGCTCTTGCTCCTCCCCCACAACCCCGACGAGGTATGCCGTGTGCTCCACGAAGCGCTCGTGTCAGCTTCCGGGGTCGCGACGTTGGGAGTGATCCTCACCGATACCGCCGGTCGGCCATGGCGCGGCGGACAGACCGACTTCGCTCTTGGCTCGTGGGGTGTCCACGTCTATGACGATTACCGGGGCGGTGTGGACGCCGACGGGCGACCCCTCGCCGTCACCGTGCGGGCCGTCGTTGACGAACTCGCCGCTGCGGCCGATCTGGTCAAAGGCAAGGTTGATGGCGTTCCGGTCGCGATCATTCGGGGTCGGGCCGCGTGGGTCGAGGCGACACCAACCGGCGTCGGGGCTGAGAGTGTGGTGCGCGCTGGGACGGCCGACTGGTTTGCCCTTGGCTCACAAGAGGCGGTGCGCTCAGCTCTCGGCGTGCCACCGGGGACTGATGTGGCAGCGTCGGTGGGGATCCGGCCGGTTGGCTCGGATTCAGTTGCCGCACAGGTCGATCGCGCGGTGGGCGTGGCGCTGCAGGGAGTCAACGGGCCAGCCGGGATCTCGGGGGTCGCAGGGGCTGAGCTTGGCGTGGACATCGGGGTCGGCATCGATGTGGGGAGCGATCGCATCGACGTGACCGGCGATAACCCGGTCTCGGTCGGCGCGATCGCGGCGCGGCTGGACGTGGCTCTTTGGGGCGAGGGCGTCCCTCATCAGCTCCACGTCGGACCCGACCGCGCCCACATCTCCCTGAACCCGTCACCACACACGGACTGACTCACGCGCAGCCGCGCGACTCAGCGGCCAGCGCGGGGCAGATGGGTCCGCGGCGCCATCCGAGCCCCGTGACGGGGGCGCTGGTGACCGGCCAACTCCAAGAGCCGCTGCACGCGATAGCGGTGGCCGGCATACGGCTCGAGCAGTTCCGCTAAGCCGTCGTCGTCGACCTCCGCGCCGGTCAGCGCCCAGCCAATGTTCTTGGCGACGTGATAATCCCCGAAGCTCACCGCATCGGAGTCCCCCAGCGCTCGATGCGCGACCTCAGCTGCCGTCCAGACGCCGACTCCCGGCACCGTTTGCAGCCGGCCGCGGGCTTCGCGTGCCGGCAGCGCGGTGACCTTGGCGAGGGACCCAGCCACCCGGCATACCCGCTGGATCGTATCCGCCCGCGCATAGTCCACGGACGCGGTGAGGAAGCCCCACGATGGCACCAATCGCCATCCGTCGGCGTCCGGTGGCACCCGCATCCCCGCCTCCCCCGGCGGGCCAGGCGCGACCGCCCCGTAGCGGCGCACGAGCGCGCAGTAGCCTGCGAACGCTTCCTGCCCAGTGACCTTTTGCTCGATGATCGCGGGCACCAATGCGTCGAGCACGAGCCCAGTCCGCGGCACCCGCCAGCCCGGAAACCGCCGGGCCGCCATCGCGACCTGGGGATGATGCGCGCGGAAGCCCTCCCACTCGTCCGTGTCGCCGATCCACTCGTGCGCCCGCTCGAGAACCCAGTCCGCACCCGAGCCCCACGCCGCGACGGACACCTCCGCGTCCTTGGGACGGGCCGTGAACCGGACGCTTGCGGGGCCAGCAGGAGTCCGCACGGCGCGCGTCACGCTGCCATCGGGGTCCCCGCGGTACGTGGGATCCCCAGGACCTCGTCGGAAGAGCCCAAAGATCGCGGCCAACTGCACCGGCTGAGGGCTGCGCCAGGAGCGCTCGGCCGGGGACTGGGACACCCGGTCACTGTATGCCGCATACCCTCAAGTCATGACTGCGCTGCAGCGACTCTTGCCGTCCCTCAACCGGGCCGATTCGACCGCACCCCGCGTGACCTTCTATGACGACGCCACGGGTGAGCGGATCGAGCTCTCGGCCAAGGTGCTCTCCAACTGGGCGGCCAAGGCTGCCAACGCGCTCGTCGAGGAGTTCGATGCAGCGCTCGGCACCACGGTGGGCCTTGTCCTCCCTCTGCACTGGCGGGCGTTCTATTGGGCTCTCGCGGCGTGGGATCTGGGCGCGACGGTTGTGATCGGGCCGGGGGCTGACGATGCGGACGTCGTGGTCACCGACGACGCCGCGGTCGCCAGCGAGGCCGTTGAGGAGGGCAGGTATGCCGTGCTCGTCACCCTCGCCGCACTGGCGCGGTCACGCCCCGACACCCCGAGCGGGGCGATGGATGAAGCCCGCGAGCTCGCGACCTTCGGAGACGTCTTTGTCGGCGACCCCGCGGACGACGATGACATCGCCCTGGTCACGGGCGCCCGCGACACGGCATACCGAGAGGTTGTGGACCCACACGCCTTCGAGCCGGGCGCGCGTGTCCGGGTGCCAGCCGAACTCGGAGCCGCGCTGCGGTGCGCGGTGTCGGTCTGGAGTCGCGACGGATCCGTGGTGATCATCCGGAACGCCGTCGGCGACCAGGCATCGCGCCTGGCCGCCGAACGGGTGACCCTGGATCTCAGCTGAGATCAGCTGATCTCGGCTAGTCGAGTTCGACCCGGAAGTCCGGTTCGGTCGCGGCCCTAATGTCGTCCACCGTGACCCCAGGCGCGAGCTCCCGCAGGACCAGACCGTCGTCAGTGATGTCCATGACGGCCAGGTCGGTGATGATCCGCTGGACGACGCCCTTGCCGGTGTAGGGCAGCGAGCATTCCTTGACGATCTTGTAGGTGCCGTCTTTGGCGACGTGCTCCATGAGGACGATGACGTGCTTGGCGCCGTGGACGAGGTCCATCGCGCCGCCCATGCCCTTGACCATCTTGCCGGGGATCATCCAGTTGGCGATGTCGCCGCGTTCGGAGACCTGCATCGCACCGAGGATGGCTGCGTCGACCTTGCCGCCGCGGATCATCCCGAAGCTCGTCGCCGAGTCAAAGAACGACGCCCCGCGACGCACGGTCACGGTCTCCTTGCCAGCGTTGATCAGGTCGGGGTCGACCTGGTCTTCGGTGGGGTAGGCGCCGACGCCGAGGATCCCGTTTTCGGACTGGAGCACGATCTCGACGTCGTCGTCCACGTAGTTGGGCACGAGGGTCGGGAGGCCGATGCCGAGGTTGACGTAGGCGCCGTCGGAGAGTTCCTTGGCAGCCCGGGCGGCCATTTCTTCACGGGTGAGCGCCATGGCTCAGGCCTCCTTGGTCACGGTGCGGCGTTCGATGCGCTTCTCGGCCGCCTGCTCGGGGGTCAAGGCGAGGACGTGCTGGACATAAATCCCGGGCAGATGAACGCTGTCGGGCGGGATCTCCCCTGGCTCGACGAGCCTCTCGACCTCGGCGACGGTGATCTTGCCGGCCATCGCTGCGAGCGGGTTGAAGTTTCGCGCCGACTCGTTAAAGACGAGGTTGCCGTGGCGGTCGCCGACTGCGGCGCGCACGAGCGCGAAGTCCGCGACGATCGCCTTCTCCAGCACGAACTCGCGCGGGCGGCCCATCCACTCGAACTCCCGGGTCTCCTTTTTGGGGGAGGCGACGTCAACGGTGCCGTCCTCGTGGTATTTCCACGGCATACCGCCCTCAGCGACCTGCGTGCCGACCCCGGTCATCGTGAAGAACGCCGGTATCCCGGCCCCACCCGCGCGCATGCGCTCGGCGAGGGTGCCTTGGGGAGTGAGTTCGACCTCCAACTCCCCGTGGAGGTACTGGCGCGCGAACTCCTTGTTTTCGCCGACGTACGACGAGACCATCCGCCGAATCCGCTTGTCTTTGAGCAGGATTCCCAAGCCCCAGTCGTCGACGCCGCAGTTATTGCTCACGACCTCAAGCTGGTCGACGCCGCTGTCGTGCAGCGCTTGGATCAGCACAGAGGGGATGCCGCAGAGGCCAAACCCGCCCACCGCCAATGACATGCCTGACGAGATCCCGGCGATCGCCTCAACCGGGGAAGAGACCACTTTGTCCATAGCTCGACTCTAGTGGGCGAGGTATGCCGTGCGCCTGGGAGGTGGCTCGCCTTACTCCGCGGTGCTCATCCGTCGGCGCATCGCCAGATAGACCAGCCGCCGCGCGTGGCCGAGCGCCTTGGCCATGACCGCACCACGGGCGAGGTCGGCTCGGCTCAGGAGGTCGGGTTCGCGGGCTGCGAGCGCCTCGTGGAACGCGATGACCTGGGCCGCTTGTTGGCTGGCGAGGTCAACGCTCCACTGACCGTCGGACACCCGGAACGCTGCGAGGCTCCGGTTGACGGCATACGCGTCGCCTTGGAGGAGGACGAGGGCGTAGGTGGCCGCATCGATGACGTAGGGGAAATCGCTCCACCATCCCCCTGCTGCTGTGAGCGCTGACCGGCGCATGAGGACGGTCGCCGGCTCGCCAAAGATGTTGGTGCCTGAGCGGACGGTGCGCCGCAGGGCCAGTCGACCGTCGACCAGGCCCCTCAGCCGGGCTGTCCCGCGACCGCCAGGGAGCACAGCCCCGTGCGCGTCGATGAGGTCGCGACGGGCGGTCACGAGGGTGACCTCTGGGTGGGCGTCCATCGCGGCGACCTGCTCGGCGATACAGGTGGGATAGATGAGGTCATCACCGCAGACGAGTTTGATGAACTCCCCCTGGGCACGGTCGGTGACCGCCTGCCAGTTCGCGGGAGCGCCTCCGCCGTGGGGCGTCTGCCAGAGCGTTACTCGAGGGTCGAAGCTGAACTTCGCGAGGCGTTCCCAGGTGTCATCGGTCGACTCGTGGTCGGAGATAAGGACCTCAAAGCCAGTGAACGTCTGGGCGAGGATCGACTCGATCGTTGCCTCGACAAAAGCAGCGTTGTTGTACGTCGGCACCACGACCGAGACGCGAGGTGCGTTCACGGCATACCCCCGTCTGTGTTGGCGTCCGGTAGAGGGACGGCGCGCCGAAACGAGAAGTACTTGTGGGCAAACCAGGAAAGGAAAGCTTGGAGCACCACGATGATGGTCTGGGCGACCTTGGGCACCATGCCAAACCACTGCGTCATGGCGTTGAGCAGCACCCAGTTGATCGCGATCGAGCCGAGATAGACGCTTTCGAACCGCGCAAGATCTCGCCAGACGTGCCCCCGGACCCGGAAGACCAAGGTCCGGTAAAGCGCGAAAGCACAAATCACGGTCACGACGTGAGCGCATGCCAGCACGACGGTGTTGTGCACCCAGCCCGCCTGCTCAGCGCCGAGGATGTCAAACCAGCTGGGCCGCAGTGCGCTCCACAGGTCGTCGAATCCGAAGAAGGCGACGAATCCGATTGCGGTGTTGACCGCTCCCACGAGGAGGAAGGCCACGCGTCGATCGGTAACAACCCGCAGCAGCCAGCCGGCCGGGGTGCCCGATTGCGGTGCTTCAACCGGGCCTGAGGTCATGGTTGCCCAGTCTAGGAGCCGGTGCGTGACAGACTGGACCGTCATACCCACCCACTCGTGCCCATTCCCGACCCCCGTGCCCCTCGTGCCCCTTGTGGAGGTTGTCCTCGTGAGCGGACCCCACCGCCCCGACGACGCTCGACCGATCCCGGTCCAAAAGCCGCAACGCCGGCCCGCCACGTCGACCACGCGTGATCCCGACCTCATCGACACCCGCCGAAAGGTGTCACTGCGCCGGCCCGCTCGGCAGGCGCCTGAGCGCGACGGTCGCCCGGCTCCTCAACCTCCCGGGTATGCCGCCGGGGCGCCCCCCAAGAACCGCCGTCGGCTCCGCCCGAAGCGGGTTTTCATCGCAATTCTCCTCGTGCTGGCCGCGTGGTTGGCCTTCATCATCGCCGTTCCCATCGTCGCCTGGAACTCCGTCGAGCGAGTGGACAACTCACCTGCTCAGCGACCTGCCACTGGACGCGGCACGAATATCCTGCTCGTCGGCTCCGACAGTCGCGAGGGTCTCACAGCTGCTGAAGCCGCTGCCCTGGGCGCCGATACCGAGACGGAAGGTAAGCGCACCGACTCGATCATGGTGGTGCACGTCACGGCTGGCGGCGGCACGACGGCAGTGATGTCCATCCCGCGCGATTCCTACGTTCCGATAGCTGGCCACGGCAGCAACAAGATCAATGCTGCCTATGCCTTCGGGGGGGCCAAGTTGCTCACCCAAACCGTCGAACAGACCACCGGTCTACGGATCGACGGCTACGTCGAGATCGGGTTCGGCGGCTTTGCCAGCATCGTTGACAGCGTGGGCGGGATTGACGTGTGCCTGACCAAGCCATTCAAGGACGACATGGTCGGCCTTGATTTGAGCACCGGCTGCCACTTGCTTTCCGGCAGAGAGTCCCTCGGTTACGTCCGGAGCCGCTACACGGATGCTCGCGGTGACCTGGGCCGTGCTGAGCGGCAGCGGCAATTCCTGGGTGCGCTCATGAAGAAGGCCGCCCAACCGTCAACGGTGCTGATCCCCACCCGATACCTCGGGTTCACACAGGCGGCGAGCGCGGGTGTCACGATCGGCAAGGACACCTCGCTGGCCGATGCGATCGCCGCCCTGCAGGCTCTGCGAAGCGTCGGCTCCGGAGATGCCTTGTCGCTGATGGTGCCCGTGGAAAGCGCCACTTACCAGACGAAGAACGCCGGTGTCGCCGTCAAATGGAACGACAAGGCGGCCAAGGAACTCTTCGCGCTCATCCGTGACGATAAGCCGATCACGTTGTCGTCGACCGGCTGACCCGAGTCGGGTCAGCCGGTCGACAACAGATCAGGCTAGGACCTGCCGAGCCATGACGATGCGCTGGACCTGGTTGGTGCCTTCGTAGATCTGAGTGATCTTGGCGTCACGCATGTAGCGCTCCACCGGGAAGTCCCGCACGTAACCAGAGCCACCGAGCAACTGCACCGCGTCGACGGTGACCTTCATCGCGATGTCTGACGCGAAACACTTCGCGGCCGCGCCGAAGAATGGCAAGTCACGGTCGCCACGCTCGGACTTGGCGGCGGCGACATAGGTCAGTTGTCGTGCAGCTTCGAGTTCCATCGCCATGTCAGCGAGCATGAACTGGATGCCCTGGAAGTCGGCGATCCGCTTGCCGAACTGCTGCCGCTCCTTGACATAGGAGATGGCGGCATCCAGGGCGCCCTGAGCGATGCCGACGGCCTGTGCGCCGATCGTGACCCGAGTGTGGTCAAGGGTTCGCAACGCGATCTTGAGCCCGTCGCCGACAGCGCCGACGATCCGGTCGCCCGGAATCCGGCAGTTCTCGAAATACAGCTCACGCGTGGGGCTGCCCTTGATGCCGAGCTTGCGCTCCTTGGGACCGACAGAGAACCCCTCGTCAGTCGCCTCGACGACAAATGCGGTGACGTTCGCGCCACGGCGGCCGTTGAGATCGTTGACTGCGAGCACGGTGTAGTAGTCGGATACGCCGGCGTTGGTGATCCACGCCTTGTGACCGTTGAGAATCCACGAGCCGTCGGGCTGCTCGTCGGCCGTCGTCACCATGGCCGCAGTGTCAGATCCGGCCTCACGCTCGGACAGGCCATAGGAGAACATCGAGGTCCCTGCGGCAACTGGGGTGAGGTACTTCTGCTTGAGTTCCTCACTCGCGGCGAGGAGGAGCGGCATCGTGCCGAGCTTGTTGACCGCGGGGATCAGCGACGAGGACGCACACGCGCGCGCCACCTCCTCGATGACGATGCACGTCGCGAGGGCGTCGGCGCCAGCCCCGCCGTACTCCTCCGGGATATGGGGTGCAAAGAAGTCCGACGCAACGAGCGCGTCGTGAGCCTCCTGCGGGTACCGCGCCTGCTCGTCGACGTCGGCGGCATACGGCGCGATTTCAGCAGCGGCAAGGTCGCGGACAGCGGCCTGCAGCTGACGGTGGCTATCGGGCAGCTGGTAGGTGTCGAAGTCTGGGTTAGCGCTCACCCGGCCAAACTACCGCTGGGAGGAGGTCATGTGACCCCCTGCCAGGCAGACAGTTTGAATGTCTCTCGCTAGCTTCTGAGATCCCTCAGGACGGTCCGCTCGAAGAGGTCGATGCCAGAGGTGTCATAGGCCGCCTCCGGGAAGTAGGTGATCGCGTATCCCATCCCCGCCTTCCCGTATGCCGTGAGGGTCGTCGCGATCTCGTCGGGCGTTCCGCACGTGCCCGCCTTGCGATAGCCCTCCACTTCCTTGGCCGCCGAATCCGCCGAGATGCCCGCACGCTCACGCAGGGCGATGTATTCGGCGACCCGTTCCTGCACCTCGACGTGGGTTTCGCCGATGAGGATGTTGAAGTTCACCGATCGCGTGATCTCGTCGTAGTCGCGCCCCACGGCCTGGCAGTGACTCGCCAAAATCTCGCTCTTGCGGGCAAATTCGGGGACGTCACCGAAATAGTTCGTGTAGTCGGCATACTGTGCGGCGATCTTGAGGGTCACCTTTTCGCCCCCACCAGCCACCCACATCGGTATGCCGTTCCGCGCCGATCCGTCGACGACGGTGCCTTGGAGGGGCCGCGGCGCGCAGATCGCACCGTTGACGGTGTAATAGCGCCCCTCATGAGTTGCGGTGCCGGTCGTCCACAGCTGTTGGAAGATTTCGACGCCGTCGCGCAATGCGCCGAGCCGGTCACGCGCCTCCGGGAAGCCATAGCCGTAGGCCCGCCACTCGTGCTCGTACCACCCGGCGCCGATCCCCATCTCGATCCGTCCGCCAGAGATAACATCCACGGTCGCAGCAACTTTGGCGAGGTATGCCGGGTTGCGATAGGCCATGCAGGTGCACATCTGCCCGAGCCGGATCCGGTTCGTTGAGGCGGCGAACGCAGCCATCAGCGACCACGCCTCGTGGGTTGCCTCGTCAGTCGGCTTCGGCACCGTGTGGAAATGGTCGTAAACCCACAACGACTCCCAATCGTCGTTCTCATCGAAGCGGCGAGCAAGCCCATCCATGACTCCCCAGTGCATGACGGGGTCAATGCCGACGAGGTCCATTCGCCAGCCCTGCGGCACGAACACGCCAAAACGCATCACGGAAGCTCCTTCTCGGTCGACTCACCCCAGCCTGCCACTGTTTGTCGCATCCGTGTCACCCCGCGACACCCGCGCCGCCCTTCCGTCATCGTGGCCGAGCAATCACCGTGTGAAACTGTGCGGATGAGCGACGCGCCCACCATCAACGATCCCCAGGTCATCCGAGACCTGCTCACCACGCCAGCGACCTGGGCGGTCGTCGGCCTATCCGACAATGAGGAGCGCACGGCATACGGGATTGCGACGTTCCTGCGGGACCGGCTTGGGATGCGCGTCCTCCCCGTGCACCCAGCCGCACCTGTCGTGGCCGGAGAGCAGGGGTATGCCGCGCTGAGCGAGATCCCCGATGGAACCGAGGTTGCGGTCGTGGACTGTTTCGTGCGGTCCGAGCTGGTCGGTGCCGTGGTCACCGAGGCCATCGCCCAACGCGAGCGCTTGGGGATCCGCGCGGTGTGGCTACAGCTGGGCGTCATCGACGAAGCGGCGGCGGAACGCGCGAGCGCAGCCGGCATGGACGTCGTCATGGACACGTGCCCCAAGATCGAATGGCCCCGCATCGCGCGGTGATTCCAATCCCAATCTCCCTAGCGCCGCACCACTCTTAACCCCCACTGGGCTGAGTTCGCGCCTGACTTTCCACGTTTGCTCGCAACGCCGCCCCCTTTGCCTTTGCTTGGTCGCTGAGATCGGCCTGAAAGGCGGCCATGAGCGCGCGCACCCGAGTCGCCTCGGCGCCGGAGCCAGCCCCGATGATGCGTGCCGCGAGCAGCCCGGCATTCCGCGCGCCAGCGATCGACACCGTCGCAACGGGGACCCCGGCAGGCATCTGCACGATCGACAAGAGTGAGTCCATCCCATCGAGGTAAGCCAGGGGCACCGGGACGCCGATGACCGGGAGCACGGTGACGGAGGCGAGCATTCCCGGCAAATGCGCAGCTCCCCCCGCGCCGGCGATGATGACCTGCAACCCGCGATCAGCGGCGTGCTCGCCGTAGGCGACCATCTCGCGCGGCATCCGGTGAGCCGACACGACATCGACCTCGTAGGCAATCCCGAACTCATCGAGCGCCTCAGCGGCCCGGCGCATGACGGGCCAATCGCTGTCACTGCCCATGACGATGCCCACGAGGGGAGCGAGTTCAGGACCGCCTCGGATCGAACCTTCAGACGTTGGTGACGCGCTCACGGCATACTCCTCATTCGGCTCACTCATCGATGATGCCCCGGAGGTAGTCGGCGGCGTGTCGTGCGCGCGCCTGACAGTCCTCAAGGCTGCTGCCGCTGACATTGACGTGACCGAGCTTGCGCCCCGGCCGCACACCCTTGCCGTACATGTGCACCTTGACGCCAGGGTCGCGCGCCATGACGTGGCGATAGGCGGGATACAGCTCGGGGTAGTCCCCGCCGAGGACATTCGCCATGACCGTCCACGCTGCGTGCGGTCGCGGGTCCCCGAGCGGCAGGTCGAGGACGGCGCGCAAGTGCTGCTCGAATTGGCTGGTCACGGCGCCGTCGATGGTCCAGTGACCGCTGTTGTGAGGGCGCATGGCCAGTTCGTTGACGAGGTATGCCGGGTGGTCACCTCCCGCTCCCTTGGGCGGGACACCCAGGTCGAACATCTCGACCGCGAGCACTCCCGTGACTCCGAGTTCCCCGGCGATCTGTAAGGCGGTGCGTGTCGCTGCGGCAGCGACCTCGGGGTCCAGCCCGGGCGCCGGGGCGCAGACGTCAGTGCAGATGCCGTCAGTTTGAATGGTCTGCACGACCGGCCAAGCCGCCGCTTGACCGGACGGGCTCCGCGCCACGAGGACGGCAAGCTCGCGAACGAAGGGCACCATCTCCTCGAGGAGGATGCCGTCGCGCAACGCACCTGTCCCCGCCTGGACTTGTGTCGCCGCCGCCCCAAGCCAAGCCTCCAGGTCGCTGAGCTGGCGGACCACCTGCACACCCTTGCCGTCATAGCCGCCTCGGGGCGTCTTGGCCATAAACGGAAAGCCTACGCGCGCAGCGAAACCCGAAGCTTCCTCAGCAGTCTGGGCGACCACCCATTCGGGACAGGGCACCCCGAGCTCGGTGAGCTTGCGCCGCATTGCGAGCTTGTCTTGCGCAAAGACCAACGCTTCCGGGGAGGGCTGCAGCATCACCCCTGCGCTGACGAGAGCGGCAAGGACGTCGGCAGGGACGTGCTCATGGTCGAAGGTGACGACGTCGCAGGCCGCAGCGAACCGGCATACCGCCTCGAGATCCGCGTGGTCACCGACTGGAGCGGAGGGCACCACGAGCGCGGCCGAAGCGTCCACCGCTTCGGCGAGGACCGACAACTGCACCCCGAGGGCGATGGCAGGCGCCTGCATCATCCGCGCAAGCTGGCCTCCGCCAATAACGCCCACCACGGGGAATCCCCCCGGGGCACGGACGGGGGCGTTGGCAGGCACAGTCACCGCGCCAGCCTAACGGCGGTTCGGCGGGACGCTCGCTCGCGAACTAGAGTCGTGGGGTGAGTTCTCCCGTTGGCCGACTGTCGCACTACCTCAGATCGACCGTCGACCTCTTTTGGCGCGAAGCCGCGAAGTTCGGGGTCGTCGGCGCCGTGGCCTTCGTCGTCGACGTTGGCGGGTTCAACCTGCTCTTCCACGGACCGCTCGCTGGCCGGCTCACTACCTCCCGCGTCGTTGCGGGTGTCGTCGCCACCACGGTCGCGTGGCTGGGCAATCGCCTGTGGACCTTCCGTCATCGCACCAGCCGTCCCGTGCACCACGAGGCCCTGCTGTTCTTCCTCGTCAACGGAGTCGGCTTGCTCATCGGGATCGGCTGGCTCAACCTCACCTACAACGCGATGGGTCTCACCTCGCCTCTGTGGCTCAATGTCAACAACATCTTCGGGATCGGCCTCGCCACACTCTTCAGGTTCTGGGCCTACCGCCGGTTCGTGTTTGCCAAGGCAGATGGCGACGCGCAGGAATCCCCCGACACGGCGTCGGTCACGAGTCAGGCGCGCGTCAGCGAACGGTGACCCGCACGGGGTAGCGGTTGCCCGCTTCAGACAGGAAGACCGCGAACGTCGCTGGTTCCCGCACGATGAGGTCAAGCCGTCCACCGAACGACTCGGCGAGGTCACGGGCGAGCGCCAATCCCAATCCGGTGCTGGCTGACCCACCAGTAGACACCGAGCGTTCGAAGATGTGCGGCGCCACCGCTGCGGGAACCCCTTCTCCTTCATCGCACACCTCAACTACCACCGATGGGCCACTTCGGCGGACATGGACGCCAACGGTGCCTCGGCCGTGCACGAGCGAGTTCTCCATCAATGTGCTGAAGACTTGGCCGAGCGCGACGGGCGTGGCTTTGACCATGAGCCCCCGCTCGCCATGAACGCGCACGCTCCGGCGGGCAGTCTCGAAAGCAGGCTGCCATTCCCGCTGCATGGACGCGAGGATCGAGTCGAGCGAGACCTCTGGGTGGACGAGATCGGGCGCATGACGGCGTCGTTGCAGGAGTTCGCTCACGACGCTCCCGAGCCGCTCGACCTGCGCGATCGCAATGGCTGCCTCTTCCCGTGCCACGTCGAGGTCGTCGGTGCTGGCAATCTCCTCCAGCCGCATCAACAGCGCCGTGAGCGGGGTGCGGAGTTGGTGGGATGCGTCCGAGGCAAACGTGCGCTCGGCTGTCAACGAGAGGGAGACTTCACGCGCGCCTCGGATCAGCGCGGTCGCGAGTTGGTCGACTTCGGCAATGCCGTGGCCGCCGCCGAGGGTGGTCTCATGCCCGCGGGGGAGGTCCTCGCCCGAAATCAGCGTCTCGGCTTGGGCGGATAGCTCCTCCAACGGCCGGACCACTCTGGCCATGGACGTTCGTGCGGCCAGGAAGGCGACGGTGACGCCGAGTATCGTCAACGCCGTCGTAGCCACGGCGAGATCGATCGCGCGCAACCCCGCTGAGCGCTCGATCCAGCTGTCGAGCAGGTCATGCCGCCGATCGGTCACCCACCACACCCACACGGTGGACGGGATCCCGACTGCCAGACTCGCGAGCGCTATTGCGCGGACCATCGTCGACATGAACAGTCGCCGGATGCTCCGCCCTTGCGCCGCGCTCATTGCTGCGGGCGTTCAAATCTGAAGCCGAGCCCGCGCACCGTCGAGATGAAGCGCGGATGAGCGACATCGTCGCCGAGCTTGCGACGAAGCACCGAGATGTGCATGTCGAGCGTCTTGGTCGACCCAAACCACTCGGTGTCCCAGACCTCACGCATGAGCTGCTCCCGGGTGACCACCCTGCCCTGCTCCCGGACAAGCACACGTAGCAGATCGAATTCCTTTGCGGTCAAAGGCACCTCTTCGCCTTCGAAGTACGCGCGCCGCGCCTCGGCGTCGAGCCGCAAGGCACCTTGATGCTCATCGGTCGACTCGCCAACGTTGCGACGGAGCAGAGCTCGCACCCGGGCGAGCAATTCGGCGACGCGGAAGGGCTTGGTCACGTAGTCATCAGCGCCAGCATCCAGCCCCACCACGGCGTCGAGTTCATCGGCGCGCGCGGTCAGGATGAGCACCGGCATGGTGCGTCCGTCGGCGCGGAGGCGACGGCACACCTCCAGCCCGTCGATGTCCGGCAACCCGAGGTCGAGGACGACAAGGTCAGGCCTCGCCTTCGCGGCTTCCAGGGCACTCAAACCCGTGTCATGGACGTCCACGGTGTAACCCTCGCGGCGCAGGGCCCGCGCAAGCGGGTCCGAAATGCCGCGATCGTCCTCGACGAGCAGCACGCGGATCATGATCGGATGGTATGCCGTCCGCGCCCCACTAGCGGCCAGGCCACCGTGGTTTGCGCTTCTCGGCAAAGGCTGCCACGCCTTCGGCGCGGTCGCCGCTGAAGGCCGTCGCCCGCCAGCACGCGTCTTCGACCTCCAGGCCGCTCGCAAGGTCGATGTCAGCGCCGAGCCGCATAGCCCGTTTTGCCGACCGCAAACCCACCGGCGAGTTGGCCGCGATGACCGCCGCGATCGCCAGCGCGCGAGCGCGTGCCTGCCCGGCGGCCACGACTTCGTCCACCACACCGAGTTCCCGAGCCTCGTCCGACGTGAGCCGTCGAGCCGTGAAGATGAGCGACGCCGCGCGTGACCAGCCAACCCGCCGGGTGAGAAGCTGCGTGCCGCCGCCACCCGGGATCACTCCCACGGAAACCTCGGGGAGCCCGACTATGGCATCGGCGCCTAACACGATGAGGTCGCACGACAACGCGAGTTCGAGTCCCCCACCCAGCGCGAACCCGTCAACCGCGGCGATCGCCGGCATCGGCAAGGCCAGGACGCCCCCGTATGCCGCCCGCGCGATCGGCCGCTGCTGGACGAGCTGAGCGTCGGTGAAACCGTTGCGCTCCTTGAGATCTGCTCCGACGCAGAACGCGCGGTGATGGGATGAGGTGAGCACCACGGCGCGCACATCGATGTCGTCGGCCAGCTCGCGAGTAGCCGCACCGATGGCAAGCGCCATCGCGGTGGATACGGCATTCATGGCCTCGGGGCGGTCGAGGACGAGTTCGGCGACGTGGCCACCCTCACCATGTCGTTCGATCCGCACGAGCGCGGTGTCGTCCTGGGCGAGATCAATTGTCATTGGACCATCCTCGTCGGGTCAGCGCTCCGCTGCGCAGAAGGACGTGCGGTGTGACGGTTCCCACGCCCCGGAGTCGCCGGCGGCGCATCGGGGTAAGGGTGAAACCCGGGTGGTGACGCAGAGCGTCGGCGAGGAAGTCATCGACGAGCACAGACCCAGGGTGAGCCATCGGGGTCAATCGGGCGGCTCGATTGACGGTGGTCCCGAACAAGTCACCAAGGCGCGACACCACTGAGCCGTAGGACACCCCGACGCGGACCGCGGGCAGCATGCTGTCTTCGGCCAGGGCATCGATCAGGTCCAAGGCGATCGCGGCCGCGGGGGCCGCCGTGCGGGATGCGAAGAACACTTCGTCGCCAACGGTTTTCACGACGCGACCTCCGTGGGCGGTCACAACGCCCGTCGCGACCGACTCGAAGCGCTGCACCATCGACGCGAGATCACGTTCGGTGAGATGGCCGACCAGGGTCGTGAATCCCACGAGGTCAGCGAACCCGACGGCCCGCACAACGCCGTGATCGCGGCCTTGCGGGTTGGCGTCCGAGAGCATTCTGGCGACGGCGTCGTTGAGGTGCCGCCGCCACGCATAGACGAGCATCGGCTCGAGTTCGTCGGCGAGATCGAGCACCAGACGAGCCGTCGCCTGCGCGGTGTGCTCATCGATGGGGGTGTCGTCGTCAGGCGGGTGCAGAGCCATGTCTTCGGCCAGCGTTTCGGCGAGCAAATGAACTTGCCAGGCGGCCAGCCGATCGGCGGTACGCGCGAAGGCACGAGTCAGCCCCAACGCGGTGGACTCGGCGAGCACCCCGGAGCGCACGAGAGACGCGATGCGGCGCAAGGCTCGCAGGTCGGCGTCGGTATAGGGACGGTCGGTGGAGGTGACGTCGGGGAATCCCAGCGCGTGCCAGAACTTGCGCGCGCCAATCACAGACACGCCTGCCAGCCGGCTCACGTCCGCACGGGTGAATGCCCGGCTTTGCCCCACGAGCAACGCTGAGACGTCGTCGCTGTCGAGATGCCTCGGGGTGGGTCGCACGAGGGGCTCGGATGACTCCCGGGGGACGGCCGGTGCGACGGGTCCGGCTGGAGGGCCGTGCTGCACGCCAGCGCCGTGCGGGGCGGGCTCTGGTGTGGCAGACGTCATACCTCCATCATGCCAACCCCCGCCCGGTCGGGTCACCCGGTCGCACGTGGGTCACGTCCCCGGCGCTCAACGTCTTCACGCCGTGGGCGGTATGCAGGACCAGCTCGCCGTCAACGGTGATGTCGGTCACGCGGCCCCGGATGACGACACCCCCCGGCAGCGACACCGTGCTCTCGCTCCCGACGGTGACGCACCGCGATCGGTATGCCGCCCGCACAGCTTCGGCCGCCGTCCCGCCTGCTCGCACCCTGGCCAATCGGTCGAGGAGTCCTCGCGCTATGGCCTCGACGAGATCGACCCGCATCGCTGAGAGTTCTTCGCCACACGCCAACCTCAGGGACGTGCCTGTCGTGACCGGCAACTCGGCGCGACTTTGATCGACGTTGAGGCCGATGCCGACGACCACAAGAGGCACGACAGGCACGAGAGGTCGGGGAGGGCCTCCGAGGGCATTCTCGACCGATGGCTTCATGGGCACGATCTCGCACAGGACGCCGCATACCTTGCGGTCATCGTCAGCGGGTAGGAGCACATCGTTGGGCCACTTAAGCGTGGCCGCTACGCCGGTGACCTCCGAAATCGCCTCTGCCACAACTAAACCGGTGACGAGCGGAAGCCATCCCGCTTGTGACGACAGGTCGGCGTCGAGCGGGAAAGTTACCGACATGGTGATACCTGCCATGGCCGGAGACTCCCAGCGACGGTCGAGCCGACCACGACCCCCAGATTGCTGTTCGGCGAGCACCACGGCATATGGAAGGCCGAGTTCGGCGGCCCGAGTATTCGTGGAGGTGAGGTGTTCGTGGACCTCCACCACGGCATACCCGCCTGAGGGCTCGAGAAGGGAGTGAGACAGTCGGGTCAGGTCCATGGGCACGCGCACGGTGACAAGGCTAGAGTTCGGGTCATGGCCAATGACGGACCCGCTCCCGCCGCAGGCGCTGCGCCTGACCTGTCCACCACTGCCGGCAAGTTGGCTGACCTGAAGCGGCGTGTCGCCGAGGTCGCCAATGCCGGGTCGACGGTGGCCGTCGAGAAGCAGCACGCCAAGGGCAAGAAGACAGCGCGAGAGCGCATTGAGATGCTGCTCGATGAGGGCACGTTCATCGAAATGGACAAGTATGCGCGGCACCGAAGCAACCAATTCGGACAGGAAAAGAACCGCCCCTACGGCGACGGTGTGGTCACGGGGTATGGCCTCGTCGATGGTCGCCAGGTGGCCGTGTTCGCACAGGACTTCACCGTATTCGGCGGGTCTCTGGGCGAGGTCTTCGGCGAGAAGATCGTCAAGGTCATGGACTTCGCAGCCAAGATCGGCTGCCCGGTCGTCGGCCTCAACGACTCCGGTGGGGCCCGCATCCAGGAGGGTGTCGTCTCGCTCGGGCTCTACGGCGAGATCTTCTTCCGCAACGTCCGGTCCTCCGGGGTGATCCCCCAAATCAGCGTCATCATGGGTCCCTGCGCTGGTGGCGCGGTCTACTCCCCCGCGATCACCGACTTCACGATCATGGTCGACAAGACCTCACACATGTTCATCACTGGCCCTGACGTCATCAAGACCGTCACCGGCGAAGAGGTCGAGTTCGAAGACCTCGGCGGCGCGCGGGCGCACAACACCAAGTCCGGTGTGGCGCACTACATGGGCACCGACGAAGCCGACGCCATCGAATACGTCAAGGCGCTGCTGTCCTACCTCCCGTCCAACAACATGGAGGAGCCCCCCGCCTTCGAACCCATGGACGACCTCACTCCGACCGACGAGGATCTGTGGCTCGACACCTGCATTCCCGACTCCCCCAATCAGCCCTACGACATGCACAAGGTCATCGAGCACGTCGTGGACGACGGTGAGTTCCTCGAAGTCCACGCGCTCTTTGCACCTAATATCGTCGTCGGCTTTGCCCGGGTCGACGGTCAGTCGGTCGGGGTGGTCGCCAACCAGCCGATGCAGTTCGCGGGCTGCCTGGACATCGAGGCTTCCGAAAAGGCTGCTCGGTTCGTGCGCACATGTGACGCCTTCAACGTGCCAATTCTCACCTTTGTCGACGTGCCCGGCTTCCTCCCCGGCACCGATCAGGAGTGGAATGGCATCATCCGGCGCGGCGCCAAACTCATCTACGCGTATGCCGAGGCGACCGTCCCCAAGATCACCGTGATCACCCGCAAGGCCTACGGCGGGGCCTACGACGTCATGGGGTCCAAGCATCTGGGCGCGGATATCAACCTCGCCTGGCCGACGGCCCAGATCGCGGTCATGGGTGCCCAGGGTGCGGTTAACATCCTCTACCGCAAGGAACTCCAGAAGGCCATGGCCGAGGGCCGCGACGTCGAAGTGGCCCGCGCTGAGTTCATCAAGCTCTACGAGGAGACCCTCGCCAACCCCTATATCGCCGCCGAGCGCGGGTATATCGACACCGTCATCAGCCCGAGCAACACCCGGATGAATGTCACTCGCGCGTTGCGAGCGCTCAAGACCAAGCGCGAGAGCCTGCCGCCCAAGAAGCACGGAAACATCCCGCTATGAGCGTTCACGAAACCCCAGAAAAGCCCGTTCCGAACATCCGGATCGAGCACGGTAATCCGACCACAGACGAAATCGGTGTGCTCATCGCCGTTTTGGCTGCCGCCGGCGGCGGGGGCAGCGACTCAGAGAGCACTGGCGGCGCTCGTCGGTCGCACTGGTCATCTCCAGGCGAGCGTCTCGCCGGGGTCGCTGCCGCCCGAGGCGGTTGGCGTTGGTCTGGTATGCCGCGCTGAACCCACCGTCCACATTCCACGACGAGGGCACCCGACCACGAGGTCGGGTGCCCTTCGAGTGTCGTTTGCTCTAACGGACCGAGATGTGGACGTGGTCGTAATGGTTGGCCGTGATGCTGCCCCGGTCAGCCATCGCGCGCCAACCACCCTGGCCAATGAGGTAAATGCGCTGACGCCAGATGACATAGGTGATCTTGAGTTCGGCGGCATGCGCGATGGCGTATGCCGCGACCGCATCCCCCTGCGCCTGACTGGTGATCATGACGTCACATGCCCTGCCCGAGCCGTGATCGTCGCCTCCGGGACGATAGCCCCCGATATTTGTGATCCCGAACTGTGCGCGGATGGCCGAATACACTCCCCGAGCGTTGGCCCCGAGACCACGAGCTGCGCCAGCCGCGGCATACGCAGACACATTGACTCCCGCCGCAGCCGGAGCTTGAGCCTGTGGGGCGGGTGCAGTGGGGGGCTTCTCCACCGTGGCGGGGGGTGGCGGAGCTGGGGTGGGTGTCGCTGGTGGCGTCACCGAGACCTTCCCCGTGGGGACAGCAATGTCAAGGGACTGCCGAGAGACACCTCGGGAGACGTCCGACGACACCTCTCGTTGGGACAGAGCCGCAAGCAGGCTGTCGGCCATGTCCGCATCGGGGCTGACTCGCGTGGCTGGTTCGTCCAGTGCACCTGCTGTGACGGGTGCGCTTGAGAGCGCTACAACCGAGAAGACCACACCGACAGCGCCCACCGTGACCGCGGATGCCCGATGCGGAATGGCCCGTGAGCGCGCCCTCACCGCGGCGGGCGCACGATGCCTGCCCGGCTGGCGATGCCGACCGGCATACCGAGAAGAACGCGACATGCCTCGACACCTTCCACAGTTGAATCCCTGGTGAAGAGTAGATCACCCTCGACGCATTGTCACGTTTCGGACACGCTGGCCCGCAAAATGGTGAGCAGCTACACCACTGTGCAGCCCAGCAGCCGGTTCTCGCCCGGCCCTTGGTTGAAGGCAAACGTACACACTGAGTGCGTGCCACTGGTGACCGTCACGGGCTGTCGATACCCATGGTCGCCGGGGATGCCGTAGAAGGCCAATGCCGGGTACGGCGTGCGGGCCAGTCCGAAACCCACTGGCACTCCATCTACGGTAACCATGACCGTCAGCGGGGAATAGGGCACATTCTGGTCCCACGCCCACCCCGATACCACGACTCGCCCCGTGGCGTCGCGTACGGCTGAAACCTGCGCGCCGATGGGGCTTCCGGGCGCACTCATCGTCACCGTCGTGCACCCCAGGGACTGGTTGGCACCAGGTCCGACGTTGACCGCCGAAGCGCAAATCGTCGCCGCTCCCCCCGTGTTGGGCAGGAACCCCGTCAAGAAGCCGTGGTTCCCCGGGACGCCGTAGTAGGCCAAATCCGTAAACGGCTGCGACGCGGTAGCGCTCGCCACGATTTGGCCATTCATGGTGACGGTGACGGCGACAGCCGCGGCGTAGTCGCTCGGGTCGAAGCTCCAGCCGGTCACAATGACCCAACCCACGCTGTCCTGAGTCACCGCCCGGATTGCACCTTGCGGGCTTCCCGGCACCACGACGTCGGCCTTGGCGCAGCCCAGGGCCGTGTCCGCTCCTCCGGACGGATTGACCACAAATCCACACACGGTGTGGGCACCGTTGTCCTTTACGGTCCAGGAGGCGGCATACCCGTGATTGCCCGAGACGGAACCTGTGGGGGCCGCGCTATTGGCACTCACGGTCGCCACCAGCGCACCATTGTCGGTGACCTTCACGGTGACCACGTCGGATGGGGAGCCAGGGTACGCTGCCCACCCGCTGGCAGTCATCACCCCTGCGCTGGTTGCCGCAGCCGTGACCGTCCCGATGGGGTCCCCCTTCGGGAGGGTCACACTGATGCTTCGACACCCGATGGTGGCATCGGCTCCGCTGCCGATGTTGGTACCTATGACGCATACCTCGTTGGCCCCGGTCGATGTCGCTTTGGCCGAAATGGTGAAGCCGTGGTCGCCCGGGACCCCGTAGAAGGCCAAGGGAGCAAACGGGCCATTGGCCGGTTTGCTCGTGATGGTCTTGCCGTTGATCGTCAAGGTGACTGTGACGGTCGCCGTGATGTCACTCTCATCGATGGCCCAGCCGGTCGCCGTGATGTCACCCGTGGGCGCAGCGGACACCGTGAGATCGCCTCTGGGCGAGAACCCGACTGAAGGGGCAGGCGTGACGGGCGGAGGGGGCGTGGGAGTCCACCAGGAATTGAAGAGCACCCAGAAGTTGCGGTTTCCGTAGGCAGAGCACGAATCCCCAGTCCCCCCGAGGTTGGCCAATGACGCAGCGTTCGGTTGGAAGGGCGTGTAGATGTACAGGTTGGCGGTAGCCTGATTCTTGACGAAGACCTTCGATGACCCGCAGGCTGTGTTCGGGTGATAAAGAATAGCATTATCGCGGCCAGCTTGAATTCCATACGAGGTGGGTCGCAAGGTGTAAAGCTGGAATTGCCGAGCCATGCGGTAGATCTGGTTGAAGAAGCCGTAGTATGCCGTGTCGCACGCCTTGAAGTCCGGGCAACCGAAGCCCGCGGTGGTTCGGTACATCGATGCCGTGGGGTTGGTCGTGGTGACGATGGCCGACTCCTTCTGGATCATCGCCAGGATTGTCTTTGGACTGATCCGACAGGCAGCTGCGACTCGAGCGATAATCTGCGCTGCTGTCGACGCTGAAGTCGCGGGCATCGCATTGCACAGTCCTTGCTCGGCCACAGTCGCCGGGGTAGGAGTGACATAAGACCGGAGGCACGGCATGACCCCATTGACGCACCGTGCCCCTTTGGTGTTGAGAAATGTCTGAATGTCTGATTCCGTGAGGGCACGATAATCATAGAAATCGGCGTCGGAAATGATCATCCCGGCGTTCCAGTCCGCTGCGGTAACACTGGTCAAGGCCGGTGTAACCGTGGTGGTCGTGCTCCCTTGGCTCGCATTGGCCGCCGCGGGCAATCCCGAGACGCCGATCGCCGTGATCACGACGAAGGCCACAAAGGACCTGATAAGCCGCCTGGGCCGGCTCCTGCGGGCTGTCTTTGGCACAAGTGTCCTCGAGTGTTTGTTCGGGCGGCGGGCCATGGTGTTCATAGGCGGTCCGTTACGACAGCTGACCTCACCGTGCTTGTCCCAATCGGCACGGCGACCCGCGTGCTCCACTCGCCGGTTGCCCCAGCCGGCAACGGGACTCGGATCATTCCGCACGAAAGCCCCCGGCCGTCGAAGACGGCGGTCGAGGACCCGTTCACCGTTTGGGCGCCGTTGGTGCTGGCGGCTGTGCACGTGACCCCCTCACGTGTGCTGCCCAGGACGAGCGCGATCACTTCGATGGCGGTCCGGTCAGCGTTGAGCTGGTGGCCCGTGATGACCACTTCGACTCCTGGGACTGAGGGGTATGCCGGCTGCGGTGTGGGCTCTCCCGTCGGGGCACTCGGGGTCAGTGTTGACGACTTCGGCGATGAGGAGGGGCTCAGCGTCGGGGCGGCTGTTGTGGAAGAACTCGTCGTCGGAAGTGTTGCCGTGGTCGATGGAGCTGGCGCTGATGACGTCGCCAGCGACCCGGTGGAGGAGGTAGTAGTCAGGGGCCCACTTGCGACGCTCCCCACTCCCTTCGGCCACAGCCACCAACCGAGGGTTAGTGCGCACACCACGGCCAGGCCGAGTGCCCACCATCGGAACCGGCGGCTGGTGGACACAGGGTCGCCGTTGAACATGGATGAACTCCCTGAGTCCTAAGTGACGTGAGTGACGCAAGTGCCGTGAGTGATTGCTGCGCCTACTGTGACATGCACATGCGTGCAGAGCCAGCACATCGCATCAACGCGAAAGTCGCGTCGGCCGCGCCCCGTGGTTAATCCGGGTAATGAAGTTTCCCGCGAGCCACCGTGCCGTGAGCCCGAGACGCAGCAACCACCGTAACGGCGTCTGATGTACCCCTGAGTACCGCCGGGCGAGGTAACGGTAGGCGCTGTCATGATGCGCCTTTGCCATCGCCCGCGCGTTCTTGCTCGTCGAATGAGCTCCCGTGTGCCGAACACGGGCCGACGGGACATACACCGCGTCATAGCCTGCGAGTCCAATGCGTTCGCAGAGATCGAGGTCTTCGAAGTACATGAAGAAGCCCTCATCGAAACCACCGACAGCTTCGAACGCCTCTCGGCGCACGAGCAGACACGAGCCAGACAGCCAACCGCAGCGCCCCTCAACGACCTCACCGCGCTCCCGCCGGTAGGACGCTGTCCATGGATTGCTCGGCCAGATCCACCCAAAGAGGGCGTGTCCAGTCCCACGCCCCAAGGACGGGATCTGACGTGCGGAGGGGTACAACAGCCCGTCCGGATTGACTATTGCCGGGCCGAGGACCCCGGCTCGTGGCCAACGTTCGACGGCGGCGAGCAAGGTGTCGACCGAACCTTCGGTCAACTCCACATCCGGATTGGCGACAAGGAGCCAGCCCTCCGACGCCCCGATCGCGCCACGGTTGGCGGCTGCACCGTAACCGAGATTTGCGTGGTTGCGCAGCACCGTCGTCAGCGACCTCTGCTCGATCCCTTTAAGGCTGCCATCGGTCGAACCATTGTCAGACACGACGACCGGAATCGACCCGGAGGAGGCCGTCACGAGAGAATCCAAGAAGGTGTGGAGGTACCGACCCGAGGAATAGGTCACCACAATCGCCCGCACGCTCGCGTCGGTCATCCTAGGTCGCTACTTGCCGCAAGACGTCAAGGTGGCCGCGGGCGGTGGCTTCCCACGTGAAGAGCGCCGAGCGCGACAAGGCAAGTCGACTCAGCTCGGCGCGCCGATCCCGACTGTCGAGAAGTCCCCCCAGCGCCTCGGCGATATCGGATGCCTGCGGGCTTGCCGCATACGCGACAGCGTCTCCGCCCACTTCTGGGAGGGACAACCTGCGGGTGGTGAGCACTGGCGCGCCACAAGCCATGGCTTCGAGCACAGGCAACCCAAATCCCTCCCCAAGGCTTGGGTAGGTCACCACGTCAGCCCCACCGAGGAAACC
Organism: Actinomycetales bacterium; assembly: GCA_016715285.1. Lineage (GTDB taxonomy): Bacteria > Actinomycetota > Actinomycetes > Actinomycetales > Dermatophilaceae > Phosphoribacter > Phosphoribacter thorii. The sequence continues at coordinate 250,901 of JADKAO010000003.1, read as the reverse complement.
GGTGACCAGCTCGTCCGGGATGAAACCGGGACGAAGCACCGTGATGTGGGAAGGAACCGCAGCGAGCGCATCGTCGATGTCGTCATCCCACCCCCTGCCCCCGGCCAGCACGAGCACCGGGGCGTCCGCGCGATCCGCGCACGAGTCAACGAAGGCACGAATCAGTGCGGGAACGTTCTTGCGGGGCTCCAGCGTCCCGAGAAAGGCGAGGTAGCCGACACCCTCAGGCACCCCAGCCCACGCTCGTGCGGCCGCCACCTGACCCTCGGTGGGCGGTCGAAAAGACTCGTGGTCGACGCCGTGGGGGACGACGAAGAGCTTGCGAGGATCCGCATGCGTGTGTGCGAGCACCTCGTCACGAGTTGCCTCGCTCGGCATCACGAGCGCATCTGCGAGGCGTGTGGACACTCGCGTCCAGGTGCTGAAAAAGTGAGCCTTAACCGTTGAATGCACTTCTGGATGACTGAAGAACGTGGCGTCGTGAAGTGTGACGACTTGCGGAGCGCTTCCACGACCAACGTTTGCCAAAGGCATGGTGTAGTGAGGCGAGAGCACGACATCAGGACGCGTGCGACGAATGGCCGCTGCTAGTCCTGACTGCTCCCACACGAGGCGGGGTGCCTGGCGACCTGCCCACGCCGGTGCCGTCAAAACGGCCGATCCCCCGACGAACCGCGCAAAGCGTTCTTGATCGCGCTGTTGCGCTGCCACGACAACCCTCGGCCCCATGGAGGGCAACGTACGCACCAGCTCATCGACATAGCGACCGACGCCCCCTCGTTCCTTCGGAAGCGCGGTGGCATCAACAAGGACCCTCAGGGGTCTCGTTGCAGTCACGGTGTCACTGTCTGGCTGCCCGCATCGATCCAAGAGCACAACCGCTGTACGCCTTCATCGACCATGACCACAGGCGCCCAATTGAGGGCGCGCTTGGATTCCTCAATCGAGCACGACGCGTGCCGAACATCTCCGTCTCGGAACAGCCCGTTGATCTCTGGCTGCGGGGCGCCATAAATTGCTGCAGCTATCTCGGCCAGATGCATGATCGTGGTCGCCTCGCCCGAGCCAATGTCATAAGCGAACTCACCCGTCTGCGATGCGAACGTCCCGGCGACGATCGCTGCGGCAACGTCATCGATGAAAACGAAGTCACGGACGATGTCGCCGTCTTCGTAGACTGGAATGACTTCGCCCGCCTTGGCCTTTTGGGCAAACAGGGATACGATCCCGGTGTAGGGATTGGTCAGCGACTGACCCGGACCATAAACATTCTGAAGCCGGAATATCACCGGGGAAACATCCATCGCCAGGCACCACGACTTCAAGATGTGTTCCTGCGCCAGCTTTGTCGATCCGTATACGCTCGTCGGACGAGGCTCCACGCGATCAGACCTGAAGGGAGTGGGCGTCAACTCCGGAAAATCCCACTGACCCCGCTGAAGCATCGCGCGTGAACGCTGTCCGGGGTAGCTCACGGAGCCATCGCCTTTGACCCACGCGCCCTCGCCATACACGGCTCGGCTTGACGTGAGAACAATCTTGCGAGGAAGCTTCTCATGGCGAACAAATGCATCAAGCATTTCCGTCGTGCCAACGACATTCACTTTGGCGTGACGGCTCGCCTCGGTGAGCGACTGCCCCGTCCCGGTTTCCGCGGCGAGATGGATCACGGTTGACGGATGAACGTCGGCCAGCAGGTCATCCCAGTCGGAAGCGGCGGTCACATCCCCGAGGACGAATTCGACACGTTCATCGAGAGCTGCTGGTCTTTGTCGAACCGGATGCACCTGAGGGTGCAGATTGTCCAACGCGACGACCCGGTCGAAGTGGTCAGCGAGCGCGCCTGAGAGCGCACAACCGATGAAACCGGCGCCGCCGGTCACGAGGCACGTGGAAAGCACGAGTCCTACTTCCGTGAGATCGGGTCACCCATTGGCCAGCTGGCTAGCGGGTCAGCACAGGCCAAGTCCAGGGTAGCGCCATCGCGGCAGGGCCCGGCTGAAGGCGCGACCTGCTTAGGACTGCTGCGCACGCCCTGCCCCCGATCGAAGGGCGCGATAGACCGGTCGCAGCAGTCGACCCATGGTTGGGAACTGCCGATCCACAGCTTGCTTCAGATAGAGCAGCGGAGGGCCTTCCGACTGAACGCGGGTCAGATAGTTGACTTGATCTTGAGTGTGGTGCGGAAGCAGGCTGGAGATCCGCTGGAGCTTGTACTCGAGGAAGGCATAGTTGATCGCCGCCCAGTCCGTGTTGATGAGTCCACGGACGTGATATCCAGCGTCGAGGCTGACGTAAGCCAGCAGCCGCTCCTGGACATGGGTGATCGAGCCGTCTCCGTACTCAGCGGCTTCTTCCGGGTAGTCGGTCCACTGCCATGGCCACTCCGTGAGCTTGAGCAGTGCCTTTGGCCGGAACCAGAACATCGAGCCGTATGGGGCAAGCGGCGTCGAACGATCAAAGACGGTGTTCACCCCCAGCTGAGCAGCGAGTTCCTCAGCTAGCGGTCTGTTGGTGAACCAGGAATGCCCGAGGGTCGGGTAGCCAATGTTGACTACTGGCGGGAAAGCCATTCCCAGCGTGGGCTCGTCGCTAAAGAGCTTAAGAATTCGCGCCACATACCCCGTTGAGGACAGGACGTTGTCGAACATGTGAGCCTTGAACAGCGCGGCGGCATTGTAATCATCCTGCACGGACTTCTTCGAATGCACCCGGAGGGCCAGATCGTATTGATCGCTCACGAGAAGATCACGGCATCCCACCAGCAGAGCACTCATATCGCGTCCCCGGTTTGCCGCCACCACTCGGACTTCGACACGCTCAATATCATAGGACTCAAGTCGCTTGGTGATGACCTCGCGCTTGGCCTCCGATGAGGTCGTCACGATCAGGTCAAAAGGCACTGGAATACGCGTGATGTAGCTCATCATCTCATCGACCATGTCGTCGTAATAGATATGAGCGAATACCGCCAATTTCGGAGCTGGCTCTGGTCGCCAGCCTGTGTCCTCGTCGGGGAGAACTTCAAGCATTGAGAAGTTCGTGTACAGCGTGCGAGGTTCTGAGGAGCGCACAACATTGCTCCAGATCAAATCCGTGGGGTAGCCCGCGGCCGCCACCTTGGCCATCACTCGCTTCCCAAGGATGGCATGTCGGTCCAGATAGCTCGGCTCGTGAAAGAACAATCGTCGCTTGACGAGTGGACACCGATCATCCAGCATCAGCACTGCGTTGTCAAAAATTGGGTGCTGCGAAGGATAGTCTTCAGCCGGAAATGCGACAGCGAACTGGAAACCTGCTCTAGCGAAATGCGAGGTGAACTTCGCCTCATGTTCCAGGACCGACTGGTCGTAACTCGTAATCATCGGCATATCACGCCAATATGCTTGGAACTCAATTGACGTAAAGAGAGTCTTGCGAACCGCTATCCAGTGCGATTGAATATGCAACGGCAGTTCCCCTTGCATTCCAGCGAAGGGATGCTCTGCCACCGCCTTATGAGCCGTCATTCCCCAGAAATCGATACTGAGCGAATCCATCTTTTCGAAAGTTTCCGAAAAGGGAAAGATCGGCGCGAAGAACGTGTAGTTCATCAGGATGAGCTCGTCGTACTCCGAGAGCCGCTCTGAGCCAAACTCGGCCATGGCCTCCTTGTAGGCCCAGACGTCAAATCCCCGGTTCTCCCGGACCCAGACGGTGTCCGCCACGGACTCAAGCTTCTCCCGGCCCTCACTCGTGAGAGCCGAATTCGACACCACGAAGATATGCTCCGCAAAAGGACGCAGCGCCGTGAGCTTGTAGGTCACATAGTCATCGACAATCCCCTGCGGGTCGTAGAATAGATAGAACACCACACGCTTCATCTGTCTCACGCCTTCCTCGACCACCACGACATGCTAGCTGCCAACCGTGGAAACCAGACCAGCGCTGATGTCAGCCGAGCACCGTGGGCAACTGCGTGACATCATGAGCGCCATGACTGGGCCGTCGAGCACATCACAGGACACAGCCGCGACGGCGCCAACGGTCGCCATTGTGTTGCGGACTCGCAACCGGCCCCAGCTTCTTCCGCGCGCGCTGGCCAGCATCGGCGCCCAGAGCTACCGAGACTTCCGCGTTGTGGTCGTTAACGACGGAGGCGACGCCCATCAGGTCGCGCGCCAGGTGGGTGAATGTGCTGCCGTCCGCGGACGGGTTGACATCGTCACGAACACGCAATCGGTTGGGCGCGAAGCCGCCATGAACACCGGAGTCAACAACAGCGATTCGACCTACCTTGTCATCCATGATGACGACGACAGTTGGCACCCGGACTTCCTTCATCGGAGCATCGCCTACCTGGAGAACTCCCCTGACGGTGCTGTCGCTACCCGCACGGAGATCGTCTTCGAGGAGGTGACCGAGGAAGGCATTCGTGAGTTGGGCCGTGATGTGCTGGCCGCAGACAAGAGCCAGGTCACCCTGGGGGAGGTTTTGCGCGCCAACTTCACCCCCCCGATTTCTGTGTTGTATCGCCGATCTGTGCATGACGCTGTCGGCTTGTATGACGGCTCACTCCCGGTCTTGGCCGACTGGGACTTCATGCTGAGGCTCTTGTCGGCATACACGGTGGGATTCATCGATGGGCCACCGCTCGCGTATTGGCACCATCGCGCCTCGTCCGGTGACCTGGGCAATAGCGTCGTCGTGGCGAGCGAGGACCACGCTCGCTTTGCGGGGGTGATTCGTGATCGCTATCTGCGCGCCGGCCTCCCCCTCAACGGGGGGCTCGGAGTCAGCCTCCAGATCGCAGCTGAAGCGCAGCACCTCGACAAGGTGGGCCAGCGACGCCACGAGCACGTCGACTGGCGGCTTGGCGAGATCGAAGGCCACGTCGTTGCGGGCCTCCTCGAGGCCAATCGTCACCTGGTCTCACAAGGAAATCGAATGGTCGCTCGGCTGCAGGAAATTCAGGCCCGACTTGACGACATCGAGCGTATTCAGCTGTCGCAAACGCCACGAGTGCGGCTCCGGACCTATCTTCGGGCAGCTAGTGAGCTATCGGCTCGATTGGGACGTCGGTCACGAGAGCGCTGAGTAGGCGCGGCGAAGCTTGAGCGCGAAGTCAGCCCAGGTAAAACCCGCAGCATGGGCCCGGGCGCGTTCGAGCTGGGCTGGCGTGAGACGGTCAGGCCCGGTCGCTTGCCTCACTGCGGCCGCCAAGGGCTCTCGCTCACCCGCGGCTACGACGAGCGCGTGACCACCACCCGATTCCACGAGAGCGGGATCATCTGAGGTGATGACTGGTATGCCGGCCGCCATGGCTTCGATCACGGGTAGACCGAACCCCTCGGCGAGGCTCGGCATCACCACACACGTCGCCCCGGCATACACGGCCGACAGAGTGGCGTCGTCGACGGTCCCCACCGGCAGGACACGATGAGCGATGCCGGCCCGAGCCGCCAGTTCGGCCACGTCCACTCCACCCCACCCGCGAGGACCCACGTGGACGAGGGACAAATCAGGAACGTTGACCATGGCTGACACCAGGACGTCGAGACCCTTCCGCGGCTCGGCGGTTCCCACGAACAGGGCGTATCCGTCGGTCGGAAGACCGAGCGCGTGCCGACGTCTGGGTGCATCCGGGGGGAGCGGCAGCGGGGCGCAACCCGGAGGGATGGCCACCACTGAGCCTGACGGGTCGAGCATCTCCCGCACCTGGCTCGCCACGGCTTCGGTGGGAGTCACGATCAGGTCGGCCTGCCGTGCGGCGCGTGCCGCCATCCGCCGGTGGAATGCCACTCCACGAGGGGTCAAGGTCTCAGGGTGCGTCCATGGGACGACGTCATGGATAGTCACGGCGAGATGACGCGCCCGCCATCGTCCCGGGATGAGCAGCGTTGGTGCGTGGATAGCGTCAGACCTTGCGCTCCCAGCGATGGGTGGCCAACCTCGCTCCCACAACCGAGCGAGCGCGGCGGGAGGCGCAGCGAGACGCTGCCAGGGGAGCTGCAGGTCCGCTAGCGCGGGCGCCTGAACCGTGGAGACGGCGTTGAGGACATCACCAGTGGACGCGGTGGCCACCAAGCCCCGGACCAAGCCCTCGGTGTACCGGCCCGTCCCGCCCGGCACGGGCGCACACAACTGCTGCACCACCACGTCAATGCGCATCCAGTCTCCTCGCTCGCAGACTATTCTCTCCTGTTGGCGCTGGTACGCGGCTACCAACGTGCCGGGGCGCGCTACGCTCGTGGGGCCCTACGGGGTGTTGGGCTGGCCGCCGTGAACCTGACGTGATCGAGAGGAAGCGCGATGAATCTCAGATCGCGCACGGGCTCTCCTCAGACCCGACTGCGCAGCCAGCTCATTGTGCAATTGGTGCGCAAAGACCTTAAGGTCAAGTACCAGGGTTCAACGCTGGGATTCTTGTGGTCGCTCGCAAACCCATTGTTACTCATGGTCGTCTACACGTTCGTCTTCGCGATCGTGTTCCGGTCCCGGGTCCCCTTCTTTGGGCTCTTTCTCTTGACCGGAATGCTGATCTGGAACTTCTTCACGATGGGAGTCAGTGGGGCTGCCACGTCAATCCTCGCCAATGCCGGTTTGGTGAAGAAGGTCCCCTTCGCTCATGAGTCACTGCCGCTTGCCTCGATTGGATTCGCGGGTGCTCAAGTATTGCTTCAATACATCGTCCTTATCGTGGGATTCATCGCGGTTGGGATGACTCCGTTGAGGCCTGAGCTGCTGCTTCTGGTGCCTGCGACTCTGGTGGCGGTCATCGCGACAGTCGGGCTGGGTCTGTTCGTCGCGGCATCCACGGTACGACTCCGCGACACCCAGCACATTCTTGAGGTTGGGCTGTTCGCCTGGATGTGGCTCACGCCAATCATCTACCCGGCCACTCTCGTCCACACCGTCCTGGGCTCCGGTCTTGCGTCCTGGTTGTACTACCTCAACCCCATGGCCGGCGTTGTGACCGCCTTCCAGCGCGGCCTTTACGGGGTCGTGTACTACCCCGGCACAACCGAACTCCTCCTGCCGAGCGACTCCTGGGGCTTCTATCTCCAAACCTTGGGTCTCGGTCTTGTGGTTGCCTCGGCGTTTCTCGTGCTCGGAGTCTGGCAATTCCGTCGGCTTTCCGCCGACTTTGCGGAGGCACTGTGAGCAGCGACCCGGTGGTAGGGGTCGATCTGTCTGCTCGGCGATCCCCAGTCGACCCCGAAGCTGAGGTACTGGTCCGAGCGGTTGACGTGAGCAAGAAGTTCGCCAGCTACCACCGTCGCGCCACGAGCTTGAAAGAGCGGCTCGTGCGACGACCACGGGGCGTTGCAGACACGTTCTGGGCGCTCCGCGGGGTCAGTGTCGATGTTCGGCGCGGGGAGACGGTTGGCCTCATGGGGCCCAATGGATCCGGCAAGAGCACATTGCTCAAAGTCTTGTCAGGCATTCTTCGCCCCAATGAGGGCAGTGTGCTCACCGTCGGTCGGGTCGCCTCCCTGCTTGAACTCGGTGCTGGCTTCGACGGTGAGCTCACGGGCCGAGAAAACATCTACCTGAACTCCGCCCTCTTGGGCGTGCCCCGAGCAGAAACTGATGCCCGATTCAACGAGATTGTGGAGTTCAGCGAACTCGGCGAGTTCATCGAATTCCCGGTGAAGACGTACTCCTCGGGTATGTACGTGCGGCTTGGCTTCTCTGTCGCCGTCCACGTCGACCCCGACATCCTCATCGTTGATGAGGTCCTGGCGGTTGGCGACGCTGCCTTCCAACGCAAGTGCCTAGACCGTATTGAGATGTTCCAGCGGCAGGGCAAGACGATCTTGTTCGTCTCCCACTCGGCTGGCCTCATCGAAGAGTTGTGCACGCGCGCGGTGCTCCTGGACCACGGCCAAGTGATCTTCGACGGGCTGCCCCGGCACGCGGTCGCCCGGCTTAATCATGTGCTTGGCGTCGACCGGGCTGCGACTTCCGACAGCGAATTGGCCAGTGTGTCGGACCTACGCATCGTCGACCCCGCCTCGCGTCTTCCTATCGATGAATACCAGTGCGGCAGTTCGATCCTTGTCCTCGCCACGATCGAATGGAAGCAATCCCTCGAGCAACTGGCGAAAGTGTCCCTGCACTTCAACACCGCCAGTCAGTCAGCAGTCATCGAGGTAGCTCCGCGATGGCATGAGGTGCCGGTGGACGAAGTCCGTCGAGGCCGCACCGAAGTGGAGTGGCTCATCGAGGAGCTCCCGGATCTCCCCGGAGATTTCACGCTCAATCTCGGGGTCTACACCCTCGAGATACTCATCGCGCACGGTCGCCTCGACAACCTCCGGCTGCGCGGGGCAAGCCAGCGGGTGGCCCCAGGCGCGCTGCGTCTCACCCGCGTCGAGCCCGGGACTCCATAGCGACCCGGTATGCCGTGCGGGTCGCCTCCGCGCAGCGAGCCCAGGTGAAGGTTGCTGCCCACGTCCGCCTGGACTCGACGGTGCCGGCGGGTGTGTCGAGGCTCAGCCGCAACCCCTCGACCCATGCATCGAGATCCCGTGCTCCCGCGAATCTCGCCTGATCGCCAAGCACTTCACGGGTGACGGGCAGGTCGCTGGCGAGTACCGGAACCCCAGCCGCCAATGCTTCCAGAGGCGGCAAGCCGAACCCTTCGTCGAGGGAGGGAAAGGCGAGCAGCCGTGAGCCCGCGACCACGCTCCGCAGGCGATCCCACGGCAAATGACCAGTGAAGACGACAGCACCGTCCGGAAGCCCACTCACATCGATCGCATCGCCCCAGCCGCTCCCCCCAACCAGAACCAGGGTCGGCGCCGCGGGGGCCTGGCTCTGGAGCACGCGATAGGCCTCGATGAGGTGGCCGAGGTTCTTGCGAGGTTCCAAAGTCCCCACGGCAACGATGTAATCCCCGCGCACACCGAGGTCACCCAACTCGGCTGGGGCCAGAGGCAGCGTGTCGAACCATGCCCGGTCGACTCCCTCTGGAGTAACGATGACTCGCTCCGGAGAGACCGCATAAGCGTCCAGGAGTTGGTGGGCGACTGCCTGCGTGGGGACGCAGATAGCATCGGCACCCATCAGCCCCCGCGGGACCAAGTCCACGTAGCTCCGGGTTGCGGGAGCCACCGTCTCAGGGAACCGCAGATAGGCGAGATCGTGGACGGTCACGACCCCCGCGGCGGCACAGGACGGCGGCAGAAGGAAATTGGTGCCATGCACGAGGTCGGCGGGTCCGGTCAGCGCCTCGACTGGAGGCCACCCCCCGACGCGCCACAGCGCACGCAGCACCCGCGCTGGGACCACCCGGGTCCGGATCTCGACTCCTGCCGGCAGCACATCGGCTAGCGCGCCACGGCCACGCAATGTGAAGGCGGTTGCAACGAACTCATCGTCCGTCCGGCTAGCCACCAGCGCTTCGAGAAGGTGTGCCGTGTAGGTGCCTATCCCCGTGCGTTGACCGATCAGCGGGGTGCAGTCGATGACGATGCGGGTCATGATTCCAGGGTCCTCGCGGGGACGCCCCGCCAGTGGCGGAACACGCGTTGGCGATCACGACGCGTACCGGAACCCCATCGATCGATGAGTAACCGTGGGATCTCGGTGAGCACAGATCCAAGCAACCTCCACCGAAGTCGCGAATCAAGCACCGGCGATACTGGGGGGCGACCACTCAGCCTTTGAACGGTCAGGGAGGCGGTCGTCACGGCAAAGCGTGCGGTCGCCGCCGCGGCGAACGTCACGGGAGCATGCGACCACAACATCCGTAGTCGGTTGCCCTCGGTGCGCGTGGCGAACATCGGGCTGCCTGGACCTGCGCTGGCGCCGTGGATGTGGGTGACGACAGCGCGTGGGCAGTACCGGATCTGCCATCCCGCAAGCCGCAGCCGCCAGGACAACTCAGTGTCCTCGTAGTACATGAAGTAGTCGTCACGGAACCCGCCCACGGCCTTCACCGCGAGAGTGCGTAAGACCGCGGCGCCGCCGGAAAACCCGAAGACATTGGCCACTTCGGCATAGCGCCCCATATCGACGTCTCCGAGACCGCGATCTGCACCATAACCCGAGTGCAGCAAGACCACCCCTGCGTTGTTGATGACCGGGTGTGGAGTGGCTTGTGACAGCAGGATCTTGGCCGTCACGGCCGCCACCGCCGGGTCACCAAATAGAGCAAGCGACTCCTCCAGCCAGGCGGGGTCGGCGACAGCATCGTTGTTGAGCAGTGCCACGAATCGGGTGTCAATCTCGGCGAGGGCCGCAGCAACACCACCAGCGAATCCACGATTGGCGTTCAACCTCAATACCTTGGCGAGGGGAAAGCGCGCCGCGACGGCTTCCCGCGTGCCATCGGTTGAGGCGTTGTCGACCACGAGCACTCGGTGTCGGATCGTCTGCCGTTCCAGCGATGCGAGCGCCTCGAGGGCTAGATCCTTCCCCTCCCAGGTGACGACGATGACGGTGACTTCGCCATCTGGCTGTGGCCCCGCCACGAGCCGTTCAGCCCCCTACGACCGCGCGGACGGTGGCCGCCAGGGCGGTGCGCCAGTCGGGCAGTCCGCTCAGGCCCAGCGCCGCCGTGCGTTCGTGACCCAACACGCTGTATGCCGGGCGCGGCGCCGGCCGCACAAAGGCCGCGCTGGTCGTCGGCTCGACCCTGGCGGGGTCCAGACCCAGCTCGGTGAAGATTGCCTGCGTGAACCCAAACCACGTGGTTTCCCCTTGGCACGTCCCGTGGTAAATCCCTGCGGGCACGGCGGCCTCGATCAACTCAAGGATGAAGCGCGCGAGGTCGATCGTTGTCGTGGGCTGGCCCCGTTGGTCATCGACGACCGAGAGGGTCTCCCGCTGGGACGCTAGGCCCACCATCGTCTTCACGAAGTTCGGTCCACCAGGCCCATAAAGCCAGGCCGTGCGGACGATCAGCGAGTCCGGACATTCGGCCCGCACCGCCCACTCGCCGGATGCCTTGGTCCGCCCGTAAGCCCCCTGGGGCGCAATCGGCGCGTTCTCGGCATACGGGCTCGTCGCGTCGCCAGCGAAGACGTAGTCGGTGGAGACCTGGATCATCCGCGCTCCCACCCCATGCGCGGCTCGCGCGAGCAGCGCCGGACCAACCGCGTTGATCGTGAAGGCGAGTCCCTCATTGGTCTCGGCCGCATCCACCGCGGTGTATGCCGCCGTATTGATCACGACGTCATGACCCGCCACCGCGCGTGCGCACGACGCCGGGTCGGTGATGTCGACCTCAGGAAGATCCGTGGCGGTCACCTGATGACCAGCCGCACGCAGCACCGCAACGACGTCTTGACCGAGCATGCCGTGAGCGCCGGTGATGAGGATCTTCATAACCAGCGAGGCTAGCGGAATCAAGCGGGTGCGCTGTCGACCGCTAGCCTGAACCCATGAAGGGCATCATCCTCGCCGGGGGGTCTGGCACACGGCTCCATCCCATCACCAAAGGCATCAGCAAGCAGCTCATGCCCGTCTATGACAAGCCGATGATCTACTACCCTCTGGCCACCCTGATGCAAGCGGGCATCAAAGACGTCCTGGTCATCACTACTCCAGACGACTCGGCCCAGTTCCAGCGACTGCTCGGCAATGGCTCCGAATGGGGCATCGACATCACGTATGCCGTCCAGCCGAGCCCAGACGGCCTCGCGCAGGCCTTCATTATTGGCGCCACCTTTATCGGCGACGATTCGGTGGGGCTCGTCCTCGGCGACAACATCTTCTACGGTGCCTCCCTGGAGGGCCAGCTGCGCAGCGGGACGAACGACATCGTCGGCGGGCACGTTTTCGCCTACCACGTGTCGAACCCCCAGCACTATGGCGTGGTGGAGTTCGACGAGGCTGGCACCGTGTTGTCGATCGAGGAGAAGCCGGCCAAGCCCAAGTCCAACTACGCCGTCCCAGGCGTCTACTTCTACGACAATTCCGTCGTGCAGGTGGCTCGAGAACTCAAGCCGAGTGATCGTGGCGAGTTGGAGATCACCGCCGTCAACGACGTCTATCTCAGACAGGGGACCTTGACGGTCACCGTGCTCCCCCGTGGGACCGCATGGTTCGACACCGGCACTTTCCAGGGCCTGCTCGACGCGAGCCAGTTCGTCCACGTCGTTGAGGCCCGCCAGGGGCACAAAATCGGCTGCGTCGAAGAAATCGCCTGGCGCAATGGCTGGATCGACGACGAAAAGTTGGGTGTACTCGCCGAGCGACTAGCCAAGAGCGGCTACGGCATCTATCTCAAGGGTTTGCTCATCGACAAGGACAACCACTGACATGAAGTTCCGACCGCTCACTGTCGAAGGCGCGTGGGAAGTTACCCCTCGCCAATTCCCGGATTCGCGTGGGATGTTCGCCGAGGGCTTCCGGGCCGACAAGCTCGCTGAACACATCGGCCACACCATGCGGGTCATCCAGACCAACATCTCAGTCTCCACTGCGGGGGCGGTGCGGGGCATCCATTACGCCTCGGTGCCCCCATCGCAAGCCAAGTACGTCACCGCACTCTCGGGAGTCTTCCTCGACTTCATCGTGGACATTCGCGTCGGATCGCCGACCTTCGGCCAATGGGACTGCGTGCAACTGGACACCGTCGAGCGCCGCGCGGTTTATCTCTCGGAGGGCCTCGGTCACGCCCTGGCCTGCATTGAGGACGGCACCGCGATGTATCTCTGCAGTGAGACCTACAACCCCGCGGCCGAGAAGGGCATCACCCCCACCGACCCAACGATCGCGCTCGCGCTCCCTGAGGGTTTCGTGCCGATCTTGTCAGACAAGGACACCGCCGCTCCCACCCTTGAGGCCGCGCGGGCGGCCGGACTGCTCCCGGACTACGCCGCGTGCGTCGCCTTCCGGGCCAGTCTGTAGTCCGGCATACTCGATCATGGGTATGCCGTTCCGCTCACCCGCCGCCCTCGCGCGTACCGGGATCAAGACCGCGCAGGATCTCTCGCAGCGCATGCCGTCCTTTGGCATCACGGTCGTCCGCGGCCGCTCCATGGAGCCCACCTATCACGACGGCGATCGACTCGTGGTCGCCTGGGGACTGCCGCCCAGGATTGGGCACCCGGCGATCGTCGCGCTTCCTCCGGGCCCTGACGGTCCTCGACCGCTCGCCGTGAAGCGCGTGACCGGCCGCGATCCCGCGGACCCGAGCCGTTGGTGGGTCGAGCGCGACAGCGACGCGATAGGAGTCGATTCCTGGACGGTCGGGAGTGTCGCCCCGGAAGACATCAAGGCACTCGTGCTCACGCGACTGCCACAGGTCTCGCTTCCGGGAGGACGGCGTGCCCAGGCGGCAGCCATTGCCGCGATCGGGATGCGTGCCCTCATGAAGGCGAGGCAGGAGCGAGGAGCGTCACGCGGCGCGTCGCGAGGGCGGGCGCAACGGGGTAAGTTGGATTGACCCGGGTGAGCCACGCCTCATCCGCCCACCCCGCTACGAAGGGACAATCGCCGACATGCGTATCTTCGCCCCCACCGTCGAGGTCAGCGCGCACTGTGACCTGCCTTGTGGTGTCTATGACCCCGCCCAGGCCCGGATCGAGGCCCAGTCCGTCAAGGCCACCATCGAGAAGGCGCTCGCCAACGAGGACCCCGAGTTCCGGATGCGCGCCACGATGATCAAGGAAGAGCGGTCCCACCTGGTCAAGGAGCACCTGTGGGTGCTGTGGACCGACTACTTCAAGGCCCCACACTTCGAGAAGTATCCCAACCTCCACACCCTGTTCAACGACGCGACCAAGCTCGCGGGTGCTGCTGGCACCAAGGGTGGCTGGGACCTCGACAAGGCCGACCAGCTGCTGGCCAAGATCGACGAAATCGCGGAGATCTTCTGGGAAACCAAGAAGGCCTGAATCTCGACGCCTGACAGCTAGCCACGAGAGGGACGCCGCAGCACGCGCTCGAGCGCATCCACGACCCGCGGGTCATATTCATATCCCAGCCCGAGATGGATGCGCTCCAGCGCGGCCTCGCGGCGACCTTGGGCCACCGACCCCCCGACGAGGTCATCGAAAGCATTGGCTACTTTGAGGATGCGGCTGCCCATGGGCACGTCCTGGCCCTGTTCACGGACGACACGGTAGGGCGTGGCCTGCAGCTCGACGATGCGCGCAACCTCGCTCGGCACCCCCGTCTTGCGCACAATATCGGCGCCATCAGCGGCGATCTGCCGCTGATCAGCAGGTGCCGCCAAGAGAGTCGCCCCGCCCGGGATCGAGGCAGTCAAGGCGACCTGCCCCACATCGTGCAACAGCGCCGCATACCGGAGATTGCGCAGTTCGCGCTCGGAGAAGCCGAGGTCGTGGCCAAGATCGACGCTCAAACCCATGACCCGGTCACTGTGCCCCGGTCGCGTCAGGCCGCCCACCTCGGTGATGCGCGACAGCACGCGCACGGTTTGTGCGTCGGTCTCTCGGATGGAGCTGTATTGGCGTAGCGCGAACTGCGTCAGCACCAGCGGCATGAGGAACAACGGCAGCGCCACCACTCCGAGCGGCCGGCCAGCCAGGGCGATCAGCACCCCGGTGGCGCTCAAGGCGAGACTGAGCCCCGCGCCAGCGCGCAGTTCATCGCTCATGGCCTGCCGAAGGTCGCGTTGCCGTCGAGCAGCCACCGCCACGGCTGTCATAGCCATCCAGCACACCAGGCCCACGCCCGATACTGCGGTCATGACGAGGGCGAGCAGACCGCGTTCGTCAAGCCACACGGATTCAAGGTGGAGCAGGGGTTTCCCGTGCACGATCGGGACGAAGCGAAAGAGCGAGGCGGTGACGGCCACCCCGAGAAAACGTGCGGCGACGTCCGCGACGCCGACGTGCCGCCGTCGCAGGACGTGCGGCAGCGTGCCGATGATCATCGCGACACCCGTAGCTACCAGGATCGGGGCGGCGCGGACACCACTGAGATCCTCGCTCCCAAACATCGCCACGAGCGCGAAAGCAATGGCTGCTGCCAACGACATGGGGGCGATCTCACGTTCGTCCTCGACCCTGAAGCGGAAGTACTCCCCAATGGCAATGACGGCCCCGAACGCCAGGGTGGTGAGCCACACTGATTCGACGTTGGCGACGCGGAAGGTTTGGACAGCACAGGTGGCGAAGACGCCGATCGCGAGCCCGATGACCCATCGTTCGGCCCGGCGCGGGATCCTGCCCCCGCCGTCGCGGCGTCGCCAGATCATCACCGGACGGGCCCTGCTCCGGAGATGGCAGCAGCCATCAGGTCACTGACTTCGGGATGGTCGTGGTCAATGATCGATTCCTCCGCCACGCCGAGCGTCCCGAGTTCGACCCCAATCCAGGTATGCCGTTCCAGGGCGCTTGCGAGCGCGGCCACCACGTCGCCGTCGAGGTGCGTGCCCACCCGCGCGGAGAGCGCTGCAAGCGCAGCCTCGGTTTTGAGCCCCTCATGCCCTGGCCGGGTCAAGGTCAAGGCGTCAAAGGCATCGCACACCGCGACGATCCTCGCCAAGAGCGGGATCTCCGAACCCGCCCGTTGATCCGGATAGCCATGACCATCCACCCGCTCGTGATGGTGTCGGATTGCTTCGAAGGAGTCGTTGAGGAAGTCAATGCCCTCGAGCAGGGCTGCACCGCTGGGGGGGTGGTTGGCCAGTTGCGAGCGCTCGGTGGCATCCGGCCAATTGGCCCGTTGGCGTAGCCGCGACGGCGGCACGCCAATGAGCCCGACGTCATGGAGCATTGCGGCATACCGCAATGCCGTCATGTCGGACTGCGGCAACCCGAGGTCCTCCCCGATCCACTCCGCAAGGCGCGCAACCCGCTCACTGTGCCCCACGGCATATGGGTCTCGGGTTTCCACGGTGGCGACGAGAGCGGTGAGGGTGCGTTCATGCGCACGTTGTTCTTCGCCGTATTGCACGAAGGCCCAGCGGGCAACGAAGAGCGGGATCAGGATGAAGGCCGCGCTGACCGGCCCCACCTTGGCCGGCAACCACAAGATCACGAACAGGAACCCGATGACTCCGTAGCCGATTTGTGCCAGGCCGGAGGTCATGAGCATTGATCGGAAGTTTCGGCGGAACGACTGGGCCCCATCAGCCCATACGATGCCGGCGATCAGCGCGACATTGACGAGGGTCAGGACCACATCCGCGATCATCATCGGCACCCCCACGCGGAGGAGGAGTTCACCGGGACCAGCCAACGCTGATACGTCTCGCGCGCCACCGACCCAAAGGTAGGTGAGGCCCCCGACCGAGCCGACGATCGCGGTCATGGCCGCGTTGAAGAAGCGCACCCTCAGGGGTCGGCCGCTGACTTCGACGAACATCGCGACGGCGTTGATGACCGCACTGCCGAGGGGGCCAATGATGACGAGCGCGGCAAGCAGGATGATGCTGCCGGCAGCCACGCTGACCTTGGATAGGACTTCAACGCGGACAAACCAGCTGGCCATGAGCAAAACACCGAGCACGGCCATGGCGACCAAGTCTCGGGGCGGGCCGTCAATCCACCAGGCCAGCCAGACGAAGAAGACGGAGACGACCGAAGTCGTCGCGATGAACGCCGGGACTGACCATGAGGGCCGGCCCGACGCTGCAGCGTTGATCAGCGGGGCGTCCAGCCGTGGATCGAGGTCACGTCACCCTGACGGGGAGTCCACCCGTGGATCGAGGTGACATCACCCTGACGGGGAGTCCACCCGTGGATCCCGACCGGTTGCTGACCCGCCCAGGTGGGGACGGACTGCTTGGAGAGCATGGCCTCGAAGAGCTTGGAGAACGTGTTCATGAGAATTCCTTATCGGTCGAGAGTTCAGGCTGAGCAGCAGGAGCCAACGAAGGGGTTGAGATCAGGAGTCCAGCCGTGGATCGAGGTCACGTCACCCTGACGGGGAGTCCACCCGTGGATCGAGGTGACATCACCCTGACGGGGAGTCCACCCGTGGATCCCGACCGGTTGCTGACCCGCCCAGGTGGGGACGGACTGCTTGGAGAGCATGGCCTCGAAGAGCTTGGAGAACGTGTTCATGAGAATTCCTTATCGGTCGAGAGTTCAGGCTGAGCAGCAGGAGCCAACGAAGGGGTTGAGATCAGGGAGTCCAGCCGTGGATCGAGGTCACGTCACCCTGACGGGGAGTCCACCCGTGGATCGAGGTGACATCACCCTGACGGGGAGTCCACCCGTGGATCCCGACCGGTTGCTGACCCGCCCAGGTGGGGACGGACTGCTTGGAGAGCATGGCCTCGAAGAGCTTGGAGAACGTGTTCATGTCATGTCCTTTCGGATCTGTGGGCGCCAGGCGGGCCCGGGGTATGAGAGATTTGGTCGAGCGTCGAGATTCGGTCGAGCCAGGACACCGCCCTTCACAAGAGCGGCCGGGCACAGACAAGGGAGGCGGGCTACTGGCTGAAAGCGAGCATCACGCCCCTTTCAACCCGGATGTCCGACACCCCGGCACAGCGCCCCCAGCGCAAGCGTCGACCGTTCCCGCGGCCCACGCTCACACCAACGCTCCCATTGTGCTTCAATGACGGCGCGGAATGCGACCACCTCGGGGTTGTCTTAGCACCAAACGCCCAGACGCCCTGAACCCTGACGGGCCGCTTACTGCTTCCTGACCATTTCTTTACCCACGCGCGATGATCCATCAGGTTTCAGCCTGGTCCACCACGTCGCGAAAGAGAGGATCCGCATGAGCAAGCGTTCACGCAAGCGTCACAGCCGCAAGAGCAACAAGGCCAACCACGGCCGCAAGCCCAACGCCTGACGTTCGGGCAGCCCAGCAGCAGCACACGAGGCTGTGCCAGGCACGGATGAGGGCCAGGAGCGTTCCCGCTCCTGGCCCTCATCCGTGTGTGGAGAGCTACTCGGTCTCGACGCGGATCATCGTGATCCTGGTGAGGATAGATGACCGCAGTTGGGTTGGCGCCGGCTGTGGGCCACACGATCGCTTGACCACCATCTTGACCATCTGGTCCAGGTCGTACTGGCGGAAGCATTCGGCACACGCATCCAGATGAGCCCGAACGCGCGACACGTCTTCGGCTGTCATCTCGCCGTCGAGATATTCAAAGACCCGCAAGAGGGCTTCGGAGCATTCAAACGGCGTCGGGTTGTTGGTCGCGGGGCGGCCGTCGGGGCTCACTGGTCGTCACCCCGTCCGGCAACGTCACTCGGCGCCGGGCGCACGAAACCGCGCTCAACGGCATACTCACTGAGCAGTTCCCGTAGTTGGCGGCGACCACGGTGGAGGCGGGACATCACCGTCCCAATAGGGGTGTCCATGATGTCGGCGATTTCCTTGTAGGCGTAGCCCTCGACGTCGGCGAAGTAGACAGCCAACCGGAACTCCTCAGGCAGGCTGAGCAGAGCACGAGTCACGTCGTTGTCGGGGAGATGGTCGAGCGCGACATCTTCGGCAGAACGCCCACCGCTAGAGGAGTGGGAGTCCGCTCGGTGCAGCTGATAGTCCTCGACGTCAGCAGCGTCCGATTGCAGTGGTTCGCGCTGCTTCTTGCGGTAGGTGTTGATGTAGGTGTTGGTGAGAATGCGGTACATCCAGGCCTTGAGGTTGGTGCCTGGCTGGTATTGGTGGAAGGCGGCGAACGCCTTGGCGTAGGTCTCCTGGACGAGGTCCTCGGCGTCGGCCGGGTTGCGGGTCGTGCGGAGCGCCGCGGAGTACAGCTGGTCCAACAACGGGAGCGCCTCGCGCTCGAACCGTGCCGCGCGCTCTTCGGGAGTCTCGGAGTTGCGGTCAACGACTTCGGAGATCTCCGGCAGCGCCGCGGGCACAGGCTCGCGGTCGTCATCGCCGGTGACGCCCTGGGGGTCGGCTGTGTGAGTACTCATCACCGGCAACAGTAGCCCGCCCGGCTGACGCACCGGCGCGGACGAACCGCTGGCGGTCACAGACAACACGAACACGGGCTCTCCTCGGACGGCCCCGGGCAAGGGCGATTGCCCGCTGTAACACGCGTCCCTGCAGTGACATTCCCGACGGGTCGGTCAGCGGCTCTCAGGCGTCGGCGGCTTCGGCGCGTGGCCCCGCAGATGCTCTAGCCCAGCGACCACGGCCTGGGCGATGGCCTCGCGCGCCCGGGGCGGGATCGTGTGGGTGCCTGGCACTGCGCTCAGCGCCGGACGCAGCTCACCGGCCGCTGCACCCCCCACCTCATCGAGGTATGCCGTGAGCTCCTCCGGAGTGCCAAAGGGGTCGTTCTCGCCTTGGACGACCACGACCGGTATGCCGTGCTGGAGTGGTGCGAGGAGTTCCTCACCTCGACTCGCGGCGGGTTTCCCCGGGGGGTGGAACGGGAAAGACAGCGCGAGGACGCCGTCCGCCCCGACGGTTGCGGCGTTCCGGCAGGCAACTCGAGCGCCAGCGCTGCGCCCCCCGACAACGAGCGGGCCGGTGACGTCGGCGAGCGCCTCGGCTCGCAAGGTCGCGACGATCGGCACCCAGGCTGCGTCGAGCACCTTTGGTCGTGGGGCGATCTTCTTGCCAGCGACGAGCCAGGGTTGTTCCACGATGACAACTGTCCAGCCTGCCGCAACCAGCGCGTCCCTCGCGGCCACGAGATCGACCGTCGTGATGCTCGGCCCGGCGCCGTGGCCGAGGATCACCGCACCCTGCGGGGCCCGTGCTGGCGCCGCCCCAGAGCCGGGCTGACCGGCATACACGTGCGCTCTTGCCATCCCCTCAGGGGTGTCGATCATGAGGGTGCGCGGCTGGGGGGCTGTGGCCGAGTCGGTCTGGGTGGAAACGCTCATGACCCGATGATCTCGCCTGTGGTGGGGTCGACAACACCCCGAAGTTCTTCGGGCAGCGCTGGGAGGAGCAGGTCGGGGCCGGTGTTGGCTGCGCGGTTGACCGCGGTGGAGATCGGGTATGCCGCGAAGCGTCCCTGCTCGCGCTGGTGACCGCGCAGGATCGGCTCGAGGTCGGCTGGCGTGGTGATCGCCGGGTCGAGCCACGTTGCCCAGTCCTCGGGATCGAGCACGAGGGGCTGGCGGTCGTGAATGCGGTCGAGACCCGGGTCGGCGGCAGTCGTGACGATCGTGAAGGTCGCGAGCCACGCAGCCGGGTCGTCGCGGTCGGTGACGGCGGGGTCGCGCCAGAACTCGTAGAGGCCGGCGAAGGCTGCGGTGGCGCCGTCGAGGCGGTGGATGAAGAACGGTTGCTTGCGTGGTTTGCCCTTGGCATCGGTGACCGTGGGTGAGGGCTGCCATTCGTACCAGCCGCGTGCGGGCACGAGGCATCGCCGGCTTGTGACGGCGGCGCGATAGGCGGGCTTCTCGAGAACCGTCTCCACCCGTGCGTTGACCATGCGGGCGGCGCCTTTGGCGTCCTTGGACCACGACGGCACCAAGCCCCACGTAAGCAAACGTAGTTGGCGCACAGGCGAACTCGGCTCTTCTACTCCTCGTGGCGACCTTGTCAGGACGACCGGAGCCTGTTTGGTCGGCGCCATGTTGTAGTCGGGCTCACCCGGGGGCGGTGTCTGCGGCGAGACAAGCAGCGAGCGGCCCGGTGCGGTTGCCACGAGCTCGACGTCGAACTCCTCGACGAGCTCTGCCTGGTCCTTGCTCGCTGCGTAGCGCCCACACATGGCGACTACGGTAGGTCCTGTCCCGCCCACGCACTCGGAGGACCCATGATCCGACGCATTGCACGCCCCATGCTCGCCGCGATCTTCGTCAGCAGTGGTCTGGACGCCGTCAAGCATCCGAGTGGGCGCGCCAAGGCGGCTGCTCCCTTGCTCGACAAGGCAATTCCTGTGCTGGGTCTGCCTGACGACAAGGAACTCATCGTGCGAGCCAATGGCGTGGCGATGCTCGTCGGCGGCACGCTCTTGGCGAGCGGCAAGCTCCCGAGACTGGCCTCCGCGGTGCTTGCGGCGAGCCTGGTGCCGACCACATTGGCGGTGCATTCGTTCTGGGAGAAGCCGTTTGGCGCTGATCGCAGTCGTGACCGCAATGACTTCCTCAAGAACCTCGGCCTGCTCGGCGGAGTGCTCTTGGCGACCGTCGACACCGAAGGCAAGCCCGGATTAGCTTGGCGGGCCAGGAAGCTCCGCTCCGACGCGGCTGACCGCGTCGCGTCCGCACGCGAGTCGCTGCCGTCGCCACTCGGTCAGTGACGTTGGTGACGTCAGGGCCGTCAGGGAGCGGGTCGCACACCCACCCCGACTGGCCCGCACCGACCGCGACTGGACCCCTCGACGCGGTGGTACGCCTCCCGGGGAGCAAGTCCCTCACCAACCGCTATCTCGTGCTCGCAGCCTTGGCCGACGGCCCCTCTCGGATCCGCGAGCCGCTCCGATCGCGCGACACGCTGCTTATGGTGGCCGCGCTGCGTGACCTGGGGATCGCGATCTCCAACGACGGTGCCGACTGGTTGATCACGCCCGCTGCGGTCCGCGGCGGCGCCGCCATTGACTGCGGTCTCGCGGGCACCGTGATGCGATTCCTGCCCCCGGTGGCAGCCCTCGCTGACGGGGAGGTCACCTTCGACGGCGACGAGCAGGCTCGGCGCCGCCCCATGGGCCCGGTGCTCGACAGCCTCCGCGCACTCGGGGTCGAGGTCACCGACACCAACGGAGGTATGCCGTTCACGATCCGGGGAGCTGGGCGGGTCGCGGGTGGTGCGGTCACGTTGGACGCGTCGCAGTCATCTCAGTTCGTGTCAGCGCTGTTGCTCTCTGGTGCGCGCTATGAGCGCGGGGTCACCCTCCATCACAACGGCAAGCCAGTGCCGAGCGAACCTCATATTGCGATGACCGTGGCCACCCTGCGCGAAGCCGGGGTCGACGTCGATGACAGTGCGGCCAACACGTGGCGGGTATCGCCTGGACCGATCCACGCGCTCGATGTCGAGGCGGAGCCGGATTTGTCGAACGCCGGGCCCTTTGTCGCGGCGGCCTTGGTCTGTGGCGGTCGGGTGACCATCCCTGGTTGGCCAGCTCAGACAACCCAGGCTGGCGACCTGCTGCGAGAAGTCTTGGCGCAGATGGGCGCGACCTGCACCCTCGATGAGCACGGCCTCACCGTCACCGGCACGGGGCAAATCGACGGAATCGACATCGATCTGCGCGACGCCAGCGAGTTAACCCCGACGGTCGCTGCGCTCGCTGCCCTCGCGCAGGCGCCCTCGTGGATCCGTGGGGTGGCCCATATCCGGGGTCACGAGACCGACCGGCTCGCGGCCCTCGCCACCGAACTCACGGCCTTGGGCGCCGACGTGACCGAGCATGCCGACGGCTTGCGGATCATCCCAAAGCCGTTGCACGGCATACGATTTGAGACCTATCACGATCATCGGATGGCGACTTCCGCTGCCCTTATCGGGCTTAGAGTCCCGGGAGTGCAGGTCGTCAACGTCGACACGACAGCCAAAACGCTCCCTGGTTTTGTCGACCTCTGGAACGCCATGTTGAGTGCCCGATGAGCTGGCGCGACCTCGACGAGTCGGACGTCCGGGTTCGTCCGGGCCGTGGCTCTCGGCCGCGGTCCAAGGACCGGCCCCGGCACGAGGACGCCCTCGTGGGCATGGTGATTTCGATCGACCGCGGGCGCTATGGCGTGATCCTCGCGGCCGGAGTGGGCGGACGGCATACGCCCACGCGCACTGTCACCGCGATGAAGGCGCGCGAACTCGGCCGACGAGGCATCACCGTAGGTGACCGGGTTGCTCTGGTGGGAGACACGTCCGGCGATCCGGACGCCCTCGCCAGAGTCGTGCGGGTAGAACCGCGGCGAACCGTGCTGCGGCGCAGCGCCGACGACACCGATCCGGTGGAGCGAGTGCTGGTCGCCAACGCTGACCAGCTTGTCATCGTGTCGTCACTGACCGACCCCGAACCTCGGCCTCGCCTCATTGATCGCTGTCTCGTCGCGGCCTATGACGCAGGGTTGGAGCCGCTCCTGTTGCTCACGAAGGCGGACCTCATCGACGCCGATGCGTTCCTCGAGGACTATGCCCCGCTGCATGTGCCCTATCTCGTGACGGCCCGCACGTCCGACGGGTTTACGGGCCTCGACGCTCTGCTCGAGCGTTTGGAGGGCCGGGTGTCGGTGCTCGTCGGTCACTCCGGCGTCGGCAAGTCGACGATCGTCAACGCCCTTGTGCCAGAAGCTAATCGCAGCACCGGGGTGGTCAACGATGTGACTGGACGCGGACGGCATACCTCGACGTCTGCCGTGGCACTCCCCTTGCCCGAGGACTCAGGCTGGGTCGTGGACACCCCGGGAGTGCGGTCGTTCGGCCTCGCGCACGTGGAACCGCACATGATCGTGTCTCATTTCAGCGACCTGGAGCCTGGCACCGAGGCGTGCCCACGAGGGTGCACCCATGATGAGCAGGAGTGCGGTTTGGATGCCTTTGTCGCCAGTGGCGCGGCGGGCACAGCGGGGGCGGCGCGACTTGCGTCGCTTCGGCGGCTTTTGCGAGCGCGCTCCGGCGAGCCCGAGTAGCGTGATCCGGCTCTAAGGAGGCCCTCCGTGTTCGATCGAATCCTCGGCTTGCCGATGCACCCCCTCGTTGTCCATGGCATCGTCGTGCTCCTGCCGCTCATGGCCTGCGTGACCATCCTCATGGCGATCCGGCCGAAGCTGCGCGACCGGTGGGGGTGGTGGATCGTCGGCGCCAATGTCGCTGTGCTTGGACTCTCGGTTGTCGTCAAGGAGAGCGGGGAGGCGCTGCTGCATCGGATGGCGGGGCTCCAGATCGACGACCACGAGAAGCTCGGGAGCGTCCTGCCGCTCACCGCACTCGTGCTGACGGGCGCGTCGGTGCTCGTCGTGCTGACCACGCGTTATCCGCGATATCGACTGGCGGCGACCGTGGTCACCGTGCTCGCGGCGGGGCTCGCGATCGTGTGGACGGTGCTCACGGGGCACTCGGGTGCACAGGCGGTGTGGGGCTCGCAGTAGGTTGGCACCGTGCCTTATGACGATGACCTGCGCCTGGCTCACGTCCTCGCTGACGCCGTAGAGCAACTCACGATGGCCCGGTTCCGCGCCGCGGACTTACGGGTTGAGACCAAGCCTGACCTGACCCCGGTGAGTGACGCGGATCGGGCAGCTGAAGAACTCGTCCGCGCTCAGTTGGCGCGCACGCGGCCGCGGGATGCGGTCGTGGGTGAGGAGTTCGGCACAACGGGTCACGGACCGCGGCGGTGGATCATCGACCCGATCGACGGCACGAAGAATTTCGTCCGCGGGGTGCCAGTGTGGGCGACCCTCATTGCGCTCGTGGACGGCGACGACCCCGTGGTCGGCCTGGTCGCGGCGCCCGCGCTGCATCGCCGCTGGTGGGCAGCCAAAGACCTGGGGGCGTATGCCGGTCGCTCACTTCAGTCGGCGCAGCGGCTGCACGTGTCGGGGGTGAGTTCGCTTGCCGATGCGTCGCTGTCGTATGCATCGCTCGACGGCTGGGCCGCGTTGGGGCGGCGCGATGCGTTCCTCGGGTTGATGGATCGGTGCTGGCGCACCCGGGCCTATGGAGACTTCTGGTCCTACATGCTGTTGGCCGAGGGTTCGGTTGATCTCGCGGCCGAGCCTGAGCTCGCGACCTATGACATGGCCGCGCTGGTCCCGATCGTGACAGAGGCTGGTGGTCAGTTCACGGGGCTGGACGGACGCCCGGGTTGTTGGAGTGGCAACGCGGTGGCGACCAACGGGCTGTTGCACGGCGAGGTGTTGCGCGCGATTGGCGACCCGGGGGCCGACGAGGTCGCGGCGCAAGGTGCACGCGCCTAGGTGGCCGGCGCTTGACCAGCGCGGTCAGAAGAGCGGCAGCTGATCGAGCTCGTGGGCAATGCCCTCCAGCCCAAGGAGGGCTGCTTTACGAGGGAGCCCACCGGCATACCCCGTGAGGGTCCCATCCGCCCCGATCACCCGGTGGCACGGGATGACGACCGGGATGGGGTTGGCCCCGTTGGCGGAGCCCACTGCCCGGGCCGCTGACACCGGGAGGCCGAGGCGAATTGCCAACTGGCCGTAGGTGATTGTCTCCCCCCACGGGATGAGCTGGAGCTCAGCCCAGACTCGCCGGTGGAAGTCGGTGCCCCGCGGAGCCAGACGCAGGTCAAACTCCTGCCGCTCCCCCGCGAAATAGTCGGCGAGCTGGTCGGCAGTGTCCTGCAGGACAGCTGGCGGGAAGCCCTTGCCGTGCCACCCGAGCTCTGAGCCGGGGTCACCGTCGTTGAGGAATTCGATCGTGGCGAGTGAGCCGCCGTCTCTGGTCGTGAGCGCAAGTGGCCCGATGAGCGACGGGATGATCAGGGCAGCTCGGGGCGCTGGTGGACCCGCCTGCGTCGGGTGCGTGGGGTCTTCGAGCGGTCCGTCGTGAGACATCGTGACCGCGTTAACTGGCGACGACGGTTGGGGTGCCGCGGCCAAGGGCGGCAATGGGCTCGGCGATGCTCGCAGCGTCGCCAACGACGACCACGGTCCAGGAACCGTCAACAAACTGCCGGTATGCCGTGCTCACCTCATCAGCTGAGGCTGCCGCGATGGCGCGTAAGGTGCGGTCAGCGAAGTCGGTGCCGAGCCCATCGAACGAGAGCGCTGCTGCCTCCTCGGCCACCGTGTCTGCGGTGGCGTAGCGACTGGGCGCGGTGAGGGTGAGGAAGCTCCGGGCCTGCGCGATTTCGTCATCGGTCACACCGGCGCGCGCGTCTTCGAGCACCGAGAGGGTGAGATCGAGCGCCTCGGCCGCGACATCGCCGCGCACGCTCCCAGACGTGATGAAGACACCACCGCGGCGGCGCGGCCGGAACCCTGAGCGGAGGCCGTAGGTGTAGCCCTTGTCCTCGCGCAGCAGGAGGTCAAGACGAGATGTGGGGGCGCCGCCGAGGATGAAGCCCAGCATCGGGAACGGGGCGAAGCCACCCTCGACGTGGCGATCTGGGCCAGCGCAGGCGATGAGCAACTCGGCTTGGACCGAGTCAGGGCGGTCGACGATGACGATGCGCGCGCGATCGTCGGCGAGGGCAGGGGGTTGCCGGTCGGGCAGTTCTGGGGGTGCCGTGAGGTCGAGCGGGCTGTCGGTCTCCCCGATCTCCCACTCCCCCAACGCTTTTAAGACAAACGACGCGGCGTCGATGCCGGTCAGGTCTCCCGCGACGACGATCGTCGCGGCATTGGGTCGCACGTGCTCGTCGTGGAAGGCCACCACGTCATCGCGGGTGATCGAGGCGACTGTCTCGGCCTGGCCGGCGACCGGCCTGGCCGAGCGTGACTGAGAGTCAAAATAAGTGCGCCACAACTCGATACCCCCGCGGTGAGCGGGGACGGCATACTCCTGCTCGATCTCGGCGAGGCGAGTCGCGACGTGCCGCTCCACCTGGTCTTGCGGGAACGCGGGCTCGGTGATGCATTGCCGGAGGAGGTCGAGCGCGTCGGGAAGGTGGCGCTTGGCGACGTCAAGGTCGACGGAAAGGCCGCCCTCACCCATGCCCGCGCCGAGGGCGACACCGCGACGCTCGAGCATGCGCGCGAACTCGACCGAGGTATGCCGTGCCGTCCCCTCGTCGAGGGTTCGGGACATGATCGAGGCGACGCCTTCTTTGTCGCGGGGTTCGCGCGCGAGTGGAAGCGGGATCGCGAGGCGCACCGAGATGACGTACTGGCCGGGCAGGTGATAGCTGAGCACCGTGAGGCCATTGGCAAGCCGTGTGAGCGAAGGCGTCGGCACCGAAAACGGCTCTGCTGGAATGACATCTGGGCGAGGCGGGACGCTGGCCTGGCCGTCCCGGACGGGGGTCGGTGAGGAAGTCATGCGAGGGCTCCCTCGGCGTGGGCCGGAGACGAGGTGTCTTGCGCCCGCGAGGAGTCCGGATCTGGGGCGGTCTGGAGCTCGGGGCGGTAGGCGACGACAGCGCGCGAGTGCGGTTGGAGCCATTCGCGAGCGATCCGCTGGACATGGTCGGGAGTGATGGCCCGTACCTCTTCGATGAAAGAGTTGATGCGGCTCGGGTTGCCAAAGAGGGCGGCGTCGCGGCTGATCGCGTCGGCGCGCTCGTCAAGGCCGGCCATCGCCGAGAGCCAGGAACGCTCTGTGTCGGCGAGGGCAGCCTCCATTTCGTCGGGGGTGGGACCGGTCGCGATGAGGGCGTTGATTTCTTCGCAGATGATCGCTTCGACGAGGTCTGGGTCGACGCCTTCGGCCATTTCGGCGGAGACGAGACCGAGCGAGACTCCTCCTGCGAGGCCCATCGGGTGCGCGGACGCGCTCGTGGTGAGTTGTTCGGTGCGGACGAGCCGCTCGACCAGGCGCGAGGAACCCAGACCCCCGAGGATGTCTAGCGCAAGCCCGGCCGCGTGGAAGTCGGCTGTTCCGTCGGCTGGCAGACGGAAGGCGATGTAGAGCCGCTCGTGTGGGACGGGCGCGTGGATCTCGCGCCTCCGCGGCTCGGGGAGCGGATCCAGGGGGGTCATGATCGCGTCGTCGCGTGACACCGCCGACGCAGGGAGCCCACCGAAGTAGCGCTCGACCGCAGCGAACCCGTCTTCGGGCGTGATGTCGCCGACGAGGGTGATGACCGAGTTGTTGGGGCCGTAGTGGCGACTGAAGAAGTCTCTGACGTCGGTCAGGGTCGCCGCATCGAGGTCGGCCATCGAGCCGATCGTCGGGTGCTGATAGGGGTGGCCCTCGGGGAAGATCGTCGCGTAGACCTCGTGCAGGGCGGTGCCATACGGGACGTTGTCATAGCGCTGCCGCTTCTCTTCTTTGACGACGTCGCGCTGGTTGTCGAGGTTGTCCTGCGTGACAGCGTCGAGCAGGCGGCCGTGGCGGTCGGCCTCGAGCCACAGCGCGAGGTCAAGGGCGCCCTTGGGCACGGTCTCGAAGTAGTTCGTGCGGTCGAACCACGTCGTGGCATTGAGTCGACCGCCAGCTGCCATGAGCGCCGAAAAGTGCTCTCCCGAAGCGACATTGGCCGACCCTTGGAACATCAGGTGCTCGAAAAGATGCGCCAGCCCCGTGCGGCCTTGGACCTCGTCGCGGGACCCGACCTTGACCCAGATGTTGAGCGCGACAATCGGCACCGTGTGGTCTTCGGAGACGACGACGTGCAGACCGTTAGCCAGGACGCGCTCGGCGATGGGATAGGAGATGTCGGGCACGTGGCCGACCCTATCTCTCCGGTCTGCCTTGTCCGCTCACCCCGCGCGCAAGCGTGACTCTCTGCGCATTCGCCACGATCATCCCGCGCGGAAGGTCAACTCCGGCCCGAGGTATGCCGTGATGTCAGCGCGCACTCGATCCGACATCCGCCACGGCGCCCCCGCCGCGACATCGATCAGGACAGTGGTCGACCGCACCCGCGCAGCAACCGGAGCCTCGAGATCCTGCCGCACCTCAGCGGCGAGGTCGAACGAGGACGAGCCGACCCGGCATACCCACATCTCGACCGCGAGCTGCTCGCTCGGGTGATAGTGCAGCTCGCGCAGGTAGTCGACCTGGTGGCTCGCGACCAACTGCGTCACCCCGGGCCCGGCGGCGTCGAGCATCCCGGGCACGACCACAACCCCACCCGGCCCACGCATCCCGAGCAGCACGTGCCGCACTTCGTCGACCGCCCGCAGGATGCACAGGTTGTCCATGTGCCCCGAGGGGTTGAGGTCTTCGACCCGGAGTTGATAGCGACCGCGGTGGATAGTGCTCACGCTCGCGACAGTAGCGCCGCTCACCCCCCACCGCGCCTAACCAGGAGCGCCCACACCCCGCGATGTGGTGAGTGTCTCCCGCGGAGTTCCCAACTCGCCTGAATCCGACGCACCCCACCCCCTACCCTGTCCTCCATGGGGACGAGCCCGTCGGGAGGGGTCGTGCGCGGGGCGCGTGCGGCGTTCTTGTCGTCGCTGGTCCTCTCCCTCGCAGTCTGCGGTCACGTCCTCGGCGGCGGTGACTGGCCTTCAGCCGGTGCGCTGGGTGGCTCCGCGCTCCTCGCGACAGTGATGGCGAGCGTCCTCACTCGGGTTCAGTTGCGGATGGGCCGCCTTGTCGCCGCCCTCGCAGCTGGCCAAGTTGCCGTCCACCAACTCCTGTCGCTCACCACCGGGCACGGCACGATCGGTCATGACCACGCCGCGATGACGGCAGCCGAGGGTATGCCGGGTGGCTCCGGCGCGGTCGCGGTTGACCCCAACGCGCTCACTCTGCGCATGCTGGCTGGGCACGCCGCGGCAACCATGCTCGCGGCCGCCGTGGTCGGCTACGGCGAACGCATCCTCTGGCTCGCGTGGGAGGCCATTCGCCCCCGCCTCGTAGCATTGCCTGCGGCGCATTGGGTATGCCGTGAGCTTCGGCTGGCAGCCCGCGCACCTGAGGCGCCTCGGCCCCTGGTCCTCGTCCTGACCGCGAGCCCGCGTGGCCCCCCGCGGATGGCGACGGCCTGACCCCCACCCTTGAGGTGGCACACCCCATCGACGTCACTGGCGGCGCTCCCTGAACACTCGGCCGGATCTGGTCGAGCACGGGGCACATTGCCGACGGCTTGACGGCCCGAGTGCCGGACGGCCGGACGGCCGGACGTCATAGTGCTCGCGCGACGCCGCGCGGCACGGCATACCTCTCACACACGTCGCTGGATCTGGACCGATGTCGGATCTGGCTGCAACGCAAAGGAACTCACTTCAATGACCACATCACACCGCATCCGCGCAGTCCTGCTCATGCCCGCCGTGGCGCTGGCCATGACGGGCGCCCTATCCGCGTGTGGCTCGTCCACGACCACGACCAGCTCGACTCCTTCGGCCACCGGCGCCACCTCGGCGGCGACAACAATGGCGCCCAAGCCGACGGGCCAAGCGGGTCAGCTCACCGTGACTGACCCGTGGGTCAAGGCGGTCGACACCGGCATGACCGGTGCCTTCCTCATCGTCAAGAACACCGGCACCGCCGAGGTCCACATCGTCTCGGCCTCGAGTCCGGCATCGCCGATGATGGAGTTGCACGAGACCGTCATGGACTCGTCTGGCTCGATGAAGATGCAGGAAAAGAAGGGCGGCTTCATCCTCAAGGCGGGCGAGACTCACGAGTTCAAGCCCGGAAGTGACCACATCATGTTCATGGGTGTCTCCTCGCCCCTGAAGTCGGGCACGACGGCGACCTTCACCCTGAAGTTCGCCGATGGGTCGACGTTGCCGGTCAAGGCCGAGGTGCGCACCTTCTCAGGCGCCAAGGAGACCTACGTCCCCGGCGCGACGACTGGGAGCAATCCCATGGCCACGATGACGAGCCATGGCTGATCAGACCCCCTCGACGGACTCGGCCGAAGCTCCCGCGTTGGTCGAGACCTCACGGCGGTCAGTGCTCGGCCTCGGCGCCGTCCTTGTGGGCGGCGCCGGGGTCGGCGTGCTCGCCTCCCAACTCACCGGGCTCGGAGCCGACACGACCGGCTCGGGCGCGCCTCTCGGCTCGGGCGATAGTGGTGCCGCGAGCAGCGGCGCGAATGGCACCGACCCGGCGTGGGCCCGTCAGATCGAACCCTTCTATGGCACCCACCAATCGGGTGTCGTCACGGCACCGCAAGCCCACGCCGCTTTCTTGGCCTTCAATCTCGTTGCTGACGCGGGCCGAGACGGGTTGCGACGGATCTTGCGCTTGTGGACTTCCGACGCGAGCCGGCTCCAGCGCGGCATACCGACGCTTGCCGACCCGCAACCTGACCTCGCTGGCCCTCCATCGCGACTCACGGTCACGGTCGGGCTTGGGCGCGGGGCGCTCGACAAGGCGGGGCTGCTCGACCGAGCCCCGGTGTGGCTCGCTCCCCTGCCCGCCTTCAAGGTCGACCGACTCGAAGACCGGTGGAGCGAAGGCGACGTCTTCCTGCAGGTTTGTGCCGAGGACCCCATCGTGCTCGCGCATGCGGTGCGGTCGCTCATCGTGAGCGTCAAGGGGATCGCGACCATTCATTGGCAGCAGCGCGGTTTCCGCCGGCCCGCGACGAGTGCGTCAACGATGCGCAATCTCATGGGTCAGGTCGACGGCACCGTGCAGCCTGCCGAGACCGAGTTCGACTCGCTGCTGTGGATTGGCGACGAAGGACCCGACTGGTTGCGCGGCGGCACGTCGGTCGTGGTCCGACGGATCCGGATGACGATGGATACGTGGGACGAGCTCGAGCCCGAAGCCAAAGAGCAAGTCATCGGTCGGCGCCTCACCTCGGGCGCGCCGCTCACCGGCACCAAGGAGACCGACAAGACCGATCTGGATGCGACCAAGGCTGGGTTGCATGTCATTCCCGACTTTGCGCACATCCGGCATGCCGCCCCCGTCGCGGCGAAGGAAAAGATTCTGCGTCGGCCCTATAACTACGACGAAGCGGTGACCGGCGCGGCGAATGCTGAATGCGGGATGTTGTTTGTGTGCTTCCAGCGGGATGTCATGGGGCAGTTCGTGCCAATCCAGGTGCGGCTGGCTGAGTCTGACCTGCTCAACGTGTGGACGGTGCCGATCGGATCAGCGGTTTTTGCAGTGCTGCCAGGCGCGGCCGAGGGCCAGTTCTTGGGGCAAGCTCTGGTCGGGGAGGGCTAGGCGCGCAGTCCCACGCCGCGCAGGACGAAGTCGATCGTCGCGGTTGTGAGGGCTTCTCGGGGGGCCCCGTGCTTGGCAGCGCTCACGGCTGCGTTGACCAGCCCTCGGACCAGGACACTCGCCATCTCCGGATTGTCGACCTCGGCGTCTTGAAGGGCTTCGCGCAGGGGGGCGAGGAGTTCGTCGTGGAGCGCGCGGACGCCTTCACGGCATACCTCGGGCATGTGCATCCCGCTCAGGTCGGGGATGGTTGCGTGCCCCGATGTCGCGTCGTCGATCGCTTCGCGGACGTATGCCGTCACCCGCTCGGCGGGCGTGTCTGCGGCGGCGACCGCGGCGATCATCCGGTCCCGGCTGCGCTCGAGCATCTCGGCCACGGCGGCACCGAGGAGGGCGTCGGTCGAGGGGTAGTACTGGTACATGCTGCTGCGGGCTAGACCCGCCTGTTTAGCAACGGCCGCGGGGGTGAAAGCGGCGGCTCCGACTTCAGACAACACGAGCGCGGCGGCGTCGACGACCTGACGACGCCGCATGGCGTTGTGCTCAGCGACAGTGGGAGCGTCAATACGCGGCATACCCCGAATGGTATAGCGATCAACGGCCCGCACTTGTGTTGCCGACACCAGTGTCGATAACATCGGAGTATGCCGGACCTCGAGCACGAGACCGCACGCGTCCCTACTCCCAGCGCCCTCTCTTCCCCTTCAGGCGGAGCCGTGGCAGGTGCGACTGCGGTGGCGACCAAACCTGGCAGATCACGGTGGCTCGCCCTGGCGACGATTGCGCTGGGCGTGTCGCTCATCATCATGGACGCGACGATCGTCAACGTCGCCCTCCCCGTCGTCATCCGCGACCTGAGTTTGACTGCATCACAAGCCGAATGGCTCAACGCCTCCTATGCGCTGGTCTTCGCGGCGCTGCTGCTGACCGTGGGTCGGCTGGGTGATATCCGCGGGCGGCGACTAGTCTTTGCGCTGGGCATGACGATCTTCATGCTCGCCTCGATTGGCGCGGGATCGGCCCAGACTGGCGAACTCCTCATCGCCGCGCGGGTCGTCCAGGGCATCGGCGCCGCCTTCATCCTCCCGACGACCCTGTCGAGCATGAATGCACTCTTTACGGGCCGCGAACGGGCCATCGCCTTCGCGGTCTACGGCTCGACGATCGGTGGCATGGCTGCCGTTGGGCCGCTCGTCGGAGGCTGGCTCGCGACCGATGTGAGCTGGCGGTGGGCGTTCTGGCTCAACGTCCCGTTTGGCCTGCTCGTCCTGGCCGGCATCATGTGGGCGCTCCCTGAGACCCGTGACCCCTACGCCGAGCGCCACCTCGATCTGGTCGGCGCTGTGTTCATCGGTGTCGCCATGGCTGGGTTGGTTTTCGTCCTCATTGAGGCTGCGACCTACGGCTGGTGGCACCAGCCCGGCGGGTCGATGTCGCCCGTGCCCGTCGTCGGTGTGGTCGCAGCCGGTGCGCTGGCTGCGTTCATTCGGCGTGAGCTGATCGCTCGCCGACTTGGCCGGCCTGGAGTCGTTGACCTCGGGCTGTTTGGCCTGCGGTCGGTGCGCTACGGCAATATCGCGGCGGCCATCGTGGCCTTTGGTGAGTTTGGGCTGATGTTTTCGCTGCCCCTGTTGTTGCAGGGGACGCTGGGTTACTCGGCTTTGGGTGCCGGGTGGCTTCTCGTCAGCCTCGCCGTCGGGGCCTTCCTCGCGTCGGGCGTGACCCCGCAGTTGAGTCGCTCGCTCGGGCAACGCGCTGTTGTTCAGATCGGGCTCGGCCTCGAAGCTGCCGCTGTCGCCGGACTCGCGCTCACGATCTCGCTGAGCATCCAGTGGTGGCTGCTCTCACTCTGCCTCTTCGTCTATGGCGTCGGCGTCGGCATGGCCACCGCGCAACTCAGCTCGATCATCATGAGCGAAGTCCCCCGCGCCCAAGGCGGTCAAGCCTCCGGTTTGCAGAGCACGATCCGGCAGCTCGGCTCTGCGCTCGGGGTCGCGGTGTTGGGCACGCTGCTGGTCACCTCTCTAGGCCGCGGCATGGAGTCGCGCCTCGCAGACGCCGGTATGCCGGTCGCCGCCCGCGAGCGCGTCGTCGAGATCGTGCGTGGCTCGGCGGGAGCGGCCATCCCAGGGTTGGCGGCTGATCCGGCGACCGCTCCGGCGGCCGCGGCTGCCCGGTCATCGATGATCGATGCGAGTCGGACGACGTCAGGCTTTGCGTCGATGGCCCTCTTGGTCGGTCTGCTCGCGACCATCGCGATCCCGAAACCAAAGACCGACGACGACTAACACCGACCACCCCTCGTCCAGCTTGCTCCGACCTCGCCGCCCCGGACCTGCCAGCCTCCGCAATCTCCCCGCCTCTTCCCCTGACCTCGCCGCCCAGACCTGCCCACCTCCCCCTTCCCGTCTCCGTCGAATAAGGGGGCACAAAAGCAGGCTTCAGACGCTCTGAAGCCTGCGCTTGTGCCCTCCCACTGGCGGATTTCGGGTCAGAAGGGCAGGAGGGGGCTGGTCGGGGTAGGCGTGGGGCTGATCGGGGCAGAAACGGCGAGGTGCCGGGACGGCATACATAAGGTGCTGTTATCCCCTGACGCAACGACCAAACGTCGCCTAACCTTGGTGCATGACGACGCCCTTGCTGCGACGGATCCGCGACAGTGTCATCGGTGACGACCAGGTCTTGCCGGGCCCTTACGGCCCGCGGCGCGTCACGTATGCCGACTACACCGCGTCGGGGCGCGGGCTGTCGTTCATTGAGGACTTCATCCGCGACGAGGTGCTCCCCCGGTATGCCAACACGCATACCGAGTCGTCCGGCACCGGCCTGCAGACCACTCGCCTGCGCGAAGACGCCCGCGCGATCATCCACGCGGCGTGCGGCGGCACCGACGAGGACGTCGTCATCTTCGCTGGGTCGGGGTGCACGGGCGCGATCGACAAGCTCATCGGCATCCTCGGCCTGCGGATCCCGTCGCAGCTGCAGGACCGTTACGACCTGGCTGCCCATGTGCCCAAGAGCGAGCGGCCGGTCGTCTTCATCGGCCCCTATGAACACCACTCCAACGAAGTGTCCTGGCGCGAAACGATCGCCGACGTCGTCGTGATCCCACAAGACCTTGACGGCCATATTGACTTGCAGCAGTTGGGAACTGCACTCGAGGAGTATGCCGATAGGCCGCTAAAGATCGGCTCGTTCTCGGCCGCGAGCAATGTCACCGGCATCGTCACCGACACTGCCGCGATCGCTCGGTTGCTGCACGCTCACGGGGCCTTAAGCTTCTGGGATTTCGCCGCTGCTGGCCCCTATGTCGACATCGACATGCACCCAGGCGCCGACGCCACCGAATCCGACGACACCGAACCACACCCCACGGGAACTGACACCGGCGCTCGGACTGGCGACACGGCATACAAGGACGCGGTGTTCTTGTCGCCGCACAAGTTCATCGGCGGGCCGTCGACCCCAGGGGTCCTCGTGGTGCGGCGCGACCTGCTCACCAACCGCGTCCCGGTCGTGCCTGGTGGCGGGACGGTCGCCTATGTCAACCCGGCCGCGCACCGCTTCCTCGACGACCCCACCCAGCGCGAAGAAGGCGGCACCCCGGCGATCATCGAGTCGATCCGAGCGGGCCTGGTCTTCCAGCTCAAAGCCGCCGTCGGGGTCGACGTCATCCGCGCCCAGGAAGCCCGGCTCCTCGCACGAGTCGTCGATGCCTGGCGCCGCGAACCCACCATCCAGATCCTCGGCAACCTGGACGCCGAGCGGCTGTCGATCGTGTCGTTCGTCATCACTGGGCCGTCGGGTCGATACCTCCACCACAACTACGTCGTCGCGCTGCTCAACGATCTCTTCGGCATCCAAGCCCGCGGCGGCTGCTCCTGCGCCGGCCCTTACGGCCACGCGCTGCTGGGCATCGACTTGGAGCGGTCGCACGAGTTCGAGCGCGAGATCAGCCACGGCTGCGAAGGCATCAAACCGGGGTGGATCCGCGTCAACTTCAACTACTTCGTGAGCGATGAGGTCCTCGACTACATCATCGAGGCGGTGCGGCTCGTGGCACGGGACGGGTGGCGGCTGCTGCCGGACTATCGCTTCGACAATGCGTCCGGCCGCTGGCGCCACTCGCGCGGCCCGGTCGAGCCGCCGCTGCGCTTGCGCGACATCTCGTATGCCGCGGACGGCACCTTCACCTATCCCCCGCACACCGCGCGCGCGGACGAGAGTGCGCTCACGGCATACCTGAGTGAAGGGGCCGAAATCTTGACCCGCGGCGTGGCGGGGTTCGACGCGGACTGCGGGGCGGACGCGCAGGTGTCGGCCGACTATGACGAACTGCGGTGGTTCGAGCTGCCCGCGATCTGTCTCAGGTAACCGTCTGCGCTGATCCCCGTTTGGATGGCCTTTGGGTCACCATGGACACATGACGTCAGGAGGCTTCCGTGCACTCGCGGCGGTCTGTGTGGCCGCGGCGATGCTGAGCGCCTGCTCCGGCGCGTCCACAACGGACGACGGGCCAGGGCTGGATGCCCGCGCAGACTCGATCGAGCGGGAGCTCTCCATTGCCCAAACGGGCGGGGCGAGTGAGCTGCAAATCCAAGTCCTGCGGTCTGGCACGGTCGACTTCGGCGCAGTGCAGGCGGCGGTCAGTCGCACCGTGGAGTGTGCCCGCGCGGCGGGGATTGCGATTGACGGGCCCACCGTGACGAACTACCAGGGCTTCCCAGACCTGACGTATGGATTCGCCACAACCTCGCAGGGCCGCTCAGGTGCGGAAACCCAAGAGATCTCCAACGCATGCCAACGCCAGCACTCGACCTTCATCGAGCACTACTACCGCAACGGTCCCCAGGCTATTGCCGCCAAGGTGGCCCTCATGGACAAGTACCGACCCGCCATCCTCGATTGCCTGCGAGCCAACGGACGAGCGTTGGCTGACAGTGCGAGTCCGGCAGCGATCCTCAACGCGATGGACCGACTCCGTGCCGACCGGCTAGGTGATCCCGCGGCCGACTGCTACACCCGCACCGGATTCCTCGTCCCGAGCGACGCTCGGTAGCGGACCAAGCGATGCCGTCGATGCCCCGGCGAGCACTCACGTCACGATCTGGCGAACTCTGGGCGTACGGTGGGTACCCCGGGCGCAAGGGGAAGGTGGCCGGGGGCACAATGGAACCCAACCGTGACTTGGATCACGGGGGTCTCTACTTACCGACGAGTAATGACGGGGCACGATGGAGCAATGGCCAGGCCGGTAAACGAGGTGTCGACGGGTGACATCGAGGCGACCCGGTACGACGACCTCAGCTTCGAGGGCGCGCATGGGCGCGTCGGTGTCACGTTGTTCATCCCCAGCATTCGCCAGATCGCGATCCAAGGTGAGCCCGACCTCGTCGTCCCCTATTCGTCCGGCTGGGGCGAAGGCCTCGGCGCCGCGCGCACCGCATGCGAGGGCCTGGTCAAGGCCGCCAACGTCATGGCCGCGACCATCGAATACCCCCGCAAGCGGGTCGCCGTCAGCGACATCCTCCCGTTCCGCACCGCGGTCCTCGGCGAGGTCATCCGTCACATCAACGACAACACGATGTATGCCGGAACGACGGTCGTCGCGGGGTACTCCCGTGGCACTGCTCCGGCACGACTCGCCGCCACGGAACACGCCGACCTTGTGACCGGAGTGGCGCTCGTCGCCCCGACATGGTTCGAGCGTGAGGTCAACCCTCGGGAGCTGGCCGCGCGAGGACTAGCCGAAAGTGCGCACAGCATCAGCCGCGCGAGTTGGTTCGACCGGATTGCGCTCGTCGGCGCGAGTGTCCGGCTGGCCCAGGAGATGTTGGCCCACCCCTTCGAATTACGCGATGACATCGCGGCCATCTCCCAGGAGGGCGCGGCTGACCTGCAGACCGTGCTCGACTCGGGTCTGCGTGTCGGCGTCGTGGCCGGGCGGCAGGACGAGCTGTGCGAGCTGCCCGGCATACGCGGAGTGATTGAAGCTTTGGAGCGGCGCGACAGCGTCGACTACCGCGAGGTCGACTCCGACCACTTCTCCTACTTCTTGCACCCGAAGCCGTTGCGGGTCGTCGCCGACCTGGTCAACCGACTCGGCGCGCCCGACTAGCCCAGTCCACACCCGGTGCCCTCACGGGGCGCATGTGCCAGGCTGTGCCCATGAGCCTCTGGGTCCTCGAATACCGCTACGCCGACATGGACGCCCGAGCGCGGATGCGTCCCGAGCACCTCGCCTACATGACCAGACTCCACGCGTCCGGCACCGTCGTGTATGCCGGTCCGATCGGCGATGGGGGCGGCGCCATGGTGCTGCTGCGCTGCGAATCCGAAGACGACGTCCGGCGGGTCATTGCCGAAGACCCCTACACCGCGGCAGGGGTCGGCGCTGATCACACCATCCGGCTGTGGAATGCCGTGATCGGCGGCGAACCCGCCCCCGCATAAGACTGCGCGGTTGACTTCTCCGCAATAGTGGCCACAATTGTGGCCATGAGCGTCCAGCCCCTGCGTGATGTCCGCAACCACTTCAGCGACGTGGTGGATCGGGTTGAGCACCACCACGAACGAGTGACAGTGACCCGCAATGGCCGGGCGGTGGCGGTGCTGATCAGCCCAGAGGACTTGGCCGCCCTCGAAGAAACACTGGACGTCTTGTCTGACCCCGAGGCCATGGCAGACATTCGGGAGGCAGACGCGGCCTACGCACGCGGTGATGTCGTCCGCGGGGTCGAGGCGGTCCGGCAGCTTCGAGGATGACCTACGAGCTCAACCTCACTCCGCCAGCGGTCCGGGCGCTCCAACACCGGCTACCTGAGCACGTCGCCGCCGCCGCAATCGAATTCATAACGGGCCCTTTGATCGAGAATCCGCGCAGAGTCGGCAAGCCCTTGAAAAGGGAGTTGGCGGGCGTCCAGTCGGCTCGACGTGGGACCTATCGAATCCTGTACCGGGTCAACGAAGATGAACACGAAGTAGTGGTCCTGAGGATCGATCACCTGCGTGAGGTTTACCGCGGACGCTAGATTCGCACGCTGCTACGAAGGCTTGGGCGGGCTAGCCCAGGGATTCGTGGACGGCTTTGAAGAGGCTCTTGACCCGCGGATGTTCGGCCAGATCTTCGATGAGCACCACGTGACCGTCGTTGTCCGCCAACGGAATACGCCAGTTGGGGTACTCCTCGTCGGTGCCGGGCTGGTTTTGCACGCGGGTCTCCCCGACGGCATCGACCAGCGCAACCCCTTGCATGAGTGAGGGAGCCGCGGCCAACAACCGATAGAGGGACTCGACCTTGGCCTGCTCGGTCGCCTCACCCTCCGGGGCGAGCAGCCCGCGCTCGCGGCACATCGACAGAATGCGCTCCTGCTCGACCCGGTCGGCCTCGCGCTCGACCTCAACGGGCCGCGACAGCAGTCCAAGCTCGGCGCGGAGGTCGACGTGGACGCCCTCGAGATAGCCCGCAGTCGGCGGCAGGTCGTGCGTATTGACCGACGCGAGACACGCCTGCCGATAGTTCTCCGGCGGCTTCGGCGCCCCGTCTTCGTATTCGAACCACAAGATCGAGGTCCCAAGCAGCCCGCGCGCCGACAAGAAGTCACGCACCCACGGCTCAAAGGTCCCCAGGTCCTCGCCGATGACAACCGCCCCAGCCCGCTCAGCCTCCAAGCACAGGATCCCGACCAGCGCATCGTGGTCGTAATACACGTACGTCCCCTGATCGGCTGACAGCCCCGCCGGCACCCACCACAACCGGAACAAGCCCAACACGTGATCCACCCGGATCCCGCCCGCGTGCCGCAGGATCGTCCGCAACATGTCGCGGAAGGGGGCATACCCCAAGTCCGCAAGCCGTCCGGGATGCCACGGCGGCTGCGACCAGTTCTGCCCCTGCTGGTTATACATATCGGGTGGCGCCCCCACCGTCGCCCCCTGCACCAAGACATCGCGCAGCGCCCACGCGTCAGCGCCGCACGGGTGCACGCCGACAGCGAGATCATGCACAATCCCGACAGTCATCCCCGAGCGAAGCGCGGTCGCCTGCGCGGTCTCAAGTTGCTCGTCGAGGATCCATTGCAGCCAGCAATAGAAGTCGACCCGGTCCGCCAACTCGACGGCCAACTCCCCCGCCCGCGGACCGTCGGGGTCGAAGCTCATCCACGCGGGGTGGTCGCCGGGGTGGGTCTCCCGCAGCGCGCACCACAGCGCAAAATGCTCCAGGCCCACGCCCTCCGCGTCCTTGAAGCGCGCGAACCGGCGCGCGCGGCCGGGACTGCGCGGGACGGCATACACGAGCTCGAGGGCTTCCAACTTCGCGGTGTATGCCGGGTCGCGGCGGATCGCGGTCGCGTCGCCGTTGGCGGCGCTCGCCAACTCCGCGAGCTGCTCGACCCGGGCCCGCGCCGCGGTGCCGAGGTAGGAGGCTTCGGGGATGGACTCGACCCGGATATAGATCGGGTTGAAGAAGCGGCGCGTCGCCGGCAGGTAAGGCGAATCTTCAAGAGGCGGAACGGGTTCCGCGGCATGCAGCGGATTGACGAGCACCCAGTCGGCGCCGGCGTCCCCGGCGATCGCCGATAGGTCGGCCAAGTCCTCAATGTCCCCGATGCCCCAGGACCGACGCGATCGCACCGAATACAGCTGGGCCATGAGACCCCACGTGCGACCGCGGGGGGTCCGCGACGGCAAGGAGTCCGCAGTGGTCACCCGGTCGGGGACGACGACAAGGGTCGCCTCTCCGTCGAGGTCGCCGGAGCGCGCGCGCACCGTGTGCCACCCCAGCGGAAGCTCGGGGAGCCAGAACAACGCCTCACCCGTGCGGACGCCGCCGATGTCACGCGGCTCGAC
This sequence comes from Actinomycetales bacterium, assembly GCA_016715285.1. Lineage (GTDB taxonomy): Bacteria > Actinomycetota > Actinomycetes > Actinomycetales > Dermatophilaceae > Phosphoribacter > Phosphoribacter thorii. The sequence continues at coordinate 210,563 of JADKAO010000003.1, read as the reverse complement.
CCAGTGCTCGCCCTGATAGACCGGCCACTCGTGACCCGTCTCGTCGATCACCCAGACCTCGACCGGGTCGCCGTCGGGCACATGCACCAGGAAGCTCGTGGGCTGACCTTCGCGCATGACGATCGTCGGCGGCAGGAACTGGCGCCACGCATGGTTACTCCGGTCGATGACCGCTTGCTCGCAGGCCTCGGCAGTCGAGACGTCGACACCGAGCGCGCTGAGCACCGCCGTTAGGGTCTGCGCCGACACCTGGGTCAACTCGCCGTAGAACCCCCAGAAGTCCGTCCCAACCCCATGGGCGTGCGCGACGGCATGCAGCTGGTCGAGGCTGGGCTGGGGCGCGTCAGGCATGGTCCTACCTTGGGCTTGGCGGAGCAGATGAGGAAGTCAGAGGCGCACAACAGGCGCGGCGTGATTGTGTCACCCCGCGAGTCAGGACGGCGGGACGAACCGCCCGTCGTTGGCTGTCCAGCCCCCGTCGACGAAGATCACTGACCCGGTGACATAGCTCGCCGCGTCGGACGCGAGATAGACCACGGCCCCGGCGAGTTCTTCCGGGCGACCCCAGCGGCCAAGGATGCTCTTGTCGGCGTAGGCGGCATACCAGGCTTCTTGCGCCTTGATCGGTGCCGTGAGCGGGGTGTCGACGACACCGGGTGCGACGGCATTGACCCGGACCCCGCTGGGACCCAATTCGGCTGCGAGAGTGCGCAAATACATGACAAGGCCGGCCTTGGTCATGGCATAGACACCCTGGCCGGGTTCGGTCGTGAGGGAGCGGATTGACGAGAAGCCGATGATCGAGCCGCGCCCGCGCTCGGCCATCCCGCGGCCAAACGCGCGGGTGAGCTCGAAGGCTGCGCCGAGGTTGAGCGCCACAACGCGGTCGAACTCTTCGCGCGTGTAGTCGAGCAGCCGCTTGCGCACGTTGACCGCCGGGGTGACGACGAGGACGTCGACGTCACCGAGGTCGGTCACCGCGCGCTCGACGGAGGCGGGGTCCAAGACGTCGAGCGGGTATGCCGTGAGCTCACCTCCCCCGGCCGTCGCACCGGCCGAGTCGGCGAGGGCGACGGTGGCGTCGGCGGCGCCCGTGTCACGGTCGGCGATGGTGACCCGGGCACCATGGGCTGCGAGGGCGAGGGCGGCGGCTTGACCGATGCCGCTGCCGCCCCCGACGACGACGGCGTGCCGGCCGTCGAGCCGGAAGAGTCGAGACAGGTCAGGGATCTGGGGACTGTCAGTCACGGGTCGCTCCTTGGGTGCGCATCACTGGGCGGGGGTGTGGAGGGCGTCGAGGTAGGACCGCATCGTGCCTGCGGGGGTAGACACCGTGGTCGCGGCAAGCATGGCGTGGCCGATGGCTCGGGTGACGGTGTCACCAGCGGCATCGAGGAGGGCATGGAAGGCAAACGGATCGGGTATGCCGTCCGCCCCCCGCTCTCCCGTCGCGACCGTGAAGAGGGTGTCACCGTCAAACATCGTGTGGACCGGGCGGATCCCACGGGCAAACCCGTCGTGGCCGATCCCGGCGACCTTGGCGCATTGCGCCTTGGTCAACGTGGCGGTGGTCGCGATGACGCCGATTGTTGTTGCCAGCGTGGGTTTGAGCGGCGTGGGCTCGGCTGCCGCGGCGTCTTTAGCGGCCGCGAGCCGGTCTGGGTCGACCGCGGGCAACTCGGGGAACTCACCGGGGAAGCCGAAGCGGACGGCATACAACTCGCCGGTGCGGGGGTCGACGCACGAGCCGACCGCGTTGACGACGACAAGTGCGGCGACAACGGTGCCATTGGGGAGTACCGTGCTGGCGGTGCCGACGCCGCCCTTGAGGCCGCCGGCGCGCGCGCCGGTGCCGGCGCCGACGACACCTTGTGGGACGGCGGGGGTGCCGGGCGCGGGATCGACTTTGGCGGCGGCATACGCGGCCTGGCCGAAGCTCGCATCGGGTCGGGCCGCAAACTGCCCTCCCCGGCCGAGGTCAAAGATCACCGCCCCTGGGACGATCGGGACGACTTCGCCCGGACGACCCATGGGGAAGCCGATGCCGTCGTCGTAGAGCGCGGTCATGACCCCGTCGGCGGCGGCGAGCCCGAAGGCCGATCCGCCGGAGAGGGTGATCGCGTGGACGCGTTCGACGAGGTTGCGGGGGTCGAGCAGGTCGGTCTCGCGGGTGCCCGGTCCACCGCCGCGGACGTCAACGCCGGCCACAGCGCCATCGGCGGGCATCCGGAGGACCGTCGTGCCGGTGAGCCAACCGTCGCCGACCCGGGAGTAGTGGCCCACGTGGATCCCCGCGACGTCGGCGATGGAGTTGGTGGGTCCGGGGCGTGGGGCTGGCTGGTCACTCATGGGCGCTCCTTTGCGGCGAGCGTGTCGGCGGCAAGGTCGGCGGCGGTGCGGCCCGCGAGCGCAGCGCGCAAGCGGGGCGCTGCGGCGACGAGCTGACGGGAGTAAGGATGCTGGGGGGCATCGTAAATCTGTTCTGTCGCACCGATTTCGACGACTTCACCGCGGCTCATGACGGCGACGCGGTCACAGACATGACGCACCACGGACAGGTCATGCGACACGAAAACGAGCGTGAGCGAGAGCCGGTCGACCAGCTCGGCGATGAGGTTGAGGACCTGGGCGCGGACGGAGACGTCGAGTGCGCTCACCGGTTCGTCGGCGACGAGGATCTGGGGGTCGGGGGCGAGCGCGCGGGCGATCGAAATTCGCTGCCGCTGGCCTCCCGAGAACTGGTGTGGGTAGCGATCGGCGGCTTCGGGCTGGAGGCCGACGGCTTCGAGGAGTTCGAGGACGCGCGGGAGGGTGTCGCGTTTGCCTTGGGCGACAAGGGGTTCGGCGATGATGTCGCGGACTTTCATCCGCGGGTCGAGCGAGCTCATCGGGTCTTGGAAGACCAGTTGGAGCTTCTCGCGGAGGAAACCCAGGCGCCGCTCGGGCAGGCGCGCGATATCAACCCCGTCGACTTCGACGACGCCGGACGTCGGCTGGTCGAGGCCGGCGATGATCCGCAGCAGGGTCGACTTGCCGCACCCCGACTCCCCCACGATCCCGAATCGCTCGCCGGGGGCGATGTCGAGGGACACTCCGCGGAGTGCGTGAACGACAGGCGCGGGCGTGAACAGGGACGTGCGTTGGCGCCGGAATTCGCGGGTCACCTCACGCAGCCGGATCGCGGGTTGGACCGTGGGTTGGACCGTGAGCTGGACCGCTGGGTCTCAAGCTGGGTTTCTGGCTGGGTCTCGGTCATGACCGCACCACCACCGGATGGAAGCACGCAAACCCATCCTCAGGCCCGGGGCCTTCCCACGGCGGCACACTCTCGCATTCGACGGTCGCGTGGATGCACCGATTGCGGAACACACATCCCGCCGGGAACCGCCCTGCTGACGGCACCGACCCCTGGATCGTGTAGAGCCGCCCGTCCGGTCGGGTCAGGTCGAGGTCGGATGCGCCGATCAGCCCGCGGGTATACCGGTGCCGAGGCGTCGTGAAGACGTCGTGCACGGGCCCGGCTTCGACCACCCGTCCGCCATACATGACGAGCACCCGCTCGCACACGCTCGCGACGACGGCCAGGTCGTGGGTGATGAAGAGCATCCCGGCGTCGCGCGCCTCGACCCCGCGCACGATGAGGTCGAGGACGAGCGCCTGCACGGTGACATCGAGGGCCGTCGTCGGCTCGTCGCAGATCAGCAGGGCCGGGTCGTTGGCGAGCGCGATCGCGACGACGACCCGCTGGCGTTGGCCCCCGGAGAGTTGGTGCGGGTAGGCGCGGGCAGCCTCGGCGGGATCGGGTAAGCCAACCTTGTCGAGCAGCTCCACGGCCCTCGCCCCGGCCGCGCGTCGATCGGGCACGGTGTGGTGGATCCGCATGACTTCGGCCACCTGGTCGCCGACGCGCATGGTCGGGTTGAGGGCGGTCATCGGCTCCTGGAACACCATGGTCACGTCACGCCCGCGCATCGCGGCGAGTTCTCGTTCGGCTGCGCCGACGACCTGGGTATGCCGTCCGCCCACCCCCGTGACCGCGATTGAGCCGCGGGCTTCGAGGGATTCGGGGAGCAAACCCATGATCGAGAGTGCGGTCAATGATTTGCCCGAGCCGGATTCGCCGATGAGTCCGACGCGCTCGCCGCGCCGGACGGTGAGGTCGACGTCGGTGAGGAGTTCGAGGTCGCCGACCTGCACGTGCAGGCCATCGATCCGCAACACATCGGCAGGTGCAGCTGGCCGATCCGGGCTGGGAGGCGGCGACCCGGCATACCCCGGGGTTGTTGTGGGGGTGCTCATCGGCGGTCCCGGAGGCGGGGGTCGAAGCGGTCGCGCAGGCCGTCACCCAGGAGATTGAGGCCGAGCACGGCGAGCGCGATCGCGATGCCGGGGAAGACTTCGAGGCGCGGGGCGACGAAAAGGAGTTCTTGGCCTTCTTGGAGCATCCGGCCCCACGAGGGGGTGCCGGGAGGCGCGCCGAGGCCGAGGTAGGACAGCGCAGCTTCGGCGAGCACAGCGATCGCGAACGAGACCGAGGCCTGGACGATGATCAGGCTGGTGACATTGGGGAGCACGTGCCGGAAGGCGATCGCGAGCGGGCGGCGGCCGGCGGCGCGGGCGGCGAGGACGTATTCGGTCTTCATGACGCCGATGGCGCCCGATCGCACGACGCGCGCAAACGACGGAATGCTCGCGATGCCGATCGCGACCATCGCGGTGACGACGCCCTGGCCGTGGACAGCCGTGAGCATGATCGCCAGCAGCAGCGCAGGGAAGGCGAGGAGCAGGTCGTTGGCGCGCATGACCGCCTCGCCCCACCAGCGGGTGGTCATCGCGGACATGATGCCGAGCGGGACCCCGATGAGCGCGGCCACGCCGACCGCGACGATGCCGACGACGAGGGTGGTGCGCGACCCGGCCATGAGCAGGCTCAGCACGTCGCGGCCGAACTTGTCGGTGCCGAGCCAATGGGCGCTCGAGGACAGCTGCAGGCGTGAGGTGGGGTCGATGCCGCCCGGGTCGTAGGGCGTCCACACCAGCGAGAGCAGACCGACGATCGCGATGAAGGCGACGATGCCGCCGCCGATGGCGATGGTCGCGCTGACTCCGCGGCGCGAGCGTTGGCTGCTTGCGGGCTGCAAGCCAGTGGCGAGGCGGGACAGGCCGCCGGGGAGGGTCATCGGGCTCCTGTCCGCAGGCGTGGGTCGATCGCGAGGTAGAGCAGGTCGACGATGAAGTTGACGACGAGGACCGCGACGACGAGGACCATGACGACGTCCTGGACGACGATGAGGTCGCGGTTGCCGACCGCATCGAGCAGCAGCGACCCGAGGCCGGGGATGAAGAAGACCCGCTCGATGACGACCGCCCCGATGAGCAGGGTCGCGAGTTGAAGCCCGAGGACGGTCACGACGGGGACGGCGGCATTGCGGATGCCGTGCCCGACGAGTGCGCGCATGGGGGTGAGGCCTTTGGCGCGGGCGGTGCGCAGGTAGTCCTCCCTCAGGACGTCGAGCACGGCCGAGCGGACGTAGCGGGTGAGGACGGCGCCTTGGACCAGCCCGAGCGACAGCGTGGGGAGGATGAGTTGTTTGGCAAAGAGCGCGGGGTCTTGGACGGGTGGGGTCCAGCCTCCCGAGGGGAGCCAGCCGAGTTGGACGGCAAAGACAGTGATGAGGAGTATGCCGGCCAGGAAGGCCGGGACCGCGACGCCGATCTGGCTGATCGCCGACAGGATCAGGCCTGACGGGCGCTGGTGACGGACCGCCATGTATGTGCCGAACGGCATCGCGATGAGCAGAGCGATGACCATGGAGGCGGCGACGAGGATGAGCGAGACCTGGAGGCGGTCGGCGATCTGAGGGGCGATCTCGGCCTTGCTGATGTAGCTGCGGCCGAGGTCGAAGCGCAGCAGCCCGCCAACCCAGTCGAGGTATTGCGTGGCGATGGGGCGGTCGAGGCCGTATTCGTGGCGGAGGGTGGCGACGAGTTCGTCGTTGGCGTTGACCCCGAGGGCGACCCGAGCGGGGTCACCGGGCAGCAGGACCATGAAGCCGAAGACCAACAGTGAGCTCACCGCGAGGCTCACGAGGAGGATCGCGGTGCGCTCAGCGAGGCGCAACAGCATGCGCTCACCCAATCATGTTGCGGCGGGGCGCGTCAGTGCGACGCCCCCTGACGTTCGATACCCGTCCACGAGCCGGGGCTCGTGAACGGGTATCGAATGCGGAGAAGGGGTCAGCCCTTGCGCAGCTTGGTCAAGTCGAGTGCGACCGCGATGGCGTTCTTCGGCAGGCCGGTGATGCCCTTATCGGCCACCATGAGGTTGGGGAGGATGAACAGCACGTCGCCAGCGGCGTCCTCGGCAAGAAGGCGCGCGGCCTTCTTGAGGTTAGTCACCTGGTCTTCGGCCGAACCCTCGTCTGCAGCCTTCATGAGGGCCACATATTCAGGGGTCGCGTAGTGCGTGTAGTACTCCGGGTTGCCGAAGACGGCCTTCATGTCCCGCGGCTCGACGTGCGCCACGATCGACATGTCGAAGTTGCCGCCCTTGAAGACCTCGGTCACCCAGGCGGCCGGGAACTCGAGCTGGTCGAGCTCGATCTTGAAGCCGACGGCCTCCAACTGCGCCTTGACCACCTGGCCGCAGGACACGGCATACGGGAGGGTTGGGACGCGCAAGCGCAGCGTGGTCCCCGCCTTGCCCGCCTCGGTGAGCAGCGCGGTCGCCTTGGCCTTGTCGAACGGCATGACGCCGGTGAGGTCCTCGTACCACGGGTCGGTTGGGGGCACGAAGGAGCCGACGAGCGTGCCCTTGCCGGCCCAGCAGGTGTCCATGAGGGCCTTGTGGTCGATGCCGCGGCGGATCGCCTCGCGGACCTTCTTGTCCTTGAAGATCTCATTGCTGTTGTTGAACGACAGCAACACTTCGCCGTTGGTCGTGCCCTCGATGACCTGGTACTTCGGGTTCGAGGTGAACTGGCCGAGCGCCTCGGGGGCCTGCACCGTCGTCACGACGTTGATCGCGCCGGTGAGCAGGGCGTTGTTGAGGGCCGTGGCGTCCTTGAAGTACTTGAGGACGACGGTCTGGTAGTAGGGCTTGGTGCCCCAGTAGGAATCGTTGCGGGTCAACGTGATTGAGTCGCCGCGGTTCCATGAGGTGAAGGTGTAAGGCCCGGTGCCGATCGGCTTGGTCGCGATGTCGGCCACACCGGTCTTGGAGAACATCGCCCCGAGGTGGGTCGTCATCCGGTAGAGCCAGTCGTTGCTCGGCGCGCTCAGCGTGACCTGCAGCTGCGTCGGAGAGACCGCCTTGGCCTCAGTGACGACCTCCATGCCCTTCTTGAGCGAGGTGGTCCAGTCAGTGGCGACGCGCTGGATCGAGAAGACCGCGTCTTCAGCGGTGAACGCTGCGCCGTTGGTGAACTTCGCACCTTCGACGAGGTCGAAGGTGTAGGTCTTCTTGTCGTCGCTGACCTTCCACGACTTGGCCAGGGCGGGGACGATCTTGCCGTCCTGGTCGAGCTTGACCAGCCCTTCGTAGACGTTGACGAGCAGCGCCTGCGGGATCGCGGCGCCGTCGGACTTCGTGAAGTCGAGGCTCGCCGGCTCAGCGACGAGGCCGAGGGTGATCTTGTCGGTTGAGGTCGCTGCGGTTCCTCCGACGGAACCGGAGGGAGCAGGTGAGGTCGTGGAGCCTGCGGTGCAGGCAGTCAAGGCGAGGGCTAGGGCGGCGAACGGGACGAACAGCCGCGCGAGACGAGGGGTCACTATGGGCTCCAACCAGGTCCGATGGACGGGGTGACGCTGTGGCACGCACAGGGTACGACCAGTCAACACGCGCACGCACGGCTGGCATCCCGGCGGGAGCATGTCGAGACCCAACCGTTGTCTACTCCCGAGTAGTCGCCGGGGTTAGTCTTCGCCTGGGGGACGTTGCCAGCGCGCGAGAAGGAGCCAGATGACCCGCTCGTATGCCGTGCGCGACCTGTCCGAGGGCGACCCTGGCTGGCTCGCGTCGCTGTCGATCGCGCAGCTCGGGGCTGGGTTTGCGGCCGGTCACTGGTCTCCGGTCGAGGTGTTGGCCGCGGTGTCCGCGCGGATTGATGAGGCCGAACCGACGATCAACGCGCTCGCCGAGCGGCTCGACGGGTGCGCCGAGGCGGTCGGGGCGGCGCAAGCAGCGGCGGCCCGCTGGTTGGCGGGGTCGCCGCTCGGGCCGCTGGACGGCATACCCGTGACGGTGAAAGAAAACCTGGCGCGCACGGGGGTGCCCTTGCGATCGGGCTCGGCGGGGTCCACGCCGCGGGTGCCGAGCGAGGACTCCCCTGTCGTCGCGCGGCTGAAGTCTGCGGGTGCGGTCATTGTCGGGACCACGACGATGCCGGACTGGGGGATGCTCTCGTCGGGCCTCTCGTCCCTGTATGGGGTGTCGCGGTCGCCGCTGGACCCCACGTTGACGACCGGCGGGAGCTCTGGGGGCGCGGGGGCTGCGGCTGCTGCGGGCTATGGGGCCGTTCATATCGGGACCGATATTGGCGGGTCGATCAGGCTGCCCGCGACCTGGCTGGGTCTTGTGGGGCACAAGCCGTCATATGGGCGAGTGCCCCTGGAGTCGCCGTACCTGGGTCGAGTAGCTGGGCCGATCACGCGGAACGTGGCTGACACGGCTGCGGCGATGGCGGTGATCTCGGGGCACGACTCGCGCGACTGGACGGCTTTGCCTGCGGCGCAACTAGATTGGTCCGTTGGCGGTGCTGGGAGCGGAGTGCGCGGGTTGCGCGTCGGGCTGCTTTTAGACGCCGGAGCCGGTATGCCGTGCGACCCGACCCTGCGCGAGCTCACCGAGGCGGCGGGTCGGCTCTTTGCCGAAGCGGGGGCTGTTGTGGAGGTGTTGGCGCCATGGCTGAGCGAAGCGACGCTCGTTGCGCTGGACCGGTTTTGGCGGATGCGGCTGTGGTCTGACCTTGAGGTTTTGTCCCCCGAGGCGCGCGATCGGGTGCTGCCGTACATCCGCGAGTGGGCCGAGGCGGCCGCTGACGTGTCGGGCCTGGAGACGTTGCGTGATTACCAAGCCATGCTGGGACTGCGGGGCGCGACCGTGGCGGCCACCACGGCATACGACATCGTCTTGTCGCCGGTGGCGCCGGTGAGTGCGTTCCCGGCCGAGTGGCCGATGCCGTGGGGCGACGATGCGGCCGGCGGGATGGCGCACATTGGGTTTACCGTGCCGTTCTCGATGTCCGGGCAACCGTCGTGTGCGGTGCCGATGGGGCGGCGTGCTGATGGCCGCGAGGTGGGGGTGCAGGTGTCGGGGCGACGGTTTGACGACGTCGGGGTCCTGCGCGCCGCCGCCTGGCTTGAGGCCGGCACCGCTCGAGGCTAGGTGACAGTCTTCTTCACCGCGGCTGGCAGGTGGCACGAGCCCTCGATGGACAGGATCGTGTTGACCGCCGTCCCAAACACGATGCGCGCGTGATCTTGAGGATTGCCGAAGGCGACCTCGTGGTTGCCAGGCTTGTCCACCACGGTGGCGATGTCGCTGAAGCCCGCCGGACGAGCAATGGCGCGGAGGTTCTCCACGGCCGCCGGCCACTGTGCGTCTGTGATCGGCCCGGTCTCCCCGCGCATCGAGTAGTACGTTGTCCGCCCTCCCACATTTGGGAAATCCGAACACCCGGCATTGCCTGTCTCCAGCTTCCAGCCCGTTGGGCGGACGCCATGCGAGGTCACCAGAACGTCGGTGAGTTGCTCAAACAGCTTCCGGTATGCCGCGTCCGCCTCCTCGTAGGAGGGTCGCTGGTGGAGCGGAGTGAGGGATGAATTCGGATCAGACACAGCGCCTCCAAAGGCACAGGACGACAACAGGAGAATGCCGACCGCCGCCACAACCGTGACACCACGAGGCCATGAGGCGAGCACGTTAGTTGTGAGCCACAGGCAACGGCCACGAAATGATGTCGCCGAAGCCGCTATTGTCGCCGGTCACGAGCATTTCCGGAGCGCCCGCCACAACGACCGCTATGTTGTATTGCGATGTGCTGCCCGACTTCAAGTAGGCCGAGTGGCCAGTCACCTCTTCGAGATACCGACCGTCGGGGAGGGTCGTCTCACCCGAAGAAATGTGGGTGATCTTGTTGAGGTGGGAGGGATCAACCCCGAAATGCCCCACATCTGCAATCGGATCCCACTTGGCCTCGATGAGGTAGCGCCCACCCGAAACGTGAATGTCATCGGAGTTCGAGGTCCCGAAGCCCGGCGAGCCGAAAAATACGGCATCGTCAACGCCCGTGGATTGTTGCAACGCAAAGGCTTGGGTAGTGGAGCCGTAGGAGTGGCCCAATCCGGTGAGGTGCGGGTCCGTAACCCGAGACGCATCGATCCCGTTATAGAACGAGACCAATCTGATCGCTCCCCGTTGAGCTGAAGTGGCATCAAAAACAGTGTCCTCTGACTGGCCGAAGTCATACAGCTTCTCCCAGAAACCATCACGATTCTGCGGAGCCTGGTAGCCGACCCACGTGATCGACGCAACTGTCTCGGAGCCTCGCCCGATTCGCTGCAACTCGTTGACGGCTGAGCGTCGTACGCCAGCGACCTCGCCGTCATACCCTTCCATGCTGCCGTGGACCGTCGAACCCAATCCAGGGGTAAAGACGCTGACATGATCGGCACGATCGGGATCGCCGACAGAGATTGCCGACATGGCTCGGTCATGCGACATGTCGAGCATGAGCAACATTCGGCCATCGGGCGCTGGTGGCCTGCTCTGAGCAAGGGTGCGCTCAACAGCGTCGAGAGACGCCAACTTGTCACGGACCATCTCCAGAGCAGCGTCATCGGTCGTGAAGGTGCCACCGAACCAGTTGTCGGCGAGGTCTGCCTCCAGCCTCGACTGCTCCGCCACGAGTTGTTGGCGAGTGTGCGCGATCAGTGACACGTTGGCTTCGTGCCGGGCTGCAAAGGGTATGCCGTCAAGATTGCCAATCCAGTCGGGGTGCTCGGCGATCACCCGTGCTCGATCGGCATCCGACAACGCGTCCCACCATCCAGCAGCGTCGCCTGGTCGCCCACCCTGAACGGGCGGGAGCAGGGTGGTGCCCACGGCGAGTTCTCCCGCCGCCGCCGCCTCACCGAGATCACCATCCGCTGACACCGTGTAGCTGCTACTCAGGGCCGCGCTGAGTACCTCCCCGAGTTCGTGATCGATGGCGTCAGCACGTCGCATGAGCTGTTCGATGCGATCGACCAGTTCGTCGCACTGGCGCTGCCGCTCGGCCCGATACTCATCTGCCTTGTCGGGGTCCAAGTAGACCGGGCCCGAGACGTCGGTCACGGAGCCATCGTCGCCGAGGCGGAACTGCCAGCGGTGAGCCAGACTTTCGACTTCAGCAACGCCACGCTCCAATCCGACTAGCGCGTCTGCGGCCAAGTGCAAACCACGCCGGACGGCCGCCATCTCGGCGACGAGGTCGTCGAGGTGGTCGCTGATCTGCTCAGACGAGGTCCGAGATGAGGCTGCAGCCGAACCACGCCAATCACGAGGTACCGTGATCGCAAACAACTCGTCCGCCAGCGACACCAATACGTTGGTCATGCCGCGCGCTGCACCAGCGCTGCCCTCGACAGGCGCCGACTCCCACTGTCTGAGGTCTCCGTACGTCGGCATGGTTACCGGTACGCCCAACTCGACAGCGAACCTGCATACGAGGCGTCAAACGCCGCGGCCGCTTCTGCGTCGTTGACCTCGTACTGCGTCGCAGCGACCTTCAGGGCATTGGCGTGCCTGCGGAAGTCAGCCTCAAGGCTGGTCAAGCGCTCTGCCCACCGCGACCCCACCGACGCCAGCAAAGCAGCCGATCGTGACCCGGGAATTGCCGCACCAGCGGGGCGGAGCCCATCGACGGGACGCAACGGGTGGATCTGGTCAGCTGCCGACTCGGCGGTGCTTGCCGTCGTGCGCAACGCGGCGATGCGCACGGCATACTCGCTGCTCATGACCTCTCCCCTGTCTCGTCACCCTTATGGGTGACCCTAGCCAGGGAAGCGCGCGATGTCCTGAGTACGGGTACTCAAGCTGAGCCGAGAATCCTCCGTTCAGGCGGCATCCCGCTGGCGCTTGGCGCCGACGAGCTCTGCCACGAGGTCAGCCACGGCCTCGCGCTGGTCGGCATCCTTGAGCGTGCCGTCCTCGAAGGCAGACCACGCTGAGCCAATGCCAACAGTGGTCTCGAGCGGCGAAGCACCGGCCACCTTGAGCGCACGCACGGCATCGTCACGACCCCATTGCGCAGCCCGCGGCGACCCGCTGGCACCCATCACCGCGACCGGCATACCCGCAATCGACGCGGACTTGCGGGGGCGCGAAGCCCAGTCGATCGCGTTCTTGAGCGCGCCCGGGAGCGTGCCGTTGTATTCCGGGGTCACAAGAATGAGCGCGTCGGCCTCGGCGACGCGACGGCGGAAGGCAGCGGCAAGCGCCGGCACATCCTCACCGTCGAGGTCCTCGTTGTAGTGCGGCAGGTCGGCGAGTTCGTCCCACACGATGACGTCCACGTCGCTCGGCAGAGCGGCAATGGCGACGTCAGCCAGCTGACGGTTGGTCGAGCCCGCGCGCAAACTGCCGATCAAGACAAGGACATTCATGGGTGGCCTCCAAACATGACGAGTATGCCGGCGCCAGACAGGGCGCTCACAGGACAGATGGTTGATACTTCATTCAACGCCGAGGGGCGCGATCGTATTCCGCGCGAAAACCGCTTTGGCGTCATCCACCTGCTGGGGCATCCTGGTGAAATGCCTACCAGGAACGTCGAATACGGGGATGCCTCCGTCGCCTTTGGCGGCGAGATCCTCCGGTCTGTCGTCGGCAGCGGCGTCCACGGGATTGCGATCGAAGGCACCGACGACCATGACGAGATGGGCGTCTACATCGAGCCCGCGTCCTACGTGCTCGGCGTGGGGACGCACCGCTCGGACTATGTGTGGCGGACCCAACCAGAGGGAGTCCGCAGCGGCCACGGAGACACTGACCTGATCCTCTACTCGCTGCGCAAATACCTCCGGTTGGCGATCAAGGGCAACCCCACCGTGATGCTCCCTCTCTTTGCACCCGAGGAATCACTCATCGTGGTGACGCCTCTGGGCCAGGAGCTGCGGGCGCTGCGCACGGCATTCATGTCACGCCTGGCCGTCGAGCGGTTCCTGGGATACATGCACTCGCAGCACGAGCGGATGCTCGGCCAGTCGAAGCGCAACGTGCCCAACCGACCTGAACTCATCGAGCGTTACGGGTGGGACGTCAAGTACGGCAGCCACGCCTTGCGCCTGGCCTACCAGGGCCTTGAGATTGCGGAGACAGGCTTCCTGACCTTGCCGATGCCTGCGACCGAGCGCGAGCGGGTGCTTGCTGTCAAACGCGGCGAGGTGCCACGGGCTGAGGTGTCGGCCGAAATCACCCGCCTAGAGATGGCGGTGCGACGCCTGCTGGACGAGGACCTGACGCCGCTGCCGCCCACGGCAGACTTGCGCCGCATCACGGAGTGGGCAATCCACGCCCAAAGGCAGTTCTGGGGTGGTGACTCACGTGACTCGCGTGCGAGTCGGCCTCTGTCGACCTAGCGCCCGTCGTAGATCACCTCGCCGTCCACGAGCGTGACGGACACGCGGGTATGCCGTAGCCGCGCCGCGGCCGCGGCACTGTCGCCACCAACTCTGTCGCCAGCGGGCGCGAGCGGGTCCTGGTCGACCAACACCAGATCCGCACGCGAGCCCGCCCCGACGGTGCCGGCACCAAAAGTGCTCGCCGCCAACGCTTCTGCCGGCGTCACCGCCTCCTGGGGGTGCCACGCGGGGCGCTCATCGGCACTGCGGTGCACAGCAGCAGCCATCGCGAGCCACGGGTCGAGGGGGGCGACCGGGGCATCCGACCCCATCGCGAGCGTCACCCCCGCAGCGAGCAGTGACCGCAGCGGGAAGCACCGATCCGCCCGATCGGGCCAGCAGCGCTCGGTGACGTCGCGGTCATCCAACAAGTGAGCTGGCTGGACACTCGCGGTGACCCCAAGAGCGCCCATCCGGGCGATATCCGGGCGCGCCATGAGTTGGGCATGCTCAATAGAGCCGCGCGCGCCCGTGGCCGCAAAGGCATCGAGGGCGGCTGACACGGCCGCGTCGCCGATCGCGTGGACGGCAACGGCCAGTCCGTGCGCTGTCGCGCGAGCCAGCAGGTCGGTGAGCTCAGCCGGAGGGACGTTGAGCTTGCCGCGGCTCGTCGGCTCGTCCACATACGGCTCGCAGCAGTATGCCGTCCGCGTGTTGAGCGACCCGTCGGAGATGATCTTGAGCGGCCCCATGGTGAGCAACGGGTCACCGTCGCTCAGCGGGTCACCGGTGCGCAGGCCACGCTCAATGACCTCGTCCAGAGTGGCCGGGTAGGTCGCTGCGCGGACCCGCAGGCCCGTGATGCCCGTCGCCGCGCGCTCGGGCCAGTCCGCGAAACCACGACCGAACTCCATGTCGGTGATCCCGACGATCCCCTTCGCGCTCGCGCGTCGGACAGCTTCGCGGTATGCCGCGTCGTCCGCCTCCGCGTCCCGCGGGAGCTCCTCGAGGCGGGCAAAGACCGGGAACCAGTCGAACTCATCGAGAGCCGTGTCCCGTGGCGGGACTCCCAGCATCGCGAGCGCTGCGGAGTTGAGCCAGCCGTTGTGTCCGTCGCCGCTGATGAGCACCACCGGGCGGGAGCCCGAGACGGCGTCGAGTTCAGCCACGGTGGGTTGCACCGACCACGCCGCTGAGCGGAACCCGAAGCCAGTGAGCACCGGTGCAGTGGAGTCGGTCAGCGCGGACTTCACCCGAGCCACAACCTCACCAGGGCCACGGGTGCCGGCCAGGTCGAGCCAGGTGAGGGTGCGCGCCCACTGGACCATGTGGACGTGGTGGTCCCAGAGTCCCGGCACGACCCACCGACCGTCGGCGTCGAGGATGCGTGCGCCGTCCTCAGGGAGTCCCGGCGCCATCTCCACGACCAGCCCATCGCGGATCCGCAGATCCATCGGTTCACCCGCCGCGTCACC
The DNA here is from genome assembly GCA_016715285.1 of Actinomycetales bacterium. GTDB lineage: Bacteria > Actinomycetota > Actinomycetes > Actinomycetales > Dermatophilaceae > Phosphoribacter > Phosphoribacter thorii. Next base: position 195,486 of record JADKAO010000003.1, on the reverse strand, counting down.
CAGCATCGGATCGGCGCGATCTATCCGCACGGGTCGTGCGTTGCGGATCAGCAGGTCATGGGCCACGGTCACCAGCTCCCTTGAGCGACGTCGAGTTTCTTCGATCTACCTCGGCATCCGCGATCTATGTCGATGGAGTGACGGGATGCTTGCGCGAGTAGTACTCATACATCAGCGTCAACCCACCCAGGAGCACCACCGCACCAATGAGCGCGTAGTACCAGTGTGGATTGCTCGTGTCGAAGATCATCCACAGTGCCAAGGCCCCGAGGAAGGCCAAGCACAGCACGTCGACCCGCTTGCCGCCAGCTCGGAAGACCGGACGCGGCACTCGACCAGCGTCAACCGCCTTCAAGAACCCCAAGTGCGACACGAAGATGGCGATCCACCCAAAGAGAATGAAGACCGCCACCGCACCGAGGACGATTTCGAAAGCATCACTGGCACCGGCGAAGAAGATGAGGATGACGCCGAGCAAGAAGACCGTGCCAATGCTGGTCAAGGCCCCGACCGGCACGCCACGTGAGCTCATCCGGTTGGTCACCGATGGCGCGCGCCCGTTGGCGGCGAGATTCCGCAGGAGGCGCACCGCGGCATACAAGGTGGCGTTGACGCCGGAGATGGCCGCGGTCAGGACCACGAAGTTCATCACCCCAGCGAGCCCCGTGACACCGAGGCTGCCGAGCGCCGTGACGAATGGCGATTCCTTACCGCTGTATTGCTGGCTCGGCAGCAGCATCGACAAGACCAGGATGGCGCCGATGTAGAAGAGCCCGATCCGGACGATGACGCTGTTGATTGCCTTGGGCATCGTGACGAGCGGATCCTTGGCCTCACCTGCCGAGATACCCACAATCTCGACGGCTGAGAACGAGAAGACCACACCCTGCATGACGACAATGACCGCCCAGATTCCCTTCGGGAAGAAGCCGCCGTGGTCCCACAAGTGGGAGACGCTGGCCTGGCCCACCTGACGCCCAAAGAACGTGAGCAGCACGGCACCGAGACCGGTGATGAGGAAGAGGATGATGGCCACCACTTTGACCCCGGCCGCAGCGAGCTCGATCGTGCCAAAGGCCTTGACTGACAGGAAGTTCACGCCCGCGATGACGCCGATCGCGACCAAGGAGGGGATCCACGTCGGCAGGTCAGGCAACCAGAACTTCACGTAAACGCCAATAGCTGCCAGCTCGGCAATCCCTGCGAGCGCCGCAAGAGTGACGTAGATCCACCCGGTCATGTGGGCGAACCGATCCGAGACAAACTCCCGGGCATAGGACACAAAGGCCCCGGTCGTCGGCCGATAAAGCACCATTTGTCCAAGCGCCCGCATCAGCGCATAGACGAGCGAGCCCACGATGAGATAGCTCACGATGAGCGCGGGCCCGGCCGACTGCAGCCGCGCTCCGACGCCGAGGAACAGCCCGACACCAATTGCGCCGCCAATCGCGATCATCTGGATCTGCAGATTGGACAGGCTGTGGTGGTAGCCGTCGTCACCGCGCTCGACGAAGGTCGCTTGGAGGATCTCCCCCTCCAGCCCGGACGTGGGGACGGTGGGTTGGTCGAAGAACGACCCTTCCTTGGGTGACTCGGACATCGGTGTCCCTTCGTCGCTGGTACGTCGTGGGGAGGGAGGCTGCCTAGTGACGGTTAGCGCCAGTGTCGGAGTCGGGTCGCCACTGCGTCCAATACCGATTCGACAGCAAGGTATGCCGTATCGGCATACTGTCGCGGTTCAGAATGCTCGCCCTGCGATAGCCGGGAGGCCGCCCGTGCGTACGATGGCGCGATGTTGAGCCTTGGGCGCCTCGAAGCCTTCCTCACGATTGTTGAGCTCGGCACGGTCACCGCAGCTGCGGAACGACTCCACATCGCGCAGCCAGCGCTCAGCCGACAACTGTCAGCGTTGGAGCACGAAGTCGGGTTTGCGCTCTTCACTCGCGAGCGGGGTCGGCTGCAACTCACCCGCGCTGGCGCGCTCTTTGCGACACTCGCCCGTGACCTGCTCGACCATGCCAACCGTCTGGGCGAGGCGACGGCTGCCCTCTCGAGTGGGCAGCCCGTGCGGCTCGTCATTGCCGCGCCGCTCTCCACGCTCAACGAGGTGCTTGCTCCCTTTGTCGCCGAGCTCGGCGATGGCGACCCGCTCGTGACGGCATTCGATCATCCGGCCCTCCGACCGCCGGATGAGTCGCTCGGACGCGCTGACATCGTCATTTGCGCTGGCCCGGCTGCCACCTCACTCGACTCGCGCGTGCTCGGCGACGTGCCGGTCTGTGTCCAGGTCCATCCGAGTCACCGCTTCGCGCGGGACGGCATACCGCGTCTTGATGTGGGCGAACTTGTCGATGAGCCGCTCATCCTGCAAAGCCGCGAGAACATGTCGCGCGTCATCCTCGAGAGCACCCTCGCCGGCCGTGGCCTGACCGCGCAGGTGACCGTGGATTCAGAGGTCGAACTCATGGCCCAGGCTATTGCGGCATCAGGCCGGGGCGTTGCGGTGCTGACCGAGCGACCCCGGTTCGGGCTCCATGCCATCCACCTTTACGACGGCGACACTCCGCTGCGGCTCACCTTGCATGCGACCTGGGTGCGAGGGCATTACGCCGAACGCACGATTGTCGCCCTGACCGAACGCCTGCGAGATTACCTCGCCGAGGTGGTGCGAATCTGGCACTCGCCACGGTCTGCCAACTAACGCAGAAGGCCTCCGACCGAAGTCGAAGGCCTTGCGTCCGAACGGATTTGGTAGCGGGGACAGGATTTGAACCTGTGACCTCCGGGTTATGAGCCCGGCGAGCTACCGAGCTGCTCCACCCCGCGTCGGTAGGCGTAACCATACGTGACGCCTGACAGACGACCAAATCGCGTGTTGACTCCCGGCGCCATCACTGTCCCGTGGTCGGGGAAGGGCCCGACGTCGGCGTCACCGTCATCGACCCCGTTGGCGCGGCTGCGGCAGCCCGCCCGAGGGCGTCCTTCAGCCGCTTTTGAGCCTCTCCGTATGCCGTGAAGTCTCCCGCCCGCAGCGCCGCTTCGCCATCGGCATACGCCTGCTGCGCATCCGCGATCGCCTGAGCCAGCGGCGTCCCAGCCCCAGGCGTGGCGGGAGTCGTCGGCGCGGTCGGAGTGGTGGGAGTGGTTGGTGTCGTGGGAGTGGTCGGTGTCGTCGGGGAGGCCACAGACGCACCGAACAACTCGTTGAGCGCGCCCTCCAGGGTGTCGGACCACGCCAACTTGTCACCAAACGCCACGACGATCGCTCGGCCCAAGGGGAACGGGTTCGACGCGCTGCCCTGCAGGTAGATCGGCTCGACAAAGAGCATGCCGCCAGCCATGGGCAACGTGAGCAGGTTGCCCAGAATCACCGAGTTTCCTTGCTGCCGAGCCGAACTCAAGAACTGAGACAACGTCAGCGAGAAGGCCTTCGACGATTGGCTCGATGAGTTGATCGTGTTTTGCACCTGACCGGGACCATTGAGGTTGCTGTCTGGCGGCAACTCGAGCAACCGCAGCTGCCCATAGGTCGGTCCCTTCACCCCGGCCTGTTTGCCGGCATTCGACTCGGCCGCTAAGAAGCCGGTCAACACCTCACGTGTGTCCCTCGTGCCAGCAGGGATGAAGTTCGTCGTCAATGAGAACTCCGGAGCGGTCTGCCCCGGCATCGCGATCGACAAGTAATAGGCCGGCTGATCCGACGTCCGAGTTTCCTGCGTCGGGTCCAAGGGCACCCGCCAGTTGGCCTGCCCGCTATAGAGCGTGCCCGGGTCGGTCACGTGATAGCGCGCCAACAACGTCCGTTGCACCTTGAGCAGGTCCTCGGGATAGCGCAGGTGCGACATGAGCGACCCACTGATGGCCGAGAGCGGCTTCACGACGCCCGGGAAGGCGCCCATCCACGCCTTGAGGATGGGATCCGCCTCATCCCACTGGTAGAGCGACACCGAACCATCAAAGGCATCCACGGTCGCCTTGACCGAGTTGCGGATGTAGTTGACCTGCCCCTGCTCCAGCGCCGAGACGCTCCGCCCTCGGGTCGTCACCGAGTCCGACGTCGACTGCGACATCTGGCTCAGCTGTGAGTTGGGATAGCTGGCGGTCGTTGTATAGCCGTCGATAATCCACACGATCCGGCCGTCCACCACCGAGGGATAGGCATTACCGTCAAGGGTCAGCCAAGGCGCCACCCGCGCCACGCGCTCACGTGGCGTGCGGTAGTCCAAGAGCCGCGAGCTCGCATTGACCGTGTCCGAGAGCAAGAAGTTGATCTCGCGATACTTCACGCCGTACGCAAGCCGCTTGAGGCTGTTGTCCAGCGCGACCCCGCCGGTCCCGGCATACGTGTTGTTGACCTGCTGGGTGTCGCCTTCGGCCGGATAGTCGAACTCTCGCGGCGAGGCCCCTGCGGGCGCGCCGACGATCGAGTACTCGGGCGACTTCTCACCGAAGTAGATCCGTGGTTCGTACTCCCCAAGCCCCTTACCCGACGGGATTGAAGACTCGATAAACACCGGCTGCCCTGCGTTCTGACGGTTGCCATATGCCGCGACGATGCCGTAGCCGTGCGTATAAACCGTGTGGTCATTGAGCCAATTCCGTTGTCCCGCAGGCACACCAGCGAGATCCAACTCGCGGGCCGCAACGACGACATCGCTCGCGACGCCGTCAATCTCGTAGCGGTCGACGTCCAGCGGGTCAGCAAAGGCGTAGTAGTTGCGGACCGCGTGCAACTGCTTGAAGGTGGGCGACACGACATTGGGGTCGACGAGCCGCAGCCCAGGGATCGCCGCCGCGGTGGCACGCAACTTCTCGGGGGTGGCCACGACCGCAGGGCGGTATGCCGTGACGTCGATTTCGTCCAGCCCGTATGCCGTGCGCGTCGCGGCGATGTTCTTGCCGAGATACTCAGCCTCGAGCGACATCTCGCTCGGGTTGACCTTGAGGTTTTGGATCAGCGCCGGGAAAACTCCGCCGACGACGACTGACACGACGAGCAACAGCACGGTGCCCACGACGGGCAAACGCCACGAGCGGGTCCAGATCACCGACAGGAACATCGCACCGCACATGATCGACGCGATCGCGAGGATCGACTTCGTCGGCAGCACCGCATTGGCGTCGGTGTATTGCACACCGGTCATGAGCCGTGACGTCTGCAGCGACAGGGTGTACCGCTCCAGCCAGTACCCCGCCGCGCGTAGCAAAACCACGCCGGCCAGCAGCGCCGACACATGGATCAGCGCGGATCGTGTGGTGCCACGGCCGCGGTTGGCGAATTGCAGGCCGCCGTAGACGTAGTGCGTGAAGGCGGCAGCGATCGCCGCCAGGATGACCGCCATCGACAGGAAGGTCACCAGGAACGTCCACCACGGCAACGCGAAGACGAAGAACCCGACATCTAGGCCGAAATGCGGGTCGGTTGTCCCAAACGGTTGCTGGTTGCGCCACAGCAGATAGGGCTCCCATTGCTGAGCGGCGCCGAGACCGGTCGCCACGCCCACGACGACCGGAAGGACGAGCGTGCCGAGCTTGCGGATCGGTTCGAGCGCCGCCCGATAACGGTCGAGGGCATCCTGTTGGGGCGTCGATGGGGCATAAATGGGCCGAAGGCGATGGCCCAACCAGAGACTGGACCAAACCAGAAGAGCAGTGACCCCACCGCCGAGGACCCCCAGGAGCAGTTGGACGCCAAGTTTGGTGGTGAAGACCGACGGGAAGCTCACCGAGTCGAACCACATGACTTCGGTCCACACCTGGGACAATGCAGACACGATCATCGCGAGGATCGCCAAGATCAGCCCGGTGAGGGCGAGCGGCGAGCGGCGAGGGATCAGCGGTGGATGCGACGCCTGAGGCCCTTGAGGCCCTTGGGGACCGTCAGGACCCTGTGGACCCATCGGGCCGCGCGCGCCATGAGACCTTCCTGGCCCCTGCGGACCTCGCGGACCGTCACCACCCGAGTGGGGAGGGTCGTCAGGGTCCGGCGGCCAGGGCATCTCGCGATCACTCACGCGCCTCACGATACCTACGTGGGGGTATGCCGGGCGCTTCCGCTCGCGCCCAGGCGGCACGCCGCGACTGAAACTCAGTCCTGGAAGGTCGCCTGGAGCGCCGCTACCAGACCTGGCGCGAGGTCGCTGCCGGTGGCGACCCGGTCATCTCGATCGTGGTCGCGTTGGCGCAGCAAACACACCCTTCCGCCGTTGCGAGCGACGGCGACCACCAGTCTGATGTCGCGTCGATCGGGGTGCGCCGCCAAAGCCTCCAACGCGGCATCTGGGTTGCTCGGCAGGTCTCGCTCTGCTTCCGGCGGCACGACGATGCGCTCGACTGCCACCGCACATCCGGTGACTTCGTCCGGCCACGCGATCTGCCCCAGGAGCGAGAACAGATCGGTCGTGACCGGCATACCCTCTTGCTCGATGGCCGTGAGCGCTCCGGGAGCGTGGTCGGCAGCCGTCAGGCCACTCGCAAGGTGAGGCTCGCGTTCGAGCAACTGCGCGGTGTCGACCAACGCGAAGAGCCTGGTGGGCTGATCCCAGCCACTCGCGGCCACGTGCCGCTCGGTCTCGACCGCCACGACCGACAGCGGGTCGGTCACGACCTGCGGGATGCCTCCAGGTGGTGGCGTCGTCATTGGCCGCACCGAGGCAGCGACGAGGTGTCGCCGTGCCCGATGGCAACGACGGCATTCTTTGCCGTGTCGAACGTGTCAACCTTCACGACCGTGATCCCTTCTGGCACTTTTCCCGCGAGTTCAGCGCAATTCGCTTCGGGGGCAAGGAAGAAGGTCGCACCGGCGTGCTGAGCGCCCACGACCTTCTGCCGTATGCCGCCAATCGGGCCGACCTTGCCGCTGTCGTCGATGGTGCCCGTGCCGGCAATCTTGGCACCCCCCGTCATCGCGCCTTCGGTGAGTTTGTCGTAGATCCCCAGGCTGAACATCAGGCCTGCGCTCGGGCCGCCCACGTTGCCAGCGTCGATCTTGACGGGGAATGGGAGCTTGTAGGTGGGGGTGAGCACGATGCCGAGGATCGTCCGCCCGTCAGAGGCCTGGCGAGTGCTCGGCTTGGCGGTCACTTTCGCGCCGTCACGCGTCACTACGACGTCAACGGCGTCGCCAACTGTGACCCGCTGGACGGCAGCCCGGATGGCGTCCGCGTCAGACGCGGTGGCGCCGCCGACCGAAACGAGGATGTCCCCGGCTTTGAGTTGCCCTTCGCTGGGAGAGCCCGCGGGAACCGAACTGATGACGACTTCCTGCGTCAGGGTGTAGCCGAGCGCCCGGAGAGCCACCGCCGACGCTTCCTGCTGCGAAACTGACATCTCGGCCCGATTCTCTTCTGCCACTTGCTCTTTGGTTGCTTGCGGCGGGAAGACCTCATCGACTGGCAGGACCTCGCGGGTTGGATCCACCCAGGCTCGGAGTACGTCGACAACATTGACCGGATATCCCGGTCCGCCGCGGACACTGACAGTCGTGAAGTCCAGCGAACCGGTCGTTGGATAGGTCTGGGCTGACTCGATGATGATGCGTGGAGTGGCGGTCCCGTCTTTCCCCGTGCTGCTCCCAAGGACATCCGTTGCAGGCCCAGGACTGATGATCGCGTAGGGCATCGGCACCAAGGCTGCTGCGGCACCCAGACCGACGGCGACAAACACCCCGACCGCCAGCTGGATCGTGGACTTCTTGGGTGCCCGCGGATGGTCGTTCATGAGACACCCACCCATTCGTCCGACCCATCGGTGAACACCTGATGCTTCCAGATCGGCACCCGGCTCTTGACCGCGTCCACAAGCGCACGGCATACCTCAAAGGCGTCGTCTCGGTGAGCGGCACTCGCCGCAACGACGATCGCCACCTCACCCACGGCGAGGTCACCCACGCGATGCGTGACCGCGACTCGACACCCGGGCCGGGAGCCACTCACTTCGACCGCAACCGCGAGCGCAGCATCCGTGGCGGCGGGATGGCAGGAGTAGCTCAGGCTCGCGACGCCGCGCCCGGAGTCGTGATCACGAACCTGACCGACGAAGACGGCGATCGCGCCCGCGGAGTTGTGGCGCACGGCGTTCACGACTTCGTCGATTGAGAGGGGTCCATCCCGCACTTCGGCCAGAGCCACGATGGGTTCGGCACCAGGAACGCTCACGCGCACCTCCCCTGTGTTCGATCCCGATCCGATGGTCCACCGCTGCGGCAGCCTGGCGGGAGGTTACCTCTTGCGGGCGCGACGGAGCACCGCGGCGGTGCCGACGAGGGCCACTGCAGCGCTCGCGGCGCCCAGCGCGGCCTCCTTGGGAGCGACCCGGCGGCCCGCAACGGCGCGGCGACCACGGATGGTCTCCAGGAGAACTCCGAGGCAGGTTTCGTTGTCGTATGCCGGGTGCCATCCGACCGCTCGCAACGTCGCCGAATCGATGACCCAGGGGTGGATGGCCAGAGCGAGTTCGCTCGCAGGGGCCGGCAAAACCCCAAAGCGGTGGAGGCGCTGAGCCGTCCCTAAGGCCGCGCTCGCGCTGAGTTCAACTCGCCGCATCCCCGTGCGTGCTTCGACACGTTCTTGGGTGAGGTAGCCCTCCGAACCCGCAGTCACGACGGGGGCGGGCTGGTGGGTGGCGACGAGGAGCACGGCGCACGCGAGATCCGCGACGTGGCAGAACTGCCACGCGGGATTGGCGCCCTTGACTGTGAGCAGCCGCGGGGCCTCGAAGTGCCGGGTCACGATGGTGTCGACCCCTGGACCGACCATCGCCGCTGGTCGCACCATGGTGATCGCCAGACCGGGGTGGACCCGGCGAGCCTGATCCATGACCTCCTCGACGGCCAGCAGGTCTCCGACGATGCCCGCGTCACGTTCGGCGCGGAGCGGCGAGTCCTCGAGCAGCGGTACCGGATTGTCGGGTGCAGCGCCGTAGACCATGGCCGAGGTCACGACAATCAGACGGGAGACGCCGGCGGCCGCCGCCGAGGTGGCGATGGCCCGGGCCGTCTCGAGAGTGCGTTCGCGGCGCTTGTGTGCCGAGATCGAGAGGGTCGCTTCGAGGTCGGTGACTGCCGCGGACCAGACGAGGACATCAACGTCCTCGAGATGGCGGGCCAGATTGGGGGTGTTGAGTTCGGCAATTCGCCACCTCGCGGGGACGGTCGCGTCAGCACTGGGTCCGAGCGCGATGGGTTCGGCCCATTCGGGAGCGCGCTGAGCGGCGGCGTGCAGAGCCTCGACGACGGCACGCCCGATCGCGCTCGTGGCGTCGGCCACCGCGACGGTCAGCGCAGCGTGCGGACGTGACGAAGCTCCTTCGCGCTCCGATCCCGGCCCCTGCCCCTGGGAACTCACGCCACCCTCCTTACGGTTGTTACCCGTAGACCATCCTTTCAGGCTCGGCCCTCGGCGGAAGTCACGAATCGATAGCCTCATACCCATATCCACGCCGGACCTCGCCAAAGCAGGGAGCTTCACCATGGCCGACCGTGACGAGTCGATGCCCGACTTCGCCGCGCTGTTCGCCCAACTCTTCGGCCCGGACGTCGAACTCCCGCCTGAGTTGGCGCAGATGATGGCTGCGCTGCAGCAAGATCCCGCGTCCTCGCCGATGGCCGCGATGATGCACCAACAGATGCAGGCGCTGTTCGGCTCCTCAGATCCGAATGCACGGGTCGCAACGGCGACGGATCTCGCGCGAAAGGTCGTCGCTCAAGTGGGCGCTGACGCGAGCATCACTGAGCACCAGCGACGTGAGGCCAGCGAAGCAGTGGCAGTTGCCTCCTTGTGGCTCGACCCCGTGACGACCCTTGAGGTGCCCGACGCTCAGGGTCAGGCGTGGAGCCGGGCCGAGTGGGTTGAGGCGACCATGCCGGCGTGGTTCCGGCTCGTGGAGCCGGTGGCCGAAGGCGTGACTGGCGCGGCCAAATCGGCGATGAAGGCTCAGCTCGACCGTCTCGCCGAGGGCACTGAGAACCTCGACCTCCGCGCACTCGGGCTCCCCGAGTCGCTTCTCGCCCAGCTCGGTGGCGCCGACACTCCTCTGTCAGCCCTGTTGGGTCAGGTCACGCCCGCTATGGAGCAGATGTCAAGTGGCATGTTCGCGGCGCAGCTCGGACAGGGCGTTGGAGCGCTCGCGGCTGACGTCGTGAGTGGCACCGAGGTTGGCTTGCCCGTCACCGACCCCGGCATCGTCGCGCTGATGCCTGCTCAGGTTGCTCAGGTCGCGGCCGATCTGGGGATCGATGAGGCCCAGGTCCGGCTCTACCTCGCGGTTCGGGAGGCTGCCCGGGTGCGCCTCTTCACGGGAGTGCCCTGGCTCGGGCCACAAATCGAGGCGGCGGTCCGCGACTACGGCCGGCACGTCACGATCGACGTCTCGGCCATCGAGGCGGCGATCGGCTCGGTCGACATGAGTGATCCGGCAGCACTCAACGAGGCGATGTCGCAAGCTCAGCTCTTCGCCGCCACCCCGACGCCGCAGCAACAATCGGCTCTCGACCGCTTGGGCGCCACCTTGGCGCTCGTCGAAGGCTGGGTTGATCTCGTCACCGCCGCGGCCGTCGCTCCTCACCTGCCGCAAGCAGCGGCCCTCGGCGAGGCAGCCCGCCGTCGCCGGGTCGGTGGGCCAGCCCAGAAGGCCTTCGCCGGCTTTGTCGGTCTCGACGTCGAGCCACGACGGCTTCGCGATGCGACCAACCTGTGGGCTGCGCTTTTCGATCGCGGAGGTATGCCGTTGCGCGACGCGTCGTGGGACCACCCCGACCTTGCCCCGACCGCCGACGACCTCGACGACCCACTCGGCTATGTCGATCGTCGGGCGGCCCCGCCGCAGCCGGATGCGATGGACTTGGAGCTAGATCGGCTCCTGTCCGAAGCTGACGGCGACGCGTGACCCCGAGTGACAGCCCGTTACAGCGCGAGCGCGGAACCAGACCCGACCTAGCGGCGGCGGACACCCCTCCTGCGTGGCTGGAGGCGGCATACGCGCATCTGGTGTCGGACGCGAACGCCCTCCTGGGGTCGTGGGCACCTCCCTCGCCGGAGCAGGCGAGCCTGCGGGACGAGTACCTCCAGTTGCTCGCCGATGACCCGTTGGCGGTGGCCAAGGCAGGTCCCCCTGGCCATCTCACCGCGAGCGCCCTCGTCTTCGATGACAGCCACAAGCACGTGCTGCTGACTCACCACCGCAAGGCTCGACTGTGGCTCCAGTTCGGCGGCCATCTGGAGCCCTCTGACCCGAGCGTGCTCGCGGCTGCGGTTCGCGAGATCCGGGAGGAGTCGGGGCTCACGCAGGTCGCGGTGATCCCGGAGATCGCCCAACTGGATCGCCACCGCCTCGTCGGTGACTTCGGTCGCTGCCGCTATCACTGGGATGTGCGCTTTGCCGCGGTCACCGCGACACGCGCTGAGCCCACTGTCAGCGAGGAGTCCCTCGACGTGGCGTGGTGGCCGCTCGATGGCTTGCCAGCCACCGTTGCCGACGAACTCGGCGACCTCATCACCGCCTCGCGTCGGCTCCTCTGACCGCCGCTCTCAGAGGGTCGCGAGAGATACCAGGGCGACCACGACGGTCGAGCCGATCTCACCGATTCCGACCTGTTTCGGCGTGAGCTGGTAGCGCGGCACCACCCATGCCCTCGCGGCAAGCACAACGAAAACGGCTGCGAGCCAAGGCGATCGGAATGCGAGGACGATCGCGGCCACCACGTGCACGAGCACGCTCACGGCCCTAAAGCGGTCATTGCCCCGCTCGCGGATCATCGATTTGACGTAAAAGACGGTCCCACCGAAGTAGAGGAACTGCGCGGCGGCCAGCCACCAGCCACGCGCCCAGTCGGTGCCGCCGCCCGCGCTGTAGGCAACAACGGTCATGAAGGCCGACCCCACGACGGTCGTCACCCCAGCGAGCAGGGCGCGCTCTTGCCGGTGGGCGGCGGCCCAGAGCCCAACCCCCAGCGGCAGCAGGAACAGCGGGGCCCACCTCAACAGGTCCGGCCGCAGGTATGCCGTGAGCGCCCCGACCGCGGCCGATGCGGCTCCGTAGACCAGGACGGGCTGCTGGAAGCGTGCCTTGCGACCCGACTTGAGCCACAGGCTGGTCGCGAAGAAGGTGAAGTAGCCGAGGAACCAGAAGACCGCGATCAGCAGGTGAATCGGCGCGAGCCCGGAGGCGATGGCGCCGACCAGGAGGGGACTTGCGAGCATCGCCCAGGCGCCGTGCTGGTTGGGCATCCATCCCGGCGACCGGCGTCGACTCGACCGGGCCGGCGGTCGGGCTGCCCTGGCAGAGAGCAGGTTGCCCCCAGACACAGTGCCCTGGCTCATGCGTTCGTCACCTCACCAGTCGATAGGCACGGGTCACGCCCCGCACCATCTGTCACTCGTCGCTCAAGTCCAAACCAGCCGTCGCGGCCACGCCTTCGAGATAGCCGCGAGCGCGCTCCAGTTGAGGATAGGCGCTCAACAAGTCCCAGAACGCTGGCCCATGCCCACTCTCCAATAGATGCGCCAGCTCATGGAGCAAGACGTAATCGACGACATACCCAGGCATGCCCTGCAGCCGCGTCGAGAGCCGGATCGTGCCCTCGCTCGGAGTGCAGGACCCCCACCGCGTCCGCTGGTTGGTCACCCATCGCACTGACGTGGGGCGCGCCCTCCCCTCCAGGTAGGCCCGCGACAACTCGCCTGCCCGCTTGAGCAGGTCGGCGTCCGACCGGCGGGTGCGGCCCTGGTTGGCAGCGACCTTGGCCACCATCTTGGCGACCCACTCGCGCTCCTGTGCCGCGGTGAAGCGGGCCGGAATGAGCACGACGACCCGGCTGCCGTCGCGATAGGCGCTCACCGTGCGACGCCGCCGCGCGCTCCGGCGCACCTCGATCTCCGGCATACCGGGGAGCGTGGGAGAGGGCGCGCTGGTCATGCCCGAGAGCGTATGCCGTGGGACTGACAGGGCCTACGGAAAGGGGGCTACTTGCCCCGGAAAGCGGGTGCGCGCCGCTGTGATGCCGCGGCGATGCCCTCTTGCAGGTCCTCGGTCGCCAAGGTGACCGACTGGGCGAGCGCCTCCCACTCGATGGCGTCGTGGAAGGTCGCGTGTCCGCCGTCTCGCAAGGCCGCGACGGTGAGTTTGTTGGCGATCGGGGCGGCGGCCGCGATCCCCTCAGCAGCGGCGAGCGCGGTCGTGAGGACGTCTTCGCGCGGCAATGACCGCGAGACCAGGCCCATCGCGAGAGCCTCGTCGCCGGTGACGATGCGTCCGGTCAGGAGCAGATCGCGCGCGACGGCCAGCCCGGCGACATTGGCGATCGACCAGGTCGTTGCCATCCCGGGGTGAAGGCCCAGGGACGTAAAAGGAACGCCGAGCTTGGCGTCGGCTGCGGCATACCTGATGTCGCAGGCGAGCGCGACCCCGAGCCCGGCCCCGATGGCGTGACCATTGATGGCGGCGATCGTGGGCACTTCGAGCGCCTTGATCGAAAGCCACGAGCGATAGAACGCGAGCATCCGATGCCGCAGGTCGATGACGGTGGCGTCGGGCTCGGAGGCGATCCACGTGAGGTCCCCGCCCGCGCAGAATGCCGCCCCCGCGCCCGTCACGACCACCGCTGCCAGGTCACGGTCCTCGCGCAGCTCGCGCATGAGCGTCACCCACGAGGCCGTCATCTCGTCGGACATCGCGTTGCGCTTGTCGGGCTGATCGAAGGTCACCACCGCGACTCTGCGGGTGCCCACCTCCCGGACTTCCGCTCGAAGGTGCTCAAGAGGGGTCGTCCACCAGCGGGGGCTCGTCATGGTTTTTAGACTAGCTAGTCGGTCCTCTGTGCGGCCTCCTGCGCGGTCACTGACCTCATGTGAGGCGCATCCTGCGGGCGCCACGGTGGGCCAGGAAATGTGCGCGCCGAGCCCAATCGTGCACGGAGGCGTGCTTAGGCTGGTTTAGGGTGAGCACGAGCATCCCGCCCGATGTCGCGCGGAGATCCCACCCAAAGACAAAGGAGTACGACGTGTCAGACGAGACTTATGAGTTCTACTGCGTGAAGTGCAAGACCAAGCGCACCGCCGAGGGCAAGGTCGTTGTGAGCGAAAACGGCCGCCGGATGGCCAAGGGCAAGTGCCCCGAGTGCGGCACCAACCTCAACCGCATCCTCGGCAAGGCCTGAGTCGCGGGTAGCGCCCCCACGGGCGCGACCACACAGGGCAGCATCCGCCAACGGCGGTGCTGCCCTGTGGCATGCCCGGGCCGAGTATCGGTCACCATCGAGCGCAGCATTCACGCGCCGCCCGGGCGACGCGGCCTGTGGATAGCCGCCGACACGGCATACCTGGGTCTGTCAGAGTCCCGTTATGGCCGCTCGTCCTCACCTCCCGTGGCATCGTCGCCCGCTGCGCCGGGGCGTCGCCACGGTGCAACTCGGTCTGGCACCCGATGCACCGGTGATCTACGGCATCGACTCGGGCGATCTCGCCATCCTGCGGCGCCTTGACGGCACGCATACTCGGACCGCCCTGGTGGAGATCGCAACGACCCACGGGATCCCGGAGTCTCGAGTCGACGAGCTCATCGCGATGCTTCAGTCGCTCGACATGCTCAGCGAGAACGCCCCTGCTCGCCGGTCATCGTGGCGCCGCGAACGCGCTCGGGTTCTTGTTGGATGTGATGGCCCGTATGCCGTGCAGCTCACCCGAGCTCTCACGGCAGCGGGGGTCGGAAGGGTAGACCAGGGGGCATGGTGCCTCGATGAGGCCCTGCCATCGTCGCCCGCGCCGGGGAGAGACTCCTATGAGGTCCCAGATTTGGTCATCGTTAGCGGTGCGGGACGAGTTGCGCCCGAGCGGGCCGAGCCCTGGCGGCGCCTCGGCGTGGCACATCTAGCGGTCGCTGATGCGGGCAGCCACGTCACCGTCGGACCGCTCGTTGCTGGCGCAGGGGAGTCGAGCAGGACAGGCACGGCAGGGGCCGCGTGCGTCGGTTGCGTCGAGCGTCACCAGTGCGATGCCGATGCCTTTCGACCCACCTTGCTGACCCAGGCGCCAGACCTCGGCCACACCGCTCTCCTCGAGACCGCCCCGGACGTCACTCCGCTCGCGGTGGCGGTGACCGCGATGATCGTGACGGCATTCCTCGATGGTCGACCACTGCCGCCCGGCGTTACCCTCGACCTCGAAGGCCCGTGGCCGCGCGTCGACTATCGCAAGTGGCCGCAGCATCCCCAGTGCGCATGCCGCAGTGACGCCCCACCCCGCAATCCCCCGGTGGCACAGATCGGCCCGGAGCGGGAGACAATGGCGAAGTGACCGACCTCCCGATCAACGCCGTCGCTCGCGCCGTCAAGTTGGCGACGCTCCCGATGGGGTATGCCGGCCGCGCGGCTCTCGGGCTCGGCAAGCGGATCGGGGGGCGCCCGGCAGAGCTCGTGGCCGCCGAAATGCAAGCCCGTGCCGCGGAGCAACTCTTCACCGTCTTGGGCGAGCTCAAGGGCGGGGCGATGAAGTTCGGCCAGGCGCTGTCGATCTTCGAGTCGGCGCTGCCCGAGGATGTCGCCGGACCGTATCGGGCGATGCTCACCAAGCTCCAAGACTCCGCGCCCGCGCTACCGCCAGAGCGGGTGCACGAGGTCATGGCGACCGAGTTGGGACCGCAGTGGCGGCGGCGGTTCCAGTCGTTTGACGACAATGCCGCAGCGGCGGCCTCGATTGGTCAGGTCCACCGAGCGGTGTGGCGTGACGGCCGTGACGTAGCGGTCAAGGTGCAATACCCCGGCGCGGGCAAGGCCCTCTTGTCCGATCTCGCCCAGGTGTCACGCGTGGCCAAAGTCGCGACCGCGTGGATCCCCGGCATCGAAATCAACCCGGTCCTCGAAGAACTCCGCGGACGGATGGCCGAAGAACTCGACTACCGCCTCGAAGCCAGCAACCAGAAGGCCTTCGCCAAGGCCTTCGCACGCGACAAGGTCATCGCCGTCCCCAAGGTCGTCGCCGGCAGCGAGCGGGTCATCGTCTCGGAATGGCTTGAGGGACAACCCCTTTCGCAGATCATCAGCAACGGAAGCGCCGCCGAGCGGGACGCGGCCGGGACGGCATACATGGCGTTCTTGCTCGACGGACCGGGGCGCTGCGGGCTCCTGCATGCCGACCCGCACCCCGGCAACTTCCGGCTCCTGCCCGATGGCCGCCTCGGGGTGCTCGACTTTGGCGCGGTCAAACATCTGCCGACCGGACTGCCCGACGACATGGGGCGCCTGGTGACGGTGGCCTTGAGCGGTGACCCCGTCGCGACGCTGGCGGGACTGCGCGAGACCAACTTTGTCCGCGAAGGCATGGACGTCGACGCGGTCCGCGTCCTCGAATACCTCGAGCCGTTCCTCGCGCCCCTGCGCACAGACGACTTCCACTTTTCCCGCGAGTGGCTGCGCGAGGTCTTCACCCACATCAACGACCCGCGTCGCCCCAACTACACCGTCGGGATGCGCCTCAACCTGCCCGCCGAATACCTGCTCATCCACCGCGTCTGGCTCGGCGGGATCGGCGTCCTCTGCCAGCTCGACGCGACCGTGCCGGGGCGTGCGATCGTCCGCGACCGCGTGCCGGGTGCCGATCTGCCGCCGCTGGGGTTCTAGCGCCTCACCACCACTGGACGTCGAGTTTGCCTTCGATGTCGCGCGCATGCCGACGGCTGCAGTCCGCGCACGTCCACGTGTCTCGCTCGCCGTCCCGCTCGCGCGCCCAGGTCGTGAGGACCACGGGGTCGTCGGGGCTGGTGGCGACCGCACCGCAGACGGCACAGACCGGGCTGGGAGCCTCCGCGGCTGCGACGGCGTCGGAAGCGGTCATCAGTGCGAGCCCAGTCCCAGCATCGCGGCCAGCCCGAGCGCGCTTCGCGGCGCGTATGCCGCCGTCCATAGTCCCCCGTGCACGGCCTCGTGCGCCTCATGTTCCCACGGGTGGGCGAGCGCCGGAGTGCCGGTCCGCAGATCGTGGACGAGCAGAGCCGCCATGAGGGTGTTGGACGTCGCGGGTTCGAAGACCTCGAGCCCGAAGCGGTGCGCCCCGGCATAGGCAGCGGCCAGGGCCCGGTTCTTGACGACCGACCGGGTCCGGGTCGGCGGCGCGACCCGCAGTGACACCTGGGTGCCGGCCGCGCGGGCAGCGGTTGCGCGCCACCGCTGCAGGCGCTTGGCGAGCAGGTAGTTGGGTCCCTGCTGCGGCACGATGCTGTCGTTGAGCCCAGGGTCTGACCCGGGCACGTAGTTGCGGGTGAGGAGGCGACCGCCGCTCAGTGCGCGCAGCGGATAGCGCACGGCTCGGCTGATCGTCGCGTGTTGGTATGCCGCGACCGACCGTGAGACTGCGGTGCCGGGGACCGCGAAGACGTCCGTTGGTGTCGCGAGGAAACCAAGGGCAGTGTCGGGGCGGGCGGCGGAGACGACCTGCGTGAGTGCGTCGACGGCCGCGCAGACGCGCACGTTGTTGGCGCCGTCGGCGTAGACGTAGTTGCCGATAACGAGCGGCCCGTCGTGGCTCATGATCCAATCCCCGACGAGGGGCCACTCGGTGACGAGGTTGGCGCCCGCGCGCTCGGCGGCATGCTCGGGCCCGGGGCGGACCGGGAGGTGGAGCCACCCGGCATACCCGCGGGTGTCGTTGAGGAGGCGCCGCCAGAGGTCTGGCCGGGGGACGTCGAGGGCGACCACCTCGCCGCCCCAGCGCAGGACCGAGCGCAGCGGGCCCATCTCCGCGCCCGCGCCGAGGACGACGACCTTGCGGTCGCTCAGGTCGAGCCAGTCGGGGTTGTCGATGACCTCGCCAACCGCGGTGGCGACGGAAGGCTCGACGATGCCACGGGTCACCCAATCGTCGAGTTGTTGCCGCAGTGCGGACCCCTCAAGCCGCGCGCCCCGGTAGGGCACCTTGAGCGTGCGCTCGGGCGCGCCGGTGCCGCGTTGGGTTTCGGTGAGGAGTTCGCGGGTCGGGGCGGCTGGTTTGCGGGCGGTGCCCGCAGAGATGGCCGCGACGGCCTCCGCAAGCGTGCCCTCAGACCCGTCGACACTCGCCCATGCGAGGTGCTCGTGAACCGCGGCTGCGCCCGTCTGGGCGATGGTGACCGCGGCCTCCGGCGAGGAGAGCCCAGCCACGACGAGGCGGCGGAAATGCTCCGGGTATGCCGTCCGCCAACCTGACTCCGCAGCGGCGGCTTGGGCTCCGATCGGGTCGACCGGGCGCAAGGCATCGGCCACGATCGCGCGGCCGGCGGCTGAGGTGCTGCGGCGTTCACCTGCAAAGGGGAAGACCACTCCCCTGACGTCGGCGTCGCTCATGTGTCGGACTTCCGGCGGCGCGATGTCTTGGGCTGCGCCTTTGCGGGCGGGGTCTTGCGGGCGTTGCGCTCGCAGCACGGGCCGCCTCGGCAGCGGCGGCCTTAGCGGCTTGTTTGGCCTGCTGTTTGAACGCCCGCACCTTGAGCAGCGAGTCGGCGTCAACGACATCAGCGACCGAGCGGAACGAGCCCTCCTCGGCATACGGGCCGATGGTTTCGCGCCACCCAGCGGGACGGACCCCGAGCTGCTTACCGAGGAGCGCGGCAAAGATCCGGGCCTTTTGGGCACCAAAACCAGGCAGCGCTTCGAGCCGGCGCAGCAACTCCTGCGGGTCGTCGGTGGTCGTCCAAATCCGTTCTGCGACACCGTCATAGTCCTCCAGGACGGTCGCGGCGAGGGACTGGATTCGGCCCGCCATCGAGCGGGCATAGCGGTGGATCGCCGGCGGTGTGGCCGCGAGATCGGCGAACTCCCCAGGGTCTGCAGCGGCGATCGCAACCGGGTCGAGCGTCCCAAACCGCGCGAGCAGCGCGGCCGGCCCGGCGAACGCCCGCTCCATCGGGAACTGCTGATCGAGCAGCATGCCCATCACGAGGGCAAACGGGTCCTCGGAGAGCACCGCATCCGCGTGCGGGTCTTGGGCAATCGTCAGCGTGGGCGACATCGGCCCAATCTATTGCCCGCAACCCGCACGCGGTACGCCCCCAGGGACGAAGGGCGCGTTTCACGCGGCGACGGTGTCGTCCTTCCGCGGCCGGCCCCGCGGCCGCTTGCGCGCGACGATCGCCCCGTGCACGAGCAGCTGCCCGCCCCACACCCCCCACGGCTCCTGCCGCTCCAGGGCGCCCGTGAGGCAGCCCAGCCGCGCCGGGCACATCCCGCACAAGGACTTCGCGAACTCGACGTCCTCCGGCCGCTCGGCAAACCACAGCTCCGCGTCGTACTCCCGGCATGGGATGTCGTCCCCCATGTCGAGCAGCTGCTCCTGCAGCTCGATGAGCGTGCTCAGCTGCATGCCCCTCACCTCCTGTTCCTGACGTCCCGCCGCGGTGGTGGCGTTCGTCTTCTCCTCGCGACCCGGTGTGTGGGTCTGGTATGCCGTGCCAGCGGCGGTTGCCGCGTCGGTGCTGGTTGTCGTGCGGGTGCTGGTCGGGTTCATGGTTCGCCTGTGGTGTGAGGGCCTTGACAAACACGAAGGCCGCGGATCCCTGGGTGGGTTCCGCGGCCTGGTCGGCTTCTCAGCTAAGGGTGCTTAGCCAGTGGTGCCTTCAGGGGCGGAACGGTGGGCGGTCTTGGCGCCGACAACAACGGGGTAACCGAAGTCAGCGGACGGGGCGGCAACGAGCGCAACGGCATTGCTGCCGACAGCGACGGGCCCATTGACCACGGCAGCGATCGGCAGGTGGGCGCGCCGACGGGAGCCAGCGAGGCCAGTGCCATTGCGGCGCGTGGTCATCGTCATCGTCTCCATCAGGTCACCCTCCCTTCGTCGATCGGTCCGGTCCTCACGCCAGGCGTAGCGGAGGTTGAGCGAGACCGAGAGTAAACCCGGCCGCGCCATCACAGCAAACGATTTAATTCCGCGTGTCTCGCGGGGGCTCAATCGGCCTCGACCGCGCGGGCCGCAACCTCTGCCGGATCAGCCCCGGCGACGACGTCGAGCACCGCCTGCCCATAGAGCTCCAGCTTGCGCGCGCCCACCCCAGACACGGCCGACACCTGGGTCAACTGCGTGGGCCGCGACTCCGCGATCGCCGTCAAGGTCGCGTCCGTGAACACCACGTATGCCGGCACGGACGTGGCCTTGGCCACCGCGGCCCGCCACGCGCGCAACGCCTCAAACACGGCGACGTCATAGGTCGGCGGGCAGGTGTCACACCGCCCCACCTTGCGGGCTGCCGCCTTCGTCAATTCGACTCCGCAAGAACGGCATACGGTCGGCAGTGCTGGAGTGCGCGGGGACCGAGACCCTGCCCCGGACGCACCAGCTTTGCGGGCTGGAGCGGACTTCGCGCCCTCCCCCAAGATTGCGCTCGCGGGGTCGAGGAAACGTGACGGCCGACGCGTCGCGCGGCCTCCAGGACTGCGCGCCCCGGCCCACGACAATCGCAACTCGCGGCGCGCCCGCGTGAGCCCGACATAGAGCAACCGCCGCTCTTCTTCGATCGCAACCGCACCCTCAGCCATGGTGATCGGGATCAGCCCGTCGCTACAGCCCGCGAGGAAGACGGCGTCCCACTCCAGTCCCTTGGCGGCGTGCAGCGAGGCCAAGGTCACTCCCTGCACCGCCGGGGCATGCGCCGACGCGGCCCGCTCATCGAGGTCGCGCACCAGGTCGCTCATCCGCGCCTGCGGACTGACGGCAACGAGGTCGTCGGCCAGCGCAGCCAAAGCGCTCAGCGACTCCCACCGCTCCCGCAACGCGCCTCCCGCCGACGGAGGCGACGGCGACCACCCAGCCCCGCCGAGGACGTCCCGGGTGAGGTCCGGCAGCGGCATACTCCCGTCGTCACCACGCACCGCGCCCCGCAAGAGGACGAGCGCGGCCCGGACTTCTTGCCGGGCAAAGAAGCGCTCGCCGCCGCGCACGAGATAGGGGATGTCGGCGTGCGACAGGGCGGACTCGAAGGCTTCTGACTGCGCGTTGGTGCGGAAGAGAATCGCGATCTGCGCGGCCGGGCGCCCCGCGTCCAGCATGGCTCGGATCGCGGCCGCGACCCCCGCTGCTTCGGCCGGATCGTCCTCGTATGCCGTGAGCACCGGTTCGGGACCAGCGGCAGCTTGCGCTTGGAGCTTGACGGCGGTCACCCGCTCCCGTCCCGCGCGGGCACCGGCCGTCGGCCGAGCGGCCCCGATCACGAGGTTGGCCAGGCCCACGATCTGCGGGGTCGAGCGATAGTTGCGCACCAACCGCACGACCGGAGCCGTCGGATAGCGGCGCGCAAACCCCAGCAGGTGATCGGGGGTCGCCCCCGTGAAGGAGTAGATCGTCTGCGCGGGGTCACCCACGACACAGACGTCGTCGCGGTCGCCCACCCAGAGGTCGAGCAGCCGCTGCTGCAGCGCGTTGACGTCCTGGTATTCGTCGACGACAAAATGCCGATACTGCTCGCGCACCACCCGTGCGATGTCGTCGCGCTCGGCGAGGATTCCGGCCGTGAGCAGCAGGACATCCTCGAAGTCGATGACCCCCCGCTCTGTCTTGCGTTCCTCGTAGCTCTCCCACACCCGCGCCATCGCGGTCGCGTCGAGCCCGGCCGGGTCGCGCCCCGCGGCGCGGGCGGCCGCGGCATACGACTGCGGGGTCAGCATGCAGACCTTGGCCCACTCAATCTCAGCTGCGAGGTCGCGGATGGTGGTGCGATCCACCTGCAGGCGCAGGCGACCCGCGGCCTCGGCGACAATCGGCGCCTTGACCGGGACGACCTCCGGGGCGCCGCCGCCGATGGCGCGCGGCCAAAAGAAGTGCAACTGCCGCAGCGCCGCCGCGTGGAAGGTGCGGGCCTGGACGCCCACCACCCCGAGGTCACGCAGGCGGGTGCGCATCTCCCCCGCCGCCCGCGCGGTGAACGTCACTGCGAGGACCCGCTGCGGCTGATAGGCGCCCGAATGGACGCCAAACGCGATTCTGTGCGTGATCGCGCGGGTCTTGCCGGTGCCCGCGCCCGCGAGGACGCACATCGGGCCGCGCGGCGCCGACGCGACCGCGCGCTGCTCGGGGTCGAGAGCCGCCAAGACCGCATCGGCTCGCGACATCGGGTCACCATCGCGGGGGTCGGAGGACCCCGCGGGAGGTATGCCGTGCGCCTGGCTCATGAGGCTTCGATCCTAGGCGCCACCTCCGACAGCCTCACGCAACACGAGGGCTGGCCCTAGCCGAGGTCGCTGAGCTACTCGGTCGTGCGTCCCTTGGTCGACCGAGGCGCGGGCTTCGGAGCAGCCGCAGGAGCCTCGGTCACCACGTCCACGACCACGGCTTCTTGCTCGGCGCTCTCAGCGACCGGCTGATCGGTGAGCTCGGACTTCTCGGGCTTGTCGGCCTTCGGCTTCTTCTTCTTGACCTTGGGCTGCACGATCTCGAGGCTGTGCGCGTGGTCGGGGACGTAGCGGTTGGACTCGCGGGGCGGACGGGCATAGCCGACGGCATCCGGACGCCGCGGGATCTCGACCGGCTTGGGGTTGAGCGCCTCATAGGGCACCGTCGAGAGCAGATGGGCAATGACGTTGAGGCGAGATGCCTTCTTGTCCTCAGACTCGACGGTGTACCACGGCGAGTCAGCCAAGTCGGTGAACTGCATCATCGTGTCCTTGGCGCGGGAGTAGTCCTCCCAGCGGGTGATCGACTGCATGTCCATCGGTGAGAGCTTCCACCGGCGCATGGGGTCGAGGGAGCGCGAACGGAACCGGGCTTCCTGCTCGACGTCGCTGACCGAGAACCAGTACTTGCGCAACATGATCCCGTCGTCGATGAGCATCCGCTCGAAGGACGGGGCCTGGCGCAGGAAGCGGGCATATTCGACGTCAGTGCAGAACCCCATGACGTGCTCGACGCCTGCTCGGTTGTACCACGAGCGGTCAAAGAGCACGATCTCTCCGGCAGCCGGCAGGTGCTCGACGTAGCGCTGGAAGTACCACTGCGACTTCTGTCGCTCGGTGGGGGCGGGAAGAGCCGCGATCCGGGCCTGACGTGGGTTGAGGTACTCGGTCATCCGCTTGATCGCGGAGCCCTTGCCCGCAGCATCCCGGCCCTCGAAGAGCACGACCAGCCGCGACCCGGTCTCGATGACCCACTGCTGCATGGTCACGAGTTCGGCCTGGAGGCGCTTGAGTTCGGTCTCGTAGGTCAACGTGTCGAGTTTGCGGGTGCCGTTCGCGGTGTACTTCGCCATGGCGGGCATTGTTCCACTCGACTGGGCTCCGCGTCTCCCCCTATGGGGTATGCCGTTCATCTCTCGTTCATCTCGTGGCGTGGGCTTTCGCAGGATGCCGGACGCGGCATACACTCGCGAGCTTGCCCCGATGGCGCCGCGATTGCCCAGGAGAAACATGCCCAGCCACGACCAGCGCGCTGTCACCCCGCCGCCTGCGGGCAGCGTGACGATGTTCACGACGACGTGGTGCGGCTACTGCCGGCGCCTCAAGAGCCAGATGGAGCGCGAAGGCATCCGGTTCACCGAGGTCGACATCGAGGACCTGCCGGACGCGGCGGCGTTCGTCATGAGCGTCAACGGGGGCAACATGACGGTGCCGACGCTGCTCTTCCATGATGGTTCGGCGGAGACCAACCCGTCGATCGGGACGGTCAAACGCAAGCTCGGCTAGCGCGCGGTTCCGGGCTGAGCTCTATTCGGTCGTTGCGGCGGTCGGCCCGGGCGGCTTCACAACCTGCCACGGCAACTGGGGAGCACCACCGGCAACGTCCGAAGGATCAGCGCCCAGCCACTGCGCAATCATCTTGCGCGCGACCGAGATTCCGCCGGGAACGCGGATCGACCCGGAACGCAACAGGGCGGCATACTCATCGCGGCTGAGCCACCGGACCTCGGCCATCTCCCCCGGCGCGGGCGTCGTCTCAAGCGTGCGTGCCCGCGCTGCCATCGCCACCATGATCGAGGCCGGGAAGGGCCAGGGCTGACTCCCGAGATAGCGCACGTCGGTGATGTGCACCCCACTCTCTTCGAGGACTTCACGGGCAGCGGCCGTCTCGAACGACTCCCCCGGCTCGACGAAGCCGGCCAGCATCGAGAACTGACCCTCGGGCCAGGCGATGCCGCGACCAAAGAGCATCCGATCGTCGTCATCAGTCACCGCGACGATGA
Source organism: Actinomycetales bacterium (assembly GCA_016715285.1). Lineage (GTDB taxonomy): Bacteria > Actinomycetota > Actinomycetes > Actinomycetales > Dermatophilaceae > Phosphoribacter > Phosphoribacter thorii. The sequence continues at coordinate 171,360 of JADKAO010000003.1, read as the reverse complement.
CCGCCGGGTCAGTCCGGGGGTAGTGCTCGGTCGCGTCGGCCTCACAGACCCGGATCCAGCCCGCCTTCTCGGGCCGAGTAGGGGCGCCGCATCGAGGACAAAACGACTGGGCCGCATGCCAATTGGCGATCCCTAGGGTGGTGGCAAACAGATCCGCGTCGGCGGGCGACAGGGTCAGCCCGGCCGCGCGGAGGTTGATCCAGCCCTCACCTGGTGGTTGCTCGGTGGATACCACGGCGACGCAGGGGCGTCCGGTTCCGGGGTCCTCGCCGAGCAGGATGGCAAGGCGGGAGGCGTCAGCGGGTCGCGGCGAGCGCCGGACGAGGGTCGCTCGGCCTTCAGGGTTCTCGGTCACCTCGAGTCGGTCACCGCGCAGCTCCAGAACCACCGTCTCCGGATTGGAGAGCAACCGCCCGAGGGTCTCGGGCTCCTCGCGCCAGTGGGCCATCCGCTCGAGCGCGGCGCCCGTCAAAGCCAGCGTCGGCAAGTCGGGCCGATCAGGAGCCGCCACAACACGTCGGTTCACGAGGTGCAGCTTAGGCGGGCGTGCACGGCATACCGTGGGACCGTGAGCCCCAGCCCCGCCTTCCTCGCCGCCTTGGCCAGCATCGCCGTGCCGGGACTCGACCCCGTCGCGGTGCGGGCCGTCCAGACCGACCCCCTAAGTGACACCGCCCTCGCGTTCGTCACGGATGCCGTCGAGCGGCGCTGGGTGGTGCGGTGCCCACTCACCGAGGCAGCGGGGGCTCGGCTCGACGCCGCCGCGAGCGTTGCTCGGCCGGTGGCAGACCGGCTCTCCATTCAGGTTCCCGTGCCCAGCGGCTTTGCCGATGTCGATGCGGGCCGCGCGGCAGTATCGCCATTGCTCCCGGGATCGCCCCTCGACCTCGCCGCGCTTCCGGCTGGTCCAGGGCTAGCCGGGCACCTCGGCCGAGTCCTCGCGGACATCCACGCCCTCGATCGTCGGATCGTTGAAGAGTCGGGTATGCCGGTCTACGACGCCGACACTCTCCGCGCTGCCCGCCTCGCTGACCTCGATCGAGGGGCCTCAACCGGTCACGTCCCCGCGAAGCTTCTGGAACGCTGGGAGAGGGCCCTTGACGACGTGACCCTGTGGCGGTTCGCCCCCACGGTCGTCCACGGCTCGCTCACCGGGTCGTCGATTCTCGCCACGTTCGACGATGTCCGGGCGGCTGCGAGCGGCTCGTTGGCCGCGATCCTCGGGTGGGGTGAGACTCACATTGGAGATCCCGCAGACGACTTCGCAGATGCGGTCAGCGCGGCGTCACCTGAGGCCGTGGATTCGGTGATCGAGGCCTATGCCAACGCGCGTGTCGAAGGGGTTGACCCACATCTGCGGCGTCGGGCGCTCGTGGCTGCCGAGTTTAGGATGCTGCGCCGGTTGCTTGTTGCGGTGACCGTTGACGACCCCGATCAGGTGCGATGGCATGCAGCGCGGCTGCGGCGCCTCGCGGAGGATGCTCGTGACAACGACTTCGCACCGGAGTCCCCAGCCGTCGTCACGGCCAAGCCCACCGTGATCCCAGTGGCGCCGGAAGTGCTCGAGCGCGAGGCGGAGGCGGAACGGCATACCCAGGGGTGGGATGCCGCGGCAACGCAGGAGTTCACGTCTCCCACCATCGTGGCACGCGAGTCGGCTGCCGAGTACGAGCCGTTGCCTGAGCCGGATGAGATACCCGGATCAGAAGTCGAGGGGAATGGCACCGAGCAACCCTCGTAGCTCGGCCTGGCGGGGGAGCGCGGGATAGATCGTTTCCCCCGTTTGGGCGTAGTAGAAAGCTGCGTTGACGTCCTGCGGGTCGCGCCCGGTGAGGCGCGCAAAGGCCAGCGCGTATGCCGCCAACTGGAAAGCTCGGTGCGTTTCTGCCATGCCCTGTGGTGGCTGGCCGGTCTTCCAGTCGACGACGGTGACGCCACCATCCGGGCGGGCGAAGACTGCGTCAATGCGGCCTCGGACCGCAACGCCTTCGATGACGGTTTCGATGGCGTATTCGATGTGAATTGGGGTCTGCTCGGCCCACGGGCTCTGCAGGAAGAGCGCCTGCAGCTCAGCCAGCGGCGCGCCATCGTGCGCATTCTCGTCGTCAGCGGCGCCCGGCAGTTCGGTCACGTCGAGCAGCGCCGCGCGGGCGTAATGCTGTTCGACCCAGGCGTGGAACTCGGTGCCCCGTCGAGCCGCGAGTGCAGGCGGCTGCGGCATGGGGCGGCGGAGGTCGAGCGCAAACTCCGCTGGATCCCGAGCGAGCCTGACCACGTCTGACGCTGACACATGCCGAGGCATCGCAACAGTGACGGGCTGCGGTTCCCTCGCGGCGCGATGCTCGGCGATGATCAGGGCAACGTCGTCGGCGCCGGGGTCGTGACCCGTGAGCGCCGCGAATCGACTGGGCAGGAGCTCCAGTTGGAATGGCGCTCCCTCACCAGCGCGGTCGGCACGACCTCGCCAACCGGCAGTGTCAGAGGCTACGGATGCGGCGGCGGCATTTGACACTGCCGCCAGCGAACGATCGAGTGCCTCCCTGCGCAGTGCGAAGGGATCGACCGGCCAGAGGACTGACTCGGTGGCGCCATTCGTGGGATTGACCGCGTCTGTCTGCGGGTCGGGCATGGGGGCCCACTCCGTGACAGATAGGCCCAATGAGTGCGCCGCTGCGAGGATTTCCCGGAGGAACGCCGAGGTCACGCGCGGCGTGGTTTGGTTGCCCCAGACATGACTCGCGAGGAAGAGGTGCGACCTCGCTCGAGTGATCGCGACATAGGCGAGTCGGCGTTCTTCGGTGAACTCGCGATCACCCTCCTGCCGCCGGAACTCACCGAGGGCCGCCACCAGGTCCTTGTCGGTGCCCTGACGCCAGTCAATGGTGGGGAGCCCGTCCGAATCGCCACGAAGGGAATACGGCACTCCCTTGAGACCGGTGAGCCACCCCGACGGATTGGGCCGGTTGACGACGAACCACTCCTCAGGGTCCGTGTCGGGCCCAGCGGCTGGATTGGGCTTGGAGGTCGACGCCGACGCCGACGCGGGGAATGTGCCCTCGACCAAACCTGGGATCGCGACGACATCCCACTCCAGGCCTTTGGCGGAATGGATGGTCAGGATCTGCACGGCGTCGGTCGCTGGTTCTAGGTGCCCCAGGTCGAGGCCTCGCTCTTGTTCCTGGGCCGCGTCGAGCCAGGCCAAGAAGGCGGACAGTGTGGGATGGTCCGCCGTACTTGAGAATGCCGCGGCGACGTCCGCAAAGGCATCCAGATGCGCCCGCGCCGCGGAAGGCGAGTAGTCGGGTCGTGCCAGCACCTCGATGTCCAGCCCCAACGCGCGTTCGGCTTCTCCGACGACGTCAGCAAGCGGCATACCGCGAAGTGCTCGCAGGGATGCCAGGGCGGTCGCCAACGCCGTCAGCCGTGTCCGGGCGGTGTCGCTCAGGTGCTGTCCAACCGGCCCCACCCACCCGCGTGGAGGCAAATGATGAAGTGCCTCGGCGAGACTCAGATCGACCTGCGAGTCGGGGGCAAGATCCTGCAATTGGGAGGCGCGCGCAGCATCGGTCGATGCCTGCGCGTGTCTCACCGCTTGTTGTTGCTTTCGGGCCCACGCGTGCAGAGCGTCAAGATCAGCGGCCCCGAGGCGGCAGCTCGCCCCCGTCACCAACCTCATGACAGCGTCGCCGCGGGTCGGGTCAGCGACAGCCCGGAGCGCGGCGATGACGTCGCTGACCTCGGGCGTCAGCAAGAGCCCCCCAAGCCCGACTACCTCAAAGGGTATGCCGTGCTCCTCAAGCGCGTTCATGATCGGCGCAAACTGGGATCGCTTGCGGCACAAAACCGCAGCGGTGGTGGTTGTGGTGACCCGGGCGGCTTTGAGCCACCGAGCCACGGCGCCCGCCTCCTCCCCCTGGGTTTCGAACCGGCCGACCGTGATCTCGCCCGAAGCTGCCCCTGGGCGAGCTCTCAGCGGCGCGACCGGCACTTTGGCGGTGTGCCGCAAGGGCTCGGATATGAGGTTGGCGGCGTCGAGGATGCGGACATCGTTGCGCCAGGTGGTGGCGAGGTTAGCCACCGTCGCCGGTTTGGTCTCGGCGAACTCCGTCGGGAACCTCGACAAGGTCGTCGCGCTCGCTCCCCGCCAGCCGTAAATCGCCTGGTTGGGGTCACCCACAGCGGTGACTCGCACGGGGGCGCCAGGTGCGGCAAACAAACCCCGCAGCAGCGTCAACTGCGCCTCGGAGGTGTCCTGGAACTCGTCAAGCAAGACCGCCTTGAACCGCGCCCGCTCGGCTCGCCCGACCTCGGGCACATCGGTGGCTAGCCGCGCGGCGACAACGACCTGGTCGGCGAAGTCCATCGCGTCCCGTGACCTCTTGAGGTCGAGGAAGCGGCTCACGATGGGCAAGATCGCCCGTCGCGCACGGAAGATCTCGCGTTGGCGCAGCAACGGCGCTGGCGGCTTCGCCCCGGCCTTTGCCGGTGGAGCAGCATCGATGGCAGCGATGATGCGGTCCAGCTCCGCTCGGACGTCAGCCACGGTGAGGACGTGCTCGGCCATCTCACCCGCGAGGTCGACCACCGCACCGATAACCGTGGATTCGGCCTTGTCCACCTCGTCCATGTCGCCGTCGTATCGCGACACTGCCTCGGCGGCGTACTGCCACGCCGCCGCCTCCGTGAGCAGCCTCGTGTCTGGTTCGAGGCCAAGCCGCAGCGCATGCTCGGACACCAGCCGTCCGGCATACGCGTGATAGGTAGACACAGTCGGGAGGCCTTGGAGGGCTTCAGCGCCGTGCTCGTCAACCCCGGCCCGCCAGAGTCCGGCATCGGCAAGTTTGCGCAACCGCAACCCAATGCGTTCGGCCAGCTCGGCGGCGGCCTTGCGAGTAAACGTCAGTCCCAGAATCTCTTCTGGCGCCACGAAACCGTTGGCAACCAGCCACACCACCCGACCCGCCATGGTTTCGGTCTTACCGCTCCCAGCCCCCGCTACGACGAGCAGCGGTGACATCGGCGCCTCGATGACCGCGGTTTGCTCAGGCGTCGGCGGATGTTCGAGCCCTGCCGACTTTGCCAGGAACGCCGCCGAATACCGCGGCCGCGACGTGTCGATGATGGTGTCACTGTGGTGCATGGCTCAGACCGCTTGACCGTCGGGCTGGGCTGGACATGACGTGCGGACGGGGCACCGAGAGCACTGGTCGGTGGGCTGCGCGCTGAAGGTGGCCGCAGCCATGCCCTCGGCGCTTGCTTCGATGAGATCGTGCGCCCAGCGCGGCTCCGCCTGGTCGCTCAGCGCTGGCTGCACTCTAAGGTCGGGCCCCTTCTTGTTGGCGGACGAACCGACATATAGCAGTGCTGCACCCGCCGATTTCGAGCCGACCTCGGCGAAGCCCCCCTCTACGATCGCCACTTGATACGCCCCGAGCTGCGGGTGCAAGGGCACCTCGTCGTGAGCCATCTTGGTGGTGCCCGTCTTGTAGTCGACGACGCGAACGGCCCCATGCTCGGTATGCCGTTCGAGCCGGTCGACTTGACCCCGTAGCAACGCCCGCCCCACACGGACCGTCACATTGACCTCAGCGCCCACGGCTTCCCACGTGCCGCGCACTGAGTCGGCATAGGCGACGATGCGGCCCGCCATGTCGTGCGCTTCGCGCCGTTTGCGGTCATTGACCCACCCGTGCGGCAGTCCCAGTTGCGGCCACCGACGGTCGATCTCAGCGACCAGCGCAGGCACACTGTCGTCCCCAAGAACGGCGACGACGTCGTGGACCAGGGTGCCGATGCTCGACGCGGGATGCCGGGCGCCGTCGCCGCCGCTGGCCTGCAACACCCACCGCAGGGGGCACTTCTGAAACTGCTCCACCTTCGACGGCGACACCTCAACGGCGCGATCCTCTGACCGTCGTGGCCGATCCTCGGGCTCGCCCACGCTGGCCCACCACGTCGTGGGGTCGGCACCTGGCACGCCCTCTTCGGCCAACTGCACCAGCAGCCGCGCAGCCCGGCGCCGATCCACCTCGTCCTCGGCGGCGGCCTCTCGACGCAATGCGCCAACCACCGCAGCGGGAGACAGCACTCGGTCCGGCTCGGTGAAGGCTCGTAGTCCGGCCTCCACCCCAGCCGGGTCAACGAGGTCGAGGTAGATCGACGGCTGCTCATCGTCGGACCTCACCGCGGTCACGACGAGCCGCTCGGTCGCGCGGCTCACCGCAACATGGAATAGTCGCGTCTCGTCATAGCGCACGGCCGCCTGAGCGCTAGGCCGCGACGTCGGCCCCGCCGTGAGTACCTCGACCAACTGACTCGACCCGAGCACCGAACCGCGTAGCCGCAGGTCGGGCCACACGCCCTCTTGCACCCCGGCAACGCACACGAGGCGCCACTCCCGACCAGCAGCCGCCGCCGGGGTCAGCACCTCGACGACATCCTCGCTCGGCGCCCGAGGCACGAGCGTGTCACCCGCGACCTCCTCGCCGCGGATGTGATCGAGGAATCCGTCCGGCCCAAACGCCGGCAGCCGGTCAGCAAACCGTCCCGCGGCGGCAAACAGGGCGAGGACCGCATCGAGGTCGCGGTCGGCCCGAACCCCTCGAGCCCCGCCGCGAAGCGCCTCATCGCGCCAGCCACGGGCGACCGATAGGCCGGTCCAGATCTCCCACAACACTGCCTCGGCGGTGACCCCCCGAGCCCAACCACAACCGTCAAGATCCCGCCGACATGCCTGCACTCCGCGCTCCAGGGCGCGTGAGATCCGGTCCAAGGGCAAGCCGTCAGACCCGGTCGCAGCAGCCGTCATCGCTGCAACCACGGGGTGAGCGAGGGCATCGGCGAGCAACTCATCGCTGGTGCGCGACCCGCCGTTGTCGAGCTCCTCCCGGCGCATCGCCCGCCGCAACCGGCGCAGCGAGACCGCGTCCGCGCCGCCAACCGTCGAGGTGAGCAGCTCGACCGCCTCCTCGGGTGTGGGCCGCGCCTGGAGATTACGAGCCATCCGAACGGATAACTCGAGGAGGAGGAGCAATGGCTGGACCGCCACTTCATCCCGCACCGGCACCGCGCCAGCAGACGTAGCCACGGGGACACCAGCGGCGCCAAGCACGCGCCGGATTGTGCCCGCCCGCGCGCCACCACGCACGATGACCGCCATATCGCGCCACGGCATACCCCCGCCGAGGTGAGCGCGCCGCAAAACAGACGCGAGGTAAGCACCCTCCTGCGTCACCGCCCGCAAAAGCGCAACAGTGACCTCACCGCCTGCGCGCGACGAGACCGCCCCCCGCTGCGCACCGGTCCCGACCACCCCGATGCGTTGCGCCACTCTGCCAGTCACCTCCGTGAGCGCCTCCGGCAGCCGGTATGCCGTGTCAAGGGTGATCGTTGGGGCCTCCGACAGCGCGGGCCACGTGGGCGACCACAACAGGCGGGGGTCGGCGCCCCGGAAGGTCTGCACCGCACTATCCGGGTCGGTCAGGAACACCAGTTGCATGCCTGGATGCGCCAGCACGCGTAACAGCCGGGCGGCCGCCCACGTCAGCTCCTGCGCATCGTCGACGACGACGAAGCGCACCTGCTCCCGCACCCGCCGGAGCGCGTCAGGATCGTCTTCGAGCAAGTCGGCCGCAGCGGTGAGGATGTATGCCGGGTCGTAGGCGCCGGGTCGCGACAACGCGGTGACCTGGTCGTATTCGTCGAGGACCGCCGAGGCCGCCACCCACTCTGGCCGATCGTGTGCCAGCCCCAGCTCGCGCAGCGCCGCGGCGTCGACGCCATGCTCAGCGGCCCGCATGAGCAAGTCCCGCAGCTCGGCCCGGAATCCCCGAGTCGTGAGCGCGGCGGTCAGGGACTCGGGCCACGCCGGGGCACGCTCAGGCTCGGCCCGATGGCCGGCCAGCAGGTCGCGCAAGACGACGTCCTGCTCAGGACCACTCAACAAGGTCGGGGCAGGCTCGCCGCGCAAGGCAGCCTCGGCGCGCAAGATCGCGAAGCCAAACGCTTGGTTGGTGCGCGCCATCGCCTCGGTCGTGGTCCCCCCGATCCGGGTCGTGACCGCGTCTCGCAACCGCGCCGCACCCAATCGCGTCGGCGCCAACAGCAGGCACTCGTCAGCACGCCACCGGCCCGCCTTGACTGCTGCGGCGACCAACTCGACCGCGAGCGTGGTCTTGCCCGTGCCCGGCCCGCCGACGACGCGCAGCAACGCGGCATCACAGTTGAGCGCCGCCCGCGCAGCGCTCGACAAGGCAGGAGTCACCCCCGCTGAGGGCACTGACCGGCGCAACTGGACCATGCTCGGCATTCCATCACGCACCTCCGACAGCCTCCTCCACCCCACGCGCCGCTACCTCACGACGAGCGACCGGAGCTGTCCAGCTCGCGACGCCACGCCACGGCCCCACCCTCAAGGCTGGTGGCATGCCGCCACCCAGCCGCGTGGGCCAGAGCCGCCGCCTCGGCCGATCGCTGGCCAGTTCGACAGACAAACACCACGACCTCATCACGATCCCCGAGCAGTGCCGGAGCGAGCCCCTCACCTGATCGCAAAGCAGCCAACTCGACGGTGACACTCGCGGGACCGGGCAGATCAGCCTGTTCGGGAGCCGGCCGGACGTCGATGACGCGGCGGGAAGCCGTGGCGACAAACTCAGCCATGGTGAGGCTGGGACTCACGCCTCCTGGGGCACCCACGGAGGCACGCGGCATACCTCCTCGGGCTGGAGACCCCGAGCCGCAGCTGGCGCATTGCGGATCGGCGCGGGCCGTGATCACGTCCCACGTGCCCGCCAGGGTGTTGTGCACGAGGAGTCGACCGATGAGCGGATCCCCTACGCCGAGAAGGATTTTGAGGGCCTCCATCGCCTGGAGCGACCCCACCGTCCCCACGAGTGCCCCCATCACGCCCGCCTCGGCGCATGACGGCACCGACCCGGGTGGCGGCATCGTCGGGAAGACGCACGCGTAACACGGCCCCCTCCCCGCCCACCAGACACTCATCTGGGCCTCGAATCCCAGCGCAGCAGCCCACACGTGGGGCCGACCACTCTCGCTGCACGCCGCCGACACGGCATACCGCGTCGGGAGATTGTCGCTCCCGTCCACCACGACGTCGTATGCCGTGACGAGCGGAGAGGCGTTGGCGGCGGTGAACCGTTCGGCGTGGGAGATCACGCGGACGTCCGGATTGAGCGCAGCGACTGCCTCGGCCGCCGACTCCACCTTGAGGCGACCGACATCTGCCGTGCCGTGGAGTGGCTGACGATGGAGGTTGCTCGGCTCCACGATGTCGTCGTCGACGATGCCGATCGTGCCAACACCCGCCGCTGCGAGATAGGTAACGGCCGGCGACCCCAATCCCCCGGCACCCACGACAAGCACGGAGGCAGCAGCGAGCCTGGCCTGCCCACCGAGACCAACTTCAGCGAGCCGAATCTGCCGCGCATAGCGCGCGGCATCTGTTACTGACGGTCGACCCGCAGTCCCGTCAGCCATGCGCTGAACAGTACTGGGGGTCCGAGCGCTCAGCGGGACTAGGATGTGGACCCGTCCGGCCCGCATCGCTGCGGGAGCGGCGTCGGCAGCATGAAGACTCGGGTAGGAGAGAACCGAAAATGTCGGTGGCAGCGGACCCGAGGGGTCGAGGGCAGCGGTTGCCCCGGTCTGCGCGGCGAGCCCAATTACTCGCGGCCGCGCAGGCAGCCTTCGTCGAGTCGGGCTATCACTCAGCGGCGATGGATGACATCGCCGAGCGCGCAGGTGTCTCAAAACCCGTTCTCTACCAACACTTTCCCGGCAAGCTTGAGCTCTACTTGGCGCTCCTTGACGAGCGCGCGAGAGAGTTGGAAAACGCCGTCCGCACTGCGCTGGCGAGCAAGGGCACCAATAAGGAGCGCGTGTTCGCGACGGTGGCGGCCTACTTCGATTTCGTTGCGCGCGAGGGTCAGGCCTTCCGGCTGCTCTTCGAGTCGGACCTCATCAACGTCAGCCAAGTCTCGTCGCGGATCGATGGCGCGTTCACGCGATGTGGCGAGGCCTTTGCCGACGCTATCGCCGCCGACACGACGATGCCCCGCGCCGACGCCATGGTGCTCGCGATGGCCCTGACCGGGATGGCTCAGATGGCGGCCCGCAACTGGGCAACGTTCGGCACGATCGGCCAGGCTGAGGCGACCCGTCTCGTGAGCCAGCTCGCCTGGCGGGGTCTGGGTGGCTTCCCGCGGTCTGGGGAATCCCCCGCCACTGGCCAGGGTTAGCCCGGCTGAGACCACTGAGGATTCAGCGCGTTGAGCACGTTCGGGAACACGAAGGGACACACCATGGAGGTCAGGATCGGCGTGCGCCAGGTCGCCCGCGAGGTCGTTTTCGAGACCGAGCAGACGCCTGAGGCAATAGGCGCAGCAGTGGAAGCGGCACTGCGTGACGGCTCCGTGCTCACTCTCGTTGACGACAAGGGCCGGCGCTATTTCGTGCCGGCCGAGGCGATTGGCTTCGTCAACGTCGGTGAAACGGAGAAGGGGCGAGTCGGTTTCGGGTTGGCCTGACGTCCCACGGGGTAATGGATCAGCAGGTGAATCGACTCGTGTGTGGGCGCCGCTTGTTACCAGATCGGCACGCAAAAGTCAGCTATTTCAGCGCGGAATAACGCTCGGCGCGTGAGATGTTGAACACGTGGGATTCACCCCCTGCGGATCCCAGACAGACTTAACGGCCGAAACTTCGGTCAGAAGGAGCACCCCATGAGCATCATCGGCACCATCATCGCTGGCTTGGTTGTCGGCCTGTTGGCCCGTTTCATCCTCCCGGGGCGGCAGAACCTCAGCCTCGTGATCACGACGCTCATCGGCATCGTTGGCGCCCTCATCGGCTGGTGGATCGCCGGAATGCTGGGCGTCGCCCAGACCTCGGGCGTCGACTGGATCCGCTGGATTATCAGCATCATCGTCGCCGCGCTGGGCATCGTCGTCTACGGCGCTGTCACCAAGTCGTCCACGGTGCGCTGACCTGCACCCAGCCAGACGGCAGAGGGGGTCCTGCCACTCGGCAGGGCCCCTTCTTGCTGTCTCCTGCGTTGTTGCCTTCCCGCGGTCCGTCAGGCGGATAGCCCGAGCCGCTCCATCCGACGAGTGTGCGCGTCAGCGATCCGCCCGAAGATCCTCCCGAACTCGGCCAAGTCCGCCCCGTGCTCGCCGCCGACCAGGAGCTCGGTGAGCGCGTCGCTCTCGCCAGCGACCAGTTGCGCCTGTTGCAGCGCCTCCCCCATGATCCGGCGTGCCCACAGCGCCAGGCGTCCACCGAGCCGCTTGTCGTCTGCAATCTCCTCCCGCACGGTCTCGCTGATGAACCGGGCCTGACCGCTGTCTTCCAGCAACGTCAACACGAACTCACGCGTGTCGCCGTCGACGTAGTTCACGAGCTCGGCATAGAAGTCCCGCGCGATCCCGTGACCGACATACGCCTTGATGAGCGCCTCGAGCCAGTCGCTCGGAGCCGTCCGCGCGTGGAAGGCGTCGATCGCCTCGACAAAGGGCGCCATCGCCGCCTCGGGCGTTTCCCCAAGAGCAGTCAAGCGCCCGCTCACCGCGGCGAACTGCCGATACACCGACGCCGCCATCCCGGCAATCGCGCCCTTTGCGGCCAAGTGGGGCGACAATTGCGCGCCAGCAGCGAGCTCGCCGAAGCCGCTCAACTGGGCGTAGGCCAACGCTCCCAGCAGATGCGAGACCGCCGACGGGTCATAGGGAGTAGGTTCCATCCCAGCTACGGAGTCTGGCGCATCGGTCATAGACCGCACCTTAGTGGCGCCCGCGACCCCCTGGCAGGCTGCGTGACTTCCTCTCGGCCCGGTATGCCGTGCGCGCACGGCATACGCGCTGCGCGGCATACCGGCTGTGCTCCGCTAGACTTTGCGACGTCAAGGTGCCCGATCGGCCCGAATCGACCTCGCCGAGTGGCTCGGCATCCCCCCGCGAAGACTTCCGATCGGCCCATTACGCCGACGCCGTGGCGCCCCCTGGGTCGTCGCGTGAGCGCGGCCCGATCGGAAGCGAACCACCCATATGACGCCGTCGTCACCCGACGCAGTGACAGCTGACGCTGTGACCCCCGAACCCACCTTTGCCGACTTCGGCGTCCACGCGGACATCGTTGCGGCCCTCGCCGAACACGGCATCGTCCACCCGTTCCCGATCCAGGCCATGACGCTGCCGATCGCGCTGGGTGGGCACGACATCATCGGCCAGGCCAAGACGGGCACGGGCAAGACGCTCGGCTTTGGGGTCCCGATCCTGCAGAAGGTCGTCGCCCCTGGCGACGAGGGGTTCGCCAAGCTGGCGCGCCCAGGCAAGCCGCAGGCGCTCGCCGTCGCTCCCACCCGCGAACTCGCCGTCCAGGTCTCTGGCGACCTTGAGCGGGCTGGCGCGCAGCGCGGCATCCGTGTCCTCACCGTCTATGGCGGCCGGGCCTATGAGCCGCAGGTCGAGGCCCTCAAGCGGGGCGTCGAGGTGGTCGTCGGCACTCCCGGACGGCTCATCGATCTCGCCAAGCAGGGTCACCTCGACCTCTCGCAGGCACGCACGGTCGTGCTCGATGAGGCCGACGAGATGCTCGACCTGGGCTTCCTGCCCGACGTCGAGACCCTGATGTCGCTCACGCCGGCTGGCCGTCAGACGATGCTGTTCTCAGCGACGATGCCGGGTGCGATCGTGGCGCTCGCCCGTCGCTATATGACCCAGCCGACCCACATCCGCGCGATGGGCGACGACACCGAGAACGCCCACACGGTCACGGCGACCCGTCAGGTGGTTTATCGCGCGCACTCGCTTGACAAGGTCGAGTTGCTCTCCCGCGTGCTTCAGGCGAAGGACCGCGGTCTCACCCTCATCTTCACGCGGACCAAGCGCGCCGCCGCCAAGGTGTCCGACGAACTTGTCGAGCGTGGCTTTGCGGCCGCCGCCATCCACGGGGACCTCGGCCAGGGCGCCCGCGAGCAGGCGATGCGCGCCTTCCGCAATGGCAAAGTTGACGTCCTCGTCGCCACCGATGTTGCCGCCCGTGGGATCGACGTCGACAACGTCACGCACGTCGTCAACTACCAGTGCCCCGAGGACGAGAAGACCTACGTGCACCGCATCGGTCGCACCGGCCGCGCGGGCAACACCGGCATCGCGATCACCCTGGTCGACTGGGAAGACATGCCCCGGTGGTCCCTCATCAACCGGCAACTCGACCTCGGGATCCCCGAGCCAGTCGAGACCTACTCGTCGTCGGACCACCTTTATGAGGAGTTGGACATCCCGACGTCAGTGACGGGCCACCTTGGCAAGGCCCAGCAGACCCGCGCGGGACTGTCCGCCGAGCGGATCGAAGACCTCGGTGAGACCGGCAGGTCCGGCGGCCGGGGTGCCGGTTCGCGTCGTGGCGACAAGGGGGCTCGTGGCGGCCGACGGGACGACCGCCGTGACCGGCCCAGCGAGACCGCGACTGACAGCCCCGCCGCTCCCGCCGACGGACAGCCCCGTCGCCAGCGCAATCGCCGCCGCACGCGCGGTGGCCAGGGAGACGCACCAGTAGCAGGTATGCCGTTCACCGAGCCAAGCAGCAACGGCGCCACGGATTCACCGTCGGCCGAATCCACTGGCCGCCCGCGTCGACGGCGTCGGCGCGGGCCTAGCAAGGCCGCGGTCGAGAGCTAAGCCAGGCCTATGGCCAGAGCGTGGCCGCGAGCGATCGCGCGACCTCACGGTATGCCGCGGCCCCCTTGGACCGCTTGGCGGTCGTGAGAATCGACCGTCCGACCGCCGGCGCCTCGGCGAATCGGATCGTCTTGGGGATTGGCGGCAGCAGGACGGGCAGGCCATAGCGCTCGCCCACATCCGCCAGGACCGCTTGCGAGTGCGCTGACCGGCCGTCAAAGAGGGTCGGCAGCACACCGATGACCTCGAGGTTGGCGTTGAGCAGTCGCTTGACATCGCGCACGGTGTCGAGCAGTTGCCCGACGCCGCGGTGGCTGAGCATCTCGCATGGCATGGGGATGATCAGTCCGTTGGCGGCGGTCAGCGCGGCCAAGGTCAGCACCCCAAGGCTTGGCGAGCAGTCGAGCAGGATCACGTCATAGTCGCCGAGGATCGGTTCGAGCGCGGTCCGCAAGGCGAACTCTCGGCCAGGGCGCCCGAGCAGTTGTGCCTCCGCCCCCGCGAGATCAATGACCGAGGGCAGCAAGTGGACGGCGTCCTCGCACGGGATGATCGCGTCGCGAATCTCGGCCTGCCCCAAGAGGACCTCATTGATCGACTTCTCGACACTGTCAGGGTCCACCCCGAGCGAGAACGTCAAGCACGCTTGGGCGTCGAGGTCGACAAGCAGGACCCGCTTGCCGAGTTCGGCGAAGGCCGCGCCCAGGCTCGCGACCGATGTCGTTTTGGCCACCCCGCCCTTCTGGTTAGCGACGGCGATGACCACCGCTCCCGGCGCGCGCTTCTTCGCCGTGGACTTGCGGGGGGCCGCGCTCATGGTCGTGCTCCTTCAACATCTGAGTCCGGCACGGGCTCGGCAGGGCTGGCTTCCAGCGCCGCCCAGGACGAGTGCTCGGGACCCACGGTCTGGCCTTCGGGACAATGGGCACGGTAGTCGCACCACCGGCATAGCGGCGACAACCGTGGCGGGAACCACGCGGTGTCGACCTCATGCGGGTCGGCTTCGCCGTTCACCCCCTCGCGGTATGCCGTATCGGCTCGCCGCAGATCGCGGGCGATGGACTCGGCTTCGCGCACCTTGGCGACCAGCGACTCGTCCGAGTGCTCATGGGCGGCCACTCCACCCGTTGGCACATGATGGAGTTCGACGCGAACACATCTGCGCCGCAACGTTTTCCAGACTGCACCGGCATATAAGGCCAGAGCGAGCGAGGTGCGCGCATCGTCATCGCGCAGCGGCTTGCGCCCGGTCTTGTAGTCCACGACGACAAGCTGCCCGTCGCGCTCGTCCACTCGGTCGATGCGCCCCGTGAAGGCGAGTGTGTCCGTTTTGAAAGCTGCGGTGCGTTCCAGCCCAATCGGCTCCCGATCGGGGTCAACGGCGCGCAGGTATGCCGTCACTTCACCGATCACCCGCGCCTTCCACTCCCTGCTCTGCTGGGCATCGCGGAAGCCCACCTCGATCCAGGCCGCGTCGAGCAGCCGCGCGCCAGCCTCGGGCGTCCGGCGGGATTGGAGCCACCAATCCCGGAGCGCGTTATGGGTGGCGATGCCGATTGAGGTGTGGGCGCGCTGCGGCCGCGCGGCCGGAGCCGGTCGATCGAGGTACTGCAACCGGTATCGCCGCGGGCAGTCGAGCCACGCGAGCAGACGAGAGGGGCTCGCGGCATACAACGGGGTCGGCATCCCCGCGAAAGTGCCCTGCCGCGCACTGCTCACGGGCGCACCACGCCGACGCCAGTGCCGAGGTGGGCGATCTCCTCGAACACCTCGCGGGCCGTCGTTTCCTCGGCGAGCCAGTTGCGTTTGCCAGCCCCGTGGTAGTCGCTTGAGCCTGTCGCGAACAGACCCAACGCCGCTGTAAGAGAACGCAATTCGCGCCTCGCTTCGGCGCTGTGGTCGGGGTGATCGACCTCGACGCCGGCCAGGCCGAGCGCGGCGAGTTCCTCGATGAGGCCCGGCACCGGGACCAGTCCCTTGCGGACGGCATACGGGTGGGCGATGACGGGCACTCCCCCGGCCATGAGCACGAGCTCAACCGCCCGGGCAGGGTCGGGCGCATAGTGCGCGACGTAGTAGGGGCTGTCGTTGTAGAGCCACCGCGCAAAGGCCTCGTCCCGGTTAGGCACGAGACCTGTCGTCACGAGGGCATCTGCGAGATGTGGTCGCCCGGGAGTCGCCCCAGGGGGCACGTGGGCGAGCACTGCGGCATACGAGATCGGTATGCCGTCCGCGACCAACAACTCGACCATGCGCTCCAGCCGGGTCACCCGTGACTCGCGCGCGAGGGCGAGTTCGGCAATGAGGGGCTCGAAGGTGGGGTCGATGAGGTAGCCAAGGAGGTGGATCGAGTGTCCCTCGCGCTCGCAGGAGATCTCGACCCCGCGAACGAGCGTGACCCCGTGCTCGCAAGCCGCAGCCTCGGCCTCGTCCCACCCCGAGGTGGTGTCGTGATCGGTGAGGCCGAGGACATCCAGGCGAGGACGCAGGTGGGCAGCTTCGAGCACCAGCGCGGCGGGTGATTGCGTGCCGTCGCTGGCGGTCGAATGGGTGTGCAGGTCGATGCGCACAAAAGCGAGCCTACGAGGTTTGTCGCGCGCGCCGCATGAGCAGCATCCGCGCGAGCGACGTCCCCATCGTCACGCCGGCGGCAATGCCGATGCCGACTCCTGCCGCTTCGAAGAGCGTGGCGAGCCCTTCGGCAAGACCGCTCTCCGGATTGGTCACGATGTGGAAGATGCCCTGGTAGACCGTGCGACCAGGCACCAGAGGCAAGATCGCGGCGGTCGTCACAACGAGCGCCGGGATCCGAACTCGCCGAGCGACGAGTTGCGCGGGGAAGCCCACCAGCATCGCCGCCACAGCCGAGGCGCTTGCACGGCCGGCACCGAGCTCGTTCATCACGAGGAGGAAGACCCACCCAGCGCCACCCGCAAGCCCACAGAGCAGGACCGCTCGGCCCACGGCATACGAGCTCACCGCGAATGCGGCCGAGAGGATGAGCGCGGCCGCGACCTGGACTACGGGATTGACCTCGCCGATTGTGCGCGAACTGATCGTGAGCGGTACGCCGAGTCGGTGGGCGACCGCGAGCACGCCGGTGATGCCGACAACCATCCCGACCGTGAGGACGAAGACTTCGGTGAGTCGGCCGCCCGCGGTGACGTAGAAGCCTTCGATCGCGTCCTGGGCCGCGCCGACAAACGAGAGACCGGCGAGCAAGACGACGATGCCGGCGGCGACGACAAGCGAGGGCGAGACCGCGAGCAGGACCGCGTCACGTTGCAGCCACGCGAGCCCGACCGCTGCCAGGGTCGGCACGGCTGCGCCGACGGCCTGGGTGAAGAACGGCGCAAAGCCCGCGCGCGAGCAGGCGTGTTGGAGAGCTGAGATCGCCGCTGAGGCAGCAAACGCAATCGCGATGACGAGCGGTCCGGCGCCGAGGAGCGCCGCTGCGGCCGCACCGAGGACGCCGAGGGCAAGGTGCACAATCCAATAGCGGTAGGGGTGGTGGGAGTGGATGACACCGTCGAGCCTGATGCGTGCCTGTGCTGGGTCGACCGGGTGGGCAATGAGGTCGTCGATGAGGTCACGGAGCCGCTGGTAGCGGGTGAAGTCCTGACTCCGCGCCCGCACCACGCGCATCACGGTCATCGGATCTGCTTGCGGCCCACGGTGATACGAGACGGTGAGCGATGAGAAGGTGATGTCGACATGGATCGAGCGCAGACCATAAGCACGCGCGAGGCGCAGGGTTCGCGACACGACTTCTTGAGCCGGCGCCCCGGTCGCCAGCAGCGCGACGCCGACCCGAAGGGTGAGGTCGACAACGGCTTGGCCGGTGGCCCGGTCGATGCCGTCGGGGCTCGTCCAGACCGAGATGGGGGCTGTGGGGGGCTCGGTGGGGCGGACGGCACGAGATGTTTGCGCGACGATTTCCTTGCCGGTATGCCGTGCCGTCGCCGTGAGCTCTTCGGTCAGGGCCCGCGCGCTCCGACCTGGGAGGGACCGGCGCCAACGCCACTTCTGTCCCGGGTCTGCGGCGGAGTCACGAGGACCCGAGAAGTCGGGGCGATCAGCGGACACGGGTCAACTGTCTCGGGCCTGACGCGCAAGTGCAATCCAGTCTCTAGGCTGAGATGCGTGCCCCGTGTGCCAGGCGTGCCGTCTTATTCGATGCAGCAGCTTGCCTCGTTCGTTGCGGTGGCCGACACCGGGACGATCGTGGCGGCGGCCACTCGGCTCGGGCTGTCAGCGTCGGCGGTGCGCGCGTCGCTGGATGAGTTCGAGAAGGTCCTCGGGGTCCAGCTGTGCGTCCGGCAGCGAGCCAAGGGGGTCACCTTGACGTCAGCTGGAGAGGCTGTGCTGGCCAAAGCCCGCGAGGTCCTCCAGGATGCAGCCGACCTCGAACTCGACGTGCGCGGCGAGCCAGGGCAGGTCGGCGGCGTGGTCCATGTCGGGTGTTACGCAACGCTGGGACCGACGGTGTTGCCGCCGCTGTTGGCGAGCTTCGGCCGGCGTTTCCCTGCGGCTCGGGTCGACGTGCGTGAGGAGAGCCTCGACCGCTTGCGGCGGGCGGTCAGCGCGCGAGAGGTGGACGTGGTCATCGCCTATGACATCGACCTGCCTCGGCATTGGACGTGGGTGCCGTGGCTCACAAGTGCCCCTCGCATCCACCTCGCGCAAGGCCATCCCCTGGCAACGAGCGAGGGCGGGGTGCGGCTGGCGGACCTCGCGGACGAGCCGATGATCCTGCTCGACGTCCCCCCGAGCGGCGACCATGTCTTGCAGATGTGTCGCTCCGCGGGCTTCGACCCACGGGTCGGGCTCCGCACGAGCAACTACGAGACCGCCCGTGCCCTGGTCGGGCGCGGGCTCGGCTGGAGCCTGCTCGTCCAGCGGACCCCTGTTGACATCTCCTACGAGGGGCGTGCAGTCCGTACCTTCGAGGTCATCGACCCTCCGTTGCCGCCGGTGTCGATCGTCGTCGCCTGGCGTCGCGAGGCTCCCCTTTCACGCGCTGCCCAGGCTTTCGTCACCCTCGCCGCGCAAGGGCCGAGCGCCCAGTGACGCGCATCCGGCATACCGCACCTTAGGTGCGGTTATAGTGCGCAAACTGGGCCTATCCCGCGTTTGACTGGCCCCTCACTATGGGGACAGCCGCACGATAGGGAGCCACACATGAGCACGACCGCCACACAGTCCGCACCTGCCGCTTCTGCCGCACCCTCCAGCCCCGGCGCCACGGGCACTGCCCTTGTGCTGGGAGCCGGCCCAGTCGGTCAGACCGCCGCGCTCCTCCTGGCGAAGTGGGGCATCCCCGTCGTGATGCTCGACGCGAGGCCCGAGCGCGACCCCATCGGCAGCAAGGCTCTCTGCCAGCAGCGCGACGTCCTCGACGTCTGGGACCACGTCGGTGCCGGTCGCGCCATCGCCGACGAAGGCGTCACCTGGACTCGGGCGGTCACGCTCTACCAGGGCCGCGAGCTCTACACGCAGGGCTTCGTCGACCGGGGCCGCTCCCCCTTCCCGCCGTTCGTCAACATCGGTCAAAACCGCACCGAGGAAATCCTCGACGAGCACATCCGCGCCAACCCGCTCATCACCGAGCAGTGGGGCCACACCGTCGAGGCGATCGAGCAAGACGACACAAGCATCACGCTGGTATGCCGTCTCACGGACGGCTCGCTCACGCGCGTCACGGGCGATTACTGCATCGCCGCGCCGGGCAACAAAGGCCACTTCGTGCGCGACATGGTGGGGATGAGCTTCGAGGGGGAGACCTTCGAGGACCAGTTCCTCATCTGCGACATCCGCACCACCTTGCCGGGATGGGAGTTCGAGCGCCGGTTCTACTTCGACCCGGAGTGGAACCCCGGCCGGCAGGTCCTCATCCACCCATGTCCCGACTCGACCTATCGCATCGACTGGCAGGTCCCGCCGAACTACGACCTCGCCGCCGAGGAGGCCTCCGGCGAGCTCGAGGCGCGGATCCGCAAGATTGTCGGCGCGGCCGACTACGAGATCGTGTGGAAGTCGGTCTATCGCTTCCACGCCCGCCAGGTCGACCAGATGGTCGCCGGTCGCCTCCTCATGGCTGGCGACGGGGCCCACCTCGTGGCGCCCTTTGGTGCGCGCGGCCTCAACTCCGGCGTGCCGGACGCCGAAAACGCCGCCTGGAAGGTCGCCTTTGTCATGAAGGGATGGGCCGACCCGTCGCTGATCGCCACCTATCACGACGAGCGCCACGCCGCCGCTGCGGAGAACCTTGACGTGACTGCCGAGACGATGCGTTTCCTCGTGCCGCAGTCCGACGCGGAGAAGGCGCAACGCCACGAGATCCTCGAAGCTGCCGCCGACGACCCAGCCGCCCGCGCCAAGGTCAACTCCGGGCGCATGGCTGAGCCGTACTGGTACGTCGACTCCCCGCTCACCACCCCGTCGCCGTCGCACGTCTTCCCAGGGCGGCCACCCAAGGGTGAGGACCCCGTGCCCGCGCCAGGGGTGATCGCACCAGACCTGCCAGTCCGTATGCCGTCCGGCGAGCTCGCCCGTATCCGCAGCCTCGCTCGCCACGGCTTGCTGGTCCTCGTCGGGGCCGACCTTTCGGTGGCTGATGTGACGGCCGTGCTCGCTGGGTTGCGCTGCCCGACGACGGTCTTGTCGCTCGCCGAGGCCGACCCCGACGGGTCGGTTGCGGCGGCGCTGGGCGCGAGCCCGAGCGAAGCGTGGGTGTTCCGACCGGACGCTCACATCGCAGGTGTGGCCACGACGGTCAATGGGGTGAGGGACACGGCATACCGTGCGATTTGCCTTCTCCCATAACACTTTTAACTCTCACTAAGGACATCTCACATGGCTTACTACCGGGCTGTCGGATCCATTCCCCCAAGCGTCACATCCAGCACCGCGACCCCGAGGGCGCCCTGTACTACGAGGAGCTCATGGGCGAAGAGGGCTTCTCCTCCGACTCATCGCTGCTCTACCACCGGTTCATCCCCGCCGCCATCCGCGAGGTGCGACCGTGGCGGCTGCCCGATCAAACGCTCACGGCCAACGACCCGATGCTGCCCCGCCACTTCAAGACGCAGGACTTCCCTGCCGGCGGGGCGGGGGTGGACGCGGTTCACGGACGACGGCTGCTGCTCGGCAACGGCGATGTGCGGATTTCCTATGTCGTCGCAGGCGAGACCTCGCCCTCTACCGCAACGCCATTGGCGACGAGTGCCTCTACATCCACGGCGGCACGGCGCGGGTCGAGACGGTCTTTGGCGACCTCGACGTGTGGGAGGGCGACTACGTCATCATCCCGCGCGCGACGACCCACCGGATTGTGCCCACTGGCGACGCACCCGTGCGGATCTACGCCATCGAGGTCAACAGCCACATCACGCCGCCCAAGCGCTACCTATCGCGCTACGGCCAGTTCTTGGAGCACGCGCCATTCTGTGAGCGCGACCTGCGCGTGCCGACCGACCCCTATGTCGTCGATGAGCGCAACGTAGAGGTTTACATCAAGCACCGCGGAGCTGGCGTCAACGGAATCTCGGGCACGATCCACGTGCAGCCGCACCACCCCTTCGACGTTGTGGGTTGGGATGGCTGCCTGTGGCCCTATGCCTTCAACATCAGCGACTACGAGCCGCTGACCGGCCGGGTCCACCAGCCGCCGCCAACGCACCAGGTCTTCGAGGCCCACAACGTCATCTTCTGTAACTTCGTGCCGCGCAAGGTCGACTACCACCCGCTCGCCATCCCGGTGCCCTACTACCACTCCAACGTCGACTCCGACGAGGTGATGTTCTACGCCGCAGGCGATTACGAGGCTCGTCGCGGCTCCGGCATCGCTGCCGGTTCGATCTCCCTGCACCCGATGGGGCACGCCCACGGGCCGCAACCGGGCGCCTACGAGCGGTCGATCGGCATGGAGACCTTCGACGAAACCGCGGTCATGGTCGACACCTTCGCGCCGCTGCTGCTCGGTGAGGGGGCGTTCGCGACCGAGGACCCGGCATACATGCTGTCCTGGAACGAGAACTAACACCGCTTGGACAAATATACCTCAGAGTTATTGTACATCTCTTGCGATGTGCAACAACTCTGAGGTATATAAGCGTTATGACGCAGCGCCCCATTCGTCCCATCCCGCTGACGCTCGGCGGCCTCCCCGACGTTAACGACATCCTCGGTAGGGATCAGTCCGCTTCTGACGTCGAGAAGCTCTTGCTCGGAGGGCAGAGCGTTCTCCTTACGGGGGACCGACGCACGGGGAAGACATGTTTCTCACGCGTCGTAGAACACGGCCTCCGAAGGAGGGGACACCCTGTCGTTCGGGTGAGTGCGGAGCGCGCCAGTTTCGGGGATTTCGTTGACGCCCTCAGCCGAGAGATAGAAAAGGAGTTTCAGCTCACTTCCGAACTGCAGCGGTGGGAACCAACCGTCAAAGCTGGCCCGTTTGAGGCTCGCCGCAGGGCGCCGATCGTAGGCCTTGACCAGCTGCTCACGAAGATCTCTGAGAGGGGCACCGACAAACGCGTCGTCGTCATCATCGACGAGGTACCGATACTGGCACGCGCGATGGAGCAGGAGAAGCCCGGAGCCGGAGCCGCAGTGCTTGACACGCTGCGCCGTGTGCGCCAGGAGCACGGATCGGGTCTCTCCATGCTTCTCCTCGGATCGATCGGCTTCCATCACATCGCGAAGTCATCGCCAGGCAGCCTCAACGACATCACCAAGGAGCACGTTGGTCCGCTCGTGGAGGCTGACGGTGTCTACCTCGCACGCTGCCTCATGGCTGGGGATTCCATTAACGCTATCGATCCGAACGCATTCGCGGTTGCCGTGCACAAAGCCGCCGAAGGTATCCCCTACTACATCCACCACCTCGTCCGAGACACCCGCAACCACATCGGAGTTCACGGCTTCGCGGCGACGAGCCTGCCTGCCCAACTTGTCGACGAGGCCCTGCACCACGTTGACGATCCGTGGAATCTGCGTCATTACCGCGACCGGGTGCCCGAGTACTACCCAGATCGCGAGGAGCTTGCGTATTCCGTCCTGGACATCTTCGCGGGGGCCACCGGGGCGCTGGGTGTCAACGACGTTATGCGGCTACTCGCAGCGACACCACATGCCGGCGAGACGTCCCGACGAGGGCTCATCGACCTCATCGAACTGCTGGAGCAGGATCATTACCTGCGTCGCGAGGGCAAAGCGAACTCGTTCCGCAGTGAGATCGTGCGGAGAGCTTGGATGGCGACGTGGCGATGAGCGACGTGCTGTTGACCTCAACGCACCCGATCTTCACCCCGACGGCCATCGCGGCCGAGCGTCTCGATGACGCGACAGTCGGGAGGGACGAAGTCATCGAGCGTGTGGCAGATCGGGTCCGAGACGCTGCTCGCAGCGGAGCACGACGGCATACCCTGCTCGTGGGATCACGAGGAAGCGGCAAGACGCACACGCTCTCGGTAGCCCTGCATCGCGCCCTGGCGGATCCAGTTGTCGCGCAGAGCATTGCGGTGGCGTCGATCCAGGAAGACGCACTGAGTATCTCCTCGTACGCAGATCTTCTCGTCGAGATCGCTCGCTCTCTCGATTCGAACATGGTCGGCCGAGCCCAGGAATTGCGCCGTTCGAAGAAAGTGGGGGACTTGGAGCGGCTCCTTGAAGGCCACGTCGGGCAGCGCGCGCTTGTCCTTGCAATTGAGAATCTCGATCGGGTGTTCCGTGAGCTAGGCCGTGCGGATTCGGGCGCATTGAGGGGCTTCGTCGAGACCAACGCGCATGTCCTGGTCTTAGCCTCAACCCCGCTGCTCTTTTCGGGAGTCACCTCTCGCAGTGAGCCGTGGTATGGCTCGTTCGACGTCGAGCACCTGCAGGATCTCAGCGTCGAGGAGGGCGCCGAGATCGTCCGGCGCCGAGCTGTGGGACGCGGCAAACCCGATCTTGCCGCCTATGTCATGTCACCCCAAGGTGAGTCTCGACTGCGAGCGGTTGCACACCTAGCGGGCGGCTCTCCGCGGCTCTGGCAGATTCTTGCTGAGGCGGTAACCATCAGTTCCTTGGATGAGTTGGTGCCTGCAGTGGAGAAGCTCCTCGACGACCTGGCCCCGTATTACCAACAACGCCTGTGGGAACTCGGTGGGATCGACCAGAAGCTCGTGGTCGAGTTGGGGCGCAGCCAAGGAGCCATGACAGTCACCGAGTTGTCCGCCCTGACCGGCGTTGAGCCTAGAGCGGCTGCCACCGCACTTGGGCGACTGGCCGATGCAAGTTGGGTGCGGTCTGAGAAGGCGCCTGGTGGGGACCAGCGTAGGTCCTGGTACGAGCTGCGGGAGCCTTTGTTAAGGCACCACCTGCAGTATCGCGAGAGCCGGGGCGAACCCCTACGGGTGCTTGTCGAGGTGCTTCGTGGGTGGTACTCAGTCAGCGAACGGCGTCAACACCTCGCGTGGGCGGAGCGCGGTTCGGTGGCGGAACGGCTTCTTGCGACGACAATCCTGGGCGACCCCAAAGGACGTTCCGACGCTGCTTACGCCTCTCGGGACGCGGATGAGTTGATGGCGGAGGTTCGATCCTGGAGAGTCGGGACGTGCACCTCGGCGGTCGTCGGGAGCCTCGAGTTGTCCCGCGCACTAGAGGAGAGCGTCGAAGCCGCGAGATCCACAAAGACTGAACGGTCGGTTCCCGACGTTCTCGGGGACTCCCTCACTTCGCTGTTGGGTCGCCCCTGGTCGACAAGAGATCACGAAGTGCTCACACTGATTGCGGCCGGCTGGAATGGCCGCAGGGATCCGGAGTCAGCTAGGGACCTACTCCTCAATCTTCTGGGCAAGGGCCTTGATGGCGCTCTTGGGCTTCTTGTTCGAGAGGAAGTGGCCTTCTGGATCGGTGAGGCTGGGGACCCCGACGCAGCCCGCGACCAATACACCGCACTCCTACCCGACCAAGACCGTTTCCTCGGACCCGACCACCCCGACACACTATCCACCCGCTTCGGCCTGGCCTACTGGACCGGTGAGGCTGGAGACCCCGACACAGCCCGCGACCAATACACCGCACTCCTACCCGACGTAACCCGCGTCCTCGGACCCGACCACCCCGACAGGCCCAACGCCCGCGGCAACCTCGCCAACTGGACCGGTGAGGCCGGAGACCCCGACACAGCCCGCGACCAATACACCGCACTCCTACCCGACGTAACCCGCGTCCTCGGACCCGACCACCCCGACACGCTCACCACCCGCGCCAACCTCGCTGGCTGGACCGGTGAGGCTGGAGACCCGGACACAGCCCGCGACCAATACACCGCCCTGCTACGCGACCGAGTCCGCGTCCTCGGACCCGACCACCCCGCCACGCTCACCACAAGAGGCGCACTGGCTCTCGTGAGTCTTGAGCTGGGAGCGATGCCAGCCGAACTCGATGGCTCATCTGAAGAAGTGATCAACTGGGTGTCCCTGCACGTGTCCTCCCATTCCGTCACGCCAGATCGCTCGGCATCTTTGACTCGTGGGTTGGCCGGACCACCAGGAAGCGCAACAATCGTCGAGGCGACTCCGATTTTGCAGCTGCTCAGACTGAAGAGGCCGGGCAGCCATCGGGATTGGATCGCGGCATACCGTGCCGCTGGCGGCCCGGTACAGGGTGTTACAGACAACGTCGCGACTGCCCTTGACGGAGACCCCGAGTCACTCATGCGTCTCCCCGAAGAGCTCCGAGATCTCGTCACGCAGAGGACTGCTGTGCCAGGGTGAACCATGGCTGATTTCGTGGGTGCGATCGACCAGGGCACGACGAGCACGCGCTTCATGATCTTTGATCACGCGGGGCGCGAAGTCGGCAAGCATCAGCTCGAACACGAGCAGATCTTGCCGCGCTCGGGCTGGGTCGAGCACAACCCCCTGGAAATCTGGGAGCGCACGCAGACCGTTATCGGCTCGGCTTTGGCAGGTGCTGGTTTGCGGGCGAGTGATCTCGATTCAATCGGGATCACCAACCAGCGCGAGACGACGATCGTGTGGGACCGGCATACCGGACGGCCCTATGCCAACGCGCTCGTCTGGCAGGACACTCGCACGTCGGCGATCGCCTCGGCCTTGGACGCCGACGGCCGCGGCGACGTCATCCGGCGCAAGGCTGGCCTCCCCCCGGCGACGTACTTCTCCGGCGGCAAGCTCCAGTGGCTCCTGGAGGAGGTCGAGGGACTGCGCGAGGCGGCCGAGCGCGGCGACGCGATCTTTGGCACCCCCGACACCTGGGTGATCTGGAACCTCACCGGAGGTCCGCGCGGCGGCCGGCACGTCACCGACGTCACCAACGCGTCGCGCACCATGCTCATGGACCTGGAGACCCTCGACTGGGACGACGAGTTGCTCGGCTTCTTTGGGGTGCCGCGCGCGATGCTTCCGGAGATCTTGCCTTCCAGCCACCCCGACGCGTATGCCGTGTCCAACGTCCCCGGCAACGCCTCCTGGGGTGGCGCGCTGCGGATCTGTGGGGACCTTGGGGACCAACAAGCGGCCACAGTGGGGCAGGTGTGTTTTGCTCCCGGGGAAGCCAAAAACACCTACGGCACCGGCAATTTCATGCTGATCAACACCGGCGAGGAGTTGGTGCGGTCGCACAACGGGCTGCTCACGACGGTCGCTTACAAGCTCGGTGACGCGCCCGCGGCATACGCGCTCGAAGGTTCTATTGCGGTGACGGGCTCTGCGGTCCAGTGGCTACGCGACCAACTGGGCATCATCAGTGGCGCGTCCGAGATCGAGGCCCTCGCCGCGAGCGTCGCGGACTCGGGCGGGATCTACTTCGTGCCTGCCTTCTCGGGGCTCTTTGCGCCCTACTGGCGCTCGGATGCGCGCGGCGCGATCGTCGGGCTCTCGCGCTACAACACCAACGCGCACCTCGCGCGGGCGACCCTGGAGGCCATCTGCTACCAGACCAAGGACGTCGCGGACGCGATGGTGGCCGACGTCGCGAGCAGCGGGGTCGACTTCGACCTCACCCGCCTCAAGGTCGACGGCGGCGTCACCGCCAACTCGCTCGCCATGCAAATCCAGGCCGACATCCTCGGGGTCGAGGTGAGCAAGCCAGTCGTCGCCGAAACGACCGCACTCGGGGCCGCGTATGCCGCCGGCCTCGCGACCGGCTTCTGGTCCTCGACCGACGAGTTGCGCTCCAACTGGCAAGAAGACCGCAGGTGGTCACCGCAGTGGAGCGACGAACAACGCGAGCAGGGGTATGCCGGGTGGCGCAAGGCCGTCGCCCGCACTCTCGACTGGGTGGATTAGGCGAGCGCGTCTCCGCGGCACCAGGCCGCGAGCTGCGCAGCGACCGAGTGGTAATCAAGCGATCCCTCGGCGACCCCGATCACCAACCCGTAGGCCTCATCGTCAGGCGCCTCGAGCGTGACCTCGTTCAGCCCATAGAACACGACCAGCGCGAGCCAGCCCAGCCGCTTGTTGCCATCGACAAGGGAGGGGTGGCGGACAATCGACTCCAGCAAGACCGCCGCTTTGGTGTCCAACGCGGCATACGCATCGGTCCCGAAGATCGAGCTAGCGGGCCGCTGCGCGGCACGGCATACTCGCCTCGTTAGCTGGCTTTGCGGCGCTCGCTCCAGCGACGGATCATCCGCCAGACGGCGGTGTCGTCGGGGTACTCACCGGTTGCGACGAAGGCGACCGTCGAGTCTTGGCGGAGCAACTCATCGAGATCGGCGAAGGCAACTGATCGACCCGCGATGAGCAGGACATCACCCTCGCGGACCTGGATGTCGTCAGCGGGGGTCAAGACGTCCTCACCATTCCGAGCCATCATGAGCACCACTGCGGCCGTCGGCGTGTTGGGACCGCTAGACCCCGAAACCAACTCTCCCAGAGCGAGTTTGCCGCCACCGCGAAGCCACCGGGTCACCGCAGGAGCCTCGACTTCGTTGACGATCAGCCGCCGGATACGCGGCGAGCGCGACCCACAGGTGGCCTCGAGCCGGGTGATCAACTCCTCCGACCAGGCGTCTTCCTGCTCCGCCACCTTGGTGATGAACCGCCACAAGTGTGGGGTTGTCAACCGGGCGAGTACTTCCTGCGCGACCAGATCGGTTGGGCTAAAGACGGAGTCGAAGTCGAGCGCTTCGAGCAGCAGCGCATTGGTGTGCGTGCGCTGCCGCACCGCGACGAAAAGGTCGGGGTTGCTGAGGCGCGCACGTGAGGCTGTCGACAAGTTGTCCGTGTCCACTGAGGTGCCCACAACGAGTCCCACCGCATCAGTCACATCAGGAACCCCGTCGGCCGGGTTGACGATGACGACCTCGAGCTCCGCTCGCGTCAGGTCGGAGAACACCTCCTGCGCGAACTCCCCGTCGCCATAGATGATCCATTTGCCCGCGGCGAGTCCCTCCCGGCGAGGAGGCATCTCGGAGCCATTCGCGGCAAGCACCCAGGTCAGCAGCTGGTGGGTGATCGGTCGCTGCAGGGCCAGCACCAAGTAGCCGCCATACCGGTCGTACGGGTTGATCACCGCGTCCGGATCGAAGGCGTACATCTGCTCTTCGGCATCTTGTTGGCCCGACCTG
This sequence comes from Actinomycetales bacterium, assembly GCA_016715285.1. Classification (GTDB taxonomy): domain Bacteria; phylum Actinomycetota; class Actinomycetes; order Actinomycetales; family Dermatophilaceae; genus Phosphoribacter; species Phosphoribacter thorii. The sequence goes on along the minus strand of JADKAO010000003.1, from coordinate 143,085 downwards.
GCGATCACGCTGAGCTCTGGCCGGAGCAAGTGGGCCGACATGAGAACCGCCAAGTTGATCGGGGGATCGGACTCCAACTGATCGGCGGTCAAGACATCGATGCGCGAGCGTTGGGAGTCGATCACAACGAACCGATGGCCGAGGTTGTTCAACCCGTTGCTCACGAGCCGACCGGCGTTGCCGAAGCCGGCGACAATGTGGAAGGGCTCGTTGATCCGGTGGACCGCACGGCGGAATCGCTGCAACCCGAGCGCGTCCTTGAAGGTCTGATCGCCAAGGATCGAGAAAAACGTCCCCAGAGCGAACGCCCACCCGAGCACACCGGCGTAAATCGATGCAGTGACCCACATCCGCTGCGCGGACGTGTAGGGGAAGAGTTCGGTGTAACCCACCGTCGCCGCGGTGTAGCTCATGAAGTAAAACGACTCAAAGACGGTCAGCCGACGCGGATTACCGTCAAAGTCGACCCCGTCGATCTGCGACATCCCGAACGTGGCGATGGTGAGGATGCACACGAGGATGATGAGCGGCAGCCGTAGCCGCCGCATCAGGATGAAGATGACGTCGGTGTTGGCGGAGTCATCGGGGACGTTGACGACATGGCGACGCGAGACCCGCGCGCGATCAGGGCGGCTCCACGGACGCTCGGCAAACGGGCTGAGGGCACAGGAACTCAGCTTCAGGTCAGCGGTGACGGAACGATGAGGTTTCGATGACCAGCAGCACGATGGAGACAATGTTGGCGACCAGCGCACCTCCGCAGAGTGAGACCACACTCGAGATGGCGTGCGCGTCCATCCCGAGGGTCGACACCTCAGACGCGTAGATGTAAATCGCTGCGGCGCCCACGAGTTGCAGCGTGGCGACCAGGCTTGTCGCGAGGTGCACGGCCCCCATCTGGGTCCGGTCCCCGAACTTCAAGATGATGACGATGAGGTTGACCACCACCGCGGCATATAGCTCGAAAACGTTGTGAACGCGCGGGTCGAGGATGTCGCCGTAGAAGAAGCCGAAGTTCAGCGTCGCCGCCAGCAACACGAAGAAGCCGAAAACCACCTTCTCGAAGTTCATGCAGGTGACGATATCGGCAGCCGGCTCATCCTGACCCCTCCGGACCCACAGCACGGCATACGCGGTGGGACAATGTACCCATGAGTAACCCGACCGCGCTGTCACCGGCATACCGGGCCTCGGCCATCGAGGCACTGTCCTCGGGCGCCGAACTCGACGTCCTCGTCGTCGGCGGTGGGGTGACCGGTTCGGGGTGCGCTCTCGATGCGGTGACCCGCGGCCTCTCGGTCGGCCTGGTCGAGAAGCGCGACTTCGCCTCAGGCACCTCCAGCCGCAGCAGCAAACTCATCCACGGCGGGCTGCGGTATCTCGAGATGTTCGACTTCGCACTTGTCGCCGAGGCACTCAAGGAGCGCGGCCTGCTCCTGACCCGCCTGGCGCCGCACTTGGTGCGCCCCGTCCCGTTCCTCTATCCCCTCACCAAGCCGGTCGTCGAGCGGCCCTATGTCGAGGCCGGGCTCAGCCTGTATGACTCGATGGCGCGTGCGGGCAAGTTCTCGGCCGGGCTGCCGTGGCACAAGCACCTGACCCGCCGCCAGGCGCTCAAGATCGCGCCGGCGCTCAAGTCGACCGCCCTCGTCGGGGCTGTGCACTATTACGACGCGAAGGTGGACGACGCGCGGCATACGATGGAAATCGCCCGCACCGCAGCGAGTTACGGCGCGCACGTGGCCACGCGCGTCGAGGTTGTCGGGTTCCTGCGCCAAGGTGAGCGGGTCACTGGAGTCCGCGCGCTCGACAAGCTGAGCGGGCGCGAGTTCGAGATCCACGCGAAGCAGGTCGTCAACGCGACCGGGGTCTGGACCGATGACACTCAGGCGATGGTCGGCGAGCGCGGTCAGTTCCACGTGCGCGCTTCCAAAGGCATCCATCTGGTCGTCCCCCGCGACCGGATCCATTCCAAGAGCGGTCTCATCTTGCGCACCGAGAAGTCGGTCCTGTTTGTCATCCCGTGGGGGCGGCACTGGATCATCGGCACTACCGACACCGACTGGGACCTCGACAAGGCGCACCCCGCCGCGACCCAGGCGGACATCGACTACCTCCTCGGCCACGTCAACCGGATCCTCACCACGGAACTCACCCAGGCCGACGTCGAGGGCGTGTATGCCGGGCTGCGGCCGCTCTTGTCGGGCGAGAGTGACCAGACCTCCAAGCTGTCGCGCGAGCACATCGTCGCTCACCCGGCGCCGGGTTTGGTGGTGGTTGCGGGAGGCAAGTACACGACGTATCGGGTCATGGCCAAAGACGCGATTGACGAGGCCGCGCGGGGGCTCGGCGGCGATGTGCCCGAGTCGACGACCGAGGACATTCCCATGGTCGGCGCGGTCGGGTATGCCGCGATGTGGAACCGTCGCGCGGCTTTGGCGCGCGAGTCGGGGCTGCACGTGGAGCGCATCGAGAAGATGCTCATGCGGCACGGCATCCTCATCACGGAGATCCTCACGCTGGTGGCTGAGGACGCGTCCCTTGGGGAGCCACTGGCGGGTGGCGAGGATTACCTCAAAGCGGAGATCGTGTATGCCGCGTCGCACGAAGGCGCGTTGCACCTGGACGACATCCTCGCGCGGCGGACTCGGCTGTCGATCGAGTCGTTCGACCGGGCAATCACTGCGTCGCGGCCGGCTGCCGAACTCGTTGCGCCCGTGTTGGGTTGGGACGAGGCGACGGTGGAGGACGAGGTCGAGCACTATCGCCAGCGGGTCGAGGCTGAGCGAATCAGTCAGACCATGCCTGATGATGCGGCGGCCGATGCGGCGCGATTGAAGGCCCCCGACCGCGGCTAAACCGCCTGGAACTCCGAAGGAATGATGCGGCGCCGGGTCGATCTCATCACGTGGCGGCCGAATGTATAGGCCACATCGAACCCGCTAAATCTGCTTGCGCTGCATGACAAACTACTTGCGCTTGGGACAGGTGTTCGATAGAATCGACCCATGTCGCAGAACCCTTTGCCCGCCGCCGCGTGCGGTGGTGTCAGCAGCGCGGAGATCGAGGAGTTCAGCTCCCGACTCGCGCTGCTCGACGGGGTGGGCGACGACATCGATGACCGCGAGCGGATCCGGCTGATCGAGGTCATGGAGTCGGCCAAGGCCGCGTTGTGTGCTGCCCAGGCTCGGGTGAGCGTGGCCTTCGACGCATCCCAACGAGAGGCGCAGCGGGCAGCCGGAGTGCCAGCCGCGAAGGTCGGCGCAGGCGTCGCCGAGCAGATCGCGCTCGCGCGGCACGAGTCGCCGACCCATGGCAGCCGGCATCTCGGGCTGGCCAAGGCGTTGGTTCACGAGTTGCCGCACACGATGGCCGCGATGACCGCGGGCGAGTTGTCGGAGTGGCGGGCCACCCTGATCGCGCAGGCCACCGCAGTGCTCACCATGGATGACCGCGCCGAGGTCGACCGTCGCCTCGCGGGTCGGGTGCAGGGCCTGTCGGATCGGCAGGTGCGCGCTGCGGCCCTTGCGGCGGCATACGAACTCGATCCCCGCTCCATCGTGGACCGGGCCGCGTATGCCGTGAAGCAGCGCCGGGTCACCATGCGGCCCGCGCCCGACACGATGGCATACCTGACCGCGCTGCTCCCTGCCGCGCAGGCGGTCGCCGTCTTCGCGGCGTTGCATGCTGCGGCCGGGTCGGCCCGCGCCTCGGGTGACGAGCGCTCGGCTGATCAGGTCAAGGCCGACACTCTGGTCGAGCGGGTCACCGGGCAGGCCACCGCGTCGGCGGTGCCGATCGAGGTCGGCCTGGTCATGTCCGATGCGACTCTGTTGTCGGCTGACCAGTCCCCGGCCATGCTCCTCGGCTACGGCCCGATCCCCGCCCCCATCGCCCGCAGCCTCGCGGCCGGGCGCGTCCTTAAGTCGGTCGGCGACGCCGTAGCGGGCTCGACCGACCCGGCGCAGCACCCCGCTCTTCCCTCGCCAACGTCAAACGTCGCGAACGAGCACGTCAGCGTTTCGCGCGACCAGGTCGGTGACTCGACCGATCATGTCGGGTCGGCTCTTCGGGCTGTCCCAGCGCTTGCCGCAGCTCGCCTCGGTCCGCCGAGGGCAGCTGACCCTGAGGGCGATGCCCTGTACGCCCGATTGTGGTTACGGAGGTTCTACCTCGACCCTGACACCGGCAGCATCAGGGATGCTGACCGCCATCGGCGACTCTTCCCAGCCCACCTGCGGCGAGTCGTCGTGGCCCGAGATCAATGGTGCCGAACCCCGTGGTGCGGAGCACCAATTCGCCACATCGACCACGCCACCGCGTGGCGTGCCGGCGGGCTGACTTCACTCGACAATGCCGCGGGCCTCTGCGAACGCTGCAACCACGCCAAAGAATCACCCGGTTGGGCAACCAGCGTCGCCAGCAGCCCGGGTGAACCCATGGTCATCACCACAGTCACCCCGACGGGCGCCACCCATCAGACCGTCGCGCCGACGTGGGTGGACCACTCCGACCCCGACATGTCGGTCGCTCGCTCCGCCTGAGAGTCGGTCAGGGCACGCTCACGGCAACCACAGGGGTATGCCGTGTGGGTGCACCTTCCCGAGGACGTCGCCGTCGACCGCCAACTGCGCGTGCGCGGCGTGTTCCACACGTCCGTCAACGATCCGGTCGGGGTGTTCCATCGTGATGTGGGCAAGCGGCTGATGCTCGCGTGCTTGTGCTACCGCCTCGCGGACTCGTTCGGATTCTGTTGCGGGCCAATACATTTCAGTAATCGACTGCCACACAACTGTGAGGGCGTCAGCCTCCCGGTGAGCGAGCTGCCGCTCCAACCACTCCCCCGCGGGCGCTGCGTCGACCACGGCAGCCCGACCCGCCGCGGCCTCAGCGCGCGCGACCGCAAGCGCCCCCGCGAGCCGCTCATGACGGTGCAGTTGCCACGGCCACACAAACGACATCAGCTGATGCGACCCATCTTCAGCAACAGGATCGAGTGGGTCCAGATCGCACCCCCGCCGCGCCACAATCTCGACCTCCACGGGGAGCAACACCCGCCGCTTCCGTGTCGAGCGTCAACGGCGACTCCGGGTCGCCCCACGCCCACCCCGGCCCGATGTGGCGGAACCGGTCGGCATACAAGTTAAGGCCCCCAGAGGCGCCGACTTCGAGCAACCGCACGCGAGGTATGCGGTGCCGCCGCACTGCCTCAAAGAGCCCCACTGCGAGCACTGAGGCGCGTCCCGGCTCGTTGGTTTGTGGCACCACATGGAGGGCTCTGGCGATTTCTCCGCGTGCTCGGCGATCACCTGGTGCATGACGGGCCAGGCGCCAGCGGCGTCAGCTTCGCCCCCAAGACAGGGATAGAACGGATCCAGCTCGGGCGCACGCCCATCCAGCACTATCCGGAAAACCGCTGCGAGGAAGCGTAATTGCACCATCGTCCCGGTCGGTGAGTCCTCCCACCCGCGGCAGATCTCGCGGACCGGCCCGCCGGCCTCCCAGTCGTCGGCCATCCCCCGCATGGCGTACCCATAGAGGGTCGACGAGTGCCCCATATGCGACCGGAACCGCTCCGCCAACGTCACTCCGGCGTCAAAGGTGACCACCCCGCGAGCCTGCCACACGGCATACGTGTCCCGCGGCATACCAACCTCACGGGACGCGACGCCAGCCGCGGTGGCAAGATCGGAGGTGGCTCTATTCCCCCTGAGATGACCCCTCGCGAGACCCCGGAGGCCTGACCGATGACCGCCAAGATCATGACCGGCAACTTCTTCGAGGACTTCCGGGTCGGGCAGCGGCTCGTCCACGCGACGCCGCGCACCGTCACCGTCGGTGACACCGCGCTGTATCAGGCCCTCTACGGCTCGCGGTTCGCGGTGACGAGCGGCGAGACCTTCGCGCGCGGCCTGGGGATGGAGCGGATGCCGCTCGATTCGATGCTGGTTTTCCACGTCGTCTTCGGCAAGACCGTGCCCGACGTGTCCCTCAATGCCGTGGCCAACCTCGGGTACGCCGCGGGTGTCTTTGGCGCGCCGGTCTACCCGGGCGACACCCTCACGACGACGTCGGAGGTCATCGGGCTCAAGGAGAACTCCAACGGCCGCACCGGCGTCGTCTACGTCCACTCGGTGGGTGTCAACCAAGACGGTGACACCGTGCTCGATTACGTGCGCTGGGTCATGGTCAACAAGCGGGACGCCTCAGCTCCCGCGCCGGAGCCGGTCCTCCCCACGCTGCCCGACGCAGTTCCCGTCGACAAACTCGTCGTGCCCTACACGATCGACGGCTATGACACTGCGCTGGCCGGCTCGCCCTTCCTCTGGGATGACTACGAGGTGGGCGAGCGCATCGACCACGTTGACGGCATGACGATCGAGGAGGCCGAGCACATGATGGCGACGCGCCTCTACCAAAACACTGCCAAGGTCCACTTCAACCAGCACGTCGAGGGCCAGGGCCGCAACGGTCGCCGCATCGTCTATGGCGGCCACGTCATCTCGCTCGCTCGCGCGCTGTCCTTCAACGGCCTCGGCAACGCCCTGTCGATCGCGGCAATCAACGGTGGCACCCACGCCAACCCGACCTTCGCCGGTCACACCGTCTATGCCTGGTCCGAGGTCCTCGACCGGCTCGAACTCCCGGGCCGTTCGGATGTCGGCGCGCTGCGCCTGCGCACTGTCGCGACTAAGGACCGCGCCTGCGCCGACTACCCGCTGCGCGGCGAGGACGGCAAGTACCTCCCGGAGGTCGTTCTCGACCTCGACTACACGGTGCTGATGCCGCGCCGCTGAGGCTGTCGCTCGTCCAACATGGCACCATGGCCGCGTGAGCGAAGAGCAGAAAAAGTCGGATAACCGCCCCCGCCCCACCACTGAGGCGTTCCGCGCATTCGTCCGTGACGGCTGGGCACCGCGCCCGGATGCACGGCCCGAGCGCGCCGAGGTTGCCCTGTATGCCGCCGCGCGACGCGACGCTGTGAGCGCGGCATACCCGGGTGAGCGTCTTGTCATCCCCGCGGGCGGGCTCAAGGTGCGGTCCAACGACTGCGACTACACCTTCCGGCCGCATTCTGCCTTTGCCCACCTGAGCGGCTTCCGCGCCGACTGCGAGCCCGACACCGTGCTCGTGATGCACCCTCGTCCCGAGGCTGAGGGCGGCGGCCACGAGAGCGTCATCTACACCCGGCCACTCGCGGGCCGCGACACCGAAGAGTTCTTCGCGGACGCGCGCTACGGCGAGTTTTGGGTGGGCGCGCGGCCGACCCTCGAGGACATCGAGGCAGAGTTCGGCCTCGCTGCCCGGCACATCGACGAGCTCCCGGACGCGCTCGCCAAGGACGTCGGCGTCACCGTGCTGCGGGTCGTCCGCGACGCCGACCGCGATGTCGCCGCGACCGTCGACCAAGTGCGCGCTGAAGCCGGTGTGAGCGGCGCGGCCCAGGACGAGGCGCTCGCCCACGACGAGGCGCTCGCCGCCTTCCTCTCCCACTTGCGGATGGTCAAGGACGAGTGGGAAATCGACCAGATGCGCGCCGCGGTCGACGCCACCCAGGTGGGCTTCGAAGCGGTCATCGCCGACCTGCGGGGCGCCGTCGAGCGCGGCCGCGGCGAACGCTGGGTCGAAGGGCTCTTTGGCCTCCACGCGCGCCACCAAGGCAATGGCACTGGCTACGACTCCATTTGCGCCGCAGGCGATCACGCCAACACCCTGCACTGGATCAAGAACACCGGCGAGGTGCGCGCAGGCGACATGATCCTGCTCGACGCCGGGGTCGAGGTCGACTCGCTCTTCACCGCCGACATCACCCGCACGCTCCCCGTCGACGGCACCTTCACCGACGCGCAACGCGAGATCTACGACGCGGTGTATGCCGCGCAGCAAGCGGGCATGGACGCCATCAAGCCAGGGGCCAAGTTCTCCGACATCCACGCCGCCGCGATCCGGGTCATCGCCGAACACTTGCACGGCTGGGGCTTACTGCCAGAAGGCGTTTCGGTCGACGACACCCTGGACACAGAGACCGGGCAGTACCACCGCCGCTGGATGGTGCACGGCACGAGCCACCACCTCGGCATCGACGTCCACGACTGTGCGCTCGCGACCCGCGAGGAGTACATGGACGCCGAGTTGCGTCCGGGGATGATCCTCACCGTCGAGCCCGGGCTGTATTTCAAGTCCGATGACGAGCTCGCGCCGGAGCGCTTCCGGGGCCAAGGCGTGCGGATCGAGGACGACGTGCTGGTCACCGAGACGGGCTACGAAAACCTCTCAGCCGGTATGCCGCGCACGAGCACCGAGGTCGAGGCGTGGATTGCCGAGGTCCAGGCTCGCTGATCAGGGGCGATCTGCCGGAAGCCACGACGGGGGCCATGTCGTCGGCCAGCGCTCCTGCCATGCGCCCGCCTGTGACACGAGGGCGAAGGCCTCCCCGAGGTAGCGGGTGGTGACGAAGCTGCCGTTCGTGGCCGGCATACACCCGTTGACGTCGGTCTCGGTCTTGACCCAGACCGTGCCTCCCGCGGCATAGTCCAGCCGGAGCAGCATAACGTTAACGGCACCGGCCATGAGCGTGCACACGCGTTGGGTCATGTCGCCCGCGGGGAGCCGAGACAGATCCTTCGCCAGCCGATCAAGCCCGGCTCGCACACGAACGGCGCTGTGCAGCGGATGGTTTGCGCCCACGCTGGGAGTCGGAATGAGCCGGCCCTCCGCGAACGTGACGATCTGGTAGGTACACAGCACTGCGCTCACCGGCACCGTCGTGGGCACAAGCTGTCGGCTCGCGACGAAGTTCTCGCCGAGATCGCCGAACGGGATGGAGGGGACGTCACGGTCGCCGATGACGCTGTCGGGACATAGCTCGACTGGGTTGGCCAACGCCAGATTCACAGGCGACGAGGGCGACGAGGGCACGGACGTGCTCGGCCGGGCGGTCGTCGTCGGATCGGTGAGTGGTCGGCGGTCGAGCAGCCCGCCTGTGACCATGCCGAATCCGAGCGCCAGGGGCAGCTGCGCCCCCACCCACCATCCCAAGGGCGCGGCTTCCGGCGATACCGAGTCACCTCACGCTTCACCTCGGCGAAGCTCACCCCCTCAGCAAACGGCGGCGGTGGCTCTTGCAGCCGCTCGATCAACCTGACCTCTGGATCACTCATCGCCAAGCACCTCCCTCAACTTCACGAGTCCACGGGCGGCCTGGCTCTTGACCGTCCCTGGGGCAAGATCGAGCAACTCTGCAACCTGCTCGATGGACATGTCCTCGACATACCGCAGCACGACCACACGCCTCTGACCCGGCGGCAATGTCCGTAACGCCGCCGCGAGCGTGAGGCGGTCGTCGACGGCACTGGTCGCGGACGGCATACTCCCCGGCATACTCCCCGCTTCTGGGAGCACATCGGTCGGGATCTCGCCCCGCCACTTGCGTCGCCACCACGTCGTCGCGAGCCGCACCATAACTGTCTTGACGTACGCGTCCGGGTTGCCCGCACTCACTCGCTCCCAGTGCGGCCACGTGCGTGCGAGCGCGGCCTGGACGAGGTCGCGCGCGAGGTGGGTGTCCCCCGTGAGGAGGTATGCCGTGTGCACCATTCGCGGTGATCGTGCGACGACGAACTCGCCAAAGTCACCGAGCGCCGGCGGCTCACTCATGGCACGTCATTCGTCGCACACTCTCTCCAACCCGCCGAGTGCCTCCCAGGGTTGCACGAGAGCCGCACCGACAAGTGTCGATGCGGCCCTCGTGTTATGAGAGGTGCGTGCCCTCTCAGGCGAGTCGTCAGCCCGTCACAGGCCGTCGATACGGCTGACTGGTGCCTTCAGGCCCGGGTGGTTCTTGAAGTACTCGACCAGGTTGGCCAATTCTTCGGGCCCACCCAAACGGTTGGTCCCCAGCTTGAACGCCGTGAAGAGGTCGCCACCGTCGGCGAGGAAGTTGAGCGTCCCCACGCGGTAGGTCGCGGCCATGTCGAGCGGCACACCGTTGAGCTTCATCGAACCGGCGACGACGCGCGAGCCCTGAGGTGCGAGAGCGTCCCAGGTGTAGGAGAAGCCTTCGGAGACCGCGAGCGCAAGCATCGGACGGGACCCACGAGCGGGGACCGGCTGATACTGCTGCTCGAGGGCCTGCCGGATCTGGTCACCGGTCATGTCCATCGTCACCAAGAGGTTGCCGAAGGGCGCGATGTTGTAGGCCTCTTGATAGGTGATCTGGCCGATCCCCTCAGTGCCGGTCGGCGGGGACAATCTCAGCGACGACCGGACGCCACCAATGTTCATGAAGCTGATCTGGGCATTGCCCTTGGCCGGCCCAGCCGTGCCCCAGAGAATCGAATCCGCGACAACGGCGCCCATTGGAGTCTCGATGCCCCGGTTGCCCGATGCGTCACCGAGGATGTCTTCGACATGGCTGCCCACGACGGTGTTCTTGATCGGGCCGGCAAGCGCCGTCCACTTGGCGATAATCGCCGTCTGTTTGGGGTCCGGAGCGACGGTGCGCACATTGAGGTGGTTGACGGCCGTTGTCTTGGCGCGGTCGACGTCGCCGGTGCGGCGGTCGATGACGAGGCTGGTTTCGGTGATCGCGCGACCGTAGTCTGCAGCGCTTGTGACGAGGCGAGGCTTGCCCGCTGGGTCAGGGATAGAGCAGACATACGGCTGGTGGGTGTGCCCAGAGATGATCAGGTCGATCTCGGGGCTCATCCTGGCTGGCGATGCCATAGATGGGCTCCGAGATGCCCAGGCACTGGCCGAACTGGCCGGTCTGGTAGCCACCTTCGTGGATGAGGACGACGATCGCCTTCACGCCCTCCTTCCTGAGCCGCACGGCCTGGCGGTTGGCGGTCTCGACCTCGTCCTTGAAGTCGACCGTGGCCACACCCGCAGGGCTGACGAGCGTTGGCGTGGCCTTGAGGGTCATCCCGATGAAGCCGATCTTTTCCCCATTGACTTCCTTGATGCTCGTCGCCGGGAGGAGGCTCTTGCCGTTGTCCTTGCGAATCACGTTGGCGGCAAGCCATTGGAACTTCGCGCCGGTATACGGTGCGTCTGGGAAGTAGCACCCCGCGACCGGGTGGCAGCCACCCTTCTGCATGCGCAGCAACTCGGCTGTGCCCTCATCGAATTCGTGGTTGCCGACACTGCTCACATCGAGGCCGAGCGCGTTGAGTGACTCGACCGACGGTTCGTCATGGAACATCCCGGACAGGAACGGAGAGCCACCGATGAGATCCCCAGCAGCGACCGTCAGGGAGCTCTTCTTGCCGACTTTGGCGCGAAGGGCGGCGAGGTTCGTCGCGAGGTACTCGACGCCTCCCACAGGGTTTTGCGCCGGGTCTTGGGCCTTCGTGAGCGGCCCATCGGTCGCCTCGAGATGCCCGTGATAGTCGTTGAATGACAGCAACTGCACCGTCGTGAACGGCCCCTTGCCTTTGCCCGGCGGGTCGCCGTGGTGGCGGGCGCTGTCGTCATCGGCGAAAGCCGCACTGGACGGAAATGCCACGGCAGCGGCCAACGCGACGGCCCCCACAGTCGCCCAGCGCTTGCGTCGGAACGCCATGAAATCCTCCTGACGGGTCGCGCCCCTTGGGCGACCGCTGCCGGGAAGAGTAACCCTCAGCGGCGACATTGCGCCCCCTCCCGGGGTACCAAAATCACGCGCTCAGTTAGCCAATGGATGACTGTCCGGGCGCCCGGGGGTCATGCGCAGGCTGGACGGGAGCGGGCGGCATACTCGGTCGGCCCGTGTCGATCCCTGCCGCAGACAGGATTTCGCGAGCGCGCTGGGCGACCTTGTGCTCGGTGAGGAGTTCGAAGCGCGCTGGCACGATGCGGCTCACCGACGTGAAATCGCGCTGTCCCCGGGTCAAGGCATAACCCAAAGCGCCCCACACGGCCCCGAAGACGGCGCCCACTGCGGCGGCATACATGATGATCCCCGCGGTGCCGCTGGTGGTGAACATGGAGAGTACGAGCCCGACGAAAAGCCCGAACCACAGCCCCGAGAGCGCCCCGCCCATGAGGACGCGACCCCACGTGAGGCGGCCGGTGACGCGCTCGAGCTGGCGCAGCTCGGTGCCGACGATGAGGCAGTTCTGGACCGGGAAGCCTTCGTCGGAGAGCGTGTCAACCGCCTTCTGCGCCTCCGGATAGGTGCTGAAGACGCCCACAGAGAGCGGGTAGTCGAGTTGCAGGGCGGCGAACGGAACGCGGCTGCCGGGGCCACCGGGCTGTGCAGTCATGCCGCTAGTCTCCCACGCACGGCATACGCGCCCTTCGGTCTGCCGCCTGCTCAGCCCGCGCTGGGCGCGCGGCGGGGCCAGATCGTGTAGGTGACGGCGACGAGAGTTTCGATGCCGAGAATGATCGCCGACCAGCGGTAGGTGGTTTCGAGCGTGGCCGTGCGCACCGGATCGCCCACCCACGCGACCAGAACCCACGTGACGGCCGAGGCCACGGTCACCGCGATCGCGGTCCTGCGGACGTCACCCCAGCACAACCGCGTGTATGCCGTGCCGTGGAGCTTCACCGGTGCCGGCCCGTTCGCATATCGGTGCGCAAAGCGGGTGTCGGCCCATGAGATGAGGCGGTGACCGTAGGCGACCGAGAACCCGAGGTAGAGCGCGGCCAGGCTGTGCGCCACCGTGGCTGTCGCTCCTGACCTGAGGTTGATCGCCGTGAAGGCCAGGAGCATCACGTCGACAACGGGGACGAGCGCGAGCGCGACGAGCCCGGCACGCGGCATACGCGCCGGATATCGGAGCACCAGCCCGACGACGATCAGGACCCAGAACGCGATCTCGCAGGCGATGATGGCGAAGAGAATCACAAGGTCTCCCGTTGTTAGTACGACTGTGCTCACAAGAGCTTACAACGCCGCGACTACGATTGCCGCGTGCCCAGACTCATCGACCACGAGGCGCGCGCGACCGAGATCACCGAAGCCGCCTGGCGGGTGCTCCTGCGCGACGGCGTGGCCGGTGTCTCGGTGCGCAATGTCGCCGCGGAAGCCGGCGTCGCCACAGCGTCCCTGCGCCGCTCCTTCCCCACCCAGGCCGCACTCCTGGCGGCCTGCCTCACCCTGATGGGCGAGCGCGTGGCCGCTCGCATCAGGGCACTCCCGCGAGCCCGGGACCCCCTGGCTCAGGCGCTCGCTGCACTCGCCGAGACCATGCCGCTCGACGGGGAGCGCAGCACCGAGATGTCGGTCTATCTGGCACTCGGGACGGTCGCCCTCAGCGACCCCGTCCTCCAAGAGACGTATGCCGCGATCGACCGTCAACTCGAAAACCTCTGCGCTGGCGTGGTCAACGAGCTCCTTCCAAAGCCCCGACGCCGAAATCTCACGCGGGAGGCTCGGCACCTTCACGCACTCATCGACGGGCTGGCACTCCACGTCCTGCACGGCATGGCCGGGGCGCAGGCACTCGCGGTGCTGCGCGCCCACCTGAAGTCTCTCTCCCAGGCCTCAACCTGCGCACCCTGAGTTCGGCTGAGTGCCGGCGCTACCCCAGGGCGTTGACAAGCACGGCGGTCGCAAGCGCGAAGGCGGCCATCGAGGCAAGCGGACGAACGGCGAGTGTCAGCGTGTGTCGATCGGCGGTGAGGTGGAAGGGCCGCCACGAAAGCCATGGGGCGAGTAAGTGCAGGGCGCCGAGGCTCACGGCGAGTGCTGCGAGGGTGGCCAGCGCCGGTATGCCGTCCACCGACGGAGCGACCGCCACGATAAGAACGTGGGTGAGGATGAGTAACGTCGTCCATCGATGGGGAGTGGCCCGGATGGAGAGCGCGGTCAGCGCGATAAGGAACGCGAGCAGGGGCGGATTCAGGTGCCCGAGGGCGTGTTGGAGGATGGCAGCGGTGCCGCTGACACCGGCATACGCGGCCGCGATCACGTGGCGACTGGTGGCAGTCATCGTCTGGTCCTGGCGGTGCGTGTGAGGGTGATCGCCAGGGATGCCGGACCGTCGTAGGGAGTGACCGGGATCCCGCGAGCTTCGAGAGCGCGGCGGCGGACTGTCTGCTCGCACGCTTGCAGGGGCTCCGTAGCGATGTGGGAGGTGTCGAGGACCGAGACCCGCATGTGCTCCCGCTTGAGGTGAATGAGGAGTGGGGTGAGGGCGGGGTCATCGAGCGGGGATAGCGCGAGGACGACCGTGCCGGGCAGGAGACGGAGACGGCGGGTGCGTCCGTGTTGGTAGTCGTTCGTTGACGCCTCGCGTGGGATGAGTTTGGCGAGGGTGATCTCCAGCTGGGTGAGGTGCCTTTCCCCACTGCCGAGAGGGATCGGGGCGACATCGCCGCAGCCGTGGACGGCCAAGGCGACGGCTCCGCCTCGCCGGATGACGCCAGCAGCGAACTGGCACAGCTGCCGGGCTAGGTCTCCCAGCTGCCCGTCGGCCCGGGCGTCCAGGATGAGCAGGTATGCCGCGGTGGTGTCTGCCAAGGTCTGGGTGCCGATCATCCGGCCGGTTCTGAGGGTGGCGGGCCAGTTGACTCGACGGGGACTCTCACTGGGGTGGAGGTTGCGTAGCCCCTGGTAGTCCAACCCATCTCCGCCGCGCATCCCCGGGTCGGGACCAGCTCCAAGCCCGGCTGGCCGCGGCTCGGGTATGCGGCGTGGGCCGGATCGGGCGGGCAGGACGAGGTAGCGGCTGGGTTCCGGTGATGGGACGCGCAGGCTCCATCCGGCCCAGGTGGTGGCGCAATAGGTGACGCGTGGTGAGGCGGTGTGGACGCCCCAGGAGGGTGGTTTTTCGTGTGGTGGTCGAGCTCGTGGACACTGTCGCGCGTGGCGCGTCGACGTCACCTTGGGGTTGGTCGACGCTGATCGTGAGCAGCCCATCGGCTGGGTGAGGGTGATGGTGGGTAATGAGGACCGACTCTCCCTCGCGGAGCAGGCTCGGCGTCACATCCGTTGTGATGCTCGGGGGTTGACTCTGAGGTCTCCGGAAGTCGACGGCTGCCGCCAATGCGAAGGGGCTGGTCAGGGCGATCAGATCCGGTCGGTGCAGCAGGAGAGCGAGAACAAAGCCGGTTGCTGCGACGGCAAGGGCCCGCCACCACGCAGGTGTGGCTTGCCATGCCACCCGAGGATCCATCTCTCACGCATCCCATGCGTCGGGGGTTGGGGTCGCCTCGACAATCCGCTGGATCACCTGGAGGGTGTCTGTCTGGGAACCCCAGAGTTCCGTGCGCAGTACAACTCGATGGGCGAGCACCGGGATGGCGAGATCTTGCACATCAGCTGGGGTGACGTAGGTGCGGCCGCGGAGAAGCGCGATGGCTTGCGCGCATTGCGTCAGCGCCAGCGACCCTCGAGGAGACGCGCCGAGGGCGAGGCTCCGGTGTTGGCGGGTGGCGACGACGAGGTCGACGATGTAGCGGGTGACCTCGTCGGTGACAGTGACATCGCGCAGGAGGTGCTGGGCCTCAGGCAGGTTGATGGGAGGTGCTGTTGACTCGGGCGCTTGGGAAATCACTTCGACCCCGTGCCGTGCGGTCTCCCTAACCAGGTGAAGCTCGCTCTCCTCGTCCGGGTAACCGATCGCGGCGCGGACGAGGAACCGGTCGAGTTGCGCCTCAGGGAGCGCGAAGGTGCCTTCGTATTCGATCGGGTTGGCCGTGGCGATGACGTGGAATGGGCGGGGCAGCGCGTGAGTCGTGCCGTCAACGCTCACTTCCTGCTCCGCCATCGCCTGCAGCAACGCCGCCTGGGTCTTGGCTGGTGCCCGGTTGATCTCGTCGGCCAAGACGAGCCCCGCGAATACGGGGCCGCGACGGAACACGAACTCACGGTCGCGCTGATCGAAATAGACCGCCCCCGTGACATCGCTGGGCAGCATGTCGGGCGTGAACTGGATCCGCGCGAACGTCAGGCCCAGCCGACTCGCGATCGCTTTGGCCGCGAGGGTCTTGCCGACACCCGGAACGTCTTCGATCAGCACGTGACCGCCAGCGAGTATCGCCGCAAGGACGATCTCCAACTCCGGTCCTTTGCCGACCACGACCCGGTCCAGGTGAGCGACCAGTTCGGCGAGCTCTGCCATTCCTTGCGTGCGTGGCGGTTGCATCGTCATTGCCCCAAGGCCTCCATGACTTTCTTGGCAAGGTGGTCGATGTCGGCGTCAGTGTGCGTCCGCGCTTGGTGTGCCAGCGGGGAAAGGCTGTCGGGGTGGGCGACCGCCCACGGCGGCAGGAGTTGAACGAGGGCCAGCACTCGCTCTAGCCGCGCTCGGCGGGAGGCAGTAACTGGCGGATCCAGAACCGTTGGCGCAGTAGTGGGTGGTTGCGGTTTGCCCGTTCCGTCTTGACCACACGCCTTGACGACGAGGTATGCCGTGAGCGCTATCGCTCCGAGGGTCAGTGCTGGGAGGAGCAAGCTCGCCAGGTGTAGCGCCGCCGCAGCACCAAGGAGCCCAAGGCCCCACATCGTGCCTCTCGCTTTGGGGGTCACCGACGCAACTCGTCAACAATGCGAGCCGACAGCGTCGTGGCCCGCGCACGATCCGCGGGGACAGTCTCCTGCCCGGAGTAGCGCGTGTGGTCATAGAGGTCCGCAAGCGCCAGCGCGGGACCATGTGACGCTCCTGCAGCCACCGCCAGACCCAGCACTGTCCGCGAAGTCCGCGATGACTTCAAGTGGTGTGCATCGTCTTCCAGAGTCAGCTCGACTGCGCGCCACGCACGCGTGATCTCGTTACTCTCCGCATGAGATGCGAGGACCCGCGACGGGTCCTGATCATCACCAAGACCGGACTTTCCGTCGTCGGCATCCGGGCGAACGAGAGCGATCTCCCGTTGCCGGCGTGGCCATCTCCGGATAAACACCACCAGACCGAAGAGTCCCACCAACCCGAGGCATGCCAGCAGGACCACCGTGACCCAAGCAGGCAGTTGCCCACCCGAGCCCTCGGCATCAACGACACCTTCATACCGCTGGTAGGTCGTGACGCTCCCGCCCCGGCCGAGCCCGGTGCTCTGGGGAAACAGCACATAATCCCTGCTCGTCAGCCAGACCCCCAGCGTCACCGCTGCGACAGCCCCGACGATGCGAGTGCCCAACCCCCCGCGTAGCCGCATGCCAGAACTGTAAGACGCCTAACTTGAACCGGCCAGCTTCAGCCCTGAGTCGGCCGGAGCTCTCTGATGATGATCGACGCACCAAATACCTCAGGCCGGAGTTGCCTTGATCATCGGCATCGGCCCCACGCCACCCGCGTTCCCGGACTGATTCCACGGACTCCACTGGCTCCCGCTGCCAAGGCTGTAGACAGGTGACTCCGGAGTCACTTATTGTGTACGCGTGGCCACCCACCCCACCGAACCGGTCATCCACGCGCTCGCCGAGCCAGCCCGGCGCGCGCTCCTCGACGCGCTCCGGCATACCGACGGCCAGAGCGTCAGCGAGCTGGCCGCCGCAGTCCCCCACCTCGGGCGCCACGCAGTCCTCAAGCACCTCGGGGTCCTCGAAGCCGCGGGCCTCGTCACCACCCACAAGACCGGGCGCGTCCGTCGCTGCTACCTCAACCCGGTGCCCATCGTCACCCTCGCGCGTCGCTGGCTTGACGACTACGCGCTCGGGTGGGGCGCCAGCCTCCACAACCTCAAAGACCTCGCCGAAACGAAAGGACTCTCCATGTCCGCGACCCCCCTGCATCGGTATGCCGTGATGATTGACGCCAGCCCCAAGCGCGTCTGGCAGGCGCTCACCCAAGAGACCGCCTCCTGGTTCTTCGCGACCACGCTCAACTCGACTCTCGCCGCCGACTCGCCATACACCTATACCTACCCCAACGGCACCGTAGCCGCAGAAGGGACCGTGCTCCGCGCAGTGCCGGGCGAGGTTCTCGAGCTCACCTTTTCCCCCACCTGGGACGACGCGGTCCGCGACGAACCCGGCTTCCGCATCGTGTGGCGGATCGAGCCGGCAGAGGCGCGCTGCATCGTCACGGTCGAGCACTACGACCTCGACCCCGACAGCGCGACAGCGCGCCAAGTTGGACCCGGCTCGCTCTACCTTGTCTCCAACCTCAAGACCTGGGTCGAGACCGGCTCCCCGATGGGCGCCTAACCAGGCCGGCCGAGTGGACCCGTGCACCGCGCGACATGACGACGACGGCCCGCTCTGCCGGGCAGACGTCTCACGTGACGCCACCCGAACCGCGCGCGGCGAGATGGGCGAGATAGGCGTCAAGCGCTGCGGTGATCACCTCCTCGGGGAAGGCTGCCGGTTCGGTGATCGCCATCACGGCGAGACCATCAGTGAAGGCGCGCAGCATCATCGCCTCAGACTCACGAGGATGCGCCTTGCCGGCCGAGTAGACGCGGACAGTCGCGGCGCACAGCTGGTCCAAGCCGTCATTGATGTCGGCCAGGACCCGGCGGAGCTCGGGAGTGCGAGCGACAGCCGTGATCGCGAGCCAGACGTGGGCTTCTGTGCGGCGCTCAGCGTCGAGCGGCAGGGCGTGCAGCCAGGCTGTTCGGATGTCTGCTTGCGCGTCGCCGCTCGACGGCACCTGCGCAAACCGAGCGGCCTGCCTCTCACGCACCATGGTGATTGTCCCCGCAAGCATCTCGTCGCTGCTCGGGAAGTAGTGGCGCAACGTCGATGGTCGAAGCCCCGCTTCGGCAGCGACTGTCCTCACCGATACCGCTTGGATGCCCGCCCGTTCGATCAACGCCGCAACAGCTCGCGTGATCGAGAGCCTGCGCGCCACGTGGTTGACAACCTTCGGCACCTCAATGTCCTCTCCCACTTGCCGACATTTTCGCACGATCGTGCCATAATAGAGGAGGCCGACAAACCCCTATGGATGGACCCGGGATGCCTCAGCTCACCGCACGCCAACTCACCGGCGTGGTGATCGCCGGGATTACCGTGTCGATGGCGGTCCCCTTGGTGATCTGGCTGACGAAAGCCCCCGCTCGGTTCACCAGCGAGTTGCTGGGGATCACCCCGGGAGCGCTCGATATCCCCTGGGCGTGGCTCCTGGCAGCCGCCACTGTCATCGGCTACGTCAGGTACACCTTCTGGGCAGTGCCGTCTGTCAAAGAGGCAGCCACCTCCCTCAACCTGCTGAAGCTGGCAGCGATCCCGCTGGCTCTTGTTTCGGGCACGCTTGAGGAACTCGTCTTCCGGAAGTTCCTCATGGACTGGCTGGACAGCCATGGAGTTGCTGCCGGCCTGCAAATCCTCGCCACCGCGCTCGCCTTCGGCCTCGCCCACTCGGTCTGGGTGCTCTTCGCACGGGATGCGCAGATCTTCGTCCCAGTCGTGGCGTCAACCACCGCGATGGGAGGCGTGCTCGGCGCGACCTATCTCGTGGGCAATCGAATCGCCTTGCCCGTGATCCTCGCTCATGTCGCGATCAACCTGGTGATCGAACCCGGATTGCTCCTGAGTTCGATCACCGGCGCGTGGAAGCACCCCCGACACGTCAGCCCTTGAGCTTGTACTCCTCGAGCAGGCGGCGACCAATGATCATCTTCTGGATCTCGGCGGTGCCTTCACCGAT
Source organism: Actinomycetales bacterium (assembly GCA_016715285.1). Lineage (GTDB taxonomy): Bacteria > Actinomycetota > Actinomycetes > Actinomycetales > Dermatophilaceae > Phosphoribacter > Phosphoribacter thorii. The sequence goes on along the minus strand of JADKAO010000003.1, from coordinate 123,565 downwards.
GAGCAGCATCGGGGCCTCGCGGTAGAGGCGCTCGATCTCGTACTCCTTCGAGTAGCCGTAGCCACCGTGAATGCGGAACGACTGCCCCACAACATCAGCGCAGTACTCCGCCGCGAGGTACTTGGCCATGCCAGCCTCGAGGTCGTTGCGCTGGCCGGAGTCCTTCAGTCGGGCGGCCTTGACCATCATCTGGTGGGCGGCTTCGACCTTGGTCGCCATGTCAGCGAGCCGGAACAAGATGCCCTGGTGCTCGGCGATCTTCTTGCCGAAGGTCTCGCGCTGCTGGGAGTAGGCGATGCCGAGCTCGAAGGCCCGACGCGAGACGCCGCACGCACGAGCGGCGACGTTGACGCGGCCGACCTCGACGCCGTCCATCATCTGGTAGAAGCCCTTGCCGGGCACCCCGCCGAGGATCTGCGCGGTCGTCGTGCGGTGACCCTCAAAGACGAGTTCGGTCGTGTCGACGCCCTTGTAACCCATCTTGTCGATCTTGCCCGGCACCGTGACACCCTGCGCGGTCTCACCAAAGCCTGACGTCTTGTCGATGAGGAAGGTCGTCATGTTCTTGTAGGGGCTGGTGGACTCGCCAAGGTCCGTCTTCACTAGCACCGCAACGAGATTCGCTGACCCACCGTTGGTGAGCCACATCTTCTGACCATTGATGACCCACTCGTCAGTGTCGCCCTGACGGACCGCCTTGGTCTTGATCGCGGCGACGTCAGACCCCAGCCCCGGCTCCGACATGGAGAACGCGCCACGGATCTCGCCGGTCGCCATCTTGGGCAGGTAGTGCTGCTTCTGCTCGTCGGTGCCGTGCTGCAGCAGCATGTAGGCGACGATGAAGTGCGTGTTGATGATGCCGCTGACGCTCATCCAGCCGCGCGAGATCTCCTCGACGCACAGGGCATAGGTGAGCAGCGACTCGCCGAGGCCGCCGTACTCCTCGGGGATCATGAGGCCAAAGATCCCCATCTCCTTCATGCCGTCGACGATCTCCTGCGGGTATTCGTCGCGGTGCTCCAATTCGGTTGCGACAGGGAGGATTTGCTCCTCCACGAACTGCCGCACGAGTTTGAGCAGCTCCTGCTGGTCGTCGGTCAGGCCGTCGGTCTGCTGAAGCCGGGACATCGGGTTCCTCACTGTCGTCGCTCGTCGGTCGCGCATGGCTCGGTGCCGGGCCCACAAGGGGTCCAAACCTGAGTATGCCGACCGGCTGGGTGCCGCGCCCAACGCTCGCCGTGTGAGCCCGCGCACGCTCTCCGCCCCGCCCTGTTTCGAGCACTCCTACCAGGTATGCCGCAGCACCCCAATCGCGGAGGCCAGGTCGAGTCCGGAGCGCTGGGCAGCGCGGGCGAGCATCGTCGCGGCCGCCACGACCTCGTCCTGTCCCGGTTCTTCACGACGGCCCAGAACGATGGTCCCATTGCGCCCCCGCGTCGCCACGTGCCCCTCGGTCTCGAGCTCGCGGTAGGCCCGCGCCACCGTATTGGCCGCGAGCCCAAGGTCGCCGGCCAGTTGCCGCACCGTGGGCAGGCGGGTGCCGGGGTGCACGGTCCCAGCCGCGACCGCGGCGACGACTTGGTCCCGGATTTGCTCGTATGCCGGCGTCGGCGACCCGGGGTCGATCGACAGGATCACGGGCCCACCGGACCTGGGTCGCCGAGGGTGTGGTCCCGCGCCCAGCGCAGGTTGGTGTCCGCGCCAGCAGCGATGAGGCCTGCGAGGAGAGCCGCGGCGGCGAGCACCACCAGACCAAATGTGACCGGGAGGTACCAATCGGGATAGTCACGCCACGTGACCACGACTCCCCAGAAGAGGACGAAGCCACCCCCGAAGGCTCCCGCCGTGCTCACTCCGCCCACGAGATCTCGGAGCATCTGCGCCCGGAGAAGCTCTGCCCAGGCGAGGCCACTCGCGCCATGAGTCTGGATGTTCTGGGCGAGGGCTCGCCGAGTCAAAACCGCGAGAACGACGATGACCACCAGGCTGACGCCGGCAAGAACCAGGCTGAGCACAACCGCGCTGACGGCCGACGTCCCTCGCGCCCACACGAGGCCGGCCAGCACGAGCGTCGCCACCGGGAGGACGCTGCAGATCACCGCCGACCACACCTCGACCTGGGTGACATAGTCGCCCACTCGACGCTCCCGTAGCGCGGCAACCCGCGGACGGTCGGACTTCTGAGTGACCGGTCGCAGGTGGCCGAACGCCGTCCCGAGCACGGCATACAGGGGGATGAGCAGGAGCCACCACCCACCCATTCCGGCCCTATTGACAGACATGCCGATGAGCGGCACCGACACAACAAACCCGGCAATGGCCCCCACGAGCCGGCCACTCAGCCGGGCGCGGATTCGATCGGTCACCCAGCCGAGGTCCTCCCCCGGATCAGGCAAGCCCTTGGCCATCCCGAAGGCCTGGATCTCGCGAGCCGCCCACGCGTCGCGGCGGCGCCAGACGACGACGCCGACCACAACCGCGGCAATGAGGAAGGGCACTGCCAACAGCCATGACGGCAGTTCCGGAGTGCTGAAATCCTGAGCCAAGGAGGCGTTGCTGCCCATGACTCCTCCATCCGTTTGTATCACTTGTATTGATACAAACGGTACGACGATCGAGCGCCCCGTCAAGGCCCCGGAGCTATCCCAAGGCGTCGATCGCCGCACGCGTCGCAAGCACCTTGCGCGCGGTCTCCCCCATGGAGGTTTTCGACGAGCTTGTTCTTGTAGGTCACGACGCCCTTGCCTTCGGCCGACCCAGCCTCGAACGCCGCGATCAAGCCGCGGGCGTCCTCGACCTGCTCCTCGCTGGGCGCGAATACCGCGTTGCACGGCTCCACTTGACCGGGGTGAATGAGCGTCTTGCCGTCGAAGCCCATCGCTCGACCCTGCCGGCACTCAGCCGCAAAGCCCTCGAGGTCGCGCACGTCGTTGTAGACACCGTCAACGATCGCGATCCCCGCAGCGCGAGCCGCGAGGACGGCATACGAGAGGGACATCATGAGCGGCTCGCGACCCGGAACATGGAAGGAATCGAGCTCCTTCACGAGGTCGTTCGTGCCCATGACGAGCACGGCGAGACGCGGCGACGCGGCGGCGAGCTTGCGCGCGCCGAGGATTGCCTCGGGCGTCTCGACCATCGCCCAGAGCTTGGTGCGCGCCGGGGCTTTGTAATCGGCCATCGCCTCGACGAGCCGGCGGACGGCCTTGGCCGACCCGACCTTCGGCACGACGATGCCTTCGGGACCGGCCGCGCAGGCAGCCTCCAGGTCGGCGTCGTGCCACTGCGTGCCGACCCCGTTGACCCGGATCGTCAGCTCCTTGCGGCCGTACTCCCCCGACGCCACCGCGGCGCACGCCGCCGCCCGTGCCGTCACCTTGGCGTCCGGGGCTACGGCATCTTCGAGGTCGAGGATGAGCGCGTCACAGGGGATCGTCTTGGCCTTCTCGAGCGCGCGCTCGTTGGAGGAGGGCATATAGAGCACAGAACGACGAGGCCGGTATGCCGTCTCCGTCACCGCATGCTTGCGGTCGCGATGCTTGCCCATCAGGACTGTCCTCCTTCGCCGCCGTCGGCGGCATACAGGGATGCGAGTTCAGGGTCGCTCTTGGCGAGGCGCTCGGCGAGTTCGATCATGACGAGGCACTGCTTGAGGCTGGCGTCGTCTTCCATCTTGCCGTCGAGCATGACCGCGCCGGTGCCGTCACCCATCGCGGCGACGACCCGCCGCGCGTGCGCGACATCGGCCGGGGACGGGCTGAAGACCTTCTTGGCGATGCCGATCTGCACCGGGTGCAGCGACCAGGTGCCGACGCACCCGAGCAGGAAGGCGTTGCGGAACTGGTCCTCACACGCGACGACGTCCTTGATGTCGCCGAACGGGCCGTAGTAGGGGAAGATCCCGGCGGCCGCGCAGGCGTCGACCATGCGCGCGATCGTGTAATGCCACAGGTCTTGCTGGAAGATCGTGCGTGGCCCGTTGATGTCACCATCGACGGGGTCTTGCCGCACGAGGTAGCCCGGGTGCCCGCCACCGACGCGCGTGGGCTTCATCCGCCGGTCGGCAGCGAGGTCAGCCGGGCCGAGCGACAGGCCCTGCATGCGCGGGCTGGCGCCGCAGATCTCCTCGACGTTGGCGACGCCGCGTGCGGTTTCGAGGATCGCGTGGACGAGGATCGGGCGGCTCAGGCCGGCCCGCGCCTCGAGCTGGGCGAGGAGCCGGTCGACGTAGTGGATGTCCTCGGGGCCCTGCACCTTGGGCACCATGATGACGTCGAGCTTGTCGCCGATCTCGGTCACGAGCGTCGTGAGGTCATCGAGCACCCACGGCGAGTCGAGCGCGTTGACCCGGGTCCACAACTGGGTGAGGTCACCGAAGTCTGTGCTCTTGCCGATCTCGACCAAACCCGCGCGGGCGGCCTCTTTGTTGTCTGCCCTTGACCGCGTCTTCGAGGTTGCCCAGGAGCACGTCGACCGTGCCCACCATGTCGGGGATCTTGGCCGCCATCTTGGCGTTGCTCGGGTCGAAGAAGTGGATCACGCGCGAGGGCCGCGCGGGCACGGCGCGCAACGGCATCGGTGCCCCGACGGCGAGGGGGGCGTAGAAGTCCTTGGGGTGACGCATGTCGCGGCTCCTTGGCGCTAGCGGCTGGCGGGTTCTGGGCAAAGAACACATGCTCTGGTCGAGACGCTAGCAGCGGCATACGGGCTGCTCAGGGTGCGGGTCTAGCCTGACCTCGTGAGCTTGACCACCCGTGTCTACTTGTCCCGCCTCGCCGGACTCGACGTTTTTGATCCCCTCGGTGATCCCGTGGGTCGAGTCCGCGACGCCGTGGTGACATTTGGTGCGCCCGGATCCAAGCCCAAGGTCATTGGCCTGCTCCTTGAGGTGCCCGGCCGCAAGCGGGTGTTTATGCCGATGACCCGCGTGACCTCACTCGATGCGGCCGCGGTCATCACCACCGGACTGCTCAACCTGAGGCGCTTCCAACAGCGCCCGACCGAGCATCTCGCCCTCGCCGAACTCCTCGACCGCCCGGTCACCATCACCACCCCCGACGGTCCCGTCGAGGCCACCGTCGAGGATCTCGCCGTCAACGTGAGCCGACGGATCTGGTCGGTCACCAAGGTCTTCTGCCGCAAGGCTGACCCGACCCCGGCCCGTCGACTCTCCCTGCGGCGACGCCCCGGCGAGACCCTCCTCGTCTCGGTCGAATCGGTCTCGGGCCTGGACTCCCGGGCAGGCGAGCAGGATGCGAGTCTGCTCGTCGCGGCATACGAGGATCTGCGGGTCGCCGACCTCGCGGAGGCGATCCACGACCTCACCCCGCAGCGCCGCGCGGCGGTGGCAGCAGCCCTCGACGACGAGCGCCTCGCCGACGTCCTCGAAGAGCTTTCCGAGGACGACCAGGTTGAGATCCTCTCCGGGCTTGACACCGAGCGCGCGGCCGACGTGCTGGAAGCCATGGAGCCGGACGACGCGGCCGACCTGCTCGCCGAGTTGCCGGAGGAGCAGCAAGAGTTCCTCCTTGCCCGGATGGAGCCCGACGAGGCCGCTCCCCTGCGGCGCCTGCTGAGTTACGCCGAAGACACCGCGGGTGGTCTCATGACGACCGAGCCGATCATCCTCGGCCCGGACGCGCCCATCGCCGAGGCGCTCGCACTCGTGCGCCAAGAGTCCGTGCCCACCACCTTGGCGACCACGGTCTTTGTATGCCGTCCGCCCCTGGAAACGCCAACCGGCCGCTACCTCGGCATCGTCCATATCCAACGGCTGCTGCGTGAACCGCCGCACTCGGCTGTGGGGCTATCCTCGATCGAGTGGGAGCCCCTCTTGCCGACGGCCTCGGTCGACGAGGTCCATCGGCATCTCGCGACGTATGACTTGGTCGCGGCACCCGTGGTCGATGAAGACGGCCATCTGGTCGGCGCGGTCACGGTCGACGACGTCCTCGACCACATCCTCCCTGAGGACTGGCGTGATGAGGACGAGGACGAGGACGACGACGAAGATCAGGCACGCGATGCGAGTGCCGACGGTGAAGCCGCGATGGAGGACTGAGATGGCCGAACGACCAGCACGTCTTGCTCGCCTCGACCAACCGCGCGACCCTCGGCGGCGCAACCTCTTTGCCGACACCGTGCGCGCCCCGGTCCTGTCGCAAGAGCGCTTTGGGATCTGGAGCGAGCGGTTCGCGCGGTTCATGGGCACCGCGAAGTTCCTCATCGGCATGTCGATCTTCGTTGTCGTGTGGCTCGCGTGGAACACCCTCGCGCCCCAGCAGTGGCAGTTCGACCCCCGCGAACTCAACTACACGCTGCTCACCTTGATCTTGTCGCTCCAAGCCTCGTATGCCGCGCCACTCATCCTTCTCGCCCAGAACCGGCAAGCCGACCGAGACCGGATCTTCCTCGAGCAGGACAGGACGCGCGACGAGCGCAACCTTGCCGACACCGAGTTCTTGACCCGGGAGGTGGCAGCGTTGCGGATTGCCTTGCGCGAGACGGCAACTCGTGACTTCATCCGGTCCGAGCTGCGTGACCTCCTTGAGGGAGCTCGACGAACGCGGCACCTCGCCGAGGTCCTAGCGTTCCCGCGCCTCGCTGTTCCCGGACACAACTGCTGGCATTGGTCAGCAGGAACCCAGCCGACCGTGCTCGGCCGACGACTCACGACGAAGGAACGCCAGCACTTCTGCACGCTCTACCGGGGGGGCCGACAGCGGCCGCGCGGACTTCTCGCGGACACGGCATACGATGACGGGCATGTCAGCACCCACCACTGATGCCCTCCTCGCTGCCCTCGCGAAGGTCAACGACCCCGAGATCCGCAAGCCGATCACCGAACTCGGCATGGTCAAGTCGGTCACCGTCGACGACGCTGGACACGCGACCCTCGAAATCTGGCTTACCGTCGCTGGCTGCCCACTCAAAGACACGCTCCGCCGCGACACCACCGCGGCCCTCATGGGAGTCGACGGGGTCACCTCGGTCGACGTCGTCCTCGATGTCATGAGCGACGAGCAGCGCGCCGCGCTCAAAACCAAGCTCCGCGGCGGGGTCGCGGAGCGCGAAATCCCGTTTGCCAAGTCCGGCTCCCTCACGCGGGTGTATGCCGTGGCCTCCGGCAAGGGCGGCGTCGGCAAGTCCTCGGTCACCGTCAACCTCGCGGCCGCGATGGCGGCTGACGGCCTGCGGGTCGGTGTCGTGGACGCTGACGTGCACGGCTTCTCGATCCCCCGGATGCTCGGGGTGACGACGGCGCCCACGCAGGTCGACGACATGATCATGCCGCCGGTGGCCCATGACGTGAAGATCATCTCGATAGGCATGTTTGTCCCCGGCAATCAGCCGGTTGTGTGGCGCGGGCCCATGCTCCACCGCGCGCTCCAGCAGTTCCTCGCCGATGTCTACTGGGGCGACCTCGACGTCCTGCTCCTCGACCTGCCCCCGGGCACGGGCGACATCGCCATCTCGATCGGCCAGCTGTTGCCGACCGCCGAGATCCTCGTCGTCACGACGCCTCAGCAGGCGGCAGCCGAGGTCGCCGAGCGAGCCGGGTCGATCGCGCTGCAGACCCATCAGAGGGTCGTCGGCGTCGTCGAGAACATGTCATGGCTGGAGCTTCCCGACGGCACGCGGCACGAGATCTTTGGTGCTGGCGGCGGTCAGATCGTCGCCGACTCACTCACGCGCTCCATCGGTGCGCAGGTGCCGCTGCTCGGCCAGATCCCGCTTGACACCAACCTGCGGATCGGCGGCGACAGCGGCCAGCCGGTCGTCCTCAGCGACCCAACGTCACCGGCGGCGGTCGCCTTGCGCGGCGTCGCGCGGAACCTCGCCACCCGCGCACGGGGGTTGTCTGGCCGGTCGCTCGGGCTGAGCCCAGCGGGTCGCTAGCCGGACGGCATACAGCCCGTTTCTAGGTCGCGTCGGCGTCCCACGGAACCGGCTGGGACGGGTCAAAAGCCCGCGCGGTGGGTGATGCCGGCGAGGCGGTGTCGGCTGGGCCGTCGGTGGCTGGCGATGGATCGAGTAGCGCCTCGCGCACGATCCGGCGTGGATCGTATTGGCGGGGGTCGTATTGCCGCCAGTTGACGTCTTCGAACTCCGGCCCGAGTTGCTCGCGCAGTTGCCCGCGCGCACCATCGGCCATGGCGCGGAGTTGCTTGACCAAGCGGGCGAGCTTGGCGGCGTATTCCGGCAGCCGTTCGGGCCCGAGGATCACGATCCCCAACAGGATGAGGACGATGAGCTCCCACCCATTGATGTCAAACATCGCCACCTCCTCGCGCCGTGCGCGGCAGCTGTCAGCTCGCCGCTGATGACTGTAGCGTCAACGAGACGTCGACCCGCTGCCCGTCGCGGTCGACCGTGAGTTTGACGGTCTCGCCGACGGTCCGAGACCGAATCGCGACGATGAGCTGATTGGCGTCGATGACTCGACGGCCCTCAAAGGCCACAACGACGTCACCGTTCTTGAGGCCTGCTTTGTCGGCGGAACTGCCCGGAGTGATCCCGTCGCTGTCCCTGATCCGGGCGCCGATCCCCTCAAAGCTCGAATCCAAGCGCACGCCCATGATCGGGTGCTCCGCCTTGCCGGTCGCAATGAGTTGCTGTGCGGTCTTGGCGGCTTGGTCGCTCGGGATCGCAAAGCCGACGCCGATATTGCCGCTGACTTCGCCTGCTGACCCTGGGTCACGGGCGATGGCCGAGTTCACGCCGATCACCCGACCCGACATGTCAAGCAAGGGGCCACCAGAGTTGCCCGGGTTGATCGCTGCATCGGTCTGGATCGCGTTGATATAGCTGGCCTCGCTGCTGGAACGTCCTGCCGCCACCGGTCGGTTGAGGGCCGAGACGATGCCGCTGGTCACCGAGGCCTCGAGCCCCAGCGGTGCGCCGACAGCGATGACACCGTCGCCCACGACGACATCGCTCGACTTGCCCCACTCGAGCGGGACGAGATCGGTGCGGTCGATCTTGAGCACCGCGAGGTCATAGGACACGTCACGGCCGACAATCGTTGCCGGCAGCCGCGTGCCATCACCGAGCTCGACCGCGAGGTTGCCGCCGTCCGCGACCGACGCCACGACATGGTTGTTGGTGAGAACGTGGCCGCTGGGGTCGATCACGAACCCCGAGCCGGTGCCAGACCCTTGTGAACTCTTCGTTTTGATCGTCACCACGCTGGGCAGCGCCGTGGCGGCGATCTTGGCAATGCTGCCATCCGGGCGCGCCGTGACTCCCGGGTTAGGGGCCGGCAGCGGCGACGCCACCGTCGTGCCCTTCGTCGCGTTGGCTACGGCCCAACCACCCACACCCCCACCGAGCAACCCCGCCACGAGCCCCAGCCCGGCCGCAGCTGCCAGCACGCCCCCGCGTCGAACGGGAGCCGTCGCGGCTGACGGCCCGACCGGTGCCGGTGACGGCGCGCTCGGAGGTGGCCAGCCAGCGCCGGCTGGCGCCGGGGGTGGTCCCCACGTCGGCATCGGCTGCGTTGGGCTGACACCGTATGCCGCGTGCGACGACTCCAGCACGCTTGCGGGGGCACTCTCGGGGGCCGGGGCGGCATACGCGATGGGATGGGTTGCGGCGGCCGCAACCTCTTCGTCCGAGGACATCGGCCGGTACCACGCTGACGGGTGGACTGGCGCCTGGGGTGTCGCCGGATCAGGCGCAGGCTCACGGAATGGCTGTTCGTCGGGGTAATGCGACATCGTCAGGGGAGCTCCAACCCACGATTGACAGCGGACACAGTGGCACCAGTGTGCCGGGGCGGCAGCAGAACCGTCATCTCCAAGGACCCTGCCCCCGGTCGCGCGCCGGTTGGCGATGCTGTCGACACCGCGCGAGCAGGCACCGAGATCGTGGCATTGGTTAGCGACGCGGTCGCTCCCCCAGGCAGACGCGTCGTCGCGGCAACGCTGCCGCCGAACGTCCAGGTGGCTGCGGCCGACGCGCCGGCCACGAGGCCAACAACCACCGCAGTGCGGCGAAGCGAGCGGTAATGCGCAGGAGCACGGGGCGACACCGTTGGCAACCGGAACGCGGCAGCGAGCTTCGGATCCCCGGGGAAAACCCGTGCCTTCCAGCGAACCCCACGGAGCCCGAGGTATGCCGGGTCCCTCACCTCGGCCAGCTGCAGCCGTGGGCACGCTCGGCTGCTGGGAAGCCAATTGCAGCAACATGGCGTGCAGCGACGCGGACGCCTGTGGCACAGGCCCTTCACGCAATGACGTGAGGATGCGGCGCTCCTCGTCGACGGCATACCGGCAGTGCTGGCAGACGACAACATGCCGGTCCCACAGCAGGAGCTGCGGAGGCGAGAGTCGGCGATCGACGTAGGCACTGAGCTCGTCGGTGAGGTGGCGGGACATCACACCCCTTGTGCCATCGGCGAAGCGGGACCCGGAACGAGACTCGGGCGCGCGCTCGTCGATGCAGAGCGCGCGGCACTGGCAACTTCGGGGGCTCGGTGCGCGAGGGCCGCACGCAGCTGGGCACGGCCACGGTGGATGCGCGAGCGGACGGTGCCGAGCTTGATGCCCAGCGTCGCGGAGATCTCTTCGTAGGACAGGCCTTCGATGTCGCAGAGGACCACCGCGGCGCGGAACTCCGGGGACAATCCGTCGAGCGCGCGCTGGACGTCATCGGCGAAGTGGGTCTGGTCGTACACCTGCTCGGGACCGGGCTCGGAGGTTGCCATCCGAGACGCCGCGTCTTCGGGAAGCGCGTCAAAGCGGATCCGCTGCTTGCGGCGCATCTTGTCGAGGAAGACGTTGGTGGTGATGCGGTGAAGCCAGCCTTCGAAGGTGCCCGGCTGGTAGGAGTGCAACGAACGGAACACCCGCACGAACACGTCGTGGGTGAGGTCCTCGGCGTCGTGCGGGTTGCCGGTGAGCCGGTAGGCCAACCGGTAGACGCGGCCCGAGTGCTGGGCGACGATCTCTTCCCACGTCGGAGGCGTCCACGCGGGGGCGTCCGTCGAGGGGATGGTGAGGGTGTCAGTCACTGCGCTCTCTTCGCCTTTCGGGTCTGTCGTGGTGCAGGACGCGTTGTCCATCCTCAGAGTTCCCGAGAATCCCACGAAACCACTGTCAGGTCGCTGTGCCTACGCCAACCATGCGGCAACACCCTGGTATTCCCCCCAACCGGCACTGACTCAGCCCTGATCGGACCGATCGGATTACTGTGACCTCATGACCTCGAACCATGCTGCCAGCTGGGCCTATGCCGAGGATTTCGTCACCGAGCCCGAGGAGATCGAGACTGCGCGCCGCAACGGCGAGCACTTGGGGGCGACCGCGGTCACGCCCGCGGTTGGCGCCGCGCTCCGCGCGCTCGCCGCCGCCTGCCAGGCGAGGGCCGTTGTCGAGGTCGGCACTGGTTCAGGCGTCTCCGGGCTGTGGTTGCTCGACGGGATGCCTGCCGACGGCGTGCTCACCACGATCGACTCGGAAACTGACCACCAGCAGGCCGCCAAAGACGCCTTCGCCGCCGCAGGGGTGCCGCACCAGCGGACTCGCGTGATCACCGGTCGCGCCCAGGACGTGCTCGCCCGAATGACCGATGGCGCCTACGACCTCGCCTTCATCGATGGCGACAAGGGTGAGTATGCCGAGTACGTCGCCGCCGCGACCCGGCTCCTGCGCTCGGGTGGGGTGCTGGTGCTCGACAACATGCTGTGGCACGACCGGGTGGCTGACCCTGCGGTGCGTGACGTCGCGACCCGCGGGTTGCGCGACCTCGGGAAGGTCCTGCGTGCTGCCGACGAGTTCGTGACGACGCTACTCGCCGTCGGAGATGGCCTACTGGTGGCAGTCAAACGGTAGGCGAACCCGACGGGCCCGCGACCTCTCATGAGGTCGCGGGCCCGATCATCGTGCAAAACAGCAGGGGCAAGAGCTACTTGACGCCCTCACACCCCGCAATGGCATCACGCAGCGCCGCGGCTTCGTCGGGTGTCATCTCAACGACCAACCGACCGCCACCCTCGAGAGGCATTCGCAGCACAATGCCGCGCCCCTCCTTGGTGACCTCGAGCGGGCCGTCTCCGGTCCTGGGCTTCATCGCCGCCATGGTTTCCCCTTCCTCGGAAACTCCGGCCATCGCGTGCGCCCCGTGCAGGCACGGGCGCGGGATGTGGCGATAGCCACTCACTATTATCACGGCATACACGGACGGGAAGAAATCCCGCACCGCTCAGGGACTTTGAGCGCACCTGGCGATCGGTGTCCTCGGTCACCCCTGGCAAGTGGCTTTCGCGGGGCTGGGTTTGACACCATGGCGACATGACCGATGCCGCCACCCCGACCTCCCCAAGCCCTACCGCCGCAGCCGAGACCCTGGTGCGACACGACGAGGGTGGCGTCGCAACGCTGCGGATCAACCGTCCTGAGGCGTTCAACGCCCTCGACCGCACGACCAAGGAAGCTCTGGTGGCGACGCTGCGCGCGGTCGCCGAGGACGACTCGGTGCGGGTTGTGGTGCTGACCGGCACCGGCAAGTCGTTCTGCGCCGGCGAGGACCTACGGGCGCACGCTGGCAACCTGCTCAGCGGGGAGCAGACCCTGGCCAACACCATCGACGATCACTACAACCCGATCGCGGAGACGCTCGCGACGATGGACAAGCCCGTGATCGCGGCGATCAATGGCATCGCTGCTGGCGCGGGCGTCGCGTTTGCCCTGGCGGCGGACTTCCGGATCATGACCGACGACGGTGGGATGAACCTCGCCTTTGCGGGCATCGCGCTGTCGTGCGACTCGGGCGCGTCGTTCTGGCTGCCTCGGATCATCGGCATGGCCAAGGCTAAAGAGGTCCTCCTCATGCCGAGCACGCTCTCGGCCGCCGACTGTGAGCGACTCGGCCTCGTGACGCGGGTTGTGGCGCGCGATGAGTTCGATGGCGTCGTCGCCGAGCTCGCCGGCAAGCTCGCGGTCGGCCCGACGCGGGCATATGGCGCGATGCGTCGTGCGCTGGCCTTTAGCGCGACCCACGATTTGAGTGAATCCCTCAAGCACGAGCGCGATCTCATGGACAGCACGGGTCGGACGGCAGACCACTTGGGCGCCGTCCAGTCGTTCGTCGCCAAGCAACGGCCGACGTTCACCGGCCGCTAAGGAGCCCAGTCCGTCGGCGGGGTGAAGTGCCAGAGCGTCGTGATCCACTTCCACTGGAGCCACAGCGATAGCGCGACCAGGACACTCCACCGCGCCCACGTGGGCAGCCACTTCGCCCGCTGGCGACCGCGCCACCCCAGCCCCAGCATGACGATGAGGTAGGGGAACATCGGGAGCAGGTACCGCGGCGTGCTCGTGCCCGGACCCTGCGCGGCCATGCTGTATGCCGCGTACGCCACCGGCCACACGCGCATGACCGGTGAGAGCCGACCCGCCCAGGGGCCAGCCATCGCCCCGATGATGGCGAGGATGAGCGCCGCGAGAATGAGCAATCCGGGGGTGCCCCACAGCCAGCGCGCCATGTCGATCCACGGCAGGAAGAACCGCACCCTGCCACCGGGTGACCACGCGCCCATGGTGGCGACGTAGGCGTCGAAGCGACCCGTCCCCGCCCACGCGATCGCGGGCCAGATCAAGCCCGCGACACCACATCCGACCACCGCAGCGGCACCCTCGAACCACTCGCGACGGGCGATGGGCTCGCCAGCGCGCCGTCGCCAACGCAGCCAGAGGGCCACCGCCGTGACGATGGCCAGCGGCAAGGCGATGGGTCGTGAGAGGCCGATGAGCACGGCTAAAAGGGTTGCGACGAGCCACTTTTCGCGTTGCAGGGCGAGCAGGTAGCAGCACAACAGGAGCATCGCGAGCGACTCGGTGTAGGCCAGCTGCAGGGCCGGTGAGGAGGGGAAGACGGCATACACCGTGACGACCGCGAGCGCACCTGAGCGGCCGATGTTGTCTTTGACGAGCGTCCCAAGCGCGACCGCCGCGCCGAATCCGAGCACGAGCGCAACCGTCGAGCCGACCACGGTGAAGGGCAATCCAGTCACGAACATCACGGCCCGCGACAGCAGCGGGAAGACGGGATAGAACGCCCACGGGTTCTGCTGGACGCCCCCCGCAGCGTCCAGGGGCAGGGTCGCGGGATACCCCGAGGTGGCGATCTTGTCGTACCACTCGCCGTCCCAGAGACGGGTGAAACCGAAGTAGCCGACGGTCTTCCCCCCGGTCATTCCGGCAGGCAACTGGGTGGGGGCGACCCGCGCCAGCATCACCGCGGTGATGATCCTGGTCAGGGCATACAGCACGACGATCTGGACAGTGACCGACCACCGCGCTGGCGCCGACAACAGACGGGGCACCCGGTCAACCATGACTGCTCCGATGACAACCCGCGAGGTGATCATCGACGAGGCCACATGCCTGCATCGCGGCATACATCGTGGTGGGGCCGACGAAGACGAAGCCGTGGCGCTTGAGCTCGCGAGCCAGCGCGACCGACTCGGGGCTGGTCGCGCGCAGGTCGGCGCGCGTGCGCGGCGGTGTGTGCGCGGCGGGCGCGTGGGACCACACGAGAGTGTCGAGCCCTTCGGGACCCAGCGACTCCCGCAGGGCGACGACGGCAGCCGCGTTGCGGATGGTCGCGTCGATCTTGGCCGCGTTGCGCACGATGCCCGCATCAGCGAGCAGTCGCGCGCGATCCTGCGCCCCGAAAGCCGCGACCCGCTCGGGGTCGAACCCCGCTAAGGCAACCCGGAAGGCCGGACGCTTGCGCAGGATGGTCAGCCACGACAGGCCCGACTGGAAGGCCTCCAAGGTGAGCCGCTCGAAGAGCGCGCGCTCGCCGCGGACCGGCATACCCCACTCGGTGTCGTGGTACGCGAGATAGTCGGGGCTTGAGTCTCCGGCCCAAAAACACCGAGGTATGCCGTCCGCCCCCGTGACAATGCTCGCCTCGCTCATGCCCGCGACAGCATCTCCGCGACCGCGCGACGGAACATCGCGCGGACCGCGCGGTCGGTGAGCGGGGCCGCCAGGCGGCCGAGCGCGTAGGGGTGGACGACGATCTCTTCACGCCAACGGACGGTCGTGCGGGCCGCAGCGACCGACTCCAGCGTGACCTCGGCCCAGCCGGACAGCAGGCGACCGGTCTTGACGACGGCATACTCGGCGTAGTCAGGGCGCTCCGGTGACGGCGGCGTCCACCGGGTGACCACCATCGAGTCGGTGAAGCGCAGCGGCCCCAGCGCGGTGACGCCCGCGAAGCGCCAGCCGACGCCGGGCTCACCCGGATCGGTCGTGACATGCGTGAGGGGCAGCCGGTGACCAGTGACGTCGGAGACGACCGCCCACACCGCACCGATCGGGCGGTCGACGGTCTCCTCGACGAGGATCTCGCTCACGACGGGTCCACGGCTGGCGGATCCACGACTCGACCCGGAGGAGCGAAGATGTCGACCGCGACCGGGGTCTCTGGGACGACTGGGACGACTGCAGGCACCGGTGGCGCAGTCTCGGGGTCGCCCCCACGCAGCCGGGTGATCTCGGCAGCCAATCGATCGATCACGTCATCGACCTGGTCCATGCGATAGCCGCGGAACCCGGTGTCGAGCCGGATCGAGGCAAGGTCGTCGGCCGACAGTGGATCGCTCGGCAATGGGACATAGGACGAGGTGCTCGTGGGCTCGACAAGTGAGCCATCAACCCGACCGAGCACAGCCGCAACCGTCAGGCCAACGAGGACCACTGCGACGAGCAGCGCGACCCAGATCATGGGGTGCCCTCCCCGCCACGCGCGACGAAATCCACCGCTGCGGCAACGTCATCCGTCACGAGAATGCGGGCAACGTCTGCGTCGGCGACTGCACCGCGCGTCACGAGCGAGTCGCGCATCCACGAGATGAGCCCGGCCCAATAGTCGCGTCCGATGAGCACGATCGGGAAGCTCGTGATCTTGCCAGTCTGGACTAAGGTCATCGCCTCGAAAAGCTCATCGAGGGTTCCCAGACCCCCGGGCAGCACGATGAACCCGCGGGCATATTTGACGAACATGGTCTTGCGGGCGAAGAAGTAGCGGAAGTTGATGCCGAGGTCGACGTACTGATTGAGCCCCGTCTCGAACGGCAACTCGATGCCGAGGCCCACCGAGGTGCCCCCCGCCTCGAGCGCACCCTTGTTGGCCGCCTCCATGAGTCCGGGACCACCACCAGTGATGACCGCAAAGCCCGCAAGGGCGAGTTCGCGCCCCACTTGCTCGGCGATCTCGTATGCCGGGTCGTCGGCTCCCAGCCGCGCGGAACCGAAGACGCTGACCGCCGGGCCGAGTTCCGCGAGCGCGCCGAAGCCTTCGACGAACTCGGCCTGGATCCGCATGACTCGCCAGGGGTCGGTGTGCAACCACTCTGAGGAGTTGCGGGAGTCGAGCAGCCATTGGTCGGTCGTGCGCTCGGGCACTCGCTCGCCACGGAGCGTGACTGGACCCTTGTGATGGGTGCGGCGGTGTTTGGGTGCAGTCACGGAGCTACGGTAACGCCCGGCTGCGTGAGCCAGCGGCGCATCGCCGCTTCGGCAGCTGTGTATTGACTGATCGGCGCGCTCTCGTCGTCCTTGTGCGCGAGCAGCGGATCGCCCGGCCCGAAGTTGACCGCGGGCACGCCGATGGCGGCGAAGCGCGCGACGTCGGTCCAGCCCTCCTTGGCTCTGACGGGAAGGTTGAGTGCGGCGATAAAAGCTTGGGCTGCAGGCAGATCCAGACCGGGCCGAGCTCCCCCGGCATTGTCGGTGACAGTCACCTCAAAGCCCTCGAAGACCTCGCGCACGTGGTCTTCGGCGGCTTCTTCGGAGCGGTCCGGCGCGTAACGGTAGTTAACCGTGACCACGCACCTGTCGGGGATGACATTGGTTGCGGTGCCGCCGCTGACGAGGACCGCTTGGAGCGCCTCGTGATAGTCCAGTCCGTCGACGGTCACCACTCTGGGTTGGTATGCCGTGAGCCGCGCCAAGACCTCGGCCGCGTCGTGGATGGCGTTGTGTCCAGCCCAGGGCCGGGCCGAATGTGCCGCGACCCCTTGGGTGCGCACTTCCACCCGGAGGGTGCCCTTGCAACCGCCTTCGATCGCCCCGTCGGTGGGCTCCATGAGGACCGCGAAATCACCCGCGATGAGGTCCGGTCGCTCGGCTGCGATGCGGCGCAGCCCGTTGCGTGCGCTCTCGATCTCTTCGCAGTCATAGAAGACATACGTGACGTCATACGCGGGGTCGGCGACGTGGGCGGCGAGACGCAACATGACCGCGACGCCGCCTTTCATATCAACCGTGCCGCGGCCGACGAGCCGGTCGCCGACGCGTCGGGTCGGGAGATTGGGGGTATGCCGGGTCAGCGGCACGGTGTCGAGGTGGCCAGCAATGACGACACGGGTCGGGCGGCCGAGCTGAGTGCGGGCGATGACCACGTTGCCGTCCCGGACGACCTCGAGCCCGGAGATGTCGGTCAGCGCAGCGTGGACGGCATCGGCGATGGCGGCCTCGTCGCCGCTGACGGACTCGATGTCACAGACGGCAGCGGTCAGCGCAACGGCATCGAGATCGAGGTCAAGCCAGGGCTGGGAGGCGGCGGACGGCATACCGGAAAGCCTATGGGCACAGCGAACGGCCCCCGGGTCACCCCGGGGGCCGTCGTTTCTTGCGGTCAGTGCCTAGTGACCGACGGCGCGCTGCGCAGGCGTGAGGTGGTCGGGGTTACCCGGGTCCATCCCCGTGACCGCCTGGACGCGGATCCGGTCGAACAGCGAGTTGGCTGCCGTGAGCGCCTCACCCTTGGGCTGAGTCAACATCGACACGAGGTACATGACGATGAAGCCAGCCGGGATCGAGATGATGCCAGGAGCCGTGAGCTTCACCGGAGCGCTCTCGCCCATGAAGGTCGTGCTGAGCAGGATCATGAGGACCGCAACTGCGAGACCGGCGATCATGCCCCAGAAGACGCCCTTGGCCGTGGCCTTGCGCCAGTAGATCGTGCCGAGCAACGCCGGGAGGTTGGCGCTCGCGGAGATCGTGATGGCGAGGGTCGCGAGGAAGGCAACGTTCTGCTTCTCGACGAGCAGGGCGATGAGCAGCGACACGACAACCGCGCCGAGCGTGGCCAAGCGAGCAACGAGCAGCTGCTTGGACGGGTCGACCTGGCCCTTCTTCATGAGCTTGCCGTAGATGTCGTGCGCGACCGCGCCACTCGTGGCGATGACAAGGCCGGACAGCGCCGCGAGGATCGTCGCGAACGCAACCGCCGACACGAAGGACAACAACACGTCGCCACCGAGGATGTTGGACAACATCGGGACGGTCATGTTGCCGCCGGGGGGGATGCCCGCGCGGCCCTTCTCGATGAGCAGCATGCCGCCATAGCCGAGGACGGGCATGAAGATCAGGAAGCCGGCGAAGATCCAGATCGCCGTGACCGCAGAGGTGCGGGCGGCGTTGGAGTCGCGGACCGTGAGGAAGCGGATCATGACGTGGGGCAGACCGAGCACACCCAGGGTGACACCAAGGATGAGCGAGAACTGGTCCCACTGCTTGAGTGCGCCGCCGCGGAAGGGCTCGAGAGCCTCGGGGCTGGCGGGCTTGCCCGCGGCCTTCGCGGCCTCGTTGGCGGCGTTGGTTGCGGCTTCGGCCTTCTGGAACAGCGTGAGGGGGTTCCAGCCGAACTTCGCCAGCACCATGACGACGAGGATCGCGCCACAGAACAGCAGGATCGCGGTCTTGACGATCTGGATGTAGGTCGTCGCGAGCATGCCGCCGAAGAGGGTGTAGATCGTCGTGAGGACACCGATGATGACCGCGGCGACCCAGTACTCGATGCCGAAGAGCAGCTTGATGAGCAGGGCAGCACCGACGAACTGGGCGACGATGTAGATCAGCGACAGGATGATCGACGAGGTCGCGATGGCGCCACGGACGTTCATGCCGCCGAAGCGGGTCGCGAGGACGTCACCGAGGGTGAACTGGCCGAGGTTACGCAGCGGCTCGGCAACGAGGAGCATCGCGAGGACGTAGGCGATCGGGATGTAGACGGCGTAGTAGAAGCCGTTGAAGCCACCGAGGGCGATGGCACCGGTGGTGCCGAGGAAGGACGCGGCGGAAATGAAGTCACCGGCAATGGCGACACCGTTTTGGCGACCCGAAATGTGGCCCGAGGCCACGAGGTGGCTCGAGACCGACTTGTTGCGCTTGCCTGCCCAGTAGGTGATGCCGAGGGTGACGGCGACGAGGAGCAGGAAGATGACGGCTGCGGTTGCGCTGATTTTCACTGCTCAGCTCCCGTCTGGCTCGGCTTGTACTTGGCCTCGATGGCGGCCATCTGCCGGCGGTAGTAGGTGGTGACCGCGATGACGAGGAAGAACAGCGCGAAGGCGTAGAGGTAGGCCCAGCTCATGCCGGCAAACACCGCGCCGTCCATCCAGCCGGTGAAGTTGGTGATGATCTGCTGCGCCCAGAAGGCGACGGCAGTGATGATGACCAGCGGGGTGACGAGCTTCTTCCGGGCGGACTCGAGCTCCCGGTATTGCTCGGCGTTGAACTCGCCGGGGGGTGTGGAGGGCGGCATATGCCGGTCCTTTCTGGGGGTGGAGGTCGGCCGGTCAGACCGGAAGCGACCGTGGGACTCTTCGCAAGAGGGGACGTCGCAACGCGACTGCGGGAAGGAGGGGGTGCCTCACCACAGTCACATCACATGTCCATTCCTCCGTTGACTGACCAGCACTGACCGGTGATGAACGCCGAGGCGTCCGCGGCCAGGAAATGCACCACTCGGGCGACCTCCGCAGGGTCACCGAAGCGGTGCAACGGGATGTCCTCGAAGAGGGCGTCCCGAATCTTGTCGGGGATCGCTTGGACCATTTCGGTGGCGATCACCCCCGGAGACACGGCATTGACCGTGAGGCCGGGATGCACGTCGAGCTTGCCGCTGCGGCGCAGCAGGAAGGCGGTCTCCAGCGCGAGGCTCTTGGTCATCCCGAGCAGCCCGGACTTGGATGCGGCGTAGTTGGTCTGCCCGATATTGCCGGTGTCACCGATGATCGAGCTGACGTTGATGATCCGCCCGCTCCCCCGCTCGAGCATGTGCTTGAGCGCCGCCTGAGAGGTGAAGAAGGCGCCGGAGAGGTTCACCGCGATGACCTTTTGCCAGTCGTCGTCGGTCATCTTCAGGACCGTCTTGTCGACGGTGACCCCGGCGTTGTTGACGAGGATGTCGAGCCGGCCGTGGGCGTCGAGGACTTCCTGGACGACACGCCGACAGTCCCCGGGGATCCCGATGTTGCCTTGGTGGACCGATGCGGTCCCTTCGGGGTATGCCGCAGCGAACTCCTCGAGGAAACTCGCCGCACGCTCGGCGTTGCCGCTGTAGCCGGCCGCAATGGTTGCGCCCTGCGAGGCCAGGCTCAGGCAGATCGCCTCGCCGATTCCGCGGATCCCGCCGGTGACCAAGGCCACCCGGCCCGCCAGCTTGGTGCCGACCTGACCACGACCGATGGACGAGTCGTCCTCGCTCAACATCTCACGCTCCTTCACTGTCACGGCATACCTGGCTGGGACGGTCGGCTGGGGCACCGGCTCAGAGGTTGCGCTCGTCGATGATGCGCTTGGCCTTGCCCTGCGAGCGCTCGATGCCGCCGGGGGGCACGACGGTGACGCCGACGGACACGCCGATGACGTCCTTGATGCGGCCGACGACCTGCTTGGCGAGCACCTCGCGGTCGTTCTCGCCGGAGGCCTGCGAGCGGGCCTCGACGTGGACGTCCATGGCGTCCATGCGGCCCTTCTTCTTCAGGTGCAGCTGGAAGAAGGCGGTGAGGCCGGGGATGGCGAGGAGGATTTCTTCGATCTGGCTCGGGAAGAGGTTGACCCCGCGCAGGATGATCATGTCGTCGCTGCGGCCGGTGATCTTCTCGATCCGGCGCATCGAGCGAGCCGTGCCCGGCAGGAGCCGGGTGAGGTCGCGCGTGCGGTAGCGGATGATCGGGAAGGCTTCCTTGGTCAGCGAGGTGAAGACGAGCTCGCCCTGCTCACCATCGGGGAGGACCTCGCCGGTCTCCGGGTCGATGATCTCCGGGTAGAAGTGGTCCTCCCAGACGTGCAGGCCGTCCTTGGTCTCGACGGTCTCGCAGGCGACACCGGGGCCGACCACCTCGGACAGGCCG
This sequence comes from Actinomycetales bacterium, assembly GCA_016715285.1. Taxonomy (GTDB): domain Bacteria; phylum Actinomycetota; class Actinomycetes; order Actinomycetales; family Dermatophilaceae; genus Phosphoribacter; species Phosphoribacter thorii. The sequence continues at coordinate 102,408 of JADKAO010000003.1, read as the reverse complement.
TAGATGTCGACCGCGTGCATGTCGAGGCGGCGCTCCATCTCCTCGCGCATGTCGTTGGTCCACGGCTCGGCGCCGAAGACGCCGACCTTGAGGCTCGTCGCCGCGGGGTCGATGCCCTGGCGGTCCATCTCGTCGAGGATCGAGAGCATGTAGGACGGCGTGACGACGATGACGTCGGGCTTGAAGTCGTTGATGAGCTGGACCTGCTTCTCGGTCTGCCCACCGGACATCGGGACGACCGCGCAGCCGAGGCGCTCGGCGCCCTGGTGCAGGCCGAGGCCACCGGTGAACAGGCCGTAGCCGTAGGCGTTGTGGACGATCATGCCCGGCTTGACGCCGGCGGCCCGCAGGGAGCGGGCGACCATGTCGGTCCACATGTCCAGGTCGTTGCGGGTGTAGCCCACGACGATCGGCTTGCCGGTCGTGCCCGAGGACCCGTGGATCCGGCGGACCTGGTCCATCGGGACGGCGAACATGCCGAACGGGTAGGTGTCGCGCAGGTCGTTCTTGACCGTGAACGGGAAGCGAGCGAGGTCTTCCAGGGTCTTGAGGTCGGTCGGGTGGACGCCGGCCTTGTCGAACTTCTCCTGGTAGAGCGGGACGTTCTGGTAGACGTGACCCAGCGTCCACTTCATGCGCTCGAGCTGCAGCTCAGCGATCTCCTTGCGCGAGGCCCGCTCGATCGGCTCGAGATCTTCAGGCTTCGGGGTGAGGTCGAGCATCGGGTAGATCCTTCCTTGGATGTCGGTGCTACGGAGTAAGTGCTGAACTACTTAGACGCGTTCGATCAAGACGGCGACGCCCTGACCGACGCCGACGCACATCGTGGCGACGGCCCGCTGGAGGGCGCGGTTTTGGAGCTCGATAGCAGCGGTGAGGACGAGCCGTGCACCGCTCGCGCCGAGGGGGTGACCCAGGGCGATCGCGCCGCCGTTGGGGTTGACGTGCTCGGCGTCATCGGGCAGGCCGAGGTCACGCAAGACCGCGAGTGCCTGCGCGGCGAACGCCTCGTTGAGCTCGACGATGTCGAGGGAGTCGATCGTCCAGTCGTGGCGGGCGAGGACCTTGCGGACTGCCGGCACGGGGCCGATGCCCATGATGCGGGGTTCGACACCGGAGGCCGCCGAGCCGACGATGCGCGCCATGGGCTCGAGGCCGTATTGCTTGACGGCCTTCTCCGACGCGAGCAACGTGATCGCGCCGCCGTCGTTGACGCCGGACGAGTTGCCTGCAGTGACGCTGCCGTCCTTGCGGAAGGGGGTCGCGAGCTTGGCGAGGACTTCCATCGTCGTGGCGCGCGGGTGCTCGTCCGTGTCGACGACGATGGGGTCGCCCTTGCGCTGCGGGATGAAGACTGGGGTGATCTCCTGGGCGAATCGGCCCGAGGCAATGGCCGCGGCAGCGCGGGCCTGCGACCGGAAGGCGAACGCGTCCTGGTCCTCGCGGGAGACGGCAAAGTCGGCGGCGACGTTTTCGGCCGTCTCAGGCATCGAGTCGATGCCGAACTGGGCCTTCATCTTCGGGTTGACGAAGCGCCACCCAATCGTCGTGTCATAGACCGCATTGGTCCGGCTGAAGGCCGATTCAGCCTTGGGCATGACAAAGGGCGCCCGGCTCATGCTCTCAACGCCACCCGCAATGATGAGGTCGGCCTCGCCGGCCTTGATCGCGCGAGCACCGTAGGCAATGGCGTCGGCACCGGACGCACACAGGCGGTTCATCGTGGTGCCCGGGACCTCGATCGGCAGACCAGCCAGCAGGCCAGCCATGCGGGCGATATTGCGGTTGTCCTCACCTGCCTGGTTGGCGTTGCCGAGGATGACTTCGTCGACCGCGGCCCAGTCCACCGATGGCACCCGCTCCATGAGGGTCTTGATGAGGTGGGCCGCGAGGTCGTCGGGACGCACCGCAGCCAGCGCACCGGCATACCTGCCGATGGGGCTGCGTGTGCCGGTGATCAGGAAAGCATCAGTCATGGTGTCGCTTCGTTCGCTTCGTTGGGCTGGTTGGGCTGGTGAAACTAGTGGGGCTTGTTGGGCTCCTGAGGCAGGCGAAACGCGCACGCCAAAACAGGTCCCGACATGCGCGTTGACGTGGTGCAAAAAATGACGGACGAAGGACGCCCGCGGCGTCAGTATTACTGACCGAACGTTCGATGTCTATAGCCCTGTGGTATGCCGTGCAGCACGGCCGAACGTCCTTGACACCAGGCCGCCCGGCGCGCTGACATCGCGCGCGCGTCACGATGTTCCGTTCGCTCCCCCACCGAATTGAGCCCGGCGCTTGGCGCGAGCTGCGTCCACACCCTCCTTGGCGTCTGGACCAGTGAAAGCCAAGAACTCCAAGGCAAGGGAGGTGTCAAACGTCGGGCCGGCCAGCCGGAGCCAGTTGTTGAGCGAATACTTCGTCCATTGCAGGGCCGTGCGCGAACCCGCCTTGAGGCGCCGGGCGATCTCAAGTGCCTTCGCGTTCGTCTGACCGTCGTCAACGACCAACGAGACCAGCCCGATCCGCTCGGCTTCTTCGCCCGACATCGGCTCGCAGAGCATCAGGTAGTACTTGCTCTTGGCCAGGCCGCAGAGCAACGGCCAGACGATCGCGGCGTGGTCACCCGCGACCACCCCGATCCGGGTGTGGCCATCGATGATGCGGGCGGAGCGCCCAGCAATCGAGATATCGGCGAGCAGCCCGACCACCAGGCCGGCGCCGACTGCCGGACCCTCCATCGCCGAGACAACAGGCTTGGAGCAGTTGATCGTGTTGTAAACCAGATCGCGCGCCTCGCGCCAGACCGTCGCGCGGTCTTCGAAGCCGGCGATGATGTCGTCAATCATGTCGAAGTCACCGCCCGCCGAGAAGGCGCCGCCTTCACCGCGCACGATGACCACGTCAACGTCGGGATCGCGGTCAAACGCCAACCACACGTCCGCAAGTTGCCGGTGCATTCGGCGGTCGGCGGCGTTGAGGCGCCCGGGTTTGCTCATGATGAGCTCGAGAATGCCGGCTTCCGGGCTGTCGAAACTCAAGGCAGGGAATTCGCGGCTATAGCGATCGACGAGCTCCGTCACGGCATTCTCCTGGTCGAAGTGCCGGGCGACAGGCGTCCACAGCGCCCGGGCGGGGCTTTGCCCCGAGGCCGAGCATAGGACGGTCGTCGCGTCTTAGGGAGGACTCACAAGTCCTCAACGGGTATGCCGTGTCGCACCCGCTCCCGGGGCCCTAAGTCCCCCCCCCCCCCCCCGCCCCCCCCCCCGCCCGCGCCGCCCCCGCCCCCGCGGCCCGCCCCCCCCCCCCCCCCCCCCCCCCCGCCCCCGCGGCCCCCGCCCCCGGGCCCCCCGCGCGGCCGCCCCCGGGCCCCCGCCCCGGGCGGGGGCCCCCCCCCCCCCCCCCCCCCCCCCGGGCCCCCCCGACGCTCCCCCCGCCCCCCCGCCCCGCCCTCCCCCCCCCCCGCACCGGCCCCCCCGCCCCCCGCCCCCCCCCCCCCCCCCCCCCCCCCCCCCCCCCGCCCCCCGCCCCCCCGCCCGCCGCCCCCCCCCCCCCCCCGGCGCCCCCGCGCCCCGGCCGCCCCCGCGCGGGGGCCCCCCCCGCCCCCCCGGGGGCCCGCCCCCCCCCGGCCCGCCCGCCCCCCCCGCCCCCCCCCCCCGCCCCGCCGCCCCCCCCCCCCCCCCCCCCCCCCCCCCCCCCCCCGCGGCCCCCCCCCCCCCCCCCCCCCGCCGCGCCCCCCCCCCCCCGCCCCGCCCCGGCCCCCCCCCCCCCCCCCCCCCCCCCCCCCCCCCCCCCCCCCCCGCCCCCCCCCCCCCCCCCCCCCCCCCCCCCCCCCCCCCCCCCCCCCCCCCCCCCCCCCCCCCCCCCCCCCCCCCCCCCCCCCCCCCGCCCCCCCCCCCCGCCCCCCCCCCCCCCCCCCCCCCCCCTCCCCCCCCCCCACCCCCCCCCCCCCGGCCCCCGCCGCGCCCCCCCCCCCGGGCCGGGGGGGGGAACCCCCCCCCCCCCCCCCCCCGGCCCCCCCCGCCCGCGGCCCCGGCCGCCCGGGCCCCCCCCCCCCCCCCCCCCCCCCCCCCCCCCCCCCCCCCACCCCCCCCCCCCCCCCCCCCCCCCCCCCGCGCCCCCCCCGCCCGCCCCCCCCCCCCCCCCCCCCCCCCCCCCCCCCCCCCCCCCCCCCCCCCCCCCCCCCCCCCCCCCCCCCCCCCCCCCCCCCCCCCCCCCCCCTTCACCCCCCCCGCCCCCCCGCCCCCCCGCCCCCCCCCCCCCCCCCCCCCCCCCCCCCCCCCCCCCCCCCCCCCCCCCCCCCCCCCCCCCCCCCCCGCCCCCCCCCCCCCCCCCCCCCCCCCCCCCCCCCCCCCCCCCCCCCCCCCCCCCCCCCCCCCCCCCCCCCCCCCCCCCCCCCCCCCCGCCCCCCCCCCCCCCCCCCCCCCCCCCCCCCCCCCCCCCCCCCCCCCCCCCCCCCCCCCCCCCCCCCCCCCCCCCCCCCCCGGGGCCCCCGCGCCCCCCCGCCCCCCCCCCCGGCCCCCTAGCCAGGTTTCAAGCGCCCGTGTAACATTCCGAACGTTCAGTCATGAATTCGATGACCGGCAGCACTGTGTGGCTCCCTATGGGGACCACCGACGTGCTGCCTTCATCAGTTCTAGGCACTACCCGGCATACCCCTGCGGGTCGTAGTTTGGTCTTGGCGCAGGCGGGAGTCGCGAGCGCCGGTTTCGTGAGTGGATACCCATCAATGCCGATGGCAGGAGGCACGTGATGACCCGATTTGTGGCGCTGTACCGCATGCCGGCCGACGTTGACGGCTTCGATCGCGATTACCGACAGACTCACGTGCCCCTTGTGGCACAGACGCCTGGGCTCTCTCGTGTCGAAGTGTCGCGCGTCCGACGCACCGTCCTCGGCGAGCCTCAGCTGCACCTGATGGCGGTCATGCACTTTGCTGACCAGGCCGCCTTTAAGGCAGCCATGGCTTCTCCGGAGTGGGCGGAGTCGGGGCGCAATCTCGCCGCCATCGGCGGGGTTGAGTTGGCCACCATGTTCGTCCTTGATGACCCCGAGGTCATCACCCCGGGCGAGGTTGACCATCACTAGGCCTTCTGACGCTTCTTATCCCGGCGGCGGCGCCGGGCAACCTCCCAAGGAGAAATTGTGAAGGCTGCGGTACTCGAATCGGCCCCGGGCGATCTCGTGGTCGTCGACGACGTCGAGCACGACGCCGTTGGTCCCCGTGAAGTCCTGGTCCAGACCGGAGCGGCAGGCGTCTGCCACAGCGATCTGCATTACATGCAAGGCAAGTACCGCACCCGGATGCCCACCGTGGTCGGCCACGAGGCCGCCGGTGTCGTCCTGGAAGTCGGGTCTGACGTCACCTACGTCAAGCCAGGAGACCACGTCGTCACCTGCCTTTCGGTGTTCTGTGGCACCTGCGAGTTCTGCACCTCGGGTCGCATGGTCTTGTGCGCCAAGCGCGGCACCCGCCGCGGTCGCGGCGAGCCCCAGCGGTTGAAGCGCGCCGGAGCCGACATCTCGCAATTCCTTGACGTGTCCGCCTTTGCCGAGCGGATGCTCGTCCACGAAAACGCCGTCGCCAAGATCACCAAGGACATCCCGCTCGACCGGGCGGCCCTCCTCGGTTGCGGCGTGACGACCGGCCTCGGCGCGGTCTTCCGCACCGCTCGCCTGCGTCCGGGCTCGACTGTTGCGGTCATTGGTGCCGGCGGCGTCGGCCTCAACGTCATCCAGGGCGCGCTCCTTGCGGGTGCTGGCCGGATCATCGCGGTCGACCAGTCCGCGGCCAAGGGCGAGCTGGCTCGGTCCTTCGGGGCTACCGACTTCGTTGACGCGAGCGCGGGTGACTCGGTCGCGCAGATCCGCGAACTCACTGGCGACGGCGTCGACTACTCGTTCGAAGCCATCGGTCTCAAGCCCACGACCGAACAAGCCTTTGCCATGCTCCGACCCGGTGGCGTGGCGACCGTCGTGGGGATGATCCCCCTCGGCACCAGCATCGAAATCCCCGGCGTCGACTTCATGTATGAGAAGAAGATCCAGGGATCCCTCATGGGGTCAAACCAGTTCCGCACTGACATGCCCCGCTACGCCGACCTCTACCTTCAGGGGCGGCTCAAGCTGGACGAACTCGTCTCCGCTCGTATCTCACTCGACGAGGTCAACTCGGCCTTTGAAGAGATGCAACGGGGCTCGGTCGCCCGGAGCGTCATCGTTTTCGACTGAAAGGGTTTACCTCCCATGGCCAAGGTCGCCAAAATCCGCTACTCCACGATGGAAGACACGTTCCTTCGGATCAAAGATCTCAAGGTGCGCATCCGACGTCGGCCGGAGGCGGGCACCCCACTGCTGCTCATCAACGGATTGGGCGCATGCCTTGAGGCCTGGGAGCCCCTGACCAAGCGCCTCCCGGGGCGGGACATCATCGCGGTGGACCACCCCGGGACGGGCTTGTCCAGCCCGCCCAACTACATCTTCTCGATGTACGAGAACGCCGAGTTCTACATGGAGGCCCTCGACGCGGTCGGCGTCGAGAAGGCCAATGTGCTCGGGTTCTCCTTCGGCGGCACCATCGCTCAAGAGATCGCGCACAGCTTCCCGGAGCGCGTCGAGTCGCTGATCCTCTGCGGCACCAACGCAGGCACCGGGAGCTTCCCCGCAGACCCCTTCACCATCATGTGCGCCGCCAACCCGCTGCGCTACATCGTGCCCGTCGTCCGCGAAATGATGGCGCCGTTTGTCTATCGCGGCCGCGTCGGGCGCAACCCGCAGCTGTTCGAGACCGAGTTGCAGGGTTGGTATGCCCACCGCACGACGATGCTCGGCGTCGGCGCTCAGATCGGCACGATGATGCTGGGCTGGAGCTCCATGCCGTGGCTCGCCAGCCTCGACGTCCCGACCCTCGTGCTCGGCGCCGAAGAAGACCCGCTCGCTCCCCCGGCGAACTCCGAGCTCATCGCGTCGATCGTGCCCGGGGCCGAGTGCCACGTCTATGAGGAGGCTGGACACCTCTTCCTCTTCGACCAGCCGGAGCCGGCTGCCAAGCACATCTCCGACTTCCTCGACCGGGTTGCAGCCAAGGAGGCCTGATGACCGCCGAGGCCGAAGACCCACTCGACTCATTGGAAGTGCCGGACGGCGCCTTCGGTGGGGAGTTGCTCTCTGCCCTCGACCCCATGCTGCTCGTCTCATCGCTTGCGAAGACCGTGACCCCTGCTGGGTTAGTGCGCGCTATGACCAATCTCGCCCAGCAGGCGCCCGGTCTCTTGCAAGGCCTCGACGACCAGCCGCTCCCACCGCGTGACTGGCGCTTCAGCGACAGCACCTGGAAGGACAACCCGGTCTACAAGCGCTGGGCCCTGGCCTACCTCGCGTGGGAGAAGGAAATGATGGACCTGGTCGACAATGACCAGGTCGATTGGCGCACGAGGGAGCGCAGTCGCCTCGTCATGGGCATCGTCACCTCTGCGCTGTCGCCCACCAACACCCTGCACGGCAATCCTGAGGCCATCAAGACGGCCTTCACGACGGGCGGCCGGTCGCTGTGGAACGGCGGCGCCAACTTCCTGCGAGACCTCGTCGCCAACCGCGGCCTCCCCGCGCAGGTCGATGAAGACGCCTTCGTCGTTGGCAAGGATGTCGCCTGCACCCCAGGCATGGTCATCCATCGCACGCCGATGTTCGAGCTCATCCACTACACGCCGACGACGCCTACCGTGGGTCGCCTGCCGCTCATGTTGTTGCCGCCCGCGGTCAACAAGTACTACTTCTGGGACCTCTCCCCCGGCCGCAGCCTGATCGAGTATGCCGTGTCGCGCGGCGTCGAGGTCTACACCATCGTGTGGCGGGACCCTCGGCCTGAGAACGGCATCTGGGGCATCGACAACTACCTCGCGTCGGCCTCCGAAGCGCTCGATGTGGTCTGTGCGGTCTCCGGTGTCGAGAAGGCCCATGTCTTCGGGGACTGCTCTGGTGGCATGTTCCTCGCGATGCTCGTCGGCTATCAGGCCGCAGCAGGACGGCATACCGTCGCCACTGGCACCTTTGGCGTGACGGTCTTCGACTTCGGTGAGCCAGGCGGCATCGGCATCGCCGCCTCCGACGAGGGCCTCGCGAGCGTCTCCAAGCGCGCCGAGCGCGGCGAGGTCATCAGCGCCGACAGCATCTCGGACACCTTCGTGTGGATGCGACCCAACGACCTCGTCTGGCGCTACCTCGTCGACGACTGGCTCCTGGGCAAGAAGGCCCCGGCCTTCGACATCATGTTCTGGAACGCCGACGGTCAAGGCTTGCCCTCGCAACTTGCCGCCGAACTCACCGAGATGAGCCTCAACAACTCGCTCATCAAGCCCGGCGGGATGACCATCCTCGGCCATCCGATCGACCTCGCCCAGGTCACCATCGACACCTACCAAATCGCCGGCAAGTCCGACCACATCTCGCCCTGGAAAGGCTGCTACGCCGGGGCGCGAGCGCTCGGAGGGACCAACACCTTCGTGCTCACCCCGACCGGCCACGTCCAGTCAATCATCTACCCCCCAGGCAAACCCAGAGCTGCGTTCTGGACCCACCCGCACGTCGGCCCCGACCCCGACGAGTGGGCGGCCTCTGCCACCAAACACGACGACTCCTGGTGGGGCCACTGGGTGGACTGGATGCTCGCCCGCAGTGAAGGCTCTCGACCGGCGCCAGCCGCCCCTGGCAACGACACGTTTACCGCGATCGTGCCCGCCCCGGGCCGCTACGTTTTGGGAGAGTGACACGCGTTGGACCGCATGAACCTCATCGACGCCTCCTTCCTCTACAGCGAGGACGGCCAGAGTCATAACGACGTCGGAGTCGTGCTTGTCTTCGACGGGCCCGCGCCAGTGCGCGCGGACGTCATGCAGCTCATCGCCGACCGGATCGCGCTCGTGCCGCGGTTCCGCCAGAAGGTCAAGCACATCCCCTACGCCATGGCCCTGCCGGTGTGGATGGATGACACGGCATTCGACATGACCCGGCACGTCCATCACCACCCGGCGCCGCCGTCACCGGACCCCCTTGGCTCGGCGGTCAGTCAGTTGATGTCGGTGCCGATGGACCTCACCATCCCGCTGTGGTCCTCACACCTCATTACCGGGCTTCCGGACAATCGGTTTGCCCTCGTCATGCGGATGCACCACGCGATGGTGGACGGCGTCGACTCGATCGAGATCATTCGTTATCTGCTCAGCCCCGACCCCCAGGGCGAAGAACCCGTGCTCGACACGTGGGTGGCTCGGCCGGAGGTCCCCGACGCTGTCCTCATCTCGTCGGCGTTCACCGACGCGGTCAAGGACGCCGTCAACCTGTGGACGCAGGTCATGACCAAGGGCTACAAGGCCTTCCCCAAGATGCCCGAGACCCTCGATCTCACTGCGTTCATGTCGCCCTCGCTGCCACTCAACCCGATGGCGATCAACGGGCCGGTCTCGGCTGGTCGGGCTTACGCCATGACCGAAGTGCCGCTCGCCCGGCTCAAGAAGATCCGCCGGGACCTCGGGGCGGGCACGATCAACGACGTGGTCCTCAGCGCTTGCGCCTACGGTTACACCTCGGTCATCAACGAGTACCTCAACGAGCAGGTCGAGAACCGGTCGATCCGCGCGATGGTCCCCGTGTCGCTGCACTCGCCTGAGCGTGAGGGCATCATCGGCGGCAACGAGATCGGCGCGATGGTCGTCGAGCTGCCACTCGGCACCATGGACCCGCTCGAGCGGCACGAACGCATCCGCAAACAAATGGAGGCGTTCAAGACCCTCAAGAACGCCATGCCGGCCGACACGATCAACCCCGGATCGAGCATGGCGAGCCCGATGACCCTCATGATGGCCAGCCGGATGGCGTCCTCAGCGCCGGTGATGGTCAACACAGTGATCTCCAACGTTCCCGGCCCGCAACACACGCTCTACCTCAACGGTCGGCCGCTGGTCCGGATGGGCGCCTGCATTTCGCTCTGGACGCCGCTGAAGATTGCGATTTCCATCATGAGCTACGACGGCATCGTCACCGTGAGTTGTGTCACAGATAGTGCGAGTTTCCCTCGCGTTCACGTCCTTTTGGACGCAATTCAAGCGGGATTGGACGACATTGAGCAGGCGGCGGTCGCCAGGAGTTCATGAGAGGTATGCCGCGTGGTGATCTCCGGCATACCCCCCCGTCTCTCCCCAGACCCGACGTCATACAGTCAAGTGACGGGCTGAGACAGCACGAGTTTCGACGCTACAGAAAACGAGACGAGAACAGCAATGACACACAAGGTGAGCAGCTACATCGCTGGCGCGTGGATCACTCCCGAAGACGAGGGCGCACCGATCTTCGATGCGTCGAACGGCGAAGTGGTCGCAACTGCAAGTTCGACCGGCGTCGACTTCGAGGCCATGATCGCGCACGCCCGCACGGTTGGTGGACCGGCGCTGCGCGCGATGACGTTCACTCAGCGGGGCCTCGCGCTCAAGAACCTCGCAAAGTACCTCAAGGGCCGCGTCGACGAGGTGTATGCCGATTACGGCGTCTCCGGCGCCACCTTGGCGGACGCTCGCGTCGACGTCGAGGGCGGCATCGGCGTGCTGTTCGTGTATGCCAGCAAGGCGCTCAAGGAACTGCCCAATGACACGATCATCGTCGAGGGCAACCCCGAGAACATCGTTGACAAGCACCAGGGTCAGACGATCTACACGACTCCCGACGGCGTCGCGGTGTTCATCAACGCGTTCAACTTCCCTGTCTGGGGCATGCTCGAGAAGCTCGCGACCGCGTTCATTGCCGGCATACCGGTGATCGTGAAGCCGGCCACGCCGACCGCCCAGATCGCAGAGCTGTCCTTCCGTCACATCATCGAGTCCGGCATCCTCCCCGAGGGCTCTGTCCAGTTCGTCGGTGGCAGCATCGTGGGCGCCTTGGACCACCTCGGTGGCCAGGATGCGATCCTCTTCACGGGATCAGCCGCGACCGCTGCGCGCCTGCGCACGGCCGCATGCGTCGTCGAGCGCGGCACGAAGTTCACCGCCGAAGCCGACTCCGTCAACGCGACCATCCTTGGCCCTGACGCGGGCGTCGACACCGAGGAGTTCTCGGCGTTCGTCAAAGGGATCTTCCGTGAGTTGAGCTCCAAGACCGGCCAGAAGTGCACGTGCATTCGCCGCATCTTCGTGCCACCGGCTCTCGTCGAGCCAACCGTTAACGCGCTCCTTGCGCGCCTCGGCAAGATCGTCGTCGGTGACCCGCGCGTCGAGGGCACAACGATGGGCCCCCTGGTCAACGCCTCCCAGCGTGACGATGTCGCCTCCTCAGTCCGGGCGCTCATGAAGGGCGCCGAGCTGCGCTGCGGCGGGCCTGACATCGTTCCGACGATCGCGTCTGGTGACGCCGAACGCGGCGGGTTCTTCCCGCCCACGGTCCTCGTGGCCAACGACTCCCGCGCTCCTCAGATCCACGAGGTCGAAGCCTTCGGGCCGGTCGCTACGGTCATTCCGTACACCTCCACCGATGATCTGGTCGACTTGGTGTCACGCGGTGAGGGCAGCCTCGTTGCCTCGGTCGCGAGCCACGACCCGGCATGGATCCGTGACCTCATGATCCGCATCGCTCCGTATCACGGCCGGTTGCTCATCCTCGACCGGGAAAATGCTGCCACGGCTCCGCCGCATGGCGCAGCCCTCCCGCAACTCATCCACGGAGGCCCCGGCCGCGCGGGTGGCGGAGCGGAGCTCGGAGGCCTGCGCAGCGTCAAGCACATGATGCAGGCGACGAGCATTTCCGCGGGCCCGGAGATGATGGTCGGCCTCACCCAGGTCTGGAACCCTGCGGCCGAAGCGAAGCCGCTTGAGGTGCACCCATTCCGGATCTACCTTGATGACCTCAAGTTGGGCGACACCCTCTTCACCGGCAGCCGGACGATCACCCTCGAAGACATCGAGCACTTCGCGCACTTCACGGGTGACACCTTCTATGCCCACATGGACGAAGAAGCGGCTGCGGCCAGCCCGATCTTCAAGGGCCGCGTCGCGCACGGATACTTCCTCCTCGCTGCCGCCGCGGGCCTGTTCGTCGATCCCGACCCGGGTCCAGTGCTGGCCAACTTCGGGCTCGAGAACTTGCGGTTCACCCAGCCGGTCTACCCGGGTGAGTCCATCCGGGTACGGCTGACCTGTAAGTCCAAGCTCGTCCGCCCAGGCACGGGCTGGGGCGAGGTCACCTGGGATGTCGCGCTGACCAACGAGAAGGACGAGGTCGTCGCGACCTACCAGTTGCTCACGATCAACGCGTGTCGCCCGACAGAGTGACTCGCTGAGCTATACCCGCACCGAGCCGGTATGCCGTGGCGCGCGTCACGGCATACCGAGCCCGTGGTGATTGACATAGTGATCACGTGATCCATATACTTACCAACGTTACGTCACCGCGCACCTCAGCTAGGAGCTGACATGCAGACCTCCCAAGACATGCTCACCACGATGCAGACCCAGGCTCTCGAAGCCATCCGCACCGGCCAGGCCGCAACTCTCGAAGCCGTGAAGAACTGGAGCGAGACCGTCGCCAAGATGGCTCCGGCCGCCCCTGCTGCGCAGGTCCCCGCCGAGTTCACCGCCGCCTTCGGCGAGCCCTCCGAGATCATCGACTCGGTCTACGACTTCGCGGGCCAGCTGCTCGAGCTCAACAAGAAGTTCGTCCACGACCTGCTGGAAGCCTCCAAGGCTGCTCAGGCCAAGTGACCGTTCGCGTGAGGGGAGCCGGCTGGCTCCCCTCACGCGTCACCAGCGTAGGAAGCGAGTCCTGACCCCATGACCGAGCCCAGCATCGCCGCCTGGGAATACCAGCGCGCTGCCATGGGCGCGTTCATCCGGTCGCAGCGCGAACTGGCCAACATGTCGTTGCGTCAGCTCTCCCAAGCGACCCAGGTCTCAAACGCATATTTGAGCCAGATCGAACGCGGGATGCACGACCCAACCGTGCGCGTGCTCCTGCAAATCGGACAGGCCCTCCATTTTTCGGTCGAAGACCTTTTGCGAAAAGGGGCCGACGCCGATATCAACGGTGACGCTAGTGCGAGCAATGACGTCGAAACAGCAATCCGCCATGACGCGGTGCTGTCAGCGCCAGAAAAAGAAGCTCTGCTCGCGGTCTACCGCAGTTATCTCAAGAGCCACGACAGCTAGCCGCTCACCAAGGAGGACTCGAGGCCATGTTTTTGACGTACGAAAACCTGCTCAAGAGCATGCAGGACCAAATGCTCACCGCCATGACCAATTGGCAACAGGGCACGCTGGAGGCCTATCACGCGTGGATTAAGGCCACCTCTCACATGATGCCTGAGATCAACTTCTACCACGAGATGCCGACCTTCATGCAGGACATGCTCGGCGACCCCGAGCGGGTGGTCGAGAACACCTACGAGTTCGCGATCAAGATCATGGAACTGCAGAAGGAATTCGTCAGCGAGGTCTTCGACGCGTCCAACATGGCGCCGCTGACTCCTCTCGTCCCGCGCCGCGGCGTCGAACCGCGGATCCCTGCCTCCCTCGACTGAAAGGTCACTCCGATGTCACAAGCCAACGAACTCCTGACCAAGCTCCAAGCCGAAACGATCGACGTCATCAAGGCCCAGCAGGAGACCATGCTCGCCGCTGCCAAGCAGTGGAGCGAGGCCATGTCCTCCATGGTCCCGGCCGCTGCAGCGGCGATGCCCAACATGCCTTCGATGCCGAACCTGCCTTCGATGCCGTCAGTGCCAGGCGTGCCCGACATGGCTGACATGGCCCAGCTGGTCGGCGACCCAACCGAGATGCTCGACGCGTCATTCGCGTTCGCGGCCGAGCTGCTCATGATGAATCGGAAGTTCGCGAAGGACCTCATCGCGGTGAGCAAGCCCGCGCCGGTCGCGGCCGCCGCCCCCAAGAAGAGCAAGTAACCGACACAGGTTTTCCGCTGCGGCGGGAGGAGCGCACGACATGAATGCAACCCCAGACGTGATGGCGGGCCTGCGTGAGCAGACCCTCGAATATGTCAAGGCCGGGCACGAAGCCGTCCTGACCGCGACTCGGTCGTTTTACGAGGGCGTCGGTGCGGTCTTGCCGGACCTCGGCCCGTTGGCGCCCGTGGTCAACGCCAACGCCAGCCTCTTCGGTGACTCCAAGGGCTATGTCGACGCTAGCTTCGCGTTCGCCCACAAGGTGCTCGAGATGGAACGGGAGTTCGCCCACAAGGTCATGGTGGCCGCTACGCCGAAGCGTCCAACCCGCAAGCCCGCGGTCATCGTGCCGCCTCCGGCCGCCAAGGCCCCAGTGGTCGCGCCGGTCGCTGAGCCATCCGTCGAGCCGGTCACGGCGCCTGCAGCGGCCAAGCCGGCCGCAAAGAAGGCTGCCGTGAAGAAGACGGCGACCAAGAAGGTTGCTCCTGCCAAGCCCGCCAGCTCCGCGTCGAAGGCGGCTGCAGCAGTCCAAGACGCCTCGAAGGCTGGAGCTGTGCGGGTACGCAAGGCTACGTCGGCCGCCGCTGCGGTCGTCGAAGCCACTGCGGCACCAGGGGCACCAGCTGCCCCAGCGCCAGCTGCTCCGGTTACCCCCGTGGTCCCGGCTTCAGCCCCGGTAGCCCCCGCTGCTGACGACTCCACCGTCGGCAAGGACTGAAGGCGACCCCGCACTGATGGTCAATCCACTCGAGCTCGAACACAAGGTGCGGGAGCAGACCCTCGACGCGCTCAAGGCGGGCAGCACGGCATACATCGAAGCCGTGCGCGCGTGGAACGAGCGACTCGCGTCCTGGCGGTCCAACCCCACCTACCTGGAGCTTCCGCTTGCGGTGCGCGCCGGGCTCGGTGACCCACGCGCCATGATCGAGCAGAACTTCACGGTCGCGACGCAGGCGCTGGAGCTCCAGCGGCACGCGGCGCAAGAGTGGTTGACCGCCATGGAGAAGGCCGCGGAGGCCGCAGGTCGACAGTACCGAGCGCGCTAGCACGACAGCCGAAACCCCCCGGACACCCGGGGGGTTTCGTCGCGTCCGGGCCGGCTCGGCTCAGGTGAGAGTGACGAAGGTCAGGGTGCCGTCAGCGACCTGCGCTCGGAGGAGCTGCTTGTCGATCTTGCCCACACCGGTCTTGGGGATGACGTCCAGGCGGGCCCAATGCTCGGGCGCCTGCCACTTGGCCACGTGAGCCCGCACGTGTTCCCGAAGCGCCTCGTCACTCACGGTCGAGCCGGCTCGGCGTACCACGATGGCGAGTGGCCGCTCTTCCCACCGCTCGTCAGGGATTGCGATGACCGCGACCTCGGCGACGTCGGGATGGCTCGTGAGGAGGTTCTCGAGTTCGGTCGAGCTGATCCATTCGCCGCCGGATTTGATGAGGTCCTTGAGGCGATCGGTGATCTTCATGGCGCCAGCCGGGTCGACCGTGCCCATGTCACCGGTGCGCAGCCAGCCATCGTGGAACTTCTCCGCCCCGACCCCGCCGTGATAGGACCCAGTGACCCACGGCCCACGCACCTCGAGCTCCCCCACCGACGCTCCATCAGCGGGCAGCACGGTGCCGTCCTCGGCCACAGTGCGCACCTCGACGCCTGGCACCGGGCGGCCAGTCCGCGTGCGCCAGTACCACTCGTCCTTGCCACGGTCGAGCGCCGGGGGACGGGCGATCGCGGCCAGCGGCGAGGTCTCGGTCATCCCCCAGGCTTGGTACATCTCGATCCCGAGGCCGACGTAGTCCCGCAACAGCGCCTCAGGCACCGCTGAGCCAGCGCAGGAGATGATCCGCAGCGATGTCAAATCGATAGCGTGGTCGCGCGCGTAGTCGAAGACACCCCGCCACACCGTCGGCACACCCCCAGACACGGTCGGGCGCTCGCGGGCAATGAGGGGAGCCAGCACGTCGGGATGCAGGTGACGCCCCGGGAGGATGAGGCCAGCGCCACCCAGCCACGCGGCATACGGGAAACCCCAACCGTTGGCGTGGAACATCGGCACGACCTGGAGGAGCCGATCGCGATCCCCAATCCCGAAGCCGGCAGCGGTGAGGTTAGCGACCGCGTGGAGATAAACCGAGCGGTGGCTGTACACCACACCCTTGGGGTCACCTGTCGTGCCACTCGTGTAACACATCGCCGCCGCGGCCCGCTCGTCACGCAGGTCGTGGACATAGGGCTGCCCGGACGACAGGAAATCCTCGTAACCCACCACGGACAGCCCGGTCTCGCCGGACGCCGCCTCCAGGTCGAGGTCGCCGTCGACGACGACGAGGTCGACACTCGTGCGCTCTGCCAACACGGGAGCGATCTGATCCCACACCGTCGCGTCAACGAGGAGGACGCGGTCTTGGGCGTGGTCGATGATCTGCGCGATCTGCTCAGCGAACAGTCGGAGGTTGATCGTATGAAGGACGCCACCTGAACTCGGGACGCCAAAGTAGGCCTCTAGGTGCGCCTGCGAGTTCCACATGAAGGTGCCGACTCGCTCGCCCTCCCCCACCCCAGCAGCCCGCAACGCGCCGGCTAGGCGCCGCGCGCGGTCGGCCACCACGGCATACGGGACGCGAGTGACGTGCTCGCCGGCGTCGCCGCTGTCGCCGTCGGCGACCACCAGCTCGACGTCACCGTGCAATCCTTCGGTATGCCGCATGATCGCCGGGACGGTGAGGGCGAATTCGTCCTGCATCGTCGACAGCACGGCTAGTGCGCCTCGCCGGCGACCGCCGCGATCGCGTCGTTGACGGCACGCTCTGGGTGCGACCAGCTCGCGCCGGGCGCTGCGCCCACTGGCACCCTGGATTCGCACTCCGCGGTGAAATCGAGCATGGCCCCCACAGCGCTGGCGGTCGCATCGGTGGTAAAGATGTGCCCCGCGCCCGGCATGAGGTGCAGCTGTGCCTGCGGGAGGGCGTGGATCAACGTGTCGGCATTCGCCACGGGCACGATGAGGTCGGAGGTGCCGTGGAGCACGAGCACCGGCAGGCGCAGATCACGTAGCCGAGCCAGCGTGCCCTCAAAGGTCGCGGTCGCCATGAGTTGCTTGCCATAGCCCTCCCGCGAGGTCGGGCGCGCCATCCGCACGTCGATATCCGCCTTGATATCCGCTGCCGGAGTGGCCTCGGAGTAGGTGACTCGCGCCGACCGCCACGCCGCCTGTTCGGCAGGGAGCGCGACGAGTTCGTTGAACATCTCGGCGACGTCCGGCCGCAACAAGATCGCGTCGGGCCCACCGGGCGAGGTGCAGCCCAACATGAGCGAGCGGACGAGGTCCGGACTGCGGAGGGCGAGTTCCTGCGCGATCAGCCCGCCCATGGACAACCCAATGACGTGCGCCGGCCCGAGCCCCGCGGCCTCAATCACGGCACCCGCGTCGGCACCCGCGTCGGCTGCCATGGCTTCGACGCCCCACTGCTCCTTCGGGACGCTGCTGCGGCCGGCACCGCGGTTGTCCATGACGATCACCGTATGCCGGGTGAGCAGGCCGGGGAGCAGCCGCCAGGAAGCGTCGGAGGGATACCCCAAACCCTGAATGATGAGGACTGGGGTGCCGCCGTGCCCACGCGTTTCCCACCAGATGCGGGCCCCAGCCCGCTCGATCATCGGCATTGTCCGGTTACTCCCCGCGGAACGTCGGTTGGCGACGTTCGAGGAAGGCGGTGAAGCCTTCCACGTAGTCCTTGGTCTTGGACGCCCGGGACTGTGCCTGAGCCTCCATTTCGAGCACCCCGGCGAGATCGGTCGCGGTGTCGGCGACAGCGCGGACGATCCGCTTCGACTCAGCGAAGGCGAGGACCGGCCCGGCAGCCAAAGCCGCGGCATACGCCGTCGCTTGGGTCTGGAGTTCGTCCGCTGGGACCACGCGGGAGACGAGACCGACCGCAGCGGCTTCCGTGCCGGACAGGAACCGGCCGGAGTAGATGAGGTCGAAGGTGACCGCAGTGCCGAGCCGTTCGACGAACACCTTGTGGCCACCGGAGTCGAAGACCGCGCCGATCTTGCCGAAAGGCGAGCCGAACTTGGCGTTGTCGGCCGCGAGCACGACGTCACACGCGAGCGCGAGGCCAAGCCCGGTGCCGAGGCAGGCACCTTGGACGGCAGCCATCGTCGGGAAAGGAAGGTCGGCGACCTCCTGCATCAAGGGGTTGAAGATCTCGGCAAGCACCTGACCGCCGTCTTCGGACCCGGGCTCGGCACCAGCGATATCGCGACCGGCGCAGAAGGCACGGCCCTCGGCGCTGATGAGCAGGACGCGGGCGCCCTCCTCGCGGGCGCGGGTGACCGCGGTGCGCAGGTCGGTGACCATCTCGGGGGTCATCGCATTGAGCTGAGCGGGGCGCGTCATGACGATATGCGCAGCACCGTTGTCGAGCGTGTACCGAACTGTCTGTTCGGCTGTCTGATCGGTCATGCCGATCCCTCCTTCGCCGCGCGAGCGCGGGCCTCACGGCGGAGGCGGCGTTCCTCAAGGAATGCCGTCATCCGTGCCTTCTTGTCCTCACTGTCAAACAACAGAGCTTGCGCAGTCATGTCGTAGAGCGTCGTCGCAGGGCGGTGCAGGCGCATCGCAACCTTGGTCAGCTCCAATGCTCGCCAGGACTGGCGGGCCACCCGGTGGGCGTACTCTACGGCCGCATCGAGCAGGGCCTCGGGCGACACGACGAGGTCGACGAGGCCAGCCTCATGGGCGGCCTGAGCGTCGAGGATCTGCCCGGTGTAGAGCATCCGGCGGGCCATCGGGGTGCCGACGGCCTGGGCGAGGCGCCAGTTGCCGCCGGCGCCGGCCAGAATGCCAAGGCCGAGCTCGGGTTGGCCAAAGCGCGACCGGTCCGAGGCCACCCGCAAATCGCACGCGAGCGCCAACTCGCAGCCGCCGCCGAGAGCCGGGCCGTCGATCGCGGCGATCGTCGGCCAGCGGTGCTCCTCCAGCAATTCAAAGAGGATGGCGTTGACACCCCGCATCCCGATCTCGGCGTCGCGCTCGAGCAGCTCAGCGATGTCGGCGCCCGCAACGAAGATGCCCGGCGTCGTCGAGTGGATGACGAGGATCGAGGGTTCGTGCTTGAGGTCGCGCAAGACGTCGGTGAACTCGTCACAGAGTGCCTGGTCGAGCGCGTTGAGCTTGTCGGGTCGGTCGAGTCCGATCAAGGTGATCGGCCCGTCCCGACGGATCGAGATGAGTGCCATCGTGCCGTCCTTTGTCAGTGCTGATGAACCGTTGATCAATCCCACTCGTAGAAGCCTCGGCCGGTCTTCTTGCCCAGCCGACCGTCGGCGACCATGTCGCGCAACAGTTGGGGCGGCTCAAAACGAGGGCCGAGGTGCTCGGCGAGGTATTCGGCGATCCCGAGCCGCACGTCATGACCGACCAGATCTCCAAGCCGACACGGGCCCATGGGGTAGCGATAGCCCAACACCATGGCCCGGTCGATGTCTTCGGGAGTCGCGACGCCCTCCTGGACCATGCGGGTGGCTTCCAAGCCCAGAGCGACCCCGAGGCGGCTCGTGGCAAACCCAGGCGTGTCGGTCACCTCGACGACCTCTTTGCCCAGCGCCACGGCTAGCTCTCGGGCCCGCGCCACGGCCCCCTCAGCCGCCATCGGTGGGCGGACGAGTTCAAGGAGCGGCTGAGCCGGGACCGGGTTGAAGAAATGGGTGCCGACAAAGCGCTCTGGATGCACAAGGGCCGAGCCCAAAGCGGTCAGAGACAACGAGCTGGTGTTGGTGGCCAGGAGCGCCTCAGGTCGCACCACGGCTTCGATGCTGGCGAGCACCGACCGCTTGAGGTCGATCCGCTCGGGCACCGCCTCGATGACGACATCAGCGCAGTCGAGGTCAGCCAGGTCGACTGCGAGCACAAGCCGAGCCAAGAGGTCCCCCGGAGCGACCGGCAGCTTCCCTCGGGTGGCGGCCGCGTCAAGACTTGATGCAACCAGACCTGCGGCGCGCTCAAGGGCAGCCTCGTTGGCGTCCACGAGTGTGACCGCAAATCCAGCTGCCAGCAGGACGTGGACGATGCCTGATCCCATCGTGCCGCCGCCGACGACCCCGGCGCGCTCCATCCCTGCTGGCGGCGTGGGCAGCGACCCAGCGGCAGCGTCCGTCATCGGGCACATGAGCGGCTCCTCATCGAGTCAGGTGGGCTAACCATCAGTGACGCTGGGTGCAACTCCCCGCACAACGAAACTGAACGGTCGTTCGGTCAAACTATGCCGTGTCTCGGAGTAAGTCTCCACCCCGGGCCCGCCGTTTTTGTTGGACGTCCTACCGGACTATCTACCCCGTCGTGGGGGATACTGACAGGCATGTCGTTACACCCCGCCCAAGAGGCCCCAGCGCCTCGTCGTCGCGGTCGGCCGGGGTACGACTTGGACACCTTGGTGGCAACCACGGTTGATGTCTTCATCCAAAAGGGCTTCGACGGCACGAGCATGGAAGACCTCTCCCAACGGCTCGGCATTTCCAAGTCTGCGATTTACCACCATGTCACGAGCAAGAACGAGCTACTCGACATCGCGGTGAGTCGCGCTCTGGATGACCTCGGCGAGGTGATGGAGCTCAACCGGCGGATTGACGCCGACCCCGTGGTCCGGCTCGAGCACCTCATCCGGGCCAGTGTCGGGGTCCTCATCGCACGCAAGCCCTTCGTCACGCTGCTCCTACGAGTGCGCGGCAACACCGACGTCGAGCGCCGCGCCCTCCAGCGCCGCAAGGCCTTTGATCAATACTGCGCCGATCTCGTTACCGAAGCCGTCGGCCAAGGGCTTGCCCGGCCCGACATTGACCCCAATGTCACCGCCCGGCTGCTCTTCGGCATGGTCAATTCCCTCATTGATTGGGCCCGGCCCCAAACCGAGAGCGAGGTCCTGGCGCTGTCCAATGCCGTCTGGGGGCTCGCCTTCGACGGCATGCACCACCCCAACTACCGTGGCCCGCACACCAACGCCTGACTCTCAAGCGTGCTGCGCGTATGCCGTCCGCACATGGTCGCCGATGAGGCGCAGCGCCTCCCGCGCCACCGACACCGGCTCCGCATGCGTGAACCCATGGTCAACCCCGGCGAATTGGCGGTAAGTGACCGGCACCCCAGCAGCTGTCAGCCGCTCGCCGAACTCCCGCATCTCGTCCGTCAGGGTGTCGAACTCCGCGGTCAGGATGAGCGTCGGCGGGAAGTCCGAGAGCCGCTGCTCATAGAACGGCGAGACCGCAGCGCTGCGCAGGTTGGTGCCCGCGAAGTAGGTCGAGCGCACCAACGCCATCAAGTCCCGCGTGACAATCGGGCGCGCCGCCGGCGAGGTGCGCAGCGCATCCGGCCGAGCGAGATCGACCGTCCCGTTTTCGGTCGAGAGCGCCACAGGCACCCGGAAACCGTGGTCGAGCGCCTGTTGCACCACACTGATGGCAAGCTTGGCGCCAGCGCTCGGCCCGCCAATCGAAATGCGCCGACCATCCCAATGGTGCTCATGTCCATGCGATGACGCCCATCGATAGACGTCATAACACTGCTGCTCAGCCACCGGAAAGCGCACCGTCGGAGCCGTCAAATAGTCTGGCAGCAGGACATAGCACCCCACCTCGGAGGCGAGATAGCGGGCGACATTGTCTTCCTGCTCGGGCATCCGGACGATAAAGGCACCTCCGTGAACCGCGATATGCACCGGCGGTAACAGGCCGCGCCTGGCGGCGGCGCGTTGCACGGCATACGGCGGCGAATAGAGCAGGCAGGTGACGGCCCCGTGCCGCGTGGGCACTTGGACCCGCATCGGGGGCGCGATCGGCTTGGTCGCGAACTGCACCCGCGGTGACGCGTAGTAGAGGTGATGGACCATCGGGAATATCGCTTGGAAGGACCAGGCGGCGGCCGCAGAGGCGCGATCGATCTTCGGGTCACTGCTCAGCACTGCATCACCCCCGTCCCACGATGGCCCCCAACCTAGCCCCGATAACCGGGCGGGACTCTATCGCGCCGCAGCAGCCAACAGTCGCGACACGACCTGACGCACCGCTGGCGGGTCGAAGATCACGGTGTAGTGGTTGGCGTCGGGCACCCGCTCGGCGGTGATTCCCTCCGGCAGAGGCCGCCACGGCGGCCACGCACCGCCGTAGAGCCCCATGGGCTGATTGAGGGCGCCTCGGGGTGCCCACAACAAACTCACCGGTATGCCGTGCCCAATGCTCGCCTGCGGGGAAGTGAGCACCTCCTCGTCGTCGAGCAGGGCCGAGCCGTCGGCCCTCACCGCGTCGAGCACGCACGACGAGCGCCAGCCGCCGCGTTCCTGGACTAGGTCCCGGGTGAGGTAATGCCGGACGAGGTGGCCAGTGGGACCAGCGAGCGTCGGTCCTAGACCCGGGTGGAAGGCCCAGTAGGCGAGGTAGTCGGCCGGGCTCGGGAAGGTCATGCCCAGGCGTTGAATCGCTGGGCCTAACACGGCATACATGAACAGGTCGGGGTCAACCCAACTCGGCATCGCGGTGCCAAGCCCACCGTCGACGAGGACGAGCGACGACACCCGGTCCGGATGGCGAGCGGCGACAAGCGAACCCACCCATGCCCCCATGGAATGCCCGATCAGGACGGCCCGCTCCAATTCCAGGTGATCCATCAAGGCGATCACGTCGTCGGCGTGGGTGCCCAGCCCGTAGGGCGGCCCGACGAGCCGAGAGGCAGCCCGGCCTCGCAAGTCCGGGGCCCACAGCGACATCCGCCCAAAGAGCCCCGCAGCGACCGGCAACCAGGCCCACCCGTTGCCCGTGATGCCATGCAGCGCGATGGCGGTTGGGGCGCTCGGTGCAGCAGAGGACAGGCGTGACACGACGAGATCACCACCGTTGACCGGTACGCTCATCGCCCCCGCGTGGACGGGTGGTGGCGCTGGCATGGCAAAACCTCGCTCGCAAGAGGCACCTGGCGGACACGTCAGGGCTTGACATCGAGTCTATCGGCGGGGTTGACCGGCTTGTCACGAGCGAAGGCCGGCAGAGGGGTGCTTCCGGACACGTAGGCTAGGTCACTCATCACGACACACGGAAGGGCTGACTATGGGCACGGCAGCATCGGACTCCTCGCGGAGGGCGTGGGCACTCGGTGTGGCCACCGAGGCCGATGGCCAGGTGCTCGAGGCGTGGTTCCCTGCGCCCCAGCTCGGCGACGACTATGACGAACAACAACCCTTCCCGCGCGAGTTAACGGCGCTGTCGAGCCACGACGAGGCACGCGGTGTCTTCGTCCACCCGATTGGTCTCTCGATCGATCTCGACGCTCCCCCGCGGGGCACGGCCGACGCCTACTTGCGCCTGCACCTGCTGTCTCACCGGTTGGTGACGCCCAACTCGATCAACCTGGACGGCATCTTCGGCGTGTTGCCCAATGTCGTCTGGACGTCGGCTGGCCCGTGCCCGGTGGACGACTTCGAGACCACCCGCGCCCGACTGCGCGCCAAGGGCGCGCTCGCGGTGTATGGCGTCGACAAGTTCCCCCGCATGGTTGATTACGTCGTCCCCTCGGGCGTGCGGATCGCCGACGCCGACCGGGTCCGGCTCGGGGCGCATCTCGCGAGTGGCACCACTGTGATGCACGAAGGGTTCGTCAACTTCAACGCCGGCACGCTCGGCGCGTCGATGGTCGAAGGACGCATCAGTCAGGGTGTTGTCGTCGGCGACGGCTCTGACATCGGCGGCGGCGCCTCGACGATGGGCACGCTGTCCGGAGGCGGCACCGAGCGCGTCAGCATTGGCCGTCGCTGCCTCCTCGGCGCGGAGTCTGGGCTGGGCATCGCGCTCGGCGATGACTGCGTGGTCGAGGCGGGGCTCTACGTCACGGCTGGCACCAAGGTCACCCTCCCTGACGGCACAGTGGTCAAGGCCCGCGACCTATCCGGGCAGAGCAACCTCCTCTTCCTGCGCGATTCTGTGTCGGGTGCGGTCGTCGTCAAGGCCCGCGACGGGCATGGGATCGTGCTCAACGACGCGCTCCACGCCAACGACTGACGGGTATGCCGCGCACTCCTCAAGAGGCACCGCGCCGTCGACGCTGGCGGGTGATCGTGACCCTGCTCGTCGTGGGCCTGGTGTATGCCGGGTACGTCGGGGTCCGGGGGCTCCTCGCCGTGCCCCATTCGGAGACCTGCGTCGCCACGGCCGACGGGGGGTCGGCTGAGCTCACGCCTGAGCAGACGAGCAATGCGGCCGTGATTACCGGTGTAGCCGTGCGGCGGGGCCTCCCGACTCGGGCGGCGACGATTGCCATCGCCACGGCAATGCAAGAGTCGAAACTACGCAATCTTCGCTTCGGCGACCGGGATTCGGTGGGTCTCTTCCAGCAACGCCCAAGCCAGGGGTGGGGCACTGAGGCACAGATCCTCGACCCCGTCTACGCCTCCGGCGCGTTCTTCGATGTGCTAGTGAAGGTCAAGGACTACGAGACCCGGCCGCTCACGGAGGTAGCGCAGCAAGTACAGCGCAGCGCCTACCCCACGGCATACGCGCGGCATGAAGCCGAAGCCCGCGCGCTCGCCGCAGGCCTGACCGGGGTGGCGCCCGCCACGTTGTCCTGCGACCTCGACCCGCCCGCCAAACCCGGCACCACGGCGGCGATCGTCACTGCGCTCGCTGCTCACACGGAACTCACCGGGCGCGCCGCGGACGGCGCGGTGTCCGTTGAGGCGGCCGGCGCGACGGCATGGTCGGTGGCCTCCTGGGCGGTCGCCCACGCGGACGCACTCGGCATCACGGCAGTGAGGGTCGCGGACCATACCTGGTCGCGCGAAGACGGCACATGGATCGTGACCCCCGCTCACGCGGGCGTCACGATCAGCGTCAGCGCTGCATGACCGATCGGTAGTCGCGCTCCGGCGGGCCAACGTAAATCTGTCGGGGGCGGCCGATCTTGGTCTCGGGGTCGAGCATGAGCTCACGCCACTGGGCGATCCACCCCGGCAACCGTCCCAACGCAAAGAGCACCGTAAACATCCGGTTGGGGAATCCCATCGCCTTGTAGATCAGGCCGGTGTAGAAGTCGACATTGGGGTAGAGCCGCCGTTCGACGAAGTAGTCGTCGGCGAGCGCGATGGACTCCAACTCCCGAGCCAAGTCGAGCAGCGGGTCTTCGAAACCGAGCTGGGACAGCACCTTGTCGGCCATGTCCTTGATGATCGCCGCCCGTGGGTCATAGTTCTTGTAGACCCGGTGGCCGAAGCCCATCAACCGGACGTTGGCTGACTTGTCCTTGACCCGGCGCATGTAGTCCTCGGGCTTTTCGCCCGACTCGTGAATGCGCTGGAGCATCTCGAGGACCATCTGGTTGGCGCCACCGTGCAAGGGCCCGAAGAGCGCGTTGATGCCAGCGGATACCGATGCGAAGAGGTTGGCTTGCGACGAACCAACCAAGCGGACCGTCGAGGTGGAGCAGTTTTGCTCGTGGTCTCCATGCAAGACCAACAGCAGGTCGAGGGCCTTCGCATGCATGGGGTCGACGGCATACTCCTCGGCTGGGGTGCCGAAGGTCATCCGCAGGAAGTTGGAGGTGAGGGAGAGTGAATTGTCGGGGTAGAGGAAGGGCTGACCGATGCTCTTCTTGTAGGCGTAGGCCGCAATCGTGGGCAGCTTGGCCAACAGCCGAATGGTCGAGATTTCGACCTGCATCGGGTCGAACGGGTCGAGTGAGTCTTGGTAGAAGGTCGAGAGGGCGCTCACCGCAGACGAAAGCACGGGCATCGGGTGGGCGTCGCGGGGAAATCCCGAGAAGAACGCCCGCAAGTCCTCATGCAGCAAGGTGTGGTGGCGAAGCCGGTCGTCGAAGGCAAGCAGGTCCTGAGCGGTGGGCAGTTCGCCGTATATCAAGAGATAACACGTCTCGACGAAGTTCGAGTGCGCCGCCAGCTGCTCGATGGGGTAACCGCGGTAACGCAGGATCCCCTTGTCGCCGTCGATAAACGTGATCGCGCTCTTGCACGCGGCCGTGTTGACGAATCCCACGTCATAGGTCACGTGCCCGGTGTCCTTGAGCAGCGAACCGATCCCTAGCCCTGACTCTCCGACCGTGGCGGATGCGACGGGCAAGGTCGTCTGGCGGTCGTCCACAGTCAGCGTGGCCGGTGACGGGTGATCGGTCATGCGGTCCTCCTGGGGCCATACGGCATACCGGTGCTCGACGCTAACTGCGTCTGTCTCCCGTGAAGCTACCCGAGGTGTCTTCGCGGGGCGAGGTCACCCTCCTTCAAGACGACAGGCGGCAGCCTCGATGCGCTCGTCGGTCGCGGTCAAGGCAATCCTGACATGCTCCCGCCCCGACACCCCGTAGAAGGAGCCTGGTGCGACGAGGATGCCGCGCTCGGCGAGGTCGCGGACCGTGGCCCAGCAGTCTTCGCCGCGCGTGGCCCAGAGGTAGAGGCCCGCTTCGGAGGAGTCAACCCGGAATCCGGCGGCGGCCAGCGCCTCGAGGAGTCGCTCGCGCCGCACCCCATAGCGCAACTTTTGGTCCGCGACGTGCTCATCGTCACCGAGTGCCGCCACCATGGCCGCCTGCACCGGGCCCGGCACCATCATCCCCGCGTGTCGCCGCACCTCGACGATGCCGCCAACGAGGTCTAGGTCGCCCGCGACGAAGGCAGCGCGATAGCCCGCCAGGTTTGACTGCTTGGACAGCGAATAAACCGCCAGGAGCCCCTCATGGCTCCCTCCGCACACGGCGGGGTCGAGGATGCTCGGAGTGGTATGCCGTGGACCTGGCCGCCGCGGGTCGGGGCGCTGCCAATCCAACTCGGCATAGCACTCGTCACTGGCGACAACGACACCGTGACGGCGAGCCCACGCCACGACCTTGGCGAGATGTTCGACGGGAAGGACAGCCCCCGTCGGGTTGCCAGGGCTGTTGAGCCACAACAGTTTTGGCGTCATGGACGGGGTGAGGGGACCGAGTCGTGCCAGTCCCGAGATGACTTGAGGTGTCGCCCCGGCGAGCCGAGCGCCGACATCGTAAGTGGGGTAGGCGACCTCCGGAATGCCAACGATGTCGCCAGGTCTCAGGCCCAGCAGGGTGGGCAGCCACGCGACGAGTTCTTTGCTGCCGATCGTGGGCAGCACCCCGTCGACCGTGAGGTCGGGCACGCCCCGTCGCCGCGCAAACCACGCGACGATCGCCTCCCGCAGCGCAGTCATGCCGACTGTGAGGGGGTATCCGGGGGAGTCTGCCGCCGCGACGAGCGCATCGCGGATCACGGACGGCGTGGGGTCAACCGGCGTGCCGACCGACAGGTCAACGATGCCCTCAAGGTGAGCACTCGCGATCGCCTTGAAGGGCAAGAGCGCATCCCAGGGGAAGTCCGGCAGCGCCGGAGGTGTCAAGCGCGAGATGGTGCGCTCGCTTTAGTGGTCGTGAGCCTGCGGGGGCAGCGCGGCGACGAGGGCGTGGTCGGTGGGGATCAGGCCCAGCTTGGCCGCGCCACCGGGGCTGCCCAGCTCCTCGAAGAACTCGACGTTGGCCTTGTAGTAGTCGGCCCACTCGGCCGGCACGTCGTCTTCGTAGTAGATCGCCTCGACTGGGCACACCGGCTCGCATGCGCCGCAGTCGACGCACTCGTCGGGGTGGATATAGAGCATCCGCTCGCCCTCGTAAATGCAGTCGACCGGACACTCATCGATGCACGCCTTGTCCTTGAGGTCGACGCACGGCTGAGCGATGACGTAGGTCATGAGAGGTGTCCTCCTGCGGACGCTGCGGGGCCAACGCGCCTAGTATGCCGCAGTGGAGGCGCTTCAGAACCAGCCGGTCGGCAACTCGCTCGCCAGGATCATGGCCGACGGATGGCCCGCGCTGGAGCAAGAGGAATTCGGGCCTTGGCTGCTGCGCGCCTCGCTTGGGTTCACTTCGCGCGGCAACTCCGTGCTCGTCCAGGGACGTCCAAGCAGACCCCTCGTCCCTGCGGTCGCGGCCGTCGAGCAATGGTATGCCGTGCGCTCCCTCCCAGCGATGCTCGCCGTCCCGACCGACGCCAGTCTGGTCCCGTGGGATCTCGACCTGGTCGACACGTTGAGGGAGCGGGGATACTCCCCCACCCAACCCACCGTGACCATGACGGTGGCCGCTACGGCCTTGGCTGCCCAGGCCGTCTCTCGTGCGGGTGAGCCCAGCGTTGAGGTTGTGGCTGAGGTCATGGTCGACGCGATCTTGACGCCCGAGTGGCTGGTGGGCTTCGCGGCATACCGGCCCTTGCCTGACAACGGGGCCCCCGAGCGGATCCTCACCGGCTCCGAGGGGCAGCTCTTCTTGACGGTCCCGGGGCACAAGCGCCCGCAGGCAGTGGCCCGGATGTCCACTGCTCCCGGCTGGGCGGGGCTGCACGCGATGTGGGTCGACCCGGTCCTGCGACGACGCGGACTGGCCACCGCCCTGGCGGCCAAGATCGGCGAGCTGGCCTTTGCCGGCGGCATGGCGCAGGTTTATCTTCATGTCGAGCAGTCCAACGAGCGCGCCAGAGCGTGCTACCGCTCTCTGGGCTTTGGCGACCACAGCGGCTACGTGTATTACCGTCAGCCGGGCTGAAGCGGCCAGCTCCTCGGGCTGGCCTGTTGCGGCTAGGGAGCGGTGCAGATGATCGTGTCAGCCGCGTCGTACTTCGTCGTGTATGGCTCGGATTTGATCACCACGCCACGTTGGCTGATAACCCGCGTGACGGTGATGTCGAAGCCGTCGGCCATCCCCATCGGGACGCAGCCAGGGGTGGTGACCGTCACAACCTTGCCCGTTCGGATGTTGGTGCGCGGACCAGAGATCGATTGGACGTCATAGATCTTGGTCGACCACATCCGCCCGTGGACCTGGCCACCAGAAACCCACATCTGGACGAGCATGCCGTAGGGGGTGTTGTTGGTCCACTTGTTGTCGAGGGTGGGCCAGTTGACGGTGGCTTCCCGGCCCGCGGGATAGCGGGAGATGTAGAACGAATGCGGGTGGTGCTCGGTCAGCTGCACTCCCGCAAACCAGGCGATGTTGTAGATCACGGTCGAGACCTGCGAGACACCGCCGCCGACGGTCTTGGCGAGTCGACCCCCACCCGCGATGTAGTTGCCCTCGCGGTAGCCCTTGGCCACGGTGCGCTCGCCCAAGATGCCATTCATGCTGAAGGTCTCACCGGGCTTGATGAGGGTGCCGTTGATGGTGTTGGACGCCAAGGTCAAGTTGATGGTGCGATTGACATCGGTCGGGAAGGCCGAGTCGAAGGAGGCGACGATCTCCTTCACGCCTAAGGCTTGCGCGGCCTCCGTCGTGAATTTGGGTTTGCTCACCGTCGTCGTGAGCGTCACCGTGCGATCCGTGGCGGTCATCGCTGAAATCATGAGGTCAGGCGCGGGGGTAACGTCGACCGCGACACCGTCAACAGACGGCCGGACCACCGGCGCCGACCCATCTAAGACGATGCTGGCATCCTTGGCCGGGGTGACGAATGCTGAGGTCGCCTCAGTCGCCAGCGCGGCGAGTTTGTCTTTGTCGAAGGTTGGCACGAGCTTGTCGCTGTCCGGCGTGAGCGTGATCGCCGCACCAAAACGATCGGGTGTGAGTGCGACCGTCTTTTCCCCTAGTCGCAACGTCAACGGACCGGACAGCGCTGGCGTGACGAACGTCCTCACTGCCTCGTCAACGGCTGACTGGCTGATCTTGGGGGCGACCGCAGCAGTCTTGGCCGTCACCGACGGTACGCGCGGCCACGCCTGAATGATCGCGCTGACCGTGTCAGACACGACGACGTCGACGCCGTCCTGAGCCGGTGTGATCTTGGCAGCGCCCGTGTCAACGGCGATGGCGCCGTCGACGGGAGCTTCGTTGACGCTATGGGCTCCCTCGGTCACCGCTGCCGTCAACGCATCGCGGTCGATCACCTTGACCGCGGGTCGATCCGTCTTGCCCGTGAGGTTGGCCCACACCGTAACCGGATTGAGCGTGAACTCACCCAAGCCTTGCAGGGTCGCCGGGATGTCCAAGGTGAGCCCGGCAGTGTGCGGGTCAATCGAGAACGACGGTCCGGAATTCGGAGTAGTGATCGTGATCGGGGCCGCAGCCACCGGTCCGAGTTGGGTCGTGAGCCGCTCGGAGGCTTGGTCGACCGACAACCCCCCCACGGAGACCCCTTCAACGGTCATGTCCGCTGGGACCTGGCGGCTGGTCCACCACGCGATACCTACATACAGTGCTCCCAGCACCACGATCGCTCCGAGGAGACGGGTAGCAGTTTTCGCCGCTTCACTCCTGCGCATCTGCGCTGACCTGTCCTTCGTTGATATTGGCGTCGCCACCTGGCGCCCCAGAAGACACTAACCGACTGGTCTTTGCTCCTGACGCACGTGCTTGTCGCCGACCTGTTGTCGGATCAATGGCGGCATACGCCTCCCTGCCCGACAGCCGAGCCGCGATGCCATTACTCAGGGCGTAGTAACCTTCACCGACGACCACCTGGGTTTCGTGTTCCCTCAGCGCATTCGCTTGCACGCCAACGAGTTCTGGAGCGACGACCTCGTGGGTGACGATCCCGTCTGGGACGACGGACACGGCGTATGGGCTCTGCGGTGACGGGATGATCAGACCCTTCCCCACTGGCACGTGAGCGCGCAGCCAGCGGCGGTCCTGGTCGACCCACGACTGTGGTGTCACGATCTCCACGAGGGCCGGAAGGTCTGTCCCCAGCCTGGCCAGGGCAGCCAGCACCACCCGTCGGGTCTGGATGTGGTCCGGGTGCCCATAGCCCCCGTCGGCGTCATAGGTGACCACCAGGTCAGGGTCGCTCTCCTGGAGGACCTCGACAACGGCCTGCGCGGCCTCAGCGAGGTCCGCGCCCACAAACGCCCGAGGGTGTGCCGCGCTCGGGGTGCCCGCCATACCGCTGTCTCGATACCGGACGGGTTTGGGGGCGGCTGGGGTCACGGAGGCACCCGGCATACTCCACTGCTCGTCCCCAAGGAGGGTATGCCGTAACCGCGCGCCGCCCGTGCGTGCTTCCGCGAGCCGCGCCATGGCACGCCCGAGTTCACCACGGCGATGGGCCCAGAGCGAGTCGTCGCGCGCCGCGACCAGGTGAGCCAGGCGCGGCGGAATGACTTCGCCCTCGTCGCCCAACGTGCATGTGAGCACGTCGACGTCGTGGCCCTGCTGCAAGGCCCACGCGATGCCGATCCCGGTCGCGAGGGTCTCGTCGTCGGGGTGAGCGTGGACGAAGAGTAAACGTGTCACCGTGCTCGGGTCCGCTACAGGACGACCCGCTCCTCAGGGAAGTGGCAGGCGACGAAGTGGTTGGGTGAGATCTCGGTCCGCTCGGGGGCCTCGGCGGCGCACTTCTCGACCGCCTTGGGACACCGGGTGCGGAAGACGCAGCCGCTCGGTGGATTCTGCGGGCTCGGCAGATCACCCTTGAGGAGGATGCGTTCCTTCTTGTGACCCTTCTCGGGGTCAGGCACCGGCACCGCTGACAGCAGCGCGTGGGTGTAGGGGTGCCGCGGCCGCTCGTAGAGCTCGTCGCGATCGGCTTCTTCCATGATCTTGCCGAGGTACATCACGACGACCCGGTCAGAGATGTGGCGGACCACGGACAGGTCGTGCGCGATGAAGACGTAGGCCATCTGCATCTCGGACTGAATGTCCTCGAGGAGGTTGACCACCTGCGCCTGGATGGACACGTCCAGCGCCGACACGGGCTCGTCGCAGACCACGAGTTTGGGACGTAGGGCGATCGCGCGGGCCACACCAATGCGCTGGCGCTGCCCTCCGGAGAACTCGTGGGGGTAGCGGTTGTAGTGCTCGGGGTTGAGCCCGACGCGCTGCATGAGCTCTTGCACCGTCTTGCGGGTGCCGCCCTCGGGCTTGATCTTCTGGATGTCAAACGGCGCCGCGATGATCGACCCGATGGTCTGACGGGGATTGAGCGAGCCATAGGGGTCCTGGAACACCATCTGCATTTCTCGGCGCAGGATTCGCAACTCGGTGCCACCGATGTGCGTGATGTCCTTACCTTCGAATTCAATGGTGCCGCTCGTCGGCTCCAAGAGTCGCAGCAGAGTGCGTCCAACGGTCGACTTGCCGCAGCCGGACTCGCCGACGAGACCGAGCGTCTGGCCGCGGCGAAGCTCGAAAGACACGCCGTCAACCGCGCGCACGGGGTTATCCGGGCGCTTGACGAGGGTTTGCTTGAACTGCGGGAAGTGCTTCTTGAGGTCAGTGATGCGCAGCAAGGGGGCGCCCTGGTCGGGGGCCACAGACTTCGACGCTGGGCTGGACGTCGTCTCGGTGCTCACGAGTGCCTTCCTTGGGGTCTACAGCCGCGGCTTGATGTCGGAGAGGAAAATCTCCTCGCGACGCGCGGTGGGGATGTGGCAGCGGGTGAGGTGGCTGGTGCCGTCGTCGAGCAGGTCAGGCACAACGGTGCGGCAGACATCCCCGGGCACTTCACTTTGGTAGGTGCATCGGGGATGGAAGGCACAACCCGGTGGGATGTTGATCAGCGAAGGCGGGTTGCCAGGGACGGGATTAAGCCGGTCCATCCGGGCACGGTCCAGACGCGGCATCGATGTGAGCAGACCCCAGGCGTAGGGATGCTGTGGCTCGTAGAACACGTTGTCGACGGCGCCGTGCTCGACTGCCTTCCCGCCATACATCACGAGGATCTCGTCGGCCATTTCCGCTACGACGCCGAGGTCGTGGGTGATCATGATGATCGCCGAGTCGAACTCTGACTGCAGCTTGCGCATGAGGTCGAGGATCTGGGCCTGAACCGTGACATCGAGTGCGGTGGTTGGCTCGTCGGCGATGAGGAGCGCCGGGTCGTTGGATAGGGCCATCGCGATCATGGCGCGCTGCCGCATACCGCCAGAGAATTCGTGCGGGTACTGGTCGACGCGACGGGCCGGGCTGGGGATTCCCACAAGGCCGAGCAGGTCGATGGCGCGTTTCTTGGCGGCATCCTTCGACGTGTCGGGGTGGTGGACCCTGATCGCCTCGACGATCTGCGCCCCCACCGTGTAGTAGGGGTGCATCGCTGAAAGCGGATCTTGGAAGATCATCGCCATCTTGTTGCCCCGCAGCTCGCGGAGTCGCTCGTCGTCGACGGTCATGAGGTCTTCACCATCGAGCCAAATCTGGCCCGAGGACTGCGCTCGCGAGCGCCGGTGGAGGCCGAGGATGGCTTGGCTGGTCACCGACTTGCCGGAGCCGGACTCGCCCACGATGCCGATGGTCTCGCCGCGTTCGATCCGGAAGCTGATGCCGTCGACCGCGCGCACGAGGCCATCATCGGTCGGGAAGTGGACCTTGAGGTCGCGCACGTCGAGGAAGCCCGTGTCGGCGCCGGTGTTCTTCCCTGGGTCGCCCTTACGCGTGTCAAGCTTGGTTTGCTCCATGTCTCCCACCTCAGGTCAGTCGGACGCGGGGGTCGATAACGCCGTAGAGCACGTCGACCACGAGGTTGGCGATCACGACGAAGGACGACGCCATGATGACGATGCCGACAATGACCGGCAGGTCGGTCTCCGTGATCGCTCGGACAGCGGTGTAACCCAAGCCTCGGAAGGAGAAGACCTGTTCGGTGATCACGGCGCCGCCGAGAAGGCCACCAAGGTCCATGCCAGCTGCGGTGACGATCGGCGTTAGCGCCGCACGCAGACCGTGCTTGCGGATGACGACGGACTCCTTCACGCCCTTCGCGCGGGCGGTGCGGATGTAGTCCTCGGACATCGTCTCGAGCATGTACGCGCGGGTGAGTCGGACGTAGGAGGCCGCGAAGATCATGGCCAGCGTCACAGCTGGGAGGAGTAACCCTTGGGCCCACATCACCGGGTTGTCGGTCAAAGGGGTGAATGCCGGTATGGGCACCAGTTTGAGCTTGATCGAAACGAAGGTCAGTAGCAGCAGACCGATGAAGAAGGTGGGGAGCGAGAAGCCGATCAGGGCGGAGTCCGACGATGAGGCGGTCGAGGAACTTCCCTCGATTGAGAGCCGCGATGATGCCGCCAGACACCCCGACGATCATCCACAGCACAAAGGCCGCGAGCGCGATTGAGGCCGAGACTGGCAGGGTGTCGGAAATGATGTCCCGCACCGGTTTATGCGCCATCACGGAGTAGCCGAGGCAGGGCGCCTGACACGTCGTCACGATCTCGGGCGACTTCGCCTGAAGTTCGGGATCGTCCGGGAACTTGCGATCGACGAACAGGCCCTGGATGAACTTGCCGTACTGCACGGGCAGTGGCTTGTCGTAGCCGAGTGCCTTGCGGTTGCCTTCGATGACAGCAGGCGTGCAGTTCTTGCCGCAGGTCAATCGGGCTGGGTCTTCGGGGGCCGCAAAGAAGAGCAGGAAGGTCGCCATGCTGATGATGAGCAGCATCACGACGACCGAGATGAGCCTTCTGATGATGTAGAAGAACATGTTGGGGTCGACCCGGGATATCCGGGCGCTCACCTGCCTTCCGTGCTGGCGGGGGGTTCTGACGCTGTGGTGCTGCCCGTCCTGATCAGGACGGGCAGCACCATAAAGCTAGCTGTGCTCTGGTGGGGCCGCAGCAGGTGCCGCGACCCCACCGTCAGGCACTACTTGACCGCGATGTTCGCGAGGTCGACGTAGCCACCCATGAGCGAGTTGACTTCGAAGTTCTTGACGCCCGAACCGTAGACGAACGTGAACTTCTGGTTGATGAGCGGCACGACGCCACCCTTCTTGACGATCATCGCGTCGATCTCGCCCCATGCCTTCTCACGGGCGTCAGCGTCCGTGATGGTGTAGGCCTTGTCGATGGCCGCGTTGACCTCGGGGTCGTTGAAGTAGCCGTAGTCCTGGCCCGAGCCACCGGCACTGATGTTGACGCGCCCGTCGAACAGGGACGGAATGACGGTCGAACCCGACGGCCAGTCAGCACCCCAGCCGGCCCAGAAGGCGTCCTTCGTGGCGTAGGCGGGGCCCTGGATGGTGGCGTAGTACTTCGCGGTCAGCGGCTCGAGAGTGGTCTCGAAGCCAGCCTTGTCCCACGATTCCTTCAGCGACGAGAAGGCCTTGTCCGAGGTCGGCCGCGAGCGGTAGACGACGGTGATCTTGACCGGCATGGGCAGGCCAGACTCAGTCAGGACCTTCTTGGCCGCCTCGGGGTCACCCTTGGTCGGCGCACCGAACGGGTTGGACTCCTGGTAGCACTTGACTTCCTTGTTGCACATGGCGTTGGTCGCGACCGCAACCTGCGGGCCACCGAGGGCCGTGATGTAGGCGTCCTTGTTGGTCGCCATGGCGAATGCCTGGCGAGCCTTCTCGTTGGAGAAGACGGCGCTCTTCATGTTCGGCTGGATGTAGTCGGTGTAGGGCGACGTGGGGTTCGCGGTGCGCTTGGCCGCGTTGGGGTCGGCAGCGATCTGGGCCAGCTTGGCCGGTGGGGCAGAGCCCTGGGTCACCATGAACTTGTCGTTGCCCGAGTCAGCCAGGAGGCGCTCGTAGATCGTGTCGCCCTGAACACCGAGGTCATACTGGATCACGTCCGGGTAAGCCTTACGGACCGTGTCGGTCTTCTCGTCCCAGTTGGCGTTGCGGACGAACTTGCCGCCCTTGTCCTTGTCGAAGGTGCCTTCGAGCTTGTACGGGCCAGAGGAGAAGATGGCGTAGTCGCTCGCCTCACCCTTGTCCTGGTCAGCGCGGTAAGGCGCGTAGGCAAGCAGACCGGCGGTGGCGTTGTTGAAGTCCGTCCACGGGGTCTTGAACTTGATCGTGATGGTCTTGCCCTCACAGGTCACGGCCTTGTCGAACAGAGCCTGGCCCACCTTGGCGCCGTAGGGGCCCTTGTACTCAGACGAACCATCGGCGGCCGTGGGCACGTCGAGGAACATGATGATGTAGTTGGGGCCGCCGGTGATGACGTCCTGGGCGAAGGTCCGGGAAAGGCCGTACTTGACGTCCTCACACTTGATGTCCTGGCCGTCTTCCCACTTCACGCCATCCTTGAGCGTGAACTTCCACGTCTTGCCGCCGTCGGACATGGTGCCGAGGTCGGTGGCGAGGTCGGGGACGAGCTTGGGGTCCTTGCCAGCGGTGTAGGTCGTCAGCGTGCGGTACATGACACGGCTGGCGAACTCGATATCAGCGCCGATGTAGACGCGCTGCGGGTCCCAGTGCTCCTGGGGACCGAGGTTAACCATGTACAGCGTGCCACCCTTGGCAGCAGCCGGCGCGGCACTGGACGAGCTCGTGGCTGTCGAGCCTCCGCCGCTACACGCAGCTGCCGCAAGCGCGACTACCGCACCGAGGGCGACGCCAATCGCGCCCTTCTTCGTGCGCATCATGCATTCTCCTTGTGAGCGCTACCCGTCGCTGGCGCGACGGACCGACTCGCAGCGGTTGCTACGAGCTGTTTCACACCGGTCCCGCATCGAGAACCGATGAGTGTGTGTGCTGGGCTGACGAGGCGCGTGATCATGAACGCCCCGACTTGGGGTCGAGCGCATCGCGCAAACCGTCACCGAGCAAGTTGAAGGACAGCACGATGAAGAACACCGTGAGACCCGGGAAAATGAAGTACGCCGGGTCGGGGATCGCATAGGCCACCGAGTCGTTGAGGATGGCGCCCAGCGATGCGGTCGGAGGGTTAATGCCGACGCCGAGGAAACCAAGCGCAGCCTCAGCCGCGATATTGGCCGGCAGGATCAGCGTGGTGTAGACGAGAATCGGCGCCCACAGGTGCGGAAGAAGTTCTTTACCGTAGATGCGACCGGACCTCGCGCCGAGCGAGCGTGCCGCCTCGACGAACTCGCGTTCGCGGAGGGAGAGCACCTGGCCGCGAATGATCCGCGCGAAGAACGGGAAGCCGAAGAACCCGAGCACGAGCGCCATGAAGGCGATCTTGGCCTTGTTGTCCGCCGATGAGATGCCCATGATCGCCGCAATGCGCGAGACCAACACCGGACCGAGGGACAGCAACATCAGGGTGCTCGGGAACGACAACACGAGGTCGAGGAACCGGCTGATAAACCAGTCGAGGCGCCCCTTAGAAAAGCCGGAGATGATGCCCAACGTCGTGCCGAGCAGCACCGAGATGAGGGTCGCAATCAAGGCCACCGTGAGAGAGGTCGTGATGCCCGTGATGATGCGGGAAAACAAGTCCCGCCCCGTGCCCGGCTCGACGCCAAGCCAGTGCTGCAGGGACATGCCACCAGCGAAACCTTCTGGCAAAGACCCAAGACCTTGAACAAGTTCGGTGTTGGTCTGGTCAGGCTTGAGCCACCCGAGTTTGACCATAAGAGGCGACAAGATGGCGATGAGCACGAAGAGCATCGAGAAGACCAGCGCCGTCATCGTGATCTTGTCGCGCGTCAACCGTGCCCGCACGATCTCCCAGGGTGAGCGACCCTTGATGGCGACTGCGCCGTCAGTGGCAGCCGTGGCCGGAGCCGGAGGTTCCAGAGTTTCCGGTGCGGCAGGCGCGCTCATCCGTGACGTCCCTTCCTGTACCTGTCGGGTTACCTGTCGGGGTCTTCAGAACTGTGTGGTGTGGATCCGTTGACCGTGGCACACGATAAATCACGTGTCCAGTCCGTGGAACGCTCCCGAGCCGCAAGTTAGCCGGATCGTGACCGAGTTGAACTGACGGGCGCGGCGCGTGATTCCACGGCATACCACTGTGGCCTGCCTCACTTTCGCACGCGGCTACGGTGAGGTCAACCCGGACCTGGACGCGCACACACGGGAGCACGTATGCCGTGCTCATCCGCGCCCTAGCCTTCGGCCTTCGCCGCGGCACGCGCCCGCGAAGCGGTGCGGCCGCGCTCGATCTGGTTGAGGACCACCTTCCGGATGCGGACCGCTTCGGGGGTGACCTCGACGCATTCGTCTTCGCGGCAGAACTCGAGGCACTGCTCCAGCGACAGCCGACGCGGCGGAATGAGCCGCTCGAGGACTTCAGAGGTCGAGGACCTCACGTTGGAGAGCTTCTTCTCCTTCGTGATGTTGACGTCCATGTCGTCGGCGCGGGAATTCTCGCCGACGATCATGCCTTCGTAGACCTCCGTGGTCGGCTCGACGAAAAGCGTGCCGCGTTCTTGCAGGTTGAACATCGCGTATGACGTCGCTGGCCCACTGCGGTCGGCGACCAACGACCCGGTGAGGCGCGTCGTGATCGCGCCGACCCACGCGGCATACCCATCGAAAACGTGGTGCGCGATGCCCGTGCCACGCGTCTCGGTGAGGAACTCGGTGCGGAACCCGATGAGCCCACGTGACGGGACGACGAATTCCATCCGCACCCAGCCGGTGCCGTGGTTGGTCATCTGCTCCATCTGGCCTTTGCGCGACGCCATGAGCTGAGTGACCGTGCCGAGGAACTCTTCCGGGATGTCGACGGTGAGGCGCTCCATCGGTTCGTGGACCTTGCCGTCGACCATCTTGGTGACCACTTGTGGCTTGCCCACGGTCAGTTCGAACCCCTCACGGCGCATCTGCTCCACGAGGATTGCGAGCGCCAACTCGCCGCGGCCCTGCACCTCCCAGGTGTCGGGCCGCTCGGTGGTGAGCAGGCGGATCGAGACGTTTCCGACGAGCTCGCGCTCGAGGCGGTCCTTGACGAGCCGTGCGGTGACCTTGGCGCCGCGCACTCGACCGGCCATGGGGGAGGTGTTGGTGCCGATCGTCATCGAGATCGCGGGCTCATCGACGGTGATGAGCGGCAGCGGGCGCGGGTCGTCGGGGTCAGCGAGGGTCTCACCGATCATGATGTCGCCGATGCCCGCGATCGCGATGATGTCGCCGGGGCCGGCGTGCTGGTCGGGGCCGAGCGGCTTACGCTCCAAGCCCTCGGTCATGAGGAGCTCGGTGATCTTGACTCGCGACGTGGAGCCGTCGCGGCGGATCCACGCGACCTGTTGGCCCTTGCGGATTGTCCCGTTGTGGACGCGTAGGAGGGCAAGGCGACCGAGGAAGTTCGACGAGTCGAGGTTGGTGACGTGGGCCTGCAGGGGCGCGGTCGCGTCGTAGACGGGCGCGGGAATGGTGTTCATGATGGTCGCGAACAGTGGTTCGAGATCGGGGTGGTCTGGGAGGTCGCCGTCCTCGGGACGGTTGAGCGTGGCCCGCCCAGCCTTGGCGGAGGCGTAAACGATCGGGAACTCCAACGCGGCTGCGTGGTGGCGCTCGTCCTCGGAGCCGTCGAGCAGGTCCATGAACAGCTCGTAGACCTCGTCGACAACCTCCGCAATGCGCGCGTCCGGGCGGTCGACCTTGTTGATGCACAGGACCACTGGCAGGTGGGCCGCGAGGGCCTTCCGCAGGACGAAGCGCGTCTGCGGGAGGGGTCCTTCGGAGGCATCGACGAGAAGGACGACGCCGTCAACCATCGACAGACCGCGCTCGACCTCGCCGCCGAAGTCGGCGTGGCCGGGAGTGTCGATGATGTTGATCGTGACGCCCTCGGGGTGACCGGCGCCGACGGCTGAGGGGCCGTTGTAGTGGATCGCGGTGTTCTTGGCGAGGATCGTGATGCCTTTTTCGCGTTCGAGGTCGCCGCTGTCCATCGCGCGTTCGTCGACGTGCTGGTGCGCGCCGAAGGCCCCGCCTTGCCACAACATCTTGTCGACGAGGGTGGTCTTGCCGTGATCGACGTGCGCAACAATCGCGACATTGCGGACATCCGTGCGCTGGCTCATGGGGGCATCCGGGCGCGCCGGAGACTGGGTGGACTGCAAAGGCATAAAGACCAGTCTCTCAGGATTTCGAAATGCCCCCGACCAGGTGAGTCCGGATCGCATTGACGATGGGGAGGTCCGGTGCGAGCCACGGGACGGAGTCGAGTTCATCGGCCCGCAGCCACCTCACCTCGTCGTGTGC
This sequence comes from Actinomycetales bacterium, assembly GCA_016715285.1. Lineage (GTDB taxonomy): Bacteria > Actinomycetota > Actinomycetes > Actinomycetales > Dermatophilaceae > Phosphoribacter > Phosphoribacter thorii. The sequence continues at coordinate 62,612 of JADKAO010000003.1, read as the reverse complement.
CTCCCCCGGTGCCGGTATGCCGTGCCGCTGCGCCACCTCGAGCTCGGCCCACCAGACCGCCATCCGGAGGGTCTCGGTGAGGGGCCACGTGCCGTCCTGAAGGGGCCCGAGGAGCCTGGCGCCAAGGGTGACGGTCACGGAGAGTTCTTCGGCCAGTTCACGGTGCAGTGCTTGCTCTGGCGTCTCGCCGGACTCAACTTTGCCGCCCGGCAGTTCCCATTGCCCAGCAACGGCGTCCGGTGCCCGTCGGCGCGCGGACACGACGCAGGTGGGGGCCGACAAGGTGTCGACGATGGCGGCGGCGACGATGAGCGTTGGCGGGAGAGCGGTCACACGTGCAGACCTACCACCTCCACCCGGGCTAGAGCGACACCTCCCCCAGCACATGACGGGTTTGGTGGCTTCAGCGCCCAACCGGGCTTCCGAAGCCACCATTTGCGTCTCGTGTTGCGCCGCGCGTTCTCTCTCGTTCCCTCGCTTTCCCCCTCTCGTGGCCCCGTGCCTCCGGCAACCGGGTGAATTACCTGGCAGGCTAGGTGAGTGACCGAGACCTCAGCATCGCCGCCACAGGGCCCACAGACCAGCGGGAAGTCGGACGGCGGGAAGTCGGACGCCGGGGAGCCAGGCCGCGTGACCTCGAGCGACGCTGCCGCCCCGACCACCCACCGGAGAGAAGCCCACGACGGCAGCCATGCCGGTCGACTCAATGCCCTCCGCGCTGCTGTGCTCGGGGCCAACGACGGCATCGTGTCGATCGCCGGTCTCGTCATGGGTGTTGCGGGAGCCACGACGGAGCGGCAAGCCGTGCTCACTGCTGGAGTTGCCGGGCTCGTCGCGGGCGCGCTCTCGATGGGGGTGGGCGAATACGTTTCGGTGAGCACCCAACGTGACACCGAGCACGCCTTGCTCGAAAAGGAACGGCGTGAGCTGCGCGAGATGCCAGAGGCCGAACTCGCCGAGCTGACCGCCATCTATGCCGGCAAAGGCTTGACCCCTGAGCTTGCCCAGCAGGTCGCGGTCCAACTCACGGCCCATGACGCGCTCGCCGCGCACGCGGAAGTCGAGCTGCAGATCGACCCGGACAACCTCACCAACCCGTGGACGGCTGCCTTCTCCTCAGCAGTCGCGTTCACGATTGGCGCGCTCCTCCCCCTCCTCACGATCTTGTTCGCTCCGATCGACTACCGCCTCCAAGCAACCGTGGCCAGCGTGGTGATCGCGCTGGCGCTCACCGGGTTCGCGAGCGCCCGGCTCGGTGGTGCCGATTGGCGCCGTCCGGTGCTGCGCAACGTCTTCGGCGGTTGGCTTGCCATGACGATCACCTACGGCATCGGTGCCTTGGTCGGCGCCGCGCTGTAACCCGACGTCGCGCCCGGGGCCCAACGCTGCGGTATGCCGTGCTCAGAGTTCGTGGCCACACAAGGTAGCCGCCAACACTGCCTTGATCGTGTGCATCCGGTTCTCACTCTGGTCGAACACGATCGACGCTGGCGACTCAAAAACCTCGTCGGTCACCTCGAGCGACTCCAGCCCGTACTCCTGGTAAATCCGTTCTCCCACACTGGTTTCACGGTTGTGGAAGGACGGTAGGCAGTGCATGAACTTGGTGCCAGGGTTGCCCGTCGAGCGCATGACGTCGGCCGTCACGGCATACGGTGTGAGCAAGGCGATCCGCTCGGCCCACACGTGCTCGGCCTCGCCCATCGACACCCAGACGTCGGTGTGGACGAAGTCCACGCCGCTCACTCCCTCTTCCACTGACTCGGTGAGGCTCACCCGCGCGCCCGTGCGCTCGGCAATCGACCGCGCCTCGGCGACGATTTCCGGCGCCGGCCAGAGCGAGCGCGGCGCGACGATGCGCACGTCCATCCCCGACATCGCACCTGAGATGAGCAGCGAGTTGCCCATGTTGTAGCGTGCATCGCCGACATAGGCATAGGCGATCTCCTCGGCAGGCTTCGGTGTGTGCTCGACCATCGTGACGATGTCGCACAGAGCCTGAGTCGGGTGCCACGTGTCGGTGAGGCCGTTGTAGACCGGCACCCCGGCATACTGCGCGAGCGTCTCGCAGTCAGCGTGCCGCGAGCCGCGGAACTCAATCGCGTCATAGAGCCGACCCAGCACTCGGCCGGTGTCGGCGAACGACTCCTTGTGCCCGATCTGGCTTCCATGCGGGTCGAGGTAGGTCAGTTGCGCCCCAAGGTGATACGCGGCCACCTCAAACGCGCACCGCGTCCGGGTCGACGTCTTCTCGAAGATCAGCGCGATCGTCTTGCCCACGAGCATCCGCTCTTCACGCCCCTCGACGCGCGCGGCTTTGAGCCGCTGGGCCAGACCAACCAGCCCCATCCATTCCTCAGGAGTGAAGTCGAGTTCCTTAACGAAATGCCGATTGGTGAGGTCCTGACCCATGGCTTCCAGCGTAGGGGGCCGGTTCAGCCCCGAGACGGCCGGAGGTCCCTCCGGTCACGCTCCATCCACATCCCGGGGTCCGCGAGCGCGGTGAATCCGTGCCCGGCATACACCTCGTGTGCGTCTCGAGTCGCAAGCAGCATGCGGCGTATGCCGCGCGCCTCCAGATCCGCGACGATCGCCCCCACCAGCGCGGACCCGAGGCCCCGACCGCGATGGCTGGGATCGATGTAGACGTCGCAGAGCCACGCAAAAATCGCACCATCGGTGACCACCCGCGCTACTCCGACCTGCTCCTCGGCACCCTCGGCACCCTGGGAAGACTCTGAGCTCAGGACGCTCCACATCTCCGAGGCGGCGATGGCGCGATCCATGACCTCGCGCGACCGCCCGAGCGCCCAATAGGCGTCGCCGGAGAGCCACGTGTGCACCCGCGCAGCGTCACAGTCTGCCGGTCAGCACTGATGCGGTACCCAGCTGGCACCGCTCGTGCCGTGTCGCGTTCCCGATCGTCCACCGGCGTATCGTGCCGCAAAGCTGACGATAAGTGCTTCAGGTTTTCGCGGCGATGGCGCGCTCGAGGGCAGCTTCCAGGAGCCCGGGCTCACGCTCACGGAGCTCGTACCGCGCCCGCACCATGGGCTTGGTCACCGTGAGCACTCGCGTCAGGTCAATCGGCGTCCCGCTCACGATGGCATCGGCATCAACCGCCTCCAGGGTCGCTTGGAGGTCGCGCACCTGAGCGGGCGAATACCCCATCGCGGGGAGGATGCCGCGCGCATTGGGGTACTTGGCGTACGTCGCGACGAGTGAGCCAACAGCGTCACCGCTCGGGTCGACGATCGCCTCAACCCCGCACCCACGAGCCCCGACGACGCCGGCGCCAAAGGTCATCGACCCATGCGTGAGGGTCGGGCCGTCTTCGACGACAACGACCCGCTTGCCGCGGACCAGCTCCGGGTCATCGACGGTCACCGGGCTGTCGCACCGGATGATCGTCGCTCGCGGATTGAGCTCTCGCACAGCGGTTTCGACTGAGTCGATGCTCTCGGGCATGGCCTCGTCGCACTTGTTGACGATGACGAGGTCGGCCATCCGGACGTTGGTCTCGCCTGGGTGGTAGCGGCTCTCGTCGCCGGGTCGGAGCGGATCGACGAGGACGATGTGCAGGTCCGGGACGTAGAACGGCAGGTCGTTGTTGCCGCCGTCCCAAATGATGACGTCGGCTTCTTCCTCGGCCTCACGCAGGATCCGCGCGTAGTCGACACCGGCATACACAATGCAGTCCGCGTCGAGATGTGGCTCGTACTCCTCGCGCTCCTCGATGGTGCAGTGGTAGGTGTCAAGGTCGGCATACGTAGCAAAGCGCTCGCACGCCTGCGCTGCCAAGTCCCCATACGGCATGGGGTGCCGGATCGCGACTACGCGCAATCCCTTGTCGCGCAACAGTTTTGCGATATACCGCGTGGTCTGGCTCTTGCCGACCCCGGTTCGCACGGCGGTCACCGCAATGACCGGCTTGATCGACCGCAGCATCGTCGACCGGCCGCTGTGCAGAATGAAATCGGCACCCGCAGCCAGGCACGTTGAGGCCAGGTGCATAACCTGCTCGTGCGCGACATCAGAGTAGGCAAAGACTGCGAGGTCGACCTTTTCGCGCGTGATGAATTCCGCGATATCCGCTTCTTTGATGATGGGTATGCCGTCCGGGTAGAGCGGACCGGCTAGTTGCGGCGGATAACGGCGCCCGTCGATATCCGGGATCTGGGTCGCGGTAAAAGCCAGCACGCGATAGTTCGGATCGTCCCGGTAGAGGACATTGAGATTGTGGAAGTCGCGGCCAGCGGCGCCGAGGACCACCACCGTGCGGGGTTGCTCCATCGTGAGCTCCGTGGCTGGGTCGACCGCGGGGTGCGGGACCCGCCGCTTCCACTCTACGAACCGCTCGCGCCTGGCTCGTCGGGACCTTCGGCCTTGCTCTGGTGGGCCGCGTCGGCGTCCCACTCCGTGGGGTCGAAGGTCGGGTCCCCGCCCCGGTCTTCAGCAGGCACGGTATGCCGTGCGGCCCGCGCCGCGGCGAGCGCGATCGTGAGTTCCGCGCACGCCTGGCGAGACAGCCGATAGCGGCGCGCGACGGCATACCCGATGGTCATGAGGATGACCACCCAACCCAGCAGCGACAAGCGGATGGCAAGGATCGCGGACTCGGGTTGGGTCGCACCGGCATACGAGCCGTGCGGGCGGTGATAGCCGGTGAGGCTGAGCGTCTCGCCGAGGATCCAAATCGCAAGCGCGGAGGCGAGTGCGCGGACGAAGACCAGGAGCCCACTGAAGGACCCGGCATTGCGCTCGCCTTGAGCAAGTTCGCCGGCGTCGACGACGTCCGGGAACATCACCCACGTCATGGTTTGCGAGCCCGCGAGGCCGATGGCGACGAAGGCTGCGAGGACATAGACGCCGATCGGTGAGCCGTCATTGGGATAGAGGGCAATGCCCGCCATAGCGAGGATTCCGATCGGGATCAGCCGACGGTAAATGACTGCCTTGTCGATGCGTTTAACGAGCCGGCCAACGACCACAAAGGTCACCAAGATGATCACGAAAAAGATCGCGAAAAAGACCGTCGTATTGACGCCGCGGACCACGTAGATCGCGTAGTAGATGACGAGGGCCGTGACGATGTCGAGGGTAAGTGCCGGGCACAGGTAGAGCGCAGTGAGCTGACGGAACTCGCGTACGCGCAGGGGTTCGACAATGGCCCGCCATGACGGGTGTGCCTGGGCAGGGACGGGCGCGCGCTCGTGGACCCGCACCGCCACCGCGATGAGCGGGAGGGCGAAGAGAGTTCCGAGGCCAAAAACGAGAACGTAATAGAGCGTCATGACGCCGAGATGGCCGTCTTTGTATCCGTTGAGCAGGGCCGACAAGAGCAGCGTGCACACGACGCCTGAGGTCGCCGCGACGGCGAGGCGCATGACATTGACGGTGTTGCGTTCGTCGGGGTCGGTGCTGACCTCGGCGCTGAGGGAGGCGAACGGGACGAGCACGACGCTGGCGATCGTCGTATAGACGAGGTGTCCGCCGATGATGAATGCCACCTTGGCGGGCTCGCTGGTCCACGAACCGATCGGAGCCCACAGGAGGGCCTGCCCGATGGGGATGAGCAGCGCTCCGACGAAGATCCACGGGCGTCGCCGTCCCCATCGCGAACGCGTGTTGTCGCTCCACATGCCGAAGATGGGGTGGTTGACGGCGTCCCACACCTTGGAGACGACGATCGTCGCGCCGGCGACGCCGGGTGGCAGACCGATGATGTCGGTGAGGTAGAAGAGGTACAGGACCGCGATGGTGGCGGCCGATCCCCCACCGAAGGTGTCGCCCGAGGCGAAGACGAGGCGCTCATGCCAAGGCATCTGCCGACTGGGGACGATGGGAGCGCCTTCAGATGGCGTGGGCACGCCAGTCATGCAGGGCTCCTCAACTGCAGTGGACAACCGTGACAGTCTGACAGGCTGCAGACCATCAGGTGACCGCTTGAACGGACGAGCTCGGTGATTAGCGTGAGCTGCTGTCCTCGGCTTCGCTCAGGTCGATCTCCACCATGAGTTCGTCGGCGATGGCCTCAAGGGCCTGGCGCAGCGCATCGTGATCCATGTCGGCGGGCGCCAGGAGGTTGGCCTTGACCTCGAAGAGCACCCCACCGGCCATGGGTGCCTCACGCGTCTGGGTCTCCAGTTCCTCGATACTCGCGCCATGCGCGGCAAGCGCTGCCGAGACCTGATGCACAATGCCCGGCCTGTCATGCCCAATAACATTGAGCTGCAACGGGATTCCCGCTAGTTGGGTCGCCGGGGCAGCGCGTCGGATGACGACCTCGACGCCTCGATCGGAGAGGCCGTCGATCACGGTGCTGAACGCCTCGACGCGGTCGTCGGGGATCTCCACGAGGACGACGCCAGCAAAAGTCCCGGCGAGTCGCGCCATCCGGCTGGTCAGCCAGCTGCCGCCGTGGGCAGCCACATCCGTCGACAGTTCAGAGACCAGGCCAGCCCGGTCGGCGCCGGTGAGAGTCAGCACGAGTGTCGCCATGGCCGAAAGCCTAGGTGTTCTCGCAGATCACCGCACTGACCCATTGCTCTTCGTCGGCGCAACACCACCGCCGGACACTCGCCGGTGAGGAGTGCGCTTTCTGTAACTCCGCTGTGACAATCCTGTGCGAACGTCGGATTGCCACCTTGAAATCGCATGAGAACGGTGCTGTTGTGAAGAGAGTTGCCACGGCAAGACGACCGACGACGAGTGCACGCCGCCGCCGCGGCATACCCGCTGCACTTGCCATCTCGATGTCTGCCGGGCTCATTGCTGCCTGTACGAGCGAGCCGCAACTCTCGGTTACCTCGACAAGTTCTGGCACCTCCACGTCCTCCACGGCTGCGCAGTTCACCACGGCTGCGTCGTCCACGCCTCCAAGCACCGCGACGGCAGCGCCCGCGCCTGCGCCTTCAGCCACGACTTCCGTCGCACCGCGTGGCCCTGGTCGGCTGATCGGCGACGGCAGTACGTCGGACACCGGCCCGCAGCCCAACCAACCGGTCCCGTCAAGACTCAAACCAGGCGAGCGCCCACCACAGTTTGTCGTCGTGTCGTGGGATGGGGCCGGTGAGGGGGCGTCGAAGCTGTTTACTCGCTGGCGCGCATTCGCGGCTGCCAAGAATGTGCCGATGACCTTCTTCGTCACCGGCCTCTACTTCCTGCCAGCGTCGGCGCGCACGGCATACACCCCGCCTGGTCGTGCAGCGGGCGCATCTGACATCCCCCTCTTTCCCGAACGTGCCGTTCACGCCACCATCGAGCAAATCGGCAAGGCCTGGCTCGAAGGTCACGAAATTGGCACGCATTTCAATGGACACTTCTGCGGCCCCAAAGGCGGCGCGTCGTGGACACCTGCGCAATGGGATCAGGAGATCGCGCAAGCGAAGAAGTTTGTCACCACCTGGCGCACCACTACCGGCTTTACCGACCTCCCGCCACTACCCTTCGACTACGAGAAGGAACTCGTTGGCAGCCGCACTCCATGCCTCGAAGGCCAGGCTGGTCTCGTCGCCTCCACTGCGGTCAAGACGTGGCGCTATGACTCGTCCGCGACCGGGACTCAAGTCTGGCCGCGCAAGCTCGCGGGGTCGCATCTGTGGAATATCCCGTTGCAGAGCATCCCCTTAGCTGGCCGCAGCGTGCTGTCGATGGACTATAACTTCTACGCGGTGCAGTCCAAGGCAAAGAACGGAGACCCTGCCATGTATGCCGTGTGGGAGGCGGAAGTGCGCGACGGCTACCTCGCCGGCTTCCGGCGCGCATATAACGGCAATAGGGCACCGCTCATTATTGGCAACCATTTCGAGAACTGGAATGGCGGCATCTACATGTCTGGGTTGGAGAAGGCCTTGACCGAGATGGTTGGGCAACCCGATGTGCGATTCGTGACGTTCAAGCAGTTGTGCGACTGGCTGGACGCGCAGGATCCGCAGGTGTTGGCTGCGCTGCAGAAGCTCCCGCTCGGCACGGCGCCTGCAGGTGGATGGGCACACCTGTAAGCCTGGCGGATCGATCCCGACGGCGTCACCTCCGTGGGCGTGGAGCTGGGCGCCCACGGGTTCCAACGCAGTTGCCTAGGCCAGTGAGCCAGTCATCACGGAGCGAGCGCGGTCGGGTTTCCGTCCTCCAGTTTCTGAGATGAGCGCCGCAGGTCTCGGATCAGCTGTGGGGTGCGCCACTCCCCCACCCGGCTCGCCCATTGGGTCAGCGGGTACGACAGGCGGACGACGAAGTAGTTCACGTACTCCACAAGGGCGAACAGCCACACCGCGATGACCAGCACGAGCACGGGTATCCGGCTCGGAAGCCAGAGGATGATGGCTACGAGGCTTCCGGCCAGGACGAGCGCGTCCAACACCCGGAAAACCCGATAGACCGCAGCGACGGCGTCCGGCATCGAGCCGCCAGCGACCCACGACCGAGCCAACAACCAATAGGCTCCGGACTGCCAGAGGACCAACAGCAGCGGGAGCAGCGCAATCCAGAGGACGGACGCCTCCGTTCCCATCAGGCGCGGCTGGATCGCATTCGCCGCGGTCAGGCAGAACACCGCGGCCGCGACTAACTCTCCGACGCCGAGGCTGAGATACTGCTGGCGCCGCCTTTCTCGTCGCTGGAGGGCCACTCCTCCAGCCTAACGAGCGGTGGATCTTCCATCCGGGCTCTCGTCACCGTAGGCGACCAGTAACGCTAGACGTCGAACCGGAACTCCATCACCCGGAACTGTCCTCGGCGGGCAGACCAGCGACCGGCGAGTTCGTTTCGAAGGGGCTCGCCCACCCCGTGGGGCTGCTCGGCAAGCACGTCATTGAGGAAGTTCAGGCATGCGGCCGCGACAGCTTAGGGCAGCGTTTCGGTCAGTGCTCGTCGAGCCGCCCACGTGAGTTCGATCCGGAAGGTCACTGTGGCAGCCGACCCAGATGGGCGCGCAGCTTCTTGATGGCCCAGTCATAGTGGCTCGAGGTGGTCGAGACGCAATACGACCCCAACGACGACGAGCCGGTCCAGGGGAAATAGGCCTTCTCAAACAGCTCAGCGTCGGTGAACCGCTGTATCAGGGCTAGCACGTCGTCGTGGCTGGCGCGGAGCAGGCCCATTGCCTCGGGCAGCGGCGTCGCTTGATGCCGCTGCCACAGTTCGACATTCAGTTGCCCGTATGTCTTCCAGGTGTGAGGCACCGGAAGGAAGGGTCGGGATTCCCCGGCCTGGTTGGCCGCGACCCAGGCCAGCAGCGTCCGGTGCCACTCATACAGATGGACGAGGACGTCCCTCAGGCACTTGTCGCGGCTCCAGTGCGCCCCCTTCTTGACCGTCTCCGCGCTGAAGTCGAACGTCGACCGCTGATCATCGGCGGACATAGCGGTCACCAGATCAATAAGCTTCGCGAACTGAGCCGTCGCCGACGCTAGTAGTTCATCCTTGGTGTCCGCCCGACCCACCCCTTCGCCTACCTTCCCACAGTCGCTCCAGCCCTGCAGGCACCCTCCCATGGGGTAGGGGCCTCCCACAAGCGAGGGCCTCAGGGCCCCCTCTTGGCCGGTGAACACGTCTGAGACCTCCCCGATCCCCCGAACCCTGAGATACCGATCGCGATCCGATGCCCTGATGCCTCCATCGTTTCCTGCGACGGTCGCAGCCAGCGCTTCGAGGGGCGTCACGATGCCGCAGCGAGGGGCTGGATCGCGTCGATCTCGTGGGCGGCTCGATCGTGCGCCAACTCGATCTCATAGCGCGACTGGAGATTGAGCCAGAACTGCGGATCAATACCGAAGTACTTTCCGAGCCGCAGCGCTGTGTCGGCGGTGATGGCGCGCTTGCCGTGCACGATCTCGTTGATGCGACGCGGCGGGACGCCAATCGCGACGGACAGCTTGGGACCTGCAACGCATCTAAGGAGGTCGCAGCATCCAGAAGATGCAGTTTTCGGTTGGCCGCCTTGTGGATTCTCGGGTCGAGCCGGGGAACAGCTTGGCGTAGCCAGACCCTTTCTGTATCGCGGTCAGCTAAGGATCGATCACCGGTCAGGGATGACAGACATGACGCGGCGCGTCAATAACGCTACACGTTAAACCGGAACTCGACCACGTCACCATCGGACATGACGTAGTCCTTGCCTTCCATACGCACCTTGCCGGCCGCGCGTGCCGCGACCATGGAGCCAGCCGCATCAAGATCAGCGAAAGACACGACCTCAGCCTTGATAAAGCCCCTCTGGAAGTCCGTGTGGATCACGCCCGCCGCTTGCGGTGCGGTCCAGCCTTGCCGGATCGTCCAGGCGCGCGATTCCTTCGGGCCAGCGGTGAGATAGGTCTGCAGCCCCAGAGTGTGGAACCCCACGTGCGCCAACTGGTCCAGCCCCGGCTCGGTCACCCCCACGGACTCGAGCAACTCGCGCGCCTCATCGGCGTCCAGCTCGGCAAGGTCGGCTTCGAGTTTTGCACTCAAGAACACTGCATCCGCGGGAGCCACCACCGCACGGAGTTCCGCGTGCAGCGTCTCGTCGGTCAGTTGATCTTCGTCGAGGTTAAAGGCATAAATGAACGGCTTGGTCGTCAGCAGTTGCAGTCCGCGCGCCTCGGCGAGGTCGACACCGTATGCCGCGTGGGCGGCATACAAGGTGTCTCCTGCTTCCAAACAGCGCTGCGCCGCAACGGCATTCTCGTATGCCGCCCGCTTGTCTTTGTTGATCCGTGCTTCCTTCTCGAGCCTCGGGACGGCCTTTTCGAGGGTTTGGAGGTCAGCCAGGATGAGTTCGGTGTTGATGGTCTCGATGTCGCCGGTGGGGCTGATCTTGCCGTCAACGTGCACGACGTCGTCGTCCGCGAAGACTCGCACCACCTGACACATCGCGTCGGCCTCGCGGATGTTGGCCAGGAACTTGTTGCCGAGGCCCTCACCCTCCGAGGCGCCGCGGACAATCCCCGCGATGTCGACGAAGGACACCGTGGCGGGGAGGATCTTCTCCGATCCGAAGATCTCCGCGAGGCGGGCCAGACGAGGGTCAGGGAGTGGCACCACCCCGACGTTGGGCTCGATCGTCGCGAAGGGGTAGTTCGCCGCGAGGACGTTGTTCTTGGTCAGCGCGTTGAAGAGCGTCGACTTGCCGACATTGGGGAGGCCGACGATCCCGATAGTGAGTGCCACAAGAGCAGGAGTCTAACCGCGTTGCCGGAGCCGCCAGCCGCAGAGTTGTCGGGACTGGCCCACGAGTCGGCCGGTTGAGTCCCAGATCCGAGCGTCTTCCTCCATGAGGCCTCCGACGACGGTCTCGGTGCGCAACTCGACTTGGAGCCACCCCGGGGAGGGGTGGGCGCGCAGGTGGGCAGAGAACTCGAGAGTCGGCGTCCAGCCGTAGAGGCCCAGGTCGAAGGCGACCGGAGGCATGGCATCGAGCGCCCACAGGACCGCGAGCACATCCGGCTCGCGGCCATCGGCGAACCGCACCCAGCCGTCGAGGCGACCATTACCCGAGGGCGTCCCCTGCGCCCAGCCGGCGGTCTCCTGGGTGAGTCGGATGTCCATCCGGTCAAGGAGGGTCGAGTGCGCGAGGAAGTCGATCGCGCCGTCACTGCCAACGCACTCGTCAGGCGAGGCGATGAGCGGCGGCGAAGCGGACCGCAAGACCGGCTCGGCTCGCTTGCCGAGATCGCCGAAGAGGGCGACCGCCCGCATCCGCTCGGCCAGCCCGTCCCCGTCGGACTGGAGCAAGCGAACCTGAGCCTGCGAGAGCGAGACGCCGGCGCGCAGGACTTCGGTGCGGACGATGACCTCCCCCGGCACCGACGGGGTCGGGAAGACCGCACTGAAAGCGATCGGGTCCGGATGGGCGCCGTCACCATCGAGCTCTGCGGCGAGCCCGGCTGCCCCAAGCGCCATGAGGACACCACCGTGGACACCGTTGCCGATCCGCCACTGGTCGGATAGCACGGCATACCTCTCGCCGGGTTGGACACCCGGTCGCACAGCGATCTCACGGTCGAACTCAAAACCCATAACCGCAGTCTGGCACTGTGTGCTAGCCGAGGTCGCGCACCCAACGGCCACCCTCGTTGCGGAATCCCACGCCCTTGACATAGGAGCGGTGCACCTCGGTGGTAGGAGTCGCTGCGACTCTGTTAAAACCGTTGGAGCGCAGGACCTTTGCGCCTGGGCCAAAGAGCCAAGACCCGATCTTGGAGTCACGGTAAGCGTGCATGACGTAGTCGAGAGTGACATCGAGCGTGCCTGGGTCCTCCCCGGCGCGGCGCCCCATGAGCGCGCCAGCGGGGAGGCCATCTCGCGTCAGGAGAAGGGCAAAGTCGTCCGGAGATGGTGGGGCGAACTCGGGCTGGCTCCGAGCGATATCGGTGCGGTGAGACTCCAAGAAGTCGGTGAGGAAGGGCGCATCGGCCGCGATCGGCACCGCACCAAGCGACCGGCCGCCACCAAGCTCCTTGCGCAGGAACCAGATATTGAGCACGGCGACAGCGGCGTTGGTGAGGATGATCGGCACCGATCCGAGCAGGGCGCCATACGCGACGAAGGTCACCGACCCGATCAGTGAGATCACGCGCAGCCGGACGACGCTCGTCATCGCCAGCGAGGTCACGACGAGGGCCGACGCGGCATACCCCACGAGCTCGACCGGGCTGAGCCAACTCACGAGTGTGCCTCCTCCAGCATCGGACACGCCGAGCTCCTACCCGGACCGCCTGAGCTTACGACGACCCCGTCGGCTCTCCGTGCCCAAGCCTGTCGGTGTCCACTGACACAGTGGGCGACATGGATATCTTCCGCGATCACGCACCCGGGGTGCTTGTTGGTCTCGTGCTGGGGAGCGTGCTCGGTGCGATCCTCATCTGGCTCTGGCTCCGCAGTCGGTATGCCGTGTCCCTCGCCACCGCGGTCACCGAGCGTGATCTTCTGCGGGAGCGAGTCACCGCCGCGGCGGATGACCTGGCACAGCAGACCGAACACACCACGGCGACCACTGAGCTGGTCGGGTCGTTGCGCGAGAGTCTGCTGCGGGTCGAGCAGCAGGTCCACACGATCGAGCGAGAGCGCGGCGATCAGTTTGCTCGGGTGGCTTTGGAGCTCAGTCGCGTCCAGTCGAGCACGGAAGGACTGCGTGACCAAACCGCGTCGCTCGCCGGGTCACTGTCATCGGCCAATGTGCGCGGGGCGTGGGGGGAAGTTGCACTGCGTCGGGTATTGGAGCACTCAGGCCTGCTCCATCGCTGCGATTTCGACACCCAATGGTCAGGCACGGCACGGACCGGGTCCACAGTGCGGCCAGATGTCGTCGTCCATCTGCCTGGTGACAAGCACGTGGCGGTTGATGCCAAGTGCCCGATGACAGAGTTCCTCGCCGCGCACGCCGACGGGCTCGACGCCTCGGATAGGCAGCGTCGGCTCAAAGGACACGCCACTGCGTTGCGACGGCACGTCGAGGCGTTGTCGTCCAAGCAGTACTGGACCGCAGTCGAGCCGTCGCCAGAGTTCGTCGTGTGCTTCGTTCCGGGCGAGGCCTTCATGGCTGCGGCGCTCGACGCCGACCCGACCCTGCATGACTATGCGATGTCCCGCAAAGTCATTCTCGCCTCGCCGGCAACCCTCCTCGCGTTGCTGCGCACGGTGGCAGCGACGTGGCAGCACGACTCCCTGGCGCAGGGGGCCAGGGAGTTGCTGTCACTCGGCCAGGAGCTCTATGCACGCCTCGGCACGGTGGCCCGGCATACCGACGATGTGGGCAAGGCGTTGCGGCGCTCCGTCGATGCCTACAACGCACTTGTCGGGTCGATCGAGTCGCGGCTCTTGGTCACCGCGCGCTCGATGCATCAGATGGGAGTCGTCCACGAGGAGGTGGCAACACCCATGGCGCTCGAGGCCACGACGCGGCCCATCACCGCTGCCGAACTCCTCGCCGCGCTCGATGAGGTCGTCGCCAGGCCGCAGTTGCCGCTCGAAGCGGAGGCGACAGGCGAGCGCCGCGCCAGCTAGTGCAACGGACTCGAGGCGTCGTATGCCGTATCGCGGCGGATCTTGCTGCCATCGCCCGCCGCACCCGCCGCAGCCTTGAGGTCGCGGCGTAGTTCGTTGGGGAGGGCAAACAGGAGGCTCTCTTCGGCAGCGACGATGGGTCGAACGTCGGTGTAGCCGTGCTCGGCGAGCAACGCAAGGACCCCGCGGACGAGGATCTCCGGCACACTCGCGCCTGATGTGACTCCGACGGTCTGCACGCCGTCGAACCACGCTGGGTCGATCTCCTCGGCATAGTCGACGAGGTGTCCAGCGGCGGCGCCGTGCTCAAGGGCCACCTCAACGAGTCGGACGGAGTTGGAGGAGTTCCGCGAGCCGACGACGATCATGAGGTCGGTGTCGGGTGCCATCTTCTTGACCGCGAGTTGCCGGTTTTGGGTGGCGTAGCAAATGTCGTCACTCGGGGGGTTGGCCAACGCCGGGAACTTCTCGCGCAGCCGCCGCACGGTCTCCATGGTCTCGTCCACCGAGAGCGTCGTTTGCGACAGCCAGACCACCCGCTCGGGGTCGCGCACCGAGATATTGGCGACGTCGTCCGGACCCTCGACGAGAGTGATGTGATCGGGGGCTTCACCGGAGGTGCCGACGACTTCTTCGTGACCCTCATGGCCGATGAGCAGAATGTCGTAGTCCTCTTGCGCGAAGCGCACTGCCTCGCGGTGCACCTTGGTCACGAGCGGGCAGGTCGCGTCGATCGTCTTGAGCGACCGGGCCGCCGCTTCTTCGTGGACGACAGGGGCGACACCGTGGGCGGAAAAGATCACGGTGGCACCCTCGGGGACCTCATCGGTTTCTTCCACGAAGACTGCACCAAGGCCCTTCAGGGTCTCGACGACGTGCTTGTTGTGGACGATCTCCTTGCGCACATAGACCGGCGGGCCATAGAGCTCCAACGCCTTCTCAACCGTCACCACCGCGCGGTCGACGCCAGCGCAGTACCCGCGCGGCGCGGCAAGCAAAACCCGCTTGCCGGCGGTGGCCACGGCCTCGGCTGCGGCCTCAGTGGATTGGGTCTCAAGCTGGGCAGACATGATCCTCATGGTACGTGGGGTGCCGCGATCGCCCCTCCCGCGTGGCTAGAGTCAGCCGCGTGAGTATGCCGTCCGCCCCCGGCCGCAGCCTGCCGGAGAAGGCTGCGGATACGACCGCGGAGTCACCGTGGCCGGTGCGTGTGCTCTCACTCAAGATCGGTGATTATGTCGACAAGATGTCCCCGTTGTGGGTCGAGGGGCAGGTCGTCCAGCTCTCGCAACGTGGCTCCACGGCATACCTGACCGTCCGCGACCCGGATGTGGACATGTCGCTGTCGGTGACCATCTCGGTTCATGCCCTCGCAGCGATGGGGATGCCACTCGTCGAAGGCGCGCGGGTCGTCCTGCACGCGAAGCCGACGTTCTGGGCCCGGCGGGGGACGCTGCAGCTCGATGCCCGTCAGATCCGCCCGGTCGGGGTCGGGGACCTGCTCGCGCGGATCGAGATCCTCAAGGGGCGCCTGAGCGCAGAGGGGCTGTTCGACCCGGCGCGCAAGCGACCGCTCCCCTTCCTCCCCCGGAGGGTGGGCCTCATCACGGGCCGTAACAGTGCTGCCGAGCGCGATGTCGTCGAAAATGCTCGACGTCGTTGGCCCGCAGTCGTTTTCGACATCCGCCAGGTAGCTGTCCAAGGCACCAACACGGTCGTCGAGGTCTGTGAAGCGCTCACGGCGCTCGACCAAATGGTGGACGTTGACGTCATCGTCATCGCTCGGGGCGGGGGTTCGGTTGAGGAGTTGCTGCCGTTTAGCAACGAGACGCTGCTGCGCGCAGTGTCCGCTGCCCGCACGCCGGTGATTTCGGCCATCGGTCACGAGGTCGACACACCCTTGCTCGACTTCGTCGCCGACTGGCGGGCCTCGACCCCGACCGATGCGGGGCGTCGCGTTGTGCCTGACGCGGCGTCGGAACGCGCACACGTGGCTGCCTTGCAGGATCGGGCATTGCGTTCGCTCACCGGGAGACTCGACGGGCAGCGGCGCCTCATCGTCGCGACCGTCACGCGCCCAGTCATGGTCAACCCGGCGGCGATGCTCAGCCCACATCGGGCACAGGTCACCGCGTTGCGCGCACGCGGCTGGGACCGACTCCACACCCGGCTGGTCCGGGAGCAGGACCGGATCGGTCACCTTCGCGTCCAAGCCCGCGCCATCTCGCCGCAGGCGACGCTCGACCGGGGGTATGCCGTGGTGCGACGTGCTAATGGCGCCATTGTTCGGGACGCCGCTGATCTGACCCCCGACGAACTGGTGCGTCTGGTGTTGGCACATGGCAGTGCGGCTGCACGCATCGTGGCTGACGAAGAGCCCAGTGCAGGCTTTGCCCCGACCGATTCTCGGGATGGGTTCGCGTCCCCGGAGTCGGCCGGGTCCCTTATCGGCAGAGCGGACTCGGAGTCCGTCTCCGCTTCGACAGACTCCGCGACTCAGACCGCAACCCGTGGGGCAAAGCCCACGAGCAAGACGCCAACTGGAGTGAAGAGCCGTGCCAGACGGACCAAACCACCATCGCAAGGAGTGATCTAGTCATGGCACCATCCGCAACCAGCCCGAACGCGTCACCGGACTCGACCGGGAACGCAGGGCAGCCAGTGAAGGTCGGGCAGTCAGCGAAGGCTCCAAGTGACATCGCGGAGCTCAGCTATGAGCAGGCGCGAGACGAACTCGTCGCGATCGTTGCCCGCCTCGAAGCTGGCCAGGCTCCACTCGAAGAAAGCATGACGCTCTGGGAGCGCGGCGAGGCCCTCGCGGCCCACTGCACGGCCTGGCTTGACGATGCCCAAGCTCGCATCGCAACCGCAACCACGAGCAACCCGGCTGAGACCGAGGAGTAGTCGGGCACACGCTCGTTAGGCCACCAGCAGCAACGTCAGGCGGCGTTCGAGTGCGCTCAGTGGCTCACTCACGCTCTCCTCATCGGCGGTCGTGGGTGCCACTGGTCTCATCAGGCTCTGAGGGGTGCTGGCTCCCCAGCCGAGGATGGGTGGGGCGATGGAGTGGTAGGTCTTGCCGGTGGGGGTGGTTATTCGGGTGGTGTGTGGCTGGTGATCGGTCTGCGCGAGTGTTGCCGTGGACTTGTGGTCGCTGTGAGTCCGATCTGGGACGCCGCCCGTGCGCATGGTGTCGTGGAGCTCGTCGCCGGTGCCCCTGGCGTCCTGGAGGTCGTCGCCGGTGCCGATGGTGTCGTGGAGGTCGTTGCGTGGGAGTCCGGTGCTGATGACGTCGGTGTGCCAGCCGGGGGTTTCTTTGGTGTTGTTGCAGCGTTGGCATAGGCCGGTGCCGTTGGCTGCTGTGGTTGTCCCGCCCCGGTGTGCGGGGTGGGTGTGGTCGGCTGCGGTGATGGGGGCGTCGCACCAGGGGGTGCGGCAGGTTTGATCTCGAAGCACGAGGAGTCTTCGGAGTCCGCCGTTGAAGAAGCGTCTCGTGGAGTCCAGGGCGACGAGGTCTCGACTGTTGGGGGTGGTGAACAGGCGTCTGATCCAGGCTCGGTCGGCGTCACGGACGAGGGTGCGGGCGATCGCGGCGGGGATGGGTCCGTAGCCAGGTAGGTGGGCGGGTTCGCTACTGCCAGCGAACAAGGTGTCGGGGGTCATCACGAGTTGGATCTCGACGTTGACCCGAGGACTCCCGTCGCTGCCGGTGTCTGTACTGCCTCGGGCACCAGCCGGAGCACCGGTGGGTGTGGCGGTGTGGATGCGCGTGTCGCCCGGTCCCCCGCTTCCGGCGATTCCTGTGCCTGTCGCCGTTCCACCGGTGGTGGTCTCCGTGCGATGGGCTGGTGTCGGGGCGCGTAGTGGCGTCGGGGCGCGCGGTGGTGTCGGGGCTCGTGCTCGTGCTCGTGCCGGGGATCGTGCTGGTGGTGCGGCCGAAGATGCGGTCTAAGCCGAGGTCGACCATCAACTGTCCCCGGGTGCGGGTCTGTCCACCACGTCCAGGGACCGCCGCACCACCACCACCACTGCCAAGGCCACCATCACTGCTGAGGCCACCATTACGCGCAAGGCCAGTGTCGCTGCCGTTGGCGGGTGGGTTGCTCTGCTGGGGATCGTGGCCGGTGAGCACGGTGGTGAGGGCGGTTTTGGCGAGGCGGTCGAGGGCGGCATACGCGCCGACTGCTTCGGTCAACGGTGCCAGGAACGTCAGCCACGCCATCCCGTCTGGTGCCGGTCGCACGGTCACCCGACGGGACGCCACGGCGCGTTCCATCCGCGCCACGACTGCGGCAGCGTCGACCTGCGCGGCGATCCGCCGCGCCGCAGCCGCGAGGGACCGGTTGCCCAGCGACGGCAAGTCAGGGGCGAGGCGTTCATCCACCACGGCGCGTTGCTCGCGGGTTAGGCAGGCGGTTTCGCGCACGATCAGGGTGGCCCGGTATTCACTGATCACCCCATGGGTGAGGGCAGCCATGGTGTGGGGCATCTCCACATGCAGAGCGTGCGCGAACCCGACATGCTGATCACCCCGAGACGGTGAGTCCCGGCGAGCTAACGCCACCTGTGAGCCGATGCTGCGGGCAGCTTGCTGCGGCTTCCCGCCACGGGCCAGGTGCACCTCACGCTGTGAGGCCGCAAACGCTGTCGTCACCCGAGCCTGCGCCGCCGCAGCTGCGGCCTTAACCGCCTCCAACGCCCCGATCAGATCCAACCGGGCCGCGTCGTCGAACGCGTCGCCAGCACACTGGTCACCACCGCTAGCGGCGCCATCGACCCCAGCCAGCCAGGCCACGAAATCCCGCACCACACCAACCGGCCCAGCACCCACCTCAGCACCCGGCCGGCCGGCCGCGACCTGGACCGCAACGGGGACAGCGCACGGCATACCAGCATCGCCGGGGTCACTACCCGGCGCTGAGATCGCGTGCCTGCTGAGGTCCATGCCTTAATCATACGCCTGTTCTAATCAAGCGACAACCCCCAGCACTACAACGAATTACGCTGATAGCGAACACCGCGCACACCACGCACACGGCTGGGCCAACAGAGCGCCAGACCGGGTTCGCTCGCAGCAAGAGGCGTCGACGCTCCCCCGCTGACAGACCCCGCCTGACGGTCACATCGCCCTCGGAGCCCCCGCAGCGCCAGACCGGGTTCGCTCGCAGCAAGAGGCGACAACGCTCCCGCCCCGCCTGACAGAGACCCCGCTTGACGGTCACATCGCGCTCAATGCCTCGCAGCGGCATACCGACTCATTGCCCGCGTCGCCGAGCGCATGGTCGACTGACCTCGTGAGCACCCACGCCACCCCGCGGTCGGACACAGAGTCCTCCCTGCTGATCGTCATTCCCGCAGCCGAGCCCGCAGTCGCCCAGCACCGCGCCCGCCACGACCTCGCGGCCCAAGTCGGCGTCCCCGCCCACGTGACCGTCGCGTACCCGTTCAAACCCGTCGAACACCTCACCACCGCCGACTTCGGCGCGCTCAGCGAACTCTTCGCAGCCACGTCGCCCTTCGAGCTCACCTTCGCGGCGACGGGGTGGTTCGCCGAGGAGGTCCTCTTCCTCGACCCAATCGACCCCGCGCCCATCACGGCACTCACCCGCCTGGTGGAGTCAGCGTTCCCGGAGTACCCGATCTACGGCGCGGCCTTCGACGACGTCCACCCTCACCTCACGGTCGGCCACACCACAGACGACACCACCGGCCACACCACGGGCGACACCACCGATCACACCCCCGGGTATGCCGTCCTCCGCGCGATCGAGCGCGAGGTCAGACCGCACCTGCCCATCACGCACCTCGTCCACACCGTCGAGTTGTGGACCGGCCCAGCCCTGAAGACCCAGACGCCAGGATGGCGGCGCGTCCACACCTTCCCGCTGGGCGAATAAGACGACTAACCCGACGGCAGCGCCGGCTTCAGCTTGGCCGCAAAGTCAGCCAGCTGCTCCACGGTCCCCGTCGTCATCACCACAGTCGTGAGCGTCCCATCAACGCGGGTCAGACTCGGCTGCCGTCGTTCATCCAGCCGATGCGTCCACGGCTGCCCAGCGACCTGCACCACACCCTTGTCTTCGCCCTTATTCGTCGCCAGCGCAAGCCAATTGGGCGTCGCCCCCACAGTCTGCGCAATCGAAAAGTAGAGCCCCTCCGGCGTCGTCCACCCCGCCTGCAACGTCGGCAG
The DNA here is from genome assembly GCA_016715285.1 of Actinomycetales bacterium. Taxonomy (GTDB): domain Bacteria; phylum Actinomycetota; class Actinomycetes; order Actinomycetales; family Dermatophilaceae; genus Phosphoribacter; species Phosphoribacter thorii. Next base: position 42,439 of record JADKAO010000003.1, on the reverse strand, counting down.
CGAGTCGGTCGACGCGGCATACCTCGCGTTGGTCGCCACCCAGCCCGCCGGCACCTCGCTCGGGAAGAGGAACGGCGTCCCCGTGGACTTCACGGTGTACCCCGCCACCGCGGCGGCGTCGACCGGCGGCTGACGCACCTCAGACACCCGCGGCACAATCGCGACCAGCCCGGCGACCAGCGCCATGATGACAAGCAGCGAACGCAACATGTTGGGCATCGACCCCATGCTGTAGCGGCTCCGCGCCTGACTCGGCTGACCCGCCTGACGCGCCTGGCTCGCCGCCGCGGTGGGCTCGGGCTCGGTCACAGGCTCGGTCACAGGCTCGGTCACGGGGTCGGTCACCCCGCTATGGTCCCCGACCCGGGGTGTCGCCACCAAACCTGGCCCGCAGCCGGTCCCCGGCGCGCCTAGTCTGGGCCTGCTCACGCCCGCCAACACGCCAGGGCCGGTATGCCGTCAGGAGACTCCCATGAGCCACGCCGCCACCCCCGTCCTCGTCATCGGGGAAGCGCTCATCGACGCCGTCATCCGGCCCGGCCAGCCTGTTGCCGAACACGTCGGCGGTAGCCCCGCCAATGTCGCCTTCGGCCTCGGCGCCCTCGACCACGACGTCAGCCTCGCGACGTGGATCGGCGACGACGCCCGCGGCCACCGGATCGCCGCCCGCTGCGCCGAAGTTGACGTCGCCCTCACCCCTGGCAGCGACGGGGCCGACCGAACCTCGTTGGCGCAAGCCCACATTGACGCACACGGCCACGCGTCCTACGAGTTCGACCTCACCTGGCGCGTCCCCGCGATGGACGACCTCGACAGCTTCGGCCACGTCCACACCGGCTCCATCGCGGCCACCATCGAACCCGGCGGCACCGACGTCCTCACCGCGATTGACCGCGCGCGCCCCACGGCGACGGTCAGCTACGACCCCAACATGCGCCCCACCCTCATGGGCTCCCCCGACGACGTCCGCGCCCGCGTCGAAGCCCTCGTCGCGCTCGCGGATGTCGTCAAGGCCAGCGACGAAGACCTCGCCTGGCTCTACCCCGACTCCCACCTGCACGAGGTCCTCGCCTCATGGGAACGCTTCGGCCCCGGGGTCGTCGTCATCACCAAGGGCGGAAAAGGCGTCGTGTATGCCGTCCGCACGGCTTCCAGCGCCGCGGTCACCCTCGCTGCCCGCCCAGTCCAGGTCGCCGACACCGTCGGGGCCGGTGACTCCTTCATGGCTGGGCTGATCTCGGGCCTGATTGACGCCGGTTTCCTCGGCAGCCCGCAGGCTAGGGAGTGCCTCGCCCACGCCACAACCGAAGACCTGCGCCCCGCCATCGACCGCGCCCTCGCGACCTCGTCAACGACCGTGACCCACGCCGGCGCATACGCACCCACCCGGGATGAGCTGACGTAGGCACACCAGCCCCAGCCCCCAGCCCCAGCCCCATGCGCCGGGCTCAGCCGCTGAGGTGGCGCACGGCATACCCCCGGGACCGCCAACCCTGAAGGCGACCCGACCCCGGGACTCCTATGCTGGGAAGCGCTATTGCTGCCGATGCCCGACCGCTGCACGGAGGAGTGATGATGGCTGACTTCGCCTACGAGGACCTGCTGCCGATCGGGAAGGACGACACGCCTTGGCGGTTGCTCACGACCGATGGTGTGCGCGCGGTCGAAGGCCCGGGCGGCCGCACCTTCCTCGAAGTCGACGACGAGGCCCTCCGGCTCCTCGCGGCCACGGCGATGCACGACATCGCGCACTACCTGCGGCCCGCGCACCTCGCGCAACTGCGCAAGATCCTCGATGACCCCGAGGCGAGCAACAACGACAAGTTCGTCGCGCTCGACCTGCTCAAGAACGCCAATATCTCCGCTGGCGGCGTCCTGCCGATGTGCCAAGACACGGGCACTGCGATCGTGATGGGCAAGCGCGGCCAGCACGTCCTCAGTGGTGGCACCGACGAGCGCGCGCTGTCACAGGGCGTCTTCGACGCCTACACGCGACTCAACTTGCGCTACAGCCAGATGGCGCCGCTGACGATGTGGGACGAAAAGAACACGGGCAGCAACCTCCCAGCCCAGATCGAGTTGTATGCCGATACCGCCCCGGGACACGAGACGGCATACAAGTTCCTGTTTATGGCCAAGGGCGGCGGCTCGGCCAACAAGAGCTACCTCTACCAAGAGACCAAGGCGATCCTGAACCCCGCCGGGCTCATGAAGTTCCTCGACGAGAAGCTGCGCTCGCTTGGCACGGCGGCCTGCCCGCCCTACCACTTGGCCATCGTCATCGGTGGCACGTCGGCCGAATTCGCTTTGAAGACAGCCAAATACGCGTCCGCGAAGTATCTCGACACGCTGCCGACTCAGGGTTCGATGACCGGTCACGGCTTCCGCGACGTCGAGTTGGAGGAGCAAGTCCTCGAGTTGACGCGCAACTTCGGGATCGGTGCGCAGTTTGGCGGCAAGTACTTCTGCCACGACGTGCGGGTGATCCGGCTGCCCCGTCACGGCGCGTCTTTGCCTGTGGCAGTGGCAGTTTCGTGTTCAGCGGACCGGCAGTGCCTCGGCAAGATCACGCCCGAGGGGGTGTTCATCGAGCAGTTGGACTTCGAGCCAGCGCACTACCTGCCCGAGCCGGACGCCGCGACCCTTGCGGGGGGCAACGGAGCGGCAGTAGGCGCCGAAGCTGCCGATGATGTCGTCGCTATCGATCTGCGTCGCCCGATGCCCGAGATCCTCGCGGAGCTGACGCAGCACCCGGTCAAGACTCGGCTGTCGCTCACTGGCACGCTGGTCGTCGCTCGCGACATCGCCCACGCCAAGATCAAGGAGCGCCTCGACGCTGGCGAGCCCATGCCTGACTACCTCAAGAACCACCCGGTCTACTACGCCGGCCCAGCCAAGACTCCGGTCGGGATGGCCTCGGGCTCCTTTGGACCGACGACTGCGGGCCGCATGGACTCCTATGTCGACCAGTTCCAGGCCGCCGGCGGCTCACTCGTCATGCTCGCTAAGGGCAACCGCAGCAAGCAGGTGACCGACGCGTGCCAGGCACACGGTGGCTTCTATCTCGGCTCAATTGGCGGACCTGCGGCCCGCCTCGCGCAAGACTGCATCAAGAGCGTCGAAGTGTTGGAGTATGCCGAGTTGGGCATGGAAGCCGTGTGGAAGATCGAGGTGGAAGACTTCCCCGCGTTTATCGTCGTTGATGACAAGGGCAACGACTTCTTCGCGACGGTCAGCCAACCATCGGTCATGACGATCGGCACTCGGCCAGGCCTGACGTAGCTCCAGCTAGCCCAGCACCCACCAATGATGGGGACGTGATGGATCGATACCGAGCACAACCAGGCACTCGACCGACCACACCGCAGGAGGCATGGTCGGCCCTCGTCGCTGGCAACGCTCGGTTCATGGCGGGCGAGCGTGCCCACCCGCACCAGGACATCCAGTTGCGGCATCGACTGGCGAGCAAGCAGACCCCGTTTGCGGTGTTCTTCGGATGCGCGGACTCCCGCGTGGCCGCCGAGATCATTTTCGACCAGGGCCTCGGCGATCTGTTCGTCGTCCGTACCGCGGGCCATGTCATCGACGCGAGCGTGCTCGGCTCCATGGAGTTCGCCGTTGGGCTGCTCGACGTCCACCTCATCGTCGTCCTCGGTCACGACTCCTGCGGGGCGGTCAAGGCCGCCGCCGACGCCGTCGAGAGTGGCGACATGCCGCGCGGGTACCTGCGTGACATTGTCGAGCGGGTCACCCCCAGCGTGCTGTCGGCGCGCAAGAAGGGCGCGACCTCCACCTTCGACATCGAGCGCGAACACGTCCGGCATACCTCGCGGTTGTTGGCCTCCCGGTCAACCTTGATCTCCGAGCGCATTGCTGCTGGCACTCTCGGGATCGTCGGGGCGGCATACCGGCTCAAGGAAGGCGAAGCCAATATCGTCGAGGCGATCGGGATGGAGCCACGCAAGCGGGTCTTCCGGGACTCCCGCGGGGGATGAGTACGCGTCCCGATGCGCGCCGAGCTGGCCGCAGCAAGTCGCCCATGATGCGCCAACGTTCTCTGTGGCCACGGTGACCGTGACCGTGCCCACCATCTCGACAACTGGTGGCCTCGATCCGTAGCCACCACACCCAACGGCACCACCCTGGGCCCCCTCGCGGAGGCCGTCACCGCTGCGCCCACCCCGTGGCGCCTCACGTACGCCGCGTGCTTCGGCGACACCGGGCCCGCCACGGCCGAACTCACCCGGGACCTCGGCGAGGGTCGGTGGGTAACAGTGCGGCTCTCTGGCCGCGGCGGTGACCGCCTCATCACCCGAGCCTCGTCGGTGATCTCCACCCCGACCTTGAGTCCCACGCCCGGGGAGACCGTGTCTGAGCCGTGTTTCGTGGTGAAGGCGGGCGCCGAGACCTTCCGGGCGGACGGCATACCCGCGTTTGGGCCGACGTCGACGCAGCCGATGCTTGCGTCGAACTGACTACTCAGAGCGAGAGTTCGGTCCGCACGACCTCGGCGAGTTGGCCCGCGACCTCGTCGGCGACGGACTGCTCGCTGGCTTCGACCATCACTCGCACCAGCGGCTCCGTACCGGACTTGCGCAGCAGCACCCGACCGCTGCCGCCAAGGCGGGCAGCCGCCGCACTCACCGCAGCCTGCACCACCGCATTGGAGTCGACGGCGTCCTTGTCGACGCCCTTGACGTTGACGAGAACCTGCGGCATCCGCGTCATCACACTCGCCAGCTGACCAAGCGACTGGCCCGTCGCCGCGACGCGCGATGCGAGCAGCAACCCCGTCAACACACCATCGCCGGTCGTGCCGTGGTCGAGCAGGATCACGTGGCCCGACTGCTCGCCGCCGAGTGAATACCCGCCGGCCTTCATGTCCTCAAGGACGTAGCGGTCACCAACTCCGGTCTGCCGCACCGTGATACCTTCGCGCTCCATCGCCTGGAGCATGCCGAGATTGCTCATCACGGTCGCCACGAGGGTGTCGTCAGCAAGCTGACCTCGCTCGCGCAGGTCGAGCGCCAAGATGCTCATGATCTGGTCACCGTCGACAACATTGCCGCGCTCATCAACCGCAAGACACCGATCGGCGTCGCCGTCGTGTGCGATGCCGAAGTTGGCCCGCTGCTCGACGACGGTGCGCTGCAACCGCGCCAAGTGGGTCGAGCCGTAGCCGTCGTTGATGTTCAGGCCGGTGGGAGTGGCGCCGATGACAGTGACGAAGGCCCCTGCGGAGCGGAAGGCCTTGGGCGACACGTGGGACGCCGCGCCGTGGGCCGCGTCGATGACGACGTGCAGCCCCTCAAGCCGATGTGGGAGGACGCTCAACAGATGGGTGAGGTAGCGCGCGCCACCATCGTCGAGTCGGGTGACGCGACCGACATCGGCTCCAGTCGGGCGGTCCCAGGGCTCATCGAGCCGGGCCTCGATCGCGTCCTCGACAGCGTCGTCAAGCTTGTGACCGCCACGAGCAAAGAACTTGATGCCGTTGTCGGCCATGTGGTTGTGCGAGGCAGACAACATCACGCCGAGGTCAGCACCCATCTCGGCCGTCAGGAACGCGATCGCGGGGGTGGGCAACATGCCCGCGTCCCGCACATCCACACCCGCCGAGGCCAAGCCAGCAATTACCGCGGCGGACAGGAACTCACCTGAGGCTCGCCCGTCGGTGCCGACGATCGCAAACGGCCGGTGGCCGGCAAACTCGCCCTGCTCCCCCAGCACGTGGGCCGCAGCAACCGCGAGGTCAACCGCAAGCTCTGCCGTGATGTCTTTGTTGGCGAGCCCTCGCACGCCGTCGGTGCCGAAAAGACGTCCCACCGATTCCATCCCTTCACCTTGACCGGGCTCGAATCTACTCTCCGCCCATTCCGGACGGCATACCCCTGGACCCGCCGAGGGCGGCCGGGTGAGTCCCCAGCCGCCCTCGCGTGAGCAGCGCTTGCCGCGCGATTAACGCTTGCTGTACTGCGGAGCCTTGCGGGCCTTCTTGAGACCGGCCTTCTTGCGCTCGGGAACGCGCGCGTCCCGGGTGAGGAAGCCAGCCTTCTTGAGCGCCGGGCGGTTGAGCTCAGCGTCCACGCCGTTGAGCGCGCGAGCCACACCAAGACGCACCGCGCCGGCCTGGCCGGAGGGGCCACCACCGTGCACGCGGACGAGCACGTCATACGCGCCGTCGAGGTCCAAGACCTTGAAGGGCTCGGAGACGAGCTGCTGGTGCACCTTGTTGGGGAAGTAGGCGTCGAGCGTGCGGCCGTTGATCGTCCACGTGCCGGTGCCCGGGACGATGCGCACGCGCGCGATGGCCTGCTTGCGACGGCCGGTGGCCGCGCCAGGAGCGGAGGCCGACGGCTTGCGGGCGGCAGCGGAGCCAGCCACGGGAGCCTCGGACTCGGTCGTGTATTCGGAAAGCGTCGGCTCGTCAGTCTCGAGCTCGAGCTCCAGGTCGGTGTTCGTGTCAGCCACGGTCAATCCTTCGTCAGTGGGTGCCAGTCAGGCCAGTGAGCCGCGGGGGCTTACTGGGCGACCTGGGTGAACTCGTAGGGGGTCGGCTGCTGCGCCGAGTGCGGGTGCGAGGGGCCGGAGTAGACCTTGAGCTTGGTCAGCTGCTGGCGGGCCAGGCTGTTCTTGGGGAGCATGCCGCGGACGGCCTTCTCGATCGCCTTGCGCGGGTCCTTGTCGAGCAACTCGGCGTAGGACAGCGACGACAGACCGCCCGGGAAGCCCGAGTGACGGTAGGCGCGCTTCTGCTCCAACTTGGCGCCGGTCAGGGCGACCTTGTCGGCGTTGATGATGACAACGAAGTCACCGGTGTCGACGTGGGGCGCGAAGGTCGGCTTGTGCTTGCCGCGCAGCAGGACTGCGACATGGCTCGCCAGCCGTCCGAGCACGACATCCGTCGCGTCGATGACGTGCCAGGCGCGGGTGACCTCGCCGGGCTTGGGGGTGTACGTGCGCATGAGAGCTCGTCTTTCCTTGTTCACATGGAGCTTCAGATGGAGGTATGCCGGGTGGCCACGACCCGCGTGACGGGCCAGACCGGAGAGCTGCGACCCATGGCCGAAGCAATGGCACAACAGTCCTCAAGTCTACGGGGCGGCCTCGCGGGCTCCCAATCCGCGTGATTTGAGGTCGAGTATGCCGTTGACCTGCGGAAACGTCGCCGGGGTGAGGCGCGCTGGGAGTCGGGGTGCACGGCATCCAAAGAGATTGTGCAAAGATTCTGTGCATGCAACCACCGGAGGCGAGCGCGCAGCGTGACCCTCTCGCTGCCCTCGCCCACCCGCTGCGCTCTCGGCTGCACGCGCTTTTGCGGACCGGCGGTCCGGCGACTGCCACCCGGCTCGCCGCGGCGTTGGGCACCAACTCCGGCGCCACGTCCTATCACCTGCGCATCCTCGCCGAGGCGGGCCTCGTGGCCGATGCCGGCGGCAACACCGGCCGGCAGCGTCGGTGGGAGGCGCGCGAGCGGCCAGCGGTGTGGTCCCCGCCGGCCGAGCACACGGCATACCCCTCTGGCACTGGTAGCTCTCGCGGCTCTCGCGCCTCCGCTGCTGACGAGGAGCGTGAGGCGGAACTTTGGCTGGACCGCGACTACCTGGCTCACGTCGCGGACCAAGGCGATCGCTGGTTGGACGCCTCCCGCGACTGGCCGAAGCGCTGGCAGGAGGCAGCCGGCGTGACCGACGGGACCATCTTGGTGACGAGCGAGCAACTCGTGGCGTTCCGCGCTGAGGTCGCCGAGGTGATCGCAAGCTATCGCCGTGTGGGACAAGGCAATCCGCGAGCCCGGCGGGTGGCGGTCTATGCCCTCACCCACCCACTCGATGTCGATCGCGCGCCGATGAGTTAGCGTGCTGAGTACGACAGCGGATGGTTCTGTCCGCGGGTTCGGCCATACGGTTCTCGCATGCGACGCACCCGGAGTGCGGCCCTCGCCGTCCTGATCTTCAGCGCTAGCTCGCTCGCGGGGTGCATCCCGGGGCCGCTCAGAGGCGGTGGCACGCGGTACGGCGAGTGGTACGCCACTGACGTGGATGTGGCGCGCGCGCAGTCGGTCTGGCGAGATCCGTGGGTGGCGCCACGGCAGTCAACGGTGGCGCACGTTCGCACCAAGAACCAGTCGAATGGGCAGCACCTCATCTTCCGCACCGTCGCCAGCCGCGATACCAGCGCGCCCACACTGGGACCGCAGACAGGCGATGGCGTTTCCCGGAGCATCGTGCTCACTGAAGTTGCTGCCGCAATCGCCGCGGGCTGGTTGCTCACAGGTGCCGATTGCTCTAGCACCGGCCCGGGCCTGTCCGCACGCCTGCGACGACCAGGCAGCACGCTCCATTCCGCTGCCACAGCCACTGTCTTCTCCACTCGCATCACCGTCGATGTGCCCTATCACCTGGACAGCACCTGGACATTTGAACCGCCCGTGGCCCTTTCCGAGACGTGCCTTCAGGGAGGAGCCAGCACCACGGCGCCGGCCGATGTCGGTGTGACTGGGCGTGAAACCACGATCCCCGAGGCCGACGAGCCGCGCTGGGACACGGTTTTCCCGGCCCCCGCACTGACCGGACCGCTCGCGGCGCTGAACGCCGATCCCGTGATGAAGACTCTCGGAATCACGGTCACTGCACCTGAAGCCCCCGGCGAACGTGTCTGGCAGGAATACAAGGCCGCTGGCTCTGGCGTGCGAGTGAAGGACCCGCTGCAGCGTGCGGTGAGCACTGTGACGTCCACGCCGAGCAGCTGGAAGCCCACGTTCGTGGCATGTTGGGGCGCTGAAGGACAACAGATCGTCCAGTTCCAGCGCGAACTCGAGCCCGGCCGGTATGCCGTGTTGGACCTTCGGGTGCCCAAGGCGAGCGACACGGAGACGGTGAGTCTGGTCCAGGTGTCCACACCTGGGATCTCGTTGGAGGCCGGCTCCGAGGTATCCCTTGAGGGCTCCTGTCTCAGCACTGGAGCCTCCACTGGGGGATCCCAAGCCGCCTTCACCGCGCTCGGCTCTCCGGCCTTTTGCCCGTCCGAGCTTCAGCCGATCTTCGGGCGCACCAATAAGCCTTAGGTCATCGACCGATGCCGGGCGGGGCGCAGGTCGGGGTGAGCCCGTAGGCGGGCCATGGCGATGGTGGGTCGCGCGCTGTTTGCGCGCTGAGTACGACAGCGGATGGTTCTGTCAGCGTGATCGGCTCTACGGTTCTCCCATGCGACGAACCCGGATGGCGGCCCTCGCCGTTCTGATCTTCAGCGCTAGCTCGCTCGCGGGGTGCATCCCGGTGCTGCTCGGAGGCGGCACCCGGTACGGCGAGTGGTACGCCAATGACGTGGATGTGGCCCGAGCGCAGGCAGTCTGGCGCGATCCGTGGGTGGCTCCAGACATGACCCTGGTGGCGCATGTCCAGACCAAGGGCCTGTCGCTTTCACGGCACGGGGTCCTCCGAACCGTGGCGAGCCGTGCCACGAGCGTGCCTCCGGAAGCGACCGCCCCTCAAGCCAACCTGTCATTGATCATCGTCCTGAAGGAAGTCGCGGCAGCGACCTCAGCGGGGTGGCAGCTGACGGGAGCCACCTGTTCGCAGCCGCCCTTTGAGGTCTCTGCACGCCTGCGCCGACCGGGCGACACGCTGGATACGGCCGCCACGGCGACGGTGTCCACCAGCAGCATCACCGTGGTCGTTCCCCACCACTTGGACACGGATTGGGCATTCGAGAAGCCAGTCGAACTCGCTGCCACCTGCCTCGCCGGTGGGCTGAGCACTCGTCCGCCCGAGGGTGCGGGGGTCACCGGGTCGGAGACCACCGTCCCAGCAGCCGATGAGCCGCGGTGGGACACGGATTTCCCCGCGCCCGGCCTAGCGGGGCCACTGGCGACGCTTTCGGCCGATCCCGTCATGACGGCCCTCGGGATCACCGTCTATGCCACCGAAAAGCCCCTCGGCTGGCAGATCTACCGCACTGCTGGCGGCTTCGCCTCGGTCGCGGGTTCCATCGACCATGCCGTCCGCGCGGTCTCGTCTATTCCCAGCCAGTGGAAGCCGACCTTCGTCGCGTGTTGGGGCGCTAATGGACAACGGGTAGTCCAGTTCCAGCGCGAACTCGAGCCTGGCCGGTATGCCGTGCTGGACCTCCGCGACCGTTCGACGAAAGCGGTGGTGAACGCTGGCGTTCAGGTGTCGACACCGGGAATCTCCCTCGACGCCGGATCTGGAGTGTCCCTTGCCGATTCATGTCTCACGACCGGGGCGACCTCGGCCGTGTCAGGATCATCGGCGGCCTTCACCGCCGTCGGTTCGCCCGCCAATGGGCCTACGCAACTCCAGCCGATCTTCGGGCGCACCAACAAGCCTTAGATGAATCGCCCGACGTCGGCGGCCTGCCTGCCCCTGGGCGCCGATCTCACCGGGCTCGCTGGACTCGTCCTTCGTCCCAGATCGGCTCGTCGGACTCGACCACGCGGCCGTCGGCCCTGAAGACGAGGAACCGGTCGAAGGACCTCGCGAACCACCGGTCGTGGGTCACCGCGACCACGGTCCCCTCGAAGGCGTCGAGCGCGGCTTCCAGGGCCTCGGCTGAGTCGAGGTCGAGGTTGTCGGTAGGTTCGTCGAGCAGGAGCAGGGTCGCTCCGGAGAGTTCCAGCAGGAGGATCTGGAAACGCGCCTGTTGCCCACCCGAGAGGGACTCAAAGGTCTGTTCGGCAGCGCGCGCGAGGCCGTAGCGGTCGAGCGCGCGGGAGGCGACCTCACGCGGCATACCGTCGCGGTGATCGTCGCCGCGGTGCAGGACGTCGAGCAGGGTGCGGCCGAGGAGCCCGGGCTGGTGATGGGTCTGCGCGAACCATCCGGGTCGCACTCGCGACCCCAACCGCGCCGACCCGGTATGCCGTACCGGCTCCGGTGCCGCGCCCGCGCCGTCGCCAACTGGTTGGTGTTCGAGGTCGGGGTCGCTCCCGCCCGCGGCGAGCAGGCGCAGGAAGTGGGACTTGCCCGAGCCATTGGAGCCGAGGACGGCGACCCGTTCGCCGAACCAGATCTCGACTCCGAAGGGCTGCATGAGGACGGAATCACCTTGTCCTGCAGCGAGTTCGAGCCGCTCGCAGACGACGGCACGCTTGGCGGTGCGACCGCCGGTCAGGCGCATCCGTAGCCGTTGGGTGATGGGGACTGCTTCCGGTGGTCCGGCTTCGACAAAGCGGCGCAGTCGGGTCTCGGCGGCTTGCAGGCGCGCGGCCATGTCCGAGTTGTAGGCCGCCTTGGTGCGGTACATGAGGACGAGCGCCTTGAGCTTGGCGTGTTCTTCGTCCCAGCGGGCGCGCAACTCTTCGAGGCGGGCGTTGCGGTCGATGCGGGCTTGGGCATAGGTCGCGAAGGTGCCGGGGTGGACCCAGATCGTGGAGCCGGCGGCGCTCGGCTCAAGGGTGGCGATCCTGGTTGCCGACTGGGCCAGCAACTCGCGGTCGTGGGAGATGAACAGGACTGTCTTGGGACTCTCCTGCAGGGCGCGCTCGAGCCATCGCTTGCCGGGGACGTCGAGGTAGTTGTCGGGTTCGTCGAGCAGGAGCACCTCATCGGGGCCGCGGAGGAGGGCCTCGAGGACGAGGCGCTTCTGCTCACCTCCTGAAAGCGTTGTGACAGAACGGTATTGGGCGCGCTCATAGGGTATGCCGAGCGCCGCGACGGTGCACGTGTCCCACAAGGTCTCGTAGTCGTAGCCGCCCACGTCGCCCCAATCGACGAGCGCCTGGGCATAGGCGAGTTGGTCGGCCTCGCGGTCGTACTCCATGACGAGCATCTCGGTGCGGTCGATTTCATGTGCGGCAGAACGGATCTTGTCCGGCGCGACCGACACAAGGAGGTCGCGGACGGTCGACTCGTCGCGCACTGAGCCGATGAATTGCCGCATGACGCCGAGCCCGCCGGAGCGCGTGACCGCGCCTCCGTGAGCCGAGAGGTCGCCGCTGATGATGCGGCTGAGCGTTGTCTTGCCAGTCCCATTGGGACCGATCAGCGCGACCTTGGCGCCCTCCCCCACCCGCAGGCTCACCTCGCGCAGTAGCGGGCGCCCGTCGGGGAGATCGAAGCTCACCTGGTTGACATCGACGTGACCCACAATCAAACATCCTCGCTCATGCAGCGTTCTTCGCGCTTGACCTACTGGAGTGGGTCGAGCACACGCACGCCGGGAAACCTCCCAAAGTCGGTGTCGTGTGTCACCACGACGCCGTCTCGCTCAAGCGCATGCGCAGCAATCTGGGCGTCAGTCGTGAGGTTGCCCGCGACACCGACCTCTGCCAAAAGTCCCAGAGTGAGTTCCAGGTGACGCCGTCCGGGGCGTAGATACTCGACAGCTGATTGTCCGAGCCACTCACCAATGAAGCTGGCGGCCTCGTTGACCGACATCGGCGGTTCAAATACACGTCGGGAAGTAGACAGTCTGAGAAAACCGAAAACCGTGGGTGGGGTCAAGCCGATGGGTGCGCCATTGGACAACGACTCTTGCCACCACGCGTGAGCGCGGGGATGTTCGCGGAATGCGGTCGAGACGGCATACATGAGGATGTTGACATCGGGGATGAGGAGCGTCACGCCCGCCTCATCACCGCAACAGCGTCGTCGTCGAGCAGCTCGTCGACCAGTGCGTTAAGTCGTCGTGGGTCAACCCCGGGGCTTAGGGCAGAGTGATGCACTCGCGCAACAAACTCCGTCGAGGTCGGCTCGCGTAGGGCGCAACGCAAGGCGTCGTTGACAACGTCCTTCATGCTGCGACGCTCGCGATGGACGGCGTCCTGGATCAGCCGAAGCACGTCGTCATCAAGCGTCAGCGTGGTGCGCATGTAGGCATCATGATGCGCGGGAAGTCTGCTGTCAAGACAGCGGCTTGACTCACGTTTACTCCCCGGGAAGAAGCCACGCGGCGCCTGCTCGTGCTAGCCAAGAACAAGACCGACCAGCTCTACCTGGCCAGCTTCCCCTGCGCCCTACCCGACATCCACCAAGGCATCCGCACCAAAACCAGCAGACCAGACACTCTCACGGGCAGTCCCTATCTGAGGCATGGACCACCTTTCGCGGGCATCTTGACATGAGGCATCACGGACGCTCCCGGCGTGATCGCGCTTGCAGGGAACGGGCGGCGAGGAGGTCGTCGGGCGGATAGCGGACTTCTTCAAGGGACAGTCCGTGAGCGGGCATGACCTTGACGTGCGGGTCACGGGCGGCGGCAGCTTGGATCTCGCCGGGCCAATCGATCCGCTGACGACCAGCGCCCACCGGCACGACCGAGCCGACGAGCGCCCGCACCATCGAGTGACAGAAGGCGTCGGCGATGACGGTCCCCTCGATCACCCCGTCACGAGCTCGGGCCCAGCTGAACTCCACCAGCGTCCGCACCGTCGTCGCCCCCTCGCGCCGCTTGCAGAAGGCCGCAAAGTCCCGCAGCCCCACAAGAGGCGCTGACGCGGCGTTCATCGCTGCGACATCGAGCGAGTCCTTGAGCCACACCGTGTCCCGTCGGCGGAGCGGGTCACGCGTCGCGCCGGCGTCGGCGATCCGGTAGCGGTAGCGCCGCGAGAGGGCGGCGAAGCGCGCGTCGAAGCCGGACGGCGCACGGCATACCCGATTGACCACGACGTCAGGGGGGAGGATCCCGGCGAGGCGAGTGAGCGCGGCCTGCTCGGGGCTGCGGTCCGAGCGCCCCGGGAGCGCGAGGTATGCCGTCTCGTCGACGTCCAGGTGCGCGACCTGACCGCGGGCGTGGACGCCAGCGTCGGTGCGACCGGCGACAGTCAGGCGGATCGGATCCTCTGCGCGGAGCAGCGTCGTGAGGGCGGCGCCAAGAACCCCCTCGACGGTCCGCCGCCCCGGCTGCGCCGCCCACCCCGAGAAGTCCGTGCCGTCATAGGCCAGATCGAGCCGCAGCCGGACAGTGGACATTTGCCTATTCTCGCCCACTGTTTCGCCCCCTGTCGCACGCCCCGGTCGCACCCCGAATCGATACCCGACACCCAGCCGCGCGCGGCCCGCAGGTATCGAATCGCACAAGCGCTGACGCATTCGATACTGGACACCCATCCCAGCGTCGTGCTCGGGTATCGATTGGGGAAAGCGAAGGTCCCCCGGGAGCTGGGCTCCTGGGGGACCTTCGAGGTCACGCAGTGACCGGGTCAGACCGATCAGACGTGGTGAGGCTCAGTCCTCGGACTTCGAGCCGGCCTTCTTGAAGCCAGCGGCCTCGGCGTCTTCGGCGGTCTTGAACCAGAACTCGGCGACGGTCGCGTCATACCAGCGGCCGCCCTCCTCGTGGTAGAGACCCGAGTCGGCGTTGCCCTTGACGGTGTACCCCTCAGGGGCCGAGCCGTCTTCGAGCGGAGCCACGGCGCCGGCGGGCAGCTCAGCAGCCGCAGCAGCACCCTCAGCAGCGTCCGCACCATTAGCGTCGCCAACCAGGCCAGCGGCCTCGGTCGCCGGAGCGTCAGTCGCGTCAGCCGAGTCGTCGAGGGTCAGCTCGTCAGACTCAACCGCCGCCTCCTCGGCCACAACAGGCTTGGCGTCCTTCTTCGACTTGGCGGCCTTGTCGGCAGCGGCCCGCTTGGTCGCAGCCTCAGCCTCCTTGACGGTCGCCTTCTTGGCCGACACGCGCTCGCGGACGAGCTCGATGACGACCATCGGGGCGTTGTCGCCCTTGCGGGGGGCGATCTTGGTGATGCGGGTGTAGCCACCCTCACGCTCGGCCATGTCGGGCGCAATCTCGGTGAAGAGACGGTGCACGACGCCCTTGTCGCGCACGACCGTGAGGACGCGGCGACGCGCGGCGAGGTCGCCACGCTTGGCGAAGGTCACCATGCGCTCGGCGAGCGGACGCAGGCGCTTGCCCTTGGCTTCCGTGGTGGTGATGCGGTCGTGCTCGAACAGCGACGTGGCGAGACCCGCCAGCATGAGCCGCTCGTGTGCCGGCCCGCCACCGAGGCGGGGACCCTTTGTCGGGGTTGGCATGAGTGTTTCTCCTTGTCGGTGTGACCGTATGCCGTGCGGGTCAGTCCCGCGGTATGGCGCCGGTCAGCGGCGGGTGGGTCAGAACTGCTCGTCTTCGGCCAACGCGCGGCCGTCGTCGAGGTCGTCGTACTCGTCGGCGTAGGTGTCGACCATCGACGCCGGGTCGAATCCGGGCGGGCTGTCCTTGAGTGCCAGACCCATGCCCGCGAGCTTGGCCTTGACCTCGTCGATCGACTTCGCACCGAAGTTGCGGATGTCGAGCAGGTCGGCTTCGCTGCGCCCCACGAGCTCACCCACGGTGTGGATGCCCTCGCGCTTGAGGCAGTTGTAGGACCGGACCGTGAGGTCGAGGTCCTCGATCGGCAGCGCCAGGTCGGCAGCCAGCGCGGCGTCGGTCGGCGACGGGCCCATGTCGATGCCCTCGGCCTCGACGTTGAGCTCACGGGCCAGGCCAAACAGCTCGACGAGCGTCTTGCCCGCCGACGCCATCGCGTCACGCGGCGCCATCGAGTTCTTGGTCTCGACGTCGACGATGAGCCGGTCGAAGTCGGTGCGCTGCTCGACACGGGTCGCCTCAACCTTGTAGGTCACGGCCAGCACGGGCGAGTAGATCGAGTCAACCGGGATCCGGCCGATCTCCTGGTCACCAGACTTGTTCTGGTTGGCCGAGACATAGCCGCGACCGCGC
The DNA here is from genome assembly GCA_016715285.1 of Actinomycetales bacterium. Lineage (GTDB taxonomy): Bacteria > Actinomycetota > Actinomycetes > Actinomycetales > Dermatophilaceae > Phosphoribacter > Phosphoribacter thorii. The sequence continues at coordinate 26,761 of JADKAO010000003.1, read as the reverse complement.
TCGACGGTCAGCTCCATCTCGATCCGACCCTTGGCGTTCAGGGTGCAAATGTGCAGGTCAGGGTTGTGGACCTCGACACCAGCCGGCGGGGCGATGTCGGCAGCGGTGACCACACCAGGACCCTGCTTGCGCAGGTACATCACGACCGGCTCGTCGTGCTCCGAGGAGACGACGAGGCCCTTGACGTTGAGGATGATCTCGGTGACGTCTTCCTTGCACCCGGAGATCGTCGAGAACTCGTGCAGGACGCCGTCGACGCGCAGCGAGGTGACCGCCGCGCCGGGGATGCTCGACAGGAGCGTGCGACGCAGGGAGTTGCCGAGCGTGTAGCCGAAGCCAGGCTCGAGCGGCTCGATGACGAAGCGGCTGCGGTTGTCGGCCACGACCTCTTCGCTGAGCACGGGACGCTGTGCAATAAGCACGATTCTTCCTTCCCACGGACGCCCGCTATATGACGTCTCGTGTTAGCGCGGGGCCTGATGTCCCCGCTGACCGCGTCGCCTCTGTCTGCAGACGCAATCCTTGGTATGCCGTGTGGCCGAGTCCCAGCACCAGGCTGGAACCCAGCCACCCGGCATACCGGATGTTGTGCGGGGCTCGATCAGTTCTTCGAGTAGTACTCGACGATGAGCGCCTCGGTGAGCACGGTGTCGATCTGCGCGCGGACTGGCAACTGGTGGATGAGGATCTGCAGCGACCCCTCCACGACCTGCATCCACGCGGGGACCGGACGGTCGCCATAGGTCTGGCGGGCGAGCTCGATCGGGAAGGCCTCAAGCGACTGCTTGCGGACCGTGATGATGTCGAACTGCTCGACCCGGTAGGACGGCACGTCGACGCGCACGCCGTTGACCTCGAAGTGGCCGTGGCTCACGAGCTGGCGGGCCTGACGACGGGTGCGGGCAATGCCGGCGCGGTAGATGACGTTGTCCAGACGCGACTCGAGGATCTGCAGCAGGTTGTCACCGGTCTTGCCGGGGCGGTTAGCGGCTTCCTTGTAGTAGCGGATGAACTGCTTTTCCATGACGCCGTAGGAGAAACGAGCCTTCTGCTTCTCCTGCAGCTGGGTGAGGTATTCCTTCTCCTGGATCCGGCGACGGCCGTGCTGACCCGGAGGGAAGGGACGCATTTCGAAGTTCTTGTCGTCTCCGACAAGGTCGACCTTGAGCCGACGCGACTTCTTGGTGATGGGGCCGGTGTAACGAGCCATAGTTAGTCAGAAACTCCTTCAGACCTGGATTCGCGTATTCCGGCGCTCAGACGCGGCGACGCTTGGGCGGGCGGACACCGTTGTGCGGCGAGGGCGTGACATCGCTGATCGCGCCGACCTCCAGGCCGGTCGCGGTCAGGGAGCGGATCGCCGTCTCGCGGCCCGAACCCGGACCCTTGACGAAGACGTCGACCTTCTTCATGCCGTGCTCCATCGCGCGGCGCGCGGCAGCCTCGGCGGCCATCTGCGCGGCGAACGGGGTGGACTTACGCGAGCCCTTGAAGCCAACCTGACCGGCTGAGGCCCATGAAATCACCGCACCTGTGTGGTCGGTGATCGAAATGATCGTGTTGTTGAACGTGCTCTTGATGTGAGCGTGCCCGTGGGCGACGTTCTTCTTTTCCTTGCGGCGCACCTTCTTGGCGCCTGGCGCCGTGCGGCTCTTGGGAGGCATGTTTCTCCTACGTTGTGAGTGTCTGGGGCTGGCAACCCGTCGGGGTTACTTGCCGGCCTTCTTCTTGCCGGCGACGGTGCGCTTGGGACCCTTGCGGGTACGCGCGTTGGTCTTGGTGCGCTGCCCACGAACGGGCAGGCCACGACGGTGCCGAAGGCCCTCGTAGGAGCCAATCTCGACCTTGCGACGGATGTCAGCTGCGACCTCACGGCGCAGGTCACCTTCCATCTTGACGTTGGCTTCGAGCCAGTCACGCAACGTCACCAAGTCGGCGTCGGTGAGGTTCTTGACTCGAGTGTCCGGGCTGATCCCGGTTGCCGCGAGGGCCTGGCTCGCGGTAGTGCGACCGACACCAAAGATGTAGGTCAGGCCGATCTCCACGCGCTTCTCGCGCGGGAGGTCCACGCCAATGAGACGTGCCATAAGGGGGTAACTCCTGTTTTCAGTCCGGAGGTCTGGTGCAACACCGATCCGGTATGCCGTGTGTGCCCGCGCGGTGCGCGGCCACCTTCAAGGCCCGGTCCCCAGCCTCCGTGCCGGGGGTGACATCCGCTCGCAAGGAGCGGGGTCGGGTGCTGCGTTGTGGTGTTATCGGTCGTGCTGCGTGCTGCTGGGTGCGTGCTCTGAAGGGCCCGCGGGTCCGTGCGAAGGTGGTCTCAGCCCTGGCGCTGCTTGTGACGCAGGTTGGAGCAGATCACCATGACCCGACCGTTACGGCGGATCACCTTGCACTTGTCGCAGATCTTCTTGACGCTCGGCTGAACCTTCATTGCCTCGTGTCTTTTCAGGTCGTGCGTCGATGGCAGCCGCTCGCGAACGAGCGCCAGTCACCGATGCCGGTGGGTGGGTTGGTGGTGCGGGTATGCCGGATCGTGCTGTCAGCGGTACGTCAGCGGTAGCGGAAGACGATGCGGCCGCGGGAGAGGTCGTATGGCGAGAGCTCGACCACGACCCGGTCCTCGGGGAGGATCCGGATGTAGTGCTGACGCATCTTGCCCGAGATGTGGGCGAGCACCTTGTGACCATTGGACAGCTCCACCCGGAACATTGCGTTGGGGAGTGCTTCCACGATCGTGCCCTCGATCTCGATGACCCCGTCTTTTTTGGCCATATCCTCCGTCGATCCGTTGTTGTCCGTCTGACTGCATGTCTAGCTGTATGTCTAGCTGTGTCTCGATGTATGCGGTGCCCAGACAGCGGACACCCAACGGTCTATCCTACGCGAGCACACGGCATACCTGAAATCGCGGATGCCGTCAGCGGTCGGGCCCCAGCGCGTCGTCGATCGCGGCGCGACGCAGCTCGATGATGCGGTCCAGGACCGCGTCGGGGATGGGCTGGGCGGCGCTGAAGCGAATCGTGCCCTTGGACAGCGAGAACCCCGCCAAATCGGGCGCGACGAGCTCGACGACCTGACCGCTGTGCGGGTACAGCGCGAGGTGGCGTTTGGCGGCGACCGCGGACAGGAGCGACTTGCCGCGATAGGTGAGCGTCGGCAGGCCATAGCTGACCGTTTGGCCGACCTCGGGCACGAGCTCGAGCACGCGATCGACGATCCGGCTTAGCGCCTCGCGCGCCTCAGCGGGCTGCTCGGCGAGGTGCGTCGCGACGGGGCCGTCAGCGGATAGGGGCATAGGGAATCCCGAGTTCAGTAAGTTTGGCCTCGCCGCCGTCGAGCGCCGTGAGCACCCAGGCGCCCCCGTCGCGGATCGCGACGGTGTGCTCCCAGTGGCTCGCGCGGAACCCGTCGATGGTGACGACCGTCCAGTCGTCGTCAAGCACGCGGTTGTCGGGGCTCCCCAGGGTGATCATCGGCTCCAGCGCGCCGGTGAACCCGTTGGCGAGGATCGGACCCTTGCCTTGGACGCCATAGTTGGGGATCTGCGGGTCGAGGTGCATTTCTTGGCCGATGGCGTGGCCGACGTACTCCTCGACGATGCCGTACTCGCGCCCGTCGCGCTCCCCTGACGCCAGGATGCTCGCCTCGATCGCCTCGCCCACGGCATACAGGCGTCCGCCGACCCGCATGGCGCCGATCCCCGCCCAGAGGGAGGCTTCGGTGGCGCGGGAGAGCGCGAGGTCCTCGGGGCGGCCGGCGGCGTCGCCGCCCACGATCGCGGAGATCGCGGCGTCACCGTGCCAGCCCGAGACGATCGCGCCGCAGTCGACCGAGATCAGGTCACCATCGCGCAGGACCCGTGCCCCGGGTATGCCGTGGACGATCTCCTCGTTGACCGACGTGCACAGGGTATGCCGGTAGCCCGGGACCTCCTGGAACGACGGGCGGCCGCCGTGCGAGCGGATGAAGTCCTCGGCGAGCGCGTCGAGCTGCCCGGTGGTGATGCCGTCGGCGATAGCCGCGGCGACGGCAGCGAGGGTCTGGCCGACGAGCAGACCCGCCGCGCGCATGAGGACGAGTTGCTCGTCGGTGCGCCCGACGGTCGTGCGACGACCAAACAACGAAGGTGCCCGGTCAGTCCTGGACGTCGGCGAGGACTGCCGCAATCCGGTCGTTGACCTCGTCAACCGAGCCCATCCCGTCGACTTGGCGCAGCACGCCGTGCTCGCGGTAGAGGGCGGTGAGGGGAGCTGTCTGGGCGGTGTAGATCGCCATCCGCTCGCGAATGACCTCTTCGGTGTCATCGGCGCGGCCCTGGTCCGCGGCGCGGGCGAGAAGCCGCTCGACGACGGCGTCTTCGTCGACGGTCAGCTCGACGGCGGCACCAATGCGGTGGCCGCTGGCGGCGAGCAGGTCATCGAGCGCGGCGACCTGGGCGGCGGTGCGCGGGTAGCCGTCGAGGAGGAAGCCCTCCTGGGCGTCAGCCTGTGAGAGTCGGTCTGCGACGAGTTCGTTGACGAGTTCGTCAGAGACGTAGCCACCTGAGGCCATGATCGACTCGACTTGCAGGCCGAGCTCGGTCTTGTTCTTGACGTTCTCGCGGAAGATCGCGCCCGTGGAGATGGCCGGGATGCCGAAGCGCTCGGCGATCTTTTCGGCCTGGGTGCCCTTGCCGGCCCCGGGGGGGCCCATGATGACGAGTCTCATCGCAGGAATCCTTCGTAGTTGCGCTGCTGGAGCTGAGCCTGGATCTGCTTGACCGTCTCGAGCCCGACGCCGACGATGATGAGGATCGACGTGCCACCGAACGGGAAGTTCTGGTTGGCGTTGAAGAGCTTGAGGGCGATGAGCGGGATGAGCGAGATGCCCGCGAGGTAGAGCGCACCCGGCACCGTGATGCGGGTCAGGACATAGTCAAGATACTCCGCCGTGGGGCGGCCTGCGCGGATGCCGGGGATGAAGCCGCCGTAGCGCTTCATATTGTCGGACACTTCGACCGGGTTGAAGGTGATCGAGACGTAGAAGAACGTGAAGAACAAGATGAGCGCGACATACAGGGCCATGTAGAGCGGGTGGTCGCCGCGGACGAGGTAGTTCTGGATCCAGACCACCCACTCGGGCGGGGCGGACCCATCCTGCGGCGCGGCGAACTGCGCGACGAGGGCCGGCAGGGACAGCAGCGACGAGGCGAAGATGACCGGGATGACACCGGCCATGTTGACCTTGAGCGGGATATAGGTCGAGGAGCCGCCATACATCTTCCGGCCGACCTGACGCTTGGCGTATTGCACCGGGATCCGGCGCTGCGACTGCTCGACGAAGATCACCAGGGCCATGACGAGGAAGCCGACGAGGATGACGCCGATGAAGACATCCCAGCGCCCTTCGGCCTGCTGGATCGCCCAGAGCGAGCTCGGGAAGCCGGCCGCGATCGAGGTGAAGATCAGCAAGGACATGCCGTTGCCGATGCCCTTGTCGGTGATGAGCTCGGCGAGCCACATGATGAGGCCGGTGCCTGCAGTGAGGGTGAGCACCATGATGAGGATCGTCGGCATCGAGTCGTCGGCGAGGATCTTGGTGCACTGTGGCCCGAAGATCTGTTGCGGACTGCGCGCGAAGGTGATCAGCGTCGAGGACTGCAGCACCGCGAGACCAATCGTGAGATAACGCGTGTACTGCGTCATCTTGGTCTGACCGGATTGGCCTTCCTTCTTCAATGCCTCAAACCGCGGGATGACCACGGTGAGCAGCTGGATGATGATGCTCGCGGTGATGTAGGGCATGATGCCCAGCGCGAAGATCGACAGCTGCAGCAGCGCGCCGCCGCTGAACAGGTTGACCAGGCCGATGAAGCCCTGTTTTGGGCGCTGGCGCCGGACAAACACTGCGCGACGAGCGTATAGCTCACGCCAGGCGTCGGGACGGCAGAGCCGAGCCGGAAGATCGCCATGATCATCAGCGTGAACAGCAACTTCCGACGCAGGTCGGGCGTGCGGAATGCACGAGTGACGGCGCTCAGCACTGGTCCTCCTCGATGCCTCGCGGTGACCCGCGACGGCTTTTACATGCGGTGGAAAGATAACACCCCGGGCCCGAGAGGCCCGGGTCCGGGGTGTCAACAGGTGATCAAGCCTGGGACGTGGTGACGCTGCCCCCGGCGGCCTCGATCTTGTCCTTGGCTGACCCAGAGATCTTGTCCGCAGTGACATTCACTGCGACCGAGATCTCCCCGGAGCCGAGGACCTTCACGAGCGAGTTGTCGCGGACGGCACCCTTGGCGACGAGGTCAGCAATCGTGACCTCACCACCATCCGGATAGAGCGCCGCGATCCGGTCGAGGTTGACGACCTGGTAGACCGTGCGGAAGGGGTTCTTGAACCCGCGCAGCTTCGGCATGGCCATGTGCAGGGGCATCTGGCCACCCTCGAAGCGCTCGGGCACCTGGTAGCGCGCCTTCGTACCCTTGGTGCCGCGACCAGCGGTCTTACCCTTGGAGCCCTCACCACGACCCACACGGGTCTTCGCGGTCTTGGCCCCGGGGGCGGGCCGCAAGTGGTGAACCTTGAGCGCGCCGCCTGCACCTGCGGGTGCAGCCACAGCCTTGTCAGCCTTGTCGGCCTTAGCAACCTTCTTGTCAGCCATGATCAGTCAACCTCCTCAACGGCCACGAGGTGCGCGACCGCGCGGACCATCCCCCGGATCTCGGGGCGGTCCTCCTTGATGACGGTGTCGCCGATCCGCTTGAGGCCGAGCGACCGCAGCGTCTCGCGAGCAAAGTGCTTCTCGCCGACGCGGCCCTTGAGCTGGGTTACCTTGAGGCGAGCCATCACGCACCGACCTTCGCGGCAGCCTTGCCAGCGGCGTGGGCAGCCTGAGCGCGGAGCATCGCGGCGGGCGCGACCTCTTCGAGCGACAGGCCACGGCGAGCCGCCACGGCTTCGGGACGCTCGAGCTGCTTCAGCGCGGCCACCGTCGCGTGGACGATGTTGATCGCGTTGCTGGAGCCGAGCGACTTGGACAGGACGTCAGCGATGCCAGCGCATTCGAGCACTGCACGCACCGGGCCACCGGCAATAACACCGGTACCAGCAGCGGCCGGACGCAGCAGGACCACACCTGCAGCAGCCTCACCCTGCACGGGGTGCGGGATGGTGCCTTGGATCCGCGGAACCTTGAAGAACGCCTTCTTGGCCTCTTCGACGCCCTTGGCGATCGCGGCGGGGACTTCCTTGGCCTTGCCGTAACCCACGCCCACGGTGCCATCGGCGTCACCGACGACGACGAGCGCCGTGAAGCTGAACCGACGGCCACCCTTGACGACCTTGGCGACGCGGTTGATCGTCACGACCCGCTCGACGTACTGGCTCTTCTCCTGCTCGCGGTTGTCGCGACGGCCGTCGCGACCCTCGCGGCCACCACGGCCACGACGCTCGCGGTCGCCGCCGAACTCGTTGCCGGTGCCGGCACCCGCTCCGGTGCCTCGACGCTGTGGTCCGGGCATCAGCTGTTCCTCATCTCAGTCATTGCGTCCATCTGCGTAGTCACGGTCACAGGGCCAGCCCACCTTCGCGGGCACCGTCGGCAATCGCCGCGACCCGACCGTGGTACTTGTTGCCGCCACGGTCAAAGACCACGGCGTCGATGCCAGCAGCCTTGGCGCGCTCGGCGATGAGCTCGCCGACCTTCTTGGCCTTGGCGGTCTTGTCGCCGTCGTGCGAACGCAGGTCGGCTTCCATCGTCGAGGCAGACGCGAGCGTCTTGCCCACGGTGTCGTCGACGACCTGAACGAACAGGTGACGGCTCGAGCGCGAGATGACCAGGCGCGGACGCTCGGTCGTGCCATGAACCTTCTTGCGGCCGCGCACCTGGCGCCGGATCCGGGCGGCGGTCTTGCTCCGGCCGCGCTTGATGATCATTGCCATGGCTTACTTCTTCCCGGCCTTTCCGACCTTGCGACGGATCTGCTCGCCTGCGTAGCGGACACCCTTGGCCTTATATGGGTCGGGCTTGCGCAGCTTGCGGATGTTGGCGGCGACCTCACCCACGAGTTGCTTGTCGATGCCCTGGACCGAGAACTTGGTCGGGGTCTCGACCGCGAAGGTGATGCCAGCCGGCGGGTTGACGAGGATGGGGTGGCTGTAGCCGAGCGCGAACTCCAGGTCAGCGCCCTTGGCGACGACGCGGTAACCCGTACCGACGATCTCCATCTTCTTTTCGTAGCCCGCGGTCACGCCCTGCACCATGTTGGCGATGAGCGTGCGAGTCAGACCGTGCAGCGATCGCGAGTCGCGCTCGTCGTCGGGGCGGCTGATTTCAATTGAGCCGTTGTCGCCGGCGGCGGCAGTGATGGGGCTCGCGATAGTCAGCGCGAGCTGACCCTTCGGACCCTTGACGGTGACGTCCTGGCCGTCGATGGCAACATCGACTCCGGACGGGATCGGGATCGGGAGGCGTCCAATACGAGACATGAGTAGCTTCCCTTACCAGACGTAGGCGAGGACTTCCCCGCCGACGCCCTTCTCGTGCGCCTGCTTGTCGGTCAACAAGCCGGTGGAGGTGGAAATGATCGCCACACCGAGGCCGCCAAGCACGCGCGGCAGGTTGGTCGACTTGGCGTAAACCCGCAGACCGGGCTTGCTGACCCGGCGGACACCGGCGATGGACCGCTCACGGTTAGGGCCGTACTTGAGCGAGATGGTCAGCGTCTTGCCGACCTCCGCGTCAGACACGGTCGAACCCGCGATGTAGCCCTCACGCTCGAGGATGTCGGCGATATTGGCCTTGATCTTGGAATACGGCATGGCCACGCTGTCGTGGTGTGCCGAGTTGGCATTGCGCACACGCGTGAGCATGTCCGCAATCGGGTCGGTCATCGTCATCGGGCTTCGTGCCCTTCCTCACCGGGGTTTCAAGCAGGAGGTATGCCGGGTGGCTGGCTCGAGAGCCCGCCTCCCCCTCCTGCTCGACCTACGGTGTCGTCGTGCGGTGGGTAGATCAGTGGTGGTGCAAAACGTTCTGGTGGAGCTGCTGTTACCAGGAGCTCTTGGTCACGCCGGGAAGCTCGCCCGCGTGGGCCATCTCGCGCAAGCAGATCCGGCAGAGGCCGAACTTGCGGTAGACCGAGTGCGGGCGTCCGCACTTCTGGCAGCGGGTGTAGCCACGCACCTTGAACTTGGGCTTGGCGTTGGCTTTGTTGACGAGAGCGGTCTTAGCCATGGCTGGTCCTCTCAGTTTTCCTTGAAGGGGAAGCCGAGGGCCTTGAGCAATGCGCGGCCTTCGTCATCGTTTTTTGCAGTCGTGACGACGGTGATGTCCATGCCACGCACGCGGTCGACGCGGTCCTGGTCAATCTCGTGGAACATCGACTGCTCGGTCAGACCGAAGGTGTAGTTGCCGCGGCCGTCGAACTGCTTGGGCGACAACCCACGGAAGTCACGGATACGCGGGAGCGCAACGGTGACGAGCCGGTCGAGGAACTCCCACATGCGGTCGCCACGGAGGGTCGTGTGGGCACCAATCGGCATACCCTCACGCAGTTTGAACTGGGCGATCGACTTGCGGGCCTTGGTGACCACGGGCTTCTGACCCGTGATCGCGGTGAGGTCCTTGACGGCACCTTCGATGAGCTTGCTGTCGCGGGCGGCGTCACCGACACCCATGTTGACGACAACCTTGACGACACCCGGCACCTGCATGACGTTGCCGAAGGAGAACTGCTCCTGCAGCGCAGGCTTGATCTCCTCGCGGTAACGCGCCTTGAGGCGGGGCGGGGTCTTGACGGTCATTTCAGCGGTCTCAGCCATGGCTGCCTCACAGGTCCTTGCCGGAGCGGACGGCCACGCGGACGCGGCTCGCCTTGGTCCGACCATCGCGCTCGACCATCTCGACGCGCGTCTTGATGCGGGTCGGGACGTTCTTGTCGGGGTCGACGACAGCAACATTGCTCACGTGGAGGGGGGCCTCAGCGTGGATCAGGCCGCCAGTGCGGGTGCCACGAGTGGTGGCGCCGGCCTTGACGTGCTTGGTGACCCGGTTGATGCCTTCCACGAGGACGCGCTGCGTCTCGGGGTAGACGGCAATGACCTTGCCCTGCTTGCCCCGGTCGCCGCCGTTCTTCTGGCTGCGGCCGGAGATGACCTGGACGAGGTCACCCTTCTTGATCTTCATCTTTGCCTTCGCGGTGGCCATAAGTCAGAGCACCTCCGGAGCGAGGGAGATGATCTTCATGAACTTCTTGTCACGAAGCTCGCGCCCAACCGGGCCGAAGATACGGGTCCCACGCGGGTCGCCATCATTCTTGAGGATGACGGCAGCGTTCTCGTCGAACTTGATGTAGGAACCGTCTGGACGACGACGCTCCTTCACCGTGCGGACGATGACGGCCTTGACGACATCGCCCTTCTTGACGTTGCCACCAGGGATCGCGTCCTTGACGGCCGCGACGATCGTGTCACCGATACCGGCATACCGGCGGCCGGAGCCACCGAGGACCCGGATGCACAGCAGCTCCTTGGCCCCCGTGTTGTCCGCGACGCGGAGCCTGCTCTCCTGCTGGATCACTTTGCCTTCTCCAGAATCTCCACGATGCGCCAGCGCTTCGTGGCCGACAGCGGACGGGTCTCCATGATGAGGACGCGGTCGCCGACACCAGCAGAGTTGGCCTCGTCGTGAGCCTTCACCTTGCTGCTGCGACGCATGACCTTGCTGTAGCGGGGGTGCTTGACCCGCTCTTCGACCTCAACGACGACGGTCTTGTCCATCTTGTCGCTGACGACGTAGCCCTGCTTGGTCTTGCGGTCCTTGCGGTCCGACGCCACTGGTGCGTCGTGCACCGGCTGCCCATCTGCGTGGACGGGCGCGTCTTGCATGTCGTGCTCGCTCATGCCTTCGCCTTCTTCTCGGCCTTAGCGGCCTTCTTGTCAGCCTTGGGGTCGACCGGCTCGGCCTTGGGGGCCGGCGGCGCCGAAATGCCGAGTTCGCGCTCGCGCATCTCGGTGTAGATGCGGGCGATGTCCCGCTTCACCGCGCGGAGTCGGCCGTGGCTGTCCAGCTGGCCGGTGGCGGACTGGAACCGCAGGTTGAACAGCTCCTCCTTGGCCTTGCGCAGCTCGTCGACGAGACGCTCGTCATCGAACCCACGCAGGTTGTCGGGAGCCAAGTCCTTGGTACCCACAGCCATCAGATGTCACCACCTTCACGACGAACAAAACGACACTTCATCGGCAGCTTGTGCATCGCCAGACGCATGGCCTCACGGGCCACCGGCTCCGGCACACCAGCCAGCTCGAACATCACGCGTCCGGGCTTGATGTTGACCACCCACCACTCCGGCGAACCCTTACCGGAACCCATGCGGGTTTCGGCCGGCTTCTTGGTGAGCGGACGGTCGGGGTAGATGTTGATCCAGACCTTGCCGCCACGCTTGATGTACCGGGTCATCGCGATACGCGCGGACTCGATCTGGCGGTTGGTGAGGTAGGCGGGCTCGAGGGCCTGGATGCCGTACTCGCCGAAAGCGATGGCGTTGCCACCCTTGGACATGCCGTGGCGGTCCGGGTGGTGCTGCTTACGGTGCTTGACACGACGTGGAATCAACATGGTCAGGCCTGCTCATTCTCGGTGCCGGCTGCGGCGAGCACAGGAGCTCCTGCTGCTTCGGTCGCGCCGGTCGACTCGGACGCCTCGGGGGCGTCAGTGGACGGCATACGGTCGCTGCGGCCACCACGGGTGGGACGGCTCGGGCGGTCGGCGCCGTCACGACGCGGGCCACGGGGGGCGCGCGGTGCGGCAGCCTGCTGCTGAGCCAGCTCGCGGGCAGTGAGGTCGCCCTTGTAGATCCACACCTTGACGCCGATCCGCCCGAACGTCGTCTTGGCCTCGTAGAAGCCGAAGTCGATGTTGGCGCGCAGCGTGTGCAGCGGGACGCGACCCTCGCGGTAGAACTCCGAGCGGCTCATTTCGGCGCCAGCCAGACGGCCGGAGCACTGGACCCGGATGCCCTTGGCGCCGGCGCGCAGGGCGGACTGCATGCCCTTGCGCATCGCGCGACGGAAGGAGACACGGGCCGAGAGCTGCTCGGCGATGCCCTGGGCGACCAGCTGCGCGTCGATCTCGGGGTTCTTGACCTCGAGGATGTTCAGCTGCACCTGCTTGCCCGTGAGCTTCTCGAGCTCGCCGCGGATGCGGTCGGCCTCGGCACCACGGCGACCGATGACGATGCCCGGACGCGCGGTGTGGATGTCGACGCGGACGCGGTCACGGGTGCGCTCGATCTCCACGCGGGAGATGCCGGCACGCTCCATGCCCTTGTCCATGAGACGACGAATCTCGACGTCTTCCTTGACGTAGTCGCGGTAGCGCTGACCCGACTTGGTCGAGTCCGCGAACCAGCGGCTCTTGTGCTCAGTGGTGATCCCCAGGCGGAAGCCGTTCGGGTTGACCTTCTGACCCATCAGCGGGTTCCCTTCCGGCTCCGTGCGGCAGCAATCTCGGGCTGCGACACAACGACTGTGATGTGGCTCGTGCGCTTGTTGATGCGGGACGCGCGGCCCTGGGCGCGCGGCCGGAACCGCTTCATCGTCGGGCCTTCGTCGACGTATGCCGCGGACACGACGAGCGCGCGCTCGTCGAACGCGGTCGACGCCTGGTCGGCCTTGACGCGGGCGTTGGCCATGGCGCTCTGCAGCACCTTGCGCACCGGCTCCGACGCGGCCTGAGGCGCGAACATCAGCACGGACACGGCGTCAGTTGCGGCCTTGCCACGGATGAGGTCGATGACACGACGGGCCTTCATCGGCGTCACCCGCACGTGGCGGGCGACAGCCTGGGCTTCAAGCACAGGTGCTTCCACTTCTGCTTCCTTCTTGGCGGCCATCAGCGACGACGACCCTTCTTGTCGTCCTTGACGTGACCCTTGAAGGTCCGCGTCGGGGCGAACTCGCCAAGCTTGTGGCCGACCATCGACTCGGTCACGAAGACCGGGACGTGCTTGCGGCCGTCGTGCACGGCGAGTGTGTGACCGAGCATGTCCGGACTGATAACCGACCGGCGAGACCAGGTCTTAATGACGTTCTTGGTGCCAGCATCGTTCTGCGCATCCACCTTCTTCTGAAGGTGGTCGTCGATGAAGGGACCCTTCTTGAGGCTACGAGGCATCTGTCAACGGCTCCTTGATCAACGCTTCTTGCCAGTGCGACGGCGACGCACAATGAGCTTGTCGCTTTCCTTGTGGGACTTGCGGGTGCGGCCCTCTTGCTGGCCCCAGGGCGAGACCGGGTGGCGACCACCGGAGGTCTTGCCCTCACCACCACCATGGGGGTGGTCGATCGGGTTCATGGCGACACCACGGACGGTCGGGCGCTTGCCCTTCCAGCGCATGCGGCCGGCCTTGCCCCAGTTGATATTGCTCTGCTCGGCGTTGCCGACCTCACCGATCGTCGCGCGGCAGCGGACGTCGACGTTGCGGATTTCGCCGGACGGCATACGCAACTGGGCGTAGGGACCATCCTTGGCGACGAGCTGCACGCGCGAACCAGCCGAACGGGCGATCTTGGCCCCGCCGCCGGGCCGAAGCTCGATGGCGTGGATGACCGTACCGGTCGGGATGTTGCGCAGCGGCAGGCTGTTGCCAGGCTTGATGTCTGCGGAGGCGCCGTTTTCGACGACGTCGCCCTGCTTGAGCTTGTTGGGGGCCAGGATGTAGCGCTTCTCGCCATCGGCGTAGTGCAGCAGCGCGATCCGGGCGGTGCGGTTCGGGTCGTACTCGATGTGCGCGACCGTCGCCTGCACGCCGTCCTTGTCATGACGACGGAAGTCGATGACGCGGTAAGCGCGCTTGTGGCCACCACCGATGTGACGGGTGGTGATCCGGCCCGCGTTATTGCGGCCACCGGTCTTGGAGATCGGGCGGACGAGTGACTTCTCCGGCGTCGACCTCGTCACCTCGACGAAGTCCGCCACGGACGAGCCGCGACGGCCCGGCGTGGTCGGCTTGAACTTACGGATACCCATGTGTGTTCCTCTTGGTCCCTACCGCGGCGTCAGGAGACGCTGCCGAAGATGTCGATCGAACCCTCGCGGAGGGAGACGATCGCGCGCTTGGTGTCCTTGCGCTTGCCGAGCCCGAAGCGGGTGCGACGCGCCTTGCCCTGACGGTTGAGCGTGTGGACCTTGTCGACCTTGACGCCGAAAACCTGCTCGACGGCGATCTTGATCTCGGTCTTGTTGGCACGCGGGTCCACGACGAAGGTGTACTTGCCCTCGTCGAGCAGGCCGTAGGACTTCTCGGAAACGACCGGGGCGATCAGGATGTCGCGCGGGTCCTTGCCGTGGATGTTGCTCACTTGGCGTCCTCCTCGGTCGCAACGGCCGTGGCTGATTCGGGTCCGTCGCCCAGACGGGTGACGACCGCGTCAAAGGCGCTCTTGGTGAACACCACGTCGTCGGCGCACAGCACGTCGTAGGTGTTGAGCTGGTCGGCCATCAGCACGTGGACCGAGCCGAGGTTGCGGACGCTCTTGAAGCTCACGATGTCTGAGCGGTCCAACACGACGAGCATCTTGGCGCGTGAGCTCAGGCCCGAGAGCGCCTTAGCGGCAGCAGACGTCGACGGCGAGTCGCCGGGGACGAGGCTGTCGAGGACGTGGACGCGGCCGTTGCGAGCCCGGTCAGAGAGGGCACCGCGCAGGGCGGCGGCCTTCATCTTCTTGGGGGTCCGCTGCGAGTAGTCGCGCGGCTGCGGGCCGTGGACGATGCCACCACCGGCGAACTGCGGCGCACGGGTCGAGCCCTGACGGGCGCGGCCGGTGCCCTTCTGGCGGTACGGCTTGCGGCCACCACCGGAGACCATCGCGCGCGTCTTGGTCGCGTGCGTGCCCTGGCGGGCAGCGGCGAGCTGAGCGGCGACGACCTGGTGGATCAACGGCACGTTGACCTGGACGTCGAAGATGTTGGCCGGGAGGTCAACCTTGCTTGTCTTAGCCATCGGGATCAGGCCCCCTTCGCCGCGGTGCGGATCAGGACGACGCTGCCGCGAGCGCCAGGAACGGCACCCTTGACAAGCAGCAGGCCCCGCTCGGCGTCCACAGCGTGGATGATGAGGTTCTGGGTGGTCTGGCGAACGCCGCCCATGCGGCCGGCCATGCGCTGGCCCCGGAAGACGCGACCCGGGGTGGCGCAGGCGCCGATCGAGCCGGGCTTGCGGTGGTTGCGGTGGGCACCGTGTGAGGCCGAGACACCGTGGAAGCCGTGACGCTTCATGACGCCGGCAAAACCCTTGCCCTTGGTCGTGCCCGTGGCGTCGATCTTCTGGCCAGCCTCGAAGGCTTCGGCAGTGATCTCCTGACCGACGGAGTAGTCAGCAGCGTCTGCGGTGCGCAGCTCGAGGAGGAAGCGACGCGGGGTCACACCGGCCTTCTCGAAGTGGCCCTTCATGGGCTTGTTGACCTTGCGGGGATCGATCTCGCCGTAGGCCAGCTGAACAGCGGCATACCCATCCGCGTCGCCGCGGACCTGGGTGACCACGTTGGGGCCAGCCTGGATCACGGTCACGGGGACGAGCCGGTTGTCGGCATCCCAAACCTGGGTCATGCCGAGCTTGGTGCCCAGCAGACCCTTCTGTGTGCGCGTAGCGTTACTCATCGCGATGTCCTTTAAGCCCTTAGAGCTTGATCTCGATGTTGACGTCGGCCGGCAGGTCAAGTCGCATGAGCGAGTCGACGGCCTTGGGCGTCGGGTCGATGATGTCGATGAGTCGCTTGTGCGTCCTCATCTCAAAGTGCTCACGCGAGTCCTTGTACTTATGGGGTGACCGGATCACGACGAAAACGTTCTTTTCCGTCGGCAACGGCACTGGGCCGACGACCGTTGCACCCGCACGCGTCACCGTGTCGACGATCTTGCGCGCCGAGCTGTCAATGACTTCGTGGTCATAGGACTTCAAGCGGATGCGGATCTTTTGTCCCGCCATCGAAGGTTCCGTCTCTCTCTCGCCAAACACCTGCCAACAACCAGCCACCTCGGTTCACCGACCCCCGCGGTCGGGCGTGTCGCGCCCCGCTCCGCGGCCCGCCCATGGCACTCTCGTGCCCGAGTCGGGTTGTCGT
The DNA here is from genome assembly GCA_016715285.1 of Actinomycetales bacterium. Lineage (GTDB taxonomy): Bacteria > Actinomycetota > Actinomycetes > Actinomycetales > Dermatophilaceae > Phosphoribacter > Phosphoribacter thorii. The sequence continues at coordinate 10,655 of JADKAO010000003.1, read as the reverse complement.
TGATCCGGCCAATGACCGGAACCTGCGCTTCTCTCGGGCCACGGTCCGTGTCCGAGCCGGTGCGAAACCCCGCTCGTGCGAGGCTCCTGCTTCCGGCCGAGAGGCGGCGGTGTCCGCGCTGGTTCCACCCAGCACAAGACGCCGCGCGTCAGGCAACCGGTCTAGTGTGCCAGAGGGTCGACGGTGCGGCCAAATCGGGTCAGTTTCGGGCCAAAAACCGTGACCGCCACGCCCCCCAGCAGGAGGAATCCGCCGACGACCGACCACACCGTAGGCCGCTCGCCACGCACGAGGAAGGCCGTCGTGATCCCCACCAGAGGCACGAGCAGAGAGAACGGCGCAACACTCGCGGCTGGGTGGCGCGACAGGAGTGAGTTCCACACGCCATAGCCAAAGAGCGAGGCCAGCACCGGCGGTGTATGCCGTGGACGCCCAGTTCGCGAGCGTGAGGTGCGTGACGGCATACCCGACTGTTGTTGGCCCGTCGACGACCAGGGAGAGCGCGAGGAGTGGCAGCGGGACGACGAGACCCGACCACACCGTGAGGGAGAGTCCGTTGACACCTTTGAGACGACGGGCGGCGATATTGCCCGCGGCCCAGCACGACGCCGCCGCGACACAGAGGCCGAGACCGAGTGCCGACACATCTCCCCCGCGCCCGAGCGCGATGATGCCCAAGCCGAGCAGGCCGAGCGCCACGCCGAACTTCTGTGCCGCAGTGGGGTGTTCGCGCAAAATGAGGATCCCAAAGACAGCGGTGAATGCCGCCTGGATCTGCAAGACGAGCGACGCGAGCCCGGGCGGCATGCCTACTGCGAGAGACGAATACAGGAATCCGAACTGTCCCACGCTCATGAGCAAGCCGACGAGTGCGATGTCGAACCAGCGCCCCGCCGGTCGCCGCACAAAAAAGACTGCCGGGAAGACAACGAGCGCGAACCGCATCGCGACAAACAGCAGCGGCGGCACTCCCTGCAGGCCCCACTCGATGACGACGAAGTTCATCCCCCACACCATGGTGACGAGGACGGCCAGGACGACATCGCGGGTACGCACCGGCATACCCTCCCACCTGCCCGGCTAGCCTCGCCTTCATGCATCACGACCTGGTCATCATCGGTTCGGGCTCGGGCAACTCGCTGCTGACTCCGGAGCTGGCCGGACTCGACGTCGCGATCATCGAGGCGGGCACCTTCGGCGGCACCTGTCTCAACGTCGGCTGCATCCCGACCAAGATGTTCGTGCTGCCGGCCGACCGCGTGGTCGAGGCTCGCGACAGCGCGCGCCTCGGGGTGAGTTTCGGTGCGCCAGAGGTCGACTGGCCCGCGATCCGCGACCGGGTCTTTGGCCGGATCGATCCCATCGCGGCCGGCGGCGAGCGCTATCGCCGCGAGGACCCAGACGTCACGGTGTATGCCGCCCGCGCCCGGTTCGTCGGCGACCGTCGCCTCGCGCTCGGCACCGGCGAGGAGATCACCGCTGACCGGATCGTCGTCGCGTCCGGGGGCCGACCGAGGGGGTATGCCGTGGACGGCCTGCGCGAGCCCGACCCGTCGCGCGGGCTGCACACCTCAGACACAGTGATGCGACTGGATGCCCTGCCCGAGCGGATGATCATCGTCGGCGGCGGCTTCGTGGCGTGCGAGTTTGCGCATGTCTTCAGCGGGCTTGGCGTGGATGTAGTTCAGGTCCAGCGGTCCGCAACCCTGCTGCGCGCAGAGGAGACCGAGGTCCAGGAGGCGGTGACGCGGGCCGCGGCGGCACGGCATACCCTCCACGTGGGCACGACGATCCGGGCCGCGCGCCGCGAAGGCGAAGGCGAAGGCGACCTCTGGCAGCTCGAGCTCGACACCCCCGGTGGTGCTGTGACCGAGGCGGCCGAGGTGGTGTTGCTCGCGGTCGGGCGGCAACCCAACACCGATTGGCTCCACCCAGCAGCGGGCGGACTCGCGTGCCACGACGACGGGCGGGTGGTTGTGGACTCGCAGCTGCGGACCACTGCTGCTGGCGTGTGGGCGCTCGGCGACATCAGCTCAGCCCATCAGCTCAAGCACGTCGCCAACCACGAAGCGCGGATCGTGGCGCACAACCTCGCGGTCGCGTGGGGGCGACTTCCCGGGCCGCCGCGGGAGACCGACGACCGGCCAGTGCCACACGCGGTCTTCACGTCCCCACAAGTCGCATCCTTCGGGCCCACGAGAGCCCAACTCGACTCTGCCGGAGTCGATTACGTGACGGCCGTCCAGCGAGTGGGCGACACGGCATACGGGTGGGCGTTAGAAGACTCCGACGGGCTCCTCATCGTCCACGCATCCCCGAGCGGCACCATCCTTGCTGCGCATTGTGTTGCGCCGCAGGCGAGTACGCTCATTCAGCCGCTGATCCAGGCAGCGTCTTTTAAGCAGTCGGCCGTCGACGTGGCACGCGGACAGTACTGGATCCACCCCGCCCTTGCCGAGGTCGTCGAGAACGCGCTGCTGGGGCTGCCAGGAAGGCCGTAAGCAGCGCGGCATACATCGCTTGGTCGGGCACCCCAGCGAGCTCGCGCGCGCTGTGCATCGACAGCATCGGCGCTCCGACGTCGACCGTGGTCACGCCGAGCTGGCCCGCGGTGATCGGGCCGATCGTGCTCCCACAGGGCAGGTCCGAGCGGGTCACAAAGGTCTGCAGCGGCACCCCCGCCTGCTCGGCCGCGAGCCGCAGCAACGCGGCGCCCTGGCCATCGGTGGCGTAGCGCAGCTCCGAGTGGACCTTGAGGACCGGTCCCCCATGCATGACGACGCGGTGGTTGGGCTCGGCGAGCTCGGCATAGTTGGGGTGGGTCGCGTGCGCCATGTCCGCGGAGGCAACGACGGTGCCGGCCAGCGCGCGCCAATAGTCCTCGCGAGCCCCGCCTCCCGCCCGCTCAAGCATGGCGCCGAGCAGCGGCGAGGCCGCGCCCCGCTCGGACCGGCTCCCGACCTCCTCGTGGTCAAAGAGCACCATCGCGGGCCGGTATGCCGTCCCCTTGGGTTCGCGAGCGACGGCGAGGAGGGCTTCGGTCGCGGCGTGACAGCTCGCGAGGTTGTCCAGTCGCGGGGAGGCGATGAGGTCCTGTGCGAGGCCGAGGAGCGCAGCGGGCTGGGTATCGGTGAGTGACAGGTCGTAGCTCAGGATGTCCTTCTTGCGGCAGTCGAGCTGCTCGGCGAGGTATGCCGTGAGGCTCGTCGGCTGGTCGCCCGTGCCCCACAGCGGGACGAGGTGGTTCTGCGGGTTGAGCTGCAGGCCGCGCTCGTTGACGCCGCGGTCCAGATGGATCGCGAGTTGGGCAATCCGCAGGAGGGCGCGGCGGTCGTGGATGAGTTCGGCTCGGATGCCCGTGTCGTGGGAGCTATCGCGGATCATGACCCGACCAGCGAGGCCGAGGTCACGGTCGAGCCAGGAGTTGAAGATCGGCGGGCCATAAGGTTCGACGGCGAGCAGCTGCCAGCCGGTCTTGCTCAGGTCTGGCCGGGGCTTGACCTTGAACGTCGGGCTGTCGGTGTGGGCGCCGATGATGCGCCACGGCGTGATCGGGGTGTGCGCCTCAGCGTGCACCCAGGCGACGAGCGCGCCGTCTCGCTGCACGGCATACCGGCCTGGGGTTGTGGGGAAGGCTTCGCGCTCGGAGATGAGGGTGAAGCCCCCCTCCTCCACGAGTCGCGTCGCGACATTGGCCGCGGCGTGGAATGGCGTGGGGCTGTCGTCCAGGAAGGTCAGGAGGTCCACGGCCTGACCTTAGCCCGCCGGGGTGACGTGCAGGAGGCGACCGGCGCGACCAGGTTCACCGTCTTCGAGGAGCCACAGCGTGCCGTCGGGGGCCTGCTCGACTTCACGGATCCGCTGACCCATGGGGTAGATGTCGGCCGGGCGTGCGACCGTTCCCTCGGCGAGGTCGACGACGACGAGGGCCTGGCCGCTGAGCGCGCCAAAAACTGCGTCGCCGCGCCACTTCGGGAAGGCGGGGCCGGTGTAGATGATGAGCGACCCCGGGGAGATCGACGGATCCCACGAGGCGAGCGGAGCCACGAAGCCGTCGCCGGGCGCATGGTCAGGGATCGGGCGACCGTCGTAGTGGCTCCCGTTGGACACGCGCGGCCAGCCGTAGTTGCCGCCGCGGGTGATGAGGTTGAGCTCGTCGCCGCCCTTGGGTCCCATCTCGGTCGACCACAGGCGGCCTTGGGGGTCGAAGGCGAGGCCGAGCGGGTTGCGATGGCCGAGGGTCCAGTGCTCGGGGTTGGAGCCGTCGAGCCCCATCCGGATGATCTTGCCGAGATCTTGGGCGGGGTCCTGGGCGGGGTCGAACTTCTGGCGGTCTCCGGAGCTGAGGAAGAGGTGCTGCCCGTCGGGGTCGAAGGCGATCCGGTGGCTGAAGTGCCCGTCGCCGCTGACCTTGGGCGTTTGTCGCCAGAGGATCGTGAGGTCGGTGAGGGCCGCCTTGGCTGGGTCGAGAGTGGCGCGGCCGAGGACTGCTCCGGTGAGGTCAGCTGGGCCAGCCTCGACCCAGGTGAGATAGATCTGCACAGTGGTGGGTGGGGCTGGGCTCGCCTGCCCCAGCGGCGTCGAGAGGACTGCCACGTCGCCCAATCCGCCTTGGCCACGGTCCACGACCTGGGGGGTGCCCGTCACCTGACGCGTCGTGCCGTCTGGGGCGCGGAGGTGGAGCGTACCAGTCTGCTCGGTGATGAGTGCGGTCGAGGTGCCGGGGATGAACGCCATTGCCCATGGCCGGGCGAACTCTCCCGCTGGCGTGACCGTGAAGGGTCGGTCGGTCGTGGTGCCTGGGTGGGGTGCGGCCGTGCACGCTGTCGCCCCGACCAGGGTCAGGGCTGCTGCGAGAGTCCCGAACCGCTTCATGCGCACAGGGTATGCCGTCGCGAGATGTCAGTAGTGGTGGCTTCAGGGCGTCTGAAGCCACCACTTCTGACATTTCGCGGCATACCTGACTGGGAGGAGACGTCGGGGAACCAGCGAAGGGGCCCGGACCGTGTGGTCCGGGCCCCTCCGTGTGTCTCAGTGAGTCACTGGGTCACTGGGTCACTTGGTGACCTTGATGACCTTGCCCGAGCCGACCGTGCGGCCACCCTCGCGGATCGAGAAGCCCTGGCCCTCGTCCATGGCGATGGGCTGGATCAGCGTGACAGCCATCTCGGTGTTGTCACCGGGCATGACCATCTCGGTGCCCTCGGGGAGCTTGACGACGCCGGTCACGTCCGTGGTGCGGAAGTAGAACTGCGGACGGTAGTTGTCGTAGAACGGCGTGTGACGGCCACCTTCGTCCTTGCTCAGGATGTAGACCTGCGCGTCGAACTCGGTGTGCGGGGTGATCGACCCCGGCTTGCACACGACCTGGCCACGCTCGACGTCTTCGCGCTTGATGCCACGAAGGAGCAGGCCGACGTTCTCGCCCGCACGACCCTCGTCGAGCAGCTTGCGGAACATCTCGATGCCGGTGACGGTGGTCTTGACCGACTTCTCGTGGATGCCGACGATCTCGACTTCCTCGTTGACCTTGAGCAGACCACGCTCGACACGGCCGGTGACGACGGTGCCACGACCGGTGATCGTGAAGACGTCTTCAACGGGCATGAGGAACGGCTTGTCGGTCGCGCGGACCGGCTCGGGGATGTACTCGTCGACCGCGTCCATGAGCTCCAGGACGGTCTTGGCCCACTCGGGGTCGCCCTCGAGAGCCTTGAGCGCCGAGACCTTGACGACCGGGAGGTCGTCGCCGGGGAACTCGTAGGACGAGAGCAGCTCGCGGACCTCAAGCTCGACGAGCTCGAGGATTTCCTCGTCGTCGACCATGTCGGTCTTGTTGAGCGCCACGACGATGAAGGGGACGCCGACCTGGCGGGCCAGGAGGACGTGCTCCTTCGTCTGGGGCATCGGGCCGTCGGTCGCCGCGACCACGAGGATCGCACCGTCCATCTGAGCGGCACCGGTGATCATGTTCTTGATGTAGTCGGCGTGCCCAGGGCAGTCGACGTGCGCGTAGTGGCGCTTGTCGGTCTGGTACTCGACGTGCGCGATGGAGATGGTGATACCGCGCTGACGCTCTTCAGGGGCCTTGTCGATCTGGTCGAACGGCGTGAAGGGGTTCAGGTCGGGGAACTTGTCGTGCAGAACCTTGGTGATTGCAGCAGTCAGCGTCGTCTTGCCGTGGTCAATGTGACCAATGGTGCCGATGTTGACGTGCGGCTTGGTCCGCTCGAACTTTGCCTTCGCCACTTGTGGTCCTCCTCAGGACTCTCTCTGGTGGAACGCCGTCGCCTGTCAGGTAGGACGTGGCGCTTGCGTGTTTGGGGTTATGGGCAAGCGTACGGGAGTTTACCCGTCTCACTCACCACGGGTCTTCTTGACGATCTCCTCGGCCACCGCACGCGGCACCTCGGAATATGAGTCAAATTGCATGGAGTAGTTGGCCCGTCCCTGCGTCTTGGAACGCAGGTCTCCGACGTAACCAAACATCTCCGACAGGGGGACGAGCGCCCGCACGACCTTGGCGCCGGCGGCGTCCTCCATCGCCTGAATGTGCCCACGACGAGAGTTGATGTCGCCGATGACGTCACCCATGTATTCCTCTGGGGTCCGCACCTCGACGGCCATCATCGGCTCGAGCAACACGGGGTCGGCCTTGCGGACGGCCTCCTTGAGCACCATGGATCCGGCGATTTTGAACGCCATTTCCGAAGAGTCGACGTCGTGGTAAGCCCCGTCGACCAGAGTGGCCTTGATCCCGACGAGCGGGTAGCCGGCCAGCACGCCGTATTGCATGGCGTCCTGGATGCCTGCATCCACCGATGGGATGTACTCACGAGGCACGCGACCACCAGTGACGGCGTTCTCGAACTCGTAGAGCTTGCCCTCAGCGGTGTCCAGCGGCTCGATGGTCACCTGCACCTTGGCGTACTGGCCCGAGCCACCGGTCTGCTTCTTGTGGGTGTAGTCGTACTTCGCAACCGAGCGACGGATCGTCTCGCGGTAGGCGACCTGCGGCTTGCCCACGTTGGCCTCGACTTTGAACTCGCGGCGCATGCGGTCGACCAGGATGTCGAGGTGAAGCTCCCCCATCCCCTTGATGATGGTCTGGCCGGTCTCCTGGTCCTGCTCGACCTGGAAGGTCGGGTCTTCTTCGGCGAGCTTCTGGATCGCGACGCCGAGCTTCTCTTGGTCACCCTTGGTCTTGGGCTCGATGGCCACCGAGATGACCGGCTCCGGGAAGGTCATCGACTCGAGGACGACCTGGTTGACCGGGTCACACAGGGTGTCGCCGGTGGTCGTGTCCTTGAGGCCGATGAACGCGTAGATGTGACCCGCTGAAGCCTTGTCGACCGGGTTTTCCTTGTTGGAGTGCATCTGGAAAAGCTTCCCGACACGCTCCTTCTTGCCCTTGGTCGAGTTGATGATCTGCGCGCCCGAGGGCACCTCGCCCGAGTAGACCCGGACATAGGTCAGCTTGCCGAAGAACGGGTGCACCGCGATCTTGAACGCGAGCGCCGAGAACGGCTCGTCCGACCGAGGCTTGCGGATGATCTCCACTTCCTCGTCGTTGGGCTTGTGGCCGATCATCGGCGGGACGTCGAGCGGCGACGGCAAGTAGTCGACCACCGCGTCGAGCATCGGCTGGACACCCTTGTTCTTGAACGAGGTGCCACAGATGACCGGGTTGATCTTGCCGGCGATGGTGAGCTTGCGGATGCCCGCCTTGAGCTCGTCGACGGTGAGTTCCTCGCCCTCGAGGTACTTCTCCATGAGGGCGTCGTCGGCGTCGGCCACGACCTCGACAAGGGCCTGACGGTATTCGGCGGCCTTGTCGGCGAGGTCGGCCGGGATGTCCTCGACCGTGTAGTCCTCACCCTTCTGCGTCTCGCCGCGCCACATCAGCGCCTTCATGCGCAGCAGGTCTACGACGCCGGTGAAGGCGCTCTCCTGGCCGATCGGCAGCTGCAGCGGCAACGGCTTCGCGCCGAGGCGGTCGACCATCGTCTTGACGGTGAAGTAGAAGTCCGCGCCGAGCTTGTCCATCTTGTTGACGAAGCAGATCCGCGGCACGCCGTACTTGTCGGCCTGACGCCACACCGTCTCGGACTGCGGCTCGACACCTTCCTTGGCGTCGAAGACCGCGCACGCGCCGTCGAGCACGCGCAGCGACCGCTCGACCTCGACGGTGAAGTCGACGTGACCGGGGGTGTCGATGATGTTGATCTGGTGGTTCTTCCAGAACGTCGTCGTCGCCGCCGACGTAATGGTGATGCCACGCTCCTGCTCTTGCTCCATCCAGTCCATCGTGGCTGCGCCGTCGTGGACCTCACCGATCTTGTAGGTGATGCCGGTGTAGAACAGGATGCGTTCGGTCGTCGTCGTCTTGCCGGCGTCGATGTGCGCCATGATGCCGATGTTGCGGACCTTCGTGAGGTCCGTCAGGACGTCGAGTGCCACGTCAGTTTTCTCGTCTCAGCTCGTGCGGGTGCATTGCAGTGTGAGGGGCTTCAAACCCCGCGGGTATGCCGTGCAACTCGCTGGCGGCACGGCATACCTCTCGCGGTGGTTACCAGCGGTAGTGCGCGAAGGCGCGGTTGGACTCGGCCATCTTGTGGGTGTCTTCGCGACGCTTGACTGCGGCGCCGAGCCCATTGGAGGCGTCGAGCAACTCGTTCATGAGGCGCTCGGTCATCGTCTTTTCGCGACGCTGACGCGAGTAGCCGACGAGCCAACGCAGCGCGAGGGTCGTCGAGCGGCCCGGCTTGACCTCGACCGGCACCTGGTAGGTCGCGCCACCGACACGACGGGACTTGACCTCGACGGCGGGCTTGATGTTGTCGAGCGCACGCTTGAGGGTCACGACTGGGTCGGTGCCCGTCTTGGCGCGGCAGCCTTCGAGGGCGCCGTAGACGATGGTCTCGGCGATCGACTTCTTGCCGTCCAGGAGGATCTTGTTGACCAGCTGGGTCACGAGCGGGCTGCCGTAGACGGGGTCGACGACGAGCGGACGCTTGGGAGCAGGACCTTTACGAGGCATTACTTCACCTTCTTTGCGCCGTAACGCGAGCGAGCCTGCTTGCGGTTCTTCACACCCTGGGTGTCAAGCGTGCCGCGGATGATCTTGTAGCGCACACCCGGGAGGTCCTTCACGCGGCCGCCACGCACGAGCACGATCGAGTGCTCCTGGAGGTTGTGACCGACGCCCGGGATGTATGCGGTGACCTCGATCTGGCTGGTGAGCTTGACACGGGCGACCTTGCGCAGCGCCGAGTTCGGCTTCTTGGGGGTGGTCGTGTAGACGCGCGTGCACACGCCACGACGCTGAGGCGAACCCTTCAGCGCGGGGGTCTTGGTCTTGCCGACCTTGTCCTGGCGGCCTTTGCGCACCAGTTGGTTGATCGTTGGCAACCTTCACTCCGTACGGTATCGATGTAGTCAGCTCGCGGTGGGCGAGCTCCTTGGTAATCGCCCAATCGGACTGGGGCACATCGACGCACAGCAGCCCCCGAGTGACCCCGTGAGCCGATCGCGTCAAGCCCGATCGGGGTGCCCTCCCCTGCACTTCCCGAGCACGCTCTGCATGGGGATCGGACGTGCCGATCACGATGCGGACCATGCCGGACTGCCCGGCGAAAGCGGGTGAGGTGGACGATGCCACGCTCGATGGCCTGGGCATGCCCAGACACAGCGACCTAATCTACCGCCCGCACGCGAACCCGACCAAATCGCGGACTCGGCGGCCCCGCTCGCACACCCTCACCCGCCTGGTAGAGGCCGGATAGTGCAGGTGCGGGAGCTCAGGCGTTGGGGTCCGGGCGCGGGTCCACGCTCATGAGGTCCCAAGCGGTGATCGTCGTCTCGCTGAGGCGACCACCATGAGTGCGCCGAGCGCCGTCAGGGCCGCGGCCAGCGTCACGGTTCGCGACACCTCACTGCCCGTGCTCCAGCCGCCCGGCGGGCGTAGAGAAGACCACGACGTCACCGCTGGAAACAACCCCCACCATAACTCTTAGCCGGCCCACTGAGCTGGGCGTGGCGTCACCACAACCGGACACGGCTACAACAAACGACCACGACGTCACCGCACCCGCCGCAAACACAAACCCCTCAGCCGGCACAGCAGACACCGTCACCACACCATCAACCCACGCACCCGTCGAATACACCACCCCAACCATCGACGCCGAAACCACATCATTAGCCGGCCCACACACCGCCGACACCACCGGAGCCACCGGCGTCACCACAACCGGACACGGCTCATTCACATCAACAAACGACCACGACGTCACCGCACCCGCCGCAAACACAAACCCCTCAGCCGGCACAGCAGACACCGTCACCACACCATCAACCCACGCACCCGTCGAATACACCACCCCAACCATCGACGCCGAAACCACATCATTAGCCGGCCCACACCGCCGACACCACCGGAGCCACCGGCGTCACCACAACCGGACACGGCTCATTCACATCAACAAACGACCACGACGTCACCGCACCCGCCGCAAAACACAAACCCCTCCAGCCGGCACAGCAGACACCGTCACCACACCATCAACCCACGCACCCGTCGAATACACCACCCCAACCATCGACGCCGAAACCACATCATTAGCCGGCCCACACACCGCCGACACCACCGGAGC
>JADKAO010000002.1 GCA_016715285.1 Actinomycetales bacterium | reverse complement strand
GGTATCGAAAGGCGTTTGAGCTGCCTTCGCGCGGATCTGTCGGCCCGCGTTCCCGGGGGCACCGTGCACGCGACCGGACGGGCGTGGTGACCTTATAGGAGCTTGAGCAGAAGCCCCGTCACTGTTTTGTCCGCCCGCCCAGCCGGCGCGTGCCGTCCCATCCGACTGAGGAAGGTGGCACAGAGAACACGATGACCATCATGACACGATCCGCGAGGTCTTCGTCGGGGTCGACACCCACAAACACACCCTACCCACGCGGCCGTGTGCGACCGCCTCGGGCGCCCGCTGGCCGATCGTGAGTTCCCCACGAGTACCGCCCGGGTGCCGCGTTAGCGGCCTGGGCGCGATCGTTTGGGCAGGTCAACGCTTTCGGCGTAGAAGGCACCGGGTCCTACGGTGCTGGCCCTAACCCGGGCCTTGTCGGCTGCCGGACTGGTGGTCGTGGAGGTCAACCGCCCCGACCGTGCAGCTCGCCGCGCCAAGGGCAAGTCAGACTCGCTGGATGCCTACGCCGCCGCACGCACGGCAGCCGCTGGCACCGCGACCGGCACCCCCAAAACCGGCGATGGGATCGTCGAAGCGATCCGATGCCTGCACGTGGCCTACCGCTCAGCGGTGAAAGCACGCACCCAGTGCATCAACCAGATCCATGCCCTCCTGGTCACCGCACCAGCAAACCTCCGTCAGCAGATGAGCCACCTGTCAACCCTGACCATGGTCACCACCCTGTCCCGTCTTCGCCCCGGCACCGACCTAACCGGACCAGCCAGCCACCCGCTACGCCCTACGGTCACTAGCCCGCCGCTACCTTGCCCTGCGAACCGAAATCAACGACCCCAACCACGCCCTGTCAGACCTGACCACCCAGGCTGCCCTGGACCTACTAGCCCGCCCGAGTCGGCACCCACGTCGCCGCCCAACTGCTGGTCACCGCCGGAGACAACCCAGAGCGCCTACACAGCGAAGATCGTTCGCCCACCCCCTCACCGGGACAGCACCCATCCCAGCATCCTCAGGCCAACGACACCGCCACCGCCTCAACCGCGGCGGAGACCGCTCCGCCAACCACGCCCCGCACGTCATCGCCCTGTCCCACATGCGCCACGACACCTGCACCCAGGCTCGACGTCCAACGCCGCACCACCGAAGGACTCACCAAAAAGACATCATCCGATGCCTCAAACGAGCCATCGCCCGCGAGATGTACCACCTCCTACGACCACACCCCCAACACCAAGACACCCCCACCAAAACCGCCGCTTGACATCCATAGGAGCATCCGGGCGGGCGGGGGCGCTAGGCGGTGCCGAAGCGGGCGGCGTTGCGGGCGCGGGCCTTGGCGGCTTCGACATCGCGATCCTTGGGCGGCGCGGTCGTCGTGAGCTGATCGAGCAAGGTCTGGGTGGCGGCGGCGATGGTGGCGACGGCCTCGTCGAAGGCAGCCCGATTGGCCTGGCTCGGGGCGGTCGTGCCCGCGATCTTGCGTACGTACTGGAGTGCGGCGGCGGCGATCTCATCAGCCGTCGTGGGCGGCGCGAAGTTGTGCAGGGGGCGGATGTTGCGGCACATGGGGTGAAGCGTAAGCCTGATGACTCAGCGGCGGGCGGCGGGTGAGGTGAAGCAGCTGGCGAGCGACGGCATACCGAGTCGGCGTGGTTGGCGTGGGGCTGGGACGCGGGGACACGGCATACGGGGAGTGGGGGACGCGTCGCGCCGCGGGACGCGGGGGTAAGCGGTTGCAGGACACGCCGCAAACTTTCTCTTGTCCACAGCGGTGGATGGGCGCGCGGACGGCAGAAGCGGACTTTTCGGGCGAATACCTGGCGGTATCCCCACCTTGTCCCCACCCTGGTGCACAAGGCGACGGGCGTTTCCACACCTTGTCCACGCGGCGGTCCACAGGGGTTGGTTGAGGGGGACTCGGGGGCCATAGCGTGAGGGTCGGCGACTCGGCGATATCGGAGGCTTGTCAGAGGTCGCTGATGTGATGGGTCATGAGGGTCGAACCGTGCACGTGGCATACGTAGGGAAGGTTAGGTCAGGTCTCGGTGTCGATCCAGCAGTTGTTTCCTCAATGCGTCCGACGGGCCGCCCGAGGATCGGTTGCCACCCAGGATGTCGCGGCTGAGCAGTCGGTGCTTGGCGGGATGTTGCTGAGCAAGGACGCCATCGCCGATGTCGTCGAGGGGTTGCGGGGGTCGACTTTTTATCGGCCGGCTCACGGAGATCATTTTTGATGCGGTCCTGGATTTGTATGGGCGTGGGGAGCCCGCCGACGCGGTGACGGTGTCGGACGAGTTGACCAAGCGCGGTCGCTGCCCGGGTGGGGGGCACGGCATACCTCCATCAGTTGATTTCGTCGGTGCCGACTGCGGCCAATGCGGGGGGCGCGCAGATTGTGGCCGAGCGCGCGGTCTTGCGGCGGCTGGTCGAGGCCGGCACCAAGATTGCGGCAATCCCGGGTACGCGCAGGGCGGCGGCGATCGACGAGGACATCGTCAATGCGGCCAGGCCGAAGTGTATGCCGTGGCCGACAAGCGGGGCGGGAGGATTATCACCGGCTCGGCGACATTATCGAAATGACCGTCGACGATCTGAGGTCGCATCGGGCAACCGGCGAGATGACCGGTGTGCCGACTGGTTTTACGGATCTGGATGCGCTGACGAATGGGCTGCACCCCGCAGATGATTGTGCTCGCGGCGAGACCGGCAATGGGCAAGGCGTTGGCCCTCGATACCGCCCTACCAACGCCGACGGGGTGGACGACGATGGGCGAGGTCGGTCGGCGACCTGGTGATTGGGGCTGATGGTCACCCGACGCGTGTGGTTGGCGCGACGGAGGTCGCGACTGGGCGGCTGTGCTTGAGGTGGAGTTCTCGGACGGTTCGGTCATTGTCGCCGACGCCGAACACCAGTGGCGGTACTGGGTGTTTGGTGAGACGCGGATCGTGACGAGCGAGGCGCTTACCCAGATCTGCTGAGGACATGTCCTGCTGGTGATTGAGCGCGTTCCGCGTGATGGGGCTCGAGCTGCTGGTGTTGCGCTGGGACCGCTCGTGTGGAAGGTCGAGGCGGTGCGGCCCGTGGAGTCGGTGCCGGTGCGGTGCATCGAGGTCGCTGCGGCTGACCATATGTATCTTGCTGGCCGGTCGATGATCCCAACCCACAACTCAACGCTGGGTTTGGATATTGCGCGGACGGCGGCGATTAAGCACAAAATGGCGTCGGTTGTGTTCTCGCTCGAAATGAGCAAGACCGAGATCACGATGCGTTTGCTGTCGGCTGAGGCACAAATTCAGTTGCCGCACATGCGTAAAGGCACGATGCGGGAGGACGACTGGCAGCGCCTCGCCGCCACGATGGGGCGGGTGTCGGACGCCCGCTGTTTATTGACGACTCGCCGAACATGTCGCCTTGGAGATCCGGGCGAAGTGTCGGCGGCTCGCCAACGCAACAACTCAAACTCGTGGTGATCGACTATTTGCAGCTGATGTCCTCGGGCAAGCGGGTCGAGAGTCGGCAGCAAGAGGTATCGGAGTTTTCGCGGGCGCTCAAGCTGCTGGCCAAGGAGCTCGAGGTGCCGGTGATTGCGATTTCGCAGCTCAACCGCGGGCCCGAGCAACGCACCGACAAGCGCCCCCAAATGTCCGACCTGCGTGAGTCGGGCTGTCTGACGGCTGAGACGCGGGTCTTGCGGGCTGACACCGGGGCCGAGGCGACCATGGGCGAGCTGTATGCCGCGGGCGAGCGGGATGTGCCCGTGTGGTCGCTCGACGAATCGTTGCGTTATGTGCGGCGCCACCTCACGCACGTGTTCTCGACTGGGGTGAAGCCGGTCTTCAAGCTGACGCTCGCGTCGGGCAAGGAAATCCGCGCCACCGAAAATCACCCCTTCCTCACGTATGAGGGGTGGACGGCGCTGGGCGATTTGCGCACCGGGGCGCGGGTGGCGGTGCCACGGCATACCCCTGCGCCGGAGCGGTTCGAGCCGTGGGAGGACGACCAGGTCGTGCTGCTCGCGCACCTGCTCGGCGACGGGTCGTTCGTCAAGCGGCAGCCGCTGCGCTATGCCTCGGTCGACGAGGCCAACTTGCGCGCGGTGACGAAGGCGGCGCTGCTCTTCGGGGTGGTTGCGGTGCGCGATGAGTATGCCGCGGCGCGGGTTACATCGTTGCGGCTGCGGGCGCCGTATCGGCTTGCGCGCGGTGTCCGCAATCCGATCGCCGAGTGGCTCGATGAGCTTGGTCTGTTTGGGTTGCGCAGTCACGAGAAGTTTGTGCCGGAGCGGCTGTTTTATGCGTCGAAGCGGCAGATCGCGCTGTTTATCCGGCACATTTGGGCCACCGATGGGTCGGTGACGGTGCATCGCAATGGGCGCGGCGGGCGGGTGTATTACGCCTCGACGTCCCGGCGGCTGGTCGATGATTTGTCGCGCTTGTTGTTGCGCTTTGGGATCTCGACGCGGCTGCGGACGGTGCGCAAGCAGGGCTATCGACCGGGTTATGCGCTCGATATTTCAGGGGCAGACAGTCAGCGGCGCTTCTTGCACGAAATCGGGGTCCACGGCGCGCGCGGCGAGGCGGCGGAGCGGCTGCTCGCGATCGTGCGCGACGTCACTGCCAACACGAATGTCGACACCGTGCCGGTGCAGGTGTGGGACACCGTGCGCACGGTGATGTCCGAGCGCGGGATGACAACACGCGAATTCCAGTCAGCTTTGGGGTGGCGTAAACGGGTCGTCGATCTATCGGCACGCGCCGTCGCGGGAGCGGCTGGGTCGCGTTGCGGCGGTGCTGGATTCGGCCGAACTCGAGCTGTATGCCGTGAACGACGTGCTCTGGGACTCGGTCGTGTCGGTCGAGGCTGACGGCGTCGAGGAAGTGTTCGACGCGACAGTGGCCGGCGGGCACAACTTCATCGCCAACGGCATCGCGGTCCACAACTCGATCGAGCAGGACGCCGACATGGTGATCCTGTTGCACCGCGACGAAGCTTACGAAAAGGAATCAGCGCGGGCTGGTGAGGCGGACTTGATTGTCGCTAAGCACAGGAATGGGCCAACCGACACGATCGTCGTGGCGTTCCAGGGCCACTACAGCCGTTTCACCAACATGGCCCAGCCGTTCTAGTGCTGTTGTTGTCGAGATGCAGCCAAGATTGAACTCGTCCGATGAAGCGTAAGTTCCCTTCTACTCCCGCGCAGCGACGGTCGGCCTCTTCGAGGCCCTCTGCATCGCCCGAACCCACCCGCACGTCTACTCGTGGGCCGACGCGGCGCGAGAACTCTGCCTGCGGCCTGAACTCGGCGAATGCACAGCCCGAGCCAGTTCTGCTTCCCTCACCGGCGCACCCCACGCGTCGTCAAGGCGCTCGGCGCCGCAGCTCGGGAACTTGGGGTCGACTTCCGCGACCTAGAGGACCGCGTCCGTCATCTCGCCCGAGCTACCCGCTGGTTCATCCAGTGGGCCAGGACGCAGCGCGCCGGCACGCGCCGCGCCTCTCACGCCAACGCGGTTTGGTGGCTCTGGGAGAAGGTCGCCGGCGGGCACCCCATCGCCTCGCCCGCTAGGACGACCCCTGCCAGGGCCCGAAAGTTCGCTAGCTCACTGGCCAGCGCGCAGGTCCGGACCCTGTCCGCGGCCGCATCGGTGCCCACCAATCGCTACGAGGAGGACCCCAGATGAGCCCCCGAGCCGCCGTCCCAATGACCAACGACATCAGCGCAGCCATAGCCATGTTCTTCCACGGCGGTGCCGGACCGAGCCACAGCGCGATTAGCCGAGTCCTAACCGGAACCGGATACGGCGACGACTACACCTACAACAAAGACGTCCAAGGCCCGAACAAGGAACGGCGGGTCCTGCGGGCCTTGAGGCAGGCGCAAAGGCATCCCGCCCGAGCACGAGACCTTGTCGAAGAGCTGCTATCAGCCCTCCGCACCGCAGGCCTGATCGGTGGCGACGCCGCAGGAGAGGACGTCGACCGGCTGAAGCGTGCCCTGGGCTCGGCAGGGTGGTACCTAACCGAGGACGGACAGCTCCAACAGTTCGGCCACGTCGACCTCGACACCGGCGGCCGCCCAGCCCTCGAGGAGCAGGTCGAGCGCCTTCGTCGCTCCACAACCGATCCGGCGCTGCTCATAGGCACGGCCAAGGAGCTGCTGGAGTCCGTGTCGAAGTTCGTCCTCGAGGAACTCGGCATGCCCGTGAGCGAGAAGATGGACTACAACCACCTCTGGCACCTCGCCCGCGAACGGCTCAACGTCCTCCCGCAGCAGGTCGACCCTAGCCTTCAAGGCGCCGACGCGATCCGCGCCATCCACCAGTCCACGTGGAACATCGCCGACCAGGTCAACCGGCTCCGAAACCTCCAAGGCACCGGCCACGGTCGCACCCTCCCCTCAGGTGTGTCCGAGGACCTCGCCATGCTCGTGGTCCGCGAGGCCGCCACAGTCGCCGACTACATGCTCGCCCGACTCGACCGAGAGAAGGGCTGACAATGTCCAGTCAAGGTGCTCTCTTCGGCGGCCCTCAGCGCGACGCCCCGAAGCCCGCTCGCCCGGACGAGTTGGAGGTCCTCGTCACCGTCAAAGCCGCACCCAACCCGTCCGCGAAGTCGGGTGAAACCGTCTGCGTCGCCGGCCTCGGCCTGACACATGGCCGAACGCAGGCAAGGTGGATCCGGCTCTACCCCATCAACTTCCGCTTCCTGGAACAGGATCAGCAGTTCAAGAAGTACGACATCCTCCGCGTTCAGGCTACGCCCGCCTCCGGCGACACCCGAGTCGAGTCCTGGCGACCGGACATGTCCACGATGAAGGTCATCGACCATCTCGACCCGTGGAAGCGACGCCGAGCCCTGCTGGACCCAACAGCGTCAGACACGATGTGCTCCCTGAACCGCGAGAACCAAGCCGAAGCGGTCGCCGCGTCGCTCGGGCTCGTGCCAGTGCGAGAGCTCATCGACCTCCGGGTCACTGAGCATCCAGGCTGGTCGCCGGACGAGCAAGCCAAGATCGACGCCTACGTCAATCAACTCGATCTCTTCGACACCGCGGACAAGAGCGCGCTCGAGGCTCCTCGATTTGAGGGCCGGTATCGCTGGAAGTGCTTCGAACCACTCTGCCGGGGTCATGAGCAGAGCATCATCGATTGGGAATTCGTCGCGCTCCAACGACGTCTCAACGGCGCACCTGACCCTGAGGTTCGGGCGGCGCTGCAAGCGAAGTTCGTGGACATGATGTTTCGAACACCCCGGCGTCCCGCCTTCTTCGTCGGGAACCAAGCCAAGCGACATCACGTATTCCACGTGCTCGGGATCTACTACCCCGACTAAGCGAGCTCCTCGAGCACTACGGAGCGATGGCATCTCTCCTCGTCCCGTTCAAAGCAGAGCAGCGCGACATGATGATCCTGTCGCCAGGAGGTCAATTGCTTGAGAGCGGCCCGGGCCTCGGTAGTTTGCAGGCTCGCGCGATAACGCGCTCTCCCCACCTCCAGATCTGAACCGGCAAACAGTGGCCGGTTCTCCTTCGCGTTTCCGAGCGGCCGCAGATGCTCGTACCGGACCCCAACCTCCTCGAGCGCCTTACTGAGGCCACGCTTGCTGAAACCTTGCTTGCGGCTCAACGGAGTGAGGCGCACGTCGGCCACAAGATCGATCCCGGCAACTTTGACCCCCTCGACGAAGGCACCGATGTCGTAACCCTGATAGCCGATGGAGGTCACTCGACTCGGTCGTGCCGGCAGCAGCCCACCGATGGTCAAGCCCAGAGCGTCGGCGATGTCGGCGATGTGGAAGACCCCAGGCTGAACGGCGTGTCCCTGGTCGACCTTCCGCAGCGACTGAAGTCCCACGCCGGCATCGGCTGCCAGGTGTTCCTGAGTCATGCCCCGCTCCCGACGCGCGTACGCGATGCGGGAGCCGAGAACCTGGCTGCGGGACAGATGCGTGGAAGACTCGGGGCTCACAGGGGTAGTAAAGCACTACGACCGTGCCGGACTCCCGCGGTCCATCGGAAGGAGCCATGAGCCCGACTGACAGAGCAGCACAGCCGCGCGCATAAGATCGGAGCACCCCGTCACGCCGGCGTCATCGACCACGCGCACCCCACCGAGCGTAGTAGACATCCTCTTCACGCCCACCCTTGCGAGGGACCGGGAAGTAACCCAGGCTTTCCTGCCGGACGACAGGGCCTGGGGGGCGCGCCCACCTTGGGCCTCGGCGACGTGAACGCGGCCCTGCCCATCTCCGTACCACCGCGACCCGACCAGTCCGTCGAGTCGTGGCTGGAACACCTTGCCGACGCCAACGGACTCACCACCGCCCAGCTCCTCGCGACCATCCGCCGCACCGGAGCCACCACGCGCTACCTCACCCTCGCACCCTCCCCAGAGACCATCGCGACACTCGCGGCCCTCGCCCGCGTCAACAAGAAGGACGTGTATGCCGCGACCCCCGCCTCCTTCGACGGCACCGCGCTCGATCTCACCGGGCTCGACCCGGGCGACCGGTACTCCTACCGGCGGGTCGCCGCCCGCGGCTGGGCCCCCGTCCACGGCACCCAAATCTGCCCCGCGTGTATCGCCGAGACGGGCACTTGGAAGACTGCCTGGCGGCTCCTCATCGTCACCGCGTGCATCGACACCGGCCTCGTCCTGGTCGCCGAATGCTCGTCGTGCCGGCAGCCGTTCCGCGACCAACGCCACTCCCACCTACACCGCGTCGGCGCCGCCACGGTGTGCGGCAACCCGCTCGGCCAGGGGCCGCTCAACCAGTGCCAGCACGACCTCACCACCCTCGCGGCGGCGTCCGCGTCGCCAGCCGTCCTGACGACCCAAGCCCGGATCGAAGCCGCCCTGACCGGCAAGACGGTTCTGGTGCTCGGACAGGAGCCCGAGCCCGCGGCATACCTGGCCGACCTACGGCACTTGACCACGCTCCTCCTTCACCTGGCCGGACAACCCGGCGCCGATGGCCTCGCGGCTTGGGTCTCCAACCTCGCCCCCGTCGCCGCAGACCGCACCTCGACCCGAGGGCCGCGCTGGGGCATACGCCCACCAGACGACCCCGCCCTTCGCGGCCAAACGCCGGCGACCGCGGACGCGATCCTGGCCACCGACGACCTCGACACCGCAGCCACGCTGCTGACGCCGTGGACCGAGCTCACCCCGACCAGGAACGACGGGCCGCTCGACTGGCTGGCCGACTGCGCCGTCATGACCGCCACCCTGACCCGCCTGGTCATGGCCGCCCGGGCCCCGCACCGGCGCCTGTCCCACCACCTCGACACCCCGCGATCCGACGGAGCGCGCATGCCGATCAACCTGCTCCTCATCCCCCAAGTCATCCCGCACGAGCAGTATCTTGAGCTCCTCACCGGCGCTTCCGACTCCAGCGAACCGACCGTCCGCCTGTTCGCCTCCCTGTCGCTGGCGCGGCTGCACTCGGACATCACGTCCTGGGCCGCCGCAGAAGCCCTCGGCATACCCGGCCCGATGGGAGTGCGCTGCGCCCGAGCCTGCTCGGAGAACATGCTTGTCACCGCCGGCGAATGGGAGGCTCGCATCTGGCGCGCCGGCGAGGAGTCACCACGAGAGAACTACCGCGCCGTCGAAGACAAGATTCGGTACCGCCTCGGGACGAACCGTTGGTTCGACGAATGGGCCCACCACAACCGACCCGGCACCCGACACAGCTCCTACGGTCACGGCCTGACCTGTCAATGTCTCCATGTCGCCCACGCCCACCTCGACCTCTCACCCGCCTGGCGAGGAAGCCAGCCGACTGCCAAGGACAGCGCCCGATACCGTCAGTTTGAACGCTCACTCGACGACAACCAGCAGCTCGAGCTCTCCCACTCGCTCTACCACCGCCCGTGCGCAGGCAGCAGGCCGGGAGGAGCTTCCGAGAAGAAGTGGGCTGGGCGTCGACAATCGATGGGAGCGCAGCCACCACACTCGCTAGACTCAACTCATGGCCTTGCTCCCGCTTCCGCCCGATCGCGGCCGATGATCCCAATGGCCGGCCTGACATGTGAACTCATCAACACAACCATCCCTGCGGATGACTGGGAACTACTCCAATTGGTGGCTAACGGACTGCCGAGTTGGAGGAAAGCTAATGTTCACGCCCTGACTCGTTACGGATTTTCCGGTGCTCGCATCTACGTGCTGGAGTCTCCGGCCGGACAAAGGGAGATGCCACATGTCGTCAAGATCGCGGGAGTTGATGATGCGAATGAAGAAGTCGAAGGGCTGGGGATCGCCGGTAAAAGCATACGCAACGTGAAGCCCTTTCATACAATTGCACTGGGCCCGCTCACAGCCATCTATTTTCCCCTTCTTGAGGTTGCCGACGAGAAAGATGGAAGCTTTCGAGTAGTGGACGCCTCCGACATTTACGAAGACTGTCTAGAGGGGAAACGTAAAGCCTCCAAGGCAATTGTGCCCATGCTCCGCAAGACTCTGAAACTCATGGAGGGCGCGCACGCATGCCCCGACCCAGATCAAGAGCTTACCTACGCCGCTGTGTTGACGCCATATACCCGTCCCAAGAGGGCAAGTCGTGCGGCCAGACTATTCGCGGAAGGATCCCTCGAGATTGGCGGAGTCCGCGTCCATAGCAATCCGACGGACGCTCTTGACCAAGTACTGGCGATGAGTTCCAGAGGATTTGTCGGCCGTGTTAATCATGGGGACTTCCACTTGAGCAATGTTGTCGCAGATGGAGAACTACTAAACCCTTGTTTGATAGATTTCGCCTGGACTAAAGCCGGGGGTCATGGCCTGGTGGACTTCGCGATGATGGAGTCATCCCTTCGCTTCATGCGTTTTCCTAGGGACGTGAACTTGCACCTGCTCCTTGACATTGATCGAAAGCTGTCTGAAACGCTAGAAACCTCTCAAGTTAGGAACCTTGTTTCCAAAGTGCGCGATCGAGAAACGCGCGTGAAACTAGACGCTATGACTGCGTCAGTCACCGTTGTTAGGAGCCGCATGATGGAGGCTTACAGCAGTACGTCGCTAGATGATTTGCACCTCGAGTATTCGAGAGTGCTCTACGCAATCCTTTGTGGACAAGAAAAGTTCCATGATTTTCCAATTTTGCGAACCATACTAAATCTTCACTGGCTGAGAGAAAAGATCGGGCTGTGAGAATCTTGGCTGACGCTTGTGATGAATCAGGGCTGTGTGAGGAGTTGGAACTGCTGTCACAGGGCCAAGGTGCTAGCCGCTTGGTGCACGCAGCGGCAGATTGGGCTGCATTGGTGGATATCGCCCCCATAATCGAAGGGCACCTCCTCATCTGCCCATACCAGCATGTCCACGCAAGCCTAGACCTAGAGGAAACGAAAGCCTTTTGGCTTTCATGTCATCAACTCGCCCAACGACTCTGTCACAATTTCGGCTACTCAAATTACATGTTGATCGAGCACGGGACAAGGCCCGACTACTGCGGACCGAGTTGTGTGCGTCACGTTCATGTACACCTGACTCTTGGACAACCCACGCGCCTGGCAGAAGCAATCTCAACAGTCGTTGATAAAGATCGTGAACATAGCTCTTGCCAAGCTGCTCTAGACGCGGTGAGCTTGAAACCTAGTTATCTTATCTTATCGTCCGCCCCTGATCATTGGATCATAGGGACCCCCAAGCCAGAGATCCGCCAAAGTAGCCGCCGCATCCTGGTCGAGGCCTATTGCGCAGATCTGGGGTTGGTGGATTGGGCCGTTACTGCCGCTGGAGAATCCCACATCGCCAGTGTGGACAAGATGGTCCAGTTGTCAGGAAGCGCTGATCTGGAGCGAGTGGGCACCGTAAAGGCCGAGCGAGCTTTTAGCACAAGCTCACTTGCGGTGGTCGGGGATAGTCCGTGAACGAGACGGAGCGGATTGACTTGGGCCTTGGCGCTGCGCGACCGGTCTATTGGAACCAATCATGACCCCGCGAGACGAGCCAATGAAGCTGCGCGACATCGTGGTGCCGATGCTTGCTGCAGATCGAAATCAAGTGATATCTCTGGGGAATGGTTGCGTCGCCAGCCTGCTGTTGGGCGCAGAGTCTCAGGACGATTGCGCTGCCTATGCAATTTCGAGCGAAGTTGTGCTTGTAGCTTGCTCGGATTACATACGAGGGGTGGGTTTTCATCTCTTCGAGAAGCACCACCTGACGGAATACGACTTGGGTTGGTACCTAGCGGGCGCCAATTTGAGTGACGTCGCTGCAATGGGTGCGCAGCCTTTAGCTCTCCTATCCGTGGTTCGGTACCCGAAGGATCTGCCAGACTCCAGTTTTGAGAGTTTGCTAAGGGGTGTTTCTGAAGCGTGTCGTGAAGTTGGAGCTATCAATGTTGGTGGAGATATTGGAACGGCTGATAATGTCGTACTCTCTGCTAGTGCATTCGGGCTCGTGGAGCCTGGAGCCTTGCTCTCGAGGAGCGGCGCGGCCCCAGGTGACCTTTTGGTGATCACTGGCCTTACCGGGGAAGCGGGTGCCGCCATGAAGTTGTCTCGGGGGGATTTGCTCGACGAGATTGAGGCTCCAGATCGAGAACACCTACTCTCACGCTGGCGTCGTGTGACACCGCGGGTCCGGCAAGGCCGGGCTTTCGCGGCCAGCGGATCTGTTTCCTCGTGCATGGACACATCTGATGGACTTAAGACCGCCGTCGAGACACTGGCGCGCTCAAGCGGCGCTAAGTTCGTAGTCGAAGGTGCACGACTTCCGATAAGTGAGCCGGTTCGTCGCGCGGCCGACGTACTCAAAGTGTCGCCAGAATCTCTGGTCTTTGGGGATTCAGTTGACTTTGAATTGCTGGCGACGGTGCGACCTTCTGGTCTAGCGACACTCATTGAACTCTTTCAGCGCTCGGGAATGCCGCTGTATGTGATCGGAAGGGTGGAGCGGGGGGAAGGAGCCTTCTTCCAAGTTAATTCCGCTGAAACAGAGATACCGGGTGTCGCATGGCGGCACTAAGGGGCATCAGTGATCATCGCAATTGATGGTGCCGCAGCCACTGGCAAATCAACTGTATGCAGGTCTTTGGCAGGAAATCTGGGCTATCCCTACTTCAATGCCGGACTACTCTATCGCGCCGTGACTCTCTGGACACTGAATTCCGGGGCAGAGGTCGGTCAGCTGGATCCACATTTGGTGTCGGAGGCCTGTTCGTCGTTGAGTGTTGAATTTGTCGCATTGGCAACCAGGATTATAATTCATGGAGAGGACGTGACTTCTCGGCTAGGTGATCCGGAGGTCGTGGCGGGGGTTCCCCGGACATCTGCGAATACCGCTGTTCGTTCTTCTCTCATGGAGGTCCAGCGTGAAGTCGCTAGACGGTGCCTGGCGGCGAGTGGTGGAGTCGTAGTCGACGGACGTGACGCCACAACCTTGGTGTGGCCAGAGGCTGAGGTCCGGGTACTGTTAGTATCGGGCACAAATTTTGGTAAGAACGGCGAAGAGGTCTCTACTCGGAATAGTTTGGATAGCACACATACTGACTTCTTTACCGATCGTCCAGGAATCTCAACAATCCGAACCACGCCCGAGAGTCTCGATGATGTGGTGCGCAAAATCCTGCTGATGGTGTCGGCGCATAGTGCGCTCTAAGGAACGGAGCTGGGGGATGGCGCACTGGTGTGGGAATCCCGGACGCGACGTAGGCTGGCCAAGGCACAATCGAGCAAGTTGGTGCATCTCGACACTCTCCCACGAGAACGGTCCTGAGCGGGATGGGACGGCTGCTGACCAGTGTCGGTACGCCCTCCTGAATCTTGCACAAGTCGGTCGGAGACGACCTGGTTGGCCAAGGCCACCAGGTGCCACTTGTCGATCGCGATCCGCGCGCGGTAGTGCGGTCCGGATCCCGGAGGCGTACGGGGCGCAGGTGTCGATGACGACGACCTCGATCGCGGCACGAAAGGTTGGGGTCTGTTCGGCGAGCCAGTCGCGCACGCACGCCCCGGACCGTCCCGGTGCCAGCCCCAGCATCCTTCCCGGTCCCGTGGTGTCGGCGTCGACGAAAGACATCAGCCAAGGTTCCGTGCGACGCCAGCCCGCGTCGGCCAGGACCCACCGCACCGACGTCGCGCGGGTCTCATCGACAGCACCCGGGTCGGCTCGGGGTAGCCACCGGGCCGCGGCTGCGACCAGTGCCCGGTGTGCCGTCGGCCACGACACCCGATGAGCGCGAGCGACCTCATCGACCGCGCGGTTCCCGGCGGCGATCTCCCGGCCAACGCGGTCCGCAATCGAGTGGTGAGCCGCGCCCGTGCCGGGATCGCCTCGGACTGCTGGGTGAACGAGCCTGCCCCCACCGCGGTTCGGGGTAGCCAGGCGCCGCTTGCGCCACCACAGCTGCATGACCTGCCCGCAAGCGTCCAAGTCCTTGACCTGGACCAGTGGCCGGTCCTTCACCCGCGAGGTTAGGAGTCCGCACCTGGGCAGGGCGCCTCCTGCTCCCGGTGCTCGATGACGACCCGAAGGTCGCTGCTGCACCGTCAAGGTGCTTGACTGGGTGCGCCGTGGCGAGGTCTATATCGTGACTCCGCGCGGGGAGGCCGTCGCGGAGCTGCGCCGTCGCGCTCGTCGTCGACGTCAATCCACTCCCTGCGATGAGCTCGTCGTCCTTTTGGGCCGACAGCGCCGAGATGACCTTCTCGCCGAGGACATGGCATGGGCACCGATGACTTCGCCCTCTGACCTGACCCTCACTTAGATCGGGCGCTCCTGGATTCCGCGTCCGGATCTCCGCCGAGCTCGGTCGCCCGCTTGACACGTCGGTACTTCCCGCCCAGGCATTCATCTGCGTCGTCACCATCGCCGAGTTGCAGGCGTGTGCGCAGGCGGGTGTGCTGGCGGCATCCGACAGCACACCCTACGGCGCCCGCCGGCTGGACACCTTGCACCTGGCGCTCGACGTGGAGGCGCTCACGGCGGACGTGCGAGCGGCGCAAGTGTGGGCCGAAGTCAGTGTCCGCATCCACGAGGCGGGCCGCCGCATGAACGTCAACGACCTCTGGGTCGCTTCGGCCGCGATAGCCGATGGACTGACCCTCATCACGCACGACAATGACTTCGATTCCCTCGCGGCTGTTGGGGCTACTCCGGGTGACGCGTGGCTGACTCCCCCACGCCCACCGCGGGGGCGCACCCCTGGGTCTGCGTCGGAGTGTGATTGGCTCACCGCAGTAACGGAATCGGCACGGAAAGGACCACCCCAGAGTGAGCACACTGCGCACGATCGGGCGCCTCGCGCTGGGGGCGTTCCTCCTCGTCGCGGGGATGGCGCACCTGGGCCCGGCACGGCATACCTTCCAGGCGCAGGTCCCTCCGTGGGTCCCTGTCGATGCCGACCTCGTCGTCGTCCTCTCTGGCGTAGTCGAAATCCCCCTGGGGGCTGCGCTCGTCGTGCTGCCCCGGTGGCGTGTGCCGCTCGGGTGGGCGACCGCAGCCTTCTTTGTCGCCGTCTTCCCTGGCAACGTCGCGCAGTGGCTGGAGCGCAGAGACGCCTTCGGTCTCGACAGTGACGGCGCGCGCCTGACGCGCCTCTTCTTCCAGCCGCTGCTTGTGGCATGGGCGTTGTGGGCCACGGGAGCCTGGCGGGTGTGGCGGCAGCGGCGGGCGTGACCCCAGTGGGGGCAGAGCAACACCAACGAAAGCGGCGCAGCACCAGCGAAAGCGGCGCGAGCGGGATTGACCCGAGCGATGAGGCAGACGGTGACCGGGGGATCTCTTCCGCAGGCAGTGCGAGACCCATCCCGGGCATCGGGTGCCGATATGTGGCCTCGCCCATGGGCATCGGGAAGCTGGCTGCATACCTGGCGTGCGCGGCATCCCATTTCGCGGGTGTCGCTGCAACGACGACACCCGCAGCGGAGAGCCCAAGGCGCTCAGGATGCGGTCGATCATGAGTCCACGACGGTTCAGCGAGAGCTATGAGCGCAATCGCGGGGGGCCGTGCAGATCACGTTCGCGGGGGGGTCCCAGCATGGCCCAGGGGACGCGAGGATGGCAGCCATGGTGACGCTGACTGCGGTCGTTGGTGCCCTGGGCCAGAAGGGCCACGGGGAGTGTTGGGTGTGGCAGCGCGACAACGACCGAGTGATCTGCGTTGACGCGGGACGCACCCTGCACGTAGGCGTGGCCGGGGGCAGACATCGGCCCCAGATCCTCATCCTCAGTCATGACGACCATGACCACATCGGTGGGGCTGTCGACCTGATCCGCGCGGCGGGAGTCAGCCTCGAGCAATTGTGGGTCCCAGTCGAGTGGGCCATCCTCATCAAACACCTCGCCGACGCCCCCGACGTAGACCTACTCCCCGACGATCTGCCGCAAACGCCGCCGAGGATCGAAACGCTTGTGGCGACACAACTCGTCGCTGCCGAAGACAGCGGGGACCACGTGGCCACGTACGGGGTCGAGCTCCACGACCTGCTCGTCGCGGCCGAGACCACCTTGGCCGACCTCGCGGCCGAGCGTGACCGGGAGGGTCCGCCGGAAGCCTCCTCCGAAGGGGTGTGGCGGCGCTGGTATGGAGCGGCATCGAGGCAAGAGATTGTTGACAGGGTGCGCAAGCGCGCCACACGCCTCATCGCGATCTTGGGGGAAGCGTGCCGTCGATCCCTAACTATCCGCTACTTCTCTATTGATCTCGCCCTTCGTGTGGGGGCGAAGCGGAGTTGGCTCACGGCTGGGATTCCAGGCCGCGTGACCATCGCCAACGCTAACGAAGCCCCCTTCTGGCAAGCGGTGCAGATCCCGCCAGGCATCCCCTACACCTATGCGCTGTCGCGCCTCACCGTCCAGAACCGCAGGGCATTGTCGACTCTGCTCTGGAGCCACAGCCGTGACACCACTCAAGCCGTCATCGTCTGGAGTGACTCAGACGGCAACTGGCTCAACACCCTCAGCCCGCGCGGCTTCACGCACGTGGCGGGGTCACTGCTCGCCAGTTCCGCGCCACACCACGCGTCCGATAATGCGGCACACGCCCGCGTCTGGCAGGAGCTCGCAGGCGCACCACAGCGGATGGTCATGATCTGCGCGGGCGGTCAGGGAAATCAGCCATACGCAGCGGAATACCTCGTACTGGCCTCTCGACGCTCCTGCACCAGATGCCGGGGTCATGCGACGCCGTGTCAGCAGGTGACAGCCCATGGCGGCACGGGGGCGGGTCTGACGCTCCAGCCCCCATGTGCGGCCAGCCATTGACTCCAGTCCATAACGACATGGCCGCCATGAGGAGTCCTGCCCTGTGCGGCATACCCCCGGGTGTGAATCCTCACCCGTTCCGGCGTCAGTCACCTAGGCACGTATTCGCGCCAGGAGTTCTGGGGCTTGACGCCGAGGATGCGCCGGGGCGCCGACGACGATGACGTGAGGAGGCGGACCGTTCGTGCCCCACGAGACGGACGCGGGACCTCTAACGTGACATCGCGCGCAATGTCGGCTGGAGCGCGGCTCTTAGTTCGACGCTGACGCCGCCGACACCGCCGTGAGGCGCAACGGCATACGAATCGAGCGACCATCACCGGCGCGACGGAGACTCTCAGTCGGCCTCGGCGTCGGTCTCAGCATCGGCCACGGCCGCGATGGCGCGCACGGCCTCGACAAGCCCGTCCTCGTCGACGATCGGGCTCGCTCGGGGATAGGTGCTCGTCAAGAAGTGCTGGGCGTAAGGAAAGCAGGCCACTTCGAACGGCTCGGCAGCGAGCAGCCCGGCACCAAAACTGTTGTGTTCGACGGTGATGGCCGCGAGCCCGACGTCCAGCGCCGCATCCATCTCAGCAGGGTCAAAGACCAGCCCAAAGGGCACCGAGTCGGCGTCCATCAGCCGCCCGCCATAGTCAACAGACAAGTTGCCCTCGATCCACAACCGGGCAACGAGCGGCCGCGACACCGCACCCGCCAACGCAGCCGTCACGGTCAGCCGGTTGGCCCGTTCGGCGCTGCGGACATCGACGAGCACCTCGCCGCGATGGGTGGTCGTCACGACGGCCCGACTCGTCGTCGCCCCCGAAAAGCCTTCTCCTGGGCCGTAATTGATCGTATTTGACTCGTAGTCGCACATGACCCAGCTCAGCATCCCGGACCGGGTGTTCTCCGCGATGAGGTAGAACTCCACGCGACTCCCCCAGAAGACCGAGGTGTGCACGTTAAACGCGCCGACTATCGCGGCATACCGGGGCTCATTGCCGGCGAACATCGAGGTGGGCGCGAGGGTGTAGCCGGGGGGCAGCAACGCGCGTGCCGCCTCCACGTCGGTGATTTCGTACGCGAGGAAGAGCGCGTAAGGCTCCACCACGAAGCCGAGGTCCGCATGCCCGCCGGCATGCGTCGCGATCCACCGCTGCACCGCGCGGGGCAGCCTCGCCAGCGACTCGGCGCGGGCATAGAGCTTGGCGACGTCCTTGGGGGACACCTTCCCCTCGGTAAACGTGGCAAATCGTCGCAGCTCGTCACGCTCGATCGGGGGCACCATGGTGCGCAGGATACGGCCCGCGCCCCAGCGCACTCGGGCTCCGAGGTGCCGGCATCCGCGCGCCAGTCGCGGACTCAGGTATGCCGTGCCACAGGTATGCCGGGCCACCTGTATGCCGGGCGGTGGACGTGCGCTCCTGGCTCCTCGCGCTCGTGCTGTCACGGCTGCTGCGGCCGCTGGGTTCCCCTCGTCGACCGGGACGTACGGGTCGACCCTCTCGCAGGCGCGAATGTACTTGGCGCATAACTATGAGCTATGACCTGATTGTTCGCATGGAGTCATATCTTTTGAACGATATGGCGACGCGGCTGGACGATTCAGTCCCTAGCCCACGTGGTTGCGCCAGCTGTGTTGAGGGTCGTAGCCGAGCACGCGCCGGGCCTTGTCGATGGACAGCAGCGTGGTGTGCTCGCCGATCTCGCCCCGCACCTCGACGCCCGGGAAGACCTCGGCCAGCAACTCGGCGTTGGGTCTGCTCATGACCGTGTCGGGCGAGGCGATGATGAACCGATCAAACCCCGGGCCAGTGCGGGCGAGGGCGAGTTCCACGGCATACGCGCCGTCTCGTCCGTCGATGTAGCCCCACAGGTTCCACTTGCGCGCCCGGGCGTCGGCGTCGAAACCAGGGAAGGCCGCGTAGTCCTCGACGTCCATAACGTTGCTAAACCGCAGCGCGGTGATTGTCACCTCCGGGTGCCAGCGCACCAACTCGATCGCCATCGTTTCTTCGAGGTGCTTGCCGAGCGAGTAGACGCTCTCGGGGCGCGCGGCATACTCCTCATCGACCGGGACGTATGGGGGAGGGGTGTCGAATGGCAGCCCGAGCACGGTCTCGCTGGACGCGATGACGATGCGAGTGATGCCGCGCCGGATCGCCGCGTGGAGCACGTTGAAGGTGGCCGTCAGGTTGACGCGGAAGGTGACCGAGTCCGGCGCCAGACCGGGCGCGGGAATCGCCGCGAGGTGCACGACCGCGTCGACCGGAGCGAGTTCACCGTGGGCACCGCCGAGGATGTCCGCTACCTGGCCGTAGTCGCTCAGGTCGACCTGGGTCCACCCGGTCCAGCGTTCGCCGGTGGCGTCGAGGTTGAGCACATCGTGCCCGCTCGCCCGCAGCCGCAGAACCACGTGCCGCCCGAGTTTGCCGGAACCACCTGTCACCGCAATGCGCATGAGGCGATTGTCCCCCCTGCCGGGGCGCGCTTCGGGCGCCTCAACAACTGCACATGAGGTATGCCGTGACCGTCGCCTCCATGTCCCGGGGGAGCGCGGTCGGCAGCCCCGCGATGAGCTCCTTCACCCTCATTGGTCAGGGATCACAAAGGTGCGGTTTCTACTGTGAGGAGGCGCAGTCGGCAGCAAACGTCCCTGCGCAAGAAGGGTATTCACCCGGCGTGTGGTCGTTGCGTAGCTGAGGCCGAGTTGCTCCCCGATGGTCCCGACGGTGGTGGAGCCAGCGCGCACGCATTCGATGACGGCTTGGAGTTCGCTCTCAATTCGGCGGGCTCGGACTCCGGGGCGATGCTCTCCTGATGCAATAACCCTGACATCCAAGCGACGTTCAGGGTCGTCAACCAGTTCGTAGGTTGCATAGCGTCGTCCACCGAACTTCAACGCCAAGCCACGGTCGACGAGGTCTCGGAGCGCCACTGTTGCGGCGTGTGAGTCTACGCCCCAGGCCCTGAGCATCTCGTTGGATACCGTTCCCGTAGACCGCATTTGGGCCAAGGCGATGTGTTGCTCGTTCGTCAGTCCAGGGGCGGTGGGGAGCGCGGCGATCCACTCCACGGTGGGAGGATCCAAGAGTGCGTGTTGGGGGACCGTGACGTGCACATGGCCTGGAGAAATATCAAAGGTTGGCGGGGTCATTCCAGCCCGGCGCAGTCGAGTCATAACGCGGGGCAGGCCGGAACCGCGGTTCTCACTGACGGGCATGCCCTCAGAGTCGGGAATCTCGGCGAGCAACTTCGCTAGGAAGGCGTTGCGGGTGGACGAGATTTCCTCAACACCCAGTTGGCTGGGCACAACGTTCCCGTAGAGACCTCCCGGGCTTTTGACCACCAGTCTGTCGGGGAAGAGCTCGACCTGAACCTGGGTGCCGCGTGAGCCAGCGGAATAGTCGCGGTGCAGCAGCGCATTGACGACCAGCTCACGGATGACTTCGGTGGGGTAGTCGTAACGGTCCTCCCGTCCCCTTCCATGGATAACGGCCGCTGTTCTCATGTTCCGGCGAGCCGCTGCGATGAGGGTTTCCAAGATCTCGGGGATGGTGCCATCGCAAGTCACGTTGTCGAGGAATCTCGTTCCATCGTCCAGGGAGTCGCCGAGCTGGCTCCCTGGCAAGGCGACAAAGGAGATGAAGAGTTGAGGGGCGAACTGTTGTGGGTAAGCGCCGAGGCACAGGATGCCTGCCAAAGTGGGGCGCACGACACCTCTGCTGTCTACTCCGAGCGCGCCGATGCGGATCAATGCCCGTTCGTCATCAACGTCCGCGAAGGCTCTCGTCGGTTTGGCACGCAATCGTGCGAGGAGGGCAGCGACGCGTGCACCCTGAAGGTCGTCAATCGTCGCTTGGGAGACGATCTCGGCGTCGTCGCGGGGTTGACCGTGGTTGGCTAAGAGTTGAGTGACTTCGTATGCCGTGAGTCTGCGATCTCCATCGCCACCTCGGATGAAGGACCCCTCGTACGCGCCCTTGCGTTTGAGGTGAGAGGGTCCCCGCGTCGGGTCGAGTGGTGAGACATCGATCCCCACGACCAACGCGTCCTCGAATTCAAGGATCTCCACGTCATCCCGGATCGGCGGCTCCATGTCCTCGTGGCAGACCCGGGCCAGGGCGTCAGCGATCCGTTGGGCGTCGAAGCCGGGTGCTGGCAGGAATCCAGTTGCTTCGTCTAGGCCAAGGAGGAGAACGCCACCGTCGCCGTTTGCGAACGCTGACAGTGTCTCGCTGGTTGACTTGGGCAGCCCTCCGGCTGCGCTCTTGACCTCGAGTTTCACGGTGTCGGTGCCCAAGCGTCGGAGACGCCGGATCAGGGTCGGGAGGACGTCTTGCAGCGACTCGACCATGTTTTGCAGTCTTTCACTCTCGAGTGAATAACTGCAAGACAGAAGTGAGGGTGTTGTGAACGTCATCGTGCCTGAGCGCTGTCGCGAGTAACCGTGGTTGACCCAGCTTGACAACGTCAAGGACGCTCTGGGGTCCCTCCGCTCCCAGGGAGCGGCGTAGCTGGCGAAGCCTCAACCCTCACCGCCCCCTCTCTCGTGGGCTGAGTGAAGAACACTTCACGCTCGCGCCACACCACAAGCGCCGACAGCACAACCAGCAGACCGGTTTGGATGGCCTTCGTGTCAGGGTGGGTCCGGAAGATCTCGTTTCCCACATTGGCCGCGAGGTGGAACACGATGGCGACCAGGATGTTGCGGCCACTTCGGTAGTAGATCCAGTTCATCAGGATGACGAATGGAAACACCGAGACCAGGAAGTTGATCGTCGCCAGCGCGCCCGTCTCGACAACCTCCGCCTGGTAATAACCCTGGATCGTCCCCAACGGCAGGTGCCACAGCGCCCAGATCACGGCGAAGACGATCGACGTCCGCCACACCGTCCACCGCGACGCCAGCGCATCGGTCCCGTAGCTGTGCCACGCAAGTTCCTCGACGACTGGCGCCAGAGTGAGCGCGACCCACCCGGGGATCAGCCCAGCAGTGAAGCTCACCCCGCCACGCAGGAGGAACTGGTCCGGTGAATACCCAAGGGCCACCGAGCATGCGGTCGCGAGCAGCAGCGCCGCCGGCAACAGGAACACCGCCAAGAGCACAAAGACCGGGCGCACCTCGCGGACATTGACCAACCGGTGCAGCGTGTCCCGCACCAGCACTGGGTCGCGCCGGATGAGCGCCCACGCGACCGCGATCGGCGCCAGCAGCCCGGCCAGACCGAGGACCGCGATCGGCGCGCTCGCAGGCTCGTCCCGGTGCGAGAGGTACCCCGCCACCAACCACAGCACCCACGGGATCAGCGTCGCCAGGAGGTAGAACCGGCCGGGTTTGTCGTAGCGCGCGATCAGTGCCGGGCGGCTTACGCTCACGCCCGTCACCGCACTGGTTCGGGTCATGCCTCAAGCCTCGCGGCACCCACCGAACGGTGCCATCAGGGACCGCCCTGAGGCGCCCACGGCATACAACCCCCAGCTGGTATGCCGTGCGCCAGGTGCGCGGCAGGCCTCGCCTTGAGGTGTCAGGCGAGGCGGAGTGGCCTCGTGTTCTGCCAAAGACGGCGGTCCCCGCGAGAGCTGTGCGTCGCCGGCTTCACGGCATACGAGCTATGTCGTGGCTGGAAGGCGGGTGCGCCGCGGGAGCCGGGGATTGGGCGCTATGCCAACCGTGCGTCAGGGCGCCCGCTCGGCATAGCGGGCCCTTGAGTGGCATCACACCCGCGCGAGGAAGGCGCGCACTCGCTCCATCAGCAGCGCGGCGGCTTCGGGGTCGTAGGCCTCCAGCGACGAGTCGGCAAACAGATGCTGGTCACCTGGATAGACAAACAGCTCGGCGTATGCCGTGGACTCCGCGAGTGCCCGCGCTGCCGGCAGGTCCTCGTCAAAGAACTCGTCGCCTTCCTTGCCGTGGATCTCCACGGGGACGCCCTCGGGCCACGCCTCCCCGAACTCCGTCACCGGCATACAGGAGTAAAACAACAAGGCTCCGCGCGCCCCCGGCTGGGTCTGCGCGAGAGCTTGCGCGATGGTCACGCCGAAGGAGAACCCGGCATACACCAAGTCCGTGCCGAGACCAGAAGCCGCCGCCATCCCGCGCTCCCGGAGCACGCCGAAGCCGACGCTCTTGGCAAATCCGAAGCCGTCCTCGATTGACGAAAAAGTCTGTCCCCCAAAGAGATCCGGCGTGTGAACGACGTGCCCGGCCGCACGTAACTCGTCAGCGAACGCCCGCACGCCATCGGTCAACCCTTGGATGTGGTGGAACAACAACACCTCGGCCATCGCAGCGCTCCCAATCCGTGGCTCGAATACATCGGAACTGCGCCGACGGTACTCGCCGCCACTGACACAGCCCACGCGTCAGCACCGCGACGCAGGGACGCGGCCGCCGCGAGCGCCGCGACGCGAACGCCGCGACGTCAGCGCAACGGCATACCGACCTCGGCCGCGACCGCCTCCACCATCCCGATCAGGCGAGTCGTACGGGCTGGCATCGTGTCCCGATAGTCGGCGATCGTGAGCAGCCCCGGCCCGACGAACGCCCACGCCCGCGCGCGGGCCCAGGTCGCGTGGTCGACCCCAGCGGCGGCGCGGAGCACCGCTCGCGCCGGAGCGTCGACCAAGCTCCAGGCGTAGAGGAAGTCGATCGACCGGTCACCGACGCCGAGCCCGCCGAAGTCGATGACGCCCGCGAGCTGACCGTCGGGGTGGATGAGGACGTTCTCGGCGGACACGTCGCAGTGCACCAGGGAGGGCGGCTGACTCGCGGAGGGCACGTCGCGCAGCCGCCGCCACGCCTCCCGGACAGCCGCGGGGTCAAAGAGATCCGCGAGCTCGTATGCCGCCTCCTCCGCCCACCCGTCGATGGTGTCGGTCACGGGCTCGCCGCATCGATATCCCCAATGCTCCGAACCGCTTGGGGCGCCCTCGGGGTCGATCGCGTGCAGGGCATTCAAGAACTCCCCCAGGGAGCGCGCGAACCGGTCTTGCTGGTCGCTATCGAGCGTTTCCGGCAAGCCCGGTGTGTTGCCTGGCACCCACGAGACGACTGTCCAGGGCCGCGCAAACAGCTCGCTCGGTTGACCGACGGCAACGATCGCGGGTACGGGGACTGGGAGCTGGGACGCGAGGCGGGGGAGCCAGCGGACCTCGTTGAGCAGGTCCGGCGTGTAGCCGTCCGTGCGCGGCATACGCACCGCCAGGTCGTCCCCGAGCCGGAACACCCAGTTGCTGCTGCCCGACGTGGCACTCAACCGGACGGGGAGGTGGGCAAACTCCGGAACCTGTTCTCGCAGAAGCGATGTGACGAGGCTGGGCGAAGGCGAAGGCGCGACCTCGGTCCCGGACTCGGACTCGGACTCGGACTCGGACTCGGACTCTGCCACGGAATCAGTTCCCACTCAGAGCGCGGGGCGCTTGTCAGCCCACGGACGGGCCGCTTCGAGCTGGGCGGCGAGCCGGATCAGCGTCGGTTCACTCCCGAGCCGCCCGACAAACTGCGACCCGATCGGCAGCCCATTAGGCGTCCAATGCAGTGGCACCGTCATCGCTGGTCGCCCGGTGAGGTTGGCGAGTTGCGTATACGGCACCCAGCTGAGGTTTTGGCTGATCATCTGGTCAACCACCGGCGTAAATCTCAGTGCCCCAGCGGTTTTAGTCCTGATCAGCACGTCCTGAAGGCGTTGCACGGCGGCCGGTTGGTCGAAGGCACCGATCCGTGGTGGCGGGGTCGCTGTCGTCGGGGTGAGCAGTAGGTCGTACTCAGCGTGGAACCCAGCGAGCGCTCGCACATATGCCTGCCGGTTCTCGATCGCGCTCACGAGTTCGACCGACTTTGTCGCGCGCCCGAGTGCCGCCATCAGGAGTGTGTCCGGCTCGAAGTCGGCGTCCTTGGCTCCGGCTCGCTCGCGCGCGTCGTCGACCTGCCACGCACACCACGCGAACCACGTGGTGAGGAAGTCGCGCGCGAGCGCCTCGTCGTCGAACGGCATACGCGCGAGTTCCACCACGTCATGCCCAAGTTCCTCGAGCAGGTATGCCGTCTCGCGCGCCGCTGCGAGCGCCTCCGCGTGGGGCGCGGGATTGATGGAGCTGTGGGTGCAGACCGCGATCCGGAGCCGACCCGGGTCTTTGCCGACCTCGGCGAGCAGCGGCGTCGGGGCGGCCGCGAGGTAGGGCGAGGTCGCGGTGTTGCCGGCAAGGACGTCGAGCATGGCGGCGGTGTCGCGCACCGATCTTGAGACCACTCCGGTGGCGACGGAGCCGAGCAGCATCTCGCCGACCCCCGGCCCTGCGGGCACGAGGCCGCGCGACGGCTTGAGCCCGAAGAGGCCACAAGCTGAGGCGGGGATGCGGATCGATCCGCCGCCGTCGCTGGCGCCAGCGCAAGGCACGATCCCGGCGGCGACCGCGGCTGCAGATCCGCCGGACGAGCCGCCGGGGGTGTGGTCGAGGTTCCAGGGATTGCGGGTCGGGCCGAACAGGTGCGGTTCGGTGACGCCCTTGGCGCCGAACTCAGACGTGTTGGTCTTGCCGAAGATCACCAACCCGGCGTCCAGCCAGCGTTCGACCACAATGTCGTTGTGGGCGGCCGGTTTTCGTGACCAGGCACGCGAACCCCAGGTCATCGGCCACCCTGTCAGCGACTGGCCGAGGTCTTTGAGGAGGAATGGCACTCCGGCGAAAGGACCCGTGGTCTTGCCAAGTTCTTGGCTGGGGTCCTGGCTGGGCTCGCGACTGGGCTCGCGACTGGCCGGGGGCTCGACGTTAGCCACGATCGCGTTGATCCGCGGATTAACTTGGGCGGCAAGGGTTTTAGCTACTTCGAGAACTTCGGCGGCGGACACGTCACCGCGTGCGATCAACGCCGCCAGCCCCAGCGCGTCGTGGTCCTGATAGTTGTCCATCTCGTTCCCCTCGTCGGCGCCTCGCCGTGCTGTTCGTTAAAACCCGACTGTTGCAGGAATTTTCGGCAATTTCAGCCTTATTCGCCTACTGCGTCCTCGGTTGCGTTCGCCTCCGCGCGCAACCGGTCCGTAGGTGGGCTGTCAGTCCTCGCTTTCGGTCGGGTCTGCCTCCGCGCGCAACCGGTCCGTAGGTGGGCTGTCAGTCCTCGCTTTCGGTCGGGTCTGCCTCCGCGCGCAACCGGTCCATAGGTGGGCTGTCAGTCTTCGCTGTCGGTCGTGTCTGCCTCCGCGTGCAACCGGTCCGTAGGCGGGCTGTCAGTCCTTGCTGTCGGTCGTGTCTGCCTCCGCGCGCATCCCCGGCCCCAGGTCGTACGCCTTAAAGAGCACCGCGTGCTCGACACCCGCGGCCTGCCCGCCCTGGGCGAGGATCTCGGGGATGAACTCCGCCGGCACAGGATGCCCCGGCAAATCCGCGAGGTATGCCGCATGGCACTCCAGCGACGCGACCGAGGCGGCGACGTCCGCGGCGTTGACCGGGACGGCATACGTGGGCTCGGGGCTTCCCGCGACGAGGATCCACCGTGTGTGCCACTTGGCGAGGCCCTCGGTGTCGGCGAGGTCGCGGAACACCCACGTGTTGTCGGCGTCGCGAACCGCATCGATCGTCGCGAGCCCAGCCGCGCGGTGGTCGGCCTGGTTGAGCCCGCCGTAGGCCTCGAAATCGAAGTTGGCGGTGACCACAGCGTCGGGTCGTACCTGCCGGATGACGCGCGCGATGTCGCGTCGCAGCTCGAGCGTCGGCATGAGCATGCCATCGGGATGGTCGAGGATGCGCAGGTCGCGCACCCCGACGGTGGCGCACGCGCGCTGCTGTTCTTTGGCGCGCAGGGGGCCGACCTGCTCGGGCGGGAGCTGCATCCCGGCCTCGCCACTCGTGAGCAGCAAGTAGCTCACCTCGATGCCGCGCCGGGTCCAGTCGGCAACGGCCGCCGATGCGCCGTACTCCATGTCGTCCGGGTGCGCCACGACGCACAGCACGCGCGACCAGTCGTGGTCGGGGAGCGTGGGGAGGTGGGCGGGTGCGTCAGTCGCGCTTGGCTCGGGGCTGGTGGAGTCGGTCATGCCGCTCACCCTACGGAGGGGAAGCGTGTTTGGCTTGAGCCTCGCGCTGGACGATCGGCCCCTTCCCCCGGATGCTCCTATGGATGTCAAGCGGCGGTTTTGGTGGGGGTGTCTTGGTGTTGGGGGTGTGGTCGTAGGAGGTGGTACATCTCGCGGGCGATGGCTCGTTTGAGGCATCGGATGATGTCTTTTTTGGTGAGTCCTTCGGTGGTGCGGCGTTGGACGTAGGCCTGGGTGCGGGTGTCGGCGCATGCGGGACAGGGCGATGACGTGTAGGGCGTGGTTGGCGGAGCGGTCTCCGCCGCGGTTGAGGCGGTGGCGGTGTCGTTGGCCTGAGGATGCTGGGATGGGTGCTGTCCCGGTGAGGTGGGCGAATGATGCTTCGCTGTGTAGGCGCTCTGGGTTGTCTCCGGCGGTGACCAGCAGTTGGGCGGCGCGGGTGCCGACTCCGGGGCGGGCCAGTAGGTCCGGGGCAGCCTGGGTGGTCAGGTCTGACAGGGCGTGGTTGAGGTCGTTGATTTCGGTTCGCAGGGCAAGGTAGCGGCGGGCTAGTGACCGTAGGGCGTAGCGGGTGGCTGTGGCTGGTCCGGTTAGGTCGGTGCCGGGGCGAAGACGGGACAGGGGTGGTGACCATGGTCAGGGTTGACAGGTGGCTCATCTGCTGACGGAGGTTTGCTGGTGCGGTGACCAGG
Source organism: Actinomycetales bacterium (assembly GCA_016715285.1). Classification (GTDB taxonomy): domain Bacteria; phylum Actinomycetota; class Actinomycetes; order Actinomycetales; family Dermatophilaceae; genus Phosphoribacter; species Phosphoribacter thorii. The sequence continues at coordinate 564,300 of JADKAO010000002.1, read as the reverse complement.
AGGGCATGGATCTGGTTGATGCACTGGGTGCGTGCTTTCACCGCTGAGCGGTAGGCCACGCAGGCATCGGATCGCTTCGACGATCCCATCGCCGGTTTTGGGGTGCCGGTCGCGGTGCCAGCGGCTGCCGTGCGTGCGGCGGCGTAGGCATCCAGCGAGTCTGACTTGCCCTTGGCGCGGCGAGCTGCACGGTCGGGGCGGTTGACCTCCACGACCACCAGTCCGGCAGCCGACAAGGCCCGGGTTAGGCCAGCACCGTAGGACCCGGTGCCTTCTACGCCGAAAGCGTTGACCTGCCCAAACGATCGCGCCCAGGCCGCTAACGCGGCATACCCGGCAGTATTCGTGGGGAACTCACGATCGGCCAGCGGGCGCCCGAGGCGGTCGCCACGGCCGCGTGGTGGGTGTGTTTGGGTGTCGACCCCGACGAAGACCTCGGGATCGTGTCATGATCGGTCATCGTGTTCTCGTGCCACCTTCCTTAGTCGGATATGAGGACGGCACGCGCCGGCTGGGCGGGCGGACAAAACAGTGACGGGGCTTCTGCTCAAGCTCCTATAAGGTCACACACGCCCGTCCGGTCGCGTGCACGGTGCCCCCGGGAACGCAGGCCGACAGATCCGCGCGAAGGCAGCTCAAACGCCTTTCGATACCCGAGTCAGACCCACACCCGAGGACACCACACCTATCCTCACTATTCGATACCCGACGCCCAGCCTTGATTCGTCGCCCGGTATCGACCCCCGCGCGCCCCCACCCATTCGATACCCGACACCCAGCCTCGACTCGTCGCCCGGTATCGACCCCCGCGCGCCCCCACCCATTCGATACCCGACACCCAGCCTCGACTCGTCAGCTGGTATCGAACCGAACGGCACGGGCCCAAGAGGGGCGCTGGCTGTAGACGGATTTGTCTACACGTGTCTAGAGTCAGACCCATGGCTGAGACGACGACGATCCGGATTAGCCGGGAGACGCATGCGCGCGTGAGCCGGTTGGCGGCCGAGCGCCACGAAACCATCGACGAGACGGTCAGTCAGGCGATCCGCGCTCTCCGTCAGGACGCGATGGCAAGCGACCTCGCGACGGAACTCGCCGACGAAGAGACGACATGGCTCGATGCTGACGCCGGGTGATGTGGTCGAACTTGACCTCGGCACACCCACTGGCAGCGAGGCCGGACTTCGTCGCCCAGCTGTCGTGGTGACGGCTGGCCGCATTTTGCGGGGCAACCCGAACGTCGTGCAGGTGGTTCTCCTCACCCGGACGATTCGCGAGAGCGGCGCCGAAGTCGCGATCGAACCGGATGACGCCAACGGGCTAACGACTCGTTCGGCTGCGCAGTGTCAACACGTGCGCTCTGTTGCGACCATCCGGATCCCCGAACGCACGGGCAACGTCGGTCCCGTAGTGCTGGGCGAGATCCGCGAGACCCTCGCGCTCCTCCTCGACCTGTAGGCGAACGGGCCGAGCAGGGCCTTAACCCGGGACTCTGGGGCAGCACATGGCATCCAACGACCACATTCCCGGACGCTCTGATTTCAAGCCAGAAGCACTGAGGCCTCCACGGCAAGAGTTATAAACCCGCTGTGAGTTGCTGGGTGATCCGCTAGTGACCCCATCGCGAGCCTGAGTCCAGATGATCCGGGGCTTCGGAACGGTCGTAGGCCATCGGCGCATTCATCACATCGAAGACGCGCGGCGAATACCAGTACTCGCGGCTTCCCCGTCCGCGGCGACCGAGCGAAACGAGCCAACCGCGCGAAACCGCGCTGCGGATCAACGTCCGCGCCCCTTGGTTGGTCAAACCGAGGCGTGACTCGACGGATCTCACGGTGACGAAGGGGTTCTCGACCAGCATCGCGACGAGACGGGGAAGGCTAGAGCGAGCCTGGATCGCCTCGCCGAAATAGCTCTCCCGGACCCGCACGAGGCGTTGGGACCGCGTGATGGCGTCGCCCGCCTGCTCGCGTACCGCCTCCAGGAAGAAGAGAAGCCAGGCATCGATGTCTCCCCGCTCACGCACCCCCTGAAGACGCCGGTAGTAGTCGGAGCGGTGGGTCTCGAAGTAGGTGGAGAGATAGAGGAGGGGATGGCTCAGCCGGCCGCGCATCATGAGCTGCACGTTGATCAGGAGCCGCCCGATCCGACCGTTTCCATCAAGGAAGGGGTGGATCGTCTCGAACTGGTAGTGCATGAGTGCGGCCTGGATGAGAGCAGGGTATGCCGGTGCGTCGTCGTTAACGAAGCGTTCCCAGTCCGCGAGCAGATCCGGCATGTGGTCGGGAAGGGGAGGGACAAAGGCTGCGGATTCGGGGGTGGCGCCAGCGCCACCGATCCACACCGGTGAGGTACGGAATTCGCCAGGCCGTCGTTCCTCGCCTCGCACGTCACGGAGGAGTCGCTCGTGGACCTGCAGGATGAGCCGCTGAGTGAGCGGGAAACTGCCGATGAGCTCGTGGGCGAGCTTGGTCGCTTCGAGGTAGCGCTGCACTTCGAGGACATCTTCGGTCGGTCGAGACTCGTCCAACTCCGCTTGGAAGACCTCTGACAGGGAGGCTTGGGTGCCCTCAATGCGGGTGCTAGCGAGTGCCTCTCGGCGCAGGTAGGGACCAATGAGCAGACTGGGGTCTGTGATGAGGGTTCCGAGTCCGTGGAGCTGGCCCAACGCGGCGTCCGCCTCCGAGAGTGCGGCCACGACCTTGGGACCGAGGTGGAGGTCGCGAGGGATCGCTCGTGGAAGGTAGTACGTGAAGGCCCACACATTGCCGGGTTCGCGGGAGGCTCGGCCGAAGGGGCCGTCAACGAAATCCTCTGCACGCACGATGACCACACTACAACTAAGGACCGTGTTTACTTGGAAGTTCTAGGCCAGGGTGCAAGTTGAGTTGGACCGTTGTGGCCGCGTGCGCGGCGCTGCGCCGCCAGCCGGGATGGGGAGCTCCCCATCACGCGGGGGCGACCGTCTTGACCATCACGCAGTTCTTGAGCCCTTTGGGCCGGTCGTAGTCAAAGCCCAGCCGCTCATAAAGGCGACGCGTCCCGTTGTAGAGGAACGACGACGACATCTTCTTGGTCTGCTCGGTGAGGTCGTGCGGATAACTCTCGACGCGCCCGCCACCAGCCTGCGCGATCAGCTCCAACGCGCCCGTGATCGCCAGCTCCGTCACCCCCTGTCGCCGATGGCGCTTGTCGACGAACACGCAGGTGATCCGCCAGTCGGGGACCACGGTGGTCGTGGCGTCGTATTCCTTGCGGTGGTGCAGCGTCGGCAACTCCGCAGGCGTCCCGAACTCGGCCCACGCAATGGCCTCATCGCCGGCCATCACGAGCGCGGCGCGCGCGACGCCTTCGTCGACGAGTCGCTTCTTGATCGCGCGGTTGCCCTCAGCGGTCTCACCGCGACCTGCGCAGCTGGGGTGACCATCGTGGAACCACGTGCACCAGCACCCGCCAAAAATCCCGTTGTGCCGCAACACCATTGCGTCGAACGCACCCCACGTCTCGGGGCGCAGAGCCACAATCCGGTATGCCGTGTCCGTCGCCATTTCCGCACCCTAGCGCTCGCTGCGGGCGATGGCTCCTCAACGTCCTGTCCGCGGCACCGGAGGCGTCGTTACGGGGGATGCCGCCCTCGTCACCGTCGTTGACGTGGCCTCGAAAAGCAGACAGCGGCAAGTTCCTCATGGAGCACGACCTCGTGCGCGTTGTTCGGCGCCCGGCTGACAGCAGCGTCGCGCGCCGTGTATGAGCGATCGCAAATGCTGCCTTCAGCGGACTTTGGGGGCATTTGGCTCCTTTCGTGGTCGAGCTGACTGGTGATCTCGACCTGGCGGGCCTGGGCCCCAATCGCGTGGGGTACCGCCCGCTGTGCGTCGCTCTGGCGGCCAGTTTGCTGACCAGCACGAGGTTGTGACGGCTGCTCCGTTATCACTGTCAGACCCACGTGTCAGGGTGATGGCATGGCGAGCACTTTCGAGATTCAGCTGACTCCGGCCGAGGCCAACCACCCCGGGACGGGACGATTCACCTTCACCAAGTCCTGGGCTGGCGACATGGTCGGGACCAGCAGCGGCGAGATGCTTTCGGCTGGGGATCCCCGCGCGGGCAATGCCGGATACGTCGCCATCGAGGTCTTCGACGGCAGCATTGACGGCCGAGTTGGCACGGTGGTCTTCACCCAGCAGGGCACGATGACCGATGGGGAGCCGAGCCTGGACTACCGGGTTGCGCCTGGTTCAGGCACCGGCGACCTCGCGGGGCTGACCGGCGCGCTCGTGTTGGAGATCGACAGCGACGGCACTCACCGGGTGCGACTCACTCCCTGAGCGCGCGAGGACCAGGGGCGCCCATGCCGTGTCCGAGACCGTCATGCCAACCGCCTCTACGGTGCAACAGCAGGTGCTCGTTGAAGGCCTCGGCGGGTATCTTCCAGTTCAGGCTCTTGCGGGGTCGGGTGTTGACCGTGTGAGCGACGCGTCGAGTTCCTCAGTTGACCAGCAGGAGATAGGCGGCAGTCGCTAGTCGGTCTCCCAGGGATTCAGCACGCTGACGCCGGTCGGCTCGAAGTCACTCACATTGCGCGTGGCAACCGTAAGCCCGTGAACGAGCGCGGTCGCAGCGATGAGCGCGTCTCGTTCCGGTCGTGGGTCGGGGACGTGAAGCGCGGCTGCCCGCCTCGCAATGGCAAGGTCAACCGGGAGCAGCCGGTCGCCGTAGGTGCCCAGCACCTGCTCCTCAAGCCACAGCCTGAGCAGCCGCCCCTGCCGACGATCGCGGCGCTCAACGAGCAGCACGCCCGCCTCCAGTTCCCGGATCGTGATGACGCTCAGGAACGTGTCGCGCAACGGCAGCCGGCCAGCCCATGCCACGACGCGAGAGTCGGCGCCTGGCTTGCGCAACTCACTGACGACGTTGGTGTCGAGCAGGAAGGTCACAGCGCAGGAACCTCACCAATGTCACGGATCACCACGGGTTCGAAGTCGACGTCGACGGCCATGCGCAGCGCGGCCAGGACGCTGCCATCTCCGCGGAGCCGTTCATAGTCGTCCATGCTGAGCAGGACCAGCGTGGGTTTGCCTCGGTCGGTGACGAATACCGGCCCGTCGGCGGCCATGGCCTTCACTCTGGACGGTGATTGGTTGAATGTTCGGGCGCTGACAATGCTCATCGGCATCCTCCTCGCAAAAATGATACTACGTACCTACATGGGTGACCAGCGTGGGTCTATGCCGCCAATTGCCTCGGCGCAGATGAGCGGGGCCAGGACCACGCCACAGCTGCGATCGCCACCAGCAACACAACCTCAACAACGCTCCCGACGAGGTAATACGCCCACGTCTCCCCGATCGCAGCGGCGACCACGGACACGGCATACAGGATGCTGACGACCACGTTGACCGGCCGATTGAGGCGCGCTGGGGCCATCAGCGAGAACGGCACCATGAGGGCTGGGACCAGGATGTAGACCGTTGTGAGGACCAGGAAGGACTGGTTGATGTCGAATCCGGCCCCGGCGACCTTGCCCCCCAGCACGCCGGTGATCACATCGGCTCGCAACGCAGTGAAGATGTCAACGTAGGCAAAGACGAAGAGCATGGCGACCCACAGGCCGCTCGTCACCACCTTGACGTTGACCTTCTGATCCTGCCGGCTGGGACTGCTGCTGGTCTGGGTGGCGGTCATCGGCCTGCTCCTCAACGTGAGCGTGCTGGGCACGTGCCCGGGCGGATCGCCCGATCGCAACGGGACCCGATTCCAGTATGCGCCTGGCCCTCACCCTCTGAGCCCTCTGCGGCGAGCGCGGCCCGGGACGCGCTCGACATGGCTGGGTTTGATCAGGAGGTATGCCGGGAGCCCGGCCTCACGGCATACCTCGCCTTTGGCTTGTGACGAGCGTGCGCAAATGCGGGTTTCCGCAGATGTTTAGGGCGCTTTTGGCTCCTCTCGCGGTTCGCCACGTCGGGCAATCTCGGCGAAGACTTCGTCGGCGAAGGTGTCGTTGTGCGCTCGGGCGAACATCCCGCGTCCTTTGCGCAGCTGCCCCAACGCGAGCCGTCGGGCGGCGTGCCGGACCTCCGGGAAGCCCAGCAACTCCGACACCCCGTCGCAGCCATCAATGTCGAACGACTGGACGCGCCCCGCAGATCGGTAGTGGTCGTGCACCTCGCACAGACGCCGGAGCCGCCGTGGAGTCCAGGGCAATGGCGCGGTATTCAGTCGCGTATAGCCCACCCATTCGTCGTGACGGTCGCGACGTTCACCGAAGAAGACCATCTCGACGTTCTGAATGCTCAGGGTCGCCAGGCGGCGGTTGTCCCGGCTGCGGGCGGTGGTGGGCAGCGCGGTCAGGATCCACTGCTTGCCCTCAGTTTCCTCGGGCCAGGGGATGACTTGCTGCACGTATGCCGCGAGCGACGTCAGCACCAGCGGAAACAGTGGGTGGCCTCGGAGCTGGTCCACGCGTTGGCGTGAGGCAAGACGCCGCTCCGCGAGGTGAAGCCGGTGTGGATCGAGATCGATGTCGTCGCTGTCGGCGTCCGCGGAGAGCCATGCAGCTTGGACCTGGCGGTCCACGACCAGGTCGAGGGCGGATGCCCCAGTCGGTTGGGATAGCAGTGTGAGATTTCGCAGGACCTTCCCCGAGTCGACTCGCTGCTGGATCAGGGATCGCTCCGCAGCATCGAGACCCTCAACCGTCACCGGCGCGAAGCGCACCGTCCGGATATCTGGCCAACGCCGTCGATGGGCAGCGAATCGGCTCGGGAAGTTGACGGTCTGGCCGACATACTCCTCACCGTCAACGAACCCCAGAACGTAGACGCCAGCCCGCAACTCGTCGTGGAAGAGGGCAGAAGGTGCCACGCCCCCGGGCGTATCCCAATATCGGAATCGCAAGCCGCTGAGATTCACAGCACGAGTATCCGTCTCGGGCGCTCAGCTGGCGGTCGCGGGTGCCAGATGTTCGTTGAAGAAGCGGATGATTCGCTCCTTGGCGTCTGCCGCCGCCTCGGCGTTGTAAGGGCTGCCGGAGATCTTGTTCATGAGCCGGAAGACGGCCGGGATTTCAGCGGGAAGGTGGTTGTTGAGGAAGCCGTGCTGGACACCGGGGTACTCCTTGACGTCATGGGCCACGCCGAGCGCGGCGAGAGCAGCTTCGAGGCGTGGGGCGCCGTCACGCACCGCGCGGTCTGCACCGCCGAAGCTCCCCACAATCGGGCAGGCACCCTTGAGGTAGTCAGCCGTGTAGGCCTCGTTGCTCGCCGTCCCGTAGTTGACGCTCGAGGCCGCAAAAGCCCCATCCGGCGCCAGCACCAAGGCAAAGCCACCGCCCATGCAAAACCCGATCACGCCGATCCGTCCGGTGCAGTCCTCGCGCGTCTCAAGCCAGCGCCGAGTCGCCTCGATGTCATCGAATGAACGACCGGACTTCGCGCGCACCTCCCGGATCATCGCGATCAGGCAACGCACCTTCCCGGGCCCGCCCCGGGCGAACAAATCCGGTGCGGCCGTGAGGAATCCGGCGCCAGCGAGCCAATCCGCCTGGCGGCATAAGTCTGGCGTCATGCCCACCACGTCGTGGACGACGACGACCCCCGGCCACGGCCCCTCACCGGGCGGCGTCGCCACGTAGAGCGGGAGCGTTCCGTCTGCGGTTTCGATGCTCGTCCTCATGGTGCGTCCTCTTCCAGCATCTGTTTGAGCCCTGCCCAAATCTGCCGCTCCCGGCGGCGGCCGATGAACCCGATGAGCGGCCCCGCGAACCGACCCGCACCACTCACGGAGATCTGCCAGTCCCAGGAGAATCTCGTTCCGCCGGGGATCGGGTCGCACCGCACCTCGCCCTCGGCGACGGCGCCTGACATGGTGCTGCGGCTCGCCAGCCGGCGGGGGCGCTCGTATGCCGTGTACTCGGTGATCATCGGCAAGACTGCGCGGCTTCGGCCCATGGTCGACTGGAACGTGGTCCCGACACCAAGCGGTCCATCAGTGAGTTTGACCGAGTCGGTCATCCCCGCGTTGTAGCGGATCTCATTGGTCTGGTCGGCGACAGTGTCAAAGACGATCTCCGGCGGTCGTGCGATCTCGATGCTTCCTCGGATGCTGCTCATGGCTGCCCGTCTCTGCCGAGTGATAGCCCGACCCCTCCAGTGCACCACGCCGACCGGCCAAGGCAATGGTTAAGTCCGAACCAACTTCCCTGCACCCACGTGGCCTTCGTGGGGGCGACGCCAGGCTCGAGGGCGGCGGGTCGTGACTCTGGTGGCTGGCGAACAGCCAACCGAGTCTCGGGTGTCACTGTGACTGACCATCACCCGGGCGAGCGCACACGGGAAGTGGGCCCTTCTCCAATACACAGCCGGTAGCTCGGACCCTGGAGCGGGGTGGGCCATGGCTTCCCGGAAACCCACCCCAGCACACGACGCGCGGAATCTCCAGCCGCGCGCGACCTCTCGTGGCGCCTCGCTGACGGCGGGCCCGCTATTCCTCATCACCACCGCAGCCGGCCACCGCAGCCGGCCACCGCGGTCCCGGTCGCGGCATACCTCGGCCCTTGGCTTGTGACGAGCGTGCGCAAACGCGGGTTTCCGCTGCGGGTTAGGGGGGCATTTGGCTCCGCTCGCGCAGCGCCGCGGAGGTGTTGCCACCCAGTTCAGGTGACCGAGTAGACGGGGATGCCCATGACGTGCGCGACGTTGGCGAGGTCGCGGTCCTGGACGAGGAGTTGGGCGTCGTGCCGCAGGGCGACGGCGGCGATCATGCAGTCGATGAGGCCGCGCGGGGTGGCGCCGGCCGAGCGACAGGTCCGGTAGATCGTGACGGCGCCATTGAAGTCGGCGGTTGCGTCGAAGCGTGCGAGGTCGAAGCGGGCCATGAGGCGACGGAGGTCTCGTTCGCGCGCCGCATTGCGCGCCCCCGCGCACACCTCCATGACGATCGGCTCGGACACCGCGACCGGGCCTCCGGTGGCGATCAGGTCAGTGAGGGCGCGGTCGACCGCGCTGCCCGTCGCTCGATCGAACTCCACCCATGCCGAACTATCGACCAAAATCACGCGACGTCCGCGGGAGTGGTGTCTTCGGGCAGCTCGGCGATGGCTCCGGCTCCGCGCATGGCGAGCGCTTCGGCCCGTGTCATCGGATCGCCGGCCAGATGACGCAGCGCTAGGTCGACCGCTTCGGTCTTGGTGCGGACCCCGAAGCGCGCCATGATCCGATCGACGTACTCATTCTCGATCTCGATATTGGTCCGCGTCCGCGCCATACACGTACTTTACACGTCGGCACGCTCGCCCTCCGTGGACTGGCACCTCGGCGACTCCGCGCCCAAGTTCGGACCGGTTGGCGTGTGCCCACCATGGACAACCCCGGCGCGTCAGTCGAGGCCTGGCCCCTGCGCCCGGGAACGCAGGAACGCATCGGTGACCTCGCGCGCCACCCGTCCGGTCGCAGAGACCGGTATGCCGTGCGCGACCGCCCACTCCCGCACCTCTCGTGCGGGCGGGGTCGCCGCAGGAACCAGCGAGGCCATGGGCGCGTCCGCCTCGCTGCGAAGCCGGTCCTGTGCCAACGCCGCACCGAGGAACCGGAAGGTCCACTCCTGCGCGAGTGAGCGGTTCTCGCAGAAGTGGATAGGCACCGACGGGAACCGCACGGCGCACTCCGCCAGACCCTCCAGCACCACCGCGGGGCGCACCCGATCAAGCTTGAGGACCTCGGAGTAGCGCGCCTCGACGACGATCGCGGCATACGGGAGGCTGGCGAGGTCCGCGAGGACAAAGGTGAGACGCCCCGAGGTGAGCGTGGAGACGAGGTCGGCGAGGGATTTGCGCTCGACCGAAGCCACGAGCTGCTCGTCCGGGCCGGGGTCGCGGACCACCCCGTAGTCACCCGCAGTGAGCGGCGCAACCCGGGTGGAAACCTGCTGCTGAGTGAACTTCCAGGCATACCGCTCGTGGCTGTCGACGATGATCTCGAACTCGTCCGCCCGCAAGCCGTGGGCGCGTGCCGACGGGAGCGAGACGTTGGGTCGGGCGAGCTTCGCGGTGCGCGCGGATTGCCAGAAGATCGCCTCCCTCCCGCCCCGGATCCGGGTGAGGACGAACTGCGATCGGTTCTCGCGCGCGCGGTCCAGGACGAGATCGATCGCCGCTCCCCGACGGACACAGGACCGCACGGGGACGCGCTCGATGATCTCCGCGTCGGTGGGCCACCAGGCTTCTCGGTGACAGAAGATCTTCGCGGTCCGCGGCCACATGTCGCGGGCTTTGAGGACAATTCCGTTGGGTCCTAGTGGGATTCGGAGGAGGTAGGGCAGTTTTGAGTCGCCGTCTGGGTTGCGCGCGATGAGGAAGTCCTCCACGAGAATCGATTGTCGCGCACCGGACTTCCCAGCGGGAGAGTCCCCGGAGTGCCGAGGCGCGCGAGCTAACGAATAGGCGCTCCGGCATACGACGCCCTGTGTGTTGCTGCGACTGAGCGGCATGACTCATCGCGAACCCCAGAGGACTCCGGACGTGACCCACACGGCATAGCGGCGCTGGGGCGGTGGGGTGTCGCGGGTTCACCGCTGACCCGGGCGCGGCACTCTGGGGTGATGACTTCCATCGAGCCACGCGCGTCCGCGATGAGCACGTCGGTGACGGCGTTCGCGATCGCGCGCCACGAGGGTCGATGGCTCATGGTGCGGCACCGGCGGCTGGGAGTCACAGCGTGGGAGGTGCCCGGGGGCCACGTGGAGGTTGGCGAGACTCTTGAAGAGGCAGCGGCCCGGGAGACGTTCGAGGAGACGGGCCTGCACGTCATTGTCGATGGACTCGCGGGGACGTGCGTGCATGAGTGGCCCGAACGCGGGAGGAGGCAGCTCATCGGCTTCTTCCGTGCAGGGGTCAAGTCCCCGGGTGCACCGCGCGCCCCAAGGAGTGAACCCAACATCCTGTATGCCGGGTGGGTCGACCCGCTCACCCTGGCGCCGGAGGAGGTGAGCGCGTTCCTGCACCCGCTTGTGGAGTTGGAGCGGAGCGGGTGGCGCGGGGCGCCGATCCATTACCGGATGACGCACCAACTCGGCACTGATGGGCGCTGGCGCCCAGCCGCTCAGGCGTGATGACGGTGCGGTTGTCCGGGTCACGTCGTGCTTGACGGGTCTTCGGTTCGCTTGACCTGGCTTGCAGCGGAGGTCAAGCAACGCGAAGCCCAGTCAAGCGACCTGAACCCAAGTCAAGCTAACCCGAAGCCCACCCACGACCCCGGCGGTGGGTCACTCATGCGTGAGCCGCGCGACCGCGAGCGCGACCGCGGCAGCGATCAATGGGTGCCCGACGCGGTCGCACCACGTAATTTGTACGCCTTTTAGTGGATTAAATGTGATACTACGAGGGGTGCGTGAGGCGAGGAGGACCGGCGCACGGAACTGGAAGGTGAGAGCGGATGGCAGCACCCCACGTCGACCTTGAAGAAGAAGTCCCAGGCCGGTATGCCGTCCGCGCCGCCTCGTTCACGGGCGAGGTGACCTTCGTGTTGGTGTTGACCGATCCGCAGCACACTCTCGGGCTAGCCCAGGACGAAACAACAGCGCGGGCCATCGTTGCGTTCCTGCTGTCCCGTCAGGACGCCGCCGACCTCCCGCCCGAGGTTGAGCTCGACGCGGTCGTCGCGGCATACCCAGACGCGGTCGAGGCCATCCGTGAACTGCGCGACTCGAGCGTAGAGGTGACCACGGACCGGGTGGAGTCCTGACCAGCGGAGTGCTGGGCGGCAACTCCCTGCCCCCGAATCCCAGCGACACGGCATACCCCGGCGTGGTGTTTGGGGGCTCACATCATGAGTCAGGTGACCGAGTGAAGGAAGCACCGCGTTGACGCGACCGGCACCATTCGCTTAGCCTCCTGCGCTACGAGGGGAGTACTTCCCAAAGCTGTTGCCGGTCATTGCGTGGGGTCCATGCCCCGCCCGGCGCACGCCCCGCTCGGGGTGAAGGAGACCTCGCACCGTCGATCCGGATGCGAGCCTTCTCATGCGCGACCCTGTCACCCTCTCTGCCCTCACCGTGCTCACCCCGACGTCAGGTCCGGTCACGACGATCGCCGACCCGACCCTGTGGTGGATCACCATCGCGGCCGTGCTCGCGCTGGTCGGCTTCGACTTCCTCATCACTCGACGACCGCACGAGGTCTCCATGCGCGAGGCAGTCGGGTGGTCGGCGTTCTACGTCGCTCTCCCCGCCGCTTTTGGGGTCTGGGTATGGCGCACGCACGGCTCCGAACTCGGGCTCGAGTACTACACGGGGTACCTCGTCGAGAAGTCACTCTCGGTCGACAACCTGTTCATCTTCATTCTCATTTTGACCTCCTTCGCGGTGCCCAAGGTGCTCCAGCAGCGGGTGCTGCTCATCGGCATCGTGGGGGCGCTCATCATGCGCGGCGCGTTCATCGCGTTGGGGGCGGCGCTCATCGCGCGGTTCTCGTGGATGTTCGTGATCTTCGGGGCGATCCTCCTGGTCACGGCGTGGGGTGTGCTCCGCGACGCCCGCCACGGGGGGCACGCTGTCGAGGTCAACGAGTTGCGCATCGTGCGACTGGCGCGACGTTGGTTCCCAGTGACCGAGGAGTATGACGGCCCTCGGATGACGGTGCTGGCCGGCGGTCGCCGCGCCCTGACCCCGCTTGCACTCGTGGTCATTGCCATCCTCGGCACCGACCTTGTCTTTGCCGTCGACTCGGTGCCAGCGGTGTACGGGATCACCGGTGACCCCTACCTCGTCTTTGTCACCAACGCCTTCGCGTTGCTGGGGCTCCGGGCGCTGTACTTCGTGCTCGAGGGGCTGCTGGGTCGACTGCGTCACCTCGGCTATGGACTCGCCGTGATCCTGGCCTTTATCGGGGTCAAGCTGCTCCTGCACTGGGCGCACGGGGTCTGGGAGTGGGTGCCGACAGTGCCGACCCTCGCCTCACTGGCGGTCATCGTGCTTGCGCTCGCGGTGACCACGGTGACGAGCCTGCGAGCCAATCGTCGGGACGAGCGCCAGGGCGAAAGTCGGGACGGGCGTCGAGACGCCGCCGGCGCCTCCGCGCATCCCGGGTGAAACCACGAGGGGGTCCGGACGCCACGAACTCTGCGAGCGATTGGGGTTGACCGGGTTTGACGGACATCGCGTATGCGGCTTGTGCCGCGGTGGGGGCTTGGCGCTCGAAGGGTACCGGGCTGGTGTTGCCGAGTAGCGATCCCCGCACGCATGAGTCGGTGCGGGGCCTTCGCCACGCATGTATGCCGTCCCATCTCGCCCATGTGCCGTCCCCGCGCCCGTGTGCCGTCCCCGGCGCGTGATCGTGCGCGATTGCTGGTTTCGCTTGAGTTTTAGCCAGCATTTGGCTCCGATCGCGAGTATGAATGCCTCGCCCTCTTGGGCTCGGCGTCGGCTCGCGAGGCGCTCTTGGGTCAATGACTTCTCCCCCTCGTCATCGACTCGGAGATCGCCCATACCGGAGGAACTCACGGCATACGGCGTCCTATTTGTCGCGGCAGGCGAGCGCTATCGGATCACCTCGCGACGGCGGTCAGACGACCAGCGACCTGTGCTGGCCCGCGATCTCGCATCGAGCTCATCCCCAACCCTTGAGGTGGTGCTTGACGCGCGCTGGCTTTGCCTGACCCAGCTTGCGGAGCCGGTCAAGCAGCGCCAATCCCAGTCAGGCCGAGTGAGGCTGAGGCGAGCCGACTGTGGAGCAGCCAAGCGCCCGTGGCCAACTCAGGCCCCTGCCATCGCGCGACGACGCAAGTGTGCGCGGATTCGTTGAGCAAATGCTGGGCAGCCTGCCCGCTCGAGTTGCGCCCCGAGGTCGATTTCGGAGGCTCGCGACATCCAATAGTCGATCTGGCGGCCCACGACGGCTGCTACCAAGGCCGGGGCGACATCATCAACGAGGAGGAAGAACTGATCGGGGGCGATGACTTCGTAGACGAGGTCATCGGCTTTGGTGTCGAAGTGCTTGACGTTGCACGTCAGGAGGTAATCCGCGCGGCAGGCAGTTGCAGCAGCGTGAACGTGGGCGTCGTCCGGGTCTGGCCCGGAGTAGGTGCCGTCGATGGCGTAATCCCTGACGCGGCCCACTTCGAAGGTTGACTCGAGGCGTTCCCGAAATCTAGCGATCTGTCCACCGGGCCAGGTTGGGTTGTTCTTTCGGAGGTGATGCATCACTTCGACCATGACATCGTCAGACCAGTACACAGCGAACGGCGGTTCAACGAGGGGTTCGACGTAGAGCAATCCGAGCCAGTCCAGCAGGGTCCTTGAGTAGAGGACATTAGAGTCCACGAACACGTCAGCCGGGCCGCTTCCCCTCACTGCTCTACCGTAGCGAGAGGAAGCGACACCAGCTCGGTGACCTACTCGAGTCGGTCGTCGAGTTCGCGCAGGGCTTCGAAAGCAGCCAGTTCACGGCCACGACGGGCACGACGGGCTGCGCGGACATCCGATGCCTTCAACCGGTGATGAGTACCGACCTTGTGTGACGGGATCTCGCCTTCACGAATCATCTTCATCAGCGTGGGTCGAGACACTCCCAGCATTCCCGCCGCAGTGGAGGTCGTGACTTCTTCGGGCACCATGCCAACCGTCACCGTGCCACCGGCGGCCATGACATCCAGGACCTGTTGGAGGATGCGACCGACTTCCGGGGGCAAGGGGACCGCGCCACGCCCGCGCCGTTCGACGATGAGAGAACCTTCGGGGCCGCGGAGATCCTTGAGTACCTCGCGGGCCTGCGCGGCATCGCGCGCGGTTGTGAGGACGCGCTGAGCGTTCGTCGGGGTGGCAGACATTGGACTCTCCCCATGTGCGTGGTTGTCTCATCTCGTCATGCAGATACAAGTGTAACTGACATCAGTTGCAAGTGAAACCGCTTTGCGATGACGTCATGATTCTGCGGCGCCACGACGACCAGGTCGGGTGTTGGCAACGCCGGCCGCCAAGATGGCGAACACCCCCATGATCTGCGGCAGCGACAACGAGGTCCCATAGACCACGACGTCGACCACCAGCGCCACCACGGGATAGATGAACCCCAGCACCGCAATCACGGGAGTCCGCAGCACCGGAAACGCCGAGTACATCAGCAGGTACATCACCCCGGTGTGGATGACGCCGAGCCCAAGCAGCCACGGCCAGCCGGTCGCCACCGCCGCGCCAACCCCGCCACCCCCTCCAACTCCGCCGCCCGACACACCCCAACTCACCAGCGGCGCCAGCAGCACTGCTCCCACCACCAGCTGGATCACGACCGTGACATGCGGCCGCACTCCGGTGATCCGTTTCGCGATGAGGGTCGCCACGGCATACAAGGCCGCAGCGGCAACAGCCTGAAAGATGCCGAGCACGTACGCGCCCGACGCCGCCTGCCGCCACGGCTGCGCGATCAGCAGGAGCCCCACGAACCCGAGCGCGACCCATAGGACCTGCACTCGCGTCACCCGTTCGCGCAACACAACGGCCGCCGCGAGGATGAGCAGGAACGGCTGCACGTGGTAGGCGACGGTCGCGATCCCGATCGAGGTGTTGCGGTATGCCGCGAACAGCAGCACCCAGTTCGTCACCAGCGCCACCCCGCCGGCAGCCGCCAGCAGCACCAGCCGCTGCGTGTACCCAGACGAGCGGAAGTAGCCGCGGCCCAAGCTGTAGAGACCCATCGCGACGCTGCCGATCGCGCACCGGAACCACGCGGCCGTGGCTGGCTCCGCGCCCGACTCGAGCACGAAGACCCCAATTGTTCCGGACAGGACCATCGCCACAGCCAGTTGGATGACGCCGCGGGTGGCCGGCGCGATTGCAGAGCGCGGTGCTCCGGGTGCGTTCAGTGTGCCTGGTATGCCGGATGGGCTCGGCGTCTCGGGTGAGCGAGACGCGTCAGGTATGCCGGGTGGGCACGGTGCGTTGGTCAATGTCATGACCACCACGATGCGGTCCGTCCAAACCCACCGACAGTGGCGGTTATGACATGGTTCCGCAATTTCCTGCCAGACTTGGTGGATGCTGCGATCGGTCGCCGTTATCGCCCAGGAGCCAGTGTCGTTCTTCGAACTCGGCGTCCTCGTCGAAGTGTTCGGCATCGACCGGTCCGAGGAGGGCGTGCCACCCTTCGATTTCCGGATCTGCGGTGGGCCGGCCCCACGCCCCGGAGGCCGCGCAGAGCCCGCCACCCCCACGACGACTACCAGCGCGCCGGCTACTCACACCCCGACGACGCACTCCACCGGTACCGCGATTCAAGGCGTTCGTCTCGACGGTTTGCGACCCCTGAGCGAAGCAGCCAACGCCGACCTCGTCGCCGTCCCGTCATCGTCACTCACCCACGCGCCGGACCCCGCGGTCCTCGAGGCGCTGCACACGGCATACGAGCATGGTGCCTATGTGCTCTCGCTGTGCTCTGGCACCTTCGCGCTCGCCTGGGCGGGGCTCCTCGACGGGCGCCGGGCCGCCACGCACTGGAGGTACGCGCGACAACTGCAGGCGCTCTTCCCGCCCGTCCGCGTCGACGAAGACGTCCTGTATGCGGTGGACGGACGGATCGTCACCGGCGCCGGCACCGCTGCGGGGATCGACGCGTGCCTGCACCTGGTGCGGATGGAACACGGTAGCGAGGTGGCGTCCAAGATCGCTCGCCGGATGGTCGTCGCGCCGCATCGTGGAGGCGGGCAGAAGCAGTTCATTGAACGGCCGCTGCCCGAATCGGGGTCCAGCCTGCAGGGTTTGCTGGAGCACCTGGCCGGGACGGTCGAGCACCCACACACGATTGCGTCGATGGCTCGCGAGGCGTCAATGTCCGAGCGCACTCTGGCCCGGCAATTCCTGGCGCAGACGGGATCGCCGCCCCACGCGTGGCTCACGGCACAGCGGGTCCTTGCTGCTCGCCGCCTGTTGGAGAGTACGGACCTCTCGCTCGACCAGGTCGCCACCCGCGTGGGGCTCGGCAGCGCCGATCTCCTTCGGCACCACTTTGTCCGGGCGCTGGGTCTCAACCCCACGGCATACCGCCGCGCTTTTGCTGCCAGGTGAAGCCTGCGCCCGGCTGAGCGATGGAGAGGACCTCACTGCCTCGGCTGAGCGGGGTATGCCGCGTCGCGCCTCCGGGCTTAGGGCACCACCCAGGCGTAGCCGCCCGCGGGTTGCCGCTCGCAGGAGACTGTTGTCCCGTCGACAGTGGTCTCGATCTGGCCCACGTCGACAAACTCGCACGGCTGCCCGACAGAGAGCACGACCCGGCGGATGGTGACCGAGCCGGTGGTGCCCAGGGGTGTTGATGATGGTGATACCGATGGCGACGGTGTTGTCGTGGGCCGGACCGACCCGCTCGACGAAGCACTGGGGGTAGTCGACGGCGTCGAGGGTGTCGAGGCTGTTGGCGGCGGCGAGGTCGGCGGCTGCGGTGGCGTCCCGCCGGTCCACGGCGACCAGATGAGCAGGATCCCGACGAGGGCAAGTGCGCCGATCGCAAGCGCGACCGCCCGGCCCACCCATGGGCGATGAGACGAGTGTGGCGGAGTGGCCGAGGCCCCAGGAGCGGCCGGGGGCCCAGGAGCGGCCGGGGCAGGGCTCGAAGCAGTGGGAGGTCCCGGAGGAGGTGGAGCGGCCGGGGCAGGACTCGGGACAGGATTCGAGGTAGGCGCAGAAGGCGAGACGAGAGCGGGCGGCAGCGGAGCAGGCGGCTCCTCTCCCACAGCGGCGTGCACGCGCGTAGGAACGGTCGGCTCCAGGCTCACGTGCTCGAAAACCTCAACATCACCCATCGCGCTCGCGGTCCAGGCCAACTCCGGGTCAGCCAACAAGTCCAGGGCGTCAAGTGCCGACCCCGGACGGTCTCCGGGATCGACCGCCGTCAGGCTCTGCACCACGCGCCACAACGAGTCCGGGCAGTCAGCCGGCCGCGCAGGATAGAGCCGATCACCCGGCCGCAACCCACTCACCATGGTGAGCGCGACTTGCCCCACGGCATACAGGTCGATTGCGGGGGAGAGGTCCCCGCGACTCTCCAACTCGGGCGCGAGGTAACCGGGGGTTCCGGAGATCGGGCCGGGTTCGGTCCAGCGGGGCGCCCGTTGGTCGACCGCGATCCCGAAATCGCTGACGTAGGCATGCGGGCGAGCCGTGCCGGTGGCGTCGAGGAGGATGTTCGCCGGTTTGATGTCGCGGTGGATGATCCCGGCAGCGTGGACGGCCGCGAGGCCAGCGAGGATCTGCCGCAACAACTCTGCGACGAGCAGCGGGGGCAGCGCGCCGTAATCCCCAACCAGCGTGGCCACGGACCCGCCCCGGATCACCGGCATCGTGAACAGGACCCGGTCGTCCTCGCCCGCCCACCCGAGCGGCGCGACGACGTGCGGGTCGTGAATACGCACCGACTGCTCCCGGACAAAGCGCAGCAGCGTCCCCGCGTCGGACTGCCGGAGCACCTTGGCCGCAACGTGTTGGCCGGTCTTGCGGTCCAGCGCCAGCCAGACGGTGCCCATGCCGCCCTCACCGATGAGGTCGATGAGCTCGTACCGGCCGGCAAAGACCTCCCCCACGTCAGCGCCGATCCGCGGCCGACTCCAACAGTTCGGCCAAGCGAGTGTTGGTCGTCGCGGCTGCCAGCGCCAGCAGCTCAGCCGGAGTGGCAATCGAGCGCAGATGCGCCTGCGTTGCAGCGGCCCTGGAGGCGTCGGGATGGGCCGGGGGCTGGCCAGTCATCGTGACCTGCTCATCGTGAATCTCGACAAGGCGGGCAGCGATCGCTTCCGGCGTCATCCTCGGTGCCTGACCAGCGAGGTCACCCAGCGCCTGCAGGCGATGCACCACCGCCGGGTTGCCGATCTTGACCCGATGCGCGGAGATGAGTTGGGACAGCATGGGCGCCGAAATCTGCAGCACTTGGGCGAGCTTGGCTTGGGTGAGCCCCAGCGCGGTCATCACCCGGGCGGTGGTGTCCGCAAGCGGCTCGCCGTACAGCATGCGTTGCTGGGCAAGGTTGGCCTCGGTCACCTGCTCGACCCTCCGTCACGGCATCTTTGCTCCCGCGAATCTAGCACCGCCCGCACGGCATACGGCTCGCGTATGCCGCCCGCGACCCGTAGCGTCACAGCTATGACACGCCTCGGGTACCAGATCCCCAACTTCACCTATCCCGGAGTGGGGCCGGGCGATCTCTTCGAAGCCGTTGCGCGGCAGGCGATTGAGGCCGAGGACAGTGGCTTCGACACCGTGCTCGTGATGGACCACTTCTATCAACTGCCGATGCTGGGCGCGCACACCAACGAGATGCTCGAGTGCTACACGCTGCTCGCTGGGCTCGCCGGGCGCACGTCGCGAGTGCGGCTCTCGTCGCTCGTCACGGGCAACACCTATCGCCACCCGACGCTGCTGGCCAAGATCGTGACCGCGCTCGACGTGGTGTCCAAGGGCCGCGCGCAACTCGGGATCGGCGCGGGGTGGTTCGAGCTGGAGCACGAGTCGCTGGGCTACGAGTTCGGCACCTTCACCGACCGGTTCGAGCGCCTCGAAGAGGCCCTCCAGATCATCGGGCCGATGCTCCGCGGCGAGCGCCCCACACTCAACGGCAAGTGGTATGCCGTCCGCGACGCCGTGAATTCGCCTGCGCCAGTAGGCCGGATCCCGATCATGATCGGCGGTGGTGGTGAGAAGAAGACGCTGCGGATGGTCGCGCAGTATGCCGACGAGTCCAACATCATCTGTGCCGTCGAGGACATCCCGCGCAAACTCGCTGCGCTCGACGCGCACTGCGAACGGCTCGGTCGCGACCGCAACGAGATCACGGTGAGCTATCAGACCTCGGTGTGTATCGCCCCGACTCGTGAGCAAGCCGAGGCCGAGCTCGACGCCGCGATCGCGCACATCCCCGAGCTCGCTGGTCGGCGGGCGGGTGTGATCGTGGGCGGGCCGGTCGAGGTGGCTACGGCATACTCCCGGCTCTTGGAGACCGGAGTCGATGGGTTCACGATCAACGCGCCTGCGAACGGGCACATTGACGGCCGGGTCGCGCTCCTCGGCGAGACTCTCGCGCCGCTTATCGGCTAGGTATGCCAAGCGGAGGTACCACAGTGATAGTCATGTTGGTACCGTTGAGGCATGAGTGGGACACACGCCGTCGTGATGGGAGATCGGGGTCGTCTCGTCGTGCCCGCTGACGTGCGCGAGCGCGCCGGGCTATCCCAGGGCACCGCCCTCATGCTGCTCGAGACCCCCGACGGTCTGGTCCTGCTCACCCGCGCGCAGCTTCGCGACCGCGTCCGGCGCGAGGTGGCTGGGACCGACCTGGTGACTGCGCTGTTGGCAAGTCGCCGACGCGCCGCCGCCCTCGAAGACGCCGCCCTCGAAGACGCCGCCCTCGAAGACGCCGGCAGCGACCTGGCCCATGACGGTGACGCGTGAGCGCTGTTGTCCTCGACGCCTCAGCGCTCCTGGCCTTTGTCGCCGGCGAACCAGGCGCAGATGTGGTCGAGGAATCGTTGACTGCGGGGGCCGTCTGCGGGGCGGCGAACTGGTCTGAAGTCGCCCAAAAAGTCCATCAAGCGGGTCGTGACTGGGACCTCGTTCGCGCCCTGCTCCTCAGTTATGGCCTGACGATCGCCCCGGTCGAGGCGGCGGATGCCGAGCGGGCCGCGGTCCGTTGGCGCAGCGGCCAGGGGCTCTCCCTCGGCGACCGGTTGTGTCTCGCGCTGGCTGATCGCCTCGAGTGCCTGGTCCTCACGGCGGACACGCAATGGGGCGATGGGGACGGCATACGCCAAATTCGTTAGTCGCGTCCTGCGCCTTTCGCCGGCCGTGGAAGGGCACAAGGGCAGGCTTCAGAGCCGCCGAACCCTGCGTGTCTGCCCTGCTACCCACGAGACGAGTGGGCTACCTGGCCAGTCAAGACCGCGCGTGTCGCAATGATTGAGACATAGAGACATGGCCCGACCCAGCCTGGTCACCGCCTTTTTGCGTATGCCGTGAGCCCGCCACCCAGCGCGACCAGGAGGACGACCCCACCGCCGATGAGTGCCCACGGCGGGCCGCTCTCACTGATGGGTGCAGTCGCCGAGGCGGACGGGCCAGCATTCGGATCGGTCGAGGTTCCCGAGGTCCCCGAGGTCCCCGAGGTCCCCGAGCTGGGCGCGGGCGATGCGCTGGGAGTGGGCGACACGGCATACGCGGGCTTGCCGTTGGGCGTGCCGAGGACTTCCACCTTGAAGGTGACCTGGATGGGCGTCACGACCCCGTTCGAGTTCGTGGGCATCGAGATCGCGAGGTAGTGGTTGCCGGCGAGTGCTGAGGACGCGATCCCGGAGGAGTCGCGGTTGAGATAGCGCACCTCAGGCGTCTGGCGGAAGACCGGCCACGTCGACGTATCTGAGGGGAGGCCGGTGCCCTTGCCCAGGTGGCCCATTCCCTGCGGTTCGACGCCGACACGGGCGCGGTCTGGGCCGTAAATCGTGGCGTCGTAAAGGGGTCCGAGCCGGTCGGCAGCCGCGGCAGCGAAGGTCGGCGGGTTGATCGTGACGGCCAACCGCTGGCCCCAATCGACGGGGACGCGATAGAAGATCGTCTCGCCGGGGAGATAGGTCTCGGTGAAGATGCCCGCGTCGATCCGAGGGGCGTCCGAGAAGGCAACGCCGCCGACGATCGGAGTTGCGTCGCCAGTGAAGCGCGGGCGATCCACAAGGGGGCCTGGCTCGGGCTTCTCGGCCGTCGCGGGGAGTCCGGCCGTTGAGGTCACGGGTGGCTCTTCCATGACGAGAATCTCCGCGTCGGCGGGGGTGGCGTTGCCTTCGTCGCGCGTGATCTGGAGGTTCAGGGTGGTGTCGGTGCGGCATACCGTCGCGTCTGAGCTGCGGGGGACGAGGCGAGTGTCGCTCACGATGCTGAACATCGTGCTCATGCCGATCCGACTAGCGAGCCCATTGGCCCCGATGCAGTCGGTGCCTTTGGCGTCCTTGACATAGAAGCGGACCACCTCGGTGTTGTAGCCGCCACCGACCAGGTCAACCGGCGGTCGACTCGCGAGCGAGACGTGCAGGGTCGAGCCCGGGACTGTGCGGGTGAGGGTGTAGTTCTTGCGGCCGGCACCCGTCGTGAAGGTGTCGACATAGCTGCCCGCGGTGAGTTCGGGGGCACCAGCCTCGGTCGGGGTGCCGACGACCCGCTTGCCGCTGACGGCAAAACTCCGGGTCGCTCTGGTCGAGAGTTTGGTCAGGCTGGTTGCGAGAGTGGCCGCGTCCTTGGCGTCGTAGTACGTGCCACGGCCAGCGTCGGCGATGCAACGCAACTGGGCGCGGGCATTGTCGTTGACCGCGAAGCCCACCGTGTCGATCTGCAGGTCAATGCCATTCTCGACGAGTTTGCGCACGACGGGGCAGGGGTCTGGCACGCAGGTCTCTTGGCCGTCGGAGACGAGCACGATGGTCCGCTTGCCGACGGTACCGAGGTCCCTGACGCCTTCGGTGAGCGAGTGCGCGATCGGCGTATGACCCACGGCCTTGAACCCTGCGATGCTCGCGGTGAGAGCAGCCTTGTCGAGGGTGGCGATGGGTGCGACGAGTTGGGTGTCGGCGCAGGCTTCGGGGGTCGGCTTGGCGCTCTGGACCGTCGCTCCGTAGACGCGCAGACCGACGGCCGCCGTTACGGGGAGGCCGTTGACGACGGAGGTCAGGGCTTGCTTGGCGGCCTCGATCTTGGTGAGGCCCGACGGGTCAGGCTCATTCATCGAACCAGACGAGTCGAGCATCAGGAGGAGCTTGTGTGGTGGCGCCTCCTCGGCGGATGCGCTCGGCGCGCTGACGGCGCCGAGTGCGCCGACTGCGCCCACGGCGGCAAGGCCGAGCACAGCGGCAAGGAGCGCTCTGAGGGCCACCATGAGGGCGGTGCGTGTGGTCGACATGAGGCTCCTTGACTCGGTTCGAGATTTGCATTCGCAAACATAGAGGTTTGCGAATGCAAACGTCAAGAAGCGAGTATGCCGTAGTGGCAGGGCACAAAAGCAGGCTTCCCAGCCGCTGAACCCTGCCTTTCTGCCCTTCCACTAGGGGCGGGGAGGCGCCCTTCCATCCGTGCGGACGGGCCGCGCCCTTCCATTCGGTGAGGGCGGGGCGGCGCCCGGGCAGCGCGACCTGGTGGCACGGCATACCCGCGCCTTTATCAGGAAGCGCTCAACGCACCACCGGGGCGCGTGACGCCTCCACCGCATCTGTGGTAACCATCACGGGTGACCCCAGCGCAGACTGACCGCGCCCAGGACGCCAAGGCAGCCCGGTATGCCGTGCGCCGACGTCCGTCGCCTGTCACCGCCGTGGTCCCCGTCAAGGACCTCGACCTTGCCAAGTCGCGACTCGCGCTGCCCGCCCACCAGCGGCGGCAGCTCGCACTCGCCTTCGCCACCGACACCCTCAGTGCGCTCGCGAGGTGCCCCGACGTGGCGGCGATCATCGTCGTGACCGCAGACCCTGACGTCGCCGCGCTCGCCGCGACCGTCGGCGCGCGTGTCGTCCCCGACGAGACGGACAGCCTCGACGGCGCGATTGGGGCAGCGGTGGCCGTGGCGGTGGCCGTGGCGGTGGCCGCATCTGCGGCCCGGGACCTCCCCGATGTAGGCGTCTTGATCACCCCTTCCGACCTCCCGTGCCTGCGCGCCGACGACGTGACTGAGGTACTCAGCCAGGCCAGCGGTCACCCCGCCGCCTTCGTGCCCGACCGGTCCGGTACTGGCACCACCATGGTCATCTACTCGCCCGGCCAACCGGTCGTGACCGGTTACGGTGGGGAGTCGGCTGCACGGCATACCGGCCTCGGCTTGTATGCCGTCGCGGCCGCCCCCATCCGGACGCGCCACGATGTCGACACCCTCGAAGACCTCCTTGCGGCCGCGGCGCTCGGCGTCGGCGAGGCGACCGCACCGCTCCTCGGACAGGGCCCGGCGCTCATGGGCAGCCAGCCCGATGCGGGCGTCAAGCCCGACATCGACCCCGACCACACGGCATACGCGCTAGAAAGGTCCTCGTGACTCACACCTCGATCCGGATCGGCTACAAGGCTTCCGCGGAACAGTTCGCGCCGCTGGAACTCGCGCGGTATGCCGTGCGCGCCGAGGAGATCGGCCTGGACTCGGTCACCGTCTCGGACCATTTCCAGCCGTGGCGATTGGAGGGCGGCCACGCTCCCAACGCGCTCGCGTGGATGCCGTGGGTGCTGGCGCGGACGGAGCGGGTGCTGGTCGGGACGTCGGTCTTGACCCCGACCTTCCGCTACAACCCGGCGGTCATGGCGCAGACCTTCGCGACGATGGCGTGTCTCGCGCCGGGTCGCGTAATGCTCGGCGTCGGCACGGGCGAGGCGCTCAACGAGGTCGCTGTCGGCTCGGTCGTCGACGGGCAGTGGCCGGCGTTTAAGGAGCGGTTCGCGCGGCTCCGGGAGGCGGTCACCCTGATGCGGCGGCTGTGGACCGAGGACCGGGTGTCGTTCGAGGGCGAGTACTACCGCACCGAGGACGCCGCGATCTATGACCGCCGCGACGAGCCCGTGCCGGTGTACGTCGCGGCCGGGGGACCGGTCGTCGCGCGGTATGCCGGGCGGGTCGCCGATGGCTTCATCTGCACCTCGGGCAAGGGGCGCGAGTTGTATGCCGATCAGCTCGTGCCCGCTGTTGACGAGGGTCTGGATAAGGCTGGGCGTGCGCGTGACTCGATTGACCGGATGATCGAGATCAAACTGTCGTGGGATCCGGACCCCGAGCGAGCGCTCGAGAACTGCCGCTTCTGGGCGCCGCTGTCGTTGAGCGCTGAGCAGAAGCACTCGATCCACAGCCCTGCCGAGATGGAGCGTGCGGCTGACGAGTTGCCGATCGAGCAGGTCGCCAAGCGGTGGATTGTGGCGTCTCGGCCGGAGGATGTCGTGGAGGCGTTGCGTGTCTATACCGATCTGGGGTTCGACCACCTGGTGCTGCATGGGCCCGGCCATGACCAGGAACGGTTCTTGAGCACCCTTGCCGAGCAGGTCCTCCCTGGTCTGCGCGAACTGATTCCCGCCACCCGCTAGCCACCACGGGGTCAACCCCAGGGGTAATGGGCGCTGCGCTAGCCAGCCGCGCTAGCCAGACCCCTTAGCCAGGCGCGCTAGTTCGCTCACTCACCCGAGCTCGGTCCCGCGGACGTCTCACCGTGCTCTCAATGAGTAGCAGGGCGAAGATGCAGGCTTCAGAGTCGGTGATCCCTGCGTTTGTGCCCTGCTATGCGGGGTGAGGGCCGCCGCCGGGACCGCCGCGCTAGCGGCCCCCTTAGCCGGCCGCGCTAGTTCGCTCACTCACCTGAGCTCGGTCCCGCCGACGCCTCACCGGGCTCGCAACGAGTAGCAGGGCGAAGATGCAGGCTTCAGACTCGCTGATCCCTGCGTTTGTGCCCTGCTATGCGGCGGTGAGGGCCGCCGCGGAGACCGCCGCGCTAGCCCGCCCCTTAGCCGGCCGCGCTAGTTCGCTCACTCACCTGAGCTCGGTCCCGCCGACGCCTCACCGGGCTCGCAACGAGTAGCAGGGCGAAGATGCAGGCTTCAGAATCACTGAACCCTGCGTTTGTGCCCTGCTATGCGGCGGTGAGGGCCGCCGCGGAGACCGCCGCGCTAGCCGGCCGGCTTGCTCTGCCCCTTAGCCAGCCCCCTTAGCCGGCCGCGCGCAACGCCGCCACGGTGCGCTCAATCGCCTCGCGCAGAGGTGTCGGCCGCAGCCCAAACCGCGACTGCGCCGCCGTCGAGTCGAGCACAAACGGCCGCTCGAACTGGTGCCGCGTCTCCCGCAAAGCCCCGAGCAGCGGCACGACGAGTCCGCCCACACTCACGAGCGCCCGCGGCAGCACCGTCAGCCGAGCCGGCGCTGGCGCCCCCGCCACCTCGGCTGCCAGCGCAGCGACCTCCGCCAGCGTCGCGGGCGCATCGGTCGGCACATGCCACGCCCGCCCCCACACGTCGTCGCTATCAGTCAGCGCGATCGCGGCAACGAGAGCCGCGACGTCCCCGTCAAACGTCCACGAGTGCGGCACATCGGCTCGCCCCATCGGCACCCACGCGCGCCGACCAGCGATGACCGCAGGGAGCACCATCGACGACAGGTAGCTCGAGGCGAGCGTCTCCGGGCCGAGATAGTCAGACCCGCGGACCTCACTCACCTGAACGCGCCCGTCGGCCTGCCTCGCCACCGCGTCGCGCCACATCTGCGCCCGGACTTGCCCCTTGACT
Source organism: Actinomycetales bacterium (assembly GCA_016715285.1). Lineage (GTDB taxonomy): Bacteria > Actinomycetota > Actinomycetes > Actinomycetales > Dermatophilaceae > Phosphoribacter > Phosphoribacter thorii. Next base: position 538,056 of record JADKAO010000002.1, on the reverse strand, counting down.
CCGGTCGAGGACAGCGGCAGGTCCTCGGTCATCGGCCCAGTCACCGGCCCGTACCCATAGAGATTCGACACCGTCACCAGCCGCGCCCCAGCCGCTTCGGTCGCGTCGAGCACGGCCGTCGCCATCGGTGGCCAATCGCGTTCCCACCTGGTGTATGCCGTGGGGTTGAGCGCGTTGATCACCGTGCGTGCGCCCGCGCTCACCGCCGCCAAACCCGCAGCATCCGTGACGTCGAGCGCGACCGCTCGGACGCCCGAACGATCGATCGTCCTGCCTGAGCGGGACACAAGAGTGACCTCATCGCCCGCGTCAGCCAAGGTCTTGGCCACGCTCCGGCCGATGCCGCCAGCGCCCAGAACCACGTGAAGTGTCATGACCTGCTCCTAAATAGAGATCAGTGCTCTCGTTTCCACGATGACACGGGCAACTTCGGCATGTCAAGAGCACTGCTCTCGCTTTCTGGACACCGGGGCACCCACGCTGGGAGGATGGCGGGATGGGAAAGCCAGCACGCGGCATACGAGCCGAAAACCGTGAGCGTCTGGAGGCCGCCATCCTCACCATTGCCCGGCGGCACTTGGGTGAAGTCGGTGCCGCGGGGTTGTCACTGCGGGCCATCGCGCGTGAACTCGGGATGGCCTCCTCGGCCCTCTATCGCTATGTCGCGAGCCGCGATGAGTTGCTGACGCGGCTCATCGTCGAGTCGTTCACCGCGCTCGGCGACGCGGCCGAGCGGGCTGAGGCGGCGGTCCCGCGGGGTGATGTGCGTGAACGATTCCTCGCCACCGGAAGGGCGGTGCGCGAGTGGGGCGTGGCACACCCCTTCGATTGGGCGTTGCTTTTTGGGTCGCCAGTGCCGGGGTATGCCGCACCCGGGGACCGCACGACGCCCGCTGGTACCCGCGTCCAGTTCCTGCTCCTCCGGATCCTCGCGGACATGGCTCACCTGGGGATGGCGACTGCGCCGAACGCGGATGGGATCTCGCCGGCGGCTCGCGCGTCGGCCGCGGCGATCGCTGACGACCTTGGTCGCGAGATCGACACCGCTGACCTCACGCCTGAGCTCCTGCTCGCGGGTATCGATGCCTGGACGCTGCTGATCGCGGGCGTATCACGCGAGGTCTTCGGCCACCTGGGCGAGATCGCGGACGCGGAGGAGCTGTATGAATCCACCCTCCGCCACGCCCTGAGCCTGGTCGTCGCCGCGCCCGCGCCCTGAGCCTTGGTCGTCGCCGCGCCCGCAGACTGAGCCTTGGTCGTCGGCGCGCCCCACCCCGCGAGGCCAAACGCAGGCTTCGGAGCCTCGACCCGCTTTGTGCCCTGCTATCCCCGCCTGAACCGCGCCCTGAGCCTTGGTCGTCGGCGGCCCCCACCACGCGTGGGAGGGCGCAAACGCAGGCTTCGGACCCCCTTGAACCCTGCTTTTGTGCCCTCACATCGACTGGCACCTCCACGAACGAGCGCAATTGCGGGTTTCCCAGACCGGGTAGGGGTCAATTGGCCCCGATCGCGTTGCTAGGAAAGGCGCGCAGGAGCACTCAGGGAGCATTCCGGGAGGGCCGCAAGGATCACTCAGGCGCACACAGGTAGCAGGCGGGTAGCGCGCAGGAGGCATTCCGGGAGGGCGCAAACGCAGGCTTCGAGCTCGCTGAACCCCGCATTTGTGCCCTCCTATCGAGCGTTACGGGAGCAAGCAGGAGCAGGCCCGCGGCAAAGCAGGAGCATGCACGCGGAAAAGCAGAGCAGGCCCGCGGCAAAGCAAGAGTGCGCGAGGCGCTTAGCGAGACGCCCGGCCGGTCCAGTTGACCATCTGCTCGGTCGGCCCAGCATCGGGCGCCGACTCCACCACCGGACCAAACGGTATGCCGTGCTCGATCCCCCGCGGTTCCGCCGGCAGCCCGGCCCGCGCCGCCGCCAATCCAGCGTGCCCGAGCCCGCCGGGAGCCTCACTGGGTTGGCCGGTCGCGGTCGCGAGGTCCCACGCGTGCGACAGGACCTCCATGAGGTAGATCGCGGTCACCACCCGACCGGGCAGCACCGGCCCCCATCCCAGTTGGATCGGCGTGTCCAAGACCGCATCGGTCCAGACCTCCCGAGCCCGAGAAGTCTGCGCCCGCACCGACTCGGCCAGCTCCGACGCACTGCGCCCGTCGATCCGCTCGCGCGCCAATTCTTCCGCGGCGGCCCGCATCTCCGCAGGCGATAGCTCGTGGTCGCGATAGAGATCCCGGTGATCGGTCGCGAAACCAATGATCTTGTCGAGCACCACCCCCACATGCGTCATGAGCATCCGCACGTCGAACTCAGCACACGGCGTCGGCCGCGAGAGCTCCCCCGTGTCGACGCCGGCGACGAGCACGGCATACCAATCTTGCGCAGCAAAGAGCTGGGAGCGAAGGTCGGGCGCGGTCGTCATGGGAACTCCTCTTGTATGCCGCCTGGTCCAGCGGGTGCGTCACCGAGGTTAGGAGCGTTTCGGTGACATCATGCGTCACCTTTTCCATAAGACTTGAGCCATGCGCGCTGACCGGCTCCTCGACCTCGTCGCGCTCCTGCGCCGCCACGAGCGACTGTCCGCAGCGCACCTCGCGCGCCGGCTCGGGGTCTCCCGTCGGACCGTCCTGCGCGATCTCGACGCGCTCTCCCTCTCCGGCGTGCCCGTGTATGCCGTGCACGGCCGGGGCGGCGGATTCGCGTTGGTGCCGGGGTACCGGCCGGAGCGGGCGGGGCTGACACCGGGTGAGGCGACGGCGCTCTTCCTCCCAGGAGGCGAGGCGGCGGCACAAGCGCTTGGCAGAGGGGTCGAATTTCGTTCTGCGCGAGGCAAGTTGGAGGCAGTACTGTCGGACGACGTGGCGCGGAGCTTGGGCGACCTCACTAGGTGGCTCCTCGTCGCGCCGGAGGGATGGGGAGCTCCGCAAGAGCCACCAGCGTGGGTGCCAGAACTCGCCGCCGCCGCAGCCCGGCGTCGGACCGTCGACGTGATCTATCGGGCGGTAGGTCAGCAGGCGAGGACCCGGCGGCTCCAACCGTTCGGGCTCGTCCTCGCCGGGCCGACGTGGTACCTCCTCGCTCGGCGACACGACACCGGCGAACAGCGGACCTACCGCATCGATCGGGTCGTCGCCGTGGCCGAGACGGGCGAGGAGTTCGCGCCGGTCGAGGTGAGCCTGGGGCAGGCCTGGGCTGCAGCGCGGGAGTCGTTGCGCTCGCGTGGCGGTGTCGTGGTTCGGGTTCGGGTGCGTGAGGAGACGCTGCCTCTAGTGAAGTACGTGCTCGGTCTCGCCGGGCAGGTGACCGAGATCGTCAACGCGGGGGCGGGGCTGCAGGAGGTCACTGCGCTCGCTCGCCTCGGGCCCACGGCCGGCCTCCTCGCCGGCCTCGGGGACCGGGCCGAGATTCTTGATCCGCCGGAGTTGCGCGCGGCGATCGTCGAGATCTCTCGCGCCAACATTGCGCAATACGCCGACTAACTCGGCGAGCGGCGGGAGCGGCGTGGGCCGACGCGGCCCAGGGCTCGGCGCGGTCTCGGCTTGCGTCAGCCTGGAGATGCGGCAGGGGTATGCCGGGTGTCAACGGTTGGCATCGGAAGGACCCCCAGCTCCTGCCAATCTTTCCTATAGGGAAGAAATCATCCGGATACGTTGAAGCATGGCTTTGAATATCAAGGACCCAGACACGGATCGACTTGCCCGCGAGCTCGCGGCCGCGACGGGCGAAAGCATCACGGTCGCTGCCCGGCGGGCTATAGAGGAACGGCTGCAACGGGTGCGCGCCCGGGTGAGCGTCAGCGACGACACTGATCTGCGAGCGATCATCGCGCGCGGCCGAGTCCGGGCGATGATCGACAACCGCACGCCCGATCACATCCTCGGGTACGACGCGGACGGCATACCCACGTGACGCTCGTCGTGGACACGTCGGCCCTCGTGGCCATCGTCTTCGGGGAGCCCGACGCCGAAGTGCTGCTCGGAGTGAGGGGCACCGCGGACACCGCCGCGCTCGCCAGCCCCTTAGCCAGCCCCCTCAGCCAGCCGGGCTAGCGCGCCTCTTAGCCAGCCCCCTTGGCCAGCTGCGTTATCCAGCCGCCTCGGCCAGCCACGCTACCTCGCTCACTCACGCGAGCTCGGTCCCGCCGACGTCTCACCTTCGCGCGCAACGAGTAGCTGGGCAAAGATGCAGGCTTCAGGATTGCTGAACCCTGCGTTTGTGCCCTTCTACTCGGGGTCAGGGATCCCGCTGTGACCGCCGCGTTAGTCAGCCCCCTTGGCCAGCTGCGTTATCCAGCCGCCTCGGCCAGCCGCGCTAGTTCGCTCACTCGCCCGAGCTTGGTCCCGCCGATGTCTCACCTTTGCTCTCAACGCATTGGTGGGCGCAAATGCGGGCTTGAGTCTCGCTGACCGCAAACTTCGGCCCTGAGGGGGCGCACCAAACCAGCCGGGCCGCTACCCTGACTCAACCCCAAGCGGGGTGCGACAACGGGAGGAGACGCTGTGCGACTGGTCGTGGGATATGTGTCCAACCAACGCGGGGTGGACGCAGTGAGGTTGGCGTCGACGCTTGCGGGGTCGCGGCGGGCAGCGCTCGACATCGTCGTCGTATTGCCGCTCGACACGCCAACGTTCGATATGTACTCCCCGGACCGGGCCTACCAATCGGCCATGGACAAGCAAGGTCAGGAGTGGATCGACGAGGCGCTCGCGCTTGTCCCGGAAGGCGTTCACGCGCAGGGTCACGTCGTACGGGCCGAGTCGATTGCCGAGGGATTGGTCGAGGCGGCGACCGACCCGGCATACGGCATTGAGGCGCACTTCATCGTCATCGGCGCGGCCCATCGCGGACTCATTGGCCGGTTCTCGATCGGGAGTAGCGCTGGCTCCTTGCTCCACTCGTCTCCGGTTCCGGTCGCGTTGGCGCCCGTCGACTACGAACCCCACCCGGCGATTACCCGGCTCACGTGTGCGACCGGCCTCCTGCCAGGGGCTGAGGTCTTGGTCGAGTTGGCGATCGGGCTTGCGGACGACTGGCACGTGCCGCTGCGCCTCATCTCGCTGCTTGCCATGGGCAAGGAGCGCTCCGAGGACGCGCGGCACGAGATCCACGCGATCGCGGAGCGGCACGTCGACGACCTGGTCGCGCAGGCCAACGACGTCCTCCCCGACGACTTCCCGGTGACAGGTGTCCTCGGCACGGGCAGGTCGCTGGAGGAATGTGTTCACGCGCTCGAGTTCGAGTCGAGCGAGATCGTCATGGTGGGCTCGAGCCGGCTCGGTGGACCCAAGCGGCTCTTCCTAGGCGCATCGGCCAACACCATCCTCCACGCGCTCCCGGTGCCGATGATCGTCGTGCCGCGCGACTACGTTATCCCCGAGCTGGTCCACGGGGATTGAGTCCAAACCGAAAGATTGCCGTCTCACCTAGCGCGCATTACCCACTGCGCCACTAGGATCCGGATCACTCGGACGGCGATGGCGCCACTCGGTGGATGGCACCGGCCTAAGCCTCCCGGCGCTCGCTGTGCCCAACCATGGAGGTGCGTATGCCGATCCCGTCGCCGTCGTCCGGGACGCTCCATCGGTCCTTAGGGACCATGGCCATTGTTGGCCTGGGCTTGGGGTACATGACCCCAACGGTCATCTTCGACACCTTCGGCATTGTGTCCGAGGAGACCAACAGCCTGGTGCCGCTCGCCTACCTCATGGCGATGGTCGCGATGGCGTTCACGGCGGTGAGCTATGGCCGGATGGTGCGAGTCTTCCCGTCAGCTGGCTCGGCATACACCTATGCCTCCGAGACGATGCACCCCAATGTCGGGTTCCTCATCGGGTGGTCCTCGCTGCTGGACTATCTGTTGTTGCCGCTCGTCAACGCGTTGATCCTGCGCAGCTATCTGGAGGCGTTCTTCCCGGACGTCCCGCCCGCGGTGTGGGTTGTGTTGGTTGTCCTCATGATCACCGCGCTGGTGCTGTTCAGCATGAGCAACACCTCCCGGCTCAACGGCATACTCGTCATGTTCTCGATCCTCCTCATCGTCGTCTTCGTGTTCCTCACGTGGCGGCAACTCATGGCCGGTGAGGGCAACGGGACCCCGTTCTCGACCACCCCCCTCTGGCACGAAGGCGCGTCACTCGGTCCCGTGATCACGGGCGCGACGATCGTCTGTTTCTCGTTCATCGGCTTCGACGCGATCACGATGTACACCGAAGAAGCCAAGGACGCCGACACGGTGCCGCGGGCGATCCTGCTGACGCTGCTCATCGGTGGCGCGATCTTCTTCATCGCCGGCTGGTTCGCGCAGTCGGTCTTCCCGACGATGGAGGGGTTCAGCGAGGACGCGCTGCAAAACAGTGCCTTGCCCGAGATGGCCGAGCTCATCGGCGGCAACCTCTTCAAGGCCTTCCTCACGGCGGCAGCCTTTGCGGCCACGGTTGCGTCCGGGCTGGCATCGCACGCGTCCGTCTCGCGCATGCTCTTCGTCATGGGTCGCAATGGCCGCGGGCCGATCTCCCGCGGGTTGTCCTATGTGCACCCGCGATTCCGGACGCCTGCTATCTCGGTGATCTTTGTCGGTGTGGTCTCGTTGCTCGCGATTCCGCTGAACCTCGACTTTGTCGCGGCGCTGATCAACTTCGGCGCGCTGATGGCGTTCACCTTCGTCAACCTCACGGTGATCGTCTACTTCGCGTGGCGCAAGAAGCTCGTGAAGACGCCTAAGGAGATCTTTACCAACATCGTCTTGCCAGCCCTCGGGGTGTTTTCCACCGCGGTGCTCTGGATCAACTTGTCCCCGGATTCGTTCCGCTACGGCATGTACTGGTTCGTCGCCGGGGTCGTTGTTGTCATGGTGCTGACGCGTTTCTTCCGGCGGCCGCTGCGGATGTCGCTGGAAGAGGGCGTGGCTGTCCCCGAGCCCGAGACCGAATCCGAGCCCTCACAGCCCTCGCAGCCGAGCTAGCCTCGGTCGGCCGCGTGACGTTGGCAGTGACGCGGTGATGGGTGTATGCGGTGTGGGTGGACAAGGAGCATGTGCATGGCGGGACATCGGATCTTCCAGACACCCTTTGCCAGCATCTATCCGCTCTACGTCGCGAAGGTGCAACGCAAAGGTCGCACTGCTGCCGAGGTTGACGAGATCATCGCCTGGCTCACCGGGTATGACGCGGCAGGGCTGGCAGTGGCTCTGGCCGACGGCCGCACGATGGAGCGCTTCTTTGCTGACGCGCCGGCTTTCAACCCCAACGCCGCGCTCATCACCGGGGTGATCTGCGGCTACCGCGTGGAGGAGATCGAGGACCCGCTCATGCGGCAGATCCGCTACCTCGACAAACTCGTTGATGAACTCGCCCGTGGCAAGAAGGTGTCGTCGATCCTGCGGGCATGAGTCGCTAGCGTCTCTGGCTCGATCGCAGAGCCCGGGAGGAACTAACGGCTGCCCGAGACGTCAGATGGCCCGGACGCGGTTGTTGCGCGGGTTGTGTTCCAGCTCGACCAGTCCCAGCCGCTCCAGCAGCGGCGGCAGGTACATCCCGAACCGCCCGCGATAGCCCTTGCGCAGTCCGTACCACCCGCTGACCGGGTTGCTCTCGTCGCGACCCCACGCCTCGACCGTGCCGGGCTTGGCCGGCTTCTGCTCGTCCGCGGCGCCAAGGTCGACCCAATCACCTTGCGCCCGAAGCCAATCGGCTAGGTCCTCGATCGCCCGCAGGTGATACTTCAAGGTCGTCGACCCCACTTGGCACACCAGAGCGGGCGGGTCCGCCTCCGCATCACGCCACATCTGGTATGCCGCAGTGCCGGGTGCCGTCGTCAGCTGCCAGGGGTCTTCGCGGGTGCCGTTCCCACCGCTGGACTCGGTGCCAGACGCACTGGCGGATGCAGAATCGCTCATGGCGCAACTATGGCCGCGCAGCCGCGTCCGGCACCACTCTGGTCAACAGCCGGACACGGGCACGGTGCAGATAGGGCATGAGCCCGTAGATGACGATCGGCACCGCGATCGAGACCAGCACCAAGGTCCGAACGACCGTGGGCAAAGTAGCCAACCAGCCTCCGAGAGTCAGGTTGAGCAGCGTCAACGTCGGGAAGACGGCAAGCCAAATCATCAGGGCGAGTTGGTGTTTCGTCGGGGGTCCGACGACGGTCACAGACGGGGCAGAGGGGATGGTCATGATGACTCCTTGGGTGTGGGTGTGGGTGTCGACGCAGGGGTGGGTGTGGGTGCGGCCGTAGATGTGGGTGCGTGTTTGGGTGCAGGTGCGGGTGCAGGTCCGGGGCCAACGTTGATCCCGTGGCGTAAGTCCTGCACCGCGAGGTCGACGTCCTCTGCCACCAGGTCGGCGTTGAGCGCGATGGCGACGGCTGATCCCGCTCCGGCGGCAGTGATGACTTGCGCGCGGGGGTCGACGACATTGCCAGCCGCCCAGAGGCCCAGAACGCTCGTGCGTCCCTCGAGGTCAGCGGTGACCCAGCCTCGTTCGTCGAGGTCGCAGCCTGCGCCCGTGAGCAGTTCGTCATGAGGGACAAATCGCGGCGGCACGAAGAGCGCATCACACGCGACAACTTGCCCGTCCGCGAGGAGCAGGCCAGCGAGCTGATCGTCCGGCTCAATCACCAGGCGTGTGATCGGCCCCTCGACCGGTTCGATCCGTCGGGCGAGCAACTGGGTGCGCTCAGTGGGGGTGAGCGTGCTCGTCCCCGTGAAGTAGACAACGTCATCGCTCCACTGCCGCACGATCAGCGCATATCGCACCGACCCAGACCCGTTGGCGAGCACCCCGAGCCGGCGATCACGCACTTCGTACCCGTGACAATACGGACAGTGCAAGACATCCTGCGCCCACCGATCACGCAGACCGGCAAGATCCGGCAGCTCGTCACGCAGGCCGGTCGTGACCAGCACGCGACGAGCGGCGACGCGCGTGCCGTCAGCCAGGAGCACCCAATGCCTCCGCGACCCATGGCGCACGAGGCTGGTCACCCGCCCCGACATCAAGCCCGCGCCGTACCCGAGCACCTCGGTCCGGCCGGCAGCGAGCAAGTCCGCGGGCGGCATACCGTCGCGGGAGAGGTAACCGTGCAGGTGTGTGGCGGCCGCATTGCGCGGTCTTCCCCCGTCGACGACGAGGACTCGCCGCCGCGCCCGGGCAAGGACCAAGGCTGCCGAGAGGCCAGCTGGCCCGCCGCCGATGATGACTACGTCGTATTCGCTCATGAGGGGAGCGTGCGTCGAACCCAGCCGGGGCCCTAGCCGTTTTGCCGTTTCCGGGATTTGTTGGCCAAACGAGCGTCCAATGAGGGGGTGGCCACCCGACCGAACCCCGCGACGGCGATGGCGCTTGCTCACGTCGGGCCGCGGCTCAAGGCCCTGCGTCAGCTCCGTCACCTCACGCTCGGGGAGGTCTCGCTCGCTACGGGCATCTCCACGAGCACGCTGTCGCGGTTGGAGCACGGCGAGCGGCGCCCCACGTTGGAGTTGCTGCTGTCGCTCTCGCAGCTGTATGCCGTGCCACTTGACCATCTTGTCGGCGCCCCCGCGCAGGGTGACCCCCGGATTCATCTCCGCGCCACCCAGGTCAAGGGCCGGGCAGTTATCCCGCTGACCGTCGAGCCCGGCGCCGCCCAGGCCTGGAAGATCATCCTTCCGGTGGGGGCGATGGCGCCCGAGCGTCGGGTGCACGACGGCCACGAGTGGATCTATGTGTTATCCGGCCGAGTGCGCCTCGTTGTCGCGGACGAGGAGCTCCTCCTCGACCCCGGCGACGTCGCCACCTTCGACACCGGAGTCGCCCACACGTTCGGCAATGGTGGTGACACGCCCGCGGAGCTCCTCAGCATCTTCGGTCGCCCGAGCGAGCGGATGACGCTCCGCACGAGCCAGGTCCGGGTGACGGCCGCGCTCCCCGGCGACTCGGAATGACGGGACTTCATCTCGGGCGGAGTCGCGTTGCCGTGCTGCTCACGATGACCCATGCGGTTGCCCCGAGGACGTAACGCTCCGGCGCCTCACGGCATACGACGATGGGGTGTTCGAGCTTGCTCGTTGACCACTGGGACCCCACTGACTGGACCCGACTCTGGTGGGTCCGTGCGCAATTGCGTTGGGAGGGAAGCGAATCGTCGCCTCATGAGGACGTCCTCGCGCACCTGCTCGCGGCACGTCATCCGCAATATCGAGACGGCCCATCCGACCGGGTGCTCGTCTTCCGCGTCGAAGCCCTCACCGGTTGGTCTGGGAGTGCCTAGCCCCGCGATGTGGCGCATGTCCTTTCTGTTAGGTTTTTGGAATGAACCGTTTCGCGCTCGGCGCTGTCGCCGCTGTTTCCCTTGCCGCCACGCTGGCTGGCTGTTCGTCCTCCACCCCGGCTCCAGCGGCTAGCACGCCTCCCGCGGCAACCACCCCTGCGGCAGCTCCGACCTCCGCTCCGGTTGCCCCGTCGGCCCCGGCGTCGGCTCCCGCCTCCGCGCCTGCCTCGGCACCCGCCTCCGCGCCTGCCTCGGCTCCCATTGCCATCAACAAGGAGATCGACGACCCGGTGCTCGGCGTCAAGGTCACGATCATTCAGGCCGTTCGTGGCTTCAAGCCGCTCGACTCCAAGTACAGCGACAGCGAGCTGATCGTCGTTCAAGTAAAGATGGATGCCAGCCAAGCCAAGTACGCGGTTACCTTTGGCGACGGCTCCTTCAGCTACTCGACCAGCGCAAACAAGTTCGGTGGGATGAACGCGACAACGTTCTCGGGTGTGCCTGAGTGGATGAAGACGAACGGCTATCAGCCGTTGACCGCAGCCAAGCGGGGTGAGACTCAGACGGGCTGGGTAGCTGCCTATGTGAAGCCGGCAGGGGACGCCGCACCAGTGATCGCCTACTACCAGCTCGGCTTCAAGGACCAGCAGGGCAATACGTTCCCGCGCAAGGATTACCCCGTGACGATCAAGTAGGTCGACGCGGGCATCGTCCCAGCCAAGGTCTCTGACACGTGCAAGCCCCGTCCCCACCGATACTGGGGGCGGGGCTTCGCGTTGGGCCGGGTTCCACACACTGCAGGAGGTATGCCGTGCACCACGTCGTCGATTTCGTCACCGTCTCCACGAAGGGGCTGGAGGCGTCGCCTTTCGCAGATGCGCTGGCGGGTCTGCGGGCCAACGAGGCGCGCTACTTCCGCAACAAGTACGACCACGCCTTCACGGTGGTGCCCGCCGCCGAGGCGACCGCAACGGTCGATTGGGTCGCCCGCATCCTCAGTGAGGAGCGCGGCATTGTCGTCGCCTCACCGCCGCTCGAGGTGAGCATTGCCGATGTTGACGGCATCCATTGGGTGCACGTCTTCTACGAGTCGGGCCTGGCGATCAACGTCCTCTATGGCGTCGAACCCGGCTCCAAGCGCGCGGTGGGTTTCAAACTTTCCGAAGGGATGGAGGTTCCGGAGGAGCTGAGCGCCTTCAAGTTCGCCCGCCAGAAGTCCAAGCTGGCGGGGGTCATCCGGGGCTCCTATTTCGTCATCAAGTGCGACCACCCCTTCTCGTGACGACGACCGGGCGACGCAGCCCTGCGGCATACCCCGCGCCCCTGCAAGGCACCGCGATCTACACTCGCGCCATGGGCGATGACGACGCAGCGGCACGGCTGCGTGCGGCGTGTGAGCTCTTTGATGTGGGTGTCGCTCTCAGGCAAGCCCGGCTGCGGCGCGAGAACCCGGACCTCAGCGATGACGAGATAGAAGCCGCCATCGTCAGGTGGCTCCACGACCGACCCGGCGCGGAGTTCGGTGACTACCCCGGGCCGCCTTCCACTCGCCGCATCAGCGTCGAAGGGAAGTGACTGGTATGCCGTCAGAGTCGTTGCGCGACAGGACTTTTAAGGAACGCTCGCTACGCGGGTCGCGGTTCATCGGGTGCGATCTCGGCGGCGTCGTCGTGCGGGGGAGCGACGTCAGCGGGATGGAGATCGACTCTCCCTGGCTCATGGAGTCCGGTAATCGCTTGCTCGTCAACGGAATTGACGTTGTGCCGATCGTGGATGCGGCGCTCAACCGACAGTTCCCCGGCCGGGAGTTGCGCCACGCGACCGACCCTGACGGGCTGCGAGCCGCGTGGGCCGCGATCGAGCAGACCTGGGCCGCGACGCTAGCCCGCGTTGACGCCAGGCCTGCGGGCACGATCGACGCCTCCGTCGACGACGAATGGTCGGTCGCCCAGACCCTGCGGCACCTCGTCATGGCCACTGACACGTGGCTCGGCCGCGCCGTCCTTGAACTCGAAAACCCTTATCACCCAGCGGGATTGCCGCATGATGACACTGACACCGAGGCCTATGACCCGGCGGTGTTCTCCGACCCGACGCCCTCGCACGCGGTCGTCTTCCAGGCCCGCGCAGCACGGCAAGCGATGGTCCGCGACTTCCTCGCGACCGTGACCGAGGCAGACCTCGCCGCCCCGCGCCGCAACCCGCACGCACCGGCATACCCAGAGTCTGTGCTCTCCTGCCTCCACACGATCCTCGATGAGGAGTGGGAGCACCATCGGTATGCCGTCCGCGACCTTGCCGCGCTCACAGCTGCGGCTGACGCTCGTGAAGCAGGCACCGCGGAGACAGCAGGCACCGCGGAAGCAGCGGGCACCGCGGAAGCGCCTTAGGCGCGGACGACCTCGAGACCGACCGCGTCGAACTCCGCTGCACTCTCGTCGTCGAGGTCCGTGTCCGTGATGAGCAGGTCGATCTCATCGAGGCTGGCGAACCGGTGGAAGGTCACGGCGCCGGCCTTGGTGGAGTCCGCGAGCACAACCACACGGGGCGCGCACGCGACGAACGCCCGTTTGGCGATGACCTCGCTCTCGTGCGGCGTCGTCAGCCCGCGATCGAGCGAATAGCCATTGGTGCCAAGGAAGGCGACATCCACACACACGTCACCGAGCGCGTCGGTCGCCCATACGCCGACGGCGTCACCAGCCGGCCGGCGAATCCGACCGCCCAACACGAACAGGTCATATCCGCTCTTGGCAAAGACGACTGAGGCGACCGCAAGGTTGTTCGTCACGACCGTGAGTTGCCGGCCTTCGGGCAGAGCGTCGGCGAGTGCCCGGGTGGTCGTGCCGCCGTCGATGAGGATGGTGCCGCCCTCGGGCAACTCTTCGAGCGCGCGGCGGGCGATGCGGCGCTTCTGGACGGCATACTCCTCGCTCGTCACGAGGCCGAGGTCGCGCGGTGCTGCCGCTTGGGCAGGGTCGACCGGGAGCGCGCCGCCGTGGACGCGGCGCACGAGGCCGCGGCGTTCGAGGACGGTGAGGTCGCGGCGGATCGTCTCGCCGGTGACGTGCAGGCGGTGGGCGAGTTCGGTGACTTCGACCCGGCCATCGGAGCGCGCCGCAGCGAGGATCAACCGCTGGCGCTCCGCCGCATATTTGACCGGACCGACCACCCGCAGCCCATGACGTTCAGAGCTGGGGGTGGCCGGGTCAGGACTCATGGCTCGACAGTAACCTTGATCGCTTCGCCGCGGGCGACGAGCTCAAAAGCGTCGAGCACATCCACGAGTGGGACGTGGGCGGTGATGAGGTCCTTGACCGGGACCTGACCGGTCGAGATGTATTCGAGGGCCTTGCGGTTGTGCTCCGGTGAGGACCCGTTGGCGCCGTGGATGTGCAGCTGGCGGTAGTGGACCAGGTTGCTGTCGCACTTGATGAAGGGGTCGTTCTTGGGCAGGCCGCCGAAGAACGAGATCCGGCCATTGCGCGCGGCCATCGAGATGGCCTGCTCCTGGGTGATGTTGGCGGGCGTCGCGGTGATGATGACGTCGGCGCCACGGCCGCCCGTGAGCTCCATGACGCGCGCGACGACATCTTCCTCGGCGGCGTTGATGGTGCCGTCGGCGTCGACCGCGGCAGCAGACATCGCGAGGCGCTCGGCGTTGACGTCGACGAGCCAGACCTGGCCGCAGTTGTGGACGCCGCGGGCGATGCGGATGTGCATGCAGCCGATCGGGCCAGCCCCAAACACGACGACGAAGTCACCCTCCTCGATGCCGAGCTGCTCCTGAGCGTTGATCGCACAGGCAAAGGGCTCAGCCGCGGACGCCTCGTCGTAGCCCACGTTGTCGGGGATGCGATTGAGGCCGTCGACCTTGAGGACCTGCTCGGGCACGATCATGTACTCCGCGAACCCACCGTCGTACTGGTAGCCCACCGACGTCTGGTTCTGGCAGACCTCCATCCAGCCCTTGCCGCACTCGTAGCAGTCGCCGCACGGCACCGCCGCGATGCACTGCACACGGTCACCGACCTGGAACCCGCCGCGCGCCTCGGCGCCGACCTCGACGACCTCGCCGGCAACCTCGTGGCCCATCGTCGTCACCCGGGTGATGTTGACGTGGCCGTTGTTGCGGATCTTGACGTCGGTGCCGCAGGTCGAGCAGTTCTTGACCTTGATCTTGACCTCGCGCGGCCCGCAGGTGGGCTCGGGGACGTCTTCGAGTCGGACGTCGCCGGGGGCGTAGAACCGCAGTGCCTTCATGTCCTCATGCTCCTTCAAGGGGTGGGTGGGCTTGTGCGTCTAACGCCGCGCCGTGTGGACTTCCACAACCAAGATTGCCCGAGTGCGTGGATTTAGTCAAGCAAGACTCTTGACTTGTGTTGAAACGGGCAGATATAAAGGTGGAACACAGATCCACAGTGGTGTGGGTCACAGCGAAAGGAGCCCGCGTGGCAAGCGCATCGGCAGCACCTGGCACGGAGCGCGCGTCAGAGCGCGCGTCCGCTCGTGTCCATGTGCAGAAGTTCGGGACGTTCCTGTCCAACATGGTCATGCCCAACATCGGCGCCTTCATCGCCTGGGGCCTCATCACCGCCTTGTTCATCAAGTCCGGCTGGCTCAACGCCGGCGGCAACGGTGGCCTGGCTGACAACAGCTGGGTTGCGCAGATCGGTGGCTGGGGCGACTACGCCAAGGGCGGCATCGTCGGCCCGATGATCACCTACTTGCTGCCGATCCTCATTGGCTACACCGGCGGCAAGATGGTTCACGACACCCGTGGTGGCGTCGTCGGAGCCATCGCCACAATGGGCGTCATCTCGGGCACCAGCATCCCAATGTTCATGGGTGCCATGGTCATGGGCCCGCTCGGCGGCTGGACGATGAAGAAGATCGACTCGCTCTGGGACGGCAAGATCAAGCCCGGCTTCGAGATGCTCGTCAACAACTTCTCCGCTGGCATCTGGGGTCTGATTCTCGCCTGCTTCGGGTTCTTCGTCGTTGGCCCCAAGCTGATCATGCCGTTCGCCGATGTCGCCGGGAACCTCGTCAAGACCCTCGTCAACAACGGCTTGCTGCCGCTCACGTCGATCTTCATCGAGCCGGCCAAGATCCTCTTCCTCAACAACGCGATCAACCACGGTGTCCTCACGCCGCTCGGCACGAACGAATCGCTCAAGGACGGCAAGTCGATCCTCTTCCTCCTCGAGGCCAACCCCGGCCCCGGTCTCGGCCTGCTGCTCGCCTTCATGCTGTTCGGCAAGGGCATGGCCCGCGCCTCTGCTCCTGGCGCCGCGATCATCCACTTCTTCGGTGGCATCCACGAGATCTACTTCCCCTACGTGCTCGCCAAGCCGCGCCTCATCCTTGCGGTCATCGCCGGTGGTATGACGGGTGTCTTCACCAACGTCCTCTTCGGCTCTGGCCTGCGCGCTCCGGCCGCACCCGGCTCGATCATCGCGGTCCTCGCGCAGACCCCGAACGGCAGCTTCCCCGGCGTCATCCTCTCGGTGCTTCTCTCTGCCGCAGTGACCTTCCTCGTCGGCGGTTTCCTTCTACGCATCGACAAGTCGGACGACTCGGGTGACCTCGCTGCCGCGACTGCGTCGATGGAATCGATGAAGGGCAAGAAGTCGGTTGCCTCGTCGGCCCTCGCTGGCGGTGCCGCTGCCGCTGGCGCGGCCGGTGTCGCTGCTCTCGGCCGTCCGGTCCGCTCGATCGTGTTCGCTTGTGACGCCGGCATGGGCTCGTCTGCCATGGGCGCGTCGGTGCTGCGCCGCAAGATCCAGGACGCTGGCATCACCGGGGTCACGGTCGTCAACAAGGCGATCAGCAACCTCACCAACGACGTCGACCTGCTCGTGACCCACCAAGACCTGGCGGCTCGGGCATCGCAGCGCACCCCATCGGCAGCGCTGTTCACCGTCGACAACTTCATGGCGAGCCCGACCTACGACGACATCGTGGCCGCGCTCAAGACGTCCAACGCTCCTGGTGGCGCCCAGGCTGCACCCGCTGCACCGGCTGCCGCTGCCGCCGCAACGGCAGCAGCAGCCCCAGCAGCAGCCGCCACCTCCGGCATCCTCACGGCTGACCTGGTCCGCCTGAGCGGTCGGGCGTCCTCACGCGACGACGCGATCCGCGAAGTCGGCGCGATGCTCGTCGGCTCCGGCGCGGTCGACGCGAGCTACGTCGACTCGATGCTCGAGCGCGAGCAGTCGGTGTCGACCTACATGGGCAACCAGCTCGCGATCCCGCACGGCACCAACGAAGCCAAGGCGGCGATCCACCGCACCGCGATGGCCTTCATCCGCTACCCCAACGGCATCGACTGGAACGGCAAGCCCGCGACGTTTGTCATCGGCATCGCCGGTGCGGGCGACGACCACCTGACGCTCCTGTCGGGTATCGCCAAGACCTTCCTCGACAAGGGCCAGATCGCGGCCCTTGAGGGAGCGACCTCGGCGGAGGAAGTGCTCGCGGTCCTCAACCGCTGATCGCTTCACCGCTCAGACCGCAACACAGCACAACAGCACCAAACCCAAGCCCGCGTATGCCGGGTGCCCACCTCCCGGGGGCACCCGGCATACGTGCGTCTCGCCTAAAACCATTGCAGCGCAACGGAACGAGATCACGCTTCTTCGGGAAGCACCTGCAGCCCCTCGGCCCTGACTGCCCGCGCAACCTGCCGGTCGAAGGTCATCACGACCGACACTCCCGTGACCTCGGCTGCCCGCAAGACGCAACAATCCGGCATCCGCAACCCAGTCTGAACCCGCAACTGCGCCAGTGCAGCCGCGTCCCCGGGCGCGCTCGCCACCTCGTGGATTCCCAGAGCCGAGAGCACGGCAAGGAATTCTTGGACCCGCCCCGCTCGAGTCGGTCCGACGAGCACTTCCGCGAGGTTGATCGGGTGCATCCATAGGTCACCCTGGGCAGAACCCAGGATGGCGCGCGCCATGTCATGGTGCGCATCAGTCGACGTCACCGCAGCGATCAGCGCCGACGAATCGATGATCACGCGGGCCACTCGTCTCGCAGCGCGGTGAGGTAATCCGCCGGGAAGCAGTCGTTGAAATCGCCGGCGACCTTGGCGAGAGTTGCTGCTCGGGCCGCCGCACGATCGGTGAGTTCGGCGCCCAGGCTGTCACCGCCACGGCGGGCAAGTCTCGCGATGAGGCGAGACTCAGGAAGGTCGGGCCAGAGTTGCCGCGCGCGATCCATGACCTGGCGGAGGTCGTCGTCAACGGTCACCTGGACCCGGGTCTTTGCGGTTGGCATGTGTTTCTCCTATGTCAAGCCGCTGCCGGGAGGGGGGGTGGTTGGGGTTGGTCGGTGGTCGGGTTGAACACGACGGGTGTTGAGGCAGCGGGTGGTTGGTGCCTTCGGTTTGTAGTGATTGCCTTCGGGGTGCGGGCTGGGGATGGATCGTGGTGGCTGTTGCGGTTCCGCGGGCTTCGCGGCGGGGGTGCCAGACCGACCGGGATCGGGGATCGTGGGCTTTGGACCGGGTGTCCTGTGCCCAGGAGTTGGCGGCGGGGCGGGGGATTCGGCGGCCGGGCCGATGCGCGTGAACTCTGATCCGGAGTCAACGGTGATGTCGTGTCGTCCAGGGCCATCTCCACCCCGGGGTGACCAGCCAGGCTCGCGTGCCTGTGATGGTGACCAGGTGCGCCGCTCTAGGTGCATGGACGGGTCGAGTCGTGGATGATCGTGCGTTGGTGGCCCCAACGACTCTCGCGATCAACGACCCGTCGTCTGGGCCGGGACGGTCCGACGCCCAGCGGGTGGGTGGGCGGGTTGCTCGGCCATCATCTTCGGCGGCCCCGCACCCTGACCGGCGGAAAGAAGGTCCCGCTCCACCGGGCCGACAGATGCCGGCAATCCTCGATCGCCCACCTCAGGTCGAGCCGAACTCGCTCGGCCCCGCCAACGCCCTAGCGTGTCCCTCGCTCGTAGCGGGTGCGTGCCGACGGCGCCGACCTAGCGGTGCGTGCGTTGTGGACTCGGCTCAACAACAACCATGGTGGTTGCCTCCTTCACTGATCATGACTGGACGGTTGGGCGGTGGCGGACTAGTGGGGGCGGCCACGCCTATCAAGTCCGCCGGCGGTCCATCACCCGATGCCGGCAACGCTGCTCGCCAGTCCAGCGACACCGAGCCTAAGAGCCAGACACCAGGTGCTCAGGATCCAACCACCGCGTGAGCGGCACCATCACCCTGACACTGGGGTGAGTCTACGCGGGTGTACCACCGGGTGTACCAGTCCAGTTGGGCACCCGCCCAGCGCGGTCAATGTGCCGTCACAGCTGGAGGTGCAGGCGGAGCGCGTCGTCGAGAGCAGCCATCGTTGCAACGGGGACGCGCCCGAGGAGGGGGCCAACCCGCTCGATTGACACGGTCCGCACTTGTTCGGCCTGTGCCTTGGAGTCATTCGGCAAGCCGGAGTCGATGGCGCGCACCAGGGCCGGGAATGGATAGATGCGGTCGACATTGCTGGTGAGCGGCACGATGGTGACAACCCCGCGGCCGAGCCTCTCAGCGACAGCTTCCCACTCAGCGGCATGGCCATCGTGTTCCCAGTCATGCCACGCGGCGGCATACGCCTCTTCGAGTTCGGGGTCGGCTAGGCGGCCGACCTTTCGTAGTCCTCCATGTGAGCCCCGATGTCCATGGACTTCGGCTTGG
Organism: Actinomycetales bacterium; assembly: GCA_016715285.1. Classification (GTDB taxonomy): domain Bacteria; phylum Actinomycetota; class Actinomycetes; order Actinomycetales; family Dermatophilaceae; genus Phosphoribacter; species Phosphoribacter thorii. Next base: position 519,125 of record JADKAO010000002.1, on the reverse strand, counting down.
CTGGCACGACGACCACCGATGAGGTGTCAAATGTGATCGAACTTGCCGGAAGCGCCTGCGGCGCAGCCTTTTCGACGCCCTTCACGGTCGCCGCAGGAGTCCACGACGTGAAGGTCACCGTCGCGCCCTTCGCCGTCCCGAGCTCGTATGCCGTGGCGCCTCCCTTGAGCGCTGCGGTCAGGAAGTCAGCTGTGAGCAGTGAGACGGTGCCAAGGCGTTGTTCCGCGCCCAGCAGCGCCGTGTCTTTGCAGCCAGCGGTCTCGACCGGCGTGACCGGCCCAACGCGGTGCGAACCGCCTCCACTCAGCAAACCGATGTGAGTCGTGCCCGCCATTGACGCGGTGATCACGACGCCCGACGGGTACTTCTTGCTGACCTCCTTGGCCACTTTGAGGCCATCCTCTTTGACCTGCTCGTCGCATTGGCCGGTGACGATCAGCGTGGGAGCCAGGGTCTTGGTCGGCTTGTCAATCACACCCGACCCGGGTTGGAGCGCCACGGCAGCCTTGATCCCTGGGAACGGGGCGCGGAAAGCCGACTCCGCGGCATACCAGCCGCCGGTGCTGTGGCCGATCACCGCGATCGACGAGAGGTCGAATGTGCCCTTGGCTGCATCACCCCACGGCAGGCCCAACGAGTCGCCCTCATTGAGTCGCTTGAGCAGGTCCAGGTGGGTCTTCACGATTTCGGTCTGCAGTTCATAGTGGGGCGAGTCAAAGGACCATGCCCCACGCTCCTTGGTGTTGACATCGACGGCGATCGTCGCGATGCCGCGGCTCGCGAGTTCCTGGGCGAGGTAGCCAAAGCTCGCGGTCGCGCGGACGTAGTCGGGGCCGATGGTCAAACCGTGGGAGTAGTCCTTGCCCTGAGGCACGCACCCCTCGGGCCACGAGACCGTGTTGATCGGTTTGGTGAACACCTTGTCGGTCGACGCGTCGATGCACGACGGGTAGGAGCCGTGCACGATGACCGCGACCGGGTGCGGGCCGGGTGTTGACGGCATCGCGAGAATGCCATTGATCGGCGTAAATACTTGCTGCCCAGCGACTTTGATCATCCCCGGCGCGAATGAGTAGCCGTGCACGGACGGCTTGGTTGCGGCTGTCTTGGCTGTGGACGGTGTTGCCGCTGACGTCGGAGCAGCGCTGGTCGCGATGGTGCTTGCGGCGCCAGCCCCAGACGTCGCCGGCCCTGCGGCACAGGCGCCCAGCGATGCTGTTGCGATCAGGGCGAAGGCGGCGACGGCATACCCGCTGCGGGGTGCGCGCGATCCGCGCATGTCGCCGGTCGTGCGTGAGGCGCGGGAACGGGGGCGGAACATGACTCTCCTTGAAGCGGTCTCAACGGTCCTGGTGATGACGGGGAGATTAGGGACCGAGCGTCGCGGCGGCCGCGCGGCGGTGTCACAGCGGCGTTACAAAACCGCGGCAGTATGCCGTCCGCTTGGCTCACAGCGGAGGCACACGCGCACTCGCAACGACTGGCAGGCCTGCCGCGAGTTCTTGGTGCTTTGGCTCCCCTTGCCGTGGGTCGGTGACCGCTCACCGCCTCGATTGGCTGCGGCACCCGCGGATTGGTGAGACAGTGGAGATGAGGATCCACCGCGCCCGTCTGGGTGCTCGGGTCCGCAGGATCGAGGCACGACATGGCCTCTTCACTGGAGCGGCCGGCTCCCATCCCGTCAACGCAGCGACTGCTCTTTGTCGTGATCGGTTGTGTTGCAGCCCTTTTACTGCTGGTGGGCTGCACTGCCGCAGCGATCTCCCCAGGCGCGCCGGGGGTGAGCGGTGGTGGTGAGAGTGCCGGATTCTGGCTCGGGCTATGGCAGGGCTTTATCGCGCCGCTGGTGTTCCTGGTCTCGCTGTTCAACCACTCGCTGGGCATTTACGAGGTCAATAACGTCGGCTCTTGGTACAACTTCGGCTACCTCGTGGGGCTGAGTGCCTTCTTCTCAGGCGGGGGAGCGAGCGCTCGCCGCCGTCCTCAGCGTCGGCCGAATCCGGCCAGTCGTCCTTAACCTCCTCCGGCGCCGCGTGACCCGATCTTGGTCTTGCGTGACCGCCCTTGGTCTTGCTTGTCCGGTCTCGGAATCGCTTGACCGCCCTTGGAGTCGCTTGACCGGGCTTGCAGGGGCAGACAAGCGGAGCTAACCCCGGACAAGGCAGCGCCAACCAGCGGGCCAATCCCGGCGCGCCCCACCTGCCGCGGGCTGCCTGGCGGCGCGCCCCCCGACAAGCGGAGCTAAGCCCGGACAAGGCGAGCCGCCCGGCATACCCCGCTCGGCCCGGCATACAGCACCCATCCACCCCTCCCCAACCCAACCCAAGGAGAACGACCATGTCTGCCATCACTCCCACCCCCGCTATGGACCCGATCCCGACGACCTTCCGGGACGCTGTCGCGACTGGCACTGATCCGCCGCGCCCGGTCGATCCGACCGCAACGGCGACCCGGTCCTATCCCGTCCGCCTCACTGCGACGCTCGATGCGCCGCTTTCGCGCGGGCTGTGGCTCATCAAGTGGCTTCTGCTGATCCCGCACTACATCGCGCTGGCAGTGTTGTCCGTCGGCTACCTGGCGGTGTCAATCGTGGCCTTTGTCGCGATCCTCGCCACCGGGCACTACCCACGGTGGGCGTTCGACTACACGACCGGGGTGCTGCGCTGGTCCTGGCGGGTCCAGTACTACGGCTACAACGCGCTCGCGACCGACCGCTATCCGCCCTTCACGCTCGCGGAGGTGCCGGGCTATCCCGCCCGCCTCGAGATCGACTACCCGGAGCATTGCTCGCGCGGTAAGGCGCTGGTCCAGTGGTGGCTGCTGCCGATCCCGCACTTCATCATCGTGGGGATCCTCCTCGGCTCGCGCACGTTCAGCGACGCCAACGATGTCGCGAGTGCTGCTGGCGTGGCGGACACCAGTGGGTCCAGCCCCGTCCCCGGCCTGATCGGGCTCCTTGCCTGTGTCGCCGCGATCGTGCTGCTCTTCACGGCGTCCTACCCGCGCTCGCTGTGGGCTCTCGTCGTCGGCCTCAACCGGTGGGTATTCCGCGTGACCGCATACGTCAGCCTGATGACCGACCGCTATCCGCCGTTCCGTCTCGACCAGGGCGGCGAGGAACCGCTCGCTCCGATGCCCCCGACCGCCAGCCGGCCCACGCAGCCCGTGCAGCCCATGCAGCACACGCAACCCCCGCAGCCCATGGCGACCGGCACCAAGATGCCAGCCGATACCCCGGCGACGGTCACGGTACCCATGGATTACCCGGAGGCACGGTCATGACAGTCCTCGTGACCTACGCCTCCCGCCATGGTGCAACGACCGGCATTGCCACCCGGATCGCCGACACCCTCACTGCCAATGGTCGCGACGCGGTGTGCACGCCCATCGAGGATGTCGACCAGTTGGAGGAGTACGACGCGGTTGTCATCGGCAGCGCGGCATACCTCTTCCATTGGCTCAAGCCCGCGGTGCGGTTCGTGCACGAGCACGCCGTCGTCCTGCAGGACAAGCCGGTGTGGCTCTTCAGTAGCGGGCCGCTTGGGACGGCCGAGGTCGACGATCACGGCAAGGACGTGCGGGAGACGACTCGGCCGCGCGAGTGGGCCGAACTGGTGCCGCTGATCCGCCCTCGGGGCGACCGGGTGTTCTTCGGCGCCTACCACCCGGCCCTACCCGCGGTCGGTCTCGGCGAGCGGGTGGTCCGGCGGCTTTCGGCCAAGTCCACGACGTTGCCAGCCGGCGACTTCCGGGACTGGGGCGACGTCGAGGCCTGGGCGCGTGAGATCGCGACCGAGTTGGCGGCATACACCAAGAGCGCCTAACCGCAACAAGCCGGGGTATGCCGTGCCGCTCACCTCCGTTCGGCACGGCATACCCCTCTTGCGTTTCAGTTCTGTCACATCCGGTCCCGGCCTCGGCCGGGCGCGGCGCGGTTGTCTATGGTCGAGCGACCAGCCCGTGAACCACGACCGGTCGCGAGCTCACCCGTCACCGACGACCAGGGGGTATTCGATGACCCAGCCAACCCAGCCAACCCAAAGTACGCCGCGAGCGAAGCCAACACAGCGAGCCCGCCGCAGAGTCGCCGCCTTCGCCGTCGCATTCGCGGCACTCAACGCGAGCGCGGCATGCACCTTTGGCTCGGGAAGCACGGGAGGCTCAGCACCGGGCGGTCCGCTCGTCAACGTCGTGCCGGATCCTGCCTATCGAGTCAGCGCGTACGCCCTGGCGATGACCGCGGATGGCAGCCAGCTCGCCGCCACCTGCACGCTGGGGACCTGCTTCTGGGACACGGCGACCGGCGCCCTCACACGCACCCTGACGAATGTCGACGGCACTGTGCTCGCGTGGAGTCCAGACGGTTCGATCCTCGCCACACGTGGGCCCTCTCCCTCGTCGGGTCCCGCCGGCGGTCGATTCGAGACCCCGGTCCGGTTGGTCTCCGCGTTGGATGGCACCACCTTGCGCGACCTCAACGGCCACACGGGGCTGGTGGTCGCTGATGGCTCCCTGGGGGTGACCGCGGCCGCGTTCAGCCCGGACGGCAAGACCCTCGCCACCGCGGGCAACGATGGCACCTCCCGGCTTTGGTCAATCCCCGATGGTCGCCCCCTCCGAACTCTGGACGTGGGCGGCACGCGCGCCACCGCGCTCGCCTGGTCACCGGACGGCACCCGCCTCGCGGTGGCCAGCGTCGAAGTCCCGGTCAGCGTCTGGGACGTCGCGACCGGACGGCGAGTTGCCTCACTGACCAATAGCCCGCCGCAGTCTTACGGGGTCGCGTGGAGCCCCGACGGTTCCCGCCTCGCCACCGCCACGTCTGACCCCGACCAGGTCGTCCGCCTGGTCGACCCGAACGGCGGGGAGGCCACGGGAGGGGCCACGGGAGGGGCCACGACGCTGACCAAGAACGTGGCGGCATACTCACTCGCGTTTAGCCCCAAGGGCGACGTGCTTGCCTTCTCCCAGCCGCGCGATCGCACCGTTGTGCTGTGGCCGCTCACGGCGGGTGCCAGCTCGCGCACGCTCTCTGGACACACCAACAACCCGTATGCCGTGGCCTTCTCCCCGGATGGCGCGTCTCTGTTCTCGGTGAGTACCCACGACGGCGTCTTGCGCTGGGATGTCAAAACGGGCGCGCTGGCAACGAAGTTCGAGTTGCCCCCGGCGCGCGCCACGGCGTCGTCAAGCCGTTAGCGGCACGCCTACTTTGTGCCACAGTGTCGGCCATGGCGACCGACTCGACTCCTGCTCAGCTCACCGTCACCACGACCGTCGTGCCGCGTGGCCCGGCCGGCGCCCTGATCCTCACCGACACCCAGGTCGAGCAGCTCGGTGGCGGCAAGCGCGCGCCGCTCCAGGTGTCCGTGGGTGACCGCTCGGCGCGCCTGCGCCTGGCCGTCATGGGTGGCGAGAACATGATCGGTCTGAGCAAGGCCAACCGATCCGCGCTCGCCGTGGACATTGGTGACACCGTCACCGCGGTCATCACCGTTGACGAGGCACCCCGTGAGGTCGAGCTTCCGGCCGAGCTGGCGACCGCCCTCCACGCGAATCCGGCGGCGCGCGCGGCATACGAGAAGCTGGCTTTCACCCACCGCAAGGAATACGCGACGTGGGTCGCCGAAGCCAAGCGGCCCGAGACTCGCGAGCGCCGGGTCACCCAGACGATCGAGCGCCTCCTCGGCACAGGGACGGCAGGCGCTTGAGGGAGGTCTGGGCCAATGGGGGATCTGGCTTCGCTGAGGTTGCCAACGCTTCGCTGACGTGAGCAACGCTTCGGCGAGCGTGCAGCATGAGCGAAGCGCGGCTTCCCTCAGTGAAGCAGCGTGCTCACGCAGAGCTGGGGGGTAGCTGGGAATGAGCGGCACCCAGCACACGGCATACGGAATCCGCAGTTCTCAGCCGCTGAAAGCAGCGGTATCAGCGGCCCTCTAGGCAATCTGCCACGGATAGGGCATGATGCAGGCTACCCGGCGGACACCCGCCGCACCTGAGGAGACGACGGCCATGACTGACACGACCGCCAGCACCCCGACCAGCGCCAGCATCCCGACCTGGCCGGCGCACGACCCCGCCACGCGGCGGTGGCTGCCCCAGCGCTCCACCCCGGTCAACCCTGACCGCGTCGAGCAGCTGCTCGCCCAAGAGTGGGAGAAGTTCAGCCGCCACACGACCGGCTCGGCCGAGGCCAACGCCCGCGCGAGCAAGGTCCTGCCGCTTGGTGTCACCTCGTCGTTCCAGCACTGGGACCCTTACCCCATCTCGATTGTCTCGGCCCGTGGTGCGCACCTGACCGACGTCGATGGCCGCAAGCTGCTCGACATGTCGATGGGCTTCGGCGCGATGATGGTCGGTCACCTCAACCCGACCGTCGTTCACCACGTCCGCCACGCACTCGACACTGTCGGAACGCTTTTCGTCACCCCATCGCCGACCGCGACCGAGGTGGCGGAGCTCTTCCAGACCCGCTTCCAGCTCGACATGCTCCGCTTCACCCAGTCGGGCACCGAGTCGCTCATGTATGCCGTCCGCGCAGCCCGCGCCTACACCGGCCGCAAGGCGATCATCAAGATCGAGGGCGGTTACCACGGTGGCTATGACGCGCTGCAGGTGTCGGTCAAGCCGCCCCTGGCCAATATCGGCCCGGCCGACGCGCCCACGCCGGACATCCCGCCGGAGGTCGAGGCCGGCACCGTCTATGTCGTGCCGTTCAACAACCTTGACCGTCTGCGCGCGATCCTCAACGAGCATGGCCGCGAGATTGCCGCGCTCGTCATGGAGCCCGTGATCGAGAACCTCGCCATCGTCATCCCCGACGAGGGCTACCTCGCCGCGGTGCGCGCGCTGTGCGATGAGTTCGGGGTCGTCCTGATCTTTGACGAGGTCAAGACCGGTCTCACCGCCGGGTATGCCGGTGCCTCCCAACGCCTCGGCGTCAAGCCCGACCTCATCACGCTCGCCAAGAGCATCGGCGGCGGGCTGCCGCTCGCGGCGTTTGGTGGTCGCGAGGACGTCATGCAGGTCGTCGTCGACGGCCGGATGGCGCACTTCGGCACCTATAACGGCAACCCGCTTGTCATGGCAGCTGCACGAGCGGTTGACGAGGTCTGCACCCACGAGGCCCTCGACAACGCCGAAGCGATCAACGTCCGCACCCTCGATGGGGTCGACGCGGTGATCACCGAGTTCGAGCTGCCCGCGCACACCGTCGGTATGGGCATCAAGGGCTGCATCACGTGGTCGACGACGCCTGTCCGCAACTACCGGGACTACAAGGCGACGGACTTCCGGATGGCCGAGCTGTCGTGGTTGTGGGGCGTCAACCGGCACATCCTGACGCCGCCCGGACTCGACGAGCAGTGGCTGGTGTCGCTCGCCCACACGGACGCGGACATGGCTGCACTCATCGGGGACTTCCGTGGGCTTGCGGAGGCCCTGCGCGCCTGAGCCGCGGGTCGTCACGGGCCGCGGGGCGTCACGGGCCGCGGGTCGCACAGGCCAAAAGCACGGCATACCCCGCTCAAGACATGACGCGTTTGGTGCCTTCGCTGCTCCCACAGGGAGCTGAAGCCACCAAACGCGTCAGTTCGTCGGTCAGACCTCGGCCGCGACCTCATGGTGCGGGCGCACGATAAGCACCGGGCAGGACGCACGCTGCAACAGCGAACGGCTCACCGACCCGAGCAACAGCTCCCTGAACCCACCGCGCCCGCGGTTGCCAACCACGATCAGGGACGCGCCCGCGGCGATGTCGGCGAGTTCGTAGGCCGGGTCGCCCGCCTTGGCGACGATCTCCACCGGCACGTTCGGGTATGCCGCCCGCGCCGCCGCGACGGTCTCCTCGGCGACCGCCTGGGCGTCACCTTCCATGAGCTCGAAGTCATCCCTCGCGGGCAGGAGGTTGGCCGAAGCGACCATCGGCAACTTCGTCACCTGACCGACGATGACGCCGACGCCGTGACGGTCGGCCTCGGCAAAGGCCGTATGCGCCGCGAGGATCGACTCGGGCGAGCCGTCCGCGCCAAGCACGACCGGCCCCTCCTGGTGCACGGCCTGATGCGGGACGACAACGACGGGGCACTTCGAGTGGTCGGAGACCGTCGCCGACACGCTCCCCAGCAGCAGCCCCTGCCAACCGCCGCGCCCGCGGTTGCCCACGACCACGAGGTCCGCGTCGCTGCTGGCCTCGACCAGCGCGGCCGCGGGCGACATGGCGAGTTCGCTGCCGAGGACAGACAGATGCGGGTATGCCGTGAGCACCTCGTTGCGGGCACTCTCCAGGACTCCGATGGTGTCGGCCGTGACGATGTGCAGAGTCGAGTTGTGGGTGGCCGCCCAAGCAGCGGCCCACATGAGGGCATGTGAGGAGTGGTCGGAACCATCGACACCCACAACGATGGTGTGGTCAGTGCTGAGGTTGGACGTCTCGTTCATCGTGTTCTCCTGTCGGCGAGCGATTTTCGCCTTGTGTTACGTAACCGATCCTGTGGTGGCAATCCCTCTAACACGGCGGGTATACCGGCCGTGGAGCTCCCCTAACGGGGGCGGACGGCATACTGCCGTGCTTCTAGGGTCCCCTAAGCGCGTGGGAAAGGCCAGGGCCCTTCCTCCTAAGGGATCCGCTGAGGGACGACAGAGGGCCGACTGAGGTCCGCCGACCCGGGCCTCAGCTCGTGGTGGCGATGCCCGCGGGGGTGTCCTCCCGCGGGGGTCCAAACCGGTCGAGGAAGCGGGTCCCCATCCGGGTTGCCGGGTGCAGGCCGATGGTCGCGACGACCCCGATCGCCGCGATGACGAGCCACCCCACCTGACCCCACGTCATCGCCAGGAAGGTGTAAACCGCTGGGGCCCACACCTTTCCGAGCGTGCTACTGAGCTCGGCGGCGCCCTGGTATTCACCGCGTCGCCGCGGATCCATGAGCTCGGCCTCAAACGACCATGTCGCGGCCGACAGATAGAGCTCCGCCCCCGTCACGGTCACGTGACCGAGCCAGACGAGCGCGATCGTGATCCATCCGACCGAGTCGTGTGTGGCCAACGTGATGAGGCAGGACACGACGAAGAAGACCGACGACACCCGGATTGCGCGTAGCCCGGTGGGCACGTCTCTGACTCCACGCGCAGCCGCCATCGGCAGGAAGATGCACATCACCGTGTTGGTGCCAAACAGAAACGCGAGCAAAACCCTTGGGGCATCGGTCTTTTCGACCAACCACAACGGGATGACGACATTGAGCAGCACCTGGTTGGTCCACAGGACCCCGGTAAAGAACGTCGTCAGCAGCCACCCGCGATTGCGCAAAGGTCCAGGTCCGGGGATCTTGACGGCGCGTTGCTCGGGAGTGCGTTCATCGTGCGCGGCCTTGGGCAGGCGCCGGATCGAGAACGAGTTCACGAGGAACGCGCACGTCACAAACCACGGGAGCATCCGCAGCACCGTATTGGACTCAAACGCCAGCGCAATCCCCCCGAGCATCGACCCGAGCGTGAAGCCGACGTTGAGCGCCGAGTACATGTACGCCCGCGACTTCACCCGCTCGGCTGGGGGTAAGGCGTCGATCGTGTACGCCCGGTGCGCCGCGCCGCCGAGCGACCCGACGACATCAAAGATCACCGCCATCGCGATATAGCTGTGTAGCCCTTCGATGAACGGCCACATCGCGAAGCCGATTGCGTCGCCGAGGGCGCTGAGCGCCCACATCCGCTTGGGTCCGAAGCGGTCAACGAGCTTTCCCGCCGGCACCGCGGCGAGGAAGGCGGCGACGCCGCCGATCGTCAGCCCGAGGCCTACTTGTGCACCGGTGAGCCCGACAATCTGGGTGAAGAACACGGCCGAGCCGGTCATGAACGTCCCGTTGCCCACCGCGAACAGCAGCGACTGCACCGCGAGCCGCCCCGCCAGCCGCGAGGGCGGGCGGAAGTGGCGGAGCAGGGTGACGGGCTTGGTCGGCATCGGCGGAGAGTGTGTCAGGTATGCCGTCCGCTCGTCGCCTCAATTACCGCGCCCCGGGTGTTCCACGTGGCTCCGAGTTACGCTGGCGCCGTGACTGCGCAGGCCCCCGGGGACGCTCCACCTCCCTCGGACGCGCCGTTCCCCGTTGAGATCCTGCCGCCTGCTGACGCGCCGTCGCCTCAGGTCCGTCAGCTGTGGCGGCGGCGGGTGATCGCCGACTGGTGCACCGGAGTCTCCGTCTATGCCGTCTTCCAAGTCGCCATGCTCTACTTCATCCCCTCCGCGTTCCGCGACCCGTGGTATCCCGTGGCGTGTGTCATCGTTGTGTTCGTATGCGCCGCGAGTGTGACGCTGAGGAAGGTCACCTCATCGGCGATCAAGCAGCTCGACGCGCAGGAGCGGGTCCCACAGCGGATTCATTCGACAGACCGAGGACTCGCCGATCTTGCTGGCCTGCTGGTCCTTCAATTCACCGGTCTCTGCTTCTTGGGCAGCGTCGCGCTGGTGGTGCAAACCGCCATGCTTGGCTCATCCCCGGATCGGTCTACGGTGACGCGCAGTTGGGTTGAGGGCGTCGGCATAGGCCGGTCCGTCATGATCGAGTTCCCCACGTCGCAGGGTCCAGTGGTGTCTGACCTGCCCGAGTACTCACGCGCCGCGCCACCCGGCATACCTCTGGTGTATGCCGCCGAGACCCCCAAGCGCGTGATGTCAGAAGCGAAGTGGGCGGAATACCGGTCGCGGCTGTGGCTGCCCTGGGCCTCGCTGGCCTTGTGTTCACTCCTGGCCGGGGCTTGGTACGCGAAGGAGCGTCGTCGAGCACGCAAGCAGGGCGATCTCCGTCACCACATCGCCCTCACGAGGGTCGAACTCAAAGGGACGGTCCAGGGAGTCCCACACATCAGGGTGACGTTCGCTGACGGCAAGCGCGTGGTCTATCTCGGCAACCCGTACCTTCGCCGAGTGTTGCGCTCCCGGATGGCACATGCGCAGCTGCCCATCCCTGACTGGTTGGCTCCCGAACTCGACGCCGAGGCGCCCCTGCTCAACCGTTTCGGGGTGAAACTCAGGAGGTGACGGTGGCGCGCGCGGCCCGATATACCCTGACGCGGTGAATGCGGTGAGCCCTGGCGACGCGCCCCCTCCCTCGGACGCGCCGTCGCGGGTTGAGATCCTGCCGCCCGCCGATGCGCCATCGCCGAGGGTGCGCCAGCTGTGGCGGCGCCGGTCGATCGCCAAGTGGTGCACAGGTGTTTCCTTGCTCGGGATCGTGCAACTAGGCGTCATGGGCGCTCTCCCCTCCGCCAACCGCGGCCCCTGGTATGCCGTGGCCTGGGTCGTTGTGGGGTTGGGTTTCGTCGCGAGTGTCACGGTCTGGAACGTCACGTCGTTTGCGATCAAGCGGCTCGGCGCGCAGGAGCGGATCCCGCAGCAGATCCAAGCGGTGGGGTCGGCGGTTGGCACTCTGGTTCCGATGGTGCTGCTACCCGTGATCGTCCTCGGCTTCATGGCCAGCCTGGTGACCGTCGCGCAGATCTGGTGGCTTCCGCTGGTTTTCCTCGCGCTCGGGATGCTGGTCGCTGGGTCGTGGTATGCCGTCGAAACCCGTCGGGAGCGCAAGTATGGCGACCTGCGCCACCACGTGCCGCTGACTGCCGCCCACCTCATCCGGACCCACAACATCGTGTCCGAGGTGAGATTGACGTTCGCTGACGGCAAGCGGGTGGTATATCTCGGGAACGCGTACTTCCGCCGCGTGCTGCGGGCACGGATGGCGCAGGAGCGGCTGCCGATTCCGGAGTGGTTGGCTCCGGAGCTCGACGCGGATCCGCCGCGACTCAACAGCTACGGCGGGATCAAGGAAATCTGACCTGCAGCGCATAGGGAATATACCCATGGGGGTATAGCGCTACGATGGGGGAGATGGCGTGCGCGCGGCGTGATGACGCGCATTGCGCAGCCGCGCACGCTTGCCCGCCTTACCCGCCCGACTAACGCCTTGCCCGCCCGACTACCCGCCTTGCTCGCCTTGCCCAACTACCCGCCGCACTCTCGGAAGGACCCCACATGGCGACCACGACCCTGACCAATGCCACCTTTGAACAGGTGGTGCGCACCAACGACATCGTGTTCGTGGACTTCTGGGCGGCGTGGTGTGGCCCGTGTCGGCAGTTCGCTCCGGTGTTTGAGAAGGCGTCAGAGGCCCACCCCGACATCGTGTTCGGCAAGATCGACACCGAGGCGGAACGGCAGATTTCGGCGGCCGCTCAGGTGACCTCGATCCCGACGCTGATGGCCTTCCGCGAGGGGATCCTTGTGTTCTCGCAAGCGGGAGCGTTGCCTGCGGCCGCGCTGGAGCAGGTCATCCAGGGAGTCAAAGCGATCGACATGACCGAGGTGCACGCCCAGGTGGCGCGTCAGCAAGAGTTGCACGACTTGCCTCGCGAGATCCAGCAGGCGGACTTTGCGCCCAAGTGGAGCCAGGGCGCGACGGTCATCGACGTGCGGGAACCCATGGAGTATGCCGCGGGCCACGTCCCCGGCGCTGTGCTGATGCCACTGCGCAGCGTGCCGGAGGCAGCGGCCGGGCTCCCGACGGACCAGCCGGTCTATGTCATCTGCGCGTCTGGCAACCGCAGCCTCCAAGCGACCGACTTCCTGCGCCAGAACGGCATCGAGGCCTATTCGGTTGCCGGCGGCACCGGAGCCTGGGTATCGGCCGGCCGCGAGGTCGTCACCGGCCCCGACCCCCGGGCCTAACTTCGCCCACACTGCCCGCCAGACTGCGCGTCCGGCGTCTCGCCCAACGATGTGGAGCCACCTGCACCGTTCGGTGCAGATGGCTCCACGTGCTCGTCTAGGTGATCAGTAGTACATCTTGTCGGCACCAGGGCAGCCAGCGCCCCTGGCCGCGCTGATGCTAAAGAACGACGGCACCCGCCACGGGTATCGTTCTTCCATCATCTGGGTGGAACAGAGGAGAAGCCACGTCTGTGGTCCGACGATCCCGTCCTGCTTGAGCCCCCAACGTCCCTGGATCCAACGCACAACCCGGTCGGTCTTGGGGCCAAAGACGTTGTCGGAGACGAGGGGCGCGTATCCCCCGTTGTAGTAGTTGGCGAGCGTCTGGATGTAGCCCACACAGGCGTGACGGGCGCCAATCCGCCACATCGACTGATAGCACGTGGCTGGCTGTGGGGGTGACCGCCGCTCGCGACGAGTGCAGTGCCGGCGAGCGCGGCGCCGATCCGGGTCCGGAGTTTCACGGCATACCTCTGCTTCTTGTTGGCCCGAGCACGCAGCCGGGTCCCCTGAGTGCGGACTGCTGCCCGCCGCTCCAACCTAGGGCTCGCGCTGCGGGGCGCGTGCCTGCCGAATAACCGAAGTTATCTACGCGGCAGCGAGATTGCGCACACCGGCGCTGTCGCCGCGAGGGAGGCGCTAGGACTCGCCGCGGAGGCGTTGCCACCAGGACTTGGGTTGCGGATACAGCGGCGGCGCGACGTCGGCGTCTTGCGGGGCTGCATCGTGCGGACGGGCGTCCTGCGGCCTGGCGTCTTGTGGTGGAGTGACGCGCGTCGCCGTGTCTTGCGGGCCAGCATGGCGCTGCGGTTCCTTGTCCCCGAAGATGACGCCGAGGTCCGCGAGGGCTCCCTCGTGAGCCCCACCCGCGAGCATCGCCATCATCTTCTCGCGCAGCTCCGGCGGCACCTCGCTCATGTCCCCGTGCACGGTCATGACGTTCGTATCCTCGCCGTGCACCTGGACCGAGGCGTAGGCGGACCCTTCAATATCGTCGGGAATCCCGTTGCGGTCGGTGTCACGCAAATGGGCCAACTGGCCTCGGACGTCTTCGGGCACGTCGTCCCACGAAGCGTATTCCTGACCGTTGATGATCAGCATTTCGCGCCTCCATCGTGGGTGGTGGTCAAACAGACACGGTATGCCGTCCGCGCCGGGAGCGCGCGGCCCGGCATACCCTCCGCGGGTATGCCGTGCCGTGACTCCGCGAAAAGGTGAGTTACTTGCGCAGGGGGTCGACGTCGGCGAGTTCGCTCGGCATGCGGCCGGTGACGATCTGCTGGGCGAGGAGCTTGCCGGTGATCGGGCCAAGCAGGATGCCCCACATGCCGTGGCCGCCGGCGGCGAAGACGCCGGGTGCCTTGGTGCGGCCGATGATGGGCAAGCCATCGGGGGTGACCGGGCGGGCACCAACCCACTCGTCCTCGCGCTGATTGAGGTCAGCGCCAGCGAGCAGCGAGTTGCCCGCGGCAACGAGCGCCTGGATCCGGCGAGGGTCCATCGGCGCATCGGCAGGTCTGAACTCCATCATCCCGGCGACGCGCAGGCGGCCACTTTCGAGCGGGGTGCACGCGAGGCGCTGGGTGGGGAAGTAGACCGGGCCGAGCGGGAGGTGCTCGCACTCGACGGTGAAGCTGTAGCCACGGCCAGCCTGGACGATCGTCTTGACGCCGAACGGCTTGGCGAGCGTGTTGAGGTGGGCACCCGTGGCGATAACGACGGCGTCGAAGTTCTGGCCATTGATCTGGCCGCCCTTGGACCCGGCTGTCACGGACGTGACGGGGTCGATGCGGAGTTCGGCGCCCCTGGCCAGCACGGCGTCGCCGAGCGCGTGCACGTAGGCCGCCGGGTCGATGAACCGTTGCCCGTGGATGAGGATCGCGGCGTGGACTTCTTCAGAGAGGGACGGCTCGATGGCCCGCGCTTGGTCACCGCCAAGGAGCTCGAACTCGATCTGCTGGCCCGCCTCCGTGATGTGGCGGTACTCGTCGACGAGGGCTTCGCGGTCAGCAGCGCTGCGGTATGCCGCGATGAACGGCTCCGCCTCGTGGACCGGTGAGGAGATCCCGCCTTCGGCGAGGGCGTCAAAGGCCTCGAACGCACGGTTGTTGAGGGGGATCAGTGAGTGCATGGCCCGCCGCCAGCGTGGCGCGGTGCAGTTGCGGGCGAAGCGCGTAAGGAAGCTCAGCGTGGTGGGGTCGGCCGTGGGTGGCACATAGACGGGTGAGCTCGGGCTCAACAGCGCGCGTATGCCGTAGCGCAGGACTGCGGGCTCCGGCAGCGGGACCGCCATGCCGGGGGTGAGCCAGCCGGCGTTGCCCCAGCTCGCGCCAGCAGCCACACCCTTGCGGTCGTAGATGGTGACCTTGACGCCTTCAGACTGCAAGAACCAGGCGGTCGCTAAGCCGACCATCCCCGCTCCGACGATGCCAACTTCGCGTACGTCTCCACCAGCCATGGTGTGTGGGTGCTCCTTTTCGATGGTGATCGAAGGTGATCTCAGGGTGAGTCGATCTTGAGGTATGCCGTGCCCGGGGTGTCCGGGACGTCCGGCGAAAGTGGGTATCGGACTAATTTACCGGCCCGCACCAAATCGTGCTTGGGACCTCTGGCCTTGCTCGGCCTAGTGCTCGGATCTAACTCACACCGGGATGACGAGTACGTGGCGACGGTCGGCCGGCGCGAGCCACGTGGGGATGGCGGCGTCAAACGTTGCGAGGACCGCGCCGTGGCGCGCAGCCACGTTGACCAGGTGAAGGTCGGTGACTTGGTGATGTCCCATGAGCACCTCGGTGGTGATGTCCGGGTCGGCGAGTGAGGCGTCGTCGGTGAGGAATCGCCAGCGACGTTCGGCGCGGATGCCGCGCACGATCGCCGTGATGTCGCCTACTGCCCGTTGGCTCCCGGTCACGGCGGGGTTGAGCAGCAGGCGAAAGAGGCTGGACTCGGTCAGCGGACAGGTTGCCCAGTGGCCGGGCAGCCCAGCCAAGAAGCGGTGTGCGGCGCCGTGGTGTTGGTGTGTCGTGAGGGTGAGAGCGACGAGGGCATTGACGTCGAAGAGGATGACGTGAGCGTCAGGCATCGCGCAGTTCCGCGATCAAGGCGTCAGTCACGATGACATCGGCGTCTCCCACCATGACGGGGAATGGGCTGTAGCTCACGTCACTGTGTGACGGGCTTGCGGTGGAGGCAAGTCCGCGACGAGCGAGCTCGGAGACGGCCTCGCCCAGGGATGTCCCACGCGCGCGAGCGAGGGATCGCGCAGCCGCCAGGACGAGGTCATCGAGGTCGAGCGTGGTCCGCATCACAACATCATCGCATCAGAACACCGGATGTCAAACCGGGCCTTGTGCACACAAAGGCGGCCGACGGCCTCACGAACGTGGAGGCGCATGGCGCTGGCACTGCCGCTGTTTGTCAGGCTCGACGCGCTCGCGGAGCCGCATCGCGGTTCGTGCTCACGCTGGGGGCAGGGGGGGTGCGGAGGCTGCATTGCCCCACCACAGGGGCAGTGCTTGCGTTGCCCCACCACAGGGGCAGTGCTTGCGTTGCCCCACCAGAGGGGCAGTGCTTGCGTTGCCCCAGGTGAGGGGCAACGCAAAGGACGGCATACCCCCCCGGGTGTGGGTCGAGAGGGCGAATGCCGAAGCTGGGTGCGTCGGGGTCGGGGACAGGGGTGGCGCTCAGACCTGGGGAGCCGGGCAGTTGCCGTCCAACCGGCGGCAGCTGTCCCGACCCCAGGTTGCTGGGCGTGAGCGTCAAGGCCACGGTGCTGCCCACGGCATACGGGCCGGGCTTGGTCGTCTTAGGTGGTCGTCAGATTGGGCGGGACTGGGGGTTGGGACTTGCGTGTCAACGGATCCGCCCCGATGATCGAGGGTCGCCTGGTCGGTGTCGACGGCGAGGATGGAGCGACCATGATCAGGAAAGACCCAGCCGCGCCGCAGGAGCACCCGGCCGACTCACACGACCTCATCCGCGTCCAGGGCGCGCGCGAGAACAACCTCAAGAACGTCAACCTTGAGCTCCCCAAGCGGCGCCTCACCGTCTTCACCGGCGTATCAGGGTCGGGCAAGAGCTCGCTTGTCTTTGCGACGATTGCGGCCGAGTCGCGGCGGATGATCAACGAGACGTACAGCACGTTTATCCAGGGGTTCATGCCGACGCAGTCGCGCCCGGACGTCGATCTGCTCGACGGGCTCACCACCGCGATCATCGTGGGGCAGGAGCGACTGGGCGCAAATCCGCGGTCTACAGTCGGCACCGTCACTGACGCAAATGCCATGTTGCGCATGCTTTTTAGCCGGCTCGGGGACCCGCACGTGGGGTCGCCCAACGCCTATTCCTTCAACGTCCCGACGGTCCGCGGCAGCGGGGCGGTCACCGTCGAGCGAGGTGGGCGCACGCGCGCCGAGAAGGCGTCGTTCTTCCAGCTCGGCGGCATGTGTCCGCGGTGTGAGGGGCGCGGCGCGGTCAGCGACTTCGACCTGACGGCCCTCTACGACGCGGACAAGTCGCTGAACGAAGGGGCACTAACCATCCCGGGTTACACGATGGACGGGTGGTACGGCCGGATCTATCGCGGCTGCGGCTTCTTTGACCCCGACAAGCCGATCAAGGACTTCACCAAGCGCGAGCTGCACGACCTGCTCTACAAGGAGCCGACCAAGATCAAGGTCGACAACATCAACCTCACCTACGAGGGGCTCATCCCCAAGATCCAAAAATCCATGCTGTCCAAGGATGTTGAGGCGCTGCAGCCGCACATCCGGGCATTTGTGGAGCGGGCGATCACCTTCCAGACGTGCCCGGAATGCGCGGGCACGCGCCTGACCGAGGCGGCGCGGTCATCCAAGATTCGCGGCATCTCGATCGCCGATGCGTGCGCAATGCAAATCAGCGATCTCGCCGAATGGGTCCGCGGGGTGGAGGACGCTTCTGTGGCGCCTCTGATTGGGGGCCTGCGTCACTTGCTGGATTCCTTTGTCGAGATCGGGCTCGGTTATCTCTCGCTGGAGCGGCAGTCGGGCACACTCTCGGGTGGTGAGTCGCAGCGGGTCAAGATGATCCGTCACCTGGGGTCGTCTCTCACCGATGTCACGTATGTCTTTGACGAGCCGACGATCGGGTTGCATCCGCATGACATCGCGCGGATGAATGACCTGTTGATTCGGTTGCGAGACAAGGGAAATACCGTCCTCGTCGTCGAGCACAAACCCGAAGCCATCGCCATCGCCGACCATGTTGTCGACCTGGGTCCCGGGGCCGGCACCGGCGGTGGGGAGATTGTCTTTGAAGGCACGGTCGACGAGTTGCGGGGGAGTGACACCATCACCGGCCGTCACCTTGACGATCGGGCAGAGCTCAAAGACGCGGTCCGTATGCCGTCCGGTCACCTCTCCGTCCGCGGTGCGGCGACGCATAACCTCAAGTCCGTGGATGTCGACATCCCGCTCGGGGTGCTCGTGGTCGTGACGGGGGTGGCTGGGTCCGGGAAGAGCTCACTCATCCATGGTTCGGTGGCCACGCGCGAGGATGTCGTGGCGATCGACCAGGGAGCGATCAAAGGCTCTCGACGGAGCAATCCGGCGACGTATACCGGTCTGCTGGAGCCGATTCGCAAGGCATTTGCCAAGGCAAACGGGGTCAAGCCAGCGCTCTTCAGCGCCAACTCCGAGGGCGCGTGCCCGACGTGTAATGGGGCCGGGTTGATATATACGGAGCTGGGCTTCATGGACACCGTGACGACGGTCTGTGAGGACTGCGAGGGCAAGCGGTTCCAGGCCTCGGTCCTGGAGTACCACCTCGGTGGCCGCAACATCAGCGAGGTGCTGTCAATGTCGGTCACCGAGGCCGAAGCCTTCTTCGCCGAAGGTGAGGCGCGCACCCCGGCGGCACACGGCATACTCTCGCGTCTTGCTGATGTGGGGTTGGGGTATATCACTCTGGGACAGCCTCTGACGACGTTGTCTGGTGGGGAGCGGCAGCGGCTCAAGCTCGCGACCCATCTGGGTGAAAAGGGTGGCGTGTACGTCCTCGATGAGCCCACGAGCGGGCTCCATTTGGCTGACGTTGAGCAGCTGCTGGCGTTGCTCGATCGGCTTGTGGACT
Organism: Actinomycetales bacterium; assembly: GCA_016715285.1. GTDB lineage: Bacteria > Actinomycetota > Actinomycetes > Actinomycetales > Dermatophilaceae > Phosphoribacter > Phosphoribacter thorii. The sequence goes on along the minus strand of JADKAO010000002.1, from coordinate 500,254 downwards.
CGGGCAAGTCGGTCATCGTGATCGAGCATCACCAAGCTGTGATGGCGCACGCTGACTGGATCATCGACATGGGTCCTGGGGCTGGCCACGATGGCGGGCGGGTGGTCTTTGAAGGCCCGCCAAGGGAATTGGTGGCTGGGCGGGCGACGCTGACCGGCGAGCATCTCGCGGCATACGTGGGGGCGTGAGTCTCCCGGTTGCGAGGTTCGGCGAGCGTAAGTGGTCAGTGGCCAACCATGGGACAGAATCTGCATGATCGTGCCGCAGGCGCCCGAACCGAGAGCGGGATGAACCAAGTGAGAGGTAGGGCGGCACGTGTGCCCCGCGATAGCGGGGGTTTACCTGTCACAAGCAGAACACGTTTGCCAACCGCACGGTTCCTGATGTCGTTGCCGTCATGGTGAGGTCGGATCAGCCGGTCAATCTCGTGGGCGCCTTCGAGGCTGCAGTCGTAACTCGGGGGACCGACGGTCGGGTGACCGAATCGGTGAGACGGCTAGTCCAGCAGGCAGAGGCTGTGACGAGGTTTGTTGACTCGCCAATCGCCTCTTTCGTCCTCTTCGCCGGAGGTAGGGCAGCTGAGGCTGCGTCACTTGGGGTCGAGTGCTCGTCGCTCGCGGACCTGGCGTCAAAGGTGAGGCACACCGTGGGACACGGCTTGAGGGCTGCGTCGTCGTGACCGTTCTCCTGTTGCGGCTAGCAGGCCCCATGCAGGCATGGGGAGACAGCAGCCGGTTCACGCGTCGGGATACCCGCCACGAACCCACCAAGAGCGGCGTCCTTGGGCTGCTCGCAGCGGCTGAGGGGCGTCCGCGCGAGGCTGACGTCTCGGATCTCGCCGCGCTCCGATTTGGGGTTCGCCTGGATCAGCCAGGCCGCTTGCAGCGCGACTTCCAGACCGCTATCCGTCGCGAAGGGTCACGGACCAAGGCCATGCCACTGTCTCATCGCTTCTATCTGGCCGACGCCGTTTTCCTCGCAGCTGTGGAAGGCCGGACTGAGATCATCCATGCTCTTGCTGACGCGCTGCGACGCCCCGTATACCCGCTCTTCCTCGGGCGCCGTGGATTTCCGATCGAGGGGCGGCTCTTGTGGGGCGTCCGCGACCGAGAGCTTGAGGGGGCTTTGCGTGCAGAGGAGTGGCTGGCGAGCGCTCGTCATCGCAGTCAGCAAGGCAAAGTCGTTTTCCTACCGATCGTCATGGATGCCACAGAGGGAGACGAAGTGGCTGACACGGTGCGAGACGTGCCCGTCTCGTATTCGTCGGAGCGACGCGAGTATGTCTGGCGCGACGTGGTCCGCCCGCACCCAGTGCGGGTGGACAACCCCGACGGCCACGATCGACCCGACTTTTTCGCTGCTCTCGGTGGTGCGTGATGTATCTCAGTCGAGTGCGACTCAACCCGACACGCGTCAAGACTCGTCAGCTTGTGGGTTCTCCTCAGATCACGCACGCCCTAGTGGAAGGTTCGCGACCTCCGGGTGGGGAGCACCACCCTGGGCGAGCTTTGTGGCGTTTGGATCGTCACGGTTCAGACCTGGAACTATTTGTTGTGAGTCCTTGGCGCAGCGATTTCACGGGTTTGGTCGAGCAGGCAGGCTGGCCGAGTGCGCCGACGTGGGACACCCGAGAGTATGCGCACTTCTTGAGCACTTTGGATGCCGGGCAACGGTGGAAATTCCGGGTGACTGTCAACCCAACCCACTCGGTCGCTCAAGGACCAGGACGTCGAGGGAGAGTTGCCCCGCATCGCACGGCGGCGCACCAGATGCGTTGGTTCACCGACCACTCGGCGGGCTGGGGTTTCGAGGTGGCAACTAACTCGCTACCTGAGGCGCCGCTGGAGTTGGAGTTGGTCGATAGGACCCTAGCGATGTTTCGACGGCGTGCTCGTGAAGGCGATAGTTCCCGCCCTAGCCGTGTCACCCTGACTCAAGCCACGTTTGTCGGAGCTCTCAATGTGACGGACTCTGAGAGGTTCAAGGAGGCTCTCACCACGGGACTGGGCCGTGCGAAAGGGTATGGCTGCGGGTTGATGACGCTCGCTCCACTCCGATGAGACCAATCCCTGGGACCCCGCCTACCGAGCTTTCACGATTGGTCAGGGCCGAGGATCGGGTCAGCTTCATTTACCTCGAGCGGTGCGTCGTGCATCGTCAAGACAATGCGTTAACGGCTGCAGACGACCGAGGAGTGGTGCACATTCCAGCAGCCACTCTTGGTGCGGTGATGCTCGGCCCCGGCACGCGAGTGTCGCACCAAGCGATGACTTTGCTGGCCGACAGCGGATCGACCGTGGTGTGGGTGGGGGAGCAGGGGGTGCGCTACTACGCGCATGGTCGGGGCCTGTCCACGTCCAGTCGACTGGTGGAAGCACAAGCGAGGCTTGTGACCAATCAGTCCTCGCGCCTCCGCATAGCCCGATCGATGTATGCCGCTCGATTCCCAGGTGAAGATGTGAGTCGGCTGACGATGCAACAGCTACGAGGGCGTGAAGGAGCCCGTGTACGCAAGGCGTACCGAGAGATTGCCACTGATTGTGGCGTTCAATGGCGATCACGAAGCTACAACGCGGAGGAGTTCGGGGATGGGGATGTAGTCAATCAAGCGCTGAGCGCTGCGACTGCTTGCCTGTATGGGGTTGTTCATGCCGTTGTGGTGGCCCTTGGCGCTTCGCCTGCCCTGGGGTTTATCCATACCGGCCACTCACGGTCCTTTGTCTTCGACGTCGCAGATCTCTATAAAGTCGAGATTGCGGTCCCGGTGGCTTTTCGGACAGCGCACGATGCGGTTGACGACCTCGATGTAGGGGCTGAGACACGACGCCGCATGCGGGACGCGATCTACCGGGGTCGGCTCCTTGAGCGGTGTGTGCGCGCGACATTCGTGACCTGCTTCTTGAGGCCGATCCGGGTGGCGATGTGAGTCATTCAGATCTGCAGCTTGACGAGGTTTCCCTGTGGGACGAGTTCGGCGCTGTCGTTCAGGGTGGACGGGGACACTCTGATATTGGCTGGGCGGAGCCGTGGTAGTGCTGGTTCTGACTGCTTGTCCAGCCGGGCTGAGGGGTCACTTGACTCGATGGCTCATGGAGATCTCCCCTGGGGTGTTCGTTGGACATGTCACTGCCCGAGTGAGGGAAGACCTGTGGCTGCAGGTGATCGAGTTATGCAAGGACGGGAAGGCCCTTCTGGTCCACTCGACGCGCACGGAGCAGCGGCTCGCCTTTCGCGCTCATCGTCATGAGTGGGATGTGGTCGAGGTCGACGGCTTCACACTGGTGCGTCGGCCGGCCAGCCCTGGTCCGCGAGACGTGGGGCAGCGGCCCGGATGGAGCAATGCCGCAAAGTGGCGGCGCGCTGCTCGAGAGTGATTGAGCTTCGCTCGTTTGGCCGGCATTATGCCTGGTGAAGAAGTGTCCGCCCCGCGCGAGCGGGGATGAGCCCTCGCCGCGTGGGCACCGACCGAAGGGTCAGCGGTCCGCCCCGCGCGAGCGGGGATGAGCCCCCATGGGACGATGCCACGCCAGACCCAACCGCGTCCGCCCCGCGCGAGCGGGGATGAGCCCATGATTCCGTTGGGGTCCGCGTGCGCGGACCAGTCCGCCCCGCGCGAGCGGGGATGAGCCCTGCTCATCGGCGGCATGGGCATGACCAGCAACGTCCGCCCCGCGCGAGCGGGGATGAGCCCCAAAGCCTTCACCAATCATATGCAGCGCTTTAGTCCGCCCCGCGCGAGCGGGGATGAGCCCTGACTGAGTCCCTGCGGGACCTCGTTGAGCGAGTCCGCCCCGCGCGAGCGGGGATGAGCCCGCGCGCCAAGGTGTCGAACCGGATCTGCCGGGGTCCGCCCCGCGCGAGCGGGGATGAGCCCCCATCGATGGGGTATTCCATCTCGGAGCGGACGTCCGCCCCGCGCGAGCGGGGATGAGCCCTGGTCGATTCCGACCAGCCGCTCTAGCAGCGAGTCCGCCCCGCGCGAGCGGGGATGAGCCCCCAACCCGCCTGCACGGCTGGCGCAATCAGCTCAGTCCGCCCCGCGCGAGCGGGGATGAGCCCGTCTTCGACAACGGCCTGCCGCGTTTAGGTCACGTCCGCCCCGCGCGAGCGGGGATGAGCCCCATGTCGTCCTCCTGGACCGGTGGTGCGGGGGGTCCGCCCCGCGCGAGCGGGGATGAGCCCAGGGGTCACGTCGGGGGGGACTGTAAAACAGGTCCGCCCCGCGCGAGCGGGGATGAGCCCTGTGCATGGGGGGTGCCCTCGCGGTATGCCGCGTCCGCCCCGCGCGAGCGGGGATGAGCCCTACGTTCTGACCTCTGTCTCTGTCTCTGCCTCGTCCGCCCCGCGCGAGCGGGGATGAGCCGGGGGAAGTGCTCGTCACCGTGCCCCACAGCAGGTCCGCCCCGCGCGAGCGGGGATGAGCCCACGGCGTTGCCGCTGCCTGCGCCGGCATACCGGTCCGCCCCGCGCGAGCGGGGATGAGCCCGAGGTCCTCGAGCGGCGAGTGTTAACCCCAGGGTCCGCCCCGCGCGAGCGGGGATGAGCCCCACGACGTCGAGGACACCGAACTCATGGGCCGGTCCGCCCCGCGCGAGCGGGGATGAGCCCCGGGCGACGGCTCGGCCGCTGGGGGTGAACCGGTCCGCCCCGCGCGAGCGGGGATGAGCCCTTTTGTTCGACAGCGTCGAGGATGACGTCGGCGTCCGCCCCGCGCGAGCGGGGATGAGCCCAGCACGAGTGGCCTCCTCGCTGCCCTCAGATGGTCCGCCCCGCGCGAGCGGGGATGAGCCCCGCCGAGGACACGACGGTCCGGACGCCCCACAGTCCGCCCCGCGCGAGCGGGGATGAGCCCGCGACGGGATCACGGACGGACACCCAAACGGTGTCCGCCCCGCGCGAGCGGGGATGAGCCCGAACACTTCGGACGGCAAGGCCGCCGCCCCAAAGCGTGTCCGCCCCGCGCGAGCGGGGATGAGCCCCGCCGCGACACGACGGTCCGGACGCCCCACAGTCCGCCCCGCGCGAGCGGGGATGAGCCCCGAATTGGACGACGCCGACCAGCCCGACGACTGTCCGCCCCGCGCGAGCGGGGATGAGCCCCGCTCCGACGTCCTGCGGGAGAGCCTCGAGCAGGTCCGCCCCGCGCGAGCGGGGATGAGCCCACCATCGACAGATCGCGGCCCTGCTCAAAGGGGTCCGCCCCGCGCGAGCGGGGATGAGCCCAACGCGGCGTTGACTAGCGCCACGGCGACGGGGTCCGCCCCGCGCGAGCGGGGATGAGCCCAAAAACACGAATACGGTGATCTGACCGTCACGGTCCGCCCCGCGCGAGCGGGGATGAGCCTCAACGGTCAGCTGTGCCTCTTCTCCGGAGCGATCAGGTCCGCCCCGCGCGAGCGGGGATGAGCCCCCGTGGGTCCTCAGCCTCATTGGAGCACCGGGGTCCGCCCGCGCGAGCGGGGATGAGCCCTGGGACAGCCGCCGACGCGAGTCCCATGCTTGGTCCGCCCCGCGCGAGCGGGGATGAGCCCCCTCATCGTGGTCGTGCCGCCGCTGGTAACCGGTCCGCCCCGCGCGAGCGGGGATGAGCCCTCCGCGAAGTCCTCTTGGCTGAGCCAGGATCGGTCCGCCCCGCGCGAGCGGGGATGAGCCCTCGCCGAACTCTTGGACCAATTGGAGGAGCAGGTCCGCCCCGCGCGAGCGGGGATGAGCCCCGCTGGAGACGGTGGGCTGTGACCGGGTCAACGTCCGCCCCGCGCGAGCGGGGATGAGCCCGTTGCGGTCGTCTGGACCTCACCGAGACGAAAGTCCGCCCCGCGCGAGCGGGGATGAGCCCGCTCCGCGTTTGAAGTCGATCCTCACCCTGACGTCCGCCCCGCGCGAGCGGGGATGAGCCCCTTGCCCGTAAACCGACCGTGCACGCGCTCCGGTCCGCCCCGCGCGAGCGGGGATGAGCCCCGCAAAACCCCTGGTGGCGACCGTGTAAGGCGGTCCGCCCCGCGCGAGCGGGGATGAGCCCTCGTTACGCATCATGCCTCCGAGTTTGACACCGTCCGCCCCGCGCGAGCGGGGGATGAGCCCACGTCAGGGTCCCGCGGCGCTGACGGAGCTTGGTCCGCCCCGCGCGAGCGGGGATGAGCCCGACTGCGGGGACTGCGGGCAATAGTCAGGCAGGTCCGCCCCGCGCGAGCGGGGATGAGCCCGATCGTGCCGATCGTCGGGAGCCCCGCGGCAAGTCCGCCCCGCGCGAGCGGGGATGAGCCCACGACGCCCGCCGGGGCGTCCGTCTCGGTGGCGTCCGCCCCGCGCGAGCGGGGATGAGCCCCCCACCAAAACTGCTCGTCTTCCTGGGAGGAAGTCCGCCCCGCGCGAGCGGGGATGAGCCCCCAGCGGCTCACGGCGCACGCTGACGACCTCGGTCCGCCCCGCGCGAGCGGGGATGAGCCCTCGACCAAGAGATCACCACCGATGAGGCCATTGTCCGCCCCGCGCGAGCGGGGATGAGCCCCGGGCCGTGCGAAGCCCTGACGTGCCAATGTCACCGTCCGCCCCGCGCGAGCGGGGATGAGCCCTTGGACACTATGAGCACTCAACCAAGGGGACAGTCCGCCCCGCGCGAGCGGGGATGAGCCCCGGATGCCATCAATGGCGAGGCTGATTTCGCGGTCCGCCCCGCGCGAGCGGGGATGAGCCCAGCGTCGAAGGAATCGTACCCTCGCCGGCCGGTCCGCCCCGCGCGAGCGGGGATGAGCCCTTCTGGCACGCGCCTGGCGGGCGCCAAAGACGTCCGCCCCGCGCGAGCGGGGATGAGCCCGTGGTCGTGGCGGCACAACGCCGCGGACACAAGTCCGCCCCGCGCGAGCGGGGATGAGCCCGTGCCGTGTGGTGCACGAATCCCGTGATCGCCGTCCGCCCCGCGCGAGCGGGGATGAGCCCGACCCTGCCAGCAAGGTCCCCGAGCTTGCCAAGTCCGCCCCGCGCGAGCGGGGATGAGCCCGCAGTCCGTAGCGCCGGCTCACTGATGCCCGCGTCCGCCCCGCGCGAGCGGGGATGAGCCCCGATAGTGACCCACACGATCACGCGGGCGCGGGTCCGCCCCGCGCGAGCGGGGATGAGCCCGGCGCCCATCCGGACCATGCTCGCAACCCACAGTCCGCCCCGCGCGAGCGGGGATGAGCCCCGGGACGCCATCACTAGTAACCGAGTCCACGGGTCCGCCCCGCGCGAGCGGGGATGAGCCCACGACCCGTTTGCTGTGGACGAAGACAAAGGCGTCCGCCCCGCGCGAACGGGGATGAGCCCGTGTGCGTAACGCCGCCTGATGCCGGGATCAGGTCCGCCCCGCGCGAGCGGGGATGAGCCCCGCCTGAGTGGTGTCCAGAAAGTCGCAGACGGGTCCGCCCCGCGCGAGCGGGGATGAGCCCCAACAGCTCCTGGCTCACGGTCCCGTGGACCGGTCCGCCCCGCGCGAGCGGGGATGAGCCCCCGTCGAGATCTGGCTGCGAGCGCCGCGAGTGGTCCGCCCCGCGCGAGCGGGGATGAGCCCCGGGCGCAACGACGGCACCAAACGGTGACCCAGTCCGCCCCGCGCGAGCGGGGATGAGCCCGGTCCACCGTGTCGGCCAATCAGCGAGCGGCGGTCCGCCCCGCGCGAGCGGGGATGAGCCCGCCCGCTCCCCCATCACGAGCTCGGCGAGCCGGTCCGCCCCGCGCGAGCGGGGATGAGCCCCGCGCCGCGTGGGGGCTGCGGCACATTCTTTGGTCCGCCCCGCGCGAGCGGGGATGAGCCCCGTGCTCACGCACGTACCCGGACGCTGCAACGGTCCGCCCCGCGCGAGCGGGGATGAGGCCAACTCGCAAGTTGTTGCCTACAGAGGGGCTAGGTCCGCCCCGCGCGAGCGGGGATGAGCCCAGGTGTCCGTGCAATTCGCCGGACGGGAATACGTCCGCCCCGCGCGAGCGGGGATGAGCCCCAGTCGGCGAACATCCCGGGGAGCCCCGCAAAGTCCGCCCCGCGCGAGCGGGGATGAGCCCCGCGCCGCGTGGGGGCTGCGGCACATTCTTTGGTCCGCCCCGCGCGAGCGGGGATGAGCCCAAGACGAGGTCGACGAGCTCCTGACCCGATGGGTCCGCCCCGCGCGAGCGGGGATGAGCCCCGTCGAGACCGTGACGACAGTTGCCGCCGCCGGTCCGCCCCGCGCGAGCGGGGATGAGCCCACCGCTTCGCCGAGTACCACAGGCGCGCCTCAGTCCGCCCCGCGCGAGCGGGGATGAGCCCAAGAACGGCATTCGTGACACGGTCAAGGGGACGTCCGCCCCGCGCGAGCGGGGATGAGCCCAGATCATGCAGCGACCCACCAACCCACACCGTGTCCGCCCCGCGCGAGCGGGGATGAGCCCGTGGTCCCACCACTTTTCCCGATAGTCATCAAGTCCGCCCCGCGCGAGCGGAGATGAGCCCAAACCGTTGAGACTCCCACGGGCCGAGGCCCGGTCCGCCCCGCGCGAGCGGGGATGAGCCCGAATGGGTCATCCGAGTCCGGGCTGTTGGTCGGTCCGCCCCGCGCGAGCGGGGATGAGCCCAACGATTGGCCTTCGTCGCTACTACCTCGATCGTCCGCCCCGCGCGAGCGGGGATGAGCCCGAGGCGGCGGGCTGGGATCATCCGGTCTTGTCGTCCGCCCCGCGCGAGCGGGGATGAGCCCCATGCCTTTGGTTGGCTTGGCCCTCACGACGCGTCCGCCCCGCGCGAGCGGGGATGAGCCCGGGCCAGCTGGTGCTGGGCACTCGATGTAGGAGTCCGCCTCGCGCGAGCGGGGATGAGCCCTCCGGCACACCCATGGCGTGGACGCTCAAGGAGTCCGCCCCGCGCGAGCGGGGATGAGCCCGCCTCCCACCGACTCGCGGACTACCTCCGCGGGTCCGCCCCGCGCGAGCGGGGATGAGCCCTCTGTACCTGGCGGCTGACCCGATCCAGGCCTGTCCGCCCCGCGCGAGCGGGGATGAGCCCACTGACGATGCGAACCCCGGCCTGTAGGTCGGGTCCGCCCCGCGCGAGCGGGGATGAGCCCGCGAGCACCATCGCCTCAAGTTGGGCCATCGTGTCCGCCCCGCGCGAGCGGGGATGAGCCCGCAAGGATCTGCTCGGGCGTGGTGGGCCCGCCGTCCGCCCCGCGCGTGCGGGGATGAGCCCACGACCGGATCACGCTCGGGCATTGCACCTGTGTCCGCCCCGCGCGAGCGGGGATGAGCCCGAGTCGGCAGCCGCGACGAGCAGCCCAATGATGTCCGCCCCGCGCGAGCGGGGATGAGCCCGCGTCGTCGTCGTGGACTGCCCTGTTCCAGACGTCCGCCCCGCGCGAGCGGGGATGAGCCCCGTCAAGAATGACGCAACGATCCGAACGATCTGTCCGCCCCGCGCGAGCGGGGATGAGCCCCCAGCGAGCGCCGGATCATCCGACACCTCGATGTCCGCCCCGCGCGAGCGGAAATGAGCCCGCGGAGTTCACGGCTTCAACGGTGACGATCTCGTCCGTCCCGCGCGAACGGGGATGAGCCCTCCGCGACATGGGACAAGGCCGAGCGAGGCGAGTCCGCCCCGCGCGAGCGGGGATGAGCCCGGGTGCACCGAGCCTGGACCCGGCCCGCCGACGTCCGCCCCGCGCGAGCGGGGATGAGCCCGGGTGCACCGAGCCTGGACCCGTTCCGCCAACGTCCGCCCCGCGCGAGCGGGGATGAGCCCCGCAGCGTGCAGTGAGTCGGCTGTGCGAAAACGTCCGCCCCGCGCGAGCGGGGATGAGCCCACCTGTCGACGGCGCTCGAAAACTGAACGGTTGCGGCGCTTGAAAAGTGAACACTCTCTGAGATTGGAGTGTGATCACTGTGGAGGACTGGGCGTTGAACCGTCGGTTGGCTGCGGATGGGGTGGCTAAGGCTGAGATCGCTAGGAAGTTGGGGATCTCGCGGACCACGGTGATCAAGGCTGTGGCCTCGCTGGGCCCGCCGGAGTATGAACGGACGCCGGGGGTGACGTCGTTTACGCCGTTCGAGGCTCGGGTGCGGGCGCTGTTGGTGGAGACCCCGGAGATGCCGGCGACGGTTTTGGCTGAGCGGGTCGGGTGGAGCGGGTCGATCCGCTGGTTCCGTGACAACGTCAACCGGGTCCGGGCTGACCACCGCCCGATCGACCCCGCCGACCGACTCACTTGGACGGCTGGGGACGTCGCGCAATGCGATCTGTGGTTCCCGCCGCGCAAGATCCTCCTCGAACACGGCACCCGCACCTTGTTGCGCTGGTGATGACGTGCGCGTTCTCCAGGTTCACGCTCGCGGTGATGATCCCGACTCGTAAGAGTGAGGACCTGTTGTTGGGGATGTGGGAGTTGTTGACCCAGCTCGGCGCTGTCCGCGTCGGCTGTTGTGGGACAACGAACCCGGGATCGGAAGAGGCAAACTCACCGGACCGGCCGCGGTGTTCGCGGGCTCGTTGGCGAGCACGATCAAGTTGTTGCCGCCGCGGGATCCGGAGTCCAAGGGCATCGTGGAGCGCCGCAATGGGTTCTTCGAGACCTCGTTCATGCGCGTGAACGGTCGCTCGTAGGTGCGTCCGTCCCGCGCTAGCGCGCATTTCTCCCCCCAGCGACGTGGGCCACTGCCACTCCTCGTCGCCGCTAGCGTTACACGGTTCTTGGTGGGTGCGGAGCCGGGCGTCAAGCGTGAGTCCCGTGGCCATCTCAGGAACAAACTGGCCCTGAAGTTTGTAGAACTTTTAACAAGCTGACGGCGGAAGGCCTGCTATGACGACGCGCACGATCCACGCGGTTCACCGCAACGACCAGTTCCACTGGGTGGGAGACGGGTTCTACGTGAACCAGTTGCTGCCGACTGGGCCGGAGCTGGCGCACTTGACCGAGCCGTTCTTGCTCATGGACTACAACCCAGTCAAGGAATACCCGCCGACCGATGTGCCGCGCGGCGTGGGAGTGCACCCACACCGTGGCTTCGAAACAGTGACGCTGGCGTTTGAAGGCGCTGTGGCGCACCACGATTCGACGGGCGCGGGCGGTGTCATCTATCCCGGCGACGTGCAGTGGATGACTGCGGCCCGGGGGATTTTGCACAAGGAGTACCACGAGGCGGAGTGGGCCAAGGTGGGCGGGCGGTTCCACATGGTGCAGCTATGGGTCAACCTGCCGGCGAAGCACAAGATGGACGAGCCGGGGTATCAAGGGCTGACCGCCGAGTCGATGGGCAAGGTCAAGCTCGAGGGCGGCGGGGTCGTGACTCTGGTGGCTGGCGAGCTGGATGGTGAGGTTGGGCCGGCGCGGACGTTTACGCCGATTGAGCTGTGGGATGCGGAGTTGGTGGCGGACGAGACCGCTGAACTGGCGGTGCCGGACGGTCACAACCTGATGGTGTTCGTCATCGACGGCGAGGTAACGAGTGGCGACGGGCACGTCAACGGCGCTCATCAGGGCGCTGGCGCTGGCCGTGGTGGCGTCCGGCTTGCCCAGCAGGAGCTCGGCATTTTCAACCGCGAGGGTTCGGTGCTTCGGCTGACCGCTGGGCCGCTCGGGGCGCGGGTCCTGGTGCTGGGCGGCGAGCCGATCAACGAGCCGGTTCTTTTCCATGGGCCGTTCGTGATGAATACGCGCGAGGAGATCATCGCGGCATACGAGGACTTCCGGCGAGGCAAGTTCGGCCACTTGGAGTGAGCGCCCCGCGTCGCCGGGGCGCCGGCGCTGGGGAACGTTCGCGGCGAGATGACGTCGCGCGAGTGTCCTTGCGCTGCGGCGATGGGCGGGCAGAGGTGCTTCCAGGATTGGGTTCCTCAAGCACGAACTCGGTGCCCCTCGCACGGATCTCGATTCCCGTACTGTGTTCGCAGGGCACGGAGTTCGTTCATGGTGCACGTAGTTCGGGCAGCACCTGTGCTAGCCGGCCGCTCAGCACGGAGTCGGGCCAGCTGCGAGTTTGTACATTGGAAGGGCCGAAATCTGTACATTGACGCGCCCCGTCCGGTGCGCACCAGTCACGACCTGGGCGCTCAGGCGCAGCACGTAAAGTGCCTCGCATGATGACCGCACTCCGCGTTTGGTCGCGCCGACGCTGGCTCTCAGCGCTCGCTGCGACGATCGCGACGGTGCTCGTCATGGCCATCCCGGCAGCCCTTATCCCGAACCCGGTCTTCGGCCGCGAAATCGCTCCGACCCCTTGGGCGTGGCCAGTTCTCCTCGTGAGCGCGGCACTGAGCGGGCTCCTCTTCGCCACCTACGTCCGCGAACTCGCGCCCGCCTCTGCAGACGTCGAGGGCACCGGTGTTGCCAGCAGGGGCTCGAGCGTCGACCGCCGGGGAGCTCTCGGTGCCCTCCTCACCTTCTTCGCCGTCGGCTGCCCCGTCTGCAACAAGCTCGCACTCCTCGCACTCGGCTATTCCGGTGCGCTGCAATGGTTCGCGCCCCTGCAACCCTGGCTCGCTGCGGCCGCCATCGCACTCCTCGCGTGGTCCCTCATCCGCCGACTCCAAGGCCAAGTTGCCTGCCCCGCACCTCAACCCAAGACCCACGTGAGTATGCCGTGACGCCCGCGCCCAGCCCCCGCCCTCGCGCCTAGCCCCGGACTTGCGCCCACCCCCCTCGCGCCGAGCCCCTCTCTCGCGCCTAGCCCCGCCCGAGCCAGTCGCCAGACAACGGCCAGTCGCCCGACAACAGCAACCGGCAGGGCAATAGCTCGCCCCGCACTTCAGCCGCCGCGGCAGCCCTCGCCACGGTCGCGGTCGCGGCTGCCGCCCTTCTCAGCGGCTGCATCTGCACGGGCACCAGCACCCCCACCCAGACGACAGTCTCCAGAGGCGCCCAACAGCCGCCACGCCCTCGCGACGGCGGGATCCGTCGAAGCGCTCGACGCCGACCTCGCCGCGCTCGCGCCCCAAGGCACGCTCGTCTGGCCCCTCGACCTCGAGCAACGCACGCAAACCGCTTCGCCCCGGTATGCCGTGACTCTCTCCCTCATCGAAGGCACCGCGACCGCTGTCCTCACCGCGTCGAGCGACCGCCCGTTCCCGACCGCCACAACTCCCTAGGGCGCAAACCCCTTGCGAGATCCACATATCTCACGCGCACCCAGTCGCTCCTCGCAGGTGATTGGACCGGTCTCCCACTCCCGGCCGCCGCGATCCAGAACGCTCACCGCGACGACAAGCACCCGGTCCTCACACCAGAGGAGGACAAGACCCAGCGCGGCGATAGCCCGCCGGATTCGTTCGGGCACAGCCCAACTCACGACGGGGACCTCGCACCGGGCTGGTCGCCCTCGGATGTCGGATGCCTCGCCAAAGAGCTCATGGCCGACATCGGTCGAGAGCATCGCCCCCGCCGCGAAGACGTCTACCCCTCCTCCTCATCCGCGCCTACAGCCCCGGCGATCGAGGGAGCCGCCCCACGTGGCCACCGATCCCCTGCTGGGAGTCACCTGACATCGCGCTCATCGACGCGGCATACACCGGGCCGTTCAGCGTCTCTCGGCTGGTCGTCAACCCGACCGCTGGCCGCCGTTACCGGGTCTTCGTCCGCATCTGGAACTTCGGGCTCCTCTCCGCAGTCGGCGTCCACGTGCGTGCCTGGTTCGTCAATCCCGGATTCTTCGGCGGCAATCCCGGCAACCCGGAATACCAGCCGGTTTTCATCGGTGGCGGGATGGGCAACCTGGAGGACCGCACGCGCCCAGACGCGTCCGCAGTCGTCGAACTGGACCGCACCTAGGACATCCCGCTCGACCTCACCGGGCACGAATGCCTGATGGCGTCGGTGAGTTGCCCCCTCGACCCATGGTCCGGGGTTCTCGACGCCAATCACGATCGCCATGTGGGGCAACGGAATCTCACGATTCTTGCGGGAGCCGCTGATCTCAAACCGCTGCTCCTCATCCTCGGCCAACTCGTCACCAAAAACGGCACGCTGGAGATCACGCACGGTCGCGGGGCTGCGATCCCTTTGGTGCGAGCGGCACTCGGGCGGACCAAGACCGAGTTCGGGACCGCGGCGAGGATGAGAGCGCCGGCGGCCAAGGCGATGCGCCACGGCGTTGCGTGGGGACGGGGCACCACCTCTTCACGATGTACCTCACCGACCGCGGCTGGCTCGTCGCGGACAGCGCTCGGGTGTGGGCGGCTGGGGTCGAGTACGGGATCGTGGCGCGAGGGCGAGCACCGCGACAGCATCCGTTCGCGACGCCACTCGGCACTCGGCGGGTGATCGAAAAGACCGGGCTCGAGAGGGCGGAACTGTTCGGCGTGGTCGTTGACGCAGATCCCGCCGACGCGCTGCTCAAGGGAATGCGCGCACTCTGGGGGCTGCGCGAGTTCTCAGCCGCGGGGGTCGCCTCGGCACTCGCCGAGTCACCCGCGGCGCGCCTGCTGCGCTTCGCTCACCACGATCCCGAGTTCCGCGAAGACGGCGGCTACTCACTCCTCGTCGTCGGCGGTTAGGGGCAGTCAACGACGGGGCCGGGGGAGGCAGGGGTATGCCGGGTGGCAAGTCGCGGGATCGGCCAGCCACACGGCATACCCCGCGGTATGCCGTGCCGCCCGGCTTGGGGGCGCCGTGAGGCACACTGTGGCGATGAGCGAATCCGAGCGGGCGGCAGAGCGCGAAGCTGAGCCGGTCAAGGAAGCCCTGCATCACTATCTCCGCGGGCAGCGCGCGACGTTGCTGTGGAAGCTCGAGGGGCTCAGTGAGCGCGAGGCCCGCTGGCCGCGCACCCCGACTGGTACCAACCTCCTTGGTCTGGTCAAGCACGCGGCGAGCATGGAAAGCGAATACTTCGGGTTCGTCGTGGGCCGCCCATTTCCGGAGGACTTGCCCTGGTCAGGCGAGGATGCCGAACCCAACGCAGACCTCTGGGCCGGTCCCGACGAGACGATCGCCTCGGTGACCACCTTTGCCCAACGGGTCTGGGCGCACGCTGACGCCACCATTGAGGAGCTGTCGCTGGACTCACCCGCGGACGTGCCGTGGTGGGGACCCGACGGGACGCGAACCCACCTCGGTGCCGTGATGACCCATGTGGTTGCCGAGTTGGCGCGGCACGCGGGTCACGCCGACATCCTGCGCGAACTCGCCGACGGCAGTGTGGGTTATCTCCCGCAATGGTCGGGTATGCCGAGTGCGGACCCACAGTTCTGGGCCGAGCACGTGGCGCGGATGAAGGCTGTCGCCACCGACGCAGAAGCTGAAACCGCCGAAGGGGAGAGCGCATGACCTGGGTATCGTCGACGCTGGTCGCGGCCGTCGTGTTTGGCTTCTTGGACTTCCTCTGGCTCGGCAAGATCGGTCGCCCGTTGTATGACGAGCGGATCGGCGGGCTGCTGGCCGCTCGGCCCAATATGACTGCCGCCGTGCTGTTTTACGCGATCTATGTGCTGGGGATGTGCTATTTCGCGATCATCCCCGCGCTGGCTGAGGGATCTGTGGGCAAGGCTGCGCTCAATGGCGCGCTTCTTGGCTTCTTGGCATATGCGACCTGGAATCTCACCAATCTCTCTGTCCTCAAAGACTTTTCGGCCTCTATTGTCCCGATCGACATGGCGTGGGGCACGATCGCCACGATGGTCACTTCCGCCGTGACCTTCCTGATCGTCCGCGTCCTCCCCTGGACGAACTAGCAGGTCGCCCCGCCCCTCCCGCATTCGATACCGGATGCCGATGCGGTGCTGGTCTAGGGGTATCGATCCGGCAAGGCCCCGCCCCATTCGATACCTGATGCCGACGCGGTGCTGGTCTAGGGGTATCGATCCGGCAAGTCCCCGCCCCTCCCGGACCCGCCCTCCCGGATTCGATACCTGATGCCGATGCGGTGCTGGTCAAGGGGTATCGATCCGGCAAGTCCCCGCCCCTCCCGGACCCGCCCTCCCGGATTCGATACCTGATGCCGACGTGGAGTTGGTCGAGGGGTATCGATCTGGCAAGGCCCCGCCCATTCGATACCGCTGAGTGGGGCCGGCCTAGCTCCCGGGTATCGAATCGTCTGCGGGGACGTAACGGGGCAGGTCGCGAGCAGGTCGCTAGGGTCGAGGTTGTGCTGCGCGTCGCGACCTTCAATGTCAACGGGATTCGCGCCACGCACCGCCGCGGATTCGGCGACTGGCTCGCCGCCCGCGACTGCGATGTCGTCGCCCTCCAAGAAGTCCGCGCCCCGATCACTGCGCTCCCGGACAGCGCCTTCGGCGGCTACCACGCGGCATACGACCCGGGTGAACTCGCCGGCCGCAATGGCGTCGCCATCCTCACTCGTATGCCGCCCGCGGCCGTCCGCAGTTGGGGCGCCCCCGCTGCGCGCATCGACCCGGACGGGACGGTCGAGCAGCCGGAGCGGGGCGACACGGCATACCCGAAGCTGGCGCGGGAACTCCGCGACTTTGCCCATCAGGGGCGTTACCTCGAAGTCGACCTGGCCGATGCCCCGGTGACCATCGCGTCGCTTTACCTCCCCAAAGGCGGGCTGCCCGCACACCTGCAACAGCCCGGGCGGATGCGCGAGGCGCCTGATGGGGGAGCGCGTTACGAGCGCAAGATGCGGTTCCTCGCAGGGTTTGCGCGGCAGGTGACGGCGGCTCGGCGGGCCTCGCGGGCGCAGGGACGCGAGTTCCTGCTGCTCGGCGACCTCAACATCGCGCATACGCCGCTCGATGTCGTGAACTGGCGGCGGCAGGTCCGCAACGAAGGGTTCCTGCCGGAGGAACGCGCGTGGCTCGACGGGCTCATCGGGCCGCGGCGGCTGGTCGACGTCGTTCGGCAGTTGCACCCGCAGGCCCAGGGGCCGTACTCGTGGTGGAGCTGGCTCGGAGAGTCGTTCGCCAAGGACACCGGCTGGCGGATCGACTACCACCTCGCGACCCCGCGCCTGGCTCGGACCGCGGTGCGCGCGCAGACCGATCGCGAGCCGAGCCGCGACGCGCGGCTGAGCGACCACGCTGCGGTGGTCGTGGACTACGACCTTCCGCGTGACCCAGTGACGCCGGTCAGTCCTTTTCGGGCGTGACCCAGGCCTTGAATGTGCCGAGTGACACCGGGGTGCTGCCCCTGAGGGGATCCGGAGACCAGGTGATGGTCACGATCGTGCAGTAGGGCTCGTCCTTCTTCGGTCCGTAGAACTTCTGGGGGTGGTACTTGGTGACGACATGGACGCCAGGCTCCTTGGTGTCCATCAGGTCGTTGATCGCGTAGTCGTAGGTCCGGTTCGGCCCGAACCACGGGGCCTCCACTCGCACCGAGGTGAGCTCCGGGGTGGTCTTGATGACGATGTCCTTGCCCTGGCCAATCTCCTTGGGCACCTCGAGCACCCGCGGGTCCAGTGGTGTCTCGGGGTATTTCGCCGGGTCAGGGGACGTGAATTTGCTGCAGTCCCCGGCCGCGCCGCCTCCACTGTCGCCAGCCGCGGGAGCCGAGCTCGCTGTGTCACCACCGGCCGCGGGCTTAGCCGAAGACCCTGCGGCTGAGCCAGAGGTACCCGAGCTGCCACTGCCACAGGCGGTCAGCCCGACCAACAGGACGGCTGCCCCCAGGGGTGCCCAACGCTTCATGTCCACTCCTCCCAGCGGCAATCAATGCCGTCACGCTACTGCGAGGCAAGGAGACGCGCAGGAGAATCACAAGATTGTCTCTGGTGCGGCGGTTCGACAGACGGCGCCAGTCCCGCTTGGGGCGTTGACGTTCCCGCCGCAGCAGCAGCACCGGCAGCTGGCGGTGGAGCTCGCCGAGAAGGCCGCGGTGCCGGGCCCCGTCACCGCACGGGTATGCCGGGCAGGGCGGACTCGGCGGTGCGGACGAGGGTATGCCGTGCAGGGCGGACTCGGCGGTGCGGACGCGGCGGTGCGGACGCGGGTATGCCGGGCGAGAACTGACCGATGAAACGACGCTAGCTACCGCTGCCGCAACAGCAGCGGTCAGTTCATCGGCTGGATCACGCCCGTTGCCCGAGTGGAGAGCGTGTGCGATGGTGACGGAATAGCGAGGAACGGCCGAGGAGGGTGGCGCATGGAGCTGACATCCGCGCAAACCACCGTGCTGGGTGACCTCATGGTCGATGTCGCCCAGGACGCCACCTCCCGGCAGTTGCGAGAGCACCTCGGCGAGCGGCTCCTGCGCCTGCTCAAGGGCGACCAGTTCGCGAGTTATGTGTGGCAGCCGCAGGGTGACCGATTCAGCGACCGGGTCATCATCAACATGAGTGCAGCGAACCTCGACGCCTACGAGGCGCACTTCCAGTTCCACGACCCGATCACGCGGAGGCTGCAGCGCTTCCGCCGCGCGACCTTTGTCGAAGAGGTCATGCCCCGCGCAGAGCTCCAGCGCACCGAGTTCTTCCACGACTTCCTCGCCCGCGACGGCTTGCATCACGGGCTCAACCACTTCGCCTGGGTTGGGCCGCGCAACCTCGGTGACCTCCGGATCTGGCGCTCCGCGGGGCGACCCGACTTCACCGAATCCGAGCGGCTGCTCCTTGACCTGGTCGGGCGGGCGTTCACCGCGGCGCTGCGACGACTCGCGCCCGCCGACTCGGCCGGCCCCACCGACTCCCACTCCACCCACTCCACGGGGCCACTCGGCATACTCACTCCGCGGGAGCGAGAGGTCGCCGAGGCCCTCGCCCAAGGCAAGTCTGACGAAGAGGTCGGTGCGCTGTTGGGGATGTCCTTTGGCACGGTCCGCACCCACATCGGCCACATTTTCGACAAGCTCGCGATCTGCAGCCGCACCCAACTCGCCCACCTCGTCTGGTCGGCCCACCGCGGATAACGCGAGATCGGCAGAAATGCCGATGTGGGTCCGTCCGCCCAGCGCCAGGATTGGCCCCAACTCAAAGCGGGTATCTCCCGACGCTCGGAAAGGAGCGCCCATGTCCGTCACCACCCCGTTCACGACCAGGTATGCCGTGACCCACCCGTTCGCTCAGGCCGGTATGGCCTTCGTCTCAGAGACCCCGGACCTCGCGATCACGGTGACAAACGCGGGCGGAATCGGTGCCATTGGGGTCGGTTTCCTCCCGCCAGAGCAACTCCGTGAGGTCATCCGCACGGTGCGGGATACTGTGGGAGACAAGCCTTTTGACGTCAACTTCATCACGTTCTTTGGCAACGAGGAGCAAGTCAAGGTGGCCGCCGAGGAGCGCGTCCCGGTCGCCTCGTTCCACTGGGGTCACCCGCCGGCCGACCAGATCCAGCTCCTCCAGGACGCTGGCGTCTCGCTCTGGGAGCAGGTCGGCGACGTCGAGTCGGCCCGGCGTGCGGTCGACGACGGGTTCGATGCGGTGGTCGCCCAAGGGTGGGAGGCGGGCGGTCACAACTACGGTGGTTTGCCGACCTTCGTCCTTGTCCCCGAGATTCGGGATGCCATCGGTGACGACGTGTTGCTGCTCGCGTCAGGCGGTGTTGTCGACGGCCGGTCAGTCGCGGCAGCCCTCTGCCTCGGCGCGGACGCCGTCTGGGTTGGGACACGCCTCATCGCGACTCCCGAAGCCAACACCCACCCCGAACACATCCGCCGGATCATCGAGGCCGTCGGCGCCGACACCGTGCGCAGCGCGATCTTTGGTCCGGAGTGGCCGATGTTCAACCCAATGCGCCTGCACCGCAATCGTGTTGTGGCGGAGTGGACTGACCGACTCGCCGAAGTCCCGACCGAGCGCGAGGGGCTGGAGGTCATCGGTCACACGACCTTCCTCGGACAGCCGCACGTCAAGCACAAGTTCGACGTCATCCTGCCGACCGAAGCCACGACAGGTGACTTCGAGGAGATGGCCTGGCTCATGGGGCAGGGCGTCGGTCGAGTCCGCGAGCAGCAGCCGGCCGGCGACGTGGTCGCCTCGATGATGAGCGACGCAGAGGCAATCCTGCAGCGGGTAGGACAAGCTGGGTAACCATCCCGGCGCGGCCACACGGCATACGCCCAGGAGGGCAGTGGGCGCCGGGGTCCGCGAGGCTCCCGTCCCGAAAGCCCCCATCCAGCGAGCATTGGAGCAGTGACGATGAGCGACGTCAGACTCGACAACGCGCCCGCACTCCTCGCCCAAGTGGCAGCGGGCGAGGTCACCCTCGCCGAGGTGGCGTCAGCGGTCCGGTTGGCTGCGGACGGGGCCCGCGAACTCAACACCTTCATCGACCCCGACCTCTCGGGACTTGAGGACCGGGCCGCCGTTTGCCAGCCCGGCCCGCTCCACGGGCTCCCGGTGGTCGCCAAGGATATTTTCGACACCGGGGACCAGCCCACGAGCGGCGGCACACGCGCCCTCCTGGGGCGGCGCACCACGGGCGACGCCGCAGTCGTCGCGGCACTGCGCGCAGCCGGAGCGTTCATCGCGGGCAAGAACACCCTGCATGAACTCTCTTTCGGCATCACCTCCAACAACGCCTGCACGGGACCGGCGCACAACCCCGTCGACCCCAGCCGCATTCCGGGCGGATCCAGTGGCGGCACGGCTGCTGCGGTGGCTGCGGGAGTCGCGCCGATCGGTCTCGCCGCCGACACCGGTGGCAGCTCCCGGATTCCGGCGGCCCTGTGCGGGATCGTCGGGTTCCGCCCCACGCTGGGCCGCTACTCCGGCGACGGGATCATCCCGATCGCCCACAGTCGCGACACGGCGGGGCTGGTGGCGCGTTCGGTCGCGGAGATCCGCCTCGTGGACGCGGTGCTCGCCGCGACCGGCTCGCAGGCTGGAGCGTCGTCGGCCTCGGCGGCCCGGTCGGCAGACCTCGTGGACCTGCGGCTCGGGCTCCCCACTGCCTTCTGGTCCGGCTTGGACGCCGAGGTCGAGCAGGTATGCCGTGCCGCTCTCGACCTGCTCGCGCGAGCCGGCGTCACCCTCGTCGAGGTCGATGTGCGAGAAGTCTCCGACCTCGCCGACGCCATTGGGCTGCCGCTGTGCCTTTACGAATTCCCTCGTGATCTCGCGGCCTATTTCGCTCGTGAGCCAGACGGCATCTCTGTCGAACAGGTCTGCGCTGCAGTCGAATCCCCCGATGTCCTCGGCATCGTCAACGCGTGCCTGGCCGGGCCGGTGAGTGACCCGGCATACGCGGAGTTGGTGGCGGGACGCATCCGACTCCAGCAGGGGTATGCCGCGCTGCTGGCGGACGCGGGAGTGGCCGCGCTCGTGTTCCCGACCGTGCCGCTTCCTGCCGCGCCGATCGGGGACGACGAGACGACGGCGCTGGGGGGCGTGCAGGTGCCGACCTTCCCCACGTTTATCCGGCATACCAATCTTGCTGGGGTCGCGGGCCACCCGGGCATCTCGCTGCCAGCGGGGCACACCGCGGCCGGGCTTCCGGTGGGCATCGAACTTGACGGCATGGTCGACGCCGACGACGAACTCCTCACCATCGCAGCCGCCGTCGAGGCCGTGCTCGGGGTCCCATCCACTCCGGCTGGAAGCTGGTCCAGAGCGGGTATGCCGGGCGAGAACTGACCGATGAAACGACCCGTGGCTACTGCTGCCGCGATAGCAGCGGTTGGTTCATCGGGTGGATCACGCCCGGTCGGGAGCGTCAGTTGGCGGCGGTGCGGCGAGCGGATAGGCGTGGACGATCGCGCTGCGGAGGCGGGGGACCGCGCGGGTGAGGGTTGTCTCGGCTCGGTGTGCGAGTTCGTGGGCTGCATGGAGTGAGAGCGTGGGAGCAACGTCGAGTTCGGCGTCGGCGTGGAGTTCGTGACCGATCCATCGCATCCGCACGCGGCGGACTCCGAGCACTCCGTCCACCGCTGCGAGCGCGTGCTCCGCGGCGTCGATCATCGCTGGGTCGACGCCGTCCATGAGCCGGCGGAAGATGTCGCGAGTCGTCGTTCGGAGCACCAGCACAATCGCGATCGTGATGAGCAAACCGATGATGGGGTCCGCGATCGGATAGCCGAGGGCAACTCCACCAGCGCCGAGAAGCACTGCGAGAGAGGTCAATCCGTCAGTGCGCGCGTGTTGACCGTCAGCGATAAGAGCGGCTGAACCAATGGCCTTGCCCTCATGGATCCGGAAGATCGCGACCAACTCGTTGCCGACGAAGCCGACCAGGCCAGCAAAGGCGACCCACCCGACGTGGTCGATGGGCGCGGGGTTGAGCAGCCGGTTGATCGACTCCCAACCCGCGACGATGGCCGAGAACGCGATGGCCGCGAGCACGAAGAGCCCAGCGATGTCTTCGGCGCGGCCGTACCCATAGGTGTAGCGCCGGGTCGCTGCCCGCCGACCCAGGACAAAAGCGATCCACAACGGGACCGCGGTCAATGCGTCCGAGACGTTATGGATCGTGTCAGCGAGCAGCGCGACCGACCCGCTGATGACCGTGATGACGACCTGAATGGCTGCAGTGACAGCGAGTGCAAGGAGGCTGATCTTGACTGCGCGGATGCCGCGGGCGCTTGTCTCCATGACCGAGTCAAAGGAATCGGCCGAGTCGTGGGAGTGCGGGGTGACGAGGTGGAAGATCCGCTCGCGCCAGGCATGCTGGTCGTGGTCGTGGTCGTGGTCGTGGTCGTGGTCGTGGTCGTGGTCGTGGTCGTGGTCGTGGTCGTGGTCGTGGTCGTGGTCGTGGTTGTGGTCGTGCGCCGCGTGATCGTGCACACCAGTCCCTCCAGCCATGCGGGCAGCTTAGTTCCGGCGACACCCGTGCATAAGGTGAGGTCTATGCCCGCCGACCGCCGCGCCGACCGCCAGTCCGCAGGAGTGACCGACAAGTCCCTCGAACAGCTCGAAGGCGACATCTGGCCCGACGCCAACCCCGACGACACCTACGTCATCCGCACGTGCACCGCACTGCGGCGTATGCCGTTGCGCGACTTCGGCCCCGAGCAGCTGCGGATCATGATTGGCCAGGGCATCGGCCTGCCCTACCTGGTGCCCATCGCGCTCGAGGCCCTCGCTAAAAACCCACTGGCAGAGGGCGATTTCTACCCCGGCGACCTCCTCGCGCAGGTCCGCAAGGTCGACCAGTCCTATTGGGACGATCACCCAGACCAAGCCGCCGCCCTCGCCGGGATCCTAAGCACGCTCGCCTAGCCCACCGGCATACCCCGGCGCCTGCCTCAGCCACCCGCCCCAGCCACCCGCCCCAGCCACCCGCGTCAGGATTGCGTCAAGACGCCGTCAACGCCCCGTCAGCCCGCGCTCCTCCCGCCCGCGCACCTGCTGTGCTCGAACCATGGTTGAAGACATCGTGGCGGCCGTCCTCGGGCTGTCCCTGATCGGCTATCTCCTGTACGCGCTCGTCCGCCCGGACCGGTTCTGAGGCGGCGAGATGCATCCGGTTCTCCAGACCGTCCTCGGGCTTGGCCTGATCGGCGTCATCCTTCTCGTGGTGTGCCGCCCCCTGGGCACGTGGCTCTATCGCGTCTTCACCGACGACAAGCACTGGCGCGTTGAGCGCCTCATCTATCGGACCGCAGGCGTCAACCCCGACAGCGAACAACGGTGGACCCGGTATGCCGTCTCCGTCGTCGCCTTCGGGGTGGCCTCAGTTGCCTTCCTCTGGCTGCTCATCCTCGTCCAAGGCTGGCTGCCGTGGTCGCTTGGCCGCTCGCAGAACTGGCACACCGCGCTCAACACGGCGATCAGCTTCACGACCAACACCAACTGGCAGTCGTATGCCGGTGAGGTCGGCGCCGGTCACACCGTCCAGATGGTTGGGCTGACCGTCCAGAACTTCGTCTCGGCAGCGACCGGGATCGCGGTCGCCATCGCGCTCGTGCGAGGCCTCGCCCGCGCGACGGCCCAGGCCATCGGCAACTTCTGGGTTGACTTGACCCGCGCCAGCCTGCGCGTCCTCCTGCCGATCGCGGTCGTCGGCGGGATCCTGCTCATGCTCGGTGGCGTCATCCAAAACCTCGCCTCCCCAACGGTCATCACCACCCTCACTGGCGGTGAGCAAACCATCCAAGGCGGGCCGGTCGCCTCCCAGGAGGTCATCAAGCTGCTCGGCACCAACGGCGGCGGCTTCTTCAACGCCAACTCCGCGCACCCCTTCGAGAACCCCACCGCGTGGACCAACCTGCTCGAGATCCTCCTCGTCCTGATCATCCCGTTTGCGCTCACGCGCACCTATGGGCTGATGATCGGCGACCGTAGGCAGGGGCGGCTCGTCGCGATCGTCATGGGCACCCTCTTCGCCGGCGCGGCCCTCCTCACGGCGTGGGCCGAGACTGCTGCCGCGACGCTGCAAACCGGCTCGATGGAAGGCAAAGAGCAACGGTTTGGCATCGCATGGTCGGTGCTCTTCGGCACCGCGACCACCGGCACGTCCACCGGCGCGGTCAACTCGATGCACGAGAGCTACAGTCCCCTCGGCGGCGGCCTCCTCATGCTCAACATGATGCTGGGAGAGGTGTCACCGGGCGGGGTTGGGACCGGGCTTTACGGCATCCTCGTGATGGCGATCATCACGGTGTTCCTCTCGGGCCTCATGGTGGGGCGCACTCCCGAACTCCTCGGCAAGACCATCGGTCGCCGCGAGATCACGTATGCCGCCCTCGCCTCCATCGTCATGCCCGCGCTCGTGCTCACCTTCACGGCGATCTCCCTCGTCCTCCCGACGGCACGTGATGCGCTCCTTGCGAGCGGACCGCATGGGTTGAGCGAGATGCTCTATGCCTTCACGTCGGCGTCCAATAACAACGGCTCGGCCTTCGCTGGCCTCTCTGCTGACCAGCCGTGGCTCAACCTCACGCTCGGGTTGTGCATGTTCGTCGCGCGGTTCGCGATCATCACCTTCACCCTCGCCCTGGCCGGGTCGCTCGCGGAGCAACACCGCCGACCGGCCACTGCAGGCACGATGCCCACGCACACCCCGCTCTTCGGGGTCTTGCTGATCGGGATCATCATCGTGCTGGCCGGCCTCACCTTCTTCCCAGCACTGGCCCTCGGGCCCATCGCGGAGGCGCTCTCATGACCCTTCCAACCACCCAGGCCGCGGACAGCCACGTCCCCGACAAATACAGCAACCCAGCACCTCCACGGCCGTCGCTCGCGCGCACTGCGTGGGCGAGCCTCCCGCAGGCGCTCACCAAGCTCGACCCCCGCCACCTCGTGCGGCAACCGGTCGTCTTCGTCGTCTGGATCGGGTCGGTCCTGACGACCATCCTGTCGATCATCCACCCGACCGCCT
This sequence comes from Actinomycetales bacterium, assembly GCA_016715285.1. Taxonomy (GTDB): domain Bacteria; phylum Actinomycetota; class Actinomycetes; order Actinomycetales; family Dermatophilaceae; genus Phosphoribacter; species Phosphoribacter thorii. The sequence goes on along the minus strand of JADKAO010000002.1, from coordinate 475,113 downwards.
TCTCGATCTCGGTCACGCTATGGCTCTGGGCCACAACGATTTTCGCCAACCTCGCCGAGGCAGTTGCGGAAGGTCGAGGCAAGGCGCAAGCCGCCACGCTTCGCCAAACCCGCGTCGACACCGTCGCCCGTCGCCTCACCGACGACGACCGTGAAGAGCAGGTATCCGGTCAAGACCTCCGCGTCGGCGACCGTGTCGTTGTCGAGGCTGGCCAGATCATCCCCGGCGACGGTGACGTCATCGACGGCGTCGCAACCGTGGACGAGTCGGCCATCACCGGCGAGTCAGCCCCGGTCATCCGCGAGTCCGGCGGTGACCGGTGCGCGGTCACTGGTGGCACCACGGTGCTCTCTGACCGCATCGTCGTGCGGATCACCAGCAAGCCCGGCGAGACCTTCATCGACCGGATGATCGCGCTCGTCGAAGGCGCGGCCCGCCAGAAAACCCCCAACGAGATCGCCCTCTCGATCCTGCTCGTCGTGCTGACCCTGATCTTTGTCCTCGCGGTGATGGCCCTGCAGCCGATGGCGATCTACAGCGGGCAACGCCTCGAACTCGTCGTCCTGGTCGCCCTCCTCGTCTGCCTTATCCCCACCACCATCGGCGCACTCCTGTCGGCCATCGGCATCGCCGGCATGGACCGCCTCGTCCAACGCAATGTTCTCGCGATGTCGGGCCGTGCTGTCGAGGCAGCTGGCGACGTATCGACGCTGCTGCTCGACAAGACCGGCACCATCACCTATGGCAACCGCCGGGCTGCGGACGTCCTCCCCGTCAGCGCCGCGACGCGTGCGGAACTCCTCCACGCGGCATACCTCTCGTCGTTGGCGGACGAGACCCCAGAAGGCCGCTCGATTGTCGACTACGCCCTGGCGGAGGGGCTGAGTGGCGACCTCGCCTCCGCGCCCGACCTCGTCCGTGACGGAGCGGAGTTCGTGCCCTTCACCGCGCAAACCCGCATGTCTGGCGTCGACCTCGCGGACGGGAGCCGGGTGCGCAAAGGCGCCGGCTCCGCGGTCGCCGCGTGGGTCCACGCCGAAGGCGGCCACATGGCTCACGACATCGACGACAAGGTCGCACAGATCAGTCGCGCGGGTGGCACTCCGCTTGTCGTCGCCGCGCAAGAGCCAGGTATGCCGCCCCGCCAGCTCGGGGTCATCTTCCTCAAGGACGTCGTCAAGCCGGGGATGCGCGAGCGCTTCGATCAACTCCGCGCCCTCGGCATCCGGACGGTGATGATCACCGGCGACAACCCGCTCACGGCCGCAGCGATCGCCGAAGAAGCCGGGGTCGACGACTTCCTCGCCGAGGCGACGCCAGAAGACAAGATGCGCCTCATCAAGGCCGAACAAGCGGGTGGGCGGCTCGTCGCCATGGCCGGTGACGGCACCAACGACGCGCCCGCACTCGCGCAAGCCGACGTCGGCGTCGCGATGAACACGGGCACCTCGGCAGCCAAAGAGGCCGGCAACATGGTCGACCTCGACTCCGACCCGACCAAGCTCATTGACATCGTCGGCATCGGCAAGCAGCTGCTCATCACCCGCGGTGCGCTCACGACGTTCTCCATCGCCAACGACATCGCGAAGTACTTCGCGATCATCCCGGCGATGTTCGTGACGGTCTTCCCCGGACTGGCGGCACTCAACATCATGCGGCTGCACAGCCCGTCGTCCGCGATGTTGTCGGCGGTCATTTTCAACGCCCTCATCATCGTGGCGCTCATCCCGCTGTCGCTCAAGGGCGTCGCCTATCGGCCGCTCGCCGCCAGCGCGCTGCTGCGCCGCAACCTGCTCGTCTATGGAGTGGGCGGCCTCATCGCGCCTTTCATCGGCATCAAACTCATCGACCTCGTCGTGTCCCTCATCCCCGGATTGGCCTGACCATGACTGTCGTGCGGCCCGCTCTGGCGGCGCTCAAGATGCTCCTCGTCCTCACGCTCATCCTCGGCGTCCTCTACCCGCTAGGCATGACCGCGGTCGGCCGGCTCATGCCGGGTCGCGCCGATGGCTCGCTCCTGGTCGTCAACGGCGCGCCCGTCGGCTCGTCACTGCTGGCCCAAAACGCCACGGACGCCAAGTGGTTCCACACCCGACCATCGGTGTCTGACGCCGCGGGCGACACGAGCGGTGGCAGCAACCTCGGCCCCAACGAACCCGACCAAGCTCAGGCTGTCGCCGATCGCGTGGCCGCCCTCCGCGCGGAGAACCCGGATGCACAGGGACCCATCCCCGCCGACGCCCTCACCGCGTCGTCGTCGGGACTCGACCCCCACATCAGCCCCGCGTATGCCGAGTGGCAGGCCATGCGCGTCGCGAAGGCAAACGGGCTCCCGATCAGCCTTGTCCGGTCGCTGATCGCCAAGCACACGGCATACCCCGCGTTGGGGTTCATCGGCACTGAGCGGGTCAACGTGACCGAACTCAATGCCGACCTCGCCGACCCCACCGGCGCGATCGGTCGGTGAGAATGAAGCATGGCGCGAGGACGCTTGCGGATCTACTTGGGGGCCTCGCCGGGCGTCGGTAAGACCGTCGCAATGCTCTCCGAGGGTGCCCGGCGGGTGGCCCGGGGCACGGATGTCGTCGTCGCGCTGTGCGAGACCCATGCGCGCCCGCACACCACCGCCATGCTCGCGGGTCTGGAGGTGATCCCGCGCCGGGAACTCACCTACCGCGGTGCCACGCTCACCGAGATGGATCTCGACGCGGTGCTGGCCCGTCGACCTCAGGTGGCGCTGGTTGACGAACTCGCCCACACGAACGCCCCCGGGTCGAGGAACCACAAGCGCTGGCAAGACATCGAGGAGATCCTCGCCGCCGGCATCGACGTCATCTCGACAGTCAACATCCAGCACCTCGAGTCGCTCAACGACGCGGTCGAGGCCATCACCGGGATCGCGCAACAAGAGACCGTGCCCGATCACGTCGTCCGCGCCGCCGACCAGATCGAACTCGTCGACATGTCCCCCGAGGCGCTGCGTCGGCGGATGGCCCACGGCAATATCTACAAAGCCGAAAAGATCGACGCCGCGCTGTCCAACTACTTCCGGGTCGGCAATCTCAGCGCCCTCCGTGAGCTGGCGTTGCTGTGGCTGGCCGACCGGGTCGACGAGGGGCTGGAACGGTACCGCGAGGACAACGACATCACGGGCACGTGGCCCACGCGGGAGCGGGTCGTCGTCGCCGTGTCTGGTGGTCCTGAAGGTGCGACTCTGCTGCGGCGCGGTGCTCGCATCGCGAGCCGGGGTGCGGGCGGCGAGTTGCACGCCGTGTTTGTCGCCCGGTCCGATGGGCTCGCCGGGCCATCGTTGCCGTCGATCGCCGAGTTGCGCACCCTCACCGAAGAGCTCGGAGGCACCTTCCACACGGTCACCGGCGATGACCCCGCCACCGCTGTGCTCGACTACGCGCGCGCCGTCAACGCGTCCCAAGTCGTCATCGGATCGAGTCGCCACGGGTGGTGGAGCCAACTCCTACACCGCGGGTCCGGGGCCGAGATCATCGCCCACGCGGGTGACATCGACGTCCACGTCGTCACCCACTCGTATGCCGGTCGCAGCCTTCGCTTCCGGGCCCGCCGGGCGCTTCCCACCCGTCGGGTCCTGCTCGGGAGCGCGCTTGGAGTCGCCGGCCCGGCCGTCCTCACTCCGCTCCTCGCCCTCCTGCCGCACACCCCAAAACTGTCGCTCATCATCCCGGTCTACCTCTTGCTCACGGTCCTGGTCGCGCTCGTCGGAGGGCTCTGGCCGGCGGTGGGCGCAGCCGTCGTGTCGTCGGTGCTCATCAACTGGTTCTTCACCCCGCCGCTGCAGACCCTCACCATCGCCGACCCAGAAAATGTCTTCGCGTTGGTCGCTTTCGTCGGGATCGCCAGCCTCGTGTCGAGCGTCGTCCATCGCAGCGCCCGCAAGGCCGAAGAAGCGCTGGAGGCCCAAGAGGAGTCGACGGCGCTCGCGGAGTTGACGCACACGCTGCTCGGTTCGACCGATCAGATGGCGCTGCTGTTGCGCCGAGCGGTTGACATGTTTGGCGCTGAGGCGGCTGCAGTCGTGCGCCGCGCGACAAAGTCCGAGCCCGAAACCATCGTCGCTGCCACGGACAGCTTCTCCTCGGACCTGGTCCTGGACGACAGCGCGGTGCGTGAGGCAGCCGACGACGCTCACGATCTCGTCCTGACAGGGGCGAGCGTGGCCGCCGATCACCAGCGCCTTTTCGCGGCATACGCGATCCATGCGGGCGCGATCTTGCACCGCCGCGCCCTGCAACAGTCGGCGAATACCGCCGAGACCCTGGCCCGGGACAATCGGGCCCGCACTGCGCTCCTGTCGGCGGTGTCGCACGACCTGCGCACGCCGCTTGCGTCGATCAAGGCGGCGATCGGCAGCCTCCGGAGCGACGAGGTGAGCTTTGACGACGATGACGAAGCCGAGCTCGAGGCGATCATCGAGGAGTCTGCCGACCGGCTCGAGACCTTGATCGCCAACCTGCTCGACATGTCGAGACTGCAAGCGGGGGCGCTCGTCGCGCGACTGCGCGCGGTCGATCTGGGTGAGAGCGTGCCTCAGGCGGTTGCTGGGCTCACGGCTCCCGACCGAGTCCACGTCGACATCCATGCAGACGCGCGGCTGGCCTGGGCCGACGCGGGGTTGCTCGAGCGGGTGCTCGGCAATGTGCTGGAGAACGCGTTGCGCCATCAGCCCGGGAGCGCTCCGGTGACCGTCACGACCGTGCGGATCGGCCGCACTCTCGAAATCCGGGTGAGCGACACCGGACCCGGAGTGCCCGAAGCGGATCGCGAGCGGATCTTCGTCCCGTTCCAGCGGTTGGGCGACACGCCAAGTGGGGAGGGCGTCGGCCTCGGTCTCGCGGTCGCGCGGGGGCTCACCGAAGCGATGGGTGGCACGCTGGTCGCAGAAGACAGCATCGGCGGAGGCCTCACCTTGGTGGTGACGCTGCCCGTGGTGACCGTGGTGGGTGCGGCGAGAGAGGGGAGCAGCGCGTGAGCGAACGAATCTTGCTCGTCGATGACGACGAGGGCATCTTGCGGACCCTGCGCATCACCCTCAAAGCCAGGGGGTATGCCGTCGAGGCCGTCATGACCGGCACGGACGCGCTCCTCACGATGTCGCAAAACCCACCTGACCTGGTCGTCCTCGATCTTGGCTTGCCCGACATCGACGGGGTTGACGTGTTGCGGCGCATTCGCCTCTCCTCGCGGGTGCCCGTGATCGTCCTGTCCGCACGTCACCAATCCGAAGACAAGGTGGAGGCGCTCGAGGAGGGTGCCGACGATTTCGTCACCAAACCCTTTGGGAGCGACGAACTTATGGCGCGGATCCGCGCGGCGCTCCGGCGGGGCGGGCACGATGGACTCGACGACACCGCGGCCTTTGTGTGCGCGTCATTCACGCTCGATTTCGCCACGACGACGGCGACCAAGGTGAGCGACGAGGCGGTGCACCTGACGCCGACGGAGTGGCGATTCCTGGCCGTCTTGGCGCGACACCGCAACCGGCTCGTCCCCCACGAAGCGATCCTCAAGTCAGTGTGGGGGCCGTCCTATGGCCGCGAGTCCAACTACTTGCGCGTCTATGCCAACCAGATCCGCCGCAAACTCGAGCTCGACCCTGCGCACCCACGGCACCTCGTGACCGAGCCGGGGTTGGGTTATCGCCTCGTCGAGTAACCCGCGCGCGCCCGCATCTCACTACTGCGCAAGGGAACTCGGGTCGGGCGGCACGTCCACGGCATACCGGCGAAGGACCTCGAGGGGCACGATGGTGAGGACCTGCTGGTTGGTGGAGGCGAGCACGACGGGAGCCGCGGCGCCGTCCTGATGTGCGCGTGCCCAGTTGCGCGCGGTGACGCACCACCGGTCGCCCGGGCTCAGCCCGGGGAAGCCGTAGTCTGGCAGGGGAGTGGTGAGGTCATTGCCGATACTCCGTTGGTGCGCAAGGAATTCCGCGGTCACGACGGCGCAGATCGTGTGGCTGCCGACATCGGCCGGACCCCACGTGCAGCACCCATCGCGATAGAAGCCCGTCACCGGGTCCGTGCCGCACTCTTCGAGCGGGCCCCCGAGGACGTTGCGCTGCGGCGAGGACGGGTTCATGACGCCAGTATCACTGCGGCGTCAACGGGTCGTCAGTCGGGTCACCGAGCGTGTCATGAGAGCGGCACAATCGGCGAGACAACAACCAAGGAGGCAGCCCATGATCTTCATCTGTGTCAAGTGGCGCGTGAAGCCCGAATACGTCGACCAGTGGATCGACCTCACCCGCGAGTTCACCGAGGCGACCCGGGCTGAGCCCGGCAACCTCTTCTTTGACTGGTCCCGGAGCATCGACAACCCGGACGAGTTCGTCCTCATCGAGGCATTCAAGGAGGATGCCGCTGAGGCCCACGTGACGTCGGAGCACTTTAAGCGAGCGCAGGCGACGTTCCCGGCATACCTTGTGGAGACACCGCTCATCCGCAACGTCGTCATGCCAGGTGACCACTGGGATCGCCTCGGCGAGTTCGAGGTCAGCGCGTCCTAGGGCAGGCTCATCGGCAGGAACTCTCCCGAGACGGCGCGGTCGATCGCGCGGCCGTCCTCAAGCTCGTGCCGCAGCGACGGCTTGTCGCGATAGAAGCTGACGAACGGCACCACAAGCGCGGGGTCGCTGCGCACCGAGGCGAACGCGTCGGTGAGTATCTCGCCCTGGCGCAGAGAGAGCCAGATCGAGCCCCGGCGGGTCCCCGGCTCGATCCGGGCGAGCTCGGTCCAGGCCACGTGTCGTCGGCCCTCTTTGGAGGTCGTCACGGTGAGCCCGGCGCGGTTCAAGACCACCGACCCGGTCTGCGGCGACCGCCGGAACGAGCGGATGAGCCACGGGATGGACGCCCCAGCACACACGAGCAGCACGAGCTGCCTACCCAGTCCGATCCGCGCTGGAGAGCCGGTCACCCAGCCGATGATCACGATCAGCCCGACCGCCACCAGGATGAGCGACCCAACCCGCCACCAGCGAGTGGCTTCGCGACGGCCGACGAGTTCCAGCCCGGGGCTCTGCCCCTCCCCGCGGCGTCGCAGCGTAAGCACACCTCGGCGCGACGACAGGGCGGGGACGATGGCCACGGCAACGATCAGGCCGATAAAGAGGCCCAGCCCGATGAAGGTGGCGCTGTCGGCCCACGCTCCCTGGGACCCAAGCTGCGTTCCGGCCGCAAGTAGCCCGACAGCCGTTGCGCCCAGGAAGACGATCGCTGCGACCACCTTCCACTGTGGCGGGAGTGTCGACGCGGGTGCCCCAGGAACCCTAATCCGCTGCGAGAGAGGTATGCCGGGTGCCCCCGATCCGCGCTGGGTCACGCCGCACACTCTGTCACGACGTTATGGAGTGTTCGCCCAACCGTGGTGGCGCTCGACACCGAGTGCACTAGCCTGGAAATTCACGCCACGGGGACAGTCCTGACACAAGGTTGGGGCACGTCATGCCCCACGGCCTGGACCGCAAGGGACTCGATGAGCGACGAAAGCCTTGGCCAGGTGGAGCACAGCGCAATGACTGGGCCCTTCCAGGTGCCGGTGACGGACTTCCGCAAACTTGGGCCGACGTCCAAGCCGACGCACCAGCTTGCCCTTGAAGAGATGGCGGCGCCGCAGCGTAGCGTCGACAGTTTCATCAAGCAATACCTCCGCGAGCTCAACTACGGCGAGGGTGTGTCGCTCGACCGATCGACCGTCAACCACCAGTACCTCGCGCTGGCACGCACAGTCCGGGCGCACCTTATGGCCGAGTGGCTCGACACCGCACGCCGACGCCGCAAGGCTCCGGCGAAGATGGTCGGCTATCTGTCGGCCGAATATCTCCTGGGGCGGCAACTCGGCAACGCCCTCATGGCGACAGACCTGACCGAGACGGTCGCTGAGGCGATGGACCAGTGCGGACTCAACCTCGACTTGTTGCGCGCCCAGGAGGTCGAGCCGGGTCTCGGCAACGGTGGCCTGGGTCGACTCGCCGCGTGCTTTATCGACTCGCTCGCCACCATGGACGTTAGCTGCATTGGCTATGGCATCCGCTATGAGTACGGCATCTTCCGTCAGACGTTTGTCGACGGCCGTCAGACCGAGGTGCCGGACACGTGGCTCGCGCTCGGTGCACCATGGGAGTTCCCCAACCCCGAGCGTGCGGTTCAGGTCGACTTTGGTGGTCACACCGAGACGTACCACGGTGAGGACGGGCGCACCCGTCAGCGCTGGGTGCCGGGCTGGAATGTCCTGGGCATCCCCTACAACTACATGGTCCCCGGCTACCGCAATGGCGTCGTCAACACGCTGCGCCTGTGGAGCGCCGAGGCGACCCGCGCGTTTGACCTGTCGATCTTCAACTCCGGTGACTACGCCGAGGCCGTGCGGGCGCAGACCTTCGCCGAGAACATCTCCAAGGTCCTCTACCCCGAGGACTCGACGCCGCAGGGCCGCGAGCTGCGCCTCCAGCAGCAGTACTTCTTCGTCGCCTGCTCGTTGAAGGACTACATCCAAGGCACCCTCGAGGCCGACCTCGACATCACGACCCTGCCCGACCGGATCATCTTCCAGCTCAACGACACCCACCCGGTCATCGCTGTTCCCGAGCTCATGCGTCTGCTCCTCGACGATTACGACCTCGAGTGGGAGGCGGCCTGGGACATCACCAAGCGCTGCTTCGCCTACACCTGCCACACCCTGCTGCCCGAGGCTCTTGAGGTCTGGCCGACTGAGCTCGTCGGCCGCCTCCTCCCGCGTCACCTCGAGATCATCTACCGCATCAACGCGGAGTTCTGCGAAGAGGTCCGCAAGCAGTTCCCCGGCGACGAGCTGCGGGTGCGCCGGATGTCGATCATCTCCGACTACCCCTTCCAGGCCGTCCGCATGGCTCACCTCGCGACGGTCGCCTCGACCAAGGTCAACGGTGTCGCCGCGCTGCACTCGCAGCTCCTGCGCGACAAGGTGCTCCCGGACTTCTCGCAGATGTGGCCGGAGAAGTTCACCAATGTCACCAACGGCGTCACCCCGCGCCGCTTCATCCGGATGGCCAACCCGGCTCTCTCGCAGGTCATTACCGAGGCGATCGGCGATGGCTGGGTCACCGACCTCGAGCGCCTTCGCGAGCTTGAGCCGTATGCCGATGACGCCGGCTTCCGCGAGGCCTTCCTGGCGGCCAAGAACGAAAACAAGGACCGGCTCTATTCGCTGCTCGAGCGGCGCGAGGGCATCGTGCTGCCCAAGGGTCACCTCGTTGACGTGATGGTCAAGCGTCTGCACGAATACAAGCGGCAGATGCTCAAGCTGCTCCACATCGTGTCGACCTACGAAAGCATCATCTCGGGCGAGGTTGACCCGATGAGCATCACGCCGCGCATCGTGATGTTTGGTGCCAAGGCTGCTCCGGGCTACTTCATGGCCAAGGAGATCATCCACCTCATCAACCGCGTTGGTGCGGTTGTCAACGAGGACCCGCGCGTCAAGAAGCAGCTCGTCGTCGCCTTCCCGGCCAACTACAACGTCACGAGCGCCGAAAAGATCATCCCCGCCGCCGACCTGTCCGAGCAGATCTCGCTCGCGGGCAAGGAGGCCTCGGGCACCGGCAACATGAAGTTCGCTCTCAACGGCGCGCTGACGATCGGCACCGACGACGGCGCCAACGTCGAGATCCGGGAGCTCGTCGGCGACGACAACTTCTTCCTCTTCGGGATGAGCGAGCCCGAGGTTGCCGAGCTCCAGCAGCGCGGCTACCACCCGGCGTCCTACTACGAGTCCAACGCGTCGCTCCGTCGGGCGCTCGACCTCATCGCCAGCGGTGCCTTCACGGGCGGCGACCGGCAGGCGGCCAGCCCGATCATTGGCGACCTGCTCAGCAATGACCGGTTCCTCGTGCTCGCGGATTACCAGTCCTACATCGACACGCAGGCCGAGGTCGACGCGGCATACCGCGATGTTGACCGCTGGACGCGTTCGGCGATCCTCAATGTCGCGCGCTGCGGATTCTTCTCCTCGGACCGGTCGATGCGCGACTACATCGAGCGGGTCTGGATGCTCGACACGAAGTAACCACCCGGGGATGGAGTCCCCGATGACGCGACGTCCGCTATTGCTCTCGCAGTAGCGGGCGTCGCGTCATCCGTCGGCTCACCCCCGCGGCAGGCTCGGCCACGTTGGCACCGGATCCGCCAGCACGCCCGCAAGTACGGCCACAGCGAGCACCGCGAGTCCGATGACGAGATCGCGGTAGACGTCCAACTTCGGCGCGGTCTCGCTCGGGCCGGTCACCTTGGCTGCTCGCGGCAGGGTGCGTGCCCGCCGAGAGTCACGCACCGCGAGCGCGATTAACGGCAAATACCCTAGGTATGCCGTGAGCGCCGCCGCCGCTGCCCCGGCCCGAACCCCCGCGTGGAAGGGGGAGATCGCGAGGGCCACACCGAGGTTGACGACAACGAGACGCAGCACGGCATACCGGTCGATGCGGGAGCGGGCGGCGCGGACTGCCGCTGGTCCTCCTCCGAGGACTGCGGGGACGAGGTAGGAGAGTGCACCCAAGAGCAGCTGCGGCGCGAAACCCCCGACGAGCATCGCGGCTGGCACCCCGTAGGAGGTCTCCACACTCTCCCAATCGGGCTGGAACAGTAGCGAACTCGTGATCCACCCGACGGCGAGTGTCGCCCAGCACAGAGCGGCCGCCACCGCGAGCGGAGCGAGTTCGCGCGGGGCTCGAGCCCGCAGCGGCACGTGCAGCGCCCGACCCCACCAGACAACCCCAACCAGGTATGCCGCGAACCCCAAAGCGGTGAGCAGACGCGAGCCGAGGGTGGAGGCGACGACGATCAGAGCGAGAGCGCCGTTGAGGATGGGCAGTGCGGTGTGGGCGAGTGATTCGGCACGTGGATCGATGCGGGTGCGCAGCATCGTCGGCCACAGGGTGACGAGCGTGCCCATGACGGTGAAGCCGATCCAGCCGAGTGCCATCGCGCTCGTGTGCACCACGACGAGGCGGGCTTCGAGGTCCCCGCTTGGCTCTCGGGCGAGCCAGACGCCTGCCGTGGCGCCGACAGGCACCCAGGCCGCCGCCGCGAGATAGAAGTGGAGAGTGACCCGGAACCGAGCGCCGAGGGCAGCCCGCAGTCGGCGCCACAGCGCGACCGCGTGCCAGAGGATGGCGACTGACACGAGGACTGCGCCGGCGACGGCATACGCCCAGGCTTCTGTGACGACCGCGACGAGAACCGTTGCGACGCCGACGAAAAGGGTTGCTATGCGCCGTGTTTGGCGCGCTCGGGGGTCGACGTCCGGCGCAGTCTTAAGGAGTGCTTGCGCGAAGTGTGTGCTCCATACGACGGCCGCGTGGGTGAGCGCACCGAGGAAGACCGCATGGATGACCAGCCAGGTCGAGTGCGGGACCAGACGTCGCTGCACGAGGACGCCCATGCCGACAACCGCGGCGACGGCTAGCCAGATCGTGGTCGGGTTGTCGCGCCAGCCGCGTTCGCTGCGGGTCGATGGGGGTGCGTCGTGTGGGGTGGTCATTGGTGAGCCGATGGGGTCAGATCAGGTCGCGCCCAGTCAGCCGGTCAGCTCACTCGGTGGAGGCGGAGCTTCCAGGCTTCTGGGCCGCGTTGGAGATAGCTGACCTCAACGCTGTCGCCAAACTTCGCCGCGAGTTGGCGCAGCAGCGGCAAGGGGTCGTGCGGCGCGACGAGGACGAAGGCGCGACCAGCCGACAGCTCACCGAGCGTGCCGAGCACGGCTGCGTGCCGAATCGCGTGGGGGATCGCGCGCGCGTCAAGCTCGGGCAGGTCCTCGTCGTGACCGCCGCAGCCACACGCGGAGGCCTCGGTGATGGTGAGTTCGGTGCGGTCTTCCTGGCGCGTCACGATGCGTAGGCCCCTCTAGCTGGAAATAGTACGGAATGAGCCAGATTATATGGGGTCGTCTGGACAGGGTGCAATGCGCGACCACCTTGGTCGGGAACCTGTGGTCGAAGTCGGGCTATAGGCCGACTTCGACCACACCGAGACCGCAGCGCTGTCACGAGCACCCAGCGGCTAGGACCCCAATCTGGGCTGGGGTGACCCGACAACACCCGCCGACGAGTCGCGCGCCACCGTCGACCCACTCGGGAGCGAGGCCGCCGACGGTTGGCTCACCTCGCCACGCCCGGGCCTGGGCATCCCACACTTCACCGGAGTTGGGATAAAACACCAGGGGTATGCCGTCGGGCACAGTTTGCGCCGCCTCGGCAGGAGCCTGCTCCGGGCTGCCCAACGCGTGTGCGCTCGCGGCCACTTTTGCTGCCGCAGCGATCCCGATGAACTCGCTTGGCTCGCAACAGTTTGCACCGACAGCCAGGATCCCCGGCGTCTCGGCAGCGATGCGGAATGCGTCGGCGAGCGACTCCCCGTCACGGGTGCGCCCTGCGGCCGGAGTAACTGACAGCCAGAACGGCATCCCGAGCGAGGCGAGCTCACGGCATACCGCCTCGACCTCGCGCAGGGAGGGGACAGTCTCCACCGCAAGGACGTCGGCGCCTGCCTCTGCGAGCAAGGCGAGGCGCGGCCGATGCCACTCGCGCAGTTGAGCGACCGAGAGTTGGTCGTCGCCGCGGTACTCCGAGCCGTCGGCGAGGGTGGCGCCATAGGGGCCGACTGACGCGGCGACCCACCGCAGCCGTCCGTCGCAAGCAGCAGCGTCGTCAGCTGCCTCCCGTGCAACGATCACACTGCGACGCAACGCAGTTCGCGCCTCGGCGACCGTGCGGCCGGCGGCGCGAAACCCCGACTCGCTCACTTGATAGGAAGCCGTGGTCGCGACCTGTGCACCGGCGGCGAAGAAGTCGGCGTGGGCGGCCCGCACCTCGGCTGGGTCGTCGAGGAGCAGCCGCGCCGACCAGAGCGTGTCGGATAGGTCGTGACCTCGGGCTTCGAGCTGGGTCGCGAGACCGCCGTCGAGCACGACCGGTCCGACCGCAATCGCTTCGCGCAGAGTGCGACTCACGCGCCAGTGTCTCCCTTGATCCCCACGAACCGGGCGTGCACCCGCGTGCTGATGTCCACGTCGGCTGGCGAAATATCGACCGGCCGTGACTCGCTGCGCCCGCCTCCGGGGGCACCGCCGCGCACGGTTGCGGAAGTTGGCGTGCCGTATTCACTTCCGGCTCGGCGGTCGCTCAACATCCCTGGGTCGGCGACCTCGACCAGACGCACGCCGCCGAAACCGGCTGCGCGCGCCATGACCTGCGCGCGTTCGGTCGCCTTGGCGACGGCCCGCGTCAGGGCCTCGTCTTCCTTAGCGATGCGCACAGCCTCGGTCAGCGTCCACCGGACATAGTTGACCGTGACCCCTGGTTGCCCAGCCCACGTGTCAACGAAGTACGCCAGTGCCCCCTGGTCCTTGAACTTGACCTCGACCTCAGCGCTCGCGCCAAACATCTGTGCGGGAGCGACCCCCTGGGCCTGGAAGGAGCGCCACGACCGCGTCCGGATCGCGCCCACAGAGGACCATGTGGTCGGTGACTGGTCCATCGTGCGCAAGTGGTCGATATGCCGGTTGACCTCGTGCAGCGTCGCGGTGGTGCGGTCCAGTACCTCTTGCTTGTTGGGGCTCTCGAAGCCCACCGTCAGATAGACGGTGGCGCGCTCAGGGGGGAGCGAGACCGTGCCGGTGCCTGCGACCGTGATTTCTAGGTGTCCGGTGTCCATCCCCAGACTGTATGCCGTGCCCCTCGCCCTCACGTGGCGTGGAGTGCCCGTCGTGTCCCGTAGACTCTGCGCAACGGCCCGCTCAGTTTCGCCTCGGGCCTGATCTCCGCGCAGTTCGCTCAACCCTCGGGGCAGCGTGGTCCGGAGATCCAGACTCTCAAGTCTCCCCTTGATGCGTCGGTGCCCTGTTTAGCGCCGTGACACCCTTGTCGCGCCGGGCGGAACGACAGCACGTTCATTGGAGTTTCTACTTGTCTCACAACACTTTTGGTGCGCTTGGCGTGCCATCTCAACTTTCTGCTGTGCTCGCCGAGCTGGGGATCTCGATCCCGACTCCGATCCAGGCAGCGACCCTGCCTGACTCGCTGGCCGGTCGCGATGTGCTCGGTCGCGGGCGCACGGGATCAGGCAAGACCTATGCGTTCTTGCTGCCGCTCGTGGCCCGGCTGACTGGTGCTCCGCGCCGTCGCCAGCCCAAGCGTCCGCGTGCCCTCATCCTCGCGCCCACGCGCGAGCTCGTGTCGCAGATTGACGCCGCGCTGGCGCCGTTGGCTGCCGCGACGGGGCTCACGTCGCGGACCGTCTTTGGCGGTGTGGGTCAAAACCCGCAGGTCGCCGCCCTGCGCAATGGCGTCGACATCGTCATTGCCTGCCCTGGCCGGCTTGAAGACCTCATCGGTCAGGGCTATGTCAGCCTCGACTCGGTAGAGATCACGATCCTCGATGAGGCCGACCACATGGCCGATCTTGGGTTCTTGCCGTCGGTTCGGCGCCTGATGGACCTCACCCCCCGGGCTGGCCAGAGGATGCTGTTCTCGGCGACGCTGGACAACGCGGTGGGTGTGCTCGTGAAGCGCTATCTCAATGCACCCAAGACCCACGAGGCCGACTCGGCGCAGTCACCGGTCGCTGAGATGTCGCACCACGTCCTGCATGTGTCGCCGCAGTCTCACCTGCCCGTCTTGGTGGATCTTGCCGCAGCCCCTGGTCGGACGGTGATCTTCACCCGGACCAAGCACCGCGCTAAGAACATTGCGAAGCAGCTCAATGCCAAGGGTGTGCCGACGGTTGAGTTGCATGGCAACCTCTCGCAGAATGCGCGCGTGCGGACGATGGATGCCTTCCATAGCGGAGCTGCTGGGACCCTCGTCGCAACCGATATCGCAGCACGCGGCATACATGTCGATGACATTGGGCTCGTGATCCATGCTGACCCGCCGACCGAGCACAAGGCCTATCTGCACCGATCTGGGCGGACCGCGCGCGCTGGCAACGCTGGCACCGTCGTCACCCTGATGACCGACGACCAGGTGCGCGATGTCCGCGACCTCACGCGCAAGGCGGGCGTCAACCCGACGACGACCAAGGTCGCGCTGGGCCACCCGCTGCTCCAGGAACTCGCTCCGGGCGAGCGCTCGTATGCCGGTGGGTTCGTTTCCGTTGTGGACGAGGCTGCTGGCGGCCGGCCGGTACGTGGTGGTGGTCGCGGAGGCGGTCGTGGCAGCTCCCCGCGCGGAGGCGCGCCTCGGGGCTCAGTGTCGTCTCGCAGCGCGACGAGTTCTGGCAGCGGTGGTGGTCGAAGCGGTGGCCAACCGCGCACCGGCAGTGCCTCTCGGACCGGTGGACCAGTCAGTGCGGGTGGCGCTCCTCGGACCGGTGCGCCCACGCGCTCTGGTGGTCCGTCCCGTGCTGGCGGAGGCGGTTCACGCAGCACGGGCAGCGCGGCGGCCTTCTCAGCAGGCACGCGGGCAGGGAGCGCCCGCGGCGGTCGCGCTCGCTAAGACCTCCACAACCGGCGCCCGTCGCAGGCTCCTCGTCTCGGGGCCTGACCCCCTCCACGCGGATTCGATACCCGTTGCCTAGCCCGGGTGAGTTCTCGGGTATCGATTGGGCGTAGCTTCCGCTGGGTCGATACCCATTTCCGAGGTGGGGCTGGGCGTTGGGTATCGAATCCGGCGAAAGCGAGGGCAGGCAACCGTAAACGGCAACCGTGGGCTGACAACCTTGGCCAGGCAACCGTGGGCGCGCAACGGTGGGCAGGGACGTAGCCTCGGTTGGTAGGGGTTCTGGCACCATGGCGGGCATGACCACTCGACGGGGGGCTCGCTGGCGGCCCGGCATACTCGCTGTATTCCTTTGTGCTGCAACCGCGCTGGGAGCTTGCACTGACCCTAAAGAAGAGGCGGGCATCAAGGAATGGGCGGCGAAGCAACCGATCTTCACCAAGGTCAACAGCGTCCAGGCTGGCGTCGACCCAGGGAGCGGCGGACTCTCCAGGAGTCAGTGGCAGATTGATGCCAACGTCGCGAACGACGTGTCCGTCACAGATCTCGGCGCGCTCGGCAGCGCACTGGACCAAGCCCGAGCTGGCGTCGGTGCGAAGTCACTCTCTGCGGTCGTCCGTGGGCAGGGATGGACCCTGTATGTGCCGAGCGAGGCGGAACCCCGAGCGTCCGCGCTGGCGATGCTCAACTCGGCGCGAACGGCGACAGCGGCCATCGGTGCTGGAGGGTGTTCGACGACAGAGGTTGTCATCGCTTCGAAGCCCGCGCCGAATGCACGCGCATCGTCCGGCGCCTACGACGCGAGCGTGGTGACCGTTGTCCCGTTTGAGCAGTTCCGTTCGTGCGCAACGGGGCTCAACGAGATCCGCTCAGAGCTCACGGGTCTGCAAGTCCCCAACTCCGTTGCGGCCCAACTCAACACAACACCGACAGTGACCCTCCGGACGGCTCAGGTGCCCACGGCGAGCGACCGCGAGTTGACGTTCGTCCCACGCCCGGGCCAGCCCGTCGCCGAGCTTGACGTGATCAACGCGCTAGCCGCGTTAGCGTCGGCAAAGAACGTCGCGGTCAGCCCCGAGCTAGTGTCCTGGAGGGCGCCAGATTGGGCGACCACAAGAGCCCTCTGGCGTAATGTCGCAGCTGCGACTGGCGACCGGCGTGGGGTCTTTGTCCGGCTCGACACCGCCAGAGCCGGCGTCGAAGATGTCGTCAGCTTCAAACCGGGTCTTGGGTTGACGAGTGCCCAGGTGGCCGATCTCAAAGACCTGCCCGCGGTCGACCGGGTAGAGATGGATGACGTCATTGCGGTCGAAGTGTTCGGGCGCCAGGCGCTCGACACGGTCATGGCGAAGCTGCCCGACGTCAACGCCCAACTTGACCTACGAGCCAAAGACGGCAAGGGCTCGATCAGAGTCAACGGGCCGATCCCGCGAGTCCGGGCCAACCTCCCGTTGGCCGTCGCCGCCTCCAGCGACAGTTCACTCGTCGAGATGTATGCCGTCGACCGCTTCGTGCTCGACGTCCTGTGGCCGCTCGATCCCGCATCGCCCTATGCGCCAGGCACGGCGACGAACCCCGAGCAGTGGGCGCCGAAGGTTCGGGCGATGGCGGCAGCCGCCCGCCAGGTTGGTTGGGACGGCTCCCTGCAACTGCAACTGCGGGTCGGTGATGACCAGGTGAAGTTCACATCGACGGCGCAGGGGACGGCGCAGAACCCGACAGCAAGCCTTGGCACCAGCAAGGACGTCCCGCTCGCGGAGCAGTCGTCCCGGATGGCCCAGATCATCGTGGAGCAGTGGAACGCAACGGCTACCTCGACGTAGCTGACTCCAGGCTCGGGTAGTCGATATACCCCTCGGCCCCACCGCCATAGAAGGTCGTCGGGTCGGGTTCATTCAGCTCGGCGCCCAACCGCCAGCGCTCCACGAGGTCGGGATTGGCGATGAACTCGCGCCCCACGGCGACCGCATCACCAAGGCCGCGCTCCAAGATGGCAGTGACGTCATCAAGCGACGTGCGGGACCGGAACCCCGAGTTGACAATCAGCGAGCCACCAAACCGCCGCCGCAGATCCTGGACCAACCCACTTGCCGGGTCGCCGAGGATGCTGAGATACGCCAGACCCAGCGGCGCGAGCGCGTCGACGAGCACGGCATACGTCGCGGCAGTGTCAGCGGGGTCAAGTTCCAGCGCGTCGTGGACATTGTGCGCAGGGGAGATCCGTATGCCGACCCGTTGCGCCCCGATAGCGGAAGCCACCGCGCTCGCGACCTCGATGACAAACCGGGCGCGAGCCGCCGGGGACCCCCCGTAGGCGTCGGTGCGCTGGTTGCTGCTGGGCGCCAAGAACTGGTGCAGGAGATAGCCATTGGCCGCGTGCAACTCGACGCCATCGAGTCCCGCCGCGACCGCGTTCTCCGCAGCACGCGCGAACTCGCCAACAAGGGAGGGGATTTCGTCAGACTCGAGCGCGCGCGGCATACCGGCAGATTGTTTGCCCGCAGCGGTGACGATCTCGACCCCTCTGGCCGCGATGGCGCTGGGCGCAACACCCTCGAGCCCACCCCTGTTGTCCGCGTGCCCGACCCGGCCGACGTGCATGAGCTGCGCGACGATCCGCCCACCGCCCGCGTGCACCGCGTCGGCGATGAGCCGCCACCCCGCGACCTGCTCCGGCGTGTGCAAGCCGGGGGTCCAGAGGTAGCCCTGCCCGACCGCGCTCGGCTGCACACCCTCCGAAATAATGAGCCCCGCGCTCGCCCGTTGCCCGTAATACGTCGCGTTGAGCGCAGTCGGAGCGCCACCCGCACCCACCCGGCTGCGGGTCAGCGGCGCCATCACGAACCGTTGCGGCAGCTGCCACTCGCCAATCGTGACGGGCGTGAAGGCAAGCGACATGAGGGCTCCTGGCCGGCGGACGGGATCGTTGCGGTCAACCCCCGCGCCGCCCGTGACATTCCGATGATGCCATTGACACCCGGCATACCCCTCCTTAGGTTCAGGCACACAGCGAAGCCGCACTGCCGCGCTCGCCCGGCGGAGTGCCAGCCAGGTAACACGAAAACCTACGGAGGCACAGATGTCGCGTCGTGACCTGATCGATCCCGAATCCCGCGAGCCGCTCGATGCCCTGCTCGCGGTGATGCCAGGGGGCTTCAACGCCATTCCCGACATCGTCGCGCGGCGCGCCACCGTCGAGCAGGTGCTCGCCTCGATCGAGGTGCCGCCCAATCCGCGGGTGACGAGCGAAGACCGCACTGTCCCAGGCCCCGACGGTGCCCCGGACATCATGGTCCGGATCTATCGCCCGTCCGGTGACCATCCGGTGGCGGGGGCCGCGACGCTGCCTGGGATCTACTTCATCCACGGCGGCGGCATGGTGCTCGGCGACGTTGCCGGGGAGGACGCGGCGGCCACGATGTTGTGCGATGAGGTTGGGGCAGTGGTGGTTTCGGTCGAATACCGGCTCGCCCCCGAGCACCCGCACCCCGCGCCGGCCGAGGACTGTTACGCCGGGCTGCAATGGATGGCAGCGCACACGGACGAGATCGGCGTGGACCCGGCGCGCCTCGCGCTCTACGGCGGCAGTGCCGGCGGCGGGCTCGTCCTCGCAGTCGCGCTCATGGCCCGCGACCGCGGCGGCCCGGCGATCAGTTTCATGATGCCGATCTATCCCATGATCGACGACCGCAACGAGACCCCGTCCAGTCACGAGATCACCGACATCGGCATCTGGGACCGCAGCGGCAATCTCGAAGCGTGGGCTTGGTATCTCGGTGGGCAAGAAGCCGATGGGTATGCCGCGCCAGCGCGCGTTGCCGACGTGAGTGGGTTGCCGCCGGCGTTTATCGACGTGGGGACTGTGGACATGTTCCGTGACGAGGACATCGCCTTTGCGCAGCGACTCATGCAGGCGGGTGTGCCGACCGAGTTGCACGTCAACCCGGGCAGCTATCACGCATCGGAGGTCTTCGCTCCTGAAGCGGCTCTGTCCAAGCGGATTTGGGCCATGCGGATCGATGCTCTGCGGAGGGCGCTCGCGGGGTGATCGTGAGCGAGCGCGGCCACGCTCGGTGATCGAAATCAGTCTCGATGTCAGCCGTGACAGGGGTCGGGTTTAGCCTGACGCCAGGCCCTGCTTGATGTCGATGACCGGAGTCACCCGTGCATGCCCTTTCTGTCTTCAGTCTGCGCAATCGCGCGTTGACTGCCCTGTTGACCGTCTTCCTCATGGTCGGCGGCTTGTATGCCGTGAGCACGCTCAAGCGCGAGCTGATCCCGTCCATCTCGTTCCCGGTGATGGGAGTGGTGACCTCGGTGCCCGGCGCTGGGGCGGCGGTCGTCGAGCAGCGCGTGACTCGCCCGATGGAGGGTGCCGTCCTGGGGCTGCGGGGCGTCGACAAGGTGACGTCAACCTCGAGCGACAGCTTG
This sequence comes from Actinomycetales bacterium, assembly GCA_016715285.1. Classification (GTDB taxonomy): domain Bacteria; phylum Actinomycetota; class Actinomycetes; order Actinomycetales; family Dermatophilaceae; genus Phosphoribacter; species Phosphoribacter thorii. The sequence goes on along the minus strand of JADKAO010000002.1, from coordinate 455,180 downwards.
TCAATCGTGATGGTGACCTTGGCGTACGGCGAGGACTTGTCGAAGGCGCAAAACGATGCGCAGCGGGCGATTCTCAACCTGCGCAACTTGCCTGAGGGAGCTAATCCGCAGGTGATCACCGGGAGCATCGCGGACTTCCCGATCATTCAAATGTCGATGGCGGGCGGGGCCGATCAGCAGGACCTTTTGGCCAAGGTGCGGGCACAGGTCGTGCCAGCGATCGAAGGCATCGCTGGGGTGCGCAGCGTCCAGGTCAGCGGCGTGGCAGACCAAGTCATCGTGGTGGACCTCGACCAAGCCAAGCTCGCGGACGCGCGGGTCTCACCCGCTGCGCTGACCACGCTCTTGCAGACCAATGGCATTGCGATCCCTGCAGGCACGGTGAGCAACGGGCAGAACCAGTTGAGCGTGCAGGTTGGCAGTCCGATCACCAGCATCGAGCAGCTCGCGGCGCTGCCACTGCCCACAACCCCGGTTGCCGAGGCCTCTCCCGTCACCCTCGGAGACATCGCCGAGGTGACGCTCCAAGATGCCTCAGTGACGTCGCTGTCGCGCACAGACGGGGTTCCGAGCCTCACCATCGCCGTGGTCAAGACCCCCGACGGCAACACCGTGGCGATCTCCCATGAGCTCACCAAACTCCGCCCTGACCTTGAGCGCATGGTCACCTCGGGCAAGACCCAGGTGGTCTATGACCAAGCCCCCTTCATCGAGGAGTCGGTCAAAGACCTTGCCAGCGAGGGGATGCTGGGTCTTGCTTTTGCGGTGTTGGTGGTCTTCCTCTTCTTGTTGTCTGTGCGACTCACTCTCGTGACGGCGGTCTCGATCCCCCTCTCGTTGTTGATCGCCCTGCTCGGGCTTCGCACGGGTGGTTTCACGCTCAACATCCTCACCCTCGGCGCTCTGACGATCGCGGTGGGTCGAGTGGTCGACGACTCGATTGTCGTCATCGAAAACATCGAACGGCACCTGCGCATGGGCCAGACGCGTCGCGAGGCCATCCCTGCAGCGGTCCGGGAAGTTGCCACCGCGGTGACGTCATCGACGCTCGCGACGGTGGCGGTGTTCGTGCCGCTTGCGCTCGTCGGTGGACAGGTCGGGGAGTTGTTCCGGCCCTTCGCGCTCACCGTCACGATGGCCATGATGGCCTCGCTTTTCGTGGCGCTCACGATTGTGCCGGTCCTCGGGTATTGGTTCCTCAACGACGCCCATCGCCACCGCGGTCGCCATGCCGCCCCTGCCGTCACGGCGCTCGTCCCCGACGCACATGGCACGCAGGCGAGCGAGACCGAAGCGAGCGGGACGGCATACCCCAATGCTGTTGTCTCCGAGCAGATTCCGGAGCAGACGGAGCCGGTGACCCGGCTGCAGAGCGCGTACTTGCCAGCCCTTGGCTGGGTCTTGCGGCGACCGGTCGTCACCGTGCTGCTCGGCGTCCTGTTGCTCGCGATGTCCGGTGCGGCCGCGGGGCTGCTCAAGACCGACTTCATTGGCAACTCCGGCAGCGGCACGCTCACGATGAGCCAGAAGCTGCCCGCTGGGACGTCCCTTGCGCAAACCGACGCAGCCGCAAAGGAACTCGAGAAGGCGCTCGCCGGCCGGCCTGATGTCAAGAGTTACCAGGTTACCGTGGGCAGCAGCGGACCGCTCGCGGCGTTCACCGGGGGCGGCGCAAACAACGCGACGTTCACCGTGACGGCGACCAAGAGCGGTGAGACGGACGCTCTGGTCACCCACATTCGCGAGTATGCCGATGCGCGGCCTGGGCTGGGCACCGTCACCGTGTCGACGGGTGGAGGGCCGACCGGCTCGACCAATGTCCAGGTCGTGGTGAAGGCGCCGGATGATGCGACCCTGCGTGAGGCTGCGCGGATCATGACCGAAGCCGTGGGCAAGGTGAAGGGCGCCCGTGACGTCGTCAACGATGTCTCGGCGCTCATCCCCACCGTGGTTGTGGACGTCGACCGCAACAAGGCGCAAGCGCTGGGACTCAACGAGGCTGCAGTCGGGGGCCTGGTGGCGTCCGCACTGCGGGGCACCAAGCTCGGTGAGGTTGCCCTCAACGGTGTCGCTCACACGGTGACGCTGCGGCAGGGGGTCGCGCCTGGTGACGTTGCTGCGTTGTCAGCGTTGCCGCTGGCTGCTGGTCCGGGTGGGGCGCCGATCACGCTGTCGCAGGTGGCGTCGGTCAAGGAGATTCAGGCGCCGGCGAGCCTCAGCCGCACTGACGGCGCCCGCACAGCAACGATCAGCGCGACGCCGACGAGCGACGATCTGGGAGCAGTGACGGCGGCGCTGACCAAGGTGGTGTCCGAGACGACGCTGCCAGCCGGGGCAACGGCGAAGGTCGGTGGCGTCAGTGCTGATCAGGCTCAGGCGTTCGGTCAGCTGGGTCTTGCGCTGCTCGTGGCGATCGCGATCACGTACGCGATTCTGGTGGCGACGTTCGGGAGCTTGTTGCAGCCGCTGGTTCTGATGGTGAGCATTCCGTTTGCTGCGACTGGGGCGATTGGCTTGCTGTTGGTGACCAGGAAGCCTTTGGGAGTGGCGTCCATGATCGGGCTGCTCATGCTGGTGGGCATCGTCGTGACCAACGCGATCGTCCTGATCGACTTGGTCAACCAGTATCGAAGCCGGGGGCTCAGCATCCACGACGCGATCGTCGAAGGTGCCCGGCACCGGCTGCGGCCGATCATCATGACCGCCCTCGCGACGATCCTCGCCCTGGTGCCGATGGCGATGTCGCTCACCGGGGGCGGCGCGTTCATCAGCCAACCCTTGGCGCTCGTCGTGATCGGTGGGTTGTTCAGCTCGACGGTGTTGACATTGCTGATCGTGCCAGCGCTCTATCTCCTGCTGGAGCGGGCGAGACAGAAGCGCGGTTATGGGGCCGATCAACGCGGGCTGTTCTAGACGACAGCCACAGGTCGGAGGTCTAGCGCGGGACTAGGCCGCGAAGAGCGAAGTCGGCGACGAAGCGATGCCAGGTCCCTGCTCGGCGCAGCATCGCGTGGCCGTCGTCGACCGATTCGAAAGTCACGTCACGCCCATCGGCCGCGAGGCGTTGCGCCAGCGCGCGACTTGCAGCGAAGCTGGTCACCCGGTCACGGGTTCCATGCGCGAGCAGGACCGGAGCGTGCCCGGCATACGTCCGTCCGTCCGGCACATAGGGTGCAAGCGCCGCGACGCCAGCGACGCGGAAGGTGTCCTCCCAGCGCGCGGCGGCAACAAGCGCTGCGTGGCCGCCACTTGAGTGGCCGACAATGCAGAGTGGTTTGTCACCGACGATCGGGACGAGTTGCCTTGCAAGCGAGTCGAGCTCGCGAGCAAGGACGGGCATCCGTCCCATCCAGCCACCACCAGGGTGCGACACGAGGATGCCCGCGATCTGGCCGCGTGATCGCGCGCGACAGGCCAGCGCAAACGGCACCATGCGCAGGTATGCCGGGTCCGTCACCGCCGGACGCGGCCGTGCCCGGCCCGTGCCGCCGTGGAAGAAGACGGCGATGCCGTGGCTCTCAGCGGGATGACCCATCACCCACGACGGGACTGGCGCCCAACCTCCGCTCATCCCGAAGTCGGTGCCGCAGTCGCCGGTGAACCAGCTGGCAGGCGCGCTTCACGCCGTCGGCGGATAGTCAGGTGCAGGCGGTGCGCGGTCACGACGATAGTCAGCCACGCAAGACCGAGCAGCCAGCCCGCAATGACGTCGGTCAGCCAGTGATGCCCGAGATAGACCCGGCTCAACCCCATCGCCCCGACGAAAACAACACCAGCCGTGCCCGCCCAAAACCGCGCCCGCTTGGTCGCCAGATGGAGCAACCACAAATACACGAGTACGCCGATGATGACCGTGGCGTTGAGGGTGTGCCCGCTGGGGAAGCTCGGGGAGTTCTCATATGGCGGGACGGCGAGTTCACGCGGCGGACGCGATCGGCCGATCAGCCGCTTGCCCACGACCGTCATCCCCAGCGAACCCAGCGCGGCGGCCAACGTCAGCACCAGCGGACTCCACGACTTCCACTTCCACACCATGAACGCCACGATCAGGCTGGCGAGGATCGGCATCCCCACCGGCCCCCCGATGTCCGTAAACACCGTCAGCGCAGTCTGATTGAACGGCGTGCGGGTCGCGACCGCGGCATCGAGAACGGGTTGATCGAGCCCCGCGAGCTCACCGTCGTCAGTCACGGACGAATAGACCTCGGCCGACAACGCGGTCAGCCCGACCACGACGATCCCGCCGATGAGCACGGTCACGAGCAGTGTCCACTGATGCGCGACGCCGACTAGCCGACCCACGAGGTCGACCAGTCGGCGTCCCAGTTGGGTATGCCATTGCGTCAAGTCACGCGGCCCGATGGATTCCTCGACGGGCGCGGTCAGCGGCGGTTGCACCTCGGCCATGTCACTCTCCCAGCGTGGTTGCGACAGGCCGCGGTATGCCGTGCCTCTGAGTGAGAGGCTAAGCGCTCCGGGTGGTCACCGTTGTGCCGAGCCTCGCCTCCGAAGCCGCGTGGCGACCAGGAGCAGCGCTCCGCTCATGAGAAGCGCCTAGCCCCAGGAAACAAAGGACGTCACCTCGGAGGTTCCGGTCTGGGGCGGGCCACCGCTCGGTGACGGTCGTGAGCGAGGCTGCCGCGCCCGTCTCGTCGGTGCCGGTGAACTCGATGGTGACTCCCGGTATGCCGGGCTCCGACGCGCGATGACGACGGGGCGATTCCACGACGGGCTGCTCCGGGCACCGAGAGGCTAGTAAGTGGGCACTAAGGCGGGCTTCAGCTCCCCTGAACCCTGCGCTTGCGCCCTCTCACTCTGTCCCGGCGACACGACATGCCCGCCGAGCTCACACGGCATACCCTCCGAGCATGGAACCCAGCCAACTGCAGTGGTGGGGCGAGCAGGCGTTCGTCTCCCTCACGACCTTCCGCCGCGATGGCACCCCGGTGGCGACCGCGGTCTGGATCGCGCGCGACGGTGATCGGCTGGTCGTGATCACGCCCGCGGGCAGCGGCAAGGTCAAGCGCTTGCGGCGCAACTCTGCTGTGACGATGGCCCCGTGTTCGCGTCGCGGAACGGTCGAACCCGACGCTCCGACGGTCACTGCAGTTGCGCAGGTTCGCGACGAGCCCGCAGAAGTCGAGCGGGTTCGGGCCGTGCTCAAGGCGAAATATGGCGCGGAGTATCGCATCTTTATGACGGCCGAGCGGGTTGTGACCCTCATGCGCCCCACGCCGCGAGTTGCGCTGTGGATTGACGCGGAGCGCCCTTCCCGAGGTGACGAGCGATGACAAGCATGAGAGGTATGCCGTGTGTCGACCATCTCGTCGTCGCGGCGGACTCGCTGGCAGAGGGGGCCGAGTGGGTCACCGACCGACTGGGGTGCCAACGGAGCCCGGTGGTGAGCACCCGGCGTTTGGCACCCACAATCGGCTCCTATCGCTCGGACCGACGGACTATCTCGAGATCCTCGCGATCAACCCAGCTGTCGAAAAGCCTTGTGCGGCATACCCTCTGGGTTTGGGGCTGCCGGAGGTGCAGGCGCGCCTGCGACGCGGCCCCTTCTTGCTGACCTGGGTGATGCGGGTTGCTGACCTCGCGGGTGAGGGTGTGCGCGAGGTGATCAGGGGAGAGGTTCGCTGGCGTGCCATCCCCCGCGACGATGGGGCGCTGCCGCTCGGCGGGGTGATGCCGGCGCCGATCGAGTGGCTGACGACGCCGCCCTGGGCTGCCCTGCCGGATCGGGGCGTCCGGCTGGCCCAGCTGACTCTTACCACGGCAGCCGAGGCGGAGTTGCGCGACGGGCTGGGGGCCTTGGGGTGGCCGAGCGACGATCGGCACGCCGACCCTCGGATCGTCATCCGGACGGCGACGGCGCCGGGGTCTGGAGGCGAGGACACAGCGACCCAGGCTGGGCTGGAAGCCGTCCTTGAGACCGCGAGAGGGCTCGTGCGGCTGCGCTAGGAGCCCTCCAGCAAAAGATGTGACAAACATTGGACACGATGGGAACAAACCCGCGAACTCGCTGCTTGGAGTCAGCATGAAGATCCTCGTCACCGGCGCCAGCGGATATGTCGGCGGTCGCCTGGTGCCCGCGCTGCTTGCGGCTGGCCACACCGTGCGGGCGTCCTTCTCGGACCCGTCGAAGGCGCGGCGGCTCTGGTGGCATGACGACGACCGCGTCGAAATCGTCAAGATGGATGTGCTCGATGCCGACGCCGTCCAGTCTGCGGTCGAGGGTATGGATGCGGTCTACTACTTGATCCACGGGATGGGTGGCGATGACTTCGCCGCTAAAGACCGCCGGTCGGCCGCCAACTTGGCCCACGCCGCCTCCGCAGCCGGGGTTGAGCGCATCATCTACCTCTCCGGCATCGTCCCTCAGGTCGCGGAAAAGCAACTCTCCGAACACATTTCGTCGCGCCTTGAGGTCGAGCGGATCCTCACCGCCTCTGGCGTGACGACCATCGCTTTGCGCGCGGCCGTCATCGTGGGGGCCGGGTCGACCAGCTTCGAAATCATCCGTCAGATCTCAGAGCGGCTGCCGATCACCACGGTCCCGGACTGGATGCGTTCCCTCGTCCAGCCCATTGCCGTCACAGACGTCATTGCCGCCCTCGTCGGCGCGCTGACCGTCGACTCTGAGTCCCGGCACTACGACGTCGGTGGCCCGGAGCGGATGCCCTACCCAGACTTGCTCAAGGTGTATGCCGAGGTCGCCGACTTGCGCCGCCCGCAGGTCAACATCCCATTCCTGCCGACCGATCTCGTGGGGATGCTCGCGGGACTCATCACCGACGTGCCGTCAAGCACGGTCGAGGCTCTGGTTGAAAGCCTTCATCACGACATGGTCTGTCAAGAGAGCGACTTCGCTGGCGACTTGTTGCCCGCTGACCACGAGTTCGTCGGGCTGCGGGAGGGCTTCCGTCGCGCCCTCGCCGAGCCGTCCAAACGCATCCCCGCAGCACAGCTCGATCCCGTTGGACCCATGCCACACGACCCCAAGTGGTCGGGTGGCTCAGGTGGCGGCGTCGCGTCACTGATCGCCGGGGCGACGGCCGTCGTCACCGGCACGCTCGGAGCAGCACGAGGAAAGGACTCCTAATGTCAGACACCCCCTCATCCGCAAGCACCGCCAGCACAACCAGCGCGACCGGCAACAACTCTTCAGCAGGCATCGCCAAGGTCCACGACCTCATCAAGGACCAGCGCACCGCAATGCTCACCACGCGCGCAGCCAACGGCTCACTCGTGACCCGCCCGATGACCTGCCAGGAGGCCGAGTTCGACGGCATACTCTGGTTCCTCGGGTGGCTGGATGGCGACGCCGCCACCCAGATCCAGGCCGACCCCAAGGTCAATGTCGCCTTCACCAAAGAAGGCGCGTGGGTCTCGATTGCTGGCACGGCGTCGGTCAGCCATGACCCGGCCAAGGCCCGCGAGCTCTGGAGCCCCTTCGCCAAGGCCTACTTCCAATGCGAGGCCGAAGACCCCAAGGTAGGGGTCATGCGCGTCGAGGCCGAGTCGGCGGAATACTGGGATAGCCCCGGCAAGCCGATCCAGCTCCTCGGCATCGCGAAGGCCCTCGTGACCGGCTCGGAGCCCGACCAAGGTGACAATGAGACCGTCACCTTCTGAACCCTCACCGGACGACCAGCCGCCTGTGGCGAGTGACGAGAACCCCTCGCCGCTCGCCCAGGCGGCAGGCGTCTCCAAAGCCCCATCCCGTATGCCGTCCCGCCAGTTCTGGGCGCGGCGGCAGGCGTGGGTGGGGTCGCTGCGCACCGTGGATGATCAGTTCCTGCGGCGCGTGGAGCGGCAGCAGCAGGACACCGATGCCCAATGGCGGCGGCGGCGAATCGTTGCTGCGCTGACCCTCTTGGCTGGGGCCATTGGGCTGGCCGCGAGCCTCCGTATGCCGCGGGACGCACCGCTATTCCCCGTGGCTGCGCTGGGTGTTGCTGCCATCTGGGCGGGCGGGGCGTTTGCCTCCGGCAAGCTGCACTTGGGGCGGATCGCTGTCGGTGACGAGCTACGTCGACCAGTGATCCAACCGATCCTCGCTGGGCTTGCGCTCGCGGCAATCTTTATCGGTGGCGCCTATGTCACGCGGCTCATCCCGCCGCTCGCTGATCAGGCTCGCTCGGTGCTCGCATTCGCGCAATACGGCTCGCTCACGGCGCTCACCTTCACGACAGCGCTGAGCGGGATCGCCGAGGAAGTCTTCTTCCGAGGTGCCCTGTATGCCGCGGTCAAAGACGGGCGCCAAGTGTGGGTGACGACGGTCCTTTATGCCATTGCGACCGCGTTGACCGGCAATGTCATGTTGGCGTTTGCGGCAGCGGTGCTGGGGGTGGTGACCGCCCGACAGCGGTGGTCGACGGGCGGCATACTCGCCCCGATCCTCACCCACATCACGTGGTCGATGTGCATGCTGCACGTCCTGCCGTTGATTTTCTAGCGGCCCGCGCGCGACTGTCGCTCGCTGCGCTGAGGCAAGCCGCGCTGCGCTGGGGTTGCACTCTCAGTGAAGCGCGGCCAAGGTCACCGGAGCGCAGACCTGGCTGGCTTGCCGGGGAGGCTGGCGTACGCAGCGGTTTGGGGGCGGTTGAATCTCCGGTATGAGACGCGACGACCCCACGACGCCTGCAGGGCCGAGGGCGTTACTGTCCGATTGGTCGCTCAGCGCGACGAGTGCCGGCATCGTGGCCGCGCTTGTCTCGTATGCCGGGCCGTTCGCCGTCGTGCTCCAAGCCACTCGGGCCGCCCAGCTCGACGCCGCTGCGACGTCGTCATGGGTGTGGGCGATCGCCGTGGGCAGCGGCATCAGCGGTGTGGCACTCAGCTTGCTCACGCGGATGCCCATCATCGTCGCGTGGTCGACCCCCGGAGCTGCTCTGCTCATTGCGTCCATCGGCGGCTACCGCTTCTCCGACGCGGTCGGCGCCTTCCTCGTCGCGAGTGTTTGCGCTGCGGTGGTCGGCTTCACGGGGTGGTTTGGCCGACTCATCTCACTAGTACCGAGCTCGATCATGTCGGCGCTGCTGGCCGGCATACTCCTGCCCTTTGTCATCTCTGGCAGCGTCGCGGTGGTGGGGTCGCCTGTCGTGGCAGGGAGTGTCGTGCTCGCCTTCGTCGTCGCGAAACGATGGGCCGAGCGCTTCGCCGTGGTCATTGCGCTCGCCACCGGAGTCTTGGCGACGCTCGCGACGGGAGGACTCGGGGCGGCCGGCAGTGGTTTGGATCTGCGCCTGACCACCCCCATCCTCATCACCCCGACCTTTGACCTCCAGGCGTTGTTGTCCATCGGGTTGCCCCTGCTGTTGATTACGCTCGCCGGGCAGAACGCCCCCGGCCTCACCGTGCTCCGGACGCATGGATACGACCCCGACGATCGCCTGCTCGTGGGTGGGGTCTCACTTGTGTCCGCGAGCTTGACCCCATTCGGCGGACACGCGACAAACCTCGCCGCGATCACGGCCGCGATCTGCACCGGACCCGAGGCGCATCCGGATCCCCGACGCCGGTATGTCGCCGGAGTCGTTTGCGGTGTGGCGAACCTCGCGGCGGGGGCGGTTGCGGCGTGGTTGGTGAGTGCCTACACCGCGCTACCAGCGCCGATGATCGCGGCGCTCGCCGCTGTTGCGCTCGTGGCGTCAGTGATCGGTGCGCTTGCTGCGACCTTGAGTGTTCCTGGCCCGACACAGACAGCAGCCGTGATCACCTTGGCCGTGACGGCGTCCGGTGTTGTCGTGGCTGGGATCGGCAGTGCGTTCTGGGGGCTTGTGGCCGGAGTAGTGGTGTGGGCCATCCTCACCGGCGGCGCCTCCGAGGATGCGGTGTCGGCGGGTGCTCCGCCGCGATCGTGACGGCGGCACCCAGGTATGCCGGGTCGCTGAGTTTTGCCCCCGCCGAGGCATGCCGCGTCGCTGAGTCTTGCCCCCGCCGATCTTTGCCCCGCCGAGGCTTGTCGCGCTCCGCTGAGGTTGCACGCTCAGTGAAGCGCGGCGACGGGCAGTGAAGCTAGGCGGCGGGTGGGCCTACCTGGGCGCGGGGGAGACGGCATACCGTGGGGTGGTGACCTCAGCCGACCGCGTTCCCCTCTCAATCCTCGACCTCGTGCCCGTCAGTGCCGGCTCGACCGTGGCCGACGCACTCGACGCGTCCCTGGGACTTGCGCGCGCCGCGGATCGGCTGGGCTATACCCGGCTCTGGTACGCGGAGCACCACAACGCGGTCAACTTCGCGTCGTCGGCGACCTCGCTGCTCATCGCGCGGGCGGCCGAGCACACGACGCGGATCCGGCTGGGGGCCGGCGGTGTGATGCTGCCGAATCACAGTCCGCTGATGGTGGCGGAGTACTACGGGACGCTGCGCGAGATGTATGGCGACCGGATCGACCTCGGGCTCGGGCGTGCGCCCGGCACCGACCCGGCGACTGCCCGGGCGCTGCGGCGTGGAGCCGAGACCACGGACACCTTCATTGAGGATGTCCTTGCGCTGCACGCGTACTTGGCGCCGGCGGAGCTGCGGGCGGCCCATCACGCGAACGCGCGGATCACGGCATACCCCGGCGTGGGGACGAAGGTACCGCTCTGGATGCTCGGGTCGAGCCTCGACGGGGCGCAGGTCGCGGCCTATCTCGGGTTGCCGTATGCGTTCGCGTCGCACTTCGCGCCGGAACTGCGACACCGGGCAATTGAGCTGTACCGCAATCGTTTTACCGCTGAGTTTGAGACCGCTGAGATCTCGGAGCCATACGTCATGGCCGGGGTTAATGTGCTCGTGGCGCCGACGGATGCCGAGGCCGAAGAACTGTTTACGACCGCCCAGCAGATGGCAGCGGGGATCAGGACCGGGCGGCGAATGCCATTGCAGCCACCCGTGGCCGACCTCGCGGCTGCGCTCGGGCCGGAGGTGGCACGGTTTGTCGAGGGGTTCCAGGCGGTGCGGGCCGTGGGATCGCCGGAGACGGTCGTCGCGCAGCTCGGGTCGATTGTGGAGGACTTGGGGCTCGACGAGGTGATCGTGACGACGTACTGCTACGACCCGGCCATGCGAGTGCGGTCGTTTGAGCTGTTGGCGCAGGCGTGGGGCTTGGCGCCCGCCGCCTCCTCCTAACCGACCCTTCTTCCTCGGTCGATACCTGGCGCCGAGTCAGGGGTCGTCAACGGGTATCGAATCCGGGTGGAGGGGGTCGCCCTTCGGCGGGTCGATACCTGGCGCCGAGTCAGGGGTCGTCAACGGGTATCGAATCCGGGTGGAGGGGGTCGCCCTTCGGCGGGTCGATACCTGGCGCGGGGTCAGGGGTCGTCAACGGGTATCGAATCCGGGTGGAGGGGGGGCAGAGACGAGCAGCTGGGTCAGGGCCAGGCGAGGGCGGCGACGGTGAGGACGGCGAGTGCGGCGGCGGCATAGAACGGTCGTTGACCGCGACCTCGCAGCGCAATAGCCGCGATCACGGCAGCTACAAGCACAAGCGCGAATCGCCTCGTCGCGACGGCAGCAAGGCCAGTGCCTGCCAGAAGCATTGCGACAGCGCCGATTCGGGCGCCTCGCTCGCCCAGCGCATGAGGCAGCGCCCGGACGTCCGTGGCGGCGTCATCAGCAAGGTCAGGTACGGCGTTGAGCAGGTGGGCGCCAACACCGAGCAGCGCACCAGTCGCCATCATCCACATCGGCGGCCAGGCTCGAGCAGGCGCGGCGAGCGCAACGACGGCGGGGAGCGCGCCGAAGGCCACGGCATACGGAATCCAGGACGCGATGGTGCGCTTCAGGCCGAGGTTATAGGCCCACCCGCTGCCCACCACGGCGGCGAGATGCAGCAGCGCGCTCACCCATCCACCCGCCAGCGACAGCCCGAGACACGCGAGACCAGCGACGGCGATCGCGAGCCACACCACACGCGGTGCCAGCAGCCCGGCGGCCAGCGGCTTGTCGCGCCGTCCGCTGGCTCGATCGCGCTCGAGGTCGATGAGGTCGTTCGACCAGCCAATCGTGAGCTGACCTGCAAAGACAGCTCCGGTCACGAGCGCCCCTGTGTCCAGCGAGTGGCCGAGCGGCCTCGCGAGGAGAGCCGAGATCAGTGTGACCGCCAGCGTGGGGCCGGGATGGCAACTGCCGACGAGCGCCCGGGCGGTGAGGGGTGGGCGCATGGTGGTGAGCGTACGTCTCGGCGCAGCTTAGGGTGACCAAATGAGTCGCATCCTCGCCGTCGCTGGTGTCGTCCCGGAGCACCGCTACGACCAGTCGGAGATCACGGAACTCTTCGGTCGGCTCATTGGCGCGCACGGGACAACGCTGGAGTTGCTTCGTCGCGTGCACGCGAACTCTGGTGTCTCGCAGCGTTTCCTCTCGATCCCGCTGGAGGAGTATGCCGCTCTCCCGGACTTCACTGCCGCCAACGACGTCTATCTCGATGTCGCCGTCGACCTTGGCGGCCGCGTCATCACCGAGGCCTTGAGCCGCGCTGGCCTGACACCTGAAGAGGTCGACCTCGTGGTGTCGACCACCATCACCGGCATCGCCGTCCCCTCCCTCGAGGCACGCATCGCCGGCACGATCGGACTCCGCGATGACGTGACCAGGATGCCGCTCTTTGGCCTTGGATGTGTGGCCGGAGCAGCGGGCATTGCGCGGGCGCACGATTACCTGCTCGGCCACCCGGACAGGGTCGCAGTCGTGCTCGCTGTCGAGTTGTGCAGCCTCACCGTCCAACGCGACGACACCTCACGAGCCAATCTCGTTGCGAGCGGACTCTTCGGTGACGGTGCCGCCGCGGTCGTCCTGGCCGGAGCCGCCCACCCCTTGTCGACTGCTGGTGCGGCGAGCCCTGCGACGACGACTGGGGAGGCGACGAGCACGGCATACGGGCCGCAACCGCAAGTCCTCGCGTCGCGAAGCCGGCTCTACCCCGACACCCAGCGCGCGATGGGCTGGGACGTCGGCTCGACCGGGCTGCGCATCGTGCTCGACGTCGCCATTCCTGTGCTCGTGCGCGATCACGTGCGCGGCGATGTCGACCGCTTCCTCGCGAGCCACGGGCTGACTCGCGCGGATATCGCGTGGTGGGTCGCGCACCCGGGCGGCCCCAAGGTCCTCGACGCGATGGCGGAGGCGCTGGAGATCCCGCGGGATGCCCTCGGCGTGACGTGGCGATCGCTCGACCGCATCGGCAACCTCTCGTCGGCGTCTGTCCTGCACGTGCTCGCCGACACGCTCGCCGATCATGCGCCGCCCGCGGGGAGTTTTGGCGTGCTGCTCGCGATGGGCCCGGGGTTCTGTCTCGAACTCGTGCTGCTGCAAGCACCCGGCGCGCCCGCGTCGCCTGCGTTGTCGCTCATCGCCGGCTGACGGGCGGGTCGTCATGGATTCAACCCGCTGGTATGCCGTCCTCATCGCCGCCGTCGCGCTTGAGCGGCTCGCTGAACTCGTCGTCTCAAACCGCCACGCGCAGTGGGCTTTTAAGCGGGGTGGGGTCGAGTCGGGGCGCGGTCACTTCCCGGCAATGGTGGCGCTCCACACGGGGTTCCTGGTGGCGTGCCTCGTGGAGGTCGTGTCGGTGCCGCGGTCCTTTGTGCCGGCGCTGGGTTGGCCGATGCTGGCGCTCGCGTTGGCGAGCCAGACACTGCGCTGGTGGTGCATTAAAACCCTTGGGCCACAATGGAATACCCGGGTCATCGTGGTGCCCGGGATGTCACGGGTGACGGGTGGGCCCTATCGCTTCCTCAACCACCCGAACTATCTCGCCGTCGTCGTCGAAGGCATTGCGCTGCCCCTCGTCCACAGCGCGTGGTGGACGGCGCTCGGCTTCACTCTGCTCAACGCCCTCGTGTTGCGAGCTCGCCTGCGGGCCGAAAACGCCGCGCTCGCACAGTTGGTGCCATGACCGGGTCGGGCAGCAGGGTGGATATCGCGGCGAGCTCGGCCCGATCGGCTGAGACAGTTGGCCCCGTTCACGACGTCGTCATCGTCGGCGGCGGTCCCGTTGGGCTCGCCACCGCCCTGTATGCCGTCCGCGCCGGCCTGGCCCCCGTCGTGTTGGAGCCTCGGGTTGGGCCGATCGACAAGGCGTGCGGCGAGGGCCTGATGCCCGCAGGGCTACGCGCCCTCCTTGATCTCGGTGTTGATCCGCCGGGTCAGCCGCTGGCAGGGATCCGCTACTGCCGGGCCGGCACGTCGGCCACCGCGGAGTTCCGGTCACCCGGCCGCGGCATCCGCAGGACAACGCTCCATGACGCCCTTGCCGCGGAGGTGCGGCGGCACGGCATACCCGTGTATGCCGTGCGCGCGGTCTCGATCTCGCAGTCGACCGACGCAGTCTCTGTGACCACGGATGGTGACCCTGGCGAGGTGACCGGGCGCTATCTCGTAGCGGCTGACGGCCTGCACTCGCCGACACGGGCCGCGCTGGGACTTGATCGTGGCGCCCCAGCTCATATCCCGCGCAGGTTTGGTCAGCGTCGACACTATGCGATCGCTCCGTGGACCGACCATGTCGAAGTGCATTGGGGACGTCACGCCGAGGTCTATGTCACGCCGGTGGCACCCGACTGTGTGGGCGTGGCGATCCTCACGAGTCGGCGGGCGTCCTACGACGCGTTGTTGGGCGACTTCCCTGAGTTGGGCGCCCGGTTGGGGGACGCGGCGGCGCTCGGCCGGGTGCACGGAGCGGGACCATTGCGGCAGCGCACGAGCGCCCGGGTATCGGGTCGATGCGTGCTCGTGGGGGATGCTTCTGGGTACGTCGATGCCCTGACCGGAGAGGGGATTTCGTTGGGACTGCAGCACGCCGAGGCGGCCGTGAGCGTGATCACCGATGGCGACCTCACGGCATACGAGGCGCAGTGGCGTCGGATCGGGCGGACTCCGTCAGCGCTGACGCACGGGCTGTTGCTGGCCACGCGACCCCAGTGGGGGCGTCGCGCGATCGTGCCGGCCGCGCGGCTCGTGCCACCGGTGTTCCGCGGCGCGGTGCGCTTATTGGGGGACTCGCGATGAGCGCGGTGCGCGACGGGTCTGGCGTAGCTGGCGCCGCTCACGGGCGCGAGGTGGTCGTGCTGTTGGACGAGGCGGGGCACTCACTCGGGACCGCCGACAAGGCGACCGTCCACGGGGTGACGACGCCGTTGCATCTGGCGTTTTCGGCGTATCTGTTTGCGCCCGACGGGCGGTTCCTGCTGAGCCAGCGAGCGGCGGCCAAGCTGACCTTTCCGGGCGTGTGGACCAACTCGGTATGCGGTCATCCTGGGCCGGGTGAGGGACTTGAGGCTGCGGCGCGGCGACGGGCGCGACTGGAGCTGGGGTTGCCTGGTGAGGCGATTGAGGGGCTCCGGCTCGTACTGCCTGACTTCCGCTATCGCGCCTCGATGCACGGCGTCGAGGAGCATGAGATGTGCCCGGTCCTGGTCGGGTGGCTCGCTCTGGGGGCGGTCGTGAACCCGGACCCGAGCGAAGTCGGTGCGGTCGCCTTCGCAGACTGGACCGATCATGTATGCCGGGTGCTCACCGACCCCGCTGCCTGGTCGCCGTGGATGGTGGCGCAAGTGCGGGCGCTGGCTGATCTGGGACCGGACCCGCGAGCGTGGCCGGTTGGGGATTCGGCTCGTCTGCCGCCAGCTGCCCGGTTCTGACGGCATACCCCATCGAGGGAGGCAGCAAACCGGTGGTGAGAGCTTGACCCGGCTTGGCGTTGCTTGACCAGGCTTGGCGTCGCTTGACCAGGCTTGGCGTTGCTTGACCAGGCTCAGCGTTGCTTGACCAGGCTTAGCGTTGCTTGACCAGGCCTCCAAGGGCAGTTAAGCGACGCCAAGCTCCGACAGGCGGGCAAGCAGCGGTCGGTCAGCCGGGTCAGCAGGGCAGTCAGGTCACTGGGCAGTCAGGTCAGGTCAGGGGGCGAGTGAAGCGGTGACGACGGCTTCGACGTGGAGGCGGGTTGTCGGGAAGACCGGAACGGAGCTGTCCTCATCGCCGATCAGGAGCTCGATTTCCGTGCAGCCCAAGATGATTCCGTCAGCGCCCGCAGCTATGAGCCGGTCGATGATGGCTCGATAGGCGTCGCGCGACTCATCGCGCACGATGCCGAGGCAGAGTTCCTCGTAGATAACGCGGTGCACGAGCGCCCGGTCCTCTTCGCTGGGGACCATCACCGTCAGTCCATGGCTCGCGAGCCGATCGCGATAGAAGGTCTGCTCCATCGTGAAGGCCGTCCCAAGCAACCCGACCGTCCGCACCCCAGCCGATCGGACGGCATACGCGGTCGTGTCGGCGAGGTGGAGGAATGGGATCGTGACCGCTGCCTCGATCTCGGGCGCGACCTTATGCATCGTGTTGGTGCACAGGACGAGGAGGTCGGCGCCCGCGCGCTCCAGCCCCCGCGCAGCCTCGGCGAGCACCGAAGCCGCCTCGTCCCACTGCCCCGCGACCTGCATGGCCTCGATCTCGGCGAAGTCAACCGACGACAGAACGATCCGCGCCGAGTGCAGGCCGCCCAGGCGCTCGCGGACCAGTTCGTTGGCGAGCCGGTAGTAGACCGCAGTCGACTCCCAACTCATCCCGCCGATCATCCCGATGACCCGAGGGCGAGCGTTGAGCCCGGCTGGTTCGATGCCGGTTGCCGGGGTGTGGCTGGGTTCCGGGTATCGATTGGGGGAGGGACCGGCTGGTTCGATACCGGTTGCCGGGGTGTGGCTGGGTTCCGGGTATCGATTGGGGGAGGGACCGGCTGGTTCGATACCGGTTGCCGGGGTGTGGCTGGGTGCCGGGTATCGACTGGGGGGAAGGCCGGGGGCGCCGGACGGCTCAGGCATCGCTGGCATTCGTGATCGGCAAGCCAGCAACGGGGAGTCGGCTTGGCATCGCGCGCGTGACGACGATGCCGAGGGCACAGACGACGATGAGGGCAATCCACACCGACAGCAGCCCATGCGTGAGCAGCCACGCGAACGACACCGGCGCAACCATTGAAGCAACGGTCCAGCTCATTTGGTACATCGACATGTAGCGACCGCGCATGGTCGCTGGCCGGGCATCGACCGCAATCGCGCCGAGGATCGGCCCACCCAACATCTCACCAATCGTGTAGACGACCGACGCCAACAGCACACCCACGACCGCGGCGACGGGCGGCAACAGTCCCGCGAGCCCGAGCCCGGCGAACCCCAGGGCGTAGACGGCATACCCGAGCGACAGCACGTGATGGCGACGACGCCCCGTGAGCTGCCGCACGAGCGCACTTTGCCCGAACCCGACCATCACCGTGTTGAGGGTGAACACCGTGCCGGTCACCCACCCGGGGAGCGCCAAGGTCTCGATGATGTAGACCGGGATCGCGAAGTTGAGCGCCAACGACGCGAGGGCGTATGCCGTTGTCGCGGCTGACACGAGGTGGAAGTCCTTGTCGCGCACCACCATCGCCCAACCGCCAGAAGGTTCAGCGGGCGCCCCACCGCTGACGCTATCGGCGGGAGCCGCGCGCTCGCCGGCACGGACTCCCACGAGCAGGGCAAACGAGATGACGAACGAGATCGCGTTCGCGAGCGCCATGCCCTTGTATGCCGTGACCGTCCCGATCGTGATCATGACGCTTGCGAGCAGACCGCCCACCGCAAATCCGATGTTGCGCAACGACCCGAGGAACCCGAACCAGAGCTCCCGCTCACCCGGCGAACTGATCGCCGCCACGAGGGGCGAATAGGCGCCCCAGAAGGCCGACTGCCCGAGGCCGAGCAGGCACGCTGCCACGATCGCATGCGCGAAGGTGCTGACGAAGAGCATCACGACATAGCCGAGCATGAGCGTCAGATTGGCGGCGAGGATGACTCGCTTGGCCCCGACCCGGTCGACAATCGACCCGACGACCAGAACGAAGGGGAAGGCAATGACCGCCGACAGCGTCAGGATCACGCCAACCTCGGGGAGGGTGAGGTCGGTCGTCTTGAGCAGATAGAGGACGGCGACCGGCATATAGACGCCGCTGCCGAGGGCGTCAATGGCGATCGCGGTGACAAACCGTCGATGGCCGGCGATTGACGGGAAGCCCATGCGGCGAACAAGTCGTCTCACGGGCATAGCGGCCAAGCATGCCACTGATGCGCGAAAGCCCATGGATCACGGGTCGGTCACGATAATGACAGACGTTATATAACTCCTGTAATCCTGACCTATCGTCCTCCTATGACCACTCTCTGGACCCTCATTGCGGCCGAGCGTCGCGCGCTCGCAGATGACCTCGCCGAACTCGCAGACGCCGACTGGGAGGCTCGCTCGCTGTGCACCGACTGGACCATCCGCGACGTGGTGGCGCACCTCACCTCGTGGGCCAGACTCACTCCCGGGCCATTCCTCAGATCCCTGGTGTTCCACGGTTTCAATCTCAAGTCGACGATGGCCGAAGACATGACCAGGGCAGCGGGCGCCTCAATCCACGAGACCCTGGACAACTTCCGCTCCGTCCAGGATTTCGTGCGACCAGTCCCGGGTGGTGGAGCGGTATCGATGCTGGGTGAGACGGTCGTCCACGCCGAGGACATCCGGCGACCGCTCGGCATACAGCGCAGCTATCCAACCGAGGCGCTGACACTGATCGCTGACTCGTATGCGCGATCCAATTACCCCATCGGCGCGAAGAAACGTGTCGCTGGCCTTGCGCTCAGAGCGACTGACGCCGAGTGGCGCCATGGCAGCGGCCTGCCCGTCGAAGGCCCCCTCTCAGCCCTCGTTGTGGCCATGGCCGGACGACCGGCAGCCTTGGCAGACTTGACCGGCGAGGGCCTCGCCCAGCTCCAATCCCGTTTCGGCGCAGACACGCAAGGGGCAACCCGATGAGCGCCACGACGGTCGACTTCTGGTTCGACCCCATCTGCCCGTGGGCATGGTTGACCTCGCGCTGGATGCTCGAGGTGGAACAGGTCCGGGACGTGCGAACCCGGTTCCATGTCATGAGCCTGTCCGTCCTCAATGAGGGCCGCGATCTCCCGCCCGAGTACCGAGCAATGATGGACGCAGCGTGGGGCCCAGCCCGGGTTGCGCTTGCGGTCGAGGAGCGCTTTGGCCAAGACGCGCTGCGCGAGTTCTATACAGCCGTCGGCACCCGCATCCATCCTGGCCGCAGCGAGCGCAGCCCAGCCCCAATCGCCGCGGCCTTGGCCGACCTCGCGGTGGCGTCCGGGTCCACAGCCGACGACCCGGCATACCTCTCGCTCATGGACGCCTTGGACACGGATGCCAACGACGCGGCCCTGCGGGCCTCACACCATGCTGGGATGGATCCGGTCGGTCTCGACGTAGGCACACCGGTCCTGCACGTCAACGGCAAGGCGATCTTCGGCCCCGTCGTCTCTCCCGCGCCCAAGGGCGAGGAGGCGGGTCGGCTCTTCGACGGTTTCCTCGCGCTGACGTCATCCAGCGCGTTCTTCGAGCTGAAACGCTCGCGGACCGTAGATCCCCTTTTTGACTGACGGCGGCGCGCGGGAACAGGGTGACTCGGGACCTCGTTGAGGAAGGTGACCGCGGCACGATGTCGAGGTCGAGACACGCGCCGGTATGCGGTGCGCGTCACCGAAGACTGAGCACCAAACAGAAAGCAAATGGGGACGCCATGTCGACCATCACCGAAACCCTCAAGGCCAAGCTCGACGAGCTCGACCTCGACCGTCGACTCGACGAGTTCACCCGGGCGAGCGAAGTCGCCGTCAAGAAGGCCGTCGCTCAGGCGGGCGACCTCGCCCACGACAACCGTGACAAGGTCACGTCGCTGTTGGACAAGGCCGGCGCCCTGCTGGACGAAAAGACCGACGGCAAGTACCAGCAGCAGTTCGACAAGGTCCGGGCGCAGGTCGTGACGGGTGTCGACAAGCTTGCCGGCAAGCGTCCCGGTGCAGCTGAAGAGGCCGACGACCACGCCCGCGCGACCGACGAGGGCATGGCCGAGCCGCCGCAGGACTCGCCTTGGGCCAACGTCCCCGTGGATGAGGTCCACGTGGCCGACATTCACGATGCGTCCGTCAGGCCGGGAGCGGACCTGCGGGACGACAAGCCCACCCGCGCTGCCTGGTCCGAGCACACCGACCACGTCGAATAGCTGACAGCGCGCCCCGCGCCGCAGCACGTCTTGCCACCGCCCGGTGGGCCGAAGGGAATAGGCCTACCGGGCGGTAGCTTGTCTGGGCATGAGCTCTGACATCGGCACCCGCGACGTCTTGACGGTCCAGCGAGTCATCCCCGCGCCACCTGAGGCGATTTTTGCCCTCCTTGCCGACCCGGGGAAGCACCCCGAGATCGATGGGTCAGGCACTGTCTCGCAGGCTCGCAGCGGAGGTCGCCGCCTCAAACTCGGGGATTCCTTCGGCATGGACATGAAGTGGGGCGTGGCCTACGCCACCCGCAATGTCGTCGTGGAGTTCGAGGACAACCGGCGGATCGCCTGGCAGACCCTCGCTCCGGCACCGCTGGACAAACTCATCACCGGACGCATTTGGCGCTATGAACTCGAGCCAGTCGACGGCGGCACCCTCGTCAAGGAGTCATGGGACATCCGCAAGGAGGCGATCGTCGGCAAGTGGGCGGTCCGCCGCATGGCTGCGCTGACCGAGCGCAACATGTCCCGCACGTTGGAGCGCATTGAGGGCATCGTCACCGCCAGCTGACAGCGATTCGTTCGCATCCCAACGCGCACAGATCCGGTGGAGCATCTACGGTGGAGCCCATGCCTCTTGCCGCCGAGGAGGCTTTGCTGTCGCACCCCTGGCAGTCGAAGCCCTTCCGGAACCTCGCCCTTGGTCAGGCGACTAGTGCGTTCGGCAATGCATTTTCCCCGGTCGCGCTCGCGTTCGCGGTCCTTCATCTCGGGGGCACGGCGACTGAGCTCGGCCTGGTCGTCGCGGCATACGCTCTCGCACAGGTAGTTACGACGCTGGTCGGAGGCGTCCTCGGCGACCGGCTCCCGCGCACCGTCATGATGCAAGGTTCGGCCGCGTTGTCCGCTCTGGTCCAGGGCATCGTCGCGCTGAGCCTGATCGCCGGATGGGGGACCATCCCTATGCTCGCGGCCAGCCAGCTTCTGGCCGGCTGTCTCGGCGCGCTCAGCAGCCCGAGCTCTCAAGCGGTGACCTCGCAAGTGGTGCCCCCGCGGTTGCTGCAGCGGGCCATCTCGTGGCGGCGGCTGGTCACCAATATCGCGATGGTGTTGGGCTTTACCGGGGCTGGCATGGTCGTCGCCGCTGTCGGCGCCGGGTGGGCGATCGCGGTTGATGCCGCCAGCTTCGCCATTGCAGCGGTCTTCTTCGCCCTGATCCGGGTGCCGCCAGTGGCCGGCGCCTCGCGCGACGCCACGTCGCCCGCCCGTCCCACGGTCATGTCCGAAGCGAAAGCGGGCATCGCCGAGGTGATGCGGCATACCTGGATGTGGGCCCTCATCGCGCAAGCGCTCATCTACCACTTCTTCTATGGCGGAGCCCAAGGCGTCCTCGGTCCGATCGTGGTCCGCGACCACTTCGGCGAGGCCGCGTGGGGGTGGGCGCTCGGCGCGATCATGACGGGCTTCATGGTGGGCGGTCTGCTCACCTTGCGCTGGCGACCACGACGGGGCCTGTATGCCGGGACTGTCCTGCTTGGTCTCACAGCCTGCTTCCCAGCCGCGCTCGCGGCTGGCCTGGACCTGTGGCTGGTCCTCATCGGCGCCTTCTTGCATGGCTTCGGGCTGGAGATCTTCAGCGTCAACTGGGACGTCGCGATCCAGCAGCAAGTCGCTCCCGACAAACTGGCGCGGGTTTTTGCGGTCGACGTCGCAGGGTCGTTCGTCGCTCGTCCGCTCGGTCTTGCCGTCACCGGGCCGATTGCCGAAATAGTCGGCTACCGGCCATGGCTTTGGGTGGTGACGGGGGTGGTGACGGGCTCGCTCGCCCTCGTGTTGCTGGTGCCATCGATCCGACGGCTCGAGCGATCGGATGACCCTGATCATGCCGAGCGCGCTGACCACGCCGATCGTGCAGAAGACGCTGACCACGCCGATCGTGCAGAAGACGCTGACCAAGGCGATCACGGCGATCACCGGCACCATCCCGAACACCCCAACCGTCCGCCTGCCCCAACTGACCCGACTGACGGCTAATCTCCTCGCGTGGCCGAGTTCCAGACCACCGTCACGCCTGACGGCATCGTCTTCCGTTATCCCGACCCCGGGCATGACCTTGTCGACCTCCGGCTTGCCTTCCATTTGGACCTCCCCGGCTACCCCCGATCACTCGATGCCGTCGATGGAGGGTGGGCGGTGCACTGGCCGTTGCCGCCGCTCGACCGCATGGAGTACCAGTTCGAGGCTCGCCTTCCCTTCCTCCACGACCGCCGGACCTACCTGCCCGACCCGGGCAATCCCCTGCGGATCGATGCGCCATTTGGCGCGCTGTCATGCCTCGAACTCCCGAGTTATCACGCCCCGGCATGGCTCGACGGGCCGACCGTGGGCGGACGGCATACCCCGATCAGGATCCATGGCACCCCCTGCGGTGACATCGACGCGTCGATCTGGGCACCCGACTGGGCCGCAGATGACGACCCACTGCCCCTCGTCGTCGCGCAAGACGGCCCGGAATTCGACCGGCTCGGGGGCCTGACGCACGCGGTCGCGGCGCTCGTCGCGGCCGGCCGGCTGCCCGCCATGCGGGTCGCACTGTTGGCCCCTAACGAGCGCAATAGCGAGTACTCGGCCAACCCCAGATACGCCGAGGCGCTGGTCGACCACGTGCTGCCGACGGTGCGAGGCCGGTGCGCGACCGCCGGGCGGCCCATCCTCGCGGGCGTCAGCCTCGGCGCAGTCGCCGCGCTACACGCTGAATGGACCCGTCCGGGCACCGCGGCGGGGCTCCTGCTGCTGTCGGGGTCGTTCTTCTTGGACAGGTACGACGGGCACGAGCGCGGGTTCCCGCATTGGGGACGGCTGCGGGCTTTCATCGATGAGGTCCACACCAGCGGGTATGCCGTTGCCGAGCGAGCCGATGCGGCCCACCTTCCTGCCGCGCTGGGTTGGGGCACGGTCGAAGAGAACCGGCACAATAACGCCGCGATGACCTCCCGGTTGCAGGCGCTCGGGATGCCCACGATGGTCGCGACTCGACGTGACGGGCATGTCTTCACGTGTTGGCGCGACCTGCTCGACCCGCTGTTGCCGGACCTGGCCTCAGCAGCGTGGTTGCGTGAGCGGGTAGACGCGTGACTGGCCTGTCGGGGGTGCGCCACCAGGTCGAGATCTGGGGTGATTCGATCGGCCGCTCGGGCCACGTCATCCGTTACGGCTACTTCGGCCAGCCGGTGATTGCCTTCCCGACGGAGCTCGGCCGGGCCTGGGAATGGGAAACCAAGGGAATGCTCGGTGCACTCGGGCCCCTGATTGAGGCTGGTCGGATCAAGCTCTACTGTGTCGACGCCTTTGATACCGAAGGCTGGTCGGATCGCTCACTCCCCCTCGAAGAGCAAGCCCGTCGAGAGGCCGCCTATCAGGAGTGGATCATCGGACCGGTCACGTCGTGGATCGGTGCCGACTCGCCCGGAGTCACGAACGCGATCGTCACCGGAGCCAGCCTTGGTGCCTATCGGGCGCTGACCATCGCGCTGCGCCGCCCGGACCTTTATCCCACCGTGATCGGGTTGTCCGGCAACTACGACCCGACGCAGTGGGGAACGTGGGGCGAGGCGGGCGCGACGGCATACTCGATCAACCCCACGTGGACCGTGCCCGACCTCGGAGGTGACCACCTCGACTGGATCCGGCGGCACCTCGGCGGGGTCCTCGTCGTCGGGCAGGGTGACTGGGAGACCTACCCGACCCAGGCGCTGCCCTCGACCCGCCACATGGGTGGGCTGCTGGCTGACAAGGGGCTGCGGATCGGGGTCGACGAGTGGGGCACCGATGTCTCGCACGACTGGTGGTGGTGGGACCGGCAGGCGGCGTTCCATCTCGATCTCGTCACGCGCGGCTGACTTGACCTGACCTGACCTACGCGCTGACCTGCGCCTGGCCTGAGCGCGACGTGCTCTTGACGGGCGCCTGACCTGCGGGGATACGGGGGACTAACGGCATACTGACATTTCCTACGCCTCGGGCGAGGATGGATGATCACACCACCCCAGCACGGCTTCGGGGCACGGTCAGGAGGCAGCCGGTGGACCAGATCAAGCGTCATCGAGTGGGGCTTCTCCTCGGCATCGAGGAAGACTGGCCGCAGGCCTTTTCGGCCCTGATGTCGCGCGCGACGCCGCTCACCACCTCCGATGGCGTCACCCATGCCGTCGAGGTCGAGCGGCTCACCATCGAGCCCTTTGACCTCACTGCGCCGGTGCGGTCTGACCTCGTCATTGACCGGCTCGCGCACTGGTACCACCACCCGCGCGAGTGGCTCAAGAAGGTCTCGCTCGTCAACGGGACCTACCTGCTCAACAGCCCGTTCACTTTCCAGTCGATGGAGAAGCACAGCGCCTACTGCGCGATGCTGCGGCTCGGGCTCAAGGTGCCACGGACTGTCCTCGTGCCGTTCAAGAACCCTGTCGACAACGACCGCTGGGCCTATACCTCGGCCAAGTACAACCTGCCCTTCGACCTTTCGGCGATCGCCGCCGACCTCGGCTACCCGCTCTACATGAAGCCGTTCGACGGTGGCGGGTGGCGCGGCGTCTCGCGGATCACCAACGAGCACGAGCTGCACCGCGCCTATGACGAGTCCGGCCAGATGCTCATGCACTTGCAGGCGACGGTGGATTACGAACACTTCGCGCGCGCCCTCACCATCGGTGCCGAGACCGTTGTGCTCGACTTCCGGCCCGAGCGCCCCATGCACGCGAGGTATGCCGTGTCGCACGACTTCCTGTCGCCAACGGCTGCGTGGGAGACGCGCGCCATCAGCCGGATCGTCAATGCCTTCTTTGGGTGGGAGTTCAACTCAGCCGAGATGCTCGTCAAGGGCGACGAGGTCTATCCGATCGACTACGCCAACGCGTGCCCTGATGTGGCGGTCAACTCGCTGCACTACTACTTCCCTTGGGCGATGAAGGCGCTGGTCAAGTGGGCATTGTTCTGTCTGGCCACTGGGCGGCGGCAGTCGGTCGACCTGCAGACCGACCGCTATTTTGCGATCGCCGACGATCCGTCGCTGGACTACCACGCCAAGCTCACGGCATACCTCGCTTTGGCTGATGAGCACCTCGAAGCCGAGCGTTACCAGCAGTGGTGCGCGGAGCACCTGCCTGACTTTGACGAGCAGGCGCTCGATTGGGTGAGCTCGACCGACTTCGACCGCGTGCTCAAGGAGACGGTGCTCGCGACCTATCCGCCGCATGAGCACCACGAGTTCCTCGACTACTTCCACGGCCTTGTCGATCAATGGATTGTTGACGAATCTGCCCGGCTCCGTGGGTAATTGGGGTCATTCGCTCTAGCGCTCGCTGCAGCAAGCAGACAGAGTAGGCGGGTGCATACCCGTCTTGCGCTCGTGCGCCGCCCCGGCCCTCTGCTGGCTGACGGGTTGGTCACGCACATCGACCGGCAGCCGGTCGACCTCTCGCGCGCGATGGCGCAGTGGACGGCATACGTCAATGTGTTGCACCGCGCTGGGTGGCAGACGCTGGAGGCACCGCCGGCGCCCGAGTTCCCTGATGCCGTGTTTGTCGAGGATGCGGTCGTGGTCTATAGCGACCTCGCGATCTTGGCGCGGTCGGGGGCGCGGTCGCGGCGCGGCGAAACGGCTGGGCTCGCGCCGATCCTGGCCGAACGTGGCTACCGGATTGCGCAGATTACGGCGCCCGGGACCCTCGACGGCGGCGACGTCCTCAAGCACGACGGGACGGTGTGGGTCGGACTCGGGGGGCGGACTAACGCAGCCGGTGCGGCGCAGCTGGCCGATCTCCTCGCACCGCTCGGTGCCCGGACCGTGACCGTGCCGCTCGCCTCGGTCCTGCATCTCAAGAGCGCGGCCACCGCGCTCCCGGACGGCACCGTGATCGGGTGGCCGCCGGTCGTCGATGACCCCGGGCTCTTTGGCCGGTATGCCGTGGTGCCCGAAGAGCCGGGGGCGCACGTCGTGCTGTTGGGCGGGAGGCGTGTGCTCATCTCGGTGGCTGCCCCGATGACGGCGACGTGGCTGCGGCGGTCCGGGCACGACGTGTCAGTCGTGGACATCAGCGAATTTGAGAAGCTCGAAGGGTGTGTGACGTGCTTGTCGGTGCGGCTGCGCGGAGTGCCCGAGCGGCCCTGACTGCAGCGGCCCGTTCCTGAGCCTCGACATGCGAACGCCGCAGCGGGGTGCGGTCCGCTGCGGCGTTCTAGGGGTCAACGGCGCTAATGGGGGGGTCGCCCATTGGCCCCTGGTCAGAAGAGTCTTTGGTTGGCCTCAGGCTGAGATCCGGCGGCCGTTGAACTGACGGTAGACGAGCAGGGCGATGACCGAGCCAATGATCGATCCGATGAGGCCAGAGGGCTGGAGCATGCCAGCGGCGGCGTCCTTGTTGAAGAGCAGGTAGCCGAGGAAGCCACCGACGAACGAGCCGATGATGCCCAAGGCGATGGTGGGGAGGATGCCACTGACGCCGTCGCCGCGCACGAGGGCGCGAGCGATGAAGCCGGCGATGGCGCCGATGATGATCATTCCGATGATGGTGCCGAACGACATGTCGGACTCCTTCCGTCGTGGCTCGCGCCAGAGGTGGTGTCGCTGTTGCGACCTCTAGTCATACCTTAGACACGTCTAAGGTATGACGTCAAGCCTTTGTCCAACCCGGTCGGACTGCACTGGCGTTGACCGTCGGCTGCGAGCTGGTGCGGCCTCGTGACACCAGCCCGGCGACCATGGCGCCAAGGGGCGTGAGTACTGCCACGACGAGCAGCTGCACGAGAGCGCTGAACGCGAGGTACATCGGCAGCGGATCGGGCACCGTCCACGTCGCCGTGGGTCCCCATGCCCAGGCATAGAACGCGATGGGCATCGCGAGCACGGTCGCCACGGCCACGCCCAGGCACCACACCGCCCAAGCCCGGTCACCGCGCTCAGGTCGTCGGCCGCGCCACATCACCGCGAGGGCCGCGAACAGGGCCACGGCAGTCGCCATCGCGGTTGCGTTGACGATCTCTCCCGCCGACATCACCGACGAGAGTGAGTAGGTCTTGCCGCTCACCTTCCAATACGCCTGCCACACCACGAGGTATGCCGCGGCGCCAGCGAACGCCCACAGCACCGTGCTGCGGTCGCGTCGCACCCAGAGGGCCAGCGAAGTTACCGCGACCAAGCCGAGCAGGATCAAGGTGGCAGCCCGATTGGCGCGCTCCCAACCAAGCCTCGTCTCGCGCACTTGGGTGGCGGCATCCCGTCCGGCCGTGGTTGCCGAACGGACTGGCTCGACGCCCTCGCCGGACGCCAGCACAGCCGTCGTGAGGGGCACATTGCCCAGGTCGGCCTGATAGCGCTCTATCAGCAGGTCCTGTTGCGACACTTGGGCTTTGCCGAGGGCAGACCGGGCGGTGTCATCGAGCGTCAGCATGGCCAGCGCGGCCTCGCCTTGCGCCGCCTGGAGCACGCGCGTCCCGGCAAGGACGGCGAGCGTCGGAGCGACGTCAGCTTGAGCAATGTCGGGTGCGACGCCTGGCCGGACTCCTGATCCCACCAGCACCAGCGGTTCGGTGACCACGACGTCCTCGGGTCCGCCATGACCGCCCTGGTCGAGGTGGCCATGGTCAGAGACAACCAGCAGGGCATCGCGCGACAGATCCAAGGCCGCCGCGACCTGGGCAAGCCGGGCATCAACCTTCCGGGCGGCATCCAGCCACGCCACGCTGGTGCCCCCACCGCCGTAGTGGCCGGCGTGGTCGACCTCGTTGAGGTGCAGCAAGACGAGATCAGCGGCGTCTCCGCGGAGCATGGCCACGGCAGCGTCCGTGCTCTCCTGGTCGGCGGCGTCGGTCTCTTCATGGACAAAGTGGGTGACCGAGAGGGCCGCTGGCGGCACGAGCGGACGGAACCAGTCGGTGCCAGCAAGCCCGGTGCGCCGGCCGGCATCCCGCGCGGCGGCAAAGAGGTTGTCGATCGGCCACGGCGGAGAGGTTTGAGGGTCGGTCGGGTTCATGACCGGTGCCCCGTGCCGATCGGGCCAGGCACCGGTGAGCAAGACCGTCCAGGACGGCACCGAGTAGGACGGAGTGCGTGAATGGACCGTCGTCGACGCGCCTTGAGCCCGGAGTTGGGTCAGGAACGGCATCACCGCCGCATTAGTCGCAGTGTCCACCCGCAACCCGTCCACGAGCACCATGACGACCTTCCGCGCCAAGGCCGGGTTGGGTGGCGTCGGCTTCGGCGACGTGCTGGCATCGGCGACGGTGGCAGTCAGCGGCGCCCTGAAGTCGTAGAGCGAGTCCATGAGCGCGGTAGCCCAGGTGTATGCCGTGCCAGCGACGAGCAGGCAGGCCACCAGTGCCGCGGCGCGCTTCGGCCAGGTGCGTGCACGGGACATAGCCCGAGTATGCCGCCACGGGTTCGCCAGTGGGTCGTCAGTGGCTCGTCAGTAGTTCGTGAGTGGTTTACCGTCAGGACGTGAACGCATCCGCGGGATCGCCCGACCACCGCCCGACAATCGTCCAACAATCGCCCGACAATCGCCCGACAACAGGAGCAGGTAGGCAATGGCATACGCGAGCTATGAGCAGGCGATCGCACGCAAGGCCACCAGCGATGGCCTCGTCAAATATGTCGTCGAGCAGGCGTCTCTCCTGGGCGAGGGCAAGAACGCGGCCATCGACTTCCTCGACCGCGCCGCCGTTGGTGAGTTCTGTCGTGCGCTCGGGTTCGCCGCTGACCGCAACTGGGCCGCGCTCCCACTTGAGGAGATCTCGCCCGAAGACGAGACCGGAGCCAAGGTCGTCCCCGCCGACGAGGCGAGCAAGATCCTCGCCTGCGTCAAGGTGATGTTCAGCCGGGGCAAGCTCGCGCCGACCAATGAGGGGTCACCAGCGCCGCACATCCTCAACGACTTCCTCGCCGCTGGCACGGCATACCGCGGCAAGAAATGCCTTGGGCACCTGTGGGAGTGGCGATACGCGCTCGCCGTCGAGCTGGAACACGGCCGGTACCGCGGAACCAATGTCACCAACAACCACCCGCTGCTCACCGCGCTCGTCGTGCTCGCGCACCTGAGCGAGGACGCGCTGTATTACGCGCGCCTGTGGGTCATGGAGACCGAGGGGGAGTTGCTCACCGCGCAGCTGGAGAAGGCTCCGTTCAAGGAGATCCACGAGACCCTCGAGATCCTCCAGCGGGCGCAAGAACATAAGGCCAAGCGCATTGCCGAGAAGCTCGCCCTCGCCTGACATCCCGCGCAATAGGAGGGCAGAAATGCAGGCATCACGCTGGCTGAAGCCTGCATTTGTGCCCTCCCATTCGCGGGTGGCGGTGCTGGTCGCCTTGGCTGCGCTCCTCACCCTGCTTAGCCCCGCCAGCCTGTATGCCGTACCGCTCGGCGCCGCTTCGAGCCTCACCCCCGCGGTCAATGCGGTGACCGAGGAGCAGCTCACCGTGCCGGTGCGGGCGGAGGCGGACGGCATACCCGTGTCGTTGGAGGTTGCCGTGTGGCGACCCGACGGCGGAGGGCCGCACCCTGCGGTGCTCCTTGCGCATGGGTTTGGCGGCAGTGTCGCGGATTTGCGCGAGCAGGGACGCAAGCTCGCCGAGCGTGGCTATCTCGCTGTCGGCTACTCCGCCAGGGGGTTTGGAGCGTCGGGCGGGCGGATCCACCTCAATGATCCCGAGTTCGAGATCGCCGATGCGCGGGCACTGGTGGACCTCATCGCGGCGCGGTCCGATGTTGTCACGGAGGTGCGCACCGATGGCTCCCGAGACCCGCGGGTCGGCGTCGTGGGCGCGTCCTACGGCGGCGCGCTCGCGCTCATGCTCGGCTCGACCGACCCGCGCGTCGACTCGGTCACGGCATACATCACGTGGAACGACCTCGCCGATGCCTTCTTCCCGCAGCGTGCCCGGACGGGAGGGGCCGCGGCAGCGAGTGACGCGCTCCCGGGACCGTTCAAGGCACTGTGGGCGGCGCGCTTCTTTGGCTCGGCGACGGCTCCGGCCCGGACCGCCGAGTCGCCCGCAAGCTCAGCACCCCCGGCAGCCGCACCAACAGCGGCACCCTCGGCGATCCCACCAGTCGCGACACCCCCCGCGGCCGCACCAACAGCGACACCCTCGACAGCAAAGCTCCCGACTGCGCAGCCTTCACCCGTGTTGTGCGGCCGGTTTGACCCGACGGTATGCCGCCTCTTCCTCGCTGCGACCGAGGCAGGGACACCAAGCCCCGAACTCCTCGCTCTCCTGCGCGCGCATAGCCCCAAGCCGCTCCTAGCTGGACTCCGTGCCCCCACCTATCTGGTGCAAGGCATGGCCGACTCGTTGTTTGACCTGTCCCACGCCGATGCGACCGCACGCGCACTCCAAGCCCAGGGGACCCCCGTCGCCGTCCGGTGGATCGACGGCGGCCATGACGGCACGAGTAGCACCGCGACCGATGACGAAGACGCGCTCACCGCCTGGCTCGACACGTCCCTGCGCGACGGCAAGGGCGCGAGTGGGGTGCCGGGATTCGTCTATGCCGCGCCGATCCCGCGCCGCCAGTCTGTTGCTCCCTTGTATGCCGTGCCCACCTATGGCGACGGAGCTGGTTCGGTCTCCATCGCGTTCGCCCCCGTCGACCGCCCGCGCTCGCTCGCCAATCCTCCGGGCGGCACGCCTGCGGCGGTGAGTTCGCTGGGAGGTTTGCCGATCCCGGCAACGGGCGGGGCGGCATACCAGCTCGCGGCTTTGCCGGGGCAGTCGGTGGCCTTCGACACCGAACTCCTCACCGACCGGCTCGCGATCGTCGGAGCACCCACGGTCAGGCTGCGGGTCACGTCGACTGCCCCATCCGTCACTCTGTTCCTCACTCTCTGGCAAGTCACGGGCGAATCCGCCTCCCTCCCAAGGAAACTCGTCGCACCCGTCACCTTCGCGACGACGCCGGGCGTCCCGACCTCGGTCGAGGTCGCGCTCCCGGCCGCCACGTGGACGGTCGAGCCCGGCTCCCGGCTGCGACTGCTCATCTCGGCCACAGACTCCGCGTATGCCGTCCCGCGAACCGCCCGCGCCGACCGCATCGAGCTCGCCGACGCCGCCCTCATCGCTCCAACTCTGAACGGCACGCGCGTCGCGGGGTCTGCGGATTCCGAGACCGACACCGAGTCCATCGGCGTGGCCCTTGCCATCATCGCCGCGCTGCTCGCCATCGGTGCGGCCGCGGCGTGGGATCGGCGGCAACGCCGACGCGACCCCGTGCGACCCGACCTGGCCGATATCCCGCTCACCGTCGCCAACCTGGTCAAGACCTACGCCGACGGTCACCGCGCGGTCGACGATGTGAGTTGGGAGGCCCGGCGCGGTCAAGTTGTCGGGCTGCTCGGCCCCAATGGAGCCGGCAAGACGACGACCTTGCGGATGGTCATGGGGCTCATCGCGCCGGACTCGGGCACGGCATACCTCGGCTCTGAACCCGTCCACCCGGGCGCTCCCGCCCTCGCGCACGTCGGGGCGCTCATTGAGGGGCCCGGTTTCCTGCCTCACCTGACCGGGCTCGCTAACCTCCACGCGTTTTGGGCCGCGACCGGGCGACCGACCGAGGACGCGCGATTCGACGAGGTCCTCGACGTCGCGGCGCTCGGCGACGCGGTGCATCGACCCGTGCGCTCCTACAGTCACGGGATGAAGCAGCGGCTCGGCATCGCGCAGGCCATGCTCGGGCTGCCCGACCTGCTCGTCCTCGACGAGCCCACCAATGGCCTCGATCCGCCGCAGATCGCGGCGATGCGTCCGATCCTCCAGCGGTATGCCGCAGCCGGCCGCACCGTCGTCGTCTCCAGTCACTTGCTCGCCGAAGTCGAGATGACCTGCTCGGATGTCGTCGTCATGAACGCCGGTCGCGTGGTGGCCACGGGCCGGGTTGCGGATCTCGTGGACAGCGCCGACACCACGGTCATCTCGCTCGACCCGCGCACGGAGGTTGGGCGGGTCGGGGCGGTTGCAGAGGCGATCGGGCGCGCGCCGGGGGTCACCGCCGTCGAGGTGGTCGACGACAGCGCGGAGCCGCGCCTCGTCGTCACGGCGAGTATGCCGCGCGCCGATGTCGTGCGAGCGGTCGCCGCTACGGGTGCTGACGTTGTCGGAGTGAGCAGTCGGCGGCACCTCGAAGAGGTCTTCTTGGGCGTCATCGCTGCGGCTCAAGGTGATGACATTTCGACCGGTACCAATGACTCCGGCGCAGCTCATGGCTCGGGTGGTGCCGGTGGCTCGGTCGGTGCGGCTGGTGCGGCTGGCTCGGCTGGCGAACCCCGCAGTCTGAGCGACCGACTCCGGCAGGTGAGGTCGCGATGACCTACCAGCCGAAGCACGAGTCGGTGCGGCGAGAGCGCCGTCCGCAGGCCCCATCGCGGGTTGGTGCGAAGACTCGCGAGCTGTCCTTCCGCGCCGAACTCCGCCGCCAACTGGGCCGCCGCCGGACGCTGTGGTCGTTCGTCCTCATCGGAGCGCTGCCGTTGGTGCTCGTCGCTGCCTTCGCCTTCGGGCGATCGAGCGGCCCGGTCACGGGCACCCGACTGGTCGACCTCGCCCAGGGTGGCGCAGCCAACTTCGCGGTCTTCACCTATATGGCGGCCGCTGAGTTTTTGCTCATCGTCATCGCTGCGCTCTTTGTCGGCGATGCGGTACCGAGCGAGGCGTCCTGGTCATCGCTGCGCTACCTCTTACTCGCGCCTGTGCCCCGCGCTCGACTGCTCACAAGCAAGCTATTTGTCTCTCTCGCAACGCTCGCGGCTGCACTGGTCGTCCTCGTCGTCTGGTCCTCCCTCGTCGGGTTAGTCGCCTACGGCACCGCGCCCTTCACCAACCCCGCCGGTGGAGTCCTCACCTGGGCAGAGTTGGCGCCGCGCCTCGCGGTGGCGACGGCATACACGTTTGTCACGCTGTTGCAGGTGGGAGCTTTCGCGTTCTGGCTCGGAGTGCGCACCGATGCCCCGCTCGCGGCGGTCGGCGGCGCGGTGCTGCTGACGATCCTCGGGTCAATCCTCGGGCAGATTGACGCGCTCGGCGACCTGCGCCACGGGGTGCCGATGTACTACCAGCGGGCCTGGCTCGACCTCTTCACCCCCACGACGGACTGGACCGCGATGCGTCACGGCGCACTCTGGTCGATCCTGTATGCCGTGGTGTTCACCGGGCTTGCCTACCGCCACTTCCGCCGCAAGGACGTCCTCAGCTGACGGGGCGATGGGCTGGGTCGACCACACGAGATGTCACTAGTGGTGGTTTCAGGCACTGGGAAGCCACCACTTCTGACATCTCGCGCAGGGCGCGGAGGTTTGGGCTAGCCGCAACCGAGCTCACGACGCTCCGGGCACGACAATGCGCACCCCGAACCGCAAGAAGTCGCGGTCCATTGTGACGACGTCTGCGTCAGCCTGGAGGGCAAGGGCGGCGAGGTAGGCGTCATTGGTGAGGTTGGCCGCCGTGCCAGAGGTGTTGAGCAATCCCGCGAGGACCTGGGCGTGTCGGGGAGTTGGCTCGGGAGTGACGGTGCACGGCGCGGCCAGCCAACCCTGGACGTAGCCCATCGCCTCGCTGACCGTGAGCGGACGAGGGAAAACGCGGGGATTGGTCGAGACCCGGACAAAGGCGAGCAGGTTCAGCCACGGCAGGCCGATGGCTTCGTTGCCTGCGAGCGCGGTCTGGAGCCACTCGCGGCAGGCGACGTGCGCCTGGGAGTCCTCGTTGACGGCATACAGCAGGATGTTGGTGTCGACGATCTTCATCGGCCCGCAGCTAGCTCGCGCGCGATCTCATCGTCTTCGAGTTCCCCTGCCAAGCGGAGCGCATGGGTGAGGTCGACGAGTGGTGCCCCCATGGCGACGGTCGGGAAGCTAACGTCAACCGGGCTGGCAGTGGCCGTCAAGCCGCGCCGGAGCGTCGAGTTGAGTGCTTCCTTGAAGGAGATCCCCCGCTCAGCCATCAGGCGAGCGAGCATCGACTCCACGTCTGCGTCAAGGGCGACGGTCGTCCTGGCCATGGGGCATCATAGCATCATTGATTTTGATGTTTAGATGTATCGGCTGATGTAGGGGACTCGCGAGATGTCAGTTGTGGTGGTTTCAGGCGCTGGGAAGCCACCACTACTGACATCTGGCGAGTCCAGAAGTGGGGTCAGCTTGACGGTGACGTCGCATCGGTCAGGCTGACCGGGCGCACAGCGAGCGCAATGGTCAGCCGCAGCACCTCCTCAGGGTCATCAAGCCGGTCACCAAACAACTCCCGCAGCTGCCCCATCCGATAGCGCACCGTCTGCGGGTGGACATAGAGATGCGCCGCCATCAGGTCCCGCCGTCCGTGGTGAAGCAGCCACGACCGCAGCGTCTCCTCCAGCCGGGGTCGGGTCGTCGGCCGGACCGACGCCATCGGCGCGAGCGCCTGCTCATAGAGGTCGGCGAGCAACTCAGGGTCGCCCGAGAGCAGCAGCCCGACGAGATGCTCGTCCGTGTCGATGCTCTCGCGCCGAGCCACCCGCGGCAGCTGCTGCGCCCGCACCGCCCGGGCAAAGGAGGACCGCACCTGCAACCACGGCCGATCCGGACCGACGATCGCCCCCCGCCCCTGCAGCTGCCGCATGAACCGCTCGCGATCGCGCCCTGACAGCTCGGGCACGAGGAGCAAGGTCGTGCCCCCGATCACCCCGGGCAGGTCGCCGCTTACGGCCAGCGTGCGGGCGTCGATCACCCCAAAGACCGACCGCGCCTGGCCATCGCTCAACAAGACCGCTGACAACGTGCGCGGGGGAGTCCACTCCGCGCGGCGAGCGGCGTCGACGAGGGCCTCCTCGTCGGCCCCGCGCACGAGGAGCTCGGCAAGTCGCTCACGGTCGCGCTCACGTTCGCGGCCGACCAGGTTGAGTTCCTCGGCATACCCGCTGAGGCTCGCTGCCGAGAGCGCATCGATGTAGGCAAACACGAGTTCCGCGAACGACCCCAGCGTCGCGGCGCTCACCCCCGCTGCCACCGCTTCGCGCGAGAGGCCGCGCCAAGAGACTCGAGCACCGACGCGGTATGCCGCGAGCAGAGCGTCCATGGAACGCCCACTGCGCGCTTCGCCCCGGCCGAGCTCGAAGGCGCCGGTCGTGCTCGGCGCGATCGGCTGGGCCGGGTCGACGGAGCTGTCGGTGCGGGCAAGGTCGAGGAAGTTGACGAGGGCGAGCTGCACTGCGGTGCGGATGGCCGTGCCCATGGCACCGGTGAAAGCGCGTGAGTAGCTCGGGACCTCGAGCACGATCGTCTCGACGGCCTCGTCGGCGACCGTTGGCACTGACGCCCGAAGCCGTTCGTAAGCATCCTCGTCGAGCCATCGCGACGGGTGAGCCGAGACGGCGGCCTCAAGTCTCGCGTCCCCAGGCGCGCGCGGGCTTGGCTGAGGCTCTGCTGACGAGGCTGGTGTCGGCTCGGGAGCCGACGCGGGTGCCGACGCTGTTGTCGACGCGGCTTGCCCTCCCGAGTCTGGCAGCGAATGCGACAACGTTTGTGACGACGATTGCGACGACGATTGGGACGAGGGGTGAGTGGGCGATGATGCCGACATTGGTCCCCCTCTTGGCGACGCCGCGCCGAATGACGCCGAGTTTTGTTCGCAAGCAACAAAAAGTGATCGTTGATTCACGTCGAGTCGGCAGAATTGTAGCCCGAAGCTTCGGGAGAATGGGTTCTATGTCCCTTGCGGTCAGGCCTGCCCGTCGCCCCATGTCACTGCGTGACCGAGCGTGGCGAGTCGCCGACGCTCTGGCCAAGCCCCTGCTGCCTCCAGGCACCCTCGACCTCATCAGCCCGCTCCGCCCCGGCGCGGATCTCGCCGGTCGCGTCGAGCGCATTCGCCTTGAGACTCCCGACGCGGCGACCCTCATCATCCACCCGGGTGCTAGCTGGGCTGGCCACACTCCCGGTCAATACGTCCGCGTTGGCGTCGAGATCGACGGGGTCCGCCACTGGCGCACCTACTCGTTGACCTCGCTCGTCGACAGCCCCGACGGCCGCATCGCGATCACGGTCAAAGCGATCCCCGGCGGCCTCGTGAGCAACCATCTCGTCCACGAGATCAAGCCCGGCGCCCTCATCCACCTCGATGACGCCGCTGGCGACTTCGTCATGACAACGCCGCGCCCCCGCAAGGTCCTGTTCATCACTGGCGGCAGCGGCATCACCCCGGTCATGGGCATGCTCCGCAACCACCTCCACGAGCTCCCTGACGTCGTCCTCGTCCACTCCGCTCCGACCGCCCGCGACGTCATCTTTGCTGGCGACCTCGCAGCGCTGTCGGCGACCGGGCGCATCCGCCTGGTGACGCGGCATACCGACTCTGACGGCATGCTGTCCTTCGCCGACATTCCCGCCATCGTGCCCGACTGGGCCGAGCGCGAGACCTGGGTATGCGGTCCGGGCGGGATGCTCGACGCGGCCCAAACCTTCTACGACGCAGCCGGACTCGCCGGTGCCTTGCACCTCGAGCGGTTCCGCCCGCACCTCATCGCCGCCGGCGACGGAGGCCTCCTGTCCTTCACCACGGCGGGCCGCACCCTCGACGGTGACGGCGCCACCCCCATCCTCGAGACCGCCGAAGCCTCCGGGATGCTCATGCCGTCCGGCTGCCGGATGGGGATCTGTTTCAAGTGCGTGCTCCCGCTCACCGAAGGCGCGGTTCGTGACCTTCGCACCGGCGAGATCACGTATGCCGCCCCCGGCGACGGAGTCGCTATTCAAACCTGCGTGTCGGCGCCTGCCGGCGACTGCCAGATCGCGCACTGACCGCTCGCACGTGAGCACGACCGTACGCCCCGAGAAGGAGCCTTCATGACCCTCGTCGCCGAGCCCCGGTTTGACCTGGACGACACGCTGCCCCATCAGGCACACCCCCAGCTGGTCCAGGTGGCGGCGCACTCCAGCCGGTTGTCGGTCGTGGGCACCGGTGAGCGGGTCCTGCACCCCAAGCCGTCCGGTCGCCCAGACCCGACTGCGCACTTGAGTGCGGCCGATCTTGAGGCGCTGGGTCGTGAGCTCGACGCCCTCCGGCAGCAGGTGCTCGACTCGCGCGGTGCCCGCGACGCGGCATACATCCGCAAAACGATTGCAGCCCAGCGTTATATCGAACTCGGAAGCCGCGCAGTCCTGCTCTTCTCGCTGTTCCCGCCGGCGTGGATCCTCGGCACTGCCGGCCTCACGCTCTCCAAGATCCTCGACAACATGGAGATTGGCCACAACGTCCTGCACGGTCAATGGGACTGGATGCGCGACCCCAAGATCCACTCGACGACGTGGGAGTGGGACTTCGTCTCACCTGCGGCGCAGTGGCAGGACACCCACAACGTCACCCACCACACCTACACCAACGTGCTGGAGAAGGACTCCGACCTCGGGTATGGACTCTTCCGAGTCGACCCCGACCAGCCGTGGACGCTCGGCTCACTCGCGCAGCCGTTCTGGAGCTTGCTCAACGCGCTGTTCTTTGAATGGGGCATCGCGTCCTACGACCTGCAACTCCACTCGATCATCAACGGCGAGATGCCCAAGGACGAAGCCAAGCGGCGCTGGGAAGCCTTCCGCGGCAAGATCATCAAGAAGCTCGGCAAGGAATACGTCCTGTGGCCGCTGCTGTCCGGCCCGTCGGCGCTCACGACGATGGCCGCCAACGCGACCTCGAGCATCCTGCGCAACCTCTGGGCCAATGGCGTCATCCTGTGCGGTCACTTCCCGTATGGCGTCGACACCTTCGCCCCGGACTCGATCGAGAACGAGACCCGCGGCCAGTGGTATGTCCGGCAGATGCTCGGCTCGGGCAACATCTCCGGCCCGTGGATCGTGCACTTCCTCTCCGGCAACCTGTCGCACCAGATCGAGCACCACCTCTTCCCCGACCTGCCGAGCAACCGCTACTACGAGATTGCACCCCAGGTCCGCGACATCTGCCGTCGCTATGGCCTGCACTATGTGACCGGGTCATACCCCAAGCAGGTCGCCTCGGCGTGGGCCAAGATCATCGTCCTCGCCCTGCCCAATAAGGAAGAAGGCCGCTCACGCGCCTCGATCGTTGCGGAAGCAGCGGGCGAAGCGATGTCGGCGCGGGTCGCGAAGTTCAAGGCCCGCCGGGCGGCGAAACGCGCCCGCTAGCCTGCGAGTTCGTCGACGAGTCCGTGCGCGGCAGCGACCAGGTCGTGGCCGAGCTTGCGGCCAGGGCCGGTCACCGCCTCCTGCTCGAAACCACCGATACCAATCACGAGACCCGGCTGAGCCGCTGCGAGCGCGCGTGCGGTGCGGCTCGCCGCGTCCACATCGCCCTTGCTGGGCACCGCGATAACCGCCGCCTCCGCTTCGTGGAGTTGGACCGCGGTAACCCATTCCTGCGGCGGCAAGTTCGCGCCCAGATACAGCACGACCGCCCCCTCACGTCGGGCGATGGTCGCGAACGCGAGGGCACCGAGCTCATGGTGGCTGCCTTCGGGCAGACCCACGACAATGTGCGGCCCCGTGCGCGGAGTCCCCGCAGCCTCGTATGCCGTGCTGAGGCGCCGCAGGATCGCGTGGCTGGCAAGGTGCTCGCCAGCGATGGAGACCGTGCCGTGGACCCACGCGTCGCCGAGCGCCGCGAGGGTGGGGAGCAGCCAGCCGGTGGTGACCGACTCAATAGACCCGCGGCTGAAGGCGACATCGAGAGTCTGGGCTAGCGCTGCCGGGTCGAGGGCTTTGGCAGCTTCGATGAACTCGTCGACGAGTTCAGGCTCAGCGACCGGCAGTGGAGGTCGGTGGAGCCCGGCATTGGGGTCGGTGTCGTCGGTAATCATCCGCCGCCGAGCGACCTCATCAGCGGCCTGACTCGCGGTCCACCCCTGCTCGACAAGGGCGTTCATCGTGACCAGGTCGGCGAGCGCGCGGTCGTCATAGAGGCGGTATCCGCCGCTGGTGCGCTCAGGGCGCACCACGGCATACCGGCGTTCCCACGCGCGCAGGGTCGCCACCGGGACTCCGGTGATCTCGGCAGCGCGCTTGATGGTGTACATCGTTTGTCAATCGTAGGCCCTCAAGACCCGCCCTGAGCCGGCCTTGGGTCCATTCACAACCATCAGGGTTGGACAAACCTTGTACAGCCATGGAAAATGGCGCTTATGATCCACCCGACGGCGGCCGACTCCTCGGCGACGCGGTCCGCGCTCAGTGGCCGGCCGACAGCCGTTGTCGTCGGAGCCGGAGTGGCCGGACTCACGGCTGCACACGTCCTTGCCCGCACCCACGCCGTGACGCTTATCGAGGCCGAGGATCGCGTGGGTGGTCACGCGCACACGCATACCGTGCGCGGCACCGCCGGGCAGGGGAGTGAACTGCGGGTCGACAGCGGGTTCATCGTCCACAACGAGCGCACCTACCCGACCCTGCTGCGCCTCTTCGCCGAACTCGGGATCGCCACCCAGCCCACCGAGATGAGCATGAGTGTCTCGTGCGGCGGCTGCGGATTGGAGTATGCCGGGGGCACCGGCGGCTCTGGTGTCGTCGCCCAACCAGCCCGCCTGGCTGATCCTCGCTACGTCCGGCTGCTCGCCGATGTGCCGCGGTTCCACCGGCGCGCGCGAGCTGTGTTGGCCGGTGAGAGTGACCCGACCCAGACGTGGGGTGACTTCCTGCGCGACGCGAAGTTCCCGGCATACACAATCCGGCACTTTGCGCTCCCCCTGGTCGCGTGTGTGTGGTCCTCGGGGCACGAGGACGCGCTCGCGTACCCAGCCCGGCACCTGTTCGCGTTCCTCGAGCACCACGGGATGCTCGCGATTGGCGGCTCTCCGACCTGGCGGACGGTCGTCGGCGGGTCCGCGACCTATGTCGACGAGTTGGTTGCGCGGCTTCGTGCCGCGGGGCACACAGAGCGTGCTGGTATGCCGGTGCGTGCGGTGCAGCGGCGCGCTGACGCTGTTGACGTGCACCTCGCGTCTGGGGAGCTGGTGTCGGGGGACGTTTGCGTCATGGCGACGCACGCGGACGACACCCTGGCGATGCTGTCGGACCCCAGCGATCAAGAGTCAGCGTCGCTCGCGGCAATCGGGTACTCCAACAACGAGACCTGGCTCCACCGAGACGCTTCGGTGCTGCCGCGGCGCGCGAAGGCCCGGGCGAGTTGGAACTATCGGCTCCGAGCCTGCGACGACCATGCCGACGAGGTCCTCGTGTCGTATTGGATGAACCGGCTGATGGACCTGCCCGGCGACGATCTGCTCGTCACGCTCAACCCGCGCGGGTGGGTTCGGGAGGACGCGGCGCTCGCCCGGATGACCTACCGACACCCGATCTTCACCACCGACGCGGTCGCCGCGGCAGATCGGCTCCGAGACGCCGGGGGGCCGCGCCTCGCCTTTGCCGGGGCGCACTTCGGGTGGGGGTTCCACGAGGACGGCGCACGATCGGGCGCGTATGCCGCCCAACGGCTCGGTGCCGCATGGTGACGGGCGCGCGCGACGTTGCCCCGCGGGGGGAGACCTCGGGTAGGTCGCTGCCGTCGCCGTCGCTGCCGCCGTCGCTGCCGCAGCTGCCGTCCGAACCCGGCTTGCCGGCTCATCCGTCCCTGCCGCAGCTGCCAGCGATCGTGGTCGGCGAGGTGCGGCATGAGCGGCGCACGCCGATCCGGCATACCGTGCGGATGCGCACTCATCTGTGGCTTGTCGACCTCGCCGCGCTGCCTCGCTCACGCCCGTGGCGGTCCTTTGCTGGGGCCGATCACTTCCGCGGCGACGAGGGGATCCGCGCCGGGCTGCAACGGTTCGTCGAAGCACAAGGCGAGTCGATTGGCGGCAATGACCGCGTGGTCATGCTTGCTGCCGCCCGCTCCCTCGGCCATGTCTTCAACCCGCTGTCGGTGTTCTGGTGCCTGGGGCCCGATGGCGCGGCGCGGTGGGCGGTGCTCGAGATTCACAACACGTATGGGGAGCGCCACGCGCAGCTGTTGCAGGTCAATGACAAGGGGGTCGGGCATGTCCCGAAGGAGTTCTATGTCTCGCCCTTCTTTGCGGTCGCGGGTGGATACCGGGTCCGACTGACCTTGACCGACCGGCGGGTCGCGGTGTCGGTGACGCTGGTGCAAGGCGGGTTACCGGTGTTTGTCGCGACGTTCACCGGCACTCCATCGCGCGCAACTGCACGGACTGTCGTGCGTGCTGAACTGCGCACACCGCTGGCTTCGCGCCAGACCGTGACCCGGATCCGGTGGCACGGCATACGTCTCTGGCGTCGTTTGCCGGTCGTGCCGCGGCGCCCACACACTCCACCGCGAGGACTCGAATGACGCTCGATGTGGCACGGGGGCTCCCCCCTGCACCTACCCCCTCAGAGATGCCGCCCGCGAGGCGGGCCCCGCTCCATGGGGCCGCGGTGCGCGCCTTGCTGCGGCGGGTCGTGAGGGGTATGCCGTTGCAAGTGCGCCTGCCCGATGGCTCAGTGTTGGGCGCGGCTGAGGTAGGCGTGCCGGTGATGGAGATCGTTGACTGGCGGTTCTTTGACCGCGTCGGTCGGGATCTTAAAATCGGTGTCGGAGAAGGGTTTATGGCCGGTGAGTGGCGAGCCGGGCCGGACACTGACCTGGCTGACGTGCTCACCCCGTTTGCGGAGCGGCTGACCGACATCGTGCCGGGGTGGTTGCGCAAGTTCCGGACGGTTGTCGAACCGCGGCACCCGCGAACTGAGGCCAACGACCCCGCTGGTGCCCGGGTCAACGTGTCTCGGCATTACGACTTGTCCAATGAGGTGTTCGCTGCCTTCCTCGACGAGACGATGAGCTACTCGGCAGCCTGGTTTGCGGGGGATCGCGAGGTGGGCTTTGACGGTCTGGCGGCTGCGCAGGAGCGCAAGATCGACGGCATCCTCGAGTTCGCCGGGGTGCGGCCGGGGGCACGGCTGCTTGAGATCGGGTCGGGCTGGGGGCACCTAGCGATGCAGGCCGCGCGCCGTGGGTCGTTTGTCCACACCATCACGTTGTCTCGAGAGCAGCAGTCGTTGGCCCGCGAGCGGGTCGCTGCTGCCGGGTTGAGCGATCGGGTGCTGGTTGAGCTGCGGGACTACCGCGAGGTCGAAGGCACCTATGACGCGGTCGTGAGCGTCGAGATGATCGAGGCGGTCGGGGAGGAGTTTTGGCCGGCATACTTCCGCGCCGTCTCCGACGCGCTCGAGGTCGGTGGTCGCTTTGGGCTGCAGGCGATCACGATGCCCCACGAGCGGATGCTCGCCTCCCGCCACGCGTATTCATGGGTGCACAAGTACATCTTCCCGGGCGGTCTCATCCCGAGCCTCGAGGCGATCTCGAGCCAAGCGCGTGGTGCGGGGCTGCGAATCGGGCCAGCGCGGAGCCTCGGTCCCGACTATGCCCACACGCTGCGGTTGTGGCGCGAGCGCTTCATGTCACGGCGTGCGGATGTGCTGGCCATGGGGTTTGACGAGACCTTTGTGCGGGTGTGGGAGTTCTACCTCGCCTATTCAGAGGCGGGGTTCCGGTCAGGGCACCTCGACGTGTGGCAACTGGGATTGGAGAAGGTGCGATGAGTGCTCACATCGACGAACGCGGAGGCAGCGCGGCGGCGCCGACCCGGGCCGACCGGGTGCGTCAGGTGGCGGTCGTCCTCAGTGAAGTGGCGTGCGTCTTTGGGACGCTCGTCGGCGTCGGCGTCATCGGGACCCGCGTCGAGGAATCGTCGGGTGGACGCTTGGCGGCCAACGCCACGCTGATCGCACCTGCCGTGCCGGCGTTCTCGATTTGGTCGGTCATCTACCTCGGGCTCGCGGCATACACGGTGTGGCAGCTGCTGCCTGCCCAGGCTACGAGCGCGCGGGCCCGAGCGACTGGGTGGCTGGCAGCGGCGTCGATGTTGCTCAATGCCGCGTGGCTGCTCGTGACGCAAGTGGGGTGGCTATGGGTGAGCGTCGCGGTGATTGTTGCGTTGGTGCTTGTGCTGGGTGTGTTGGTGCGGCGGCTCACCGAGCACCCGGCTAGGGGCGCGGTCGAGCGGGTCATCGTGGACGGCACGTTTGGGCTCTATCTCGGCTGGGTGTCGGTCGCGACGTGCGCCAATATCGCCGCGTCGCTCGTGGGCAGCGGAGTAACACCGCCCTCGCCTCTTGCCGATGTCATTGCGGCAGTAGTGCTTTTGGTCGCCGCAGGCGTCGGGGTGCATCTCGCGCGTGCACTGGGAGGCCGGTATGCCGTCGCCGCCGCCATGGCGTGGGGCCTCGGGTGGATTGCCGTGGGACGACTCGGGGACTCGCCCCGCTCTGGCCTCACCGCTGGAGCTGCGATCCTCGCCGCAGTGATCGTGGTCGTGGCCGCGGTTCGAGCCCACCGGCATACCGACGGTGTTGTCGTTGCGCGCTGAATGCGACGCTGCTAAGGCGCCTCGTCCGGTCGGCCGGATATGCGATGATTGCTACTAGCGGGTAACAACGACGTGACCCACCTAAGGAAGGTTCGGCCATGGGCAAGTACGACATCACCACCACCACCCTCGGTCAGTTGCTGGCCGACCCCGAGGTAGTCGCGATCATGGAAAAGCACGCACCCGGGATCACGACCAACCCCATGATCGGGATGGCGGCGGG
This sequence comes from Actinomycetales bacterium, assembly GCA_016715285.1. Lineage (GTDB taxonomy): Bacteria > Actinomycetota > Actinomycetes > Actinomycetales > Dermatophilaceae > Phosphoribacter > Phosphoribacter thorii. Next base: position 411,478 of record JADKAO010000002.1, on the reverse strand, counting down.
TATGCCGGCCGCGCAGGCCGTCGCGATGGCAGGCGGAATGATCGGTCAAGACGCGGTTTCTGCGATTACCGACGAAGTCTCGGCCCTCTGACTTGAAATCCGCGGCAAGGGTTCTGTATCGTCGCTGAAACATGAGCCCGCGAAGGGCCGCCGTACCCCCTGACGGCGGCCCTTCGTGTTTTTGTTTCGGCGGCACCCCCCGGATTCGATACCCGGTTGCGGGGCAGGCCTGGGCGTCGGATATCGAATGGCAGGGGGGTGCCGGATTCGATTCGATACCTGGTTGCGGGGCAGGCCTGGGCGTCGGGTATCGAATGCGGTCGATCGAATCGGTCGAAGCCCGGTGGCGTACCGTGCCGTCATGGCCGCCCGCAGCAACTCTCCCGCGATCGAGCTCGACGTCGACGGTCGACTGGTACGGCTGAGCAACCCCGACCGCGTCTACTTCCCGGAGCACGGGTGGACCAAACTCGACCTCGCGCAGTACTACCTGGCGGTCGGGCCGGGCATCGTGCGGGCGCTGCGCGAGCGGCCGTGCATGCTGCACCGGTTTCCTGACGGGCTCGCGGGCGAAAAGGTGCACCAGAAACGGATTCCCGCGGGCGCGCCGCCGTGGGTCGAGACCGTCAAGCTGCACTTCCCGCGCTACAACCGGACCGCCGACGAACTGTGCGTCACCGAGTTGGGCGCGGTGATTTGGGCGGTGCAGATGTCGACCGTCGAGTTCCATCCCTGGAACGTGCGCCGCGCTGACGTTGACCGACCCGATGAGTGGCGGATCGACCTTGACCCGATGCCTGATGCGTCCTTTGCCCAAGTCCGCAGCGTGGCCGGTGTGGTGCGAGAAGTGTTGGGGGAGTTGGGGATTGAGGGTTACCCCAAGACGTCCGGCGGCAATGGTCTGCACGTCTATGTCCGGATCGAGCCCCGGTGGGAGTTCGCCGACGTGCGGCGGGCGGCGCTCGCCTTCGGCACCGAGGTATGCCGCCGCGCGCCCGACGATGCGACCGTCACCTGGTGGCGCAAGGACCGCGACCCGCGGCACGTGTTTGTCGACTTCAACCAGAATGCCCGTGATCACACCATTGCCGCAGCGTGGTCGGTGCGGGGAGTGGCTGCTGGCACGGTGTCAACGCCGATCACCTGGGACGAGGTCGCCGACGTCGAGCCGCGTGACTTCACGTTGGCGACCGTTCCGGCTCGGTATGCCGCCCTTGGCGACCTTCATTCGGGGATCGACGACACGGCATACCGGCTCGATGAGCTATTGGAGTGGGCCGACCGCGAGGGCCTCCCCACCTGAGGCACGCCCACCACTCATTCGATACCGGAAGCCCAGGGCTAACTGGCTCTCGGGTATCGACTCACTAGGTTATGACGTCATGGTTGGCGTTGAAGTCCTCAGCAAGGCGCAGCGTGACCTCCTTGTCGAATGGCTGCCGGATGCGCGGGTCGTCCGTAGCCACGGGTGGGGGCTGATTGCGACCATCGTGCTCGAGGTGACGCACGGCGAGGAGCGCTTCATCGTCAAGGCTGGTGGCGAGAGCGATCATCACATTGCCCGCGAAATCCGCGCGCACCGCGAGTGGCTTGGCCCCTGGGTCGAGACGGGTCGGGCACCGCGATTGGTTGCGGCCGATGTCGGGGCGAAGTTGCTCGTCACGCGGTTCCTGCCCGGGGAATTGGTGCTCGACACGGCATACGCGGTTGACCCCGAGGTGTTTCGGCAGGCGGGCGAGCTCTTGGCGGCGCTGCACGCACAGCCCGCGCACGCGGTGCACCTCGACCCCGACTACGAGGCAGATGCCAATGCGTCCATCCTTGGGTGGCTGGCCAAAGACCACGGGATTCATCCCGAGATGGTGCGCCGAGTGCGCGAGGAGATCGCGTCGTGGCCGACCCCGCCGGTCACGCTGGTGCCGACCCACGGCGACTTCCAGCCGCGCAACTGGCTCGCGGAGGGTATGCCGGGTGGCCGCGTCGAGGTCCGTGCGATCGACTTCGGGCGGGCTGCCCTCCGTCCGGCGATGACTGATTTCGTGAGATCGACGACGAAAGTCTTCCGGTCCGCCCCCGTGCTGGAGGCGGCCTTCTTCGACGGATATGGGAGCGATCCGCGGGAGCCCGCTGAGTGGCGACGCCACCGGGTGCGCGACGCGGTCGGTGTGGCCGTGTGGTCCCATCACGTGGGCGCCGAAGAGTTTGAAGCCCTCGGTCACCTCCTGCTGGCCGAGCTGATGACCTAGCCGACGGTTTGGTACGCGGCCTCCCCCTCGAATCGATACCGAACGCCGAGTCTGCCCTCGTCAACGGGTATCGATTGGGCGAAGAGTTCGGCGACTCGATACCGAACGCCGAGTCTGCCCTCGTCAACGGGTATCGATTGGGCGAAGAGTTCGGCGACTCGATACCGACGGGCGAGGCCCGACTCGTCAACGGGTATCGATTGCGCGGACGGGACTCACTCGGAGAGGGGAGCTCACTCCGCGGGGACGTTGGCCGCCAACTCGGCGAGCCAGGTGCGCGCGGACGCGTCGGACGGCATCCGCCAATCACCACGCGGCGATAGCGAGCCGCCGCGCACAACCTTGGGTCCGTTGGGCAGCGCCGAGCGCTTGAACTGGTTCGCGAAGTACCGCTTCAAGAACACTTCCAGCCAATGCCGGATCTCCGACAGGGGGTATGCCGTCCGCGCGCCGTCCGGGTAGCCCTCCGGCCACTGCCCCCGCGCCGCGTCATGCCAGGCGTGCCATGCGAGGAAGGCGATCTTCGAGGGCGGCAAGCCGTGGCGCAGGAGGTAATACAACGTGAAGTCCTGCAACGCATACGGCCCGATCATGGCCTCGGTCGACTGCGGCGCCTTGCCCTCCTCGTGCGGCACCAACTCCGGCGTAATCGTGGTGTCGAGAATCGACTGCAGCGTCGCGCCAACCTCGGGCGAGAACTGCCCCGACGCGATGACCCATCGGATGAGGTGCTGCATCAGCGTTTTTGGCACACCCGTGTTGACACCATAATGCGACATTTGGTCGCCGACTCCATAGGTGCACCAGCCGAGCGCGAGCTCCGACAAGTCGCCGGTCCCGAGCACAATCCCCCCGCGCTGGTTGGCGATCCGGAACAAGTAGTCCGTCCGCAACCCCGCCTGGACGTTTTCGAAGGTCACGTCATAGACCGGCTTGCCCTCACCAAACGGGTGCCCCATGTCGCGCAACATCTGCGTTGCCGCCGGCCGGATATCAAGTTCGGCCCAGGTCACCCCGAGCGATTCCATCAGAGCAATCGCATTGCTCTTGGTGTGATCGCTCGTCGCAAAACCAGGCATCGTGAACGCCAAAACATCAGTCCGCGGCCGCCCCAACCGATCGAGCGCCCGGCACGCGACGATCAACGCGTGGGTCGAGTCGAGGCCGCCCGAGACGCCAATGACGATCTTGGGCTGACCGATCGCGCGCAGCCGCTGCTCCAACCCCGCAACCTGGATCGAATACGCCTCATAACAGTCCTGCGCGAGCAAGGCGGCATCGTCGGGCACAAACGGGTAGCGATCGATCGAACGCCGAAGCCCGAGGTCACCCCGCGGCGGCGCCAGCTCAAAGGTCACCTCCCGGAACGCACCCGTCCGCGCGCCGTGCGTGCGCCGATTGTCGTCAAACGTCCCCTGCCGCATCCGCTCTTGCCGCAGGCGCGCCAGATCGACGTCAGCCACAGAAATCCTTGCGCCAGAAGGGAATCGCTCACTCTCAGCGAGCAGCACTCCGTTCTCCCAGATCATCGTCTGGCCGTCCCACGACAGGTCCGTGGTCGACTCGCCTTCTCCCGCAGCGGCATACAGGTATGCCGCGAGGCACCGGCTCGACGCGGACTCACAGAGCATCGCCCGGTCGCGAGCCTTGCCGACCGTGATCGGCGAGCCGGAGATATTGGCGAGCACGGTCGCGCCCGCGAGCGCAGCCTCGGCCGACGGCGGGATCGGCACCCACATGTCCTCGCACACCTCGACGTGCAGGACCAGATCGGGCACGTCCACCGCGCGGAACAGCAAATCGGACCCGAACGGAACCTCGACCCCGCCCACTCGCATCACGCTGCTCACACCACGCACGTCGCCACCCGGCGCGATCTGCCGCGACTCGTAGAACTCGCGATAGGTCGGCAGGTAGGACTTGGGCGCCACCCCGAGGACCCGCCCGCGATGGATCACGACGGCGCAGTTGAAGACCCGCGACCGCGCCCGCAAGGGCGCCCCGACGACAAGGACGGTGAGCAGGTCGCGGCTTGCCTCGACGATGGTCGCCAGCGCCGCATCCACCGCGTCGAGCAGGGTGTCTTGGAGGACGAGATCCTCGATCGAGTAGCCCGTCAGCCCCATCTCCGGGAAGACCGCGACCGCCACGCCATCGTCGCTGCACTGCCGCGCGGCCGCGAGGATCGTCTCGGCATTGGCTGCCGGGTCGACGAGCGAGACCGGGATGGTCGCCGCCGCCACGCGCGCGAAACCCTGGTCATAGATCGAATAAAAGTCCATGGGGTATGCCGTGCGCCTCTCGCCAGTGCCTCGCCACAGTCGGCTCTCGCCGAGTCTCCCACGCGCCGCGAGCAGGGGAGTATGCCGCGCACGCGAGCCATGCGGACGGCATACAACGGATGAAACTGCGCTCGCTACTGGAGGCGCAGTAGCGGGCGCAGTTTCATCGATGGGTTCAGGCCCGGGAGGCGACCCCCGCTAGCTCGTAAAGAGCGCGCTGTAGGCGTTGAGCGCCGGCTGGCCGCCCAAGTGGGCATACAGGACGTTGCTGGTCTTGGGGATGTCGCCGCTGGTCACCAGGTCGATCAACCCGGCCATCGACTTGCCCTCATAGACGGTGTCGAGGATGACGCCCTCAAGGCGCCCGACGAGACGAATGGCATCGAGCGTCGACTGCACTGGCACCCCATAAAGGTCGCCTGCCCAGCCCTCCAACACCGTGATCTCGTCGTCGCGCAACTCGCGCTCCAGCCCAATGAGGGACGCGGTGTTGCGGGCGATCCGAGCCACTTGTTCGCGGGTCTCGTCGAGCTTGGCGGAGGCGTCGATGCCGATGACTCGACGCGGCCGATCTTGCCCGGCGAAGCCCGCAATCATCCCCGCATGGGTCGACCCGGTCACAGAGCACACGATGATGGTGTCGAAGAAGACACCAAGTTCACGCTCCTGCACGGCGACCTCGTCGGCCCACCCGGCAAAGCCCAGCCCGCCGAGCCGGTGATCGGATGCGCCCGCAGGGATGGCATATGGGACGCCGCCACGCTCTTTGACATCGGCGAGTGCTTGCTTCCAGGAGTCCCGAAAGCCGATCGAGAAGCCAGCCGGGTCGAGCCGAACCTCAGCACCCATGATCCGGCTGAGCATGATGTTGCCGACCCGGTCGTTCACAGCGTCCGGCCAGTCAACCCATTTCTCTTGTACGAGAACGCATTTAAGACCGAGGTGAGCAGCGACGGCAGCAACCTGGCGGGTGTGGTTGGACTGATAGCCGCCAATAGAAACGAGCGTGTCGGCACCCTGCGCAATGACGTCGGGAACGATGTATTCGAGTTTGCGGGTCTTGTTGCCGCCAAACGCGAGCCCGCTGTTGACATCTTCCCGTTTGGCCCAGATCTGCGCGCCGCCGAGGTGGTCGCTGAGGCGACGCAGCGGGTGAATCGGGCTGGGTCCGAACGTCAGGGGATAGCGCGGGAAATCCGACAGAGCCATCGTTCCTCCGGTATGCGGTGACAAGTCAAACCCTCACGCTACCTTCGCGGACACGCGCGGCATCGCCGCAAAGAGACCAAAAAGTATGCCGTGGTCCGATCAGTCCGGGGCAAGGACCTCAAATCAGTGGACGGGAGGGGGACCGCCACCGATCATCGAAGCACGGCATACATCCCTATTGTCGTGATCAACGGGGATGCTCGCATCTCCAAAGGGGCCAATCTCACGATGTGCCGATCACTAAACTCAGTGAGCATGGCGGGTTTTGCGCCCTTTCGGGCTTGGCGGTACTCCTCGAACGTGGCTGCCGACCGGGTGATCGCCCCGCCCTATGACGTCTTGTCGCCTGCCGACGTGGCGGTTCTCCAGGCCCGCGACCCCCACAACATCGCCCACCTCGACGTCCCCGAACCCACTCCGCAGGGGTATGCCGTGAGCGCGTCACTCTTCGCGGCGTGGCGGGATGGCGGCGTGCTCGTGCGCGATGACGTGCCGAGCCTGACGGTTTATCGGATGAGCTTTGCCGACGAGACCGGCCGACAACGCAAACTCGTCGGCGTGCTCGGGGCGATCGAGGTCGTCGCCGCCGGCGAAGGGCGGGTCCTGCCTCACGAGCGGACCACCCCCAAGGCATCCACGGATCGTCTCGATTTGACTCGGGCCACTCGTGCGAATCTGTCGCCCGTGTGGGGGCTGTCGCTTGCGGGCGGTCTCGCCGAGCTTCTCTCCGAGCCGGGCGAGGCCCTCGGGGCGGCGGGATCACTGACTGTCGACGGTGTGACGCATCAGGTCGAGCGCTTGACCGATCCGGACCGCGTCGCGCAGCTCTGCGCCCTCATCGGCTCGGAGGATGTCTTGATTGCCGACGGGCACCACCGCTATGGCGTCGCCCGCGCCTACCGGGCAGAAGTCGAGTCGGACCCGTCGGCTACCACCGAGCAGCGCGAGTTGGCTGCGGCGACGCTGGCGTTCGTCGGTGAGCTGACTCCGGATCAACTCGCGATCGACGCGATCCATCGGCTTGTCAGCGGTGTCGGGCCGACAGAGCTGGCCGATCTCCTGGGCCGCGATTTCATCCTGACTCCGGGGCCGTCGCTTGCAGACGGCACGTCAGCCGAGGTGCTCGACGCGCTTGAGCGGGATGGAGTCTTGGCATTGCTCGATCGCGATGGTCGGCTCACGTGGCTCGCCCCTCGACCACGGGCCTTTGACGGTGTCCGCTCACTCGATGGTGCGTGGCTCGAACACACCCTCGCGGGGTCGGCGGCCGTGCTCGACTACCAGCACGGCATACCGGAGACCATGGCAGCGCTCCGGGAGGGGCGAGCGGCTGCTGCCATCCTCATCCGGCCGACGAGTCTGGCCGAGATCGAGCGCACCGCCCGTGAGGGGTTGCTGATGCCGCCTAAGTCGACCTTCTTCACGCCGAAGCTACGGACCGGCTTCGTGATCCGCCCCCTCGACAGGAGCTAAGGGCACCTCGTCCGCCGACTCGATACCGAACCACCAGCCGCGCGTCGGCAACGGGTATCGAATCCCCGGGAGGTTTGGCGAGTCGATACCCAGGGACGAGGCAGGGGTCGGCGACGGGTATCGAATCGGAGGAGGGAGGGCGAGCTACTGCGGGGCGGCTAGCTCGGCGAGGGCGTCGATCTGAGTCAAGCTCCCAAACGCAATCAGCACCGAGCCAGGCGCCAACAGCGTGTCCTGCTCAGGGTTGGGTTCAAACGGCCGCCGGGCCGCCGGTCGATAGGCCAGCAACCGGGCCCCACTCCGGCGCTCCAGCTCGAGATCCCCGAGCCGCTGACCGGCGAGTGGCGATGACGGTAACACCCGCACCTGCTGCACCCGGAAGTCCAACTCCTCGTCATGCATGACGACGTCGAGGAACTCCGCAACGTGCGCCTGCAAGGCAAAGGCCGCAATCCGACGACCACCAATGAGCTGCGGGTTGACCGCGCGGGTGGCCCCAGCGAGGGTGAGCTTTTCCTTCGATTCGACCGTCCGCGCCCGCGAGATGATGACGAGATCTGGCGCGATGGCCCGAGCCGACAGGGTCAGATAGACCGTGTCGGCGTCAGACTCCAACGTCGCCACGAGCGCCCGCGCGCGCTCGATGCCGGCAGCGATGAGCACGTCGTCGCGGGTGCAATCGCCGACGAGGTGAGGTTCGGCGAGGTGGACGACTCGCTCCGGGACGTTGTCCACGACGACAACCTGGGCGCCCATGGCCTTGAGGTGATCGCGTGCCGACCGCCCAACGCGCCCATAACCACACACGATGACGTGCCCGCTCATCGCGGCAATGCGCCTATCCATCCTGCGCCTTTCGAAGTACCGCTGGACCTCGCCGTCGGTGATCGCGCCGACCATGACCGTGAGGTTGTAGAGGGCAATGCCGACGCCCATGATCATGAGGCTCGTCGAGAAGATCTTCATCCCCGTCGTCGGCGGGTGGACCTCGCCATAGCCGACGGTCGTCATCGTCATACACGTTTGATAGAGCGCATCGAGGAAGGTGTAGCCCAAGAACATGTAGCCCACGACGCCGTACGCAGTCACGCCGACCAGGCCACTAATGGCCAGGGCAAATCGGCGGATGCTGCTCACGGGGGCTATCTAACCGTGACAAAGGGCGAGATCACTGCCAGTCGGCACTGGAAGTTTGCTTGGATGAGGCATGGAGTTCACGGAAACCCTGCTGCCGGGGGTCGGGGTCCGCTACGACGGGCAGTCGCGCGACGGTCAGCCGATCGCGATCGTCGTCGCTCATGACGGCGACGTCGAGATCGTGACCTATCAACGCACCGACCCCGATGCGGTCCAATACCGGCTCGAGCTCGCCGCTCATGCCGCGCTCGCGGTGGCCGAGCTGCTCGGGTCTCCTCGCGTCAGCGCGCGGCTTGTGGACCTCACGAGGGAGATCCCCGGCCTGCACACGCGGCGCCTGGTCGTCGCCCCCGGATCTCGGTATGCCGGCCGCCTCCTCGGCGACAGCAAAGCTCGGACTCGCACGGGGTGCTCGATTGTCGCCGTAGTCCGGGGGCCCGATGTCATTGCGGCGCCAGCGCCGGACTTCACCCTTCTCGCCGGTGACACCCTCATCGCCATTGGCAGCGAACGCGGCCTCGAAGCGCTCGCAGAGTTGCTTGGCCTCACCCCTGATGACCCGGTCCCGGTCATGACAGCACCCGTTTAGGCGAGCAGGAGACTTCATCGGATATGGATCCCACGGGCCTGGTTTACGTCGAGTTGGGGCTGATCTTTGTCGGCATCTCCCTGCTCGGCGGGGTCGCCCGTCGATTCGGTCTCTCGCCGATTCCGCTCTATCTCCTCGCGGGCCTCGTCTTTGGCGATGGCGGGTTTGCCCCGGTGGTCGCGGCAGATGGGTTCGTCACGATCGCGGCCGAACTGGGGGTGCTCCTGCTCCTGCTCACTCTCGGTCTTGAGTTCTCGCCTGAAGAGCTCTCGTCCAGCCTGCGTCGCCACCGCCCGTCAGGTGTCGTCGACCTCGTTCTCAACGCCATCCCCGGGGTGGCGGTGGCGCTCGTCATCGGTCTGCCCTGGCCCGCCGCCGTCGCGATGGGCGGGCTCACCTGGGTCACCTCGTCGGGCATCGTCGCCCAACTGCTCACTGACCTCAAACGCACCCCCAACCGCGAGACCCCAGCGATCCTCTCGGTCCTCGTCCTCGAAGACCTCGCGATGGCGATCTACCTCCCCATCCTCCTGGTCGTCTTGGCCGGCGGAGGCTTCCTCCAAGCGCTCGGAGGCATCGCGCTCGCCCTCGGTGCAGTCGCGCTCGCCCTCCTCGCCGCCACCCGCGCCAGCCGTCGAATCGGCAAGATCCTCACCCACCGCACCGACGAACAAGTGATGCTCCGCGTCCTCGGCCTCACCATGCTCGTGGCCGCCGCCACCCATGCGCTCGGGGCGAGCGCCGCTGTCGGCGCCTTCCTCGTCGGTATCGCTATCCCCGCCGGACTCGCCGAACGCGCCCGTAAAATCCTTGCGCCCCAACGAGATCTCTTTGCAGCGCTCTTCTTCGTCTCTTTCGGCCTGAGCACCGACCCGCGCGAGCTCGCGCCCTATCTCGCCGTGGGTGCCCTCCTCGCCGTCGTCACCACGGTGACCAAGATCGCCACGGGATGGTATGCCGCCCGCCGCGAAGGCGTCGGACCGAAGGGTCGCCTCCGGGCCGGGTTCACCCTCGTGCCGCGAGGCGAGTTTTCGATCGTCATCGCAGGTCTCGCGGTCGCCGCAGGGCACCCGAAGGTGGGTCTGATCGCGACGGCATACGTCATGATTTTGGCCGTCGTGGGACCGGTGTTGGCGCGCTTTAGCGATCACATCGGGGCCCGCATTTTGAGCCCGTCCACGCTGCCTCCCGCGGCGCCCTCTGGGTCGCTACGCTCGGCCTCGTGACCCGCGCCGGAGCAGCTGGCTGACGGTCGGTCCGCACTGACGGAGGTAACGATGAGCGAGTCGACGGAGACTGGGATGGCATCACCCGAGGCCGCTTCAGGCGCGCCAGCGGAAGCGGTCCCAGAACGGCGCATCGCCATCGTGGGGGCCGGCCCGTCCGGGCTTTTTGCCGCCCAGTCGCTCATCGCGCAGTCGGACGTCCCCGTCCGCATCGACATCATCGACCGGCTCCCGACGCCCTACGGCCTCCTTCGCTACGGCGTCGCACCCGACCACACGAGCATCAAGTCGGTCGCCAACGCCCTCGCGCGCACCTTCGACGACCCGCGCGTCCGCTTCCTCGGGCACATCCAGTTCGGCACCGACACCTCCCGCGAGGAGCTCCTCGCGGCATACGACGCCGTCGTGTATGCCGTGGGCGCCAGCGAGGATGCCGAGCTCGGGGTTCCGGGAGAGCACCTTGCGGGGAGTATCTCGGCGCGCGAGTTTGTCGCGTGGTACTCCGGGCACCCGGACGCCCAACCGCAGCACCTCACCGGTGTGACGGCGGCGGCGGCGATCGGCGTGGGCAATGTCGCGGTCGACGTCGCGCGAGTCCTCGTCAAGTCGGCCGAGGCGTTGTCGACGACGGACATGCCGGAGGCTGTGCTTGCTGAGTTGGGTCGGCACGATGTGTCGGATGTGTGGGTGATCGGGCGTCGTGGGCCCCACCTCGCGAGCTTCACGACCGTCGAGTTGCGCGAGCTCGTGTCGCTGCCGGGGCTCACGGTAACGGTGAACCCGGACGCGTTTGACGGCATACCGGACGATTTGGACCGGCGCACCAAAGCGAATGTCGAGATCCTGCGGGAGGCGGCTGCCCGCGGAGAAGGTGATGGGCCGCGCCGGTTGCACTTTGCGTTTTGGCGGCGGCCGGTGGCACTGGAAGGCACCGAACGGGTTGAGACGCTGGTGCTGGAGCGGACCCGGCTCGACGAGTCTGGTCGCGTTGTCGGGACGGGGGAGACCGAGCGGCTGCCGGTCGAGCTCGTCATGCGGTCGATTGGGTATCGCTCGATCCCCGTGCCCGGGGTGCCGTTCGACGAGCGGGCGAGTGTCGTGTCCAATGTCGAGGGGCGGGTGGTCGACGCCGAGGGTGTGGTGCGGCCGCGGGAGTATGTCGTGGGGTGGGTCAAGCGCGGGCCGGTCGGCGTCATCGGCACCAACAAGAGTGATGCGGCCCAGACGGTTCGTCATCTCGTCGCTGACTTGGGGGCCGACTTGGGCGCTGACTTGGGGGCCGAGGCGACTGCCGCTGGCGGCCCACGGCGCGACATTGTTGACGTGTGGGCCGAGCGTGGCGTGAAGCCGACAACGTTCGCCGATTGGCAAGCGATTGATGTAGCCGAAATTGAGCGCGGAGCGGCACTGGGCCGAGCCCGCACCAAGATCGAATCCTGGCGCGAACTGCTCGACCTGTGCCGCTCCGCAGACTAGGCCTGGAAAGGAGCTCTGGAAAAGCTAGGTCAGTCGCATTCGGGGTTCGCCGCCGACGAGGCCGGTGCCGGCGATCGTGCAGGTCCCGCCTCGGACCACGCCGCCGTTGTAGGCCATCCGCACGCAGCTGCGCTCGGCCAACTGACCCCAGTAGTTCGGGTGCAGCGACTCTTGGATGTAGTAGGCGCTCGTCGCTGTCGAGACGGTGCGGATCTGGTCAATCCACTCGGTCTTGTCAACCGCGCCCGCCGACTGCCATGAGGCCAGGCCCTTTTCCTCCAGCAAGCCGACCGTGTTCTCGCAGAGTCGGCGCCCGTTGAAGGCTGACTGCAACTCGAGAACCCTGGCATTGGTCATCCCCGTGTCGGTCACGGCGCCACGGACGGCACCGTTGATCGTCGGCAGGGCGGTGGCGTTGGCCCAGTCGGCGTCCTTGTTCCAGAAGCCGCAGCCGCCGGTGTTCTGCCGGGTGAAACCGCTTTGGCTGTAGCGGAAACCAGCGCCCGAAGGGATGGGCGACGGGTAAGTCTGCACGACGAGCGTCCAGGACGAATCGGCATACCCAGCGTTGCGCATCGCCTGCCGAACATTGAGCAGCGCGGTCTTGATCTTGGCGCGCACGCTCGCGACGTTTGTTGACGTGAAGTTGGCCTTGACCGACGAGTCGTCGTAGCAGTAGTCGGGCCACCACGACGGCGACAGGAGGTAGTTCGTCACACAGGACTGCACGATCGAGGCGAAGTTGAAGTCGTTGCCGCCGATGCTCGCGACGACCATCGTGACGTTGTGGGTGGTCGCGAAGTCCTGCAGCATCCGCGCCTGACCAACCTTGCCGCCACCGAGGTCTACGAAGTCCAAGCCGGGCTTGAAATACCCATTCGAGGTGGTTGCCGTGCCGGTGGTCGCGCCCGAGCACGCCAGCACGACACCACCAACGCCACCTCCGATGTATGCCGATGCCGCCCAGCTTCGGTGGCATCGGTTGATCTGCTCAGCGGTGCGAGTCGCGTTGTCGTTGTAAGCAGTTGGGCCGAGCGCGTCGATTCGGGACGAGCTGCCATTGGTGTTGCCGGCCCAGCGACCTGCCTCACCGCTGATGTAGCTGTCGCCGACCGTGGCGACATACGGCATACCGACTCCGGGGCCGTCGGCGGCGGCGCTCGCCGCGGTGGTGACACCGACGGCACCGAGGACTGCGAGCAGAGCGCCGACCGCGGCATACCTGGTGCGCGTGCGCACACCTGTGTAGGGCGTGAGGTGAGGTGCGTGAGAGGGATGAACCGAACGTCCAAACACGAGATGGCTCCCTTCGACGAAAGACGATCCGTCGCGGGCGCCCCTGTCGTTCCGCGGCACTGTGAACTGTGTCACAGAGCGGGTGGGTCCGTGAGGGGAACGAGGAAAGCCAAGGGAATCCGAGGACACCCGAGGACACCCGAGGACACCCGAGGACACCCGAGGACACCCGAGGAGCAGCGGGGACGAGCGCGCGGGGGCGTCAAAGCCGGGAACGCAGGGTCGTCATCGAGGCCATGGACCAATCAGTGTGATCATTGCGCCAGCCGAGCAGGTCGGTGAAGAGGCGATGCCGGTTGGCTTCCGCGTGCCCGATGACGTCGGTCGTCGCGATGCCATAGCGCCCCTGGAGCTGCCGGATCAAGGCAACGAGCGCTTGCGCTTGCGCCGGTCGGCCGAGGATCTGCTGCTCCGCCCACGACGATGAGTTGCCGTGCGTGGCCTGGACGACTTCGATCCCGATCGCGACATGGTTGAGGCCAATCGTGTGGCGACACATGAGATCCAGCGGGACGAGTTGGTGGGCCACGCCGCTCTGGTCGAGGACGAAGTGCGCGCAAGTACCAGGGAACTCCCCGCGGTTGGCGACATTCTGGGAGAACGTCGAGTAGGCCGACTGCCAGGTGTCCGACTCGGTGAAGTGCACGACGATGACCCGGGGCGCGAGGGTCGCGCTGGTGCTGCCGTAATGCCGCCGCGCGTAGTCCGGCCATTTGACTGCGTCGCTGGTCACCAAAGGGGATCCATTGCGCCACGATCTGGACGACGTTGGCTCCTGCTACGGGCGGGATCGTCTGCTTCGGTATGCCGGTGGGCTCGGTTTTCGTCGGTGCGGACGTCGCCGTTGATGGGTCGGCTGGCAGCGTCGTGGTCCAAGGGGCGGCCTGGGTCGAAGCTGGCGTGGCCGAGGACGTGGCCGAGGACGCGGCCATGCTCGTGCTGCTCGGGTCCGCAGGTGGGCCAGGAACGCTCGACGAAGCACAGCCCGAGAGCGCGGACGAGGCGATCAGGGCGAGGCCAAGCGCCCGGGCCGTCACGACGCTGCGGTGCCGCGGTCGCAGTCGAAGGTAAACCCGCGGGAGCGCAGTCGCTCGACGAGCGGCATACCCAATGCGGTTGCGGGAGTGAGCACCCCGGCGGCGTCGGGCAGGTCGTCGTCCATCGCGAGCGCGAGCGCCGCCTCGCCCAACATGACCGCCGTACCGTCGTAGCCGGGGTCGTAATCGGCCCCCACCGTGGTGGCGTAGTCCGCGCCCGTGGTGGAGCGGGTCGTGATGAGCATGAGGAAGCGGCCAGCTGCTCGGCGCTCCTCGCTCGGTCCGTCGCCAGGTTTGGGGAGCACCCGGTCGAGCATCGAGCGCGAGGTGGCGTAGGACATGCCCGCCACCAACCCGAGCAAGCCCGCGGTCATGCCGGTCGCAAGGATCGGGGCCTTGGGACTGTCGCCGAAGTCCATGACCTCGCGATAGGTGAACGCCCGGCCATAACGCCATCCCATGAGAGCGTTGCTGCGGCGGACGATGCGGGTGTTAAAGGACGCCATGATGAACGGCCCAGTCCAGCGGCCTGTGCGTGGATCACGTTGCACCGGAAGGCTTTTACGCGCTGCAGTCATGACGGAAGTGACTCGGCCAACCAGGTCTGTGCGCGGGGCTTCGGGTTTGGGCGCGGGTGGCTCGGCGGCGCGGTCGGGGCTGAGCGCATAGGGGTCATCGAGGACCTTCTGTGCCCCCGGTTCGGTGCGGGCGATGATCGTCTGCTGCCGCATCGAGTCGATCGTGCCGCCGCTGAGGCCACCCTTGAGCGATCGCACCGACAGGACCGTGCGGGTTAGCGCTCCCTCGCCGTCAGCGGCCACCTTGTTGGCGGTGACGAGGACGCCCAGGTCGGAGGGGATCGAGTCGAAGCCACACGCGTGGACGATCTTGGCCCCGGACTCCTGGGCGATGTCGTGCCACGAGTCGGCGCTGTCGCGGACGAAGAGAACTTCGCCGGTCAGGTCGCAGTAGTGCGTGCCGACGAGTGCGCAGGCCTCGACGAGCGGCACACCGTGGGTGGCGTAGGGGCCGACCGTGGTGGCGATGACGCGCGCGCGAGCAGACATGGCGGCGAGCGACGGGGGTTCGGAGGAGTCCGCAATGACGATTTCCCAGTCACGTGCGCCCCGCGGCAACTGCCGGCGGAGGGCCTCGAGGCGGAGTTGGTCGCGCCCCGCCAGCGCGATCCGCACCCCAGGGGGGGCGTGCTCGGCGAGGTAGGCCGCAGTCAGCCGACCGACGAAGCCGGTCGCGCCGAACAGGACCACGTCGAATTCACGGTGCTCGGGGGTCGCCACATAGGTCAGGCTACTCGCGAGGCGGCGGCAGATATCGTCGCCCTATGGCCCGTCCGTCTCGCCGTCCCCGTCGTAAGCGTTTGTCGTCCCGTCACGGTGACGGGTCGGTGCGCCCGGCTGCGGACGGCTCCGGGACCGTGCGTGAGCGGGTCCTCATCACGGGCGCGGCCTCGGGGCTCGGGCTGGGTTTCGTCGAGTGGTATGCCGCAGCGGGAGCCCAAGTGCTTGCCACAGACGTGGCCCATGTGGTGCCCGCAGGGGTGTTGCCGGTGGGCGTCGAGTATCGGCGCCTGGACGTCACTTCCGACGAGGACTGGACTGTTGCGCGGGACTGGGTTACCGAAACGTGGGGCGGCCTCGACGTGCTCGTCAACAACGCCGGGGTCGCTGCGGGCGGACGGATCGATCGGTTGACGATGGCCGAGTGGGACTGGATCCTCGACATCAACCTGCTCGGCGTGGTGCGGGGGTGTCGCACGTTCGCACCAGGCTTCATCGCTGCAAGGTCGGGGCGGATCATCAATGTCGCCTCGGTTGCCGGGCTGGCGCAGGCGCCCGTCATGTCGTCCTATAACGTCACCAAGGCTGGCGTGGTAGCTCTTTCGGAAACGCTGCTCCACGAACTCCGACCCCACGGGATCAGTGTTCACGTCGTGTGCCCCTACTTCGTCCGCACCAACCTGGCGCAGTCGCTGCGGGGCACCGACACGGACGCGGAGGCTGCGGCATACGACCGCATTGGCCGATCCCGCCGCACCCCCGAGCTCGTGGTTCGTCGGGCGATGGCGGGCGTCGCTGCTGGGCGGTTCGTTGTCCTGACTGAAGCGATGGGACGAGTTGCGTTCTGGGGCAAGCGGTTAGCTGCGCCGCTATATCATCGGGTGCTGGTCGAGGCGGGGCGTCAGACGGCTAAGTCGCGCGACTGACCCCAGCCTGCGCGCGTCCCCGAGCCGGGTCGATACCGAGGGCCGAGGCGCGCGTCCGTGATGGGTATCCCCCGCCGGATTCGATACCCGAGGACGACGCCCGCGTGGGTCAGCGGTATCGACTGACCCATCGCCCTCTCCGCCGGATTCGATACCCGAGGACGACGCCCGCGTGGGTCAGCGGTATCGAATCTGGGGGATGGGTGGGGTGGGCCAGGGGCGTTGTCACCTGATCTGGCTGTGGACGGCGACGTGCAAGGGGGACACGTCGCCGTCCACATGCACCGAACCGCAGGATTGAAGCAAGTGGATCAGCTCTCCCCACCGATCCACTTGCCACAACCCTGCGGTTCGCCCTTCCGGCTGGTCCCCCCCGGAACCCTCCGGAAGGGCGAACCGAACTCGGCTGGTCTGAGCTCGCGCGAGCCGTCGCAGCTGTTGTTCGGTTATAAGACGCGGTCCCTATGGATCGATGACAGGTTTTCTGAGCCTTCTTGCCGATTCTTTTCGGAGGTCACCGGCGGATCGCCGCCACCATGATGTCCCGGGCCGCCCGCGCCTCGCGGACGCGCAGGATTGGCCACACGTGGATGAGCCCTTCGCCTTCGTGGTAATCCACCTCGATCCCCGCCGCGGTCGCCGCGTCCCGCAGCCGGCGGGCGTCGTGGACGAGCAGGTCTCGGGTGCCCGCGAAGATCGTCATCGGCCCCAGCCCGTCGACACTCCCAAAGAGAGGCGAGACCAGGGGGTCGCGCGGGTCGAGCTCACCGGCATACAACTGTCCTGCTCGACGCAATCGGGGGATCGAGAGCATGGGGTCGCGCGTGGCGTCGGGATCGAGCTCGGGGTCGCTCATCGTGACGTCGAGCCAAGGGGCGATGAGCAGCAGGGTGACCTGGTCCATCCCAGGCACGCCGCGATCGCGCAGGGTCTGAGCGACCGCGAGGGCCATCCCGCCTCCCGCGGAGTCACCCGAGATGGTCACAAGGCTGGGGTCGCCGGCTTCGGCGATGACGTCGGCGACGATGTCGGCCGCAGTCGGGACCGTCGTGTCCGCCGTCGCTCCGGGAGCGAGGGGATAGATCGGCACGAGGACCCGGGCGGGCGTCGCGACCGAGAGCCGCCGCGTGATGCCCCAGTGATGCGGGTCGACCTCGCTCACGTAGCCGCCACCGTGGAAGTACACGACCCGATGCGCCGGTAGCGACCCCGCCCACGGCGCCATCTCGTAGGTGCGCCACCCGTGGTCACGGTGCAGCCGCAACGACACGTGCCGATCGAGGGACTTCGGCGGCGCGAACCGGCGTGGCCGCAACTGGGCGGCATGCATCTCCGCGTCCATTCCGGCGTCGTCGTCGGCGAATCTGCGGACGGGGGTGTGCGTGAGCGCGGCGACAATCGCGGCGTGGGACAGGGACGGCATACACGACACGGTATGCCGTGCCGCTCACCACCCAGCGCGACCGATGGCGCACCCGTGAACGCGTCCCCAGCGGGCGCACAGGACACGCACAGGTTGCCCACGGGTCTATGCCAGGGCCGTGCGGTCAGGTCAGGGTGTGAGGAAGACCCTGGCCCGACGCAATGTCGCCATCGCAGTCGTGATTGTCCTTGTCGGTGGCGGAGGCCTCTGGTGGTGGACCCATCGCAGTAGCACGACCACGACGGCCGCGACCCAGACCACAGTGGCTGCGAGCGTGCAAACGCTGAGCCAATCGATCAGCGCGACGGGAACGATTACGCCTGCCGTGCAGTCGAATTTGCGGTTCGCGACCTCGGGCACGGTGACGAGCGTGGCGGTCAAGGTGGGCGACAAGGTGTCCGCCAACCAGCAGGTCGCGACCATTGACCCGGCGAATGCCAAGATCGCGGTCAACCTGGCGGCTGCCAATGTGAACGCGGCGAGTGCCTCGCTCACCACGGCCAAGAGCTCCTCGACCACAACTGCGGCGCAACTCGCGGCAGCAAACTCGCAACTGGCCTCGGCCAACGCCAAACTCGCGAGCGCGCAGGCGAGCCTCACGAGCACCACCCTGGTGTCCCCGATTGCGGGCACCGTCGCGTCGGTGTCGATGTCCGTCGGCGACCAGGTGGCAGGGAGCGGCACATCGTCGGGCGGGTCGGGCGGGTCGGGCGGGAGCGGCTCCGGTTCATCCGGATCGGCTGGTGCCACGACGGCGCAAATCGTGGTCATCACAACCGACTCGTGGACCGTCACGACGTCGGTGTCTTCGGGTGATTTGCCGTCACTCAAGCAGGGCCTGCAAGCGACGATTCTGCCGTCGGGGAGCCGCACGCCGATCTTCGGCACGGTCTCGACGGTCGGGGTCGTGGCAACGACGTCCGGCGGGGTCACCACGTTCCCGGTGACCATCGCGGTCACGGGGTCACCAGCCGGGTTGTATGCCGGTGGGTCAGCCAATGTGTCGATCACCGTGCGCGAGATCGCTGACGCCTTAACCGTGCCAACTGCCGCCGTGCAGACCGCCAATGGGCAATCGGTGGTCATGAAGGTCGTCAATGGTCAGCCGGTCAGCACCCCCGTCCAGGTCGGCATGGTGCAAGGCCCGCTGACCCAGATCACGTCAGGCCTCGCCGAAGGTGACCAAGTCATCGTCGAGGGTCGCGCTGGATTCGGCACGAGTGGCAGCACCGGGACTCGCACCCGCGGGACAGGCACGGGGCCGGGTGCGGGTGCCGGCGCCGGGGGTCCGGGTTCGGGCGCTGGCTCGGGTGCCGCACCGACGGCAGGACCGACGCCATGACCGCCGCGCTAGAGGCGATGGTGGTCGAGCCCGCCGGGGAGTCGGCGCTGCTGCAACTCCGCGGGGTCACCAAGACCTATCTCATGGGTGAGATCACCGTGCAGGCCGTGCGCGGGGTCGATCTGGATGTGCAAGAGGGCGACTACCTCGCGATCATCGGGCCTTCAGGATCGGGCAAGTCAACGCTGATGCACATCATCGGGTGCCTCGACATCCCGACAACGGGCACTTACACCCTCGCCGGCATCGACGTGGCAGGGATGGGCGAGCTTCAGCTCGCCCAGGTGCGCAATCGCCGGATCGGGTTCGTCTTCCAGGCCTTCAACCTCCTGCCGGGGATGTCCGCGCTCCGCAACGTCGAACTCCCCCTCATGTATGCCGGTGTCTCCCGCGCCGACCGCCGCGCCCGGGCCGTCCGCGCGTTGGAACGCGTCGGCCTCGGCGATCGCATCGACCACAAACCCAACGAACTCTCCGGGGGCCAGCAACAACGTGTCTCGGTGGCTCGGGCCCTCGTCACCGAACCAGACCTCATCCTCGCCGACGAGCCGACGGGCAACCTCGACTCGGCATCGACCGAAGAGATCCTTGGCCTGTTCCGTGAACTCCACGACAGCGGGCGCACCATTGTCTTGATCACCCACGAACATGACGTCGCCGACCAAGCCAGCCGGGTCGTCGCCATGCGCGACGGTCAGGCGGAGGTCGTCCGGTGACCTGGCTCGAGACGCTGCGCACGGCATACGAGGCATTGAACACGCGGAGGTTGCGGTCGCTGCTGACCGTGCTGGGGATCCTCATCGGCATCGCCGCGGTGATCCTCACCGTGGGACTTGGGCAAGGTGCCTCGCAAAAGGTGACCGATCAGATCAACAAGCTGGGATCGAACCTGCTCATCGTGTCGCCCGGCAGCGTGACGAGCGCGTCAGGTGTGCGCGGTGGGCGCGGCTCCGCCACGACGTTGACCGTCGATGACGCCGTGGTTCTCAGCGATCCCGCGGTGGCTCCAGACATCGCTTCGGTCGCGCCAACGTCGCAGTCGTCGGTGACCGCGATTGCCGGCAATGCCAACTGGACGACGACCGCCGTAGGCACGACCGCGGATTGGCTGACCGTGCGCGCCCGGACGGTCACGGCGGGGAGGTTCTTGACCGCCGCTGACGTCGCGAGCGGCGCGCCGGTTGTGGTCATCGGCCAGACGACCGCAACCCAGCTGCTCGGTCCCGTCTCACCTGTCGGGCAGACGATCTCGATCAGTGGCCAGTCGCTCACGGTCATCGGCGTTCTCAACGTCGAAGGCTCGACCACCGGCGGCGACCAAGACGACCTCGCGATCATGCCGCAGACGACCTATTCTGCGCGGATTTCCACCACAGCTAACCCCCGCTCGGTCTCCACCATTTACGTCCAAGCGCGCGACCAGGGCAGCCTGTCGGCGGCATACCAAGAGACGGTGGCCGCGCTGCTGGCGACCCACGGTGTGCAGCCCGCCGCAGCCGATTTCACGGTCAGTAGCCAGCAAGCGCTCGTCGACACCGTGACCACCACGACGCGCATCCTCACCGTGTTGCTTGCGAGTGTCGCAGCGATCTCGCTGCTCGTCGGCGGCATCGGCGTCATGAACATCATGCTCGTGTCCGTCACCGAACGCGTTCGAGAGATCGGCCTCCGCAAGGCGCTCGGCGCGACCCCTTCGGTCATCCTCCGGCAGTTCCTCGTCGAGGCGAGTTTGCTTGGCCTCGTCGGGGGTATCGCCGGGCTCGCGATCGGCCTCATCGGCGCCGCGGTCCTCCCGGGGATGCTCGGTCAGCCCGTCACCATCTCGCCGATCGCGGCCACCGCTGCGCTCGTCGTCTCCCTCGGGATCGGCATCGGCGCCGGGGTCTATCCCGCCAGCCGCGCCGCCAAACTTCCGCCCATTGAAGCCCTCAGAAGCGAGTGACCTTATGACCTCACGGACCCTCCAGACCCAGCCCCGCTCATCCGGCTCGTCGGGATCGTCGGGATCGTCGGGGCGGCGACCGACGGCACTGCTGCGGTATGCCGTGTCCGCCGGCCTCGCGGTGGGCTGCATCGCTGCCCTTTCGGCCTGTGGGAGTGGCACGTCGGGTGGATCCGCGACGCCCGCACAGGCGCAGGGGTCAGGCGTGGTATCCACGGCGAGCCCGAGCCGGAGCCCGCGGGTGCCCGCTGTCAGCGGCCTCGTTGCCGCGGTCCAAGGCACGACGATGCAAGTGCAGTCCACGACCAAGCAGACCGCGGTCTCGTGGACCGGCACGACAGTTATCACCACCCAATCCGCTGGCACCCTCGCCGACGTCACGGTGGGGCGGTGTCTTGTCGCTCGATCCACTGCATCCGGATCACCAGCGAGCGCTTCTCCGGCTGCCCCTGCCGATCCTGCTGCTCCGGTGCAGGCGGCGACGATCCAGGTCTCTGACCCGGTGGATGGCAGCTGCGCCCCTGGCGCTGGCGGCGTGGGCGGTGGTGGCTTCGGGCCAGGGGGACGAGGAGCGCCAGACGCGTCGGGTGGGGTGCCGGGCATGTCCGGTGGACCAGCTGATGGCGCTGGTCGTCCTACCGGCGCTCCGGACGGCGGAGGCTTCGGAGGGTTTGGGGTGATCGGCAAGATCACGGCGGTGTCGGGGTCCTCGATCACGGTCGATGCCATCACTCGGGGTCCGGGTTCCGGCCCCGATAACTCGTCGCCCGCGACGCCCTCGGTGAGCACTCACCCGGCAGTTGTCACGACATCGGCGACGACCACCGTGACCACAACCAAGACCGGCTCGGCGGCAGACATCGTCGTCGGAGCATGTGCGACGGCTCAGGGCACGACCGACACCACTGGCGCGATGACCGCTACGCACGTCGCACTACGCCCCGCAGTCAACGGCCAATGTCAGGGTGCGGCCGGGTCACGCCCCACCAACAGCTGACGGAGTCACACACATGGCACTCTCACGGAAGCCGATCTGGCTTGTCGCGGCGGCAGCGGTCGTCGTGGTGGCCAGCGGTATCGCGGTCGTCCACAGCACGAGCGCTGATGCCGCGAGTTCATCGTGGCGAACGGTCGCGGTGACGAGCGGCGATGTCGAGCAGACGGTGGTCCTCAGCGGCACGGTGACTCGCGTCGCGCAAGCGACCGCAGCCTTTGCCTCCTCCGGGACAGTCACCGGTGTGTCTGTGCACGTCGGCGATGTCATCGAGGCTGGTAGCGCGCTGGCCACCATCGACCCGGCACCGCTGGCGCAAGCCGTGCTCGACGCTCAAGTCCAGCGCGACCAAGCGCAAGCAACCTTGACCAGCGACGAGAACGCACTGGCAGCTACCACCACGGCGGCGACCGCGAGTACATCGAGTACATCGAGAGTGCGGCGAAAGCGGCCGCATCGGCATCGGGGGCGTTGAGCGCATCGAGTGCGTCTAGCGCCGCGACGCCGGCCTCAGGAGGCGCGGGCGCGGTGACCGGCGCTGGGTCGCCGGCCTTGACCGCGGCGTTGGCTGAGGTGTCGGCTGCATCAAAGGCGGTTCAGCTGGCGTGCGCCCCCATCATGGCGTTCGTCTCCGGCCCGTCCCCGACGGGGTCGACTGCCCACCCGACGGTGACTGCCCACCCGACCTGACTGCCAACCCGACGTCAACGTCAAGCCCGACAGCGACGGCGGATCCCACGTCGACTGCCAACCCCACCTCGACGGCTCACCCGACGTCAACCGCAGCTCCGACGTCAACAGCCAAACCTAAGTCGACGTCGAACCCCACATCCACGACGCCAACCGTGCCGACAGCGGCCGAACTCGCTACCTGTCTCACCGCGACGACGGGCCTCATCAAGGCCGAGCAGGGCGCCACCTCGGAGCTCACGGCATACGCGGCCTCGCTCGCCAAGGCGGCAAGTACTGGGACCTCGAGCACTGCGGGCACTTCGGGGTCCGCGAGTGCTGCCTCACCGGCGAAGTCAGCCACATCCGCCCTCACCGGCGGCGGCAGCGCGGGCGCTGGGGGTGCCGGCGCCGCGGTGACGGAAGCCAAACTCATCGTTGACGAAGCCATGCTCGTGAGCGCTGAAGCCACGTTGGCTCAAGCTCAGGCGGCCGTCGCGGGGACCACTCTCGTGGCCCCGATCGGCGGCACCGTGGGTACGGTCCCATGGCAGGTTGGCGATACGGCGTCCCCGGGTGCCGGCATCCAGATCGTGGGGTCTGGTGCGGCCAAGGTGACCGTCCAAGTCAGCGAAGCGCAGTTGTCGACGATCTCGGTCGGTCAGGTCGCGCACGTGACGATCAGCGGCGTCCCCACGGTCGACGGATCGGTATCGGCGATCGCCCTGCTGCCGACGTCGTCCTCCTCGTCGAGCACAGGAGGCACAGCAGGCACAGCAGGCGGGGGAGCCAGCACATCCACAACCCCGACGTATGCCGTTGACATCCTCGTGCCCACCATGTCCGACCTCGTGGGAACGGGCGGCAAGGCGACGGTGGCGGTTGTGGTCGCGCACGCGACGAACGTCCTCATCGCGCCGGTGTCGGCGGTTACGAACACCGGCTCGGGCAGCGGCACGGTCCAGGTCAACGTGAACGGTGTGGCGACGCAACGTGTGGTCAAGCTGGGAGCCAGTGGCGGCGGCCGGGTGCAACTCGTCTCGGGCGTCTCGGCAGGCGATCGACTGATCATCGCGGACGCATCCGCCCCTCTGCCGACCAACGGCACGATCCCTGGTCAGGGCACCGGCGGGATTCCAGGGCTTGGGGGAACCAACGTCCGGGTGCCCGGCGCTGGTGGCGGCACCTTCGGTGGTGGCGCCCCCGGCGGCGGTGCTCCCGGCGGCGCTGGCGGAGCTCCGCCCCCTGGCCGGTAACGCGTCGGCGGGTGAGTGGCCGGTAACGCCGCGGGCGGGTGAGTGGCCGGCATACCTCGGGGGTATGCCGTCCGCTCGCGCCCCGGCGCTGTTCTGGCTGGCTCCGCTGAGGCAAGCCGCACTTCACTGAGGGTGCACCGTGAGCGAGGCGCGGCCAAGGTCAGCGAACCTCGCCCAACGCAGCGCACCTCAGCCACGCCCACCGTGAGGACTTCCTTGATGAGGAGCAACCACGCGCCCAACCCGACGAGAAGCCACCCGCGCGCCGCCTGGTAGTAGCGGACCATGAGCTGGACCTCGTCGGCATCGAGGACGGCCTTGGCCTGACGACCCACCTCATGTCGCCGCCGGGTCACCAGCCAAATCCGCATCGGCGGGAAGAGCCACCACCAGTGGGAGATCCGGGGGATGTCGACGGCCGACTTCACCCGACTGCGCACGAGATCGATCGCGGCTGACTCGGCGTTGAGGTCGACGTTGGCCTGATAGAGCGGGCCAGCGAAGAGCAGCCAGGCGCCCAGGACACCAAGCGCGCTGAGGAGGGTCGTCATGCGGGTGGGGTCCCCCCGGTGAGGCGGGCCTTTTGGACTTTGCCCATCTCATTGCGTGGCAGCTCCGTGACAAAGCGGACCTCACGCGGCCGCTTGTGGATTGACAGTTCGCGGATCACAAGGTCAGTCAATTCTGTTGCGAGAACTAGATCTTCCCTTGCATCGCCAGCGGGGTCAGGTATGCCGCCGGCCCGCACCACAAACGCGACAATGCGCTGCCCCAAGTCGTCGTCGGGTAAGCCAACAACGGCACACTCGGCAACCTCCGGGTGGCCGAGGAGGACGCCCTCGATCTCACCCGCACCGATGCGATAGCCGCCCGATTTGATGAGATCAACCGAGGCGCGCCCGACAATCCGGTGCACCCCGAGCGCGTCGATGGTCGCGACATCGCCGGTCTTGAACCACCCATCCGCCGTAAACGCCGCCGCCGTCTCCTCAGCCCGCCCGAGATAGCCGTCAAAGAGCGTCGCGCCCCGCACCTGCAGGTCACCGACAGTCGCCCCGTCGTGCGCCAGCTCCTCGCCCGACTCGCCCCGCAGTCGGGTCTCGACCCCCGCGACAGGCACGCCGACAGCTCCAGCCCGACGCACGCCATCCGCCCGGGTCGCGACGGTGATGAGCGTCTCGGTCATCCCATAGCGCTCGCACACCTCATGGCCGGTCAACGCCCGCAGCCGCTCAAACACTGGCACCGGCAAGGCCGCACTGCCCGACACGAGCAGCCGCGCGGGCGCCAGCGCCTCGGCAGCAGCGGGGGTCGCGGCAATCCGCGACCAGATGGTCGGCACACCAAAGCACATCGTCGCGCCCGCGGTGACGGCCGCGGCATACGCCTGGGGAGTGGGACGCCCAACGTGCCGCAGACCCGATCCGATCCGCAGCGGCCCGAGCACCCCGAGCACGAGCCCATGCACGTGGAACAGCGGCAGCCCGTGCGCGAGCACCTCCTGCGCGGTCCACGCCCACGCGTCGGCCAGCGCGTCGAGCCCCGCCGCGACCGCGCGCCGCGATAGCACGACGCCCTTGGGCAGCCCGGTCGTGCCCGAGGTGTAGAGGATGAAGGCGGTGCTCGCCTCCGGGATCGCCTCAGTGTCGGGCACCCCCACCAAGCCAGAGGGGTATGCCGCCCCGCCCCGTCCCAGCGCGCCCTCCGGTTCCGCAACGGGGATCACCGGCAGCTGGACCGCACCGATCCCGGGAAGCGAGCCGTGGCTGGCGCCAGCCGGGCTCAAGGGAGTGGTTCCGCTGCGCGAATCCCTCGGCCCGTTGGGGGACACGGTGGGGGAGGCGCCGAGCCAGTGGGTCGCCCCCGAGTCACGCAAGATGTGGGCCCGCTCCCCGGGTCCCGCATCGGCGGGCACTGGCACCACCGTCACGCCAGCGAGCACCGCTGCGGTCACCCCCAAAACAGTCGTCCACGTTGGGGTCGCGTGGATCGCCACTCGCGCGGCCCCTGACTCACGCACCACTGCGGCGAGGTCGCGAGCGTGACCCAGCAGGATGGCATACGAGAGTGTGGTGTTTGCAACGGTGACGGTCTGTGCTGCATGGCGACCACCGACCAGGCCCTGCAGGAGATGAGTCACAGTGCGTCCTCCGACACGCGCACCGTCGCTCCCAGCGCAATCGTCGCGACCGTCTCGTAGCGCGGCCGGCGACGCGCCCCCTCACCCAGATAGGAGGCGACGAGGTCGATCTCGGTGAGCTCCCACGTCGGCCCCCGATAGCTATCGAGTACCCGCAACCACTTGGTCGCCTCGATCGGGCGACGCGGGCGCGCGACGGTGAGGTGGGGCACGAACCTCTGTCCGTCCGGCGGGGCGCCGATTTTGGTCGCGGCGGCGCGCGCGTTGACCGCGAGCCGGTGGACTTCGGTCTCGGCCGCCCCAAGGCTGTCCCGACCGGACGCGTCGCGTCCGTCGACGTGGAGCCCGAGCCACAACACGGCTGCGCGCTCGGCGGCTGGGAAGGATCCGGCACCCACCAGCGCGAGTTCGCACGTATGCCGTCTACTCGCCGCCGTCTCCAGGCGCTCCACTAACTCGTCGATCCGGTGCTCCGGCACTGACGCGAGGAAGGCGAGCGTGAGGTGCCACTGCGCCGGGTCGATCCACGTCATCCCGACCCGCGGGGCGAGGAAGTCGGCAAGGTGCTCGCGCACCTCGTCAGGCGGGGTGATCGCGACGAACATCCGCTGGCCCATGCGGCAAGCCTGCCATGGCCGGAGGGTGCGCTGTCGAGCACCGCTCGCCGCCCGAGGACCCGCCATCGCGGGCGCTGACTCTAGGCTTGCGGTGAACGCGCGCTGGCGAAGCGAAGGAGACAGCCATGGGATTCCCCGACAACGTCCTGGCCGACGGCGAAAAGGTCGAGCGCAACCTGCACCCCCACTGGCTGACCGTCCTCGGCCCCACGCTGCTTGCCCTGGTCCTCGCCGCCCTTGCCGGGATCGCGGTGCTCGTCACGCCCGACGACTCGACCGGCAACACCATCCAACTCGTCGCCGTCATCATCCTGGTGCTGATGGCGCTCGTCCTCGTCGTCGTGCCGTATCTGCGTTGGCGCACAACGCATTACGTCATCACGAGCCACCGCGTGATGGTGCGCCGCGGCATTTTGTCCAAGACCGGCAAGGACATCACGCTGTCAAAGATCACCGACGTGTCCTTCCACCAGAGCCTTTTTGACCGGATCATCCGTTCGGGCACCCTCACCATCGAGTCCGCGGGTGACTCCGCCGACGAGTTGCTGCGCAATATCCCCCGCAGCGACGAGGTGCAGCAACTCATCAACCGGCTCATCGATGCCGACGCGACCCGCCGCTCGCACTGACCCGACGCACTGACCCGACGCACTGACATGCCACCTGACATGACCACCGCACCCCGTCCCCGACTCTCGCGCCGCGGCGCCACCCCGCCGTTCCACGTCATGGAGCTCATCAAGGCAGCCGCCGAGCGTCAGGTCACTCACGGCGATGTCATCTCGCTCTGCGCCGGCCAACCCTCCACCCCCGCGCCAGCCGCCGTCCGCCGCGCAGCCGCCGCTGCGCTCGAGACCGGGGTCCTCGGCTACACCGAAGCCACCGGCATCCGGCCGCTTCGCGAAGCCATCGCCGCTTACTACGCCGACAGTTACGGCCTCACCATCGACCCGGACCAGGTCGTCGTCACCACCGGTTCCTCTGGCGGCTTCACCGCGCTCTTCCTCGCCGCCTTTGACGTCGGCGACGTCGTCGTGATGAGCCGACCCGGCTACCCGGCATACCGCAACACCCTGCAAGCGCTCGGGTGCCGCGTCGTCGAACTCGACTGCGGCGCGGAGTCGCGCTACCAACCCACCGTGGCGATGCTCGATGCGCTCCTGGAGACCCTGCCTGAGCCGCCCGCGGGCCTCGTCATCGCGAGCCCCTCCAACCCGACCGGCACGATCATCGACGCGGCCGAACTCGCCGCGATCGCCGCCTGGTGTGACGCGCACGGGACGCTGTTGATCAGCGATGAGATCTATCACGGCGTGACCTTCGGCCGAGAGTGCCCGAGCGCGTGGGAGTTCTCGCGGTCGGCGGTGCTCGTGGGGTCGTTTAGCAAGTACTTCTCGATGACCGGGTGGCGCGTCGGCTGGGTGATCCTGCCGCCTCACCTCGTGCGCCCGGTCGAGTTGCTCCTCGGCAACCTCAACATTTGCGCGCCTGCGATCTCACAGGTCGCGGCGCTCGCGGCCTTCAGCCCCGGGGCGCGCGCCGAACTCGACGACCACGTGAGCCGGTATGCCGTGAACCGCGATCTCCTGCTCACTCGCCTCCCGGACATCGGGGTCGATCGGCTGGCGCCACCGGATGGGGCGTTCTATCTCTATCTCGATGTGAGCCGGCATACCGATGACTCCCAGCGGTGGTGCGAGGACGTCCTGGCGGCGACGGGGGTGGCGCTCACGCCGGGCGTGGATTTCGACACCGTCGACGGGCGGAGGTTTGTGCGGCTGTGCTTCGCGGGGACGGCCGCCGAGCTCACCACCGCGATGGATCGGCTCGCCGCTTTCGTCAGCTGACGCTACGGCTCGGGGGTCGGGCGTCCGGGGGTCCGGGGGTCCGGGGGTCCGGGGGTTGAGAGGTGGCGTCCAGCGCGCTCACGCGGGGAGGTCGGCGCTCGTGTGGGCCGCTCCTGTGCGACCATGGCGCTCGTGTTTGGCTCATTCCGCTCCCGCTCGCGCGCCCCACGACAGGTTGCCCGCGTCGCCTCGTTTGGGGTCGCGCTGACTCTGCTCGTCGGGTGCACCTCGACGCCATCGAGCCCGGCGCCAACCCAAAGCAGCACGGCGTCCGCGGACCCGACTGGCACGACCGGCATGCCTGAGGGCGCCGGGATCACGATCCCGGGGATCGTCGTCGAGCAGTCGGTCAACAACGACCCCGCGCTGCAGGTCTCGATTTCACGACCGGTCCTGCCCGGGCAATTCGCCCTGAGCGAAGCGCTGAGGTTCTTCACTGAAGGCAAGGAGCGCGCCTTCCGCGCCGACTATCAGCCCAGCCCAGAAGTCGGTCCTGAACTCAACATCACGTGGCAAGTTGCCGCTGCCGCAGGCTCGTTCGCAGCGGTCCGGGTGGAGACCCGGGAGTTCGGTGGGGCGAGCGGCGACGTGAGCCACAACGTGTTCTACGGCAACTCCGCGTCCGGGCAGGCCTTCCAGTCCGAAGGCCTCATCGACCCCGTTCACCGGGATGCCCTCGCCGCGCTCGTCTGGACCGCCGCGAGCAAACTCGCCCCCCCGATCGAGGACACCGCCCCCCGTGGCGCCCTCGGCCAGCTGCTGCTGACCGACCTCACCTTCACCCCGACGGGGGACGTGGTGGCGCACCTCAATCAGGGTGCGGTCGCGGCATACTCCGCCGGCAATCTCACGGTGACCATCCCCAAAGACCGCGTCAACCCGCTCTTGTCGGTCGAGGGCCGCGCGGTCCTCGACGCGGTGACCAAGAGCATCCCGTATGCCGTGCAAGGGTCCTCCCCAGCACCGGCGTCACCTCCCGCTCCGGCGCCAGAGCCGGCTCCCGCCCCGCCGGTTCCTGCTCCCGCCCCAGCGCCCCCAGCTGCCGGCGGAGTCGACTGCGCGGCCCTCAAGTGCGTCGCGCTCACGTTCGACGACGGCCCGGGCGCCCACACGTCCCGGCTGCTCACGTCACTCGACGCAGCGGGTGTCAAAGCCACCTTCTTTGTCCTCGGACAGAATGTCGCGGTCAACCCCGCGGTCATCAAGCGGATGGCTGCGTCGGGGCACGTCGTGGCCAACCACACGTGGGACCACCGCGACCTGAAGAAGCTCAGCGGTGCCGACATCACCTCCGAGGTCACCCGCACCAACCAGGCCATCACCGCGGCCACCGGCTCGGGCACCGCCCTGCTCCGGCCGCCCTATGGCTCGTTTGGCCAACCCGTCCGTGGCCTCGGGCAAGCCATCATCATGTGGGACATCGACACCCTCGACTGGAAGTTCCGCAATGTTGACGAGGTCATCACTCGTGGGATGACCGGGGTCAAGGCCGGCTCGATTATCCTCATGCATGACATCCACGCCACGACCGTTGACGCCGTTCCAGGGCTGATCGCCAAGCTCAAGGCGGCGGGCTTCACGCTGGTCACCGTGCCCCAACTGCTCGGCTCGCCAACGCCAGGGACGGTGTATTACAGCCAGTCGCGCACTGGCTGAGGCGGACCGACCCGGCCTCAGTGCCGGGACGACCGCTGCTTAGGTCAGTGTCGCGAAGCTGGCGTGGTTGGCGCGCTCGGCGCGGACGATGGCTTGGCCGGTGACACGAGCGGCAGCGCGGTGCCCGGTCGCAACCGGACCCACAGCACGACGACCAGCGGCCACAACGAAGTCCACGCATAGAGCGCAAACTCCCGGACGCCATCGGTCGTCGTCTGCAAGATGAGCCCCCAGAGGGTGATCTCGATGAGCACGAAGACCACGATCGAGACGATGATCGTGACGCGGCGCCGCAGCGGCCAGGGCACTCCCCGCCCATTGCGGGCACTCATCGCCGGCCACAAGGCCAGCAGCCCGAAGACGATGGCGGACGTCAACGTGTGGCGCATGTAGGTCTTGCCGACGACATTGTTTGGCACGAACGCGAGCACCATCATGACGAACCCGCCGGCGCCGAGCAGCCAGCGTCCGATGACGTCAGCGGGCCGGAGCCCAATCGCGGTCGCAATGTGCGCGATCCCGATAAACACGAGGGTGAACGCCCACGGCCACCGGGCGGGACCCCCGACCACCCCCAGATCGCTCACGGCTTGGGCGACCTTGTCGTAGCCCGGGGTGAGGGACACGGCATACAGGTATCCGAGCACGAGGAGCAGGGGCGCGGCGATCGCCGACGCAACCCCCCACAGTGGCACCGCCTCCAGCGGCCGCTCCAGGGGACCACCGGGAGACGTCGACGGCTGACGGGGTATGCCGTTGGGCTGGGTCACGCGTGCGTTCACGCCCTCTACGGTACTTGCGTCGGGTGGGGGACTTGATACCGGACCACGAGGAGACGAAGGTTAGGGCCATGACCGACGCGATTGTCATTGGGGCGGGGCTCGCCGGACTCGTGGCGGCGACGGAGTTGGCAGCTGCCGGCAACCGGGTCGTCGTCATCGAGCAGGAGTCTCGCGAAAACCTTGGCGGACAGGCGTATTGGTCCTTTGGCGGGCTCTTCCTCATCGACAGCCCAGAGCAGAAGCGGCTCGGGATCTCCGACTCGCTCGAGTTGGCGTGGTCGGACTGGGAGGGCACGGCGGGGTTTGACCGACTCGGTGGCTCGGATGGGCTCGGTGAGGACGCGTGGGCCGTCAAGTGGGCTCGGTCCTATGTGGAGTTCGCCGCTGGCGAGAAGCGGTCGTGGCTCGCCGAGCACGGCGTGCGGTTCTTCCCCGTTGTCGGGTGGGCTGAACGCGGAGACGGAACCGCGAGCGGGCACGGCAACTCGGTGCCGAGGTTCCATGTCACGTGGGGGACCGGGCCGGGGTTGTTGGAGCCATTCGTCCGCAAGGCCAAGGAACTCGAGATCGCCGGCCGGTTGCGCTACGCCTTCCGGCATCGCGTTGACGATCTCGTCCTCACTGGAGGTGTCGTCACTGGCGTGCGGGGCACGCGCCTCGCCCCCACACACGTCGACCGAGGAGTGGCGACCAACCGCGACCCGGTCGGCGAGTTCGAGGCAGAGGCGCCCGTCGTCGTCATCACCAGTGGCGGCATCGGCGCCAATCATGATCTCGTGCGCGCCAATTGGCCCGCCCGCCTCGGGTCCCCG
This sequence comes from Actinomycetales bacterium, assembly GCA_016715285.1. Classification (GTDB taxonomy): domain Bacteria; phylum Actinomycetota; class Actinomycetes; order Actinomycetales; family Dermatophilaceae; genus Phosphoribacter; species Phosphoribacter thorii. Next base: position 379,803 of record JADKAO010000002.1, on the reverse strand, counting down.
CCCGCTGACCTCATCACTGGCGTCCCGGCATACGTCGATGGGCGCATGTTGGGGATCGCGGCCCGCGCGGGCGGGCGCCTGGTCAACCGCGACCGCATGTGGCATTACGTCGAAGGCATCCACAACTGGGACCCGCTCTGGCCCCAACACGCGATCCGCATCCTTGCCGGACCATCCTCGCTGTGGCTCGACGGCGCTGGCAACCGGCTTCCGGCGCCGCTGTTTCCTGGCTTTGACACCCTCGGCACCCTGGCACACCTGCGATCCACCGGGTTTGACCACTCGTGGTTCGTCCTCAACAAGCGGATCATCGAGAAGGAATTCACCCTCTCCGGGTCCGAACAGAACCTCGATCTCACCAACAAGTCGGTCATGGACGTGCTCGGTCGGGCCCGCGGCGGGGTTCCCGCATCAGTGCAGGCATTCCTCGACAAGGGGATCGACTTCGTGCAAGGTGACACGGTCGCGGAGCTTGTCGAGCGGATGAATGACCTCACTCCAGACGCCCCGCTCGATGCGGCCCGCGTCGAAAAGCTGATTCGCGACCGCGACCGGCAAGTCGGCAATGAATTCGGAAAAGACCTGCAGGTCATGGCGATTCGCGCCGCACGCGCCTTCCGGGGCGACCGCCTTCTGCGCACGGTGACGCCGCACGCGCTCTTGGACCCCGACGCCGGACCACTGATCGCGGTCCGGCTGTCAATCCTCACTCGGAAAACCCTGGGCGGGCTGCAGACCGACCTGTCCGGCCGGGTGCTGCGGGCGGACGGCATACCCCTGCCTGGCGTGTATGCCGCGGGAGAAGTGGCGGGGTTCGGCGGCGGGGGGATGCACGGATATCGCGCGCTGGAAGGCACCTTCCTGGGCGGCTGCCTGTATTCCGGGCGAGTCGCCGGGCGAGCTGCGGCTGCGGCGCTGAGTTAGCCGTCCTGACCAGCGAGGAGGACGTCTGGTTCTTCGTCCCAGGACCAATGCAGCCCGTGCACGCCTCGCGGGGCATCGAAGACGACATGTTGGACCGAACTCCCGGTGACCTTGAGCGGCAGGTGGACTCCGGCCTCGGGCGGGTCGTCGTAGTTGTTGCGGACGCTGTAGGTCACCGACGCTGGCAGTCGCTTCGGATCGAAATCGACCTGGAGCACCAGCTCGCGCAGCACCCGCGCCACTGAACGCTCATGTCGCGTCGTGGGGGTCGTGCTCGGAGCCCAAAACACGCGGTATTCGGCCATGGCGGCCTGGCCGCGGGTCAGCGGTCGATTGAGCACGACCTCGGCCAATTGGAGCTGACGGTCCGGCATGGGCAGGGTCCGGCCAATTGTGCAGCCGAGGACCGCCTCCACCGTCGGAGTGACCGCGTCAGAGACGAACTGATGGTGGACGATGGGGAAGCTGGCGACCCCAGCTCGGGAGGCCACGAGGGTGGAGCGCACCGACTGAGTGCGCTCCACGCCATCGGGACCAACCTCGAGCAGGCAGTGCAGCGACACGACCCGGGTGCCGCTCTCGAAACTCAAACCGAACGCCCGGGCCATGTTGACGACGAGCTCGGACACCGGCAGAGCTCGGGCCATCCCGCTGGCCCGAACGCCCACCCGCTCTTCTTTGGCCTGCTTGAGCAGGTTGAGGAGGCTGTCGGGCTCAAGACCGAGCGCGATCTCGATCTCGGTGACGGCGTGGATCGACGAGGCCCGGGCTGGGATGGACCGACCGTTTTGCCAATAGCTCAAGGTCGCCATGCTGATCGTGATGCCGGCATCGCGAAGGTGGGCTTGCAGGCGCTCGAGCGGCATGTTGCGATATGCAATCGCATCCCGCAGCGCCTCATCGAAGGTCGGACCCGTCCGGGTCATGAGTCTGAAGCCTCCCGTGCGTGTAGTAGAGCGCCGATTCGAAAACAGGGTGTGTGACGGGCTAACAGCTGCCGACGGCGCAATCCGACACCAGTGTCTGTAACACGGTGCCATCTTGCTTGCGTAAGTAGTACCCCCCGACAGGGGATCAGTCGTCACTTTTTTCGAGGACACACCGTGAGCTCGCACTGAGCCAGGCCTCCGGGCCCGCTGAGAGGCGTTACAAATACTGCCCTGTGGGGCCAGCGGCGTCTTCACCGAGGGACTGGGTTGGTGAGCCTCCCGGCATACTCCCCGTGGGTTGCTGCGCGGCTGGGTGCCCAGCAGGAAGCGCGCGGCGCTGCCCCCCGCCCGAAATCCCTTGTTGCTGAGCCATTTGCGCCGCGACCAGAGCAGTTTGTATGCCGTGGAAGAGGCCTTCCAGCCACCCGACCAGTTGGGCCTGCGCGATCCGGAGCTCGGCGTCGCTCGGAGTGGGTTGGTCGAAGGGTAGGGCGATGCGGTCGAGTTCGTCCACGAGTTCGGGGGCGAGGCCGTCTTTGAGTTCCTCGATGGAGCGGCGGTGGATTTCGGCGAGGCGGCGACGGCCGGGCTCATCGAGGGGGGACGAGCGGACTTCGTCGAGAAGGTTCTTGATCATGGACCCAATGCGCATGACCTTGGCTGGCTGTTCGACCAGGTCTGCGGGGTTGCCGCCTTCGGCTTCGGTACGGTGGCGGGTGCCTGCACTGCCGGGGGTGGAACCACCGGTGCTCGATGCCGGCTCGCTCACGCCCATGCCGTCTGGGGTAATGACGACCACGCGCGTGTCGGTTGACTCCGAAGGTGGGGGGTCTGAGGAGGCGTCCGCGGACTGAGGTGTGTGCGTGGGCTGCGGCTGTTGCTGCTGGTCCATAGGGTCCATCTTGCCGCAGCCCGCGCGACGTCCAGTGGGTCGCCGTCTCAGGTGAGTCGCCTCGTCACCTGTGGCGCCGAGCGGATCGCGAGCCATGCGATCGCTGCCGCCACAAGGGGCACGACGATGATCGGCACCGCGAACTGCAGCCACGGGATGACGATCGTCGGGTCGATCTCCTTCAGCGGGGTGTCTGAGTACGCGGCATACCCCTGCGGTTGCATGGTCGTGGCGCGCGCGATGGAGATCCCGGGCACCGCGCCGACGAGCAACCCGAGGAGTGCCCCCACGAGCCCGAGTGAGAATGCCTGGGCGGCAGCGATATTGCGCCTGGTCGTGCGGGTCGCGCCGACCGCCGCGAAGGTGCCCATGAGGGGCGCAGTCTCCGCCGTCGAGAGCGCCGTCGAGACCAGCGTAGCCACGAGGATGAGCAGGCCCATGACCCCGAGCACGATCGCCGCGAGGAGCTTGTCGTAGGGCTGGAAGCCGCGCTCGATGTAGAGGTAACCGAGGCCGTCTTCGACGATGGTCAGCTTGAGGGCGTTTTCGGTGTCGGCATTGATCGGGCCGCGAGGGTCGGTCAACATGAGCGTCTGGATGATGGTCGGGAAGGACCGGGTCGCAGCTGTCTCGGTCGTCATGATCGCGCCAGTCATCCGCGGCGGACCCATTGCCTCGGCGCCGGTGCCGAATCTCGATGCCGGGATGGCGAGGGCTGGCATCGTGAAGGTGTCCAGGACCTCGCCCTTGGGATCGTCATGTGGACCGGGACCTGTCGGATACGTCACCGTTCCGCGCACGAAGGTGACGACACCGTCGCGGATGTCTGTCTGCGCCACGAGCATGCCTCTGTATGCCCAGCCCCCGCCGGGGGTAGTGGTCGCGGTCGGTGGCGGTGGTGCCGGGTCACCGTTGACGATGATGCCGCCCTTGGTCAGAACCGCGGCCTCTGCGGGCGTCAGGTTGAAACGGGCCACCAGGACGTCGAGGCTCGCGACCTGGATGCCGGAGCGCTCGGCCATGTACGGCTGACTGTTGAGCGAGATGCACGGCAGAGAAGCTGGCGTCATGTCGAGGCTTAGTGCCAAGGTCGCGCTGCATCCGGTGCGTAGGGCGACGATCCTCTTCTCGACGACGTCTGCCGTTGGCCTGGGGCCGATGCCTCTCGGGCTGCTGTCGACCATCGAGAGGGGGGCGACGACGAGTGCCGGGTCGACGCCGCGCACGGCGGACGTCACGCGCTTGATCGACGCGCTGTCGACGCCAGCGCTGTCGCCCAGGGTGAATCGCGGACTGATCGTGCCTTGCCCGTCCGCGGCTTGGGGGGTATAGGTCCGGCCGCGGTATGCCGTGTCGCTCGCCGCGATGATGAGCACGGCGCCGAGCACCGAAGTGACGCCGAGGATCGCCGCAACCGTCGACGTGGCTCGACCCCGTTGGCGCGACGCATCCCGGAAGGCCATCCGCAGCGCGACGGGGGCGGCTGTGGCTGCCCTCGCGAGACCCGCCAGCACCATCGGGACGAGCAGGAGCGCGCCGATGACCAGGAGTACGGCACCCAGCAACGCGGCATACGGAGCCAATGCCCCCATCGTGTCCTCGAAGCTCTTGACTGTTGTGCTCCAGAAGACCGCGGCCGCGCCGACGCCGAAGCAGATGAGGCCGAAGACGGGGGTGCGCACCCGCGCGCGCGGAGAGACCGTCTGGCCACGCAGGACCCCGATGATGTCGAGGCGACCAAGGCCGCGCGACGGCACCCAGGCGGCGACGAGCGCGGCGAGGACCGCGCAGCCGACGACGAGCAGGACCGGGCCGGTCGGGATGTCGAACGGGCCGAAGAGAGTGCCGGGACTCTTTTGGCGGGTGATCGCCACGGCGATGCCCGCGCCGGCGATGCCGAGGACGCCACCGACGATTGCCGAGAGCGCGCCGAGGACGAGCGCTTGGCCGAGCACGGTGCGCAGCAGCTGCGCCTGGGTGGCGCCATTGCTCGCCGCGAGTGCGAGGGTGCGGCGTTGCCGGGCGGCGCCGACGGCGAAGGCGGGGCCGGCGAGGAGCACGGTTTCGAGGAGCAGCCCCATCGCGGCGAAGACCGAAGCCATGGTTTGCCCGGCAGTGAAGTTGTCTTGGATGCCTATCTGGCTGAACTCCGGGCCCAGTTTGACGTCGCGCGGCGGGTCGAGGACGAGTGCGCGGCTCGTGACGGCGACGCCATGTTCGGCGAGGCGCTGGGTCTCTTCATAGGTGACCGGAGTTGAACGCTCGATGAGGAAACCCATGGGCATGACCGCCATGCCCGAGTCGCCTTGGGGGAGCATGACGAGTTCGGCCGCGCGGACGCGGAAGTCGTTGATGTATGCCGTCGCGACACCCACGACGGTGACGGTGCGCTCGTTGCTCTCGCTGGTTGGCGACCAGATCGTGAGTTTGATCGTGCCGGCGTTGGGTAACCCGAGCGCGATGCCGGCGGGGGTGACGACGGCTTCGTCTTCGCGCATCGGCCAGCGCCCCGAGATGAGGTCGGTGATCCCTGCGCTTGATCTGTGGGAGGCGGCGTCGATGCCGAGGATCCCGACGTCACGGACCGCGCGGCCGACGAGCGCCTGTGCTTGATAGGGCACAGAGGGGTATGCCGTGCCGCCCATCAGGGTGCTTAGGGCTTGTGTCTGGCTCTTGAGGTCCTCGCCCCATCCGGGGATGGGTTTGGCCTTGTCGCTGGTGACCAGGGGATTGGTGATGCCGAAGAACGGCCCAGCGGGATCGACCTTGCCGCCTTCGACGGTGACCCGCGCTTGGGTTTGGCCGAGGGTGAAGGGAAGCGCCTCAGACGGGGTGAGGTCTTCGGTTGAGTAGAGGATGTTGCCCGCGACGATGATGAGGACGGGGATGGCCACCATGAGCACGATGAGGGCGCTGCGGCCGCGGTGACGGGCGACGTCGCGCCTGCCCATGCGCAGGGCGAGCCGCCACGACGACCGCCACTGATCAAACCTGCTGCGCCCCTGACCCGACGCCCGCTGCCCTCCCTCTCCTCCCGCATTCGATACCGGTTGCCTTCCCTCCCCCTGATTCGATACCGCTTGCCGAGTGGGGCTTGGGTTTGGGGCATCGACTCGGGCGGGGCCCCCCGGATTCGATACCGGTTGCCGAGTGGGGCTTGGGTTTGGGGTATCGACTCGGTCGGGGCCTCCCGGATTCGATACCGGTTGCCGAGTGGGGCTTGGGTTTGGGGTATCGACTCGGGGGATGGCCGAGTCGGGGGGTGGCTGCGTGGTCATCGCGCGGTCGTTTCGTCGACGATGCGGCCGTCGTGGAGATAGATCACCCGGTCAGCCCAGCCAGCGTGGCGAGACTCGTGCGTGACGAGCATCCCCGCAGCGCCAGCATCACAACGCGCCCGGAGCACGGCGAGCACTCCGTCGCCAGTGACCGAGTCGAGAGCCCCGGTCGGTTCGTCCGCGAGCACCAGCCGTCGATCACCAACAAGAGCCCGAGCGATGGCCACGCGCTGTTGCTGTCCACCCGACATCTGGTCAGGGAACCGGTCAGCCAACTCGTCGAGGTTGAGGTCGCGCAGCGCACCAAGGGCAGCGCGCCGCGACTCACTGACCCGGCGGCCGTCGAGCTCGAGCGGGAGGCCGATGTTCTCGGCTGCGGTGAGGGACGGGATGAGGTTGAGGTCCTGAAACACGACCCCCACACGCCGCCGCCTCAGTGCTGATAACTCGTTGGGCCGCAACGCCGTTGTCACTTGTCCGTCGATCGAGACAGTTCCCGAGGTCGGTAGATCCAGCGCACCAGCGAGGTTGAGCAGCGTCGATTTGCCGCTCCCGCTTGGCCCCATCACAGCGACCAATTCGCCGGGGTGGATCTCCAAGGACACGCCATTGAGAGCTCGGACAACCACTTCGCCGGTTCCATGGACGCGCGTGACGTCGACCATGGTGAGAATCGGTTCATTCATCGGTTGGTCCCCTGTCTGTGCTGAGGTCTGTCGTGAGCTTCGGTGTCTGCTCTGCGGGAGGCCGGCTCCCTGCTGGGCTTCGCCTGAGGAACGACTCGACGTGGTCGAGCCAGCGCAACTCGGCTTCCACGGCATACAGCTGGTGTTCGAGAACGACCGCGTCCTGGAGCGAGCCGTTGAGCCCCACCTTCATCCGGGTGAGGCGCTGCAGGTGAGCCATCCCGGCGCTGCGCTGGGACTGGATGACTGCGCGCGTGTCGACGCTGGGGTCCGCGACCGCGAGGGCGAGTTTGAGGACGAGTTCGTCGCGGGCGGGTTCGGTGCGGTCGACGGGGGACGCCCACCACTGCGCGACGTGCGCGTGGCCGGCAGGAGTGAGGCGATAGGCGATGCGGCCCTCGGGATCGGGTCCGCCGTCGGCGACAACGAGCCCGTCGCGTTCCAGCCGCGCAAGGGTGGTGTAAACCTGGCCGACGTTGAGCGGCCATACCCCACCGGTATGCCGGTCGAACTCGGCGCGCAGTTTGGCCCCGTATGCCGGGCCGTCGGAGAGCAGGGCAAGGAGGCTGTCTTTGACGGACACAGGTGCCTCCTTCGTGTCTCGATCGACGAATGGCGTCGATGGGATACTCAGTATTATCGCTGCTCAGCGAGGGTATACCGAGTATACGATCCGCGCAATGCCCCAGTCGGATTCGATACCCGAGGGCGACGCCCGCGTGGGTCAGCGGTATCGACTGCGAGTGAGGGGCCGCGGGTGACGGCCGCGAGCGAGGGGCGCGGGCGAGGGCCGCGGGCGAGGGCCGCGGAAGGGGAGGGGTGGAGCCGGCGAAGGTAGGGCTCAGCTACATCGTCAGGAGCAGCTTGCCCACGTGGGTCGAGGCTTCCATGACGCGGTGTGCCTCGGCGGCCTCCTCGAGCGGGTAGCGGGCGTGAATCACTGGCTGCACTCGCCCGGCCTCGATCAATGGCCAGACATAACTACCGACGCCAGCCACCAACGCGGCCTTCTCCGCCTCAGTGCGCGACCGCAGGGACGTGGCGTAGATGGTGCCGCGCTTGCGCAGCAACGCGCCGAGGTCGAGCTCGCCCCGCGTGCCACCCTGGAGTCCGATGACGATGAGCCGCCCGTCAGGCGCGAGCGCAGCCACATTCCGACCGAGGTACTTCGCGCCCATGTTGTCCAAGATGACGTCAGCCCCACGCCCGTCCGTCGCGTCGAGAACCCGCTCCACAAAGTCCTCGTCCCGGTAGTTGACGAGGATCTCCGCGCCGAGTTCACGGCATACCGCGAGCTTGTGTGCCGACCCCGCTGTGACTGCCACCCTGGCCCCCATCGCCTTCGCGAGCTGGATCGCCATGGTGCCGATCCCCGAGGACCCGCCATGCACGAGGAGGGTGTGTTCGGGCTGGAGCGCGCCCGCGAGGAAAACATTGGACCACACCGTGCACGCGACTTCGGGCAGCGCGGCGGCGTTGACGAGCGACACGCCCGCCGGCACGGGGAGCAGCGCGCTCGCGGCGACGGCGACCTTCTCGGCATACCCGCCGCCGGGGAGGAGCGCACAGACCTGGTCCCCGACGTGCCAGGTCTGAACGCCTTCACCGACGGCTGCGATCCGGCCGCTGCACTCCAAGCCGAGGTATGCCGGGGCGCCAGGCGGAGGGGGGTAGTGCCCCATCCGCTGGAGCACGTCCGCGCGATTGACGCCGGCTGCGACGACGTCGATGAGGACCTCGCCCGGGCCGGGCGTGGGCTCGGGAACGTCCGAAAGCTCGAGAGCCTCCGGGCCACCTGGGTTTGGGACTGTCACGGCGCGCATTCGCCAAGGGTATGCGGTTTGTCACACCGTGATGGGTTCAGGGGATCACTGACGTTCACACCGTGTGCGCGTCAGGGCACGGGGCGTGGCTGTCAACGTCTAGATGGGCTCCGAGAGATCGGCGATGGTGGCGTCTAGCGCGCGCACGAGGTCATCGCTGGCCACCGTCACCGCCACGCCATGAGCGCCGGCACCCATGGAGACCGTGCGCCCCATGATGGCGCGATCGACATAGACGGGCCACGCATGGGCCGCGCCGAACGGGGTGATCGTGCCGCGCTCGAAGCCGGTTGCGACGAAGGCGCCTTGGGCGTCCGGCATGGACAGCCGAGAGGTGCCGAGAAGTTCACGCAGTCGCGGCCAGGAGAACTCACGGTCACCCGGAACCAAGACGAAAAGGAAGTCACCATCAGCGCGGCGGACGACCAGGGTCTTGACGATGTCACGAGGCTCGACGCCGCGGAGCGCAGCGGCCTCCGTCAGGGAGTTGACCCGGCCGTGGCGGGTGACGGCATACGGAATGCCTGCCACGGCGAGGGCCCCTCTGACACGTGCTTCACCTGTCGAGATGTCTGCCACATCTCCCACCGTAAGCCCAGTGGAGGCAGCGAAGTGCCTGGGTATGCCGGTGCCCCGGCCGACGGTGCTGGGCGAGGCGCGACCCTTGATTGGGTAGCTACCGGCGGATGGGCTGCTGGAGCTCGGTGACCCAGTCGGCCTGGTCCTCACCCTCGGCGCGGACGTAGAGCTCGCGACACGGCCCAGCAAACTCCCACCCGTTGTCGACGATCCACCGGTGCATCGCCTGCCACGACTCGCCAATCGACGCCATCGGACCCAGATGGACACCGCATACGGCATCGACTGCAGGCAACTCCACGACCTCGGTGCCAGGAGGCGCCTCACCGGCATACGCGTAGCCCGTGGCGACGTCCAGGCCGGCCTCGGTCATGGAGTACGTCGCGATGGGGGTCGCGAGCGCGCCCGGAATGTGCCCGAGCCCGGCGGCAACGGCGTCGAACATCGGCCCGATCCGCTCCGAGAGCTGCTCGAACTCCAACGTCGCAGTGCGCGCGACGAGGCGCACGGCGGGCAGGGACTTGACGACGTAATCAGCGGACATAGTGCGTTCCTTTTCGATCATGCGGAGCCTCGACTCGACCGCCGCCAGCCGGGTGCCGACAGCGCGCGCCTCGTCATGGCTCGATGACCTCGTAGTCGACACCGAGCAGGTCATAGGTGCGCCGGGCGCGCTGGTCGCGAGTCAAGAGTCGGCATCCGTGGGCGCGCGCCGCTTCACCAACCAGCGCGTCGTAGACCGCACCACCTGTCAGCCCCACCACGCTGAGCCGCGCGAGCAACGCGCTGCACGCATGCGGTTCGAGCCAGGCGACGACGGGGAAGACGTGCGCCAGAATCGCTGCGGCATCGGGCGGGTCCACGGCCAGGTCGCCCGGCATCCGCGTGAGGACTGAATACGTCTCGTATGCCGCGTGGCCCGCCAGGGCGGGTCGATGGGTCACGACCGCGTCGCGGCACCACGCATGCGCGGTGTGGGCAGCGTCAAGGGCGGCGACCGCGACGCTGGTGTCGACGGCATACGTCGGCTTGGGTGCCATCGAGACTCTTCCCCTCGCAGCGTCTTCGCTCAGCGCTGTCCGTCGTCGCGCCACCGCTGGACGTCGGCGTCGCTGACGCTGCTCCCCGCGCTGGGCTCGAGGGCGGGCCAGCCGTCGCGTTCGACGATCCGGCGACCCACTCGGCGGATCGGGCGCAGGCGCAGCTCGGCGCCCTCGACCGTGGCTTCGAGCTCGGTGTCGGGAGCAAGCGAGAGTCGGTCGCGGATGTCCTTGGGGATGACGACGCGACCGGCCTTGTCGATCGTTACCAACATGGGTGCCATCGTACCAGTCTCTGCCGTGGCGGGGCTTCTCTGCTTGGCTGCGCGCAGATCACCCTCGTCGCGAGCAGACCGGTGTGCTGAGAGTCGTGCCCGCGCATCGGTGGCCCAATCGATACCCGTCGACGAGGCCCAACGCGGTTCTCGGTATCGAAGGCGGATGGCACGCGATGGGGTTGAGGGGATAGCAACGCTGCGAACACCTTCGCTTAACCATCGCGGACATACGTTGGCGCCGTTCTTGACGAAGGGAAGACCAGCATGTTCCGTCCAACTCTTGCCCGACTCCTTGTGGTCGCTGCAACCGCCGCGACCCTGCTCGTTGCGGGCGGCGCCCCCGCGGAAGCGGCCACGCCCACCCGCACGTTCTCCTGCACGGGTCAACTCGACTTCCGCACGCAGTACACCGTCGCGGGTTCGGTGACTGACAAGGGCCAGCCGTATGCCGTCACCGTCACCAACGCCGCGCTCGGCGGGGTGGTGAACTCGCTCCGCGGCAAGGCGGCAAGCGCCGGCGCCTCGGCCATTCATCCGGGATATCGCGCGTGGAATATCACGGGCGCAAATGCCGGTACCGACGTCTACCTCTTGCACGCCCCGGGCGTGCTGGCCGGACCGGGTGGCTTCTTTGACGCCGACCTTGAGGTGCAGTTCGCGGGCGGCGCCAACGGTGGCATACAGGTGCCGATGCTCATGTGCACCCTCGGTGGCACCGCGAAGGTCGAGGTAGCCAAGACGCGCACCTTCTCCTGCACCGGGACTCCCGCCGAGGCAGCGACCAAAACTGACGTCACTGGTGTGCTCAACCGCGTCAACCAGCCGAGTGCAGCGACCGTGACTGGCGTGAACGGCATACTCTCCACGCTCAAGCAACCCGCCCCGTCTGCCGGCGCCTCGTGGTTCCAGACCGGCTTTACGAGCTGGGACATCACCGGGCCGGACGCAATCGCGAACACGGGGACCAGTTCATCCTCCATGTCGCGCCGGTCTTGCCTGGTCGGGGTGGGTATTTCCACGCCCTGCTTGAGATCAACTTTGCCGTCGGAGGTTCGTGGCAGATCGACATGCCCGACTGCACAGTGAAGTAGGTGTTCTCCGCTATGCCGAACGTGCGCCACAACGCACGTTCGGCATAGCGGGGAGAACGAAGGCGGCTAGCAGGCGAGGTCGCGATGCCGTATGCCGGTCAGGCCGACCGCGCATCCCAACGCCCCGACGGCCAGGAGGACGAGCTGCGCGGCCGAGATCCAGCCGACTGACGGGACATGCCCAAACACCGACGCGTCGATGAGCCACGTTGGCGCGTGCAGTAGCGAACCGAGGAGCACGAGGACGGCACTGCCGCCGTACCCGACCCAAACCAGCGCGCCGGCAGTTGACCGCAGTCCCACCACAGCCGTTGCCACACCGACGAGGGCAGCGACGCCCGGCCACTGGCCGACGAGGTGTCGCACCGCGGATTCGGCAACGTGAGGGCCCGACAGGACCGCAGGTGCCACCCAAGCGCTCATCACGCCCGCAGCAAGGAGCCCGACGAACGACCCCAAAGCCGCCCAGGCAGCAGCCGTCGCGAGAGGGCGCTCCGGCGCAATACCTGTGCCGCGCACCGTTTCACTGAGCCCGCTGTGTTCTTCCGTTGCGGCCCTGAGCACGGTCAGCGCGGCATACACGGAGACGACGAGCGCGGCGACGGTGCCGAGGTAGCTGAGGTAGGCCTCGACTGGTTCGGTGCCGGCCATCTGCTCGGCGAGGAATCCGCCCGAGAGATCGCCCCGGCTGGCGCTGTCAACGACCCCGCTCCCCATCGCCACGAAGAGGGGGACAAGCACCGCGCCGACCGCGACCCACGCCGTGAGCCCGGCACCGTGAAGTCGCCACCAGAGGCCGCCGAGGCCGTCGATCCGGAGGCGGCGGTCAGCCGCGGGTCGAGCTGGGAGGAGGGACGCGGCATACTCTCGCCGGAGTGCGAGCGCGGTGGCGGTGACGGCGACGAGCCCGGCGCAGGAGAGGGCCATGAGCAGGGGAGTCAGCCGGTCATCGGTCATCGGCCCTACCGCGCCTCGCAAGCCGAGTGGACTCCACGACGCAATCCCCGGTATGCCGCGAAGGTCACCAAAAGCCCTCTGCGCGAAGGAGATCGCGAGTATGCCCAACCCCGCAGCCCGGGCCTGCCCGGCGGACGGCAGGACCTGTGCGATGAGTACCGTCGCTGCCGCGAGCGCGAGGAAAGTGACGCCGACGGTTGCCCCGAGCGTGACCGAACCGGACCAGGTGACCCCGTCGAGCGGCGCATGGCGACCCACGATGAGCGTGACGCAGAGCGCGAGCACTGAGGCGACTCCGCCGAGGTAGCCCCAGGTTGCAAGGTGGGGGGTGACTGGGCGGACGCCACAGGAGCGAATGAGCTCGAGGGTCCCGTCCTCTTCGGTGGCGCGGCTCAGGCGGGCCGCGAGGAGCACGCCGCACACCCCCGCGAGGAGGGTGAGGAAGGCGCCGATTTCCCAGGCGAAGATCTGTGCGGGAGTGCCGGGCGACTCCAACCGGCCATAGAGGAGGGTCGAGGCGGCGGTCTGCTGAGCGGCCTCAACCGCGAGTTCACGGGCCTGCGTGGTCGAGTAGGCACCGGCATACGAGGAGAACGTCATACAGAGGAGGCCGATGACGCCGACCCAGGCCAGGGTCCACCCTCGGTGGCGACGGATGAGTAATCGGGCGAGGGTCATCGCGCAGCCGCCGCGTAGTGCCGCAGGAAGAGGTCGTCGAGGCCCGCGGGTGTGCAGGTGAGGTCGTGCCCGCCATGCGCGAGGACCATGTGGAGGACCGCGGGGATGTCGTCCGTGGGTACCGCGAGGCGGACCGTGCCATCGGCTGCGACCTCGCCGAGCCGCTCGCGGAGCTGGGCCCGCAGCGGCTCTGCTTGCGCGGGGGGCACCTTCGCGGTGACCCGAGACGACGCGAGGTGCCGCAGGTCGGCTACGCGTCCGGTCTCCACGACGCGGCCGTCTTTGACGATGGTGACGCTCTCGCAGAGGCGCTCCACCTGGTCGAGCAGGTGACTGGAGAGCAGGACGGTCCGCCCTTCCGCGGCCGCGTGCCGGACGGTGTCCTGGAAGACCTCCTCCATGAGGGGGTCGAGACCGGTCGTCGGTTCGTCGAGGATGAGGAGTTCGGTTCGGGCCGCAAAGGCGGCGACGAGCGCGACCTTTTGTCGGTTGCCCTTGGAGTAGGTCCTAACCGTCCTGCGCGGGTCGAGCGCGAAGGCCTCGACGAGTCGGCGCTCCGCCGCGCGGTCATAGGTGTGGTCGCGACCGGCGCCGCGACGGCCGCCGCGACCGCGGGCGCCACCGCCGCCGGGGGCGCCACCGCCGCCGCGGCGCAGTCCAGCGAAGGCGTCGAGGACTTCCTGACCGGTGAGGTTGGGCCAGAGGGTCACGTCGCCGGGAACGTAGGACACCCGTCGCGTCACCTCGGCGGGGTGCGTCTGCGGGTCGAGGCCGAGGACGGTCACCTCGCCTTCATCGCGTCGGTACAGGCCAAGCAGGACCCGGATCGTCGTCGACTTGCCCGCGCCGTTCGGACCGAGGAACCCGTGCACCTCCCCGGGGACGACGGCTAGGTCGAGCCCGTCGAGGGCGCGGTAGGCCCCGAATCTCTTCACCAGGCCACAGACCTCAATCGCGTATGCCGTCACCGTCGCAACTCCTCGATAGTCCGGATGAGTGTGTCGCGCACGGCCTCGGCGATGCGGAGGTCCTCGGGCGCCGCGGTCACGGCATACAGGTCGTAGACGCGGTTGACGAGCGCGAGGTCGACGCTGCGCGCCAGCTCGGCGGCGCGGTCCCCAAGGCGCGAGAGCATGCGCGCGACGACCGCGTCCGCGAGGGCGCCGACTGCCTCCTCGTCCGGTATGCCGTCCTGGGCGCCGAACGCGGCAAGGCTCTCGGCGATGTCGGCGTCGGATGGGTCGACGTAGAGGAAGGCGGCCTCGGGCGGGATCTCGCCGCGGTAGTAGGCGAGTTCGGTGAAGTCGCGTTCACGACGGATGGCGCGGGCCGTGCGTTCGTCGGGGGCGCGGTCGATGAGCGTGGCGTAGAAGCGGGCGACGCTGGGCGGCATCGGGGTGAGGGCGAGTTCGGCGGTGTTGTCCACGGCGTTGATGAGGGCGGCGAGGCGCGCTCGCTGCTCGGTGAGGCTGTGGAGCTGATCATCGAGGGCGCGCAGCGCGGCGTGGAGCTCGGTGCGTGGCGGTTCTGATGGGCCGGCGAGGAGTTCGGTGATGGTCTGCAGCGTGAGTCCGGCGCCGATGAGCCAGCGGATCCGGCTCAGCCGCGCGACGTGGGTGAGGTCGTAGTCGCGCCATCCGTGCCGCTCGGGTGGGACGGGGAGCAAGCCGATCGCGTGGTAGTGCCGAATGGTCCGCACCGTGGTGTCGGTGAGCTCGGCGAGTTGAGCTACGCGCATGGGTCGAGTGTGCGGTGTGACGTAACGTCACACGCAAGGGTGGTTTGGGTTGGGTCACTCGGGGGGCCCCGGCTCATCGGCTGCGTCGTTCCAAGCGCGCTGCCGGCGCGCACGCGTTTCTCCTATGTCAAGCCGCTGCCGGGAGGGCGGTGGTTTGACGGTTGTTGTGGTCGGTGGTGAGGAGGTTGAACACGACGCGGGCGAGGCGTCGTTTGAGGCAGCGCAGGGCTTCGGTTTTGGATTTGCCTTCGGCGAGCTTCTTCTCGTAGTAGATCTTGCCGAGGGTTCCGGGGATGCGGCCTGGGTGATCGCGATCCGATGGATGGCACAGTTGATTTGCCGGTTCCCGGATCGGGTCATTCGCACCCGGCCGGCGGTGTGACCAGACCAGACCGGGATCGGGGCGATCCCGGCGTGGCGGGCGAACGCGGCTTCGGAGTGGAACCGGGTGATCCCTGCGGACTCGCCCAGGAGTTTGGCCGCGGACAGTTCCCCACACCCGGGCAGGGCGAGCAGGGCCGGGACTTCGCGACGGGCCAGGGCACCGATGCGCCGGTCGAACTCCTTGATCCGGACGGTCAACGCGATGATGTCGTCGAGCTCGTCCAGGGCCATCTCCGCAACCACCCCGGACAAGGTGACCAGCCAGGCTCGCAGTGCCTGCTGATGCGTGACCAGGTGCAACGACCGCTCCTTGGGTGCATGGACCGGGTCGAGCTCGTGGACCCGCCACAACAGCGAGTTGATCGTGCGAGTCCTGGTGGCCACCAACGACTCTCGCCGATCGACGAGCACCTTGGCCTCCCGCGACACCGCGTCATGGGAGGCCACCGGCAGCGACGGCTCCCGCAAGAACGCCCGAGCCACCGCGAGGGCGTCGATCGGGTCGGACTTGCCACGGGTCCGGGCGACGCGGCGTTGCTCGGCCATCATCTTCGGCGGCACCCGCACCACCTGCTGACCGGCGGACAGCAGGTGGTGCTCCAACCGGGCCGACAGATGCCGGCAGTCCTCGATCGCCCACCTCAGGTCGAGCCCGAACTCGCTCCGAGCCCACGCCAACGCCCTGGCGTGTCCCTCGCTCGTAGCCGAGACGGTGCGCTGCCCGACCTGGCGCCCGACCGCGTCAACCGCGACGAACGTGTGCGTGCGCTTGTGGACATCGGCTCCAACAACAACCATGGTGGTTGCCTCCTTCACCTGATCAGTGACTGGACGGTTGGGCCGGTCGGCGGACACACCTCAGTGGGGGCGATGCCACGCTCCTATCAAGTCACGCCGGCCGGTCCATCACACCCGATGCCGGCACAACGCATGCTCGCCAGTCCGAAGACGACACCGAGCCTAAGAGCCAGACACCAGGTGCTCAGGATCCAACCACCGCGTGAGCGGCACCATCACCCTGACACTGAGGTAGAGCGTAAGCGGATCGGACGACGCGACCCCCCGCGATGTTGCGCCACTGGGTGGTGGGACTCTTTGTCCCTTGCGACAGGGTGGCCGGGCGGTGACGCGGGTGTGTTGGCTGACTCAAATGGTGGCTTCGCCGCCTACAACCACCCTCAAAGCCACCATTTGCGTCATGTGGTCTGGAGTATGCCGGTTGCCAGCAACACCGGCGACTGTCGGCAGGCAACCGATCGATGCTGAGTCATCCGTTGGGTACCCGTATCGAACTGTAGGTCCGGCGTTTCTTGGCCAACCTCCAGGGCGCGAGGAGCGGCGGCACAAGATGCTGAGCCGCGGTTCGTGTCACTATCTTCTCCGGTTGCTCAACAAGGGGTCCCGACGGGGAGGGCTCAGCGGGTGACTTTGAGGTGGACGGCAAGTGGGGTAGGGAGCGGGTACGTGCGCTCGTCGGGTATCGGCTCAACGCCGGCGCGTCGCGCGGCCAGCGTCGGCGTGATGTCCTCGAGGCCGACGATCCACTCATCCACGTATCTGTCCACGGCGTTGCCGGAAAGGCCGACCTGCAAAGATCGGAAGGGCAACGCTTCACCGCTCAGGTTGCGCTCGGGGTCCCATTGGACTAGGACAGGACTGGCCCTCAGAGCAGCTCGCCAAGTCTCGCCGTCGCTGTGGAGCGTAGGGTCGAAGTGGCTCAGACAGGACATGGCCAGCGCTTCTTCGAAGCCCATGCGGGTCATCCGAATCGCGAGGACTCTCTCCTGCCCAGGCTTCTCACCCCAGCCGCAGCGATACATCATCCAAAGGAACGAGGGTTTGATCCACGTCATCCGGGTCCGGCTGAACGGTGACGTGAGTGTCCCAGCGGCCAGCGCGGCGTCGGCAATGGCGTGCCCATACGCCTGATAGACCGTGACCGTCTCGTCGTCGTATGTGGCGCGGATCTGCCGAGCCGGAATCATTGTCGCAACCAGGCGGCGAGCTCGGCCATCGGCGAGTCCGGCAGGGGAGCCTTCGCGAAGAACGACCCCGTTCGCCACGCCTCGATCCCCAGGAGCACGTCGCCAATCCACTGGCCTTCCACGTATGCGGCGAGATCCGTCAGCCCCTTGCCGCGGGCGTACGAGCCCGTCGTGGACACCCTATCGGGGACTAGAAACAAGGAGTCGATGTAGCAGTGGGTGTCGAAGTTAAGGTTCTTCGCCTCCCAGATCAGCTCTGAGTCCCGCACGTCACCCAGCATGAACAGCAGCCAGCACCCGGCCAGCAGCACGTCTCCGCAACCGTCGCCCGCTGCCTGCACCAGATCCATCTCGGCTCGAACGGCCGCTCGGATAAGCGGGAGGTCGTTGGTCTCGTAAGACGAGAGAAGGCAAGCAAGTAGCGCCGCCCGCTGAGTGAGGTCGTCTAGCCCGTGCGCTTCAAGCGCCCTGCCAGCGCGCGCAGCGGAAAGCAGTTCTCGTCCCGTGGTCACACGTCGATTAGCGCTAGAGAAAGACCGCATGCACATCGAGTGCGGCAGCCCTCAGCCCACCTTCGTCCAATCATGAACGCACTGCCCCTCTTCGACCGCGAGCACCCGTAGGGGCCAGACCTCTTCAGGCCAAAGTGACTCTCGGACCCGATCGCGAACTTGTCGGCGCAGACCGCTGTTGATGGTGACTGGGTCCATCCCCTCGCCGACGATGACCTCGTCGGTGAAAGCATCGGCGGTCGTGGGTGGGTCATGGACGATCCGCTGCCACTCCACAGGCTCCAGACAGAACCCGAGCTTCACGCAGAGCTGCTCGCGCAATCGCGGCAAGTCAACATCGTGGTCAGCCATTCAGCCCGAACTCCCTGAGGATCTCGTCGATCTCGGCGTCGCTTGCGGACCACGGGTGCCGCGTCTCGGCGAGCTTGACCAAGCCCAGCGCGGCGACCGGATCGTCGGCTCTAAACACGGCATCCCTCAGGCGGGCGACGGTCGTCTCGCCCTCGATGGTGACGACGCATCCGAGTTGGCGTAAGGCGAGGATGGCCGGGACAACAGTGTTGCCCGCCTGGGAGATGTCGCAGCCGTTCACTCGCATGCTAAGACTCGACAACGCTATGCCCGCCGCAGGACAGCCCCCCGCCTCGCACTCCACATCGGGGTCTCCGGCATGCTCGAACTCGTAGTGGAAGCACACGTAGTGCATCCCTTCAAAGACGTCGTACTGCGCGCTGTTGGCCACCACATCGCTCCCGCAACGTCGACAGATGAGCGCAACTGGCAGTTGGCTGGCCTCGTCACGCATCGTGGGGGTCTCCCGAGCCGAGCTCGCCGGGTTGCTCCTGCGAGTCCAGTGACTCCGGCGTGACCAGACGCGCCCACAAACCGTCGGCATCCCCTCCGACGTGCTCTCCGACTGCGAGAAGCAACTGCACCAGCTCGCGTTGACGAACCGGGTCGAACGGGCCCCGCGCTTCGATGGCGGCCAGGTCAAGCTGCAGTGTCGAGCGGTCGTGTCGCGAGGGCGGCTGGCCGAGTGACAGGTGCAGCTGCTCAGCCGCTCGCTGCAATGCCACGGCAGCTACCCGGTCAGTGTGGATCACTACTGGGCTAAGCGCTTGGACCGGTTCCGCCTGCGCGACGCTCACGGCGGCTTTCACATGGCCGCGGGATTGTCCGGCGTCAGCTACGAGCCGGTCGTTGGGACCAGTCGGAAGCCCGGCCCCGAAGCCGAGCGCGTTGGGAGCCGGATTGCCTATCAAGCCCACGTCATCGCCTGCCGCCCGCTCGGTCTCCCACGCGACGAGCACCCGCTGACCGTCGTCGGCGGCATACACGAGGTGTGTCGATCCCTCGGCACCGCAGTCAATCCGAGCCAGCCGGAACGGTATCGTCCCGTCACCTCCGGCTCTCGTCGGTGTGCCGCCTCCCGCCACCAGGCGTCGTCCACGACGGCTTGTTCGCGCTCGACGATGCTGGCGCGCACGTGGGTAACGAACCACTCCGGCAACCGCACGTCGTGGTCCTGGACATAGTGCGCGAGCCCCTCCGGCCAGACGAAGGTCACCGTCGGTGAGCTCGCCCGATCTGTTGTCCTTCTTGTCGCACATGCGGCACGGCGAGTAGCCCATGTACCACCACGTCGCCGGGTGGCTCCTCAGGTGATGCAGCACATTCCCACGCTCGTCCGCATCCCAGTCCGGATCCACGAAGTCATGAGGGTTGGGCAGGTAGGTTTCCCGGGAGTGGCCGCCCGACCAGTATCCGATCCTGCGCAGGAACATGCCTCAGTATGCCGCCCGCCCGTCGGGCTCCAACCAGCTCACGAAGACCTCCACAACCCGTCGGATCACGTCTGGATCCTCGACACGGCCGAAGGAAACAGAATCGACCTCCTCGCCGAGGACAACTCGATCCAGGCAAGTCGGCCAGGCTCGGGAGTCGCTCCGGTCGAGAACCTCACGTTCAAGCCATCTGTGGAATGCCTGCCAGTCCACGCCGGCAGCGCAGGCTGCCCCCGTAACGATGTTGGCGTAGTCCTTGAGGGACCGCCCCATGAGGTACAGGCCTGGGCGGTCAAGAACGTTCTTGATGAGTTGGGCGATCTGCGATGTGCCGGATGCGGCGTTGGTCGCTTGGATCATCTCGTACGTAGCCATTTCGTCCGCAACCAAGGGTCGGAGGAGTTGCTCTCTGAGTCGGCTGATTTCGGCGGCCAGGGCGGGGATGTCTTGTCGGGCATGCGCGATGAAGTCCTGATCGGCGCGCCGCCGGTCCTCATGGATCACCGGGTCCCACGTCAGGTACATGTCCGGCCCGCGATGGTCGTCGCCTCCGGTCATCAGGAAGCTGTCGCCAGAGCGGTGGTCGCGGCCCTCGACCATTGATCTCCACGGGCCAGGAGTTGCCGCTGCCTGTCGACTCTCAATCTCAGCGAGCCGTTGGGCGGAAAGGGGTGCCGGTCGCTCCGCCTGCACCGGAATCTCGACGTGCTCCACTCTGAAGAGGGCCACGGTCTTGGGGCCTTCGGTGATGAAGATGCACGATCCGCGACCGACCGCTGGTCCGGGGGGCACGAGCCACCGCAGCTTCGCGTGGGACTGCCATGCGTTGCGCACCGAGACGTTCACAACTATCGAGGTCAAGCCGTCTTCAAGCGTGCTTGGGGCAACGAACGCCATCGCTCGGTAGTAGGTGTCCCCCGGGGTCAGTGGGGGACCACCGCGTCGCCCGCCCTGGTTGCTTGTCAACCATGTGATGGTTCCCCAGATGGGGAAGTCCGCTGAGGATTTGGCGACGGATCGTTCTTGAGCGAGCTCCTGCTGTTCGGCGACTTGCGCCTGTGATGGCACGCCTTCGGTTGTGAGGTCAGCAATCCAGTTCAGCACTCCCACGGTCGGCTCCGGAAGTGACTCGAACACCTCGAACTGAAGGTCAAGGAGGGAGAGCATCGCGGGCGCGTCCGTCCACGGCAGGACGGTTCTCAGTTGGACACGCAACAGTGAGCGAAGGTGGGCTGCCTCGTTGGGGCTGCGGCTGGGGTGAGTGAGTGCTGGCGTGAGGATGTGACGTCCTTCGTCCGCGATCACACCCGCCGGCCAAGACGGGTCCAGATTCTGGCTGAAGCCATGATCTCGGCTGATCTGTTCGAGGCGCAGCAGTTGTGGCGTGGAAACGACTCTCGGGAGGATCCGTCGCACGACGTCGTCCGCCGTCGGGTCGTACGGGGTCATGTGAGGTCCTTCCGGACTCCCGGCAGCCGCAGCCGCCAAAAGCAGGGGTCAGGTCGTCGCAGGCGTCGGCGGATCGAGAGCAGGTGCCGACCCAGGACGAGGCCCTTGAGGGTCTTGCTGGCGTTGGCGTCATCCAGGGAGAACACCCGCGTACGACTCTCGATGATGCAGGTGCGCTCTTGGGGGACCTGCCACATCCGAGGATTCTGGGTCAGGATTCCCCAGCCGCGCTTTCCGGCTTCGGCGAGGAACGTGAGGTCTTCCAACCCTTGGGCTGTTTCGTCGCCGTAGTGGTCACGCAGCGGTATGCCGTGCAGGCCGTCCATCTTGCAGAGCTCGTATGCGACCTCGGGCGCGAGGCACCGGTCGACCAGGAGGATCTGGTCGCCTCTACGCGGCCGTGGCCGCCCAGTCCCGGTGTTCATCGATTGCGGCCACCTCCTGCAGGGTGAGCCCGTACTGCTGCATGACCTCGTCCACTGAGTCGCCGCCTGTCAGGCTGCCTAGGACCGCGAAGACGGGGACTCGGTTTCGGACGAAGGTCATCCGTCCGGCGTTGAACCGCGGGTCGATCGCGACCCCCGGGATACGGACCTCGAACGCGACCGGATAGTCGTCGTGCTCGAAGATCAACGGCTTGAGGTGATCTTCGAGCACCTCCACGAAGGCGTGCTGGCTCGTTTTCACCCGGTAGAGCTCGCAGGGATTCTCCCGGACGTAGGCGTAAGCCCCGTCCGTAACGAGCCGCTTGTTGGCCAAGGCGAAGGGCGCGTCGAAACGCTGGCGAATCCACATGGCTGCTGCCTCGACCTCGGAGGGCGCAAGCATCTCTCGAAGGGTGCGAAGGGTGTTTGCTTCGACGAGGCCGACCAGCGGGACGGACGGCCAGCCGCGATGATCCTGAGGGTTGCGCGTGAACATCTGTCGTCGGGAGGCACGTTGCCCGGCCCACGCCTTGACGGTGTCAAGGGGCATGCCCACAAGGTCCGCGACATCTTGCACCGTGCAGATCGGCGTGACGAATCGGGGCTCTCGATAGTCAACGTCCATGGCGGCCTCCTCTGACCTGATCATGCCACCCGACACTGACATCAGCGCTGAAATGCCCACGTCCGTGTCCCAGATGCAGGTATTTCTGACTTCCGGCGTTGTGGATCACAGTCCTCCAGGCGTTACGCCAGAGTTTGTCGAGCGAGCAACCGGGGTGACGCAGATGTAGGTCCGGCACATCATGTCTGAGCTTCGGGCCTCTGGCCTGCGGTCCGACAAGATCGTGGACTGCGGCCAGTGTCGCCACCTTGTCGGAATCCTCCGATGGGTCTCGACTTCCGCCCCGCTGCGCGGCATCTTGCGCTCATGCCGATGAGCGCAAGGCTCCGCGGATGCCAGCCGAGCCCGTCGCGGTCCGGGATCTCGTAGGCTTCGGCGAGTGGGGTTCGGGCGAGAAGCAAGACGGGTGCGGGAAAGCTCTTTACCGTTTGCGTACCGCCTGCACGCCCTTGGTTCTTGCATTCAGATTTCGCAGCCGATTGGGTTTCAGGCGACGTGGTCGTACCTCGAGGAACGAGTCGGACGGACATGGCATGACCCAGAGTTCTTGCTGCCTGCCTTGGCGCTGTTGGACGAGGTTCGAGCTACACATCAGGTGCTCGAACAGCAGTACGCGGAACTACGCCGTTCCGAGAAGCGGCGCGGCCTGCGGTTCCCAGCTGGTGACGCGGTCACGCCGGCGACCCCGCGCCGCTGGCACGGGGACGAGCGTACGGGGGCACGGCACACGCTCAGATCGCGGCAGGGACGCTTCAACGACACCGCTCTCGCCCAGCACCCGGTAGGGGCCGAGGTCGTCGCTGCAGTCGATCACGCTCTTGACTCGGGAACGGTCGCAGTGCCTGACCTGGAGTCCTTGGAGCAGTGTCTGGCTTGGGCTCGACGACAACTCCGCGTCGCGGGCTGGAAAGCTGATCCCGCCGAGTACCGTATCGCCTCCGTTGTGCTCCATCTCGTCGGGCAACTGCACGTGATGACTTACGGCGGCCAGCCTCCCGGCTCGACTTGGCACTTCGTAGCCGAACCGGTCTAGGGACCAAACACTCCATCGGCCGGCCATGCCGCGAACCGCTCGCAGGTCGGTGAGTGTCTTCGGTCTCAGGAAAGAAGCATCTCCACACGGGCGGTGTCCGCGTCACCAAGGGTGGTCTCTACGTCCCGACGCTCAACATCCACATACGGCTCGGTGAGGTACGACGTCAGGAGGGCAATGACGGAGGACTTGCCGCTACCCCAAGGGCCCTCGAGCCCGTAGACCACGCTCGACGCAGGGCTGTGGCCCTCGCCGATCTGGGTCATCAGGGTGGGGGCCCAGGTGCAGGCGAGCGGTCGCGCCCGCCACGTCCAGCTCCGGCTCCACCACCCCGTTTGGATCCCACCTCAGTCCCGGGCGGTCAGCCTGTACGCGCTCCACGACATGCTTGGCGCGGGCGAGCGAGGCTCTCAACCGACGCATTCGCGCACCCGAGCTGCTAACAAGTCGACGCAGCGGTCTAGGTCGTCAGGGTCCAGCACCTCTCGATGCTCACAATGGGTGTCAGCTGGCGAGCTGCCCCAGTCGAGTTCGACCTCGCCGGAGGTCCACAGCGTCAGCTGCCCGTCTGCGTTTCCTTTGCGCAGAATCAACCACGCGGCTGGCTTGTTCGTTTCGGGTCCCTCATGCAGTTCCCACGAGACGCCGTCGGCTCGCCACTCGTCGGCGCGACTACCCGTGGCCCTGGCAAGGAGGTGGAGATCGAAGTGCTCCAGCATGTTCACGTCCGCCAACGCTCGGGCGAGTGTGCGCGTACCAGCCGGCGCATGCGCTCCACGACTGCCCCGCGTCGCACCGCTTCAGTCTCATGGTCAAGCTCATGGAACAGCAGAAGAAGCTCGCGGTCGAGATCGGACAGGGCGTCAACGCCTGGCACACGCTGTAGGAATGGTCCAAGGAAGTGCTCCGGTGGGAGTTCCCAGTACGCGAACGCTCGGGGGAGTACCTCCCACTCGTCGTCCGGGTTCAGGGCTCTTCAACTGTGTAGCTCAGGGAGGCGAGCATGGTCACGACGGCATCTCGCCCGTCTCGCCAGGTAGATCCTGGCGGAAGCTGTGCCACCGCGACCACGCTCTGGGTCTCGATGCCGGCCACGATGAGATCTCAAGCCAGCGGGATCGCTTGGTCCATAGCGTCGAGGTGCCGGCCGAGAGCGACCATCCCCGCGAGGCGGCCTGTGCGCTCCCGAAGGGATGCACGGAGGCGCTGGTCACCAACGGACATGAGCATCTGCTGAGGCGTGACTCTGCCTGCATTGGGGTAGGGCAGGTCAAGACCGAGTTTATCAAGCGCCCGCTCGTAGCCAGCGAGCCACTCACGGACCCGCTCCGGCGTGTATGAGTCCGAAGCCTCGTCCGCCGAGTCTTCGCACAACGAGAACAGGGTGTCCCCCTGTATCAGAACACCGGGGAAGCACCGCCCGACGTGCTGAGCGAGCACGGGGCCCACCGGCTCGCCCCAACTCCTCGATCGCTATGGTGTCTCCTTCAGCACTGACGGTGGCACACTCAGCCATCATTGTGACTCGCGGGAGCCGCTGTCACCGGGCGGATGGACTTGGGCCGCGGCTCAGGAAGCCTGAACTCAGCCAAGTGATAATGAACCGCCAGCGTCTCACCCATCCATTGGGGGATACGGCGATCCAGCTAGCCGTTCGGGTCGGCGACCGCCCAGTCGAGTCCCCACCTCTCCACGACGGCCACTGGTGGCCCTCGGTACGCAGAAGCGTGTGTGGAGCTAGCGGCCGAGGGTGCTGCGGAGATTCATGATCGCTGTCGGGCCGGGCATGACGTGTTCGAGGTAGCCGATGGTCTCGGCGTCGGGTGCGTGCCTGGCGATCCATTCCAGGTGCTGGGTGTGTTCGCTGCCGATCTCTCCGGCGGCGAGGGTGGCTGCGAGGACGTTGAGGTCGTGTGTCTGGCAGGGCGGGTCAGTCCCGATGGCGCAGGGCGGGCGCCGTTGCAGGCGGCTGACGCCCGGGATCGTGGTGCTTCAAGGTGGTTGCCAGGCCAGCGGCTCGCCGGTCGGCTTGCCGAGTCCTGTCGCGGCCGATTCGATCACGTCGCCCGTCTCGGGGTCGTCGGTCGCGTTCCATTCGTGCAGCTGTGCCGGCGCGAGCTGCAGTTCACCGCCGGTGTATTGCACCCATAGGCTCGCGCTGAAGCGGGGAGGTTCCCCGCGCGTCGCGTTGGGGAGGAGTCTCCAGGCCTGGGCCCGGAGGGCGGCGGGTAGGGCGGAGATGCGTCGCCATTCGTAGTCGATTGGGGTCAGGTCGGCGTGAAGCTGCTCGAAGAGCCGGGCGATGGCGCGCACGTAAGTGGTCCAGTGCCCGGCCTGGTCGATGGTATGCCAGTGCCGGCCCGGGTGCTGGCGGAGTGAGCGGGCAGAAACGCCGGCCAAGTGGGGCCACCCCAAACTGTCATGGTGGGGCCAACTCAGGCTGTCAGAGCCAAGTGTCGGGTGTGACGTAACGTCACACACAATGGTCGTTTGGGTTGGGTCTCTCGGAGAGGCCTCGGCTCATCGGTTGCGTCGTTCCAAGCGTGCTGCCGGCGCGCACGCGGTAGAGCGTAGGCGGATCGGACGACGCGGCCCCCGCGATGTTGCGCCACTGGGTGGTGGGACTCTTTGTCCGTTGCCGCAAAACGGCCGGGCGGTGACGCGGTCGTGTCGGCTGACTCAAATGGTGGCTTCGTCGCCGACAGACGACCTCGAAGCCACCATTTGCGTCATGTGGTCTGGAGTATGCCGGGTGCCAGCAACACCGGCGACTGTCGGCAGGCCCTCATTGTTGGTGGGCCGCGCATTCGATACCCGTTGGCGAGGTACACGTCGGTCGCTGGTATCGACTCGGGATGAGGCTGCCCGGGTCGATACCTGTTGACGAGGTACACGTCGGGCGCCGGTATCGACTCCGGATGAAGCTGCCCGGCAATCGATACCCGCTGGCGAGCCACACGTCGGGCCTCGGTATCGACAGCGGAAGAGCCCCAGAAAGATGACCCACGGAGCCGGGAACAACACGGCATACCTCAGAGTTGAGTGACTTAGACGCAACTTTGCGGAGCCCCGGCTTGACAACCACGCCGATCAGACCGCAGATTGAGTCCCGAAGGCTCAAGCCCAACCACCAACACGGCATACACAACACCAGGTATGCCGTCACAACCTAAGCAGGAGTACACCCATGGCACGTGCGGTCGGGATCGACCTCGGCACCACCAACTCGGCTGTCGCCGTCCTTGAGGGCGGGGAGCCGACCATCATCGCGAACGCTGAGGGCGGCCGCACCACCCCGTCCGTCGTCGCGTTCTCTAAGAACGGCGAGGTGCTCGTCGGCGAAATCGCCAAGCGCCAGGCCGTCACCAACGTTGACCGCACCATCCGCTCGGTCAAGCGTCACATGGGCACCGACTGGAAGTCGCCCGAGATCGACGGCAAGAAGTACACCGCGCAGGAGATCAGCGCCCGCACCCTGATGAAGCTCAAGCGCGACGCGGAGGCCTACCTTGGCGAGCCCGTCACGGACGCGGTCATCACGGTCCCGGCATACTTCGACGACCACGAGCGTCAGGCGACCAAGGAAGCCGGCGAGATCGCGGGCCTCAACGTCCTGCGGATCATCAACGAGCCGACCGCCGCGGCCCTCGCCTATGGCCTCGACAAGGGCAAGGAAGACGAGCTCATTCTCGTGTTCGACCTCGGGGGTGGCACCTTCGACGTGTCCCTCCTCGAGGTTGGCAAGGACCCCGAGGACGGCTTCTCGACGATCCAGGTCAAGGCCACGTCCGGTGACAACCGCCTCGGCGGCGACGACTGGGACGAGCGCATCGTCAGCCACCTGCTCACGACGGTCAAGAACTCCACGGGCGTCGACCTGTCCAAGGACAAGATCGCGATGCAGCGTCTGCGCGACGCCGCCGAGCAGGCCAAGAAGGAGCTCTCCTCCTCGACGACCACGACGGTCAACCTGCAGTACCTCTCGATGAGCGAAAACGGCCCGATCCACCTCGACGAGACGATCACCCGCGCGCAGTTCGAGCAGATGACCAAGGACCTCCTCGACCGCGTCAAGGCGCCGTTCAACAAGGTCATCAAGGACGCTGGCATCAAACTCTCCGAGATCGACCACGTGGTCCTCGTCGGTGGCTCGACCCGTATGCCGGCCGTGACCGCAGTCGTCAAGGAACTCACCGGCGGCAAGGAGCCCAACAAGGGCGTCAACCCCGATGAGGTCGTCGCCGTGGGCGCGTCCCTGCAGGCCGGTGTCCTCAAGGGCGAGCGCAAGGACGTCCTGCTCATCGACGTCACGCCGCTGTCGCTCGGCATCGAGACCCAGGGTGGCCGCTTCACCAAGCTCATCGAGCGCAACACGGCCATCCCGACCAAGCGCTCCGAGATCTTCACGACGGCCGACGACAACCAGCCGTCCGTCCTCATCCAGGTGTTCCAGGGTGAGCGGGAGATCGCGCAGCACAACAAGCCGCTGGGCACCTTCGAGTTGACCGGCATCGCGCCGGCGCCGCGCGGGATCCCCAAGATCGAGGTCACCTTCGACATCGACGCCAACGGCATCGTCCACGTCTCGGCCAAGGACACGGGCACCGGCAAGGAGCAGTCCATGACGATCTCGGGCGGCTCGGCGCTGCCCAAGGACGAGATCGAGCGCATGGTCCGCGAGGCCGAGGCCCACGCCGAGGAAGACAAGAAGCGCGTCGAGGAGATCGAGGTCCGCAACACCGCCGAGCAGCTCGTCTACTCGACGGAGAAGTTCCTCGCCGACAACGGCGACAAGGTCCCGGCCGCCGAGAAGTCCGAGACCGAGGCGGCGCTCGCCGACCTCAAGGCCGCGGTCGCCAAGGATTCCACGGCCAGCAGCGACGACATCAAGGCCAAGACCGCCACGCTCAGTGAGGTCTCGCAAAAGATGGGACAGGCGATGTATGCCGCGGCCGCAGCGTCCGAGGGCGCCTCGGGTGACGCTGGGGCCGGGGCGCAGGACAGCCACGGTCCGCGGGACAGCGCCGGTTCCGGCTCGGACGACGACATCGTCGACGCTGAAGTGGTCGACGAGGACCCGCAGGACCGCAAGTGACCCAGCCTTTCGAGGCCGCTGACGAGTCGGCGGTCGGTGCTCACGCACCGGCCGCCGGCCAGCCGGTTGTCTCGGATGGCATTGCAGCAGAAGGAGATTCGGTGGAACCCGCGATGACGCCCGAGACCCCGTGTGAGCCTGGGGCTGCGGCCGGCCAGAGCGACGCCGCACACGGCGCCGGAAACGCGAGCGACGCCGGAAACGCGAGCGGCGCTGGCGACACGGCATGCGAGGCGGAGTTCTTTGACCCCGCGACGGGCGCTCCCAAGGCAACCGATGGCACCGAAGGTGAGCACCCCGACACCCTGCTCGCGGCCGAGCGACTGGAAGACCTGCGCCGCCTGCAAGCCGAATACGTCAACTACAAGAAGCGGGTGGACCGCGACCGGTCCCTCGCGCGCGAAGCCGGCATCACACACGTCCTTGAGTCGATGCTCCCGGTCCTGGATGACATCCACCTGGCCCGCGAGCACGGCGACCTCGAGGGCGGCCCGTTTGCCGCGATCTCCGAGAAGCTTGAGACCATCCTGGCCAAGCTCGGGATCGAGCGATTCGGCTCTGTCGGAGACGAATTCGATCCCAACTTCCACGAAGCCCTGATGAATATTGCCGCTGACCTGCCCGAGGGCACGACCGCGACGACCGTCGTCACCGTGCTTCAACCGGGCTTCCGCATCGGCGAGCGCGTCGTGCGCGCCGCCCGCGTTGCGGTCGCCAACCCGCAGTAAGGGAGGTGGTCCATGGCTAGCCAGGACTGGGTCGAGAAGGACTTCTACAAGATCCTCGGTGTCGCCAAGGACGCTGACGACGCGACCATCAAGAAGACGTACCGCAAGCTCGCGCGCAAGCTCCACCCCGACCAGAACGCCAACGACACCAAGGCCGAGGAGCGCTTCAAGGAGATCGGCGAGGCGTATGCCGTGCTCTCCGACCCCGAGCAGCGCCAGCAGTACGACCAGATCCGCGCGATGACCCACGGCGGCGCCCGCTTCACGGCGGGTGGCCCGGGTGGGGCCGGCGGCTTCGAGGACATGTTCTCGGGGATGTTCGGCGGCCAAGGCGGCAACGTGCGCTTCACGACCAGTGGTGGCGGCGGACGGGGCGGCGGCCAGCCAGATCTCGAGGACCTGCTCGGCGGGCTCTTCGGTGGCGGCGGTGCCGGTGGGTATGCCGGTGGGCAAGGCGGCTTTGGCGGCAACTTCGGCGGCTATGGTGCTCCGCGCGGACCGCGCCGTGGTCAAGACGTCGAGGCTCGTGTCACCCTGAGCTTCCGGCAGGCAGTCTCGGGCGACACGGTCTCCCTAGACGGGCCGACAGGGCAGGTCACCACCCGCATCCCCGCTGGGGTCAAGGATGGTCAAAAGATCAGACTGCGCGGCAAGGGGTATGCCGGTGACCCCGGTGGCGAGAGCGGCGACCTGATCCTGCATGTCACAGTCACCCCGCACCCGGTCTTTGGTCGCGAAGGCGACAACCTCACGATCGATCTGCCAGTGACCTTCGCCGAGGCCGCACTCGGCGCGACCGTGTCGGTGCCGACCCTCACGGGTGACTCCGTGCGGGTCCGGGTCGCGCCCGGAACGCCGAGTGGGCGAGTGCTGCGCGTCAAAGGCCGAGGCGTCAAAACGTCAAAGCACACCGGCGACCTCCTGGCAAAGGTGCTCGTCGTGGTGCCGCAACGTCTCAGCGACGCCGCGCGTGCGGCTCTTGAGCAACTCCAGGCCGACGAGGCCGACGTCGATCCGCGCGCCGAGCTGGCGGCGAAGGCAACGCAATAGGCCGAGTGCGGCACGGCATACCCCCTGGTTGAGAGTGTCAGGTGACCCCCAAGTCACACCGTGAAGGAGGTGAGCACGATGAGTAGTTTCGTTCCTGACGAAGACAGCCCCGTGTTCGTGATCTCCGTGGCGGCGCAACTGGCGGGAATGCACGCGCAGACGTTGCGGCAATACGACCGGCTCGGCTTGGTCAGCCCTTCCCGCACCCGCGGCGGTGGGCGACGCTATTCCGCCCGTGACGTCGCCGTGCTGCGAGAGGTCCAGCGGCTCTCGCAAGACGAGGGCATCTCACTGGCCGGCATCCAACGCATCCTCGCGTTGGAGCAGCAAGTGGCCTCGCTTCGATCTCAAATCGACTCTCTCCGAGGCGAATTGGATCGAGTCCGGGCGCATTCGGGGAGCCGAATCTTTGCGGCTGCCCGCTCTGGTGACATCGTGGCCATGCGTCCGGGTGAGCGGCCCGCTCGCTCGCGCGGGACGTCTCAGGCGCTCGTGCTGTGGGGCGGTCGCTAACAGCCGGACCAGCTGGCCGGGACACGGATGAAGCCTTGGACGAGTGAGTGTTTGTGACTGGACCCTCGGAGGAGTTATCCCACCAGTCCACTGCTCTCGTCCAAGGCCTCAATGCAGAACCCGTGTAGAACGTGCCCCAGCCCTGCGTCAGGTCGCGGGCCCGAGTGTCGGGTTGTCCCCTCGCGCCGCACCCGCGCCAACCCTTCGGACCCGCATCCCCAGTCTGCGCCGACTTCTCAGCCACGTGATGTGCCGCTGGTCATGACCTTGACCCATGACTTTCGGCACCCCGTGGTTGCATTCGCCGACGGCATACCCTAGGAATGTGAACGCCTCAGCTCTCCCCGACCCGGCGACTGCCGGTGAGACGAGCATCCGCGTCGTCGTGGTTGACGACCAACACCTCGTCCGTGAAGGCATTCAGGCCCTGCTCGCCCTGAGCCCGCACATCGCTGTCGTGGGGCAAGCCGACGACGGAATCGCCGGCCTGGAGATCATCGCGAGCCATCGACCCGACGTGGTCCTCCTTGACCTCCGGATGCCGCGCATGGGTGGGCTGGAGATGCTCCGCGCCGCCGTGGCTCAAGGGATCGCGTTGCCTCCGGTCCTCGTGCTGACGACGTTCGACGACGACGAGGCGATTTTCGAGGCGCTCAAACTCGGTGCTCGGGGCTATCTGCTCAAAGACGTCACGCTCAGGCAACTTGTCGAGAGCATTGAAACCCTGGCGACGGGTGGGCGCGTGATCCAGCCTGGGCTGACGGCCGGTCTGCTCGACCGATTGGTCAGCGCAGCTGGCAATCACGCCTCGTCGGGTGCTGCTGCCAGTGACGTGGTGCAGCCGCTGAGCGAGCGGGAGGTCGAGGTGCTCCGATTGCTCGCCGCCGGGTATTCCAACCGCGAAGCCGCCACAGCGCTGCGCCTTGCGGAAGGCACCGTCAAGAACCACGTTTCCGCCATCTTGCTCAAGCTCGGAGTACGCGATCGGACCCGAGCGGTCCTCCGCGCCATCGCGCTTGGGGTCATCGCGGGCTAACTCGCCAAAACACCTCCGCGCGGCACGCCGTTGTCCGTACGCTTCATGAATGACTGGCACGCCGCCGAGCGACGCCCCACCAGGGGGAGTGCCAGCGGTGCCGCTGCCCGAACGTGATCGCACCATTCAATTGGCTGCGATTGGTGGCGTCGTCGCCTGGGCCGGGACGGTGCTCCCTGCGGCGCTCAGCCGCCACCGCTCGGAGGTGCCGTGGATCTGGTGGGTCCTGTCGGTCATCATTCTTGGGGCGTTCGTGGCGCTCGCGGACGCGCTCGTGCGTCCGCATCCCCTCGACGGCCCCCTGGTTGTGGTCATCGTCGCCGCCTCGATGGGTGCGGTCTTCGTCTACGGCGCAGAGCAAATCGCCCCCGTCTTCATGGTGCTCACCGCGGGCGTGGCAGGTTGGGTGGTCTCGACTCGCACGCTCATCCTGATCGGTGTCGTGCAAGTGGCGGCGCTGGTGGCTGCACTCGCGCTCCAAGGGGGCACCATCGTGTGGACCCTCGTGTATGCCGCGCTGATGTTCTTCGCGGGCCTCATGGTGAGAGTCGTGGTGAGGGAAGCGCAATCTCGCGACGCGGCATACCAGACTGCCGTTGCGCTCGCGGCGGCGAACGAGCGTCTCCAAGTGACCAATCGCGAACTTGCGGCGGCTCAGGCGCGCCTTGCCGAGGCGAGCAAGGCGCAGGAGCGGTTGCGGATTTCGCGCGATCTGCACGACAGCATGGGGCACCAAGTCACGGCACTCGCGCTCACCCTTGAGCTCATCGACCGCAAGAACCACCCGGATCTCACCGAACTCGTGGCCCAGGCCCGATCGCTGTCATCAGGGCTCCTGCGCGACGTGCGCGGGGCGGTGACCCAACTGCGGAGCGGTCAAGCGCGGGCGCAGGTCCGGGACGACTTGTCACGCTGGGTGCGGACCCTGCCGAAGCCGGATGTGGCGCTCGACTTCGATACCAGCATCGACGACGTCCCGCATGACATTGCCGACGCCATCATCCGCATCGTCCAAGAAGCGGTCACCAATTCCTCACGCCACTCGACTGGTGACCGGGTCTGGGTGCGGGTAGCCCGAGGGCAGCGCACCATCACGGTCACGATCCGCGATGACGGCATACCCGGTGGTGAATCGGTCACCCCAGGCCACGGCATCAGCGGGATGGTCGAGCGAGCCGAGGCCGTCGGGGGTGCACTCACGTGGGGGTGGCTGCCGGAAGGCGGGTTCGAGATTGCGGCCACGCTGCCTGTGCCTGTGCCCGGGTCAGCAGCAGCACCGTCGGATGGCCCGGCCCCAACGTGAAGACAGGGCCAGCGCCGGGAAGCGCTGACCCTGTCACGTCGCCATCCACGGCACGCACTCAGTTCTGACGGACACGACCCGACACAGGGCTTCATTGGCGGGAGCGCGTCGGCTTCGCCGCGGGCGTCAGCGGCGTGAGATGGCGGTGCAGGGCCGAGGACACCGTCCGGGTCCCCCCGGCCCCCCTGGCCCTGCAATGCGCCATCCACTGGAGCATGTCAAGCGTCTCGGCGATCGCCGGTGACCACAAGTCCCCGCCTCCGGGGACTGGCCCGGTCGGCCCGCGCCAGGCATTCTGGGAAAAATCGGGAGGTATGCCGTGCGTGACCTTCTCACTCGTCCCGAGTCTCGACCTGGCAGGGTTGGGGCCATGAGCGTTTCTCCAAACGCTGTGCTGCGCATTGTTGTCGTGGACGATCACCCTGCGATCGCCCGCGGGGTCATGGCTGGTCTGGCCGAGGCGTCGGTCCGACTGAGTCAGGTCACGGCGTTGCCCACGGTGGCTTCGGTCCTTGAGCAGGTCGCAGATATCGACATCGTCGTCCTTGATCTGCAACTCGGTGACGGCAGTGATCCAGCAGCCAATGTGGAGACGATTGTTAGCGCGGGTTTGCCGGTCCTGATGTATACGCAGGAAGGGCGTCGCAGCCTGATCTCCCGGTGCTTCAAGGCGGGCGCGAGCGGCATTGTCAGCAAAAGCGATGACGTGAGCGTCCTTGCCGACGCGCTGCTTCTGATTGCCGACGGCAAACCCTTCCTGAGTCCCGAATGGGCGGCTGCGCTCGAGGACGCTGAAGATTGGCCGGTACCCGACCTTGCGCCACGCGAGATGGAAGCGTTAAGTCTCTATGCCACCGGCTTGCCGATGAAGTCCGTCGCCCGCCGGATGGGTGTCGCCGAAGACACCGCCAAGGAATACCTCGACCGGGCCCGGCAGAAGTACGCCCGGGCCGGCCGACCGGCATACAGCAAAGTGGATCTCTATATCCGTGCGGTCGAGGACGGCTATTTGCCCAACCCGTCCCCCTGAAAGGGGGGCATAGGCGGTGTCGAGCGGTCCGTATGCCGTCTGCCAGAGTGATCGGCAGGAATGCCAACCGTGCGTAAGAGCGCCTAAGAATGCCTAAAGCAGGTATGCCGTGCCGCTGACCCGAGTCGTGCTCAACCGCTGGCTCCACTGGGGCGCGCTCGGCATCATCGTTGTCCTGTTGGGGGGAGCCGCTTGGCAACAGTCCGCCAATCCCATTGACCTGCCGAGGCCCATCGCTCGCGCAGTCGCGGCACTCGCCGTGGCGGGTCTGCTCTGGTGTCTCGTCGACGCTGCCCGCAATAGTGCGAACCGGACGGCCTTGCGGGTGTGGGTGGTGTTTGGT
Source organism: Actinomycetales bacterium (assembly GCA_016715285.1). GTDB lineage: Bacteria > Actinomycetota > Actinomycetes > Actinomycetales > Dermatophilaceae > Phosphoribacter > Phosphoribacter thorii. The sequence goes on along the minus strand of JADKAO010000002.1, from coordinate 345,615 downwards.
CTGGGTTGTGCGGTTCTGCAATGGTGGGCCGACTTCGCGTCGGTGGGAGCCAGAGTGCTGTCGCCGCTCCTCATGATCATGTGCTCGGCCTTTGCGATTGCTGGGTTCGCCTTCAATCTGCGCATCGGGCTCGCCGTGTCGGGTCTCGTGCCCCTGATCGTGCTGACCAGTGGGTCCGGCGTCGGTCAGTCTGCCGATGTCGGCTGGGTGGCTGTGACGATGTTCGCCGGCGGTGTCGTCGCAACCGTGGTTATCGATCGCCTCCAACGAGCCGCGGGAGAGGTCGAGACAGCCGTCACCCAAGCATGGCGCGAACGCGTGGCAGCTTCTCGTGACGAGGCACAGGCAGCTGCGCAAGAGAATTGGGACGGATTGGTGCACGACAAAGTCCTCGGCTCTCTGCTTCTCGCGGGCCGGTCACGGTCTGAGGCCGAAGACAGCGCAGCGGCCGAACTAGCGCTCGACGCCCTGGCTGCCTTCGATCGGCAAGCTGTCGCCAACGGCGAGCAGGGTGTGGACCTGGCGTCCCACGTGGGCAAGCTCGCGGGATCCCTGGGTCTGCAGTTGTTGTGGACCGGTCCGCAGGAGGTAGCTGGGTTGACGGTCGATGCGACGAACGCCTTGCGAGACGCGCTTGACCAAGCGGTCGTCAACGTCGCTCGGCATGCTGGGTGCGATCAGGTCGAGGTCACCGTTGCTGCGATGGGTGACATGGCTGCCATGGCTGGCAGCACTGACAAGACTGGCAAGACTGGCGACGCGGGTGGTGTCGAGGTCACGCTGCGCGATGATGGCAAGGGATTCGATCCGCTCGCTGATATGGGTCAGCGCCGTGGCATCCAGGACGGGATCCGAGGCCGTCTTGAGCGGGTGGGCGGCCGAGCCCTCATCACAACCGCACCAGGGTCGGGGACGACGGTCACCCTCCAACTACCTCTGGCGGACCGTCGTGGCGACTGGCTCGACGCGGGTGCGTCCCCACTCGGTGCTGGTGTCTCTGGTGAGTCGATGCCTGGAGCTACCTGGCGTGGGCGCGGATTCGCTCCGGTCTATGCCACCGGGTTGTTTTACATCCTGACCAACTCATGTGCTGCCGTGGCGAACCAGGATCGAGTGCAGTCCGTGGCGGTGATGACGGCGTGCCTGCTTGCGGTCCTCGCCGCATACACGAGCCTGACTTTCCTACCGCAAACTGCTCGCTGGTGGGCTGGAGCAATGGTGCTCGTGGCGGCCTTCGTGCCATTCGTCGCGACGTGGAACCTCACTTCCCCGGGTGAGCCGGGTTGGGAGTACTGGTTCGTTGGCTCATGTTCGGCGATCGCCGCGGCAGTCGTGTTCCGCTGGAGCCGCTGGTGGGCGGTTCCGGTGGTCTTAGGCGTCGTCGCGGGATTGCCGGGCGGCCAGGCGGTGCGTCAAGGCACGGTGATCTTCGCCCCCATCGCCGACGCGATGCCTCAGGTTTTCGCCTATTTCGCGGCGGCTTCCGGAGTGCGGGCGGCGCTGGATCACGCGAGTGGAGGCATTGCGCGTGCTTCGGCCGAGGCTGGGGTGGCTCGCGTCGCCGCTGCCCGCGCCGACGAGGCTGGAGAGGTAGCCATGCAGCGGGTGCGCGAACTCGGGCACGTGGTCGGCAACCAGCTGCAGTCCATCGCTCGCGGCCTCCTCACGCCCGAGTCTCGCGTGCACTGCTTGGCCCTCGAGGCGCAAGCTCGCGACATTCTCGTCGCCGGTCCGCTGCTGACACCCGCTCTCACTGCAGCGATCGCCGCAGCTCGGAGGCGTGGGGCAAAGGTGATCGTCACCGCCGAACGCGGAGACATGACGGGAGTGGATAGCTTCCGCCGGGCCCTCGCCGTGGCGCTGCAGAGGGTCCCCTCCGCGGGAGTCGTCCGCGCTCTCTGGCGGCCAGATTCTCGGCAACGACTCGGCTCGATCAGTATCGTCGGCCCGCTTGATGCCGACGATCGCGCGCGGGACTGGGTCGCAGCCGTCGGTCCCGATGTCGACGCGACGATCTCGGTCTCGATCGACGAGTTGTCGATTCTGTTCAGCTTTGGACGTGCTCACCACCGCGCCCTGACAACGGCGGGTATGCCGTGCCGCTGACTCGCGATGTCCTGAACCGTGCGCTCCACTGGGGTTCGGTCGCTGTGATCGTGGTATTCGCCAGCGGGGCTTGGTGGCAGCAGTCGACTAATCCGACGGCCTTCCCGCCAGGTTTGACCACCATCGTCTGTCTCCTCACGTGCGTCGGCATCGTCTGGTGCGTGGTGGATGCTTTTCGGAACAGCCCGCATCGCTGGGGCCTTCGTGGCTGGGTGGTGCTCGGCGTTTGCTACGGGCTGGTTCAGGGGACTGGCCACTACCTAGCGGGGACGAGCGAGTTGGCTACACCGCTGACGATTCTCATGCTGACGGCGAATGGTGTAGTGGGCTTTGCCTTCAATCTGAGGACTGGGCTCGTCGTCGCATCAGTCGTCACCGCTCTCTTCCTCAGCAACGGATGGCAGTCATTCGATCGGCCAACCCTTGTCTGGACGGCTGTCACGGTCCTCGCCGGAGGCATCGCGGCGAGCGTCGTCATCGACAGGCTTCAGCGTGCGGCTCTTGACGTCGAGGCGGTCGTGGCGGCCGCTTGGCGCGAACGAGTGGCCGCTTCCCGTGAGCTTGCGAAGGCCAACTCTGAGCAGGCTTGGGATGGACTGGTTCACGACAAGGTGCTGGGCGCGCTACTTCTCGCCGGTCGGTCACGATCGCCTGTTGAGGATGCTGCCGCTCGTGAACTCGCCCATGACGCGCTTTCCGCTCTGCGACCCCCGGACGTTCACCGACGCCGTCGCATTCGACGACTCGGAGACAGTCGGCGGAACACAGACACTGCCCCTGGCCGCTTTTGCCGCCAAGCTCGTCGATTCCCTTGGTCTGGCACTGGAGTGGAGCGGCCCGAGGACGCTGACGGGGCTCCGGCGAGACCGAAGTATCGCGGTTCGGGATGCTGTCGAACAGGCAGTCGTCAACGTCCGTCGCCATGCCCAATCCCAGGACGTGTCAATCGACGTGACGCAGAGCGGTGACACGGCCAGGGTCACTATTCGCGATAGGGGGAGGCTTCAACCCCGACGCCGAGCGCGGGCAGAACCGAGGGATCGACGTCAGTATTCGTGGGCGACTTACCCGTGTGGGCGGTGCAGCTGAGATCACCTCCGTCGTGGGGCGCGGCACAACAGTGACGATCACTGTTCCCGTCGCAGGTGCGGGCGACATGCACGAAGAAGGGGCGTTGGCGACCGATGACGGGCTACTGCCGCACGAAGTCGCTACGTGGGGCGAAGAAGGCTTTAAGCCGATCTATGTCGTGGCGGTCCTCACCGGTGTGGTGCATGTTTACGCTGCCCTTAGTCGTCGAGACGACGTGCGTGATCTTGGCGTGCTCCTCGTCTGCCTCACTGTCGTCGTCGTGGCGCTGACGTCCTTGGTCTTGCTGCCCCGATCCAAGCGTCGAAGCGCGGGGTTGATCGCCGCCCTGTCGAGTGGGGTGCCTTTCGTAGCAACCCTCAACTTGCAATCCCCGTCGCTCGCGAATTGGTCGTATTGGTTCATCGGCTCGGTGTCGGTCATCACCGCGATCGTTTGTTTTCGATGGAGTGTGCGCTGGGCTGTCGGCGTCGTGGCTGCCACGGTGATCGGGATTCCTATGGCACATCTAAAAGTCGGTGGCGTGGTGTGGACCGGCCCGCTGGCAGACTCGCTACCTCAGACATTCGCGTTCTTTGCGCGACCTGGGCTGTCCGGGCGGCGCTGGACAATGCGAGCGCAAGCATTGAGCAGGCCTCCGCAGAAGCGGGTGTGGCTCGGGTGGCGGCTGCGCGGGCTGACGAGGCTGGTGAGGTCGCCCGCCAGCGGGTGCGCGAACTCGCACACGTCGTTAGCGACCAGCTCCAGCTCATCGCTCGTGGACGGCTCACCCGCGAGTCCCGTGAGCATTGCCTTGCCCTCGAAGCACAAGCGCGCGACATCTTGGTTGCCGGGCCGCTGTTGACCCCATCGTTGAACGCCGCCATCGCGTCCGCTCGCGGCCGCGGAGCCAGGGTGATCCTCGCTGCTGACCGTGGTGACTTGGCCGGGAGCGAAAGCTTCCAGCGAGCCCTCGAACTGGTACTTCAGATCGTGCCGGCTCAGGGCGTCGTGCGCGCGCTGTGGCGGCCAGACACTCGCGGACGGTTGGGATCGATCAGCGTGGTGGGGGACCTGGGCGCAGATGCCCATGTCCACGATTGGGTCGCCGCAGCTGAGCCTGACGCCGCCACTGCGGTGACCGTGTCTTCCGACGACGACGCCGTCCTCCTGACCTTCAGCCGCAGCCACGAGCGGGCGTCATAGGCCGAATAGGCAGAGGGCTCCGGTGCGTCGCCGGAGCCCTCTAGCGTGTGTCGAGGCCGGGAGGTTGACCACCGCCGCCGGCACGGCATACGCCTAGTGCTCTTCCTACCCGCCAAAGGTGAGCCGAAACGAGACCGCAGGTAAACGTCACCTGTCCCTTCGGTCAGCACTCAGTCAACCGAGGTCACCGGCTAGATAAAGAGCAACTGCGCGCCCTCGGAGAGCTCGATGAAGTCAGTCGCCGAAATGATGTCCTCGACACCGTCAAACAGGTCGTCCATCGTCAGCTTCATCATGTCGGCCGACATCCGGCAGGCCCACATGTGACAACCTGACGCCGACAGCAACTCCAGGAACTCCGGCACGTCGGGGACGTCGAGGTCCGAGATCATCTTCTTCATCATCTTGGTCGACGCGGCCGTCGCGCCGGGGAGCGCGCCCAGCATGTGGTGGATCCCCATGCTCGATCCGGGCATGTGCATCGAGGTGTTGCCGACGAAGGTGAACTTGAGGTCGGCCATCGTCTCTTTGTTGATGATGTCGAAGCCCCAGAACGTAAAGAACAGGTGCGTCTCGATGCCTTCGCCGAGCGCGGCGTTGGCGAGGATGAGGCCGGGGTAGGCCATGTCGAGGTTGCCCTTGGAGCAGATGATCGCGAGCTTGCGCCCGCTGGTGGTGTTGTCGTCGAAGGACGGGACGATGGGGGTGCTCATGTCAGCTCAGTTCTCGAGATGGTGCAAAGACAGGGGGTATGCCGTGTGGCTGGGTCGCGTCGCGGGTGGGTCGCGTCGCGGCTGAGTCGCGCGAGGTCGCGCGGGGTCGCGTGCTGACCGTGCGAGGTCAGACGCAGCCCTTGGGCTTCTGCAGCCCGGCGACGTAGGACATCTTCTTGGCCGGCTTGCCGGGGAAGAGGGCAAAGAGTTCCTTGACCGGTATGCCGCCCACCGTCGAGACCCGGCGGAGCGTCGCGGTCTCCTTCTGGGTCTCAAAGTCCTTGCGCAAGAACCGAATCGGCACCCAGTGGGCCTCGGTCAGCTCGATGCCGATATTGCTGGCAAGGACTGCGGCCAGTTCTTCGTCCCATTGCTCGGGCTTGGTGAGGAAGCCTTCGGCGTCGACGTCGATCTCGCGACCTGCGAGGGTCGTGGTGGGCATGGTGTGTGCTCCTTGGTGCGGGGTTGGCGTGGTTTGCGGGTTTGGGAATACGCGGTTCTCGGCGAGGTGGTGCAGGTTCTATTCGGGGTTCTTGCCGGCCATCGACATCGCCGACGGAAGGCCCATTGGCCGGCCGGGCAGCAGGACGTTCCAGTAAATGTGGCGGAAGGCCAGCTTGCCGAGGTGGTTGGCGCGCGACTCCTTGAGCAGGCTCATCGGCCCGATCTTGGGCAGCGGGAAGGATCCCGTCAGCGGCTCGGTGTCGTAGTTGAAGTCGAGCAGCAGCGCCTTGCCCCCGCCGGACTCGACGAAACAGTTGGCATGTCCGTCGAAGCGGTGCGTCATCGGGCGCCCAGCGATGAGTTCCAGGAAGTTCTCGACGAACACCTCGACCGAGAAGTGCGCCACCGACCCGGCCTTGGAGGTCGGGATATTGCTCGCGTCGCCCAGAGCAAAGATCGTCTCGTATGCCGTGGATTGCATCGTGTGCTTGTCGACGGGCACATAGTTGAGTTCGTCGCCAAGGCCAGAGCGGGCGACGAAGTCGGCACCCATGTTGAGCGGCACCGTGACGAGCAGGTCATAGCCAACCTCGCGCTCGTCATACGACACGATGACCTTGCGGTCAGGGTCGACGCTCTCGATCATGAAGTCCGGTTCGACGGTGATGCCGCGCGTCTCCAAGTGGTGCCCGAGTTCGCGGCTCGCGACCGGCTTCGTGAAGGCACCGTCGAGGGGCGTGACGTAGACGATCTCGGTGCGCTCGCGCAGCCCACGCTCGCGCAGATAGTCGTCGGCGAGCATGACGAACTCAAGCGGTGCGACTGGGCACTTGATCGGCAACTCGGTGATGTGCATGACGAGGCGTCCGCCATTGAACCGAGCCAACGCATCCCGCAGCGCGATCGCGCCGTCAAAGGTATAAAACTCGCCCACACTGTCGTGCCAGTGGTCACCGAGCATGCCCGGGGTCTGGTCGGGCCGCGGTGTCGTGCCGCTGGCGATGATGAGGTAGTCGTAGTCGAGTTCGCGACCGCCGACGAGCCGGACTCGCTTCTCGGCGGGCTCGACGATATCCACCTCGGCGATCACGAAGTCAATGCCGTCGTGGAGGAACGCGTGGGTGGAGCGGCGCACCTGATCCGTCGTGTTGATCCCGAACGGGATGAACAAATACCCGGGTTGGTAATCGTGGATGTCGTCTTGATCGACCACGACGATCCGCCAATCGCCCCGTGGAAGTTTGGCCCGCAGTTTGTTGGCAGCCATGGTGCCGGCGGTGCCCCCGCCAAGGATCACGAGGGTGCGCATCTTTGTCAGTCCTCCCATGGTCGGCCGCGCTTCCAGCCCGGACCGACGGTGTGCGACCCGTGAAACGCGGGTCTCGCTTTATCCGTCCTGCTCTGTCAACATACCCCTATGGGTATCTATTGGGTCCCGCCAAAGGTCCCGCCTTCGTATGCCGTGCAGCACACCGACACGGCATACGCCCCTGGCACGTCACCAGCCTCACCCGATCCCAGTGCAAGGATGTGAACCATGACGACCATCCACCTCTCCGATGAGGAGATGACCAAGCTCGCCAACCGGCTGCGCCGCGCGCAAGGCCAGATCGGCGGAGTGCTGCGGATGATCGAGGAAGGCCGCGAGTGTCAGGACATCGTCATGCAACTCGCCGCCGTCCGTAGGGCTGTCGACCGTGCTGGGTTCTCGATCATCGCGACCGGCTTGAAGCAGTGTGTGACCGAGGCGCACGAGCGCGGCGATGAAGAGATCGACACCGCGCTCATGGAGAAGCTGTTCATTTCGCTGGCCTAGCCGCAAGATCTGACCCGGGTGCGGCTCGAGGCCGGTCCGGGCCCCGAAACGAACGCCCCCCCGACTCTCGCCGCCCCCGACTCTCGCGCCCCCCGACTGAAAGGGCACAAACGCAGGCTTCAGCTCTCCGGAACCCTGCTTCTGTGCCCTTTCACGGGGTTGGTTCCAAGCCCCCCAAGGGGTTTGCTGCCAGTGCTGCCTCGAAGTCGCCCAGCAACGCATCGTTGAACAACACGAAGCGCACGAGCTCGACCCGCAGGCCAGTGCCTGCCGGCCCCGGGAGAGACTCAGGCTCCGGCGCAGCCAACTCGGCAAGTGCCTCGGCGACGCCAGCAACGGCGAGTCGCGCGACCGTCGGACCGGCCCACCCATAGACCCCAGCACTCACGGCGGGCAGCGCAATCGACCGCGCCCCCACGGCCGCCGCCGCCAGCACGCTCTCGCGGAAACAGGACACCAGGCTCGACTCGGCGCGCTCGCCGCGATGCCAGTTGGGGCCAACCGTGTGCACGACCCACCGGCAGGGCAGGTCCCCGGCTCCGGTCACCACGGCATACCCCACAGGCAAACCGCTCGGGTATGCCGTGCGCCTCACCTCCCGGCACTCCGCGAGGAGCGCTGGCCCGGCGGCTGCATGGATGGCGCCGTCGACGCCGCCGCCCCCGAGCAACGTCGAGTTCGCCGCGTTGACGATCGCATCGACTGGTTGCGTGGTGATGTCTCCTTTGACCGCCTCGACCTGAGTCATGCTCGCCACGCTAGATCACCGTTCGACGGCGTGGCAGGATCGACCGCGCCGCATCGTGCGGCGCACCACATTCAGGGGGAGGGCCATGCCGAGCATGCGTGCGCCGATGCAGATCGTCGCGACCAGCGCGCTCCGCGGCTCGCGTCGCATCACGGCAGCTGAGCTCGACACGGCATACGGGCGTCCGGAGGGGACCACGCTGGCGCGGTCCGGTGTGAGCGAGCGGTGGTGGGCCAGCGACGACGAGACCTCGTCAACACTCGCCGCGCGCGCCGTGCGCACTGTCCTCGCCGCGGCTGGGTGGGAGATTGCGGACCTCGACGCTCTCATCGTGACGGCGGCCGTGCCGGAGCAGCCGATCCCGACCACCGCGGTCCTCACCCTCGGGCATCTTGGGTATGCCGGTGGGGCCCTTGAGGCGTATGACGTCAATGCGACGTGTCTGAGTTTCCTCAACGGGTTGGACCTGGCTGCGACGAAAGTCGCTGCGGGACAGTGGCATCGGGTTGTCGTCGTCGCCGTTGATCTGGCGTCCAAAGGGCTCAATCACGACGACATCGAGTCCAGCGCGCTCTTTGGCGATGGCGCTGCTGCGGTCGCGCTGGCGCCGCCATCGATGCCTGGTTCGCGGGCTGAGAGCTCCAGTGAGGGTGCTGGCGAGGGCGGAGAACCAGGCCCCGAGGCAGGCGGCAGCGCAGGTCCAGGCGTGCTGGCGACGCGGTTCGAGACCTATCCCACGGGTGCGCGACTCTGTGAAATCCCCGCCGGCGGAACCCGATTCAATGTCTTCAACCCGCCTGATCAGGCGCTCGATTACGCCTTCCGGATGGATGGGATGGGTGTGATCCGGCTGGCCGCCAGGCACCTGCCCAGATTCATCGATGAGCTGCTAGCGGAGGCTGGGCTGACCCGGGCCGAGCTCGACGTCGTCGTGCCGCATCAGACAAGCGGGCTCGGGATGAAGTACCTCAAGGCCAAGCTCGGGTTTGACCCCGCCCAAGTCATCGACATCCTCGATGACCATGGCAACCAAGTCGCCGCGTCGCTGCCATCAGCGCTGGATGCAGCGGTGCAAGCGGGGCGATTGCCCGCTGGGAGCACCGCCTTGCTCATCGGGACGGGAGCCGGGCTGGTCATCGGCGGAATGGTCGTTCGGCTGTGAGCGGCAGCGAGCTGGAGAGCATCAGCTCAGTGCCAGGACACTGGTCCACATCGCGTCATCGCGAGCAGGTGGGTGCGTGACTGAGGTCCACGTTGAACTTCTTATCGCCGGGAGCTGTCGCGCGGTCGCGGGGATGGCCGTGGCAGGTGAGGGACTAGGACCGACCGACTTCCCTGCCTTGGTTGCTGTCATCCGGCATCCGCGAGTGGGGATCACCCTGTTCGACACGGGCTACAGCTCTCGGTTCGACGAGGCAACGCGCTGGTTCCCGCAGCGGATCTATCGCTGGGTCACGCCGGTGCAGTTGGCGCCCGAAGACACGGCGGTAGCGCAATTGCGGGCGCGGGGCGTGTCCGCCGACGAGGTGGGGCACGTTGTCATTTCGCACGTGCACGCTGACCACGTGGCCGGTCTGCGCGACTTCCCGTCCGCGCGAATCATTCTCTCCCCCAAGGAGTTGCCATCAGGGTGGCGTGACCGATCGTCCTGGTCCCAGCTTCGTCACGCCACTCTGCCAGGGCTGTTCCCCGATGATCGACATCTCCGTTGCGCTGTCGAATCGTCTGTCGCCCACGTCACCACGGGGCTGCCCGGCTCCTTGGCCATGGGGATGGACATCTGCGGCGACGGGTCGATGCTCGTCATCGATCTGCCCGGTCACACGCCCGGGCATCAGGGGCTCTACCTACCCCACACCCAAGGCCCACCGTTTCTCCTCGTGGGCGATGCCTGTTGGTCTCGCGCGGCCTACACGGAGACCCGACTCCCGCCCAAACCGGTGCAGCGGTTCATGGCCGAGCCCACGGCATACCGTGCTGTGATTGCCGACCTTGCGCAGGTGCATCGCACTCTCCCCGAGGTGCTCATCGTGCCCTCGCATTGCGCACCGTCCATCGCCGCGGCCCGCGCCGAACTGGCCTCCGCGTGAAGCCGAGTGAGAGTCAAAGACCCAGCCCGGGCCAGAGACCCAGCCTGACCCCGAGCACGTTCGCGCGGGCGCGCGCCACGCTGTCGGTGCTCACGGCATACCGGGACACCCGTCGTCTCGCACACGTCGACCGCAACGCCTTGGAGCGTTTTCAGCGCGATCGGCTGCACGCGACTCTGGCGCGGGCCCGCGACGTGTTCCCGCGCTATCGCGAGGTGGGGGGCACCCAGCTTGCGGACTTCCCGGTCCTCACCAAGGCGCAGTGGCTGGAGTCGTTCGCCGGGCTCAACGTCGCGGGGCTGACGCTGGCCGAATGCCGCGAAGCAGCCGATCGCGCTGACGCCGATCGCACATTTGACGCGCGCTTGCACGGACTGTCGATCGGGTTGTCGACCGGGACCAGCGGCCATCAGGGAGTCTTCCTCACCAACCCCGCCGAGCGGGCGCGGTGGGCCGGGATCATGCTTGCGAAGGCCTTGCCGGTGGTCTCCGGCGAGGTGCGCGGGTTGCGCTCTTCCTGCGCTCGGGCGGGCCGCTCTATGACGCGGTCGGCGGTGGTCGAGTGCGGTTTGCGTATTTCGACCTGTCGCTCGTGGGAGCAGCTCGCGAGCGAGCTCGTGAGCTTCGCGCCCACGGTGCTCGCGACGCCGCCCGTGGTCCTAGACCGGATTGCCGCTGATGTGAGTGGGGGCGGCCGAGGCTCTGGTGGGTTGCGGCCGCAGCGGTCTATTCGGTCGCCGACGTGCTGGATCCGGATGTCCGCGCTCGGGTGGAGGCGGCTTGCGCGCGCCCGTCGGGCAGATCTATCAGGCGACCGAAGGGTTTCCTGGGGCGTCATGTCGACTGGGCACAATCCACACCTCAACGAGGACGGGCTGTTCTTTGAGCGTGACGTCATCGACCCCGGAGTCGGGCCGGTTCGTCCCCATCGTCACCGACCTCTGGCGCACGAGTCAGGCGATCATCCGCTATCGCCTGGACGACATCCTCATCCCGTCACCGAAGCCGTGCGGATGCGGGTCGGCGATGCTCGCGATCGACCGGATCGAGGGCCGCGTCGACGATGTCGTGCTGCTGCCGCGCTCGGATCTGGCTAAAGAGCCTGCGCTGCAGCCCCTTTACGCAGACGTTGTCAAGAGCGCGATCCTGGCCGTGCCGGGGCTACACGACTTCCGCCTCGTCCAGCTCACCCCGACCCAGGCGGCCTTGTCGATAGACCCCGCGCCAGGCTGAGGCGACGGTTTTCGCTGCGGCTAGAACTGCACTGAGCGAGGTATGCCGTCAGCGCGCTTTGCGACCACCCGACGTCGAGTCTCGGGCGTGGACACCGGAACCCCTGGTGATCAAGGCCCGGCGGGTCCGTCGGGAGTTCGCGGTTAATCCCGTCACAAAGCCCGAGCAGCCGAGCTGACGCCAGCACACGTCGACCGAACGTCCGAGCCGAGGGTGGCCGAAGGACTGCCGAAGTCAGGGACGGTTGGCAGCCGAGGTGACTGCCGCTGCGACTGCGCCCAGAGGGTCGGTCTCCGCGATTGCCTGTTGCAGCCTGACCTGCGGCGCACGGTCCCAGGCAAGAGCCTCCTGCATCGCACGGGCGCTGCCCCGATCGCCGAGGTTGCGAATGCGCACGCCGACGCCGGCGTGCACGATGCGTGCCGCGAAATCGAACTGGTCATAGTCCCGCGGCCACACCACCGAGGGCTTGCCCGCCCGCAACGCGCTGTAGGTCACGCCCGCTCCACCATGGTGGATGACCGCGTCAAACTGCGGCATGACCGCGTCATAGGGGAGATACGCACACGCCAGCACATGGGGTGCCAGCCGAGTGACCTCTCGCGGGCCACTCGGGTCGCCGCCGCTGATGACAAAGGACACGTCGGGCAGCCGAGCGGCGAGACGGCATACCCGTTGTGGCAGTTCGCTTTTAGCCCACAGCAGATGGGTGCCGAGCGAGACGAGCACGCGGGGCCGGTCGCCGCCGAAGACTCGGGAGCGGACCCGCCGGCTCGGGGAGGCAGTAATGGGTCCGATGAGAGCAAAGTGGTCGGGCCAGTCGCGTCAACTCGGCTCCTGCACGCCGAGCCGAGGATCAACTCCGGGAGTATGCCGCTTCGCTCCCGTCCGCGCGGTAGACCGTCGTGCCGAGTTCGCGGGAACCGCCGCGCAAAGATCGCCTGGAGGCTGAGCTTGAGCGCGTCGGGTGCTCGCCCGGCCAGCAGCGTTACGGACTCGGTGGCCGACGTGTCGGGTGGGTCCCCAGCCGCCGCAGTAGGACGGTGTGCCGGTGCGGGTTTCGAGCACAAATGGCGTCGGCATGGTCGTGATCCAGGGGATGCCGAGGCGCGTCGCGACCAGCCCGGACGGGGGCGCGGTGAAGTCGGCGAGGATGACATCCGGCCTGGTGCGCTCGGCGATCTCGGTCAACTGAGCAGTGGCGGGGACGAGGAGTTCGAGGTTGGCGCGCAATTGCCGGGCCAGCTTGATCGGGTTGGAGGCCACCACGTTCGCTCGAGTTAGCGATCCGGTCGAAGGCGCCAGGGTCGTGGCCGAGGATCGGGTCCGCCGCGAATCCCAGGCGTTCCAGCAGCGGGAGGCGGGTAGGGCCGGTGGCGAAATGCGGGGACATCCCCCGGGCTCGCAGGTCATGGGCGATCGCGATGAGTGGGTTGAGGTGCCCGCTGAAGGGCGGCGCGACGAGCAACACGCGAGTCATCCGGCGTGCTCCTGTCCCCAGCCCGCAATGAGTTGAGCAACCTGCGGGTCGCTCGCGTAATCCATGTGCGCGCCCTCGACCCACTCGTCCACCTGACCGGCGTACAGGGTGCGGGCGATCCAGTCGCGGCGGCCGAGAACGACCTGGAGGGAGAGTTGGTCAGAGCCCCTCGCCCAGGGGGTATGCCGGTGCCCGCGGGTGCCGCGGGTGCCGCGGGTGCAGCGGGGGTCACGGGGGCCGCGGGGCTCGCGGGGGTCGCGCGCTGGGGCTGGGCCGAGCGCGACGACGAGAATGCGCAGCTGAGGCGGCAGGCGGAGTGAGCGGAGGGCTGCGAGCCAGAGGAGCAGGCCACTGCTTCCGGCGACGACAAGGAGTCGCTCGAAGGTGTGTGGTCGAGGACGGGTTGCAGGTGTGGGGCGAGGCTGGCGCCGTGGCGGGGACTGATGAGGGTCGCGGTTGTTTGGCGCGCGTTACGCCACGACGCCGACAGCAGCGGCTCGCGCTGCCAGGGCACCTGCAGGTATGCCGGGTGATAGGGGCCTGCGTCGAGGACGTCGTATCCGAACTCCCGCAACGGTTTTAGGGTCTGGCGCTGCTCGGGCATGAGGTGCAGTGGGCGTAGGAACTTTGCCCGGAGAGCCAGATCGCCCGATGCGTGTGCGGCTGAGCCGCAAGGCTTTTAACGGTCGGCAGGGTCTGGAGGCGCGCGGCATACGTCATCGGTAGGAGACTCCGTCACCGTCGAGGCGGATCGCGCGGGACCGCCACTGGATCTGGCGCGGACGCACCATGCCAGCGAGAGCATGCCAGGGCTGGACGAGGTCGGCGGCGACTTCGGCGGCGATCGTGGCGGGGCGCTCGGGGTGTGCAAGACGCGGGCGCGGAGCGCGGCCATCGACGTGGCTGTGCGGCGAGCGTGCCAATCAGGATGAGCGCAGCGCGTGGCGAGCGGGTGACCAGGGCAGTGACGAGTGCGGGCGCGGGGAGGAAGGACGGGATCGCGACCAGGCCGAGGACTCGGGGTCAGGCTGCTCCTTGAAAAGGCGACCAGCAAAGACCATCCACCGGCGTTGCAGGCGCAGGTAGGACCGAGCGTCAGGGATCGTCGTTGCGAGCGGGTGGACGATCGAGGTTTGCACGATGCGAAGGCCTGCGCGGCGGAAGAGCTGGGCGAGCGCGAGGGTCGTCACAGAGCTCGCGTTGGATCGACTCGAAGCCGCCGAGGTCGCGTACGGTGTCGCGGCGCATGACGACGAACATGCCGTTGATGGTGACCGGCGGCGCGAGTTCGGCCATTGGCAGATAGGTGACGAGCGCGTTGCCGTTGACGAAGGCGGCGACGAGGTGGGACCAGAGGGTGGTGCCCGGGCGATACCGGGGTATGCCGGTCACGAGGTCGCCGTCCTCGAGGGCGGCGACCGCTGCGTCCAGGGCGCCGGGTGGCAGGACGGTGTCATCGTCGAGGATCGCCAGCGCAGGGGTGGCGCAACGGCTTTGTGCTGCAACGAGTTTGAAGCTCTTGGGGTTGATTCCTTGCGGGACCGGGGGCATGACGACGAGTCGACCTGCCGGTGGGCGGCGGCAGTGCACGGCATACCCGGAGTCCCTCTGGATCGTCTTCGTCGACGAGCCAGATGAAGGGGACGCCCGGGTTGTTGGCGAGGTTCTCGGCGAGCATGTCGGGCAGAGGCGGGTCCCCGGACAGGATCGGTTGGGCGACAGTCACTGAGGTGTGGCTCGGTCTCGTGGGGAGAGCGCCGCTGGGTGGAGTGGGTGGCGGGTCGCGGTGGAGGCGGCGGAGGGCGAGGGTGAGGCGGACGGCATACGCGCTGAGGTATGCCGCGGCGAGCCCGGCGGCGAATTGGTCCGTGCGCCTCGAACGCCCCGGGTGCTTAGCCATCGGCGTGGGCCTGCCACGTCGCGACGATCCCGTCGACGCACTCGGTGAGCGACAGCGGTGGCGGGCCGAACGCGGTCCGCGCCCGAGTGGCGTCGAAGGTCTTGGAGTAGGCGAACATCGAGATCCCGAAACGCGTGATTGCGGGTTCGCGATAGTCAGCGAACCGGGCGGAGACCTGCTCGGCCAGCCCGGCCGCGGCCATCGCAAGGCCTACGGGAGGCGACGGGTTGGGGCGGGGACGTCGAGCCGGCGGAGGACGTCGAGGAGGAAGGGATAGAGCTCGACGGTCTCGCCGTTGGTGAGGTTGTAGGCGCCGGTCGCGGTCGTGGTCGCGGCGGCGACGATGTCGTGCGCGATCGTCTGCACGGGGGTGAGGTCGCAGCGCACGGTCTGGCCGTCGCGGCGGCGGAAGAGCGGGAGTTCGCCGGGGCCGATGACGGCGCGTGGGCGCAGGATCGACCAGGGGCCGGGGTAGGTCGCGACGAGTCGCTCGGCCACCGCCTTGCTGCGGGAGTAGCCGTTGACCTGGTCGCGATCGGCCGGGATCGGCGTGCTCTCGCTGATGTCGAACTGGTCGGTCGGGCGATAGAACACGCTCGAGGAGGAGATGAAGTGGACGGGAGGGCAGTCGTGGGTGGCTGCCCACTCGATGACGTGCTGGGTGGCGCGGATGTTGTGGTCGATGTAGTCCC
Organism: Actinomycetales bacterium; assembly: GCA_016715285.1. Taxonomy (GTDB): domain Bacteria; phylum Actinomycetota; class Actinomycetes; order Actinomycetales; family Dermatophilaceae; genus Phosphoribacter; species Phosphoribacter thorii. Next base: position 330,119 of record JADKAO010000002.1, on the reverse strand, counting down.
TCGGCGACGCCCAGGGGGAGGCGAGAGCGGCCGCGTGGACGATCGCGTCGACCGGTTCATCAAGGAGCCCGGCGAGGCGGCCGGCGAGGTGGGGATGAGCGGGCGACGCAGGTCGTGGCTGAGGTAGCGGTCGACCCGCCTGCCGCTTGCCGTCGTCGCGCGGGTTGGGCCGAGCGACCGAGCCCGATGACCCGCCAGCCAGCTGCTTGGGCGGCGTCGGTCGTGTGGCTCCCCACGAACCCGTTCGAACCGGTCAGGAGCATCGTCGCCACGTGGCCCACTATAGGAGCGGGGCGGCTCCCCACGTGGGCGTGCACATCTCGCACGGATTGAACAAAGTTGAGCGGAATAGACTCAACTTTGCTCGACGTTGCTTACAGTGGAACCAGACCCCTCACCACACCCAGGAGCACGGCATACCCATGGATCTTAAGCTGACGACCAAGGCCCAAGAGGCCCTGTCTGCGGCTGTCCGCGCGTCGGCAGCTGCCGGTCACCCCACACCGAACCGCCCACCTGCTGAAGGCGCTCACCGAGCAGTCCGACACGACAACGGGCGCGCTCCTGCAGGCCACGGGCTCGTCGCTCGCGGCTGCGGCTTCGGCGGCTTCGCAAGCATTGGCGAGTATGCCGTCCGCCTCCGGTTCCAGCGTCTCGGCCCCGGGCCTCTCGCGGTCTGCGATGGCAGCTCTGGAGGCAGCCCGCGAGCTCATGGTGACGATGGGTGACTCGTTCGTGTCCACCGACCACCTGCTCTATGGCGTGGCCAAGGCGACCGGGCGTTCGCTCGCGCTGGATGCCGAGGCGATCAAGGTCGCGATCCCGACGTTGCGAGGTGGTCGGACGGTCGACTCGGATAACCCTGAGGGGACCTTTGACGCCCTGGCGAAGTACGGCGCCGACCTGACCGAACGTGCGCGTGAAGGCAAGCTCGACCCCGTTATCGGTCGCGACTCGGAGATTCGTCGTGTCGTGCAGGTGCTGTCTCGGCGCACCAAGAACAACCCCGTCCTCATCGGTGAGCCTGGCGTTGGCAAGACCGCCGTCGTTGAGGGCGTGGCCCAGCGGATCGTCGATGGTGACGTGCCCGAGAGTCTTCGCGGCAAGCGTGATCAGCCTCGACCTCGGGGCGATGGTCGCTGGTGCGAAGTACCGCGGCAGTTCGAAGGAGCGGCTGAAGGCCGTCCTGAAGAGATTAAAAACGCTGGGGGACAAGTCATTACGTTCATCGACGAGCTCCACACCGTCGTCGGTGCAGGCGCGAGCGGTGAAGGCGCGATGGACGCGGGCAACATGCTCAAGCCGATGCTCGCTCGCGGTGAGTTGCGGATGGTCGGGGCAACTACCCTCGACGAGTACCGCCAACACATCGAAAAGGACCCTGCGTTGGAGCGGCGGTTCCAGCAGGTCTTCGTTGGCGAGCCGTCGGTTGAGGACACCATCGCGATCCTGCGTGGGCTGAAGGAGCGCTACGAAGCGCACCAAGGTCGAGATCGACACCTCCGCGCTCGTGGCGGCCGCGACGCTGTCCGATCGCTACATCTCCGGTCGCCAGTTGCCGGACAAGGCGATTGACCTTGTTGACGAGGCCGCCTCACGGCTCCGCATGGAGATCGACTCCTCACCGGTCGAGATCGACACCCTGCAGCGTCAGGTCGACCGGATGCGGATGGAAGAACTCCACCTCGCCAAAGAGACCGACGCGGCGTCGATCGAGCGCCTTGAGCGGCTCCGTGCCGAGCTCGCCGACAAGACCGGCGAACTCGCCGCACTCAACGCCCGCTGGGAGGCCGAGAAGTCTGGCCTCAACCGGGTCGGTGAGCTCAAGGCTCGCCTCGATGACTTGCGCACCCAGGCCGACCGCCTCCAGCGCGAGGCCAACTACGAGGGCGCTGCACGCTTGCTCTATGGCGAAATCCCCACTCGAAAAGGAACTCGCCGCCGCCAGCGAAGCGGAGGCCGAGCTGCGGGGTGGGAGTGGCGCGACGGCATACCCCGGCTCGTCTGTGCCCGACGTGATGGTGAAGGACCGCGTGGGCGCCGACGACATCGCCGAGGTGATCTCGGCGTGGACCGGGATCCCGGCGGGGCGCCTGCTGCAGGGAGAGACCGAGAAGCTGCTGCACATGGAGCAACTCATCGGCGCGCGCCTCATCGGGCAGACCGAGGCCGTGCGTGCGGTGTCTGACGCGGTGCGGCGCTCGCGCGCTGGACTCGCCGACCCGGACCGGCCGACCGGGTCGTTCCTCTTCCTCGGGCCAACCGGTGTCGGCAAGACTGAGCTCGCAAAATCGTTGGCGGACTTCCTCTTTGACGACGAGCGCGCGATGGTGCGGATCGACATGAGTGAGTATGCCGAGCGGCATGCGGTCGCGCGGTTGATTGGTGCGCCGCCTGGTTATGTCGGTTATGAAGAGGGCGGCCAGCTGACTGAGGCAGTGCGGCGTCGGCCCTATTCGGTGGTGCTGCTTGACGAGGTCGAAAAGGCTCACCCGAGACGTTCGACATCCCGCTGCAGGTGCTCGACGATGGCCGGCTGACCGATGGGCAGGGGCGCACGGTCGACTTCCGCAACGTCATCCTCGTGATGACGTCCAACCCTCGGTTCGGCGTTCTGGTCGATCCGTTGATGGCGGACGACGCCAAGCGCGAGGCCGTGATGGGGATGGTGCGGGCGTCGTTCAAGCCCGAGTTCCTCAACCGGCTCGACGAGGTCGTGATCTTTGACCCGCTCACGACCGCGGAGTTGGCCCGGATTGTCGACCTGCAGGTGCGCGCTCTCTCCGCTCGACTGGCCGACCGGCGGATCACCCTCGAGGTGACCGACGCGGCCCGCGAGTGGCTGGCGCTGACGGGCTATGACCCGGCATACGGTGCTCGGCCGTTGCGTCGACTGGTGCAGCGCGAGATCGGCGACCGACTCGCGAAGTCGCTCCTGTCCGGCGAAGTGCGCGACGGGGCGACCGCGGTGGTCGACCGCGACTCTAGCCGCCCCGAGGCCGACGGCCTGATGCTGCGGTAGTCCCCCCGCCCTCCCCGGATTCGATACCCGCCGCCCACTCTGGCCTCGGCAGCGGGTATCGACGGCGGCGAGCCACCCCGGATTCGATACCCGCCACCCGCTCTGGCATCGGCAGCGGGTATCGACTGCGGTGAACCTTCCCGGATTCGATACCCGTCACCGAGTCCTGCGTGGTCAACAGGTATCGACAGTGAGGATAGGTGTGGTGTCCTCGGGTGTGGGTCTGACTCGGGTATCGAAAGGCGTTTGAGCTGCCTTCGCGCGGATCTGTCGGCCTGCGTTCCCGGGGCACCGTGCACGCGACCGGACGGGCGTGTGTGACCTTATAGGAGCTTGGGCAGAAGCCCCGTCACTGTTTTGTCCGCCCGCCCAGCCGGCGCGTGCCGTCCTCATATCCGACTAAGGAAGGTGGCACGAGAACACGATGACCGATCATGACACGATCCGCGAGGTCTTCGTCGGGGTCGACACCCACAAACACACCCACCACGCGGCCGTGTGCGACCGCCTCGGCGCCGCTGGCCGATCGTGAGTTCCCCACGAATACCGCCGGGTATGCCGCGCGTTGGGCCTGGGCGCGATCGTTTGGCAGGTCAACGCTTTCGGCGTAGAAGGCACCGGGTCCTACGGTGCTGGCCTAACCCGGGCCTTGTCGGCTGCCGGACTGGTGGTCGTGGAGGTCAACCGCCCCGACCGTGCAGCTCGCCGCGCCAAGGGCAAGTCAGACTCGCTGGATGCCTACGCCGCCGCACGGCAGCAGCCGCTGGCACCGCGACCGGCACCCCAAAACCGGCGATGGGATCGTCGAAGCGATCCGATGCCTGCATGCCCTACCGCTCAGCGGTGAAAAGCACGCACCCAGTGCATCAACCAGATCCATGCCCTCCTGGTCACCGCACCAGCAAACCTCCGTCAGCAGATGAGCCACCTGTCAACCCCTGACCATGGTCACCACCCTGTCCCGTCTTCGCCCCGGCACCGACCTAACCGGACCAGCCACAGCCACCCGCTACGCCCTACGGTCACTAGCCCGCCGCTACCTTGCCCTGCGAACCGAAATCAACGACCTCAACCACGCCCTTGTCAGACCTGACCACCCAGGCTGCCCCGGACCTACTAGCCCGCCCCGGAGTCGGCACCCACGTCGCCGCCCAACTGCTGGTCACCGCCGGAGACAACCCAGAGCGCCTACACAGCGAAGCATCATTCGCCCACCTCACCGGGACAGCACCCATCCCAGCATCCTCAGGCCAACGACACCGCCACCGCTCAACCGCGGCGGAGACCGCCCGCCAACCACGCCCTACACGTCATCGCCCTGTCCCGCATGCGCCACGACACCCGCACTCCAGGCCTACGTCCAACGCCGCACCACCGAAGGACTCACCAAAAAAGACATCATCCGATGCCTCAAACGAGCCATCGCCCGCGAGATGTACCACCTCCTACGACCACACCCCCAACACCAAGACACCCCCACCAAAACCGCCGCTTGACATCCATAGGAGCATCCGCGGCAAGCCCCGCCCCATTGGATACCGGATGGCGAACGCCACGTCGTCGTTGGGTATCGAACGCAGGGGGTGAGGGCAGGCCCAGAGGGTATGCCGCCCGCCTCCCCAGCCTGGGTTCGCGGCAACACCAGCGCCGAGCTGCCGTGCGGCATACCCTCTGTGCTGTGGACGACATGGAGGCGCAGGCAACTGTCGCGCGCGCCGATGCACTGTGCTCGATGGGCCGTTACGACGAAGCGCTGCGGCTCGTCAGCCCGATCCTCGCCGCTGACGCCGAGCACCTCGGCGCGGGATTGACCGCTGGCGTCGCGCTGATCAACCTGCGCCGCGAAGCGGAAGGGATGACGCTCCTGTCGCGTGTCGCGGCCACTCATCCGAGCTCAGCTGACGCCCTGCGGCTCATGTCGTTCGCAGCGGTTCGTCGCAAGGATGCAACGGCCGCCGTGGCTTGGGCGGAGCGCGCGGTGGAGGTCGCGCCCTGGTCGGTCGACGTGCACCTCCAGCGTGCCGAGGCGCTGGCCTTGGCGCGCCGGCCTCGCGACGCCCAGGATGCTGCTCGACGAGCACTCGAGCTGGCCTCAAACTCCGCTCACGCACACCTCACGATGGCTGCTGCCCTTCTGCCCGAGAACCTGCGCGCTACACCAGAAGACCTTGACGAGGCCGAGCGCCATCTCCAGCGAGTCTTGGAGATCGAACCGAACCACGCTGCTGCGCACAACGAACTCGGCCGGATTCACCTCGCCAGGAAGCAAATGTTTTCGGCGACATCAGCATTTGCGAGGGCGGTCCACGCTGACCCGAGCGGGGACGTGGCACTGGAGAACATGTCGCAGGTCTTTACCCGGATCGTGTGGGCTTCCCACCTCGCGCTCTGGGTCCTCTGGTGGGTCACGCGTTCGGTCCACAAGCCCACCACCAATCTCAGGCCTCTAGTCGTCGCCGTAGCCATCGCCGCGGCGGTGGTGGTCTTGGCTACGGCCCTTCTCTTGCGAAGGGCTATCCCGCGAGGGCTGCCCAACTTCCTCCGTGACTTCAGGCGGCGTGAGCCGTTCGCTGCGCTCTGGGGCGGGTGCGTCGGGCTGAGTGGCCTGGCTCTGGCAGTCATGGGGCTCGTTGGCGATGAGGAAGCCCCAACCCTGCACTGGGTCGCGGGCGGGGCTCTCTTCATCGGAGTCCTCCTCAGCTGGGTGAGGGCGAGCAAGGCCAAGCGCGCCTCACCATGACTGACTCCCAGCGCCCTAGCATCTGGTCATGACCAACCCGCTTATTGCGTCACTCACTCGCGCCGTTGACGCGGCACCCGACGACGTCGCCTTGCGGGTGCACCTCGCTGAGTTACTCCTCGCCGATGGGCTCCAGGACGAGGCGCTCGCGCATTGCGCGGCGGCGCTGCAGCGCGACCCCAGCAACACGGCGGCCCGCGCCCTCATGGGACGCGCGCTGGGCGGCATACCGCAGCCTGGCCCCAAGGGGACCCAAACGCCGGGGTATGCCGCGCCGATCACCCCTCCCGCGCCGCAACCGCCTGGGTATGCCGCGCCGGTCACCCCCTCGGCGCCGTATGGCGTCCCCGGCACCTGCCCCTGACGCGCCGGGGTATGCCCGTGCCGTCCACACCTCCCAGCAGGCCACACCTCCCGCGGCTGGCGCACCCCACGAATTCGATTGGGCCGCAGCTGAGTCTGAGGTCGAGCATTCGCCCCGGAGCCAATGTTTGTTGACGGCGGCGAACCCGACCCGGTCGTTGACGCCTGGGATGTCGAGCGCGCCACGATCCAACTGGCCGACGTCGGCGGCATGCGCGAGGTCAAAGAGCGCCTCATGGTGTCCTTCCTCGCCCCCATGCGTAACCCCGAAATGCGGAAGCTCTATGGCAAGAGCCTCAAAGGCGGCATTTGCTTTACGGGCCGCCCGGTTGTGGCAAGACCTTCATCGGGCGGGCGATTGCCGGTGAGATGGGCGCGCAGTTCATCAACGTAGGCCTCGCCGACGTCCTCGACATGTATATCGGCCAGTCCGAACGCAATTTGCACGAGCTCTTCCAAGTCGCGCGCCGCAACGCCCCAGTCGTGATCTTCCTCGACGAGATCGACGCGATCGGCCAAAAGCGCAGTCTCACAAGACATTCCGCGATGCGCTCCACCGTCAACCAACTGCTCACCGAACTCGACGGCGTCTCCGACAGCAACGAGGGCGTCTATGTCGTCGGCGCGACGAACCAACCGTGGGACGTCGACCCGCGCTCCGTCGCCCCGGCCGGTTCGACCGCACGCTGCTCGTCCTCCCGCCCGATCAGGAGGCCCGCGAGGCGATCTTCCGCTATCACCTCAGGACCGTCCGGTCGAAGGCATCGACCCCGCCGCGCTCGCCAAACGCAGCGACGGCTACTCCGGCGCCGACATCGAGCACGTCTGCGAGACAGCCGCCGAGCGCGCCATGATGGAGGGCATCCGCAGCGGCACGGTGCGCATGATCCGCATGGACGACCTGTATGCCGCGCTGCATGAGGTGCGCCCGTCCACGGGGCCGTGGTTCGACTCGGCGCGCAATGTCGTGCAGTTCGCCAACGTCGACGGCACCTATGACGAACTCAAGGCGTACATGAAGCGCACGAAGCGACTCTGACGCGATGGCCGACCACCACCACAGCGGCGTTCCGGGCTCACCATCGGACAGCGCCGACCGCGTAGCCAACCTGCTCGACCTCGGCCGCCCCGCCGACGCGTTGGACGAATGTGGCCGCGCCCTTACTCTCTACCCCGATAACTCTGAACTCCTGGCCCTCGCCTCGATGTGCACCCGCCGGCTGGGTCGATTCGCTGAAGCGGTCAGCCTTGCCGAACGAGCGGTCGCGGCCCAACCTGGCGACGACTACGCCCACGGCATGCTTGCATCTGCCCAGCTTGCCGCGGGTCGCCCGGACCTCGCCGCGCAGACGGCATACACCGCAGTTCAGATGCGCCCCAGCCACTGGTTCCACCACGCGCGGTACGCCGAGTGCCTCATTGCCCTCCCGGGAGGGCGCGACCAAGCCTTGCAGGCGGCCCAGCGTGCAGTCGAGCTTGCGCCTGACGAACCCAGAGCACATGGCACGCTCGCCAGCGTCGCCTATCCCACCGGCGCCAAGCCCACCTTCGAGCACCTCAATCTGGCTGAGGCGGCCCTGCATGAGGCCCTGCGGCTGAGTCCAGGGAACGCGGCGATGCTCCACGATCTCGCCCGGGTGAGGTTGGCCCGGGCAGACCATGCGGCGCACTGTCGGGGTTCTCTGACGCCATCGTGATGGACCCCCCGGCGCACAGGGGAGACGGCGCTCTCGAATGTGCGGTACGCGCTCAAGCGGATTGTCTTGTTTCAGTCGCTCATGGTGATAGCTGCGACCGTCCTCGGCAGCTGGATTGGCGGCAAGAACCCGTCAACAGTGAGCCGGGGCGCCATTGTCGTGCTGGCCCTCGCGCTCGGCGTGCTCCTCGTCGTGAGGTGGCGTGCCTTCCTCGCGGGTGCGAGCGCACGGGTGGTGGTGGGTCAGGTCTTCCGCAGCGCCCGCCCGCTTGTGGGGGCGTTGGTGTTTGTCGTGCTCGCGCTGGGCACTCTTCTCCTCGCCGCCTTCCTCCCGGGAGGCGGATCGATGGGAGCTCTTGGAGCGGCGTTCATGCTGGCTTTCGGCGCCGTGAGCTGCGTCATGCTGGCTCGTTCTCGCTAGCGGAGTGGCAGAAGCCCGCGAGTATGCCGAGCCGCACCGGCAGAGTCGCTCCGATTCGATACCCGTTGACGAGTCGTGCGTGGTCAACGGATATCGACCGCGGCCAGCCCCGGCCCCATTCGATACCGGATGCCGAGCAGTACGTCGTCGTTGGGCATCGATTCGGGGAGGTTCGGTCGGGTCGATACTTCATCACCCGGCATACGTGGGCCTCGGGTATCGATCGCCCAGGCGCCTCACCTGATTCGATACTGGATGGCGAACGCTACGTCGTCGTTGGGTATCGAACCCCCAGGCGCGCTGATTCGATACTGGATGGCGAACGCTACGTCGTCGTTGGGTATCGAACGCGCAGGCGCGCTCCCATTCGATACCGGATGCCGAGGGGCACGTCGCCGCCGGGTATCGAACGCGGGGGAGGCCGGGGGAGGGCGGGAGCGCGGGAAGAGGGTTGGGGAGCCCCTCGATGGGGCACAGTGTTCCCATGAGCAATCTCACCCAAGAGCAGACTGACCTTGTCCGCGGCGCGGCGTTCGGAGCGATGGCCGTCGTCTCCAAGTCCGACCCGGGCTTCTTCGCGATGTTCAAGGAGAGCATGGCCGGCGCCAAAGCGCTCGCCTCTGCTCCACCCGAGATCCAAAACATGCTGAAGGGCGGACTCATCACGCCGCCCGCCGGTGCCGCGCAAGACCTCGAGGGCACCGTCCTCGCCCAGTTGGCCTCGGCGCGCGACACGCTCGCGGCCAACGCCCCCGAACTCCTCGACGGCTTCCGGTCCGTCGTGCTGGCCGCGTGCGACGCGACAGCGCAGGCATCCGGCGGGGTGTCCGACGCCGAAAGCGTTGCGATCGACAAGATCCGCACGATCCTGTCGGCGGGCGGCGGCGCGTCGATCGTCTCCGGTGCCCCGGCAGTGACCGCCCCGTTGATGGCCCCGAGGGTGCAGCTGCGGAGGCCGCCGACGACAACTCCGGCCCGTGGGCCCAGGCCCCGGGTGCCGAGAACGAGGTCGGCGCGGCCAACAGCCCGAGCTCTCCGATCGTCCCCTGAGTCCGAACAACTCTGGACCAACAGCGGGGGTATGCCGTCACGGCATACCCGGCCGAAGTGCGCGACTCGAGGGCCGGGGCTTGTGCGGCAGTTAGGCCGGTTGTCGGCGCATAGCGCTGCTTGAGCGGCCGTGTATGCCGTGCCAAGCGACACCGAGGCCGGTCAAGTGGACTCACGCCACGACAAGCCGCCACCCGCGGGCAGCATGGACGGCGTCAGGTCACAGGTAACAATGGGGCATGACACGTTCCCCGCGTCCGCAACCTCACCGCCGCGACTGCTGCCGCCGTGCTCTCGATGAGCGCGCTCGCTGGTTGTTCTCAAGTCACCGACACCGCCAAGAGTGCTGCCTCGAATGCCGCCTCACAGGTGGCGGCCACAGCGAAAGCTGAGGCGTCCAAGGCAATCGCTACAGCGGCTGCACAGGCATCTGCGAGCGCCGCCGCTGCCGCCTCCAATGTCGCTGCGGGCAAGCTCGATATCAACACCGCGAGTCGCGCCGACCTGGTGACGACGCTGCAGAGCGCCGGCGTCCCCGCCGACCAGGCCGGCAGCCTCGCCGACAGCCTCATCGCTGGTCGTCCTTATACAGCTGAGACAACGGCGAGCAAGGTCGGCGAGGTGCTCGATAAGGCCAATGTCGACCCGGCGACGATCGTGCGCGTCGTGATGAGCTTCATCGGCGGCTAGACCTCCCACGGCGACGCGCGCCGACTGCAGCATGGGCCCAGAACGAACGGAACGGCACGGCATACCGGCTCCTGCTGTGTCCGGTATGCCGTGCCGTCGAGTTCCGCTCACGGCTGCGCCCGCCCAGGCGGGCGCAGCGCGCCTATCAGTCGGACTTGGCCTTGGCGTACTCCTTGGCCTTGTCAGCGGGCATGTAGTCGTAGCGCAGCATCGACCGGGTGAACGACCCCGTGCCGTGCGACACCGACCGCAGGTCGATCGGGTACCGCGACAGCTCGGTCTGCGGAACCTCCGCGTGCACCACAGTCCAGCCAGACACGGGTGCAGGTTCGGTGCCGAGCACCTGGCCGCGGCGGCCGCGCAGGTCGGACATCACCGCACCGACATAGTCGTCGCTCACGGTGATGTCGACGGCGTCGATCGGCTCGAGCAGTGCGACGGACGACTCGTTGGCGGCATCCTTCATCGCGATCTGCGCCGCGGTCTGGAATGCCATGTCCGACGAGTCGACCGAGTGGGCCTTGCCGTCAAACAAGGTCACCCGGACATCGACGAGCGGATAGCCCGCGAGGACGCCCTTCTCAAGCTGCGCCCGCGCGCCCTTCTCCACGGACGGGATGAAGTTGCGCGGCACCGCACCACCGACGACCTTGTCGACGAACTCCGAACCCGCCGCCACGAGGCAACGGCTCGATCTGCAGGTCGCACACGGCATACTGCCCGTGCCCACCGGACTGCTTGACGTGACGGCCCTGACGATGACCTTTTTGATGAAGGTCTCGCGCAGCGCGGTGCGGAACGGCTCGGCCTCGATCTGCACGCCATACCGATCGTGCAGTCGGCCGATCAACTCTTCGATGTGAGCTTGGCCCATCGCCCACAACACCACCTGGTGGGTCTCGGCGTTGTGCTCCATGCGCATCGTGACGTCTTCGGCAACGAGGCGCTGCAGGGCCGACGCGAGCTTGTCTTCGTCTGCCTTGCTCTTGGCACGGATCGCGACCGGCAGCAGCGGCTCGGGCAATACCCACGGCTCCACCAGTGCAGGGCGTTCTTTGGACGACAGCGTGTCGGAGGTCTCGGCCTTCGACAGCTTCGCGACGGTGACAATCTCGCCCGCGATCGCAAACTCCCTGGGACGCAACGTGTCGATGAGCGGCGAGGACAGCGGCCCGACGCGTTCTTCGTCGTCGTGCTCGGGGTGACCCTCGATCTCATGGCCGACGAACTGGGCCAAGCGCCCAGAGACGTGGATGACCTCTTCAGGCCGCAACGTGCCGGAGAAGATCCGTACCAGGGAGAGTCGGCCGACGTAGGGGTCGCTGCTCGTGCGGATGACCTCAGCCACCAATGGCCCGTCCGGGTCGCACGAGATCTCGCCGAATTCGTCGCCGTCAGGAGTCGTCACGATCTGGTGAGGGTGGCTCACCGGCGACGGGAAGGCCGACTCGATGACCTCGAAGAGCTCGGTCACGCCAACACCCGTCGCGGGTGAGATCGGCATGATTGGGAAGAACGTGGCCTTGGTGATAGCGGTCTTGGCGTCGGCGACCAGCTGCGCCGGGTCGAGTTCTTCGCCGGACAGGTAGCGCTCGAGGAGGCTGTCGTCCTCGGATTCTTCGATGATCGCTTCGATGAGAGCGCTGCGGTGTTCTTCGATGAGTAGGGCTTCTTCAGCCGTGGGCGCGCGTCGCTCGCCAGTGCCGTCGGCGACATATTGCGAGATCAGCGCGATGGACCCGATGACGGTCTTGTCGTCGGCGTGCACCGGCAGATAAATGGGCTGCGCCTCGCCAAAAACGCGCTGGCACATGGCAATGGTCTCGAGGTAATCCGAGCGCGGCATGTCGAGTTTGCTCACGGCGATGGCACGCGGCATACCGACGGTTTCGCACTCTTGCCACAGCAGGGCGGTCGCGCCATCGATGCCGTCGGCACCAGAAATGACGAAGACTGCCGCGTCGGCTGCGCGCAGGCCGGCGCGCAATTCGCCGACGAAATCCGGGTATCCAGGGGTGTCGATGAGGTTGACCGTGAGGCCATTGCTCTCGACCGCGGCGACCTGGACGGCGACAGAGCGCTCGTGGTAGCCATCTTGGGCGCGTCGCCCCGGCACGCGGCTCGCGATGAGGTAATCGAACAGGGTGGATTTGCCCGCACCGCCGGGTCCCACGAGCACGACATTGCGAATCTGCTCGGGGGTCGCTGGCACTGGTGCGGACGTGTGATCTCTGGCGGAAGGTGCCTTACTCATGGGCCCAACCTTTCTCCTGCGGGCCGTCCGTGACAAGGGGACGTAGGGCCCGGGCAAGGCCCATGCCACAGCAGCGTATGCCGTCCGCCTGGCTTGCTCGCAGAGGGGTGCTGGGAGGTGCCCCACACGGCGTGCGCGCGCTCTTTGCCGGGTTCGATACCGGATGCCGAGGTATGCCGGGTGGGTGGGTATCGATTCGCCGGTGGCGGGCCGGCGTGCGCTCGCGTTCTTGCCGGGTTCGATACCGGATGCCGAGGTATGCCGGGTGGGTGGGTATCGATTCGCCGGTTGCGGGGCGGCGTACCCGCGCGCTCCTTGCCGGATTCGATACCGGATGCCGAGGTATGCCGGGTTGTCGGGTATCGATTCGCCGGTTGCGGGGCGGCGTGCGCTCGCGCTCTTGCCGGATTCGATACCGGATGCCGAGGTATGCCGGGTGGGTGGGTATCGACTCAGCGGTTTCGCTCGGCATCGTCGGCGGGACGGCATACCCTCGGCGCATGAGAACTGTCCGCCGCCGCCGGGTCGCCGTCCTTGCCGCGCTCCTGAGTTGGGCGCTGGTCGCTGCGCTGGGGGCGTGCACGAGCGGCGGGTCGGACCCGGCGCCGAGCGGGCCGACGCCGACCGAGCGGCTCGCGTCGGCGAAAGAACAACTCGATGCGGCGACCTCGGTCCACCTCGTCTTGACTTCGGCCGATTTGCCGAGCGGCGTCTCCGGCATCGTGGCCGCCGACGGGTGGGGCGCGCATCCGCCGGCGTTCAAGGGCAAATTCCAGGTCACTGTGCGTGGCACTGCCGCTGACACTGAGGTAGTTGCGGTGGGTGGCGAGGTGTATGCCAAGTTGCCCTTCGTGCCGGTCTTCGCGAAGGTCGACCCGGCGACGCTCGGGGTGCCCGACCCTGCCGGACTGTTTAACCCGGCGACCGGCGTGACGTCCCTGTTGACGGCGACGGGGGCGCCGACGGCTGCCGAGCCGGTGCGCAAGGGCACCGAAGTCCTCCGCGTGGTGAGCGGCACGTTGCCTGGGAAGGCGATCGTCGATCTGCTCAGGGTGGGTGATGCGAATGGGACGTTCACCGTGAATTACGGGCTGACCGAGCCAGGTGGCCAGTTGCGGACGGTCGAGCTGCGGGGTCCGTTCTATGGCGCGACGCCGTCGACCTATCGGCTGACCTTCGACCGTTACGGCGAGCCGGTTGAGATCGTCAAGCCCTAGGGCGCATCTGGCGGTCGCGAGCACGGCGGTCCTGCTCACTGCGGCTGACACCTATGTCGTCGTGCTCGCGTTGACCGACATGATGGCGGGGGTGGGGCTCGGCATCGAGTCGCTGCACCGGGCGACTCCGATCGTGTCGGGATTCCTTGTCGGCTATGTGGCGACGTTGCCGCTGATCGGTCGGCTCGCGGATCTCGTGTCGCGGCGCCAGGCGCTCGGCTGGTGTCTGCTGGTCTTTACGGTGGGCTCGGTGATCACCGCGCTTGCGTCTGATCTCGGGGTGTTGGTGGCTGGCCGCGTGATCCAGGGTGTCGGAGGTGGCGGGCTGGTGCCAGCGACCTTGGCTCTCGTGGCTGACCAGTGGCCGCCGGAGCGTCGGGGTGCGCCCTTGGGGGTCGTAGGCGCAGTGCAAGAACTCGGTGCCGTCGCGGGCCCGGTTGTGGGGGCGGCGATCCTCGCGATCGGTGACTGGCGGCTCATCTTTTGGTTCGGTGCCATCGCCGGCATTGCCCTGTATGCCGTGCTCCGCCTCCTCCCAGCCGCAGCCGAACTGGCGTCGCCCGGTGGTGTGCCGGTAACACCGCCTGCCCCTGATGTGGTCCACCGTCGATCTCCTCCCGGTGTGCACGCTGAGGCGTCATCTGCTCCCTCTGTTTCAGTCCCGGCCGGTCCCGAAGCTTGGGCGCTTCCCACTCCCTCTGTTTCAGTCCCGCCCGGTCCCGAGATTTCGACGCCACCCCGGGCAGGGCGTTCGGGGGCGAGGCTCGTCGCCGAGGCCCGACCCGGTGCGGCGGGGGGCGCTCGGTGTGCTGACGCTGACGGCTCCGCAGCGATTGGTCGAAGACCTCACCTTCGGGTTGGCCTTTATCCCGGTGGGCGGCAGCGGATTACGCGTCGCAACGCCGATCGGGGTGGCAACGCTGGCGCTGGGAGTGGGGCTCACGGCATACCTGCTGTGGCGAAGCCGTCGACTCCTCATGCGCGCAGATCTCCCGTCGGCGGGGCTGCTCGCGCTCGCGCTGGGAGCGGTGATTGTCGCGTTCTCGAGTGGCGATCCGGAGCGCGCGGTGATCGGGCCGTCGGCGATCACGTTGGTGCCGCTCGCGGTGGTCGCAGCCGCACTCGCCGTCTGGCGGATGCGGCGCGTCCGCGAACCGCTGATTGCCGCGGCGGCGTGCCCGCGGCTGACGCGGCGAGCCGCGGTGGTGAGCGTGTGCGTGGGTGTTGCGCTTGTCGCGGTCGTCGTCGACGTGCCGGTCTATGCGCGGCTCACGGTGGCCCAAACTCAAACTGCCGCAGCCTTTGTGCTCTTGCGGTTCCTCGTTGCGGTGCCCGTCGGCGCGTTGATCGGTGGTTGGCTGACCCGTCGACTGGAGTTATCGCGTGTTGACCGTTGGTGGGCCTCGTCGCGGCTAGCGCGGGTCTGGCGGGGGATGTCGCAGTGGACCGGCAACGCGTTAGAGACGCCGAGCGCGACGGGGCTGCTGGTGCTCGTCGGGTTTGGGCTTGGGTTGACGCTCGCGCCGGTCAACGCGGCGGCGCTGCACGCTGTTGCGCCGGGGACTCATGGGGTCGCGGGCTCGATCATCGTGGTCGCGCGGATGATCGGGATGGTCGTGGGGCTCGCGGTGCTGACCTCTGTTGGGTTGCACGCGTACTACGCCGCCGTCGCCGCGCTGCCGGACCCGACGGATGTGCGGGCTCTGCTCGATGCGGCGGTCGTGCAGGTGCAATGGGTCTTCCGTGGGGCGGCGATAGCTGCGGGTGTCGGCGCGCTCCTGGCTGCGGCGGGCCTCGGCCAGCACGGTGGTCGCGAGGGACAAGCCCCAGCCTGATTCGATACCCGAGGGCGACCCCTGAGCCGGGTTTGGGTATCGAATGGTCAAAGAGTCGGCGGGGTCGATATCCGAGGGTCACCCCTGAGTCGGGTTTCGGTATCGAATCGGCGGAGCGTTGGCGGGGTCGATATCCAACGGTGACCCCTGACTCGGGTTTGGGTATCGAATCGGCGGAGGACTGGCGGGTCGATACCCGAGGGTGACCCCGGACTCGGGATTGGGTATCGAATGGGCAAAGGGTCGGCGCGGGACGGGGTCAGTCGGCGGCGAGTTGAACCACGACAGGGGCGTGGTCGGATGCCCCCGTGCCTTTGCGTTCCTCGCGATCGATGACCGCACCCTCAACCCGCGCCGCGAGCGCCTCCGACGCCAGCACGAAGTCAATCCGCATCCCCTGCTTCTTGGGGAACCGCAGCTGCTGATAATCCCAGTACGTATAAACCCCCGGCCCCGGCGCGTGCGGCCGGACCACATCGGCATACCCCGCGTCCACAACGCCCTGGTATGCCGTCCGCTCCCGCGGCGACACGTGCGACTTGTCCTCGTAGAACTCCATGCTCCACACGTCGTCGTCCTGAGGGGCGATATTCCAGTCGCCGACGAGGGCGATCTGCGCGGCCGGGTCGGCGGCCAGCCAACTGGCGGCGTCCTCGCGGGAGGGCTTCGAGCCACGCGACCTTGTAATCCATATGCGGGTCAGTGATATGCCGACCATTGGGGATATAGAGCGACCAGATCCGCACGCCGCCGCAGGTCGCGCCGAGCGCACGCGCCTCCTGCGCGGGCGGGGTCCCCCACGACGGCATACCGGCGAAGCCATGTTGCACATCGGTGAGGCCCACGCGGGACAGGATCGCGACGCCATTCCACTGGTTGAGTCCGTGGTGCGCGACCTCGTAGCCGAGCGCTTCGAGCCGCGCCGTCGGGAACTGCTCGGGCTTGCACTTGGTCTCCTGGATCGCCAGCACATCGACGTCGGACCGCTGCAGCCAGGCCTCGACGCGGTCGATGCGGGAGCGGATGGAGTTGACGTTCCAGGTAGCGATGCGCACGTCCCCACCTTATGTGGGGTCAAGGACGCTCGCGCGGGTCGCGCGGGCACGCGCGCGTGGGGCTAGTGCTCGGGACGGCGCGGGGCGCTTAGAGTGCCGAGTATGCCGTCCACCTCCTCCACGTCCGGCGCACCCAGCGTGCCCACTGAGCCCGCCCGGTCCGCCCAGAAGACTGCCCTCGTCACCGGAGCAACTGCCGGCATCGGCCTGTCGTTTGCCCGCCAGCTTGCCGGTCGCGGCTACGACCTCGTCCTCGTCGCGCGGGACGTCCCGGCTGGAGGCGCTCGCTGCCGAGCTGAGCCAGCGGCACGGCATACAGGCTGAGGTTTTGTCGGCGGATCTGTCCGATCGGGCTGCACTGGAGCGGGTCGCGACGCGGCTCGCGGACCCGGACCGGCCGGTTGACCTGCTCGTCAACAATGCCGGCTACGGTCTGCGAAAAGCGTTCCTCAACAACGATGTTGCCGTCGAAGAGCAGGCGTTTGACGTCCTCTGCCGCGCGGTCCTCGTCACCAGCCACGCAGCCGGCCGGGCGATGCGCGAGCGGGGCAGCGGCGCGATCATCAACGTGTCGTCAGTTGCGAGTTTCCTTGCGATGGGCTCATATTCAGCGGCAAAGGCATGGGTGACGGTGTTCTCGGAGGCCCTCGCCAACGACCTCGCTGGCACCGGCGTGCGGGTCATGGCGTTGTGCCCGGGCTTCACGCACACGGAGTTCCACCAGCGCGCAGAGATGAATGTCAGCAGCTACCCCGAGGCGATGTGGCTCCAGCCTGACGACCTCGTCCGGGACGCGCTCGCGGACCTTGACCGTGGCCGGGTCGTGTCGGTGCCGGGGACGGCATACAAGATTGCGGTGGGGGCGCTGTCGGTGCTGCCGCGCGGGCTGGTCCGCCGGATGAGCAGCACTGCCACCCCGAAGCCGCGCAAGGAGCGCTGACCCGTGGCCGAGAGCGTGATCACGAGCGACCACCATCGCGCGCTCGCCGTCGAGGCCAACAACGCGACCTGGGCGCTGCTCACGACGGTGCGCGAGGCGCGGGCCGCGGGCGGCGACCACAGCGTGACCGGCCTCGTCCGCGGCGCGTATGCCGCGGCATACCACTGGGAGCGTGCGACCGGTTTTGTGCCCGCCAACGAGGCGCGCGCCCGCTATCTCATCGGGCAGGCGTGGCTGGCTTCGGGGCGTCCGGACCTCGCGCTCGACTATGGGGACCGCACACTCGCGGTATGCCGTGACGCCGGGTTGGCGGACTTCGACCTCGCCTATGCGCACGAGCTGCGGGCGCGCGGACTGGCGGCGTTGGGGCGCGAGGCGGAGGCGCGGCAGGCGTGGCTGGCGGCGAAGGCGGTGCCGATCGCGGACGCGGAGGACCGGGCGATCGTCGAGGCGGACTTCGCGGACGCACCGGTCTGACGTCATTACGCTGGGGACGTGACTGATCACGCTGCGGCTATGCGCCCCGACCTTGGTGCCGACCGGGCACGCCTGCTGGAGATCATCAAAGCTAAGGCGATCGTCCATGGCCGGGTGACGTTGTCGTCGGGCAAAGTGGCTGACTATTACGTCGACTTGCGGCGGATCACCCTAGATGGTGAGGCGGCGCCGTTGGTCGGTCGGCTCATGCTCGAGCTGGCGGGCGACCTGGAGTTTGATGCTGTGGGCGGGCTGACGCTCGGGGCGGACCCGGTGGCTACCTCGATGCTCCATGCGGCGGCGGCTGAGGGGCGGCGGCTGGATGCGTTCGTTGTGCGCAAGGCCGGCAAGGCACACGGGCTGCAGCAGCGGATCGAAGGACCGTCGATCGCGGGTCGTCGGGTGCTGATCGTCGAGGACACGTCGACGACGGGGGCCTCGCCGTTGGAGGCCGCTGAGGCTGCCCGTGAGGCGGGTGCCCACGTTGTCGGCGTGGGTACGATTGCCGACCGGGCCACGGGTGCAGCCGAGAAGTTTGCTGCTGCCAGACTGGATTACCGCTTCATCTTTGGCCTCGCCGAGCTGGGGCTGGGCTGACCGTCTTGCCGGCACACGGCATACCGCTGGCTTAGGATCAGGCTCACCAACCGATATAGGGAGCTCGTCATGATTTTCGCGAGCGGTTGAACGCAGTTGTTGAGGCCTACCCGGACCTCAAGGCCAACGCGAATTTCACTGCGCTGCAGCAGGAATTGCCGTCAACGGAGGACCGGATCGGGCGAGCGCGCGGCGTTATTACAACGCCAATGTCAAGGAGCTCAACACCAAGGTTGAGAGCATCCCGACGAACTTCATCGCCGGGCCTGCGGGCGTCACGCAAGGCGGAGTACTTCGAGTTGGAGAGCGTGGTTGAGCGCGAGGCGCCCAAGGTCTCGTTTGACCCGAACCCGGGTGCTCCCGCTGTGGGACAAGCTGGTCCGTATGCCGGTCAGCAGCTTCGCCCGCTGGTGCGCCTGGGGCTGGCGCGGGTGGCGCGCCCGCGTAGGACGCTCCCGGTCCCTGGCAGCCGCCGACCCAGTAGGCCGGGCTTGAACTAGCGCATGAATGGCCGCAGCTACCGCCCGCCAGTAGCTGCGGCCATTTTCATAGGTCACACCACGCCCGGGCGAGGAGCTCCGGGCTCAGTTGTCGCGCCCACCTCGTCGACGATCTGCTGAGCCTCGACCGCCGCCTCGCGGGGCTCATCCGCCTGGCGGCGGTGACGCCACCACTCAAACACCATCGGCAGCACCGACACGAGGACACTCGCGACGAGCGCGGCCTCAATGTTCTTCTGCAAGAACGGGATCCCGCCGAGGAAGTAGTCGAGCAGGGTCACCCCTGTGGCCCAGAGGATTGCCCCTGACGAGTGACCAGGTGAAGAATCGCCGCCGCTCCATCTGGCCGGCCCCGCGACGACCGTGATGAACGTCCGCACGATCGGGCACGAACCGGCCAATCACCAGCGCCTTGTTGCCGTACCGCTCGAAAAACTCGTGCGTCTTGTCAAAGTCATTCGCGCTTCGTGAACCGCCCGTTGCGCCGGAAGATCGCCGGACCGATGGCGCGCCCGATCTCATACCCGACGACGTTGCCGAGGAAGGCAAAGGTCGACAGCAGCAGGCACGCGAGCCAGATCGACATGTGGATGCCGGCTTCGCCCGCCTCAGCGCGGTTGATGAACATCCCCACCGAGAACAGCAGCGAGTCACCCGGCAAGATCGGGAAGAGCAGCCCGCACTCGATGAACACGATCGCGCAGGACACCCAAAACATCTGGGCCCCGAATCGTTCGAGGAGCCAGGCAGGGTCCATCCAGTCAGGGCCAAGAGTGGGAGGAGTCACGGCATACGAGGGTATGCCGTGTGCTTGAGTCCCCCTAATCCCGCAGGCGAGTGCCACCGACGGCACACCGCCAGGAGCCGAGCTGGACGGCACTTCGAGACCGTCCTGAGACAGGCTGCGCCTCTCGGGCCTGCCGTGACTTCCCACGAGAGTGACGCACACCTCAAAACGAGTGGGCGTCCAGCGAGCACGTTTTCTGACGCTTGAATAGGCTGCTCTCCTAGCCGCTGGATTCCTGCGGCCGTAGGCAACGCATTACCTCCCCTGATGCGAGGAGTCGTCGTGGTCATCAACCCGTATACGTTCGTGTCGCTGCCCAGCGAGCCACCGGAGCGTTCTGAAAGGATCCAAGGCCACTCAAAGCAGACTGCTGGCTGTCTCGACGGAACCTTCACGGTAACGGTCACGTGTGTTACTCCCCTCCTACTTGGTCCTCTCAACGATGACGAGATGGGCGTTCACAAAGGCTATCCAGTCGCTGCGCCACCTCGGCTAAAGCCTCCTGGTTTGGGACCGGATTCGAGCAGCGAGAAGGGTAACCCTTTCATCATTCCGGGAAGCTCACTTCACGGGGCAATAAGGTCAGTGCACGAGGCGATGAATAACTCATGCCTGCGTGTCGTCGATGAGCAATATCAAGCTGTCCATCGACTGGCCATGACCACCCAGGTTTCAGACGACCTACGTCTTCGCGGGACGCAATCCAACAATGGAAGCCTGCGTATGGCGATAGTGACCGAAGAGGCGCAGGGAATGCCAACGCGTGTTCAGTTGTGCGGTGATGTTATTTGGGTCAGGTCAGATCAGTTTTCAAGTCTCCCAAAAACTGGAGATCTTGTTGATCTGGACTCTCTACGATTCTCGACAAAATTCCGTGACAGCGAGGGTGAGGAGCGTTCCTCAGGCAAGAAGAGGCTTCAGGTAGGGGATGGTTCCGTGACAATCGGGACCGGCGAGTGGGTTGTCCTCGTGACAGATACTAAAGCCAGGCCCGATGACCCAGGTGCTGTCTGGTTTGCCTGCGGGCGCAAGGGGTCGGGGCGTGCTCACCTCGTCGGAGAAGAGGCGCGCAAGAGCTTCGCGCGTGCCATCGAAGGAAGCGAAGACATTGGCACAAAGAATGACGCCGGCGCGACGGAATTCGTTCCAGTGTGCAAGCCGGGCTCAGAAACTGTTGTTGGCTATCGAAAACGCTGGGCAGGAAAACCCAAGGACCTTCCGGTGTGGGTCAAGGCAGAGTGGCCGAAAGGCGCCAGCTCACGGTGGTCCGCAGATTTTGAAGTCCAAGAGGTGCGCCTATCTGTCGCCTGGCGGAGACACAGTGACGGGCGCATGGGTAAGCGTATCGAGGGCTGGGAGCCCTGCTCCTCTCCGCAGAAGCTGTGCCCCTCCTGTGAGGTGTTTGGTTCTGCGTCCCAGCTGGGACGCGCCCCCGACACGAAGGCTACCCAGGACTCCTACCGTGGACACATCCGCATCGACGACGCTAGGTCAGTCATTGGAGGTGCAGGCACAATAGGATTCAGAGCTCCTCTAGCTCAGCCACGCCCCACCGCCGGACAGTTCTATTTGGAAAGCAAGTCCGGCGGATTCGGCAAGGTGCATCCGCTCGCGCAATGGGGTAGTGCACTCGATGACACGGCTTCGCCGCGCCGCATTCGCGGGCGGAAATTCTATTGGCGCACCCAGCCTCATAAAGGTCTCGCCGAGAGATGGAGAGCTCGAGATCATCACTTCGAAGAAGAGCCACCCCGAAAGCCGAAGGAGATCATCGAGCAGGTTCAAATCATCCATAAGAATTCAACGTTTGAGTTTAGAGTGTCTTTTGAGAATCTGAGGCAACAACAAATCGGTTCACTATTAGCTGCCATAGACCCCGGCAAGGTGCTGACAGCGAAGGATGCTGCTCATCCGATTGTGACGAGCGTCGGCGGCGGACGGCCCTTCGGTTGGGGTGCCGTCACAATGAAAGTCAATGGATTCATGGCTTGGTCAGCCAAGGCGCGATATTCGTCGGTGGAGTCTCGCGAGGACGACGCGTCGTCGGTGACTTCGCAGGATTCGTGTGTCGAGGCATATAAGGCCTCTCTCGGTCAGCCGATGCCCTCGTGGCGAAAGACTTTGTTTGAAGAACTAGCGAAAGCGCTGACTCTCAATGCCGTTCCCGACAAAGACGTGTGGTACCCCGCCAACACATCGTACACACGAGGCACACCGGAATATGATGCTGCTTTCGATTTTTGGAAAAAGACTTCAGGAATAGGCGGCAAAGGTGGGGGGCCTCTGACCGTCTTGCCAGACATTCTGGAGGAGAATCAAGGTCTGGGTGGCCGCTGATGACGTCTGGGCAGGCGGTTGGGATGCAACCAACGTACTGGTACGTCGATGTCGCGGCGGTGCGTATCCAGACCTGGCTGGGTCGGACTGCGCGTTTGAGGTTTCGGCGCGGCGGGTCCTATCGACTTGCGAAGGCGACCTCTCAAAAGGAGATCCATGAGCTGATCACGTCAGCGGCAGCGTCTCCCGCAAAGTCAGGACTGCCGATCGGCCTTGAGTGGAATCCAGAAGCTGGTGAGATCTCCGGCGTCGCTCCTCTCCGATTCCCAGATGACGGATCTGACGAGGACGTCGCCCGTGAACGTGCGCGGACGGCAGCGCTGCTGGTCGCTGAGCACATCCGGTCCAACCTCCCAGCGTGTCCGCTCACGGCAACATGGGGCCGCGGCGCGAGCTACGTGGAGGCATACGCGACTGACATGGAGATTCGGGTGCGCAGCGGCGATATCTTGCTTGACTTCGCAGGCGATGTCGACGAACTGGTGCTCGCCCGAGCATGTCAAGGCTGCCGACAAGCGCGAGTTATTTGGAAGGAACTGCCGATCATTGAGAAGCACGAGGATCCGTTGAGCATGGACCTTTGTCCGGACTGCGCTTCTCGCTTCGCTCTCGCAGGACGCAGTAAGGCAACCGTCATCGGACGCCTGCCCGCCTCGCAACGTGATCTTGCGCAGGCATTGAACAGCCTCCTAATGAAAGACCCGCTAGCAAAAGACCAGGTCGATCTCTTCCCTTCGGACTTCTCTGAGCTAGCTGCGCGAGGGGATTCCAGGGAGGGGGATGCGGCGACCCACCTGGCTCTCATCATGGCGGACGGTAATGGGATCGGTGCTCTCATGAAGGAGTGGCTTACTGAGCGACGGGGCGCTGCCAAGGACGACCCCAGCACGCTTGTGCCGAAGAACAAGGTGGTCTCGAGCTTGGACTGGGCAACCAAACAGGCCATCGTGGAGTCCACACGGACGACCTTCCGCGAATGGGTTGAGCGGCACCGCGAGAGCGGTGACGCCAACCAGGACGACCCCGCCCCGCCGGTCCTTGTTCATGTCGCCGGCGGCGACGACCTGCTGCTATCGGTGCCTGCCGCGCACGCGTGGACTTTTGCGCGACATTTGGCAGGCTCATTTGAACGCGCCTGTACTGCGCACCACGCTCATGTTGAGGACCTTAAGAGTGCGGAACTCGAACGTGAGTCCACTTCGGTTCCCGGGCCGGTCACGAATCCACTCCGCCTAGCCTTTGGTGCTGACAGGCCACCCACCCTCTCAATAGGGATGGTCTTCCATCACAGCAGCCATCCTTTCGCCGACGTTGTCGAGAAAGCGGAAGCGCAGCTGGGGCACGCCAAGGGAAGCACGGACGTCGTCACGGACGAAGCAACCAAGGCGTCCAGCAGCGTCACCCCCGAGAACGAGGGGTTGTCCGTGTCGGATGCCACTATCGCCTTCCATGACCTGACGGCGGATGGGGAGCGACCACCCCAGCGAGAGCCGTCGCGCGTGCCCGTGTCCGGCCACATCGGATTGCAGCGCCGACCTGTGACCGTCAAATGGCTCAACTCTCAGGGCGGTGCTCTGGATGCCCTCGCAAGCACGAGCCGATCACATCGCTCCATGCTGACGGGGCTGCTTCGCGAGTGTCGCGAGGGAAAGGAGGGGGCGGCCGAGACCCTGGGTCGCCGGGTGGCCGACCTTGAAGACCCCGGGATCGCGAAGGCGCTCATGACTGCACCAGCGTCCACAAGCGAAAATCTCGCGACCGAGCCAGACTTGCGCAATCATCTCCGCCTTTGCCTGGATATCGCGAGATGGTGGCCGGAGCCTCCAAAGGTGGTCGCGCCGTGAGCGATGTCGTGCTGACCTTCCAGATCACTTTCCACGCTCGTTTCCGGGTCGGGGCGGCATACCCGCTCGATGGACTCGATGTAGCAGTCGACGTGCGGGACCCGTTGCCCGCAGACCACCTCAAGGGGCTGATGCGTGCGGAGGCATGCCGACTTCTCGATGTCGATGTAACCCACCTGCTCAAGGATGGGAGCGAGCACGCGGCATTGATCCGTGACGTCTTTGGAACGCCCAGGATGCCGAGCCCATGGACGTGGGCTAAGCCAGTCCCGCACCCCCGTTGGGAGGCACCCACCTTGCGCCACCGTGTAGAGATCGATGACCAGACCTTGGCAGCTTCTCGCGACCAATTGGTCATGGCGTCGAGCACTTACGCAACAACGGCCATGTTCACGGTGTCCACGCCCTTCGCGAAGTCACTCGGTAGCGAGGAGGTTGAGCGCCACGCGGCTTTGCTTCGCCTAGCTGGCCGGAGCGTTCATTACGTGGGGGCTTGGCGCCGGAGGGGACTGGGTTCCGTGGGGGTCACGATCCCCGACGTCCGAGGTCCAGGCGGCGAGTCAGCAACTTGGGAGACCGACTGGGCGAGGGTACTCCCAGACACTCGCGTCATATCCGGCGGTGAGTCATGACGTCAGCGCGCGCAGCCAAGGCGGTCATGCTCAAGCTCGCTGAGCCAGCTCAGCTGGCCACGCTGGCGACCAGCGATCAACTCAACCGAACAGAGACGTATGTCCCCGGGTGGGTAGTCCGTGGTGCGCTAGCCAACGCCTGGCTAACGCAGCATGCAGTCCGCACGCGGACGGGTCGCTTCGACCTCGAGCCCGACCAGAGGAAACAGTTTGTCAGCCTCTTTGAGGGCAACGTGAGATTCAGCCCTCTGTATGCCGGAGGGCAACTTCCCGTGCCGCTCTCGGTCTTCGGGCATAAACATGAAGACGCAGACCTTTCGCATCGCTTCGATGCCGCGCACGAAGACGACTTCACACACCCGGAGGTTTGCCCGGTTGATCAGTGTCGCCAACGCATCGAAGGGAAACGAGGACTCGCGGCTACTCCTTCCGTGGTGACCCGTTCGAGTGTCGTCGTGGGTCAGGACGGGACTGCCGTCAAAGGGCTGCTCTTCAGCCGAGCGAGCCTCGATCCCCGAGGTGGTGACACGACGTTCACGGGCGTCATCGAGGGTCCGAGCGACCTGCTGGGGGTGCTGACGTCGTTGTCTCACGTCCGCATCGGGGGCCGCCGCACCGCGCAGGGTGGTGCGGCGGTCAACTTCGAAGAACTCACGCAGACCCCTGAGCCCGATGTGCTCAAGAACGGAACACTGCTGCTCAGGTTGGTGGCTCCGGCCATCTTTGTCGACGATCAGGGACGCTCACTTCCTCACCCTTCAGAGGCAGAGTTGTCGCGCGTTCTCGGGCAGCAAGCCACCGTGGCGAAAGCCTGGAGTCGGTGGGAGCGGATCGGAGGCTGGCACGTGGCGAGCGGTCTCCCGAAGCACACTGAGCTCGCCGTGTGCGCTGGGAGCACGTTCGCGATTAGTCCTGGAGGTCATGGTTCCTTCGATAGGGACAAGGTGATCTCGCTACTCGGGAGGGGTTTGGGGTTGCGCAGGCATGAGGGATTCGGTCATCTGCGCCAATCGCCGTTTGCTGTGAAGACCCAGCTGAGTGAGGGGAACTCGATGCTGAAGGAGACGACCTTATGACGGTCCCCGGCCGCCGCCAGAGCTACATCACTTTCAGTATCACCATGGTGGAGGGCGGTGGGGTGCTGACTCCGGCCCCGGTGCGAAGGGACAAAGCGGATGCTGTGATCGACACGGACCATCGAGGACGTCCGCACATCCCCGGCACATCGCTGGCAGGCGCGCTCAGGGCCGAGGTCGAGCGTGTGCTTGGTCCATCACAGGACGGAAAAGCCAAGGCAGAGAAGTGGTTCGGCCACGTCTCAGATCGCGAATCTGTCGCTAGCCCAGTCTGGGTTCTCGGGACGGCCTTGCAGGGCGACGATGCGTCGCTCCCCGATGAGGTCGAGTCGACAGACGCCCAGGCCCTTGCCGAGGGCTTCGTCCTGGAGTCGGGCGGCGCGAATGGCGAGACCTGGTCGACTCGTCGCAGATGGATGTCAACGGCCATCAATCGACACACGGGGGCGGCACGGGTCAACACGTTGCGACAACACGAGTTCCTCCCTGCCGGCACGAAGTTCGAGGCCCACCTTCGTTGGGACGAAGCGGACCAGGAGGACGTTAAGACCCTCATCGACATCTTGGCTGCTTGGCAGCCGCTCATTGGCCGCGGCACGTCAACGGGCCGAGGCCGATGCCAGGTGAGTGACCTCAAAGTTGGCGAGTTGGACCTCTCGACGCAAGCAGGACTCGAGTTGTGGCTCACCCTGTCGGGCGTCGAACTCGCCCAAGCTGTAGCGCGCGACCCGGTAGGCCAAACGCAGGACCGCACGACTGTCTCAGTCTGCATCCACATGCAGACTGAGGGACCGTTGGCCGTCGGCGCTCGCGGCCAGGCGACACGGCATACCGGTCCCTTGCCCTTCCGTCGCATGCACAACACATCGGGCACGCTCCAGCCGGCGATCCCTGCGACCTCCATCAAAGGAGTGGTCCGCAGCAGGATGGAATACATCCTCAGGTCCCTCGGTGTGCATGCCTGTATGGACCAGAAGTGCGGGCGAGATGTTTGTTTGCCCTGCCAGGTGTTCGGTCATGGGGGTGCGGAGACCTCATCGTCTTCAGTCGGCCTCCGCTCACGAGTGAGGGTCGACAACGCGTTCATCTCCGCTCGCGAGCGATGGCCTGCCGACCCACCTATGCGGGTGCGGACTCATGCGCCCCTGGACCGCTTCACAGGAGGTGTCGGGAGGCAGACGCCGACAGATACCGCTATCCACTTGCCAGGGTCGGGAGGCGGGATGCTGCACTCGATCGAAGGTGTGGAAGGGGGCGAGTTCACGCTTCAATTCGACACCAGCGCACTTGCGGGGGATCTAGCGGAGGATTTCCGCGCACTGCTGCGCCTCGTGATCGAAGACCTGCACGATGGCCTCATCGGTCTCGGTCACGCAGTGAATCGGGGCTACGGGTCCGTGCAAGTTGTTACCGAAAAGGCCATGCCTGGTCGGGATCTGGTCATCGACTGCTTGCCTACCGGTGTTGAGGCACGGAAGCGAATGAACAGCATCATGGCGAGGTTCGGTTCTCTCTCGAGCTCAGAGGAGCCCACGCATGACTGATCAGGTGACACCTGTCGGGCTGGTATGGGGCGAAGTGGAAGAGCGACTGAACGGCTACACCTGCCTGTGGCAGGACCTCGATGGGTTGCATGTGACTGGACCTCCGCAGTCCGCTCCACCGACCTCCATCTTGTGGGCTTGGCCGACAGGCGCTAGCGCGATGTCGGAGCCTCCGGCCCCATTCGACGAGTGGGATCCGCAGCACTCACTCGTGGGCGACGAGTCAGCTCTAGCCGGATCCCAACCGAGTTGGGCATGGGAGCCCGCAATAGTTGAGTTTGATCCCCCCCTGTTGCGGATCCGGATCGACGGCGACCACGCCTTCTTGGCTCAGTGCGTCTCGGGCTGGGTGGCTCCCGCTATCCCTTGGGGTGATGAGCGTCAAATCGACGGGCTTTATGTTGCGGCTGACACCCGAACTCCGGATGAGTCAGCTGATGCAGCGGCTGATCGTATGAGGAAGCTGAAGTGGTGCGAGGTCCGGGAGCCAATCCCAGTTGATGGCGCACAACCGGTGAGCTTCATCCTTCCCGCAACATTGGAGGGACTTTGACTCCGTTCCGAAGGAGCAACCGCCCATCGCATCACCTCAACGATCCCCACATCCCGTCGCGTCTAGTTCCCAAAGGTTCCCGATGAGTGACAGCCAAAATCCGGATAAGCGCTTAAAGACTCTCAACTACGCCTTTGACTCGTTGGGAGAAGCCCATCAACGATGGAAGGTTCTGTCCTACGCAAGTGGCGCAGCTATTGCTGCTGGATTTGGAGTGGCCCTTACCGAGTTGATCACGGCGATCGGAGGCGCGCTAAACGGCTGGCGCACGATCGTCGCCCTGGTTGTCGTCACGGTTTCATCGCTTCTCCTGGCTCTAGCGTCCGCTCGCCTGGAGACACTTGGCAAGCTATCAGGAACAGTGTATTTCCTCAGATATCAGTTTCCCGGATATGCGGATTGGCATAAGTGCGAACTGGCTAAGCTGATCGAGCAATATGACGCGAACGATCTCCGCGTAGTCACGCGAGATGTCACGGTGTTGCCCGAAGACGGCGTCATTGACATGTCCGCGGACGTGTCCAGCATGGTCACGGCCTTCGAAACCGCGCTCAACACGGATGAGTCGCGGACTGGGATCCATATCGCTCCGGATCTCCAGTGGATGGCTGCCGTCGCGCTCGGGAGTCAAATGTACGGGGATTGGGACAATCAGCATCTCGATGAATTGCGCACAGATGATGACGTCAGTTCGAGCGCCGATAACGAAGACCTTGTCCCGTTTGGGTGGCAGATTTCTCAACTTCCGGAATACCGGAGCACCCGTGCTTTTCCAGTCACGGCCTCCCAGGATTTCAAGGAGCGGAGTCCGAGAGTACTAGTGTCGGCAAATCTCACTTCCCGGGTTAGAATGGAAGAAATCGATGGTCAGAGTCGGCTTGGGCGCCCCTTCCTTCGCGACGTGGGTTGCCGCTATCGGAAGTGGTATGGGGTCGGTGTCTTTGAGGCAGCCGACAACGAAAGGATCACGGTGGACACCCCCTGTTTGCCGGTAGAAATGGAAGAACCCTTTGTCCGCCTCAGAAACAGCGACGAATCCACGCGCGTACGCGTGCATCCTGTTGAGGCTACTTTGGCTTGCGTGTCAGCCCTGCGTCGTGCGCTTCACGAGAATCCGACGGATACAATTCTCTTCGCAGCCCAAGTGCCGAAGACGGTGTCCTTGGCAATTGGGTGGCATCTCACCAGGGATTCGCTTCCAGATGCGCGCCTTCCACAATTGGGGGCCAACAACGACAGAGCCCCCGCCGATCGATGCCTTGCTCCGTGCTGTATCAACCCTTGGCGGAGGTTGGTCCCCATGTACTACGACGTAGCGACTCAGAAGTACACAGCGGCGCGTGTCCATCCACTGCAGCCGTCGGTGGGTGACATCCGAGCGCTATGCCGTGATGGGGCGCAGTGATGCAGCCTATGGAAGGGCCGCAGATCGAAGTCGTCTCGTGTGCGGGGCCGAAGAGGGCCGGCCATGCCTTCCGCAGAGAGGCTGAGCGTGCCGAGTAGGTGGTTTGTGCCGATCCCTCACCTGGACCCGGCGCGGGTCAAGTTGGAGTTCGTGCACGGCGCCTTTTCGGGGTGGTTCGACCGCAGCGAAGCCGAGCACAACGCAGGAGATAAGCCGTATGCCGTGTCGCCTCCTTCACGGCGCGATGGACACGTCGGCGTGGAGATCGGTCTGCTGAACAGCGTTGCGCACCAACGATTTAGCGACGCGACCCAACAGCCGACCGAGGTGCGTCTCGGCAATCAGAGGCGCCTCACCGCCAAGCCGAGGCTCGTCCAGCAGGCATCCTGGCGCGAACTCGCCAGACCCACAGGCAGCCGGGAGTGGACCTTGCATCTCCTCACCCCGACGACCTTCCGATCAGGCTCGCGCTCCTCACCTCTCCCGAGTGTCGAAACGATCGTCGCCGGCCTGCGGCGCGCGTGGCTGATGTGGTGCGACGAGCCTGCCCTCATACCGCTGCCGGAGGACGTGCGCGATCCGGCATACCGGCGCTTGTGGGTCTGCGACCTGGACCTGACGAGCACGGTGACCGAGCTGACCATCACTCGGCCCTCAGGCGGGCGCGAGACGGTGCAGATGTCGGGATGCACGGGGTCGATCACCTTCCGCGCGGACGACGACCGCACCGCAGCGTGGGCGGGGCCATTGCTGCGGCTAGCCGAATACTGCGGGGTGGGATCCATGCGCGCCAAAGGTTTTGGGGTCGCCGATCTCGAGACCCACAACTCCAGATCTGGGCCTGGCGCTCGACCGCACCCGGGGTGATCCATGGACGAGCCGACGTCACCCGCGCCACAACTCCCTCCTGAGTCGAGTGACGACGGCTTTGCCTTCTCGCTGCGAGCGTTGCGCGAGGCGTGGGCAGACGTCCTGGCCAATGACCTCGAGGACGGGGTCCCGGCCCCAGGGGTGGTGCGTTTCGCTGACGATGCTCCGGCGCAGCTCTCGCGTCTGCATCGACAGCTCGCCGAGGGCACCTACGTTCCGCAGCCACTGACCGAACTCGCTATCCCCAAAGACGGCGACAGCGGCGCGGTCCGGAAGCTGCAGATCCCCGCCGTTCGAGACAGGGTGGTCTCAAGGGCGACGCTGGCAGCGATCGGACCCAGGGCCGACCGGCATCTGGGGCCGGCGGCATTTGCCTATCGACCTGGGCTTGGGGTCGTCGATGCCGTCGACATGGTGGTCAGCCTGCGGGAGAGCGGGTGCGGCTGGGTGCTGCGCACCGATGTTGACGACTGCTTCCCGTCGATCCCTGTGGAGCTTGCGCGTCGCCGGCTGGGTGCGCTCGTCGACGACAGTGCCGTCTTGCGCGTGGTGGACGCGCTCTTGGCTCGGCGGGTGATCGCTGCTGGCCTCCGTGGGCCGCGCCCGTTGCGCGGGCTTGCCCAGGGCTGCGCGCTGTCGCCGGTGCTGAGCAACCTCGTGCTCATCGACCTCGACGAAGCGCTCCTAGGTGTACCCGGCCATCAGGTTGGTGACAGCCAGTTGATCGGTGACTTGCCTCCAAGTGCGCTGTGGCGGCGTTCATTGTTGTAGTACTCGATCCAGGGGGCAAGGGCTGCTCGGCGTTGGTCGTTGGTGGTGAAGGCCTGCCGGTAGGCCCACTCGGTGGCCAGCGTGCGGTTGAGACGTTCGACTTTCCCGTTCTGCCACGGACAGTGGGGCTTGATGAACTTCTGTTTCGCGCCCAGGTCGGCACAGGCGTTCTTCATGTCGCGTGAGTGGCGGTAGGCGAAGGCGTTGTCGGTCATCACGCGCTCGATCGTGGGGATGCCGTGCGCGGCGAAGTAGGCCGCTGCCCGTAGGAGGAACTGCGCGCAGGTCCCACCCTTCTCATCGGGCAGGATCTCGGAGTACGCCAGCCGGGAGTGGTCATCGACCAGCGAGTGCACGTAGTCGTAGCCGATCTTGGTCTTGCGGTCGCGTTTGCCTGCGGCCCGGCCGTGGACGCGCCACCCGCCCCCGTCGGGGATCTTCCCCAACTTCTTGACGTCCATGTGGACCAGTTCACCTGGCCGGGCGCGCACGTAGCGTTCAGCCGTCTGTTTCGAGGAGCGGATCACCTCCCCAGTCATCGGGTCACATTCACGCAGGTAGGGCACCCGATGGCGGCGCAGGATCCGCGAGACAGTCCGCGGCGCCACACCCACCCGCGGACCCAGCACGTCGGGCCCTTCGCGGTGCTCGGCCCGGGCCGCGACAACCTTGGCCTCGACCTCGACCGGAGTGCGCGAAGGTGTGGAACGCGGCCGCGAGGAGCGGGTTTCCAACCCGGCCTCTCCCTCGCCCTGGTACCGGTCGATCCAGGTCTTGACGCACTTGCGTGAGACGCCCATCGCGGCGGCGATGTGCGCCTGTTTCCACCCAGCCTGGTAACGACGCACAATCAGCAGCCGACCGTGCACGGTCAAACGGGCATTACGGTGAGACACGAGAACCTCCGTGGTGGCAGTGGGCCTTAGACAAGCCACATCCCACCCGGAGGTTCTCGCTCAATCAACCACCCACACTGCTACCAACGTCCCGGCCGGGTACACCTAGATGCCGGGTTCCCGGTGGTGCGCTATGGCGACGACGTGGTTGTTGCTGCGCGCAGCGAGGCAGATGCATGGGAGGCGGCACGAGTCGCCGCCAAGGCAGTGGAGGAGTTGGGGATGACCCTGGGTGCTGACAAGACGTGCGTCATGTCGTTTGCGGATGGCTTCACCTTCCTCGGCGAGGACTTCGGGCCGCGATACCCCCCGAGTCTCTCGGAGGCTCGGATCGCGGAGCCCGAACGCAAGGTGGTGTATGCCGCATCGCAGGGCTCGGGGTTGCGGGTGTCGAAGGGCAGGCTCCTGGTGGAGTCAGCGAACGACGAGGAGTTGTTGAGTGTCCCGGTGAGTCAGGTCGGGCGGGTCGTACTCTTTGGCGGCGTCGGCTTGAGCGCCGGGGTGAGGGCCTGGGCCGCGAGCAACGACGTCGATGTCGTGTTCGGGTCACGCGCCGGGGCGTATCAGAGTTCGCTCGTCGCTGCGGGTGGCGGGAGCCGGGTGTCGCGGTTGCGGCGACAAGTCGCTGTGTCTGGTTCGCCGGAGGCGTTGCCGATCGCCAAGGCGATCGTCGAGGCCAAGATCAGCCACCAGATTGTGGTGCTGCGACGGTTCAACGATCCGGACGCCGCCGACGAGACTCGCGAGGCTGTCGCAACGATGCGTGGGATGGTGCGCCTTGTCCCCGATTGCGCGACGCGGGACGAACTCATGGGTGTCGAGGGCGCGGCTGCCGCGGCATACTTCCCTGCTCTTGGGCGGCTGCTGCCCGAGGGGATGCGATTCGTGACCAGGAGTCGCCAGCCGCCGATGGACGTCGTGAACTCGGGACTCTCCTTTCTTTACACGGTCTTGCTGGGGGAGTGTGTGACGGCCTTGTATGCCGCGGGGTTGGAGCCCGCGCTTGGGCTGCTGCACAGCGACAAGGACGACCGGCCGAGCCTCGCGCTGGATCTGCAGGAGGAGTTCCGGCCGCTGATTGTCGATCAGGTGGTGGCCGAGGCGGTGCGGCAAGGGCGACTCGCTGTGGAGCATGGCCGATCGGAGTCTGGGCGCTCGGGGGTCTACCTCACCAAGGCGGGGAGACAGGTGCTCTTGGACGGGTATGAGCGGAGGATGCTGCGCAGCACGCGTGGAGCGTTGCCTGAGTTTGCCGGGTCGTGGCGGCGGCATCTCTATCGGCAGGCGCAGCGTTTGCGGGCGGCCATCATGGACCCTGGGGTCGAGTGGTCGGGGCTGTCGTGGCGACCATGACGGTGATCGCGGCATACGACGTGTCAGCCGACTCGCGACGGGCACGGTTGGCCGCTCTCTTGCAGGCTTACGGTGATCGGGTGCAGAAGTCGGTGTTTGTTGTGCGCGCTGGTG
Source organism: Actinomycetales bacterium (assembly GCA_016715285.1). Lineage (GTDB taxonomy): Bacteria > Actinomycetota > Actinomycetes > Actinomycetales > Dermatophilaceae > Phosphoribacter > Phosphoribacter thorii. The sequence goes on along the minus strand of JADKAO010000002.1, from coordinate 297,080 downwards.
CCGCTGAGATCGCTGAACTGCGATTGCGGGCAGAGGCGCTGCTAGATCTGGACGAGGACTCGCTGTACTTCTATGCGCAATGTGAGGCGTGTTGGAGTGGCCAGGTATGCGTGGGTCAGGCGCACAGTCCTGAGCGTGTGCTCTACTGGGCGTCGCTGTGACTATGTGTCGGGGCGGTTCTGGCCTGCTGGGGGGTGTGTTGGCGGATGGCTCAAAAGGTCGTCGGGTGTGTAGGCCTCTGACCAGCACAAACGCCGGTTTTGTGGCTCCGGCGGAGGTGGCTCGGCGCCTCCGCGACGTCGGGTGTGAAAACGGACATCATTTGTGCTGGTCAGAGGCCTGCGGAAGGCGATAGGGTCACGCTGTACGTCTCGCGATGCAGCGAATAGAAACAAGACCTCCGGGTTGTTCGGCGAATTGACGATAGGTCACGCTGTACGTCTCGCGATGCAGCGAATAGAAACGCGGCAGACCATCGGCGATGAGCCGATAGGAGGCCGGTCACGCTGTACGTCTCGCGATGCAGCGAATAGAAACTCGATGTAGGCACCGCCCTCCAGCGTGCGCTCCATGGTCACGCTGTACGTCTCGCGATGCAGCGAATAGAAACCTAAGCAAAACCCCACCCATGCGTAGCGGGGCGGCGTCGTCACGCTGTACGTCTCGCGATGCAGCGAATAGAAACGAGGGGGCTATCGTGAGTCACCGTTAAGGTGACGTGACGGTCACGCTGTACGTCTCGCGATGCAGCGAATAGAAACCTGACGGAGTGAGCTGACGCTCATGGCGGGGGTCAGACGTCACGCTGTACGTCTCGCGATGCAGCGAATAGAAACGGTGCCAGCAGCCTTCGCGGCGGAACAGCCACCCGCGCTGTCACGCTGTACGTCTCGCGATGCAGCGAATAGAAACGTGGTTCATCCCTCCGAAGAATGGGATACCGAGAACGTCACGCTGTACGTCTCGCGATGCAGCGAATAGAAACCCCACCTGCCGCACCCATGCGGCACGATTCCCAAGTCACGCTGTACGTCTCGCGATGCAGCGAATAGAAACGGAATGCAATGGCACGCTGCCAACGGATGGGCTCGTCGTCACGCTGTACGTCTCGCGATGCAGCGAATAGAAACCTCGTCCTTCTCCCCAACGGAGGTGGTTTGCTGGTGTCACGCTGTACGTCTCGCGATGCAGCGAATAGAAACAGGACGGCCGTCTTCGGACCGTAAGCATTGGCCGAGTCACGCTGTACGTCTCGCGATGCAGCGAATAGAAACATGCGAGGATGGTCTGACTCAGCGACTTAGCAGTGCCGTCACGCTGTACGTCTCGCGATGCAGCGAATAGAAACGATGTTCCCGCAACGGACCAGGATAGTGGTCTTGGTGTCACGCTGTACGTCTCGCGATGCAGCGAATAGAAACCGTATGAGGGTGAGGCGCGTCGGCGTTTGCCGACTGCAGTCACGCTGTACGTCTCGCGATGCAGCGAATAGAAACAGCGAATTTCCATGCGGACTTTCGGACCTGGCAGTGTCACGCTGTACGTCTCGCGATGCAGCGAATAGAAACGGTGGGGTGGCTGTACGTGCCGGCACCGAAGTCGTCACGCTGTACGTCTCGCGATGCAGCGAATAGAAACGCGGCGGAAGCCGCCACCACCGCTGCTGCTCATAGCCAGGCGGGTCACGCTGCACGTCTCGCGATGCAGCGAATAGAAACTCGTAGGCCTGGGGTGGATCACCGCGTACATCATGGAGTCACGCTGAACGTCTCGCGATGCAGCGAATAGAAACATCATCGGGAGGACGATCCTGAAGGCATCCGCGCAGAGTCACGCTGAACGTCTCGCGATGCAGCGAATAGAAACACGCAAGTGCGCCACGAAAGGGTGCGGACACGGGTCACGCTGAACGTCTCGCGATGCAGCGAATAGAAACTGTAGGCGCAGCTCTTGTAGCCCACGCCCACGAGTGTCACGCTGAACGTCTCGCGATGCAGCGAATAGAAACTCGGGCCTGGCAGTGCGTTGGAGCCGATGGTGATGCCGTGTCACGCTGAACGTCTCGCGATGCAGCGAATAGAAACTGGACGAAGTCGTACACCGCCAGCCACAGCACGACCGCCAGGACGGTCACGCTGTACGTCTCGCGATGCAGCGAATAGAAACGGTTAGGACAAGGCGGTGTCCTGACCGATCTGAGAGGTGTCACGCTGTACGTCTCGCGATGCAGCGAATAGAAACAGCTGCCCGCCGCAGCTCATCGATGCGTAACTCAAGTCACGCTGTACATCCCGCGCTGCAGCGTCTAGTCACGCCCCCATCAGCCAGCCGTGACGGCAAACGACTCGGCTGGCTGACGTGCGCGCGGTAGGGACAGCGACGCCGCCTCAGCCCACTACCGTGGGGCGGGTGAGCAGCCCCGTACCGGACGACGGCACCCCCGAGGTCGGCGTCGGGCCGTATGCCGGGACGCCGCTCGCCGGCGACCACTGGGACCCTGATCTCCTCGCTCATGGTGACCGCCGCAACGTCGAAGACCAGTACCGCTATTGGCGGCACGACGCGATCGTCGCCCACCTCGACAAACGCCGGCACCCCTTCCACATCGCCATCGAAAACTGGGGTCACGACTTCAACATCGGCTCAGTTGTGCGCTCTGCCAACGCTTTTAACGCCGCCGCCTTCCACATTGTCGGCAAGCGCCGCTGGAATCGGCGCGGCGCGATGGTCACCGACCGCTACCAGCACGAGTTCCACCACCCCGACGCCGCGGCACTCGCAAACTGGGCCGCCGCCCAGCCCGGCGAGACGAGGGGCGACCCCGAGCGCGGCGGCCAAGCGCACGGCATACCCCTCATTGGGATTGACAACGTGCCTGGCTCCCAGCCGATCGAGACCACGGACCTGCCCCGCGCGTGCGTGTTCGTTTTCGGCCAGGAGGGCCCGGGGCTGAGTCCCGAGATGCTCGCGGTATGCCGTGTCGTCCTCCACATCGAGCAGTTCGGGTCGACGCGGTCGATCAACGCGGGGGCGGCCGCAGCCGTGGCGATGCACGCGTGGGTGCGTCGCCATGTCTACGACCAGCGCCCCTAGCGTCCTGCTGTCCCCGCGGAAGTCGGCCTACTCGTTGAACAAGTCGAAGTTCAGGATCACGTGACCATTGCTGTCCTGCATCGTCACCTGCTGGTTGATCTGCTGGCCACGGGGGATCGTGACGTTGATTTGGCGGCTCCCGCGAGACGTCGTCGCCCCGCAACTGTCGCCCTCGTAGTACCGCGCAGTGCCGCTGACGGTGATGTCACCGTTCAACCGGTTGAGCGAGGCATTGAGGTCCAAGTAGGCCTGGACTTCGTCGCCGACGCAGTCTTCCCAGTGATATGGAACCGAGGAGCCCGCAGTCACTCGGGTCGAGCCGCTGATCTTGCCGTGCTTGTTCTCGTCCGAGCCGACAACCTCCTTGTCGTTGAGGTCATACAACCCCTCGATGCGCAGGGTCCGCTCCTGATACGTGATCGGCACCTTGATCGGTGGTGGCTGGACGACGGTCAGACTCCGCATCGGGGCACCAGCCAGGTCGAACTCGATTTTGCTCGTCGTCGCATCGAACGGCACCCCATTGGTGCCCGTGTTGAGCGTGACCAGGAACTCGCTCGGGTTGCTCAGGTGAGCGGACACATCCACGCGACCCGCCGCCGACACGGCATACGCCTTGACGACGCTCGTCGAGAGGTTGTAGCCCGCGATCTCCACCGCGGGGCGGCGCTCGGGGGCGAGGCTCAAGTCGACGACATTGGGTGTGGGGTTGCAGAAGACGGGCGTGACGGGCACGGTCTCGCCGGTGATTTTGGCGCGCAGGCGACGCATCATCGTGAGCGTGCGGTCGCCGAGGAAGTCGGTGTAGCAGCGGGCTTCGATTCCGGCATCGGACAGCGCCCGCGCGGCGATATTGGACACCTCGTTGGCGAGGGTGGACTGGCCGGCGGCGATGAGGTCAGTCTTGGTCTTTTCGAGGATGTCGCGCCAGGCCGAGGATTGCTGCTCGAGCTGTTGGATCGCGGTGTTGAGCGTGTCCAGTCCGGTGTCCCGGGTGGTAGCGATCTCCTGCTTGACGCCGCAGCCGGTGAGGGAGGCCGTGAGGGTGAGCGCGGCGAGGGCCGCGAGCAAGGCGCGAAAGGTGCCTCGGGTGCGTCGGGTGCGTCGGGTGCGTCGAAGCGTGCGGGCGGTCATGGTGACTCCTTAGGGCGTCTCCGGGGAGGGAGAGAAGACCTTGGTATGCCGTGGAGGAGTACCCAGGGTCGGACGAAATACCACCCGGCGAGACGAGGGACGACGCCGAGAGCGAGGGCCAGGCGCACGGCATACCTCTCATGGAGATGGACAACGGGCTCGGCTCCCAGCCGATCGAGACCACCGACTTGCCCCGCGGAGGCGAGCCGTGGCGGATGCAGCGTGGGGGGGGGGGGGCGTGCGTCGCCACGTCTACGACCAGCGCGCATCGTTCTTCAGTCAGCAGCAGGCCTCATTCGTTGTACAGGTTCAGGTCGATGAGGACGTGCCCGTTGGCGTCCCCCATGGTCACCGTTCGGTTCATGGACCCACCCCGGGGGATCGTGAGACTGATGGGCCGCCACCCGCGGTCGTTGGTCACGCCGCAGCTCTTGCCCTCGTAGTAGCCAGCGGCGCCGCTGACCGTGATGTCGCCGGTGGCCGAGTTGAGCGTCGCCGTCAGGTCGAGATAGCCCTGGACCTCGCCACCTGCGCAGTCCTCCCAGTGGAAGGACGCGGGGGCACCTGAGGTCACAACCTTGGAAGCCGTGATGGTGCCGGTCTTGGTCTCATCGGCGGTGAGGCTTTCGACGTCGAGGAGGTCATAGCTTCCATTGATCCGCAGTGTCCGGGACGAATAGGTCTGCGCGACAGCCGTTGTCACCTGCTGGCTTGAGGCCGTCGATCGACTCGTCGCGGTTGATCCAGATGGCGCCTTGGATCCAGATGGCGTCTTTGATCCAGGCTGGGCGGGTGACCCAGGCTGGGCGGCTGGCCCAGGTGGGGCGAGGGATCCAGGCTGGGCGGCCGAGGGATTCTGCGTCACCGCGCCGGTCGCTGGAATGGGTGCGACTTCTTGCTTGACCACGCATGCGGTGAGGGAGGTCGTGAGGATAAGCGGCGCGAGGGCGGCCACGACGCTGCGCGCTCGCCGCATCGCGCGCGGGTTTGCGCGACGGCGCGAGGGGACGGTCATGAAGACTCCTTCCAGCGGGCCCGGGGTGGGCGAGGAAGCCCCGGTATGCGGTGAAGGAGCGTTACGACTCCGAAGAAATACAGCAATGCCACAATCAGCTGCGCTTGCGTGCCGGTAAGCGCACAAACCTGAGTAGGAGCGCTCAGGCGGCGCTGGGCTCAACCTGGCAGGATCGATGGGGATGTCGGCGGGTGGCCGACCAGATGCCCGGACATCGGGCGGGGGAGACGCTTCACATGACGATTTCGGTATGCCGTTCCGCTCGGTCAGCTGGGTCCAGGAGGCTGGCCCTCGCCGCGGTGTCGATGCTCACGGCGACCACGCTCTCGGGATGCCTGTTCGCAACGAGCACGACAGACGCGACTCCGAAGACCACCCCCATCCCGACAGCAGCCCCGACGTCGAGTGCGCCCCGCACTACCACCTCGGCACCCAAGCCGTCGACGACCTCCAAGACGGTCGGCCTCCTGCGCGACCTGCCGTTGACCACCGACGCCGACTTCGACAGCCTGCCCGTCTGGTCGATCGAGCAGGACTCCGCGTGGACCATCGTGATCTTCGACCAGGACGGGGTCAACCAGTTCAAGCACGCCAACGGTTGCCAGCTCACGACCCAGCAGAACCGGCTCGCCGGCGGCACCACCTCAGACAAGGCCGAGACAGACGCTCAGATCGACGCGGCTGAGAAGGAGTTCAAGGCCCGCGCTCCCGAGGCGATCTTCAAGCCGACCACCGAACCCCTGCCGCTCTACCTCGGGATGGGCAAGACCAACAAGATCGAGTTCGGCGCGCTCCTGGTCAAGTACACCAACAAGGACACCAAAACCACGTGGGGTTCGATCATCGCGATCCGCGCCATGCCCAAGGTCGGCAGCCGCATGATCGCCAACCTCTCGTGCCCGTCAGAAGTGATGAGCGCCACGATGCCCACCATGGAGCGGCTCCACGTCATCGGGTCGTGAGGTCGCGTCGGGGGCGCGGTCGCGCGCCAACCTGGGCGTGAACGTGAGATGAACGGCATACCAAAGTCCGTTGTGCGGACTTCGGTCCCTTCCGCGACCCCCGGCCTTAAGTGGAAGGATGGTCTCTGAACCGTCCGCTGACGCTTGAGGAGACAGCAGTCATGCCCATCGCAACACCCGAGGTCTACGCCGACATGCTCGACCGCGCGAAGGCCGGCTCCTTCGCGTACCCCGCGATCAACATCACCTCGAGCCAAACCATCAACGCGGCCATCCGTGGCTTTGCTGACGCTGGCTCTGACGGCATCATCCAGGTGTCGACCGGTGGCGCCGAGTTCGCATCGGGTTCCAACATCAAGCACATGGTGACCGGCTCCCTCGCGCTCGCTGCCTTCGCGGCTGAGGTCGCCAAGCGCTACGACGTCAACATCGCGCTCCACACCGACCACTGCCCCAAGGACAAGCTCGACGGCTTTGTCCGCCCGCTCATCGCTGCCTCGGCGGAGCAGGTTGCGCGCACCGGCCTCCCGATCTTCCAGTCGCACATGTGGGACGGCTCGGCCGTGCCGCTGACCGAAAACCTCGAGATCGCCAAGGAACTCCTGGCCCTCGCCCGCGCCGCCAAGATCATCCTCGAGGTCGAGATCGGCGTCGTCGGTGGCGAAGAAGACGGCGTTGCCAACGAGATCAACGAGCAGCTCTACACCACCCCCGAAGACGCCCTCGCGACCGTCGAGGCCCTCGGGTTGGGCGAAAACGGCCGCTACATGGCCGCCCTCACCTTCGGCAACGTCCACGGTGTCTACAAGCCGGGCAACGTCAAGCTGCGCCCCGAGATCCTCAAGGAGTGCCAGGAGGCCATCGTCGCGGCCAAGGGCCTCGCTGCTGGCTCCAAGCCGCTCGACCTCGTCTTCCACGGCGGCTCGGGCTCGCTCCCGCAGGAGATCGCGGACGCGGTGGACTACGGCGTCATCAAGATGAACGTCGACACCGACACGCAGTACGCCTACACCCGTCCGGTCGCCACCTGGATGTACCAGAACTACGACGGCGTCCTCAAGGTCGACGGCGAGGTCGGCAACAAGAAGAAGTACGACCCGCGCGCATGGGGCAAGGAAGCCGAGGCGGCCATGGCGGCTCGCGTCGTCCAGGCTTGCCAGGACCTGCGCTCGGCGGGCACCTCTCGCTGACCTGATCTGACCCGCTCCGTCGGCGCCAGCACCGGCGCAGCGCACACGGCATACGTCGCGGCCCCGTCACCTTTCCGAAGGTGGCGGGGCCGCTTCCCGCCCGACAAGCCCGGCACGCCCGACAAGCTCGGCACGCCCGACAAGCTCGGCACGCCCGGCAAGTCCGGCACGCCCGGCCCGTACGATCGACCCCATGACTGACAGCCTGCTCGGCATCCCCGCTACTCGCCTTCCGGAGGACCCTGCGGTCACAGTCGGAGGACTCGACCCAGCTGGTATGCCGGGTGCTCGCCTTGAGGAGGTGGCCACGGCATACCCCGCGTCGTCGTTGGTGTGGGCGATGCTCGCGGAAGCCGCGCTGGACGCGAACGCGCCGGTCACGGCATACGCATTTGCCCGGACGGGCTATCACCGCGGGCTGGATGCGCTGCGGCGTGCGGGCTGGCGTGGGCAGGGCCCGATCCCGTGGGCGCACGAGCCCAACCGCGGGTTCTTGCGAGCGGTGGCGGCGCTGGCGCGCGCGGCCCGTGTCATCGGCGAGGCGGAGGAAGAGGCGCGGTGTGCGGCCTTTGTGCGCGAGGCTTCTCGAGAGGGAGCCGACGCGCTAGGCGTGTGAGCGACCCGTCTGTGCGCAGCTCCTGACCGTTCACTCAGCTCGCGCAGACGAGCCGGGCCGGGCGTCAGCCTCGCGGGATGACCAGGTCGCGGTCGCTGCCGCGGAAGCGTTCATAACCGTGCTCGAACAGCAGCGTGTCCTCCCCGGCTATCCGGAGCCGACCCTCCAACGAATCCATCGTCCAGTTGTCGCCATTCCATCCACCGGACACGCGGGCTCGCAGGACGAGTTCGCGCAGGTCCTCGGCCGTGGTGTCGTCCGGCAAATCCAAGGTGACCAGGTGGCGGGACCCGTCGGCCCACCGCATACCGGCATTGACGTTGCGGAAGGTGAGGTCGCGTCCGGCCCGGCGCCGGACGATGATGTCGAGGTTGTCGTTGCCGCCGCGCAGGTCGTCGTCCTTGGTCGCGATGGTGAGCAACAAGGTCGGGTGCCCGACGGGGATCGTGACCCGCCGATAGGTGCCGGTAAAGCGCACCGGCCCGACGGTCGCGACCGGCCACACGCCGTTGCCGCCCCGACCCGTGATGACGATCGAGTCGATGTCGATATGGTCGCCGTCGATGCCGCCGGTCACGGTTGCTGTGAGGTCGAGTTCGGTAATCGACTCAAGCGCGACGGGAGGGTCGAGCACGACGTAGGCCCGCGGCAAGGTGTCTGGCGCCCAGCGCTCGCCGCGGTTGATATTGCCGTAGTGCCGCGAGACGAGGTCGTCGGTGATGAGCATGAGGTCGATATTGTCGCGTCCACCGCGCAGGTCGTCCCCGCCCATCGTGACAGCGAACTCCAACTCGTGGATCAGGCCGTCGTCTGGGTAGAGGCGCACCATGCGGAAGGTCTCCCGCGGCCCGATCGTGTCCCGGTTGGCGATGAGCAGCCCGGCCTTCGCCTCCTGCGCGCTGACGAACTTGCCGTTGGCGGCCTGCAGCGCAAAGTGCGTGTTGCCCAGGTCGTGCAGCTGGAAGGTCTCCCACTCACCCGCCTCGGCGCGGTCGCACGCGAGCGGTGACTCTGCCGCATCTTCGACGCGGACAAACATGCCCGACGCCTGCGACGTGAGGGCGATGCGGTCACCCCCGAGCTCGATGATCTCAAAGGTGTGCTCCGGCCCGAGCCCGTCGGATTCCGCTCGGGAGGCCGTCAGGTTGAGGTGAGCTGGCGCCGCCAAGCTCACGAAATACCCATTGACAGTGGCTTGGATACGGCCGTACATGACCAGCTCCTTGATGGCTTAGGGGCCTATGTCCAGTCTAGGGAAGCCAGGTGAATAGCTCCCAAACTGCACACGACTCAGGGGTATGCCGTGTGCCCCGGCCCCCCGCGGACGCCGCCGCCGGCCCCCGCGCAGCCCCGAGCTGGCAGCCGCGCACGCCGCGCAGCCCCGAGCTGGCAGCCGCGCACGCCGCGCAGCCCCGCGCATTCCCCGCCGCCGGGGTCTTGCCGTGCGGGGGCCCTGGCTGCTGGATTGACCGGAAGACCGTGGGAATTGGTCCGCACATCGCAAAGAAAGGCCTGGCAAAGGGTCAAGTCTTCGCAAAATTCTCTGCCCGAGTGCTCGTGCTCACGGGGTGTGGGGTGACACTTCCAGGACTGCACGCCGGTCCTCCTCCGAGATCTCCCCCCGGCTGTATCCCAGCCCGCCGCGCGCAGTGCAGCGGTCCCCCCACCGCTGGATGACCCACAAAGTCAAGGAAGGCACCACTGTGGCCCTACGAAATGCCGCACGCTCGGGCTTGATTGCCCTGGTGACCGCCGGTCTCGCCTGGAGCGGCGCATCCGCCGCCATGGCCACCGATGATCCAGGCGACACCCAGCCGAGTGTGAGCAAGCCGGTGAAAGCCGACAAACAAACCGGACCCGCTAGGGGAAACCCAGGAAACAAGAACGACAAACTTGGTGAGAAGGACCGGGCTCTGTTGACGCAGGCGCGTGCCAAGGGTGACAAGACGGTCACCCTCATCATGGCGACGAACCAGGGGACGACGGCTACGACGATTGCAGCTGTCAAGGCAGCGGGCGGCTCCGTCGGCAAGGTCGTCGACGAGATCGGCTACGTCCGGGCGACCGTCCCCACGGCATCGGTCGAGAAGGTCGCTGCCAATGGTGACGTGATCTCGGTCGACCTCAACGAGCTCATCCCACTGCCGGACCCGCGGGCCGAAGCCCCCGACATGGCCCCTGGCGCCAGCGCAGACGCGGGCCCCGGCCCGAGCGCCACGACGCCTGACGACAACCCCTATATGCCGACGCGTGACATCGGTTCGGTTGCTTTCCGTCAAGCCAACCCGACGTATGACGGCCGCGGCATCACCATCGGCGTCCTCGACTCGGGTGTGGCTCTCGACCATCCGGCGCTGCAGACGACGACGACGGGCGAGCCCAAGATCGTGGACTGGGTGACGGCAACGGACCCGATCGTCGACGGCGACCTGACCTGGCGGCCCATGTTGACGGGGATCCCTGCGGGCGCGAGCACCCTCTCGTATGCCGGGTCCACGTGGACTTTGCCTGCGGGCGCCACCAACCTCTTCATCAACCGGTTCTCTGAGAGTGCCACTGGTGGCACGGGCAGCGAACTCGGCGGCGACGTCAACCGTGACGGTGACACCTCCGACCGGTGGGGGGTGCTCTATTCCGCGGACACACACGACATCTGGGTCGACATCAACGACAACAAGGTCTTCGAGGCCTCCGAGAAGATGCGTCCGTTCGTCGAGAACCGTCAGTTCGGCTACTTCGGCACGGACAACCCGGCCACCCCGCTGGTTGAACGGATGCCGTTCGTTGTCGAGTACCGCGATGGCGTTAGCCTCGCTCCCTATGGGTTGCCTGGTACGGCCTCCTTCGTCAACATCGGCATTGTCTCTGGCGCCCACGGCTCGCACGTCGCGGGCATTGCCGCGGGTCACTCGCTCTTTGGTGGCGCGATGAACGGTGGCGCTCCCGGCGCCAAGGTTGTCTCCTCACGTGCGTGCGTCTTCGCCGGCGGTTGCACTGCCGTTGCGCTGACCGAGGGCATGATCGACCTCGTCCTCAACCGCAAGGTCGACATCGTCAACCTGTCGATTGGTGGCCTCCCGGCCCTCAACGACGGACACAACGCGCGCGCCGACCTCTACAACACCCTCATTGACAAATACGGCGTGCAGATCGTCATCTCGGCCGGCAACTCGGGTCCGGGGCGCAACACCGTCGGTGACCCGTCAGTCGCCGACAGCTCGATCTCGGCTGCCTCGTCGATCACCAAGGAAACCTGGGCCGCCAACTACGGCTCAGGTGTCTCCGCCGCGCTCAACCTCCACAACTACTCGTCGCGCGGCCCGCGTGAAGACGGCGGTTTCAAGCCGAACATCTCGGCGCCGGGTTCGGCGATCTCGTCCGTTCCGTTGTGGCAGGCCCAGACCGATGTCGCCGAGGTGGGCTACAAGTTGCCCGTCGGTTACGCGATGTTCAACGGCACGTCGATGGCGGCGCCGCAGACGACCGGTGGCGGCGCGCTGCTGCTCTCGGCGGCCAAGGCCAATGGCTGGCGGCCGACGTCCAAGCAGCTGCGCGAGAGCATGTACTCCTCCGCGGTGCTGATCAAGGACGTGCAGGTCTACGCGCAGGGCAACGGGCAAGCCAATATCCCCGGCGCTTGGGCCCTGCTCAAGACCAATCCGCAGGTGCGCGACTACGTCGTGACCGCCCCGGTGTGCACCGCCATCTCGGCATACCTCACCCCGCCCAACCAGGGCACGGGCCTCTACAACGACTGCCCGCAGGAAGGTGGGGGCGCCATCCTCGGCAAGACCACCCCGTACCAGGTCACCGTGACCCGGACGAGCGGCCCTGCCGGCAACATCCAGCACAAGGTGCGCATCGTGGGTGCCAATAGCGGCACCTTCGAGTCGACCGAAACCCTCAACCTGGGTCTCAACAAGCCGCAGAAGATCACGCTGCGCGCTCACCCTGAGTCCCTCGGGGTCCACAGCGCGATCGTCCAGATCGACGCCAAGGACACCGCGCTTGTCGACGCCCGCTTCATGGCGGTCGTGGTGGAGTCGACCATGCCCAAGGCGCCCACGTATGCCGTGTCGCAGTCAAGCACGGTCGAGCGCAACCGTACGCAGAGCATGTTCGTCACGGTGCCCCCGGGCACGAAGGCTCTGCAGGTCAACCTTGACGGTGTGGCTGCCGGGAGCCAGACGCGGTTCATCGCGTTCAGCCCCTACGGTGTCCCCGTCGAGTCGACCTCGTCGCTGCAGTGCTACACGAACTTCAGCAACCCGGCTGTCTGCAACCCGAACTCACGCTCCTATGCCAACCCTCTCCCGGGGATCTGGGAGATCGAGGTCGAGTCGCGTCGCACCAGCCCGCTGTTGGTCAACCCGTACGCATTGACCGCGTCCATCCAGGGCGTCACCGTGTCTCCTGCTGAGGTCTCCTTGGCTACCGTCCAGACGAGCGTTGCGACGCCGGTTCAGTGGACCGTCACCAACAACCTGGCGCCCGTTACGGTCCAGGGAGAGGGCGGCCCGTTGGCCAGCACGAAGGTGCTCAAGCCGACGATCAACCAAGGTGACCTCCAGACTTACCAGGTCGTCGTCCCGCCAGGCACGGCGAAGCTCATGGTGTCGATCGGCAACACGAGCGACAAGGGCGCTGACCTCGATCTGTACGTCCGCAACGCCGCCGGCGCCATCGTCGCGCAGCAGGCCGACGGTGACTCTGAAGAGGCAGTCACCATCACCAACCCGGCACCGGGCACCTACACGGTCGAAGTCGACGGTTACACCGTGGCGGCTGGCGGAACCACCTACGACTACCGGGATGCGGTCTTCTCACCAGCGTTCGGCTCACTGACCGTGACGTCGGGTCCGGTGGCGCTGGCCCTTGGTCAGAGCACGACCATTTCCGGCACGGTGACCGCGTTGATGCCGGCCGAGGCTGGTCGTCAGCTCTCGGGCCTGATGACGGTTCGCTCCTCCGCGGGTGCCGTCCTCGGCACCGGCGTCGTTCTGATTGGCACCGTCACTCCGTAAGGAGAGGATGCGCACAGCACACAAACTGAGGGGCCGGACGCATCGCGTCCGGCCCCTCAGTCGTTTGTTGCGGCAGCGGCCCAGCGGGTCGGCGGGTCGGCGGGTCGGCTCGCCCTTCAGCCATCGGGAGTGTCAGCGCGTCCTAGGTCGGAGTGGCAAGCGACAGCACGTTGAACACCTGCCCCTGTTGGCACGTGGTGGCAAGGTCAGGTCGCATCGTGCCCCAGAGCGTGACCCGTTGGCCGACGGACAGCCCGGCAGTCTCACCGACGAGGGCAAGTGCGGGACCGACGCCGCCCTCCTGGTTGAGCATCAGACAGCCCTTCTCGACGCCATCGACAACGGTCCCGGTCACCTGGACCGCAAGCGGCCGGGGTGTGGGCGCGACAAGGTCTTCGATCGGATCGGTGGGCCCTGGGCTGGTCATGCCAGGAGTCGGCTTCGTGGTCATGGTGGTTGCTCCTGAGCTGGCGGCGGGGGGATGCGGTGGTGCGGGTGTGGGGGCACCACAGCCAGCGAAGACGAGGACTCCCGCGCAGCTCACCCACCCGATGACCGCAAGCCGGGAGGCGTGCCTTCCACGCTGTCGGAGAGTCATCGCGCACCTCGTCTCACGGTCATGGCTGCCAGCTGCCCGGCATACCCCTGTGTGGTTTCAACCGGCGAGCGCGCTGGGACGTTCCCCCGCTCGGGCGCGCGGCCGAGTAACCTGGGGCGCTGGCCCGTCATCTCGCCGCAGGAGGCTACCTCGATGCCCGCAGTCGTGCTTGTTGGCGCCCAATGGGGCGACGAGGGCAAAGGGAAGGCGACCGATCTGCTCGGCAGCCGTGTCCACTATGTCGTGAAGTTCAACGGCGGCAACAATGCGGGCCACACGGTCGTCATCGAGCAGCCCGACGGCTCACGCGAGAAGTACGCCCTCCACCTGCTTCCCTCCGGGATCCTCACGCCCACGTGCACTCCGGTCATCGGCAACGGCGTGGTCGTGGATCTGGAGGTGCTCTTCCGCGAGATCGACGGCCTCAACGCGCGCGGCGTCGACACGTCCAAGCTCGTCGTCAGCGCCAACGCGCACATCATCACGCCCTACAACCGCACCCTCGACAAGGTCACCGAACGCTTCCTCGGCGCGCGCAAGATCGGCACGACCGGCCGCGGGATCGGTCCGACGTACGCCGACAAGATGTCGCGCACGGGCATCCGGGTGCAGGACCTCTTCGACCGACACATCCTCGAGCAGAAGGTCGAGGCCGCGCTGCGGTTCAAAAACCAGGTGCTCGCCAAGATCTATAACCGGCGCGCCATCGGGGCGGCTGAGGTGGTCGAAGAACTCCTCGGGTATGCCGAGCGCTTGCGTCCCATGGTCCGTGACACGTCGCTTGTGCTCCAGGAAGCCCTCGACCGCGGCGAGACGGTGCTGCTGGAGGCAGGACAGGCGACGCTGCTTGACGTCGACTTCGGGACCTATCCCTTTGTCACGTCATCGAACGCCACCGCGGGTGGGGCGTGTACGGGGTCGGGGATTCCGCCGACCCGCGTCCAGCGGGTCATCGCGATCCTCAAGGCATATACGACGCGTGTGGGGGAGGGGCCGTTCCCGACCGAGCTGTTTGACGACAACGGCGAGTTCTTGCGCAAGGTCGGCACCGAATACGGCACGACGACCGGTCGGCCGCGTCGGTGTGGCTGGATGGACACAGTCATCGGTCGGTATGCCACCCGAATCAACGGGGTGACCGATTTCGTCATCACCAAGCTCGACGTCTTGACCGGTCTTGACACCGTGCCGGTGTGTGTCGCCTATGAAGTCGACGGGGTCCGGTTTGACGAGATGCCGGTCAACCAGAGTGATTTCCACCACGCGAAGCCGATCTATGAGGACCTGCCTGGCTGGTGGGAGGACATCTCTGGGTGCCGCACGTTTGCCGAGTTGCCGGCCAACGCGCAGGCGTATGTGTTGCGGGTTGAGGAGCTCATCGGCGCCCGAGTGTCGGCGATCGGCGTGGGGCCGTCGCGGGAGGCGATCATCGTTCGGCACGATTTGCTCGGTGAGGGAGCGTAGATCGGTGTTGCCGTCCGTGGCGTCGTAGGACGAGGGAGGGCATACCGCCCCTTGAGGGGACGCACGGCATACCTGCTGATGTGGTTGACGTGTGAGAGGGGCCCAGGTCGGGTGACCTGGGCCCCTCTCACGTGTCTTTAGCCCTTACGCGGTGTCGCGGCGACGTCGCTTGGTGGCGATCATCAGCCCGGCGCCGAGCAGGAGGCTGATAAGCCCGAAGCCGCCGACTTCGAGGTGGGCTGCGCCGGTCTTGGCGAGTTCCTCATAGTGGGCGCGCAGGGTGACCTCGTTGGAGGTGACCTTGCGGACTTCGTTGGATTTGACGGCGCCGACATTTTCACCGTGCCAGGTGTAGGTGGTGCCGGCAGCGATGGCGGGGGCGGCGTCGATGGTGACCTTGAAGCTGACGATGACTTGCTGTCCGGGGTCGAGCCGGTCGATCGTGGCCGCCAGCGTCTGCGTGTCAGGGTTGTAGGAGATGGTGCAGGCGACGCCGTTGAGACAGGTGGCGCTGCCGTTGACGTAGGTCATCCCTGGCTGCAGGGTGTCCGTCACCACGACGTTGGTTTGTGGCATGTTGCCGGTCGCGGTGACGGTCAGGGTGAAGCCGACGGTGTCGCCGAAGTCGACGATCCCGTCGCTGGGGACCCACCCGTGATGCTTGGCTTCGAATGCAGCCTTGACGATGGTCAGACCACGCACCGGCACCAGGCTGTAACTATTGGTGATGGTGCAGGTGACGTCCTGACCCAACGCCAGGGTGACCGTCGCGTTGGTGACCGGAACGGTCGTGGCTGGCTGTCCGGTCAGGACACACGACCACGCGGACGCGTCATACCCGGTGGGGCCACCGGACTCCGACAGTGCGTATGTGCCGGCGTTGACGTCCTGGTCGACATCACCGGTTCCGGTGATCCCTCTGATCGTGGTCGGGCCGGTCGCGGTCAACGTCCAAGCAGTCGCAGCAGCGGTGCCGCCGTTGTCGTTGACGACCTTCTTCACCAGGGTGAGATGCGCTGGCTGGTCGTCGTTGTTGACGGTGCAGGTCACGGATTGAGCCAACGCCACGGTGATGCCGTTGTTGGCGTTGACGGTGACCGGGTCACCAGCGGCGGTGACACAGGACCAGGTCCCGGCGTATCCGGCCGGACCGGTTTCGCTCAACGTGTACGAGCCGGCGTTGACGTCCTGGTCGACATCACCGGTTCCGGTGATCCCTCTGATCGTGGTCGGGCCGGTCGCGGTCAACGTCCAGTCCGTGACCGTCGCGGTGCCACCGTTGTTGTTGGTGATGGTCTTGACCAGTTTCAGGTGAGCGGTTTGGTCGTCGTTGTTGACGGTGCAGGTCACGGATTGAGCCAACGCCACGGTGATGCCGTTGTTGGCGTTGACGGTGACCGGGTCACCAGCGGCGTTGACACAGGACCAGGTCCCGACGTATCCGGCCGGACCGGTTTCGCTCAACGTGTACGAGCCGGCGTTGACGTCCTGGTCGACATCACCGGTTCCGGTGATCCCTCTGATCGTGGTCGGGCCGGTCGCGGTCAACGTCCAGTCCGTGACCGTCGCGGTGCCACCGTTGTTGTTGGTGATGGTCTTGACCAGTTTCAGGTGAGCGGTTTGGTCGTCGTTGTTGACGGTGCAGGTCACGGATTGAGCCAACGCCACGGTGATGCCGTTGTTGGCGTTGACGGTGACCGGGTCACCAGCGGCGTTGACACAGGACCAGGTCCCGGCGTATCCGGCCGGACCGGTTTCGCTCAACGTGTACGAGCCGGCGTTGACGTCCTGGTCGACATCACCGGTTCCGGTGATCCCTCTGATCGTGGTCGGGCCGGTCGCGGTCAACGTCCAGTCCGTGACCGTCGCGGTGCCACCGTTGTTGTTGGTGATGGTCTTGACCAGTTTCAGGTGAGCGGTTTGGTCGTCGTTGTTGACGGTGCAGGTCACGGATTGAGCCAACGCCACGGTGATGCCGTTGTTGGCGTTGACGGTGACCGGGTCACCAGCGGCGTTGACACAGGACCAGGTCCCGACGTATCCGGCCGGACCGGTTTCGCTCAACGTGTACGAGCCGGCGTTGACGTCCTGGTCGACATCACCGGTTCCGGTGATCCCAGACGTCCTGGTCGACATCACCGGTTCCGGTGATCCCACTGATCGTGGTCGGGCCGGTCGCGGTCAACGTCCATGACCGTCGCCAGGGTGCCGCCGTTGTCGTTGGCGATCTTCTTCACCAGGTTCAGGTGCGCTGGTTGGTCGTCGTTGTTGACGGTGCAGGTCACGGATTGAGCCAACGCCACGGTGATGCCGTTGTTGGCGTTGACGGTGACCGGGTCACCAGCGGCGTTGACACAGGACCAGGTCCCGACGTATCCGGCCGGACCGGTTTCGCTCAACGTGTACGAGCCGGCGTTGACGTCCTGGTTGACATCACCGGTTCCGGTGATCCCACTGATCGTGGTCGGGCCGGTCGCGGTCAACGTCCAGTCCGTGACCGTCGCGGTGCCACCGTTGTTGTTGGTGATGGTCTTGACCAGTTTCAGGTGAGCGGTTTGGTCGTCGTTGTTGACGGTGCAGGTCACGGATTGAGCCAACGCCACGGTGATGCCGTTGTTGGCGTTGACGGTGACCGGGTCACCAGCGGCGTTGACACAGGACCAGGTCCCGACGTATCCGGCCGGACCGGTTTCGCTCAACGTGTACGAGCCGGCGTTGACGTCCTGGTCGACATCACCGGTTCCGGTGATCCCCTGATCGTGGTCGGGCCGGTCGCGGTCAACGTCCAGTCCGTGACCGTCGCGGTGCCACCGTTGTTGTTGGTGATGGTCTTGACCAGTTTCAGGTGAGCGGTTTGGTCGTCGTTGTTGACGGTGCAGGTCACGGATTGAGCCAACGCCACGGTGATGCCGTTGTTGGCGTTGACGGTGACCGGGTCACCAGCGGCGTTGACACAGGACCAGGTCCCGACGTATCCGGCCGGACCGGTTTCGCTCAACGTGTACGAGCCGGCGTTGACGTCCTTGTCGACATCACCGGTTCCGGTGATCCCACTGATCGTGGTCGGGCCGGTCGCGGTCAACGTCCAGTCCGTGACCGTCGCGGTGCCACCGTTGTTGTTGGTGATGGTCTTGACCAGTTTCAGGTGAGCGGTTTGGTCGTCGTTGTTGACGGTGCAGATCACGTTCTGGCCGTTGGCGATGGTGACTTCGCTGTTGGTGACGTCGACTGAGGTGTTGGTGGTCGTGTCGATACAGGTCCACGCGGATGCGGTGTATCCGGCGGTGGTCGCTGGATCTTCTTCCAGTTTGTAGGTGCCGGCGTTGACGTTGGTTGCCGCGATGGTGCTGCCCGCATCGGGGTTGTCGTCGTTGCCGCTGACCGGGGTGGTGGCGGCGTTGGTTGTGTTGGTGGCCTTGAGGGTCCACGTTCCGGAGGTCAGGGTGCCGCCGTTGTCGTTGATCAGGATCTTGTCCAGGGTCAGCTTGCCCTGCTGGTCATCGTTGGTGATGGTGCAGGTGACGTCATCGCCCAACCCGAGGGCGACCTTGGCGGCCGTCACGGTGACCGCTGTGGTGGTCCCGGTCAGGACACACGACCACGCGGACGCGGTATACCCGGTGGGGCCCGATTCACTCAGCGTGTACGTGCCAGCTGCCACTTCCCTAGCTGTCACGGGCGTTGAGCCGGTTGCACCGGTGACGCCAGTGGTCGGTCCGGTCGCCGTCAACGTCCACGCGGACGCGGCAGCGGCGCCGCCGTTGTCGTTGGTGACCTTCTTGACCAGCGTCAACTTCGCCGGTTTGTCATCATTGGTGATCGAGCAGATGACGCTTTGCCCTGCTGTCACTGTGACCTGGGAAGAACTGTTCACCGCAACTGTGGCACCCGCCCCGTCCACGCACGTCCAGGCAGACGTCGTATAGCCCGGGGTGGTGGCGGGGGTTTCAGCCAGGGTATAGGTGCCTGGTTTGACCAACTTGGTGGCGCCGACCGTGGGGTCGTTGGCCTTCGGGTCGGCGGAGTTGATGACCTTGACGTTGTTGGCGCCGGTGGCCGAGAGGACGAAGTCAGCGCTGGTCTTGGTGCCACCGTGGTCGTTGGGCAGCACCTTGTTCAACGTCAGGGCAGTGGCTTCGTTAGTGATGGTGCATGAGGCCGGCGGGACCGTGGCGTTGGCGAAGGTTGCCGGAGGCACCAGGAAGCGGTTCGCGGTGTATGCACCGTCTTCGTAGATCGTGACGGTCTTCGTTGGCCTGGATGTGGCGAAGATGTCGGTATAGGTGCACGTGATCGTCTTGAGGGTCCACGGATCGGGGATGGTGTCTTCGACGATCTTGTAGTCAGGCTGGGAATTGACGTTCGTCCAGTTGTGGACCCCACCCAGGGTGATCGACGCGTCCAACTCCGTGTAGGTCGTGTCGGGCTCGGTTGTCGAGCCGCTGCCGTTCAGATTGACCTTCAACGAGCCGTCATGGACGATGTCGACGTCCGCAGCGTTGGCCTTAGGCGACTGGTCGACGACGTAATGGAACAGATCCGGCGAGGTCATGCCCGGGCTGGTGCCGACCTTCTTGACATCCAGTGCCCCGCAGTTGGAGATGGGGAGTGACGGCAATGTCACGAGGTCTTTGAGGGTCGAGGTCAGGGAGCCGCCGGTCAAGGCTGCAGCTTGACCACCAGCGTTCACCGTGCGGCAGGCGTTCTCGGGCAGGACGCCCAACCTGGTCAGGTTGATCGCGACCTCGCCATAGTACTGGTAGGGGTGCACTATTCGGGGTGAGCACAGTTCTCCTTTCGCAGCCTGCGAGTTCTCGACCCTGGAATGACCGACGCGGCGTCCGCACCGCCGGGGGAATGCTCACAGGGAGGGCATCGTGTGAGCGCGGGCGGTACTTCAGATACTCGATGGGAACTTCCTGGTCCGTGCTCTAGGGTGGTGGGCATGTTGGTTCAGGGCACTGCCTCGCTGCGCCTGCGCAGCCGCTGACGGCGGCGAGCAGCACTTCTCTTCGTGACGCTCCCGCCCCCGGAGTCATGCCGGGCGGCCGCTATGCCATGCCCGGCTCCGCCACGAACAACGGAGCGAAGCAGTGCCCACCTACCGCCACGGCCGTCACGAGCACGGCCAGAACTACCTCACCGACCGCCAGACGATCCGACGCATCATCGACCTGGTCCGCGACACGTGCGGACCGATCTTGGAGATCGGACCAGGCGAGGGCGCGTTAACCCGCCCACTCCTGAGCCTTGGTAGACCCGTCCACGCCGTCGAGATCGACCCCCGTCTCGCCCGAAAGCTCAACCAAGAGCTTGGTCTCGCCACGATCACCGAGGGCGACTTCCTCAAGCACAGGATCCCTGACTATCCGCACGTGCTCGTCGGGAACCTCCCCTTCCACCAGACCACTGCCATCCTCCGCCACATCCTGCATGCACCCGGGTGGACCGACGCGGTGCTACTCGTCCAGTGGGAGGTTGCCCGACGACGGGCCGGCGTGGGTGGAGCCAGCATGATGACCGCTCAATGGTCACCATGGTTCGAGTTCACCCTTCACGGTCGCGTGCCGGCCCGAGCGTTCACCCCGGCTCCGGGAGTCGACGGAGGCCTGATGGCGATCCGGCGCTGCCCAGACCCGCCCATCCGCATGCGCGATCGTCGCCGCTTTCAGGCCCTTGTCCATCGGGTGTACACCGGTCCGGGACACGGATTGGCTCAGATTCTCGCTCGCAATACCGCCCTCGGAAGTCCGAAGGACGCCACGTCCTGGTTGCTCAAGCACAGACTCGCGGGATCCGACGTGCCCAAGTCGATGAGCACGATGGCATGGGTCGACCTGTTCCGCACGACGGGGACGTCTCCGCCACCGACACGCACCAATCGCGGTCAACGCAGCCGCCGGCGAGGTTGACGACCGACGGCGGGAGGCCTGGCGCCCGCGTGGATCCTGAGGTAAGCGCCTGGCGGTGTTCAACCCGACCAGCGTTCCTCACGCCGGATCCTGAGCTCGGCGCAGGACGACGTACTCAGTCCACTGGCGCTCGACCAGGGCAGCCCACTGGGAAGCGGTGGTGTGTGCCAGGCCGAGGTAATCCGCGAGTACGGGGACGGGCAGCTCCTTAGCGAGATGCGCGAGTGCGGCGTTCCTGGAAGGACGGACTCCGATTCCCAAGCACTGCTTCGTGCGTGCTGCCAGACTGCCGGGGTTGAGGTGTCGGCCGGGGTGTTGACCGGGGAAGAGCCAGCCGCTCATCGACTCTTCGGCCACTTTCCGCTGCTGCAGCACGAGATCCGCTAGAGAGTCAGGGAGGTGGATCGGCGTTCGCCCGACGATGAGTTCGACGCGGCCTTCATGTTCGACGACCTGTTCCACGCTCATCGTGGTCAAGGCGGTCGGCCCGAGGGCGAAAAGGAGAAGGAGGGCGCCAGCCACACGGATGTTTAACGGAAGTGAGGAGTCGACGATGCACCGGTGAAGCGTCTCCCAGCGCCGATCCGTGGGGAGGAACTCCGATGGCTGGCTATGTCGCCGCAGCGGTACCCGCAGCTCGTCCACCAAGCCTTGGCGATGGGCCCAGCTGATGAAGTCACGGATCTCCACGCGAGCCGGCGGTCCATTGGCGAGCCAACGGTCGAACCCCGACTGCGACAACTCTTGGAGCCCATGCCCTTCGGCTTCCAGCCACGACAGAAGGCGTAGGGCGAGGAGGAGACGTTCGCGTGCGTGATGACGAGTTGCCGGGCGGTGAGGGCGCCCCTTCGCCCGTCGCAGTACGTGCCACATCGCGTACCGTCGAACGATCGTCTGGTGCTGGGGCTGTACGGCGCCAAGTCGCTGGGTCAGCCACTCAAGGGTGTCGTCTAGTTCCGATGCACGACCTGGCAAGACTCCGGTGAACATGAGAAGTGCTCGAAGGAAGTTGGCGGCTGCGGTGTTGTTCTCGGCATCGAGCGCCTCGTGGCTCAGACCTTTGCCGTTGAGGAGTTCGCGAAGGATGGCCGCGGATCGGCTGCGCGTCCAGCCAATCGCGGTCATGGGGCGGTTCTCGATGTCGAAGTAGTCCAGCAGCGGTCTGAGGCTCTCAACCACATCACCGTCGCGTGAGATCACAGACATCAGTTCTTCCTGAGCGGTGCACCTCGGACATCGTCCACGAGAGTAGGGAGCAGCGAGGACACCGCAGGCGTGGCAGGTCCACGGGCGTCGTTGGCCCGCGCATGCACCGCAGATCCGGCGATCACCGCTGGCGATCCCGACCAGGGGTCTACTCTCGCCGCACTGAAAGCAAGGGTGAGGCTTGGTGCGGATCTGTTGGTAGCAGGCGCTGCACACAGGTCCGAGGGGAAGCTCGGCCCACACGGGCGAGGTACGACCGCACGCCCCGCAGGGTCGTTGCGGGCGACTGAGGACGTAGCAGGCGTAACAGAGATGCCCGCCATTGACCCGCCTGACTTTGGGCGACGTGCCCTTGCCACAGTCCCGGCAAGAGACCGGTCTCGGGTCCCAGCATCGGTCGCATAGTCGCTCCCCCCGTGGTCCCCGCCGGGGGACCTGCGCGTGCTCTCGACCGCAGTCAGAACACGCCTGCTTGTGGTGACGCTTGTAGCAGGCCCAGCACAAGGCACCACCGGCGACGTTGAGGCTCTTCACCGTGTGCGTGCGCCCGCAACTCAGGCAGACGAAGCTCTCCCGCGGTCGGCAGGTCTGGCACAGGGGCTCGCCACCTGGAGTTCGGGCTGCTACGGGGTTGACCCGGCCGCAGAGGGAGCATTCCTGGCGACGCGCCGGATCATGCCTGATGCACGCCGTGCAGACCAGGCCATCCGTGGAGTGGCGGCCGCCGACTGGCCTGATGCGGCCGCAACGCCCGCAGGGGACAAGCCGATTGGCGAGATAGCAGGTGCCGCAGACTCGGTCGCCGTTGGCGCCCCAGCGGTTGAGAACCACTTGACGCCCGCAACCCGAGCACTTGGCTGGGACGACGAGCCCTGGGTGTGTCTCGGCAAGGGCCTTGAGAAGGCGCAGGCGACTTGCAGGGCCGTCCGATCGTCCTGACACCAGAGCATCGGGGTGGCTGTCCAAGTAGCTGAGCAACTTGGCTTGGACCTTGGGGTACAGGTTGAGCCCACCGAGAATCTCGGCAACAGAGTCCCGGACGTCGGGGTTGTCCAGCAACCGACAGATCGCCTCGACCAGCCGTGGATCAGTCGGCCAGGAGAGCACGTCATAGACCCTTGGGCCGCCGGATTGTCGTGCGTCGAACGGGAGGTTGCTCACGAGCTGCCGTCGTGCCGGTCTTGGCAACCTCCCGATTCACCACCGACACGCTGATGAGGTCTCCCGGCCCACACCCGAGGATGTCGCACAGCGCTGCGAGGGTGTCCATGGACAGCCGCTGCGGCGGCTGGGTCACCAGCCGGTAGACCTGCTCCCGTGATAGATGAATGCCTCGCTCCTCGAGGAGTGGAAGCAGGTCGCTCGTTTGGAACATGCCATGCGTTGCCATGAGCTGGCGCAAGTGCCAGTCATAGCCCATCTTGCGGATCATGAGTGATCTCCCATCGGTGTCGGTCCCGGTCGATGACGCGCTGAAGCAGCCGATGCCGGTAATCGTCTGAGACGCCGGCGTAGACCGCTGTGGTGGAGGCGTATTGGTGGCCTACCTGGTCCTGAACGAAGCGTTCCGGGTAGTCGAACTCGATCAGGTGGGTCACGTAGGAGTGGCGGAGCGAGTGCAAGTCCAGTTCTCCGGGCAGGCCCGCTTCCTCGCGGGCGTCGTTGAACGCTCGGTTGATCGACCTCAGAGAGAGACGTCCAGCTCGCTCGGAGAGGAACAGCGCAGGGTGGCCCGTCGGCCCGAACATCGGTCTCAGTTCATCGATCCACTGCCGCACCGAGGCAACGACCCAGTCCATCTCCGGCACCAGCAATACGGATCGACGCTTCGGAGGACCGCCACGCGAACTCTTGCCCCATCTCACGAACAGACAGCCCGCCTTGCCGTACTCGGGCACCTTGGGGTTGCCGTGGAGATCGGCGAGGTCAAGGCCCCAGAGCTCGCGGCGTCGAAGCCCAAAGGCATACACCACCTTGAGGACGATGGCGTCACGCTGCGCGGCGATCGCGCCTTTCCGGCCTCGGCAACGAATGCTCTCCACGAGACCGTCAGCGGCGTCGAATAGTGCCTGAACCTCGTCGTAGGTGAGTGGGCGGCGTCCGGGGTCGCCTTCGTAAGGCGTGGTGTGGTGGTAGCTGTTCCACTCGGTGACGACCTGGGTCGGGGCAGACCCGAACTCGTCCTTGCATCGGCTTACCCACTCGTAGTCCGCGCTCGTGACGTACTCCAGGAAGATTCGCAAGGCTGCTTGGTAGCCGCGGATCGTCGTCGGTCGAGCCCCGACCAGGCTGGTGACGAAGGCTTCGAACTCGGTTGCTGTCCACTGCCATGGGTACTGGTTGGTGTACTCCGCGAAGCGCCTCACGACAGCCAGCCGGCCCTCGATCGTCGAGGCCTTCAACTGCCGCGACCTCTGTTGAGCGGCCCACCCTTCCTGCATCGCGTCGAAGACGATGCGCTCGGGATCCACAGAAGGGGCAACCCCGGGGAATCGTCCCGCAACAACGTTCGTCACTGTTGCATTATATGCATCATTGATGCGGATGGATCACCCAAGGCCTGCGGGCCAAGCGTCGCGCCCCTGCTCTCGCTAGCTGTCCAGGGCCTGCCAGTCCTCCAGTGCTCTGATGACGACTGGCAGGTATCGCTGGACCTGTTCGCGATCGCTCTCCTGTTCTCCCTCCGGGAGGTTGACAAACGGCGTCTCGATCTGCCGCTCCCACCTTGCGACAAGATCTGGTGGGATGACGAGGGACCCATCGTCACGTCGTTGGCAGTGGGCATGGACGTAGCGTTGCCAGTGGGCCCATCGCTCGTGCTCGATCGAGGCGAGCCGATCGAGGATCCTCTTGCTCTCGAGGACCTGTCGGATCCTGTCGCTCTCGGACATTAGATGAGCTCTTGGTTGACTAGTCCCCAGTAATGCTGACCAAGGACGGTCAGTTCGCAAGCCTTTGAGTTCATCGCTGCGTGCCACATGTGCTTCTCCCCAACGGGCCGTACGAGGTTGACCTTTGCGAGTTCCTGCAAGATCGCGAAATCTGCGTTCTTCAGGGGATCCGGCAGCGGAGTGCCCGGGGGCTCGCTCCCATTACGCTCGGGCTCGTAGGACGGATCCAACGGGAGTTCCAACGCCGGGTCCTGAAACAGCTCGGTCAGCCTCTGCAAAGCTGTCAATGCGATCGGAGCTTCTGCCTTTCGCAGTGAAACGAAGCGCTCAACGTTGGTCTTGAAGACCGGCCGCTGGGCCCAAGGCCCTAGCGATTGATCGACATGTGCGTACACACTGCCCGGCGTAACCTCACCAACCAGGTTAGCCGCGGCACCGCTGAGAGCATCCACGAGGAGGTTGGTGAACACCCCAGAACCATTCGATTCCAGTGAATACTGTTTCGCCGTTGACGCGGTGAGAATCGTCACGCCGTCCTTGATCTCGGCAAACGCGGGAGAAATCGGATTGTTCCCCGCTCCTCCGCTGTGGCAGCAGTCGAGGATGATGACCTTGTTCTCCGCCGGGGACTGACTGGCCAACGTCATCACATCGCTGAGGGCGAGTCCGTCATGGCCGTCAGCACAGTCGCTAGGGCACAGGAATCCGCCCGTGCTGTCGATATAGCCGTGGCCCGAGAAGTAGAACAGCGCGATGTCGGCCTTGTCCCGAAACAGTTCCTGGACGGATTCGCGCAACTCGGTTCGCGACACGGCACTATCCTCGCTCGTCGCCACAAGCAACTTGGGCTGAGTGAAGTTCGTGGTCCCGTCGGCGTGCCGGTCCAGGACCCCCTTGACATTGTGCGCGTCATTGGCTGCTCCGTGCAGCGATACTATCGACTCGTAGTAGTCGATCCCCACGATGAGTGCCTTACGCATAGCTCAGAGCGAGTCGATGAAATTCGCCACGTTAGCGTCGGTCCATTCGACGGTTTGGACGCCCGCCAGCGCAGTCCGGTCATTGGAGTAGATCCAGATGCCTCGGATCTTCTTCCCCTCCTCCTTGGCGCACTGGATCTCCCACTTCTGACCAGATGACGTGAGCGAGTTCTTACTGACCAAAGCCACAATTCCGTCGGAGCGGCGAATCCGGGTGCGGACCTTTTCTTTCCACTCAGTGTCGTACGGCTTCTTGACCGACATGTCGATGAACTCGTAGGGGTGGCGCGGGTGCAGGGATTGTCCCTTGAAGAGGTCCCGCATCCTCTCGTCTTCGATCGCGAACGCGACGAATACAACCTTCTTGTCGGTCATGATTACTCTCCCATCGCGGCTAGGGCGTGAATGGCCCCGCAAGTTACTTCGGTTGAACAGGGCTCGATCGACTGTAACCTCGTCACGAGATGTTGGGGCCGCCCGCTGGACGAGCGGCCCCAACGTTGCATCCGTTGAATATGGCTCGCTTTCGTCATCAGCGCGACCGTCGACCACAGTCGTGTTGAGCAGCTGCAGCGGGCCCCAAACGCCGTTGGCCATCGTGGACATGCGGATGGTGACGGAGTCGTTGGAGGGGGTGAAAGAAAAGACGAAGAGGTAGTCGCCATTCTTGTCGCCCTGACTCGGTGTCAGCCCGTCACCGTCGTCCAGGTACAGGGCTGTCTGCCAGGTGCCGTTGCCGCCACACTTCATATAGCCGACATACAGGATGTCGTGGATCTGGCCGTTGACGGCCACCTTCTCGGCAGCGACGTCGATGTAGTCGATGTCAGTCTTACCGTTCACGCTGACATCCGGGTCAATGGGCCAGATCGGACCGTCCGAGAGCTTGTCACCCGAGGCGTCGTCGCCCGCGAGGTCACACCCGGACCCGGTCGGGGAGTTCATGTCGATAGTGCGCTTGTTGTAGTAGAGACCCGTCGTCGGGTAGCCACTTGGGGTGGTGCCCGGACCGTATCCCGTCGCGAAGTCGTTTGGCCCGGTGCGGTTCCCGTCGATCGCGAAGCTGGTTTGCGGGAAGAACGGCGAGTTCGTTGCAAGTGCCCCAGGAGCAACCCCCACGCTCGACACCCCCAAGGCTGACCCGACGGCAGCCACCGCCAGCGCCGCCCAGCGCCGACGCCACCTGCCCCCTTGGCTGTCGGCGCGCCGACGAGCTCCGCGCCCAGACGCGTGCGTACCCTGGAAAATACGATGTGCTGACATCAATACCCCTTGATGTTCGCCCGAGAAAACGTTGACCTGCCCGCCTTGACCATAGGGCCCACCGGATCGTTTTGGGTCTGCCTTAACCCAAATTAATCCGTTCGAGACACTAAGATTCCCTAGTAAACCGGCATAACGGGCAGACAAACAGTCGCTCTATCCGAGGACACCGCGCCGGCTACCGGGCGCCTCCGCCGCCCAAGAGCACCCTAAGGGCGCCTTAAGAGCACCCTAAGAGACCGGCCAAGGGTCGACCGCCGAAGCTGGAAGAGAAGACGGAAGAACGGGGCCGGGTCGCCAGAGCCCGACTCTCAACCGACCACCGTCATGCGATGGGCCGCACGCGTGAGCGCGACGTAGACCGTCCGCGCGCCCCCGGCGTACGTGGCAAGGATCTCGGCCGGGTCGACCACGACCGTGGCGTCCCACTCGAGCCCTTTTGCGGCGAGTGGGTCGATCACCGTCAAGCGCACACCCGCCTCGCCCAACGCTGGGTCGGCCTCCATGCCAGCCAACACATCGGCATACCGGGCTGGCGTCACAATGGCGACGGTCCCGTCCACCAGCGCCAGCAACTCCGCGGCCGCCCCCCGGACCGCCGCCAGCATCTGGGCGGCACCACCCTCGCCCAAGCCATCGACGCGGAGTTCACGGGGCTCGACCCCGGTCTCCCTGACCGCGTCAGGAATGTCCGCACCGGGCACATAGCGGCGGATGAATGCCGCGGCATAGTCGAAGATCTCCCGCGCGTTGCGGTAGTTCGTCGTCATGTGGAAGACCCGGTGTGGCTGGTTGCCAAAGGCATCCCGCCGGGCCCCCGCGCTCTCCGCCACATCGGGCCACGAGCTTTGGGCCGCGTCGCCGACCACGGTCCACGACGCCCCCCGCCCTCGGCGCGCCAGCATCCGCCACTGCATCGGTGACAGGTCCTGGGCTTCGTCGATGAGGACGTGGGCGTAGTCGTCGATCGGGCCGATCCGCCCGATAAGCAACCGATCACGCGCGTCGGAGGGGGTCGTCGTGTAGGTAGGCGTGACGGCCTCCGGCCGCATGGACGGCGGCCGTTGCGCCTGCTCGAGGGTGTCGAGCTCTTCGATCTCGTAGAAGCCGCGCTCTTCCGGCGGCGCCTCCTGCACCGGCCCCACGCGGGCGGCGAGGTCGTCGATGAGTGCCACGTCGGCGACGCTCCACTCACCAGTGCGGAGCGCCTCCTTGTAAGAGGCGGCGACGAGCGCCTGTTCCTCGTCGGTCAGCACCCCGACGGCATAACGCCCGAGCCGGTCGCGGTCGGCCAGCCACAGCAGCACATCGCGGGGGTCCACCTGCGGCCACCAGGCGGCGATGAAGGCCTCCACATCGGCATGGTCTTCGAATCGGCCCAGGAAGTCGTCACGCTCCACGTCACGAACCTGTCGGTATGCCGTCTCCGCCAGCGCGCGGGCCACCGCCTCGGTCGCGAGATTGCGTTGGTGGCTGCGCAGGATGTGCGCCCGCACGCGTTCGAGCGCGTCGCGGTCCAGGCGCACGGCATACCCGCTGACGAAGACGCGCAACACCTCGGGTGCCCCTGGCACGAGGTCCCGGGCGGCACGCGCGAGCACTTCCCGGATCCGTAGGGAGCCCTTGATCGCCGCAGTGCGCGGGTCGTCGAGCCGCTCCGTGGTCACCGCGTCCACGAGGTCGCCCATGGCGCGCAGGCTCACGCTGTCTTCGCCCAAGGACGGCAAGACCCGCTCGATGTATGCCGTGTAGGCACCCGAGGGCCCCACGACGAGGATGCCCCCGGATTCGTAGCGACGCCGATCCGAATAGAGCAGGTATGCCGCCCGGTGCAGCGCGACGACCGTCTTGCCCGTGCCGGGGCCACCCGTGATCTCGGTGACCCCGCGGGCGGGGGCGCGGATCGCTTCGTCCTGGTGGCGTTGGATGGTCGCGACGATGTCGCGCATGCGGCTGCCGCGGCTGCGGGTGAGCGCAGCCATGAGGGCCCCGTCACCGACGACCACGAGGTCATCGGGCGCCTCCGGCACCATGAGGTCGTCCTCGATGCCGACGACGGCTTGGCCGCGACAGCGCAAGACCCGTCGACGCAGGACGCCGAGAGGCTCGACGGGGGTGGCGCGATAGAACGGAGCTGCTGCGGGGGCGCGCCAGTCGATGACGAGAGGCTCGTAATCGTCGTCGCGGATGCCGAGGCGGCCGATATACCGGACTTCGCGGCCGGGGGCTGGCGACGTCGGGGGGTGGTCGAGGTCGAGCCGACCGAACACGAGCCCTTCGAATTGCGTGTCGAGGGCGTGTTGGCGACGGGCAGCGTGGAACACCAGAGCGTCCCGCTCGAAGAGGCCGGTGAGTTCCTCGTCTCGGGCCTCACCCGTGCGCTCGGTGCGCCCGCGCGCGAGGCCTTCGACCGCGACCAGCCGAGCGCGTTCGGAGGCTTTGGACAGCTCCGCATAGACGGCATCGACATGGGTCTGCTCGGCGGCGATCTCGCGAGCCAGCTCGGCTCCTCCGCAGGTGGCTGCGACGGCACCTGCCACAGCCGTCGTGGCAGCTGTGGTGGGTGCCGTGGTCACGGCCTCGCCCACTGTCGACACGCGCTTGCCCACTTGCCTACTTCCGTTACCGGCATCTGACCGTATGCCGTGTACCCGCGACGACGCTCCGTCACGCGCTGCGGCATAGAACGGATAAGTCTAGTCGAGTCAGATCCACCCGCGATCGCGGGCGAGCAGTCCGGCCTGGAACCGCGAGGAGGCGCCGAGCCGCTCCATGAGCGCGGAGATGCGCCGCTCGACGGTGCGTTGGGACACCCCGAGCTGGCGGGCGATGGCCCCATCACTCATCCCGGTGACGAGCAGCGTCAGCACGCGGTGTTCGCGGTCGTCGAGTTCGTTGGCTGACCCGGTGCGCGAAATCCGGGTGGACATCTCCCAGAACCGTTGCGCCACCTCCCGGATTGGGCCAGCCAACTCGGGCGCGTCGCAGTAGAAACCGATGGCCCCCGTCCGTCCGGGGAATGACATGTCGACGACGGCGGAGCGGTCGCCGATCGTGACAGCGAAGGGCAGGTTGGGCATCGCTCGTTGCTCTTCCAACGAGCGCCGAGAAGCGACGATGTCCAAGGCATTGGGAAGCTGGAGCAGCCGAATGTCGTAGATCGCCCGCATAGGCAGCCGTTTGCCACGGGCGTTACGGCCCAACGATTCTTGGGTTTGGGCGGTTGCTTGCGCGAGGTCAAAGACCCGCAGCGTCGGGGCCCGCATGGTCAGCAACTCACCCTCAGATGACGCAATCACTTCGGCGGCAGCCATCGAGATGTCAGGGACGGTATACAGCAGGCGGAGTTTGTCGGACGGGCTGCCGTCGAGATCCGCTCGGGCGTTCGCGTACAGCCGGCTGACCTCAGCGGTCAGCGACATCAGGTCTGAGGCATGCCGCTCAAGCCGCATCGCGTGATCGCGCAAGGCCAGGTCAGGTGCGGCGAGGGTGATCGTGCCATCGGCGGCCCGGTCGAGGAAACGGCGCCGTGCCAACACCGTGATGATCGCCTCAGCCGTGGTCTTGTCGATCCCGAGCGCGAGGATGTCAGCCATGCATGGGCGGGCCTCCTTGACGAGCGCGAGGTAGGCACGCCCGATGAGGAGTTCCAGGTCGGCGGTGGCGTACTCGCCGCCCGCGAATGCCGTTGCGAGCGGCGCGATCTCGTCGGCGACAAACGGCGACATTCTTACCCCCAGTCCATCCGCTCCAACCTTACTTGGCGAGTTTCCGACATTGTCGCAATCACGACGCTTCACGCCTCGCGTCGCTCGAAGAAGTCTGCAATCCTGCGTGAAGACCGGCTTTCGGAGCCGTCCGGCGAGCGTCGAGTTGGGCTCCCCTCCCGACTCACTCGCTGTCGCGGTGTCCTCGAGTGTCACCCCCTGCAACTCGAGGACACCGCGCTTTTCTTTCTGCGCTGGGCCGTGGTTCGGTGCTGGTCCCGCTGCGCCCGCCGACCGTCGCTGATGCATCCCGAGGTGGACCTCGGCTCCTCAGGGACTCCCCCTCCTCGCCCGGCGACAGGGTGGTCACCCCGTTAGGCTGGGGCGCGTGAAGGTTCTCGTCGTCGGTTCAGGAGCGCGCGAACACGCTCTGGTCCGGAGCCTGTTAGCCGATCCTTCCGTCGCCGAGGTCATCGCCGCGCCGGGCAATCCGGGCATCGCGGCCATTGCGGCCTGTGAGCTCTTGGCCGATGCCACCGATGCAACCGCTGTGGTCGCGCTCGCGGCGCGGCATACCGTCGATTTGGTCGTCGTGGGGCCGGAAGCGCCGTTAGTCGCCGGAGTGGCTGATGCGCTCCGTGCGCAGGGGTATGCCGTGTATGGCCCTGACGCGGCCGCCGCGCACCTCGAAGGCAGCAAGGCGTTTGCGAAGGCCGTCATGGCCAGCGCTGGCGTGCCGACGGCTCTCGCGCATGTGTGCACGACGCCTGCGGAGGTTGAGCTCGCCCTGGACGCCCTGGGCTCGCCGTATGTCGTCAAGGACGACGGCTTGGCAGCTGGTAAGGGGGTGGTCGTCACCACCGATCGCACCGAGGCGCTGGCCCACGGGCTCGCCTGCCTGGACAAGCCGGGCGGCCAGCTCGTGGTCGAGGAGTACCTCGACGGCCCAGAGGTCTCCGTCTTTTGTATTTGCGATGGCACCGAGGTGCGGGCATTGGCGCCGGCGCAGGATTTCAAGCGCGTCGGCGACGGCGATGCCGGCCCCAATACCGGTGGCATGGGCGCATATTCGCCGCTGCCATGGGCTCCCCCGAAGTTGGCGCAGGAGGTCATCGACACCGTCGCCCAGCCCGTCATCGACGAGATGCGTCGGCGTGGCACGCCCTTTGTCGGCACCCTTTACGTCGGGCTAGCGCTGACCGCGAGAGGCCTGCGAGTCGTGGAATTCAACTGCCGCTTCGGGGATCCGGACGGGCAGGCCTCGCTCGAACGGCTCGTCACGCCACTCGGCGGGCTCTTGTATGCCGCAGCCACCGGTCGGTTGGCTGAGTTTGACGACTTGCATCACCACAGCGACGCCGTAGTGGTCGTGGTCGAGGCAGCTGCGGGCTACCCGGGGAGTCCGCGCACGGGTGATGCCATTTCCGGGCTGGTCGAGGCGGATGCGACCGAGGGTGCTTACGTCCTGCATGCCGGCACGAGACGGGATGAAGCTGGCCTGCTGGTGTCGTCGGGGGGCCGCGTCCTCAACGTCGTTGCGAGGGGGGCTGACCTCGCGGAGGCGAGGCACACGGCATACCTCGCGTTGTCCAATGTGAGTCTCGCTGGCGGTCACCACCGCACCGATATCGCCCTCGCCGCAGCGCGCGGTGAGGTGACAGTGAAGGAGAGGGCCGGATGACTGTGACATCGGCGCCACTGGAGCTTCCCGGCTATGTCCACCTCTACTCGGGGAAGGTGCGCGATCTCTATGCACCGATCGATCCAGCGACCGGACGCGGACGCACCGACCAGGTGTTGCTTGTCGCGTCCGACCGGATCTCTGCGTACGACTACATCCTCGACACCCCGATCCCTGACAAAGGGAAGGTGCTGACCCAACTCTCGCTGTGGTGGTTCGACCGGCTCGATGGGGTCGCCAATCATGTGCTGTCGACCGAGGTGCCGGACGCAGTGGCGGGGCGCGCGGTGCTCGTGGATCGGCTCGAGATGATCCCGGTCGAGTGCATCGCGCGGGCCTATCTCACCGGCGGCGGTCTCGCGGAATACCGCGCGACGGGCTCGGTGTCGGGGGTGCCGCTACCGGCGGGTCTGGAAGATGGCTCCAAGTTGCCGACGTCGATCTTCACTCCGACGACCAAGGCGGGGATTGGCGAGCACGACGAGCCGATGTCGATCGAGCAGGTGCAAGCGCTCGTCGGATCTCAGGTGGCTGCCCGGATCGATGTGCTGACCCGCCGGATTTTGGCGCGCGGCAACGAGATTGCGTCGAAGAAGGGCATCTTGATCGCCGACACTAAAGTCGAGTTCGGCATTGACCGCAACCGTGAAGACCACACTGGCGGGCCGCTTGTGGTGCTCGCCGACGAGGTGTTGACGCCGGACTCGTCGCGGTTCTGGGCGGCGGACTCGTGGTCGCCGGGGCGGACGCAGCCATCGTTCGACAAGCAGTTCGTGCGCGACTGGCTGACCTCGCCGGCATCGGGTTGGTCTCGGGACTCGGGCGAGGCGCCGCCGCCACTGCCTGATGACGTGGTCGAGCAGACCCGCGCGCGCTATATCGAGGCATTCGAGCGGCTCACCGGCCGCGGTCTGAGCTGACCCGGGGCGCTGGGATGAGCCAGGCACGGCATACTGCTCGGCACAATCTGTGGGCGGGCTGACCTAAGCTGCCCGGCATGACCTCGCCGACACGCATCACTCATCTCATCGGTCACCGCAGCTGGGAAGGCGTCTCCGAGCGCCACGGGGAGGTCTTCAACCCCGCCACTGGCGAAGTGACCGGCCAGGTCGATTTCGCCTCCGCCGAGTTAGTCGGGGAGATCGTCGAGAGCGCGGCCGCCGCTGGCGCCGAGTGGGGGCGTGCGTCCCTGGCGGCGCGGGTGCAGGTGCTGTTCCGGTTCCGGTCGCTGTTGGAGGCCAACAAGCAACGGATCGCCGAACTCATTACCGCCGAGCATGGCAAGGTCGTGTCGGATGCGCTCGGTGAGGTGACCCGCGGCCTCGAGGTTGTCGAGTTCGCTTGCGGCATACCGCATTTGCTTAAGGGTGGGTTTTCCGAGAATGTCTCGACGAGCGTTGATACCTATTCGATCATGCAGCCGCTGGGCGTCGTGGGGGTCATCTCGCCGTTCAATTTCCCGGCGATGGTGCCGATGTGGTTTGTGCCGATCGCGATCGCCTGCGGTAACGCCGTCGTCATCAAACCGTCCGAAAAGGACCCCTCGGTCGTCAACGCGGTCGCCGAGCTCTGGCAGGAGGCCGGGCTGCCCGACGGCGTCATGAACGTCGTCCACGGTGACAAGGAGGCTGTGGACGCACTGCTGACTCACCCATTGGTCAAAGCGATTTCGTTTGTCGGCTCGACGCCCATTGCGCAGTACGTCTACGAGGTGGGGGCCAAGCACGGCAAGCGCGTCCAGGCGCTCGGCGGCGCCAAGAACCACATGCTCGTCCTGCCCGACGCCGACCTCGACTTGGCCGCGGATGCTGCGGTCAACGCCGGCTTTGGCTCGGCGGGGGAGCGCTGCATGGCGATCTCGGTCGTCGTCGCGGTCGACTCGATCGCGGACGAGCTTGTGGCGCGGATCCGCACTCGCATGGGTCAGCTGACGACCGGCGACGGCCGGACGGGCTGTGACATGGGGCCGATTGTGACGGCTGCCGCGCGCGACCGGATTGTCGGTTATGTCCAGGCCGGCCTTGACGCTGGTGCTGAGTTGGTCGTCGATGGCCGGATCGAGTGGCACGATGGGGCAGCCGAAGGCGGTGGTGAGGGCACCTTCACCGGGGTGGAAGAGGGCTTCTTCGTCGGGCCGACGATGTTCGACCGGGTCACCCCTGACATGTCGATCTACACCGACGAGATCTTCGGCCCGGTGCTCTCGGTCGTGCGCGTGGCCTCCTATGACGAGGGGCTCGCGCTGATCAATGCGTCCCGCTATGGCAATGGCACCGCGATTTTCACCAACGATGGAGGTGCCGCCCGGCGGTTCCAAAACGAGGTCGAGGTCGGCATGGTGGGCATCAATGTGCCGATTCCGGTGCCGATGGCCTACTTCTCGTTCGGCGGCTGGAAGGCCTCGCTCTTTGGTGACAGCCACGCGCACGGCATCGAGGGCGTCCATTTCTACACCCGCACCAAGGCCGTCACGGCCCGTTGGCTTGATCCCAGCCACGGTGGCCTCAACCTCGGCTTCCCACAGAACAAGTAGGCTCGGGGGCAGCCCGCGTCGAGTTCCGCTCGACTTGTCCGACCCCTGTTCAGGAGCTACCCGCCCATGGGTGACCGGCCTGCCCTCGTCCTTACGACCGTCGACGGGGGCGCCGCGCTCTCGGATTTCCGCGCGCGGGCCCTGCTTCGCAGACTGCAGGCGGTTGCGCCCACGGTGACGGGTGTCACGGCGCGGTTCGTCCACTGGGTCGCGAGCGCTGCCCCGCTGAGTTCCGTTGAGACCGAGACCGTCGCGCGGTTGCTCGATTACGGCCCTGGGTATGCCGGTCCGCTGGCTTCCGAAGCGACCCTTGTCGTTGTCGGTCCTCGGGTGGGGACAGTGTCGCCGTGGTCGTCCAAGGCCACCGATATCGCCCACAACTGTGGGGTAGACGTCCGCCGGGTCGAGCGGGTCACCGAGTTCTTGCTCACCCTTGACGACGACTCGACTGCGCTGAGCGCGAAGCAGTGGGCGGCATGCGCCGATCTGCTGCATGACCGGATGACCGAGAGTGCCTTCGCCACGGTCGCAGCGTCGGCGGCGCTCTTTGACGAGCGCGAGGCCGACGCGATGGAGCATGTCGATGTCCTCGGGGGCGGCCGCGCGGCGCTGGAGGCTGCTGATGCGGCATACGGGCTCGCCTTGTCTGATGACGAAATCGACTATCTCGCAGCGGCTTTCGCGGCCATGGGGCGCAACCCCACGGATGTCGAGCTGATGATGTTTGCCCAAGCCAACTCCGAGCACTGCCGCCACAAGATCTTCAATGCGACCTTCGTCGTCGACGGGGAGCCGCAGCCGCAGTCGCTGTTCGGGATGATCCGGCATACCGAGGCGGTTAACCCGGGGCGCACGGTGGTTGCCTACTCCGACAACGCTTCTGTGATGGCGGGCGGGCCGACCGAGCGCTGGCTGCCGGTCGGAGTCAGCGGGGAGGGCGACCACGCGAGGTATGCCGCCCGACCCGGCGACGTCCACGTGCTCATGAAGGTCGAGACGCACAACCACCCGACCGCGATCTCACCCTTCCCGGGTGCGGCGACGGGCGCGGGCGGCGAAATTCGCGACGAAGGCGCGACTGGGCGCGGGTCGCGACCCAAGGCGGGGCTCACTGGCTTTTCGGTGTCTAACCTCGCCCTTCCAGGTGCTCGCGAGCCTTGGGAGACAACGGATTACGGGCGTCCCGAGCATCTCGCGACGCCGCTAGACATCATGCTTGACGGACCGATCGGGGCGGCGGCCTTCAACAACGAGTTCGGGCGGCCAGGGCTGGGCGGCTACTTCCGGGTCTATGAGCAGACCTTTGATGGGGTCCGGCGCGGCTATCACAAGCCGATCATGGCGGCCGGTGGCCTTGGGACGATCGACGCCGATCAGACCCACAAGATTGAGTTCCCGGCGGGGACGTTGCTCGTGCAGCTCGGCGGGCCGGGGATGCGGATCGGGATGGGTGGTGGCGCCGCGTCGTCGATGGCTGCGGGCGTGAATGCCGCTGAACTGGACTTTGATTCGGTGCAGCGCGGCAACCCCGAGATTGAGCGGCGGGCTCAAGAGGTCATCAATCACTGCTGGTCGCAGGGTGCTGACAACCCGATCTTGGCGATCCATGACGTCGGGGCTGGTGGGTTGTCGAATGCCTTCCCCGAGCTGGTCCATGGTGCCGGGTTGGGCGCAGTGTTTGACCTGCGCAAGGTGCCGCTGGAAGAAACTGGCTTGGCGCCCAAGGAAATTTGGTCAAACGAAAGCCAAGAGCGCTATGTCTTGGCGATCGCTCCCGAGTCACTGGCGGCCTTTGGTGCGCTCGCCGACCGCGAGCGCTGCCCGTATGCCGTGGTCGGCGTCGCGACCGGTGAGCCGATGCTTGTCCTTGAGGACGGTCCGGGCGGCGAGCGGGCGATTGAGATGCCGATGGAGGTATTGCTCGGCAAGCCGCCCAAGATGGTGCGCGATGTTGCTCGGGTGGAGCGGGATTGCGGGTCTTCTGACGCGGTCGTTGCCGGTGCGTTAAAAGCGTTGCGGGACACGGCATACGCCGTCTTGCGGCACCCGACGGTGGCGAGCAAACGCTTCTTGGTCACGATTGGTGACCGCACTGTTGGCGGGCTCGTCCACCGCGATCAAATGGTGGGTCCTTGGCAGGTGCCCGTGGCCGATGTGGCGGTGACGCTCGCGGCATACACCGGGTTTGGCGGTGAGGCGATGAGCATGGGCGAGCGGGCGCCCTTGGCTGCGGTCGATGCGCCGGCGTCGGGGCGGATGGCGGTCGGCGAGGCGCTGACCAACCTGCTCGCGGCGCCGATCACGCTCGACGGGGTCAAGTTGTCGTGCAACTGGATGGCGGCGTGCGGCGAGCCGGGTGAGGACGCGGCGCTGTTTGACACGGTGCGGGCGGTGGCCCTGGACCTGTGTCCAGCGCTCGGCGTCGGGGTGCCGGTGGGTAAAGACTCCTTGTCGATGCGGACCAAGTGGACCTCGCCTGGCGGTGAGGCGCGGCAGGTGACCTCGCCCGTGAGTCTCGTGGTGTCGGCGTTCGCGACGGTTGACGATGTGCGCGGCACGCTCACCCCTGTCCTCGCGAGCCCCACCACGGGGTATGCCGGGCAGACCGCCCTGCTGCTCGTGGACCTGGGCGCGGGCCGGGCTCGGATCGGTGGGTCGATCCTCGCGCAGGTGGTCGGTGGGGACGAGGCCTTTGGTGGCGCGGTGCCCGACCTTGATGACCCTCAGCTGCTGTTGGGGCTGGTGAGTGCCGTGAACGAATTGCGTTCCGCCGGTTCGGTGTTGGCTTACCACGACCGATCCGACGGAGGTTTGTGGGCCGCGGCGTGTGAGCTGGCGTTTGCTGGCAACAGCGGCCTGTCAATCGACCTGAGCACCCTCGTGGCTGCCGACTCGGGCGACTCAGGCGGCAGCGGGTCAGACGGCGCAGGTGGCTCAGGCGGCAGCGGGTCAGACGGCGCAAGTGGCGCGGTTGACGGGAAGGCACCCGACGAGCGGGCCGTGCGGGCTCTCTTTGCCGAAGAACTGGGCGTGCTCATCCAGGTTCCGGCGGCCGAGGTGTCTCGCGCGATGGCGACGTTTACGGCATACGGGCTGGGGGAGTGCACCCACCTCATTGGTGCGCCGACCGTGCTCCGTGAGGTGACCGTGACCTGTGGTGACCGGACCCTGCTGAGCGAGCCGATCCGCGATCTTGCGCAGGCGTGGGATGAGGTGAGTTGGCGGATTGCGGCGCTGCGCGACAACCCCGAGTGCGCCGATGAGGAGCACGCGAGTGTCGGGCGCGACCTCGCCCACGACCCGGGGCTCCACGTCGACCTGACGTTTGACCTCGCCGACGACCCGACTTCCGGGCTGGTGCCGTCGGGTACCGGCGTCCCTGACTCGGTCGCTGACGGCGACGCGGGGGCGCCCACGTTGTTGCGGGCTCGACCCAGGGTTGCGATTCTGCGCGAGCAGGGGGTTAACAGCCATGTCGAGACGAGTTTTGCGTTTGACACGGCGGGCTTTGACACCTTCGACGTGCACATGACCGACCTGCAGACCGGGCGGGCTCGGTTGGACGATGTCGTGGGTTTCGTTGCGTGCGGCGGCTTTTCGTATGGCGACACCCTTGGCGCTGGAGAGGGCTGGGCCCGATCGGTGCTCTTCAACGACCGGCTGCGCGATGACTTCCACGCGTTCTTCCACCGGGGGGACACGTTTGCGCTCGGCATCTGTAACGGGTGTCAGATGCTGGCCGCGCTCGCCGACCACATTCCGGGGGCAGAGGCGTGGCCGCGGTTTACGCGCAACCGCAGCGAGCAGTTTGAGGCTCGGCTGTCGCTGGTCGAAGTGCTCGACAGTCCGTCGATTTTCTTGTCGGGGATGGCTGGCAGTCGGATCCCGATAGCCGTGTCGCATGGTGAGGGGTTGGCTGACTTCTCGCAGCGCGGCGACGCTGACGCGGTGCTGCGGGCAATGCGGTTCGTCAACAACGCTGGTGGCGTCGCGACGGCATACCCCGCGAATCCCAATGGCAGCCCCGACGGACTCACCGCGGTGACGACAGCCGACGGGCGCTTTACGGCGCTGATGCCGCACCCGGAGCGGGTCTTGCGCAATGTCCAAATGTCTTGGGCCCCAGCGGGATTAGGTGAGTTCAGCCCCTGGTTGCGGATGTTCCGCAACGCCCGAGCCTGGGTCGGCTGAGGCATGGCTGGTCCGATCCGAGACGGGGTTGGCGCCGATGGTGTCGACGCTATTGCGCCCAGGCGGCTGCTGATCTTTGACTGTGACGGCGTCCTCGTCGACAGCGAACGTCTCCACGTGGACATCGACGTGCGCTGCATTACCGAACTTGGCTGGCCAATCACCCACGAGGAGGTCATCGAGCGACACCTTGGCCGCTCCGAACGCGACGCCATCGCCGACATCGCCTCAGTGATTGGGGCTCCGGTGCCTGATGCGTGGGTGCAGCGGTGGCGCGCGGCATACACCACGGCATACGAGACCGAACTTGCCGCGGTGCCGGGAGTGGCGGACGCGCTGCGCGACCTGACCGCGGCGGGGTGGGTGGTCTGTGTGGCGACGAGTGGGCACCGGGACCTGACATGGCGCAAGCTGCGACGATGCGGGCTCGACGGGTGGTTCAGTGACGAGAGTGTCTTCACCGCCGCGGAGGTCGCGCACGGCAAACCCGCGCCGGACCTCTTCCTGCTCGCGGCGTCGCGGCTGGGGTTCGCGCCGAGTCAGTGCGTGGTCGTCGAAGACTCGCGCCCTGGCGTCGCTGCCGCCCGAGCCGCCGGTATGCCGTGCATCGGCTTCGCCGGCGGCGTCACGCGGGCGGCGGATCTTGCTGCTGCCGACGTGGTGGTGAGTGAGGTCGACGGCTTGCGTGATCTCGCCGCCCTCGCTGCCGGGTTGCTCCCCGCCCCTGGCTCCTAACTCCCGGCCCCCCGCTGGGCACCGAGCCCGGCGCCTGCGCTATGCCGGGCACCGCGCCGCCGCCCGCGCTAGCCGCCAGGCCACGGGATGACGCAAATGGTGGCTTGGGCGCCTGTGAGAGGCGTTGAACTCACCAAGTGCTTCATGTGGTGGGCCGCTAGCTCTGGGGGCAGGACCTTCGGTGCCACGGCTGGACCATTCCGCGGGCGGCGCGGGCCCGTGCCTGTGGAAACTCGCCGTGGCGATGCGGCCGATCGCTCCACGATAGGTGGCATGCCTATGCCACTGACGCCGCTGCCAGAGACGCTGTTCGGCCGGCCCTTCTCGGTTCGCGAGGCTCTCGGGTCAGGTGTCCCGCGTGAGCGGCTGCGACATGCGGGGCTGGTCAGAGCAGCGCATGGCCTACGGACTCCGACCGAACCCGCCACCCTCGCCCAAGCGACCACCGCTCTCGCGCGCATCCTCACTGAGCCCTGGGCATGGAGTCACGAGACTGCCGCTGAATTGTGTGGGCTGCCTGTGCCGCATC
Organism: Actinomycetales bacterium; assembly: GCA_016715285.1. Taxonomy (GTDB): domain Bacteria; phylum Actinomycetota; class Actinomycetes; order Actinomycetales; family Dermatophilaceae; genus Phosphoribacter; species Phosphoribacter thorii. The sequence continues at coordinate 256,356 of JADKAO010000002.1, read as the reverse complement.
CGTGGCAGCCGGGAGATCGGTTGAGCGTCATGCGCACAAGTGCTGGCGGTCCGATCAGGCGCCCACAGGTCCGTGGGAGGGTGGGCTTGGAACGGCGGGCAACGGTCGAAAGGCTCGGTATGCCGGTCGTCAACCCGTACACGACCTGGTGCGACTTGGCGGTCGAAGTCTCCCGGGATGACGCGGTTGTGCTCGGGGACGCCATTGCCGCCTGGCCGGTTTCGCCAGATGACGTCCGACTGGGACTGACCTCGTGGGTACGGCTGGAGGCGGAGGTGATGCATCGCATCGGCGCTCCCGGTAGCAGGCGGGTGCGGACGGCATACCTCGCGGTTCGCGGTGGCAGCCGATCGCCGATGGAGTCCCTGGCAAGGCTGTGTTTCATCGACGCGGGTTTGCCTGAACCCGAACTCAACCTCGACGTCCTCGATGAGGGGCGCTGGGTGGCGACTGTTGACTTCGCGTGGCCTTGGGCGCGGGTGATTGTTGAGTACCAAGGCGACCACCACCGGACGAATCGTCGGCAGTGGCAGCATGACCTGCAACGGCTCGCCCTTCTGCAGGATCTCGGGTGGACGGTGATTCTGATCTCCTCGGCGGATCTCGCGACGGCGCACGCGCGGCAGCAGCTGGTGGCCCGGGTTGAACGGGCGCTCGGCCTAGCGAAGCGGTGACGACCTGACGAGTTGACGCAAATGGTGGTTTCAGCGGTTGTACGAAGGCTCGAAGCCACCATTTGCGTCATGTTGGTCTGCGGGCATCGAACGCGGACGAGGGCTACCGGCGGCGCCAGGACCCGGCCTCGGGTGGGGCGGGTGAAGGCTCGGCATCGGCCTCCGTGAACGGTCGCGCGCCCGCCAGCCACTTTTCAAGCTCACGACCCGCTCGTATGCCGGTCGGCAGGGGAGCGCTCGCCACCCTCCGCCGCAGCGCCTCAGCCGCGGAGCCAGAACCGCCCCCTGGGCCACCCGGGGCAACGCGGGGCTGCCGGCCGGAGTCGCCCGTGCGCTGGTGTGCTGCAGCGCCGTGAGTTCCCGCCGGGGAGGCGCCCGTTGCTGCTGGCGTGAGCTTGATCAGGTGGCGATCGACTGTCGCGCCGTGAGTTCCCGCCGGGGTGGCAGCCGTGCTGGTCGCGCTTCGACTCCGCGCCGCGCCAGCCTCCCGGCCCGTCGCGTTCGCGTCGCCGACACGGTCAGCCACACCCGCGCGGCGGGCTGCGACGACGACATTGCCAAAGCGACGCCCCTTGAAGACCTCGTGGCTCGCGACCAGCACCACCTCGCCCAACCCTGCCTCCCGGATGCCAGCGACAACCCGAGCGGTATGCCGTAACCCGGGTTCGTCGGCGAGGTTGGCGGCAAGCAACCCACCGGGGGCGAGCACACGGCATACCGAAGCAAAGAACTCCACCGTGACCAACTCGGCGGGTACGCGCCCACCTCGCGTAAGCGTCCAAAACCACCACGTCCGCGCTCGCCTCAGCCAACGCCGCAACGCCCTCCAACCCACCTACCGGCCGCACCCGGATCCGGTGCCCCCGAGGCAGCGGCAACCGAGCCCGCACCTGCGCAGTCAACGCGGCATCAGGCTCCAGAACGATCTGTGGCGACCCCGGTCGCGTCGCCTGCACCCACCGCGGCAAGGTCATCGCGGCACCGCCAATATGAGTGCACCGCAACGGTTTGGGAGCCAACACAGGCCCAAGGACGTCGATCACCAGAGCCAAGTGGGCGACATAGTCAAACGCCAATAACAACGGATCGGCTAAGGCCACATGCGACTGTGGCTGACCGTCGACGACGACAGTCACACCACCCCGGTCATCGGGCTCGAAGCGCACGCTAACGCGGGGTCGCCCACGCCAGGAGCGCGGACCCCACAAACGTCAAGATCGCGACGACGATGATGAACCACCCCACAACCAGATAGGCCTGAGCCCGCCCCGCGTGGGTGTCAAGCATCGCTTCGGCAGGGTTGGCAGGGTTCACCCGGATATCGACAGCCTGCCCCGGCTCCCACAAGTCACCCCGCGATTTGCTGGCCACCACATGCTCCGAACCGTCAGGCGCCACATAGCGCACGTGCGGGTTGCGTACGAGCAGCCCATCGGTGTCGCCATGCCGGTCGACGATCGTCCCCTCGGCCGCGACCCAACCGCCCAGAGCAGCCGTGCGCCGACGACCGATCGCCACCATCCACACGCCCATGACCAGCCAAACCAGCCCGATCAAGGCGCCAGCGATTTCGCCGGCGGCGTTCACGGCAGCACCATCGCCTTGATCGCGCGGCGCTCGTGCATCGCGGCATACGCCTCGGGGATCTCCTCCAACGGGACAGTGAGGTCGAAGACGCGACCCGGGTGGATTTCGCCAGCCAGCACGCGGTCCCGCAGCTCGGGGAGGTAGCGACGCACCGGCGCGATTCCACCGCCGAGCTGCAGGTTGCGCCAGAACATCGTCATGAGGGGCAGCTCGCCGACGTGGGGCACCCCGACATAGCCGATCCGACCGCCGGGGCGCGCCAGCGTAATCGCCGACTGCATCGACTCGTCAGTGCCGACGCATTCGAGCACGGCATCGACCCCGAGCCCGTCAGTGAGCGCCATCACCCGCGCAGTCCCGGCCTCGCCGCGCTCAGCCACAATCTCGGTCGCGCCGAACTCCACCGCCAGCGCCTGCCGCGGCTCGTGCCGGGACATCGCAATGATCGTCGTCGCACCCATGAGCTTGGCCGCGATGACGGCACACAGTCCCACCGCACCATCGCCGACGACCGCCACGGTGTCTCCCGGCCCCACGCCCGCGGCGACCGCGCAATGCCAGCCCGTGCCCATCACGTCAGAGAGGGTCAGCAGATCCGGCAGCAGCGCGTCGTCCGGCACCGACGGCGTCGCGACGAGCGTCCCGTCAGCTAGTGGCACCCGCACAAACTGGCCCTGACCACCGTCGACGAGGAGCTTCTCGCGGTCCGGCATACCCCAACCGCCGCCGTGCTCGCACGAGGTCTGGATGCCGAGACGGCATACCCGACAGGTGTTGTCGCCCCAGGTGAACGGCGCGATGACGAACTCACCCGGCCGCACGGCCGCGACCTCGTCGCCCACGGACTCGACGATCCCGACGAACTCGTGCCCGATCCGGCCACCCTCCCGGCTCGGATGAATCCCGCGATAAGGCCACAGATCAGAACCGCACACACACGTCGCCGTCACCCGCACGAGCGCGTCGGTCGGCCGCAGGATCTCGGGGTCGGGCACATCAGAGACGCGGATATCAAAAGCACCATGGATCGTCGTCGCACGCATGGCCCTAGTCTCTCGCGTCCCGCCGCGGGTGGCACCATGAGGGGGTGCCACCCCGTCGCCGCACCTCCCCCCAGGAGGGCCTTCAAGCCCTGGAGGTATGCCGTGCAGCCGGGTTCGCGTCAGCGCCTCGGGAGGCGCTCGCCACGGCGGTGCGCTTCACCCTTGAGGAGCTTGCGGCCAGGGCGCCTGGGCGGTCTGTCGAGGTGCGCGTCCCGCCGTTTGGGGCCGTGCAATGTATGCCGGGGCCGATCCATCGGCGCGGGACGCCCGCGTCGGTTGTCGAGACCGATGCGGTGACATGGCTGCGGTTGGTGACGGGCGAGCTCAACTGGGCTGCTGCCGTTGACCGCGGCGTGGTGCGGGCCTCTGGCGAGCGAGCTGGCCTCGATGATTGGCTCCCGCTGCTGCCTGTGTGAGCTGTCGCGTGCGTCCCTCGTCGCTGGCAGCTGAGCCATCGCTTCCAGTCGACGCCGCCCGAGCAGTCCCACGCCTCCGGACCGCCCGACCAACCCGAGCAGTGGCGCGTGACTTACGCTGGGCCCGTGACCTCGCAACGCCCTGCCCGCACCCCGCGTCTCGTGCCCTTCCTCTTCACGGGCGCGATCATCGGGTTCGCCATCGGCGGGTACTTCGGGGTGCGGGGCGGGCCGATGGGCGGTTATTCGGTCGCGTCGTCGCTCGGCTATTTCGGCGCTTTTGGCATCTTCATCGGTGGTTTGCTCGGTGCGATCGTCTACCTCATCGCCGACCGCCGCCCCCGCTGACCCTCGCTCAGCCTCGCTGACCCTGCTGACCCTGCTGACCGTGCTGACCGTGCTGACCGTTGAAGGCTGGCGCGGGTATGGGACACTGACGCAGTGGCGCGCGGAGACGGCAAACTCACCCACGACCTGCTTCCCGGTGAGAAGGCTCCCCAAGATGCTTGTGGCGTCTTCGGGGTGTGGGCGCCGGGCGAGGACGTCGCCAAGCTGACGTACTTCGGCCTCTACGCCCTCCAGCACCGCGGCCAGGAGTCCGCGGGCATCGCGACCGGCGACGGCCACAAGGTGCTCGTCTACAAGGACATGGGCCTCGTGAGTCAGGTCTTCGACGAAAACGCCCTTACCGCGCTCACCGGGCATGTCGCCATCGGGCACTGTCGCTATTCGACAACGGGTGGCTCGACCTGGCAGAACGCCCAACCCACGCTCGGCGGCACCGACACGACGACAGTCGCGCTGGCGCACAATGGCAACCTCATCAACTCGGCAGAGCTGCGCGAGACCCTCGCGGCCCGGCATGGCGAGCTCGACCGCATGCCCGGGGAGCTCGGCCGCGGCAACACCACCGACACCGCACTCGTGACGGCGCTCCTGAGCGACCCGGACCGGCCGCTTGAGGCGCTCGCGCTCGAGGTGCTCCCCACCTTGCGTGGCGCGTTCTGCTTTGTCTTCATGGACGAGCACACCCTGTATGCCGCCCGCGACCGGCACGGCATACGCCCCCTCGCGCTCGGGAGACTTGACCGCGGCTGGGTGGTGGCGTCGGAGACAGCCGCGCTGCAGACCGTGGGTGCGGCGGTGATCCGCGATATCGAGCCGGGTGAACTCATCGTCATTGACGAAGACGGGCTGCGCTCACACCGATTCGCGGAGGCTGAGCCCAAGGGGTGCATCTTCGAATACGTCTATCTCGCGAGGCCAGACGCTGTCATCAATGACCGCGTTGTGCATGAGGCGCGGGTTGCGATGGGCGCACGGCTGGCACAGGAGCACCCTGTCGATGCTGACCTCGTCATAGGGGTGCCTGACTCTGGGGTACCGGCTGCCGTGGGGTATGCGCAGGGGTCCGGGATCCCCTATGGGCAGGGGTTCGTCAAGAACGCCTATGTGGGGCGGACGTTCATCCAACCGTCACAAACGTTGCGGCAGTTGGGGATTCGGCTCAAGCTCAACCCGTTGGCGCACACCATCAAGGGCAAGCGGCTCGTCGTCGTCGATGACTCGATCGTGCGCGGCAACACACAGCGGGCCCAAGTGCGGATGCTCCGTGAGGCGGGTGCGGCCGAAGTCCACGTGCGGATCTCGTCGCCGCCGGTGCATTGGCCGTGCTTCTACGGGATCGACTTTGCGACCCGCGCCGAGCTCATCGCGACGGGTCTGGGCGTCGAGGAGATTCGGGCGTCGATCGGGGCGGATTCGCTGGGGTACATCTCGCTTGAGGGCATGATCGAGGCGACGGAACAGCCGACCGAGCGGTTGTGCACGGCGTGCTTCACGGGCGATTACCCGGTGCCGCTGCCCGAAGACGGCCGGGTCGGCAAGCATCTCTTTGAAACCCTGCCGATGGACTTGTCCCATTCGACGCGCGACGTCGACCCGGAGCCGGAGCGGATCAGCGTGGGCCGCGTCGACGTGGAGGGCGTGTCACTCGGCGTCGCCGGGGGCGCCGAAAACGCTCTGCGCCACCCCTGACACCAACGTCCCCGGCCCATCCCCAACCCCTCTCCCGCCCCTCCCTGCCCCTCCTGCCCTTCCAGATCCCTCTCCCCTCGCATCCCGCCGATTCGATACCTCATCACCCGGCATAAGTGGGCCTCGGGTATCGATTGCGGGAGGTTCGGTCGGGTCGATACCTCATCACCCGGCATACCTCGGCCTCGGGTATCGATTGCGGGGAGGTTCGGTCGATTCGATACCTCGTCACCCGGCATACGTAGTTCTCGGGTATCGATTCGGGGAGGGTTCCACCCGCACCGCCCCCCCCGAGCGGGCGCACCACGTCACCCGGCATACGTGGGCCTGGGTATGATCCGCAGGCGTGGTCGATACCACGTCACCCGGCATACGTGGGCCTCGGGTATCGATTGCGGGAGAGGTCCGGGAGAGGTCCGGGAGAGGGGCGGGGAGAGGGCGGGGAGAGGGCGGGAAGGTCCACCGGGCGGATCCCCTCGTGCGAGGCGGCATAAGGTGGTCCGGTGACGAGCCAGCAGGTGCCCACGCCCAGCGACCTAGTGCCGAACCCCATCACGTATGCCGCCGCCGGTGTCGACGTCGAAGCCGGCGACAAGGCCGTCGAGCTCATGAAAGCGTCCGTCCGCGCCGCCCAACGTCCAGAAGTCCTTGGCGGCCTCGGCGGTTTTGCCGGGCTCTTCGACGCGAGCGCGATCGCGCGGATGGCCCGCCCCATCCTCGCGACCTCCACGGACGGGGTCGGCACCAAGGTCGCGATCGCCCAGGCGCTCGACCGGCACGACACCATCGGGTTCGACCTCGTGGGGATGGTCGTCGACGACATCGTGGTCTGCGGTGCTGAACCCCTCTTCATGACCGACTACATCGCGACGGGCAAGGTGGTGCCCGAACGTATCGCCGCGATCGTCTCGGGCATCGCTGCGGCCTGCGCCCAGGCCGGAGTCGCGCTTGTCGGCGGCGAGACGGCCGAACACCCCGGTCTCCTCGAGCCCGACGAATACGACGTCGCCGGCGCCGCGACCGGAGTCGTCGAGTACGCCGACCTCCTCGGCCCCCAGCGGGTCCAGCCGGGCGACGTCGTTATCGCGCTCGCGTCGTCGGGCCTGCACTCCAACGGCTACTCCCTGGTGCGTCGCGTCATCGCCGCAGCCGGGTGGTCACTCGACCTGCACGTGGAGGATTTCGGCCACTCCCTGGGTGAGGAACTCCTCACTCCCACAAGGGTTTATGCCGCTGACCTACTCGCGTTGATCCGCACTCCCGGCGTCGATATCCACGCCCTCAGCCACGTCACCGGAGGGGGGCTTGCGGCCAACCTCGCGCGCGTCCTCCCGCAGGGCAGTTTCGCCCGCGTGGACCGCGCGACCTGGACGCCGCCCGCGGTCTTTCAGACGATCGGTGCGCTCGGACGCGTCCCGCAACTCGACCTGGAGCGCACCCTCAACATGGGTGTGGGTTTCGTCGCGGTCCTCCCCGCGGTGCACGCAGACACCGCAATCGAGGTATGCCGTGCCCGCGGCATCCACGCCTGGCACCTTGGCGAGGTCGTCGAGGAGGCGGACGCGACCGTTGACACGGCATACGAAGTGATCCGCGGAGCCAAGGGAGTCGATGGCGGCGCCGTGCAGGTGGTCGGTCGACACGCCGGCTGATCGACGCGGGCAAATCAGCCCGCGTCGGAAGCGAGCGCACTAGGTCAGCGCTGGCGAGCGCGTGATGAGGGCGCCAGAGCTCCCGTGATTACCCGCGAGAGGTCACGTCACCGTGGGCCTGCAGCCCACTTGCCGTATTCGTCGTAGACACCTGGCGCGACCTGGGCATCGTCGTCCGAGGCGTCAAAGTCGTTGGCTTCGTCCGAGTCCTCCTCGGCATAAGCCTCGTAATCGGAGTAATCGTCGTCCTCGGCGTCATCGACATCGTCGGTGTCGTTGCTGGTCCGTGCGTAACCGCCCGAGGCGGTTGCACTGTGGAGTTCGCGCTCAAGCGCGCTCAAGTCGGTGCTGGGAGAGTAGTACTTCAGCTCCCGGGCGACTTTAGTCTGCTTGGCTTTGGCCCGGCCGCGCCCCATGGCGTGACCCCCTCATGCGTCTGCCGGGGCGGCATCGCCAGGCCCGTCCGTGGCTGCCTCGCGGTAGTCCACTCGCGGGTCGCCGCGGAGCGGCCCCGGGAAATGTGTGTAATCGTGAGGGCAACGCTACCCGACGCAGAGCCATCTGTCCGACCACGCCGTGACGCCGCCACCTGTTTGGTGGGCTGACGGCCTCCCCGGAGGTCCCTGGGATGAGCTGGCAGGTCCCTCTGTTGACGTCGAAGGCCACTGGAAGGTCCCCCGCGAATGACCCCCGCCAAGGACCCCGAATGGCCCAGGAGAGGCCCCGTATGGCACAGGAGGGTTCGCGCAGGAGGCCCGAAGAGCCGCGAGGGTCCGTGTGAGAGTACGCGCTTGATCAGAATCAGGCGTTTCGTAGCTAATCAGTCGCTTTCATGTCAGAGTTGAGCACATCCTGTGCGGGCAGGAGGCACGGCGCGTCTAAGCGTCGCAGGGGTAGTTGAAGGGGCGAAAAAATGGAAAACAAAGGGGACCGGGAAGAGCTCCTCACTCCAGGTGAGGTGGCGCAGCTATTTCGTGTCGACCCGAAAACGGTGACGCGCTGGGCGAAGTCCGGCAAACTCACGGCCATACGCACACTCGGAGGGCATCGCCGCTATCGCAGCAGCGAAGTTCACCGGTTGCTGTCCGCGCCCTGACGCGGGTGGTCTCGTTCGGCTCGGGATCACGCGATTGGCTACAGCCGGGTTCGACTCCACGCAGTGACTATCCGCGCCCCTGAGGGGCACGGTCACTGGGTGTGGATCCCTCATGTGCTCGCGTTGATGGCGAGCGTCTCACGCGGGTGTCGGTCGCCAGCCGTAGAGTGACGCCGTGAACCAACCAGCCAACCCTCCCCCGAAGCGACCCCGGTCGACCGTGACGACAGGGTTGCCCGGAATTGGCGCTGGCGTGAGCGCCGGGGATCTCGAGCGTCGGCCGCAGTGGGTGCAGCTGACCGGCGTCACGGGCAAGCGGCTGACCGTCGCGCTCGTCATGGCGGCGTTGTCGATCATGGTCACGGTCTGGGCGTTCCACGCCCTGAGCTCGTTCCTGTTCCTCTTGCTGCTCGCCTGGCTGCTGTCGATCGCCATGGAGCCCATGGTGCAGTGGCTCATCAAGCGCGGGATCAAGCGCGGTGTCGCGTCAGCAATCGTCCTGTTCGGGATGATGATCGCGAGCCTGGGCATCGCGGCGCTGCTGGGCCAACTCTTCGTCGCGCAGGCACAGCAACTTCGGGACGCGTTCCCGACCGCCGTCAGCGAGGCCGTCCGCTGGGTTAACGAGACCTTCGATACCTCGTTCAACGTCAATCAGATCTATGCCAACCTGCAGCTCACTCCGGAGCGGGTGGGGCAGCTTGCGCAGCAATACGGCGGTGGTCTGCTGGGCGTCTTCGGCAGCGTGGTGACGGTCATCGCGCAGCTCGTGACGATCCTCGTGTTCGCCTACTACTTGTCCGCTGACAGCATCCGGCTGCGTCAGACCATCGGATCGTGGATGCCACAGCGCCACCAGCCGGTCCTTGTGACGATCTGGTCGATCGCCGTCGAGAAGACCGGCGGCTATGTCGTGTCCAAGCTCATCCTCGCGCTGCTGTCGGCGGTCTTCCACTGCGTCTTCTTCTTGATTATCCAGGTGCCCTTCTGGCTGCCGTTGGGCATCCTGGCGGGCATCGTCGGCCAGTTCGTCCCCATCATCGGCACCTACATCGGCGTCATCCTGCCCGGACTGTTTGCCCTCCTCGATCAGCCGATCAAGGTGCTCTACATCATCATCTTCGCCACGATCTTCCAGCAGATCGAGAGCTACTGGTTCACGCCGAAGGTGTCCAACAAGACGATGGACATCCATCCCGCGGTCGCCTTGGGGGCAGTCTTCGTCGGAGTCGGGCTCTTCGGTCCCATCGGCGCGCTGATCGGCATACCCGTTGCTGCGGCTGCGCTTTCGATCGTTGACACCTTGCGTCGCCGGCACGAACTCATGCCTGAACTGTCAGAGCTGCAAGATGATGATGGCTCCGACGAATACGACAGTGACGGTGACGTCGGATACGACTCCGTCGGCGGTGAGAACGACGAAAGCCTCGGGGTCGGCGGCAGCAGCGCACGGCGCGTCGCGGCCGTCCACGCCGCGCTCGCCGGTGCCGTGGTCGCCGCAGTCGAGGACACCAACGCCACCGTCGACGTCACCAAAACCACGACGGAGATCAAAGTCACGCCAGGATCAGAGGATGGCACGTCAGCAGCTCAGCGGCACTGAGATCGAGCCGGCCCCGCACCGGTTCAACCTCACGGCATACTGCCTCGGCCCGTCCGCGCTGAGGCGCCCCGGTCGCACCGGGCTCATCGTGGTCCACGATGCGGCAGCGCCGCTCGAGGCCGCGGAGCAGTGGACCTTCGAATCCCTCGACCTCGCCGTCCGCCACGTCGGCGCTGGGCTCCTCGCCACCGGCATGCGACCTGGCGACCGCCTCCTGCTCCGCCTCGGCAACACCAGCGATGCCGCCCTGCTCTTCTTTGGCGCGATCGCGGTCGGGCTCGTCGCGGTGCCGACCTCTGCGATGTTGACCGCCGACGAGGTGGCATTCGTCGTCGCCGACGCCGAGCCGGCGCTCGTCGCAGCGTCTCCCGAGTTGCGGCATACCGTGCCGGCAGGGGTGCCGGTCATCGGACCGGCCGAGGTCGCGCGCTGGGTGTCAGGGGTGGGTTTCGCGCAGCGCGCAGCAGAATACGCCGCCACCGGCGCCGATGACCCCGCGTTCCTGGTCTACACCTCGGGCACCACCGGGGACCCCAAGGGCGTCCTGCACGCGCACCGCTCCGCGTGGGGCAGACGGCCCATGTATGCCGGGTGGCTCGGGATCGGCCCGCAAGACGTCCTCGTGCACGCGGGGGCGTTCAACTGGACCTACACGCTGGGTGTCGGGCTGACCGACCCGTGGGCTAACGGCGCGACCGCGGTGATCTATAACGGACCGCGTGATCCGGCAGTGTGGGGGCGCATTATCGCGCTGGTCCAAGCGACCCTATTTGCTGCTGTCCCAGGGGTTTACCGTCAGCTGCTCGCGAGTCACGGGGTCGAGGGGGTCGACCTGAGTTCGCTCCGCCATGGTCTGACAGCTGGCGAAGCGCTCAGCCCTGATCTCCATGCCGCGTGGGTGAGCATGACCGGCAAACCGCTCTATGAAGCGCTCGGGATGAGCGAGATCTCGACCTACATCTCGTCTGGGCCGTCTGTGCCCACGCGGCCCGGGTCGCCAGGTAAGCCGCAGGCCGGTCGTCGGGTCGCGATTCTGCCGGTCGATGTCCGGGGTGGTGCTGACGCCGGCGCTGCCGAGGTCGAGGTAGAGGTCGAGGTCGAGGTAGAGGTCGAGCAGGGGGCTACGGGGTTGCTCGCGGTTCATCGCAGCGACCCGGGACTGATGCTGGGCTATTGGCGCCGGCCCGACGAAGAGGCCAAGGCCTACCGCGGCTCGTGGTTTGTTGGTGGGGATCTCGCCCACCTCGACCGCGAGGGATATCTCATCCACCACGGCCGCGCCGATGATGTGATGAACGCGCAGGGCTATCGGGTCTCACCGCAGGAAGTGGAAAAGGTCCTTGCGGGGGCGCCTGGCGTGGCAGACGTCGGCGTGACCGAGGTCGAGGTGCGGCCGGGAGTCCGCGTCATCACCGCGTTCATCGTGGTCTCCAAGGACAGTTCGCTTGGGGCCCAAGTCAGCTCGCCGACAGCGCAAGACAGCTCACCTACGGCGCAAGCGATCTTGGAGTATGCCGGGGAGCATCTCGCGGCATACAAGGTCCCGAAGCAGGTCCGGTTCGTCCGGTCCTTGCCCCGGACTGCGAATGGCAAGGTGATCCGCCGCGAGCTGCACCGCGTGGCCGACGGCGAGCCGCAGGCCCTATCGTCCGCAGCCACAACGGAGCCGCGCCCCGACTCTGCGTAGGTGCAGAGTCGAGGCGCGTCCGTGGTGCGTGTGCTGCGGCGAGGCCGCTCACCTCACTCGCATTCGATACCTGAGGCCGAGGCCTGATCCGCGACCGGGTATCGAATGCGAGGAAGCGAGAGAACTTAGCCGTGGGTGGGGGAGTCGCCGCCCGTCGAGTGGGGACCAGGGTGCGAGAAGTCCGGCGCCGGGAGCGCCGGCCCGCCCTTGGCCAACCGGGAGTTGTTCTTGCCGTAGACGAAATAGATGACCAGGCCGATGAGCATCCAGATGATGAAGCGGACCCACGTCTCGGCCGGCAGCGTGAGCATGAGGTAGAACGCCGCAGCTGCTGCGAGGTAGGGGATGAAGGGGTTGCCCGGGACCTTGAAGGAACGCTTGAGGTCAGGGCGCCGACGGCGCAGCACGGGGACGGCCAGTGACACGAGGCAGAAGGCCGACAACGTGCCGATATTGACCATTTCTTCGAGCTTGCCGATCGGGGTGAAGGCCGCGATGCAGGCGACCAGGGTGCCGATCATGATCGTGATCTTGACCGGGGTACCGGTCTTGGGGTTGGTCGTGCCCAAGCTCTTGGGCAGGAGCCAGTCACGACTCATCGCGAACACGACGCGGCTGGCGCCGATGAGCAGGGTCATGACGACGGTGGTCAGACCTGCGACCGCGCCAGCTGCGATCAGCGTGGCATAACCGCCCTTGCCGACGCTCTCGAAGGCGGTCGCGAGCGACGCCTTCACCGAGATCTCGTTGTAGGGCAGCATGCCCGTGATCACGAGGGTCACACCGACGTAGAGCAGGGTGCAGATGATGAGCGACCCGATGATGCCGATGGGCAGGTCACGCTGCGGGTTCTTGGCTTCTTCAGCGGTGGTCGCCACGACGTCGAACCCGATGTAGGCGAAGAACACGAGTGACGCGCCGGCGAAGATGCCCATGACGCCGAACGTCGTCGGCTGGATGCCGAACAGCGTCTGCAGCAGCGGCGAGGTCCACACGTTGTGGCCGGCCTCGGCGGCTGGGACAGCGGGTGGGATGAACGGCGTGTAGTTCTTGGTGTTAATGAAACCGATGCCAGCGAAGATGACGAAGAGCACGATGAAGAGCTTGATCGCCACGAGCACGAGGTTGACGCGCATCGACTCCTTGATGCCCTTGGCTACGAGGGCGGTGAGGACCGCCACCAGCAGCAGCGCCGGCAGGTCAAAGCTGGATCCGTAGGCGAGGTTTTCGGGGATCTTGATCCCGAGGTGCCCCAAGAACACGCCGAGGTATGCCGACCAGCCCTGTGCGACGACACTCGCGCCGAGCATGAGCTCGAGGAGGAGGTCCCAGCCGATGATCCACGCGACAAACTCGCCGAGGGTGGCATACGAGAAGGTGTATGCCGAGCCACTCACCGGCACGGTTGACGCGAACTCGGCGTAACACAGCGCGGCGAGGCCACAGGCCGCGGCGGCAATGACGAAGCTGATGACAACCGCAGGACCGGCGACAGTCGCGGCGGCCCGGCCGGTGAGGGTGAAGATGCCCGCACCGATAATGACGCCGATACCGAAGACGATGAGGTCGAGGGCGCTCAATCGCTTCTTGAGCGCGTACTCGGACTCGGTGGTCTCGGCAATCGATTCTTCGATCGTCTTGGTGCGGAAGATGCCCGTGGTGCGCATCGGCTTGGGTTGGCCTGGCGCGGTGCTCATGGAGGAGACGCTCCGTCCTCGCGACCGGTTGTGGGAGAACCATCGGGTCGCGGTGTAGGCGGGATCCGGCGGAATTTGCCGCTGACGTGAGGGACGCTACCGGGATGTGACGAATCTCGCTATGGCAAGTTATCGGTGCGTTATCGCGCGGTTATGGGTTGATGAGGGTTCAACTGATCTGAGTCGATCCCGTTGTCGCAGTAGGCGGCTCCGCGAGGTCACGGGCAACGGACGTCAAACCGACCCACCACTGATCGCGCGGCCGATGGGTTGCCGGATCGATGAGGGCGGGCAAATCCGAAATGGGGTGGGTTGTGAGCGCCCCTCGTTCCAACCCGATCATGACCGCGTCGCTGCCGCCGTCCGACAACGCGCTCGACAGGATGTCAACCGCACCGGCAGCCAGCCGAGTCGCGAGGACGCGGTCAAACGGAGATGGGTTGCCGCCCTGCTGGACGTGCCCGAGGACGACCTCGCGCACGTCGAAAAGCGGCCCGCCCTCGGCCTCAAATACCCGTGAGATCGCGTCCGTCGTGTAGTACTCGTCGGCACCTTCGGCGCGGACGACAAGGAACAACGAGCGGCCGGTCGTAAACCGAGCGCGCATCCGTTCCACGTCCGTCGCGAGTTGCGTCAGCGTGATCCCTTCTTCGGGGAAATAGACCTGCTCGGCGCCGGTTGACATCGCGGACATGAGCGCGAGGTAGCCGCAGTGACGCCCCATCGTCTCGATGACGAAGCACCGGTTGGCGGCCATGGCTGACTGTTTGATCCGGTCGATGCTCTCCACAATGGTGTTGAGCGCGGTGTCAGACCCGATGGACAGCTCGGTCCCGGGGAGGTTGTTGTCGATTGTGGCTGGCACGCAGACGATGGGGATCGCCAGCGAAGGGAAGCGCGTGCGCTCGGCCGCCAGTCGGTGGATGGTCTGATAACCCGCGATGCCACCAACAAGGATGAGGCCGTCAATGTGGTGGTCCTCGATGGCGCGGGCCACGGCATACATCTGGTCGTCATCGATGCGGTTGCGACGGGTCCCGAGTTCGGCGCCACCGAGCGAAGTCCAGCCGTCGACATCGGCGAGGGAGAGGTCACGGACGCGACCGGCATACAGGCCGGCGAAGCCGCCTTCGATCCCGAGCATGTCGTGACCGCGGTCTCGGCCGAGGCGGACTGCGGCGCGGACCGCGGCGTTCATGCCCGGGGCGAGGCCGCCGTCGTGGACGATTGCGATGCGGCGGCGGACGGCGTCGGTGGTGGGCCGGGGGTGCGAGAGGCGCCGTAGGAGGGCGAAAAGTTGGGCGTAACTCTCGCCGCGTCCTTTCAGCGCCTGAGCCGAGTCGCCGGCGTCAAGGTGCGCGGCGATCGCGCGATTGTCTGAGACCGACCGCATGAGCGGAGTGCGGCGCACTCGATTGCGGTGCACGCCAATGAGTTGCGCGCCGTCCTCGGGTCGGGCGCTCAGCAGGGCGCTGGCCGCGTCGTAGCCCATCATCGTCGCCATCGAACGATCGAAGGCGCTCGGTATGCCACCGCGCTGGACATGGCCGAGGATCGTCACGCGCGCTTGTTCGCCGAGCCGGGCCTCGAGCTCGGCGCGGACCTGATCCGCGGTGATGGGCGTGCCGGACGCGTCGCGGGCGCCTTCGGCGACCAGAACGATGGAGTCACGGCGGCCCAGCGAACGCGCGCGGCGGAGGCTGTCGCACATCTCGTCCTGCCAGCCGTCACCGGGCGGTGCCTCCGGGATGAGCGCGAAATCGCAGCCGCCCGCGATGGCGGCGGCGAGCGCGAGGTAGCCACAACGGCGCCCCATGACCTCGATCACGAAGGTGCGTTGGTGACTCGCGGCGGTCGACGAGATCGCGTCGATGGCTTCGACGATGCGGTGCAGGGCGCTGTCGGCCCCGATCGTCATGTCGGTGCCGACCATGTCGTTGTCGATGGAGCCGACGAGACCAGCGATCTGTAGGCGTGGGTGAGCGGTTGCTGTTTCAGGCGAAATCTCTTGGGACGCAACGAGTTCAGCGAGCAGCTCGGGCCATTCACGGGAGAGTTGGTCTGCGCCTGAGAGGCTTCCGTCGCCGCCGATGACCACGAGGCGGTCGATGCCGCGGCTGGCGAGGTTGCGGGCGGCGACGCGGCGACCGTCGCGCTCGCGGAAGGCCGCGCAGCGGGCCGTGCCGATGACGGTGCCGCCACGGTGTTGGATGCCGCTCACGTCATTCCAGTGGAGTTGGCGGATCTGGTCGCCGCCGTCGACCGCGCCTTGATAACCGTTGTGGATCCCAAAGACCTCGGCCCCGAAGCGAATTGACGCGCGCACGACGGCCCGGACCGCCGCGTTCATTCCTTGTGCGTCGCCGCCACTGGTGAGGACTGCGATCCGGCGGACAGGGGCCGGCGACTGCGAAGCCATGGTCACCATCCTGCCCCTCCTCGGACGGGGTCACGACCTCGCTCCGCAAACGCAAGGCAACGGCACGGCATACAGCTCGCGTATGCCGTGCCGTCTTGTGCCGTGCCGTGCCATGCGCCTACCGCGGCCGTAGGCCGTCAGGGCCCGCGCGGGCTGTGCGTCCCCCGGGGCGCTTACCAGCGCGGAGCGTCTTGCGGGGTGGTCGGCGACGTGGGTGTGGAGGCTGTCGGACCGCCGTGCGTCGGAGTGCTGTTGTGGTTGCGAGTGAGGGCGACGTATGCCGCGATGGCTGCGACCGCGATGGCGACGGTCCAGATCGAGCTCAGCGGGTGCGCGTCGGGGAGGATCGCGAGGAGGGCGAGGACGCCAAGCAGGATGGACCCGCCGTGGCCGTCGCGGAGGGCGCGCTCGACGTGCAGGCTACCGGCGGTGTCCGGGAGGAGGAACCAGGCGAGGAGATAGAGCGTGACGCCAACGCCGAGGACGGCGAGCACGACAGCGGCGATGCGCACGACCGCAGGAGCGATGCCGAATCGCTCAGCGATCCCGGCGCACACGCCGGCGACCTTGCGGTCGGTGGTCGAGCGACGGAGGGTGCTCTGGCGGAGAGCACCGAAGAAGCGGTCAAGCGACGAGGTGGGGGATGCGGTGGTGTTCATGTCTCTAGCGTGCGCTGCGGGGAGCTATGGGGCCATGCGGGTCGGCCCCTACCCAACCCTGGCCCCACCCTGAGCGGCGAGGTGCTGGACTCGCCCGTGCCTCGGCAAGGGCCAGGCGGGACCGGCAAAACGACGAAACCGCAGGTGCCGGGTCGCGGCATACCTGCGGTTGCTCGAAAACTTCGCTGTGGCCAGGGGCGGGGTCGAACCGCCGACCTTCCGATTTTCAGTCGGACGCTCGTACCAACTGAGCTACCTGGCCCGGCACTTCTCCTTGTGAGAGAAGCTGGCGACCCCGACGGGACTCGAACCCGCGACCTCCGCCGTGACAGGGCGGCGCGCTAACCAACTGCGCTACGGGGCCTGGGTGACGCTCGCGCGCCGATCAGACCAACTGCGTATCCCCAACGGGATTCGAACCCGTGCTGCCGCCGTGAAAGGGCGGAGTCCTGGGCCGCTAGACGATGGGGACCCGGGTTGCCCTCGGATCCTCGCCGTCAGTCGCGACCGCCAGTCAAGCTCGGATCCGTTGAGGACCCGGTAAGCATAGGGGACGCGCTCCGAGGCGGCCAAATCAAGGATTGAGGTGCCCCGCTAGGCCGAACGTGCGCGACGACGCACGTTCGGCATAGCCGGCAGATCCACACGCAGCCACCTCTGGCGGCGACCCCCGGAGAGGACCACAGTGGTGCGTATGACGCGTCGTCAACTTCCGCGCTGGCACGATCTCCGGCCCATGATCGGGGTCCGCCGACCGACCATCGATGTCACGGCTCGGCGGCTCGCACGAGCCCTGACGATCGATGACCTCGCGCGGCTCGCTCGTCGCCGGGCGCCGCGAGCTGTGTTCGACTACGTCGACGGTGCGGCCGAGTCCGAGAGCAGCATCGCGCGGGCGCGCGCGACCTTCGAGGGGCTCGAGTTCCGGCCGCAAATCCTCCGAGATGTCTCCGGCCTCTCGACCGAGACCCAGATCCTTGGGCGCCCCGCCGCACTGCCAGTTTCGTTTGCCCCCACCGGTTTTACGCGCCTGATGCACCAAGAGGGCGAGGTTGCGGTCGCTCGGGTCGCGCAGCGGCACGGCATACCGTATGCCGTGTCGACCCTCGGGACGTCGACTCCAGAAGCCGTCGCAGCAGCCGCTCCCGACGCGCGGCTGTGGTTCCAGCTCTATGTCTGGCGCGACCGCGCCGCCGCCGAAGACCTCATGATGCGCGCCGACGCGGCTGGCTATGAGGCCCTCGTGCTCACGGTCGACGTGCCCGTCGCTGGCGCCCGCCACCGCGATGCTCGCAATGGGCTCTCAGTGCCGCCGTCGCTGAGTGTGCGCACGATCGCTGACATCGCGCGGCACCCGGCCTGGTGGGTCGACGTGCTCACGACCGAGGCGATTGATTTTGCGGCCCTTAAGGGTTGGGACGGCACCATTGGCGACAAGCTCAACGCGCTCTTTGACCCGACGATGACCCTCGACGACCTGGACTGGATCCGGCAGCACTGGTCAAAACGGTTGATCGTCAAAGGGATTCAGACCGTCGATGATGCCCGGTCGGTGCTCGACGCGGGAGCCGACGCCATCGTGCTTTCCAACCACGGTGGCCGCCAACTCGACCGTGCTCCCGTGCCAGTGCGGCTCCTCCCCGATGTTCGGCAAGCACTCGGTGGAGGCGTCGAGATCATCGTCGACAGCGGCATTCGATCAGGTGCCGATATCGTCGCCGCGCTCGCGCTTGGTGCCAACAGCACGCTTGTCGGGCGGGCCTATCTCTATGGCCTGATGGCGGCCGGGGAGCGGGGCGTGGATCGCGTCGCGGAGATCCTCGCTGGTGAGATCCGCCGGACCATGGCACTGCTGGGTGCAGCCTCGGTCAGCGAACTCTCGGAGCGCCACGTCCGGCTGCCTTGATCCCGCTCGGGCGAGCCAGACTGTCCTCCCAGGCACACTCATCGGATGCCGTGAGCGTGGGCACGGAGCTGAGCTTCAGGGCAACGGCAGGGTATGCCGCGCGCCGTGAAGACCAGCGTGGATAGCCTTGCCGCTATGGCGTCATCGAGCGTGGTCAGGGCTGGGGTCGTCGCCCGGGGGCGTGCTCTCAATGGCATGGCGGTCGTGGCAACGGCGATGGTGTTGGCGGCGGCTTGCACGACGACGACCGGGCCGACCCCGACGATGTCAACTGGTGGCCTCGCTGCGGAGCAGGCCTCTCTCGTCGTCGTCGCTGACGGAATGACCGTGGTCAAAGGCAAGGCGCTGCCAGCTGTCTGCAACGGGGTGACCGCGCCTGAGCAGGTCATCACCACCCAAAAGGCAGTCTTGGTTCCGCTTGGGACGACAGCGGTTATGCCCACTCGAGCCAGGTTCACGATGTGTGCGCCGGAGGCGTATCAACCCACGAAGCCGGTGGACGCTGGTCGCACGCCGGTCAAGGTCAGGATGTACTACACGAACCCCGGGCCGCTGTCACGTTATTTCTTGACGTTCATCGACCAGGTGATCTACGCCGATGGTCGTATGGTGGAAATGCCGATCATCGACGGCGAGCTCGGGATCAAGACCTTGTCATACGCTCGAATACTCCCGGGGGAGAGCGCGACGTGGGAAGTGGCGTATGCCGTCCCCGCCGAGAAGGTGTTCTTTGCCCCATTCCTGTTCGAGCCCTATTTGGCGCAGTTCGAGATCACCAAGCCAGCCGCGGGAGCACCGCCTCAAGTTCAGCCGCAACTGCCTTCGGCCACACCCGCCGTCACTCCGAAGACTCTGCCAGTGTTGGAGCCCGGGATGACGATGAGCCCAGGTCACACGGGTGTGATCGAGGGGGATATCCCTCACACGTGTGGCGGGAAGGCGACGGGCGTTGTCCATCCCGTCGAGGAGAGGAAAGACTCCCTTGCCGTGATTCCGCCCGGGGATTCGGCCCTGGTCACGGGCGCTTACCGGGTCACCCTGTGTCCGGGTGCGCCGTATCAGCCCAGCCCAGAGGTGTTCCCCAAAGGGGACTACGAGTACCGGTTGTTCACGGCATACGAGACGATGTCAAAGATGAATACGGCACGCGACCCAGTCGAATTTTTCGTCAACGTGTCCGACGCTCAGGGGAATCTAATCCCCCAGCCGGTCGGTCGGGTCCTCGACCCGACCGTGGTGGCGTACGCGGATCGAGCGCCCTATGACGCGGGCAAGACCATGGTGTGGACGTTCGCGGTGGCTTATCCCAAGACGGGTGGACCGTACTTCTTGCGGACCTCGGGCGCTGCCCCCGCGATGTGGCCGCTGACCTAACGTCCACTCCGTGCCCACTCGACAACGCGCTCGGCTGACCAGGTCGTCACGATGCGATCAACGGGCACGCCCAGCCGGGTTGCACGCTCGCACCCGTAGGCCTTCATGTCGAGTTGACCCGGCGCGTGGGCGTCGGAATTGATCGCAAAGAGACACCCGGCGTCCAGGGCAATCTCGATGAGTTCGTCAGGCGGGTCGCAGCGCTCGGGTCGCGAATTGATCTCCACGGCAACGTTGTTCAGTGCGCACTCGGCAAACACCGCCTCCGCGTCAAACTCTGACTGTGGCCGAGTCCCACGCGACCCCTCCACGAGGCGGCCCGTTGCGTGACCCAGCACATTGACGCGCGGATTACGGACAGCGGCGAGCATCCGCGTCGTCATCGCGGCGCGCGGCATCCGGAGTTTGGAGTGCACGGACGCGGTCACGACGTCGAGTTCCGCGAGCAAACCCGGCTCCTGATCGAGCGATCCGTCGTCGAGAATGTCCACCTCAATGCCACGCAGGAGTTGAAAGCGTTGTCCCAGAGCCTGATTGATGCCATCCACGACGGTCAGCTGTTGCCGCAAACGATCGGCAGACAAGCCACGCGCAACCTTGAGCCGCGGTGAGTGGTCGGTGAGCGCCATCCAGTCCTGCCCCAATTCAACTGCGGCCAAGACCATTTCCTGGATCGAAGACCCGCCGTCACTCCAGTCGGAATGGCTGTGGAGGTCCCCCTGCAGCACGGCATACAGTTCCTCACCGCCGGGAGCGAGGAAGTCCCCGTGTTTGTCCTGCAACGACGCGAGGTATGCCGGGAGCTCACCTTCGGCAGCCTCCGTCACCACTGCGGTGGTCGCCGGCCCAAGCCCGGGGACGTCGGAGAGGGTCCCGGCGGCGAGACGAGAGGAAAACTCGGAATCCGGCATACCGGAGACCACCGCGGCAGCGGTGCGGAAGGCTTGAACGCGGTAGGTGCCCGCGCGGGCGCGTTCGAGCAGCAGCGCGATCCGCCGCAGCGCATCGACAGGGGTAACGCTGTCCACCAGCGGAGTGAGCCCGAGCATCGGGTCACTCTAGGCGTTCAAGCCCGCCGCCCGTCAGTCGCTGGAACGCGTTAGCGCGCTGCTATCGGCCCGTATTTGACTCCGTTGATCGACGCCGAACATGTGGGGGCAGCGTTGCCAGCACCGCCGTTGAGGCTCATCGTCACTCGCCCCGTTGACGTGGTCGACTCGACGCGGGAGGCCGCGGTCAAGGTCACTGGCACGGGCCTCGACGCAAAGAAGCTCAAGGTCGCGGTGACGTTGTTGCCCTTGACGGTGCAGGCGAGATTGACGTCGGTCTGCACTGGCTGTCCTGGGGCCGGAGCGACACCAGGTGCCGGTGGGGCAACGACTCCAGAAGCAGCCGCGGCAGCATCCGCTGGGATCTCTGGCTCGAGCGTGCCAAGGGACACGGTCAGGCTTGGCGTCACGAAGGCCGGGGTCGGGACGACGAAACTGGATGAGGGGGTTGGGCCTGCGGTGTTCGCCGACCCGACGTCGGCGGTGCTGCTTGCCGCGGCGGCCAACCGACTACTCGCTGGGGCTAGCCCTGGGACTGACGCGAGGTACCACCACGCGCCGCCGAGCAGGGCGACGGCAACCAGGCCAATGAGACCAATGACGACCGCCGCGCGGGTGCCGGGATCGGGGGCGTCCGCAATACGCCGATGCCTGCTCAATTCTTCTCCAGACGTGTCATCCCCCGAAGATGTGTCACGGAACGATAACTGAGGAGGGTGTCATCTGGGCAACTGTCGTGATCGATGGCACGTGCCCCGAGGAGTTCGTCAGGGCACGCGTCGTGACGGCGGGCGGGCTTAATGTCGGGTATTGCGGGTTCGGCGGGGTGAGGCGATTGGAAATCACCGCCCACAATCCGAGCACAACGAGCACGAGCAAAATCCCAAATGCACCAATGCTCGCCATCGCGCGCATTCCTGTCGCCCCACCTGCCCACGGCGGACGGTGCCGACCCCCCGGGGGTGCGATGTTCACGCCGCCACGATATCGACCCCAGTGGCGCTGCCCCGCCGCCGTGTCACGCCGCCGTGTCACGCCGCCGTGTCACGCCGCCGTGTCACGCCGCAACGACCGGACGAAGTCGCCGCATGGTCCACGTGCGCTGGCGGTGTGCGGCATACATCGACCCAGCCAGAGCCACGAAGAGCGTCACCACGAGGATCGCGAGATCGCGGCCGAGCCCCAGCGTGGACCCGGCGATCACCCGCCGCAGCGCGTCGACGGCATACGTGAGAGGGAGTATGCCGTTGAGCGACTGGAAGAACTGCGGCGTGGTTTCGATCGCGTACGTCCCTCCGGCAGCGGTGAGTTGGAGGCCGGCAAGGAGGACCGCCAAGAAGCGGCCAGGCGTCCCGAAGAGCGCGAACAAGGCTTGGTTCATGGCGACGAAGGTGACTGCCACGAGTGTGCTCACGCCGACGAGCGCCGCACCATTGGCCGCATCGATCCCGACGAGCCATTGCAGCGTGAGCGCCAAAACGATCCCTTGGATCGCACCCAGCACGGCAGCGGGCAGGTAGCCCGCGAGTGCCACCAGAGGTGTGCGCGCCGACGAGGCCAGCGCCCGCAGCGACAACGGCCGCAGCAGGAAGAAGATCGTAATCGATCCGACCCACAGTGCCAGCGCCATGAAGTAGGGAGCCAGCCCCGCGCCATTGTTCTTCACCGCATTGACGCGGCTGGCGTCGGCCGTGACGGGCGTCGCTGCGACAGCAGCCACGGTGGCGCGCTCGGCCTCCGTGTAGGAAGGGATACTCGCCACGGCTTGGCCAAGTCCGGTGCTTAATTCGGTTACGCCCGTGCCCAGTTTGGCGCTGCCGGAGGCGAGGGCATCGACCCCATTCTTGAGTTCGGAGCCTCCACTCGCGGCCTGGTCAGCTCCGTTCGCGAGCGTGCGGGCCCCAGCAGCGAGGTCGTTGGCGCCCTTGCCCAGCGCGGGCAAATTGCCCGCGAGCGTCCCAACGCCATCGCCGAGCTGCTGCACACCATCGCCCAGGGCGGTGGCGCTCGTCGCGAAGGTCATTGCGCTCGAGCCCAATATCGCTGCCCCGTCACGCAACTGCACCACCCCGCCGGAGACCTGTGCGGTGCCGGTTGCGACACCAGTAGCCCCGACGCGTAGCCCCGCACTCCCGCTCGCCACCCCAGCGAGCTGGGCGCAGAAGGTCGGCGCCGCGCCACTCGCCGCGCACGTCAACGCGAGGCCGTCGACCCCCTGCGTGTATGCCGTGACGCCTGCCTTGAGGGTCGTTGCACCAGTGGCGGTCTGGCCCACGCCCGTCACGAGGGGATCCACGCCGGCCGCGAACGCGGCTGCGCCGTCGCGGAATTGGGCTGCACCCGCGGCGAATTGACTGGCGCCGCTGACGAGAGGTGCCGCACCTTGTTTGAGCGCGGTGGCCCCAGCGGCAGCTTGATTGGCTCCGCTGGCCAATTTGGCTGCCCCGGTCGCCAGCGCATCCGCACCGTCCGCCACCTGAGCGACACCCGTCGCGAGCTGGCCCGCCCCGCTCGCGGCCTTCGTTGCCCCGTCGGATACCGACGTTGCGCCAGAAGCCAATTGGCCCGCGCCATCAGCGGCAGAGCCGAGCTTTTCGTGCAAGGTGCTGAACCCGGCATACAAGGCAGTGAGGTAGCCCTCGGTGATCATCTTGGACGACTCCGCGCTTGTCGCAGTGGCGATGGCACGTCCCAGAGTCCCGTCGAGGTAGTTGACCGCGTCATTGGTCTGCAGCTGCAGCTGGGCGGCTCTCACGTCAGCAGCCGGGCCATTCAACGAGGTCGCAGCCCGCGAGAAGTCGGCCGGGATGGTCAACACGGCGGCATACCGGCCCTCGGCGAGACCCGTCTGCGCAGCCGGCGCGTCAGTGAGCACCCACGTGAAGTTAGACGTCGACGTTGAGCTCGTGAGCTTGCCGACGACCGACCGTCCCAACGGGATGAGTTGATCCGTGCCGTCCGCGGTCTTGAGCGTAACGGGCTCATCGAGGTTGACCACCGCTGCCGTGACCTGGTCGAGGCGGGTCTGGGGGGTCTCGTTTGCCCAGGTATACAGCCCGCCGTAGACGAGTGGGACGACGAGGATCGCGAGCAAGGCGATGAGCGCGCGTGGGCTGCCCGTGAACCGCCGCAGCTCAGCGGCGGGCAGCGTGGGACGGCGGGACATCAGTGCACCTCGGTCTGGAAGAGATCGTCAAGGGAGTTCGAGAGCGGGTCGGGGTCGCGACCAGGCGACCGGATGACTCCGGCCAGGTCCACAGCGCCGACAGTGCCGACAGTGCCGACAGTGCCGACAGCCCCCGCAGCCTTCGCGTCGTCGGCGGCGCTGTGGCTGCGCACCAAGGCAACCTCCACAACAGGTATGCCGGGTATGCCGGACAGCACCGTCCGCGCGAGGTCCGAGTCACGGCAGGACGCGACGATCGTCAACGGGCGTTCTTGCCCGGCAACGGCGCCAAACCGGCGCTGACCGTGCACCGCCAACCCAGCGAGATGGCCGAGCACCGCCCATGCGGCGCGCCGGTCCACGTCGCCGCGCAGCACGTCGACGTCATCGACGACGAGGATTTCCGGGTCGCCGATAAGTGCGAGGGCAACGCCGACGATCCATCGCTCGAGTGGGTGCAGCACGCCGACCTTCGTCTGTGCGCCGATCGCCGCGCTGCAGTGAGCGGCGGGCTCGGCGGACACGGCATACGAGAGGAGGTTGGTGAGCCGTGCGGTGGCGCGGTCGCGCGCGGACCCGCTCACCCAGGGATGCCAGGAGGTCGCAGCGAGTCGCTCCCCGATGTGGTCGCCGACGGTGAGGAGAGGGTCGAGGTCGTTGACGCCCGTGATTTCGGCCAGTGAGGCGACCCGGCGCACTTCCGCCACCTGGTCCGGCAGGATCCGTCCCGCGACCCCGAGCGTGCCCTCAGTCGTGGCCATGCGACCAGCGAGGGCGAGCAGCAGTGAGGTCTTGCCGGCGCCTGGAGCTCCGTAGACGAGGACAACCGCGCCGGGGTCAGCCGAAATCGACACGTCGGCGAAGATCGCGCCGGCGTTGTCGCGCAGACCAACACGGGCGGCCGAGATGGCGAGCGGGGACTCGTCGAGGCGAGCTTCGAGGCGTCGGTGCAGGCTCTCGCCCTCGACGTCGAGCACCGGGAGTCTCCGGTCGAGCCAGCGGGGGAGCCACCACGCGGCATCGCCCATGAGGTGCATCAGCGCGGGGATGAGAGTCATCCGCACGATGAAGGCGTCCACGAAGACCCCCACAGCAAGACCAAGCGCGATCGGCTTGATGGTGCCGGCCCCCTGGGGCACAAAGGCTGCAAAGACCGCCACCATGATGACCGCCGCAGCTGTGACGACCCGCGCCGAGTCGACAAAGCCCCGCGCCACCGACCGGCGGGCATCGCTCTCGTGGACGAAGCGCGACCGCATCGTGGAGACGAGGAAGACCTGATAGTCCATCGCGAGCCCGAACAGCACCCCCATGAGCAGGATTGGCATGAACGCGATCACCGGTCCGGTGTCGTGCACTCCAAGCGGCCCGCCAAACCACCCCCACTGGAAGACCGCCGCGACCGCGCCGAACGCGGCGCCGAGCGAGAGCAGATAACCGAGAGCCGCGGTGACGGGCACGAGGATCGACCGGAACACCAGCGTCAGGAGCACCAGCGACAGGCCGACGACGAGAATCCCGAACGGCAGCAACGCATTTCCGAGGCGCTCGGAGATGTCAACCTGAGCCGCGGTATGTCCGGTGACGGCGAGCGAGACGCCGTGACGGCGCTCGATGTCGGGGGCCAGGTCGCGGACCCGCGCGAGAGTGTCGCGCGTCTCCGCGTCCTCAGATCCGGTCGTCGGAATCGCGACGATAACCCCGGTGTCGGCGCCTGGGTTGGGCGTGGCGACGGTGACTGACGCGATGCCGGGGGTCTTCTCGACGAGTTGTTTGACATCGGCGACCACGCCGAGGGGGTCGGTGGTGGCGACGATGTCGAGGGTGATCACGAGGGGCCCGTTAGCGCCAGGCCCGAACGACCTCGCGATAGCGTCGAACGCTAGCCGTTGTGTCGAAGTCGGCGCTGAGGTCCCGTTGTCGGGCAGTGCCAGCCGCAGGTCTTTGGCGGGCACCGCCATCGCGCCCAACGCCGCGAGGACGAGAACCACCGTCAGCACCGGGATCCGCGTCACCCAGCGGACCCAGGTCGCAGAGCGGCCGGTATGCCGTCTGGTGTGGTGCGCGTCGGCGACCGCCTTGGGCGCCAGCCGCGCCCCGGCATACCCGAGAATGGCCGGCAGCAAGGTGAGCGAGACGATCACTGCACCGACGACACCCACTGCCCCGGCGATGCCCATGACCGAGAGGAACGGGATCTTAGCGACCCCCAGCGCGACGAGCGCGATGCCGACCGTGGCGCCCGCGAAGACCACCGCCGACCCCGCCGTGCCGGTGGCTTCTGCCGCGGCTTGGTCGGGGGAGCGGCCTTCAGCGATGAGGTCACGATGCCGTGAGAGGACGAAAAGCGCGTAGTCGATGCCGACCGCGAGACCGATCATGAGCCCCAGGAACGGCGCCGTCGACGTCACTTCCGTGAAGCGCGTCGCGGCGGCAATGAGAGTTATCGACGCAGCCACACCGATGAGGGAGGTCAGGAGGGGAATGCCCGCGGCGAGCGCCGACCCGAAGGTGAGGAAGAGGACCAGCAGCGCCACGACAACACCCAGCCCCTCGGTAATGGACACCTCAGGGGGAGAGGGCATGAAGACCGAACCGCCGATGTATGCCGTGAGCCCATGAGCTGTGGAGCGCTCGGCTTCGGCGATGAGCGGCGCGCGCATCTCCGGGGTGACGTTCGCGGAGTCGACGTCCATCTGCACGGTGATGATGGCGGCGCTGCCGTCCGCAGATATGCCTCCCTTGACATACTCGTTGAATGGACTGGCCACCGCGCGGACGTGCGGGAGCGCGGCATACCTGCTCGTCAGGGCCTCAATCTTGGCCTTTACCGTCGTGTCACTGACCGTGGTGCCGGGGGGAACCGCGACAACGACCTGGCCGTTCGCCCCCGCAAACTGCGGGAACCGCGACGACAGCGAGTCAGCGGCCTGTTGGGACTGTGTTCCTGGGATCGTGAAGACGTCGACGAAACCGCGGTTCATGACCTTGGCGGCGCCACCGAGCACGACCAAGAGGGCAAGCCAGATGATCACGACCAGGCGACGGCGGCGGACGGCCCACAGACCGAGGGCATAGAGGGCGGAGGACATGGGGCTCCAGACGGCTGGTTGTGCTGTGCATTTCGGCGTTAGATACGTTGCTGTATTGAATACGGTAGCGTATCGAGAAGGCAGAGGAGGTCACTGATGGATGGCACGGCCCGTGATGGTGGACGCATGAAGCGCAGCCGACCGGCGACCCGTGAGCGGCTCCTCGACGCGGCGAGTGAGGTTTTCGGTGAGCGGGGCTTCGCGGCGGCCACCGTGGAGGAGGTCTGTGAACGAGCGGGGTTCACTCGAGGCGCGTTCTACTCGAACTTCGCGACCAAGGAGGAGCTTCTGCTCGCTCTGCTCGACCGAGAAGAGGCCCAAGTCCTGGAGCGCCTTTCCGCGGCCGTCGATACGGCGACACGCGACTCGAGCCTGGTCTCGGTCGTGACTGGTCGCCTGTTTGACCTGCAGCCGTTCGGCTCCGGCAACTACGGGCTGCGCGCTGAGCTATCCCTGCTCGCGGTCCGCAACCCGGAGCTGGCAGCTCCCTACCTCGCGGCGCGGCGAGCCTTCCGCGCCCGCTTCCAACCCTTTCTGGAACGGGCGCTCGCCTCGGCTGGGCTCCGGCTCACGGTCAGCGCTGATGATGCTCTCGTGACCATCGAAGCGCTCTTCGATGTCAGTGCGCGCGACGCACTCATTGCCGGGGCAGACCCCAACGCAGGCGACAACCTCGCTCGCCGCATGTTGCCCGCGCTCCTGGCCGGGATGACCACCCGGCATGGGGATTAGCAGCCCGCAGCGGTCGTGGTGGGAGCGGGGGCGAGATCCTTGAACCCGTCGCCAAGGACCAAGTCGACGGAGGCGTCTGCCCGCGTGTCTTTGATGGGCACGGCGCCCGGCACGAGGGCGACCACAAGTGCGGCGGAAGCCTCGCCCGCAGGGCCGAAGCGCACCTCAGCAGGGGCGGCAATGGACTTCTTCAATGGGTCATTTGCGACGGTGCCGGTGACAAAGCCGCGGGCCGCCACGAGCTTGGCGGTCGCACTCCCCAAGCCATTGCGCTTGGTCGCGTTGTAGACGTTGACCGTGACTTGTCGCGGTGAGATGCCACCCGATGAGCAACTCGGGGCGGCCGTGGGGCTCTTGGCCGGTGGGGAGTTCCAGTAGGACGCAGCGATATAGAGCGCTGCCGCCAACAGGGCGATGACGACGCCGATCGTGATGACGGCCCGTCGATTGCGACGTGAGCGCGCAACGGACTCCGACTCAACGGTGAGACTCATCGGTCCCCCTCTCTCGCAAGCGTGCTGACGTCACGGGCGCTAACGGGCTTAGTCAAGCACGAGGACGCGCGCATGCAGCGTGGCGCGCTGCTGGAGGGCGGCACGGAGCGCCCGGTGCAGTCCTTGCTCGAGGTAGAGGTTGCCTTTCCACTGCACGACATGAGCGAAGAGGTCGCCGTAGAAGGTGGAGTCCTCGGCGAGCAAGTGGGCCAGGTCGAGGGTGCGCTTGGTGGTGATGAGCTCAGCCAGGCGCACCTGGCGTGGCGGGACGGCGGCCCAATCACGGGTGGTCACCAAACCGTGGTCGGGGTACGGACGGTGCTCGCCGATGCCCTTGAAGATCACAGGAGCAGTCTAAGGCGTGGGCTCTCCCCTGCCATGAGCCGCGCCAACTAGAGTGCCCTCCGTGAGTGACTCTGTGAGTGGCGCGGCATCGGCATCGCCCCCCCAAGGCTCGGCCCCGCAGGATCTGCCCGCGCAGATCGCGGCGATCCAGGCCGGCTACGCGTTCTCGGGCGGGGCGCTGGAGTTCGGCGCTGCGGTCAAGGAGGGGACGGCATACCCCTCGGCGAAGGTCAAGATCCCCCTCGCGGTGATGAACCGCCATGGGTTGGTGGCCGGGGCGACCGGGACGGGCAAGACCAAGACGCTCCAGCTCATGGCCGAGCAACTGTCGCAGGGCGGCGTGCCGGTCTTCCTCGCCGATGTCAAGGGCGACTTGTCTGGCATGGCGACCGCTGGGGTGAGCAACGACCGCATTACCGCGCGCACGAGTGACATCGGCGAGGAGTGGGTCGGGACGGCATACCCGACGGAGTTCTATGCGCTGGGCGGCCAGGGCAAGGGCATCCCGATCCGGGCCTCGATCTCGTCGTTTGGGCCGACGCTGCTCGCAAAGGTGCTGGGGCTCAACGAAACTCAGGAGTCGAGCCTCGGGCTCGTGTTCCACTATGCCGACGCCAAGGGGCTGTGGCTCGATGACCTCAAGGACTTGCGGGCGGTCGTCCAGCACCTGACGTCGGATGAGGGCAAGGCCGATCTCAAGGACCTGGGCGGGCTGTCGTCGGCGACGGCGGGCGTGATCTTGCGCGAGCTCATCACCTTTGCTGACCAGGGCGCGGATGTCTTCTTTGGGCTGCCGGAGTTCGAGACGTCGGATCTGCTGCGGATGGCCCCCGATGGGCGCGGGCTGGTGTCGATGCTCGAACTGCCCGCGGTGCAGAACCGGCCGCAGTTGTTCTCGACGTTCTTGATGTGGCTGCTGGCTGACTTGTTCCATGACTTGCCTGAGGTGGGCGACCTCGACAAGCCCAAACTCGTGTTCTTCTTCGACGAGGCGCACCTGTTGTTTACGGGGGCGTCGAAGGAGTTCATCCAGGCGATCACGCAGACGGTGCGGCTGATCCGGTCCAAGGGCGTCGGGATTTTCTTTGTCACGCAGTCGCCCAAGGATGTGCCGGCCGACGTGCTCGCACAGTTGGGCAACCGGGTGCAGCACGCGTTGCGCGCGTTCACGCCCGACGACGCCAAGGCGCTCAAGGCGGCCGTGTCGACCTATCCCAAGAGCGACTATGACTTGCAGGAGTTGTTGACCCAGCTCGGCACCGGCGAGGCGATCATCACGGTGTTGTCGGAGAAGGGCGCGCCGACCCCCGTGGCGTGGACCCGGATGCGGGCGCCGCAGTCGCTCATGGCGCCTTCGGAGGCCCCGGTGATGGATGCGATCATCGCGTCCTCAACGGTCGCGAGCAAGTATGCCGTGTCCACCGATCGCGAGTCAGCTTACGAAAAGCTCACTGCGGCAAAGCAATCCGCTGATGCAGCGGCAGCTGCTGCCGCGCAGGCCGAGGCTGATGCAGCGGCGGCAGCGGCCCAGGCCAAGGCTGACGCGGCGGCGCAGCGGTCGGCTGGGTCTAGCGCTGCGCCTCGTCAGGGTCGGGCTCCCAAGGAGCCGCCGACGGTCGTCGAGCAGGTCGTGCAGTCTTCGGTGTTCAAGTCCATGCTGCGCTCAGCCGGGACGGTGATCGGGCGCGAGATCACTCGCTCGATTTTCGGAACGTCACGGCGTCGCTAACCTGCTGACCCACTCGCTCGGTCGATACCGCAGGGTCACCCCTGAGTCGGTGTCGGGTATCGAATCCGCGAGGGGTATGCCGGGTCGATACCGCAAGCCCACCTCTGACTCGGTGTCGGGTATCGAATCCGCGAGGGGTATGCCGGGTCGATACCGCAAGCCCACCCCTGACTGGGTGTTGGGTATCGAATCCGCGAGGGGTATGCCGGGTCGATACCGCAGGGTCACCCCTGAGTCGGTGTCGGGTATCGAATCCGGATGGAGGAGGGAAGGCGAGGGGCTCAGCGGGAGCGGCGGGCGAGGAGCCGGTCGATGCCGAGGAAAGCGGCAGCTAGCGCCACGCCGAGCGCAAGGATGGCAGCGAGATTGCTGGCGGCGGTCGCGAGGCCGAGTTGCGCAACGTTGATGAACCCATAGGGATAGGTGCCCGTGACCGCACCGCGCGTGAGCATCCATCCGATCCACGCCAGGGGCAGCAGAGTGGACAGCCCCACGGTCCGCCAGGAGAACTCTCTCCGCGGACCCACGACCAGCCACGCCACGACCGCGAGCACGGGCGTGATCTGGTGCAGCAGTGAGTTGGAGAGGTTGTCGATCCCGCGCTGCACCGACGTCGGAGCGAGCACCACGGCATACACGAGGCCGGTGATGGTGATCATGACCAATGAACTCAACCGAAAGACCGCAAGCGTCGGTGTCCCGACCATGCCCTTCCGCGCCCTCCGGGCGAGCAGGGTCGCGACGGCGGCGACGGTGATATTCGACCAAATCGTGAAGTAGGAGATCCAGTCCGCTAACCGGCTGGGCACGGGGGTCGCGGCACCTCCCGCGTAGCCGTAACTGTGTGGGTCGGTCACGATGTCGCTTGCGTAGAAGCCGGTGAGATTGAGCGTCAGCGACAGCGCGAGGCCGAGCCACGCCAACCCGGCGGACACGGCATACCACGAGAATGCGGGGACGCGGCGAATCACGTGCTGACCTTAGGTCCACCAACGCGCGACATATAGTCGCCTCCTTTGGGGACGAGGGCGGCCCGCCACCGGATCCTCCCGGGGAGGCTCAGTCTGCGGGCCGTCAATTGGCGGAGGATGCGGGATTTGAACCCGCGAGGGGTTTCATCCCCAACACGATTTCCAATCGTGCGCACTAGGCCACTATGCGAATCCTCCGTGGGGGAGGCTACCGGAGCGCCCCGCCTGGGTCGAAATCCGCCCATCTGGAGGCCGCCAGCGACGACGCCAAGCCCGTGTCCGTCGGGTGACCTATGATGGGCGCGGCACCCCGCGTGGTGGTACCCCACTGAACTCCCCCAGGGCAGGAATGCAGCAAGGGCAGGTGGGCTCTTCCAGGTACGCGGGGTGTCCTCGTGTCCGACATGCGAGGCGGTCCTGGTTGTCAACGTGACCCCCAAGGTGCGCGGCGGCGCTGATGTGGCGTATGCCGGGTGCGGATCGTCATGACCCACACCCGGCCGCTTCAGGCGGTGCGTCCGCACCGCTGGGTCTCGTTCGCCCATTGGTGCAGCCCCCCAGGGCCAGGGCAAACTTAAGTGATTGAATGCGGTTTGTCTGTCCCATCTTTTGAGGACACGACGACCGCATGTCGCGGTTCGTGAGTCTCCGGAGGGCCCTGAGTTCAGCCGCGATGGGCGTCAGTCTGCCGCTGCTGCCGACCGAGTCCCCAGCTCAGCATCAACAGGGTGGCCGTCATCGTGAGGAGCAGCGTGTTGCTCCCGGCCCCGGCCGCCCCAGCCAGCGCCGTTCGCGCCCGCTCGGTGAGGATCGCCATCGCGATCAGCGCGGTTACCCCAGGCGCCGACGACCACGCAATGAGGGCCGGAACCCCGAGGTCGGGCTGGAAAATCGGCATCGGCGCCAGTCCGCGGAAGGCTCCCACGAGCGCGACTCCCAGCAGCACACCCGTGAGCGCCAGCGGCCACAGCCCCGCCACGGCGGAGACCCCAAGCGCGAGGTATGCCGTCCCGCCAGCGATCGCGACGCACCCGGCATACAGCGCGGTGGGGACGAGAAGGTGAGCGAGCGCTTCGTGACGCGGAGGTATGCCGAGCAGCGGGGGAGTGCCCGCGTTGTCGCCTTGGAGGCGCAGGCCCTCGCACCACGCGCGCAGTCCCGTCTGAGTTGCGATGGCGCCGACGACGGTGGCAACCATCGGCACGTCGAGACCGCCCACGCGCAAGCTGAGCAGGAAGGATCCGCCGAGCACAGCGACAGCCCCGGCTCGCAAGCCGGGACGGATTGCGTTGCAGCCCAAGCCAATCGCGCCGAGCGATGACGGCCAGCGGACTCGCCGAGCGCAACACCCGCTCACGCCCCCGCGTCGTGGGAGACGCCACGGCGAGCCGTGCCGCCCGCACGTCGCCGATGAGGGCTGCGCCGCCGACCGCCACTGAACTCGCAGCTTGGCGCCTCAAGCCCACGACCGAGAGCACGGCAAGGGCGCGCGAGGGCCGCAGCGGGCGAGGCCTGCCCCGCGGCGCTTCACCGCTATCGCGTGCTTGGCCGAGCAGCCACGCCCAGGCAATCGCCCAGCCAGCGATGGCGCCAATCAGGCTGCCTGCCAAGGCAACCCAGAGCGGCGCGTGCCCGATGAAGACGAGGCTGCCGCTGATGACCGCGCCCATGAGTAATCCGACAACCACCGAGCCGAGCAGCGACAACCGCCACCAGGGACGGGTCGTCGTGGCGCGGTCGATGGGGGAGTCGACGATGAGATCGACATAGGAGAGATCCGGCATGACGGGGCCGTGCACGCGACCGGCTCGCCAGGCGCCGAGGGCCACCAGGACAGCGGCGGCGCCCACCCCGATCCGCGCCTGGGCCGTCGCCATGAACGCCCCCAACGCGTCGAGGTCGAGGAGCCGCGTGATCGCCTGAGCGAGCGGGAAGGCATTGACCACGGCAATGAGGACGGCGACGTAAACGGCATACCCCGCGGAGCGCCAGGTGCTCGGTGGGCGGCCGCCGACCACGATCGACCGGGCGCGATGCAGCCGATCGCGGTCCTCGCGTGTGCTCACCATGACTCAAAGTCCAGCACGTAGTCGCCCAGTGCCTCGGTCATGTCGGGGTCGTGGCAGGCGACGACGAGTGAGGTCCCGGATTCGGCTCTCGCAGTAAGTAATTCGGTGAGAAGAGCGCGCTTGTGGGTGTCGAGGCGCTGCTCAGGCTCATCGAGGAGGAGCACGTGCGCGGGCCGGATGAGCACGAGGGCGAGATGGAACAGCTGTTGCTGCCCAGACGACAACTCGTGCGGGAATCGCGTTGCGAGATGGGCGATTTCCAGCGACTCGAGCTGGGCGAGGACACGGTCAGCGCACGTGGCGGGGTCGCGGCCCCAGGTGGCGTCGATGAGGACAAGGTGATCGCCGAGCGTGAGATCTCGGTATGCCGTGGGCGCGCCTACCAGCGCCGCGATGGCATCGCGGGTGGCCCGCTCTCGTTCGTCCACGGGCCGTCCGTCGAGAGTGACGGTGCCCTCAGACGGCGCCATCATTCCGGCGAGGATGCGCAGGAGAGTGGTCTTGCCGGACCC
This sequence comes from Actinomycetales bacterium, assembly GCA_016715285.1. Taxonomy (GTDB): domain Bacteria; phylum Actinomycetota; class Actinomycetes; order Actinomycetales; family Dermatophilaceae; genus Phosphoribacter; species Phosphoribacter thorii. The sequence continues at coordinate 222,347 of JADKAO010000002.1, read as the reverse complement.
GTTGGGGCCGCGCAACACCACGCACTCGCCGGGGGAGACCTCGATGTCCGTCGGCCGCAGCAACCAGGCACCGTTGAGTTGTTTGTTGACCTTGTCACCCTTCAAGACGCCTGGCGACCCGGGCGGGCGCGAGTCAGAAGCAGGCTGGGAGCGGCGCAACGGCATACCCGCATTGTCTCCCCAACTTTGCGATAACCCCGCGAGGCCCTGAGACCGCCGATTACGATCTTTCGATGCGTCTCCGGCCGCTCGATGTCGCCGCCAAAGGGGTCCTTGCTGTCCTCGCCCGGCTCCCCGAGCCCGCCCAGCTGCGGATTGCTGGCGAGTTGCAAGAGGTCGACGGGCAGACCGTCCACCCCGAGGTGGGCATGGCGCTGCGGCTGCTCCACCTGCGTCCTGGGCCGACCTTCGAATCGCTCCCGCTGGACCAAGGGCGTCGCCAACTCGACACGGAGGCATGGGTTTTCGGTCGACGCACCCGCGTGGGTCGGGTCGAGGAACTCGTCATTCCGACCGCGGCTGGACCGCTCCCGGCCCGTCGTTATGACCCCCATGCCGATCGGGCTGGCGACGCGGTGCTCGTCTACTTCCACGGCGGCGGGTGGGTCCTGGGTGGGCTCGAATCCGCGGACACGGTATGCCGGTACCTCACCGTCCGCGCTGGCGTCACGGTCGTCTCGGTGGACTATCGATTGGCTCCCGAGCACCCGTTCCCCGCAGCCTCCGACGACGCGCTCGCGGCATACCGGTTTGTGCTTGATGTCGCCCCGAGCTGGGGCGTCCCTGCCGACCGCGTGATGGTGAGTGGGGATAGCGCGGGCGGCACGCTGACGGTCGTAACCGCGCTGCGGGCGCGAGATGAGGGGCTGCCGGCGCCGCGGCTGCAGGTCATGTTCTTCCCGGCCGCGGACGCCGTGAACCGGCGCCCATCGCGGGAGAAGTACGGGACGGGGTACTTCCTGACGAGTGCCCAAGTGGACTGGTACTACGAGCGCTATCTGCCCAATCCTGCCGATCGCGGACATCCGTGGGTCTCGCCGTTGCTTGCGCCCAGTCTTGCCGCGGTGGGGCCGTGCTATGTCGGCGTGGCCGGGTTCGATCCGTTGCGCGACGAGGGGATTGCGCTCGCTCAGCGACTGCGTGCCGAGGGCAACGAGGTCACCCTCGACATCGATGCCCGGCATGTTCATGGCTACGTCAACGCAACCGGGGTCGGGCGGACGAGCTCAGCCGCCCTCGATCGTGCGGTCGCCGCCATGCGAGCAGCCCTCCGCTGACAGAAAGCTGGCTCAGGTCAGCCGTAACCGTCGCTCAGACCAGGATGACCTCGACCCCGATGGCCTCATAGGTGTTGCGTGCCCGCGCATCTCGAGTTGCCAGCGTCGCCCCGGTGTTGAGCGCAGCGAGGGCGACCAGCGCGTCGTAGACGGCCCCGCCGTCAATCCCCAATCGGGCAAACTCGCGATGCGCGTCGGCAGCCTGGCGTTCGGTCAGCACGCGCCGAACCTCGAAGTTGCTGTCGATCAACGCGACTGCGTCCTGAGCAGCCACTCGTGCGTCCCCCGGCAATCTGGTGAGCACCGAGTAGGTCTCGACCAGTGCATGACCGCTCAGCGCAAGCGAGCGCCCAGCCGCCCACGCGAGCACTGTCGCGTGCGCCTCATGCGACCCGGTGAGTAGGGGGACGGCGACACTCGTGTCGACCGCGATCACCGAGTGTTGGGTCACCGTCGACCTGAATCGATGAGCGCGAAGGTCATCTCGTCGGTGACGGGTGTGGCGCCAGCGGCCACCAACCGGCCTCCCGGTTCACGGTGCACAGTGGCGGTGCGGCCGCCGGGGATGATCTGAAGCCCGCTTCCGTATGCCGAGATGTCGACCGTGGAGCCTGGCACCAGGCCGAACGCGTCGCGGAGCACCTTGGGCAGCAAGATCCGGCCACCAGCATCAATCTTGGCTTCCATGGGAGTACGTTACCAATGAGTTCCCATTCCGCGGAGACGGTGCTGTCGGACTCTGGGCGCGGGGACCCACCCAGGATTTCCTTGGCTGCTGCGCCCCTGGCTTGTCTGCCTCTAGGGTGGCTTGACCACCTTTTGACTCGCTTGACTAGGCGCAGGGTGGCTTGCCTGGGGTTGCAGAGGCAGACAAGCGTGCTCAAGCCCAGACAAGAGTGGGATCTCCTGGTCACGTGGCAGCCTCGCGCAGTGGTCGGCGCACGGCATACGTCGGCGTTTGTCTGACGTCTGTCTGATGTCGGTCCTCGCCACTAAGTTGGGGGCGTGACCACCGCTCTGTACCGCCGCTATCGACCCGAGACGTTTGCCGACGTCATCGGGCAGGAGCACGTGACCGAGCCACTCATGCAGGCGCTACGCACGGGCCGCATCGGCCACGCCTACCTCTTCTCCGGGCCGCGCGGCTGCGGCAAGACGACGAGCGCACGCATCCTCGCCCGCTGCCTCAACTGTGAGAACGGCCCGACCCCGACCCCCTGCGGCACGTGCGACTCGTGCGTAGCGTTGGCGCGTGGGGGCAGTGGCTCAGTCGACGTGATCGAGATCGACGCGGCCAGCCATGGCGGCGTCGACGACGCCCGTGACCTGCGCGAGCGGGCGTCCTACGGCCCGGCGCAGAGTCGGTTCAAGGTCTACATCATCGACGAGGCCCACATGGTCACCCCGCAGGGCTTCAATGCTCTGCTCAAGATTGTCGAAGAGCCGCCCGAGCACGTGAAGTTTGTCTTCGCGACGACGGAGCCCGAGAAGGTCATCGGCACGATCCGCTCCCGCACCCACCACTATCCCTTCCGGCTCGTGCCGCCAGCCAAGCTCACGGCATACATGGAGGGGTTGTGCGAGCAGGAGCAGGTGGCGGTCGCGCCGGGCGTCCTGGGGTTCGTGACCCGCGCGGGCGGGGGCTCGGTCCGGGACTCGCTCTCGGTCCTCGACCAGCTCATTGCGGGGTCGGGCGACGAGGGCCTGACCTATGAGGGCGCCGCGTCGCTGCTCGGGTTCACGAGTGTCGAGTTGCTTGACGCGACGATCGACGCGATTGCCGCGCGCGATGCGGCGTCAGTGTTTACCCAGGTCGACAAGGTGATTGAGTCGGGGCACGACCCGCGGCGGTTCGCGATGGACCTGTTGGAGCGCTTGCGCGACCTCATCATCATCGCCGCGGTGCCCGACGGGGCAGCCCAGGTGCTGCGCGGCGTCCCCGAAGATCAACTCGACCGGATGCGTGGGCAGCAGTCGCGATTCGGCCCAGGTGAGCTCTCGCGCGCGGCCGACATCGTCAACGCCGGCATCACCGAGATGACCGGCGCCACGTCGCCGCGGATGCAACTCGAGCTGATTTGCGCTCGCGTCCTCCTCCCAGCCGCGTCCGGGGCATCGGGGTATGCCGCCCGCCTCGACCGCCTCGAACGTCGCCTCGAGCTCGGGGCCAGCCCGGGCGGACACGCTGGTGGACATGCCAGTGGAGGTTCCGGAGGACCGGGCGCGATTACCGATGTCGTGGCGCCGCCCCTGCGACAGGATCGTCCGGCGCCGCAGGCCCCGTCGGCTCAGCAGCCCCCATCGGCACCGCAGGCCTCACCGCAGCCGGTTCCCCAGGCGACGCAGGCAGCCCAGCAGGCACCCGAGCACCGACTGCAGGAACAACCTGGGCAGTCACCCCAGCAGGTGTCGCACGAGCCGCCGCACCATGCGGATCGCCGCGACGCCCAGCAGCAGTCGCAGGCGCAGGCGCAACGCGGGCAGCAGGGGCAGGCGCAGCAGCGCCCGGCGGACCGGGCGGCCGGCGATGCGCCAGTGGCCGCGACGCGACCACCGGCACAGCCGGAAGCCGACGCAGCTCCAGCGGTCAGCACCGGAGCGCCAGCTGACCTGGATGTGGCGACGATCCGGCGGGTGTGGCCCGAAGTCCTGGGGCGAGTCTTCGCGATGCGGCGGGTGACCTGGACCTTCGTCTCCCAACACGCCCAAGTCATCGACTACGACGGCGAGCGTCTGGTCCTTGGCATCGCGACGACAGGGCTCGCCCAGACCTTCCGCGCGGGCAATCACGCCGAGGTGCTCCGTCAGGCGCTGATCGATGAGATTGGTCTCGACGTGCGCGTCGAGGGCGTTCCGCCGGGTGCACACGCCCATCAGCCACGCGTCGTCGCCAGTACCCCCCACGCCCGCGGCATACGCGTCGGACCCTCGGCATCCGGTCGCTCAGGAGCCGGTCGCTCAGGAGCCGGTGAGCCCGATGCCCGGTCAGTCGTCGCCCGCAGCCGAATCAGCACCTCAGTCTCGCGACGACCAGACGCACTCGCAGCCGGCACCTTCCCAAGCGCCACCGTCGCTCGCGCGACACACCATCGCCGGCGCCCACGCAGTCGCCGACGCAATCGACACCCGACACGCGGGCCGCGGATGCGCACGGGCAAGCCGAGTCCGTCAGGCAAGAACTCGCGCGCGCCAAGGAGGCAACCCGCCGCTCGCTGGAGGCGCGGCACGCGGGTGGCTCACGGCATACCCCGGCAGTGTCTGAACCCGCCCCCGAAGACGACATCAGCCTCGACGACGAAGACGTCGAGGTGAGCGGCGAAGTCGGCCAGGCCGTTATCGAGCGGCTCCTCGGCGGCCAAGTCCTCGGGGAGTTCGACGAATGAGCCTGCTCTATCGCGCGGGTCAGGTCGTCCTCAAACCCCTCACACATGCGATCTATCGGCCGGCCATCACCGGCGGCGACAACGTCCCCCGCACCGGCGGCGTGATCCTCGCGAGCAATCACCTGTCGTTTATCGACTCATTCGTGATCCCGCTCGTCGCGCCGCGTCAGGTGAGTTTCCTCGCGAAGGCCGACTACTTCACGGGGTCTGGGCCGATGGGGGCGATCCGCAAGGGGTTCTTCGAGAGCGTCGGCGCGATCCCGGTCGACCGCGAGTCCTCCCGCGCCGCCCAAGAATCCCTCGACCTCGCGCTCGAGGTCTTGCGGGCTGATCGGGCCTTCGGCATCTACCCCGAAGGCACGCGGTCCCGAGATGGACGCCTCTATCGCGGCCGCACCGGGGTCGCCTGGCTCGCCCTGACCGCAGGAGTCCCGGTCGTTCCGGTCGGCCTGCGCGGCACGCAGGACATCCAGCCCGTGGGGGCGCACTGGCCGCGGTTGGCCAAGGTCGCCATCTCGTTCGGTCCGCCGATTCACCCCGACTCGTATGCCGGGATGCCGCAAGGGCGCGCGCGCCGTGAGCTCACTGACGATGTCATGGACGCGATCGCTGGCCTCACCGGGCAAGTCCGCGCCGACGGCTACAACGCCCTGCCCACCTCACCTGACGAGGGCTGACTGGTCATGTCCGCTGCGCATCCCGACCCTTTCACCCGCACCGACCGAATCCGGGGCGCCGTCCTGGGTCTGCTCGTCGGCGATGCACTCGGCGTGCCCTATGAGTTCCATAGCGCCGCCCAGATCCCAGCGCTCGCTGAGATCGAATACATCCCGCCCGCGGGCTTCTTCCGCAGCCATGCATCGGTGCCACCCGGCACCTGGTCCGACGATGGCGCTCAAGCCCTCGTCCTGCTGGAGTCCCTGCTGCGCTGTGGCCGCTTGGACGTCGCCGACTTTGGCGCCGGACTGCTCGCGTGGCGCGATCAGGGAAGGTACGCCGTCGACCGACAAGTCTTCGATGTCGGCATCCAGACGAGTGACGCCTTGCGGGTGCTGCGCGCCGGGGGAGCGGCTGCGACGGCGGGTGCCTCCGGTGAACGCGCCAACGGCAATGGCTCTCTCATGCGGGTGCTCCCCTGCGCTCTGGCATCGGGGGACCGACGCCGAGTTGGTCGCCGACGCCTTCGCCCAATCGGCTGTGACACGGCCACCCCGCAGCCAAGTCAGTTGCGCGCTGTATTGCCTCTGGGCGAGGCGCCTCCTCGAGGGCCAGTCAGCCGCCGCGGCGTGGGCGGGCGCGTGCAGTGCCTTCATGGCGCTGTATGCCGTGGGCTCACCCGAGCGCAACGAACTCGAGGTCATCGTCCCGGTCCACGGTGGCTGGCTGTTGTCCGGGTCGGGCTATGTCGTCGACAGTCTCCGCGCGGCGTTGGTCCTTAACGGCGTGATCACCGTTGACGGGTCCGGGCGGGCGCAATCGACCAGCGGTCATCCGGTTCGGAGCTCAACGGCTTCCACGGTCGATTTCGAGGCAGTCGTGCGGCGGGCGATCGCGCTCGGAGAAGACACCGACACGACGGCCTGTATTGCCGGGGGCATCGCGGGGCTGCTGGTGGGCGAGGGCGGCATACCGGCTCGATGGCGCGAAGCGCTGCGGGGTCGTGAGCTGGTCGAGCCGCTCATTGCGGGCTTACCCAGCGCTGAGAGCAACGCCGACAGAACGTTGACGAGCCCCTGACCCAGTGCAGATCAAGAGTTGACCCAGTGGTGAGGAAGGCCGGCACCGGGCCGAGCGGCATACCCGTGTTTGTCGGTGACGCACCGTAGTCTGCGAGGGTGTTTGAAGGCATCGTGCAGGACCTCATCGACGAGCTCGGCCGACTCCCCGGAGTTGTCCCAAGAGTGCGCAACGCATTGCGTTCTATCTCGTGGAGGCTGACCCGGCCGATGTGACCCGGCTCGTGCAGGTGCTCGCTGAGGTCAAAGACAAGATCCGGTTCTGCCGCGTGTGTGGCAATGTCGCCGAGGCGGAGTTGTGCCGGATTTGCGGTGACGAGCGCCGTGACCGGACCGCGATTTGTGTCGTCGAGGAGCCCAAGGACGTGGCCGCGATCGAGCGCACGCGCGAGTTCCGCGGGGTCTATCACGTGCTCGGTGGCGCGATCTCGCCGATGGACGGCGTCGGCCCGGGCGACCTGCGGGTCCGCGAACTGCTGACCAGACTCGCCGACGGCACGGTGACGGAGGTCATCCTCGCGACCGACCCCAATATCGCCGGCGAAGCCACCGCGACCTATCTCACCCGCACGCTCGCCCCGCTTGAGCTGCGCGTGACGCGGCTCGCATCGGGCCTGCCGGTCGGCGGTGACCTCGAATACGCTGACGAGGTCACACTCGGGCGAGCCTTTGAAGGGAGGCGCACGGTCCATGCCTAACCAGACCGATGCCGCGCAGGAGGAGCACGAGGAGCGCAACGACCTCGAGTTGCTCGCCGCCGAGTCCGCTGGTCAAGTCCGCGCCTACCTCGCTGCCGTGACCGAGATCGCCGCCGGCGGCTCATCTGACATTGCGATCCCCATGTTGCTGTTGTCCACGGCCCAGCTTCTCGGCGCCGGGGCTCGGCTGGGAGCGGTGCACGACATCGTCCTGCTCGAGCGCTTTGAGACCGACACCGGACCAGACGTTGACGTCGAACCGTTGCGTGACAACCTCGCCAATCTCTTCGAGGGGATCGACGACTACGCCGATGTCGTCGACCCACTCACCACCGTCGAGCTCACCCGCGGGTCGCTATCCAACGACATCACCGAGATCTATCTCGCTCTCTCGCACGGCCTTTCGCACTATGACGCGGGCCGACGGGTTGAGGCGTTGTGGTGGTGGCAGTTCTCCTATCTCTCGACGTGGGGCGACCGAGCGGCCGCGTCGCTGCGGGTCATCCAGTCGATCCTTGCCCATCTGCGGCTCGATGCTGACGCCGATGTGGTCGCTGACGCGGAGTTCGACGCACTCCATCCGTAGGCCGTCAGAGGTCGTTGTTTTCGTGCGAGGGGTGTCCACATACTGAGCGATGCGTCTCGCGATGTGAGGCGCCCCCAAGGCGGGAGTATGCCGTCGCTAAACTTCCGAGGTCCCCTGATCTCTGTCGCGGGTAGCGCACGCGCGCGTGCGTGCCGTGCCCAGAGCGCCAGGGCACCAGCCAGCTAGACCAACCAGACCAACCGGAGCAGCTCGTGAGTCTCATCGTCCAGAAGTACGGTGGATCGTCGGTCGCGGACGCCGAGGGCGTCAAGCGCGTCGCGCGTCGCATCGTTGAGACGAAGCGGGCCGGCCACGATGTGTGTGTTGTCGTGTCGGCGATGGGTGACTCGACCGACGATCTCATCGACTTGGCCAACAAGGTCAGCCCCGAGCCGCCGGCCCGAGAGCTCGACATGCTGCTCACGGCGGGCGAGCGGATCTCCATGGCTGTCCTCGCGATGGCGATTGCCGACCTCGGCATGGAGGCGCGGTCATTCACCGGTTCGCAAGCTGGCGTCATCACAGACGCTGAGCACGGCCGCGCCCGGATTCTCGACGTCACCCCCGGCCGGATCACCCAAGCTCTGGCCGACGGACACATCGCGATCGTGGCTGGCTTCCAGGGCGTGAGCCAGACGACCAAGGACATCACGACCCTTGGACGTGGGGGCTCCGACACGACCGCGACCGCGCTCGCCGCGGCCCTTAAGGCTGACGTCTGTGAGATCTACACCGACGTCGACGGAGTCTTCACCGCCGACCCGCGGATCCTCCCCGCGGCGCGCAAGCTCGACGTCATCTCCTGCGAAGAGATGCTCGACCTGGCGGCCAATGGCTCCAAGATCCTCCACTTGCGCTGCGTCGAATACGCGCGGCGATACGGCATACCCCTGCATGTGCGTTCGTCGTGGTCTCGGCACCCCGGCACGCTCATCCTCGACGACCCCTATGGGGAAGGAAGCGACATGGAAGCCCCCATCATCACTGGCATTGCCCACGACCTGAGCGAAGCCAAGATCACTGCCGTCGGTGTCCCTGACGAGTTGGGGAAGGCCGCCGACATCTTCACGGCCATCGCCGATGCCGGTGTGAGCATCGACATGATCGTGCAGAACGTCTCGGCAGGCGACACCGGGCGCACTGATATCTCCTTCACCCTGCCGCAGGCCGAGGGCACCAAGGCGTTGCAGGCGTTGCAGGCGCTCAAGAGCTCGATCGGGTTCACCGAGCTGCTCTACAACGACAAGATCGGCAAGCTGTCGCTGATCGGCGCGGGCATGCGGACCACGCCGGGTATCTCGGCGAAGCTCTTCCGGGCACTGGCTGACGCCTCGATCAATATTGACCTCATCTCAACGTCCGAGATCCGCGTCTCAGTGGTGACGCGCTCGGACCAGCTCGAGGCCGCAGTTCGCGCGGCGCACACCGCTTTTGGCCTGGACTCCACCGAGGGAGAGGCCATCGTCTACGGAGGGACCGGCCGATGAGCCAGCGTCAGGTCAATGTCGGCATCGTCGGCGCGACGGGTCAGGTCGGCAGTGTTGTCTTGCGGATCCTCGCCGAACGCAACTTCCCGGTGGCGCAGTTGCGGCTCTTTGCGTCGGCTCGCTCGGCTGGCTCGACGATCTCCTGGCAGGGTCGGGACATCGTCGTCGAAGACGCCGCGACCGCAGACCCGACCGGCCTGGATATCGCGATCTTCTCCGCCGGCGCGACCACCTCGCGCGCGCTCGCGCCGTCGTTCGCCGCTGCCGGGGTGACCGTGATCGACAACTCGTCGGCCTGGCGGATGGACCCCGACGTCCCGCTTGTGGTCTCCGAGGTCAACCCGGAAGCCGCCCGGCATACCCCTAAAGGAATCATCGCCAACCCCAACTGCACGACGATGGCGGCCATGCCTGTCCTCAAGCCGCTCGCTGACGAAGCGGGGCTGATCCGCCTGGTCGTCTCGACCTTCCAGGCCGTGTCGGGCACGGGGCTCGCGGGAGTCCAGGAATTGGCCGACCAGGTGCGCGCGGGCGTTGAAGCCGGCAATATCGAGGATCTCGCGCACGATGGCGGCGCGGTCGACCTCGGCGAGCCGGTCAAGTACGTCGCCCCCATTGCGTTTGACGTTGTGCCGCTCGCGGGCTCGGTCCTCGACGATGGCTCCAACGAGACCGACGAAGAACGCAAGCTGCGCAACGAGTCACGCAAGATCCTCGACCTGCCGCAGCTGCGGGTGTCGGGCACGTGTGTGCGCGTGCCGGTCTTCAGCGGGCACTCGCTGTCGATCAACGCCGAGTTCGAGCGCGCGCTGACCCCCGAGCGCGCCCGCGAACTGCTCGACGGTGCCCCCGGCGTCGAACTCGTCGAGGTGCCGACGCCGTTGCAGGCTGCCGGCGCCGACCCGGCATACGTGGGCCGGATCCGCCAGGACCTCTCGGTCGACGGCAACCGCGGGCTCGTGCTCTTTGTCAGCAATGACAACTTGCGCAAGGGCGCGGCACTCAACACCGTGCAGATCGCGGAGCTGCTCGTCGGCTGAGGTGCTGCACGCTGTGCGGCAGACAGGGGGTGAAGCACCGTGACGTGCCCACATTGTCAGGTCGAAGTCATGCTCGCGGCGGTGACCTGCCCTCGGTGCGGCGCGCTCTTGACCGCTGTTGACAGCGTGTTGGAGCCAGTGAGCGACGCGGCGGCGGCGGCCACCGCGGCCACCGCGGTCACCGCGGTCACTCAAACCGACCTTGAGCCGGGCGTTCGGTTTGGTCGCCTGGCCGGCGCGCTGGTCGGGGTCGCAGCGTTTGTGGCGGCGTGGCTCGTTGGCTGGGTGCTGAGCGGCCTCGCGGGGTTGTTGACCACGGTCCCCGCGGAGAGCTGGTTCACCCAAGTCGTGCGTTCGCCGTTCAACCTGCCCGGGCTGGCGCTCGGTTCTCCGCTCTACATCGGCGAGGATTCCTTGCGCTCCTCGTTTGCAGCCCCATTGCCGGTCGCGTTGGCAGCGGCGCTCGCCATCGTCGGCCTCTGGTCCTATCGCTCCGAACGCATCCTGCCGAGTGCGTCGGGCTTGACGCTTCTTGGCCGCGCGGCGCTCCCCGCGGCGATCACCAGCACGCTGACGATGGTGTCGAGCTTCATCGGCGGCCAGTTCTTCCTTGACCCGATCGACGGTTCCCCTGCGGGCCCGGACCCCTTGGTGTCGTTCCTTGCGGCCTTCTCGTGGATTGGTGCGGCGGCCCTCCTCGGCCGATGGCTCGTCGTGGGTTCACCCAAGCCGGGAGCTGGGCGGTGCAGCCTGGAGCGTCGCTCGCTGATCCGCGGCGCGATGCGGTCGGCGCTCACTCACGTCGTGTTGTCGTGCGGGGTTGGATGGGTCGTTCTCACGCTCGCCCTGCTCATGGACCCCATCGCGCGCGCCCCTGAAGCGCTCACCGTGGCGATGTGGTCACTGCCGATGGGCGGGGCCATTGTCATGGAGTTCATGAGCGGCGTGCCCTTGCGTCGGCCCATTCCGGGGGAGTCGATCCGAGCCCTGGGCGAGGCTGAGTTGACCTTCGTGTGGACCGATCGGTGGTGGTGGCCGCTGCTCGTGCTCATTCCAGTCTTTGTCCTGCTCGTGGTTGCGGTGCGTCACGCCGCGATGCGGGTGTCTCCTCGGCGAGTGGACCGGCGCGATTGTCTGCTCACTGGGGGCCTGTTCGCCGGGTGCTATCTCCCGATCAACTTCTACCTGCAAGTCGACGGCGCCGCCGCCGTGGGTGTCAGCGCCTTCACGTACGGGACCGGCATCCAGCAAGGGCGAGCCTTCGTCGCGATGTTCGTGGCAGGCGCGTTGGTGCCCGTGCTCGCGGCATACCTCGCGCCGCACCTCAAGGGTGGAGCCTGGCAACGCGCAGTGAGTGTGTATGCCGGTCCCGCACTGCCCCTGGTCCGCAGCCTTCAACCGCCGGGTTCTCTTGGCGGATCAGCTTGAGCTGAGGAGGCCGGTGCTCGCGCTCGAGAAGTGGTGCAGTGCGACATTGGTGCGACGTGAATATGAGACCTTGCGGCGGGACTGATAAGGCCCACGCGCAGCCATGCCTGACCGGGCTGGGGGAAGGAAGCGACAGTGGTCGCCACGGTTGTTGGGTGGGGCACCGATGCCGGGGCCGTCCGCCAACTCAACGAGGACGCGGTGTCCGTCGGCACGAAGATCTTCGCAGTGGCAGATGGCATGGGTGGGCATGCTGCCGGAGATGTCGCTAGCCAGATGACTGTTCAGGCGTTGAACGAGCTTGATACCCGGGAGCTCCTTCGTCCAGCGGATGTCGTCGGGGCTCTCATCGGCGTGAGCGACACCATCGCCCGTCGAGCGCAGGCTGAGCCCGAGCGGTGGGGAATGGGCACGACAGTCACGGGCGTCGCGCTAGTCACGGTCGGGGGAAGTGACCATTGGGGCATCTTCAACGTAGGAGACTCACGGGTTTATCGCTTCGCCGACGGGATATTGACGCGCGCAACGGTTGACCACTCTGAGGTGGAAGAACTCCTCACCGCTGGCGTGATCAGCGAAGAGGAGGCCCGAGTCCACCCAGACCGCAACGTCATCACTCGATCGCTCGGCACGGTGCCTGCGCCCCAGGTCGATCTCTGGCTGCTGCCGCCGATGCCTGGTGAGCGCTATGTCGTGTGCTCGGACGGACTCGTCAACGAGGTCTCGGACGCTGAGATCGCCACCATCTTGGCAGCCGCAGCATCACCCCAGGCGGCTGTCAACGAGTTGATGACCTTGGCGCTCGATCGCGGGGCGCACGACAACGTGACCATCGTCGTCGTTGAAGTGTGTGTGAACGAAAACGAACCGGCACAGCAAGATACGCCTCCTACGGTGCCTCGTCACCGCCTTGGCGCAGGAGAGGAGTAGCGTGCCACAGATGCAGGCCACATGCGCCCCGGGGGCGTTGACCGCGATGGCCGGGCGAGAGGTATGGCTCCTCTTTGAGGCGCCCGTTACCAGCCCTGCAACCGCAAGTATTCGTGCGGCGGTCGACTCTGCGAGTCAACCCGACAACTCTGCAGACGACGCAGCCTCAGTGGTGCTTGCGGCGTTGGTCGATGAGGGGCTCAAGGCCGTCGGTTCATTTGTCATTCTCGCTGCAGTGCCCGATGGCTTTCGCGTTATTGTCCACGGCCGCGGGACCGCCACGGTCAGTGACGAGGGGGATGCCCTCACAACCGTGGTCGTCACGAGCCCTACCCTGTGGATAGACCAGATTTGTCCAGGTGTGCGCGCCCGGATGAGTCTTAGTGACGACTCTCCTCCGCCCCATGCACCTGATCGAGGAGGGGCCACGTCGTCGCCCTCGACGCGCGCCGAGGCGGTCCCACTTAGGCAGTCGGATGTGGTAGCCGCCCGTTCGATCGAAATCGCGCCTGCCCCCCGACCTTCCCGTGCTGTCGGTAGCCCTCACTGAGGACGCAGCGGAGGAGGAAGACGGATCCGATGCCTTTGACAGCTTCTTCATGCCGACCATGCACTCGAGGCCAGCTCTGACTCAGGGCGACATGGCGCCCGCGGCTGCGCCGCCACCCAGTGGTCGAGACCCAGGCCGCACACTTATGCCGGGCGAACACGAGATCATGTCACCGGGGTTGGCTCCGACCGCTCCCGCAGCTCCGTCGGCTGCTGTGCCGCCTTGGTCTGGCCCGGTGCACCCGGCATCATCGTCGCCGCCGGTGCCAGTGCCGCCTCCCGCGCCAATACCGAGTTGGGCGCCAGCGCCCCCAGGTGTGCCAGCGCCGCCTCCCTCCGGAATGATCATCGATGCCGTGCCGACGTTTGGTCTTCCGCCGCAGTCCGGTTTCGTGCCGTCGCCTGCACCCGGACCCTCGGCATACCAGCCCGGGCCGCCACCTTCCCCACCACAAATGTCCATGTCCGGGCCGGGCTGGCATCCGGGCCGAGCCGCTTACCCAGCGGTTGGGGCGCCTGGTGCTCCCGAGCCCATCCCGCCTCAGCCGGTGGTCGCTCCGCCGACACCCGCTGCGCCGTCGCAGCCTGTGGCGAGCGCTGGGGTGGTCAACCAAACGGTTAACCGCTCCACGCTGGGTCAGCGCGGCCCAGGACAGTCCGCGCCGCCTCAAGTGCAAGCCGCGCAGTGCGGATCAGGGCATTTCAGTCCGGCCCATGCTGGGGTATGCCGGGTGTGTCGGGTTCCGATGCCCGCCAACCCAGTAGTGTTCTGGACTCCCCGTCCCGTGCTCGGTCGCCTCGTCTCCAGCAACGGAGATGTCTTCGTCTTGGACCGTGGGCTCATCCTGGGTAGGGCGCCAAGTATCCCCGAAGGACACCTCGGGGATCCGCCCAATCTCGTCAAGCTCGTTGACCCTAGCCTCGAGCTGTCGAGCCAACACCTGGAGATCAGGCTGGATCATTGGCTCGTTCTTGCCGTGGATCTGGGGTCAACGAACGGCTCTGATGTGATCATCCCTGGCCGGGAGCCGGTGCGGCTTGTCGCGGGAGTTCCCGAGATGCTGGAGCCTGGGGCAGTGGTGAGCCTGGCCGACGTGCTAACTCTCACCTATGAGGTCTGGTAGTGGTTGGCTTTCCTGATCTTGCGGGGATGAGCCCGCTGGAGCAGATCAGCGGCGAAGGGGGATACGGTGATGTGTTCCTCTACGAGCAGCACACCCCACGCCGTCGCGTCGCTGTCAAGGTATTGCGCGATCAACACCTGACCGAGAAGGTGCGCCGCCAGTTCATGTCCGAGGCCGACGCGATGGCCCAACTTGCTCACCCCCATATCGTTCCGGTCTACTCCGCCGGGTTGTCCACAGACGGACGCCCATTCATCGTCATGGAGTTCTTCCCGGGTCAGAGTCTGGGGCATCGCGCTGCGGCAGAACGCATTCCGGTGGCAGAGGTGTTGTCGATCGGAGTCAAGATCGGAAGCGCGATCGAGACCGCGCACCGCGCAGGCATGCTTCACCGCGACATCAAGCCGGCGAACATCCTGGTCAGCAAGTATGGCGAGCCAAGCCTGACCGACTTCGGGATCGCGGGCCAGATGGCGGAGGTGGCTGATGACGATGACCAGGGTTTGTCTCTGCCGTGGGCGCCCCCGGAAGTGGTCTTTGCGACCTCTCCCGCGTCTTACTCCAGCGATGTCTATTCGCTCGCTGCCACACTCTGGCATCTCCTCGTAGGACGATCGCCCTTCGAGACGGTTGGGTCGCGCAACAGCCAGTGGGAACTCATGCAGCGCATCCGCGATCTGCCAGCGCCTTCGACCGGGCTTCCCATTCCCGACTCGCTTGACCGACTACTCCGCCAGTCCATGGGGAAGGACCCGAGTCACCGTCCGCGCCGGGCACGAGATTTCGTGCTCGCTCTGCAGAGCGTCGAGCAGGAGATGCGACTGCGGCCGACCCGGGCGATCATTGAAGGTGACGCTGGCCAGGGCGCCTCACCCGCTGCCAACCCACTCGTTGTCCCGCGCCCGGATCATCCTTCTGCCTCCGCTGGTCCCGTCGCGACTCGCCGCCATCAGGTGATCAACCCAGCGCACCGAGAGTTACGCCCACGGCGCACCCAGCTGCGCCCGTCGGCGCCGCCGAGGCCCGCCTCCAGTGCCCCATCAGGCCCATTTGGAGGCGACCCCACGCGGCGTCGTGCGGTGGTTTCGCAGCCAGGTACGCCGGTCACGCCGACCCAGACCGGCCCGGCATACTCAGGGGGACCCCCTGCCTCTCGTGCCAGGGGCCCGGAGGCCGGACCGACAATCCGTCGCTCGGTAGCCCCCGGGACAAACGGGAGTGCGGGGGCTCCAGGATTGGGCGGAGAGGCATCCTCGGACTCGCCCACTCGTCAGAGCCCGCGCTATGGCGTGATGGCACTAGCCGGCGGAGCCATCGTGGTTGCTGCCGTGTTGGCCGTCGTCCTGACGCGGGGCAATAGCGCCCCCAAGCCTGCTGCCGCGTCCTCGGCGAGTTCAAGTGCAGGTGCACAGGGGCTCCAGGGGGATCTCATCCCCCCCGGACCCGTGACCGTAAGAGGCAACCGAGTTGACGACACCAAGGTGACCTTCACCTGGGCATACTCGGCAGCTTTGCCGTCCGACACGTTCCAGTGGCGCCTCGACGACGGCACCACGTCGGAGGTGGTGAAGACCCCGTCCCTCGAATTGCCGGCCCCGGCTGGCACCCAGGTGTGCATACGCGTCAAAGTTGTGCGCGCCGACGGGAGTAACCCCGCGTTGGATTGGAGTGTGCCGGGGTGCGTCCAATGAGCCAACCCAGCGAGTCTCCGGGGCTCGGTCCACTTTCTGTTGTCTTCTGTGGTGAGGAATTTCACGTTGTGCCCGGCACGTCACTGACTCTCGGGCGTGAGGGGGACGTCGTCATCGACGATAACCCGTTCCTGCACCGTCGATTCCTCGAAATTCACACTCACGATGGACTCTGGTGGATCGCCAACGTCGGCAACCATCTCACTGCGACGGTCGCCGACCCCACCGGAGGGCTGAACGCCTGGCTTTCTCCTGGGGCGAGAATGCCGATCGTTTTTCGCGAAACGTCGGTCTGGTTCACCGCTGGACCGACGACCTATGACTTTGAAATCCGTTACGAGGGTGGGGTTTTTGCGCCTCCAGCTCAGGTCGGAAGTGACATAGGAGGAACGACAATTGGGCGGGTGTCGTTTACGCCTGACCAACGACTCTTGGTGGTTGCCCTTTGTGAGAAGGCACTACTTAAGGGCGAGCCGGGAGGCTCATCTATCCCGCAGAGCGCGGAGGCGGCCGCTCGGTTGGGCTGGACTGTGACGCGCTTCAACCGCAAGTTGGACAACGTCTGTCAAAAGCTCACGGCCGGCGGCGTCAGCGGACTCCACGGGAGCAGTGACCGGCTCGCGTCATCGCGTCGTGCCCGCCTCGTGGAATACGCCCTCGCATCGCGACTCGTGACCAAGTCCGACCTGGTCCTGCTCCCCCCCCGCGGCGCCACAGCACAAGCCCGTTGAGGTCGCTGCACTAGGGCATGCGACGACTGTAGGCGTATGCATCCCGATGATAGCCTCGCCAGCGAAGATCGTCACCGCAAGTCGCAACTTGACTTGATCTGCGGTAATTCCCTGCGGCACAGGCAGATTTACAGTAATCCGAGAGCTGAGCGATCCTCGTGGAGGTTGGCTTGGCTATCGGACGGACTCCGGAGCCGGAGGCGGGCGCAGCAACTCCTCCCCGATCCGAAGGCCGCATCTCAAAGGCCTCGCTGAACCAGTGGACGGTGCGGCGGGTCAGTACCCTGCCGTGAAGCGCGCGGCTGACCAGGTCCCGTAGACGCCGCGGCAGGGAGGTGTCGGACTCAGGCCGCTCACCCATATCCCAGAGGTAAGCGGCGAGCACACGGCATACTGCCGCTTCGCTCACAGCGACGCGACCCCCCATGCGGACCGAATAGCGTTCCCAGACCGCCCTATAGCGCGGATCGTCGGTGAGCAGCTGGGTGAGGCGGGCGCCTGATTCGCTCGCTCCCATCGCTGCTCTCCTCCACGATCACGGATTTGTCGCGAGTCCGCGACATCACTGCGACATTCACTGCCTAAGTTAACCGGGTGGGGCGCGACCTGTGGCGCTTGTCCAATCGGAACTCACCCCCCTGTTTCGGGGGTTGCTCCCATCGCTGTCCGTCAGTTTGATATGTACAGTTTTGTTCTCGTTCCGACACGAGCGTGCTTCGTGTCAGCTGGGGGTCTTCATGTGGCGCACTGGACGCTGGCGTCTGCTGACCGCTGCCCTTGTGTCGATCGTGTGTGTGGGTGCCCTCATTGCGTTCGCGGTGCTCTCGGACGGCAACCCGTCTCGCAAGCTTGACGTCCACGACTCGGGTATCTGGGTGACGAATGACAAAGACGGGCTCTTCGGGCGTTTGAACAAATCTGCCGAGGCGCTCGACAACGTCTTTATGCCGCCCGGAGGTGCGCAGACCAACTATGCGTTAGATGTTCGTCAAGATCGCTCTGTCGTGGTCGCCTGGGATCAGTCCGGTGGGCGTTTGCTGCCTGTCGATGTGGGTCTCGGCGTAGCCGTCGCCGATCGGGCCGTCACGCTTGCTCCGGACAGCATCGTCGATCTCCGGGGGGGCTCGCTTGCCGTCCTCGACCGCAAATCTGGCAAAATCCGAGCGACTCGCTATGCCAGCGATGCCACGACGGTCACGATGTCCCCGCTGGACTCGACGATGCCGTCCATCGCGGAGCTCGGGGCTGGGTCTCCTTCGGCGCCCGGTGGCCAGGCTGCCTCGGTGGGCGGGTCCATGGCGATGGCGATTGGCGTGGACGGGAGTGTGCACGCGGCGAGTTCAGCTGGCAAAGTGGTGACGCTTCCGGTCGCTGAGGCCGGATTCGCGGAAGCAGTCGTGGAGTCAATGCCCGCCGCGGGTGATGACATCGAGCTCACCACGGTAGGCGATCGGACTGTCCTTCTCGACCGTGGCCGCGCCACCTTGACCATCGGCAACACCAGCGTCAGTCTCGGGGCGGCCGACCCTGAGACGCGTCTTCAGCTTCCGAGCGGCAGCCATGACAACGTCGTGGTTGCCACAAGCAAGGGCCTGTATGCCGTGCCGCTGGGTGGCGGTGCCCCGAAGGCGCTTTTCGAGGCTGGGACAGGGGCGCCGGCGGCCCCGCAATGGATCGGCGCATGCGTCTACGGGGCGTGGGCGGGCACCCCGGGAGCGGTCGCCAAGTCGTGCAATGGACAGGCCGCGGTCCCCTTGACCGTGGATCGTGCGGGGGCTCTGTCTCGACCGGTGTTTCGCGTCAATCGTGACCTCATGGTGGTCAACGACGTCGCCACGGGTCGGTTGTTCGACGTTGACGCGGCCCGGAGTTTGGACAACTGGGATGAGCTGAAGCCCAAGACCAAAGACAACTCTGCCGAGCGACAGGAGAGCAGCCAAAACCCGCTCGCCACGCAAGATCAGCAACCCAAGGCGGCCCCAGACCGACTTGGTGCTCGCCCGGGACGCTCCACCGTGCTACATGTCCTCGACAACGATTCCGACCCTGGTGGCCGAGTCTTGGCCATCACGGCCGACCCAGGCCTCGCTGGCTCGGTTGTCGCGATCGCTCCCGACCGGCAGTCACTCTTGTTGACCCTGCCTGAGCAAGCGTCGGACCTGTCGATGACCTACACCATTGACAATGGCACCGGCAACACGGCCCAGGCCGCCCTATCGGTCGAGATTCGTTCGCTGACCGAAAACGAGCCGCCACAGCTACGCACTGGCTTCACCGAGCGGATTCCCACGGTCATTGCGGGTCGCACGGTGTCAACGCCGATCGTGGGCGACTGGAGAGACTACGACGGAGACGCTGTGTCGATTGTCTCGCCAACGACTGACAAGGGCACGGCCGCTGCGACTCCCGATGGCAAACTCGAGTTCATCGCTCCCATCGACGGCGACGGCACCCAGAAGATCTCGTTCAAGGCGACTGACGGGAGGGGCCCGCCGACTGATGGTTCGCTCACTGTGGCGAGCCAAACCCCGCGGCGGCGACGGCGATCGCGGCCACCACTCAGCCTGATGTTGTGCGCGGCGAGGTCGGCAAGGCGTTTGTGGTGTCGCCACTCGTCAATGACCTGCCGGGATCGGACCCCGCCTCTGCTCACGGGTCCTGGCCTTGGCGGGCAATATCGCTCCCAAGGAGGGACTCGAGGTCGAGACAGACCTCCGCACCGGCACGGCCACCCTGACCGGCTATCGACCGGGGACCTTCTTCCTGACTATTCGGCCGCGTTTGGTTCGGCTCCGTTTGCCCAGGGTCAAATACGGGTTGACGTGAGCACACCCCCGGCGCAGCCTCTGCCCCCGGTGACGATGCCTGACATGGCCGCGCTGCGAGGCTCCGTGCCAGCGATGGTCGACGTGTTGGCCAATGACGTCGACCCGGCTGGCCATCTCTTGACGGTCCAGTCGGCAACGGTCACCGACCCCGAACAACTTGAAGTCGCGGTCATTCGCGGCCGCTGGCTACGCATCACGCCCCTCGTGGAGTCCATCACGCCGTCGCCCCAGGTTGTGCGCTACACGGTCAGCAACGGCATGACCTCCGGTGTGGAGGGTGATGTGTCGGTGACTCAGTTGCCCCCCGTCATCCCCGACCCTCCACGGACCCGCGACGACATCGCGGTGGTGCGTGACGGCGATTCCGTCCTGATTCCGGTGCTCGCGAATGATTCCACCCAGAGTGGGGCCTTCTTGAGGCTCGCCACGAATATCGTCGACACGCCCAACGCGGGCCAACTCCTCGTGAGTGATCCAGCTGCGGCCGACGGTGGTGCGAACGCCGATCTTGGCCGGGCCTATATCTCTGGCGACAACGTCCGCTACGTCGCTCCCGCCAAGGTTGACGCCGAAAAGGTCCTGCGCATCGAATACGTCGCGGAGACCTACGAGGGTGACCAGTCGACGGGCAATGCCTATGTCACCATCAAGCCTCAGCCCACCGACACCACGCCCAACCAGGCGCCGCTTCCGCAAACGCTCGAGGCACGCGCGACGGCCGGTGACACCATCACGGTGTCGGTGGCCAGTTCCGGGCAAGACCCAGACGGAGACGCCACATCGGTGGTGGGGATTGGATCGGCACCGACTCTCGGCCGCATCCGAGGAACCTCGCCCTCATCGCTCACGTATGAGGCCTATCCCGACAGCGCGGCACGGACCAGTTCAGCTACGTCGTCTCAGATCGTTACGGCAAAACCGCGGCTGCGGTGGTGCGGGTCTCGGTCGTCCCCGCGGGGCCAGTCAGGCCCCGGTAGCCGTGCCTGACGTCGTCACGGGTAAACCGGGGGCCCACCTTGACATCAACATCATGGGCAACGACCTGGTGCCGGCGGGTGACCCGGCAGCCGTGGTGCCGCTCGAGCGAGCGAACCCTGCCCTGCCACAAGGAGTCTCACTTCTGACCGAGCAAGGTCCCCTGCTCACAACGGTGCAGGCTGACCAGGCTCCGGTCCAAGTGATCTCCTACGCCCTGTCTGGTAACGGCGGCGAGGGGGCACCGACAACGGTGACGGTGCGCGCGCGCGAAGGCTTCAACAACCCCCCCGTGGCGGTCGACGCGGTTGCCAAGGTTGACGGAGCTGCGACAACCACGGTCGATGTGTTGAGTCGGGTTTATGACGTTGATGGACCTGAGACCGCGCTCAAGCTGACCAAGGTCAGCGCTCAGGGTGCATCAATCTCGGGGGGATCCGTGACCTTGCCGGTGACCGGGCAGCCGCAGGTGGTGCCATATGAAATCACCGACTCTGAGGGTGCAACGGCGAGCGCCGTGATTTTCGTCCCTGGAGCGGGCGCTGGCTTGCCGTTCGTCAAACTCGGTTCGTTGATCGAAGTGCCGCAAAACGGACAGGTCACGAAGGATCTGGCTGAGTATGTCGTGTCACCCTCTGGGCGGCCAGTCATGGCGACGACGGTGGACCGGATGTGGGCCTCACCCGCTGCTGGAGTTGGTGTGAGTGCCGAAACGGCAACGAAGCTCACCGTGAGGGGGACCGCGGACTACATCGGCCCCGGAGCGGTCACGCTCGAGGTCACCGACGGCGCGACGCTCGACGACCCGCAGGGCAAACGTGCGATTGTGACCATTCCCGTCCAGGTCGGCCCCCTGACGCCTGTCTTGCGATGCCCGACTGACCCCATCAATGTCGTCGAAGGTGGCGGTCCGGTCACGCTCGACGTGACCTCGCTGTGCCACGTGTGGGTTCCAGACCGTGCAACGCTTCCGAGCTTGATGTATGCCGCGGAATGGAAGACCCCCATCGACGCCGTGTCGCTCGCGGGTTCGGGTGAGCACCGGATCAAGGTCACCGCGGCAGGTGCCGCCAAACCTGGAGCCACCGGACAAATCTCGGTCACGGTGGCTGGCAGCAAGGCCGTGCCGGGGATCATCTCGGTGCTCGTCGTCGGAGCTCCAAAACCGAGCTTCGCACCTGTGCGTCTTGAAGGAATCAAGCAAGGTGACACTGCGACCGTTCAACTCGCGCAGTACATGCGCTCGAAACTGTTGGATCCGGTCTTCAGCGTGGTTGGCGTGCGGCAGAGTTCGGGACAACCAGCGGTTGCGACGGGCGAGGGCGGCACAGTCAAGCTCACCCCAGCGGCGACCTCGTTTGGCACGATGACCTTCCTGGTCACCGCAGTCGACGTGGCCGACACCGCGCGCGCCGACCGCCAAGTCGTCGGGACCGTCACCCTCGTCGTGTACGGCATACCGGATGCGCCGACCAATGTGCAGCCCGGCACCGCGCTGCAGAGCCACTCTGCCACCCTGTCGTGGAGCACACCGGACAACCACGGCGCGCCGATCGACCAATACCGGGTCACGGGAGGCGGCAAGACCCAGCTGTGTCAGGCCTCGCCCTGCACGATCACGGGCGTGCCCAATGGGAACCCGCTCACCTTCACTGTCGAGGCCCATAACAAGGCGGGGTGGAGCAAACCCAGTGCCGCCTCCCCACCGGTCACGCCCGACGCCGTGCCGTTTGCAGTGACCGCTCTGACGGCGTCGAACCCCGTCGACCGTGCCATCACGCTCACCTGGGGTGCGGCCGCCGTGGACGGTTCCGCGGTGCAGCAGTACCGGATTTCGTGGACAGGTGGCGGCTCGATGACGGTGCCCGGCGGCCAGACGACGGCCACTCCGTCAGGGCTGGTCAACAACAACGTCTACGACTTCACGGTGATCGCGGTCAACGGCGCTGGCCCTGGACCCGCGGTGACGACGAAGGGGCAGTCCTCTGGTGCGCCAGGTGCGCCCCGGGCACCCACCATCGGTTCCACGGAGACGGCAGGCGGGGCGCAGGCCGTGGTGGCGGTGTCCTGGAGCGCGGTCGACCCCAACGGCCCGACCCCCGTGACCTACACGGTCAACCGCACTGGTGGCGGTGGGGCGAAGGTGATCTGTGCCGCGGTCCAGGCGACGAACTGCCAGGACGCTGGCGTCGCCTATGACGGCACGACCTATCAGTATTCGGTGAGCGCCACCAACGCCACCGGCGGCGCGGCGCACACGACCGCGGGGGCGGCTTCGACCTTCCAGGCCACAGGCACCCCCGCGGCATGGGGAGGGTGGAGTGTGTCGCCGACAGGGACCAACAACCAGGCAACGATGACGTATGCCGTGCCGGCGTCACGAGGCTCGGGGTCGACGGTCACATGGCTGCTCAACGGCGGCGCCGGCGGCAGTTTGCCGGCGGCCAGCCCGAGCGGGCAGTCGTTCTCTGGGCAATTGATTTCGCTGCCCCAAAATGGGACGAACTACTCGGTGTCGCTGCGTTTGTGTAACGAGTTGAATCGCTGCACCACCTCGCCAGCTAACAATGTCAATACCTATGGCCCGATCGCGGCACCGTCGATTTCCTTGAGCAAGGATGGACCGACGACTTTCCAAGTGCACGTCAGTGCTAACGGCAATGGTCGACAAATCAATGTCCACGTGTGGACCGACACTGGCCATGTCTACGACGTGTCGACTGTCGGTGCGAATTCGTGGAACTTCGGCGGGTATGGCGTGGGCTACTCGGTCACCGATCGAGCGCACGTGACGATCTCCGACACCGCCGGTCGCGCCGTGCCTGGTCAGCTCGACTCCAACACTCAAACAGCAGATCCACCGCCGCCTACTGTCGCATTGTCGTGGTCTGATTCAACAAGAGCATCTACTCTACCGCGTGGATGACGTGCATCGTCTCGACTGTGACCAACGGCTGCTTCAACCAGGCGTGCCTGCCTTGGAAGACGATCGTGAACCGCCTAACCTGACGGGAGGATCCCAGACCACATACGCATATTGGTCTCAAGGAAATGGCTTTATTACGACTGTTAACTGGTGGGGAATCAATCCAGGGAAATGGGTGGAAATTTGCGACAACGGTGCCGTCAGTAATAGATGGACTGGTAGCGCGCCGTGAGGGTAGGGACTTCGAGCAGCAGCGATGGTTTAGAGGAGAGATATGACCGTCAGCAGTGAGCAAGCCCAATGGTTTGCCGGAACCTTCGACCAACTGGTCCGCAATGTCGAGGTCGCGGTGCGTGGCAAGGAGCACACCGTGCGCCTCGTCATCACGTGCCTTCTGTCCGAAGGGCACATGCTCCTCGAAGACAACCCCGGCACCGGCAAGACCCAGCTCGCACGGGCCTTGGCCAACACGGTCCAGGGCACCCATAGCCGGATCCAATTCACGCCGGACTTGCTCCCGAGCGACGTCACTGGCGTGACCGTCTACGACCAGGCGCGCCAGACCTTCCAATTCCACCAAGGGCCCATCTTCGCGACGATCGTTCTTGCCGACGAGATCAACCGGGCCAGCCCCAAGACCCAATCGGCGCTCCTCGAGGTCATGGAAGAAGGCCGTGTCACTGTGGACGGCCAGCCCCACTCGGTCGGTCGGCCGTTCATGGTCATCGCCACCCAAAATCCCATCGAGCAGGCAGGCACCTATCGCCTGCCCGAGGCGCAGCTCGACCGCTTCCTCATGAAGACCAACCTCGGCTACCCCGATCATGAGGTCACCGTGGAGCTGCTGCTTCAGTCCGCGACGCGTGACCGCTCAGCCAATGTCACACCCGTCATCAGCGCCAACGCCGTGGCCCAGATGTCAACCATGGCTAACGACGTTCACGTCGACCCAGCAGTGCTGGCCTACATCAGCCACCTCGCGCAAGAATCGCGACGGCATACTCATGTCCGTCTTGGGTTGTCCATGCGGGGGTGCCTCGCGATGGTGCGATGCGCGAAGACGTGGGCGATCAGCCAAGGCCGCACTTACGTCCTACCGGACGACATCAAGGCGTTGGCATTGCCGATCATGGCGCACCGTCTCATCCTCGAGCCCGAGGCGCTCTTCACCGGGGTCTCCGTCGAGCGGATCGTGGACGACCTCCTCGCCGAGGTGGTCGCTCCGACCGAGCGAGTCGGCTGACGGCATGTCCCAGCCTGGCAGCCACCGCGCCCCCAAGGGGGCCGCGCGCCCCGTCGGAGGGACGTCGGCGCCTCATCCAACCGCGTCCCGCCGTGGAAACCGGGAGATCCACGCGACGCTTGCGGCGCAACCCGTTCGCTCCGCTCGCTGCCCGCGTAGCGCGACTCGACCGCAAAATCGAGCCGATCGTCGAACAGGTCGCCGGCACGGCGCGCGCCGCGTGGGGGGCGATGGCCCCCGTGACGTCCCGCGTGACCCCAGTGCTGCGGGCGGTGACCCCGGTCGGGTGGACCGTGCTCGCGGTGGCGGCATTGGCGTGGGTGGTTGGCTGGTCGCTTGGGTGGGTTGAGGCGTACTACTTGGCGGTTTTTGGTCTCGTGATCGTGTTGGCTTCGGCCCTCCTGACGCTCGGTCGGATGCGGTTGGTGGTCGGCCTCGACCTCCAACCCCAGCGCGTCACCGTGGGCGGCGGGGCGGCGGCCCGCATCACGGTTGCCAATCAGGGCAAGGGTCCGGTTCTGCCGCTCGTCCTGGAGGTGCCCATCGGTGAGGGCCGGGCACAGTTCCATCTCCCCACCCTGTCAGCGGGGGAGAGCTACGAAGAGTTCGTCGTCATCCCAACGAACCGTCGTGCGGTGCTCCCTGTCGGTCCGGTTAGCACCGGCCGTGGGGACCCGTTCGGTCTGGTGTCCCGTCGTGTGATCTGGACGGCTCCGGTCGACCTGTTTGTCCACCCTCGCACCATGCCGGTTGACCCGGTCGGGTCGGGACTCCTGCGCGACCTCGAGGGCCAGGCAACCAATGACATGTCGATGACCGACCTCGCCTTCCACACGCTGCGTGAATACGCACCTGGCGACGATCGTCGTTACATCCACTGGCGCTCCTCCGCCAAGCTGGCCGGCACGCCCACTGGGTCGCCCTTCCTCGTGCGCCAGTTCCTCGACACCCGCCGCTCCCACATCGCGGTCCTCGTTGACTGCGAGACCAGCTCGTATGCCGTGGAAGCGGACTTCGAGATCGCTGTCGCTGCTGGGGCGTCGATCGCGGTGAGGGCGGTGCGAGACGAGATGGATCTCAGCATCGCCGCTGGTCAGCACGCAGTCTTCGGCCCCGAGCCGCCTGTGGCCCTCGACGTTTTCGCGCGCGCGGAGCTTGACGACAGCTCGCTCATGTCAGCGGCCCGGAGTCTCACCCAGCATGCCCCCGACATCTCCGTGGTGGTGATGATCACCGGATCCGCTCGCGACGCGACCGGGATCCGCCAGGCTGCGGCCCATTTCCCGCCCCAGGTTTCCGTTGTTGCGGTGCGAGCTGACTCCGCGAGCAAGGCCGGGATGTCGACGCTCGGTCCCACGACGCTGCTCACTATTGCGCGGCTGGCCGACTTGCCCATCGTGTTGCGAGGTGTGAATTCATGACGACGGCAGCCACCACCGTTGCGGGGTTGTCAGCAATCGACCGCGTCAAGGCCCTCGCTCCTAGCCGACCGGACCTCATCGACGCGGCCTTTGTCGCTGGCATCGGCAGCCTTGCCATGCTCGCCTTCTGGAAGACCTTTGACAGCCCCCTATATCTCGTCGCTGGTGTTATCGGCATCGTCCTGGGCATCCTGATCGCCCACCTCGCCAATGTCTTGCGTCAGCCGGCAATCGTCCTTGCTGGCCTGACGGTGGTCGCGTACTTCCTGCTCGGTGGCGCGATTGCCTTGCGGGAAGACTCGCTGGGCGGCATTCTCCCGACCCCGGCTGCGGTGACGGGCTTGTCGCAGCTTGCGGTGGGAGGCTGGAAAGACCTCGTCACGACCCTTCCACCCGTCAACACCACCGGCCCCCTCGTTGCCATTCCTTACCTCCTTGGGCTGCTCAGCGGCACGATCACCTTCACGGTGGCTCGCCGGGTCCGGCCCGCCTGGGTTCCGCTGCTGCCGCTCGGATTGCTGACAGCGTCGGTCATTCTGCTCGGGACGCGGTCGGCCGGGGCGCCGATCCCTGTCGGGCTCGGTTTCGCTGGGCTTGGGGTGTGCTGGCTGGTGGTGCGCACCCGCCGCCGAGTGGTGCAATTGGCGTCGGCGAATCGCAACGGACGATTGGCCCGGGTTGGGACCGGTGCCGCGCTCATGGCGCTTGCTGCAGGTGTCGCGGTCACCGGCGCGGGAGCAATGCCAGGCGCTGGCGCCAAGGAGCGCTTTGTCTTGCGGACCATCATCGAACCACCTTTTGACCCGGCGGTTTACGCCAGTCCAGTCGCAGGCTTCCGTCGCTTCACCGAAGGGGCCAAGACTCTGTGGGACCAACCACTCCTCACCGTAACCGGGTTGCCGGAGGGGAGTCGGCTGCGGTTCGCGACGCTCGATGACTACAACGGCACGGTGTGGTCGGCACAACGTCCGACGTCGGGTGCGACGGGGACCGGCGGCTATCAGCGGGTCGGGTCGCTCATTGACCAATCTGGCAAGGGCGACTCGGTGACATATGCCGTGACTGTCGAACCGGCATACGCCGCCCTGAGCGGTCTCAGTCCCTGGCTGCCTGCTTCCGGCGCTGTGTCCCGCGTGGACTTCGTGGGCGACACGAAGTCCGGGCATCTCGATGGTTTCCGCTATGACCTAGCTGCGAGCCAAGGAATCGTGCCTGATCGGCTCCGCGCAGGGGACAAGATCGACATCACTGGGACGCGTGTCGCCGTCGGTGGGGAGACCCTCCAACTCACTAGTGGATCCCTCACTGCCGCAGGAGAGTTTCTTGCGCCGCAGGCAACCAAATGGAGCGCTGGGCAGACTGATCGCTCGGCGCAACTTCTCGCGGTTGCAAAACATCTCCAGACGACGGGTGCCTACAGTGACGGCACGGCCGCGGGTGAAGCCCGATATCTGCCAGGGCACAGCATGGGTCGGCTCACGGCATTCGTCAACGCCAAGCAACTCGTGGGCAATGACGAGCAGTACGCCTCGACATTTGCTCTGATCGCCAACCAACTGGGCATCCCGGCGCGCGTCGTCATGGGTGCCGTCGTGCCCGCCGACGGCAAAATCAAGGGCGAGCACGTGCACGTGTGGGTGGAGGTGCTTGCCGCTAGTGGGTCGTGGCTGGCGATCCCCGAGACACGCTTTATGCCGGATCGCACCAAGAAACCAGATCAGGTCGAGGACGACCCGATCCAGGAGCGCCAGGCGGCGATCGTCCCTCCTCCGCAAGTTTCGCGACCGCCAGGCTCCTCGGATGTCCTGTTTGACACCGATGCGGGTGCGATGCGCAGCGGCAAGACCGATGAGTCAGGTTTTGTCTGGCCCGCTTGGGTGATGGCTGTGGCGAGAGTCGCTGGTATTCCGCTGGCGGCGGTGTTGGCCTTCGCGGTGCTTGTCCTTGGGGCCAAGATGCTTCGTCGGAGAAAGCGACAGCGCCACGGCAGTGCGACGACTCGACTAGCTGGCGGATGGCGCGAAATCGTCGACCGAGCCATCGACTTTGGGGCACCGGTCATGCCTGCCGCGACACGGCACGAGCAAGGTCGTGCCCTGGCGGCCTTTGGAGTCGCCTCATTGGCTGACCAAGCCGACCGTGGTGTCTTTGGCCCTGGCGAACCCGATGACACTGTGGTGCAGGCATATTGGGCTGAAGTCAAGGCAGCGCGAAAGAAGATGGGCAAGGGTCGTCCGCTGTGGCGGCGGGTGATGGGTGCGCTCAGTTTGCGCTCCTTTGCCGCGAACGCGCCCAAGGTGGCTGAGCTGGGGCCGACGGTCACAGTAAAGGTGACGCAGAACGAAGCTGGTCGGACGGCGCGTACCCGTGTGGCGAGCGCCTGAATTGGCGGGGAGTCCTCCCCATTGGCATCACGCGCTGTCGCCAATACGGTGCAGGTGGAAATAGCGGACATGGTGCACCAGGTAAGGAGGGCGACATGAGTTTCACCGAAGGCGCTGACCTTGACGCGCTCGGAAAATCGGTCGATCAGTTATCGCGGTTATCCAGCAGGCTTCAGGAGGTCGACGGTGCCGTCACTGAGGTCATGGGAGAGCTCAAACGGGAATGGGGCGGACCCGATCTCACCCGGCTCGCTCATCGTCACCAGACGCAGATTCAACCCACTCTGGCCAACCTTGCACAGCAGGTGAGGACACTGGCGGCCAGCTTGTCAGCAGAGATTGGTGAGCAGTGCCGGGCGTCGTCCGGATCTGCCGCCGACGTGTTCGCTGGCGTGCCTGGAACTGGCAGGGGATCCTTCGCTGGGGGCGGCGGTGGCGGCGGTGGTTGGTCCGACGACCCCCGGACCGAGATCACCACCGGAGGATCGGCTGACCGCTCAGGCATCGAAGACATTGTCGACTACAAGCACCTTAACGAGGGGAAGGTCTCTCCGAAGGACTACCAAAAGGCCATCATCCCCGACGCGAAGGTCACCCTCGTCGAGGGGAAGATCTCCACGGACCCCGCTGTAGTCAAGCTAAAGGCGGACAACTTCGAGGCCAAGGCTCTGGCGTTGGATGCATCCGCAAGTGGCGCCGTGACCTTCAATGACAGCCAACTGCAGGCGGGCGCCG
This sequence comes from Actinomycetales bacterium, assembly GCA_016715285.1. Classification (GTDB taxonomy): domain Bacteria; phylum Actinomycetota; class Actinomycetes; order Actinomycetales; family Dermatophilaceae; genus Phosphoribacter; species Phosphoribacter thorii. The sequence goes on along the minus strand of JADKAO010000002.1, from coordinate 193,175 downwards.
CGGCGAGTGTTGGAGCCACTCTGCTGGGCGTATCCGGGAAGGTCGGCAGCGGCCCCCTCACGGCGACCGGGAAGGCTAGCGTTGGGGCCGAAGCATCAGGATCGGGTCACGTTGCGGTCGGTAAGGACGGCTTCTCCGCGAACCTGAAGGGTGAAGCATTTGTTGGTGCTAAGGCGGAAGTCGAGGCAGGCGTCGATCTTGGTATGGCCAAAGCGAAAGCGGGGATCCAGGGTTACGCCGGCGCTGGAGCTAAGTTCGACGCCAAGTGGGACTTCAAGGACGGGAAGGTCAATACCAAAATTGACATGGGTGCCGCGGTCGGTCTCGGGCTGGGGTATAGCGTGGACGTGAGCATTGACACCAAGCCAATTGTAGAAGGCGCGGGGAAGATGGCCGACTTCGTCGGCAAGGGCATCAGCTCCTGGTTCAAGTAGCCGCCCCGTGAGTTCGGTAAGCGCTCCGACATTATTCGTCCGAGAGGAACATGACAGTGCTTGAGTTGAATTACCCCAGCAATGAATTCCCCGCAGAGCCCCGGGTTTCCCTGAGGGTGCCAGAGAATTGGACAGCGGTTTCGACGCCGAGGACGACCCTCGCTGCTACTGCTCCCGAAGTGGAGGGTTTCCGACCCAACGTGGTGGTGGTCATCAGCCGCCGTGCGCCGGGCATGGTGCCGGGAGTGGCGCTGGACGAGCTTGCTGTCGAAGCCCAACAGCGGCCAGCCGGAGCGCTCTCCGACCCCTTCACCGTCGAGCTGAACGGACGCGAGTGGGACGGGTGCGACTTGAGTTGGCACGAACCCGAGGTGGGCCGCATCATCCAGATGCACCTGCTGTCAGTCGCTGAGGCCCCCATCGAGAGTGCCCTACCCTTCCTGGTCCAAGTGACCGGCTCGTGTCTCGTCGCACGAGAGGAGCAGGACGTTCCGAGGTTGCGTGACGTGATGTCCTCGATCGTCGTCACTCCGTGGGCTGCGGTCTGACGCTGGCGCGGCATACGCAGCGTTCGACAACCCAGCAGGCAGGAGCCAAGAGACCAGCCATGGCGCGGATCCGGTACGACGTCCCTACCGCCAAGGGATGGACCCACATCGGTGGGCAAGATTTCCAGGCGCTGATCCGCGTCCCACGGTCGCATCCGCTCGCCAAAGTGCTGGGTGGGCTCGCCGACCGCGCCACCATGGATGTCGTCTTGGCAGCTTACGAAGCAGCGGGTTCCGACCTTGATGGCGCACCGGCATACGCTGGGGTGCAAACCCCTCCCGTATGCCGTGCCATGGTGCGGGGCGCTGCGAGAGCGATCCTGAGCAACCGGGAGCGCCGCGAAATCGTCAGTTCCAATGGGGATGACGTGGTGGATCTCCTCGTGGATTGGGGGGTCCAAGCAGCGCGGCTCGAACCGACGGATGATTCCGAGACCGCGGAGGTCACGTCAGCGTCGGCCGCAGCCAGACCCGAGGTGCGGGACGATCCCATCGTTGCAGTTGAGGTCGAACCGGTCACAGCTCGATCTCTGAGCGGCGAGACAGTTCCGGCAAGCGTTCCCTCGGTGGCCCTGGCGGAGGAGGCTGCTCGGTGGCTACCTCCGCCTGCGGCGGTTCCGGATGCTTGGTGGTTGCAGGAGTTGGGGATGAGCACCAACACCCCGACAAGGCCCCCCCAGTTAGAAGCGGTCCACGCACCACCCACGGAAACCAGTGACCAGCTCGATGTGTCTGCCGAGGCGCCAACGGAGGCGGTGCCCGTCGCGCCGGAGGATGATCGCGGCGCGCCGGCCCGTCAGCCATCCCGGTGGCTCAGTGCCGACTCCCGCCAGTCCAGGAAAGGCGCCGAAGCCGAGCGCGAGATTGCACCGCTGGACGCGGCATACGTGCTGCTGTCGTCTGGCGAGACGCTCCCGCTTGAGGGAGCCATGGTTCTGGGCAGGGCACCTGCCTTTGACCTCAGCGCGTCGAGCCCGCGCGTCGCGGTGCGTCTGGCGCCTCGAGACCAAATGGTTTCGCGCACCCACGTTCGCCTGGAGCGGGACGGGAGTTCGCTCATCGTGAGCGACCTCAAGAGCAAGAACGGCACTGTCGTTTTCGTCCCAGGTGAGCCAGGGGTTGCCCTTCGAGCCGGCGAGCACATCACGGTGAGCTTGACCGGCGGGGTCCTTGTGGTCCTGGGATCGACCGCATCGGCGTGGATTGCGACCGGTCAGCCGACCGATACTGGTGGAAAGGCAGAGTCATGAAGCTCAAGCTGACCCTCCAGGCTCATGGTCGAGACGTTGATCTCGTATCCACCGTTGACGCCTCGGTCAGGGTGGGAGAGCTCGCATCGCAATTAGCCCTCGCTGACCCCAAGAGTGCTGCACACCCCGCCCCGGCCTCAGGTGAGCAGACCCTTGAGTTCCTCGACGGTGATCGCCAGGTCCTGGACCCACGGGCAACGGTCGGCGATAGCGGTTTGCGCTCGGGGTGCCACGTTCGGCTCGCATGGGCGGGTGACCAATTCGGCGGCGCGACGCGGGCAGTCCTCGACCTGGTCGTTCTTGAAGGGCCTGATCGGGGTAGGTCTTTCCCGGTGACCACGGGTACGTCATACGTCGGTCGCGGACGTGGATGTGAGGTCATGCTGACGGACCCACTCGCGTCGCGGTAACACGCGCGGCTCGTGGTCTCCGACATTGTCGAGATCGTTGACCTGGGGTCTGCCAACGGCACGATCGTCGGCGGGAAGCCCTCCACCCGAGCCAAACTCCTCCCCGGTGACCGAGTCCAGATCGGCGACACCCAGTTCCATGTGCGATGGAAGGACGAGCACCACGAAGCCCGCGTCAAGAGCGGCATCAACGGGGTTCTCGGTTTTGAGGGATCGCAGGTCCTCTTCTCCCGCTCGCCTCAGGTGGGGCCTGTCTTTGACGAGGCAGAGTTCCCCCTGCCTGACCTGCCTGAGCGGCCCCGCAAGCAGCCGCTCCCGTGGTTCATGGCTGCGTTACCGCTGGTCTTTGCGGGCGTGATGTACCTCGCGACCCAGAACATCCTGTCGCTGCTGTTCTTCCTGATGATGCCGCTGATGGTCATTGGCGCTGCGGTCGAGCAGCGCATCTCATCAAAGCGGGAGTTCCGGCAACTCATGGCGGAGTTCCGCGAAGACGTCGGGAAGATCGCCGATCGTATCCGCGAAGAGCAGGTCATCGAGCGAGCCGTGCGGCAGGAAATGCACCTCGATGGCGCCGAGTGCGTGGACGCGATTGTGCAGCGCTCGCCTCGACTATGGTTCCGGCGGATCGATGAGCCTCGGTATCTCGAGTTGCGTGCCCGACTGCGCACCCTGCCATCACTGTGCGTTACCGAAATGCCGAAGGTGGGGCGATCACGTGCGGAGGCATGGCTCGAGCTCGAGAAGTTGCTCACCGGGTTAGACCTCATCTCAGACGTCCCGATTGCCGTTCGGCCGCTCATCGACGGCGCCGTGGGAATCGCTGGCCCGCGCGGCCACGCGCTCGGTGTTGCCCGGTCTCTGGTGTTGCAGGCTGTCGCGCTGCACTCACCCGCAGAAGTCAGCGTTGCGTCGTTTGCATCTACGAAGACCGCCAGGGATTGGGACTACCTCAAGTGGCTGCCGCACGTGAACTCCCCCCACTCACCTCTCGGGACCGAGCATCTCGCCGCGAGCGCGCCGGAATGCGCAGCACTCGCAGATGCACTTGAAGACCTCATCGAATCGCGGCTGGGACAGGGGAGTGGTCCCAACCTCGAAGCACGACAATCGTCGTATGTCCTCCTCATCGTCGAGGGTGACGCCCCCATCGACCGCAGCCGCTTGGTCGCGCTCGCAGAGCGGGGGCAAGGCAAAGGCGTTGCAGTGCTATGGGTTGCCGAAGGGCAGCCGCGGCTGCCAGCGGTGTGCTCCACCTATGTCGTGGTCGAGGGCGACGGCACGGTCGGGTATGTGCGTCGGTTCGAAACTGTGACGCCGGTGCGGCTCGAGTCGTGTGACGCACACACGGCGGCGACGGCGGCGCGGCTGCTCTCGCCGGTCATCGACGCTGGTGTGCCCAGCGATGATGCGAGCGATCTCCCGCGAGCTGTCTCGTTTGTGACGTTGGCCGGAAGCGAAATCGCGAACTCGCCCAATGGGGTCATCGAGCGGTGGTCCGAGTCGAGGTCGATTCTTACAGGCCCCTTTGCCAGCGAACCCAGCCGGCGGCAGGCCAATCTTCGAGCACTCATCGGGCAGTCTGCGTTGGGCGCATTCAGCGTCGACCTGCGCTCGGAGGGGCCCCACGCGCTCGTCGGTGGCACGACCGGCTCTGGCAAGTCAGAGTTGCTCCAGGCATGGATCCTCGGGATGGCGGCAGCTCACTCGCCGCAGCGGGTCACTTTCTTACTCGTGGACTACAAGGGTGGCTCGGCGTTCCGTGAGTGTGCCAACCTTCCCCACACCCTTGGTGATGTCGTCACCGACCTATCACCGCACTTGGTCCGGCGGGCGCTGATTTCACTGTCCGCCGAACTGAGGTATCGCGAGCATCTCCTTGCGACCTACAAAGCCAAAGACCTCATCGAGCTTGAGCGGCGCGGGGAAGTCAACGCACCCCCCAGCCTCGTGATCATCGTCGATGAGTTCGCGGCACTTGTACAGGAGGTCCCCGACTTCGTCGATGGGATGGTCAACGTCGCACAGCGTGGCCGATCTCTGGGCCTGCACCTCATCCTCGCAACCCAGCGGCCAGCCGGAGTGATCAGGACAATCTGCGCGCTAACACCAACTTGCGGCTGGCGTTGAGGATGGCCGATGAGGCAGACAGCGACGACGTGCTGGGGTCCAAGGATGCGGCCTTGTTCGACCCCGCTATCCCGGGTCGCGCAATGAGCAAGAGTGGGCCCGGACGGCTCACCTCCTTTCAGACGGGGTATGCCGGTGGGTGGACTTCCGAGACGCCCCCACCGCCACAGATCCTCGTCAATACGCTGGTCTTCGGAGCGGCTGAAGAGTGGGTGCATGAGGAACCACGCGCCGTGGCGGCGAATCCCGGACCCACCGACATCAAACGGGTGGTGTCGGCAATCAGCGAGGCGGCTTCCGTTGCGCAGCTACCGGCGCCGCGTATTCCGTGGTTGCCAGCGCTCAAAGACGTCTACGACCTAGGACGGCTGCCCTCGCGTCGCACGGACGAAGAGCTAACAATCGGGATCATTGACCTGCCCGATCGGCAGGAGCAACCCCCATTCTCGTTCCGACCCGACCAGGAAGGGAACCTCGCCTTCTTCGGTGTCTCCGGTTCCGGAAAGTCCGCCGCGTTGCGCACTCTCGCGGTGGCGGCGGGCTACACGATCAAGGGCGGTCCCTGCCAGGTCTACGGGCTTGATTTCGGTAACCGAGGACTTGATTCCCTCAGCGTGCTGCCCCACGTGGGCACTGTCGTCAATGGTAGTGACCACGAGCGGGTCGCCCGACTCATCACTCACCTTGAGCAACTAGTCGAACGACGGAGTGAGGCTTGGGCTGCCGTCAACGCGGGCACGATCACCGACTACCGCAGGTTGGCCCACCGGCCCAGCGAGCCGCGGATCATCCTGCTCATCGACGGAGCCAGCACCTTTAAGCAGAACTACGAAATATCGGCTAGGTACCAATGGTTGGATCGGTTGGGAGCGGTAGCCGGTGCCGGACGCCCGCTGGGCATTCATCTCGTCGTGTCCGTCGACCAGAAGTCGGGTATGCCGTCGTCGTTGGCTCCCGTGATACAGCGGCGCGTGGTGCTGCGAATGTCCGAAGATGACTGCTTGAGCTTGGGGGTGCCAGGCGATGTCTTCGACGCTGAGACGGCACCTGGCCGAGGGTTGTTTGGCAATGACGAACTCCAGATCGCCGTGCTCGGTGGCTCACCGGACCCGACCATCCAGGCAACTGCCCTCAAGGCGTTCGCGGCTGCGGCCCGAAAGGCTGGCGTCCCGGAGGCCGCCAAGATTGAGAGTCTCGCCGAGAGGATCGAGCTTCGGGACTTGCCTGCGACAGTGGGAGGCAAGCCAGTGCTGGGCACGGCCTCAAGCACCTTGGCGCCGCAGACCTTCACACCCAAGGGGACGTTTGTCGTCACCGGCCCGTCGGGTAGTGGTCGCACCACCGCACTCACGACTCTGTGCATCTCGACTCGCCGAGCCATGCCAATGGCCGACATGCACCTCTTCACGCCGCGGGCCAGTTCGCCTCTCGTCGGTCTGGGCATCTGGGCATCAGTTTCCGTGGGGGCGGCTGCGAGCTCCGCCCGCGCGAAGGCCTTGACCGAGGAGATCCGGTCAAGCCCACCATCGCGCTATTCGGTCATCATCTGTGAGCGACTGGACGACCTCACCGCTGACGGCGGCGAGGACGAATTGGAGGCGCTTTTCAAGGCCTGTGTTGATCACGAACTCTTGGTGATCAGTGAAGCGGATGCGCAATTCTACGGCAGCAACTTTGGGTTGCCGTTACGCGCGCGCACGTCACGCGCAGGCATGGTCCTTCATCCCGAAGGGATGGAAGGCCACGCAATCTTCCGAGTAGACATCCCGGATATCGATCGACGAGCGTTGCCGCCTGGGCGCGGATTCATCGTCGAACGAGGGAGTGTTGAGCTCGTTCAGGTTGCGGCACCATGAGTCGTAACGCAATTTGCTTGCAGCGCAGCACTATTCGTTTGATTGGCAGGTCGGCCGAGAATGGGGAGTGCTCCCCATCGACAGGCCAACAGCAAAGCTGTACCTTTTAGTTATCGCAGAGAAGCACATAAAGCGTTCCTCAATCGGATCGCATGACACGAAGGAGGGCCTATCATGGCCGGCTGGGTGGGAATGAACTTGATGCAATGTCGCGGATCGTCTGAGAAGCTGGGCGCACAAATCAAGAGTCTTCAGGGAATCTTGAACAACTTGGACACCGAAGTGACGACTATCGACAAGAGTTGGAATGGCGACGACTCCGTCCTTTTTGTCAACAATTGGCGGAACAAAGATCGGGCGGAGGTGCAGGACGCCATCAGGTTCCTCACCGATATGAAGACCAAACTTGATGCGGAGATCGCCGAGCAGGCCCGGGCTTCACGCTAGACATCAGCGCTACCCCAAAACACACACTTTTTCGGAAGGAACTCTCATGGCAGTCTTCGATCACGGGATGGACGTCGCAGCGGTAACTGCTGCGGCCGGCAGGCTTCAGACAATCCAGCAGAAACTCGACAGTGTGATCAGTACGGTGGACTCCGAGGTGGCCCTGCTCGGGAAGAACTGGGCAGGCACTGACCAGATGACCTTCGCCAAGCGGTGGCGCGGGCACCAGCCCAATCTGAAAACCATTGGCACCGGACTCGGTCGGATGGCGTCCAAGTGCATCAACGAAGCCAAGGATCAGGAGAGAAGCTCCAGCTGATCCCACTATTGTCCCACTATCGCCCGGCCTGAGGCCGGGCGATAGTGCTGTCTCCAAGACCTGTGAGTACGACTGGGGCAAGGCGTTCTCCTGCCTGTGGATTTGGCGCGTGCACGGCATACACCTTGCGGTAAAAGCGCGCGGCCTCTAGCACGCGGAGCGTTCGCAAAATAGAGCAGCCCTTCCGGTGGCCGAACTGCGTCACTCGCGGCAGAGTTGTCGACATGACCACCGCGACACAGCGCTACCGTGAGGCCCGGGACCACCTGCTTGCCCTGCGCGGCAACCAAGCCGAGGCCGTGGCGACCTTCTCCTGGCCCGACCTGGGCGATCGCTTCAACTGGGCGATTGACTGGTTTGACGCCTATGCCCGTGGCAACGACCAGCGCGCCCTGATCATCGTCGAAGAAGATGGCCGCCGCACCGAGCGCACCTTTGACGAAATGTCCACTCGCTCAGACCAATTGGCGCAATGGTTGCGTCATCAAGGGGTGTCCAAGGGCGACTCGGTCCTGCTCATGCTCGGCAACCAAGTCGAGCTGTGGGAGTCGATGCTCGCAGTCATGAAGCTCGGCGCCGTCATCATGCCGACGACGACCGCAGCGGGTTCGACCGACCTCGTCGACCGCATCCAGCGCGGCACCGCCAAGTTCGTCATCACCAACCCCAGCGAGACTTACAAATTCGAAGAGGTCCCGGGCGACTATGGCCGGATCTCGATCGGTGAGGCGGCTGGCTGGGAGAACCTCTACACGGCATACGAGACGCCTGCTGGCCCGACCCCGCACCCAGAGACCGCTCCTGGGGACCGGCTCTTGCTGTACTTCACCTCGGGCACGACCAGCCGGCCGAAGCTCGTGGAGCACACTCAGGTCTCCTACCCCGTTGGACACCTGTCGACGATGTTTTGGCTGGGGCTCAAGCCCGGCGATGTCCACCTCACGATCTCGTCGCCCGGTTGGGCCAAGCACGCGTGGTCGCTGTTCTTTGCGCCGTGGATCGCCGAGGCGACGGTCTTCGTCTACAACTACGTGCGCTTCGACGCGCCGCAACTGCTCCACCAGATCCGCTCCAACGCGGTGACGAGCTTCTGCGCGCCGCCGACGGTGTGGCGCATGCTCATCAACGCGGACCTGTCGGGTGGGCCGGGGTCGTTGCGCGAGGTCATCGGCGCGGGCGAGCCGCTCAACCCCGAGGTCATCGACAAGGTCCAGCAGGCGTGGGGCTTGATGTTGCGCGATGGCTATGGCCAGACGGAAATGACGGCGGCAGTAGGCAATGCGCCTGGATCGCAAGTCCGCGCGGGATCCATGGGGCACCCGCTGCCAGGTATGCCGGTCGTCCTCGTCGACCCGATCACCTCGCTGCGGGTTGACGGAGTGGGCGAGGGTGAGCTGTGTTTCGATCTGTCCGTGAAGCCGCTCGCGCTCATGACCGGCTATCAAGGGGATGAGGAACGCAACGCCGAGGCGATGGCTGGCGGGTGGTACCACACGGGTGACGTCGCGAGTCGGGACGCCGAGGGATACATCACCTATATCGGGCGGACCGATGATGTGTTCAAGGCCAGCGACTTCAAGATCAGCCCATTTGAGCTCGAGTCCGTGCTGATCGAGCACCCGGCGGTGGCCGAGGCCGCGGTCGTGCCCGCGCCTGACGATGTGCGACTGGCTGTCCCAAAGGCCTATCTCATGCTCGCGCCCGGATATGTCCCGGACGCCGAGACCGCGAAGTCGATCCTCGCCTATGCGCGGGGCCACCTGCAGCCGTGGCAGCGGGTCCGCCGGATCGAATTCGCGGAGTTGCCCAAGACGATCTCAGGAAAGATCCGCCGCGTCGAATTGCGTTCGCGCGAGGAGCAATTGGCGCGCGGCGAGATCAAGCCGGACGGCAACGAGTGGCGTGACGACATGTTCCCAGAGCTCAAGGGCTAAGCCACGCAATTGCGGGGTTCCGACCAGCTCGACGCTCGATACGATGTTCGGCGATAAGGGACGCCGTCAAACGGAGCGGGAAGGCATCAATGAGCACCGTGATGTGCCGGAGCTGTCAATATGAGCTGTCGTATGTCGCACCAGCGTGCCCTCGCTGTGGCACCGCGCTCGCTCCTGAATCGGGCGCGTCCGGTTCTCCTGCCCCACGCTCCGAGCCCCCCGTCGCCGAACGCACCATCAATCGGGCGGCACTGCGCGCCAGTATGCCGTCCAGCCATGGTCCGGCCGACTCGGGCAGGGCTCCAGCAACTCCACCGCAGCCGGCGCCAGCATCCGCAGCGTCCGTGACGCCGGCAATGCCCGCAGCGGCAAGCTTCGGCCACCCTGCGCACGCCCAGGCCTCGGTGAGCCCGCCATGGGCTACGGCGCAGCCCGCCGTCGGTGCCAGCCACGGCGCGATGTCGCCCTTTGAAGGCACGCCATCGGTGCCACCGCGCGCGCTCAGAGCACGGACGCTGCTGTTCATCTCCGGAATCCTCGGACTGGTGGCGTTCGCAGCCAACATCTATCTCCTGGGCGGCAACCTGACCGCCTCTGCCAGCCCCATCTTGGGACTGGTCGGAGTGTTCCTGACCTTCTTGGCTGGAGTTCAGGTGGCCAAGCCGAAGCCAGCCGTCCCGATCGTTTTCATGGTCTTACTGATCATCGCCGCCCTGGTTAACGCTGCTGCCTTTATCTTGACCGCGATCGTCATTGTGCCGTGGCTTGGCAACCTCGGGTTTGTCCGGCCCGTGTATTTCGGCATCCTCGTCTTCTCGGCTATTTCCATGGCGTACAACGTGATCGCGATGTTTGTGAGCGGCTTGGCGTTCGGCAATCGCTCGTAGATGGTGATGACGCCGGGCCTCCAGACAGGCTGCGTGATTAACCGAACGTCTGCACCTCGAGTTCGCCCTCGGCATACCTCTTGCGCAGCACCTTCTTGTCGAACTTGCCCACGCTCGTCTTGGGCACCTCGTCGATGACGGCCCAGCGCTCGGGCAGCATCCACTTCGGCAACCGGCCGGCGAGCCACTCGCGCACGTCCTCCACCGTCGTCGGTGATCCGGCTCGCAGCACGACGCTGGCGAGCGGCCGCTCGCCCCAACGGTCATCCGGCACACCGACGACCGACGCCTCGCGCACGTCGGGGTGAGCCATGATCGCGTTCTCCAAGTCAACGGAGGAGATCCACTCGCCGCCGGACTTGATGACGTCCTTGGCGCGGTCGGTCAGCACGAGGAAGGCATCTTCACTCAAGGTCCCCACATCGCCGGTGCGCAGCCAGCCATCGTGGAACTTCGACTCCATCTCCATCCGGTCGACGTCAGACTCGCGCCCATTGGCGTAATACGACCGCGTGATCCACGGGCCCCGCACCTCGAGCTCACCGACGCTCTCGCCATCCCACGGTGCGATCGAGTCGTCTGGCCCGACCAGGCGGCCCTCCACGCCGACGACGAGCCGACCTTGCGCCGCGGCATACCGCCAGTATTCGTCGCTCCCAGGCTCGACCGTGGTCGGCGGGATCGCGACCGTGCCGATCGGTGACATCTCGGTCATCCCCCAGGCGTGAATGATCGTGATGCCGTGCTCCTCCTGGAAGGCCTTCATCATGGCGGGGGGCGCCGCCGCACCGCCGACCACGAGGCCGCGGCAGGTCGAGAGGTCGGCTGGGTTGGTCTCGAGGTAGCTCAGCAGGTCGTTCCAAATCGTGGGAACGCCGGCCCCGAAAGTCACCTTCTCGCGCTCGATCATCGCGGCGAGCGGGGCGGCTTGGAGGAACCGGTCCGGCATGATGAGGGACGCGCCGACCGCCATCGCGAGGTAGGGGAAACCCCACGCGTTGGCGTGGAAGAGCGGCACCACGACGAGTAGTCGGTCGCCTTGCTTGGCCCCCAGCGCGAGTGCGGCCGTCACCGCGTGGAGGTAGTTGGACCGGTGTGAGTAGGCGACGCCCTTGGGGTTCCCCGTCGTCCCGGACGTGTAACACATCGAGGACGCAGAGTTCTCATCGAGGTCCTCAGGCCAGTCGTATGCCGTGGGCTCGCCTTCGAGCAGCGCGTCCCAATCGTGCACGGCGACAACGTGTTCCGGCGCTTCGAGGGCTGCGCGGGTCTCGTCGTCGATCGAGCCGTTGACGATGACATGCTGCACGCCGGGGAGGTGTGCCAACAGCCCTGAGAACGGCTTGGCCAGCGTGTTGTCGACGATGACGATGCGATCGTCGGCATGCGTTGCGACATAGACGATTTGCGGCGGGAAGAGCCGGATATTGAGGGCGTGCAGCACCGCACCCATCGACGGCACCGCGAGGTAGGTGATGAGGTGTTCGGCGTTGTTCCACATGAACGTGCCGACTCGTTGGTCGCCGTCGATGCCGAGCTTGCGGAGCGCATGTGAGAGCTGCGCCGCGCGCTGGCCGACCTCGGCATAGGTCAGCTCGCGGGAGCCCTCCCCGGTCCAGGTGATGACCTTCTGCTCGGCGAAAACAGTGGTGCCGAAGCGCAGGAGAGACGAGATAAGCAAAGGAGTGTGCTGCATGGTGCTGTCCATGCCGTCAGACTCGCACGCAGTGGGCCGTCGCGCCAGATGTGTGGCCGGCAACGCCGTGACCGGAGCCAATTGCTCCCTAAAACGTGTCCCAAACCAGCAAACGTGATCGCTCACGCCGGCGGTTCATTGGGAAGGGGCGGTCGGACGCACGCCGGGCTCGAAGCGGGGCACGGCATACCGCGCAGGTATGCCGTGCCTCGCCCCGCACGTGCGTCAGGGAAAGGTGCCGGGATCTACGGCTTGACGCCAAAGGTCGCGAGCCAGTCCTGGACCACCTTGATGTCGACGCGCTGGAGGCCGTCAAGGTAGCGGCAGTTGTCGGTGTAGCCGTAGCTCGTCACGGTGACGACGACGCCGTTCTTGAAGGTCGGACCACCGGAGTCACCGAAGCACGAGCCTCCCGTGCCGCGAATGTCGTTGGGGTTGCCGTTGACCTGGAGGATCTGCGGCGTGAGCTTCTGGCCGGGCGCGTCGGCGACGCGGCGCAGCAGCGGGTAGGACTGGGGGGTCGGCTTCTGCGGGCCCGAGTCGGGTTTGCGGACCTCAGTCCCATAACCGACGATCGTGAACAGCGTACTGTTGAGCTTGGGCTGCGCGAACTGGTCGAGGTAGTTGAGCCCGGCGATCTTGGCAGGAGTGATCCCCACGACCGGCGCGTCCAGCACGATGACACCCACGTCGTTCCAGTTCTTCATGTCAGTGAAGTTGCTGTACTTCGGGTGGCTGTATGCCGTGCCGGAATACCACGTGCGACCGAGGGTGTCCGTGAACGTGCCGGGTGCGAACCCAACGCTCGATGTGCCGGTGCCCGGGTCGTCCGCCGCGCGCGGGATGCCGCTCGGCGCCTCCGCGGCGATGAACGTCGAGAAGGTCACGAGGTGCTTGTTGATGGCGCCCTCGGTGCAATGGGCCGCGGTCAGCAGGACCGTGGGGGTGACGAGCGTCGCGGTGCAGCGGAAACGTCCCTCCGCGTCGTACCACGTGATCAGCCCGACATTGGGGTGGCCGTTGCCGTCCGGCTGGCCGCCGGTGATGGCTTGTGCGGGCATCGCGGGCATCGCGAGGGCCCCAATCGACAACGCGGCGACTGCCACGAGTCGACGGATAGATCTGATCATGTGTGTGCTCCTGGTGATGATGCGTGCCCGAGACTGTCATGACAACACGGCATCCCTACCCGGCGCTAGTAGTTCGCGCGATCCAAACTCGCGGCTAGCGACGTTTGACCCAGGCCATGACCAGGGCGAATACCCCAAAGGCGAGGAGGGCGAGCAGGATCCACACCCAAGGGCCACGACCCGTCACCGGAGGCGGTGCCACGTCGAAGGGGAGTGAGGCGAACAAGCGAATGGTCATGACACCCTTCCGCGGACGAGCAGGACGAGGAGAACGGGGAACTCGAGATAGGCGTGATAGGTCGCGAGGCCGGCATACACCGTGCGTCCTTGACCGTAGTCGGACAACAGCAGGACACCAAGGAGCACCGCCACGCCGAGCCCGACCAGCCAGATTCGGCGTGCGGTCAGCCTCGGCCACCGCCCCTCGAACGCGCGCGTCGCTTCAGGCGCGACCCGAGGTAGGAACCACACCCACACGACGTAGTGCATGGTCTGCAGAAACGCGAATACCACCAGGAAGCGCAGACCCACGTCGGGCGCACCGGGCCACGCGCTCGCGGCGATGACAGCCGAGCCGTCACCGACGAGGGCGCCGACTGCGCCCGCGTCGCTGCTCACCCAGCGGTCGACGGCGCCGAGGAGGATGAGCGCGGGCACGGCCAGCACCCAGCCGACCTGCACCGCGCGGAAGCCCCGGCGAGCACGGGGCACGAGCCGCCGCGACCACTCCCACAGGAAGGCGAGCGGCACGAGGTTGTGCAGGTGAGTGAGCACGACAAAGTGGTATGCCGGGAAGCCAAGCGAGAGCCCAAGTGCCGCCACCAACGCGGCTGCGATCGCGCCGATCGCGAGGGTGCGATGGCGGGGGCCTGGAGCGCGCTGGAAGCCGAGGCAGGCACCGGCGGCGAGGACGGCATACCCGAGGGTGATTTCGAGGTGCCGTGACCAGGTGCCGAGGTACGCTCCGCCTAGGCGCGTCGCACAAATTCCGGTGATCAAGGTGAGCAGCAGCAGCCCCACCTGGCCGTCGAGCACCCAGCCGAATCGCCCTAGGACATAACGCAATTCGAGCACGTTGTGGAGGATCCCGAAGCAGATGAGCCCGATGACTGTGGTCGCGAGCGGCGCCCTGGTCGCAATGGCCAACGCGACCAGCGCGGCGGCGGCGAGTGCCACGGCATACCTCGCGGCGTTGGGGCTCACGCTGCTCGTCGAAGTGCCCGTGTATGCCGTGCTCGCACGGCTCTTCGCGTGGGTGTCGTGGCCACTCGCGCTCGTTGCCGCGGTCGTCGTCAACCTGCTCACCCACCCCATCCTGTATGCCGTCGCGCTGAGCTTCGACTCATGGTGGCAGTTGATGGTCGCGGAGACCATCGTGACCGGCGTCGAAGCTCTGCTGATCGGCTGGGCGTGGCGGCGTCACTGGCGCGCCGATTGGGCCTGGCTTTGCGCAGGCGCGCTCGTGACCAACACGCTCTCCGTGCTGGCTGGCCTGGTGCTCCTGCCGGGTCTACCGGCGGGTGCGTGACCTGCGAAGAGTCAAGGTCAGTCGAGACGCAGCTAGGAGTGAGGTGCCCAACACCAGAAGGGCGACCGCTACCGGGGTGATGTCTTGGGCGTTGCTGCCGGTGGCCGGGAGGGCCCCTGGCGTCGTCGCTGGGTGGTCCGGCGACGACGGCGTCTCCGGCATCTCCGGGGTCGGGTGGGATGGGTGGGACGGGTGCGATCGCTTGACGTTGACCCAGCGGAACGTGTTGTTCGCCAGGATCGGCGAGTCGCAGGTGGCCAATGGGGCGTTCTTGGCCGCTGCCTCGGTCTTCTCGGTCACAGTAATCGTCCGCCAGGCACCGCAGGCGTAGTCGACGGCATACATGCGGGAACTCAACGTGTAGCCCTCGGGCGCGGAGGACTCCCAGATGACGATGCGGTTCTCGACAGGGCGATAGGCCGAGGTCGTGGTGCCATCGGGCAGGGTTACCGCGATCTCCCGCTGGAGGAACCCAGCGTCCGAGGGGTCGATCGTGTAGTCAGCAAGGTTCTGGCACTGCCACTCGACACTATTGTCCCAGCGGTTGCAGGCCCACCCGATGACACGGGCGCCGACCACGGTCTTGCCCTCACCGTCGACTTTCGCAAGCGCGGGTGAGGTGCTGTGGATGACCGGGATGTCGCGGGCGTTGGTGAGGCGCACCGGTTTCTGGGTCGCCATCGTGCGACCGGCGGCCTCGTATGCCGCCTGGTCAAAGCCGTAGAGCGGCGTGCTGCACGACGCGGTCGTGCGGTCGCCGAGGTGCCACCCTCCGCATACAAAGGTGATCGTCACTCGTTCGGGGTTGACCGAATAGCCCGCGGGGGCTGCGGTCTCCCAGATCGTGATTTCCTCAGTCGGGGGCAAATTCTCGTTGCGGACCTGGCTGGCAAACGCCTCGGAGTCGACGTTGCGCCGGATGTAGTCGCTCCAGCCGATCTTGTCCGCCGGGTTGAACGTGGGGGTGCAGATCCAATCCGGTTCGTCGTTGTATTTCGCGCAGTATTCGAAGGCCCAGGACGCACCCTGGATCCGCTTGCCGTCAAGGCCGACCTTCTCTACCGGGGGGATGTAGTCGCAGCCCAGGCTCGTGCCCTCACTGTGGTGTATCCCGGACGCCGCGGTTGGGTCATCGCGCCACTTTGTGTCGACGGTCCACGAGCCCCCGGTGAAAGGGAATGGGACGGTGAACGCCGCATCCCCGGTGACCGTGCGCTGATCGGCAACGACCCCGTTGACCTTGGTCGTGATGACGTAGGGGAAGGTGGTGCCAAAGTTGCGGGCAGCAACGACGACCGCGTCGCAGGTCGATCCGCTCGTCACGTAGGGCTGCAAGACGACGACACACGAGGCGGCCTGGTCCTTGAGTGGCGTGACGTCGGTCCAGCCACCGTTGCCGTCCGGCGAGACGATGCGGTAGGAGAACCCACGGACCCTGCTGGGGTCGACTGGCTTGCTCCACGCTTGGTTAACCGGCCACCAGGCCTCCCCATCGACGCCCGGTGTCGCGCTGTCGGCCGTGGCATACCAGCGCACGTGCACGAAGTCGTCCGCCGGCCACCCACTCGAGGAGACCTCGATCGTCGCACAGTCCGTCCCCCAAGATGCCGCGACCTCGCCTGCGGCAAGCGAGGCCGGCGCGGTAAACGCCGTGAAGACGAGGGACGCGACGAACGCCAGGACGACAAGGACGGATCTCCGCACAGAGGTGGCCACACGTTTACCTTAGTTACCGACGCCGGTGCCTGACCAGGGGGGTGCGGCAGACTACAGATCCTTGCGTGGGAGGGCAAGGATGCAGGCTTCAGACGCCCCCAACCCTGCACCTGTGCCCTTCCACTCGCCCGATTTGCCGCCACGCTGGATTACCGCCACGCTGGCGCCAGCAGCGTGAGGAGGAATCACGGCATACCCCATGGGTTGTGCCTGGCCGCGTAACCTGACCTCGTGGGCAGTGCCCAGCATCACACTCTCGCGTCCCCCAACGAAGGGTCCCGGCCAAATGCGCAGCTCCATGACGACCGTGAACGCAGCCGACAGCACGAGGTTGCACGTCTATCGCTGGAGCCCCGACGGTGAAGCCAAAGCCGCCGTCCTCATCGCGCATGGGATGGCCGAGCACGCGGGTCGCTATGAGCGGTTCGCGGAGCGGCTCACGGCCGCGGGGTACGACGTCTACGCCATCGACCACCGCGGTCACGGCAAGACCGCGGGCACGCTCGAGAATGTCGGCTACTTCGCCGACAAGGATGGATTCGAGAAGGTCGTCGAGGACCTGTATGCCGTGACCCGCACCATTTCGGAGGACCACCCGGACCTGCCCGTGTTCCTGTTCGGGCACAGCATGGGGTCGATCCTGTCCCGCGCGTATGCCGTGTCGCACAGTTCGTCGATCGCGGGCCTGGTGTTGACCGGCGCTGGGGGCGACCCGGGGCTGCTCGGCAAGGTTGGCGGGGTCCTCGCCTTTGCGGAGGGAACGGTGCGGGGTCGTCGTACGCGCAGCCCGCTGCTGGACTCGATGACGTTTGGCAAGTTCAACGACGCGTTCAAGCCCGCGCGGACGAAGTTCGACTGGCTGTCGCGGGACCGGACCGAAGTCGATCTGTACATCGCCGACCCGTGGTGTGGCGCGGTGTTTACGACGGGGTTCTTTGGTGACCTGCTCCACGGGCTGGGTGTGGTGAACGACTCGGCGAACGTCGCCAAGATCCGCAAAGACCTGCCCATCCTCATGGCGTCTGGCGACAAGGATCCTGTGGGTGACAACGGCAAGGGTGTCAAGCAGGTCGCGGATCAGTTCCGGGCTGCTGGGATCTCGTCGGTGACGGTGACGCTGTATCCGAACGCTCGCCACGAGATCCTCAACGAGACCAACCGTGACGAGGTCATGAGCGACATCATCGCCTGGCTCGACGACCGCCTCAGGGGGGGGGGGGTGCCCGGCCAGGCGCCTAGCGCTTGGGAGGGCGGGGGATGAAGGCGCTGGTGCGGGCGGCATACTCGGCCCAGCCGGGGCGCTGGGACATGCTCTTTTCGAGTAGTGCCACACCGCTCACCTTGACGAGGAAGAACGTCATCGCCGCAGGTGAGAGCACCGTAGCCCACCCCGGGTTGACCTGGGCGGCAATCACCCACAGGCCCCACCAGACGACCGAGTCGCCGAAGTAGTTCGGGTGGCGCGTCCAGGACCACAACCCTTGGTCCATGAGCCGCCCCTTGTTGGCCGGGTCCGCCTTGAACCGGGCCAGCTGCGCGTCGCCGATTCCCTCGATCAGCAGACCCGCGACGACAACCGCCGCACCGATCCAGCCGACGAGACCGATCTCGCGGTGCGCGGGGTGGGTCGTGGACGTCCAGGCGGTCACTTGCAAGGGAAGCGACACGAACCATGCGATGACGCCCTGGGTGAGGAAGACCCGGCGGGCGGCATACAGGAACTTCTTGCCAGCAGGTGCCGCCGAGAGGATCGCGACGTAGCGAGGGTCTTCGCCCATGCCGCGGGTCCGGCGCCACAGGTGCCACGCGAGCCGGCCACCCCACGCCGTGACGAGGGCCGCGACGAGGACGGAGCGCGGAGCGAAGCCGCTGACCACCATGCCCACCCACGACACCCCGACGAAGAGCAGACCCCACGTCACGTCGATGACGGCGTACTTGTCCAGGCGTCGCGCGACGACCGCAGTGATCGCGAGCAGCACGATGATCGCGAGCGCGCTGAGGCCCATCACGGTGAGGAGCGAGGGAGAGTCCATGGCCGTCACTCTGTCAGACCGAGCCCAACAAGCCTCGGTACCCTTCGAACCATGTCGATCGACACGCTCGCCCACAACGGTCTGCCGGGGCCGCAGCCCGGCACACCGCCGCGGCGTCCGGCCTCGATCCGGCGCACGACGAGCCTCGACCTCACCCTGCCTGAGGGCCCGGAGGGTCCCCTGGCCGTGGGCGGCCGGGCCCGCGACCTCGTCACCGACCCCGACGGCGGTCACGCCGTCCTCGGCTCGGCACTCACCTCGCTCACCGTCACCGACGGCGTCGTGACTGCCCTCTCGACCTACCCCCGCCGCCCAGCGCTCAGTGCCCTCATCGGTCGCCAAGCGCTCGTCGGCTGGCGCACCGGCCTCTGGCGCACCATCCGCGAAGACGTCGAGCAGGGCTCGGACCTGCATCAACTCCTCGATGACCTCCCCGGCGGCTATGTCATCAGCGGCTTCACGCGCGGCCGGGCACGCGCCGCGCAATCCGCGAGCGACCCGCTGCCGTCGCCGGGTCGCCGGCTCGACGTCTGCGCCGGCTGGGCAGCAGATTCCCGCGCCGCGCGCATCCTGGAGACGACCGGCGGCGCGCCCCGGGCGGTCACCCCCCACGCGGTCCCGATCGACCACGCGGACGACGCACGCGGCTGGCACACGTGGCCGGCCCTCCCACCCTGGGGCATCAGTCGCCGTCGCCGCTTCGACGCCTGGCGCGACGCTGACACGTCCCAGGTCCAGATCGACGCCCACTTCCGCGACAGTTTCGTCGACGACACGGGCGCCGAACGCGTCCTGCACGAATACGCGCTCGCGGCCACGCTCGGTGACCACCCGGCATACCCCGTGGTTGCCTTGACGGTGACCCCGCACGTTCTTCCACACACCGAATGCCCGCGCGCCGCGGCGTCGGTCCAAGACGTTGTCGGTATGCCGTGTGCCGACCTGCGCGACCGGGTCTCCGCGACCCTCTTTGGGCCCGGATCGTGCACTCACCTCAACGATGTCGTCCGGTTTGTCGCTGATGTCCCGGCTCTCGTTGTGGCGGCTGAGGGGCGTTGGGCTGGGTACCCTCAGGGTTTGTGACGACTTCTTCAGATCAGCAGGGTCAGCAAGATCAGCAAGGTCAGCAAGCTGAGCAGGCCGAGCAAACTCCCGTGCGCCCCGGCATGGGAGCCTTGCCCTACGGCGAGGGCACGGCCTTCCGCGTCTGGGCCCCGCATGCCTCCGAGGTCTTCGTCATGGGTGACTTCAACGGGTGGGACGAGCGCAATCTCCCGATGACGTCTGAGGGCAACGGCAATTGGTATGCCGATGTGCCCGGCGCGCACGTGGGACATGGCTACAAGTACATCGTCCACAACGGTGACCTCAAGCTCTATCGGATCGACCCGTACGCGCGCTGCGTCACCAACTCCGTCGGCCATGGCGTCATCTATGACCATGGCCAGTTTGACTGGGCGGGAGACGATTTCGATCTGCCCGGCCACCACGAACTCGTCATCTATGAACTCCACGTCGGGTCGTTCTTCACCGAACAAGACGGCCGCCCGGGCACCTTTGAGCAGGTCGCTGAGAAGCTCGATCACCTCGTCAAGCTCGGCGTCAACGCCATCCAGATCATGCCGGTCATGGAGTTCGCGGGTGACTTCTCCTGGGGTTACAACCCGGCCCACATCTTCGCGGTTGAGTCGGGATACGGCGGGCCCGATGCCCTCAAGTCCCTGATCAAAGAGGCCCATCGTCGCGGGCTGGCCGTCATCGTCGACGTGGTCTACAACCACTTCGGGCCGAGCGACCTCGACCTCTGGCAGTTCGACGGCTGGAGCGAAAACGGCAAGGGGGGCATCTACTTCTACCAGGACGGTCGCTCCGAGACCCCGTGGGGCGACACCCGCCCCGACTACGGTCGCGAGGAGGTCCGCCGCTTCATCCACGACAACGCGATGATGTGGTTCTACGACTTCCACGTCGACGGGTTGCGCTTCGACATGACCCCCTATATCCGCAGCGTCCACGGCGGCGGCATCGACCTTCCCGAAGGCTGGGATCTGATGCGGTGGATCAATACGTCTGTGCGCGAGTCCTATCCGCGCAGCATCACGATCGCCGAAGACATGCAACAAGACCCCCGCATCAGCCAGACCGCCGAGGGCGGTGCGGCCTTCCACGCCCAATGGGATGGGGCTTTTGTCCACCCCGTGCGCCACGCCGTCATCGCCCGCAGCGACGAAGACCGCGCGATCGGTGCCCTCCGCGACGCCATCATCACGATGTATAACGGCGACGCCTACCACCGGGTGATTTACACCGAGTCCCACGACGAAGTCGCCAACGGCCGCGCCCGCGTCCCCACCGAGGTCAACCCCGGCGACCCGACGGGTTGGCACTCCCAGAAACGCGCCACCGTCGGCGCCGCGCTGGTCCTCACGAGTCCCGGCATACCGATGCTCTTCCAGGGGCAGGAGTTCCTGCAGGGTGCATGGTTCCGCGACGATGTACCACTCGACTGGGACCTCAATGAGGACTTCCACGGCATCGTGCGGCTCTTCCGCGACCTCATCCGGGTGCGCCGCAACTGGCGCGACACGACCCGCGGCCTCACCGGCCAGCACGTCGACTGCTACCACCTCAACGAGGACGAGAATGTCCTCGCCTTCCACCGGTGGTCAGCCGGGGGCCCGGGCGACAGCGTCGTGGTCGTCGTCAACCTCCACCACGAGGCCCGCACGGACTACCGCATTGGTATGCCGCTCGCCGGCCAGTGGCAGCTCGAGCTCAACAGCGATGCGCGGATCTACAGCGACGACTTCGGCGACTTCTTGTCGACCGACACCGAAGCCAACGGCGACGCAAAGGATGGTCAGCCCGTGAGCGCGCTAGTGTCCATCGCGCCCTACAGCGTTCTGGTGTATTCGCTGCGCGGGTAGTCCCGAGAACGGTCCCCGGGTTCTCGGATTCCAGTGCGCGGGTCTCCGTGCACCGGTAGTTTCTCGCCATGATGCGCCCTCGAGCCGCGACTCGCGCCGTGGCGCTGGGCGCCCTTGGGCTGGCCCTCGCTCTCGGGTCGACCGCCTGTTCGGGAGGGTCGAATGGCACGCCCAGCGGAGGTGTTCCCAGTGCCGCCGGTGTCACCACGGCGGCGGATGCGAACCCCGCCGCGGGCGTGCTCGGCACGGGTCGGGCGGGCGATGTCATGTTTGCCCAGATGCTCGTCGCCCATCACACTCAGGGTCTGGTCATGGCTGACCTGGCGTTAGCGGGGTACGGGGACTCCATGGCCGTCCGTGAGGTGGCTGCAACGATGAAAGCGAGTGAGGAGCCCGTCTTGCGCCAGGCCCAACAATGGCTGCGCGAGTGGCAGTCGGCCCCACTCGCGAGCGATCACCCGGGTCACAAGGAGCCAGGAATGATGAGCGCCCCCGCCCTCGCCGCGCTGGCCGACGCCCGCGGCAACGACTTCGACCTCACCTGGGCCCGGATGATGCAGTCGCACGGCGAGGGGGCCATCACCCTCGCGAAGTACCTCCTCAAGACCTCAACAACCCCCGAGGTCAAGGCTGTCGCGACGACGCTGATCGAGACCAAGCAAGCAGAAGTGTTGCGGCTGAAGGCGATTCGTTGACTCTGTTGGCAGCGGTGGTTGATGTGGCGCGAGCAGTCGCCGCCACGAGTGCCCGTACCGGCAAGATTCGCCTCCTCGCCGACCTGTTGCGACAGGTCGATCCGGGGGAGATCGAGGCCGCCGTCGGCTTCCTTGTCGCGGCGCCGAGGCAAGGCAAACTCGGTGTCGGTTTCCGCACCATTGCCGACCTCGCCGTCCCACCCGCGGACGCGTCCACCCTCA
This sequence comes from Actinomycetales bacterium, assembly GCA_016715285.1. Classification (GTDB taxonomy): domain Bacteria; phylum Actinomycetota; class Actinomycetes; order Actinomycetales; family Dermatophilaceae; genus Phosphoribacter; species Phosphoribacter thorii. The sequence continues at coordinate 171,010 of JADKAO010000002.1, read as the reverse complement.
CGATCGCGGACGTTGATGACGCCATCACCCGTCTCGCCGACGGTGGTGGCGTCGGCTCCACCGCGGCGCGGCAAGCCGAGGTCGCACAGCTGTGGTCTCGCGCGACCGCTCCAGAGCAGGAGTTCCTCGCCGGGGTCCTCCTCGGCGAAGTCCGCATCGGAGCGCTCGCGGGTGTCCTCACCGATGCAGTCGCCCAAGCCGCCGGTATGCCGGCCGAGCCCGTCCGCCGTGCGGTCATGCTCACAGGGTCCCTCGGGCGCACGGCATACCTCGCGTTGACGGGCACCCAAGCCGACATCGACGCGGTCGGGCTCACCGTCGGCGTCCCGGTGCTCCCGATGCTGGCGTCGACGGGGGCGACGTCGGCCGCCGCGCTGGCGGCCATCGGCGACGGCATCCCGGCGTCGGTCGAAGTCAAGCTCGACGGCGCCCGCATCCAGATCCACCGCGCGGGGGGTCTGGGCTCGGCCGTGCAGGTGTTCACGCGGAACCTCGCCGACATCACCACCCGCGTGCCCGAGATCGTGCAGGTCGTGTCGAGGTTCCCGGGAGGCTCGCTCATCCTCGACGGCGAGACCCTCTCGCTTGACGAGGACGGCGGGCCGAGGCCCTTCCAAGAGACCATGAGCCGGTTCGGGGCGAGCACGGCGCGCGCAGAGTTGTTGCGGCCGTCGTTCTTTGATGTCCTGCATGCCGACGGAGTTGACCTGCTGGACGAACCGCTGCGCCGCCGCCGCGAGGTGTTGGCCGCAATCGTCGGTGACTACTCGATCAAGGCCGTCGAGACCGCGGATGCCGCTGTGGCCGAACAGTTTTCACGTGATGCACTTATTGCTGGCCACGAGGGCGTCCTCGTCAAGTCACTCGATGCTCCCTATGCCGCGGGTCGTCGTGGCAAGCACTGGATCAAGGTCAAGCCGGTCCATACCTATGACCTCGTGGTCCTCGCCGTCGAGTGGGGTTCAGGTCGCCGCACCGGCTGGCTCTCTAACCTCCACCTCGGCGCCCGCAATCCGGCTGTGCCACTAGGCGATCCGGGAGACTTCGTCATGGTTGGCAAGACGTTCAAAGGGCTCACCGACGCCACGCTCGCGTGGCAGACCGAGCGCCTGCTCGCGTTAGAGACCACACGCACGCGGTATGCCGTCCACGTCCGCCCCGAGCTCGTCGTGGAGATCGCGATCGACGGCGTGCAGCGGTCGAGCCGCTATCCCGGCGGGGTGGCATTGCGCTTCGCTCGCGTCAAGGGCTACCGCGAGGACAAGCAGCCCGCCGACGCTGACACGATCGACACCCTCCGCGCGATGCTGCGCTAGGCGGGGTGGCTGCCCGGTCCCGCGGGCTCCGCAGGTCCGGTTCAGGCGGCGACGACCACCGTCGCGCTCGCGAGTGCGACGGCCAGGCTGAGTTCGATTCCGGCGCCGAGGACGTCCCCGGTGATGCCGCCCAGCCGAGACGTGGCCCGGCGAGCAAGCGCGATAGCGACCACGAGGGCTGCTGCCACGACGACGAGCGCGCTCCACCAGCGGCCCCCCGCAGCCACAACAGCCGCGCCGCCAGCGGCAGCAACGACGAAGGCGCCGAGGACGGCATACGCCGTCGTGACGGAGCCCGCGACCGTGGCGCCCAGCCCCTCCGCGCGGGCACTCGGGACTCCGACGCGGCACAACCACGCGAGGGTATGCCGGCTGGCCACCACCGCGACCGCCGCGAGGAGAGTTCCCCTCCAGGAGCCGAGCAGGGCTGCGAGGGCGGCCAGATCGATGAGCAGGACGATGGCGATAGCAGCGGCGCCGGCGGGGCCGACATCGCCGGTGCGCATGACAGCCAACGCGCGCTCGCGGTCATAGCTGGCCGCCAGGCCGTCGCACGTGTCAGCGAGCCCGTCGAGGTGCATGCCTCGAGTGCCGAGCGCGAGCGCTGCGAGCGTGAGCGCGGCGGCGACCGTGGGCGGCATACCCGCCACGACGGCTAATCGCGCCAGAACCACGGCCAATGCGAGCACTAGCCCAGCCAGGGGGGCCAGCAGCATGGCGCGCCCGGCGATGCTGCGGTCGATGCGCGACGGCGCGGTCGTGGGCAGCGCGGTGAGGGTCCCCATCGCCAGGCGCCAGGCGTCGATCACGGGGCGTCCTGCGGCGCGCGGTCCTGGGTTTGAGACATCTGCGGCGAGTCTGCGGCAAGCGTCGCCCGGTCTTGGGGAGCCAGCGCGGGCGCGGAAAGCTCGGGGACCCGAGGCGCGTCGGTGAGCTCCAGAACGCGACCAGCGACGACGAGTACCACTCGGTCGGCGACATCGGCAACCGCGGCGTTCAGCCGCCCGAGTTCGTCCTGGAAGACCCGTCCGGACGGCGTCACCGGCACCAGTGACAGGCCGACTTCGTTGCTGACGACGACTACGGTCCGGTCGGTGGCCTGCAGCGCCTCGATCAGCGCGGTGCCCTCACGCTGGACGAGTAATGCTGCGGCGGTGGGGTGCTCCCAGGCGTCGGCCCGGTCGATGAGGGCAGTGATCCAGGTGCCCAGACAATCGATGAGCAGCGCGCCGCCGCTCTCGGCCAACACACCGACGAGGTCGGTGGTCTCGCGGGTTCGCCAGCTGGTCCGGCGCGAGTGCTGATGTGCGCGCACCCTGGCCGCCCACTCCGGGTCGGTTCCGGGATCGGCGGGGCGGGCCCCCGCCGCGACATACGTCACGTCGAGGCGGTGGGACAGCAGGCTCTCGGCATAGCGGCTCTTACCGCTACGCACGCCGCCGAGCACCAAGGTCACCGCCACGCACCACAGGCTAGGGCAGGATGGCCGAGTGCCTTCCCTCCTCGCGCAGACCATCGCGGCCATCGGCCCACTCGACTCCGACGCCCTCGTCGCGGCCGCGGCGCGCCAAGCTCAGCTGACTAAACCCGCGGGCTCCATGGGGCGCTTGGAGGGCCTCGGCGAGCGACTCTCCGGCATGTATGCCGCGTGCCCACCTCCCATCCCGGCACCTGTCGCGGTCGCCGTCTTCGCTGCCGACCATGGCGTCTGGGCCCAGGGCGTGTCGCCGTGGCCCCAAGAGGTGACCGTGCAGATGGTCGCTAATGTCGCAACCGGCGGTGCCGTCGTCAGCGTGCTGGCGGACCAGGTCGGTGCGTCGGTCGTCGTTGTCGATGTGGGCGTAGCAGGCGAGGTGCCCCCTGGGCTGGGGGTCGTCGATCGCAAGATTGCCTCTGGCACAGGTGATTTCAGCGTTGGTCCGGCGATGACAGCTGCCGAGTGTCAAGAGGCGATCGAGGTCGGGATCACTATCGCAAACCAGCTCATCGACGACGGCGTCCAGCTGCTCGTCACCGGAGATCTCGGGATCGGCAATACGGCCGCCTCGGCGGCCCTCATCGCGGCCATGACCGGCGCACCTGCCGTCGACGTCACTGGCCCCGGAGCAGGCAGCGACGCCGCGATGGTGGCGCACAAGGCGAGCGTCATCGAGCAGGCGCTGGACCGGCATACCGGCCCTCGAAGGGGCGTCCCCGGGGCCGAGGACGCAGCGCTCACCCTGCTTGCCGCGGTCGGCGGGTTCGAGCACGCCGCTCTCGTGGGATTCATGCTGGGAGCCGCCGCGCGCCGCAAACCGGTGCTCTTGGATGGGGTGATCGCGTGCTCAGCGGCGCTTGTCGCTCACGCGCTATGCCCAGGCGTGACGGATTACCTCATCGCTGGGCACCGATCGAGCGAGCCGGGGGCCACGGCCGCGCTTGCGGCGCTGGGCCTGACTCCACTGCTCGATCTCGACCTGCGGCTCGGGGAGGGGTCAGGCGCGGTGCTCGCCGTGCCGCTCGTGCAAGCTAGCGCGCGCTTGCTCCGTGACGTGGCGACCTTCGACTCGGCGGGGGTGTCGGGACGCTCATCGTGAACGAGCTGGCGGCTCGGGAGGTGGGCTCGACCGATCATGCGACACGCCGCACATTTCCCCAGCTTGCGCCAGAAATCACGGTACAAAGGGTGAGGCCCCACCAAGTATGAGTTGGTGGGGCCTCGTGCGTCCGCATCGTGACGCCGATACGAACTCGGCCGGCGCGGCTGGCTCTCCGACATCGTCCAGTCGGACCATCAGGATTGCTCCGTCAGGCGGGGGAACCTCGTTTGCCTTCCGACTGCCTTCCCTTGCGGGAGGGCGTGGGATATTTCTATCCCGGTTTAGGGGGCGATGCAAGACCTACAAGCGACTTTTCGACGACGAGTTTTTGACTCCTCGGCGTGTCGGCTGGACACGCCGAGGGAAGGCCTCAAAATGCCGCGACGTCAGCGAGGCGGCATTCGCAAAGCGCCGTCGAGCCGGATGACTTCGCCGTTGAGCATGGGGTTGTCGATGATGTGGCGCACGAGGGCGGCATACTCGGCGGGCTCTCCGAGCCGGGCTGGGTGGGGGACCTGTGCGCCGAGCGAGGCCTTGGTGGCGTCCGGGAGGCTCGCGAGCATGGGGGTCATGAACGTGCCGGGGGCGACCGTCATGACCCGCACGTTCTTGTCTGCAAGATCGCGCGCGGCTGAGAGGGTGAGGCCGACGACGCCGCCCTTGCTGGACGCGTATGCCGCTTGCCCCACCTGCCCGTCGAAGGCAGCGATGCTCGCGGTCATGACGATGACACCGCGGTCACCGTCGACCGGTTCGTTGTCGAGCATGGCCGCAGCGGCGAGGCGCAGGACGTTGAAGGTGCCGATGAGGTTGATCTCGATGACCGACCGGTAGGTCTCGAGGGGGAGCGGGCCGTTGCGGCCGATGACGCGGCCCGGCGTCGCGACGCCGGCGCACATGACGGCGATCCGCAACTCGCCGAGTTCGCGGGCAGCATCGACTGCGGCTTGCACCTGGTCGCCGTCGCGGACGTCCGTGGGGACGAACCGCACGCGGTCGCCGAGTTCGGCGGCGAGGTCAGCGCCGGGTGAGGAGGGCAGGTCGAGGATGACGGCCTTCGCGCCGTCGGCCACGAGCCGGCGCACGGTGGCGCCGCCGAGTCCAGACGCGCCGCCGGTGACAATGGCGACGGTCGAGTCGGTGATCTGCATGTGCTGTCAGCCTCTCTCGCGCAGCAGCTGGCGGGAGATGACCAGTCGCTGGATCTGGTTGGTGCCTTCGAAGATCTGGGTGACCTTGGCCTCGCGCATGTACCGCTCGACGGGGAAATCACGCGTGTAGCCATAACCGCCAAGCACCTGCACCGCGTCGGTCGTTACCCGCATCGCCGCGTCGGTCGCGACGAGCTTGGCCACGGATGCTTCCTTGGTGTAGGGGCGGCCGGCGTCCTTGAGGCGCGCGGCATACAGATAGGTGGCCCGGGCGGAGGTGACTGCTGCCTCCATGTCGGCGAGCAGGAAGGCCAGGCCCTGGAAGTCCGCGATGGCGCGCCCGAACTGCTTGCGCTCCTTGGCGTACTTCGTCGCGACATTGAGGGCTGCCTGGGCCAATCCTGTTGCCGCAGCGGCGATTCCGAGACGGCCGTTGTCGAGCGCGTGAAGCGCGATCGGCATACCCTGCCCTTCAGCGCCGATGCGCCGGTCTGCCGAGACCGGGGTGTCGTCAAAGATCACCTGAGCCACCGGGTCTCCGTGCAGACCCATCTTGTCTTCGGGCTTGCCGAAGCTCAGCCCGGGTGCATCCGCTGGCACGATGAAACAGCTCAACCCGTGCGAGCCGTCGTCGGAGGTGCGGGCAAAAGTCGTGTAGAAGTTCGCGTGGCTGGCGTGGGAGATCCACATCTTGGCCCCATGCAACCGATAACCATCGCCGTCATGGTCATGGTCGCGGTCTGCCCGCAGCGACATCGAGCCCACGTCGCTGCCGGAGTCGGCCTCCGAGAGGCAGTACCCGCCGAGCCACGAGCCGCTGAGCATGTCGGGAAGGAGCGCCTCACGCTGGGCGTCGGTGCCGTATTCGGCGACGGGGTAGCACGTGAGTGAGTGGACGCTCACCCCGACCGCGACGGCCATCCACACGGTGGCGATCTCTTCGACCACTTGGAGATAGACCTCGTAGGTCTGGCCACCGCCGCCGTATTCCTCGGGATAGGGAAGCGACAGCAGCCCCAACTCGCCGAGCGTCCGGAAGGCGTGCTCCGGGAAGCCACCCTCTCGTTCGAAGGCGTCCACGCGCGGTGCCAACTCTTTACGGCATACCTCGCGGGTCATGTCGATGAGATGACGGGATTCCTCGGTCGGCATCAGCCTCGTTGCTGCCATGGGAAATGAGCCTAACGGGCGCTAGGTCCCCAGCACACGGCGAACCGCGTGAATCGCGCCATCGAGGTAGCGCTGGACCACCTCGCGCTCGCTCTCGGTGAGCGAACTGTCTAGTGCCGCAAGGGCTTCGAACATCGGGACGAGGTGGCCGAGGAGTTCCTCACGGCCGGATGCGGTCAGCGCGACTTGGGTGCGTCGGCCGTCGGTGGGGTGCGGGAGCCGGTCGACGTGGCCGCGCGCTTGCAATCGATCGACGATGCCCGAGGCAGCCGCGGACGTCACCCCGAGGTGAGCGGCGAGTTCGACCGGCCCGTGCGGGGAGTCGACGAGCAGCTCGAGCGCCTGCAGTTCGGAGCGACCGAGGTCGGCGCGGCGGGCGAGGACGGGGGAGACCTGGTCGGCGAGTTTGAGCAGCTCGCGCAATGCGGTGAGGGTCGAGGTCTGCCGGAAAGCGCGCACATAGCGGGTGTGGGGGAGCTCCGGCGCGGCGACGACGTCCATCGCAGGACTCGAATCCTTGCCCCGCTCGCCCTGCTCGCCCGGTTCGCTCATCTCACGGCCCGTCACAGTTGACCTGATATCCCTAACTAGGTTAGTAATCTACTTACAGACCTTGCACGACACCAGCGTATCGGAGCCCCAGATGTCTCTCCTTGATCGATTGGCCAGCTTCGTCGTCGGACGCCGGCGGTCGTGGCTCGTCGCGCTCCTCTTCCTCCTCGTGGCGGGGGCGATGATCGGCGGCGTGAAGTCCGCGACCCGCACCGCCCTCGCAACCGATGGGTATGCCGCGGGCTCCGACAGCGCCCGTGTGGTCGAGTTGCAGGATCAGTTCCCGGCACATGACGCCTCAAGTGCATTGGTCCTTTACACCGCCGACACGGGGAAGCTAAGCCCGGAGGCCCTCGGGGCACTGCGCACCCAGCCAGTCCTCAAGGGCGGCTCGCCGCTCGTCCCCAGCCAGGACGGCACGGCGGCATTCTCCGTCGTGCCGATCACGGCGACCGGCAATACCGCCAACGCGGCCGCCGTCAAGGCACTCCGCGCCGACGCGCGCGCGGCCGTGCCGCCGGGCGTCACCGTGCAGGTCACCGGTCCGGCCGCGATTCAGGCCGACCTGGGTGCCGTCTTTGAAGGCGCCAATACCCGACTGTTGTTGGCGACGGCTGGTGTGGTCGCCTTCCTCTTGCTCGTCACCTATCGGAGCCCCTTCCTCTGGCTCATCCCGTTGACAGTCGTCGGCATCGCCGACCAACTCGCGGGCGTGCTCGCCACGCGCGTCCTTCAGGCCACGGGGGTTGCGTGGGACGAGTCCACGGTCGGCATCCTCTCCGTGCTCGTGTTCGGTGCGGGCACCGACTACGCATTGCTGCTCATCTCCCGGTACCGCGACGAGTTGCGTCGGGAGGAGGACCGGTATGCCGCGATGCGCACCGCGCTACGGCATACCGCTGAAGCTGTATTGCTCTCCGCCACCACTGTCGTCCTCGGGGTGCTCACCCTCCTGCTATCAATGCTTCCCGGCACCCGCGGGCTTGGTCTCGCGAGCGCGGTCGGGATCGTCGTGGCGGCTGGTTATGCGTTGTTCGTGCTCCCTGCAGTCCTCGTCCTGTTTGGCCGGTGGGTCTTTTGGCCGGTCGTGCCGAAGGTGGGCCAGGCCGCACTGGTGGAGACCAAGTCGTTCTGGCGGCGGGTCGGCGATGTCGTGGCGAAGCGCCCGAGCGCCTTCGTCGCTGGCACTCTCGTCATGCTCGCGCTCATGGCTGCGGGGCTCGGTCAGATCAAGATGGGACTGTCGGCCACGGACCAGTTCTTGAGCAAGCCCGAGGCGCTCGTCGCGTCGGAGCGGCTCGCAAAGTCCTTCCCTGCGGGGAGTTCAGACCCGCTGTTGGTCATTACTGCAGGCGACCAAAACGCCGTCGTGACCGCGGTCAAGACGCTGCCCTCTGTTGCGAATGCGACTGTCGGGGAACGGGCTGGGGAGTACGGCAAGGTGGCTGTCATCCTCAAGCCGACGCCAGGCAGCGATGAGGCGAAGCAGGCGGTGCGGGACGTCCGGGCCGCCGTGTCTGGCACCTCGTCCGTCGCCTATGTTGGCGGGAGTGAAGCACGAGCGCTCGATATTGCCGACGCGTCTGCGCGCGACCGGGCGATCATCATGCCGCTCATCGCTCTCCTCGTGCTGGCGGCTCTCGCGCTGCTGCTTCGCTCAGTCGTGGCGCCGATCATCCTCGTGCTCACCGTGGTCGCGACCTATCTGGCGGCGCTCGGGGCGTCGTGGTGGATCTTTACGAAGATCTTCGGGTTCTCCGGGCTCGACACGGGAGCGCCGCTCATCGGGTTCTTGTTCCTCGTTGCGCTTGGCGTCGACTACAACATCTTCCTGGTCACGCGAGCGCGCGAAGAAGCCGCGACCCACGGCCCGCGTGAGGGGATGCTGCGCGCGCTGGGCGCCACCGGTGGCGTCATCACGAGCGCAGGCATCCTGTTGGCGGCGGTGTTTGCAGTGCTCGGCGTGCTGCCGCTCGTCGTGCTTGCGCAGATCGGTGTCATCATCTGCCTCGGGGTGCTGCTCGACACCCTCGTGGTGCGGACCGTGCTCGTGCCGGCGATCGCGCTCATCTTGGGCGACCGCTTCTGGTGGCCCCGCAAGGTGGGACCAGCCGCCCTTGAGCAGCCCGCAAAGGTGGCGTAGGGAAGGCGCAAAAGCTCGCGCAGGCTAGTTCGCCTCGCGGGCGCGGTCATTCCGCTTCGCCCGGCGACTTGGAAGGGCACAGATGCAGCCTTCAGCGTCCGCGAAACCTGCCTTTGTGCCCTTCCACTACGGACGGCGCAGGCGAGTGGGCCCAGGTGTGGGTGGGCACTGCTCGCTGGCGAGTTGGAAGGGCACAGATACAGCCTTCAGCGTCCGCGAAGCCTGCGTTTGTGCCCTTCCACTGCTCATGGCAAGGCCCACTCGATGGGAGCAGCACCCTGCGCCACGAGCGCGGCGTTGGCGCGGCTGAACGGCCGGGACCCGAAGAAGCCAGAGTGAGCCGACAGCGGTGAGGGATGGGCACTCTCGATCCGCGGAATCTCTCCGAGAGCCGGTGCGAGTGAGCGGGCGTCGCGCCCCCAGAGGATCGCGACGAGCGGTCCGCCACGTGCAACGAGCCCGTCGATCGCAGCTGCAGTGAGCTCCTCCCATCCGCGCCCACGATGGCTGCCCGGCTTGCCGGGGCCGACGGTGAGCACGCGGTTGAGCAGGAGGACACCCCGCTCGGCCCATGGGCTCAAATCGCCCGTTGTGGGGCGCGGGACGCCGAGGTCCGTGGTCAGCTCTTGGTAGATATTCGCCAGGCTGCGGGGGATGGGCGTGACGTCAGGGGCAACCGAGAAGCTCAACCCCACCGGGTGCCCGGGCGTCGGATAGGGGTCTTGCCCCGCGATGAGCACCCGGACGGCATCCAGTGGCGTCGCAAAGGCCCGGAGCACGTGATGGCCGGCCGGGAGATATCCCCGACCAGCCGTCACTTCAGCGCGCAAGAACTGGCCGAGCTCCGCCAGCCGGTCTGCCACCGGTGCCAAGACCGGCGCCCACGACGGGTGGACGAGCTCAGGCAAAGGTCGTGCAGTCACCTCGCTAACGTACCCGCGAGCGCCGGTCTCACCGGACCGGGCCTACGGGTTGTAGGTGCCGATGCGGTCCCAGTCGCCCCAGGTGGTGATCGGGTCGACCCAGTGGCGGGAGACGTCAACGCCGCTGAACTCTTCCACGGTCACGGCCTCGGCAGCCGAGATGTTCGTCCGTAGATCACCGGTGCCGTCGGGGCGGAAGAAGAACGAGCGAACAGCGGTGCATTGGGGCTGGCTGTAATACCGATCCTGGTCGGGGTAGAGGTACTCCGTGACCTGCATGAGGAACAGTCGTCCCTCGGTCATTTCGTAGTCCAAGACCGCTTCGATGGAACCAGCAGGGGTGTAGTGGGTGACGCGAACGTCCTCGGCCTGGGCGCTCATCGAGAGGGTGTATGCCGGGACGACTCCCACTTCCAGTTCAGGGCCGGCTGCGACACAAACCTGGGGCCCTTTGGTCCATGACGCTTAGGCCTGAGCTTCAGTCACTGCGTTGATCGGTTGTCTCGCCAGCTCGTGCCAGGACCAGCCGAAAAGGTACTTCACTCAAATCCTCCAGGGGATGTGACAGGTTCGTGCCGCACTCTACTTCTTGGTTGGGTCTCGGAATGCGATCCAGGCGTCGTTCATGCGCTCCACCTGACCGGGCGTGAAGTGGTTCATGCACGAGTCCTGCGAGTAGTCCATGAAGTTGTGGATCGGGTCCAGCCCAGGCGCCAGGCACGAGTCGGCGCCTTCGGGGCAACCGAACTGCGGCTGCGCTTCCTTGGGAGTGTCCTCGACCCAGTCGCCGCTGGCCGCACAGCCGTGGGCGAAGGTGTGCTCGAGCATCATCCAGTGGCCGACCTCGTGGGTGAGGGTGTCACCGAGCGCATAACGGCCAGCCGTGCCCCCGGGCATCGACTCGTCGAGCATGACAACGCCGTCGATGTAATCACGCCCGTTGTTGTAGCCCTTGGGGAAGTACGCCCAGCCGAGCAAGCCGTCACCGATGTTGGCGGAGTACACATTCAGTGTGCGCGAATCGCCCTCGTAGAGAGCGGTTTTCATGTCGCGCTCCACCTTGCCGGGGGTCACGGCATACCACGCGCTGTTAACCGTCCACGTGATCTTGGTGAGGTTGAAGCGGAAGGGCGAGTCGGCAGCGACCCCAGCGGTCTTGCCGGAGAAGGAATCGTTGAGGACCGTCATCTGGTCGTTGATCATCCGGGTCCAGCGCCCGGTCTCTGCGACCGTGAGCGCGTGGTCGCTGATGACGTGGAACACGGTCGGGATCGTCACCGAGCCGTTGGGCATCCGCGGGCTGTCCTTGAGGGCGCCGTAGGCATTGGCCTGGTTGTCGGGGTAGAGCTTGGGCTCCTTCGCGGTAGATCCGTCGCGCACCCGGGCGCCCGAGGCAGCGGAGGAGTCGTCAACGCACTCGGCGGCTGCGGGGGAAATGCGCGTCGTGGGCGCCGCGGAGGCCGTGGTGACGGCCGTGGCGCTGGACACGCTGAGTGCGGCGAGTCCAGCAGCGAGCGCAGCGCCGAGGACGCGCGCGCGGGTACGTCTGATCATGTGTGGTGCCCCTTGTGTGGTGTGCTGCGACGAACCCCGAGTGGGTGCAGGCTAAACCCGCAGCCCCCTCGCTGGAACCCCCCTGCGGGTGAAACCCCACAGGCGATGTATGCCGTGTCGCCCGCGACACCGCGCGCATGGTGCAGCCAGCGTCTCCCTATGCTCGGACTATGACCGACGAAACCACCTACCCCGAGATCAACCCGCGGCTGTACACCATGTTGTCGACCGACCCCGTCGCTGACTTCCTGGGCATCGAATTCGACACCATCAGAGCGGGTTACGCGCGGGCCACGATGAAGGTGACCGATCGGCTCCTCAACGCACCGGGCACTGCGCACGGTGGGGTCATGATGGCGCTGGTCGATGTCGTGCACGCCGCGGTGAGCAATAGTCACGGAACGCTCGCGGTCGCGCAGGACGTGCACACGGAGTTCCTCAACGCCGGCGCGCTCGGCGACACCATGGTCTGCGAAGGCGTCGAAATCAACCGCACCGGTCGCACGGCGGTCTACCGGATCGACGTCCACGCCTACGGCGACAAGTACCCCGACGGGCGGCACATCGCCACTGCGCTCGCGCGGGTCTTCCGCATCGGCACTCCTTGATTACCGAGGCCACCGACGCTGAGTCGTCCTCGTGAGCCCTGAGGCGAAGGCGGCGGCTGCGCCGCGTTGGGAGACCGTGGTCTTCGACCTCGATGGCACGCTCGTTGACACGATCGGCCTCATCGTTGCCTCCTATCAGCACGCGACCCAGACGGTGCTCGGGGAGCCCTGGGATGCCCGCCGCATCCGGGGGTATATCGGGCGGCCGCTCATCGAATGCTTCCGCGAGGGGCGCGCCCGAGCACGCAGACGCGCTCTTCGCGGCATACACCGCATGGAACGAAGCGCACCCGCACCTCATCGCTCCGTATGCCGGGATCGACGCGATGCTGCGCGCGCTCCACGACGCGGGCGCGCAGGTCGCGGTGGCGACCTCGAAGCGGCGCGAGCCCGCGCTCATGGCGCTGCAGCGGTGCGGAATCGCCGACCTCATGCCGATCCTCGTGACCATGGAAGACACCGACGTCCACAAACCGAACCCCGAGCCCCTCCTCCTCGCGCTGGAGCGTGCTGGTGGCGACATCAGGGTGCGGCATACGTGGGTGATGCGGCGGTCGACCTGCTGGCGGCGGCCGCGGCGGGCATGCCGGGAGTTGGGGTCGCCTGGGGTGCGGGGAGCGGGACGCGCTGGTGGCACAGCGGCCGTATGCCGTGTGCGACACCGTGGCTGACCTGACCGGGGTGCTCCTGCCGGGTCCTGAGCCGTCGTATTCACTGGCCTCATTGGTCCCATCTGTCACTCTTCTCACAGCAATACTCAGGCCCGTCAGCGGGCTGCGTGGAGTGAATGACACCCGTGTCATTTGGGCCGTATAGTGGCGGCTAGATATCAGGGCGGAGAGGCAATCGGATGGCAGACACAGCGGAGCAGGTCATGATGGCCAACGACACGTTGAGCGATCGCGACCGCAATGTGTTGGCGTTCGAGCGCCAGTGGTGGAAGTACGCCGGAGCTAAAGAGCAGGCGATCAAGGACCTGTTCGACATGAGCTCGACCCGCTACTACCAGGTTCTTAACGCCCTCATCGACAACCCGGCCGCGCTTGCGGCTGATCCCATGCTGGTCAAGCGACTGCGGCGGTTGCGCGCGAGCCGGCAACGTCAGCGCAGCGCCCGTCGCCTAGGGATGACGCTCTAAGCCCGCTTTTTGACACGCAAAACGCGAAGCCCGCGGCTGGCTTGATGCCAACCGCGGGCTCCGCGTTTCGAGTCGGACTGTCCGACTAGTGGATTACTTCTTGGGCTTGTCGACGAACCACGGGATGACGTGGTCGAACGTGACGACCTTGCCGATACCGGTGGCGACGATGAAGCTGATGCCGTAGGACGCGGCGAGCAGGATGACCAACAGCAGGCCCCACCACAGGACCTTGCCGATGGGCTTCTTGGTCTGCTCCCCAATGATCGCGCCAGCGCCGTGGCCATAGCCAGACCCTTGACGGCGAACGCGTAGAGGATCGGAAGGCCAGCGCCGAGGACCAGACCCGCGGCGAGCACCTTCCAGGCGCCTTCGAGAGCGAGAGGAATCATGTTCATGATCGTGTGTTCTTCCTAGCTCAGCGGTTGGCCGACGACTGGACGTCGTCCAGCTCGTGGTGCGGGTCGATGATGTCGTGCGCAGCGACGGCCACTTCAGGCTTGCTGCCGTCGTGCCACTCGTCGGTCACGTTGGTGTGGTCCACCTTGTTGACGCGCGAACGCTTCCACATGTAGAGGGACAACCCGCAGAGGATGGCGAAGACGACCAACGGGCCGATGATGCCGCCGAGTCCAGCTGCCACCCAGTACATGAGAGCGCCCATCACGGCAGCTGCCGGGAAGGTGATCGCCCACGCGGTGACCATGCGGCCAGCAACGGCCCAGCGGACCGAGGCACCCTTCTTGCCCACACCGACGCCCATGATCGAGCCGGTGGCGACGTGGGTCGTCGAGAGCGCGAAGCCGAGCTGGCTGGAGGCCAGGATGACCGTGGCGGACGAAGAGTCGGCGGCCAGACCCTGGGGGGAGCTGATGTCGACGAGGCCCTTGCCCATGGTGTGGATGATGCGCCAGCCACCGAGGTAGGTGCCGAGGGCGATCGCAAAGGCAGCGGAGAGCTTCACCCAGAGCGGCACATAGACCGCCTGCGAGCTCACACTGCCAGCGGCCACGAGGGCGAGGGTGATGACACCCATGGTCTTCTGAGCGTCGTTGGTGCCGTGCGCGAGCGAGACCATCGAGGCCGCGCCGATCTGGCCCCAGCGGAAGCGCTTCTCGCGGAAGCGGTCTTCGATCCTCGAGGTGATCATGAAGATCAACCGGGTTGCCACGCCAGCAACGATCATGGCGATAACCGGCGACAGGAGGGACGGCAGGAGGACCTTGCCGATGACGCCGTCGAGTTTGGTGCCATCGCCAGCCCACTTGACGCCGGCAAAGCCGAGAGCGCCGATGGTGCCGCCGACGAGCCCGCCCAGAAGGGCGTGCGACGAGGAGGAGGGGAGGCCGAGGAGCCACGTGAAGAGGTTCCAGACGATGCCGCCGATGAGCCCGCCGAGCACGATGAGCAACAGCATGGTGCCGCCGTTGGCCATCAGTTCGGGTTTGGGCAGACCCTTGGAGTCCTGGATGTTGACGACGGCGTTGCTGACGGTGAGGGCGACCTCGACCGAAAGCAGTGCACCGACGAGGTTGAGGATCGCGGCAAGCGTCACAGCGCCTTTGGGGCTGAGCGCCCCGGTGGCGATCGACGCAGCCATCGCGTTCCCGGTGTCATGGAAGCCATTGGTGAAGTCGAACGCCAAGGCGACGACGACGACCAATGCGAGAATCATGGATGCGGTGGTCACGAGCCAATGATGGAGACGACCCCCCGGTGTCGCCAAGACGAAAGTCCTGAGACCATGGGGTGAACAGCATGTTTGAGTTCCCATTTTCGTCACATTTCTTCTCTCGTTCACACTCCGTTCACGAGTCCCAGAAGGTGAGTCCCTCGGCGCAATCTCAGACGTTGTGCGTCTTCTGCGCGATCGTGGCGGGAAACGCCCCGGCCGAGCTCATCGAGAGCACCCCGGATGTCCTTGCCTTCCTCGACCAGAGGCCGGTGTTCAAGGGGCACGTCCTCGTCATCCCACGCGAGCACGTGGCCACCCTGACCGACCTTGCGCCCGCCGCGCGCGACCCGTTCCTGGCCGGCATACAACGCATTGCAGCGGCCATCACGTCCGGGCTCGGAGCGCAAGGCTCCTTTGTCGCGATGAATAATGTCGTTAGCCAGTCGGTGCCCCACTTGCATTGCCACGTCGTGCCCCGGACAAAAGGCGACGGGCTGCGGGGCTTCTTCTGGCCACGGGTGCGTTACGACTCCCCCGAGGAAATGCGGGAGTATGCCGACCGCCTCCGGGCAGTCCTCTAACCGGCGCTGACCGGCTCTCGCTGGCCCCGACTGCCTAACGGGGACGATGCGCTCGGGGTGGGTGTACACGTTCAGCGAGGTGCCTCGGTTGAAGCCGATCAGGTGATGCCGAGCTCGTCGGCGAGTTCCGCGGCGAGGGACGACGGGGCACCCACGGCGGCGAGGACCGGCATACCCGCCATCGCGGCTTTTTGCACTAGCTCGAAGGATGCGCGCCCGCTCACTTGGAGGACTGCGTCCCTCCAGGGAAGGAGTCCTTCGCGCGCGGCCCAGCCGATTACCTTGTCGACCGCGTTGTGGCGCCCGACGTCCTCGCGCACGCAACGCAGCTCCCAGCTCGCGTCGCCGTCGTCGCGGACGTCGCCAAGACCGGGGTATGCCGTGAATACCCCGGCCGCGTCTACGCCCCGGTCCGCTCGAAAAGCGTTTGGGCAGAACGAAGTCGATCTGGCATCGCGAGGAGAGCTGCCATCGGGATGCGAAGGTCCGACGCGCGAGGTGACGGCGAGTGATTGGTGTGGAGGGCCCTGCGGACGTCATCGATCGAGGTGGTGCCGCAGATGCCGCACGCACTTGTCGTCGTGACTTGGCGCTCCACGCGCGACGGCGGGAGCGCGACCCCGGCGGCGAGCGTGACGTCGATGACGTTGAAGGTCTGGAGACCGTCGGCGTCCGTGCCGGCGCAGTAGCGGATCATCGCGATGTCGTCGGAGCTCGCGAAGAGCCCCTCGCCCAAAAGGAATCCCGTCACCAGGTCGAAGTCGTGACCCGGCGTGCGCATCGTCACCGTGAGGTCGCGGGTCGGGTGGACTGCCGAGGATCCGGCCTCTGGCAATGCACTCAGGCGGATCTGGAGCGGCTCCTCGACCGCAAGCGTGTCTTCGCGGGGGCGCGGGGGTGAGTCCACGGCATACCGAGTGATGCGTCGTCGCCGCGTCACCCGAGCCATGTCCCGAAGCGTCCCACACCGCGACCACGCCGGATGCCTGCTCGGCTTTGCGCCTAACCTTGTTCCTCGTGAAGCCCTTCCTCCTGCTGGCGCACCGCGCCGAGGACGCTGCCGCGGACGACGAATACGCGTCGATCCTGCGGCTCGGCGACCTCGACGAGGGCGCGCTGCGCCGGGTGCGGCTGGAACGCGGGCCGGTGACCGACCTGGACCTCACGGCATACAGCGGGGTGATTCTTGGCGGCGGTCCCTATCTCGCGAGTGATCCCGAAGAGCGCAAGCCCGACGTGCAGCGGCAAGCCGAGGCGACCATCGATCGCGTCTTGGACGAGGTGGTCGACCGCGACCTGCCCTTCCTCGGCCTGTGTTACGGCATTGGCACGCTGGGTCGGCACCAAGGAGGGGTCGTCGATCGACAGTTTGGCGAGCCGGTGGGCCGACTGTCCGTGACGGTGACCGCCGCGGGTGCGCGCGATCCGCTCTTTGCTGGGCTGCCGGAGACCTTCGAGGCATTTGGCGGGCATAAGGAAGCGCTGAGCACCACCCCGCGTCGCGCGACCGTCCTGGCCACGTCCGCAGCTTGCCCAATCCAGGCATTCCGTGTCGGCCGCAACGTCTATGCCCTGCAGTTCCACCCGGAGATGGACTCGGTGTCGCTCCAAACCCGGATCGACGCCTATCGGGATTTCGGCTATTTCCCCCCCGAAGAGGCCGACCGGCTCAAAGCGGTTGCTCGCGAACGGGACACGCCACATCCTCCGGAGATCCTCCGTCGATTCGTCGACCGCTATGCCGTGAAGCCGGTCCACGCTTAGGCTCACGCTCTGTGATCGGCAATTGGCGCTGGATGGCCCTTCGCCCGAGCACGATGATCGAGTTGACCTTCGTGTTTGCGTGGGCGTGCATCGTCATCCCTGCGCTCACCGATCCGCACCTGCGCTCGATTCTGCCGGCGAGCTGGTGGCCGCTTCCCCTGTGTACCTGATCACCTTCCTGTGGGTTCGTCCGAACCTGGTCAACCCGCGTTCGGGACAGGGGCGTATCGCCGCCGTCGTCATGGTGGCGTGCGGGATCGCCGCGACGCTGACCGCGCCGCAACCATCTCTGTCTCCAGTGTTTCTATGCATCTCGTCGGCCGTGGTCGGGTTCGCCGTCCCATTGGTATGGGCCAACCTCACTGTTGTCATCCATTGGGTTGTCCTGGCCATCGGCGCCGCCCGAGGCAACGTCGAGCCGCAGTTCGCGGCGGTCTTCTGCGCGATGGTCGCCTTTTGTGGGGTGGTCGTCGAGAACTCCGTCCGGGAGTTCTATGCCCGCCAACTCGTCGCGAGCACCATGGCGGACTTGCAGGAAGTCAACAGTCAGCTCGCCGACGCACAGGGCATGCTGGCCGAGCAGAGCCGCGCCGAAGAGCGCCTCCGGATCGCCCGCGACTTGCATGACGAGATCGGACACCAGCTCACGGCGTTGAGCCTCAACCTTGAGACCGCGTCCCACGTCGTCCAAGGAGCCGGCCGCGATCAAGTAGTCGGTGCGCGCCGGATGGCTGGCGATGTGCTGCGTGACCTGCGCTCGGTGGTCTCCCAATTGCGCGAGCCGGCGGTGAGCTTCGTCGACCGAGTGGCTTTGCTGACGCGCGGGTTCAGCAATCTCGAGATCACCGTCGTGGGGGCCGAAACGGTGGCTGGGGTGCCAGCGTCGACCCTTGATGTCGCCTACCGGGTGATTCAAGAAGGTCTGACGAATGCCGCTCGTCATGCCGGTCCTGCCCGGGTTGAAGTAGGCGTCGAAGTCCAAGACGGGTGTCTCGTGATCAGTGTGCGAGACGACGGGGAGGGCGTTGATGTTCTTCACCCCGGCAATGGACTCGTCGGAATGCGAGAGCGGGTCGAACTTGTGGGGGGAACGGTCGGCTGGCACACGGAGGCGGGGGCTGGCTTCCGACTGGCGGTTCGGCTGCCCACCTCACCGGATTAAGGCCGGGGGGACCACGGCGCCGTGTCGGGTGCTTGGTGAGGTCCATCCGACGTTCAGCGTTTGCACTCGCCGGGTGAGAGTGCCAATAATGGCGTTAGCACTCTCCTAGTGAGAGTGATAACTCACTGGTCACCGGTGAGGCTCGGCTTGCGTGCGCGACAGGAGCGCCCGGATGCCGTGCCGTCCGTCGCGGGCACCGCTGGCCACCATCATCATTGCGCGTGGGAGGAACCACCCGAATGGCCAAGATCATCGCGTTCGACGAGGAGGCCCGTCGCGGCCTTGAGCGAGGGATGAACACCCTCGCCGACGCCGTCAAGGTCACGCTCGGCCCGAAGGGCCGCAACGTCGTGCTGGAAAAGAAGTGGGGCGCGCCGACGATCACCAACGACGGTGTGTCGATCGCCAAGGAAATCGAGCT
Organism: Actinomycetales bacterium; assembly: GCA_016715285.1. Lineage (GTDB taxonomy): Bacteria > Actinomycetota > Actinomycetes > Actinomycetales > Dermatophilaceae > Phosphoribacter > Phosphoribacter thorii. Next base: position 152,273 of record JADKAO010000002.1, on the reverse strand, counting down.
CGAAGACCCCTTCGAGAAGATCGGCGCGGAACTGGTCAAGGAAGTCGCCAAGAAGACCGACGATGTTGCCGGTGACGGCACGACGACGGCCACGGTGATTGCCCAGGCCATGGTGAAGGAAGGCCTGCGAAATGTCGCGGCCGGAGCCAACCCGATGGCCCTCAAGCGTGGCATCGAGCAGGCTGTTGACGCTGTCGTGGCACAACTGCTCAAGTCGGCCATCGAGATCGAAACCAAGGAGCAGATCGCCTCTACTGCGGCGATTTCTGCGGCTGACCAGCAGATCGGTGACCTCATTGCCGAGGCCATGGACAAGGTCGGCAAGGAAGGCGTCATCACCGTCGAGGACTCCAACACCATGGGCCTCGAGCTTGAGCTCACCGAGGGCATGCGCTTCGACAAGGGCTACATCTCGCACTACTTCGTCACGGACGCCGAGCGCATGGAAGCCGTGCTCGAGGACGCCTACGTCCTCATCGCTAACTCCAAGATCTCGTCGGTCAAGGACCTGCTGCCGGTGCTGGAGAAGGTCATGCAGTCGGGTAAGCCGCTGCTCATCATCGCCGAGGACATTGACGGTGAGGCGCTCGCGACTCTGGTCGTCAACAAGATCCGTGGCACCTTCAAGTCGGTTGCTGTCAAGGCTCCCGGCTTCGGCGACCGCCGCAAGGCCATGCTCGGCGACATCGCCATCCTCACCGGTGGCCAGGTCATCTCCGAAGAGGTCGGCCTCAAGTTGGACTCGGCTGACCTCAGCCTCCTGGGTCGGGCTCGCAAGGTCGTCGTGACCAAGGACGAGACCACCATCGTTGAGGCTTCTGACGACCGGTCGGCGATCGAAGGACGCATCGCGCAGATCAAGGCCGAGATCGAGAAGTCGGACTCTGACTACGACCGCGAGAAGCTCCAGGAGCGCCTCGCCAAGCTCGCTGGCGGCGTCGCTGTCATCAAGGCGGGTGCCGCCACGGAGGTCGAACTCAAGGAGCGCAAGCACCGCATTGAGGACGCCGTCCGGAATGCCAAGGCAGCCGTCGAAGAGGGCATCGTCGCCGGTGGCGGCGTCGCGCTCATCCAGGCCGTTGCCAAGGCGTTCACGTCGCTCGAGCTCTCGGGTGACGAGGCGACGGGCGCCAACATCGTGCGCGTGGCCGCTGAGGCTCCGCTCAAGCAGATCGCGATCAACGCTGGCCTCGAGGGTGGCGTTGTCGTGGAAAAGGTGCGCGGTCTCGACAAGGGCTTTGGCCTCAATGCGGCCACGGGCGACTACGAGGACCTCATCAAGGCGGGCATCCTCGACCCGGTCAAGGTGACCCGGTCGGCGCTGCAGAACGCTGCCTCGATCGCGGCGCTCTTCCTCACCACCGAAGCGGTCATTGCCGACAAGCCGGAGAAGTCCGCGCCCGCGATGCCGGGTGGGGACGGCGGCATGGGCGGTATGGACTTCTGACGAAGCCGCGAGCAGAGGGTGGGGGCCGAGCGTGCGAGGCATCCCGCCCGGCAGCGAGTGGTGAGGAAGAAGTCATCAGAAACATGGACTTCTGACGAAGCCGCGAGCAGAGGGTGGGGGCCGAGCGTGCGAGGCATCCCGCCCGGCAGCGAGTGGTGAGGAAGAAGTCACCAGAAACATGGACTTCTGACGAAGCCGCGAGCAGAAACGTGGACTTCTGACGGAGTTCAGTCCAGAATCACGAACGCAGGGCGGCCCCCGAGTGATCGGGTGGCCGCCCTGCGGCGTGTGACCAGTTGAACGGGTGTGCGGGTCAGCGGGCGAAGAGACCTCTCACCGAGTCTTCGGTGCTCTGGTACGTCGTGCTGGCCCGGCTCATGAGTTGGCCAAGGATGACGAGTTGCTCGCGCACGCGGGTCTGGATCGACTGCCACTCGGCGAACACGGCCTCGAACTCCGTCGCCGCCGCACCCGTCCATGAACCGTGCAACCCGTTGAGCCGACCCATCAACGCGGCAACCGAACTCTCGATATCGGCCGCGTTGCGGGCGACATCGCCGGATGCGCCCTGCAAAGCGGCAACGTCAACACTGAATGCCATGATGTGCTCCCTTGAAACCTACGGCCCGGCCCCCTGTGCGGCCCGGCGGATAGTCCGACGTTAGAACGATCCGCCAGCGAGCCTCCGAAGTTATCCACAGGTAGGCTTCAGCCCAATGATTCTCATCGATACCCCGCTGTGGGCCGCCCACGGCACCGTTTTCGCGCACTTGGTCAGCGACACGTCTTACACCGAGCTCCATGACTTCGCGGGTCGAGTTGGCTTGCCCGCGAGGGCTTTTGATGGTGACCACTATGACGTGCCAGCTCACCGACATGCCGAGTGCCTCCATGCGGGAGCGGCCCTCACCTCGAGCGCTGAAGTCGTGCGGCGGCTGAACGCCAGTGGGTTGCGGCTGCGTAAGCGCAAGGGCGACCGCGGCATACTCCGCGTGTTGTCGACGCGCATTGGTCCGGGCTCCCGGTCTGATGTCGACCTCGTGGCCTCTGACCGCCCAGTCGACCCCGCTCTGGTCTTTGCGGCGATGACGTTCATCCGGGATCGCCAGGGCGCCGTCGCGGTGACGTGGAGTGAGCGTCGCAACGCCTGGTCTGTGCCGGGTGGGTGGCGCGAGCCCGGCGAGAGCCCCGGCCAGGGGGCGGTGCGCGAACTCGCCGAGGAAACCGGGCTCGTGGTGCCCTCCGATGACCTCACCCCGGTCGGCTGGGAACGGTTCGCTCCCGTGGTCGGCCCGTCGCGGTTCCCTCCCGAGGCGAACCTCATGCAGGTGTATGCCGTCCGCCTTGCCGAGACTGCCCCTCGCCTGCGGTCCGAACCAGGAGTGTCGCGGCCGCCCGAGTGGGCTTCGCCCGAGGAGTTCGCGCTGTTGGCGGCGCGCGAGTTTTGGTGGCCGCTCGCGGCATACCTGCTGCGGTGATGCCTAGGTGACGTCGACCGGGGCGGGGGCCAGGCGAGCAAGCTCACGCGCGAGGTTGGATTGCGCGGTTGGCTCCCACTCTTGCCGCGCGTGGGCCGTGCGATAGATATGCGGCCGGGTTGCGAAGCCCCGCAGGATTTCGCCCCGGACGGCGCGGTATGCCGGGTCCGGCACGTGGGCGTACTCCGCGCGAACCTCGGCGCAGTAGTCGTCGAATCGGGTCGCAGGAGCGCTGAAGATCCACAGGTCAGCATCGTGGAAGGCGTCCCAGAGCGCGGCGGACACAGCCGGGGGCTCCGCGCGCTCGTCATCGGCAGCGGCGAGAGCGTCGCCGAACGTCTCATCGGAGGGTTCCGAGTGTGTGGCCGTGGCGAGCACGAGTGCCTCGACAGCCGCAACGTCAGCGTCGTCGCACTCGAGGTCACTGAGCACCTGGCGGGCTAACGCGGCGCTGTCAGCTTCGTTGGCGCCGCTGACAGCCGTCGGGTCGTAAATCGCGTCATGCAGCCAGGCCGCAATCCGACCCAGTGTTGCGTCGCGGGCGTCGATCGCGTCGGCGAGTTCCAACTCTTCGAGCGCCCAGAACATCTCCACAAGGTGCTGGGTGCCGTGATAGTGGCGGTGCGGCTCGCCCCAACGAGCGAGCAGGTCGGCGCCAGCCGCGAAGACCGCGTCGGGAAAGGCTGTGGGCGAGATCTCGGCGAGGTCTTGGGTCCACCACCGGATGAGCGCAGGCATGTCGGCGAGTCTCTCAGGCCAACTCGGCCGACGACTCGCCGGATCGCGGGCCAGCCAACTCAACTGGCAACGGCCGCGCGTGGACCACGGTGAGCGCGGACACGGCACGGGTCAGCACGACATAGAGCCGGCGCAGTCCCGTCCGGTGGTCAGCCTCAGTCTCGGCGATCGCCGCTGGCTCGACGACGATCACCCGGTCGAACTCCAGACCCTTGGCCTCAACAGCTGGCACGATCGCGACCCGCTCGGCTTCGTCCCGGCCCTCGTCCCGGTCCTCGGTCGCGCTCGCGTGGCCGCCGAGCACGGTATGCCGGATCCCCGCACCTCCCAGCGCTGCGGCCAAGCCGGCGACATCAGCGTCAGCGCAAATGACGCCTATCGACCCCAGCTTGGCACTGGCCTCCTGCACGTCAGCGACCACAGAGACCGCCACGTGAGCGCCCGCGACCCGGCGCAAAACCAGCTCACCACGGTTCTCCCGCACGGACTCGGGCACCCCCAAGCCGGGTGCCATGTGCGGGAGGAGGCGGGCGGCATACTCGATCACGGCCGCAGGCACTCGGAAGCCGCGGTCGAGGATCTCCACGTGCGACCCGGGCTTGCCAAGGTGCGCGAGGCTCTCGTCCCACGAGTTGGTCGCCCACGGGGTCGTGCCCTGAGCGATGTCCCCGAGCACGGTCGCTGAGCCCGTCGAGCAGCGGCGCCCGACCGCCCGCAGTTGCATCGGTGAGAGGTCTTGAGCTTCGTCGAGGATGACGTGGCCGAGGCTCGGGCGTGCGGTCGATAAGGTCGGCGATTTCGTCGAGGAGGACAGCGTCAGCCGCGCTCCAGCGAGCGGCGCCAGGCGAGCGAGGGGCTTTGGCCCACACCAAGATTCGCTGTTCTTCTGCGGTGAGCACTCCCTCGGCGTGGCGACCCAGTGTCACCGGATCCGACCACAACCCGAACAGCAGCGTGGCGGGTTTGAGGTCGGGCCAGAGGCGACCGGCATACGCCCGCACGGGGGCAGAGCGCGCGACGGCATCCTGCACGGAGTCGTCGGGGGAGTCTCCCGACCGTTCCATCTCGGTGAGGACGAGGTGGGCGAGCCGCTGCGCGAGCATCGCCCGCGCCGCGCCATAGCGCACCTGCCGCTTACGGAGCTCCGCGATGACATCCGCGACCCTGTATGCCGCGACGCGCCACTTGCGGGCGCCCCGGGGCACGATGAGGGGCTCGGTCGGCTCGCTGATGTGCGACCACACCGCTCGGCGCAGCACCTCCGCGAGCCGGGCATCACCCTTGAGAGTGGCGGCGGCGACCGAGTCAGTGCCGCGGACGGGGATGGTGCCGACGAGTTCGGCTGCGGTGCAATGGCGGACCTCGACCTCACCGAGTGCCGGCAGCACCGCCCCGACGTGATCGAGGAAGGTTGCCGACGGGCCGACGACGAGGACCCCCGCCCGCCCCAGCCGCTCGCGATGGGCATAGAGCAGCCAGGCGGCCCGGTGCAGCCCCACCGCAGTCTTGCCCGTGCCCGGCGCGCCTTGAACACAGATGGTTTGGGTGACGTCGGCGCGGACGATTTCGTCCTGCTCGGGCTGGATCGTCGCGACGATGTCGCGCATGGGCCCGACTCGAGGACGCTCGATTTCGGCGGCCAGGATCGCGCTGCGCCCCGTGTGCTCAGTCGGGTCGGTGAGGTGTTCATCCTCGTATGCCGTGAGCTGGCCGCGGTCGACACCGAACCTCCGTCGCAGCACGACGCCGAGTGGCTGGCTTCGGCTGGCGCGATAGAAGCGGCCCGAGAGGTCGGCTCGCCAGTCGATGACGACCGGGTCGCCCGACTCGTCGTGGATGTGGCGGCGCCCGACGTACCAGCGCTCGTGTCCCTCGATGTCGTGATCGAAGACGAGCGCGCCGAAGAAGAGGGTCGTCGTCGGATCGTCCGCGAGGCTTTGGACTCGGGCGTGCAGACGCAGCGCGAGGAACTCGGTCGAGACTCGGTCGCCGCCGATCGCGCTATCGCGCAGCGCCTCCGTCCGCGCGCGCATCCGCTGGAGCTGGGTGCGAGCGTGCACGAGCCAGGCTTGCTCGCGAGCGAGTTCGGCGGCAGCAGGGTCAGCGAGGTCAGCGGACACAAGGACTGAGTATGCCGTTTGCCGTGGCCGAGACCCGTGCGCGAAAAGTTCTTCAGAATCCTTGCAGAAACCATGTCATGACTCCGGAGGGTATGCGTCTTATATCCGAGCCAGCTGGCCCGGATGGGATGCGTCGGGTCGGGGGAAATGGCAGAGGTGGTTCGCCCTTCCGGAGGGTTCCGGGGGGGACCAGCCGGAAGGGCGAACCGCGGCACAGGCCCAGGGGAGTGGGCACTGGGCGTTGGCACGGTCGGAATGGGTACTGCGTCTGATCGCGGTGCTGTGGGAGCTGACCGGAGAACACGTCAGGTGGGGTGCGGGGGCACGGCCGGTATCCGGGGGGAACCGGCTGCACTTCATCAGACCGGGGCACGTGAGGGGTCCGAGACAGGTTGTGCCGATATGCCTTTGACGCTGTCGGCACAACCTGCCCCAATCTCATCGTGACGTGCAGGTCACTCCTCAGGGGAACGCCTGACGTGGCTTGTCACGGCTGAGTTCGGCCTAGTGGGGTCGCGCGGTGAGTGAGACGCTGATATCGCTTCGTTGGCCATCGCGGACGATCGTTGCGGTGACGACATCCCCGATCTGATGCGCGCGAATCGCCGCGACGAGTGCCAGCGACGAATCGATCCGCTTGCCGCCGAGAGCGATGACGGCATCGCCGGAGCGCAGCCCCGCTGCTGCAGCCGGTGTGTTTGCGGCCACCGTACGCAGGATCGCTGCAGTGCGCGTTGACGAACCATCCGGCACCGTGCCGTCGGCCGAAGAAACCCCGAGGTAGGCGTGGTCGGCCGAGCCCTTCCTGATGAGTTGGTCGGCAATGCCCTTGGCCTCGTTGATCGGGATCGCGAACCCGATACCGATGTTCCCGCTCTGACCAGTTGAGGTGCCCAGAGACGCAATTGACGAGTTGATGCCAATGAGTTGACCGGAGGCCGTGACGAGGGCGCCGCCAGAATTGCCGGGGTTGATGGCTGCTGAGGTCTGGATGGCGTTGACCACGACAGGGTCTCCGCCGGCCCGGCTGCCCGAGTCCGACGATCCGGTTGACACAGGACGATCGAGCGCCGACACGATGCCCGTCGTGACGGTCCCGGCGAGGCCCAGGGGGTTTCCGACCGCCATGACCTGCTGACCGACCGCCAGCGCTGCCGAGTCGCCGACGGCAATGGGCACGAGGTCGGTGGGCGGCGATTGCAGGTTGAGGACGGCCAGGTCGGTTGCCGCGTCGGTGCCGGCAATCGTGGCCTGATACGTGCGACCGTCGCTGAGGGTGACCGAAAGCTTGGCGCCAGGGCCCGCTCCGGTCGCGACGTGATTGTTGGTGAGGATGTGCCCGGCCGTGTCGATGACGACCCCGGACCCTTCACCCTCGGCTTGTGCGCTCGCGACGCTCACCGAGACGACGCTGGGAGTGACAGCCTTGGCGGTTGCGGCCCAGTCTGGAGCGGCGGGGTCCGCTTGGACGACGGGCGCGATCGTGCGCACCGTGGTCGCGCTATTGCTGCTGCTGGCTGTGGCGGGCGCGGTGGCTCGGGTGACGGCATACGTCCCGCCGGAGGCAAGGCTCGCGGCGAGCACGGCCACGGTGGCGAGTTCAGCGGCCCGACGTCCCTGGCGTTTGCGTGGGGCGGGAGTAGCTGGCGGGTAGAAGCCGTATGGGTACGTCGGTGACGGTGACGGTGACGGTGGCGGCTGCGCGGGCGGGAAGGGTGCGGTGTCCAACTGGCTCATATGGCCACTTGAACCCCGCTCTATGGGTGGCGGCTAGGGCGTGGCTGTGTTTCCCCTATGCGCGCTAGGTCGGTCGTAGAGTGACGCTGTGGCCAGGGTCCCGACAGATCGCCTCACGTGGATGCGGCAGACGGTGCCGCTGTGGCTGCTGATCCCCTTGTATGCCGTGCCGGTCGCTTGGCTCGCTGTGGTCTACCTGAGCTTTGTGAATCTGGACCAAAACATGATCCTGAACGTCGAGATGCGCGAAGACGGTACGGTCGTTCCGCTCCCGTCGGCGGGTGACAACCTCCTTTCCCGCCTCGGGACCTCCCTGGTGATGGCGTATGGCGCGGTCGATTGGCGGGGGACGTCGTTATTCGCGCTGATCGCTGCTGCTGCCGTGATTGGCGTGCACCGCTGGGTCGGTCGACGGGATGCGCTTTGCCGGGTGGTGGCCGCCATCGGCCTGGCCCTCGCCGTGGTTGTGGTCGCGGTCTTGCTGACGCCCGTGGTTGCTGTCACGTCCGAGGACAACACCTTCCTCGGTCCGCGACTGTCCAACCCGATGGATTCAGGTGTGCTGTTGACCTGGGTTGTCCACGCCGTTCTTGGGCTGGTGCCAGCGGCGATGCTGGCCAACCTTGCCCTGTCTCGGGCTCCAGCGCCGGTTGTCATCGCGCCGACGCCATCGGCCGATCCGACAGCTGAGCCGGGCCCGAGCGCCTCGAGCGGCTCGAGCGGCTCGACAGCTCCAGACGTCGCTGGGTCGGATGGACCTGCTCGACCAAGTCCGGCTGAGCCGCCGGTGGAGCGTCCACGTCCAACCGAGCACAGGCAGGACCTGCCCTCCGCGCCGGGCACCGAGGATCGGCACGCGGCATACCGGCGACCTGACTAAACCCGGCGCTCCGGCGACGTGAGTGACCACGATCCGCCCGGCGGGTTAGAGGTCGGCTGCGTCGAGGATGCGGTAGGCGTAACCCTGCTCGGCCAAGAACCGCTGCCGGTGCGCAGCGAAGTCCGCATCCACGGTGTCGCGCGACACGACGGCATAAAAGTGAGCGGTGCGACCGTCGCCTTTGGGGCGCAGGAGCCGCCCCAGCCGCTGCGCCTCCTCCTGGCGTGAGCCGAAGCTGCCGGACACCTGAATCGCAACTGACGCCTCGGGCAGGTCAACCGAGAAGTTCGCGACTTTGCTCACGACGAGCAGGGTGATCTCGCCAGAGCGGAACTGTGCAAAGAGCTTCTGCCGCTGGGCAACTGGAGTCTCGCCGGTGATGAGTGGGGCATTCAGCCGACCTGCCAGGGTCTCCAGTTGGTCGAGATACTGCCCGATGACAAGGGTGGGCTCTCCGGTATGCCGGGCGACGAGTTTGTCGACGACCCGGTCCTTTACGGCGGTGCACGACGCGAGCCGGTAGCGGTCTTCGGGCTCGGCCACGGCATACACCATGCGCTCTCCGTCGGGGAGCGTGACCCGGACTTCGACGCAGTCTGCGGGAGCGATATATCCCTGTGCCTCAATGTCTTTCCAGGGTGCGTCGAAGCGTTTGGGGCCGATGAGTGAGAAGACATCGGACTCGCGACCGTCTTCGCGGACGAGTGTTGCCGTGAGGCCAAGGCGACGCCGGGCCTGCAGGTCGGCGGTCATCCGGAAGATCGGCGCAGGCAGGAGATGCACCTCGTCATAGACGATAAGCCCCCAGTCACGTGCGTCGAGGAGCTCCAAGTGCGCGTAGATACCCTTGCGGCGCACCGACATCACTTGGTAGGTCGCGATGGTGACGGGGCGGATCTCCTTTCGGGTGCCGGAGTATTCGCCGATCTCCGCTTCGGTCAGGCTGGTGCGACGGAGCAACTCGTCCTTCCACTGCCGCGCCGCCACTGTGTTGGTCACAAGGATGAGGGTCGTCGCGGAGGCAGCGGCCATGGCGCCCGCCCCGACAATGGTCTTTCCTGCACCGCAGGGCAACACGACGACCCCTGACCCGCCATGCCAGAAGCCGTCAACGGCTTGCCGCTGATAAGGACGCATGGTCCAGCCCTCTTCGCGCAGCGCGATGGGGTGGGCCTCGCCGTTGACATAGCCGGCCAAGTCCTCTGCGGGCCAACCGATTTTGAGCAACTGCTGTTTGAGGTGGCCCCGCTCGGACGGGTGCACGATAACGGTGTCGGAGTCCGGTCGAGTCCCGAGCAACGGTTGGATCCGTTTGTGCCGCAACACTTCTTCGAGCACAGGCCGGTCTGTGGTGTGCAAGACGAGGCCGTGGGTTGGGTGCTTCTCAAGGGTCAGCCGGCCATAGCGCGACATGGTCTCGGCAATGTCGACGAGCAGTGGCTGCGGCACGGCATACCGGCTGAAGCGCAGCAGTGCGTCGATGACCTGCTCCGCGTCGTGACCGGCAGCGCGAGCGTTCCACAGGCCGAGCGACGTCACCCGATAGGTGTGGATGTGCTCGGGGGCGCGTTCCAGTTCGGCAAAAGGCGCGATGGCGCGGCGGGCGGCTTCTGCTTGCGCATGATCGACTTCGAGCAGCAGGGTCTTGTCGCTCTGGACGATCAGCGGGCCGTCGGTCATCGCCTCATCGTTGCCGCAAATACGCGATGATCAAGATGATCAACGGGATGCCGACGATGACGTTGACGGCAAACACGATCCACCCCAGCTTGCTGAGCCGGGCGGACTTGGTCGGGTCTTGGCTGTGCCGCATCAGGGACATGATCGACATGACGAGGCTCGGCGGACCGATCAGACCCGACGCGATCACCCCGATGGCCGAGGCTACGAGAAGCAGGATCGCGGACGTGTTCTTCGGCGCGAGCGCTGTGGTTCCCGGCTGACCTGGTTGCCCTGGCCTCCCAGCGGGGTATGCCGGGTATCCCGGTTGTGGGTATCCGCTCGACTGCGGGTAACTCCCCGGGGGAGGGTAACCCGGCTGCTGGTAGCCGCTCTGCGGGTAGCTTGGCGGCGGGTAGCTGCCCGACTGGGAACCGTACGGTGAGCCCGCAGGCGGGTACGAACTCGGAGGCGCGTAGGGCTGAGGTGGCGGGTCATTCGGCTGAGGCCCCGTCGGGGGACCGGCGGGAGTGGTCGGCGCGGCATACGAGCTGGGCGGGTTTGGCGGACCGTACGAGGCGGGTGGGGGATAGGACCCAGGCGTCGGGTATGCCGGTCCGCTCGGCGGAGGCGGTGGCGGTGGCGGTGGCGGTGGCGGTGACGGTTGCAGCTGTGGCGGCTGTGGTGGCAGCGCCGGCTCCGGGGCGGGCGCCAAGCCCTGCTCGGGGGCAGTTGCTGGCGCGGATGGCGGGGCCCACGCGGAGTGGCCGGAGTTGGTCTCCGGTGTCGTGCTCGGGTCTGAGTCGCTCATTGCTGCCTCCTTGACGGTCCTCCGTGAGGGTACCCGCTCGGGCGCCCGCGTCACCTCGGTCTCCGGTACGCCTGGGCCCCAGCAAGCCCGAGTAAGACCAGCAAGACCAGCAAGACCAGCAAGGCTCGTCACGATCCGACCCGGCATCCCGATGCGGTGTCAGGATGGCAGGGTGACCGATTTCGACGCCGAGGCGCGCACGTGGGATGACAAGCCTGATCGACTGGAGCGAAGCCGGGCGGTGGCCGACGCGATTCGCGCGGCGATCCCGCTGCGGCGCGACTGGCTCACTCTCGAATACGGAGCAGGCACCGGCCAGTTGAGTCGAGAGCTCGCCGACGATCTCGGCCCCGTGACCCTGGCCGATGCTTCAGCGGGGATGACCGAGGTCGCTGCGGAGCGGATCGTCCAGTCGGGTCTGGTGGGTTGGCGGGCCATTCAACTGGATCTCATGCATGATCCACTCCCCACGCAGCGCTATGACCTCGTCTTGAGCCTCATGGCGATGCATCACGTGGACGACGTGCCCCGACTGCTCACTGCGCTGGCTGAACTCCTCGTCGCGGATGGCTCGATTGCCTTGGTGGACCTGGACGCGGACCGGGAGGGGGCCTTCCATGAGCCCGGTTTCACGGGGCACCACGGCTTCGACCGGGCGGTCGTCGAGCAGTGGTTGGCGGATGCGGGATTCGGCGCGATCCGGTTTGCTACGCCCTACCAGGTCGTCAAGGAGGTCAACGGCCAGCCGCGAGCCTTCCCGCTGTTCCTTGCCGTGGCGCGCCGGGGTGCCTGACGAGGCATCGTGCAAGAATCGACACCGTCGAGAAAGGACGCCCTCGTGCGGTCACCCCAAGTGCAGCGAGACCCCGGACTTCCCCCTCGCGTCACCATTTACGAGGTCGGCGCCCGCGACGGTCTACAAAACGAAAAGACCCTCGTCCCCGCCTCGATCAAGGCAGAGTTTATTCGCCGACTCGCTGCGGCTGGACTGCCGGTCATCGAGACGACGTCCTTCGTCAACCCACAATGGGTGCCGCAGCTCGCCGACGCCGCCGAGGTGCTCAGCCAACTCGGGCCGGCAGGGGTCACGGTAGACCGTCCCGTCCTCGTCCCCAATGAACGCGGCCTGGACCGCGCGCTCGAGTGCGGCGTCCAAGCCATTGCGATCTTCGGCAGCGCCACCGAGACGTTCGCCCAGAAGAACCTCGGCCGAAGCATGGCCGAGTCGGTTGCGATGTTCGCACCTGTGGTGACGCAGGCGCGAGCAGCCGGCTTATGGGTCCGCGCCTACGTCTCGATGTGTTTCGGTGATCCGTGGGAGGGCGATGTGCCGGTCGGGCAGGTGGTCGATGCGGCGACATCGCTGATGGACCTCGGCTGCCAGGAACTCAGCCTGGGCGACACCATCGGGGTTGCGACGACCGGGCACGTCCGCGACGTGATCGAGGGGCTGGACAACGCGGGCATGAACCGGGACGCCATTGCGGTGCACTTTCACGACACCTATGGTCAGGCGCTCGCCAACACCCTGGCTGCCTTGCGCGAAGGGGTCACGACGGTGGATTCCTCGGCTGGCGGCCTTGGCGGATGTCCCTACGCCAAGAGCGCTACCGGCAATCTCGCCACCGAAGACCTCGTCTGGGCGCTGCACGGCGCCGGCGTCTCGACCGGGGTCGACTTGCAGGCTCTCGTTGACACCTCTGTGTGGATGTCTCGGCAGTTAGGCCGCCCGTCAGCGAGCCGCGTCGTCACTGCCCTCGCCCGCGGGTGACAGCAGTCTCCGTGACACCACGCAAGCGACGTTAGGCCATGGCCACGCCCGTAATCCGGTGCACGACAAAGAGCTGCTCGGTCGCGGACTCGCCGGACACGGCATACAACCGGCCGCCTTCCAACCGCACCGGGCGCACCAGGTGACGCCCCGTGCGGCCGTTGGAATCGGCATACCCGAGCCAGAGCGTGCGGCTGTCGGCGAGCGCCTGCCGAAGTACTTTGGCGGTATCGGTGGGTGAGGTTGAAAGCGTCGGGCCGCTGCGCGGACCTGACCACAGCGGCACCGGGCGCGCTGGTGCGGCACGCACCTGGGCCACCACGGCTGCGGCGAACGCCTCGTCCACTTCACCCGGAGACGGTTCGCCAGCAGTGCGGCGGCGCGAGCGCGCGAGGCGTGCCGCGGGTTGCGCCACGATGAGCGACCCGTCGAATCCTTCCTGCGCGGGGGCGTAGCCGTGCTCACGCAGCAGGTCCAGCAACGTCGTCGGCTCGGCTCGGGAGACCAGGACGGTCGGCGCGATCCGCCGCAGCATGGCGGGCGCGAGCCCCCGGTCGGCGAGAATCGCGACGAGCACGGCTTCGTCGTCACATCGCAGGTATGCCGTTGCGCCCCCCACCCGTGCCTGACCGTGGCGCCGGGCAACGTCCCGCACCAAGTAGTCGAGGGGTTGCGGCACTGGGGTGCGACTAGCCTCCGCGAATTGGCCTAGCAACTCGTCGGCGGTGAGCCCGGTGTCGAGCGCCCGCCTGATGGACGCGGCTGACGCCCGAAAGACTGTTGCGCTGCCGCGGGATTCGATGTCGCACGCAAGCCGGATGAACCTGTCGAGCGGGCCATGCAGTGGCCCCGGAGCGATGACCGTTAGATCACCTTGGAGCATCACGTGATCGACCGGCGCCGGGAGGGCCGCCTCGGCTGCCACGATGATCTCGTCTTCGCGTGCGCCCGCGACGAGAGCTCGGCCAGCAGCGGTGAGGGCACCAAGGCCCATGACGCCGAGGAGTTCGGCTTCCTGGACGGTGGCGCGGACAGCAGCGTCCAGGTGGCGCGGATCGCGCAGTGGTCGCCGCCACCGTGTGAGGGCGACGAGTTCGGTGTCGGTGACCGGTGTGCCGTGCGGCTCGGCAGCGAGCACCCGCAGGGCATCCCTGCGGGTCTGGCGGGCGAGTGGGTACACCACCTCCGGGGTCAGCGCTCCGATCGTCTGCGATTTCCGGATCGTGGTGCCCACGAGGTATGCCGCGCGCGGACTGTCTCTCCACGCTCGACCCAGCGCGGCCCAACGTTGCGCGGGGGAGTCGGCCGCCCAGCTCTCGTATGCCGTGGTGGGCACCCAGACAGGAATGACGTCGCCATCGCTCGCGACGAGGTCAGCCGCATAGGCGAGCTCAGCGACAAAGACCGCGGTCTGGGCCGGTACATCGAGCACCTTCGCGAGCGCCGCGAGATCGCGCACCCCAACACCACCCGAGCGCAACACCCTCGGAGAGTGGCGGATCCACTCTTGCGCGAGGTCGTCCACCCAGTCGAGCAGTTGACGCGCGTGCACGCCCGCGACCCGATCGACCGTGGCCGCGTCCAGGGGCGTTCCCGCTGGACGCGGGCGCGCCATGATGGCATCCCGGTGAATGACACCGCTGCGCAGTTCCAGCGCCACTTCTCGCACCAGAGCGACGTGGCCGAGGCCGGACGGCATACCCAGGCCGTGGTCGATGAGCCAAGACGCGGCGGCCTTGACGTCACCCGATGCCGGAATCGCCGCCGTCGGTGGGCCCCAGACCATGGTGTCGAGCAAGGCCCGGGCCGCAGCTGGTGCGGAGTCCAGCTGGTCACGGAGGTCACTGCCGCGGGGAGGCGTGTGGGCGGCATACCGATCGGGGAACCTCGGCGGCGCGGAGGCCAAGGCCGGCTGGATGCGGCCCCATCACTTCCGTGAGCATCGGGACGACCTGCCACCCGGCATCATCGCGCCACAGCAGCGCTCGGTCCCACAACTGGGTCAGGTCGGGGACGAGGTCACCGGGGTTGCGGCCGAGCAGACCCGCGACCGTGGCCACGTCGAGGGGGGCGGCAGCCGGTGCGGTGAGCTCCCCTTTCCCGATGAGGGGCGACCTGCCTTCGGAGGCAATGACGCAGGCCTGCGCGAGGCGAAGCAGCCCGAGGTCCAGGTCCTCGACGGCGCGGGAGACGCTGGCTCTGGTTGTCGCCCTGGCCGCCAGAGCGGTCAGATCCGCGGGCGCGGGGCGAGCCAGATCGGGCCGGACGAGGAGGAGCGACCGCAGCTCGGTGTCGGTCCGCGATCGCAGGTCGTCGACAAGAGTGCGGATCGGGCTGGTGGCTGACCCTTGGGGCGATGCTGCCTTACGGATCCTTGCCATCTCGCTAGTCTCCCAGACTTGCGGACTCACCAATCCCTTTGCGCGGGCCATTAGGCTGGGACGGCGCAGACGCGCGATGACGGTCGGCTCGCGGCAGACCGCGGGACACGAGCACGAGGTGGAACGGTGCCAACAGGCAAGGTCAAGTGGTACGACGCGGAAAAGGGCTTTGGATTCCTTTCCGATGACGCTGGCGGCGACGTCTTCCTTCATGCCAACGCACTCCCCGACGGCGTCACCACCCTCAAGGGCGGCACCCGAGTCGAGTTCGGCATCGTCGAAGGTCGGCGTGGGTCGCAGGCTCTGCAGGTCCGCGTGCTCGAACCGACCCCGTCGGTCGCGGCGGCCCAGCGTCAGGCTCACCGAAAGCCGACCGAGGACATGGTCGTCATCATCGAAGACCTCATCAAGTTGCTCGACAATACGTCGGAGTCGTTGCGTCGCGGCAAGTACCCCGACAAGGGGCATGCTGGCAAGGTCGCTCAGGTCCTTCGCGCAGTAGCCGCCGATTTGGAAGCCTGATGGCCGAGCTCAAGATCGACAGCACCCTCGCCGGAGCTGTCGATCTCGCGCGTGAGGCTGCTGTCTCGATCGCCGAGCCGGGGACTGTCGGCGACTACCTCGGGGTGGTGATGGAGGCAGAACGCCTTGCGACGCATCGCTTTTCGTGTGCGTCGACGGCATACGTCGGCTGGCAGTGGTCGGTCAGCGTCGCGCGGTCCCCGCGCCAGAAGTTCGCGACGATTTGCGAGACGAGTCTCGTGCCGGGCGAGGGCGCAATCCTGGCGCCCGAGTGGGTCCCGTATGCCGAGCGCATCGCGCCGGGCGATCTCGGCGCGGGCGACGTGTTGCCCTATCGCGAGGACGACCCACTCTTGCAGCAGGGCTTCGAGGCCACTGGCGACGACGACACCGATCAGCTGGCTATCGCCGAGCTTGGCCTAGGCCGCGTGCGGGTGCTCTCCCCGCAGGGCCGCGAAGCTGCCGCCCAACGGTGGTATGACGGCGCGCATGGCCCCCGCGCGGACGTCGCGGAGAAGGCGCCAGCTCCGTGTCAGACCTGTGGCTATTTCCTGCCCATGGCCGGTGCACTTCGGCTGACCTTCGGGGTGTGTGCCAATGAGTGGTCGCCGTCGGACGGCAAGGTGGTCAGCCTCGACCACGGCTGTGGTGCCCATAGCGAAGTCGACGTCACGCCGCTGGCCACGATCCCGATCGGGTCGCCCATCGTCGATGAGTATGCCGTGGAGCTGGTGCCGCATGAGGCGACGGCCAGTGGTGACTCAGGTGGCGTTGACAGCGACCAGCCCGCTGAGTCTGATGACGCTGACTCAGGTATCGGCGATATTGCCGCGGCCGCGGCGGACGTAGAGCCAACCGATGCCCCCGAGGACGAGTCCAGCGACGCATGACCACGGCCACCAGGCCCGGTCGCCTGTGCGGAGCGCTGGCACGGACAGGGTGAGCACGAGCGCGACAGCCCAGAGCGCCAGGCCGACCTCGATGATGCGAGCCATGGGCACCTCGAGGGGCTTGGTCAGGCGCTGAGGACGGCGCGTGGTTTCGCTCACGCTCGTCAGGGTAACCCGGCTCGGGGAGCGTCGCGCCCTCCTGCGGCACTAGCCTGGACTCCATGTCTTCCACTGCGCCTCAGGCGCCCACGGTGCACCCGCCCGACAAGGGCGGACTCGACCGCTTCTTCAAGATTAGCGAGCGCGGTTCGACGGTCGAGCGGGAGATCCGCGGCGGCATCGTCACCTTCTTCACGATGGCCTACATCGTCGTGCTCAACCCCCTCATCCTCGGGTTCGTCAAGGATGCCGACGGCAAGTTCTTGGGTGGTGGTGCGGCCCCCAACCTCGCGGCGATCGCCGCTGGGACGGCCCTCGTCGCAGGGATCATGACCATCCTCATGGGCGTGGTCGCCAACTTCCCGTTGGCATTGGCAACTGGCCTGGGGCTCAACGCTTTTGTTGCCTTCTCGATCGCCGTCAAGATGACCTGGGCTGACGCGATGGGCCTCGTGGTCCTCGAGGGCATCATCATCTTGATCCTCGTGCTGACCGGTTTTAGGCAGGCGGTCTTCCATGCCGTGCCATCGCAACTCAAGATCGCCATCTCTGTCGGTATTGGCCTCTTCATCGCGATGATCGGGCTGGTGGACGCGGGGTTCGTCCGTCGTACGGGCGTCGGTCCAGTGCCCGTCGAACTCGGCATCGGCGGGGCGTTGAGCGGCTGGCCTGTGGGCGTGTTCTGTTTCGGCCTGCTGCTCGTCATTGCCCTGTGGGTGCGCAAGGTCCGCGGCGCCATCCTCATCTCGATCCTCGTGACCACGGTCGTGGCCTTCATCGTCGAGGCGGTCGCCAAGGTCGGTCCAACCGTCATCGGTCAGAACGCCGACGGATCCAACAAGGTCAACCCCGCTGGCTGGAACCTCAACGTCCCGGCCTGGCCGAGCACGGTTGACGCGGTCAACTTCGGCACGCTCGGACAGTTCAATCTGTTCGGGTCGTTTGCCAAGGTTGGCGCAGTGGCTGCCTTCCTCCTGATCTTTACCCTCATGCTCGCTGACTTCTTCGACACGATGGGCACGATGACCGCGATCGGGGCCGAGGCCGGCCTGCTCGACGCGGAAGGCACCCCTCCCAACACGCAGAAGATCCTCATCGTCGACTCGATCGCTGCCGCGGCTGGTGGCGCTGCTGGCGTGTCTTCAAATACGTCGTATATCGAGTCAGCCTCAGGTGTCGGGGAAGGCGCCCGCACAGGCCTGGCGGCCGTCGTGACAGGGGTGCTTTTCCTGGTGTCGATGGTCTTCGCGCCGCTCGTCAAGATCATCCCCAACGAGGCCGCTGTGCCCGCGCTGGTGCTCGTCGGCTTCCTCATGATGCAGCAGGTCAAGGGCATCGATTGGGACGACCTTGAGATCGCGATCCCAGCCTTCTTGACCATCGTCCTCATGCCGTTCACCTACTCGATCACGGTCGGCATCGGCGCTGGCTTCGTCGCCTACGTCCTCATCAAGCTCGTGCGGGGCAAATCTGCTGAAGTCCACCCACTCATGTGGATCGTGGCGGCACTTTTCGTCATCTACTTTGCCATCGACCCGCTCAAGGGTGCTTTCGGCGTCTAGCGCATGCAGCTGGGCGGAGGCTCGTAGGTCGACTTCGGAATCGACTTTGGGGTTGGAGTTGGACCCGGAGTCGGAGTCGCGATCGGCGAGATCACCGGCGGTGTGGTGGACACAGCCCCAGCTGAGGTCCGAGCCGAGGTCACTGACGGTTCTGATGTGACCGACGGTTCTGATGTCACCGACGCGACGCCCCGTTGCGGCAGTCGTTGGCTGACGAAAGCCTGCACCGCGGCATACTCGAAGGTGCCGGCGACGGGCCGGACGACGCTCTGCTTGCCGACCATTCCCGTCGTGAGCACCGGTTTCGCCGGATCTACCAGCGAGATCGATGTCATCGGGCCGAGCCGTCGCGCGAGGTCAAACGCCGTCTTCGCTTCGTCGGTGCTGAAGTCGGTTGTCACGTTGTTGCCCAGGGCGTCGATGAGCCCGGTGAGGCGGGTGGGATTGGTCAGGGTCCCCGCCGACACCGCCTGGGCACGGAGCGCACTCATGATCTTTTGCTGGTTTGCCTGACGGTCGAAGTCCCCGCCCAACAGCCCAAACTGCATACAGGCCTTGGGGTTGAGATCACCGCGCGCTCTCGCCAAATCGAGGGCCTGAGTGCCGGAGAGGTGATAGAGGCCGTCGCGTGGGTAATAGACACGACGACACGACGTGTCAGCTGGCGGGCAATCGCCGTCGAGATTGGCATCAAAAATGCCCTCGTGACCATGACCGACGATCTCGACGTCGACGCCGCCGACCGCGTCGACCGCTTCGCGCACCACGGTGTAGTTGATGTGGACCCAGTACTGAGCCTCAACTCCGGTCACGGTTTTGACTGCCCCAATGAGGGCCTTGGCGCCCAGAGCGTCGCGTGCGCCGTAATCCGGGATCTCGGACTGCAGCGAGTCCAGAGCTCCCATGGCGCACTCGTACACCGCATTGATCTTGGACTCGACGCCGACGACGCACTTGGTGGGTTGCTTGACCCAGGTGTCGCGCGGCACCGCCAGCATGGTCGCTGTGCCGGACGCGGGCTCGATGCTCAAGACCTGGATCGAGTCGGTCAGCCACATCCCCTGACGGCCCTCCCCGGCGCTGTGATCGAGGTCGTCCTGGGAGGTGCCGAAGATGAGGATATTCACGAGGCCGTTGGAGTCGGTCCTGAGCGGCGCCCCGGCCGCCACGACGAGCCCCGCGACATTGCCCCCTCCCGTGAACACCTTCGACGTGACCGAGGCCGCTTTCGTCGCCACGACGGCCACGACGCCGATCGCGACAGAGAGGACGGCGAGCCCAGCCACACCCCAACGGCGGCGAATCGTGCGCCGACGGCGCGCGGCCCGAGCGCGGCGAGTGTCGGCTGACTCATCCAGTGAAGGGGTGACGGGGGCGTCAGACACGAGAATGGCTCCAAGACGGGCGACGTTGGAACGCCAAGACGTCGACCAGCTTACGGATGCCAGATGTGAAACTGCAGGTTGGGTGGCAATGCGAGAATGACGCAGTGAATGTCCGCTTCCGCCACCGGCTGACCCTCATCGCGCTCGCCCTGATGGTTGTCGTCGCCATTGTCGCGGCCGTCACGCGTTAATTCGCCTTTTCGGGTCTCACCACACCGAGGGATGCCGTCCCGGCATACCGACCCACGGGGTGGGACCCGGGCAGCCCGACTCCCCTGCGGCGTGATCTCGGCGCACTAGTGGGGGCGCTTGGCACGCGTGAGATGGCTGACCCAGATGCGCAGGTGCCGGTCATGGCCGGGCGGAACTTGCCGCTGAGCATGTCCGCACGCTTGCAGCCCGCCCATTCCTCCGTCGCGGATCAATTTGGTGTGAAGCGCATTCCAAGCTCAGGCCTCTATGGCGTGAGCAACGCCAGAAAGACCTAAAGCTGGGCCGTTCAGAGCTGGCCCACCACGTGGTCGATGCACGCGGTGAGGGCGGAGACGTCCTCGGGGTCGACCGCGGGGAACATCGCGACCCGCAGCTGGTTGCGGCCCAGCTTGCGGTATGGCTCGACATCCACAACTCCATTGGCGCGCAAGGTTTTTGCGACCACCGCAGCGTCCACGGTGTCGTCGAAGTCAATCGTGGCAACCACCTGAGAGCGCGCGGCCGGGTCACTGACAAACGGCGTGGTGTATGCCGTGTGCTCGGCCCAGCCGTAGAGCCTGTTCGCGGAGTCGGCCGTGCGCGAGGTCGCGAAGTCCAGCCCTCCGTTGCCATTGAGCCACTCGAGTTGGTTCGCCATCAACGCGAGGGTGGACAACGCGGGCGTGTTGTAGGTCTGGTTCTTGCGCGAGTTGTCGATCGCGGTCGGCAGGCTGAAGAAGTCGGGGATCCATCGCCCGCTTGCCGCAATCTCGTCCGCACGGGCCAGCGCCGCAGGTGAGAAGGCCGCGAACCACAGCCCGCCATCGGAGGCGAAACACTTCTGCGGCGCGAAGTAGTAGACGTCCGCCTGTGTCATGTCGACCGGCAAGCCACCCGCGCCCGAGGTGGCGTCGATGAGGACGAGCGCGTCGTCGTCGGCGCCAGCGACACGGCATACCGGAGCCATGACCCCGGTGGAGGTCTCGTTGTGCGGCCACGCGTAGACATCGGCACCCGCCTCGGCGACGGGAGACGCGAGCGAGCCGGGCTCGGCCTTGATGATCGTGGACTCGCCGAGGAAGGGGGCCTTGGACGTGACTGAGCCGAACTTCGCGGAGAACTCACCAAACGCGAGGTGCTGCGCCCTCGCGCGCACGAGCCCAAACGCAGCGATATCCCAGAACGCCGTCGATCCGCCATTGCCGAGGATGATCTCGTAGCCGGCGGGGAGGCCGAGGAGGGCGGCCAGCCCGTCACGCACCTGGCCGACAAGGTTCTTGACCGGGGCCTGGCGGTGCGAGGTGCCCAGCAGCGTCCGCCCCAGGCTCGCGAGGTAGTCGACCTGCTCCGCCCGCACCTTGCTGGGGCCACAACCAAACCGGCCGTCTGCGGGCAAGAGTGCACTGGGGATGGTGATCGGCTCGGTCACGGTGAGTCACCTCGGTCGCGTGCGGCTGGGACTTTCAGTCAACCAACTGTCCACCTGGTGGTTGCCGCCGGGTCCAGGAAATGGACGCGTGGCGAGGGGGGATGTGGCCAGTTTCACGCGCCCCCGGAATGCAGGAACAAGTTGGGCACGCGCTCCGTTAGTATGGATGTAATGAAGTAATCACGTAAGGAAGACACCATGCATCCCCTGCACAACTCCCCTCAAGACACTCCTGATGACGGACCCATGGGTCCCCGTGGTGGACGCCGCGGGCGCGGCCCCGGTCGTCGAGGCGGCTTCGGCCCCGGCGGACCCGGCGGACCCGGTATGCCGCCCGGCTTCGGCCCCGGCGGACCCGGCGGTCTCGGCGGCGGTCCCGGCGGACCCAGCGGAGGCCCGCGTGGCCGTCGTGGCGGAGCCTTTGCCCGACCCGGTGGCTGGCAGCAGGCCGACCTCCCCTCAGCCGACGACGCCGCAGCCTGGTTCGCCGGGCGACTCCCTGACGGCTGGTTCGTCGGTGCGCCCACGGTGACCGTCGACCGCGAAGAAATCATCGTGACCGGCGAGCTCCCGCCCGTGGACAGCGTTCCGGACGAGAGCGCGACGGCAGCCGCTGACGGTCGGATCGCCCGCTTCCGCGAGGAAACCCGGGCTGAGCGGATGGCCATCGCTGAGGCGGCCCAGGCTCGCTACGGCCGCAAGGTCAGTTGGGGCGCCTCGCTCGGCGAGCGTTCCGAACTCTTCGCTCATCTCGCGGTGCCGGTGATGACCCGGCTGCGCCAGCCGCAACGTCAGGTGCTTGACACTCTCGTTGACGCTGGCGTGGCCCGCTCCCGCTCGGAGGCACTCGCCTGGGCGGTCTCGCTCGTGGGTCAGCACACCGAGAGCTGGCTTGCCGAACTCCGCGAAAAGATGGCCGAGGTCGACAAGCTCCGAGCTCAGGGCCCCCAGCTGTAACCCACGCGGTGATCCCCTCTGTGATCCCCGCCGCCACCCGGGCGTGAACGCCCCCTTGAAACGACGGTGGCTACTGCAATCGCAGTAGCCACCGTCGTTATGTCGGTCAGTTCAACCCCGGATCAAGAGCAGATCACACCAGGGCGTGCGGGTCGATGTGGCGGGCCCAGCCGGCGACGTCCTCGGGCCCACGTGGAGCCTCACCGATGTACCGAGCCGAGGGCCGGATCAATCGACCCGTGCGCTTCTGCTCGAGGATGTGAGCCGACCAACCAGCGGTCCGCGCGCACGTAAACATCGGCGTGAACATCGACGGCGGCACCTCGGCAAAGTCGAGCAAAACGGCAGCCCAGAACTCGACGTTGGTCGCGAGCACCCGGTCGGGGCGCCGCTCCTGCAACTCGGTCAGGGCCGCGTCCTCGAGCGACTTCGCCACCTCATACCGGGGCGCGTTGAGCCGCTCACACGTCGACCGCAGCACCCGCGCACGCGGGTCTTCCGCGCGATACACGCGGTGCCCAAAGCCCATCAACCGCTCGCCCCTGTCGAGGACACCCTTGACGTAAGCCCTTGCGTCGCCGGTCTTTTCGACACCTTCGAGCATATAGAGCACGCGCGACGGAGCGCCACCGTGCAACGGTCCGCTCATCGCCCCGACCGCACCCGACAGGCACGCCGCCACGTCGGCGCCAGTTGAGGCGATGACGCGGGCCGTAAAGGTCGAAGCATTCATCCCGTGTTCAGCGGCTGACACCCAGTAGGCATCGACGGCTTCAACGTGGCGCGGGTCCGGCTCGCCGCGCCAGCGGATCATGAACCGCTCAACGATGGTGCGCGCCTTGTCGACCTCACGCTGCGGAACCATCGGCTTGTTGCGCCCGCGGGCGGACTGACCGACGAACGACAGCGCCATGACAGCAGCGCGCGCGAGGTTGTCGCGGGCCTCGGCTTCGTCGATGTCGAGCAGTGGGCGAAAGCCCCAGATCGGGGCGAGCTGAGCAAGCGCGGACTGGACGTCAACGCGCACGTCACCGGAGTGCACCGGCAGCGGAAATGGTTCTGCCGGAGGCAAACCCGGCTCAAAGGCGTTGTCGACAAGCAGCCCCCACACTTGACCAAACGAGACCTTGTCGACGAGGTCTTCGATGTCAATGCCGCGGTAGCGCAGGGCGCTGCCTTCTTTGTCAGGCTCGGCAATCTCGGACTCGAACGCCACCACCCCTTCAAGGCCCGGCTTGAAGCTCGCAAGGTCCGGGGTGGCGAGGGGTTGAGTCGTCATGCGGTCTCCTTCGGCTGGCACTAGCGCGGTGTCGCCGCGCACCAAGGATTCTGCCGCATTCCAGGTATGCCGGTTGACGGCGACCGCGCTCCGAGACCCCTACTTGTCGCGTTTGGTGACCGCCCGAGCCTTGCCGACAACGGCGTCCTTGGCCGCGACCGCCCGATCCTTGGCACCCGGCGCATCCTGCGGACGGATCCGCTGCGTGAGGTCGGCGCGCTCCACCAACGACGCCAACGACGGCAGTGACGCCGGCGGCACCGCACTCGTCGGGTGGGCGCTCACGGGCTCCTCGCCGCTGTAGACCACCCAGACCTCCTCGCCCTGGTGGAACACCTTGAGTGCCGACCCGGCCTGGAGCGTCGCTGCTTCCGCGAGGGCCGCCTTCCGGGCGCGCTGCGAGGCAACGACCTTTTGCGCGTATGCCGTCGCCGGCTCCTTGAGTGCCTTCGCCGCCACAGCCAGGTGGGGGCCGTACTTCACGCCGTACTTCACGGCATACCCGACGATTTTGCTGGCTCCTGCCATGGCGACCTCCTCGCGCGCGTGGCGGAAGCCTACGCTGGGCAAGGTGAGCGAACGCGTGGACTACACCGGTGACGGGCTCGACGAGACCGATTGCGCCCCAACCCCGCTTGAGCAGGTGGAGCGCTGGATTGCCCAAGCGCGGGCGGCGGAGGTGAGCGGTGCGGAGTCGCCGGAGGGCGTGGCGCTGTCGTTCGCGACCGTGGATGCGGCGAGTGCCCCCAACGTGCGGACCGTGCTCATGCGGTTCCTCGACGCGCGCGGTCCTGGCTTTGTCACGGACTCAGGCTCGGCCAAGGCTCGCGAGATCGCCGCCAATCCACGGGTGGCTGCGTCGCTCGGCTGGCCGGGGCTCTTCCGGGTCGTGCGCTTCCGCGGGGTCGCGGAACCGATCGAGGAGGCCGCGCTCGCGGACTACTGGGGGAGCCGTCCGTGGGGTTCGCGGATCAGCGCGTGGGCCTCGCACCAATCGGCCCCGGTGAGCGGTCGCGCCGAGTTGGAGGCGCGTTTTGCCGAGTATGCCGCCCGCTTCCCCGACCGGGGCGGGGTGGAGGACGTGCCCGTGCCGCCGACATGGGCGGGGTATCGGATCCGGCCGGTCGAAGTGGAGTTCTGGGCGGGGCGCACGAGCCGCCTGCACGACCGACTTGTGTATTTGATGTCAGGCGACGGGTCGGGCGCCGCGTCCGAGGCACCGTGGGGTGGCGCGCCGTGGGATAGCGCGCCTGATGTGATGCCGCTGCTCGACGACCCGGCGAACTGGACCTTGTCGCGCCGTCAACCCTGATCCGCGAGCGCCGCCCCTCCTCTTCTCTCATTCGATACCCGACGCCGAGTCAGGCCTCGCCATCCGGTATCGAATGGGAGTGTGCCTGGCTGGGTCGATACCCGATGCCGAGTGTGGCCCCGTCATCCGGTATCGAATGGGCGGGTTGGCGGGTATGAGAACGGCCCGGGGGGAGCTGGTTCTCGACGAAACTCCTTGAGCCTCAACGAAACTAGCGTGCGCACTGGACGAGATGCGCCTACCCCACGGGCCGCAGCGACTGCTGGAATTGCGGTCGCGAACGTCCGTTCGATCAGGATCGATCGGGACGCTCTGCGCTACCGCGCAGTCACCTCACGTGTCCGATAGGAATGCACTACCTGACCACCTCCCTTCTCGTGTGGACCAGACGGTATGCCGGGCGCCTCGCCTCCAGCAAGAGGTTTTTCGTGGCGACTTCGCGAGCGTGGGAGAGTGACCCGCGTGAGTGACGAGCCGGGGTTGGAACCGACCCCTCCGCCTGCTCACCCGGCATACCGGCAAGTGACTGGCTTGCGGGAAATCGCGCTCGCGGCATACGGGCCAACGGCCTTGGCTTCAGTCGGGACCGGGGCCGTGCTGCCGATCTTGGCCCTCACCGCGCTCGACCTCGGTGCGAGTGTCGGCACCGCCGCCGTCGTCGTGGCACTCATGGGCGTGGGGATGGTGCTCGGCGACCTCCCCGCAGGGGCACTCGCGGCGCGGATCGGTGAGCGCCGCGCGCTCCTGTTCGCGGCCCTTGCCGAAGGTATCGGCATGGTCGGAGCGGGCCTGGCTCGATCGGTCATCGCGCTCGCCGCTTCGGTGCTCGTGATGGGGCTCGCGGGCTCGGTCTTTGGGCTCGCTCGACACGCCTACCTCACCGAGGTCGTGCCCCCGTGGTTGCGCGCGCGGGCCCTCTCGACTCTCGGTGGGGTGCACCGCATCGGCATTTTCGCCGGCCCTTTCCTCGGTGCTGTTGCGGTGACGCATTGGGGCACTAGAGCGGCGTATGCCGTGGGCGTCACCTTCGCGGTTCTCGCCGCGCTCTTGGTCGCGCTGGTTCCCGACTTGGCGCGGCATACCGAAGAAGGCCGGGTTAGCGATGCCAGCGCGACCGAACGGCCTGCTTCGGTGATCTCGGTCCTCGTGGCTCATCGTCGGGTCCTAACCACGCTGGGGATTGGTGTTCTCGCGGTTGCGGCGACGCGGTCGGCGCGTAACGCGATCGTGCCGCTGTGGGCCGAGGCGATCGGTCTGGATGCCGCGTCGACGAGTCTCGTGTTTGGGATCTCTGGCGCCGCCGACATGCTGCTGTTCTATCCGGCAGGCTGGGCAATGGACCGCTTCGGACGGGTCCATGTCGCCGTGCCGTCGATGCTCGTGCTCGGGCTGGGGATGGTGCTCGTGCCGTTCGCTGGTTCGTTTTGGTCGCTCGTGGCGGTGGCCACCGTGCTGGGAGTGGGCAACGGCATCGGCTCAGGAATCCTCATGACGCTCGGGGCGGATGCGTCACCGGTGGCTGGGCGCACGCAGTTCCTCGGCGGTTGGCGGCTCATGGGTGATCTGGGTTGGGCGGCGGGGCCAGCTCTCGTGAGCGCTGTTGCGGTGGTCGCCTCGCTCGGCGGCGCAGCGGCGGCGATGGGCGCGGTGGCGTGGCTGGGTGCGGCGTGGCTGCGCGTGTGGGTGCCCCGGTATGACCCTCGGCGGCGTGCGGCGGAAAGCGTTTCGGACCCGAGCTAGCGGGGGCGAGCGTTTCTGACCCGAGCTAGCGGGGGCGGATCGCTTGTGTACGACAGGGCGATCGGCTGGGCGACCGGCGTGGCAATCGGCGGGCGTCGCGGCTAGCGTGCCCCGAGAGTGGCGAGGGCGTCGCCGTCCATGCGCCACACGGTCCACTCGTCGAGCGGCACGGCGCCGAGCGAGCGATAGAAGCCGTGCGCGGGCGTGTTCCAGTCGAGGACCCACCACTCAAACCGGGCATAGCCGCGCTCGACACAGATCGCCGCGAGTTCCTGCAGTAGCTGTCGGCCGAGGCCCAGCCCTCGCCGCGCCGGGTCCACGAAGAGGTCCTCGAGCCACAGGCCGTGCTGGACCTTCCACGTCGAGAAGGTCACGAACCAGATCGCGATGCCCGCGACCTCCCACGACTGGCCGCCGTCGTCACTGACTTCAGCGACATGACAGTGGACCTGTGGCTGCTCACCAAAGAGCGCGCGGGCAAAGTCTGCGGGATCGCCTTCGACCGCGTCGGGCTCCTTCTCGTAGACGGCGAGGGCGACGACGAGGGCGTGGATCGCGTCGGCGTCTCGGGGCTCAGCCAGGCGAATGCGGGTCTGCGGCATGGGGTGATCCTCTCGCGCTTGCTTGCCGGTCTCGCATAGCTGTCTCAGCCGGGTGGCATCGCTAGGGCGCGGTTGGAGGAGTGGCGCTCGAAGCGCGGGACACGGCATACCGGCGCAATGACTCCGCGCGTTCGGCGGCGTGGTCGACGATGCGCTGCGGATAGCCACCGGCATACCCCTGCGGGTGCGCCCACGGCTCGTGCGCGGTTGCCCCCTCAAGGTGACGCAACTCTGGAATCCACTCGCGCACGTAGGCACCGCGGGGGTCGAACTTCTGCCCCTGGGAGACGGGGTTGAAGATCCGGAAGTATGGCGCGGCATCGGTGCCAGTCCCCGAAACCCATTGCCACCCATGGGAATTGGACGCGAGATCGCCGTCTCGCAAGTGCGCCATAAAGTGGCGCGCGCCGTGCGGCCACCAGATATGCAGGTCTTTGACGAGGAAGCTCGCCGTGACCATGCGCACCCGGTTGTGCATCCAGCCAGTCGCCGCGAGTTGCCGCATCCCCGCGTCGACAAACGGGAACCCAGTGCGCCCCTCCTGCCACGCGACGAAGCCCGCGTCCGGGTCGTCGTAGTCCATCGCGGCCATCGGGCGGAGGTCGCGCCAGGCCGAGCGCGGGTGGTGCCACAGCACGTCCGCATAGAACTCGCGCCACGCGAGCTCGGTCACGAATTTGGCTGCGGCACTAGAGCCGTGTGCCTCGGAGGTGGCGAGATCGGCCAGGAGAGTGCGCGGGTGGATCTCGCCGTACTTGAGGGCTTCGGACAGCCGCGAGGTGCCATCGAGGTCGGGTCGGTCGCGATGAGCCCGGTATGCCGTGAGCCCCTCGGCCAAGAACCAGCGCCACCGTGCGTGGCTGGCTTCCTCGCCGGCCCCCGGGTCGTCGTGTGCGACTCGGGCGTCGGGCAAGGGGTCCGAAGGGACATCGGCGAGGCCGGTGAGGTGGGTCGGCAGCGGGGCCGGCCCTGGAGCGCCGTGGGCTCGCCACGCGCGCGAGAACGGCGTAAAGACGCGGTAGGGAGTTCCGCCGCCAGTCAGGATCGTGCCCGGGCCCACGGCGTATGCCGTGCCCGTCGCACGCCACTCCACGCCAGCCTGCGCGAGCGCTGTCGCCACCAAGGAGTCTCGACGGCGACCATAGGGAGTTGTCTCTGCCGTCACGTGGACGGCGGTGGCACCCAGCTCGGCCGCAAGGCCCGGAACCACCCGATCAGGCGAGCCGCGGCGGATGACCAGGCGGACGGCATACCTTTCGTGCAGGTCCTCTGCCAGGGAGCGCAAGGAGGCCGCGAGCCGATCGCGGCGGGGTGCCCCGCTGGCGTCCCACAGCGCGGGGTCGATGACGAATAGCGGCACGACCGGCGCGCCGGAGCTGGCCGCGGCGAGCAGTGCTGGGTGGTCGAGGAGCCGAAGATCGCGTCGCAACCACAGCACGACAGGTCTGGTCGCCGTCATCGATGAGAGGCTAGTCCTTGTGACCGACATGATCGACACGACGGAGATGTACCTCCGCACCATCTTCGAGCTCGAAGAAGAGGGCACCGTGCCGATGCGTGCCCGGATTGCGGAGCGGCTGGGGCATTCCGGTCCGACCGTCTCGCAGACCGTGGCGCGGATGGAACGCGACGGTTTGCTGCGCGTGAGCGATGACCGCCACCTGGTGCTGTCGGACGAGGGCCGGCTCTCGGCGACCCGCGTCATGCGCAAACACCGGATTGCGGAGCTCCTGCTGGTCGAGGTGCTGGGACTCGAGTACGAGCATGTCCATGAGGAGGCGTGCCGGTTGGAGCACGTCATCAGCGATCGCGTGGAGCTACGCGTGCTCGCCCTGCTGGGTGACCGGAACACGTCGCCCTATGGAAACCCCATCCCTGGGCTCGACGACCTCTTCGGAACCGCCGGTATGCCGTCCGCGGCCTCTGCGCCCGCAGAGCTCAGTTTGCACGACCTCGCTGATGGCCGGTCGAGTTCCGCCGGCGAGCGCTATGTCGTCGTGCGTCGGATTGGGGAGCTCGCCCAGGTCGACGACGAGTCACTCGCAGTCCTTATTGCCGCGGGCGTCCTGCCTGGCACCCGTGTCCGGATGAGCGTCGATGGCAACGACGTGGTCGTGCATGTGCCCGGCTCCGACGGCACAGCTGAGGAGTCGGTCCGGCTGGCGCGTGAGGTCGCGCAGCAAGTCTTCGCTGCCCCCGCGTAGTCGGGTGTGTCACCACTTTTGTGGAGCCCGTTACCCGTTTCACGGCATACCCGCTGGTCGTAGCGGAGGTGGCGACCGGAGGTGGGAACGCGCGTGACGGAGGCCTCAAAAAACGTCGTGATCGGAATGTGACATTGGCCTAAGCATCGATTACGCTTCCGGCAGCTACCCGGCCACGGGTGGTTCCCGCGGACAGACGCCGAGTCCTGTCACTGCCCGCGGGAGTTGACAAACACCGCCTGACAGGAGCGGGGGACCCACTTCGGGCGTCGTGAGACGTCCTTGGGGTGAAGCGTCTCGAGCCGAGCGATCGGACCGAGCGCCGGGTGACTCCCACCCGAACCCGACAGCTGACCTCGAAGGCGCTAGGAGAGGTTGACCGTGACCATTCACGTCGGGCGCCACCGAGCCCCGGGCTATTCCCCGATTTCAGAACTGACCCAGATCGCCGCTGACGGCCTCAAGCCTGCTGCCCGCATCTCATCCGTGGCCTTGGTCTCGGGCGGCATGCTCGCCACGATGGCGATGCCTGCGACCGCTGTCAGCAGTGTCACGACCGTGGATTCCTCCCAGGGCGAGACGCTCGGGGCCGTGCTCACGGCCCCGCAGGCGGCTGCTGCGAGCGAGAGCTACGGCTCGTTCGGCTTCAAGGTCAAGAAGGTCGCGACCACGACTGCCGTGTCGCGGTCTACGACCCGTCCGGCGACGGCCGCGGGGACGGCCGCGGCCACCGTGAGTGCCGCGCCGGCACCCAACGACGGCACCATTATCGGCATCGCCAAGAGCCTGTACGGCATTCCCTACCGTTATGGCGGCACCACCACGGCTGGCTTCGACTGCTCGGGCTTCACGCAGTACGTCTACCGTCAGGCCGGTATCTCCATCGCCCGCACCGCCGAAGCACAGCGGCAGGGCGCGGCAAAGTCTCTAACCCCCAACCGGGCGACCTCGTGTTCTGGGGGATCCCGGCCTCGCACGTCGGCATCTATGCCGGCCCGGGAATGGTCATCGACTCCGCGAGCAGTGGCACGGTGACGAGCCTGCACAAGATTTGGTCGACCAATATCACTTATGGTCGCTACTGATCGTTCGACGCATTGGGTGCAGACGTAAGCACACATAAAGCGCTGCCGGCCTGAGGCCGGCAGCGCTTTGCGTTGGGCTGACTCTGTGCGGGTGTCGCTGAAAGTCAGGCCGCGAGGTAGTTGACGCGGTTGAGGTGCTGGAGCTTGCTGTGAAGGACATCGCGCATGGCCTCAGCCTCGAGGGACTCTTCACGGTCGACGGCAGCCAGCAGATCGTCGATGTCTGACTTGGTGGTGTAAGAAGCCAGTTCGGCCTGCAGCCGACGGTTCGCGGCGCGGGCCGCGCTGCGGACGCGGAGGTCTTCGCGGATCGAGGCGACGAGGTGAGCGGCGTAGTGCGGTGCGTTGCGGTACTTGCGATTATTCATGTTTCAATTGTCTCTCAATAGCATCTATGCGTCCAATACCGTGATGCCCAGCGATCAATACGCTAGGTGCATGGGTTGAGGCTAGGGTTGGGCGGCATGGACACAGTGGCGTTGCGATGGTTTCAGGAGGTCGCTGATGGAGCGACCGTGACCGAGGTCGCCGAGACATGGATGGTGAGCCAGCCCAAGGTGTCCCGGGCGTTGGCCGCCATTGCGGACGATGTCGGTGCGCCGCTGCTCACGAGGGCCGGTCGTGTCCTGCGAATGACCCACGCCGGCGCTGTCTTCAAGCGGCACGTCGATCGGTTCATCAACGAACTCGATGACGGCCTCGCGGCGGTGGACCAGCTCGTTGATGCGCATCGAGGCACCGTCACCTTGGCCTATGACCTGTCGCTCGGGACGTGGCTGGTCCCGTCCATCATCGCGGGCTTCCACGCCGTCTACCCCGAGGTGCGCTTTGTGTTGCGCCAGATCGGCCAGGAGGGGTTGGTCGGCGCACCCGAAGGAGGGTTGGACGACACCCGGATCGACCTGGAGATCACCGCGACCCGGCCGCACGGCATACCGGTGCAATGGCAGCGGCTCTATCGGGAACCACTCTTCCTCGCGGTCCCGAGTCGGCATCCCTGGGCCCAGCGCGGTGAGATCGCGTTGCGGGAGGCGGTGGGAGAGGGGTTCGTCGTGTTGCGGGCGCCGTCGCCGCTGCGTCAGGTGTCTCTCGAGGTATGCCGTGCCGCTGGGTTCGAGCCGCAGGTCGCCTTTGAGGTCGACGACCTCCCCACGGTGCGGGGGTTCGTGATGGCGGGGTTGGGTGTGGCGATCGTGCCGGCGATGGGCAATGACCCTGTGCCTACGCAGTCAGGAGAAGCGCGCTTGGTGCGGCTGTCGGATGCTGGGGCCTACCGCGAAGTCGGCCTGGTGTGGTCTGACGAGCGGAGATTGCTTCCGTCTGCCGAACTCTTCCGAAGTCACATCGTCAAGGACGCGAGCGATGAAAGGTCACGACATCGGCAATAGCGGATGCCCCGCCTTTCGGCTGATGGTAGGCAACCGACATCGCCTCCGCCGTGGCCGCCAGACGGAGAGCGCCGGGTCCCGCGACACAGATCCGACTGCCGGAGACGTACGTCGTCGGGCATGGGCGCTCTTCGCCAGCGCCGTTTGTGCCTAGCCCGGCGGTGATGTAGTGGAAGCCGTCAACGATGACGTCTTCGTAGATGTGCTGATGGCCGGCGATAACGACATCAGCACCCCAGCCGCGGTAATCCCATCCTGCCGAGGGTTGCATCGCTGGATTGGCCGGGTGTACCCCTGATGAATACGGCGGGGTATGTACGACGACCACCCGCCAGCCCGCCGGATCATCCTTCTGAGCGGTTGCAAGTGCTTGTTTGAGCCATGTCTGCTGAAGCGCCAAGTCAGCCGGCGGTGCGTAGTTATCGAGCACAAAGACATGAATCCCGGAGATCTTCACGTCATACCATCGTCGTTTGGCGTCCGCGGTGGTGCTGATGAAGTGGAAGATGGCGTTGTATTTGTCCAGTCCAGCGCCGACGTTGTCATAGTCATGATTGCCAAGGGCAGGGAAAAACGCCGGACCTTTGTCGGTGCTGAAGTACTGCCCGTAATAATTGCCCACGGAGTTGGTGAATGGCTCGCACTTGGGGGCCACGTAGGTGTTGTCTCCTGCGGTGACAACAGCATCGACCTTCCACGAGTTGATCATGCTGGCGACGGCACGTTCGCCGTCAGCGCAGTTGCCGAAGTCGGCCACGAGCCCGATCGTGGTGGTGGGGGAGGACACTTCCGTGGTCGTGTTCGAGGACCACGGCGAGGCGGTGCTAAGTGGCGCACCGCCGGTGGTGGGGGCACATCCAGCAACGGCAGCCGCTACGAGAAACGCGGCCAGCCTGACCGCGGCGCGCAGGTGCCTCCGAGTGCGCCGATATGCCGACCGAGGTAGCGCTCGTTGGGTCGTCAGGCTCGGCTGCCCAGGACGTGCCGACGGACGCGGAAGTAGCCCATCGGTGGGGACCGCGGGGAGTGTCATAGCAGCCCATTGTGGTCGACGCGGCTGTGCATATGCGTTTGGGTCAACGTCAGGGTGCTGCCTCCGAGTTGATGCGCGGCGGATACCCGTTGACGACTCTGGGGTGGTGATCCGGTATCGAATCAGGGTGGTCTTCCCCGATTCGATACTGATCTACCACCCCTGACTCGGGATCCGGTATCGAATCCTCGCTGGGAGCGGGCCTGCCGTGACGGCGCGGACTGCCTGCAGGGGTGCCCCCGGCGCGAATCGAACGCGCGACACCCGCTTTAGGAGAGCGGTGCTCTATCCCCTGAGCTACGAGGGCGGGGGCGCTGCGGTTGGCTGGACGGCATACCGAAACCGGACAACTCAACCAGGCGCGCACGCAAGGCTAGCCCGCCTCCTCGGCCGCTCGCGAATCCCCGCCGATCACACGTAACCCGCGCTCAAACCCGCCCCGCGCCAGGACTCAATCGGGACACCCCGGCCAGCCGCCGAGGCGCGAGCCTCACCACTGGTTAGCCTGCTGAGATGACTGTCGCCGAAACGATCGCCGGGTGGGCGCGCGAGCTCTCGGATGTCGGTGGCCCCAACACGTTGCTTTGGGCGCCACCGCGCCGTGACTGCTTGCTCGACCTCACCACCGCGCATCCGGGCGGGGTGTCGATGCTCCTCGCCGGTCGCCAAACTCGTCTCACCGACCTCGTCCGCGAACCGGCCGCCTTCGATGACGCTCTCGTCGTCGCGCGCCGCATCCATGACCAGGGCAAGTCGCTGCTCGAGCAACGCGGCCTCGCGTGCGGGTTCGTCGTCATCGGCGTGGCGACATGGGATCCGCCGCGAGCGGGAGCCGTGATCGAGGCGCCAGTCCTGCTGCGCACGTGCTCGCTCCGGCCCACTCCTCACGGAGACCCGGATTACGTCCTCGACCTCGGCGGCACCGTCGAGGTCAACCCCGCGCTCGTCAACTATCTCCGCTCGGTCTCCGGCATCGAGGTCGACCCGGTTGCGCTCGCCGGTCTCGCTGAGGGCAGCTTCGGATTCGACCCTTACCCCGTGTATGCCGCGCTGGGTCGCCTCTGCACCGACGTGCCTGGCTTCGCGGTGAGCCCTCGGATCGTGGTGGGGACTTACCCGTACGCGAAGCTCGACATGGTGGCCGACATCAGCGCCAACGCCCGTTGGCTCGCGCAGGTCGACCTCGTCGCCGCACTCGGCGGCGATGCAAACGCCCGCGATCGCCTCCCCGCCGCCACGCCTCCGGTCGTGACTGAGCCTGACCCTGACCGTGAAGTCGCTCCGATCGACGTCGACCCAGCCCAGGGCGCTGTCATCGATGCGATCCGCGCGGGTGGCAGCCTGGTTCTCGACGCACCGCGTGGCACCGGCGGCACCCAGGCGGTGGCCGCGTTGGTGGCAGCTGCGGCCTACGACGGCAAGAGCGTCCTCTACGTCACGACCCGTCATCAGAGCGTCCGGGACCTCCGCGATCGGCTGGCTGATGCCCAGTTGCCTGACCTCGTGTTGGACCTCGTGGGCGCAGACGCCCAGGGCTCCGCTGCGGTTAATGCGGTGGTTGCGAGCATCGACGCCACGACAGCTGACCGGCCGTCAGAGCACGACGATTTGCACGCCCGCGCAGCCCGGGCCGGAGCCCTCACCGCCGCTCGCAAGGCCCTGATCGATCACGTCGACGCGTTGCACGAGCGCCGCGAGCCGTGGGGCGTGACGGCATACGACGTGCAAGAAGAGATGGCGCGGCTCGCTGCGCAGTCCCCGCCCCCTGGGTCGCGCGTCCGAATCTCGGGCCCGACCCTGCGCGGCCTGAGCCGCGACCGCATCGCCGAACTCGCCCTCCGATTGCAGGCGGCTGCCGCTGCTGGGGCGTGGGATACGGGCTCTCCGACCAGTCTCGCGAGTGAGACCACCTCGCGGCCTGAGCCAGGTGAGCCCAATGACCCTGACGGTCACAATGGGCCTGGCGGTCACAGTGAGCCAGATGACCGCATCGACCCGTGGTACGGCGCGGACATCCGCACCGAGGCCGATGCGCAGCGTGCTCGGGAGATCCTCGGGCGACTAGCGGGTGAGGGACTCACTACTCGCGCAGCCGAATTGGACGGCATACTCGCGGAGTCAAGCCTGCCCCCGGCCCGCACTCCCGCCGAGTGGGAGCGAGCCTTGCGCACCATGCGCGGAGTCCGCGACACCCTGGAGGTCTTCCGCCCGGAAATCTTCGACCGGCCCCTCGACGAGCACGTTGCGGCGACCGGGTCCAGCCACTTCCGGGGCGCCGACGACGAGGTCGACCTCGGCTGGGTCACCCGCTCCCGCGTCCGTCGTCAAACCCGTCGGCTGCTGCGACCGGGCAAGCCGCCGGCCGACTTACACGCCGAACTCCTCTCAGCCCGAGAGCAACGCAACGACTGGTTCGACTTGGTCGGCGCGGGCGGTCGACCCGAAATCTCGCCCCGCCTCGATGACGCGCAAGAGCGTTATGACGCCCTCGCTGTCGACCTGCACTGGCTCAGCGAACGCCTCGCCACGACGGAGGCGGGCGGCGGCCTCCATGAGCTGACCATGCCGCTGCTTCGCGGCCGCCTCAAGCACCTTGCGTCCCGGCCCGAACGGCTCAGCATCCTCCCGCAGGTCACTCCCGTGCTCGCGGAGTTGCGTGCTGCGGGGATGACCGAGGTCCTCGATGATTTCGCTCGGCGCAGCGTCACGGCCGACCAGGTGCCGACCGAACTCGACCACATTTGGTGGGGTTCGATCGGTCAGGAAATCACCCTCGCCGACAGCCGGTATGCCGGTCACGACGGTCCCGCCCTCCGCCGCGCCGCCGTCACCTTCCGCGAGCAGGACACTGCGCATCGTGACGACTCGCGCGCGCTCGTCCGGGCCCAACACTTGCGTGTCGCGCGCCGCCGCATCGCCGAACACCAGCGCCAAGTCGACTTGCTCCGTGCTCAGCTCGGCGCGGGGCGGGGACGGTTGCGCTTCGCCGACCTGTTCCGCGAGACCGAGTCCGTCCTCACCGGCATCTACCCCTGCATCGCGATGAGCCCGTATGCCGTGGCGCACTTACTCACCCCCGGCACCTCCTTCGACGTGGTAGTCGTCGACGACGCTGCCGCGGTGACTGTAGCGGAGACGGTGTCCGCCTTGTCGCGGGCCCGCCAGGTTGTCATCGTGGGGAGCGCTGCGGGGGGTATGCCGTCACGCTTCCTCGTGGGGGTGCCGCAGGAGCAGGCCGGGGTGCCGCACACCCGTGCCCGCTCGGGTGACACGAGCGTCCGAGTGTCGCTCTTCCATGCGGCTCGGCATGTCCTCCCGGTCCGGAGTCTGCGGTGGTGGCACTCACCGGCCGACCCTCGCCTGCATCTGGACGGCATACCGGATGCTCTTGGTGGCATTCCGTCCCCTGACATGTCACCGCCGATCACCTTCGAGCTCGTTGAGGGCGTTGCACATGTCGCGCCCAGCGGGGACGACGCGGTCGAGTGGACTCAGGCCGAAGTTGACCGCGTGATCGCGCTCGTCGCAGCGCACCTCGCATCCTCCCCGAGGCGCAGTCTGGCGATTGTCGCGCTGACTGCCGGGATGGCCGACCAGATTCGTGCGGGACTGCCGACGGTCGGAGGCGCGGCTGACATACCGGTTGCGCTTGTGACGGACGCTGCTGGGGTCACCGCCGATGAGTTGATCGTGGCCGTGGGTTATGGCCGGACTCCGCGAGGCCGAGTCGTCTACCGCTTCCCGTCGTTAGCCGACGATGCTGTGCTGCCGCAAATCCAGGCAGCCGTCGGGAGCGCGCAGCAAAACGTGGTCGTGGTGTCAACCCTGCGAGCGGCCGATCTTGATCCGGCTCGCTTGCGCAGCGCCGGGCCGCGGTGGTTGCGGTCGCTTCTCGAGGCCGCTGAGCGCTGGGCGGCGATGCCCGAGTCTGGGCCCACCTCGGAAGGCGGGGGCGAGGGAGACGCTGAACCAGGGGCCGCCGCCTCACGGTCGGCCAGCGCGGTGCTCGACTATCTCCGCGAGCGCCTGGTCGCCGAGGGACTCATCGTCGCGCCGAGCTGGGGGGTCGGCCCCCACCGCGTCGAACTCGCAGTGGGTCACCCTGACGCGCCCGGGCGCTATCTGGTGGCGGTCACTTCCGACGGCCCGGAGTATGCCGCCCTGCCGGGTATCCGGTCACGTGAGCGGTTGCGTCCCGAGCAGGCAGAACGCTGTGGCTGGCGTTGGGTATCGGTGTGGAGCACCGACGTCTACCGCGACCCGGCGAGGGAGGTTGCCCGAATCGTGGCTGGAGTCCGTGCGGCAATGAGCGAGTTGGAGGCCACGCAGGCCCAAGGGAATGAGCACATGGGTGACGACGCCGGTAGCAGGGCAGAAACGCAGGCTTCAGGCGAGCTGAACCCTGCGGTTGTGCCCTCTCATGACGCGAAGGGGTCTCTCGATCAGTCCCGCGATGACACTGACGCGGGGTGGGGCGAGCGTTCGGACGAGTCAGCACATGACCGCTGGTTGCAAGAGCAGCGCCCACCCCACTGGGAGTAGGGCCGCCAACTTGGTGGTGCAGGCAGACAGAGGGGACCTCGGGCGTCGCGCCCGAGGCCCCCTCTATGGCCTCGACAGCGAGTGAGTCGAGCGTCACTCGCTGCTCAAATGCGTAACTCAGCCGCGAGCGCGCAGCGAGTCGCGGATCTCGGTGAGGAGGGCAACCTCTTCCGACGGAGCGTCGGTCGGGGCCTCGATACCCTTGGCGCGAGCCTCAGCCAGCTTGTTGAGCGGGACGACGACGATGAAGTAGACCGCAGCCGCAATGATGAGGAACGAGATGAGCGTGGTGAGTAGGTCGCCAACGTGGATGCCACCGGGCACCCAGCCGGAGAAGTTCGGCTGACCGCCGAGCTTGCCGACGATGTCCATGATGACCGTGACGAACGCGTCGATGACCTTGCCAAATGCGGTGGCAATGACCACCGCAACCGCGAGGTCGACAACGTTGCCGCGCATGAGGAAGTCCTTGAAACCCTTGATCATGGGTCGAATATCCTTTTCCTAGGGGGTGCTCCCGGCACTGGGAGGGTTAACTCCCCTCAGGTCAGGGGAGACGGGCGGGTAAGTTCGCCCCCGGGGAGCCGTGGATGTACTTCTGGTGCGCGCGGAGAGCAAACCCCGAGTCACGCGCCACATAACGGTAGCTGACCGGTGGGAATAGTGAAAATCGAAACACCTCAGGATGTTGCGAGCGGGGCGGGTTGTGTGCTGTGTCCGGGCCGCAGTCACTGCTCTTAGCTAGCAGGGTAAATCGCGACCACGAAGCCACCCACCGGTGACGCCGCGGTCAACCCCGATTGCTTAGCTAGCGGGGTAAATCGCGACCACGAAGCCACTGCCGGCGCCGGCAGCTCCGAACTCCTGGGCGACGACGCGGGCGTCCTTCTCCGAGAGCGACACGACCAGAGCCTGACCCCCCATGACCCCAGCACTGCCTGCCCTGCCTGCGCCGGCTGAGTTGAGGCTATCGCTGAGCGGTGCGCCAGCGCCGTCCAGCAGTGCAGGGGAACCTGTGCTGGCTCGGGCTCGCGCTCCCAGGGACAGCACGACGCCCTCGACGCTCGCGCCCCCGCCAGCGGTGCCAATGAGCCTGACCCGGTCGCCCTCACGAGCAAGCTCAAGGATCGCGGCGTTGGCGACGGGCACCGCCACCGCAAGCTGACCAGAGCGCAGCCCGGTGATCACTGCCGGACCGCGCAGCCGCGTCGTCGAGATCGTTTCACCCACGGCTACCGGCGAATCCAGGACCTGCCCCACCGCAGCGGTCGGGTCACCCAACGCCGCCAGAGTCGCCGAACCGGACCCAAGGCGCGCTGTCGTGAGGTCGCTCGCGACGAGCCGGGTGCCGGCAGGGAGATCGCGCGCGGCCACGACGAGCACTTGACTGGGAGTCGGTGGCCTTGGCCGGATCGCATCGGTGACCACCCAGACCGCGACGCCGACCAACAACGCGGACAGCACCCGCCGTCCCACCCGGATCCGGTATGCCGTGCGCCGAGATCGGGGCGCGCCCTGCCTGCTCCATCGCGAGGTGACGATCGACAGGGACTCGTTCATGGCGATCATTCGTGCCCTCTTCAGGGCAGGGCGAACGGCAAGGTCAGACCATCGAGTGACCGTCTGCAGGCGCACGACGCGTCGCCATCGGACTCTGCCGCTGGCAGTCGACCGACCGTGTCAGCGATCAACGCCTTGAATCCCGGCATTGCGGCGGCGAAGGTCGCGAGCACTTCGTCGTGGGTCACGCCCTCGCCGTGCTCCGCGCCGGCGTCGAGGTCAGTCACCATCGCCACCGTCGTGAAGCACATCGCGAGCTCGCGCGCCAGCGCCGCTTCAGGCATGGCCGTCATCCCGACGATACAGCGCGTGGGGCAGCGTGGTCGCGCTCAGCGCGTCGGCGACAGCGGCCCGCCCGCGCGCACAGTAGGGGGTCGGCGAAGCCGACATGCACCACGGCACCGATCTCGTCATAGAACGTGTGCTCCCGACCCCAGGTGCGGTCGACCACCTGGGCAGGCACCACGATCGTGCCGGGCCCGCACTGCGGGTCGAGCGATCCCACGGCACACGGGGACAAGACCTGGCGCACCCCCAGCGACCGCAGCGCCCAGAGGTTGGCCCGGTAATTCACCCGATGGGGTGGGAACCGATGATCGTGCCCATGCCGGGCGAGGAAAGCGACGGACCGCCCCGCCAGCTCACCCACGACGATGTCGTCGCTCGGCTCCCCATAGGGCGTCTCCACGGCCACCCGTTGCGCGCCATGCAGGAAGCTGTAGAACCCGGAACCCCCGATGACCCCAATCTCCGCTCGCGGCTCGAAGTCGGGGAGGCCAAGCACGGCGGGGGACTGAGCGGGGGCAGGAGCGACATCGGTCATGGGCCAAGGCTAAGCGCCGGTATGCCGTCACGCCTCGGCTCCGCGACCGGCTGGGGATTGTGGGACCACCCAACGGAACCCTGGGGACAACCCTGCGGCTACGTGGAGGACGTGGCCGACGACGCCGCCTTGGAACCAGCCGAGCTGGACCCGCCTGACAAGCTCGAACCCGACGACCCAGATCCCGACGACCCAGACGCTCCCGAAGACCCAGCCGACGAACTCGTGTCAGCTCCCGACTTCGACCCATTGCCGTTAGACGACCCAGACCCGCCCGGCTCTTTGGAGTCGCCCGCTCCGGTCGGACCAGCGGACCCGGCCGAGCCGCCAGCTTTCGAGCCCGCGGCCCTCGAGTCGTTGCGGTAGAACCCCGACCCCTTGAACGTCACACCAATCGAGCCGTACACCTTCCGCAGTCGCCCGCCGCACTCCGGGCAGACCGACAGCGGGTCGTCGCTGAAGGACTGGACGAAATCAAAGGCGTGATCACAAGCGGTGCACGCGTAGGCGTAGGTGGGCACGGGGTCCTCTTCGTTGGGAGCTGCAGCGTGGGGATTCTACGGCGCGGGCACGGCATACCCGAATCGCGCGACAGCGAGCCAGCGACGCTGGGAACCCAGCGCCG
Organism: Actinomycetales bacterium; assembly: GCA_016715285.1. GTDB lineage: Bacteria > Actinomycetota > Actinomycetes > Actinomycetales > Dermatophilaceae > Phosphoribacter > Phosphoribacter thorii. Next base: position 111,962 of record JADKAO010000002.1, on the reverse strand, counting down.
CAGCGGCCTCCGAGCGAATCAGGAGCGCGGCCGTGCCGCTGCTTGCGCCCGGCGCCACAGCTGCCCCGCTCGTCGACGCGCCCGCGCTCGCCGGCCCAGCCGGGGCGGGCTCTCAACCACCCACCCCGCGAGTCGTCCATAGCGGCTCACCATCACCAGCCGCTTTTCGACTTCGTGCCGCAGCGGCGCAGGCGTCACGATGAGGATCTCGTCGCCGTGCCGGAGCCGCGAGACGCCGTCAGGCACAAAGGGTGTGTTCGTTTCGGACCACCAGCGTGATATTGGCGTCGCGGGGCAGGCGCAGTTCGAACACCTCGACCCCATGCAGTTTCGAGCGTGGACCGATCCGCGCAGTAACAATCTCGGCGTTCATCCGGTCCAAGACCGTTGTTTCGACATGCAGCGGCACCGGCTGGATCGATTCGACGAGCCCGAGTCGCTCGGCCAGCCACGGCAGGGTCGGCCCCTGGAGGAGCGTGTAGATCAGCACCAGGACAAACACGAAGTCGAAGATCCACGTCGTCCCCGCTGCACCGAGCGTGACCGGCACGGTCGCGAGCACGACCGGCACTGCCCCCGCAGCCCCGCCCACGACAGGAAGACCTGGTCCCGCCAAGGGATCCGGAACGGTGCCAGCGACACCGCCACCGACAGCGGCCGCGCGACCACCAAGAGGACGAACCCCAGCACGAGCGCCGGCACCACCTGGCTGCTCAGCCGCATCGGCGAGGCGAGCAGTCCCAGGAAGAAGAAGAGGCCGATCTGCGCGAGGGTGCCGACCGCGGAGGCGAACGCGTGCACCGCGTTTACGTGCGGCAGTTCCATATTCCCCAAGACCAGCGCGCTGAGGTATGCCGCGATGAAGCCGGAGGTGTGCGCGGCCGAGGCCGCGGCATACGCGAGGATCGGGATCGCGAGCACCGCGATCGCGAACAGACCCGACGCGCCAGACGCGATCTGGCGGACGAGGCGACCGCCGAGCCAGCCGATGAGCAGCCCAATGAGCGCGCCAGCCGCGAGTTCGACGAGAGCGAGCGCCAGCAACGGCGCCCACGAGGTGTCTTCGGCCCCGTCGTCAACTGCACCGCGAGGGCGGTCGTGATGATGACGACCGGGGCGTCATTGAAGCCCGACTCCGCCTCGAGCATGCCTCGGACCCGGCGGGGCAGGGCGACGTTGCGCAGCACGGAGAAGACGGCGGCGGCGTCGGTCGAGGCGAGGATCGCGCCGACGAGCAACGACAGCCGCCAGGACCAGCCGAAGATCAAGGCTGCGCCCGCCGCGACGACGAGGATCGAGACGAGCACACCGACCGTCGACAGGGCCAGCGCCGGTGCGACCGATCGTTTGATCCCGGCCCACGACGTGGTGAGGCCGCCGTCGGCGAGGATGAGGACGAGCGCGGCATACCCGAGCACCTGGGTCAGCCCGGCGTCGTCGAAGCGGATCCCCATGCCGTCGCTGCCGAAGAGCAAGCCCGATCCCGAGGTAGAGCAGCATGACCGGCACCCCGGAGCGGTCGGAGATCCGCACCGAGACGACCGCGAGGAAGAGGGCGAAGGCGCCGAGGAGCATCGCGACGGTGAGGTCATTGACGCCGTAGCCCGACCGTGGGGGCGACGGATCGTCGGGACCCGATCGCCGGGCCGGCATGGATCATCGTCGGGCCCTCTCCCCGGAGTGAGTCCAGCGGAGGCCGGACTTTCGTGGATCCCAGACCGAGCGGTCCGTCCCGGTCGCAGGACGCCGTGACAGGCGGTCGTGGTCCCCAGGGCAGGGTCGGTCGTGACCGGCGCCCAGAGGCCGGACGGATGCCGACCGCAGAGCGCCAACGCGGTGTCGTAGTAGCCACCCCCCTGTCCCAGCCTGGTGCCCGTCGCGTCGACGAGCAGACCCGGGGCGAGCACGAGGTCGGCGCGCGAGATCGCGTCGACGCCCCACGGCTGGTGCGGTCCCGCTCCGGCGGCATACCAGTCGAGCGTGCGGTCGGGCAGAGGATGCGTGATCGGGAGGAGCACCGTGTGGCCGGACCCCGGAGTGCAGTGAGCTCCGGTGGGGGTTCGGTCGGCCAGGACGCGTATGCCGTGACGGTGAGGGGTGCCCGACCTCGCGGGATCTGTCCCTGAGCCACGCGAGCGTGGCCGCCGCGAGGGCGTCCCCGGACGCGGCGCGAGCGTGACCGTCCGGGTCGAGGTCGCGCCGGTGACGGCGCGAGGTCCGAACGGCGCGGCGCAGCTGGGCCTTTCGCTCGACGACGGCGCGTTCGGGAGTCGGCACCTCGCCAGCGTAGGTCAGCGTCGCCAGGGTCGTCGCGGCTGGCGCTCACGCGCCGCGATTAGGCTGGCCGGGTGATGAAAGTGGAGCTCGCTGCCGAGCATCGTGCCGCGCTGGCCGAGGCCCAACGGCGGATGCGCGTCCAGGGCGCTGGCACACACACCATCGGTCAGTTCACGACACATTTCCTCGCCGTGGCCGCGGGCGCCCAGGGTCTCATCCCCGAAGACTCGATCCGACCGGTCGACGCTCTCCCGGCGCTGTCGGCTCATGAGGTCGACGACGACGGGCTGCCGCCGAGCGCTGCCTCATGTCGCCATCGTCAAACTCAACGGCGGCCTCGGCACGACGATGGGTCTTGACGGCCCCAAGAGCGTCCTCCTGGTGCGCGATGGGCTGTCCTTCCTCGACATCATCGTCCGCCAAGTCCGTTCGCTGCGCGCACGGTATGCCGTCTCACTGCCCCTCGCGTTCATGAATTCCTTCCGCACCCGCGGTGACACCTTGCGGGCCCTCGCGGCATACCCGGATCTCAGTGTCGAGGGGCTCTCCCTGGACTTTGTCCAAGGTGCGGTGCCGAAGGTCGCCAGCGGACACCCTGGCGCCGGTCGACTGGCCGACGGACCCGGAGCTCGAGTGGTGCCCGCCCGGCCATGGCGACGTGTTCGCCTCCCTCGGCGTCAGGCCTTGTGCAGCAACTGCGGCACCCAGGGAGTCCGCTACGTCTTCATCTCCAATGCCGACAACCTCGGCGCGACGTGCGACCCAGCGATCGCGAGTTGGGTCATCGAGCACGACCTGCCGCTCGTCGTCGAAGCGTGTCGGCGGACGGCCAACGACCGCAAGGGCGGGCACTTCGCCCGCCGCGTCGAGGACGGAAGGCTCATCCTCCGTGAGCTGGCGATGGTGGCGCCGGGGGAGGAGGGTGCCTTCGGCGACATCGCGCGGCACCGTTTCTTCAACGCCAACAGCCTGTGGGTGCGGGTCGACGTCGTGGCCGAGTTGGCCTCCGCGTCTGGGCCCGCTCTTCCGGTCATCGTCAATCGCAAGACGGTCGACCCGACCGATCCGACGTCCACGCCGGTGCTCCAACTCGAGTCGGCCATGGGAGCGGCGATCGAGTCGGTTGACGGCGCACAAGCGCTGCTCGTGGCGCGCGACCGATTCGAGCCGGTCAAGACGACCGCTGACCTGCTCTTGCTCGCGGTCCGACCGCTACCGCCTTGACGCCGATGGCGGGAATCGGTGGCGACGCCCTGACCCGGCGGTGGAGTTGGGCCCCGAGTTCGTCCTCATCGATGACTTCGAGGCGCGGTTCCCGGGGAGGGGTGCCCCAGTCTGCGGCACTGCACGTCCTTCGGCTCTCGGCGATGTCGTCGTCGGGCAGAACGTGACCTGCCTCGGAGACGTCGACATCGACGCCACGCGCGACCATGCCCGCCGACGTCCCCGACGGGGCGGTGTTGCGCTGGTGCGGACCGTGGCCGAGCACCGCGCTCTGGTCCTGGCCCAGGTCGCACCCCTGCCGCCCGTGACGATGGCACTGGTCGCGGCTGCGGGCCTCGTCGCTGCGGGTCCGCTCACCTCGCGCGTCGACCTCCCCGGCTTCGACAACTCCGCCATGGACGGGTATGCCGTCCGCGCTGCCGACCTGCTCGGGGCCTCCCCTGAGCGGCCGGCCCGGCTGCGGGTCGTCGCCCATTGCGCCGCAGGCGATTCCGCCGCCGGCATGAGGGTCGGTGCGGGCGAGGCGATCCGGATCATGACCGGGGCGCCGATGCCGGACGGCGCCGACACGGTCGTCAAGGTCGAACTCACCGACGGTGGCGACACCGTGGTCGCCATCACCGACGAGGTGCCCATCGACACCTCGATCCGGCGTCGGGGCGAAGACCTCCGCCGGGGCAGCGACGTGCTGGCAGCCCGGTCAGATCCTGACCCCGCGCCGGCTGGCGCTCGTGGCTGCCGCCGCTGGCAGCCACGTCTCGGCCCCCCCCGTCCCCGCGTTGCGGTGTGTCGACCGGCGCCGAACTGGTCGCGCCCGGGCAGCCGCTCGGCCGACGGCCAGATCTACGACTCCAACAGCACCTTGCTCGCCGCCCTGGTCGAGGCCAGGGTGGGCGGACGGCATACCGAGGAGCATCGGCGACCACCCCGAGGCGGTGCGTGCCTGCTCGATCGCCTGGCGGGGGAGGCCGATCTCGTCGTCACCTCGGGTGGGGTGAGCATGGGGGTCCACGACGTCGTCAAGGACGTCCTGCGCGACTCGGGCAGCGTGGAGTTCGTCCAGGTCGCGATGCAGCCCGGTAAACCCCAGGGGTTCGGCCTCCTCGGGGACGCTCGCGTGCCGTTTTTCGGCCTCCCGGGCAACCCGGTCTCGGCGGCGGTCTCCTTCGAGATGTTCGTCCGCCCGGCGATCCGCCGCCTGCTCGGCCTCGACCCGGCTCCCGACACCGTCCGAGTCATCCTCGCGGCCGGGATGCGTTCGCCCGCAGGCAAACTCCAGATCGCCCGCGCTGTCCTATCCCGTGACGGCGACCGCCTCTGCGCCCACCCCGTGTCAGGTCAGGGGTCACATTTCGTCGCAGACCTCGCCGACGCCAAGGCATACCTCCTCGTGCCGGCCGAGGTGACGGCCTTGTCGGCAGGCGACGAGGTCGAGGCGATCGTCCTCGACCCACCCGAAGGAGGCCCCCGATGAGCGACGAGCCCGCCCGACTGACCCACGTCCGCGCCGACGGCACCGCCGCCATGGTCGACGTGAGCGCCAAGGCGATCACGGCCCGGAGCGCGAGTGCCGCCGGCCGCGTGCTCCTGAGCTCGGCGGCCGTCGGCGCCCTGCGTGAGGGCACCGTGCCCAAGGGCGACGCGCTCGCGGTGGCGCGGATCGCCGGCATCCAGGCCGTCAAGCGCACCCCCGACCTCGTGCCGCTCGCGCACCCGGTCGCGGTCCACTTCGCCGCCGTCGACCTCACCGTCATCGACGACGGCGTCGAGATCCGAGGCGACGGTCCGTACCGCCGATCGCACCGGCATCGAAATGGAAGCCCTGACCGCCGTCGCGGTCGCGGCGCTCGCCCTCGTCGACATGGTCAAGGCCGTCGATCGCCACGCCCGAATCACCGACATCCGGGTCACCGCCAAGTCCGGTGGCCGTTCTGGTGATTGGCGCGAGGCGTGAGGCCCGCAGAGGGAGCCGCCTGGGCCCGCCGCGCCGCGCCGGTCGTCATCGTCGCGTCCACGCGCGCCGCGGACGGCACCTACGAGGACCGCACCGGTCCGGTCCTCGTCGCGGCCTTCGAGGAGTGGGGGTATGCCGTGTCGCCTCCCGTCGTCGTCCCCGATGGGCCGGAGGTCGGCCAGGCCATCGGCGGCGCGTTGACCACCTCCCAGCGGTCATCGTGACGACCGGTGGCACCGGGGTGGGGCCCGGGGATGTCACCCCGGAGCAGACCAGACCGTTCCTCGACCGGGAGATCCCCGGCATACCGGAGCTGATCCGTCACGTCGGCCTCCGCCGCGGGCTGGCGCTCGCGTCGATCTCGCGCGGCCTGGCCGGGGTGAGCGGCCGGACGCTCGTCGTCAACCTGCCGGGATCCCGCGGCGGTGTCGCCGATGCCCTGTCGGTGATGCGCCCGGTGGTCGAGCACGTCGTCGACCAACTTCGCGGCGGTGACCATGAGCAGGGCGACTGACGTGGCGCATCGCTGGCCGGTCAGCCTCGTCGTCAGCGATGGCCGTGCGCCGGGGATCGTGCTGCGGCCTCTGGGGCGCCGCGACCGTGGCGCTTGGGAGGCGCTGCGCCGGGAGAGCGCCGACTACCTTGCGCGGTGGGAGCCCACGCCTCCGGACGGGGTCGGGAACCGCGTGGGGTTCAGCGGGGTATGTCCGCGCGATGAACGACGAGGCGAGGTCGGGCACAACCCTGCCGTTTGCGATCGAGGTCGACGGACACCTCGCCGGCCAGGTGCACCTCTTCGGGATCACCCGGGGATCGCTGATGTCGGCGGCGGCAGGCTATTGGGTCGGGCCGCGGTTCGCCGGGCAGGGGGTGACCACGCGGGCGCTCGCCGAGGTGTGCGACTACGCCTTCGGTCCGTTGGGGCTGCATCGGGTCGAGGTCAATGTCCGACCCGAAAACGAGGCGTCACTTGCGGTCGTTGCTCATCTGCGGATGCGGGACGAGGGGGTGCGCGAGCGCTACATGCACATCGAAGGCCGATGGTGTGACCACCGGACCTTTGCGTTGACCGCGGAGGAGCTCGCGGGCCGTCGCACCATCTCTCGGTGGGTCGAATCGCCCTAACTCAACAGTCACACCAGCCTCATCCGCGACACACCGACCGAGGTCCGCCCGCCTAGGCGCGGCCCTCCTTACCGTGGAGCGGTGCAGCCCTCGTCCTTGATTTTTGTCGCCGTCGTCGGCATCTGGGCTGCCTTCCTCGTGCAGCATTGGGTGCGCCGCAGAGAAGACCTCGCCACCGCCCGGTCGGCTCGACCGATTCAGCGATGCGATCCGCGTGTTGGAGCGCCGTCCGATCGTTTCCTCCAGTGAGGCGCGTCCGACGCTGGAGACGCGGTTGGCATCCCTCTCGCCTCAGCCTGCGCCAGCACCGAGTGCCTCACCGTTGATTGCACGGTCGACGCGGATCGTCTCTGCGGCTGGGGTTCGGCCGGAGGTCATCATCCGCACGCCTGATGCCGCGCAGCCCCAGCCGGTGAAGCGGCCACCCCGCCGGCCGGTAGCGCGCACGTCGGTCTCTCGCAAGGGAATGCTTGGTCGTCGACTGCGTGCGTTCGTGGCTCTGGCTGCGCTCGTGGCCATCCCGGTCACCGTGGGCTTGGCCATCGCTGACCTTGCCTCCTGGTGGAGTGTCGCGGCGGCAGCGCGCCACGCTCCTGCTGGCAGTGATCGCCCTCCGCGCAGCCGCAGTGCGGGAGCGGACCGGACGGCATACCGGAGCACAGCTGGACCTCGCACGTGCCTCGTCCGCGAAGGGTGCGTCCGCAACCGCGAAGGGTGCGTCCGCAACCGCGAAGGGTGCGTCCGCAACCGCCTCCGACTCAGGTGCGATGGACGGCATACCGGCAGCAGTTGGAGCCCCGATGCCACGGGTCCCCGAAATGCCCGACACGCAGGGCGTGCCGGATGAGTACGAGCGCAGCGTGCCGCAACCCGCGCAAGTGCCGGCTGCGCGCCCGGCCGTGGTCGCGTTTGCTGACTTCGGCGTCGACCCCAACACCGTGGAAATCGATCAGTCGATCGGTCTCGGCGAGCCGTGGAGCCCAGTGGCGGTGCCGCCGCCCACGTACACGCTCAAGGACAAGGCGCCCGAGCCCGTGGCAGTCATCGCTCCCGACGGCGCAGTGGCGTCGGCGACGGCAGCGGCCGCATCAGATCTCGACGTGCCCGTCCGCCGCGCTGTCGGTGACTGACGTCGCACTGCGCTCGACCGTGATCGGCTGAGTCGCCGCAGCGCTGAGTTCGGCCTGATCGTCGTGGCCCGCAAGGTGCTTGCCGACAGCGTTGACGACCGCGGCGACCGGCACCGCCACGAGCGCGCCGACGATGCCCGCGATCACGACACCAGCCGTAATCGCGAGGATCACCGCGAGCGGATGCACCCGGACCGCGCGACCTAGCAAGAAGGGTTGCAGTACGTGGGACTCGAGCTGTTGTACCGCGATGACACCCGCGAGCATGAGCAGCGCGGCAACCGGCCCGTGGGCCACGAGCGCGATAAGGACCGCGACCAGGCCGCTCATGAGCGCACCGACGATGGGGATGAACGAGCCGAGGAAGACGAGTGCTCCAATCGCGAGGGCGAAAGGGACGCGGAGCAGGATGGCGACGAGGGTGATCCCGGCAGCGTCAACGAGGGCGACAAGAAGGGTGGCCCGAGTGAACGCGGTCAGCTGACGCCACGCGACGGCGCCCGAGGACGCGACTCGCTCGCGCGTGTGACGCGGGAACAGCCGGACGACCCAGGCCCAGATGCGGTCGCCTTCGTAGAGGAAGAAGAACAGGGCAAACAGCGCGATGAACGTCCCGCGACGACGTGCGTTGCGCCGAGCCCGGCCTTGGGTCAGGGAGCCGCGGAGCCCTTCGCTGGAGGAGATCGCGGTCCTGGCTTCGTCGAGGTAGGTCGTGACCTGGCTGTCGGTGATCTTGAACGTGTCACGTACCCAGGCGCGGATCTGCTCAATGCCTTGCCCCACTTGACCAGCCATCTCCGAGAAGCCGCCCGTGATCTGGCTGCCGACGAGGAAGAGCAGTAGCCCGATAGCGATGACTGTGGCGAGGACGGGGAGGGCGGCTGCCGGGGCGGGCTTGAAGCCGCTTGCGCAGAGCCTGCTTGATCGGGTCGAGGAGGGCCGCGAGCAGGACCGCGACGACGACAGGGATCACGGCTTCGGAGACAAACCCCAGCAGGTATGCCGTGGCGATGATGGCGGCGGCGATCGCGAGAATGCGCCAGGCCCACTCGCTCACGGCACGGACGCTTGTGGGTACGGACGAGGGTGACGAGTGGGGTGACGGGCGTGACGACATGGGGGTCAGAGTATGCCGGTGGTGGTGGTCTCGCAGGTCGGCGTGGGTTCAGCCCGGGGTCGGAGAGGGGCTGGCAGGGCTGGCACGGGGACGGGCGCGAGGGACGGGCGCGGGGCTGGGATGAGTGGATGCCGCCCGATTGGTATGCTGAACCGCCCCGGCGTGTCCGGAGACTTCGAACCTTGGGAAGGTTGGAGTCATGCCAGGAGACACACGCAGGCGGTACCCCGCGGAGTTGAAAGAGCGGGCGGTGCGGATGGTCGCCGAGAACGTCGGCGAGCACGAGTCCGAATGGGCGGCGATGACCCGGGTCGCGCAGCTGCTGGGGGTCGGCACCCCGGAGACGGTCCGTAAGTGGGTCCGACAAGCTCAGGTCGACGCCGGCGGCAGGCCTGGGACGACGACCGAGGAGTCGGCTGAGGTGCGGCGGTTGAAGCGGGAGAACGCCGAACTCAAGCGCGCCAACGCGATCTTGAAGGCGGCGTCGGCTTTCTTCGCGGCCGAGCTCGACCGGCCTTCCCGCTGATCGTGGACTTCATCCGCGAGCACGCCGACCACCGGGAGCCCGGTGGACTGCGGTGGGGTGTCGAGCCCATCTGTGCCGTGCTCACTGAGCACGGGTTACCGGTGGCCCCGAGCACGTACTACGACCACGTCGCCAGGACGCCGACCGCGCGCGAAGATCGCGACACCTGCCTGTTGAAGGAGATCCGTCGGGTCCACGCCGCCAACTATGGGGTGTACGGAGCCCGGAAGGTCTGGCTGACGCTCAACCGGGAGGGCCTTCCCGTGGCGCGGTGCACCGTCGAACGCCTCATGAGGGCCGACGGCCTGGTTGGCGCGGTCCGCGGGAAGGTCAAACGCACCACCATCCCCGATCCGGCCGGTGACCGGGCCCGGGATCTGGTCTGTCGTGACTTCGCTCCGGCCGCGCCGGATCGGCTCTGGGTCGCGGACATCACGTATGTCAGCACGTGGTCGGGGTGGGTGTACGTCGCGTTCGTCACCGACGCCTACGCGCGCCGGATCCTGGGCTGGCGGACCGGCTCGTCGATGACGACCCAGCTCGTCCTGGACGCTCTCGAGCAGGCGGTATGGACCAGACAACGGGACGGTCGATCCCTGGATTCCCGTTGTGGCGCATACCGATCGCGGGTCTCAATACGTCAGCATCCGCTACACCGAACGGCTGGCCGAAACCGGCATCGCCGCCTCGGTCGGGACCGTGGGCGACTGCCTGTTAACCGGCTAATCGGGGTCGACATCACTGTGTCGGGGTCGGCAGGGGTGCTGGCATTGGAGGGGGGCTGGGGCGTAGGGATGGGGTGTGAGTGAGTCGCAGCTCGTGTTGGAGGGGTCCTCGGGGTCGTGGCGTCTGGGCGGCGCTGGTGCGGGGGTGCTGGACCTGCCGAACGCGTATCTGGGGTATCTGCAGGATCGGAACTACTCCCCGCGGACGATCCGCGCTTATGGGTACGGGCTGCTCGCCTTCTGCCGGTGGATGGAAGGGACCGGTGTCCGGCTTGAGAAGGTCGACACCGACACTGTCCTGGCGTTTCTCAGTTCCTGCCGGCACGAGAGAGTCACCGGCCGTGCGGGCCCGAATGTTCTTGACTTGCGGGGCAACCGGGCCGACCGGTTGGCGGCGACGTCGATCAACCTGCGCCTGGCCGCGGTCAGCGGATTGTTCGAGTTCCGCAGCATGCGCGACCCCGAGACCCCGAACCCGATCCCCAAGGGCAAGCCGTCGGCGTGGTTCGCGCCCGGGGAACGCACTGGGTTGCTGGCGCATACCAAGCGCCGTCCCGCGCCCAGGTCGCGGCTGCGGCTGCGTACCGCGCGGCGGCTGCCGAGGGCGTTGACCCCGGCCGAGGTCGCCGCGCTGTTGGGAAGCCTGCGCTGCCGCCGGGACCTGGCGATGGCCGGGCTGATGCTCTACTGCGGGCTGCGATCGTGTGAGGTGCTGGCTCTGGACGTCGTCGACGTCGACATTGGCGCCCGCTGGCTGCTCGTGCACGGCAAGGGCGGCAAGGACCGGCGGGTGCCCTTCGACGTCGACCTCGCCAGCGTCCTGTCGCAGTACCTGCTGACCGAGCGTGGTGAGAGCGAGAGCCCGGCGCTGTTCCTCGTCGCCAAGGGCCCCACCCGCGGGCAGCGACTGTCCTCGGCCGGGCTGCGCACGATCTTCCGCTACCACCGCGGCATCGCCGGTGTCGGCGCAGGCGCCCCGCACGCGCTGCGGCACACGTTCGGCACCGCGTTGGCCGAGGCCGGGGTCGACCTGGCCGTCATGCAGGCCCTGCTCGGACACGCCCATGTCGACACCACCGCCCGCTACATCCACCTCGCCCCGACCCACGTGAAGGCTCAATACGATGCCGCTCGTACCCGTCAACGCGACACCAGCTCCTGAACCGGGCGGCGAGTCCCCGGCGCAGGTGCTGGCCGCCTACCACGCTCACCAAGGCATGACCGGGCGCGGCAACAGCGCCTTCACCACCGCCGCTCGCTCCTTCCTTCGACGCTGGCCGGCCGTGCAGGCCTGGGCTGAGGAGCCGCTGCGCGTCCAGCTCGCCGCGAACACGGCTACCCACCCGTTCATCACCTTCCTGCTCGTCACCGGTCGGCTCCACCCTGGCTGGCAGTACCTGGTCCACCGCAAGTTCTCCTCACTGTGGCGAGACCTGCCCGGCACCGTGATCGGCGCCGACATCGAGGAGTTCATCACCGCCGCACGCAAAGTGGGCTACAGCGAACGGGTGGCCTCGGCGATGGCCTCACAGGTGATGGCCCGGATCCTTTTCGCCACCGGCAAGCGCCTGCACGAGGTCACCCACGACGACTTCGATGCCCTCACCGTCGCAGGGACCGCACGCCAACAGGCCACCGGTCGCACCTGGAAGCACTACCGCGGGTGTGCGACCGCGACCAAGACCGTCCTGTACCACCACGGCATCCTGCCCGCCCTACCCCAACCGTGGCAGCAGCGTCAGCCCTTCGCCCGCCGCGTGGCCGCTGTGCCCGAGCCGATGCACTCGATCCTGGTGCGCTACCTGCAACACAAGAGCGTGACCTGCAAACCCACCACGGTCTCTTCCCTAGCGACCCGGCTGGCGCACTTCGCAACCGTGGTCGCAGCCATCGACCCGGTCGCGACCCCTGCCACCCTGACCCGCACCGGGCACATCGAGCCGTGGATGCACGCCCTGACCCGTGCCGAGAACACCAAGTCCGGTGGGGTTCTCTCCCACGCCGAGCAAGCCCGCCGGATCCTGGCCGCCGCCAACTTCCTGCGCGAGATCAGCGAGTGGAACTGGCCCGAAGCCCCCACACGCACCCTGATGTACCCCAGCGACAACCCCCGCCTGCCCCACCCGTTGCCGCGGTTCCTGCCCCCGGACGCCGACCGGCGCCTGAACCAAGCGCTCCAAGACTCCCCGAACCGCCTGCCCGCCGACGCCCTACTGCTCCAGCGAGCCTGCGGGCTACGCATCGGTGAACTACTCGACCTCGAGATGGACGCCGTCATCGACATCCCCGGCGCCGGATCCTGGCTGAAAGTCCCGCTCGGCAAGCTCGACACCGAACGGATGGTCCCCATCGACCCCGACATCCTCACCTTGCTCGACCGGATCACCACCACCCGCAGCCCAGGCCGGCCGATCCCTCACCCACGCACCGGCCGTCCCGCCGACTTCCTCTTCACCGCCCACGGACGCCGCCTAGGACAAAACGGCCTGCGGCGCGAGCTCAACCGCGCAGCCACCGTCGCCGGCCTGCCGCACATCACCCCCCACCAGCTGCGACACACCTACGCCACCGCCCTGATCAACGCCGGCGTCTCCCTCCAAGCCCTGATGGCCATCCTCGGCCACGTCTGCGCCGAAATGAGCCTGCGCTACGGCCGTCTGTTCGACACCACCATCCGCGACGAATACGAAAGAGCCCTCGACCTCGCCAAGACAAGGATCGGCTCCCTACCCCAGCCCACTGAAACCAAACTCGAAGAACCACAACCAGACTGGCGCGCCACCGCGACCCTCAAAACCGCACTAGCCGGCGGGCACTGCCTGCGCGCCCCCGCCCAAGGACCCTGCGCCTACGCCAACATCTGCGAGCACTGCCCCAGCTTCCACCCCGACCCCGACGACATCCCCACCCTGACCCGACAACTCGAGACCGCCACCGCCCTCGCCCACGACGCCACCACACGCGGCTGGGACGCCGAGACCGAACGACACCTACGTCTCATCACCAGAATCAACACCCTCATCCAGCACGCCGCGACACGCCCACGCGCCATGTGACGCACCCCTCGCGACACCCACCGCAACCCCAAACCACCCCCCGATTAGCCGGTTAATCGTTTGACAATGCTCTCGCCGAGACGATCAACGGCCTGTACAAGACCGAACTGATCAAACCCCGCGGCCCCTGGCGCACCCTGGACGCCGTCGAGTACGCCACCGCCGAATGGGTCGACTGGTTCAACCACCGCCGCCTCTACGAGTACTGCGGCGACATCCCACCCGTGGAGGCCGAGGACCTCTACTACGCTCAACACCAGGCCCAGCCGCAGCTGGAGCCCTCAAACCAGTAACTCTCCGGACACGCCGGGGCGGTTCAATGCCGGTGGGGGGCTGGTGTTAGAGTGTGCGACGCACTTGGGGCTGTGGCGCAGTTGGTAGCGCGTCTCGTTCGCAATGAGAAGGCCAGGGGTTCGAATCCCCTCAGCTCCACAATGTGATGTCTCAAGACATCGGAAACCCCTGAACCCCTGGTTTAGGGGTTTTCTGTTGTTCGGGGTTGGTATCGGCGGGTGGTGTCGAGGGTGAGTTGGCGGAGGATTTCGCCGGTGGTGGTGTGGATGATGGTGATGTTGAGGTCGGGACCAGGGCGGTGATGGGTTGGCCGTTGTGGGCGCGGCCGAGGCCGATGTGGAAGAGCTGTCCTCGGTGGCGGAGGGTGATTTTGCCGTTGTTGACTTGTCGGTGCGGATGCGGGTGTGGGTTCGGGTCGTGGGTTCGTTGGGGGTGGCTTTGGGTCGGGTGGTGTAGTCGCGGCGGGGGTGCGCCGGCCGATGCCGCGGTGGGGCCGGTGGTGGTTGTACAGCTGCTGGAACTCGTTCAAGAGGGTGTTGAGGTCGGTGATCGTGGCTGGTTGGTTCGGTTGAGCTTTGAGCCATTTCTTGAGTGTTTGCTGGAAGCGCTCGACCTTGCCTTCGGGTTTGGGGGGTGGTTGCCGCGCCGTTCTTTTGGGTGATGCCCAGGTGGCGAGTTCGTGTTCGAAGGCGTTGCGTCCTCCTCGGACTTTCCGGGAGGCGTAGCGGACGGTGTACACCATGCCGTTATCGGTCAATGTGCTTGCTGGACAACCGTGTTCGGCGATGGTGGTCCGGAATGTGGTTAGGACGGTTGTGCCGGTGACTCGCGTGTGGGCGCTGATGTGCAGCGCCATTCGGGAGTGGGGGCTTCGAAGCGGGTGTAGGAGGATCGAGGTCGTTTCCTGGGGTCGGCGACGACTTTGCTCGAACGCACCAGGGTGCGGTGTATTGAGGTTCGGGCGACCGTGATCCCGCGAGCACGCAGGTGCCAGCTGATGGTCTCGGCCCCGGCGTCGAGGCCGGCTGCAGTGAGTCGGTCTCGCTCAGCCACGATGGCTTGTACGACCTGCTCGGGCAGGGCTGTGGGGCTGCGGTGTGGGCGGCGGGAGGCCGCCTCGAACGCTTGCTCGCCTTGGGCGCGGTAGCGGGCCATGACCTTAGACACCCAGCTCTTGCTGACCCCGAACTGGCGGGCGGCCTGGCCTTGGGAGAGGCGTTGAACGGTGACGGCGGTGATGATCGCTTTACGGTTCGACACCCCCAAATACCACTCCGGTGGGGTTTCCGATGTCTTGGGACAGGGGTTTCCTATGTCCTGGAATCAGACACCCTCAGCTCCACAAAATTCTTTAACTGAAACGCTGTGCTGGGGCCCTGGACTGTGCTGTCCGGGGCCTCTGCTCGTTTGGCTGTCAAGGCCGGTCAACGGCCCGCCGTGGCACTCCGGACAGTCCAATCACCTTGGGGGCCCGCGGTGGCGGCCGCCGCTTGGCCATCCCTAAGTCCGCTTGTCTGGCCTTGCAACGGCAGACAAGCTGCGCTCAGGGCAGGCAAGCCGAGCGAAGGGCAGACAAGCCGAGCGAAGGGCAGACGAGCTGAGCTCAGGGCAGGGCAAGCCGAGCGAAGGGCAGACAAGCACGCGACGACGCACCTCAGCGGACGTGCGTCGACATGAACTGCCAGATCTCGGCGGTCGTGTCGAAGTCCACGGCCAGCGAGGGCAAGGCAGAGGACGTGGGCCGCGGCGTTGTGGGTCCGGGTGATGGCGAGGCGTCGAGCGGACCGCTGTTGGTCACCCCTGGCCACGCATGCCCGCCTCCGTCGATCGTCACGAGGGTCACTGCCCGCCCGGCTGCACAGAGGGTGGCGTTTGTCGTGACGGCTCCGCGAGACCGTGACACCGTTCCGCCGCACCGGTCGACATTGCGCCAGGCCTGCACGACGTCGGTGATCGGTATGCCGGTGATCTGAGCGACCCCATCGCCCGCGACCCCGAGCAGAGGCACGGTGGTGTCGGCGGTGCCATGGACGTGCATGACCGAGATCGGTGCGGGGTTAGTGCAGTCCCCGAGCACCGTCCCCGCCACCACCCCGATGGCGGCGAACGTTGTTGTATCGCACGCGAGCCGGTATGCCATCATGCCGCCGGAAGAGAAGCCCACGGCATACACGCGCGATTTGTCGTAACTCACGACAGAAGCGAGGTCGGTGAGGACGCGCTCCACGAAGCCGACGTCATCGATGCCGTTGGTGCCCGCGACGCCGCAGCAGTCCCCCCCGACGGCCCACGCGGCGCCCACTGCGTCGGGATAGACGACGACGAAACCCCGCTCCTCAGCGAGTGCGTTCCATCCGTACGCCTGCTCCGCCTGACGAGCGCTGCCCAGCCCGCCGTGGAGCATGACGACCACCGACACGGGGGTGACGAGAGTGGCCGGCCGGTAGGCGCGGTACATCCGGATGCGCCCTCCGACATCGAGCGCATGCTCGCTGGACCCCACTGCGAGCAGGCTCAGGTCGAGCCCGCCAAGAGCGGTCGAGGTCCCGGACGTGGTCGGCGCCGCGCTGGTCGTCGGACTGCCAACGGTCGGTCCCGTGGTGCACCCCGAGAGACTGAACACGAGACCGAACACGAGACCGGACGCGAGCAGGGCAAACACGAAGGCAGGGCGGCGGTGGCGCTGCCGAGGGCGCGCGCGTTCCCCTCGGCCCCTGGTCATACTCGCCATTGTCGCAGCGACATCCCCGATGAGGTGGGTCCTCCGTCCGGGATCACACCGTGGGGCACTCGTGGTGGATCAAACCCACGAGGGGAACCACATGTGAACCCACCACAGGTGATAGGGAATGACTCGGGCGGTATACAGCGGCACGAACCACGCGAAGATCAGCGCGGTCACCACGAGATAGCAGCCAACGACGGTGACACCGACTTGTCGTCGGTGGGGGGAGACGCCTGGCGGACCGAGCACCATGCCGAGAACGTAGGTGACGCCGAGCACGACCCACGGGACGAACGACACGGCATAGAACTGATAGATCGTGCGGTCTCCGAGGAAGAACCATGGGAGGTATCCACCGGCATACCCCGCGAGGATCGCGCCGGCCCGCCAGTCACGCCGCAGCGCCCAGCGGAAACCGAGGATGAGCAGGGACGCAGCCGCGACCCACCAGATCGTCGGGGTGCCGATCGGGGTGATGACCTTGGCGCACATGTCGACATCGCAGCCGTCCTGCCCCAGCTTGGGGTACTCGGCGAACATCGAGGTCGGCCGCCCCATGACAATCCATGACCACGGGCTGGATTGGTAAACGTGCGGGGTCGAGAGACCGCGGTGGAAGTCGAGGATTTGCGCGTGGTAGTTCCACCACGACCGCGCCGCGTCCGGGACCCAGGACCAGGTGGCGTCCGCGGGGTGTGCGGTGGCCCATTGCCGGTTGTAGCCGTTGTCGCTGACAAACCAGCCCCACCAGGACGCGACATAGACGACGGCCGCGGTGGGCACCATCGCCAAGAACGCGGGTATGCCGTCCCGCCAGATCCCTGCCGCGGCATACCGGCGCACTCCGATCGCGCGGCGCGCGCCGAGGTCCCAGAAGACGGTCATGAGGCCGAAGACGACGAGGAAGTAGAGGCCTGACCACTTGGTCCCCGCGGCCAGGCCGAGACAGATGCCGGCGACGAGACGCCACGGCCGCCACCACAGGCGAGGACCGGCCCAGTTGGGTGGTCGGGTGAGCACGGAACGGGCCTGCGGGTCGGCGGCGATGCGGGTGGCGAGGCGGGCGCGGGCGTCGTCGCGATCGATGAGGAGCGCACCGAACGCGGCGAGGGCGAAGAACATGAGCGGCAGGTCGAGCAGCCCGGTGCGGGAGTGGACGAAGTGGTGTCCTTCGATCGCCAGGAGGATCGCGGCGATCGTGCCGAGGACCGACGATTGCAGGAGGCGGCGTGCGATGCGGCCGATCATGAGGATCGAGAGGGTGCCGAGAACGGCCGCGGCGAAGCGCCATCCGAAGGAACTGTCGGCGCCGAAGAGCGCCTGCCCAGTGCCGAGGACCCATTTTCCCACGGGACCGTGGACGACGAGGCTGCCGGCGTCCGTGTTGAAAATGTCGAGCGTGCCGTGGGTGAACGCCTTGTCGATCTCGGTGCCGTACTTGTCGGTCACCCGCAGCTCGACGCCGTGTTGCACCATCGACCACGCGTCTTTGACGTAGTACGTCTCGTCGAAGACCAGCTGGTGCGGGTTGCCGAGGTCCCAGAACCGCAGGAGGCCGCCGACCGCGGCTGCCGCGAGCGGGCCAGCCCAGCCGAGGATCGGCTGGCCGATCGGTGCGCCGAGGAGTCGTTCGTGCAGTCGCTCGTGCACCTCGACGTGCAGCCGCTCGCGCAGCTGCACGTCGTCGCTCATGTGCGCCATCGTAGGCGGGTTTGGACAGCCTTCCCTTGCTGGCGAGGCTGTGAGCGGAGTGTCAAACTCGCGAGTATGCCGCGCCAGAACCTCACTCGTTTCGCTTGGTTGTCGATCGCTGCCGCCGTGATGACGATCGCGCTCAAATCCGGCGCCTACCTGATCACGGGGTCTGTCGGCCTGCTGTCCGACGCGGCTGAGTCGGTGGTCAACCTGGTCGCCGCATTTGTCGCGCTGATCGCGCTCCATGTGGCGTCGAAGCCGGCCGACGAGAAGCATCAGTTCGGCCATAGCAAGGCGGAGTATTTCTCAGCTGCGGTCGAGGGCATCATGATTTTCGTTGCCGCGACGTTCATCTTGGTGACCTCAGTGCAGCGCTTCCTGGCTCCCGAGCCGCTGGAGCAGGTCGGTCTGGGCTTGGGGATCTCGCTGGTCGCGTCGGCGATCAACGGCGCAGTCTCGATCGTGCTGATGCGGGCTGGGCGCAAGCACAACTCGATCACCCTCACCGCTGACGGCAAACACCTGATGACCGACGTGTGGACGTCTGCCGGCGTTGTCGTGGGCGTGCTGCTCGTGGCTCTCACTGGGTGGCTTCAACTCGACGCCATCGTCGCTTTTGCGGTGGGCTGCAACATTATTTGGACTGGCTGGCATCTGATCCGCGAGTCCGTGGATGGGCTGATGGACCACGCCCCGTCTCCGGAGTGCCAGGCGACGATCCAGGAGATCCTCGCCGCGCACACGACCGACGAGGTGCAGTTCCACGGAGTGCGGGCCCGCGTCGCGGGTCACGAAAACCACATCTCCATGCACGTCCTGGTGCCGGGATCGTGGACGGTCCAGCGCGGTCACGACGTACTCGAAGACGTCGAGGATGCGCTCCGGGCCGCCTTCGATCACGTCATCATCGACACTCACCTTGAGCCTCTTGAGGACCCGCGGTCCTACGAGCAAGGCCTCGTCGACCTGACGGAGCCCGCCGCACCGACGCCAACGCCGCGCTGAGCTCCACTGACCTTCGCTGCTCTCCACTGAGGACGCAACGTCAGCGGAGCGCAACCACCTCAGCGAGGCCGCGGGCGACGTCCCCTTCACAGCCAGCCGACGCGGCCCTTCAGCACGGCATACCCGATGAAGGCCACCACGTCGATGAGGGTATGCGCGACGACGAGGGGACCCACCCGGCGAGTGCGCCGCCACACGAGCGCAAAGACCACTCCCATCACGACATTGCCGACAAACCCGCCGAATCCCTGATACAGGTGATAGGTGCCGCGCACGAGCGCTGACACTGCGATCGCCGCGGGCACTCGCCACTGCGCCTGCTCGAGCCGGGTCAAGAGGTATCCGACGACGATGACTTCTTCGACGACCCCGTTTTGCAGAGCCGACAACACGAGCACGGGCACCGTCCACCACGCCTCGCCGAGGTTGGCGGCCGCGACCTGGGTGTTGACTCCGAGCGCGCGGGCGGCCAAGTAGAGAGCGAGCCCGGAGATCCCGATTGCTGCTGCCAACAGGGTGCCTTGACCGAGGTCGCGCCACGGGTGCCGCCAGTCGAGTCCCAGCCCCGCGAGGCCAGAGCGGATCGTGCCGGTATGCCGTCCGCCCACCTGTGCGAGCAGGTACCCCACCAGCGCGACGGGCACGAGGGCCAGCCCGATTCCGGCGAGTTGGTAGGCGAGGTCGAGCCACGGCCGGTCGGGAGTCACCGTGTTGTTGAGTGACGAGGTTTGCTGGCCGATTGGCACGGCCCTGGTGAGCCGCTCGATGATCCGCAGGATCGACCAGATCGCCGACGCACCGAGCGAGAGCCCGAGGACGACTAGCACCTCGGCATGCAGGGTGCGGCGCGGGGTCACCTGCTCACTGTAGGTGGGGTGGCATGAGCTGGGGGAGACTGGCCCGATGTCGCCCCTGCCCCTCCCCACGAACCCGGACCGGTGGCGATTCCGGGGTCAGATCGCGGGCGTCGGCTCGACCAGTGGCGTGCGCGTCGTGGTCGGCTGGTGGCGCCAGAGCCCGTTCGGTGAGTTCGCCGACGCGATGATCGAGCGCCCGGATGGGTGGCGCGTCCTGCTCGCGCCGTCCGAGCAGGTGCGTGACCTCGTCGCGACGACGTACACCTTTGACGAGACCCGGATCGAGGAGTTTGCGGCGGCGACCGACGATGCTGGGCGCTGGGTGGTCACGTCGCCTTCGCTGCGCCTCACCCTCACTCCAGGGCCGCGTATGCCGGTGGGCTGGCTCCTGCGCGCGGTGCCTCGACGCCTCGCGACGAGTCCTGCCTGGTGCGCGGTCGTCGACCCGATTGCGCGGGTGGTCATGAGCGGGGTGCGGACGCGGGGGATTGCCCAGGCTGGCCGTCGAGAGAGTTACGGGGCCACCGATAGTCACGCAGTCGTCGCGCTGGAGGGCTCCTTCGACGGTCGCGATCTCGGCGCGCTCGCCCTCGTCGATCCGCCCTGTCGTTTCGGCTTCTCGTCCACACCCAAGCGACCCTCAATCACCGACGTGACGACGACCATTGACTTCCTTCGCTGACCGTCGCGAGGTCCTGCACGCGCACGTGGTCATGCTCACCTCCCGGTGGCGGCCTCGCCGCTGTCGGGTCGGCCGCCATCGAGTCCGCCGCTTCGACGCCATGCGCCTGATTGACCCCGCTGACCCTGCTGACCCTGCTGACCCCAACTCGCCAGCGTGATCATCGACGCATCCGTTGCTGTTGACGCCGTCACCGACCCGGGGGAGCGTGGGCAGGCCGCTCGCACCTTCCTGGCTCAGCTGCCCGTTGGGGAGCGATTGCACGCCCCCGGTCACTTCGCGATCGAGGTGCTGTCGGCGCTTGGAGCCATCGCCCGGCGCCCTTCTACGGGCTTTTCCGAAGACGACATTGACGCTGCCCTGGTGACGCTCGGGGCTCTCGGCATCGACATCGATCCCACCCTTTGGGCCGATGTGACCCGCGCCTGGACGTTGTCAGCAGGTTCGGTGCGCTACTCAGATGCCATCTATCTCGCCGCCGCAGAGCGCCACCGGGAGGCGGTGGTCACGTCGGACTCTCGGCTGGCCCGCTCCGGCGCAGCCGTCAGCTGCGCCATCCTCACGCCATAGCCGCACCCCGTCCCGGGCGTGCTGGACGGAACCGACGCCAGCTACCCCCCCCCCCCCCCCCCCCCCCCCCCCCCCCCCCCCCCCCCCCCCTGCCGCCCCCCCCCCCTCCCCCCCCCCTCCCCCCGACCGGCGGTGACATCAGCGCTGCGACAATGGCTTCCATGTCCTCGGGTGTGCTCGTCCTCGCCGCCACGCCCATCGGGGATCCCCGCGACGCCGCACCCCGCCTCGCCCACGAACTCGCAACCGCCGACGTTGTCGCCGCCGAAGACACTCGTCGCCTGCGCCGCCTCACCCACGACCTCGAGGTCGTCATCACCGGCCAGGTCGTCAGCTATCACGAGCACAACGAGGCCGCTCGCACCCCCGACCTCGTCGCTCGGCTCCTCGAAGGAGCTCGCGTCCTCGTCGTCACCGACGCCGGTATGCCGTCCGTCTCCGACCCCGGCTATCGCCTGGTGACGGCCGCTATCGCCGCCGATATCCCGGTCACCTGTGTGCCTGGCCCGAGCGCGGTCCTCATGGCGCTCGCGGTGAGTGGCCTTCCGGTGGACCGGTTTTGCTTCGAGGGGTTCCTGCCGCGCAAGGCCGGCGACCGGGCCCGGGTGCTCGCGCCGCTCGCCGACGAGCCGCGCACGATGGTCTTCTTCGAAGCTCCGCACCGGCTCGCCGAGTCACTCACGGCCCTCGCCGAAGTCTTTGGTTCAGACCGACAGGCAGCGGTATGCCGTGAGCTCACCAAAACCTGGGAGGAAGTCCGTCGCGGTACCCTCACCGAGCTCGCCGAGTGGGCAGCACCTGGAGTCAAAGGCGAGATCACCCTCGTCGTCGCGGGCCGGTCACGCCCGGCGCCGGCCGACCTCGGGCAGGTGGCACACGGCATACGGGCGCGGGTTGATGCGGGAGAACGACTCAAGGACGTGTGCGCGGAGGTCGCTGAGCGAACTGGCTTGGCGCGCAAGGCTCTTTACGACGCGGTCGTGGCCCTGCCCCGGGCATCCAAGGGCGCCTCGGTCGACTCAGTTGCTTCAGCTGGCGGAGCCCCCAGCCTTCCCCCGCGCTGACCGGTGGAACTCGCCCTCGGCTGACCGCTTGAGCGCAGCCAAGGTGAGCCGCATGCCTTTCTTGTTGTGGCCCTTGCGGTCACCGAGGATGCGTTCGGAGAAGGCGCGAGACGTGGCTGAACGCCGGTCGGTCCATTCCTCAGCCACGGTGCATCCCGCTGTGACCACGCCGCCCTCCGGCAGCGGGTCGGGGACGGAATCTGGCACGACGAAGTAGTCCCAGTGCGAGATCGCCATCGGCCCGACAAACACGTCAAACGCCAAGTGACGACCACGCTCCGCCGCCGTGATCTTGCCAAAAGTGATCCACCGCAACGTTCCTCGGCGGTTGAACCCCACGAACTGGGCTCCCTTTACCGCCTCCGTCGCGCCCCCTCGCCAACTCACCCGCTCGCACTCGGGAGACCACTCGCCCATCCGCGTCAAGTCAGCAATGAGGTCATAGACGAGTGCCGCCGGTGCGTCGATGTGGAGCGTTTCGCGAAGGTCGGCCATACCCCCCATCCTCGCCCCTCCTCGACGTGCCGTGGACGTTGGGGGGTGGTTTGCTTGGGGACGTGACCGGTCTCTCCTCGCTCGTCCTCCTGCGGCCACCGGCCCATCGCGTTTCCCCGCGCGCCCGCGTGCTCTGGCGCATCGAGGCGCTGCTGGGGGCGCTCCCGGTGCTCGCAGCCCAGGCCTTCTGGTGGCTGCGCGATCCCGCATCACCGAGGCCGATCCAGGTCTGGCTGCTTGTCGCCACCATCGCGATCGACACGGCATACCTCGTCGTGATGCCGATCTGGCGCTATCGGGTGCACCGCTGGGAGGTGACCGACGAGGCGGTCTATACCCAAACCGGGTGGCTCACTCAAGAACGACGGATCGCCCCGATCACGCGGATCCAGACGGTCGACCTCACCCGGGGTCCAGTGGCGGGGATGCTGCGGCTTGCCTCCGTGCGCGTCACCACGGCCTCGTCGGCGGGTCCCTTGCGGATTCACGGGCTCGACCACGCCGAGGCGGTCGCGCTCGTCGAGCGCCTCACCACGCTCACCATTGCCGACCCCGGGGACGCGACATGAGCGAAAAACCTTCGGGGAGTATGCCGTTCCGCCGCCTCGACGCCCGGATGCTGCTTGTCCACCCCGTGCAGGAGGCGGTGCGATTCCTGCCGGCGCTGGTCGCGCTCTTCGTCACCGGACGCAGCTCCGACCGCAGCCCGCTGTGGGATCTCGGTGCCCTCGTGGTCGTCATCGTGCTCGGGATGTCGCGCTGGTTTACGACGCGCTACCGGATCAGTGGTGGCCAAATCGAGCTCCGCAGTGGGCTTTTCACCCGGAAGGTGCTCGCTACGCCCGCTGATCGCGTGCGGACCGTCGACGTCACGGCACCCATCTGGCATCGGTTGGTGGGCCTGGCGCGGGTCGAGATCGGAACCGGGTCGAGTCGGGCGATGGACGACCGGATCGTCCTTGACGCCCTGGCCGCTCCAGTGGCGCAAGCTCTGCGTGCCGAACTCCTGCACCGTGCCGCAACCCTGACACCTCCAACTCCGGCCTCGGGGTCCGGCGCAGTCATCGGGGAAGACGGGCAACCCTCACTCCCGTCACCGGCGCAAGGCGCAATCCCCGTTGATCTCCCTCCACCAACGGTGGAGCAGGACCTCATGACCCTCAACCCGCGCTGGATCGCCTACGCGCCACTGACGACGAGCGGCCTCCTCACCGCGTTGGCGGTGTGGGGGTTCGTGTCGCAATACCTCGTCGACCTCATCCCCACGATCGAGTCAGCTGTTGGCCAAGTCCAAGCGTGGGGCGTCTGGATCAGCCTCGCCGTCGGCGTCCTCATGGCCCTCGCGGCGATCGCGGGCATGGCGATCACGGCGTACGTGCTGCAGTTTTGGGGCTTCCGCCTGAGCCGCCACTCGGGCGGCACCCTGCACGTCACCCGCGGCCTCCTGACCACACACGCAACCAGCCTCGAAGAAGCCCGAATTCGCGGTCTCGAAATCGGCGAACCCCTCGGCCTGCGCTGGGCCAAAGCGGGCCGGTTGCACGCGATCGGAACGGGTTTACGCTCGGGTGATGGCGCCGACCGGGGTCGCGCCTGGCTCGTGCCGCCCGCGCCTCGCGACGTCGTCGAAGGCGTCGCGCGGCTCGTCCTCGGGCGAGTGGAACCCCTCGACACCACCCTTGAACAGCACGGTCCAGCGGCCCGTCGGCGCCGCTACGTCCGGGCAGTCGTGCCGGCGGCGCTCCTCGCGGGGCTGGCCACATGGGGCTGGGTGCGCGGCGACCTGCCCGGGTTGGTGACGCTCACGGCATACCTGCCGTTGGTGGTGTCACCTTTGCTGGCGCGAGACCGGTATGCCGCGCTCGGCCACGCGCTCACCGCTGAGTATGTCGTGGCGCGCTCTGGGTCGATCGAGCGGCGGCGAGATGTCGTGGCGCGCGCCGGGGTCGTCGGGGTCGTGACGCGGGCGACCTTCTTCCAGCGGCGGGCTGGGGTCGCAACGGTGGTGGTGGCGACGGCGGCGGGGCGGCAGGGGTACCGCATCCTGGATGTGCCTGCGGAGCGCAGCGAGGAGCTGGTCGTCGAGTTGGTGCCGCAGGCGCGGGCGTTTTGCGATTCAGTTTCCTGACTGTCCTGACTGTCCTGACTGCCCCGAGCGTGCGAGGGCCTCGAGCCGCGCAGCGCACGCCTCGCGCACGGTGTCTTCAGCGGTGTCCTTGACGCCTTCACGCAGACTCGGGTCGGTCGCCGACACCACCGCGTAGTAGAAGCCGGAGAACACCGCGAGGAACCCAGACACCCGCAGTTGCTCCCACGTCAATGCATAGGTATGCCGTGAACTCGCCCAGGTCGCAATGACATTGGGCTCCGCTTGGATCCAGCTCTTGATCGATTCGACATTGGTCGTGGCGACCGCGAAGAAGAGGAAGAACGCGAGCACGGCGGCGCCGATGACCCCGGCGACGACGAGTCGCGAGATGGCGGCGACCAGGCGGAGGCTGCGTTCTTGAGCGGGGCTGACCGGGCATTCGGCCGGTGTTGTGACGAGGCGTTGCTGGTGAAAAGGCGTGTGTTGCAACGCCTCATCGAGATCGTCGTCGGCGGCGAACCGGGAGAGGCCAGCTACGTCGAGTTGATCCCGGCTGGAGAGGAAGACCGCTGACAGCGCGACGAAGGACACGAGGACGACGACGTAGGCCCACGAGTCGAGCCGCCCGATCGACTGCCACATCTCCGCGGTGAAGAACGAAAAGAACAGCACACCGAGCAGGAGGGGGAGAGTCCGGGAGAGCGCGGCGCTCGTGGCGAGGAAGGAGCGAGTGACCTCTCGGCTCAGATAGGTGCTGAGCGAGACCAGGCCGCTATTGACCAGGCCGAGGACGAGGGCAAGGAGCGCGAGTTGCGTGACCGCGATGCCTGTCGCGTTGATGAGCCGGTTCTCGGTGGCCGAGCTCACGAAGCCCTCAAAGACTTCGGTTTCGTGGGGCGACGCGAGGACCGCGAGGACAGGGACCACGACGAAGACCGCGCCCTCGGTCCAGCCGATCCGCTCGATCCGGCTGAAGGCGGGTCGATGGCGCAGGAGGTTGCCGCCGGCCCACGTTGCGAGCACGACAATGAGGACAATCCCGACGCTGATGAGGGGGCTCGCGGTCAGTGCCGGCACGAGCGTGAACATCACGAGGAGGAAGAGCACGACGAGAGCGGGGGTCGCGCGCACGGATGCCGACGCGTGGTATGCCGTGTCCGCCACCATCGAGCCCAGCCCGCGGCGCAAGAACCAGCGCGCAATGGGCATGGTGTCGGGTGAGTCTGAGTCGTGGGCAGGCAGGGCAGTCGCGGGCAGGGCAGTCGCGGGCAGGGCAGTCGCGGGCAGGGTGTCGGGCGGCTCGTCGGCAGGCGGGCGGGTTGGCACGGTCGCGAGCGTAGTCGCGCGCACCTCTCGCATACCCGCATTCGATACCCGGCGCCGCGCCATCCTGGCGTGGTATCAGCGGAGCGGCCCGCCCCGATACCCCGCCCCGGCATACCTGGTGGGGTATCAATCAGGGGAGGCGTTCATACCCGGGCCGCGCATACCGCGCCGCGCCGGCCCGTCCCGGCGCCCCGGCATACCTGGGCGTGGGGTATCGAATCAGGGGAGGTGTGGCGCGTTCGATACCCGGCGCCGCTGCATACCTGGGCGTGGGGTATCGATTCAGGGGAAGGAGGGGCTGGGACCTGCCGCCTAAGATTGACCCTTATGAGCAGAGTCCTGTCCGCCGTCGCCTGGCCGTATGCCAACGGCCCGCGCCACATCGGCCATGTCGCCGGTTTTGGTGTGCCCTCCGACGTGTTCAGTCGGTACATGCGGATGGCGGGCCACGACGTCCTCATGGTCTCGGGCACCGACGAACACGGCACGCCGATCCTCGTCCAGGCCGACAAAGAGGGCGTCAGCGCACGCGAGTTGGCCGATCGCTTCAACCGCATCATCGGCGAAGACCTCGTCGGGCTCGGCCTCGCTTACGACCTGTTCACGCGCACGACGACGGGCAACCACTACGCCGTCGCGCAAGAACTCTTCCGCGGCAATCACGCCAATGGCTACATGATCGAGCAGAGTCAACTCGTCGCGATCAGCCCGTCAACTGGCCGCACCCTGCCCGACCGCTACATCGAGGGCACGTGCCCGCTCTGCGGCTACGGCGAGGCCCGCGGTGACCAGTGCGACAACTGTGGTCAGCAAATGGACCCGGTCGACCTGATCAATCCGCGCAGCAAGATCGACGGCGAGACACCGCGATTCGAGGAGACGACCCACTTCTTCCTCGACTTGCCAGCGCTCGCGGATGCCCTCGGGGAGTGGCTCGACGGGCGCGAGGCGTCGGGCACGTGGCGGCCCAACGTCATCAAGTTCTCCAAGAACCTCCTCGACGACGTCCGGCCCCGCCCCATGACCCGCGACATCGACTGGGGCATCCCCGTGCCGCTGCCCGGGTGGGAAGACAACCCCAGCAAGAAGCTCTACGTCTGGTTCGACGCGGTCATCGGCTACCTCTCAGCGTCGATCGAGTGGGCGCGCCGCATCGGTGAGCCCGAACGCTGGCGCGACTGGTGGAACGACCCCGCGGCCCTCTCCTATTACTTCCAGGGCAAGGACAACATCACCTTCCACGCCCAGATCTGGCCGGCAGAACTGCTCGGGTATGCCGGTCTGGGCGCCCGCGGGGGCGCCCAGGACCCTGCGGACACGGCATACGGGGTCTTGAATCTCCCGACCGAAGTGGTCGCGAGCGAGTTCATGACGATGGAAGGCAAGCAGTTCTCCACCTCGCGCGGGCACGTGATCTATGTGCGCGACGTGCTGGAGCGCTATGGCCCAGACCCGCTGCGGTACTTCATTTGCGCGGCCGGGCCGGAGAACCAGGACGCCGACTTCACCTGGGCAGAGTTCGTGCAGCGCAACAACTCTGAGCTCGTCGCGGGCTGGGGCAATCTCGTCAATCGGACCGCGTCGATGATCACCAAGCGGTTCGGGGAGATCCCCGACCTGGGGCCGCTGGAGCCGATCGACGAGGAGTTGCTCGCGGCGGTGCACGGCGGGTTTGTGACCATCGGGGCGATGATCGAGCGGCAGCGGTTCAAGGCCGGGATCAGCGAGTTCATGCGGCTGGTCGGGCTCGCCAACGCCTATGTGTCGGCGACCGAGCCCTTCAAGCTCAAGGGCGACGACCAGCGCGAGCGGCTCGGCACGGTGCTGCATGTGCTCGCGCAGGTCGTCTCAGACCTCACGACGCTGTCGGCGCCCTTCCTCCCGCATGGCGCCAACCGGATCCACCGCATCATGGGTGGCGAGGGCGACTTCGTGCCGATGCCCGAGCTGCGCGAGGTCGCTGACCTCGACGACGGCACGGCATACCCCGTGATCATGGGTGACTACCGCGCCACGCCCCGCTGGGAGTCGCGGCCCGTGGTGCCGGGCACGCCGATTGGGCCGCCGACACCGGTGTTCACGAAGTTCGATCCGTCTGTGGTTGCGGACGAGGTCGAGCGGATGCGCGCGGAATGACGGCGGGCGCATCGGGCAGCCGGCACGTGTGAGAGGTGCCGCCGTCGTCGTAGCTGCCGTCGCGGCGCTTGGGATGGGTCTCGGCGGTTGTTCGCCGGGCGACCCAGCCCCCTCGGTGCCCTCGGCCCCGTTACCGACGAAGCAGAGTGTCAGCAAGGGTGACATTGGCGCGTTACGTACCGATACTGAGCCGATATCCAAGCGATGGCCCACGCTGGGCAGCATCGTGGCGGTCCAGTGGTACGGCGGCATCTTGGGCGACCCACGAGTGCCTGGCCCTTCGACCTATTGGGTCGACGCGGTGGTCGAACTCGAGCCAGCTGTGATGGAGGCTCTCCGCGCCAAAGCGGGCACCCTCAAGGCCGAGTCGCCTGACATCGTTGACGAGCTCGTGCCGAAGCTCCCGCCGGGTCCGTTCAGCCGGTCGGGGGCACTCGATCTTGCGGTGCAGGGCACCTTTATGACGCGCGTCTGGCTGCCCGCGGCGGGCAATCGGCTCATCATCGCGGGCATGGGGCAGTAACGATGGTGGCACCGTCTGCACGTCGGCCGGTCACGCCTGATCCGCTGCCCGTCGGCGTGGTCGACAATCACGCGCATCTCGACATGGCGCGCTACGGCGAGGAGGGTATGCCGGTCGCCGAGGCTCTCGCGGCGGCGCGTGCCGTCGGTGTCGATCGGGTCCTCCACGTCGCCTGTGATGTCGAGAGCATCGAAGTGCTACCGGCGCTGTTGGCTGCGCACCCCGAGTTGTTGGCGGCGGCGGCCTTGCACCCCAACGACGCGGCGCGGCTCGCGGCGGCTGGAAGGCTCCACACGGCATACGAGGCGGTCGAACGTGCTGTGCTGGAGCCGCGGGTGCGGGCGGTGGGGGAGACCGGGCTCGACTTCTTCCGCACTGACGAGGCGGGACGGCCAGCGCAGGAGGAGTCATTCCGCTGGCATATCGACCTCGCGAAGCGCACAGGGCGCGCGCTGCAGATCCACGATCGCGACGCGCACGACGATGTGTTGCGGGTGCTGGCCGAGGAGGGCGCGCCCGATCGGACGGTGCTGCACTGCTTTTCGGGAGATGTCGAGATGGCGCGGGAAGCGGTGGCCCGGGGCTACTACCTATCGTTTGCCGGGACTGTCACCTTCAAGAACGCAGCCGGGCTGCGGGAAGCTCTAGCGGTGACGCCGCTGGAGCGGGTGTTGGTGGAGACCGACGCGCCCTACCTTGCCCCGCATCCCTGGCGGGGGGCGACGAATGCGTCTTGGCTCCTCCCGGTGACGGTGCGGGCCATCGCAGAGGTGTTGGGTCGTGACGTTGACGAGGTGTGCGCGGTGGTGAGCGCGACGAGCGAGCAGATCTATGGCCACTGGCCTGAGACTGTTGATGCTCAAGTGACGGATGGTGTTCTCGGGTTGTGACCTGTGTCACATGCAGTGCCTGAGTTGCGTTCGTCACCGTTACCAAAAGTTGACCTTTGGGCCTTTTTCAGTGCACCGTTGACCACGGATCAACCGGAAGGCACCCCCAACCGGCATCTCATCGGGCCTCGTCTGCACGGCCCTTCGACCTTGTGAGTCGAGGGCGTGAGCGGGGCCGACCACGTGAGGGGCCAGTTGTCGCCAGCCGGGTCGATAAACGTTTGGAGCATTGTGTTCACTTCACTTCGCACTCGGATCGCCGCTGGCGGCGTGGCTGTAGCCCTGGCTGCGCTTGGCGCCACTGCGGCCTCGCTCGACAAGGCCGTGGCGCTGTCCGTCGAGGGCCAGCAGTCCACGACCCACGTCTTTGGCTCGACCGTCGCTGACGCGCTCGCCAAGGAGGGCATCACCGTCACCGACCGTGACCTGGTTGTGCCGGCCCTGGACCAGCCCATTTCCGACGGCACGGAGATCCTGGTGCGCTTCGGCCGGAAGTTGACGGTCACCGTCGACGGTCAGACCGGCGAATACTGGACTACCGCGGGCACGGTTGACGAAGCGCTGTCTGCGCTGGGGATCCGGGCGCACGACAACGCAGCCCTGTCGGTCTCGCGGTCCGCTGTGCTCGGTCGCGAGGGCCTCGCCCTTTCGGTAACCAACCCCCGGGGCGTGACGATCGCCGCTGACGGTGCGACCCGCACCGAGTCCTCAACCGCCGCAACCGTTGGCGCGTTGTTGTCCGCGCTCGGCGTCACGGTTGGGCCACTCGATCGCGTCAACCCGGCTCCTGACACCGCGCTCACCGAAGGTCTGGCAATCGCTGTGGCCAGAGTCGAGCAGCGGACGTGGACCGAGACCCAGCCGGTCGCTTTCGCCACCACACGAAAGGACGACGCCACGCTGACCAAGGGGACGACCAAGGTCGCGACCGCTGGCGTGGCTGGCCAGCAGGCTGTGACCTACACCGAGACGTGGGTCGACGGCGTGCTCGAAGGCACGGCTGTCACTGGTACTCAAGTCACCAAGCCGGCAGTCGACAAGGTGCTCCTCGTGGGGACCAAGCCTGCTCCGGTCGTGACTGGGGCGTCCGGATCGGCGCCGTCGGCAGGCAATACGAGCGGCGCAGGTCTCAACCTTGCCAACGCTGCGATGTGGGACCGCATCGCGCAGTGCGAATCGGGCGGCCGCTGGAACATCAACACGGGCAACGGCTACTACGGCGGGCTCCAGTTCAACAGCGCGACGTGGCTTTCGGTGGGTGGTGGCGACTTCGCGCCGCGCGCTGACCTTGCCACTCGCGAACAGCAGATCACCGTCGCCAACCGCTTGTACGCTCAGCGCGGCCTGCAGCCGTGGACGTGTGCTTGGGCCGCCTGACGCGGACAAGCTGCGAGGCGCCCACGCCCCCAGCGCAACAGGCCCGGTATGCCGTGTGACGGCATACCGGGCCTTGCGTTTGTTCTTGCGTCTGCCCTTTGGGCGTTCAGCGGTAGTTGGTGAAGGTGAGCGCGACGTCGAGGTCCTGGCCCTTGAGCAGGGTCATGACGGCCTGGAGGTCATCCTTGGACTTGCTCGAGACGCGCAACTCATCGCCCTGGATCTGCGCCTTGACCCCGCGCGGGCCTTCGTCGCGGATGATCTTGGCGATCTTCTTGGCGTTCTCCTGGCTGATGCCCTCCTTGAGGGCGCACTCGAGGCGGTACTCCTTGCCGGAGAGCTTCGGGTCGGCGTCGGAGCCGTCGAGGTGCTTGAGCGAAACCTTGCGCTTGACCAGCCACGTCTGCAGGACGTCGAGGACAGCCTTGACGCGCTCCTCGGAGTTGGCCTTCATGACGATCTTGTCGCCCGAGAGCTCAATGGACGCGCCGACGTTCTTGAAGTCGTAACGGTTGGCGATTTCCTTGGCCGCGGTGTTGACGGCGTTGGCGATCTCCTGCTTGTCGTACTTGCTGACGATGTCGAACGACGAGTCGGCCATGGGGCGCCTCCGGGCGTGAGGGTGGTTGGGCGGTGGGGCGGTGGTTGGTGGCTGGTTTTTGGGACCTGCGGACTCCGCTGCTATCCTTCCATGCGCACCAGGCAGGTTGCCCGAGCGGCCAATGGGAGCGGACTGTAAATCCGTCGCGAAAGCTTCCAAGGTTCGAATCCTTGACCTGCCACCAGAGTGCGCGAGGGGCCCTGACCAGCAGGTATGCCGGTCAGGGCCCCTTGTCCTTTGGGGGTGTGCACTCCGCGCGTCCCGCCCGGATTCGATACCCGACACCCACGTCTGACTCGGCATTCGGTATCGACTCGCGTTGGGCTCTGGTGATTCGATACCCGACACCCACGTCTGACTCGGCGTTCGGTATCGATCCGCGCTCACACCCGCTGGTTCGATACCCCGCGGCGTGTTGCACCTCGTTAACGGGTATCGAATGGTGACCCGGTCGCTCGGGCGAGGAAGACGAGCTCGAGGCCTGGACGATCCGGTGCGTCGCGGATTTCACCGACTTCGAAACCGTGTCGAGCTAGATCCGCGGTGATCTCTGCGGGAGCGCGGAATCTGAGCGTCGACCGCGAGACGAGGTCCTCCCATCGACACGCGTGACCGACTTGAAGCTAACCAGAGGTAAGTCGACGGATGTCACAGTCCTCGACACCGTGGCTTGGCGCCCATCCGGAAGGGTCACCTCGGTCGGCTGGACGTCCCAGGACTCCCATGCCCTCGATTCGGGTCGGCGGGTCTCGAAGACCAGCCATCCGTCACGCCGGAGCCATCTCCGGGCACAGGCGAGCGTGGTGTGCCAGTCCTCGCCGTCCGCGAAAACCTGCGCAACGTTGCCGGTCATCACGACGAGATCCACGGGCTTGTCGCCGACGTCCAGCACAGTCGCGTCCCCGTGCACCCACCGCACCCGGTCGGCATACGGCTTGCGCCCCGCGACGTCGAGCGAGGCACGCGCGGGGTCGACCCCGATGACGTCCAGTCCTCGTGCGGCGAGCAAGACGGCCAAGGAGCCAGTTCCGCACCCGAGGTCCACGATGCGCCGCGCGCCGAGTTCGTCAACAAGAGCAAGGTATGCCGTGAGGTCGCTGCGATCGTCGTCGAAGAAGTCGTAGAGGACCGCCAGCCGCGGGTCGGCAAAGACAGCGTCAGGCTCGCGCATAGACGCACCGTACGCGGGGCAGGCGGTGCAGTCACCTGAGTTTCTATTGCTCGCCGAGCAATACCCAGCGGCGAGCGATGGGTCGGTCACGGGTATCGACTCGCGTTGGGCGCCCTCGATTCGATGCTCGATCACCGGGGCTGATCCGTCGACGGGTATCGACTCGGGGAGCGGGAGGGAGGACAGGGAGAGGAGGAGGGAGCGGGAGAGGGACAGAGAGAGGGGAGGGGAGAGGACTAGGCGCGGGCCACCGCTGGCGCGGCGGGAGAGTCCACAGCGACCGGCGTGGTCATCAGGGCGCGGCGCAATGCCACCATCACCATCGCCAACGCGACCGTCAGGAAGATGTGACCCATCCCCGAGATGCCGGCATACATCGGGCGGTCGACCCACCACCCGAGCACCTGGCCGGTGCCTTTGACCACGAGCATGCCCGCCGTGAGCACCATCCCTGCGTGATAGGTCCACATCGCCGGCCGCATCCACCGCTGCCCAGCCAAGCCCGTCGTCCGCGCCAAGGCCAGCAGGGCCAAGCTCACGATGAACCCCAACGCCAGGAAGTGCGTGTGCGCCAGACCCAACACCGTCGTCCCCTCGAAATTCTGTGAGTGCGTCAATGTCCGGTAATACAACCCAGCGGCCAGCCCGGCGGCGAGATAGACGACGGCGGAACGGTAGAGCGAGAGGGGTGACACGGCATACTCCTTGAGTTTTGTCGACATGACTGTCACCAACACTCTAACCGACACCACTGTCAACAAAAAACCACGGTTGCGTCCCACCGACACGGGTACGTCCCCCAGAGCGGGCGTCCTGGCTCGCCCCAGCCGAAGGAGCCTCATGTCCACCGACGCCATCGTCCTGCTCAAGAACGACCACAAGCAGGTCGCCACGCTCTTCGCGCAGTTCGAGAAGAAGACCACGACCAAGGCTCGCCGCGGCACGATCGTCACCGAGGTGCTCCGCCTCCTCGCGATCCACACCCACATCGAGAACACGATCATGTACCCCGAGGTCGCCACCGCGCTGCCCGAGGTCAAGGACGACGTGCTCGAGTCCTATGAAGAGCACCACGTCGTCGACGTGCTTTCCGCGGAGCTCGCCGGCATGACCCCCGACGACGAGCGCTTTGTCGCCAAGTTCACGGTCCTCATGGAAAACGTTCGGCACCACGTGCGCGAGGAAGAAGACGAGTGGTTCCCGATCGTGCGTAAAGGCATGTCGCGCACGCAACTTCGCGAAATGGGCGCCCGCATGATTGCCGCGAAGGAGACCGCCCCCGAGGCCCCCACGCCCCCATCAGCGCTCAAGAAGGTCATCGACGCCGTCGTCTCCTGAGCCTCGTCAGGCGCGCGCGCAAGCCTGCTATCTCCCAAACCGCCTATTCGCCGCCGCTGCGGGTATACCTGACAACAGGGGTCGTTCGGTGAGATCCATTCCCCTCGCGCGGTGCCCGTCGTCAAACAGTCGGCGATGGGCACCGTCGTGCGAGAAGTGGCGCCGCCGAGCAGAGCTCTCAGGCCGCCAGCACCTCACGCAGTCGCGTCAGCACCTTGCGCAACAGTCGGGACACCTGAATCTGACTGACGCCCAACCGTTCTGCGATTTCGGTCTGGGTCAGCTCCTCGTCGAACCGCAACTGCAACAGCAGCCGCGTCTTGTCGTCGAGGTCGGCCAGGTGACGCTCCAGCGTCAAAGACCACTCGAGTGAGTCCAGATCTGGATCGGCGGCTCCCAGCGTGTCAGCCAGCGAGTATGCCGTCCCGGCACCTCTCGCGGCGTCGATCGAACTCGTCCACCTGGCTTCACCCGCCCGCCGCGCGTCGCGGACCTCTTGCTCGGAAACCCCTAGCGCTGTAGCCAAATCCGCCACCGAGGGCTCGCGCCCGAGAGCCTGGATGAGGCTGGGTTCGATTGACGCCAGCCGCAGCCGAAGCTCCTCCAGCGGCCGCGTCGCGCGAATCGGCGAGGTCCGGTCGCGCAAGTGTTTCAACACCTCGCCGCGCACTGTCGGAGCCGCAAATGCACCAAACGGCACGCCTAGGTCGGGGTCAAATCGCGCGGCTGCCTTCACCAGGCCGAGCGACGCGACCTGGACCAGGTCGGGATACTCGCACCCGAGGCGCGCATAGCGGGACGCGATCTGATGGGCCAGTGGCAGGTTGAGTTGGACGGCGTCATTGAGCGCTTCCTGGCGACCGCTGCTCGGTCCGTCACACGCGCGCTCAAAGGCCGCCGCGGTCAGAGCATCCCGTTGAATATCGGAGGGGGTGGGGTTGAAGTGGGCGCACATCGACAGCTCCGCTACGGACGAGCGAGTCGGCGCACTTCTGGACCGTTGAGCAGACAATAACCCCTAAACGCCCAAGGATGTGTATGCCGTAACTCGCGCGGTCACGAATCCTGACTAGGCGGCGTACCGTGGGGGTATTAGGGAGGCGCACGCGCGACCACGGTCAGCGGCACGGCATACCGGGCTCATGGAGTTAGCATCCGTTAACGTCCGGTGGGCGGTCCTTGATACGACGAAATCAGCCGAAAGGCCATCGATGCACCACACCCCACCGAGCGGCGGCGGACCGTCCCCAGCGGCGATCCCGGCGGAGGCCGCTGTGCTCTTCCACCGTCTCGCCCAGCATCTCTATCGAGGTGAGGCCGACGCCGACATCTATGCCGCCGTGACCGCGACCGCCGTGAAGCTGGTGGCTGGCTGTGACCGCGCCTGCATCATGCTCCTCGAAAAGGGCAAGCTCATCACCGTTGGCGCGACCGACCACATCGCCTGGACCATCGATCAGATGGAAAAGGCTGCAGGAGAAGGCCCTTGCGTTGACGCGATCGAGGAAGAGGCCTATCAGATCGACCCGGATATCGCGACGACCAGCCAATGGCCCAAGCTCGCGGAGATGGTGCTTGAGCAGACACCGGTGCGCGGAATGATCGGCTATCGGCTCCTCGTCGACGGCCGCAAAGCAGGCGCGCTCAACCTGTTTTCTGATGCGCCGCACGCTTTTACGAGCGACTCGGCCGACCAAGGGGCAGTCATTGCGGCGTTCGCGTCAGTTGCGCTAATGACGCTGTCGGCGCGTCTTGAGGCTCGCGAACTGCGCGAGGGGCTCGCGAGCAACCGTGAGATCGGCAAGGCTGTCGGCCTGTTGATGGCCGCGCACAAGATCACCGCGGACGAAGCATTTGGGTTGCTGCGCAAGACATCTCAAGACCTCAACCTCAAGCTGACTGCGGT
The DNA here is from genome assembly GCA_016715285.1 of Actinomycetales bacterium. Classification (GTDB taxonomy): domain Bacteria; phylum Actinomycetota; class Actinomycetes; order Actinomycetales; family Dermatophilaceae; genus Phosphoribacter; species Phosphoribacter thorii. The sequence goes on along the minus strand of JADKAO010000002.1, from coordinate 76,084 downwards.
CGCGAGCCTCGTCGTGTCAGGCAACGACGATCAGGTGCGCCCATCGCCCCGCTGAATGCCGAGCGTCGCGTTGAGGTCCTCGTGCAGTTGCATCCACACCGTGTGGCATGAGTCGATCCCGACGTCGTCGACCCATCTCCGCTCACCGCGATCAACTCGCCTGAGAGCGGACTGGTAGCGCACGGCATACCCGTCGAAGCGCCCGAGCACGCCCGCGAGCCGACCCGAGACGTCGGCGAGCGCGGTCCCGAGGTGCCCCAACGTCACGAGGACCCGCTCGTCCCAGCGCCAGTCGGTGTGGTCGTTGGCCGCGAGCGCGTCGCCGGGTTGAGGGCGTAGCTGCCAATCCGTCACCGCGCGCAGGAACCGCGCGTTGAGCGGCAGGAAGTCTTCGTGCGCGCGCTCCACAACCGGCCTCACGTCGAGCCGGTCGAGTTCGGCCGCGAGGAGCCGCTCATTTTCCGCCCGACCGGCCCCCGTCAGTGACCAGCCACCCGCGCCCGCGAACGAGTAGTGCGAGACCCAGCCGCGCGCTTCGGCGTCGAGCAGGAGTTCGGTGACGTCGAGCTCAGGTAGGCGCCAGCGTGCGCCGATGGCAGCCGCAGTCGCGACACCGGCGACCCGAACCCCGTGCAGCACAAGGAGTTCGGGGTCGGAGGGCTGCGGACCCAGCCACTGGATGGCGTCGGGCCACGTGTCGATATCGGCGGTGACCTCGGGGGGTGCTGCGAGGTCGGTCAGCGTGAGGGGGCCGAGGAGGCGACCCATCGGCTGCCCGTTCGGGTCCCCGAGAGCCGCGGCGGCGCGCGCCAGAGAGGCAGTGCGATAGATCCCAAACAGCCACTGCCGGCGGCCAGTTGCGTCGACGAAGCACGCGCCATCGGTCGCGGGCTCAGTCTCCATGGCGGCAGCCAACAGCAGGGGTATGCCGTCCGCCGCACCCGGCAGGTCGCACGCCAGCACGAGGGTCCACGGCGCGTCCACCCCCGCCGTCTGGAGTGCCGCGAGCCCGGCCACCACACCAGCGGCTGGCCCACCTGCAGGCGGGTCCTCTTGCGTCACCAAGACCCCCGGCCTCAGGGGAACTGCGGGATCACCGACGACCACCTGAGCGACGGCCGCGGAGGTCGCATCCAGCAATCGCTCGAGCAGCGTCCGACCCTCGAGGATGAGAACCGACTTGTCCACCCCGCCCAGCCGGGACCCGCGTCCACCAGCGAGGACGATCACGGCATACCGGATCGCGGGAGGGCCGGTCATCTCGGGCAGGTCGGACACGCGCCAAAGCCTATGAGCGGTAGGCGAGTTCGATCATCATCCCGGCTTCTCCGTGGTAGGCGTTGTGGCAGTGCGCCATCCACGAGCCGCGGTTGTCAGCGTCAAAGTCGAGCTCGACCAGCTCCATGTGCCGCACGAGCAGGGTGTCCTTGCGCAGGCCCGTGCTTGCGACCGCGAACGTATGCCCGTGGAGATGGAACGGGTGGGTCATCATCGACATATTGCTCACGCGGAGCCGGGTGCGCTGCCCCGCAGTCACACGGAGTGGGGAGTTCTTGCCGTATGCCGCCCCGTTGATAGTCCATGCGTAGTTGCCCATCCCGCCGCCGAGGACGACGTCGAGCACCGAATCTGGTGCTTTGTTGGGGAGTCGGGCGGCGTCGGTGGGTGCGAGGTCGGCGTGGGTGAGGACGGGACCCCCGAGCTCGGCCGGTCGCGCGTCAGGGGGCGGTGCCTCGCCGGACCCGGTCCGGACCAGCGCCCGAGCAGCGGTGGCCTGCTTGCCGAAAGGCGCTGCAACAAGAGGAAATACGCCATCCTTGAGGGTCGTCACGACGTCGTATCGCTCACCCATGCCGAGGTAGAGCGCCCCGGTTTCGGTGGGGCGCACGGCATACCCGTCGGAGTGGGTGACCGTGAGTCGGTGCCCGCCCAGCGCGACCGCAAAGATCGTGTCGGCGGACGCATTGACGAGTCGAATGCGCACGCGCTGCCCCGGCTTGGCCGTAAAAGTCTCTGCCGCAACGGGAATGCGCCCGTTGACGAGATAGTGCGGGTAGGTCACGTCCCCGCCCGGACCCCACGGCGGGTCGCCCATACCGCCCATCCCCATGCCGTGGCCGGCGTGCCCGCCGCCCCCCTTGATGAGTTCGGCGAGGATGTCGTCAGGGGTCTTGCCGGTGCCGTCGAGCCAGTCGTCGAGGACGACAACCCACTCCGCGTCGTAGTCCCCGGGCTCGCGCGGGTCGTCGATGATCAGCGCGCCGTAGAGGCCACGGTCGATCTGGACGCCGACGTGGGAGTGGAAGAAGTAGGTGCCTGGGTCGGGGGCGACGAAGTCGTAGCGGTAGGTCGCTCCCGGGGCGATAGGCGCTTGGGTGAGGCCCGGGACGCCGTCGGCTTCATTGCGCAGGCGTATGCCGTGCCAGTGCACTGTCGTGGGGGCCGGGAGCTGGTTGGCGAGCGTGATGCGGACGAGGTCGCCGGCTGTGGCTCTGATGAGGGGGCCGGGGACGACGCCGTCGTAGGCCCAGGTTGGCAGGGTGAGGCCGCCGAGATCTGCCGTGGTTGGGGCCGGGGTGAGGGTCTTGGCGACGACGAGTTGGCCGGGGGTGGGTTCGAGCGGGGTTGGTGGTGGAAAGGTCCGGCCGAGGTCATGGGCCATCCCGCCGGTGCCGCCGCCTGTGTTGGCGGTGCCGCCGCCTGTGTTAGCAGTGCCGCCTTGGCTGGCGGTGGAGGACGAGCCATGCTCGTGGCCGCTCGTGCAGCCAGCCAGCAGGCCCGCCGCGCCGAGCCCGGCCAGTCCAGCCAGTCCAGCAACAACGGAACGGCGAGGCACAAGCGCCGGCGACTCCATGTCTAGACGGTAGCCCCCGGCGGTACGAGCTCAGGATAGTGAAAGGAAACCCGCGCCCTGACGTGGGTTTCCTTTCACTATCCAGCGGCTGTGCGACTCACCATCCAGCGGCTGTGCGACGGAAACCCTCACGCAACCACCTCAGCTGGCTGCTGCTTCGTGGGTCAACGCCTGACAGCCCTGTCCACAAGCCCGGAGCTTCCCCCACCAACCGCGCGAAGCCAGGACGGCGGCGATTTCGATGGCGCTTGCGCAGGCCCCCACCGTGCATTCGTCCCACCCGAAGCGCAGAAGTAGCCAGCCGTGTCGAGCGGCGGCGTTGCTCTTGCGCCGATCCGCGGCTAGGGCCGACCCGCGGTGATAGAGCGCGCCGTCGAGTTCGATGAGTACCCAAAACTCGGGAATCGCGCGGTCGAACCGACGCCGGTCCGGCTGAAGTCCGAGATGGCTCACCGACCACTGGCCGACTCCGCGTGGCAAGCCATGTCGATGCAGGACATTCCTGACGAACCTCACCTCGAGCGGGCTCTCGGACCCCAGCTTCACCTCAGTCAAGACGTCGCGCACGATGGCTCGGTGCGGGAAACGAGTCCGGCGATCAAGCTCAGCTCGGAGCCGAGCAAGGGTGGTCCGTCGATCGCGCAGGGCCATCGCGATGATCGCAGTCACCTGATCGGGCGAGCTCCCCGCGAGGAGATCGATGACCGTGCTCTCGTATGCCGTGCGCCTCGGCCACAGCGACACGACCCGTGACACATCCGAATACCGCACGATGGTGCCGCGATGCGGGCCCGGACGGCGGTTGGGTGGCACGACCACGTGGATCGGGGGGTTACTTCGCCCCAGCACCAGCGGCGGTATCGGAGCCAGTCCGTGGATGACTGCGGCAGATGGTCCCCACAGGGCAGATTCATCGCCATAGGCCAAGAGCGCACCACCCGCCCTCGTCATCCAATCGATTGGCCCTGGGCGATCGAGGAACACCCCCCGATGGATCCGTTGCCACTTCCCAGTTTCGATCGCCCAGGCGATCGCGCGTTCGGTCATGCCGAGCCCGCCCACTTGCGTCGACGCGACGGCCTCGGCTGTCGTGACGAGGCCGATCTCGCGTGGGTGGGCGGGCCAATCCATGACGCCAGGATGCCGATCGGCGCCCAACCGGGGCCTCGCTCATCCACAAGCGCCGTGATGATGAAGGGAAACCCACGCCCTGACGTGGCTTTCCATTCATCATCACGCGCGGCATACCATGGTCGCCTGTCGCCCGCCCGCTCACGGAGGTAGCCCGCTGACCACCCAGACTTTCCAGGTTGACGGCATGACGTGCGGACACTGCGCGGGCCACGTCACCACCGAACTCAAGGCCCTCGACGGTGTCTCCGACGTCCGGGTCGACCTCGTCGCCGGTGGCACGTCGACCGTCCACGTCGATGTCGACGCCGACCAGGGCCTGACCGACGAGCAGATCGTCGCCGCTCTCGACGAGGCAGGCAGCTACACGCTGGTCCGATGAGCGACCAGCAGACCGAGCTCGTCGTCACGGGCATGACCTGTGCGTCGTGTTCGGCGCGAATCGAAAAGAAGCTCGGCAAGCTCGACGGCGTCACCGCCGCGGTCAACTACGCGACCGGCAAAGCCTTTGTGCGGCACCCGGATTCGATCACCATCGACGACCTCGTCCGCACCGTCGACGCCAGCGGGTATGCCGCCGCGCCAGCGCCAGCGCGTGATCTCAACGCCGTCCGCGACGCCGACGCCGCCGACCCGGAAGCGGAGCACACGGCATACCTGCGCCGTCGTCTCGCAGTGGCCGTGGCACTCACGGTGCCGATTGTCGCGATCTCCATGGTCCCGGGGCTGCAGTTCATGGGCTGGCCGTGGGTCGTGTTTGTGCTGACTGTGCCGGTGGTCGCGTGGTGTGCGTGGCCGTTCCATCGCGCGGCCGGGGTCAACCTGCGGCACGGCGCGACGACGATGGACACGCTCGTGTCGGGCGGTGTGCTCGCGGCGTTTGGGTGGTCGGTGTGGATGCTTGGCGCGCACGGCGACCACGGGCATTACTACTTCGAGACGGCCGCGGCGATCACGACGTTCCTCCTCGCTGGCCGGTATGCCGAGGCGCGCGCCAAACGTCGGTCCGGGGCCGCGCTGCGCTCGTTGCTTGACCTCGGCGCCAAGGATGTCGCGGTGCTGCGCTCGGGTGCCGAGATCCGAGTTCCGGTGGGGGAGTTGCTCGTTGGCGACGAGTTCGTCGTGCGGCCGGGGGAGAAGATCGCGACTGACGGGGTTGTCGTCGATGGTGCGTCGGCGGTGGATGCGTCGCTGCTGACCGGTGAGTCGGTGCCCGTCGAGGTGGTGCCCGGTGACGCGGTGACAGGCGCGACGGTGAATACGTCGGGTCGATTGGTTGTGCAGGTGACGCGTGTTGGCGCCGACACCCAGCTCGCGCAGATCGCGCGGCTCGTGGAGTCGGCGCAGTCGGGCAAGGCGCAGGTGCAACGGCTCGCCGATCGGGTGTCGGGCGTGTTCGTGCCGGTCGTCATCGTCATCGCGCTCGTGACGCTGCTGGCCTGGCTGGTGACGGGGCACTCGGCAGAGGCTGCGTTTACGGCGGCGGTCGCGGTGCTCGTCATCGCGTGCCCGTGCGCGTTGGGACTGGCGACGCCGACGGCCTTATTGGTCGGGACGGGGCGCGGCGCCCAGTTGGGGATCCTCATCAAGGGGCCCGAGGTGCTTGAGTCGACGCGTCGGGTGGACACGGTTGTGCTGGACAAAACGGGCACGGTCACCACTGGGCGGATGTCGGTATCTGGGGTGTATGCCGTGCCCGGCACCTCGCGTGGTGTGGTGCTGGCGAGGGCTGGTGCGGTCGAGGTTGGGTCGGAGCATCCGATTGCCCGAGCCATCGTTGCTGCCGCCGAGGACGCTGCGCGCGACCTGACGGGTTCTGATGTTGGCGCTTCCGCCGCCCCGTCGGCGGCTGGGGGCTTGACCGCCACGGAGTTCCGCAATCACGAAGGCCGCGGCGTGACGGCTTTCGTCGCAGCGGGCGCTGGTGCCGGGGGTCGAGTCACGAGCGAGGGTGACGTCGGAGGACGCACGGACGACAGTGGGTCACATCCCGATCCGGCCGAGGTAGCGGTGGGGAAGCTGACCTGGCTACGCAAGCGGGGTTGTCCTGAGCCTGCTGCTGAGCTCACCGAAGCTGCCGACACAGCAATGGCCAATGGCCACACCTGCGTCTGGGTCGCGTGGGATGGCGTGATCCATGGCTTGGTGACCGTCGCTGACACGGTCAAGCCAACGTCCGCGCAGGCGATTGCGGGCTTCGCCCGGCTAGGCCTGCGCCCGATCCTCCTCACCGGCGACAACGCCGCAGCAGCCCGCGCGGTGGCGAGCGACCGGCATACCGGCTGATGCTGTTGTGGCTGATGTGCTGCCTGCCGACAAGGTCGCCGCCGTCACCGCTCTCCAGTCACAAGGCGCGGTCGTCGCGATGGTCGGCGACGGCGTCAACGACGCGGCGGCCCTCGCGCAGGCCGACCTCGGGATCGCGATGGGGACCGGGAGCGACGTCGCGATCGAGGCCTCCGACTTGACCCTCGTGCGAGGCGATCTCGTGGCCGCGGTCGACGCGATCCGCCTGGCGCGGGCCACGCTGCGCACCATCAAAGGCAACCTGTTTTGGGCCTTCGCCTACAACGTCGCGGCGATCCCGCTTGCAGCGTTCGGGATGCTGACACCCATGATCACCGTCGCAGCGGTGGCGTTGTCGTCGGTCTTCGTCGTCACCAACAGCCTCCGGTTGCGCGGCTTCAAACCGAGTCCCGCCACGTCGATAGGTTCAGTCCAGGCCTAGACCACGGTCTCCACGACCTCGATGGGGCAAAGAATCCCGGGTGCCTTGGCGAGCCGCCGATCGCCAGTCAGGAGCGTGACTCCAAGCGCCTCCGCGAGCGCGACGTATGCCGCGTCATAGACGCTGAGGTTCTCGCGCAGCTCCCAGCAGCGGGGCAAAAGGGAGGTGTGCTCGACCCGTTGGATCGGCAAGTCCCGCAAGTCATCGAGCGCTGCCTCGACCCGCGCGGCCGGCACCCGACCGCCCCGGACCAACCCACGCCACACCGAGGTCACCTCGAGGTCAATCAGCATCGGTGCCGCGAGGAGGTGACCGGCAAGCCGGCTACGCGCCGCCCGCCCATCTGGTCCGTCATCCAGGAGAGCAACCGACAGCACGCTCGCGTCAACGACGAGCACGATCGAACCGCAGGGTGCTCACCGCATCCGCCAAAGACAACGAGGCACCCGTCCGCGACCCCGCACGAGCCAGCACCTCCTCAAGGGTGGGCTGGCTCGCCTCGGCGATGAGCTTCGATCGGAGGTACTCCTGAAGTGATTGGTGCGCCGCCGCAGCCCGCGCCCGCAAGACCGCGTGCGTCTCCGGCGGCACGTCCTTGATCTGGATATTCGGCATGGCTCCATTATGGCTCCACCACGGATCCGCCCGCAGCAAAGCCGGTCGAGCTCCGTCCAGGCTCCCAATCGGGGCGGCTGCTGGCTACGCTCAGGGGGTATGACGACTCCCACCATCCCCTGCGTCACGGTGGGCCACGGCCCCCACCACGTCTTTGTCCTGCACGGTTGGTTTGGCTCCGCCGATGGCTGGGGCCTCTTCCCGACCTACCTCGACGGCGAGACGTTCACCTACCACTTCACCGACAACCGCGGGTATGGCGCGCGCATGGAGGAGCGCGGCGACTACAGCCTCGACGAGGTCGCCTCAGACGTCCTTGCACTCGCGGATTCCCTTGACGTGCAGACGTTTTCGCTCATCGGCCACTCGATGGGCGGCGCCGAAATCCTCCGCATCCTCGCCAAGGCCCCTGGCCGGGTCAACAAGCTCGTCGGCATCACGCCCGTCGGCGCCTCCCCAACCCCCTTTGACGAGGCCGGTCACAACCTCTTCTACGGCGCCGCCGGAGAACCGTGACTTCCGCTTCGGCATCATCGACTTCACCACGGGCAACCGCAACACCCCGACCTGGGTCAACAGCGTTGTCGAGCACTCCCTCACCCACTCCACCAAGGAAGGCTTTCACGGGGCGCTGGTCGCCTGGGCCGAGCCCGACTTCCTCGCCGAGATCGCCGGCTCCGAGCACGAGATGCTCGTCATCCCCGGCGAGCACGACCCCGCGCTCGGCGAGGCCACAGTCCGCCAGACCTGGGAGCCCCACTTCCCCAACTGCCGCATCGAGGTCATGCCCAACGCCGGGCATTACCCCATGTTCGAGACGCCGGTGCAGCTCGCCACGGTGATCGAACGCTTCCTCTCCGCCTGAATCCCGCGCTGAGGTGCCTCCGCTCGACGCTGCCGTGACACCAGCGGCATCAGACGTGCCCGACCGCGCCGCCGCGCGCGGTCGGGTCGACACGGCATACGCGCTCCTGACCGACGAAGAACGCGCGTGGACCCGGCTCGTCCACGACCCCGCCACCTTCACCCGCGAGGTGCCGTATGCCGCCCTGGCGGCACTGCGCGACCGGCACGGTGTCGTCCCGGTCGCCGAGCCGGCGCTGCCTGGTTGGCCCGAGGGCACCGGCTATTGGCTGGTGCTGCGGCACGCCGACGTCGACCGGGTCCTCAAGGATCCGGGCACGTTCTCGTCGTCGTTTGGCGGCACCCAGATCCGCGACCCGCGCACTGATGCTGACCTCGCCTACGTGCGACGGATGATGCTCAACATGGACCCGCCGGAACACTCCCGGCTGCGGCGGCTGCTCGCACAATCGTTCACGCCCAAGGCAATTCGCGCGCTCGAAGCCCAAGTCGCGGGACACGTCACCGGCATCATCGACCGGATGCTCGCCGCCGGTGACAGCGCCGACAGTGACAGCGGTGACAGTGACGGCGGCCGCGCCCCAACCAGCGGCGAGTGCGACTTCGCCAAAGACGTGTCGGCCGACCTGCCGCTGCTCACTCTCGCCGACGTCATGGGGGTGCCCGCCGAGGACCGCTGGCTGATGTTCGACTGGGCCAATCGGGTCATTGGCTGGCAGGACCCTGACTACCGCGTCAGCGCCCACTTCGACCCCGCCGGCGCCACCGAACTCGGGCGGGCGGCATACGCGCTGCGTCCCGAACCCGGCCCCGACGGACTCATGCCCGACCCGCGGTCCCGCGAGGGGATGCCGGACCTCTACGCCTACGCGCACGCCCTCGGCACGCTGCGCCGCGAGCACCCCGGCGACGACGTCATGTCGATCCTCATGGCCCAGCGCGATGACGGCGAGGGCGGCGGCTCGGTCTCGGTCGAAGAGTTCGAAAACCTCTTCTGGCTGTTTGCGGTCGCGGGCAACGAAACCACCCGCAACGGTATGCCGGGTGGCTTGGTCGGTCTGCTCGGTGACCCAGGTGCCCAACGGGCTCTACGCGACGATCCCGATCTGATCCCCAACGCGGTCGAGGAGATGCTGCGGTGGTGGACGCCGGTGATGACGTTCCGGCGCACGGCAACTCGTGAGGTGGAGATCGCCGGCCGCACGCTGCAACGCGGCGACAAGGTGGTCGTGTCGTTTGCAGCGGCCAACCGTGATCCTGCGGTGTTTGACGACCCCGACACCTTTGACATCCGGCGTCCCAATGCGCGGCGGCATCTGGCCTTCGGCGCCGGGCCGCACGTCTGTCTCGGCGCGTTCCTCGCGCGATCGATGATGACGCAGATGTTCACTCAGTTGCTGGGGCGGACGTCGTGGCTCGAGAGCGCCGGCGATCCGGTGTGGCTGCAGTCGAACTTCCAGCGGGGGGTCAAGCGCCTGCCGATCGCCTGGACCGCTCCGTGACCGTAGCCAAATGAGGGCTAAACCCGCCGAATAACCCGCATTTGGCTCCGATCACGGGGTCGCTGGCGGGACGCAACGCCGCTCCGGTCGATCAGGTCAGCGCAGACACTCCTGCTGGCCTTCCCCGCGGGGCACATCTAGAGTCAACGCCATGACCGAGGCCAGCTACCCCACCCAGCCGACGACCTTCTCCCTGCCCACGGACCAAGCGACCGTCCGTGCGAGCGACCGCGGCCACGTCTTCCACTCGTGGTCAGCGCAGGGCGCGATCAACCCGCTCCCGATCGCACGTGCCGAAGGCAGCCGGTTCTGGGACTTTGACGGCAAGCGCTACCTCGACTTCTCCTCAGGCCTGGTCAACGTCAACCTCGGCTACAACCACCCGCGCATGATCGCGGCGATCGCCGAGCAGGCTGGCCGCGCGACGACGATCGCGCCGGGATTTGCCGTCGATGTGCGCTCCGAAGCCGCCCGGCTCATCGCCGAGCGCGCCCCCGAAGGCCTCGACATGGTCTTCTTCACCAACGGCGGCGCCGAAGCCACCGAAAACGCGATCCGCATGGCTCGCCTCCACACCGGTCGCCACAAGGTGTTCGCCGCCTACCGCTCCTACCATGGCGCCACCGCCGGTGCCCTGACCATGACTGGCGACCCGCGGCGCGTGCCGAGCGAGCCCGGCATACCGGGCATCGTGCACTTCTGGGGTCCCTACCTCTACCGCTCAGCCTTCCACGCCGAGACCGAAGCCCAAGAGACCCAGCGCGCCCTCGGTCACCTGCGCGACATGATCATGGTCGAGGGCCCGAGCACCGTCGCCGCGATCATTCTCGAGACGATCGTGGGCACCAACGGCATCCTCGTCCCGCCCGCGGGCTACCTCGAAGGTGTGCGCGCGATCTGCGACGAGTTCGGGATCATCATGATCGCCGACGAGGTCATGGCCGGTTTTGGTCGCATCGGTGAGTGGTATGCCGTCCAGCACTGGAACGTCACGCCCGACCTCATCACCTTCGCCAAGGGCGTGAACTCCGGCTATGTGCCGCTGGGTGGCGTCGTCATCTCGCGTGAGATTGCCGAGACGTTCCGCGACCGGCCCTACCCGGGTGGGCTGACCTACTCCGGCCACCCCCTGGCGTGCGCGTCAGCCGTCGCGTCGATCCAGATCTTCGAGGACGAGGACATCCTCGGCCACGCTCGGATGCTTGGCACCGACGTCATTGGGCCAGAGCTGGCCAAGATCGCCGACAAGCATCCGTCGGTCGGCGAAGTCCGCGGGCTCGGTGTCTTCTGGGCGGTCGAACTCGTCACCGATCGCGAGACCCGCGCCCCGCTCGTCCCCTACAACGCGACCGGCGAGGCGGCCAAGCCGATGCTCGAGTTCGCCAACGCGTGCAAGGCCGAGGGGCTCTGGCCGTTCGTCCACTTCAACCGCACGCACGTCGTGCCGCCGTGCACGACGAGTGTCGAGGATGTCCATGAGGGGCTCGCGATCCTCGACGAGGCCCTGACCGTCGCCGACCGTTACTACACCGGCGACTGACCGGCAGCCACGCTCGCCACGTGCTGCCGCAGACGGCGACGTCGTCGCGCAGTGAGCCACAGCGACTCGCCGGCATAGAACACGATGTAGGCCAGTGACGCCGCCACCACCCACGCAGGGGGCGTGGGCAGGGTGGCGACGATCACGGCATACGCGATGAGCCAGAGACCGGCACCGGCCATATTGGCGACCCACCATGTCTCAGTCCGGGACGGATACACATAGCCAATCGGGACGAAAACCAGTGCCGTGCAAGCTAACACGAGCACGCTCGTCGCGACCGGTCCCAGCCCGAGCACGATGACGTAGAACGCGACGACATTCCAATACGACGGGAACCCCGTAAACAGGTGGTCATCGGTCTTCGCGTCCGCCCGGCAGAACTGGTAGCAGGACGCGAGCAGCGGCGCGCACGCGACGACCCACCCGAGCGGCCCCTTCGGCAAGAACCCGCCGAGCCACAGCAGCACCACGGGCGCAAAGCAATACGTGAGGTAGTCGACGATATTGTCCAGCAGCGCGCCATCGAACCCGGGCAGGACTTCCTTCACTCGCCACCGCCGCGCCAAGAACCCATCGGTGCCGTCAACCACCATCGCGATGAGGAACAGCCAGAGCGCGCTGCGCAGATCCCGCTGCTCAATGGCCACCACCATGAGGAACGCAAGGACCACGCCAACGGCGGTATAGAAGTGCACCAGAGCGGCCGCGAAGCGACCGGATGGGGCCGGGTGAGCGGTCATGTCGCCTTCGCGTTGGGCCGTAAAGTCGCCCAAGTATGCCGTGTGCCTGGCCCGTCGTGGGGTGCTTTGCCCGCAAGTGGGGCAGGATGGGCCGGTGCGCACGTCTCCGGTCAGCGTCGAAGTGGTCGAGCCGCAGATGGCAGACCGTGTGCGGCGCGCCTCCGACGTCTATCTCCTGCTTGGGTATGCCGCCCTCGCCTTCGTCGCGATCAGCCTCGGCAACCTCGCCGTCGGAACGACCGGTGCGCTGGAGCAGGACCTCACCGCTGCCACGAGCGGCCTGCCGCGCCTGTTCTTGTCACTCTTCTCATGGGTCGCCGGTGTCGGTGTCCTAATCCTGCCCATCGCGGTGGGCGTGGATCTGCTGCTGCGTTCACGTGGCTGGCAGTTCGTCCATGCGCTCGTCGGCACGGGTATCGCTGCTGGCATCGCACTCGCGATCAAGCTCGCCATCCTCGATGGTCAGCTGACGACAGTGCTCGCCGTGCTCACTCGACCTGTGCGGAGTTCGGGCCGGACCAATCCGCTCGACATTGTCATCGTCGCGTTGACTGCCCTCGTCGTCGTCGCCAACCTCACCGGTCGACGGTGGCTCGTGCCGCTTGCCTCGCTCGTCTTGGGCTCGATCACGCTCACGTCGTTCCTCGCCGGTGCCAATACCGCGCTGGCACTGCTGTGTTCCTTCCTCCTCGGGGCGATCGTCGGACACGGTGTGCGCTATGCCTTTGGCACGTCGGCAACCCGCGCGCCCGGCACCGACATCGCGCGCGAATTGCTCTCTGCGGGGGCCAAGTTCCACACCCTCGTCCTTGTCGACGACTACGACGACGGTGCCCGGCTCTATCACGCACGCGGCGCCCAGCAGCACCTCGACATCCACGTCTTTGACCGCGACACCTTCGGCCTTGCAGCCGGGTGGCGATTCCTCAATCGGCTCCGACTGCGCGGCGCCTCCGCGCGCGGGCCAGCCCTGACCCTGCGGGCTGCCGTGGAGCATCGGTCACTGCAGGCCTACGCCCTGCGGTGGGCAGGGGTCACGGCTCCCTATCCGGTGGCGATCTGTGACGTCGAAGGCGTGTCCGCGGCGCTCGCCATGACACGCGTCGAGGGTCGCACCCTCCGTGAACTCGGCACCGACCTCACCGATGAGCAAGCCCGGGCTGTCATTCGGCTCGTGGCAACCCTCCACCAGCACCGCATCGCATTCCGGGGACTAAGCCGTGACACCGTCGCGATCCTCGCCGACGGCTCCGCTGGCGTGGTGACCACCGGTGACGGTGACGTCGCGAGTGATGACATTGCGCGCCGCACCGACGCTGCGCGAGTCATGGTCATGTTGAGCCTTGGCATGGGCACCCAACGTGCAGTGGCCGTCGCCGTCGAAGAAGCAGGGCCCAAATTCGTCTCTCGGACGCTCCCATTGCTCCAGCCGCTCGCCCTGGGTCGACAACTGCGGGGCGACATCAAAGGCTCCAAGAAGATCCTCGATGAGCTGCGCGAAGAGATCCTCACCCTCGAGCCCGCGAGTGAAGAACCCGCGACGATCCAGTTGCGGCGCTTCTCGATCAAGGGCTTGCTTACCCTCGTCGGTGGGGCGGTCGCGGCATACATCGTCTTGCCTCAACTCGTCCGCGTGGATTTCGCCGCGGTGTTCGCCCGCGCCGAGTGGCATTGGGCGGCCGCGAGCCTCGCGAGCGCGGTCCTCACCTTCGCGGGTGCCTCGCTCGTCCTGCATGGGTCGGTCCCGGTCAAGCTGCGGTTCGCGCGAACATATATGACCCAACTCGCGGTGGCGTTCAGCAGCCTGGTCGCCCCGGCGACCATTGGCAATATCGCGCTCAACACGCGCTACCTCCAACGCGCGGGGGTCGCACCCGCAGCTGCCGGCGCGAGCGTCGGCCTCGCCCAGGTCTTCCAGTTCACTTCCTACGCAAGCCTTTTAGCGCTCTCGAGTGTCATCGCGGGCACCGGTCCCAAGGCATCCTTCGAGCCCCCGGCAAAGGTCGTCGCGGCGATCCCGATCGTCCTCGTCCTCGTTGTCAGCCTCTTTGCAGTGCCCCGCGTGCGGGCATTTTTCCGTGAGCGGGTCATGCCTCAACTGCGGGCGGTGGTCCCGCAGATCCTCGGCGTCCTCCAGCGACCCGCCAAACTCGCCGAACTCCTCGGCGGCGCTCTCCTGCTGGACATCACGTTCGTTGCAGCCCTGTATTTCGCGTGCCGTGCCTTCGGTGTCCAGCCGCCGATCGCCGCCGTCGCCGTCGTCTATTTTGCGGGTGCGATCATCGGCTCTGCGGTCCCGACCCCGGGTGGCCTCGGCGGTATCGAGGCCGCGATGTCGGCCGGCCTCACCATCGCCGCAGGGGTCGACTCATCGACCGCCGTCTCGGCTGTCCTGCTCTACCGCGTCGCGACCTACTGGCTGCCCATCCCGGCGGGCTATATCGCCCTTCAGCGGCTGCAGGCCACCAACGCCATCTAGAGGCATCAGGTGGCCCGCAGGGCGCTGGTATCCGCTCGACCCGGCTACGCCGTTGCGGCCTCGATCTCCTCAGGGGTCGCCCGGCGGACCACGATGCGGGTCCACGCGCCCACGTAGATCCGGTCGTCATCAGCCAACTCGCGCTTGGGTCCGGATTCGATGGGGTCGTTCGGCAGCGGTCCCGATGCCGGGCCGACGAAGGTCCCATTGGCCGAACCCAAGTCTTCGACGAACCACCGGGTCCCGTCGGTCGTCAGCTGCGCATGCCGCCGGCTCACGCCGCTGTCCTGGGTGCAGTCGATATCGGGGGTGATGTTTTTGCTGGTCGACACACGCCCGATCAGCGCGCTACGGACCGCAAGCGGCACGACGGCCGGTAGCCCGGGCGACGGCATGGGCTCTTCGGCTTCTTGCACGGCATACCACTCGGGGTCGATCCACACCTCGGCGACCCACTCGACAGGAACAGCAGGGGGTATGCCGGCCGCGCCGACAGGTGCCTCGGGGGCCAGCCCCTCGGCTGCACCGCCATCGTGGGGCACCCGCCCCCGGTTCGCCAGTTGGCTCGCCACCCGGCGCCTCAGGTGCACCAGCGGCTGCCTCGGGGCCAGGTGTGGGATAGCCGCGGGGCATCGCGCCGGTCGTGAAGTCGTAGCCACACGCCTCACAAAACAGGGAGTCATGGCTGGAGTCAGTGTGACAGTTGGGGCAGGACTGGGGCTGCGGGCCGCTGGATTCGGCGGGGCTAGCCGCCGCTCCACTAGCGGGACCATGAGCGGAACTCTGTGCGGCAGCATCGATCTGCGCGCCGCACGTGTCGCAGTAGTCGGTCGCGCTGGACGGGTGGCCGTTGGGGCAGATCATGCTCACTTCTTGATCCTCCGAGTCTTCGTGGACGCGGTGTCCAGTGCCATTTCGTCGAGTCGTTCGACGGCCTTCTTGAGCCGGACCGTGCCGGTCTCGGCGTTGTCGATCTCGACGACCTTCTTCAACCGCGAGGTCATCTCTTCGTCACCAGTGGCGGTGGCGATTTGGACCGCGCGACCAAGCTTGCGGGTGGCGCCGTCTTCGTCGCCAGCAGCCTTGGCCGCCAGACCGTCTTGGATCGCCGCCGCGAGCTCGGCCTGACCCGTGTACCGCGCCACCTGGTCATCGATCCGGGTGGTCAGTGACTCATCGCTGGACCACGTCGCCTTCACCAGGCCTTGCGTCTGGACCTCGTTGTTGACCACGACCTGCACCCGCGAGGCCAACTGCTCCTGACCGATGGTCTTTGCCGGCAGCCGCACGGCCACGTGGTAGTCGCGGGATTCATCGGCCCACGCACCCGTCGGGAAGGCCGCAGTCAACGGGTTGACCAGCGACCGCTTCGAGGTGATGTCTTCGAGGTGAGGTGCGACCTGCTTGACGAAGAGCACCTGTGCTCCCTGCGGTGCCCACACCCGCAGGTCAACAGCGGCGACACCGCGCGCCATCGACGCCCGGATCAGCGCCGCGAACTCCTGCGCCATGCGATCGGGCGAGGGGATCAGATCGACCGTGCCCAGCAGCGCCGAGGCGATGCGCCGGACCTCATCGACCTGCCACCGGTCACCGAGACCACGACAGTCGGCCTGGAAGAAGCCGGTCGCGCCTTGGATCGCCCAGGTGAGTTGGTCGGGTGTCTCGTGCTCGTTGGCTCCGTCGGTGAGCAGGATCGCGTGCCGTTGCGTCACGTGCGGCACGCTGAGGAAGACTTCCTTGGCCTTAGTCAGCCAGGTGCCCATCGCCGTGCCACCGTCGGCCTTGAACCGCTGCACCGCCGCGATCGCCTCGGCCCGCGTGCGTCCGTCCATGCGGACCATTTGCTGCACGCCGTATGCCGGGTAGACGAGGGTCCCCACGTGGTTGCCGGCGATGACCGCAAACCAGGTGCCGTCGGTGATCTCGTTGAGGGCCACCGACGCGGCATACCGGCCTTGCGCGATGCCGTTGCCGCTCATCGAGCCGGAGGTGTCGACGATGACGATCTCGGCCGCCTCGGCGCCTTGGGCTGCACCCGCCTGGCCGGCGCCCGAGCAGGTGACCCGCACGATCGCGTGCACGTCGGTGCCGCCGTCCGGGAGGAATTCGTTCTGGAAGACCTCACTGGTGAATGTCGCCATTGGGGCGCTCCTTTACGAGTTAACGGGCTGGTCGGGAGAAGCTGGGGGTGGGGCTGGAGATAGGGCGGCTGGGACAGGGGCCTCGGCTTGGGCTGGGACTGACGCCTCGGCTTGGGCTGGAGCTGGGGCTGGGGCCTCGGCTTGGGCTGGATCACTCACTGGCAGTGAGTCTGCCGTGAGTGAGCCGACCCGGGCCAATGCGACCGTGATGTTGTCGATGCCACCGCTGGCGTTGGCGAAGTCCGTGAGTGCCGTCGCCACCGCGAGTGGCGTGCGCCCGTGCTCGCCGAGGCTGGCGGTGGTGCGGGTCACGAGGTCGCGCAGTTCGGTCGGTTCGGAGCAGTAATTCCAGAGCCCATCGGTGCACACGAGCAGCCACCCGGGTTCAGTGAGATCGACCGCCATGGTGTGCGGCGTCAGGTCATCGGGGGAGTCGACCCCCAACCAACGCGTGATCGCGTGCGCTTGCGGGCCAGTCTCGGCTTCCTTGCGCGGCACGCCCTCGCGGATCTGCTCGGCGGCGAACGAATCGTCATGACTGAGTTGCACCGGCGTCGACGTCGGTGCGTCGGGCAGCCAGTAGCCCCGGCTGTCACCGACATTGCCGACCACGGCGAGGGTCCCGTCAATGACCGCTGCGACGAACGTGCACGAGGGTGGCGTCGGCGCATCGCCAGCCGGTGTCGCGGCGACGACTGCGCCACGGGCAGAACTCACTGCTTCGCCGAGCCGTTGCGAGATGGCCGCGACGAGCGCCTCCCTCGTGCCCATGCCGCGGGGGATCGCGCCGCTCAGGGTGTCCCGCGCCGCCCTCGCGGCGGCCAGGCTCGCGATGTGGGAGTCGGTGGTGTTGGAGACCCCGTCACAGACGACGATCGTCGCGGTCCCGAGTTGCTCGGCCGAGGCGAGCAGCGCCATGGCGTCTTCATTGCGGGTATGCCGTTTGCCGATGTCACAGACGCCGGCGACCCAGGGGGCTGGTTCCTCGGTGAAGTGACTGCGCGGGTCGGGCTGCTTGGCTCCGCATTGGTCGCAGTACCCGTCAACGTAGCTGCCCTCGCCGCATGCGGTGCACGTGGGCTCATCCGGGTGGTCGACTTCAACGGCCACGCCGCCGATGACCGGACCGGTCCAGCCGACATCGAGGGGCGATTCTTCGCCGGCTGCCGCAGTTACTGCAGGGGCGTGGGTCTGTCGGGGAAGGACCTCGGTGATGGCCCCCTCAGGCGGTGGGCTAGAGGTCGCAAAATCCATCCCGCACGCTTCGCAGAACGCGGCGTCCGGGACGCGGTCGGCGCCACAGGCTGAGCAGCGCGCCCCGAGGCCCGTCATCGAATCGTCCATGGCCGCACCGTATTCGCTTTGTCGACAAGTTCGATGCGCAGGGCCGGATCGGGCGTGGCTTGGGCCCACTTCCGGTATGCCGTCTCCAAGCCTGTGCGGATCCCCGCCGTGGTTGCGGGCACGGCACCTGGAAGCATCACGCCTGGGTTGGCGAGGCTGGGCTCCTGGGTGAGCTTGGCAAGCGCGCGCTCAAACACGCTGACCTCCAGGGCAGCCTTGTCGGCTGGCTCCATCGGAACGCCCTCGACGCTGCGGAGGGCGAGGCCCAGCTGAGTGAAGTCAGCCCCGTGTTGGGCCAAGACCTGAGCACGCTTCTGGCGAGCCAAGCCATAGGCCCGTGACGTGGGTGGCACAAGGTCGAGGGCAGTCAAGGTGCCGTCAATGTCCTTGCGCAGCAACCGGATTCGAGCCATGCCAAAGGCTCCGACCGCGGTGTAGGTCGTGTCGGTGCGGGCGCACACGGCATACAGGCTCTCGGCGACATCGGGCTCCCCGCTGACCTCGCACGCGAACGCGAGGGCGAGTTTAGGTGCCAGCTCTCCGGGCACTTGGCCGTAGACGGCGTTGAAGGAACTCTGCGCGCCCTTGGCGTCGCGAGAGGCCAGCGCGGCGAGGCCCTGGAGCCACACGGCGCGCCACTCCCAGGGGTCGTCCCGGAGCATCTCGGAGGTGGCGAGCGAGACCAGCCCCGGATCACTGCGCTGCAGGCCGGAGCGCGCGAGCTCAATGCGGACTTCGGCTGAGGGCTCGACCGAGCGCAGGGCATCGGGTCGCTCGTGCGCGGCCATGGAGCGAACGTCCGCGACGAAGGCCGCTTGCGGGTCGTGCGGGTCAGGTCGCAACAGCGGCAGGCTCCACCAGTCGAGGACATCGCTGGAGATGGCTGGGTCTTCGAACAACCGGGAAGTCGCGCTCGTCGTCGCGCGGTCGAGCTTGGCGTCTTGGGCGACGACCTCGCGCAGCACTCCGAGCATCTGCACCCGCATCTCGTCAGCCGATGCGAACCGATCGTCAGGGCTGCTCGCGCAGGCTTTGAGCACCAACCGGTAGAACGAGTCATAGCGCGCGAAGGCCGGCACCTGGTCAGTCGGTGGTAGTGAATCGACATACGTCGTCTGATAGCCGCGGAACTCGGAGGTCAGCACAACGAGCGTTCGCCCAATGGTGTAAATGTCCGACGCGACGGACACCCCCTCCTTCGCCACCTCAGGCGCCTGATAACCGACGGTGCCGAAGATCGCCGAGTCCTGGTCGTCGAGCCGCCGCACCCCACCGAGATCGATGAGCTTGAGGTCGTCGCCCACCTGGATGAGGTTGTCGGGCTTGAAATCGCAGTAAGCCAACCCCAGGTCATGGAGGTATTGGAAGGCGGGGAGGATCTCGACGATATAGGCCAATGCCTGGTCGACGGGCAACGGGTCATAGCTGCCGGTCTTGCGCATCCGCTGCTTGAGCACCGCTTTGAGTGAGGTGCCGCCGACGTACTCCATGACGATGTAGCCGGCACCATCGAAGGTCACGAAGTTGTAGATCTCGACAATGTGCGGGTGTTCGACCTGCGCGAGGAACCGCTGCTCTGCAATAGCCGCTGCGAGCGCGTCGGGGTCGCCGGAGTTGAGCAGGCCCTTGAGCACCACCCAGCGGTCGGAGACATTGCGGTCTTTAGCAAGGTAGATCCACCCGAGGCCGCCGTGGGCGAGGCAGCCCGCGACTTCATACTGGCCCGCGACGAGGTCGCCCTTCTTCAGCTTGGGGTCGAACGAGAAGGCCTGCCGACACTTGGGGCAGAAGCCCGTCGTGCGCCCGGGCTTGTCACCCGTGGACCGACCGACTTTGGTGCCACACGCCGAGCAGAACCGCTTGTCTTCCGGCACGACCGGGTCGGCCATCACGGCTGTCGAGGCGTCAACGAGAGGCATCGGCGGGACGCTGGTCAAGCCCGCGCCAAGCCGAGCCGAACGCATCCGCTGCGAGGAGCTCGTCAGGCGACGGGTCGTCTTGGATCCTCCTGACCGGGCCCGCGCCGAACCGATGACCGTGGCCGAGAGGCGATTACTCGCCGCAGACCGGGTCGATGAGACCGGCGAGGTTACGGGGCTCTCACCTCCGGCTGCGGCCTCGCCACTGCTTCCAGGGCCGGCCGCTGCTGACGCGCCCGACGCCGGGGCAGGGGCGGCGGGGGCCGACCCGGCCGCGGAGCCGCAGACGTCACAGTAGCCGTCGAGGATCGACCCGGAACACCCTGACTGGGTGCATCGTCCACCAGACTTCGCGGCGGGTTTCCCGGCTGGCTGCGCGGCCGATGGAGCTGGGGCGGCGGTCGCCTTGGCGGCTGCGGGAGCGGCCGCAGCGGGCTGTGGGCTGGCACTGCCAGGCGAGCCGCATACATCGCAGTAGCCGTCAAGAATCGTTCCGGCACAACCGGGTTGGGCACAGCGAGCACTCATCGGGTGCCACCTCTCGTTGCCGGCGCGCGTCGCGCCGTGAAGTACGCCTCGTATGCCGCGAGCAACGCTCGTGCGTGGGATAGGTCTGTGGGGGTCGCCGCGAGCACCGCGTCGAGGCGTGACCGCAGGTGCTCCAAATCGCTGTCAACGAGGCCCGCGGCGCGCACCTGGGCACTGAGCGCACCGGCATACCCCTGCACTTCGTCGCGTTGCGCGAGGGCTGTGGAGTATGCCGTGTGCACGACGGTGAGTGCCCGGGAGACGGCGTCGAGGCGGGCCAGGTAACGGTCGACATCGTCTGCGGCAGTAGGGATTTCACCAAGCGCGCGGACATCGGGGACGGCGAGGCGAGGGGCTGGTGTCACCGCGGCGACGCAGCGATCGACGAGTGCGGTCACGGCCTCGCTGCGGGCCAGCAGCTCTTGCCGCATCGTCACTGCCCGCTGCGCGTCTTTGGCGTCCTCTAAGCGCTGTCCCGCGCCCACGATGAGGTCGCGTTCGGTGCCGGAGGCGTCGAACTCCAGGGGGGCGAGGAGCCCACCCACGTCCGCACCGCGCTTGGCGCGCTCGGTGACATCAAAGAGGCGTTGTTCGAGACGCCCCAGGAGATCCCGAGCAGCTTCGCGGTCAGGCCCGGCTGGCACCACCATGATTTGGTCGCGGATGCGTTCGATCGTCGCCCGGACATCCTTGACCCGGGTGCCCACCTCGGCTCCCGAGGGCTCCAACGAGAGGCGAGCGCGCAATGAGGACGCCATGGCGTCGCTCAAGCGACAGGCCTCTGGCAAGGACAGGGCGAGTGCGCCGGATGTCGATGGCGCGATTGTGGCCGCCGCGGAACCAGGCGCCACGTCGAGCCGCCCCCAGATGAGCGTCGAGAGCCTGGCGGCTTCGGTCGGTCCCACGCGCCCCGAGTCGAAGGTGACGCTCAACAGGTCATAGCGGTCCGCGATCGCCTTCCAAAGCGCCATCGATACGAGCATGTCGCGGCTGAACGCGTCGGCGTCACTGGACGCGAGCGCCGCAGCGTCCAGTGCGTCGAGCTCGGCCTTGCGCTGGTCTCGCCACACCCCGAGGTCACGGAGGTAGATGAACGCCTCCTGCACGGCTACGGGACTGCCCAACCGGCCAGGTGCCACGGGTGCGACGGCAGTGGGCTGGCTGCCGCCGCCGGAGGCTCCGCCCGGAGGCGGCGTGGGGTCAAGGCTGAGGCTCACCGGTGATTACCGCCCGTAGACCGCTGCTGGTGGGGCCGGTGCCGCGCCGAGCGAGGGCGCGAGCCAACGGTCGTAGATGGCCGTCCATCGACCGTCAGCCCGCATCTGGTCGAGCAGCGCGTTGGCGTACTGCACGAACGCCTTGTCTTCCTTGTTGAACCCCAACCCGTAGGGCTCGGCGGTGAGGGGTTCGCTCTTGGGCACCACGGCATACGGGTCTTGCGCTGCGAGCCCGGCGAGCACGGTGTCGTCACCGGTGATGGCGTCGACCTTGCCCTGCTGGAAGAGCACGAGACAGCCCGTGTGTGTGTCTGAACCCACGGCGATCACGGAAGCGTATTCCTTGAGCTTGGTCATGCTCGACGTCCCGTTGGGTGCGCACACCCTCTTGCCCGTGAGGTCCGGCAAAGTCGTCGCCGTGGAGCCCTTGCGCACGAGGATCTTCTGCCCCGAGTGGTAGTACTCCGACGAGAAGGCGATGTCCTGCCACCGGCCACACGTCATGGTCATGTTGCGGGCCACGACGTCAACAGTGCGGTTTTGCAGTACCGGGATGCGCTGGGCAGCGGTAATGACGGTGAACTGAACCTTGTCTGGGTCACCGAAAATCGCGCGGGCGAGCTCGCGAATCACGTCGATATCAAAGCCCTCGAGCTGACCAGTCAACGGGTTGCGGGACCCCAAGAGCAGGGTGTCGCTGGAGACACCGGCGATGAGATAGCCGCGCCGGGCGACTTCGGTGAGTCGTCCGCCGACGGAGGCCGCGGACGGGAGGCTGGGGAGGGCGGCATACGACTGCGTTGCGTTATTGCACGCCACCGGGGCGGGTGCCGGAGCACCCGTCGTCGTGGGGGCCGCGGACGTCGTTGAGGGCGCGGCACTGGTGGTGGGAGTCGGAGCGTATGCCGCGCCGCCGCACGCGCTGATCGTGAGCGCGAGTGCGGCGCCGACGGCCGCGATGACACCGCGGCGCGAGAAGGGCGTCATCGGTATTCCTCCAGACGTTGGGCAATGCCTCGAGCGGCGAGACCAGAGGCGGCGACCCCGGCGAGGAGCGCGACGATCGCCGCGATGAACAAGGGGGTCCGGGGGGAGAGGATCCGAGTACTCAAGTCCGCTTGAGCCGTCGTCAGAGGCGTCGCAGTCGCTTCATCCAACGCTTTGAAGGCGACATAGGACCCGCCGTCGACAGCGGTCGCCGTGACGACAGCCTGATCCCAGCGGAACGCGTCGTCGTCCCGCCGAACGTTCGCATGAGCCGCGAGGTATTGGTCCCAGGCCTTCGTGACCGCGGTCTGATTGGGCACCCGACCCTCTTTGAGAATCGACGTCACCTCGGTGATGCGCTTCTGCACCTGGGTCTCGTAGGGCGCGGCCTGACCGCGGGCGATGAGGCCGAGGCTCTCGTTGGCGCGGATATCGAAGGCAGCAGATCTGATATTCGTGAGCGCCACGGCCTGGGCGAACTGAGTGGTTCTCGTCGACTCGACCGTGTTGGCGGTCGAGGTCAACATGGCGAAGCCCGCGATGAACGAAACCAACACGGCAGCGATGGCTGCGGTGAGGCCGACGTTGATATAGCGATGGGTGACCTTTGCGAGCCACACGGCCACCGCGCCCAGCACCCCGAGCGTGAGCAACCCGACGACGAGGAATGGCACGAGCGAGCGAGCTCCGGAGAACTCGGCCTCGGCACGATCGACGTTAGCGACCCGCAGATTGTCGAGCAGGGGCAGCGCGGTGGCGCGCAGCGAGGTGCTCGCCTGCTTGAGGTATTGCGCGCCGACCGGCATACCTTGTCGGTTGTAGGCGCGGGCGGACTCGACGGCTGAGGCGTATCCCTGGACCGCGACATTGAGGGTGGCGAGGGCGTCGGCATCGGCGGGCTGAGCGGTCGCTGCGGCAGCGATATTGCTGCTCACCCGAGCGAGGGCTGCTTCGTAGTCAGCGCGTTGCTCAGGGCGTTCCAGGCCGCTGACGAGGAAGGCATTGGTGGCGTCAGCGTCGGCGCGCAGGAGGTCGGCGTAGATGCCTTGGACGAGCACAACCTGGCTGGTGTTGGTTGATGCGCGCGTGAGAGCCGATGAGTTGGCATAGAGCGTGCCGGCGCCCGCGAGGGCGTAAACGAAACTGATCGCGATGCTCAGAGCGCGCAACCAGCTCATCTTGCCCGGCGTCGTCGCGAGCATCCCCTTGGCGATGCGCTTGGAGGCCGCGGACATCGCCCCGGGCGTGGCTCCCGGGGCTGACAGCTGCCCTTGCACCACCTGTCCAGCACCTGGGGGCATCGGGGTGGTGGCCGGACTGGCCGGGGTGGTTGCTTGGGCAGGAGGAGGCGCCGGGGCTGCCATGGCGCCTCCTGAACCGGCTGCGGGTGCGCCGCGAGAAGGGCTCATGCCGGGTCTCCTTGCTCTGGGACGAGCTCGTTGTCGGGCTCGTTGTCGGGCTCGTCGTCGGGCTCGTCAGGATGCTCATTGAGGGGCTCGTTGAGCGGCTCATCGTCGACGGGCTCATCGTCAGCTGGGGGTTTGTCGGTTGATGATTGCTGCGGGGCAGCTTCGGGATCACGGGAGAAGTCGGCGAGGGTCAAGGCCCGGAGTTCATCGGCAGTCAGGTCGGGATCGTCGCGCAGCCGCCACGCCTGGCGGGCGATGGCATCCTCGAGCGCGTTGCGAGCAAACCGGCCGTTACCGAAGGCCTCGTTGCGTGGCGTCGCCGCCAGGACCGTGCGGAAGTGCGCCTCTGCCTCGGGTTCGACCGTGTAATCAGCAGCGCTCGCGAGCTTGTGCAGGATCTCGACGAGTTCGTCGTCGGAGTAGTCATGGAACTCGACGATCGTCTTGAAACGGCTTGCCAGGCCAGGGTTTTGGGCGATGAACACAACCATGGGGTCGGGATATCCGGCGACGATGACCACGAGGTCGTCCCGGTGGTCTTCCATCTCTTTGACGAGGGTGTTGACCGCTTCCTGACCATACTGATCGCCGGACAGTGAGTACGCCTCATCGACGAAAAGCACTCCGCCGTAAGCCTTTGCGCACATCTCGGCAGTCTTGATCGCGGTCTGACCGAGATACCCAGCGACGAGCTCGGACCGGTCGACCTCGACCAGTTGTCCTGTCTTGAGCAGGCCCAGCGCTCGGTAGATGCCTCCCACCATGCGAGCCACCGTCGTCTTGCCCGTTCCCGGGTTGCCGACGAAGACCAAATGGCGGGTAATGTCCGGTCGCTTAAGCCCGGCTGCCTGCCGTTTGGCGTCGATCTGCAGCATGGCCACCTGCTGGTGCACGACCCGTTTGACCTGATCCAGGCCGATCATCGCGTCGAGTTCGCCGAGGAGTTCGTCGAGCGACTTCTGTGGCTCGGGTGGGGGAGCAGGGGCAGTCGGCGCTGCGGGCTCAGGCGGCGCCGCCGCAGCAACGCCACCGCCCGGGCCGCCGCCCGGGCCGCCAAAGCCACCCTGGTTCGCGGACGACGGGTCACCTGGCATGGGGGTCAATGAGGGGGTCGGCCAGATGGGCGGCATACCCGGAGTCGCCGATGTCGATGGCCAGCCGGGCAGGGAGTCACCGACGCGCGGCATACTCCCAGTGGGGTTTGCGGCCTGAAGTTGGCTTGCGGCCGCCCCCGCGGCATTCGCGGTCACGCGGATCGACGGCTCACCTAAAGCAGCTGCGGCAGAAGCAACTTCGGTGAGCGCGACGGCATACGCCTTGGCTTTGGCCTGTCCGGTTGCGAGCAACTCGGTGAGCAGGGTGGTCGCCGCGACGCGGTACTTGCGCCCGCGCGACGCAGCGTCAAAGAACTCCCGATGTATGCCGTCCAGGTCCGCCGGCGGGGCATCCAACGCGCCCACCCAGTCGGCAGCGGCCCTGGGTGCGGCCTCGGAGATGGCGGCCGCGAAGTCGAGCGCCTCACGACGGATCGCTGCCTCCGAGAGGCCAGCGGCGACCCCAACGGCGACAAGGGCGTCGACCGATTCACGCAACGAACTCATAGGGGAGTGCTCACCTTCCGAGCGGAGGTTGGAGGCGGATGTCGGGCTCGCTGGCGGAGCCGACGGCGGCAACGGGGCCGGCGGTGCTAGCGGTGCCCGCAGCAGCGGGGCTGGCGAGTTGCCCCGTGGGCATTGGCGTGAGCGGCACCTCGCCGCCGATCGCGAGTTGGCCACCGGTGGAGGCGTGTCCGAACTTCTCCTGAAGGAACCTGCCGTGCACAACCAGCGCCTCGGCGTCGGCTCGGTTGATCGCGTCAAAGACCTTGTCCATCGTCGCCCCGAGAAGGTCGAGTTGATCTACGAGGATCATGAGCGAGGTCTTGCCCCGGTCGACCGGTCGGGTGTCGGCCCATTGACGCGGCAGCCGGAGGTAACCGCCGATCGCCTCGGGCAGGTAGTCCGTCGCCGTCGCCATGACGCTGTAGCCCTGCAGGCTGCTCTGGCCCACGCGGTCCAGCCGAGGCACGGTCTGGCGCACGGTCTCGGTCACTCGACGCAGTCGTGCCATGACGAGCCCGGGAACCTTGCCTTCGCGTGCAAGGGCTTCGACCCGGTCGACGGCGGTGAGGAGGTCATCGGCCGTCGGGACGCGCGGAATTGGAGCCGCGGGCTCCTCCTCCTGCTTGCCGAAGCCGAACCACTCGCCGATGCCCATGCGCCTGATTGTCCCCCTGCACGTGTGTTGTCGCTGTCCTGGATGTCACGGGTTGGACCCTGTCGGACCCCTGGTGGGGCCCTGTCGGACCCCTGACCCGTCACCGACCCAGGTCGAGGGACCCCATCGAGACGTTCGGGTTGGCGCGGTTGGCCCGCTCCAGGTAGGCCCGGGACTTGGTGACCTCGTTTTCGAGCACACCAATCGTCGTCGCCATCGTGTCCAGAGCCTGCACCTTGAAGGTGTCGATCGCGTCCATCGTCTGGTAGATGTTCGAGAACGCCGCCTGGAGCTGCTCGATCCCGATCGTTGCCGAGGCCGCCTGCTCCTGGATCCGCACCGAGTTGTCACGGAGCATCTCTGACGTCGACTGGATGAGGCCCGAGGTCGTCGTGTTGAGCGCGGTGATCTGGTCGAGGACGAGCTTCTGGTTGCCCAGGGCCTGCGCGACGATGACCGCGGTGCGCAGCGCCGAGACCGTGGTCGTCGACGCCCGGTCGACACCCTTGATGAGCTCGATGTTGTTCTTGATCGTGATGTCGAGGGCAAGGTAGTTCTGGATCGACACGGCCAGCTGGGTGAGCAGGTCCTGGTGCTTCTGCCGGACATAGAACAACACGTCTTGTTTGAGGGCGCTGGCCTTCTCAGGATCGGTCGTCTCAAGGGTGGCGACCTGTGCGGCCAGGCGCGCGTCGAGTCGCTCGGCAATGTAGACGTATTGGTTGAGCCGGCCCATCGCGTCCCAAAGGTTCTGCTTCTCCAGGTTGAGCGCGGCGTTGTCCTTCTGCAACTCGTCTTGGCCGTCGCGCAGCGAGTGCAAGATGCCGTCGAGGTGACTCTGCGCTGACTGGTACTTGCGGAAGTAGTCGGTGATCTTGTCGCCGAAGGGGATCATCCCCAAGACCTTCTTGACGCCGGTCGCTTGGCTCGGGTCGAGGTCTTCAACAGTGCGACGCAGGTCCAGGAGCGTCTTGCCGACCTTGCCGCCCTCGGACAGCCCGCCTTCCTGCAATGCCCGCACGGGCGACTTGAGGAGCCGGTTGCTCGACTCAGCGGCCCGACGGATCTCGTCGTCGCCCATGAGCCGGACGTCGTTGGCCTTAGCTTCGAACTGCGGTGACTTGGGCGCGGCGGTGAGGAGCGCGGTCAGGTAGGAGTCGACCTTGGCGTCCAGCCCCGGGAGGGCGGTTTCAGGGACGGCCGGCGCCATCCGAGGCGCGGCTGTTGTCGGCACTGCCGTGGCCATCGCGGCCGGCGGCTCGAGCCGCAGTTCAGTCGAGGGCGCGGGCGGCGCCAATGGCTGCACCATGGCTGCATCGGCTGGGCTGCCGGCGGCGCCGGTCTGGTTGGGCTGGTCGCTCACGATGGTGTCCTTCTGAAGCCGGTATCCCTAGGAAGACGTGCGGATAATCTACGCGGTTCCCGCCCGCGAGGCAGGGTCGCCTCAGCGGAGGAAGACCCCGTCAACCAGCATGTATGCCGCCACAGTCACCAGGAGCACGGCGAACCCGCGGCTGAGCCGCGTGTCATCGGCGCCGCGGGCGGCATACTCGCCGATCACGCTACCCACAATTGCGCTCACGGTGAAGGTGAGCACGAGGGGCCAGTCGAGGCTCACGCCCTGGCCGAGTCGGGACAGCAACGCGGTGAGGCTGTTGAGGGCGATGACCGCGAGGGAGGTGCCCACGGCAACGGGCATCGGGAACCGCAGGATCAGCACGAGTGCCGGCACGATCGCGAACCCGCCCCCGACTCCAAAGAATCCGGTCAGCGCACCCAACGCGACCGCCAACATGACGAGGTGGGTGATGCGGGGGCGGGGCGCGGCGGGCGGCTCACCGCCCGGCAACGTGACGGCAGGGTCTGGAATGTCGGCAGGGTCTGGAATGCCGGCAGCCACCGGGGGCGCCTTGCGAAGCATGAGAGCTGCCACGACGACGAGGAGGGTTGCGAGCATGACCAGCAGCACGCGGGGTGCCACCAGGGCAGACGCGCGCGACCCGGCATACGTGCCGACGGCCCCGAGCGCGGCCAGTAGGAGCGCGGACCGCAGATCGACCGCACCACGTCGCCAGTGGCGAGAGGCTGCGACAGCAGAACTGATGCCGACGATGACGAGGGACGTGGTGGTGGCTTCGTGCGGGTCCTGGCCGAGGACGTAGACGAGAAGGGGGATCGTGAGAATGGCGCCGCCGCCGCCCAACACCCCGAGAATGGCACCGACGGCCGCACCCAAGGGGACCGCGAGCCACGTCATCACACCACTCTAGGTCCCGATTTTAGGGCGGGATGCGGGACCGTGTAGTCTCTGCGTCGCACCAGAGGTGAGTCTGCTTGCGTCTGTTGTGGCTGCCCCAATAGCTCAGTCGGCAGAGCGTTTCCATGGTAAGGAAAAGGTCTAGGGTTCGATTCCCTATTGGGGCTCTGACCTCCGCAGCGCGGAGGTTGGCGGCGGGATAGCTCAGTTGGTCAGAGCGCACGACTCATAATCGTGAGGTCGCGGGATCGAGCCCCGCTCCCGCTACCACCCCCAGGGTCGGGATTTGGGGCAAGTTCGCGCCATCCCGTACCCTTGAGTGTTCCCTCGCGCCCACGCGCGTCGGCCTAGAACCTAGTGACACCCAGTCCACCGTGAACGAGAGCAGGTAGCCCCGTGGCCAGCAAGACGACCGACGTCCGGCCGAAGATCACCATGGCGTGCACCGAGTGCAAGGACCGCAACTACATTACGAAAAAGAACCGTCGCAACGACCCTGACCGGCTTGCGATGAACAAGTTCTGCCCCAAGTGCGGCAAGCACACGGAGCACCGCGAGACCCGCTGACCGCTCAGCCACGCTGCCCGAAGGCCGCACCCCACGTGGGGTTGCGGCCTTCGGTGTGTCGGCTGGCACCCCTGCCTCTCCTTTTCGCTGTGTCGATACCGGATGCCTAGGTATGCCGGGTGACTGGGTATCGACTGGCGACTCTCTTCCGCCATTCGATACCGGGGACCTAGGGGTGCCGGGTGGCTGGGTATCGAATCGTCAGGGGGGGCTGGCGGGCGCGGGCGCGCCAGCATCGATCGGTTGCAGTTCATTCACCTGAAGTTTTCTTTTCCGAGTGGGAATGTTGGTTTATGGCGTCGTGTTGTGGGGTATGAGACGCAGAGAACAACCTGCCGCGCTGAGCACAGGTCGAAGGTCCCTTGACAGGGCTGACAACCGCGGTAAAGTTTGAGAGTTGCACATCGAGAGATGAACAACTAGACTGCGAGAAGTGAACAAAAGATGAACCGCCGCTAAAGCGGAGACTCATCTCAGCGCACCGCCGTAGCCACAAGGGCCGCGGCACGACACCCTAGGGGGCCATCATGCGCAAGCTCTTCCAGATCTACCGCAACGACTACAAGCACACCCCGTGCGTCGCCTCGCTCGCGCTTCTGCCGAGCCGCAAGGCCTGACCGACACGAGGTCCATCAATTGAGGAAGCCCCCTGGCCCACGGCCGGGGGGCTTCCTCGTTCTGGCCGGGGTCGACCGCGGTGCGGCACACCAGAGCGTGCTCGGCTCTGCTCACAGCTAAGGTGACGCGTATGCCGGTCAACGCCGAGGCCGCGGGGCGCAGCTACCCGCCAATGGCCCCCTACCTCGTGAGCGCAGCCAAGATCGCCGAATTCGCGGCCGCCGTCGGCGCGACCGACCCGGTCCACGTGGACTCCGCGGTCGCTCGTGAGCGGGGCTATCGCGACGTCATCGCGCCGCCGACGTTTGCCGTGCTCATCGCCCAGCAGTGCGACACACAGTTTGTCGCCGATCCGGCGATGGGCATCGACTTCTCCCGGGTGGTCCACGGACAGCAGACCTTCGAGCACCACCGACCACTGACCGCCGGGGACGCGGTCACCGCCGTGTTGCACGTCGACTCGGTCAAGGCGGTCGCCGGCAACGCCATGGTCACCACCCGCAGCGAACTTCACGTCGGAGACCAACTCACGACGACCTCCACCTCCATGCTCGTGGTCAGGGGGGAGAACTCATGACCGTCCGCACTGCGGCATCGGTCACCAAGGGCGACGCCCTCCCGCCCCGGACGCTGCACATCGAGCGCGCGACCCTGGTGAGGTATGCCGGCGCCTCCCTCGACTTCAACCCGATCCACTGGGACGGAGACTTCGCTCGTGAGGTGGGGCTGCCGGATGTCATCGCCCACGGCATGTTCACGATGGGTGCTGCCGCGGCCGTTGCGACCGACTGGGCGGGGGACGCAGGGCGGGTCGTGCGGTACACGACGAAGTTCGTCGGCCCGGTCGTGGTGCCCCGCGAGGGCGGTGCGGACGTCGAACTCGGCGGCACCGTCACCGCAGTCGACCACGCAACTCGGCGGGTCACGGTCGAACTCACCGCGACCCACGAGGGCGCCAAGGTGCTCGGCCGGGCATTGCTGGTCCTGCAGCTCGACTGACGGCAGGCCATGATCGAGTCTTTCGACACCCCGCTGGCACCCCTCACGACGATGCGCGTCGGTGGACCGGCCGACCGACTTGTCCTCGCGGAGACGACTGACGACCTCGTGGATGTCGTCCGCGAGATCGACGACGCCGACGAGCCGCTGCTGCTCATCTCTGGCGGGTCCAACCTTGTCATTGCCGACGCGGGCTTCCGCGGCACCGCCGTTAAGGTCGCCAGCCGCGGGATCACGGTGGAGTCGAGCGATCAGTGCGGTGGCGCGACCGTCCGCGTGGCGGCAGGGGAACCCTGGGATGAGTTCGTCGCTTATGCCATTGCGCAAGGCTGGTCCGGCGTCGAAGCGCTGTCGGGCATCCCCGGCTGCGTGGGGTCGACTCCGGTCCAGAACGTCGGCGCCTACGGCCAAGAAGTCGCCGACACCATTGCCTCGGTGCGGTTGTGGGATCGACGCGAGCAACGCGTCACCACGCTGGCCGCAGCTGACTGCGGGTTTGGCTATCGCGAGTCCCTGATCAAACGGTCAGGGGGCCGCTACGTCGTGCTCGACGTGGCGTTCCAATTCCTCCTCGGTGGTCTGTCCGCGCCGATCCGGTATGCCGATCTCGCGGCAGGCCTTGGGGTGACCCTTGGGGAACGGGTCCCGGTCGCGGCCGCACGGGAGGCGGTGCTCGAGCAGCGTCGCCGCCGCGGCATGGTCCTCGACGAGGGCGACCACGACACCTGGAGTTGCGGCTCGTTCTTCACCAACCCTCTTGTGCCCCAAGACGATGTGCCAGTGATCGAGGACCGTGTCGCCACGCGTTTGGGTGTTGACGCCGCAGGGAGTATGCCGTCCTGGCCAGCGACGCTCCCCGACGGTCAGCCAGCAATCAAGCTCAGTGCAGCCTGGCTCATCGAGCGAGCGGGCTTCGGCAAGGGCTTCGGTATGCCGGGGCCCGCCGCCCTGTCGACACGGCATACCCTCGCGATCACCAACCGCGGAGGCGCGACCGCACGTGACGTCGTGAGCCTCGCCGCGACCATCCGCGACGGGGTACGGGACGCTTTCGGGGTGACCCTCGTCAACGAGCCTGTCCTCGTCGGAGAGTCGCTCTAACCTTCAGCCTACGAGCGTCAGGGTGACGACTTCCTTGGCGTAGGTCGTGCCCGTTGACGCATCGCGTACAGCTGGTCGGGTGAGCTGGAGGGCAAGCGATGCCGCGTCTTTGGGCTCGACCTTGAAGATCATCCAGCCGGTGAGCTTCTCGCCGGGCGAGAGCTGGGCAGGCATGACGGTCCAGCCGGCCGCGGTGAGCGTGGGGTCAAGGGTGAGGTCACGCCGATTGGGGTAGGTCGAGCCGGAAAGGATCGCCAGCGACGATGCAGTTAAGGGTGCCGTCATCGTGGCTCCCGCCGTCCACGTCATCTCCACAGCAACGAGTTCGAACGCGGCCGACTGGGCTTGATAGCCGTCCGGCCAGGACAAGTGTCGGGCGATCTTCGACACCGCCACCGTGTGGCCCACGACGGTGTCGGAGATGCTCTGGTCGACGGTGATGAAGGTCGTGGGCAGCGGAACGGTGCCTGGCGGCGGGGCAGCCTCAGCGGCTGAGGCACTCGGTCCGACAACGTCAGTGGGGATGGCGGATGCAGTGTCGGTTGCTTGAGCACTGGCGTCCGGTGAGGTGGAGGTTACCGAATCGCTGACAGGGCTCGCGGTGGTCGGGTTCATCGCAGCAAGGTTGTCGCTGGAACTGCATCCTGCCGTGACCCCGACCATGGAGATCGCGGCACCGATCGCGACCCTGGCGAGGAAAGACCTCGTCTGACCCCGGCTCATCGCTCATCTCCCGTCAAGAAGTCGGCATACCACCGTCCGCTGGCTTTGACTGTGCGTTCCTGGGTTGCATAGTCGACGTGCACGATCCCGAACCGCTTCGCATAACCCTCGGCCCACTCGAAGTTGTCGAGCAACGACCACGCGAAATATCCGCGCAGATCAACCCCGGCCGCCCGGGCATCGAGGCACGCCGCAAGATGATCCTGGAGATAGGCAAGCCGCTGCGCGTCGTGGACCCCGCCATCGGCCGACACCACGTCGTCCCATGCCGACCCGTTTTCGGTGATGTAGATCGGCACGTCGCCGTAGTCATCGCGCACTCTGGTCAGCATGCGGGTCATCGCCTCCGCGTCAACTTCCCAGCCCATCGCGGTGCGCGGCCGATTATGCGCACCCATGCCGACCGCAGCCGACCCGGGATAGACCCCAGTGGCCACCACCGTGGGGAAGTAGTAGTTGATGCCGAGGAAGTCAATCGGTGCGCTGATCAACTCCAGGTCACCGTCGTGGACGTGGCTCTGGTCGAGCACGTGCGCGGTGTCCGCGACCACGTCAGCCGGGTAGGTCCCGCGGAGGATCGGGTCGAGGAAGATCCGGTTGGCCATCCCGTCCACGCGTCGGACAGCCTCGGCGTGGATGTCCCGGCCACCCTGGGCCTCGATCGGGGTGAGGTTGAGCGTGATCCCATGGCTGCCCTGCGGCACGCGCTCGCGCAGCACCTGCATCGCCAGCCCGTGCCCGAGCATGAGGTGGTGCGCCGCGCGCATCGCCGCGGCGTGGTCGGTGCGCCCCGGTGCGTGGACGCCCGCGGCATACCCGAGGAAGGCCGCCACCCAGGGTTCGTTGAGTGTGATCCAGTGCGAAATCCGGTCGCCGAGGGCATCCGCCGCCACCGCTGCATACTCGGCAAACCGGTATGCCGTGTCGCGCACCGGCCAGCCACCCGCATCCTCGATTTCCTGGGGCAGATCCCAGTGATAGAGCGTGGCCCAGGGGGTGATGCCCGCGGCGAGAAGTTCGTCGAG
This sequence comes from Actinomycetales bacterium, assembly GCA_016715285.1. Classification (GTDB taxonomy): domain Bacteria; phylum Actinomycetota; class Actinomycetes; order Actinomycetales; family Dermatophilaceae; genus Phosphoribacter; species Phosphoribacter thorii. The sequence goes on along the minus strand of JADKAO010000002.1, from coordinate 42,534 downwards.
GACGCGGTCGTAGAAGGCGATGCCGCTGGGGTTGGGGGCGCCCCCCGCGACCGGCAGGATGCGCGGCCACGCGAGGGAGAATCGGTAGGCGTCAACGCCGAGGTCACGCATGAGCGTCACGTCGGCGGGGTAGCGGTGGTAGTGATCGCACGCGATTTCGCCGGTATCGCCACCCACGACAGCGCCGGGCGTGGCGCTGAACGTGTCCCAGATCGATGGCACCCGGCCGTCGGCCGCGATGGCACCCTCGATTTGGTAGGAGGCCGTCGCCACCCCGAAGGTGAAGTCGGCCGGGAATGCAGCGCGCGAAAGCGGAACGTGCGAGGTCATCCGACAAACTCTAGGCCGGATCGCTGTGAGCCAGCCACGCGGCAATGTCCCGCGCTGCGGCCCGGAGCACCGAGTCGGGCGCGCGGCTGCCGGCAAACGACGCCCGTGCGAGGTCGGCGAGTTCGTCGTCGGTGAAGTCGTGGGCAGTCCGCGCGAGGCCGTATTGCGCCACGAGACGCGTCCCGAACAGCAGTGGATCATCAGCCCCCAACGCCACGGGTATGCCGTGCGCCACGAGATCGCGCAGGGGCACGTCGGCGGCGCTCGGATAGACCCCCAGGGCCACATTGCTGCCGGGACAGACCTCGAGGGTCACTCCAGAATGGGCAACTTCGTCGAGGACGCGTGGGTCTTCGACGGACCGGACGCCGTGGCCGAGGCGGTCGGGGCGCAGGGCGCTGAGGGTCTCCTGCACGGCCGTTGGTCCGAGGAGCTCCCCGCCGTGGGGGACCAAAGCCAGGCCTGCTCGGCGGGCGATATCGAAGGCAGGCGCAAAGCTCTCGGTGACCCCCCGGCGTTCGTCATTGGACAAACCGAAACCCACGACGGTGCCTGCCCCGTCGCCGGCGTGTTTGGCTGCCAAGCGAGCGAGGGTGCGGGCGTCGAGCGGATGGCGGATCCGTGAAGCCGCGACGATGATCGCGACCTGGGTGCCGGTGGTCTGCGAGGCTGACCGAGCCTCGTCGAGGATGATCTCCAAAGCCGGAGTGAGGCCCCCGACCGGACCGGCATACGAGGTGGGATCGACCTGCAACTCGAGCCACCGCGACCCCTCGGAGGCATCGTCCTCGGCTGCCTCACGCACAAGGCGACGGAGGGCCTCCTCGCCGCGGACGCAACTACGGGCAATGTCATAGAGCCGCTGGAACCGGAACCACCCGCGCTCGTCGGTCGCACGCAACTTCGGCGGCCAGTGGTCGGTCAACGCGTCCGGCAAGCGCACCCTCTGGGCCGCCGCGAGCTCGCGCACGGTCCCCAGACGCATCGACCCGGTGAAGTGCAGGTGCAGATGCGCCTTGGGCAATGCCGTCAGGGACCGGGGAGGAGATGGTGCGGCTAAGCCCGTCACGTCAACGCTCAGGCGAGTTCGTCCTCGGTCACGTCGATAATGTGCATCGCGGCCTCCTCGGCCGACGCCGCCCCGCCGTCGATGCCGACGTCACCGGCATACACATCGGTGGTGAACCTGAGGTTCCCGAACTCATCCCTCGCGACGAGCCGACCACTGCGCACCCGACCAGCCTGGCCCTCGAAATCCTCATCGGCGTAAATGCCGTCCGGGTCGATGCCGCCGAGCCGCTCGCGGACCCGCGCGCGCTCACCGGACTCGTCGTCGGGAGCGCCATAGGCGCTGAACGGGTCGGGCTCCTCCTGGAGGATGCGCTGCTCGATGGTCTCGTGCTGACTCATCTCGTATGCCGTCGTGCCATAGGCCAGTGAGCCCCGGGGCCGCTCGGGCGGCGAGAAGCCCTCATCGAGGACGTCGTCGACGCCCCGATCGATGAGGGTGTCACCCGGCTGCAGTTGTGTCTCGTCGTCGACGGACCAGACCTCCAGGTCGTCGCCGATGCTTTCGCGGTCGAAGGCAGCGTCGTCGATGCTCATACCGTCACTCTGCCACTAGAGACGGGGCGACCGCACTGCCCGGGGCGGTGCGCAAGCTCACGGGTCGACCCCGTTGACTCCGAACGAGACTCGCGAATGAAGGCTGGACTGGTGGAGACGCGCGCGGCTAATGAGCTTCGCTGAGGAGGCGCTGGATGCGCTCGACTCCCTCGACCAGGTCAGCGTCACCCAACGCGTAGGACAGTCGGATGTAGCCACTCGGGCCGAACGCTTCGCCGGGCACGACCGCAACCTCGACCTCGTCGAGGATGAGAGCGGCGAGGTCGGCGGAGGTGAGCGGGCGAGCGCCGCGGATGGTGTGGCCGAGGACGCCCTTGACCGACGGGTAGCAATAGAACGCGCCCTGGGGCGTCGGGCACTCCACCCCCGGGATGTCGTTGAGCATCCGCACCATCGTCTTGCGGCGCCGGTCGAAGGCCTCCTTCATCGCTTCGACCGCGTCGAGGTCGCCAGTGAGCGCCGTGATCGCCGCACGCTGGGCGATGTTGTTGACATTGCTCGTGAGATGGCTCTGGAGGTTGGTCGCTGCGGCAATGACGTCCTTGGGGGCGATCATCCACCCGACCCGCCAACCGGTCATCGCGTACGTCTTGGCCACGCCGTTGAGGACGATGCAGGTGTCGGCCAGCTCGGGCACCTCGACCGGCATACTCGCCGCGCGGACGCCGTCGTAGGTGAGGTGCTCGTAGATCTCGTCCGTGATCACCCAGATGCCGTTGGCGACCGCCCACTCACCGATCTCGCGCACCTGAGCGGGGGAGTAGACCGCGCCCGTGGGGTTGGACGGCGAGCAAAAGAGCAGGGCCTTGGTGCGCTCGGTGCGGGCTTCTTCCAGCTGCTCGACGGTGACGAGGTAGTCCTGGTCTTCGCCCGCGAACACCTCGACCGTCGTGCCACCCGCGAGGGCGATGGCCTCGGGGTAGGTCGTCCAGTAGGGCGCAGGGAGCAGGATCTCGTCGCCCGGGTCAACAATGCTCGCGAAAGCCTGGTAGACCGCCTGCTTGCCGCCGTTGGTCACGAGGACTTGGCTCGCGGGGACGTCGTAGCCCGAGTCGCGCCGGGTCTTGGTGGCGATCGCCTCGCGGAGCTCGGGTAGCCCGGCCGCTGGGGTATACCGGTGGTTGGCTGGTTGCCGTGCTGCGGCAATGGCGGCCTCGAGGATGTAGTCGGGAGTCGGGAAATCGGGCTCGCCGGCACCGAACCCGATCACGGGGCGGCCCTGGGCCTTGAGCGCTTTAGCCTTGGCGTCGACCGCAAGCGTGGCGCTCTCGGCGATCGCTCCGATCCTGCGGGAGACACGGCGGGGGGCGAAGGTTGCGTCAGAATCCGTCACCCGCCTATCGTCCCATCGCTTCGGTCTGCCGTGGTCGCGCCGTCCGCACTACGGTCGCTTGCGCGCCGTCCGCACCGCGCTCGCGCGGGTTCGCACGAGGCCAGAACCTCCCGTATGCTGTCTCCTTGGTTGCACCGCGGCCATGCTCCTGCATGCCCAAAGCAATCACTTGCTGTCAGTCATAGGTGGCACCTGGGCTGACGGTGGAGGGCAATAGCTCAATTGGTAGAGCACCGGTCTCCAAAACCGGCGGTTGGGGGTTCGAGTCCCTCTTGCCCTGCTTGACAGCCTGTTGATTACTGATGGTCCCGACCGAGGAGTCCGAGCACGTGAGCGAGTCCAGCACGGCACAGACGCCGCGCCGTGCTGCCCAAAAGCGCCCGACGCCAGGCAACCCGATCAGTCGCTTTTTTGCGTCGTTCACCCTGTTTGTCCGACAGATCCTCGATGAACTGCGCAAGGTGGTGCGCCCGACTCCGTCGGAACTGCGCAACTACACCATCGTGGTCATCTTGTTCGTTCTGGCGATCATGGCGATCGTGTCTGGCTTGGACTTCTTGCTGCACAGGTTGGTGCTGCTCGTCTTCGCTGGTTGATTGCTGCCGTTCCCGCATGCCCGCGGGGCGACTCTTCGTGAGGTGCCCCCGATCCGCAGAAAGAGGTCCCACCGTGTCCGAACAGGACGACGTCTTCGACACCGCCCTCATGGCGGAGGCGCAGCGTGACGGCTCGGAGGCCGAAGCAGACGCCCCAGCCGAGTCCCAGCCAGCTGACCCAACCGACGCCCCGGCGGCTGCGGCAGACGAGGCAGAAGTCCTCGACCCGGTCGCCGAGTTCAAGGCGACATTGCGGGCCAAGATCGGCGACTGGTACGTCGTCCACTCTTACGCCGGCTACGAGAACCGGGTCAAGGCCAATCTTGAGACTCGCATCGTGAGCCTCAACATGGAGGACTACATCTTCGAGATCGAGGTCCCCATGGAGGAGGTGACCGAGATCAAGAACGGCCAACGCAAACTCGTCCGCCGCGTCCGGATGCCCGGTTACGTTCTTGTCCGGATGGAACTCACCGACGCGTCCTGGGGCGCGGTACGGCATACACCCGGCGTCACGGGCTTTGTCGGCAACGCTCACCAGCCGATCCCGCTCAGCCTCGACGAGGTCTACGGAATGCTCGCCCCCGATCTCGCTCCGGCTGCGGGCGCGGCTGCTGGCGGTGGTGCCGGGTCGGGCAGCAAGCCCAAGGAAGTGCGCCTCGTCGACTACGAAATCGGCGAGTCAGTCACCGTCATGGAAGGTCCCTTCGAGACCATGCCGGCGACCATCTCCGAGATCAACCCCGACACCCAGAAGCTCAAGGTGCTCGTCTCGATCTTCGGCCGGGAGACTCCGGTCGAGCTTTCGTTCAGCCAAGTAGCCAAGCTGTAACACCGGCAACACCCTGCAGTACCCCGTCAGACACCCCGCTGGTCTCGACCGAGACCAGCACTGCAACCGGGTCATCGCCCACGGCGTCGGCCCACAACTGGAAAAGGTTCGACATGCCTCCCAAGAAGAAGAAGATCACCGGCTTTATCAAGCTGCAGATCAACGCTGGCGCGGCGACCCCGGCCCCCCCGGTCGGCCCCGCGTTGGGTCAGCACGGCGTCAACATCATGGAGTTCGTCAAGGCCTACAACGCGGCCACCGAATCCCAGCGTGGCAACGTCATCCCGGTCGAGATCACCGTCTACGAAGACCGCTCGTTCACGTTCGTGACCAAGACGCCGCCGGCTGCCGAGTTGATCAAGAAGGCTGCGGGCGTCGGCAAGGGCTCGGCGGAGCCGCACAAGACCAAGGTCGCCAAGCTCACCGCTGACCAGGTCCGCGAGATCGCGCAGCAGAAGATGGAAGACCTCAACGCCAACGACATCGAGATGGCTGCCCGCATCATTGCGGGCACCGCCCGCTCGATGGGCATTACCACCGAGGGCTACTGAGGTTCTGAGCCTCAGAAACCCCCGGCTAGTGGCAGGGCCAGCGCTGGCCCATCCGACCACGCCTCCCACGCACCAGACGGTGCACTCGAAAAGTTCTAAGGAGCAGAAGTGAAGCGCAGCAAGGCCTACCGGGCCGCAGCCGACAAGCTGACCCCCGGCAAGCTGTACGCCCCTCTCGAGGCTGTTCGCCTCGCGAAGGAAACGTCAACCACCAAATACGACGCGACCGTCGAGGTTGCGATGAGCCTTGGGGTCGACCCCCGTAAGGCCGACCAGATGGTCCGCGGCACGGTCAACCTGCCGCACGGCACCGGCAAGACCGCCCGTGTCCTCGTGTTTGCCAACGCCGAGAAGGCTGACGCCGCGCGCGAGGCGGGGGCCGACTACGTCGGCTCGGACGACCTCATCGCCAAGATCGCTGGCGGGTGGCTCGACTTCGACGCTGTCGTCGCGACGCCCGACATGATGGGCAAGGTCGGGCGCCTCGGTAAGGTCCTGGGCCCCCGGGGTCTCATGCCCAACCCCAAGACCGGCACCGTGACGATGGATGTCGCCAAGGCCGTGACCGAGATCAAAGGCGGCAAGATCGAGTTCCGCGTCGACAAGCACGCGAACTTGCACTTCATCATCGGCAAGGTGTCCTTCTCCGAGGAGGCGCTCGTCGAAAACTACGCCGCCGCGCTGGAGGAGATCCTGCGCCTGAAGCCGTCCGCGTCCAAGGGTCGTTACATCGGCAAGGCCACGATGGCCACGACGATGGGACCAGGCATCCCGCTCGACCCGTCGCGCACCCGCAACCTGTTGGCTGCAGACGACAGCTGATCCCCCGGCCTCGTGCCGCCATGCGGCTTCCCGCGCCCGACCACCCTCACTGGTGGTCGGGCGCGGTCTTGTTGAGGAAGGACGTGGCTGGGACGAATTCGCGGGGATTGCTCGCGGACAGCTACGGTTAGTGCGTTTGGTTCCGCACTCGCACTGCTCATTCGGGGGTATGCCGTGAACGTTTTCTCGTCCAAGAAGTCCTCGCTTGTCTGCGCTGTCGCGCTCTCGTCCGCACTTGCGCTCGCAGGCTGTGGATCGAGCACGGCGACCGCTCCGGCGACCGCTCCGGTGACATCGGCTGGGGACAGCACCCCTGCCGTGAGCACCCCTGCCGTAGCTGCGGCAGACAAGGTCATCGACGGGACCACGCTCGTGTCGAAGATGACCGACGCCATGATGAAGGCTGGCAGCGGGACCATGACGATGTCGACGACAGGAGGGGGCGCCACCGCGGGCGCTGGCGCGATGAACACGGTCTCCAAGTTCGCGGTCTCTGGCACCACGATCAACGTCCAGGCGACGATGGGAATTGCCGGTCAGCAGATGGAAATCATCTCCGTTGACGGGGTGGGCTACATCAAGAGCTCCCTCTTCGCCTCGAGCGGCAAGCCCTGGGTCAAGCTCGACCCCAATGCCACCGACGCCTTCAGCAAGCAGATGGCGTCATCGATGAAGCAGTCCTCTGATGTGCGGGCCGCGCTCGAGATCTACAAGGGGTCGACCGCGACGCTCGTCGACAGCTCCGGCGGGCTCCGGCACTACAAGCTCACCAACGTCATGGTGACTGTGTCGCCGACCGTTGCTCCCATCAACCAGACGGTCGACCTGTGGCTCGATGACCAAAACCGGCCAGCGAAATCGACCGTGGTGACCTCGGGGATCACCGTGGAGGTGAAGTACTCGGACTGGGGTGCACCGGTCACGATTACGGCCCCTCCGGCCGACCAGGTCGGCACCCTGAAGATGCCCGGCGCCTGATCTCGAAAGGCACTGACGCTGCCGTCAATGAGACGCCGGTCTCATTGACGGCAGCAATGGTGAGCATCCAAACAAGCGATTGATAGTGGCTTGGGAAATAGGCCAAAGTGATATAGACTGTCTATCGCGTGAGACGCCCGGCATCAGCTTGACCGTGGCCGATCATGCCCTTCTGACCGTCTGTACGACACATCACGAAAGCTGCGAGGTGCACCCGCCCATGGCACTCATTGGGTCCGAGATCAAGCCGTTCGAGGCAACCGCGTTCAAGAGCGGCAAGTTTGTCGACGTCAGCGACGCTGACCTCAAGGGCAAGTGGTCCGTCGTCTTCTTCTACCCGGCCGACTTCACGTTCGTCTGCCCGACCGAGCTGGGCGACATGGCCGACCACTACGCCGAGCTCAAGGCCATGGACGTCGAGGTCTACTCGGTCTCGACCGACACCCACTTCACGCACAAGGCGTGGCACGACTCGTCCGAGACGATCGGCAAGATCGACTACTACATGGTCGGAGACCCGACCGGCACGATCACGAGCAACTTCAAGGTCATGCGTGAAGGCCAGGGCCTGGCCGACCGCGGCACCTTCGTGATCGACCCCGACGGTGTCATCCAGATCATGGAAGTCACCTGTGAGGGCGTCGGCCGCAACGCCGCCGAGCTGGTCCGCAAGGTCAAGGCCGCGCAGTACGTCCGCAACCACCCGGGTGAGGTCTGCCCGGCCAAGTGGGAAGAGGGCTCGACCACGCTCGCCCCGTCACTGGACCTCGTCGGCAAGATCTGAGTTTCTCGCACCTCTCGCGCACTGCATGAGGTATGCCGGGTGCGGACTTCCGCACCCGGCATACCCATATCTGCCTGCCCCGCAACGCTTTTAACACCGCCGCCCGGCCTTTCCAGGAGTTCTGACGATGCTCGACGCCACCCTTACCGCCACCCTCAAGACCTACCTCGAGCGCGTCACCCTGCCGGTCGAGCTCGAAGCCAGCCTCAACGAAAGCCAAGCCAGCGCGCAGACCCGAGAACTCCTCACGGAGATCGCTGCCCTCTCGGACAAGATCACCGTGACGAGCGGCGACGACGACCGCAAGCCGTCGTTCGCGATCCGCCGCGTCGGCACGGATATTGCCGTGCGCTTCGCGGGGGTGCCGCTCGGGCATGAGTTCACCTCACTCGTCCTCGCGTTGCTTCAGGTTGGCGGGGTCGCGCCCAAGGTCTCCGACGAGGTTGCCGAGCAGGTGCGCAATCTCCCGGGGGAGCACCACTTCGAGACCTACATGTCGCTGACCTGTCAGAACTGTCCGGACGTGGTGCAGGCGCTCAACGCGATGAGCGTGCTCAACCCCAAGATCACCCACGTCACGATCGAGGGCGGGGCCTTCCAGAATGAGATCGAGGAGCGCAAGGTCCTTGCGGTGCCGACGGTCTACCGCAACGGCAAGCTCTTCGGCCAAGGCCGGATGACCCTGGAAGAGATCGTCCGCAAGCTCGACTCGGGCGCGGAGGAGCGCGAGGCTGCTGCGCTTGCGGCCAAGGACCCCTTTGACGTGCTCGTCGTAGGTGGCGGACCGGCTGGGTCGGCGGCGGCTATCTATGCGTCCCGCAAGGGGATCCGCACGGGTGTTGTCGTGGAGCGGTTCGGCGGCCAGGTCATGGACACCATGTCGATTGAGAACTTCATCTCGGTCCAGCACACCGAAGGCCCCAAGCTCGCTGGCGCGCTTGAGGAGCACGTGCGCTCCTACGAGGTTGACGTCATGGAGTTCCAGCGGGCCAAGTCGTTGACGCCGGCCGCGGAGCCGGGCGGCCTCGCAACGGTCACCTTGGCCAATGGTGCTGCGCTGCAAGCTCGTTCGGTCATCATCTCGACCGGTGCACGCTGGCGCGAGATGGGTGTGCCCGGTGAGCAGGAATACCGCAACAAGGGTGTCACCTTCTGTCCGCACTGTGATGGGCCGCTCTTCAAGGGCAAGCGGGTCGCGGTTATCGGCGGCGGCAATTCCGGCATCGAGGCCGCCATCGACCTCGCCGGCGTCGTCGGCCACGTGACCGTCATCGAGTTCCTCGACGAACTCCGCGCCGATGCGGTGCTCGTGCGCAAGCTGCACAGCCTGCCCAACGTGGACGTCATCCTCGGCGCCAAGACCACCCAAGTCCTCGGCAATGGTGAGCAGGTCACCGGGTTGGATTACGAGGAGCGCGCCACGGGCACGATCAAGCACGTGGATCTCGAAGGCGTCTTCGTCCAGATCGGGCTACTGCCCAACACCGAATGGCTGGGCGAGGCCGTCACGCTCTCGCCCCGCAAGGAGATCGTCATCGACGAGCGCGGCGCCACCTCAGCCCACGGCGTCTTCGCCGCCGGCGACTGCACCACGGTGCCTTACAAGCAGATCGTCATCAGCCTGGGTGCTGGGGCGACAGCGGCCTTGAGCGCCTTCGACCACCTCATCCGCACGAGTGCTCCTGCCGAGGAGGCCGTCGCTGTCTCATGAACCTTCGCGATCTGCAGTACCTCGTCGCGCTGGCTGACCATCGCCACTTCGGCCGCGCAGCCGAGGCATGTTTCGTCAGCCAGCCGACGTTGTCAACGCAGGTCAAGAAGCTGGAGACCGAGTTGGGGGCTGAGCTCCTGGAGCGCAGCCCCCGCGCGGTGCTCCTGACAGCGGTCGGGGAACAGGTTGTCGCGCACGCGCGGACCGTCCTTGATGAAGCCGACGCCATTCGTGGGGTGGCTCGCCATGCGCAAGATCCTCGCGCCGGGCAGCTGAGACTAGGCGCCTTCCCAACGATCGCGCCCTACCTCTTCCCACACGTGGTCCCCACGTTGCGCGACCGACTGCCAGACCTGGAGTTGCTGCTCACGGAAGAGAAGTCAGCCGTGCTCATCGAGCAGTTGCGCACCGGCCGACTCGACGCCGCGGTGCTCGCGCTGCCGGTCGATGACGACACCTTGCACACCGAGTTGCTCTTCCGCGAGGACTTCGTCCTGGCAGTGCCGGCCAACCATCCGCTCGCCGTGGGCGCTTCGGATGGCTCGGAGCAAGCGCCGATCAGCATCGACGTCCTGCACGACGAGCGCGTCCTGCTCCTCACCGAAGGCCACTGTCTGCGCGACCAAGCCCTCGCTGTGTGTCAGCTCGCGGGAGTGGGGGAGCGGGACGGCTTCCGAGCGACGAGCCTCGAAACCCTGCGCAACATGGTCGCCGCCGGAGCTGGGGTGACCCTGCTGCCGTTGCTCGCGGTGCGTCCGCCAGTCGCGCCGTCGCCGGCGATCGCGCTCCGCGCCTTCCGAGACCCGGCCCCGCACCGCGATATCGCGCTCGTATGGCGCCGCACCAGCGTTTTCCGGGACATGCTCCCCGAGATCGCGCATGTGTTGCGCACGGTGCCCGGCGACGTCGTTCATCCCCTCTGAGGGCCGCTGATTTGGGTGGTGTCGAGCTCGCAGCGTAGGATGCCCGTTGACCAATGACCGCCGGTCGACTCCCCGCCCACCTGGGTGAGAAGTCCGAAGGCTCCGCATGACGCGGGCGACCTGCGCAGGACACGTGCTTCACGGCATACGAGCGTGAGCTTGTATGCCGTCACCAGCCCCGTGCGCCTGCGCCGGGGCTGCTCTCGTGTCCGGGGGTCTTCGCCGGCGCAACGCTACGCAAAGGAGGCCCGATGGCTACCGCCGCCAAGGCAGCAACCATCGCCGAGCTCGCGGACAACTTCCGCAACTCGGGTGCGGCCGTGCTCACGGAATACCGTGGACTGTCGGTCAAGCAGCTCACCGAGCTGCGGACGTCCATCCGCGAACACGCGACCTACGCCGTGGTGAAGAACACCCTCACTGAGCTTGCTGCGAAGGAGGCCGGAGTTTCGGCCTTTGACGGCATGTTCAGCGGCCCGTCGGCCATCGTCTTCGTCACGGGTGACGCGGTCGAGACGGCCAAGAAGCTGCGGGACTTCACCAAGGCTCACCCCCTGCTCGTCATCAAGGCCGGCCTGCTCGACGGCAAGCCGCTCACTGCTGACGACATCAAGAAGCTCGCGGACCTCGAGTCCCGCGAGGTTCTCCTAGCCAAGCTGGCTGGGGCCCTTCAGGCCTCGCTCAGCAAGGCGGTCTACCTCTTCGCGGCCCCGCTCTCGCAGGCTGCGCGGACGGTCGACGCGCTGCGCGCCAAGGTTGCGGAGTCCGGCCCTGTGGCCGATGCCCCGCAAGACAGCGCACCGCAAGACAGCACCGTGCAGGACAGCGCTGCCGATGCCCCCGCGGACGAGCAGCCCGTGCAAGACAGCGAGTCTGCCGATGTGCAGGACGCACCCACCGAAGACGTCGCCACGGGTGGCGACCAGGCCTGAGCCGCGCGCTCAGACCGATCCATCACACACGCCACTCACGGCACAGATTAGGAAGGAACGCCTCACATGGCGAAGCTCAGCACCGAAGAGCTCCTTGAAGCCTTCAAGGAGATGACCCTGATCGAGCTCTCCGAGTTCGTCAAGCAGTTCGAAGAGACCTTCGGCGTCACCGCGGCCGCTCCGGTTGCCGTTGCCGCTGCGGGGGCCCCCGCGGGCGACGCTGCTCCGGTCGAGGAAGAGAAGGACGAGTTTGACGTCGTCCTCATGGCCGCTGGTGACAAGAAGATCCAGGTCATCAAGGAGGTCCGCGCCCTCACGTCGCTCGGCCTCAAGGAAGCCAAGGACCTCGTGGATGGCGCCCCCAAGCCCGTCCTCGAGAAGGTCGACAAGGCCGCGGCCGACAAGGCCAAGGAGCAGCTTGAGGCTGCCGGCGCCACCGTCGAGCTCAAGTGATCTAACGCTTCACAAAACTCGAGGGCCCCATCGCGCATCCGCGGTGGGGCTCTCGCGCGTGCGGCCTCAGGTCAGAGGGCAAGCTCTAAGAGCTCGGCAAGGTGGATGACCTTAACCCGCAGGCGGGCCCGCTTGACCCCAGCGACAAGCTGCCGATGACAGACAACATTCAGCGACACGAGATAGTCCAGATCGAGGTCGCGCGCCTGCTCCAAGGTCGGTGAGAGCACCTTCTGGCTCATCTCCGGTTGCAGCATCGAATATGTCCCAGCGCCGCCGCAACACGTTCCAGCAGAAGGCAATTCGATGTAGTCAGCCACCTTCGCGATGAGCGCGCGCGGTTGTGCGGTCACTCCCATCCCGTTGCGCAGCTGGCACGAATCCTTAAGCCCGACCCGAGCGGTCCGACCTCGCGAGGTGATAGTGCGCAGGGGCGGCATACTCGACGGGTCGGCCTCCCAGCGGGCGGCGAGGAACTGCGACAGTTCCTGCACCCGGCCGTGCCCGAGCTGATGATCGAGGTATGCCGCGCACCCACCGGACGTCGACACGATCGTGCCCGGCATGGCGTCGCCGAGCGCGGCGGCCATGCGCGCGGCCTCAACCGAGTTGCCATTGTGCGCGTGCAGCGCGCCGCAACAGCCCTGGCCCGATGGCACGTCTGCCTCGGGGATGAGCCGCACCACGGCCTTGCTCACCTTGGGATAGAGCGACCGCTCCAGGCACCCGAGCATCACGTGCGGTCGGGTTGGGTCGGCCGCACCGGTCTGGCGCGCGGCGAGCCGGACCATCCCACCCGCGATCAGGGCGGGTGTGATGCGCACCCCAGCGCGCAAACCGCCAGCCAACACAGGGGTATGCCGTCCGCGCCACTGGTGGTCGCGCCACTGCTCCAATAACTCGCCGTATTTGACCCCCGCCGGGCAGACCGTCTCGCAGGCACGGCACCCGAGACAGAGGCCAGCTTGCTCTTGCAGAGTGGGGTCGTCCTCGTCGAGGCGACCCTCCTGCAAGGCGCGCATGAGCGTGATTCGGCCACGGGGAGAAGAGTTTTCGAGCTTGGTGATGGAATACGTGGGGCAGGCCGGCAGACAGAAGCCACACGAGATGCACGCCGCGAGCAGGTCTTTGTCAAAGATCTCGCGCGGGGCAGCGGCAGGCTGCTCGCTCATGAGCCGAGCTTGCCGGGGTTGAGGATGCCAGCCGGGTCAAAGGCTGCCTTAAGGCGACGCAACAACGCCATCTGATCGGCCCCGAGCCGACGCTCGAGATAAGGGCGCTTGGCAGCGCCGACGCCGTGTTCGCCGGTGATGGTGCCCCCGAGCTCGATGGCGGCGTCAAAGACGTCACTGAATGCCGCCTCGGCCCGGTGTCTCGCGTCCCCGTCGTCGGGGTCGAACACGATCGTCGGGTGGAGGTTGCCGTCGCCGGCATGCCCAAAGGTCGCGCAGACGACGTTGTGCCGCACGGCGATGGCATCGATCCGGTCGACCATCTCGGCGAGGCGCGGCCGCGGGACGGTCGCGTCCTCAAGCATCGTGATCGGGGCGAGCCGCGCGAGCGCAGGGAGCGAGCACCGACGAGCCGTGAGCAAGGCATCAGACTCGGCAATATCCCGAGCCATGGTCACGCCTCGCGCCCCGATGCGCTCGCACGTGCTCGCCATGAGCGACAGCGAGCGCTCCACAGCCTCGGCAGTCCCGTCGTCGCCAAACAGCAGCAGCGCGCCAGCCTGACGGTCCAAGCCCAACTTCGCGAAGTCCTCCACCGCGTTGATGCACCGGTTGTCGAGGAACTCCAGCGTCGCCGGCACGATCCCGTCGTGAATCACCCCAGCGACGGCGCGCGAGGCATCGGCGAGGCTGTCGAAGTACGCCACCCCCGTGCGCGCGACGGCCGGCATCGGCAGCAGCGCGACCGTCACCTCAGTGATCACGGCAAGCGTGCCCTCAGACCCGGTGAGCAATCGGGTGAGGTCATAGCCCGCAACGTCCTTCCACAGCCGGCCGCCCGTGCGGATGACCTCGCCCGTGGGAAGGACCGCTTCCAGCCCGAGCACATAGTTGCGGGTGACGCCGTACTTCAGTCCGCGCAACCCGCCCGCGCACATCGCGACATTGCCCGCGACCGTCGACACCGTGCGGGACCCCGGGTCGGGCGCATAGAGCAGCCCCTTCGCCGCGCAGGCATCCGCGAGCTCGGCGGTGGTGACGCCAGCCTCGACGACGGCGAGAAGTTCGTCGCCGCTGATCTCCTTGAGCGCGGTCATCCGGGTCAGGACCAGGACGATGCCGCCGTGCTCAGGGATGGTGGCAGCCGCCAGGTTTGAGCCCGCACCCCGGGGAGTGACCGGTATGCCGTGCTCAGTCGCCATCCGCAGAATCGCCGATACCTCGCCGGTCGTGGCAGGCAGCACGACACACCCAGGTCGAGCCCGGAAGAGGGGAGTGGCGTCGCGGGCAAAGGGCTCAACGTCGCCATCGGTGACGAGGACATGGTCACCCCCGACGATCGAGCGCAACCGATCCAATACATCAGGTGGGATGGGGCGCCCGGCCGCGCTGGGCAGGGTCGTGGTGCGGACGGCATACCCGGTGTGACTGGGCGTGGCGAGCTGACCTGGCATGAGCGGCTCCCTTCAGGAGCTAGCGGCGGTGCACGTGCCCCATCCTGACCGCCATGAGCCGCTCCGTCTAGGGGACAGGCCTAGCCCGGAGACCGGTAACGCACGGTGATCATGACGACGACCTGGATGAGCAAGACGGCGACGCACCCGATGCCAGCAATGGTGGCCCAGCTGGGCATCGTGGGGGCACCGTGCGCGATCGCGACCATCCCCAGCGTCAAGGCGCCGATCATCGCCGACGTGATCGCGCCGACGGCATACAGGTCGGTCGAGACCCGCTCGCGCAACTCGGCCTCGTGATCGGGCAGCCACCGGTCCTTAGAGGGCACATTGACGAAGTCCAACGACATTGACCGGCCGATCCCACGCGCCAGCCAACCCACCAGCACCGACGACCCGACTCCCGTCGCGAGCCCCGCGAGCAGACCGGTCTTGTCACCCCACTCCGTCACATTGCCCGCCAGATCGACGTGCATCGGGACCTGGCTGGGAAGGGCCCACACGGCATACCCAAAGATCCCCACGAGCGCGAGGGTGGCGAGCCACCAGAGGACCCGAACGAGATCTCCCATGCAGCCCAGCCTAAGCAGCGCGGCCACGTCGGCGACATGCACTTCGACACACCGGGCCGACCCCTGCCTTGACGCAGGGCGGCATACAGGTCATCCTTTTGCCCATCGAGTCTGCGCACGTGGCGTTCGCTGAGCAATCGCACCCACGGTGAGCTGCAGGATTTGACTCGGCTGGACAGTCATGCCTTGTTTCGGCTAGGCTCCTATTTTGCGCTGCCCCTGCGCTGTCCCCGTTGCCGATGCGTCGCTCACTTTCCGTGCCCCAGGTACGGCCGAGCTATGGACCGGACCCGGAGGCGGCGTAAGCCCGGGCAGTGCGTCGACCAGACAGCACGCCTGTGGAAGGACCCCCGTTGGCACTCTCGCGCAACGTGTCCCAGAACGTCACCACTGCACGGACGGCCTCTGGCCGGCTGAGCTTCGCCCAGATCCACGAGCCCCTGGAAGTCCCGGATCTGCTGGCACTGCAAACCGAAAGTTTCGACTGGTTGCTCGGCAACGAGCGGTGGCAGGCGCGGGTTGCGGCCGCCAAAGCCGACGGTCGCACCGACGTTCCCGACCGGTCTGGGTTGGAAGAGATCTTCGAGGAGATCTCTCCGATCGAGGACTTCTCCGGGTCGATGTCGCTGTCGTTCCGTGACCACCGCTTCGAAGAGACGCGCAAGACGATCGAGTCGTGCAAAGAGCGCGACCAGACCTATGACGCGCCGCTGTTCGTCACCGCGGAGTTCATGAACACCAACACCGGCGAGATCAAGAGCCAGACGGTGTTCATGGGCGACTTCCCGCTCATGACCGAGCGCGGCACCTTCATCATCAATGGCACCGAGCGGGTCGTGGTCTCGCAGCTCGTCCGCAGCCCCGGTGCCTACTTCGAGCGCACTCCTGACAAGACGTCTGACAAGGACATCTACACCGCCAAGCTCATCCCGAGCCGGGGCGCGTGGCTGGAGTTCGAGATCGACAAGCGCGACATGGTCGGCGTCCGCGTCGACCGCAAGCGCAAGCAGTCGGTCACCGTCCTGCTCAAGGCGCTTGGCTGGACCAACGACCAGATCCTCGAGCACTTCGGTGACTACGAGTCGATGCGCCTCACTCTGGAAAAGGACCACACCCAGGGCCAGGACGACGCGCTGCTCGACATCTACCGCAAGCTCCGTCCGGGCGAACCCCCGACCAAGGAAGCCGCGCAGACGCTGCTCGACAACCTGTACTTCAACCCCAAGCGCTATGACCTGGCCAAGGTCGGTCGCTACAAGCTGGGCAAGAAGCTCGGGGTCGAGGCGCCGCTGGCCGCGTCAACGCTGTCGATCGACGACATCGTCGCGACCATTCACTACATCGTGGCGTTGCACGCAGGCGAACACACCATCAAGGGTCGCCGCAACGGTGAAGACGTCGAGCTGCCGGTGTCGACCGATGACATCGACCACTTCGGCAACCGTCGCCTGCGCAGCGTCGGCGAACTCATCCAGAACCAGGTCCGCACCGGTCTGTCGCGCATGGAGCGCGTCGTCCGCGAGCGCATGACGACTCAGGACGTCGAGGCGATCACGCCGCAGACCCTGATCAACATCCGCCCGGTCGTCGCCTCGATCCGCGAGTTCTTCGGCACCAGCCAGCTCTCGCAGTTCATGGACCAGAACAACCCGTTGTCGGGTCTGACCCACAAGCGCCGTCTGTCGGCGCTTGGCCCGGGTGGTCTCTCGCGTGACCGCGCCGGCATGGAGGTCCGTGACGTCCACGCCAGCCACTACGGCCGCATGTGCCCGATCGAGACCCCTGAAGGTCCCAACATCGGTCTCATCGGTTCGCTTGCGTCCTACGGTCGGATCAACGCCTTCGGGTTCGTCGAGACGCCCTACCGCAAGGTCGTCAACGGTCGCGTCACCGACGAGGTCCACTACCTCTCGGCCGACGAGGAAGACCTCTTCGTCAAGGCCCAGGCCAACGCCGGTCTCAAGGCTGACGGCACCTTCGCCGAGGAGCGCGTCCTCGTCCGCACCAAGGGTGGCGAGCTCGAATACGTCCCGGGCGCCGACGTCGACTACATGGACGTCTCGGCCCGCCAGATGGTGTCGGCCGCGACCGCGCTCATCCCGTTCCTCGAGCACGACGACGCCAACCGTGCGCTCATGGGCTCCAACATGCAGCGGCAGGCCGTGCCCCTGGTCAAGAGCGAGGCTCCGCTGGTCGGCACCGGCATGGAATACCGCGCCGCGATCGACTCCGGTGACGTCGTGCTCGCCGAAGCTCCTGGTGTCGTCACCGAGGTCTCCTCTGATCTCGTGACGGTCGCCCAGGACGACGGCACTAACCGCACCTACCGGATCGCCAAGTTCCGCCGCTCCAACCAGGGCAACTGCTATAACCAGGTCGTCCTCATCAACGAGGGTGACCGGGTCGAAAAGGGCAGCGTTATCGCCGATGGCCCCGCCACCGATGGTGGCGAAATGGCCCTCGGCCGCAACCTGCTCGTGGCGTTCATGCCGTGGGAAGGCCACAACTACGAGGACGCGATCATCCTGTCGCAACGCCTCGTCCAGGACGACGTCCTCTCCTCGATCCACATCGAGGAGCACGAGGTCGACGCCCGCGACACCAAGCTGGGCCCCGAGGAGATCACCCGGGACATCCCCAACGTCTCCGAGGAGGTCCTCGCCGACCTCGACGAGCGCGGGATCATCCGCATCGGTGCCGAGGTCCGCGACGGCGACCTGCTCGTCGGCAAGGTCACGCCCAAGGGTGAGACCGAGCTAACCCCCGAAGAGCGCCTCCTGCGCGCCATCTTCGGCGAGAAGGCTCGCGAGGTCCGCGACACCTCCCTCAAGGTGCCCCATGGTGAGACTGGCACCGTCATCGACGTCCGCGTCTTCAACAAGGACGACGGCGACGATCTGCCCCCGGGTGTCAACCAGCTCGTCCGCGTCTATGTCGCCAACCGCCGCAAGATCACCGACGGTGACAAGCTCGCCGGTCGTCACGGCAACAAGGGCGTCATCTCCAAGATCCTCCCGATCGAGGACATGCCCTTCCTTGAGGACGGCACGCCCGTCGACGTCGTCCTCAACCCGCTCGGTGTCCCTGGCCGCATGAACATCGGCCAGATCCTCGAGCTTCACCTCGGCTGGGCAGCTTCCCGCGGGTGGAAGATCGAGGGCTCACCCAACTGGGCGATGGCCATCCCCATGGACAACCACGAGGCGCCTCCCGGCACCCGCGTGGCCAGCCCAGTCTTCGACGGTGCCCGTGAAGACGTCATCACCGGCCTGCTCGACTCGACGCACAAGACCCGCGATGGGGTCCGCCTCATCGACAAATCGGGCAAGACCCGCCTCTTCGACGGCCGCTCCGGCGAGCCGTTCCCCGAGCCGGTTTCGGTGGGCTACATGTACATCCTCAAGCTCCACCACCTCGTCGACGACAAGATCCACGCTCGCTCGACTGGCCCCTACTCGATGATCACCCAGCAGCCGCTCGGCGGTAAGGCCCAGTTCGGTGGCCAGCGCTTCGGTGAGATGGAGGTCTGGGCGCTCGAGGCCTACGGCGCGGCATACACGCTGCAGGAACTCCTGACGATCAAGTCCGACGACGTGCCTGGGCGCGTCAAGGTCTACGAAGCCATCGTCAAGGGCGAGAACATCCCCGACTCCGGCATCCCCGAGTCGTTCAAGGTCCTGCTCAAGGAAATGCAGTCGCTCTGCCTCAACGTCGAGGTGCTGTCCTCCGACGGTCAGGCGATCGAAATGCGCGAGTCGGACGAAGACGTCTTCCGGGCCGCTGAGGAACTGGGCATCGACCTGAGTCGGCGTGAGCCGTCCAGTGTCGAAGAGGTCTGACACAGACACATTCGGGTATGCCGTGCCGCTCACCGCAGGTGCGCGGCACGGCATACCCCAGGGACATCCTGACGAGACTTAGGTAACGAGAGAAGGAACCACGTGCTCGACGTCAACTTCTTCGACGAGCTGCGCATCGGCCTCGCGACGGCAGACCAGATCCGCGCATGGAGCTTCGGCGAGGTCAAGAAGCCCGAGACGATCAACTACCGCACCCTCAAGCCCGAGAAGGAGGGGCTGTTCTGCGAGCGCATCTTCGGCCCCACCCGGGACTGGGAGTGCTCGTGTGGCAAGTACAAGCGGGTGCGCTTCAAGGGCATCATCTGTGAGCGCTGTGGCGTCGAAGTCACCCGGGCCAAGGTCCGGCGTGAGCGGATGGGCCACATCGAGCTCGCCGCGCCCGTCACCCACATTTGGTACTTCAAGGGTGTCCCGAGCCGGTTGGGCTACCTGCTCGACCTCGCTCCGAAGGACCTCGAGAAGGTCATTTACTTCGCGGCATACATGATCACGTCGGTCGACGTCGACCAGCGCCACGCCGACCTGCCCTCACTCGAAGCGCAGATCCAGGTGGAGCGGAAGGAACTCGAAAACCGCCGCGACGTCGACATCGACGCCCGCGCCAAGAAGCTCGAGGCCGACCTGGCCGAGCTCGAGGCCGAGGGAGCCAAGGCCGACGTCAAGCGCAAGGTCCGCGACGGCGCCGACCGCGACATGGCATCGATCCGTCGCCGCGCCGACCAGCAGATCGAGCGGCTCGAGCAGGTCTGGGACCGGTTCAAGAACCTCAAGGTCCAGGACCTCGAGGGTGACGAGATCCTTTACCGCGAGATGCGGGACCGGTTCGGGCTCTATTTCGAGGGCGGCATGGGCGCGGCCGCGATCCAGAAGCGCCTGGAGACCTTCGACCTCGTCGCCGAGGCCGAGCTGCTCCGCGAGATCATCGCCACCGGCAAGGGCCAGCGCAAGACCCGTGCCCTCAAGCGGCTCAAGGTCGTCTCGGCCTTCCTGACGACGACCAACAGCCCCGTCGGCATGGTCCTGGACTGCGTCCCGGTCATCCCGCCGGACCTGCGCCCGATGGTGCAGCTCGACGGTGGCCGATTCGCGACGTCTGACCTCAACGACCTCTACCGCCGCGTCATCAACCGCAACAACCGGTTGAAGCGCCTGCTTGACCTCGGCGCCCCCGAGATCATCGTCAACAACGAGAAGCGGATGCTCCAGGAGGCCGTCGACTCGCTCTTCGACAACGGCCGTCGTGGACGCCCGGTGACCGGCCCGGGCAACCGCCCGCTCAAGTCGCTCTCGGACATGCTCAAGGGCAAGCAGGGCCGGTTCCGTCAGAACCTCCTCGGCAAGCGCGTCGACTACTCCGGCCGTTCGGTCATCGTCGTCGGCCCGCAGCTCAAGCTGCACCAGTGCGGTCTGCCCAAGCAGATGGCGCTCGAGCTGTTCAAGCCGTTCGTCATGAAGCGCCTGGTCGACCTCGACCACGCGCAGAACATCAAGTCGGCCAAGCGCATGGTCGAGCGGTCGCGCCCGGTCGTGTGGGATGTCCTCGAAGAGGTCATCACCGAGCACCCGGTGCTGCTCAACCGCGCGCCCACGCTGCACCGCCTCGGCATCCAGGCCTTCGAGCCGCAGCTGGTCGAGGGCAAGGCCATCCAGATCCACCCGCTCGTCTGCACGGCGTTCAACGCCGACTTCGACGGCGACCAGATGGCCGTGCACGTGCCGCTGTCGGCGGAGGCGCAGGCCGAGGCCCGCATCCTCATGCTCTCGAGCAACAACATCCTCAAGCCGGCCGACGGTCGCCCCGTGACCATGCCCACCCAGGACATGATCATCGGCCTCTACCACCTCACCTGCGAGACCGACGCGGCGTATGCCGTCGGCGCGGACTCCGAGGGCAAGGGTGGCAAGGGCGCTGAGGGTTCGACGCTGCGGTCGTTCTCGACCCCGGCTGAGGCTCGGATGGCGTTCGACGCTGGCCAGATCGAGTTGGGGTCGCGGGTGCGGATCCGCCTGGCCGACACGGTCCCGTCAGTGGGCGCTGGGGCTCCTGAAGGTGCGGAGATCGCGGAAGACGGTCGCGTCACGGCGATGGTCGTCGAGACCACGCTGGGTCGCACGCTCTTCAACGAGGCGCTCCCGATGGACTACCCCTACGTCAACGAGCCGGTCGACAAGAAGCGGCTCTCGATGATCGTCAACGACCTCGCCGAGCGTTACACCAAGGTGCAGGTCGCGGCGAGCCTGGACGCACTCAAGGAAGCCGGCTTCCACTGGGCCACCCGCTCGGGCACGACCGTCGCGATCACCGACGTCATCACGCCCCCGCGCAAGGCCGAGATCATCGAGGAGTACGAAGCCCGCGCCGCCAAGGTGCAGAAGCTCTACGACCGCGGTGCGGTGACCGACAACGAGCGTCGTGAAGACCTCATCGAGATCTGGAACGAAGCCACCAACGAGGTCGCCAAGGAAATGGTCGCGACCACGCCCAAGACCAACACCATCTATCGCATGGTGTCCTCGGGTGCTCGCGGTAACTGGATGCAGTTGCGGCAGATCGCCGGCATGAAGGGGTTGGTCTCTAACCCCAAGGGCGAGATCATCCCGCGGCCGATCCGCGCCAACTTCCGCGAGGGTCTGTCGGTGCTCGAGTTCTTCATCTCGACCCACGGTTCCCGTAAGGGTCTGGCTGACACCGCCCTTCGCACCGCCGACTCGGGCTACCTCACGCGGCGCCTTGTCGACGTGTCGCAGGACGTCATCATCCGTGAAGACGACTGTGGGACTGACCGTGGTCTGTCGTTGCCAATCGCGGCGATCGACCCCACGGGTGCCCGGGTTGGGCATGAAGACGTCGAGACGTCGGTCTATGCCCGCACGCTGGCTGAGGATGTCCTTGACGCCAAGGGTGGCGTGCTGGCGGCGGCTGGCATCGACCTCGGCGACGTCGTCATCGACGCACTCTTCGCCGCTGGTGTCGACCAGGTCAAGGTCCGCTCGGTCCTCACCTGTGACAGCAAGGTCGGCACGTGTGCTCGCTGCTACGGCCGCTCGCTCGCGACCGGCAAGCTCGTGGACATCGGTGAGGCGGTCGGCATCATCGCCGCCCAGTCCATCGGTGAGCCCGGCACCCAGCTGACGATGCGGACCTTCCACATCGGTGGCGTCGCCGGTGACGACATCACCCAGGGTCTGCCCCGTGTCGTCGAGTTGTTCGAGGCGCGCACCCCCAAGGGTGTCGCCCCGATCACCGAGGCCACCGGCCGGGTCCGCGTCGAAGACAGCGACAAGGCTCGCCGCCTCGTCCTCGTCCCCGACGACGGCTCCGAAGAGCACTCCTACCCGGTGAGCAAGCGCTCCAAGCTGCTCGTCGCAGACGGTGACCACATCGAGGTCGGCACCCAGCTCATCCAGGGCGCCATCGACCCCAAGCAGGTGCTGCGCATCCTCGGCCCGCGTGCGGTCCAGATGCACCTCGTCGACGAGGTCCAGCGGGTCTACCGCCAGCAGGGTGTGTCGATCCACGACAAGCACATCGAGGTCATCGTCCGGCAGATGCTGCGTCGGGTCACCGTCATCGAGGCCGGCGACGCCGACCTCATCCCCGGTGACCTCGCCGAGCGTGGCGCCTTCGAGACCGAGAACCGTCGCGTCGTGGCCGAAGGCGGCCGCCCGGCTGCCGGTCGTCCCGAGCTCATGGGCATCACCAAGGCCTCGCTCGCGACCGAGTCGTGGCTGTCGGCCGCGTCCTTCCAGGAGACCACCCGGGTGCTCACCCAGGCGGCCATGGAGGCCAAGTCTGACCCGCTGCGCGGCCTGAAGGAAAACGTCATCCTCGGCAAGCTCATCCCGGCCGGCACGGGTCTCCCGCGCTACCGCAATATCAGCGTGGAGCCGACCGAAGAGGCCAAGGCCGCGATGTACTCCATGCCCAACTACGACAGCTACGACTACTCGCACTTCGGGTCGGGTTCGGGTGAGGCGGTTCGGCTCGACGACCTCAACCTCGACGACTTCGGTCGCCTGTAGTCGGGTCTCGCTTTTACTGCAACAGCAGCAGGTATGCCGTCCGCTCACCGAGCGGGCGGCATACCTGCGTGTGTGGGCCGTCTTGGGACGAGCGGAACCGGAAGTGGCCAGCGCAAGGTGCTCCAGGTGAACGCTGGGAGCTGCTGCGTGAACGGCATACCAGCGGCCGATTGCGAGATACCCCAAGTTGGCGCTCCGAGAGGACCTAGGGCCTTGGCCCCGGGCGCGGGAGCGTGGAATGGTCCAAGATGGACGTTAGGTGCAATGGCGCACGCCCCATCTTGGCCCCCCTGCCGGAAGGATCCATCCCCGCATGTCGACTCGATACGTCTTTGATTTCTCCGAAGGTGACAAAGATCAAAAGGACCTCCTTGGCGGAAAAGGTGCGAACCTCGCCGAAATGGTCAAGATCGGCCTCCCGGTGCCTCCCGGTTTCACGATCACGACCGACGCCTGCCGCGTGTATCTGGCCGAGGGCAAGGCGCCCGCGTCACTCGCCGACGAGGTGACAGAACACGTCAAGAACATCGAGAAGGCGATGGGCCGCAAGCTCACCGACTCGGACAACCCGCTGCTGCTGTCGGTCCGCTCGGGTGCGAAGTTCTCGATGCCCGGCATGATGGAGACCGTCCTCAACATTGGCCTCAACGACGAGTCAGTCTTTGGGCTGGCGTCGGTCTCGGGCGAGCGGTTTGCGTGGGACTCCTACCGCCGTTTGCTGCAGATGTTTGGTCGCACCGTGCTCGGCATTGACTCCGAGGTCTTCGAGGCCCGCATTGAGCAGGTCAAGAACTCGCGTCACGTCACGCAGGACACTGACCTCACCGCCGCTGACCTCGCGACCCTCTGTGGCTACTTCAAGCAGGCCATCGAGAACGCGACCGGCAAGCCGTTCCCGCAGGACCCGCGCGAGCAGCTTGACGCTGCTGTCGAGGCGGTCTTCCGGTCCTGGGGTGGCGAGCGCGCAGTGCTCTACCGCCGTCAAGAGCGCATCCCGAACGACCTCGGCACCGCCGTCAACGTCCAGACCATGGTCTTTGGCAACATGTCCGAGGACTCCGGCACGGGCGTCTGCTTCACGCGTGACCCGAGCACCGGTGAGAAGGGCGTCTACGGCGACTTCCTCATGAACGCCCAGGGCGAGGACGTCGTGGCGGGCATCCGCAACGCGCGGCCGCTGGCGGAGCTCGAAGGCGAGAGCCCCGAGGCATACAAGAAGCTCCTCGCGAACATGAAGCGGCTCGAAGACCACTACCGCGACCTCTGTGACATCGAGTTCACCATCGAGCGCGGCAAGCTGTGGATGCTCCAGACCCGCGTCGGCAAGCGCACGGCTGAGGCTGCCTTCCGGATCGCCAGCCAGCTCATCGACGAGGGCGTCATCGCCGAAGAGGAGGCGCTGACCCGGGTCACCGGTGCGCAGCTGTCGAACTTGATGTTCCCGCGGTTCGACGCGTCGGCGAAGTCCGCGCAGCTCACGGTGGGTGTGGCTGCGAGCCCAGGTGCTGCCGTGGGCAAGATCGTCTTCAGCTCCGAAGCAGCCAAGGAATGGGCCGAGCGCGGCGAAGACGTCATCCTCGTCCGCACGGAGACCAACCCCGACGACCTCGCCGGCATGATCGCCGCGCGCGGCATTTTGACCTCGCGTGGTGGCAAGACCTCGCACGCTGCCGTTGTCGCTCGCGGCATGGGCACGACGTGTGTCTGTGGCGCCGACGAACTCATCATCGACTCCGCGCACAAGACGATGGGTCTGCGCGGCAAGACGGGTGAGCCGCTGCGCGAAGGCGACCTCATCTCGATCGACGGTGCGACCGGCCAGGTGTTCCGCGGTGCGGTGCCGGTGGTCGCGAGTGCTGTCGTGGACTACTTCGAGGGCAATGTCGACCCGCACTCTGGCGAGGCGTCAGACACGGTCAAGGCCGTGCACCGGATCATGACGATTGCCGACAAGGTCCGTCGCCTGCGCGTGCGCGCCAACGCCGACACCCCGGACGACGCTGCGCGCGCGGTGCGCTTCGGCGCCGAAGGCATCGGCCTGTGCCGCACCGAGCACATGTTCCTCGGTGACCGCCGGGAGCTCGTCGAGCACCTCATCCTGGCCGAGACCGACGAGGCCCGCACGGCTGCGCTGGAGGGCCTGCGGCCGTTGCAGCGCAAGGACTTTGAGGAGATCTTCCGGGCGATGGGCAACCTCCCCGTGACGATCCGCCTCATCGACCCGCCGCTGCACGAGTTCCTGCCCAATATCGTCGACATGACCGCCAAGATGGCTGTCGCCGAAGAGGATGGCAGCGCGACCGAGGCCGACAAGAAGATGTATGCCGCGGTGCAGCGCCTGCACGAGTCCAACCCGATGTTCGGGTTGCGTGGCGTCCGTCTCGGCCTGGTCACCGAGGGGCTGTTCGAGATGCAGGTCCGCGCGATCCTGGAAGCCTTCCAGGCCGTCCGCAAGACCGGCACGATCGGCACCGCGGAGATCATGGTGCCGCTCATCGACACCCACCAGGAACTCGACCTCGTCCGCAACTCGGCGCTCAAGATCGCGCGCGAGAAGGGCGAGCAGGTCGGTCCGGGCCACAACGTGCTCATCGGCACGATGATGGAGCTTCCGCGGGCGTGTCTGACCGCTGGTCGGATCGCCGAGTCGGCCGACTTCTTCTCGTTCGGCACCAACGACCTCACCCAGACGACGTGGGGCTTCAGCCGCGACGACGTTGAGGGCTCGTTCTTCTCCAACTACTTGGAGAAGGGCATCTTCCAGGTGTCGCCGTTCGAGACGATTGACGAAGACGGCGTCGGTCAGCTCGTCAAGCTCGCGGTGAACAGCGCTCGTGCGGTCAAGCCGCACCTCAAGGCGGGCGTCTGCGGCGAGCACGGCGGTGACCCGGAGTCGGTGCACTTCTTCCACAAGGCCGGTCTCGACTACGTGTCCTGCTCGCCGTTCCGCGTGCCGGTCGCGCGGTTGGAGGCCGGTCGCGCGGCGGTGATGAACCCGTAGCCCATGCCCTAGTGCAGCGTATGCCGTTGCGCTAGAACCGTTTTAGAGACACCCGTGCCCTCCGGCTCATGCCGGAGGGCACGGGTGTTTTCATGACAGGTTTTTTGTCGTGAGAGTGATAACAGGGCCAGGCAGGGCCGATCGCACGTTGACGCTTGTTAATTGATAGTGATCTGAGTTAACGTGGAGTTGTCGTCAGCAGGGACGACGCTTCCGGGGGGAAGCATCATCCACAGCTGGATTGCCTGGGGGCCTTACAGCTAAGCACGCAGACGTCACAACTGTACGTGCGGGTATCACATTCATCTTGGAGTCTTGGTGCGGCGAATAGCGATGTCTCGGGGGAGGTATACCCGTCCGGGTATCTTCCGTCGATGTGGCATCTGGCTGCGACAGCGGACGACGCTCCCTACGCGTACTTTGGCAACGGCACTCGCGCTCGTCTTCCTGGCGGCCACGCTGGGTGGCACGGCGCGCGAGGCCCAGGGTTATATCCCGGGGACGTTCCCGCCCTCTGCTGGCACCGCCGCCACCGTCACGGTCGACGTGTCGCACACCCCAACGAGCCCAGAACCTAAGCCTGGGGACACCTATCAGTACAAGGCGACGTTCACCCTCGCGAACATGGCTGAGGTCGGCACGACGAATGAGGTTGTCCTCACGATCAACGCGGACGGCAACGCGCCCTGGACGGCGGTCCCCACAGCGGCGAACTTCACCTCCACCCCGGCATACCCGGCGCCGACGACACTGTCGTGCACGACCACGACGTGCACGGTGACCTACGCCAACATCAAGACTGACGGTGTCATCACCTTCACTCAAAACGCGAAGGTTGCGTCGCCGCTGCCTAATGGCACCCCGATTCTCGGCACTGCCACGGCCAAGATCGACACCAAGGTCCTCAGTATCAAGTTGGAACCGGTCAGCAAGACCGATTTCCCGGGACAGTGCGCTGGGACGTACACCTTCGTGCAAAAGGTCGGAACGGCCGGCGCGTGGTTGGTCGACATGAAGTTCGCTGACGTCGCCGGCCAAGGCAAGGTCATCCTCACGCCAGACGGGTCAACTCAGATTCGCGCCTGGAATGACCCCCTCGCCGAGGGCGACACCATCAAGGTCATCAGCGGCACGGACGGATCAGATCTGACGTCCGCAGTCATGGCCAATGCCACCTACCGGACGACTGACCCGAGTTCGCCGTTCTTCATTGGCTCGGACCCGACGACCCAGAGCCAGTTCACGAGCGCCGACTGGCTCGACTCGCTGAACTGGCCGTACGACACCACCACGTGGACAGGTAATACCTGGTTGCCAGCCGGCACGGTCATCACCGTTGAGCGTGAAGTGACCTACTTAGGGTGCCTCCCCGGCGGCGTCACGGGTGATGGCACGATCAACCGTGAGTTCGGGATCAACACCGAGATCGCTCGGGCCAACACGTCGACCGCAGGTTTCGACTACGACGTCTTCTCAACTCCTGGCACGCAGGCGCCACTGACGTGTGCTGACCGTCTCGCGGTCTCGTCAACACCGGCGCGGCGGGCAATACGACCTCGCTCTCCTCCTGGAAGCCCGGGAGCGCAGCCAGCACAGTGAACTACCAGATTGACAACCAGTCCGACGCCATCGCGACGAGCGCGCTGCATGAGACTCGCATTTTTGCGTTGAGGTACAACTTGGCGACGATGAGTCAGACGCTCATCGTGGTCGACACCTCGACCAGCCCTCCAACGCCGAAGCAATTCCTGAGCTCCAACCTTTCGTCCTCCTACTACACCGCGATGGCGTTTGACCAGAACGGGAATTTGTGGGCGTCAAGCGCGTCCGGTGGCACGCGCTTCCTCACCGCTGCGCAGGTTGCTGGACTGGTCAACGGCACGCTGACGACTGCTGCATGGACGACTGGGCCAGGCATCAGGCATCCGGGGACTACAGCGCCAGTGATATTTGGCCAGATGGCTGACATGGCCTTTGACGGCAACGGGAATCTGTACCTGGCCTACAGCGCCAGCAACGTCGAGTACATCGCGAAGGTCAACAACTTCGCTGCGAACGCAACCGCGTCGCCCATGCCTGCCTCGGTCACGGTCACGCAGGCCGTGCAAACGAGCGCTGGCCTCTTGCGCGGCCTCGCCTTTGTCAACGACGTGCTGTACACCACCCTGGGCACCAATTCTGCGACAGCGAAGCTCTACACGATCGACTGGAAGAACACCCTTGCCGCGACCGCAGTTTCACCCCCGCTTACCGGTTGGCCAGTAGGCGCCAACGGCGGCCCGTCAACCTGGCCTCGTGCTCGTTCCCCAAGGACGACCGACGTCACTGAGGCACTGCATTCAAGGGTGCAGAAGTCAGGGTCATTCAGCCGGGCAGGACGGTTGCGCCTGCTGGGACCACGAGCACGCAGCCGGCGACCTTCAACGCCGACGGCACTCTTGTCGTGAAATACCTCGTCACGGTCACTGCCGTCGGGACGCGAGCAAAAGCGACGGTCACCGACACGGTCACCGTCCTCGCGTTCCGGTCTCCCGCTATCACGCTCACACCGCCTGGAGGCACGGCCCACACCTGTCACGAGTCCGTTCACCATCAACCGCACTCTCGACCCGGCCGCAGGACAAACCCGACGGCCAGACCAAACCGATCTCAAGACCTATCTGGTGACCGTCACCGTCAAGCCCAACTTACCCGACGGCAGCGAACTGGTCGTCGATCCGGTTCGTGTGGGTCGACCGACGCAGTACGGCCGGAAGTGGTGTCTTCAACTCGTGACAATCAACGACCGACACCGACGGAGCGACCAACAACAAGGCGTGTATTCCGGTGGCGAGCGCCAAGCTCAGCCTGGTCAAGCAGATCGTTGACCAAAACGGGGTCGTCCTGACGACCTCGACCGACTCGCAGTATTTCGACCTTACGCCGCCGGCCCATCAGGTCTCGAGGGCGTCTCCGCCACCTCCGGGGCCATCGGTCCGAGCAGTGTCGTCGTCCCGGGCACCTACCTCCTCGGCGAGCAAGGCGACTTGTCGGGTGCTGCGCTCTCAGCGACCTATGACCTGTACGCGACCTGGTCGTGCGTCAATGTCAAGACCACGCCGGCGACCGTCGTCCCCGTGACCAACGGCTCCATCTCGGTCGCAGCCAACCAGGACATCGTCTGCACGATCAAGAACACCAAGAAGCCCAAGGTCCACATCGTCAAGACGGCACGACGCCGATCGCCGACAACACCCACATCGGGCAGACCATCACCCCGGCGGCTGACGGCACCTTCACGGCCAACTACACCATCACGGTGACCAATACGTCTGGTTTCACGACAACCACTGGCCCGATCACGACGGCTTCCTCGTGCCCGCCGGTTTGCTCTGGGATGGCAGCAAGACGGCCACGGTCACCTACAACGCCGGCACGACCGGCGCCACCGCCACAGGCCTCGTCAGCAGCGTGACCCAGACCCAGCTCGCGACCTGGGCGACCCTCGCGACCTCGGTCGCCAACCTGCCCAATAACGGAGCGGTCACCTTCACCATCTCGATCCCGCTTAAGCTCGACCTGACGGTGCCTGCCGGCTCGACCCAGAGCGTCTTCGAGACCAATGCCGCTGCGCTCAGCAGCTGTGCGTCGCTCACGTCGACGACCGGCGGCACCTACACGTCCTTCGCGGGCGGCATACCGAACATGACCGCGATCAACAACGAGGACCTCACCTACTCGTCGATCGCCGCCGAGGACAACGTGGCGTGCGTCCCGGTCAAGGTGCAGTCGGCGTGGGCCGTCGAGAAGGCGACCACCGGCGGTGTCGCTGGTGGCACAGGGGCCGAACCTCATCGCGACCTACGACACCGTGTCCAACAGCTTCACTGCGACGACCACCTACACCATCAAGGTGACCAACCAGGGGACGGTCGCGTCCAACCACGCGGCGATTACCGACCAGATCACCTTGCCGACCGGATTCCTCATCACCGACGTGACCTTGGGCGGTCAGGCGCTCACCGTGCCGACGCCGGGTGCCTCGACGATGACCTTCACGATTCCGCCGTCCACCACCGCGGTGCCTGGTGGGGGTCGGTGACCTACACCGTCGTGGTGGAGTGCCCGCATCACGAACCCGACCGGCGCGCAGTGGGCTGCGGCCGGCAAGTGCGACACGGCGATGCTGGGACCCCGACCTTCGGCGGCTTCTTCAGGTCACCCTCACCGGCGACACCGACGGCACCAGCAACAACGACGCGTGTGTCCCCGTCCAGGAGCCCAAGAAGGCCATCTCGCTGCAGAAGTTCGGGATGAACTGTGACGTCAACGTCTCGACGTGCCCGGTGGGTGGGGCTCAGTTCGCGATCTACTCCGTCGACCCCCGAACCAGTGGCGCCGCCCCGATCCCCGGCGGCATCACCCCCAACGCAATGGTGAGCAACGGCGTGCCCTGTCGAGATGCAGCGAGGATTGCACGAGTGTGTGCAGGCTACTTTGCGTGATCGACCCAATTGCAGGGGATCGCGCGAGGTGTGTTTCAGCGTCTCTCACGCAAGAGCCCGCCGGTCAGGAGATCTCTTGGGCGCGAAGGCGTAGCGCGTTGCCGATCACGCTGACGCTGGAGAAGGCCATGGCGGCTGCGGCGATGATGGGCGACAGCAGGAGCCCGAAGACCGGGTAGAGGACACCGGCGGCGATGGGGATTCCGGCAGCGTTGTACGCGAAGGCGAAGAACAGGTTCTGGCGGATGTTGCGCATCGTCTTCTCGGAGAGGCGGCGGGCGCGCACGATGCCGGTGAGGTCGCCCTTGAGGAGGGTGACCCCGGCGCTTTCCATGGCGACGTCGGTGCCGGAGCCCATGGCGATGCCGACGTCGGCTGCCGCGAGGGCGGGTGCGTCGTTGATGCCGTCGCCGGCCATGGCCACGATCCGCCCCTGACTGCGCAGCCGGGTGACGACGTCGGCCTTGTGGTCGGGCAGAACTTCGGCTTCGACCTGGTCGATGCCGAGGGTGCGGGCGACGGCTTGGGCGGTGACGCGGTTGTCGCCGGTGAGCATGACGACCCGTATGCCGTCCTCGCGCAGTGCCTGCAGCGCGGCTGGGGTGGTCTGCTTGATCGGGTCGGCGATGGCGAAGAGGCCGGCAGCCTGGCCGTCGATGCCGATGTGGATGACGGTCGCCCCGTCGCCGCGCAGCTGGTCGGCGTGACCGTGCGAGGCAGTGGTGTCGATTCCTTGCGTGCGAGGAAGTCCGCGCTGCCGAGGGTGACCTGGTGTCCCTCCACCGTGCCAGTGACACCTTTGCCCACCGGGGAGTCGAAGTCGGCCAACTGCGGAATCTCCGGCCCTTGGCCGTGGCGGCCTCCACGATCGCATGGGCGAGAGGGTGCTCGGAGGCGCGCTCGACGGCGGCCGCGATGCGAAGCAGCTCGTCGGGGAGTGCGGTCGCCGACCGGTTCGGTGGCGGTGACGGTGGGTCGGCCTTCGGTGAGGGTGCCGGTCTTGTCGAGGACGATGGTGTCGACCTTCTCCATCTGCTCGAGGGCCTCGGCGTTCTTGATCAGGACGCCGAGGCCGGCGCCGCGGCCGACGCCGACCATGATGGACATGGGCGTGGCCAGCCCGAGGGCGCAGGGGCGCGATGATGAGGACGGCGACCGCGACGACGAGGGCGTGGGCGAGCTTGGGGTCGGGGCCGACGAGCGCCCAGACGATGAACGCGACGATGGCGACGACGATCACGATGGGCACGAAGATGCCGGAGACCTTGTCGGCCATGCGCTGGATGGGTGCGCGGGAGCGTTGGGCGTCGGCGACCATGGCGACGATCCGTGCGAGCATCGTGTCTCGGCCGACCTTCTCGGCGCGCATGACCAGGCCGCCGCTGCCGTTGATGGTGCCGCCGATGACCGTGTCGCCGGTGGTCTTGGTGACGGGCATGGACTCACCGGTGACCAAGGACTCGTCGACGGCGGAGCGTCCTTCCTCGACGGTGCCGTCGACGGGGACCGCTTCGCCGGGGCGGACTCGGAGACGGTCGCCGATGTGGACGTCCTCGAGGGGGACCTCGTTCTCGGTCCCGTCGTCGGCCAGTCGGCGTGCGGTCTTGGGGCTGAGGTCGAGGAGTGCCTTGATGGCGCCGGAGGTCTGCTCCCGGGCGCGCAGTTCGAGGACTTGTCCGAGCAGGACGAGTGTGGTGATGACGGCCGCGGCTTCGAAGTAGACGTCGACGGTGCCGTCGGCGGCGCGGAAGGAACTCGGGAAGATCCCGGGGGCGAGGGTGGCGACAAGGCTGAAGAGCCACGCGACGCCGGTTCCCATGGCGATGAGGGTGAACATGTTGAGGTTGAGGCTGCGGACGGAGGCCCAGCCGCGGACGAAGAATGGCCAACCCGCCCACAGCACGACCGGGGTGGCCAGGACGAGTTGCGCCCAGATGGCCGCCGGACCCGGGATCAGGTCGTGCAGCCAGGGGATGAAGTGGCGTCCCATCTCGAGGATGACGATGGGGATGGTCAGGGCGACCCCAGCCCAGAAGCGACGCGTCATGTCGGTCAGTTCGTGGCTCGGACCAGCCTCTGCAGCCACGTCCACCGGCTCGAGCGCCATCCCACAGATGGGGCACGGTCCCGGTCCCGGCCGGCGGATCTCCGGGTGCATCGGGCAGGTCCACTCACTGGCCGTGGACTGCACACCGGGGGTCTCCCGGGCCTGGTGGGACTCAGCGCCGACGTCACCAGGGGGGAACGTCGCCGGATCGGCTACGAACCGGTCGCGGCAGCGCGCGGAGCAGAAGTGGACCTGCCGACCGTCGTTTTCGACGCTGAGTGCCGTGACCGGGTCGACGGTCATCCTGAACAGGGTCGGTCACGGCCGAGTTGGGTTGACTGGACGATGGCGCGTGCTCGTGCGTGGACATGGCAGCCTTCCGATGTCGGTGGGGGCGGGAGCGCGTCCGGGTGTCGGAGAGCGCCAGAGCATTCCCTGCATGGTGGCGATCTCGGCGTTCTGCGCCTTGCTGATCGCTTCGACGAGATGCTTCACCTCAGGGTTGTCGGTCGTGGTGAGGACCTGCTGCGCCATGGTGACGGCGCCTCGGTGGTGCTGGACCATCATCGTCAGCCACATGCGGTCGAACTCGGCGCCTTGGGCCGTCTCGAGCTTGACCATGTCATCGCTGCTCATCATGCCGCTGCCGTGGTCCATGCCTCCGCCTGCACTCGGGGCCGCGCCCCAGCTGGACAGCCAGCCGCGCATGGTCGCGATCTCGGGGTCCTGGGCCTTCTTGACGTCGGCAGCCAACGTGCGGACCTCGGGAGAGGCCGTGGAGTTCTTCAGCGCCAGGTCGGCCATCTCGATGGCCTGCTCGTGATGAGGAATCATCATCTGCGCGAACATGACATCGCCCGTCCGGGCGGTGGAACTGCCCGTGACAGCGGGCGAACTCCCGCTGGGCATCGGGCTGGCGCCATGGTCCATGCCGCTCATGCCTGAGTCGTTGGACGTGGTCGAGCAGGCGGACAGAGTGGCGGCGGTCAGTGCGGCGACGAGCACGGCGATGGTGCGTCGGACGGGCTGGCGCATGGGTGACTCCTGGGATGTGGACGTGGAAAGGGTGTCGACGGACACGTCCTCCACCCTTCGTTCCCCGAGTTGTCGCGAGACTGTCCTTGTGTTGAGGTTTGGTCAAGGTCGGCCCGACGCTACGTGTTCACCGAGGCGGGCGGTTGGCCGTTGAAGAGAAGAACGCACGACAGTGTTGCAGGTCCCGATCGGTGGAGCGGTCGGTGTGGTTCATCCAGGTCATCATGATGGCCATCGCTGGCCAGGCACCCCACGGCATACAGAGGGCGCCGACGCCGAGGGTGCCGGTGGCGATCAGGACGCCGATGAGGGCGAAGGCATGGGCAGGCATGCGCCACATGAGCCAGCCGTGGCCGCGTCCGCGTTGGTGGGTAGCGGGGCGCTCGGTTGGTGCCGCCGGCTCGTGGCTCGTGAAGTCGGCATAGTGATGGTCGGGGGGGTTCGAGGTCATCGTCGGCTCCGTGGTTGAGTTGCGGAAACGCGGGGTCGTCTCCGTCACTTCAGGATTGAGCCCGGGTGTGGCGCTCGGGGTTCGGTCGCGTTCAGATCTGGTCAAGACTTCCGGTTCAGGCAAGCGCGTCGGTGGTGGTCGCGCCGTTGTCGGTGGTGCGCAGGACCCGGTCGTGCAGGGCGACGACGACCTGCACCTCGCCGGAGCCGGATCGGCCCGGCCCAGAGCGCTTCGACGGGTCCGACGACGCGTGTGCCGAGGGTCCAGGTGGCGCCTTGGTCGGTGCTGGTGGCCAGCCGGCCGTCGGTCGTGGCGATGACCAGGGTGGACTCGTCGGCCCAAGCGGTGAGGACGGATAGGGCGGGGGGTGGTGAGGGTCTGCCAGGTGGCGCCGTGGTCGGTGCTGCGGAGCAGTCCCTTCTCGGTGGTGGCGACCAAGGTGCCGGAGGTGGGTGAGGTAGATATGGACCGTGGTGGAGCGGGTATGCCGCGATCGGCCCATTGCTTGCCGTCGCTGGTGGTCCGCAGCGCGCCGTCGAAGCCGACGACCATCTGGGGTCCGGCGGTCAAGGCGTGGAAGTCGGATTGCCCGCCGCGGGAGGTGACCTGCCAGGTGCGGCCACGGTCGGTGGAGCGAATCAACCCCAGGGGTTGCGGCAGGTCGACTGCCCCAAGGCCAGGGTGGCCGGGGCGTAGAAGGTTCCGTCCGGGCTGACCGTGAACCCCATGAGGTCCATGACGGGTCCGCGCAGGGTCAGGCCATCGGCCTCCTTCGCATAGAGCCCTTCGTGCGTGGCCAGGAGCAGCGTGCCGTCGCTGGGGTCGCGGGCGATGGCATGGATGTGCGTGATGGCGACGGGTTTCGCGCTGGCGCTCGGTGGAGCGGTCACCGAGCTGGGCGGCGTCATGGTTGTTGGGGCTGCGGTCTGGCCCGCAGGGGTCGAGCCAGCGGGGTGGCCGTTGCGCCGCACGCGGTCAGGGTCGTACTCGCGGCAAGGGCGGCTGCGGCGAGGAGCAGCCGTTTGCCTCGTGGCGTCCTCATGCGACGGCGTTGAGGGCGATCATCATGCCGGCCTCTGCGTGGTAGATGTTGTGGCAGTGGATCATCCGGTCGCCGGCGTTGTCGGCGTCGGTCGATCGCGAACGACTGCATAGGGGGCCATCAGAACGGTGTCCTTGCGCAGGCCTGAAGGCAGCGCGAAGGTGTGTCCATGCAGGTGCAGGGGGTGAGTCATCATCGTCATGTTGGTGGCGTTGATCCGCAGACGTTGCCCGGCCTTGACGGTGAGGGGCTCGTTCTGCCCGAACGGCGCGCCGTTGATGCCCCACTGGTAGGGCTTCATCGACCCCTGCAGGCTCAGGTCGACGGTCGCGTCGGGTGACTTGTTGGGCAGCCGGGAGGACTCGGCCGGTTGGAGCTGGGACCCGATCAGGACCTGCGCTGACAGCTCAGCTGGCGTGACCCCGGGGTCGGGTGCCGCACCCGAACCGGTACGCAACAGCGCGACGGCTTGGCAGCCGCTGGTCTTGCCGAAGGGTCGGGCCACGAGCGGGAACACGCCGTCCTTGACGGTGACGATCGCGTCGTAACGTTCACCCATCCCGATGTAGAACGCGTCGACCTCGGCGGGTTGCACAGCGTGGCCGTCGGTCTCGGTGATGGTCATCCGGTGACCGCCGAGCGCGACCGTGAAGATGGTGTCGGAGGCGGCGTTGATCACCCGCAGTCGCACCTTTTGGCCCGGTGTGGCGGTCAGCACGTCCGGGTCGGTCGCCGGCTTCCCATTGATGAGGAACAAGGGGTACTGGACGTCACCGGCGTCACCCCACGGTGGTGTCCCCATCGACATGCCGCCCATCGACCCGTGGTCCATGCCACCCATGCCGCCCATCCCGCCCATCCCGCCAGGGCTGGTGGTGCCACCGTCGGCGATGAGCTTCTTCAGGACGTCATCGGGGGTGGTGCCGGTGCCGTCGATCCAGTCGTCGAGGGCCACGATCCATTCGGCGTCATACCTGCCGGGGTCGGCGGGGTCGTCGATGACCATCGGCGCGTAGAGGGCCCGGTCGAGCTGGACGCCGACGTGCGGGTGGAAGAAGTAGGTGCCCGGGTCGGGGGCGGTGAACTCATAGACGTACTTCGCCCCGGGCTTGACCGGGTCCTGGGTCAACCCGGGGACCCCGTCGGCGGAGTTGCGCAGCCGGATGCCGTGCCAGTGGATGGTGGTGTCGGCGGGCAGCTGGTTGTCCAAGGTCAGGCGCAGGAAGTCACCTGCGGTGGCGCGCACCAGCGGACCGGGCGCGGCCTCACCGTACGCCCACGTGGAAACCTGCCGTCCGGCCAGATCGAGAGTGGCCGGCCTGGCGGTCAGGCTCGCCTCGACCACCTTCTGCCCGGCCGACGGGGAGACCGACGAGGGGGCACCAAAGGTGCGCGACGGCATACCGGCTTTGTTGCCACCGCTGGAGGTGCAGGCGGACAACGCGCCGACGGACGCGAGGCCGAGACCTCCCACGAGCAGGGTGCGACGAGACAGCAGGGGGTTGGTCACCGGAGGTGGCTCCTTGGTCAGGGTGTCGGGGTCAGTGAATGTCGGACAGGATGCGGCGGCGATGCTCGTACTCCTCGACGGAGACCTCGCCTCGCGCCAGGGCCTCCTTGAGCAAGGTCAACGGGTCGGTCGCGGCGCCGTGTTGTCCTTCGTGCGGTCGGGCAGCAGTGAGCGGAATCACGAGGATGACCACCAGCCAGAACGCCAGCGCCCCCGATCCCATCACCAGCCACATGCCCCACCCCATGCCAGTGCCGTTGTTCCACATCATGATCGGTGCTTCCTTCCATGGGAGCGTGATCAGGTCACCGTGTGTGGCCCGTGAGCGCCACGCTCGCGGCAGGACCCGTCGATCCGGTCGTGGCGAGGTTGAGGTTTGACGAAGATCGCCCCCATCGAGCGCGGGGATCGGGCGGGGTGCACGAGGAGGCCGGGCAGACTGGACGGCGTGACTGATCAGCCCAGCCCTGCCGCGACCGGCCGCGTCCTGGTGGTCGAAGACGAGGGGACGCTGGCCGGATGGTCTGGCGTACCTCGCGCGCCGGATTCGGACCGCGGTCGTGCACACCGGCATCGCGGCCGTGGACGCCGTCCGCGAAAACGAACCCGATGTCGTCATCCTCGACCTAGGCCTGCCCGGACTGGACGGCATCGAGGTCTGCCGGCAGATCCGCACCTTCTCCGACTGCTACAACCTGATCACCGGCCCGTAAGAAGAGATCGACACCCTCATCGGACTGTCCGTCGGCGCCGACGACTACCTGACCAAACCGTTCAGTGTGCGTGAGCTGGTCGCCCGTGTCCAGACCGTCCTACGGCGTCCACGCACCGGTCCCGCGCCCACGCCCAGAAAGACGCGACGGTTTGGTCGTTCAACCTGCGCGTCGACCCCGTCGGTCACGAGGTCCACCTCGGCGGTGAGCCGGTCGCGTTGACCCCGACCGAACGAGACCTGCTCATCACCTTGGCCTCGCGTCCAGCGGTGGCTTTCACCCGGGGGCAACTCATCGAGGAGGTCTGGGGCCCCGGGTGGGTCGGTGACGAGCATCTGGTCGACGTCCACATCGCCCACCTGCGACGCAAACTCCGCGACGACCCCGACACCGCCCGATACATCACCACCGTCCGCGGCGTCGGCTACCGAATGGGCAGAGGATGACACCCCCGACACGGTTCACCACTGGCCGCGGCCTGGCCAGCCGGCTGCTCGCCGGACAGACGATCGTTCTCATCGCCGGGGCGCTGACCACTGGCCTGGTGGCGGCACTGCTGGGTCCCTCAATCTTCCACCAGCACCTGCTCGAAGCCGGCCACGCCGAGAACTCCCCGGAGCTTGTCCACATCGAGATGGCCTACCGCGACGCGTCCTTCCTGGCACTCGGCACCGGGTTGACGATCTCCCTGCTGGCAGCCGGCATCGTCACATGGCTGCTGACCCGAAGGATCCGCACGCCCTTGGCCAACCTCACCCATGGAGCCCGCGAACTGTCCCGGGGCCACTACTCCACCCGCGTGAGCGACACCGGCTCCGGGACCGAACTGAACACCCTCGCCGACGCGTTCAACGTCATGGCCGAACGCCTCCAAGGGATCGAGGACACCAGGCGACGCATGCTCGCCGACCTCGCCCACGAACTGCGCACCCCCATCACCACACTGACCGCCTACCACGACGGCCTGCACGACGGAGTCGTCACGCTCGGCCCCGACTCCCAAACTGCCCTCACCGAACAGACCGACCGTCTCGCTCGCCTCGCCGAGGACATCGATGAGGTCTCCACCGCCGAAGAAGGCCGGCTCAGCCTCCTGCCCGAAGCGGTCGCGGTCTCGGACCTGCTGTGGAACGCCGGCGAAGCCGTCCGGGACCGCTACCACGACGCCGGCGTCAACCTCGCCGTCGACACCACCAGCGCCGCAGGACTCACCGTCGACATCGACCGGCAACGCCTCGGGCAGGTCCTCAGCAACCTTCTGACGAATGCCCTGCGCCACACGCCCGCCGGCGGGATCGTCACGGTCTCCGCCCGTCAGGTCGACGACGAGATCGACATCACCGTCACGGACACCGGGGAAGGGATCACGCCCGATCACCTGCCCCACGTCTTCGAACGGTTCTACCGAGGCGACGCCGCCCGAAGCCGCGACCACTCCGGATCCGGCATCGGCCTGACCATCAGCAAAGCCATCATCGACGCCCACCACGGAACCATCCAGGCCCTGAGCCAAGGCCCAGGGCAAGGGGCGACCTTCGTGGTCACCCTGCCCCGGCGCCAGACCTGACCCGACGGGGCTCATGGCTCCTTTTCGGCGGACCGAGTCCGAATCCGGTACGGTCGTAATGCTTTACTACCACTGTGAGCCCCAGGTCTTCCACGCATGTCCCGCAGCCAGGTACTCGGCTCCCGCATCGCGTACGCGCGTCGGGAGCGGGGCATGACTCAGGAACGCCTGGCGGCCGATGCTGGCGTGGGACTTGAGTCGCTGCGGAGGGTCGAGCAGGGACACGTCGTTCAGCCTGGAGTCTTCCGCATCGCCGACATCGCCAATGCTCTGGGCATGACCATCGATGGGCTGCTGCCGGCATGAGCGAGTCGAGTGACCTCCATCGGATATGAGGGTTACGACATTGGTGGCTTCGTCGAGGGGGTCAAAATTGCCGGGATCGATCTTGTGGCCGACGTGCGCCTCACTCCGTTGAGCCGCAAGCAAGGTTTCAGCAAGCGTGGCCTTGGTGACGCGCTCGGGGAGGTTGGGGTGCGGTACGAGCATCTTCGGCCGCTCGGAAACGCGAAGGAGAACCGGCCACTGTTTGCCGGTTCAGATCTGGAGGTGGGGAGAGAGCGTTATCGCGCGAGCCTGCGGACTCCCGAGGCACGGGCCGCTCTCAAGCAACTGACCTTCTGGCGACAGGATCATCATGTCGCGCTGCTCTGCTTTGAACGGGACGAGGAGAGATGCCACCGCTCCGTAGTGCTCGAGGAGCTCGCTTAGACGCCGCGACCCTCCTATGAAACATAGGTAGCAGTTCTGAAAAGTAGCCCCATCTCGACATCATCATGTCGAGTTGCAGCAGAGATTGCACGATCGAGTGCGGGGTACTTTGCACTCTCCGCTCGATCAGCACGAGTCGTGCAGGATCAGCACAATGCTGGAGCGTGGGATTTTGGCGATGAACGACTCAACTCGGCCAGGGTACCCCCGTAGCTACGAGTAGAACTCGTCCTCGTCGTCCTGCCACTCGCAGCCGAGTTCCTTATGGATGTCGAGGGGGCCTGCAGGGTGTCAAAGTCGATGCCACACTTCGGGCAGGTGGTGTAGTCACTCAAGATCTTGGCCTCCTTGTTCGGACGTTCTCAGTTGTCCTCTAACGGGTCGTAGCCGTTACGAATCGCTTCAACAGCGTCGAGTAGGCCGTGGGCATACGCGGCTGCGTTCTCGCGCCGCGCGGAGCTGTGTGTTGCTGCCAGGGTGGCAACTACCGTGCCTCCCACGGTGAGCGCCAAGCCTCCGGCTCCGATCGCGATTCTCTTCCACGGCACCCGGGGTCTCCCTGCGGGTCTCTCCGGACCTTGATCGCTAAGTCCCTTGCCATGTCTCTCCGGACGTGGCGAAAGCCGATCGCCATGCGGGCTCCCGCCCTCCTCTGCTTCGGCTTTTTCGTTCACACCTGGGGCCTCTAGTGCCACGTCTCCCCGCTCGCTGGTGGCGTCGGTGTTCGAAGTTCGGCCATTGGCCGTGGGCGCGGCTTCCGCCTTCTCGAATAAACGTCTTTCGCTTCGCTCGTCCCGTCTTGGAGGTGCATCACTCCATGCAACATCGGCTGCCCGACTACTTCTTCTGACCCTTGAGCTTCTGGATCTTCTCCAGCAGGCTCGTTTTCTCGTTCAGGCGCTTGGCCTCCGCGCGAAGCTCACGGGGGGTCTTGTTCTTGGCGCCTGGCGTACGTGCCATGCTCCACTCCCTTTCAACGATTGATTAATAATAGATCTATCGTAGCGCGCATCGAAGCTACCCGTCCTACGAACGGTGGAACTGGGCCTCGGATCTGACGACGAGGCGGTACCCAAGTGTCACTTGCGTGGGGCCGTCGCATGGGTCGGGTGGCGTCCGTCAGCCTGGCGCTCAGGATTTCGTGTTCGGCATCAGATAGTGGGGCCCCACGAAGCCGACGTGCATCTTGGCCGTAGGCCCGCCGGTGTCGTCGTAGAAGTAGATCCTGGGCGCCAGGGTCGCCGCCGCCTTCGGCGATCTTGAGATGACTCAACATGGTGACTGTCCCGCCGGCCTCCCCTCTTGCGAGACAGGGAGAACTCGACACCTGCTGAGTTTCTCGTTGTTCTGTACGGTTTCTGACTCGGTCATCGACAGGTGCTTGAGTTGGCTGGCCACGCGAAGGGCCCGCCCTCGCGGCACCACTCCCCAAAAGCTGCCCCGAAATCCTGATGCTCTCGACTCAGCGTATGCCGCTAGCGCCCTGAAGCCGCGCCACGACTTGTTGCCCCAGGAGTAGGCCTGTGGGCAGGTGTCGATGCCGTCGAGTTCTCGCGCTGCGTCGTCATGGACG
The DNA here is from genome assembly GCA_016715285.1 of Actinomycetales bacterium. Classification (GTDB taxonomy): domain Bacteria; phylum Actinomycetota; class Actinomycetes; order Actinomycetales; family Dermatophilaceae; genus Phosphoribacter; species Phosphoribacter thorii. The sequence goes on along the minus strand of JADKAO010000002.1, from coordinate 1,448 downwards.
ACGACTCGGTCCGTGAGGTACATCTGCGCGGCCATGACTGCCTCGGAGGTGTCTTGCACTTCGTCGGGAATGTCCTCACCCGGTTCGTGCATGGTTCCCCAGAACAGGTGGTGGAGTCCTTTATCCTCAAGAGCTGACCGGATCCGCTCGAGGTGACCTAGCTTCTGGTTCAGCTCCCGCTCCGCCTCGTTGGTCTCGGCGATCTGATCGTCAAGCGCTGTGTCCCAGGAGGCGCGCTCCCTCGCCATCTCATCTTCAGACCGGGCCCGGACCTCGCCGTCCGCGACCGCGGCCGCGGGGATGGTGGTGAATCGGAGGAAGTCGTCTGGGACGCGGCGTCGAGTTGATGCTTGAGCAACCCCATAGACGATGCGGTCGATCATGGAGTCCTCACGTGAGGCCATGAGGTGGCCGAGGATATACCGGTGTCGCCAACCGTCTGACGGATCGCTGACTGGCTCAGGCATGTAGGTCCGGACACCTCCGCCCCAGACCGCCAGTGGACCGATGTGTCGGCGGAACGCGGTCACGGCGTCTGATGCAAGCGTGAACACGCTTGCGATTCCGCCGCGCGCCTGGCGATCCGCTCTGCCCGGATCTCCCACCGTCCGTCGTGGTCACCGCCAGGTTCGCTACACACGATCACGGGCAAGCTGCGGTTAGCCGACTGGAGGTGCTCGACGAGCACGGGAACCTGATCGGCCGTGATCGGCTGGACGTCGATGAACAGCCCTGAGCCGGCGAGGTGTGGCTTACCGGGGAGGCTCAGCAGGTCGTCGACCAGGCGCGGGCGACCTCCCTTCACGCGCAGGGCGACGTCATCGGTCTCGACTTGGTTCTCGATCCAGACGTTGATGCCATCCGCGCTGGCGACCACATCACCGTGGTCCAAACGGTCGCGGCTCTATCCCTCCTGCCGTGGAGTCGCGGGTTAGGCACTCAAGTCCTGGACCAGCCGAGCTCTGCTCACCCTCGACGGTTCGAATCTCGATCACCGCGATCGGTCGGCCGAGAGTGCGACTTCAGTCGTCCCGTCGTGGAGTGGATCAGCATCGGAGTCTTCCAGCGCCCAGGCAGTGAACCTGGCCCTTGCCTGCTCGATGAAGCCGTCCCGGTCCACTTGACTCTCGTCTGACCAGAGGGCTCGATACAGGACGCTCATTTGTGGTTCCTCACTGGGCTCCTCAGGCCCTGAAGGCCGAGCCCTTTTCCGAACGCGAGCTGACTCGCTCGAGGATCCGATCGATGACCCGTGCCGGATCCTTCCATTTCATGGCCAACCGATCGTTGTCCATGCCGTGCTCGGCAATGATGTCGCGCAACTGATCCAAGGACAGAGTCGTCAATCGTTCCCTGAGCAGCTCGCCTCCGCCTTCGGCGTAGACCGTGAAGGGGTCGAACGGTCCGGCGTTCCGTCGGTTGCTCGACCTCGGGCTGGAACTCCGAGC
>JADKAO010000001.1 GCA_016715285.1 Actinomycetales bacterium | reverse complement strand
GCCGCCCGCGTTCGCCACGGTGACTTGCACGGCGGTGACCTTGTACTCCGGGCACTGGGTTGCCCAGTCGGAGTTCTCGGTGGTCACCACGTTGGCGCCGGTCACGGGGTGGTGGAAGGTCGTATAGACCACGCCCACCGGCATCCGCTCCGACACCTCGGCCCGCAAGTGGGTCGCGCCGACCCGGGACGCGAGCTCGACCCGATCGCCGGAGCGTATGCCGCGCAGCTCGGCGTCCGCGGGGTGGATCTCCAGCAGGTCCTCAGGGTGCCACACGATGTTGTCGGTGCGGCGGGTCTGCGCGCCGACGTTGTATTGGCTCAAGATGCGACCGGTCGTCAGCACGAGCGGGAAGCGGCGGGTCGTGCGTTCGGTCGTCGGCACATAGTCAGTGATGACCAGCCGCCCGCGCCCACGCACAAAACCGTCGACGTGCATGATCGGCGTCCCCGTCGACTCGGTGTCAAACACCGGCCACTGCATCGAGCCGTGTTCGTCGAGCCGCTCGAACGACACCCCGGCGAAGGTCGGTGTCGTCGCGGCGACCTCGGCCATGATCTCGGCCGGATCCGCATACGCCATGGGGTAGCCCATCGCGGTCGAGATCTCACACACGACCTGCCACTCGTCTTTGCCGACTCGACTGGGCATCGCCGGGCGCACCCGGTTGATCCGCCGCTCGGCGTTGGTGAACGTCCCGTCCTTCTCCAAGAACGACGTGCCGGGCAAGAAGACATGGGCAAAGCGCGCGGTCTCGTTGAGGAAGAGGTCGTGCACGACAACGAAATCCATGGCCCGCAGGGCTGCCTCGACATGCTGGGTGTTGGGGTCCGATTGCGCGATGTCCTCGCCCTGCACATAGAGCCCGCGGAACGACCCACCCAGCGATGCGTCGAACATGTTGGGGATCCGCAGCCCCGGCTCGCCGTCAAGGGTCACCCCCCACAACTGCTCGTAGATGGCCCTGACTTCCGGCCGGGACACGTGCCGATAGCCCGGCAGCTCGTGCGGGAAAGACCCCATGTCACAGGAGCCCTGCACGTTGTTTTGCCCGCGCAGCGGGTTCACGCCGACGCCGGGGCGCCCGATCATCCCGCACACCATCGCGAGGTTGGCCATCCCCATCACCATCGTGGAGCCCTGGCTGTGCTCAGTCACCCCGAGCCCGTAATAGATCGCGGAGTTCGGGCCGACGGCATACATCCTCGCCGCCGCGCGCAGATCAGCGGCCGGGATCCCGGTGATCTCCTCAGTCGCCTCGGGCGAGTGCTCGGGGCGAGAGATGAACTCCAGGTATGCCGTGACGTCCTCGCAGCGCTCGGCCAGGAAGGCGTCGTTCGCCAGACCCTCGGTGACCACGACGTGCGCCATGGCGTTGACGAAGGCGACATTGGTGCCCGGGCGTACGGGCAAATGATGCTCGGCCTCGATGTGCGGCGACCGGACGAGGTCGATCCGTCGTGGGTCCGCAACGATCAACCCTGCCCCAGCCCGCAGCCGCCGCTTGAGCCGCGAGGCGAAGACCGGGTGAGCGTCGGTCGGGTTGGCCCCGATGACGAAGACCACGTCGGCTTCGTCAACCGACTCGAAATCCTGGGTGCCCGCGGACGTTCCGAAGGTCTGACCCAGCCCATAGCCGGTGGGGGAGTGGCACACCCGCGCGCAGGTGTCGATGTTGTTGTTGCCAAAGGCCGCCCGCACCATCTTTTGGACGACGTAGACCTCTTCGTTGGTGCAGCGGGATGACGAAATGCCTCCGATCGCGCCGACTCCGTATGCCGCCTGCAGCGCCCGGAAGCGGTCGGCGACCCGACCAATCGCCTCCTCCCAGGGCACCACCTGCCACGGGTCGTCGATGTGGTCGCGGACCATGGGGTGCAGTTGTCGATCAGGGTGGCTGGCGTAGCCGACGGCAAAGCGTCCCTTGACACACGAGTGGCCCTCGTTGGCCCCGCCGGCACGCAAGGGCAGCATCCGCACCACCTCGGTCGCGTCCCCTTCGCCCTGCACTTCGGCCCGGAACGAGCAACCGACCCCGCAATAGGCACACGTGGTGTCGACGCTGCGGGTCGCGGGGCCAAGAGCAAGCAGCGCTTTCTCGGTGAGCGCTGAGGTCGGGCACGCCTGCACGCAGGCGCCGCACGAAACACACTCGGAGGCAAGGAAATCCGTGCCCCCCGCGGACACGGCCGACTCGATCCCACGGCCCGCGATGGTCAGCGCAAACGTCCCCTGCACCTCGCCGCAGGCCCGCACGCACCGCGAGCAGACAATGCACGCGGCCGGGTCAAAGGTGAAATACGGGGTTGGTGTCGTCGCATGGCACGTCGCCCTGGGACTGGACCAGGCGCGGCATACCGGCTTGTCGACCCCCCCCCCCCGGGAGGGCCGATCTGGGCGGCGAGGCGCGCGATCTCGCACGTGCCGTTGGCGCACCCCACGCACTCGCTTGGGTGGTCGGAGAGGTAGAGCTCCATGACCCCTCGCCGCACTTCCCGCACCTGCTCGGTGTCGGTGCGCACGACCATCCCGTCAGCGCACGGAGTTGTGCACGACGCGGGGATGCCGCGGCCGCCTTCGACCTCGACCAGGCACAGGCGGCACGACCCGTATGCCGCAAGCGATTCCGTGGCGCAGGCGCGCGGGATCGCGACCCCCGCCGCTGCTGCCGCGCGCAAGACAGAGGTGCCCACCGGAACCTCGACAGGTATGCCGTCAATGCTCACCGTCACGGGGCTGGCACCCGCAGCCAGGTCGACTTCCGGTGTGCCCCAGTCACGTTCGGCTGCAATCGTCATGACCCGGCCCCTCGTCCGTTGGCTGCGGCGGCGGTGAAGTCCTCGGGGAAATGCGTGAGCGCGCTGCGCACCGGCAGGGGCGTCAACCCGCCCATCGCACAGAGCGAACCCTTCGTCATCGTCGTGCACAAGTCTTGCAGCAGAACGAGATTCGACGAGACATCGCGCCCCGCCATGACGTGCTCGATGGTCTCGACGCCCCGCTGGGAGCCCAGCCGGCAGGGCGTGCACTTGCCGCACGACTCTTTGGCGCAGAACTCCATCGCAAACCGCGCCTGTCGCGCCATATCCACCGTGTCGTCAAAGACGACGATCCCGCCGTGCCCGAGCATGAAACCCGCCTCGGCCATCGTCTCGTAGTCCAGCGCGATATCGAGCTGGCTCGCCGGCACATACGCCCCCAGGGGGCCGCCGACCTGGACCGCGCGAACGGGGCGCCCCGAGAGCGTCCCCCCGCCGTAGTCCTCGACGAGCTCGCGCAGGGTGACACCAAAACCGGTCTCGATCAGCCCACCCCGCGCGACATTGCCGGCGAGTTGGAACAGCTGCGTGCCCCGGGAGCGTTCGGTGCCAAGGGCGGCATACGCCTCAGGTCCGTCGGCGAGAATGCCCGGCACGGTGGCGAGCGTGAGCAGATTGTTGACCACCGTTGGCAAACCAAACAGGCCGCTCAGGGCAGGGATCGGTGGCTTCGAGCGGACCTCCGCGCGGCGACCCTCGATACTGTTCAGCATCGAGGTCTCCTCGCCGCAGATATACGCACCGGCTCCCACGCGGATCTCGAGGTCAAAATCGAGCCCCGAGCCGAGGATGTCGCGACCCAGGAAGCCAGCCTCGCGTGCCACGTCAACAGCACGGCTCATGGCGTGGACCGCGTGCGGATATTCCGAGCGGATGTAGACGAAACCCTCGGAGGCGCCCACGGCATACGCCGCGATGAGCATGCCCTCGATCGTGGAGAAGGGGTCGCCCTCCATGAGCATCCGGTCGGCGAAAGTGCCCGAATCGCCCTCGTCGGCGTTGGCGCAGACGAACTTCAGCGGCCCTGGCGCGCCCGCGACCGTGCGCCACTTGATCGCGGTCGGGAAGCCCGCGCCACCGCGACCGCGCAGCCCCGACTCGAGGACCGCCTCGATGACCTCGCCGGGTGTCATCGAGAGCGCGCGCCGGAGCCCGACCCACCCACCATGGGCCTCGTAATCGGTTGCGCTGCAAGGGTCGACGACGCCGAGTCGGGTGGTCGTCACCCGCTGCTGGCGGGCCAGCCACGGGTGCTCGGCCACCACCCCGAGGTATGCCGGGTGCCCGGCTCCCAGCGCGACGTTTGACTGTGCGTCGGTTGGGGTGACATTGGCGAAGGCGATCCGACCGGCGGGAGAGTCGAGTTCGACAAGTGGCTCCGCCCAGAGCAGACCCCGGCTGCCCGTGCGGACCACCTCAATCTGTGGAAGGGCGGCGAATGCGGCAGCGACCTCGTCGGCTCCCATCGAGAGCGCAGCTGCGTCGCACGGCACGTAGACCCGCGTCATGCCGACCAGCCTTCGGTCAGCGCGGCGATGCGATCGGTCGACAACCGCCCACAGAGGCGGCCGTCGATCGTCCCTGACGGGCCGAGCGCGCAGTTGCCGAGACAAAACACCTCGCGCACCTGCACGTCGGAGCTGTCGGCAAATCGGGCCACAATCTCGTCATGCAGGGCCTGGCCGCCGACCGACTGGCAGGCCTCGGCACGGCATACCTCGATCGTGTGAGCAGGTGGGGGAGTGCTGCGGAAGTCGGAGTAGAAGCTCACGACACCGTGGACGTCCGCGATCGAGATGTTGAGGACGTCGGCGATGGCGACCACGTCGGGGCGGGTGATCGACCCATGCTCGGATTGCACGGCGTGCAGGATCGGCAGGAGCGGGCCGCGGCGGGCGGCATACCTGGTCGCAATGGCGCGGACGGACGTCACACGGTCCATGGCTGCCCTCCCTTCGTATTGCGCTGAGTGTAGGCAGGCGCGCGGACGACGGAAGATGCGACGCGAAATCGGGCTCGCTGCATGGCTGCGGGCCGGTTTCCACGGAGGAAACCAGCCCGCTGGTCAGTGCTAGGGCTGCTGGGACTAGGCCTTTGCTGGGGTCGCCGCCTTCGATGCCTTGGCGGAGTCCGCGGGTGCGGAATTGGTCGCCTTGAGCAACTCCGCGAGGCTGTCGTGGAAGAGCTTGGGCAGGGTGTCGAGGTGCTTGACGATGTCGCGGCACGCCGTGAGCGAGAAGATCATCCGGTCCCCGAGGCTCTGCCCACCCACCAGCAGACCCGTGGTCGGCGCGAGGAAGCCGAAGACGAAGTAGCGCGCCATGGGGTTGCCGCCGAACTCCGGCCGCTCGCGCGGACCCTTGACGTTGGACACCGCGACGTTGTAGATCGCCGGCATCATTTCGGCGGGCATCCCGGCCATCATGGGCCCCATCGACGCCATCATCGCTCCGGGCATGAGGGCGCTGGCCTCGCGGAGCATGTGCAACGGCATCCGGTCCCAGTTGTCTTTGGCGAGGGTCGCGGACTTGTGCGCCCAGTGCAGCCGTTCAACCGGGTCGGTGATGTGGGTCGGCAGCTGAAGGAAGAGCATCCAGATCTGGTTGGCCCAGCGCTCCTTTTCGGTGCCGGTGCGCCAGGAGACCGGGGCCGAGGCCAGCAGCGGGAGCGACGTGTTGATGCCGTGGCGCTCCATGTAGGTCCGCAACGCACCCGCGGTGATCGCGAGCACGGCGTCGTTGATCGTGCCACCGGCGGCCTTGCCGGCGCGGCGGAGGTCCTCGAGGGCGAAGTCCACGAGGGCGATCTCGACATTGCGGGTGGTCGTGCCGTTGAAGGGGCTCGGCGGGGGGACCAGGACCGGACGCTGGGAGGCGATCTCTGGGACGCGCTGGTTGCGGATCGCGTTGGCGAAGGCGACGAAGGGCAGCGCCATCTCGCCAGGGATGAGCCGGGCCATCATGGCCGGGATCGCGCCGACCTCTTCCTCGGCGACCCGCTCGGCGAGCCACTTGCCGATGTTGGCTTGCAGGGCGGCGAGGGCCATGGGCTTGTCGAGGTAGTTCTTCATGCCGCCGGCGAGGATCTCGGCCGGGCCTTCGGGGCGACCTCCGACACCTCGGGGTTGGTCACCGGGTGGTCAGCGAGGTGGTCGAGGATCTCCCACATCGCGCTCCCGTCGGCCAGACCGTGGTGGACCTTGAAGAGGTAGGCGTATTGGCCGTTGGGGAGTCCCTCGATGAGGTAGAGGCGCCACATGGGACGGGTGCGGTCCAGGTGGACGCCCATGATCCGCTTGAGATACGTCAGGAGCATCTTCTCGTCGCCGGGCTCTTGGAGTTGCACGTGGACGACGTGGTAGTCGACGTCAACCGTGGACTCGACCCAGAACGTGTCCATGGCGAAGGGTGCGAGTCGCCAGCGCAAGGGGGGCAGGGTCGGGAGGCGATCGGTGACCCGCTGGCGCAACCAGGCGAGCCGGGCACCCGGCTCAGCTTTCGGGCCGCCCTTGCCGTCGTCGTCGAAGATCGCGATGCCGCCGATGTTGCCATTGGTCGTCATCGTGTCGTAGCTCAGGAACATCTGGTCCAAGCCGGTCACGTGTTGCATCGTCGCCTTCTCTCCGAACTCGTCTCCACGCCCGGTATGCCGGGTCGCACGGCATACGGTGGTGCGTCTGTCTCGCTCTTGAACCGAAGTATCTGACCTACCGGTCGGTATTAGTAGGCCTACCGTCCCGAATCGCCAGAATCGCGCAGCGTCCGTGGGTGTCATCCGACCCCTGCTGCCACTGGTAATCTGATCCTTGCCGTGAAACCGGCCGCGGATCGAGAGAGCCCAGGTGGACCTGCCCTGGCGCACCGCGCAACACACCACGAAGGAGACGGCTAGCCCATGCCGCTGGACAAAGACACGAAGCAATCCATCATGGCCGAGTACGGCACCAAAGACGGCGACACCGGCTCCCCGGAAGTCCAGATCGCGATGATGACCAAGCGCATCCAGGACCTCACCGAGCACTCCCGCACCCACAAGCACGACCACCACAGCCGCCGTGGGCTGCTGTTGTTGGTTGGCCGCCGCAAGCGCATGCTGCGCTACCTCGAGGCCACCGACATCGAGCGCTACCGTGCGCTGATCAAGCGTTTGGGGCTGCGCCGATAAAGACGACGAAGCAGGCGGTCACCGCGGATTCTCGCGGGGGCCGCCTCTTCGCATGAGCGGGCGACTCCACGAGAGATCTAGCGGAGGAAGTCACTCACGAAGGAAAGGCCGGTGCACAACGACGATGCACCCGGTGACGGAATTGACAAGAAATGGAGGGCCCATGGAGGGTCCAGAAATCACTGCAGCGGTTGCCACGATCGACAACGGATCGTTCGGCACCCGCACCGTCCGGTTCGAGACCGGACGCCTGGCCAAGCAGGCCGATGGCGCTGTCGTCGCCTACTTGGACGACGACACGATGATCATGTCGACGACGACCGCGGGGCGCACCCCCAAGGACCAGTTTGACTTCTTCCCGCTGACGGTTGACGTCGAAGAGCGGATGTATTCGATTGGCAAGATCCCGGGCTCGTTCTTCCGTCGCGAAGGCCGCCCGAGCACCGAGGCGATCCTCACCTGCCGCCTCATCGACCGTCCGCTGCGCCCGTCCTTCGTCAAGGGCCTGCGCAACGAGGTCCAGATCGTCATCACGGTCTACTCCCTCAACCCCGACCACCAGTACGACGTGCTCGCGATCAACGCCGCGAGCGCGTCCACCCAAATCTCTGGCCTGCCCTTCTCCGGCCCGATCGGTGGCGTCCGCGTGTCGCGCATCGACGGTCACTGGGTGGCCTTCCCGAACTTCTCCGACGCCGAGCGCTCGACCTTCGACATGGTCGTTGCCGGGCGCATCGTCGGTGACGACGTCGCGATCATGATGGTCGAGGCCGAAGCCACCGACGCCACGTGGGACCTCGTCAAGCACCAGGGCCAGCAGGCACCGACCGAGGAGGTCGTCGCCGAGGGCCTTGAGGCCGCGAAGAAGTTCATCCGCGTCCTCTGCGAGGCGCAGGCCGACCTCGCGTCGCGCGCGGCCAAGGAGACCATCGAGTTCCCCGCTTCCTGGACTACCAGGACGACGTGTATGCCGTGGTCGAAGCCGAGATCGCGGACGAGGCCGCCGCCGCGCTCACCATCGCCGGCAAGCAGGAGCGCGAAGAGAAGCTCAACGAGATCAAGTCCGCGCTGCACGCCAAGCTCGTCGGTGACGGCGAGACCGAGGGCCAGTTCGCCGGCCGCCAGAAGGAAGTGTCGGCGGCATACCGCTCGGTGCAGAAGAAGCTGGTCCGCCAGCGGATCCTGCGCGACTCGGTCCGCATCGACGGCCGTGGCCTGCGCGACATTCGCGCTCTGTCGGCCGAGGTCGAGGTCCTGCCTCGCACGCACGGTTCGGCGATCTTCGAGCGCGGCGAGACCCAGATCATGGGTGTCACGACGCTCAACATGCTCAAGATGGAGCAGCAGCTCGACACGTTGTCGCCGGTGACGCGCAAGCGCTACATGCACAACTACAACTTCCCGCCGTTCTCGACCGGTGAGACCGGCCGCGTGGGGTCGCCCAAGCGCCGCGAAATCGGCCACGGCGCGCTCGCCGAGCGGGCGCTCATGCCCGTGTTGCCGACGCGTGAGGAGTTCCCCTACGCGATCCGTCAGGTGTCCGAGGCGCTCGGCTCCAACGGCTCGACTTCCATGGGTTCGGTCTGTGCGTCGACCCTCTCGCTGCTCAACGCTGGTGTGCCGCTGCGCGCCGCGGTCGCGGGCATTGCGATGGGCCTCGTGTCCGACACCGTTGACGGCGAGACCCGGTATGCCGCGTTGACCGACATCCTCGGCGCCGAAGATGCCTTCGGTGACATGGACTTCAAGGTCGCTGGCACGCGGGAGTTCGTCACCGCGATCCAGCTCGACACCAAGCTCGACGGCATCCCCGCCTCCGTGCTCGCGAGTGCGCTGACGCAGGCCCGTGAGGCCCGGTTGCACATTCTCGACGTCATGGGCGAGGCCATCGACGCTCCTGACGAGATGAGCGAGTTCGCGCCGCGGATCATCACGGTCAAGGTGCCGGTCGACAAGATCGGCGAGGTCATCGGCCCCAAGGGCAAGATGATCAACCAGATCCAGGACGACACCGGCGCCGACATCTCGATCGAAGACGACGGCACGGTCTTCATCGGGGCCGTCGACGGCCCGTCGGCCGAGGCTGCGCGCGCTGCGATCAACGCGATCGCCAACCCGCAGATGCCTGAGATCGGCGAGCGCTTCATGGGCACCGTCGTCAAGACGACGACCTTTGGTGCGTTCATCTCCTTGCTCCCGGGCAAGGACGGTCTGCTGCATATCTCCGAGGTGCGCAAGCTCGTCGGTGGCAAGCGGATCGACTCGGTTGACGACGTCCTCAAGGTGGGCCAGAAGGTCCAGGTCGAGCTCAAGGAAATCGACCCCCGCGGCAAGCTTTCGCTCGCTGCGGTGATCGCCGAAGGCGACAAGCCTGCGGACGACGCTGGCGAGGCTCCTACCGACGCCTGATCGGTTCTCGCGCAACGCAACTGGTGCGGGGCGGCATACCTGCTGGGTATGCCGCCCCGCACTTTCCCGTTCCGGCGTGTCACGTTCAGTGCGCACAGCATCACGCTGGCTCCCTCTTGAAGGTGGGACGGGCGCTGTGTCTTGATGGAGGTCATGAGGTTCCGTCGTGTCTCTCCCGGCGATCCTTCTCGCTCTGCTCGTGGTGGCCTGTGCCGCATGCAGCCCGACCGAAGGCACGTCCCCGAGACCGTCGTCGGCGGGGGCGGCAACCAGCAGCACGGATGACCCAGATGCGCTGTTGCGCACCGCACTGATGGACTACAACGATCGCAACAACGTGGCCATCGTGGCGGCCAATGCGCTCGACCCGACCAAGTGGAAGTTCGCGGACACCGGTCCCCTCCTCGAAAAGGACCTCGTGAGCAACGTCCAGAGACGGTACGCCGAGGAGCCACGCAAGCCCGCGGAGCCGTTCGACATGGTCGCGGTGCGTCAGTTGGGTCCCCCGGTCGCGTCCGGTCAAGGACGCTGGATGTTGGGGCTGGTGACAGGTGGGCCGAGAGGAGCAGCGACCGCGACGCCCCCGACCGGGGGCACCGCGTCGGCGGACTCCTCGGGTTCGAGCACAGGTACTCCCACGATCGGTGTACGTCGAAAACTGATCGCGATGACTCAGGCCAATCCCACCGCGCCATGGCTGATCGAGATGTCCGGAGTCATACCCGAGGGGATCGGCGACCTTGCGAATCCCGTACCTGCGACCGAAGCTCAACAGGCAGCGGCCCTGGCGGTCGTCAAGGCGGCCCTGGCCTATATGGCCGACTCCGACTGGTCGGCAGGGGTGGACCTCGGCTCCATTCCTGCGGGCTGGACTAAACAGGAGACTCCGAGGTGGGGCCAGAAAGACACGGCACTGGTCTGCACCGTCGATACCGATGCCAGCGGGGCACCGTATATGCGTTCCGTGGCGACGAGCTCAGGAGTGCTCGGTCTGGGGGCATTCCATTGCACGTACACGCTGACTTTTTCGAAGGCCTCGGCGATCCCCAAACTCCTCGATGCGCAGAAAGCGCTGTGGGGCACCCCGACCGGCAACGTTCTCACAATCCCGTTGCAGGGCTGGGTCACCGTTCGCGTGGTCGAGGGCGTCCGACCCCAGGTCCTCGCGTGGTCGATTGACGACGGCATGGCGCCGGATCTCATCGCGGCCGCAGCTGGCTGACCCAGGGTCAATCGGAACGAGTGACGCGCCGGTCGATGGGTGTCGGTGGCGCGTGAGAAGCTGGGCGCTGCACATCACCCGCTCAACATCACCCTGAGGACCCATGTCTGCCGTGCCCCGCTCGACGCTTCGGCGTGGCGTCAGCGTGGTTGCGCGGGGGGCGCGGGAGCAGCCGCGCTGGTTCTTGGTCGCGGTCCTCGGCTCGGCGCTGTACGGCATCATGACCGGCGCGATGGCGTGGGTCATTGGTCGCTTGACTGAGGGCGTCATCGCACCCGCGGTGGCCGCGCGGAGCGTGACCCCAGGCCAGCTGTGGCAGATCGGCCTCACCATCGCAGGCGTCGTTCTGCTCAACGTATGCGGGATCATCTTGCGGCGAGTGGGCGCTGGCATCGCGATGTATGGCCTCGGAGCGAGCTATCGCCAAAAGGTGACCCGGCAGTATTTGACGTTGCCGTTGAGTTGGCACCACAGGCATCCATCCGGGCAGTTGCTATCCAACGCCAACGCTGACGTCGAGGCGACGTGGAACATTTTCGCGCCGCTGCCGATGGCCCTCGGCGTCGTCGTCATGCTGATCTTTGGTGCCGTGCAGATGGTCATTGTCGATCCGGTCTTGGCTGCGGTTGCCATGGTGGTCTTTCCGCTGCTGTTCGGCGCCAACGCGATCTTCCAGCGCCGCATGTCTCCGCAGGTGACCCGCGCTCAGCAGCTGCGCGCCGACGTCTCCGAGGTCGCCCACGAGAGCTTCGAGGCTGCCCTCGTCGTCAAGTCGCTGGGGCGCGAGGACGAAGAGGCCGCCCGCTTCGCTGAGGTCACCCACCGCTTGAGGGACGCCAATATCGCCGTGGGGCGCACGCGCGGCACCTTCGACCCGGCGATCGAGTCAATCCCCACGATCGGCACGCTCGTCGTCATCGGGGTCGGCGCGTGGCAGGCGACCCGCGGCGAAGTCAGCGCTGCCGAAGTTGTGCAGATTGCCTACCTCTTCTCCGTCTTGTCCTTCCCGGTGCGCGCGTTCGGTTGGGTGCTCGGCGAAGTGCCCCGCGCGGTGGTGGGTTGGGAGCGAGTCGCCGCCGTGTTGGAGGCCCGCGGCGGCATGGTTTTCGGCGACAACGCACTGCGACGCGACGGCCGCCCGATCTCGATTGCCGCTCGCGCCGTGGAGTTCGCCTATGACGTTGACCAACCTGACGGCAGCACCGAGAAGTCCCCGGTGCTCCACGACGTGACGGTGGACGTCACCGCGGGGTCCACAACCGCGATTGTCGGCCCGACCGGCTCAGGCAAGTCAACCTTGGCCGGGCTCATGGTCCGGCTCGTCGATCCCGATTCAGGCGCCGTGCTGGTCGACGGCCTCGACCTGCGTGCGCTGCGCCATGGTGCCCTTGCCGAGGTGGCCGCGCTGGTGCCGCAACAAACCTTCCTCTTCGAGGACACCGTCCGCGGCAATGTCACTCTCGGCGGGCACTATGCCGATGACGAGGTATGGCGCGCTCTGCACATTGCCCATGCCGAGTCGTTCGTCAGCGCATTGCCCGCTGGTCTTGACACGCGCGTGGGGGAGCGCGGCGCCAACTTGTCCGGCGGACAGCGGCAGCGGATTGCCCTCGCCCGCGCGATCGTCCGGGCGCCCCAGCTCCTCCTGCTCGATGACGCCACCTCCGCGGTCGACCCGAGCGTGGAGCAGGCCATCCTCGACGATTTGCGGACCGTCGCAGACGGCATGACCGTCGTCGTCGTCGCCTCCCGGCTTGCGACCATTGCGCTCGCCGACGAGGTCGTCTTCCTCGCCGATGGCACCGTGATCGACCACGGCACCCATGCCGAGTTGCTCGACCGGTGCCCGCCGTACGCAAGCCTGGTCACGGCATACGCCCGGGATGCCGCCGCGCGCGAGGAGGAGGTGCTCCTCCCATGAGCCGACACGGCGCCGCACCTCTGGTCGACCACTCCGGGATCGGGTCCGGGGGGGACCTGTCGACCTGGGCCACCTTGCGCCGGGGCGCAGTTCTCTCACCAGAGCTCACCCGCGGGCTCGGCATCACGCTGGTCCTCGCCTTGCTGTCGACACTCGGCCGAGTCATGGTGCCCTTGGTCATCCAGCGCACCACCGACGAGGGGCTCCTCGCCGCGGGTGGGCCGGACCTGGGCCGGGTGTGGTTCTGGGTTGGGCTCGCGATGGCTGGGGTCGTCGTCACTGCCTTCAGCGCGTATGCCGTGAACGTGCGCCTGTTTACGTCGTCTGAGAATGGGCTTGCGGCCCTACGGTTGCGCGCCTTCCGGCACATCCACGACCTGTCCATGCTGACCCAAAACACCGAACGTCGCGGGTCGCTGGTCTCGCGTGTGACCTCGGACGTCGACACAATCTCCGCGTTTGTGCAGTTCGGCGGGTTGATGCTCGTGATCAGCATCGGCCAGATCGCGCTCGCGACTGGTCTCATGCTGTGGTTCAGCCCCATCCTCGCGGGCGTGGTGTGGGGCTGTTTTATCCCCCTCTTCTTCCTCATCCGACACTTCCAGGGAGTGGTGGGCCGGGCCTACACCGTCGTCCGGGAGCGTGTTGGGGCGCTACTCGGCGCCATCTCCGAAGCTGTCGTCGGCGCCTCGACGATCCGCGCCTATGCCATTGAGGAGCGCACCGCGCGGCGGATCGACACCGCGATCGAGGCACACCGCAAAGCGGCGGTGGGCGCGCAGGTCAGAGCGGTGGTCGCCTTCACGGCCGGGCAATTCGTGTCTGGGTTGACGACGGCCGTTGTGCTGGTTGTCGGAACGGTGCTCGCTGCCCGCGGGCAGCTCACCCTCGGCGAGCTGTTGGCGTTCTTGTTCCTGGTCAACCTCTTCACGATGCCGGTCCAACAAGCGACCGAGATCCTCAACGAACTCCAGAACGCCGTCGCAGGGTGGCGCCGAGTCATCGGCATCATCGACACCCCCGCTGACGTCGCCGATCCTGCCGAGAACGGCGTCGACCTGCCCCGCGGTCCCATCACCGTCGACTTCCATGAGGTCTCCTTCGCCTACCCCGGTGGACCTCCCGTCCTGCAGGACGTCACTTTGCATATCGAGCCCAAAGCCCGGGTGGCTGTCGTGGGCGAGACCGGCTCAGGGAAGTCGACGTTGGCCAAGCTGCTTGCCAGACTGATGGATCCCTCGGAGGGCACAGTCACCCTCGACGGGATCGACCTGCGCGAGATTCGGTTCGCGTCTCTGCGGCAGCGCGTGGTCCTGGTCCCGCAAGAGGGGTTCTTGTTCGATGCGTCGCTGCTCGACAATCTCCGCTACGGGCAACCCAGTGCCACCGAAACCGAGATCTGGGGAATCCTCACCGAACTCGGTCTCGACTCCTGGGTTCGCGGGCTCCCATTGGGCCTGCAGACCGAGGTGGGTCAGCGGGGCGAGTCACTCTCGGCTGGCGAGCGGCAGCTCGTGGCATTGGTCCGGGCCTACCTGGCCCAACCCGACCTCCTCCTGCTCGACGAGGCCACGTCGGCTGTCGACCCAGAGACTGAGGTCAGGCTCCAGCGAGCGATCGACGGCGCCACTCGTGGCCGCACGTCGGTCGCCATCGCCCACCGCCTGTCCACGGCTGAAGCAGCCGATGAGGTCATTGTCGTTGACGCCGGTCGCATCGTCGAGCGTGGACCGCATACGCAATTGCTCGCTGCCGGTGGGGTTTATGCGTCGCTTCATGCATCCTGGGCGGCCCAGCAGGGGTCTTAGCCCACGTCTGCGAGGACGAGGGTGATGGGGACCCAGCCGCGCACGCCGTTGACCAGCCACACCCGACCACATCGGGGCAGCTCCGCCAAAGTCACCACACGCTCGACCACATCCCCGAGCGCGATGAGTTCAGCGCGCAAGGTGCCGGGCAGCAGTCCGCAGTCCACGGGCGGCGTGACGAGTTGGCCATCGAGCTCGACGACGACATTCCCGACCGTGAACTCGGTGATTTCCTCGCGCTCGTTCCACAACAGGGCTTCACCGTGGCCGCTCGCAGCAGCGAAAGCCTGGGCGGCGGCATACACCTCGCGTCGGCTGCTCTTGTGGCGCAGCCACGGGTCGCCCGACCACACGGGGTCGTGCGCGAGCACCGCTGTGAGCGGCGTTGGGGGGACTCGCGGGGCCGATTCCACCCGAAGGTCCCCAGCGGGCGACAGCAGCAGCCGTGCGCGCAAGTCACCATTGGGCAGCGATCGCCAGAGGTGCGCAGCGCGGTCGCGATCAAAGGGTCGACCAAACCACTTCGCGGAGGCAGCCATCCGATCGAGGTGTCGTGCCTCGAGGACGGCTTTGCCGTCAGTGACGCGGGCGGTTTCGTAGAGGTCGACGTCGATTTGGGTGGGTTCGAGTACGCGAGCTTTGGCGAGGGCTTCGGCATACTCGTCGGCTCCGGTCGAGTCCCAGACCACCCCGCCGCCGACGTCGTACCGCGCGATACCCGTGTCGTAATCGATCACCATGGTGCGGATCGCGACATTGAAGGCAGCCGCACCGCCAGGGAAGACAATCCCCACCGCCCCGCAGTACACCCCGCGCGGACGATCCTCGAACTCCGCGATGAGCGACATCGTGCTCACCTTGGGCGCACCGGTGATCGAGCCGCAGGGGAAGAGCGCGTCGAACAGGTGCGTGAGCGTGGTCTGGGGGCGAGTCCGTCCGGTGACCGTCGAGGTGAGCTGCCACACGGTCGGGTAGTCCTCGACCTCAAACAGAGATGGCACCGCGACGGACCCGGGCTCGCACACCCGCGCCACGTCGTTGCGCAAGAGATCGACGATCATGAGGTTCTCGGCGCGGTCTTTGGCCGAGTTCACGAGATCGCGGCGCGCGTCGTCGTCCTCGGCAGGGTCGGTATGCCGTGCCCGCGTCCCCTTCATCGGTCGGGTGGTGAGAACGCCACCGTCGCTGCCGTCCCAGGTGAAAAACAACTCAGGGGACGCTGACGCGATGGCGTGCTCGCCGGTGTCGACATAGCCGAACCAACCGTGGCCTTGCGCCCGCCGGAGGTCGTCAAACGCCGCGAGCGGGTCACCGGCCAGGCGAGCCCGCAACCGCATGGTGTGGTTGACCTGGTAGGTGTCACCCCGGGCGATGGCGGCGCGGACGGCCGCGATCGACGCGGCATACGCCTCGGATGTGGTTCCTGGCTCCCAGCGCGAGCAGGCGTAAGGGCGGGCTGTGCGCCGGGCGGGAAGGGGCGCGTCGTGGATGCCGAACCAGAGCAACGGCATACCGGAGCCACCGCGCACCCGCATCGCCGGGTCGAACGCGGGCGCTGCTTCGTACGAGACATACCCGACAGCGAATCCGCCTGCAGCGCAAGCGGTGGCGACCCGGTCAAGGGCAGGGCGCACCCCGGTGAGGCCGGTTGCGGCGACGATCTCACGAGGGGGACCGAAGGCCAACGGGACGGGGGTCCCGGAGGGGGCCCACGGAATGTCGACGTAGGCCTCCACGGCGGTCAGGCTAGTCGCATTGGCGGCTCGGACCTAGCGGGACCCGACGCGAGCGCTGGCAACGACTCCAGCTCGGACCCGGCACAATGGCGGGGTGCTCGCCTCCTCTGCTCCCGACGCCGGCCGCGTGCTCGACCCCGCGATCGCGGCGCTGCTCAAGCGCGACGACGCTGGCTTGGTGGCCGCGATCATCCAGCAACACGACACGGGCGAGGTGCTCATGCTCGGGTGGATGGATGAGGAGGCGCTGCGACGCACACTGACGAGCGGCCGAGTGACGTTCTGGTCGCGGTCGCGCGGGGAGTACTGGCGCAAGGGCGACACGTCCGGGCACGGGCAGTACGTGCGATCGGTCGCTCTCGACTGCGACGGCGACGCGCTCCTCGTACGGGTCGACCAGGTCGGCGGCGCCTGCCACACCGGTGATCGGACGTGCTTTGACGCGCGCCCGTTGGCGGCGGTCGAGGGCGTCTGGCCAGCTGAGAGTGTCGAAGGCGCAAACCCAGGCGAGGGCGTGGCCCATGTCTGAAGTCCACGCGGAGCTCGGGTGGGGCCGGACGTGGCCAAGCCTCGACCTGTTCGCTGAGCTCGCCCGCTCGCGCCGCGTCATCCCGGTCGTTCGACGCCTGTTGGCGGACGGGGAGACGCCCCTGGGTGTCTACCGCAAACTGGCGCAGGGACAGCCGGGCACGTTCCTGCTGGAGTCGGCCGAGCATGGCGGCGTGTGGTCGCGCTACTCGATTATCGGCGCGCGCAGCGCGGCGACCTTGACCGAGCTCGACGGCCAGGCCCATTGGATCGGGCAGCCCCCCGCGGGTGTGCCCACCGACGGTGACCCAACCGAGGCACTACGCGCGACCGTTGCCGCCCTCGCCACCGAGCGGATCGCGGGGCTCCCGCCGTTGACCGGCGGCATGGTCGGCGCGATCACCTATGACGCTGTCCGCCGGTGGGAGCGCGTGCCCGACAACGGCACAGACGACCTGGGGATTCCGGAGCTGGCGATGGTGCTCGCCACTGACCTCGCCGTCCTTGACCACGCAGATGGCTCGCTCCTGCTCATCGCCAACGCGGTCAACTATGACGACACCGATGCCCGCATGGAGTGGGCGTGGCGGGATGCAGTGGAACGCCTCGACCGGATGATGACCGACCTTGCGGCGCCCGCTCCCTCGACGGTTGCTCTTGTGGAACCGGTCGAGATCGCCGCAACCAGCTCGCACAGCCAGGTTGAATATCACGATATCGTCGAGCGCTGCAAAGCAGCCATCCGTGCGGGCGACGCCTTCCAAATCGTTGTGTCGCAGCGCTTTTCGATGCCATCACCCGCTGACCCGATTGACGTCTACCGAGCCCTGCGGGCCTCGAATCCCAGCCCTTACATGTACGTGCTGCGCCTCCCACACCCTGACGGGACGGCATACGACGTCGTGGGTTCGAGTCCTGAGGCACTGATCAAGGTGACTGGCCGTCAAGCGATGACGCACCCGATCGCAGGCTCCCGGCCGCGCGGCAAGACACCTGAGCACGACGTCGCCCTCGCGGACGACCTCCTCGGCGACGCCAAGGAGCGCGCCGAGCACGTCATGCTTGTTGACTTGTCCCGCAACGATTTACAGCGGGTATGCCGTGCCGGCACGGTCGACACGGTCGAGTTCATGACGATCCGCCGCTACAGCCACATCATGCACCTGGAGTCGACCGTCGTCGGAGAGTTGCGCGAGGGGATGACGGCATACGACGTCCTGGTCGCGACCTTCCCCGCTGGGACGCTCTCGGGTGCCCCCAAACCTCGAGCGATGGCTCTGATCGACGAGTTCGAAGGGCTCCGTCGGGGCGTGTACGGGGAGTGGTCGGCTATCTCGACTTCGCGGGCGACCTCGACATGGCGATCGCCATTCGGACGGCGCTCATTCGTGATGGTGTGGCCTACGTGCAGGCCGGAGCCGGCATCGTCGCAGACTCACAACCGCAACTCGAATACGAAGAGTGCCATCACAAAGCCGCTGCCGTGATCCGAGCAGTTCGGGCAGCGTCCGGCATGCGAGCAGTGGGGGATCGGCGATGACCAAGCGGACCGTGGCTCTCGCTGTCCTCGTGCCGCTGGGTGTCTTCCTGCTCGCCGCATCTCAGGTCTGGGTGAGCGGGCGCACGACCGACGCCGTCCTTGGCAGCGCAACCCTCGGCGTGACCGGCACCCAGGCAACTCCTGCTGCCGTCGCACTCGGGCTCGTCGTTGGGGCAGCCTTGCTTGCGTTGCTGACCGGAGGGCGGGCCATCCGCCGAATCGCGGGCATCGTCCAGGCACTCGCGGCGGCAGGTGCGGTCGCACTCGTTGTGCCGGTGCTCGGTGATCCCTCGGCCGTCATCGGGCGACGTGCCGCGGAGGTGGCCGGTCGGACGGGGTCGCTCGGGGCCTCGGGGAATCTCTCGGTGTGGGCCTGGACCGCACTCGCCGCGCTTATGGTGTTGCTCGGATCATCGCTCGCTGGGGCGTGGTCCGCTCGGCGTTGGGATGGATTGTCGGCGCGATTCGACCGCTTCCAGCCGGATCAGCCCGACTCTCGCGGGGCCCGTAGGTCAGCCTGGGACGAGTTGTCAGAAGGACACGACCCAACTCACGATGCCTCCCCCCGCACGCCGGGCAGCTCGACCTGACAGAATGTGCCCGACAAGACCTCAGCCGCATCGCGCGGTCGCGTGAAGGAGAACGATCGATGTCTGACATTGACCACGACAACCACGGGCAGAGCACGGCAGCGTGGACCGGCGTCGCCATCTTGCTCGTTGCCTCCGCCGTCATGGCGTGGGCTGTTGTCGTCGCGTCCAAGACGCTCTTCATCGTCGGCGCCGTGATCGCGGTTATCGGCGTCATCGCGGGCAAGGTCCTCGCCATGGCTGGTTTCGGCGTCGACAAAAGCGTTGCGCGCAAATAGCTCTCGGGTTCGACCGGCGCCCCTTGAGGGTCGGGTGCAACCGCTGACACGCGGCGTCACCTGAGCGAAAAGCCCGCATGAGAGGCAGGGTGTGACCTAGCCTTCCCATCTCGGCGTCTTACCTCGCCTCCATCCACTGTGAAAGGGACACGTCATGTCGTACGGCACGCCCCCTCCGCCCCCGCCTCCGCCGCCGCCACCCGGTGGCGGCTATGGCGCGCCGCCACCGTCCGACGGATTCCCCAGCAGTGGCGGTTACGGACAGCAGCCGGGTTATGGTGCGCCGCCCCCGACGCCATACGGCGCACCGCCACCGCCGCCAGTGCAGATGCCTGGACCGTATGGTGCGCCCGGTGGCGTCGGGTCATCTACTCCGGGTGCCGGAGCGCTCGCTCAATGGCCACAGCGCGCGCTGGGCTACATTGTCGATTACGCCCTGTCCATTCCGGGATCGATCCTCTACTTCATCGGCCTGCCCAAGACCACCACGTTGACCATCAACGGGCAGACGACGGCGTCCACCAGCGCCGGCAACCTGGGCCTGCTCTTGCTCGGTTTGGTGATCATGATCGCCGTGTGGGTCTGGAACCGCGGGATCAAGGGTGGCCAGGGTCAAACCATCGGTCGCAAGATGGCCGGAGTCACACTTGTCGACGCCAATGGCGCCCCTCTAGGGACGGGCAAGGCCCTGTTGCGCGATATTGCTCACATCCTCGACTCCATCATCTGCGGACTTCCCATTGGCTGGCTGGCCCCACTCTGGGATGCCAAACGGCAGACCTGGGGTGACAAGGTGATGAACACCTACGTGCTCACGGTCCCGAAGTAACCTGCGCCCCAACCCGTTCCTTTCCCGTATTGGACCCGCGTTGCGGTCGCGTCTGATCGTGCCGCTGGTTAGGCTTTCCTCTGCTGTTGTACCGGTTCTGGACATCCGCCCCAACGAAAGGGAATGCCCATGTCCTACGGATCCCCTCCGCCGCCACCGCCCCCACCACCGCCACCGCCGGGTGGCTACGGTGGACCTCCACCGCCGCAAGACGGAGGCCAGAGTGGCCCTTACGGTGGCGGCTACTCCTCACCCACGCCGCCGCCACCCGCTGAGGGCAGCCATGGCGGTGCCTACGGTGGCGGCTACTCCGGTCCGCCAGCGCCGCCCCCGCAGCCTGGTTATGGGATGCCGGCACAAGGATTCGGCGCTCCGGTCCGCAACCAGAACGCCCTGATCTCGCTCATTTGCGGGATCGTCGGATTCCTGTGTTTCGGGGTCGTTCTCGGTCCGCTCGCCATCGTGTTCTCCCGCAAGGCGCAGGCCGAGATCGCAGCATCCGGTGGCCGGCAGACCGGCGAGGGCATGGCGAAGGCCGGGTTCATCCTGGGTATCGTCGCCCTCGTCCTGTGGGCGATCGGGCTCATCTACCGCTTGGCATCTAACTAGCCGACACGCTCGGCGAGACAGCGCGCGTCGCTCCAGATGGGAGCGGCGCGCGCTGGCGTCTGGGGGCTGTGGATAACCCACTCGAGGGTGCGGGCACACTCATTACTGTCCTTGATGCGAGCTCCATTGGCTCGCGGAGAGAACCAGGACGGGACGCCACGTGTATGAAATATCCCCCTCTGCTTCGCCCGCACCTCTGCTGACCTGCGCGCATCGGTGCGCGGTCCACACGCCGGCCAACTCGGTCGCCCCCAACCCACGGGTCACTGCGTACCCCGTGGTGCCAACGCTCAACAAGGGTGCGCGGCGAGCGTTCATCTACGGCATCCTGGGGTTTGTCTGCTTAGGCTTCATCCTCGGCCCGATTGCGATCATGGAGGCTC
The DNA here is from genome assembly GCA_016715285.1 of Actinomycetales bacterium. Lineage (GTDB taxonomy): Bacteria > Actinomycetota > Actinomycetes > Actinomycetales > Dermatophilaceae > Phosphoribacter > Phosphoribacter thorii. The sequence goes on along the minus strand of JADKAO010000001.1, from coordinate 664,937 downwards.
GACAGGCTGAGCGCGAGATCAGATCCTCTCGCGGTTACCAGTCGGGTTCTGAGATGGCCACCGCCGGCCTGATCCTTGGCATCGTTTCTACAGCATTGTGGGTCGTGAGCCTGGTGCATCTCTGGCTTGCGAGGTCGACCGGGCCGTTCCGGTAAGAGAAGGGGTTCAGTGGCATTCACTGGGGCATCGCCAAGGCGCTCGCGCAGGGTGCTACTCGCGGCCGGAGGAGTCGCGGCGACGGCATACCTGTATGCCGTTAACCCCGGCGAGTCGGGTCGCTATCTCCCGTGCCCCATCCTGGCCACGACCGGCTTCTATTGCCCCGGCTGCGGCGGCCTGCGCTCAGCGCACGCCCTCATGCACGGCAACGTTGCGGAGTCCCTGAGCTTCCACCCACTGGTCCTGCCCCTCCTCGCCGTGGGCCTCATCGGCGGAGCCTGGTGGTTCGCCCGCGGTCGTCCCCCCGTGCGCATCACCCCCGACGGATGGGGATTCCGGCTCGCTCTCCTTGCCACCGTGGCGTTCTGGGTGCTGCGCAATGTCCCAGGATGGGACTGGCTTTCGCCCGCTTAGCGCTGACCACGTAGATTTGACCGGTGCCACCCACCCCGAGTGTCCTCGACAGCATCATCGATGGTGTCCGCGCTGACCTCGCTCTCCGGCAGGCGTCGACCTCCCGAGAGCAGCTTGAGCTCCGCGCCGCCGCGCGCGGGCGCGGGCTCAACGCCGAGGCCGCGCTGCGAGCTGCCACCGGCACAGCAGTCATCGCCGAAGTCAAACGCTCGAGTCCCAGCAAGGGCACCCTCGCGGCTATCGAGGACCCCGCTGCCCTCGCCTCTGAGTATGCCGCTGGCGGCGCCACCGCGGTCAGTGTCTTGACCGAGCAGCGCCGCTTTGGCGGCAGCCTCGATGACCTCCACGCCGTGCGCGAGGCAGTGGCAATCCCGGTGCTGCGCAAAGATTTTATGGTCGACCCCTATCAGATCGTCGAGGCGCGAGCCTGGGGGGCAGACCTCATCCTCCTCATCGTCGCCGCCCTCGACGACACTCAACTCGTATCGATGCGTGAGCAGGCCGAAGCACTCGGCATGACAGCGCTCGTCGAAGTCCACGATGAAGAAGAAACCATCAGGGCCGTTGCCAGCGGAGCTCGGGTCATTGGCGTCAACGCGCGCAACCTCAAGACGCTCGAGGTTGACAGGTCAGTCTTTGCCCGATTGCGGCCGCTCATCCCCGACACCGCCGTCGCGGTCGCCGAATCGGGGATTCGTGACGTCGCAGATGTCCAGGCCTACGCCAACGCTGGCGCCGATGCTGTGCTCGTCGGAGAGGCTCTCGTGATCCACGGAGACCCCGCCGCCACCGTCGCGCAGTTCGCAGCGGTGCGGGCACACGGCATACCGACATCTGGAGAGGAGACCTCCCGATGACCGCAGCACTCGGCTCCCCAGGCATCGGCCGCTTTGGCGACTTCGGTGGACGTTATGTGCCAGAGGCCCTCATCCCCGCGCTCGAACAACTTGACGAGGTGCGCCGCAAGGCCCTGGTCGACCCAGAGTTTGTTGGTGAACTCGACCGACTGCACCGCACATATACGGGCCGCCCCTCAATCCTCACTGAGGTCCCCAGGTTTGCCGAGCACTGCGCTGGGGCTCGGGTCCTGCTCAAGCGCGAGGACCTCAACCACACGGGCTCACACAAGATCAATAACGTCCTCGGGCAAGCCTTGTTGGCCAAGCGCATGGGCAAGCGGCGGGTCATCGCTGAGACCGGCGCGGGTCAGCATGGTGTCGCAACCGCTACTGCCGCAGCGCTTTTAGGGCTCGACTGCGTCGTCTATATGGGCAAGGTCGACACCGAACGCCAGGCCCTCAACGTTGCGCGGATGCGGTTGCTCGGTGCCGAGGTCATCGCTGTCACCAACGGCAGTCAAACGCTCAAAGATGCCGTCAACGAGGCGCTGCGCGACTGGGTTGCCAATGTCGACGACACGCATTACGTGCTCGGCACCGTGACCGGCCCCTATCCGTTCCCCGAGATGGTGCGCGACTTCCACCGGATTATCGGCGTCGAAGCCCGCGCTCAGGTCCTCGACCTTGTGGGGCGCCTCCCCGACGCCGTGATCGCCTGTGTCGGTGGCGGATCCAATGCGATGGGCATCTTCCACCGGTTCCTCGACGATGCCTCGGTACGGCTAGTCGGAGTCGAGGCAGGCGGCGATGGGGTTGAGACCGGCCGTCACGCCGCCCGCTTCTCTGGCGGCAGTCGTGGGGTGCTGCACGGTGCCGCGACCTATGTGCTGCAAGACGACGACGGCCAAACGATTGAATCCCATTCTGTCTCTGCGGGATTGGATTATCCGAGCGTTGGCCCCGAGCACGCGCACCTCTTCGAGACGGGGCGGGCCGAATATCGCTCGGCCACCGATGCTGAAGCCATGGAGGCCTTCCGCCTCCTCAGCCGCACCGAAGGGATCCTCCCCGCGATCGAGTCGGCCCACGCACTGGCCGGCGCCATGGTGCTCGGTCAAGAACTCGGCCCAGACGCCGTCCTGCTCGTGAGCCTCTCCGGCCGCGGGGACAAGGACGTGCATACTGCCGCCCGCTGGTTCGGGCTCTTGGGCGATGACGAGGGGGGTATGCCGTGACGAGCACCACACCCAGCGCTGGATCCTCGGCGCTGGCTGCGTGCCGCGAGGAGGGGCGGGCCGCTCTGATCGGCTACCTGCCGGTCGGCTTCCCAACCCTCGCCGGCAGCCTCGAGGCGATTGCCGCCATTGTCGAAGGTGGCGTTGACATCGTTGAGGTGGGCGTCCCCTACAGCGACCCACTCATGGACGGTCCGGTCATTCAACGCGCGACGGAGACCGCGCTGGCAGCTGGCATGACCGTCGATGACGTCTTCACGGCGGTGGCGGCATCCGTTGCAGCTGGCGCACCGGCATACGTCATGAGCTATTGGAATCTCATCCTGCGCCGTGGTGTCGACCGCTTCGCGGCCGACTTGGCGGCAGCGGGTGGGAGCGGCGTCATCACACCCGACCTCATTCCCGACGAAGCCAGCGAATGGCTCGAAGCCGCGCGCCGTCACGATCTTGACCCCGTCTTCCTCGTCGCTCCGTCGTCGACGACCGAGCGACTCTCGGTCGCGACCGCTGCCTGCCGCGGCTTTGTGTATGCCGCCTCGACGATGGGCGTGACGGGAACTCGAGCGTCGGTCGGCGACGCCGCGGCGGACGTGGTGGCGCGCACCCGAGCGGTGACCGACCTGCCCGTCTGTGTGGGCCTCGGCGTCTCGAATCGAGCGCAAGCGGCGGAGGTCGCGCGATACGCAGACGGCGTCATCGTCGGGTCAGCCCTCGTGCGCGCGCTCGACGAAGGCGGGCCCAGCGCTGTGGGTCGCCTGGCAGCTGAGCTCGCCGCGGGCGTCCGAGAGGGACGCGGGTGACTGAACGCCGCTGGGAGCTCGTGCGGGGGCTCGTCCGGATCGCCCTGGGCCTCGTGCTCATCGTCGCGGGTGGCCTCAAGATCACGAATCTCCCCGCATCGGCTTTCGCGGTGCGCGCCTACCAACTCCTGCCCTACGACCTCGCGGGCTATGTCGGCTATGCCCTTCCGGCGATCGAGATCATCGTTGGCTTGCTGCTCGTCCTCGGGGCCTTCACCCGGGTTGCCGCGGCGCTGTCGGCGTTACTCATCGTGGCGTTCATCATCGGCATTGTCTGGGCCTGGGCTCAGGGGTTGTCGATTGACTGCGGCTGCTTTGGTGGCGGCGGGTCGATCGAACCGGGGCGGACGGCATACCCGCTGGAGCTTGGACGTGACCTGCTCATGCTCGGTGCGTCGTTATGGCTGGTGCGCGCACCGCGATCTGCATTTGCGTTGGACGACCGGTTCTGAGTCGGGCACGCACATAGGGGACAATGTCGGCATGCCTCGTCCTGACGCGACCGACAAACTAGCCGCCACAGCTCCTTCCTCGACCAACCGGATCCTCATCGGCGGGCTCATCGCCCTGGTGTCGGTCGCGGTCGTCGTCGCACTGCTGTTCATCGGGATCGGCAAGTCCAATCCCGGATCGAGCGGCACACCAGCGATCACAGCGGGATCAGGGGCTTCCGCAGGCACCGGCGGCGCAGCGGCGACGGGAGGTACAGCTCCCACGGGGGCCACGTCGGCGCCCGGAACCGCGAACCCCGCTAGCAACGGAGCTGTCCCCAAGGGGGCCTTGGGCTTCGGTCAAGCCATGGTCGTCAACCCACAGGCGCAAGGCGTGCCCACACTCGACGTCTACGAGGACCCACAGTGCCCGGCCTGTGCTCTCTTCGAAGGGCGCTATGGGCCCACGGTGGCGCAACTCGTCCAGAACAACCAGGTCAAACTCGTCGTGCACACGATGACCTTCCTCGACATGATGCTGCGCAACGACTCGTCCGTCCGGGCAGCTAACGGCGCCTTCTGCGCTGCGGACCAAGGCAAGTTCTACCCCTACATGGGGGCCGTGTATGCCGCGCAGCCCGCCAAGGAAGGCACCGGATACACCGACGACCAACTGAAGCAGTTCGCGGTGTCAGTTGGGGTCGCGGACCTCGCGACGTGGCAGACCTGTCAGCAGAGCCTCACGTATCAGGCACACATTGCCGCGCTCGAGGACACCAGTGAAAAGAGCGGCGTCACCGGAACACCGACGATCAAGATCAACGGCACCGTCCTCAAGCTGACCGGCAACCCCGCTGAGCTCACGGCAGCCGTCCAGGCAGCGAAGGGCTGATGCCTGCCCTCGCCTCCGTGGTCGCGGCCGCCGGCTGGCCGGCCGAGATCCCCAGCCCGTCGACGGGTGTGTGGCACCTGGGTCCGTTGCCGATCCGCGGCTATGCCTTCAGCATCTTGCTCGGCATTGTTGTCGCCATCTGGATTGCCCAGCGCCGGCTCGATCGCCGAGGGGCTGAGCAGTACTCCGTCCTCGACATCGCGGCGTGGGCGGTGCCTTTCGGCATTGTCGGCGGCCGGCTCTATCACGTCATCACGACGCCGCAGCCGTACTTCGGCGAGGGCGGCAATCCGTGGCAGGCGTTGCGGATTTGGGAGGGTGGCCTCGGGATTTGGGGGGCAGTGTCCCTCGGTGCGCTCGGCGCGTGGTTCGGCTGTCGTCGACAAGGGTTGTCGCTGGCGACCTTTGTGGATGCGGCCGCGCCCGGGTACCTCATCGCTCAGGCACTTGGGCGGCTAGGCAACTGGTTCAACAACGAGATCTACGGTCCGCCGACCGATCTGCCCTGGGGGCTGCGCATTTACGAATGGGACCAGAACGCCGGGCACGCGCTCCTCGATGCGTCCGGTGAGCCGATCGTGAAGGGCATCTTTCACCCCACCTTCTTGTATGAGGGCCTCTGGTGTCTGCTCCTCGTGGCGGTCCTTGTATTCGCGGAGCGGAGGCACGAGTTCAAGCCTGGGCAGGTCTGTGCGGCCTTCGTCGTCATGGGGTATCCGCTGGGGCGCGTCGTCATCGAGCTGATGCGCACCGACGAGGCCAATCGCATTCTCGGCCAACGGGTTAACGTCTGGGTCTCGCTCCTCGTCTTCGCGCTGGGTGCGGTGCTCTATCTCCGTGCAGCCCGCTCCACGTCTCACCATGAGAGCGCCGAGTCTCAAAATACGGAATGACGCGTTTCACAGTGTAGGGCGGCCAACCGGGCCGCTATCCTGCTCAGGCTGGCCATCGCCGTCCAGCTCTTTTGTCCATGTCGGCTCGATGAGAGCCCCTGGTGTCGGACGGTGAGGCTCTCCCATGACCCAACCGCGCATGCCCTTTTCTGCTCAGCCCGATGATGTCGGGCTCTATCGGCGTGAGCTCGAGCACGACGCGTGTGGAGTGGCCATGGTGGCGACTCTGCGTGGACGGCCGGGCCATGACATCGTCGATTACGGGCTGACCGCGCTGCGCAACCTCGACCACCGCGGGGCAACCGGGTCCGACCCACTAGTCGGAGACGGTGCCGGCATACTCACTCAGATCCCAGACCGCTTCCTGCGCGAAGAGGTGCGGGACGTGACCGGTGTCGAACTCCCTCCGGTCGGCGCGTATGCCGTGGGGGCGGCATTCCTGCCCATGGAGCGCCAGGCTCGGTCTGTTGCCGTCGCGCGGATCCAGGCCATTGCGGCCCAAGAGGGCCTCACGGTGCTGGCCTGGCGCGATGTGCCGGTCGTGCCAGAGTTGGTGGGGGAGAGCGCCCAGGCGTGTATGCCGCACTTCGCTCAGGTCTTCGTTAAAGGCAACCAGGGGCAGACCGGGCTCGAGCTCGACCGCGTGGCGTTCTGCATGCGCAAGCGGGCCGAGCGCGAAGTCGAGGTGTATTTCCCGTCGCTGTCGGCGCGGACCCTCGTCTACAAAGGGATGCTGACGACAACGCAGCTGGAGCCGTTCTTCCCCGACCTGTCCGATCCCCGGTTCGAGACTGAGTTGGCCCTCGTGCACTCGCGGTTCTCAACGAACACCTTCCCGTCCTGGCCGCTCGCTCACCCGTACCGGATGATCGCCCACAACGGTGAGATCAACACGGTCAAGGGCAACCGCAACTGGATGCGGGCGCGCGAGTCGATGTTGAGCACGAGCGCCATTCCGGGGGATCTGAACCGACTGTTCCCCATCTGCACTCCCGGTGCGTCCGACTCGGCCTCGTTCGACGAGGTCCTGGAGTTGCTGCATCTCAGCGGACGGTCGCTCCCGCACGCGGTGTTGATGATGATCCCCGAAGCGTGGGAGAACCACACCGACATGGACCCGGCCCGGCGGGCGTTCTATCGCTACCACTCCACCCTGATGGAGCCATGGGACGGGCCGGCGTGCGTGACCTTCACCGACGGGACTGTCATCGGTGCTGTGCTGGACCGCAACGGCCTGCGGCCGGGGCGTTATTCGGTGACCGACGATGGTCTGGTGGTCCTCGCGTCGGAGACGGGTGTTCTCGACCTCGACCCCGCACGCGTCGTCCGCAAAGGGCGGCTCCAGCCGGGTCGGATGTTCCTCGTTGACACTGAGCACGGGCGGATCGTGCGTGACGATGAGATCAAGGCTGAACTCGCCGCTGCCGCGCCGTACGAGGAGTGGATGCACGCTGGGCTGATTCGCATTGCGGACCTGCCTGACCGCGAGCACATTGTCTATCCCGCCAAATCGGTTGCCCGCCGGCAACAGACCTTCGGCTACACCCAGGAGGAACTGCGGGTCATCCTCGGTCCCATGGCTCGGACGGGCGGCGAACCCCTGGGATCCATGGGCACCGATAGCCCCATCGCTGTGCTGTCTAGCCGACCACGTCTGTTGTTCGACTACTTCACTCAGCTCTTTGCTCAGGTGACTAACCCTCCGCTGGATGCGATCCGCGAAGAACTCGTCACTTCGTTGGGAACGGTGATCGGGCCAGAGGGCAACATCCTCGAAGACAGTCCGTCGCACGCCCGCAAGGTCATCGTCAAGTTCCCGGTGATCGACAACGACGAGCTCTCGAAGATCGTCCACATCAACGCCGACGGCGACCTGCCCGGCTATGCCACGTATGTGGCCAGGGGTCTCTACGACGTGCTCGGCGGTGCGTCCGCGATGGCGGCGCGCATCGAGGTTCTGTGCGCGGAGGTCTCGGCGGCGATCGCTAGGGGCGTGCGTTTCGTCGTGCTCTCAGACCGTGACTCTGGTCGTGACCTGGCTCCGATCCCGTCGCTGCTGCTCACCTCCGCGGTCCACCACCACCTCATCCGGGAAAAGACGCGTACTCAGGTCGGTCTCATTGTCGAAGCCGGCGATGTGCGCGAGGTGCACCACGTGGCGCTGCTCGTCGGCTATGGCGCGGCAGCCGTCAACCCGTACCTGGCGATGGAGAGTGTGGAGGAGCTCGTCCGGTCTGGGGCGCTCACCGGTGTCACAGCGGAGAAGGCCGTTGCCAACCTCATCAAGGGCCTCGGCAAGGGTGTCCTCAAGGTCATGTCCAAGATGGGCATCTCGACGGTGGCCTCCTATTGCGGCGCACAGGTTTTCGAGGCTATCGGCCTGTCCCAGGAAGTCGTGGATCGCTACTTCACGGGCACCATCAGCCAACTCGGCGGCGTCGGCCTCGACGTCATCGCGCAAGAAGTAGCCGACAGACACGCGGTGGCCTACCCCATCGAAGGTGTCCACCCCGCTCACCGCACCCTGTGGGTCGGCGGCGAATACCAGTGGCGGCGTGAGGGTGAGCCGCACCTGTTCGACCCCGACACCGTCTTCCGCCTGCAACACTCCACGCGCCAGCGGCGATACGACGTGTTCAAGCAGTACACCGCCCGCGTCAACGAGCAATCACAACGGCTCATGACCTTGCGCGGTCTGTTCAGCTTCGCCGACGCGGAGCGCACGGGTCGCGAGCCCATCTCGATCGACGAGGTTGAGCCGATCAGCGAGATCGTCAAGCGCTTCCAGACCGGTGCGATGTCCTACGGCTCGATTAGCCAAGAGGCGCACGAGACCCTCGCCATCGCGATGAACCGCCTCGGAGGCAAGTCCAACACCGGCGAAGGCGGGGAGGACGTCGAGCGACTCCTCGACCCTGCTCGCCGCTCCTCGATCAAGCAGGTGGCGTCCGGGCGCTTCGGGGTGACCAGCCTCTACCTCACCGAATCCGACGACATCCAGATCAAGATGGCCCAGGGCGCCAAGCCAGGTGAGGGCGGTCAGCTGCCGGGCAAGAAGGTCTACCCCTGGGTGGCCAAGACCCGGCACTCGACCCCCGGCGTCGGCCTCATCAGCCCGCCGCCGCACCACGACATCTACTCGATCGAGGACCTGGCGCAACTCATCCACGACCTCAAGAACGCCAACCCGAGCGCCCGGATCCACGTCAAGCTCGTGTCGGAGGTCGGCGTCGGCACCGTCGCAGCAGGCGTCTCCAAGGCGCACGCCGACGTCGTCTTGGTCTCAGGGCACGACGGCGGCACCGGAGCGTCTCCGCTCACCTCGCTCAAGCACGCTGGCGCACCATGGGAGTTCGGCCTCGCTGAGACGCAGCAAACGTTGCGGCTCAACGGATTACGCGACCGGATCGTGGTCCAGACCGACGGTCAGCTCAAGACCGGACGCGACGTCGCCATCGCGGCCATGCTCGGCGCCGAGGAGTTTGGGTTTGCCACCGCTCCGCTCGTGGTCAGCGGGTGCATCATGATGCGGGTGTGTCACCTCGACACGTGCCCCGTCGGTGTTGCAACGCAAAACCCTGAGCTGCGAGCGCGCTTCTCCGGTAAGCCAGAGTTCGTCGAAACCTTCTTTGAGTACATCGCCGAGGAAGTCCGCGAGATCTTGGCGGCGCTGGGATTCCGGAGCCTGCAGGAGGCCGTCGGCCAGGTCGACTCGCTCGTCACGGACGCGGCTATCGAGCACTGGAAGGCCTCGGGACTCGACCTCAGCCCCATCCTGGCCGCAGTCGAGGACCCCAGCGGGGGCACGGCGTACCAGTCCATCGGTCAAGACCACGGCCTGGACAAGGCGCTCGACAACGAACTCCTCGCGATCGCGGCCCCCGCGATCGAACGCGGCGAGCGCGTCTCTGGCACAAGCGCGGTCCGCAATGTCAACCGCACCGTGGGCACGATGCTCGGGCACACGGTCACCAAGGCTCACCCCTATGGGCTCCCTGACGGCACCATCGAGCTGACCTTCCATGGGTCAGGCGGGCAGTCGTTTGGGGCGTTCTTGCCAGCAGGTGTCACCCTGACGTTGCTCGGTGACAGCAACGACTATGTCGGCAAGGGCATCTCCGGTGGTCGCGTCATTGTCCGCCCGGACAAGACCTCGCCGATCGTCGCCGAGGACAATGTCATTGCTGGCAACGTCATCGGCTACGGGGCGACGAGTGGCGAGATCTATCTGCGCGGCCGCGCTGGAGAGCGCTTCTGCGTGCGCAACTCGGGAGCAACGGCGGTCGTCGAAGGCGTCGGCGACCACGGCTGTGAGTACATGACGGGCGGGCAGGTCCTGGTGCTCGGTCCGACTGGTCGGAACTTCGCCGCGGGCATGTCCGGCGGTGTCGCCTACGTCCTGGATCTGCGACCCGAACTGGTCAACCCCGAACTCGTCGACCTCATGCCGTTGCGTCCGGCTGATGTCGCTCGAGTCCGCGAGCTCTTGGAAGCCCACGTGCGCTGGACCGATTCGGCGGTTGCCGCGCGCCTCTTGGCGGAGTGGGAGCAATCGCAGGAGCGGTTCACCCTCATTTTGCCGCGTGACTATCAACTCGTCCTCGACGTTCGCGAGGCAGCCCAAGCCGAAGGCTTGGACCTCGACGGCGCCGAAGTCTGGAACCGGATTATGGAGGCGTCTCATGGCTGACCCCCAGGGCTTTCTCACCACCCGTGAGCGCGAGCTGCCGGCCCGTCGGCCGGTGCCGGTGCGCCTGCAGGACTGGCGTGAGGTCTATGAAGCGCAGGATGTCGACCAGTTGCGTCGGCAGGCCGGCAGGTGCATGGACTGCGGAATTCCGTTCTGCCACAGCGGCTGTCCGCTTGGCAACTTGATCCCGGAGTGGAACGACCTGGCCTGGAAGGGCCAGTGGCGCGAGGCGATCGAGCGGCTGCACGCCACGAACAACTTCCCCGAGTTCACCGGACGGTTGTGCCCGGCGCCGTGCGAGACCGCCTGCGTGCTCGGCATCAACCAACCAGCGGTCACCATCAAGCAGGTCGAGGTCACGACGATCGACCGGGCCTTTGAGGCGGGTGCGGTCGTGCCACAGCCACCAGAGCGGCTCTCGGGCAAGACCGTTGCTGTGGTCGGCTCTGGGCCTGCGGGTCTGGCCGCGGCCCAGCAACTGACGCGCGCTGGCCACACAGTGGCGGTTTTCGAACGTGCCGATCGGCCCGGTGGGTTGCTGCGGTACGGCATCCCCGAGTTCAAGATGGAAAAGGCGGTCCTCGACCGCCGGATCGCCCAGATGGAGGCCGAGGGCACGCGCTTCCGGTGCGGCGTCGCGGTGGGCGAAGAGATCACGGGCGCTCAACTCAGAGCCCGCTATGACGCGGTTGTCCTCGCCGTAGGCGCCACGGTGCCGCGAGACTTGCCCGTGCCGGGACGTGAGCTGCACGGCATACATCAAGCGATGGAATACCTCCCGCAAGGCAACCGGGCCGCACTCGGCGAGACCGTCGAGGGCCAGATCCTCGCCACCGGCAAGGACGTCATCGTCATCGGTGGCGGCGACACCGGCGCAGACTGCATCGGCACCGCGCTGCGCCAGGGCGCACGCTCGGTGACCTCGCTCGAGATCATGCCACGGCCCGGCGAAGAGCGGTCCCCAGCCCACCCCTGGCCGACCTACCCGATGATCTACCGCGTCGCCAGCGCGCACGAGGAGGGCGGCGAGCGGGTGTATGCCGTGTCGACGACCGAGCTCGTCGGCGACGACTCCGGCCACGTGGCTGGATTGCGCCTCACCGAGGTCGAGTTTGTTGACGGACGGTTCAGCCCGGTCGCGGGCACCGAACGGGAGATCCCGGCGCAACTCGTGTTGCTCGCCATGGGGTTCCTGGGTCCGCAGGCCGAGGGCTTCGTCGAGCAACTCGGTGTCGAGCTCGACGAACGTTCCAACGTCGTGCGCGACAACACCTACATGACGAGCGTCCCGGGTGTGTTCGTCGCGGGTGACGCGGGGCGCGGGCAGTCGCTCATCGTCTGGGCGATCGCCGAGGGCCGCGCTGCCGCCCACGGCGTCGACTCATGGCTCATGGGCACCCCGAGCCAGTTGCCTCGACCGATCAACCCGACCGACCGGCCGCTCACGATCTAGGACGATCGCGGCGCGCCCCGCTGAGGATGTCAGTGACGGCGCGCCGCGGGCCTAGGGTTGCATCTCATGCGTAGAGCCAAGATCGTGTGCACGTTGGGCCCAGCGTCGTCCACCCCCGCGCGGATCCGTGAACTCATTTCTGCGGGGATGGATATCGCTCGCCTCAACCTGTCCCACGGCGAACACGCTGCCCACGAACTCGTCTACCGAGCGGTCCGCCAGGCGAGTGACGACTCGGGCCACGCGGTGGGTGTCCTCGTTGACCTGCAGGGCCCGAAAATCCGCACTGGCCGTTTCGCCTCGGGCCCGGTTGAGCTCTTTGCCGGCGATACCTTCACCATCACCACCGACGACATTCTCGGCGACCGGCGCCGCGTGTCGACGACGTTCAAGGGCATGCCCGGAGATGTGCGCGTCGGTGACCTCCTCCTTATCGACGACGGCAAGGTGACCCTGCGGGCCGTCGAGGTCACGGCGACGGACATCGTCACCGTGGTGGTCGAAGGCGGCATGGTGTCCAACAACAAGGGCATCAACCTTCCCGGCGTCGCTGTGAGCGTGCCGGCACTGTCGGAGAAAGACAAGGATGATCTGCGTTGGGCCCTACGGCTGCGGGCCGACATGATCGCGCTCTCGTTCGTCCGCTCGGCCGCCGACATCGAGGACGTCCACGCGATCATGGACGAGGTCGGGGTCCGGCTGCCGGTCATCGCCAAGATCGAGAAGCCGCAGGCGGTCGAGAACCTCCCGGAGATCCTCGAGGTCTTCGACGGACTCATGGTCGCTCGAGGTGATCTCGGCGTCGAGTTGCCTCTCGAGCAAGTGCCTCTCGTCCAAAAGCGAGCAGTCGAATTGGCGCGCAACCGTGCTAAGCCTGTCATCGTCGCAACCCAGGTCCTGGAGTCGATGATCGAGAACTCGCGGCCCACCCGAGCCGAGGCCAGCGATGCCGCCAACGCAGTCCTCGACGGCGCTGATGCGGTCATGTTGTCGGGAGAGACAAGCATTGGCGCTTGGCCGGTGGATGCGGTCCGGACCCTTGCTCGCATCATCGAAAACACCGAAGAACACGGCCTGGACCGCCTTGGGACACTCATCGGGTCGCCGCGCACCATTGGGGGAGCGGTGACACTGGCGGCATACGAAGTCGGCGATCTCATCAACGCGAAATACCTCGTGACGTTTACGGCATCGGGGGACTCGGCCAAACGACTGGCACGGTTCCGGTCCAAAATCCCAATGCTGGCTTTCACGTCTAATCCGGCCACCCGCAGCCAGCTGGCCCTGGTTTGGGGGATCGAAACCTATCTCGGGCCGGCCGTCGCCCACACCGACGAGATGGCCGCGCAAGTCGAGGCGAGCCTCGTGGCGGAAGGCCGCTGCGTTGAAGGAGACCTCATCGTCATGGTCGCTGGTTCGCCGCCCGGCATACCCGGGTCGACCAACATGATGCGGGTCCTGCGCGTGGGCGGGCACACAGAGAACTCGCCGATTCTCAGCTGACACGTGCGCAGCGCGGCTTCTCACCACGGGTATGCTGTGCTGCGCACCTCGCCGGGGTGGTGGAATGGCAGACACGGGGCACTCAAAATGCTCTGATCGCAAGATCGTGCGGGTTCAAGTCCCGCTCCCGGCACTCATGTCCAGCCGCGCACTATCCTTGCGCGCATGACCATCGACTCCTCGGCGCCCACCGCGACGCCACGGCTACGGCTTGTCGTCGCCGAGGATGAAGCCCTGATCCGTATGGATTTAGCCGAAATGCTGGTCGAGGCGGGGTATGACGTCGTGGGACAAGCCAGTAACGGCGAGCAGGCAGTCACCTTGACGCGTGAGTTGCGGCCCGATCTGGTGCTGCTTGATGTCAAGATGCCTGTGCTGGACGGCATTAGCGCCGCCGACATGATTGGGTCTGAGTCGCTGGCTCCAGTGGTGATGCTGACCGCCTTTAGCCAACGGGAACTCGTCGAACGCGCCACTGAAGCCGGCGTCATGGCTTACGTTGTGAAGCCCTTCACTGTGGCTGACCTGACGCCGGCTATTGATGTTGCACGCAGTCGGTGGCTGCAGTTGCGTACCCTCGAGGGTGAGATCGCTGATCTCGCCGACCGTCTCGAGACCCGCAAACTCGTCGACCGGGCAAAGGGGCTGCTCATGTCCCAGCTGTCAGTGTCAGAGCCGGATGCCTTCCGGTGGATTCAGAAGACCGCCATGGATCGGCGCTTGTCGATGCGGGAGGTCGCCGAGCTCGTCATCGCGGGGTTGCCAAAGAGCTGACGCGCTGGGCGCTATCGGAGCGCGACGACCAGTTGCGTGAGCAGCGGCGCGACAATCAAGGCTGGCAGCATGTCGGCGACGGGAATCTCTCGAATTCGTAAGAGTCGCAAGCTTATTCCAACGAGCAGTAGGCCACCGGTTGCGGTCAGCGCGGCGATGTGCGCATCTGGGAGCAGCGATCCGAGCGCCACGCCAAGGACGGTGAGGCTGCCTTGAACCACGGCAACAGACAGTGCTGACATGAGCACCCCGAACCCGAACGACGACGCGAACGCCATAGCCGCAAAGCCATCCAGCACCGATTTCAAGGTCAATTGGTCAATGCCTCGCCCGAGCCCGTCCGACAAGCTCCCGAGGATCGTGAGTGGCCCGACGCAGAAGAGCAGAGAGGCCGTCAGCCAGCCTTCGATGAAGCGTTCCCGCGCGGTATGCTGATCGGTGACATCCCCCGCGACATCGGAACCCGATGAGCCAGCCGACCTCTTGGCGAGGCGCCCTTGCAGCGCGCCAGCGAGCCCCTCAAGACGATCACCGATCCGCAGCATCGAGCCGGTGATCGATCCGATCAACAGCGACCCGAGCACGATCAGCACGGGGACACCTGACCCGACGGCCTGCCGCAACGCACTGTCTGTCACGGAGACACATGACAGCCCTGCGACGAGCATGGTGGTGAGCCCGAGACAGTCGGTTACCACGGAACGAGTGCGGTCTGGGAGTCGGTGGCCCACCCACATGCCGAGCACTGCGCCGACGATGACCGTGGCCACATTGATGACCGTGCCCAGCCCGGGAAAAGCTCCACTCACCGCGTCAGCTTAGTGAGGAGGCACACCCTTGAGTGGCTGCCCAGGTTCAGGTGGGGGGTTTTGTGTCGGCTGCGCCAGCCTCTAGAGTCGGACGGAAGAGGTCAGCGGGGCCTTGCCGTGTGGGGACGGCGACAGAGTGGTCTGGGTTGCCAGGGAGGATGTCGTGTCTCGACCAGCAGTCGTGGTGCGCAAGGTCGATGCCGAGTTGGCTGCGACCGTGGCGGAGCTGTGGACCGTGGCACGCGCAGAGGCCGACTCGCCCAAAGACGCTGGCTGGCGCCGTTTGACGCCCGACGCCATCGCAAACGCCCTCAGTCGACCCGACGTCGTCGCCTTCGTCGCCTTCGTCGATCGCACCCCAGTGGCGTATGCCGTGCTCATGGACTGCTCGCTCAACCCGTTCACTGATGTGGCGTGCCTGTCCGTCGAGCAGTTGTTCGTGGTTCGTGAAGCCAGGGGCCAGGGCGCCGCGCGGGCGCTCATGTCCGCCATCGCGGCATACGCCGAACGTCATGGCGCAGAACAGCTCGCGAGCACCGTCCCAGCGACGCTCCGTGAAGCCAACCGCTTCTACGCCCGTCTCGGATTCACCCCGTTGACGACGCGCCGGGTGGCGTCGACAGCGTCGCTTCGACGAAAACTTTCCGGCGACAGCGCGGCCTCGCGCTATTCCCTCGACCAGGTCATGATTCGTCGTCGGGTGGCGCGGTTGCGGGCGTCCCAGAGCCGGCTCGCGGCTCACTAGGCGTCCCGGGGCGCCGGTGGCAGGTCGCGGAGCGAACAGGTGAGGCGGCAGGTACACAGGCGGCGACCTTGGTCATCAGTCATGACGATTTCGTAAGAGCCCATCGTGCGACCAACCGAGATCGGCGTCGCGACGCCTGTCACGATCCCTGACATGGCGGGCCGGTGATGCGTCGCGTTGATGTCAACACCGACCGCGGCTCGGCCGGGACCAGCCGTGATAACGGCCAGGATCGAGCCGAGCCCTTCGGCCAACACCACCGAGGCGCCGCCGTGGAGGAGGCCGTACGGCTGGGTATTGCCTTCGACCGGCATGGTACCCACGACGCGGTCCTTGGATGCCTCGGTAATCACGATGCCCATCCGCTGGTGCAGGGCGCCGGTCCCAAACGCGTTAATCGAGTCGGCGTTGAACCAATCGACGGTGTCGGCTTCCTGGGGAGCAGAGGGGCTGGAAACGTCGGTCGTGGGGGCAGTGTCGGCCATGGGCTCTAGGCTGCCATACGTGTCCAGGCTGCTTCTGCTCGACGGTCATTCGCTGGCCTACCGTGCCTTCTACGCCCTGCCCGCTGAGAACTTCTCGACGGTGACGGGCCAGCACACCAATGCCGTCTACGGTTTCACGTCCATGCTCATCAACATGCTCCGCGACGAGCAGCCGACCCACGTCGGCGTGGCATTCGACGTGTCCCGCAAGACCTTCCGGTCGGAGTCGTACGCGGAGTACAAGGCCACTCGCTCGGCGACTCCGCGCGAGTTTGAGGGTCAGATCTCGCTGGTGCAGGAGATTCTCGACGCGCTGTCCATCCGGTTTGTTCAGGCTGACGGGTTCGAGGCCGATGACCTGATCGCGACGCTCACCGCACAGGCGACGGCTGCGGGCATGGACGTGCTCATCTGCTCCGGTGACCGCGACTGCTTCCAACTCGTCTCTGACAGTGTGACCCTGCTCTATCCGGTCAGGGGGGTGTCCGAGGTCTGGCGGATGACCCCCGAGGCGGTCGAAGCCAAATACGGCGTCCCGCCGTCGCGCTACAGCGATCTCGCAGCCCTGGTGGGGGAGTCGAGCGACAACTTGCCGGGGGTGCCCGGGGTCGGCCCCAAGACGGCGGCCAAGTGGCTCACGATGTATGACGGCCTGTCTGGGGTCGTGGCCAACGTCGACCAGATCGGTGGCAAGGTGGGTCAGGCACTGCGCGACAACCTCGAGCTCGTCCTGCGTAACCGGCAGCTCAACCGGCTCGTCACCGATGCGCCCGTCGACATCACCGTGGCCGAGCTCGAGCGCCAGACCTGGGACCGCGATCGGGTGCACACGGTGTTCGACTCGCTGGAG
Organism: Actinomycetales bacterium; assembly: GCA_016715285.1. Lineage (GTDB taxonomy): Bacteria > Actinomycetota > Actinomycetes > Actinomycetales > Dermatophilaceae > Phosphoribacter > Phosphoribacter thorii. The sequence goes on along the minus strand of JADKAO010000001.1, from coordinate 647,965 downwards.
TTCCGGGTCCTGCGGGAGCGGTTGCTCGCCGAACACGAGACCACGGCGACTCCCGCTGAGTCTGGCTTTGAGGTCGACGGGGAAGTTCTCGAGGCGGCAGCAGTTCCGGCCTGGCTGCAGCGGTATGCCGTCCCCGGACACCGCGCCGGCGTGCACGTGGTTGGGTCGTGGGCGAGGGGCGCTGGCGACGCGCGAGGGATCGCGATCGCTGGGGCGGAGGATGCGACGGCATACCTCGATGTCACCACGCTCGATCCGGCCGCAGACGCTGCCGTCGCCGCCTGGCTGACCGATCCCAGCCGACCCAAAGCCCTGCATGACGCCAAAGGCCCGATCCACGCGCTGGCTGGCCGCGGCTGGGAGCTGGCGGGTCTGACCAACGACACCGCTCTAGCCGCCTATCTCGTCAAGCCTGATCAGCGTGGCTACGACCTCGCTGACCTCACCGTGCGGATGCTGCGACGCGAGCTGCGGACCGACACGTCGACGAGCGGTCAGGGCTTGCTCGACTTCGGTGACGGCGCGGGAGAGGCGACCGACGCGATGGTCACCGCGAGAGCCGTCGCCGATCTCGCAGGTGCGCTCGACGACGAGTTGGAGCGGATCGACGAGGTGGTCCTGCTGCGCGATGTTGAGATCCCGCTTGTCGGGGTCCTGGCGCGCATGGAACGCGCGGGGATCGCCGTGGATGTTGACGCGCTGACCAGCCTTGAGGCCGACTTTGCCGCGGCCGTGCGTGAGGCGCAGGAAGACGCCTGGGATGCCATCGATCGACGCGACGTCAACCTCGGGTCGCCCAAACAACTGCAAGAGGTTCTGTTCGATCAGCTCGGCCTGCCCAAGACCAAGCGGATCAAGACGGGCTACACCACTGACGCCGAGTCGCTGGCCGAGCTCTACGCCAGAGAGCCTCACCCCTTCTTGGAAGCCCTGCTGCGGCACCGGGACGCCGCCAAGCTCAGGGTGACCGTCGAAGGGCTGCTCAAGTCGGTGGCGGATGACGGCCGGATCCACACGACCTACCTTCAGACGATCGCGGCCACCGGACGGCTGTCATCCACCGACCCCAACCTCCAAAACGTGCCGATTCGCACCGAAGAGGGACGCCGGATCCGGCAGATGTTCGTCGTCGGTGAGGGTTACGAGTCGCTCATGTCGGCGGACTACTCGCAAATCGAAATGCGGGTTATGGCGCACCTGTCCGGCGACGACGGCCTCATCGAGGCATTCCGCACGGGGGAGGACCTGCACTCCTATGTCGGCGGCCAGGTCTTCCAGGTGGAGCCGGGCGAGGTCACCTCGGCGATGCGGTCCAAGATCAAGGCGATGTCCTATGGGTTGGCCTACGGGCTGTCCGCGTTCGGGCTGTCTCGTCAGCTGTCGATTTCGACGGGCGAGGCCAAGGCCCTCATGGACGAGTACTTCCTGAGGTTCGGGGAGGTGCGCGACTACCTCCACCGGCTGGTCGATGACGCTCGCCGCACCGGCTACACCGCCACGATGCTCGGTCGTCGTCGCTATCTGCCCGACCTCACCAGCGACAACCGCCAACGCCGTGAGATGGCCGAGCGGATGGCCCTCAATGCCCCCATCCAGGGCTCGGCCGCCGACATCATGAAGGTCGCCATGCTCAAGGTGGACGCCGCGCTCCGCGAAGCCGGTCACCGCTCACGGATTCTGCTCCAGGTCCACGACGAACTCGTCCTCGAGATCGCTCCAGGCGAACGAGAGGCTGTTGAGACTCTGGTCCGGGACGAGATGGGTCACGCTGTGCCGATGGACGTGCCACTGGACGTGTCAGTCGGTGTCGGCTACTCCTGGCACGACGCGGCGCACTGACCCGCAAACGGGGACGACACCCGCGGACGCGTGCAGCGCTCAACTCACAGCGTGCTGCGGCTCCGAGCCGACCAACGCACGATCACTAGTGCAAGGAGCACGAGGCCCGCGACGGCCAGGCCCATGCTTGTGATGACCGCGGTTGTCGAGTGGTGGCCCGTTGTCCAGACCAGGGCGGCAGCTGTCGCGGCGGCCAGCCACACGGCATATCCCACCCCGTGATGTCCTCCAGCGAGATCTGCGTAGACGAGAACTTGAGCCACGGCGAAGCCGACACCCACCGCTGTGAAGATCCACGCGGTCGGCCCGAGCCAACTGAACTCGGACCCACCCACGAGGGTGACAAGTGGGGTTCCGAGGAGCGCGGCCAGAGCTATTCCCACCGCGCCAATCGCGATGGTCACTGTCAGCGCACGCCGAATAGCGTTCCGACGATCACTGGGACGTGACATCGCGGGGTAGTACAGCGTGGCGATGAATGACGGCCCCCAAAAAGCCACCTTTTCGAAGAGAGTCCCGACGGTGTAGGCCCCCGAGTCGGCCCGTGACAGGAAATGGCGGGCTAGCAGCAGATCCATGCTCGTCAGGATGAGCAGCCCAGACATTGGCACCGCGGCAACTAGCCCGGCTCGGATGGTCTTGGTCAGGCCCGCATCCGCGGCGATCACGGCGGCGCCTGGTGTCGACCACGGGTCATTGACCTCGGGTGTCGTTCCTGCACTGTCGTGGGTCGGCGCCGATGCGCCGTCGGCGGTCCGCAGCAACCCCAGGGACGCGAGAGCAACGGCAAACCAACCAGCGGCAAACCACGCCATCACCCCTGTTGGCCCCGACGAGGTGACCACGGCGAGAACCGCCGATCCAGCGCGAGCGACACCAATTCCGAGGTATGCCGCGCCTACCCGTGCGAACCGCTCCTGCCCCTGGAGCAATCCTATGACGGCATAGGTAACCGTCATCGGCACCGCGCTGCCGACCACCCCAAGGACGGGAGCGAGCGAGTCCAGGTGGAGCGCGTCGGCGAGTGGGGCCGATACCCCTGCCAGGACCACCGCGACCACGGCGCCCACAAGGAGGGCTGCGAAGACCGTGGTGCGCGCAACATGCCGACGGACCGCGTGCTCGTCGTCAGCGAGCGGAGCGATCCGGCGCGCCGCGACAAGTTGCAGACCCAGCCCGGGGACCATCGTGATCGCAAAGACGTTGACCAGCGCCCCTACGGCGCCCAGCCCCCCCGGCTGGAGCGCGCGGGCGAGGATCACGAAGAACAAATAGGCCAGCAGGCTGCCGCCCATACTGCCCATGAAAAGCACGCTACCGGCGCGCTTCACCCGGTACCCCCGCCCACATCCAGCTGGCCCAGGGGTCGCTCGGCGACGACGATAAGTGTGCCCGGGATGAGTTGGCCCCGCAGTGGTGACCAGCCGCCCCATTCCCGCTCATGGCCATCCGGCCATTCGGGCTCGACGAGGTTCACGACCCGCAGGCCGGCAGTGACGACCTGACGGACTCGATCGCTCATCGTCGCGTGGTGCTCGGCGTACGTCGCGTGACCGCTGCTGTCCTGTTCGACGTACGGGGTGCGATCGAAATACGAGAATCTCACCGTCAGTCCCGCTTCATCGGGTTCGTCAGGGAAGGCCCAACGGAAGGGGTGCGTCGTCGAAAACGCGAACCGCCCTCCGGGGCGCAGCACCCGGCATACCTCTGTCATCACCCGCTCCGGGTCGGCAACAAACGGAACCACCCCGTATGCCGTGAACACGATGTCGAAGCTCTCGTCGGCGAACGGCAGCACCCTGCCGTCGCATTGCGCGACCGGGACCCCTCGGGCAGGGTGATGTGCGTCGATAGTGCGTGCGACGCGCAGCATCCCCAGAGATAGGTCGGTGGCCACCACCCGAGCTCCCTGGGCTTGCACCCAACGACTGCACTGTGCAGACCCGGCACCGATCTCAAGGACGTCCTTGCCGGCTAACGACCCCAGAAGACCTGCCTCGGACTCACGCAGCCCCTCCGGACCCCAACAGAAGTCCGCGTCACCGAGGAACGCCCCATGTTCGGCGTAGTAGTCCTCGGCCTCGGCGTCCCACCACTGACGATGTGCGCGGACGGTCTCCGCGCTCCCAGCAGTACGCCGCAACGCGATCGAAACCATGACGACATTGTGGATCAGATCGGCACCCGGACGCCGCCCGAACAACGGTGAGACCCCGCAACTACTGGCTGGTAACACTTGGGCTTGAGCCTCTAGCGCCGTTGGACATTCCGGGTTAGCCTGTCATCCATGTCGTGCGGGAAGAATGGAAAATCATGCGAAAAGTGCTCGTGACGGGCGCGCTCCTCGGGATAACTGCGGCTGTTGCCGTCCTCCTGGGTGGTCTGCTCGGTCAATCAATGCAGCAACTCGGCTTACTGACGGTCGCTCTCGGTGGGGTGTTGACTCTGGCGCGCGCCCGCACGTGGTGGGCTGCCCCAGCGGGATTGGCCATCGGGATGGTTGTCGCCTTGATCGGCTATGGGCTGCGTGCCCTGGTGCTCCCGGACTCGGCTGGTGGCCGAGCCGTCGCTGCCTTCCTCGTTGTCGTCGTCACGGCGGCGCTCATCGCTTCTGCCGGTGGACGAATCCCGCTCTGGTCGGGGCTCGTCGGCATCGTCGCCATGCTTGCGGCCTACGAGCGCGCCTACACCGACGCTCCGTCGGCCTTCCTCACCGAATCGCCGTCCGCATTCACGACGGTGCTCGTCGGAACCGGTCTGGGGTTCTTGGTTGCGACGGCGGCAGACGTCCTGCTCGACGGTGCCGGCCGGGGCGCGCAGGTCTCGTCTCCCGGTGACGGCAGCGATGCGCCCGAACTCGTCACTGCTCACTCGGCGGGACAGGCATGAGCAAGGTCAGCTCCCAGCGAGGCCGCAGCGGGACGGCATACCGGATCGGGACGCGGATCGGCACCGGCTTGGCGGCCGGGACCGCACTCTGTCTGGCCCTGAGCCCCGCGGCAGCGGCTGCCGATGGCGGCGCCGTCTCGGTCACCAACACCGAGACCGTGCAGGCCTACCTCGACGCATCTGGCAAGCTCGATGTCGCCCGGATTTACGAGCAACTGGCCCTACAGGGCAATGGCACCGTCGAGGTGGTCAACCCGGTCTCCACGAGCGGCCTGCGCAACCTTGATGGCTTCGGCGGGGTAGCTGTCAAGGACGGCGCGATGGTGGGCACCTACACCGTGTCCGGCGACCAGCGCGTCCGCACGGTCAGCAACTTCGACCAGAAGCTGCCGCTCACCGTGGCTGTCAGCTACACGCTCGATGGCAAGAAGGTCGAGCCGAGCGAGGTCGCCGGCGCGACTGGCGCCCTTGAGGTCCGCTACCGCGTCGAGAACGTCACGGGGAAGCCGACCGACGTGAGCTATGCCGACGGCAAAGGCGGCACGGTGACGTCGACCGAGTCGGTGCCGATCCCCATGGTGGGCTCGCTGTCTCTCGTGCTGCCGTCATCCTTCACCGACGTGAGCTCCGCAGAGGCCAATATGGCCGGCGACGGCCGGGGCGGCACCAAGATGTCGTTCACGATGACGCTCTTCCCGCCGATTGGCTCGCCGGTGGCTGAGTTCGGTTACAAGGCGCACATCGCGGGTGGCTCATTGCCGCCAGCCTCGATCACGGCCCTGCCGGTCAGCCCGCTCGAGTCGCCGTCGTTCAAGGGCGGCGCGGGGAGCTACAAGAGCGGCGCCGAGACTGGCGTCAAGCTCACCGACGGCGCCACGCAGATTGACACCAACTTGCTCAAGCTGCGCGATGGCGCGGGCACGTTGCTCGCGGGGCTCATTCAACTCCGGGATGGCGCCAACCAGCTGAGCGGCGGGCTCACCGGCCAGGCCGCTCCCGGGGCCGAGGACCTGTCCGCTGGCGCACGCAAGCTCGACAGCGGCGCACAGCAGCTCGCCACTGGCCTCTCGCAGGCCGGCGACAAGGCTCCGGCGCTCATCAGCGGGCTTTCGTCCGTCCAAGATGGCCTGGGCAAGGTCGACGCCGGACTGACGGCGATGTATGCCGGTATCGGCGGGCTCCCAGCCAAGGCCCAGCCCCTCCACGACGGGATCGCGCAACTGCGTGCTGGCATCGGGTCAACGACGGCCGCCGACACGCTGCTTTACGGGGTTGACCAGGTCCGAGCCGGGCTGGCTGCCGCGACCGCCACCGGCGGTTCCGTCGATCGACTCAAGGGCGGCGTCGACCAGGTCAAGGCTGGACTTGATGCCGCGCTGGCGCCCGGTGGCTCGATCGCCCAGGCCGAGGGTGGCATCCTGTCGATCAAGGGGGTTGCATCGTGCGCCGCCGACCCAATCTGCATGGGGAGGGTGGACGCGGTGGCTGCGCAGATCGCGGGTTCGATGACCGCCAACACCCAGCAGGCATCTGTTGGTCTCGCTGAGGTCTCAGGTGGCATGGCGCAGCTCAAGACCAAGCTTTCGGACGCGGTTGTTGGCCTGATCAAGGTCGAGTGTGGTTTGAGCAACACGACCCTCCCCGGCATGTGTGACCCGGCTCGACCTGGTCTGCTCCAGGGTCTCGGTGCGCTCGACGCGGGCGTGACCGAACTCGTGAGCGGCGTTGTCGCCCAGGTTCAAGGCGGCATCGGAGGCGTCTCAGACACTCCAGCAAACCTGACCCTGCGCGGCGGCATCAATGGCCTGCAGGACGGCGTCGGACAGATCCAAGCGGGGGGCGCCACCCTGCTCTCCGGGCTTGGTCAGCTGTCAGCTGGCGCTAACCAACTGGCCGACGGCACGGGGCAACTCGCTGCTGGTGCAGGACGATTGGCTGACGGGCTGGACGGCGCGGCTTCGGGTTCGGTTCGGTTGGCGGACGGCCTGGCTCAGGCCGTCGACGGGGCCAGCCAGATCCCCGACGGTGCCGGACGCCTCTCGACCGAGGGAACCTCACAGCTGGTGAAGGCCGGGCAGGACACCGCGCTCGACTACGGCAAGAAGTATGCCGTCATCGAGGCGGGTGCGGCTCGCGCGAAGTCGTCATCGATGGCCATTGGCGCGCCGAGCGGGGCAGCGGGCTTCACGGCATACTCGCTCGAAATTGCGGGCGTCGACGGGCAGGGCGGCAAGAACCTCTTGCGCCTGGTCCTCGCTGGCCTTGGCTTCGCAGGCGCTGGGGCGTTGGCCCTGCGTCGTCGGTCCGTGATCGCCTAGCCACATCGCTGCGACAGACAGCGGGGGTGGGGACGAAATCGTCCCCACCCCCGTGGTCTTGTCTCAGGTCCTGCTCAGGTCTCGACCAGCAGGTAAGCTAACCCAGTGCCCTCGGGCGCTCGTTTGTGCTGCCCGCAGGCGGCACAAGTTCACGTTTCACCAGCCCAGCCCGCATGACCACCCGGCCACGCGGCATACCGTCCCTGTCCACGTTCGGAGTTCCTACTACATGACCACCAGCACGGTCGCACAGACCGCCCCTCAGATCGCCATCAACGACATCGGCTCTGAGGAAGACATCCTCGCGGCGATTGACGCCACGATCAAAGATTTCAATGACGGCGACATCGTCGAAGGTCGCATCGTCAAGGTCGACCGGGACGAGGTCCTGCTCGACATCGGGTACAAGACCGAAGGCGTGATCCCGTCTCGCGAGTTGTCCATCAAGCACGACGTCGACCCGGCCGATGTGGTCAAGGTTGGCGACGAGGTTGAGGCCCTTGTCCTCCAGAAGGAAGACAAAGAAGGCCGCCTGATCCTGTCCAAGAAGCGCGCTCAGTACGAGCGGGCCTGGGGCACGATCGAGAAGGTCAAGGAAGAAGACGGTGTCGTCACTGGCACGGTCATCGAGGTCGTCAAGGGTGGTCTCATCCTCGACATCGGCCTGCGTGGCTTCCTCCCCGCCTCCCTGGTTGAAATGCGTCGCGTGCGTGACCTGCAGCCCTATGTCGGCAAGCAGATCGAAGCCAAGATCATCGAGCTGGACAAGAACCGCAACAACGTGGTCCTGTCGCGCCGGGCGTGGCTGGAGCAGACGCAGTCCGAGGTCCGCACGACCTTCCTGCGCGAGCTGCAGAAGGGCCAGGTCCGCTCTGGTGTCGTGTCGAGCATCGTCAACTTCGGTGCCTTCGTCGACCTCGGCGGCGTTGACGGTCTCGTCCACGTGTCTGAGCTGTCCTGGAAGCACATCGACCACCCGAGCGAGGTTGTCGAGGTCGGCACCGAGGTCACCGTCGAGGTGCTCGATGTCGACATGGACCGCGAGCGCGTCTCGCTGTCGCTGAAGGCCACCCAGGAAGACCCGTGGCAGCACTTCGCGCGCACCCACGCGATCGGCCAGGTCGTCCCCGGCAAGGTCACCAAGCTGGTGCCCTTCGGTGCGTTCGTTCGCGTCGAGGACGGCATCGAGGGTCTGGTCCACATCTCCGAGTTGGCCGAGCGTCACGTCGAACTGCCCGAGCAGGTGGCGACTGTCGGCGACGACATCTTCGTCAAGGTCATCGACATCGACCTCGAGCGTCGCCGCATCTCGCTGTCGCTCAAGCAGGCCAATGACGCGACCGTCGGGGCGGCAGAGTTCGACCCGACGCTCTACGGCATGGCTGCGGAGTACGACGAGGCCGGCAACTACAAGTACCCCGAGGGCTTCGACCCGGAGACCAACGAGTGGCTGCCTGGCTTCGAGACCCAGCGCGAGAAGTGGGAAAAGCAGTACGCCGACGCCCACGCTCGCTGGGAAGCTCACAAGGCTCAGGTCGAGTCCGCGGCGAAGGCCGACTCCGAGGCCGCAGTGGCCTCGGGCGACGTCCCGTCGTCCTACTCCTCGACCGCTGTCGACTCGTCGCCGGCCACGGGCACCCTCGCCTCCGACGAGGCTCTGGCTGCGCTGCGCGAGAAGCTCACCGGCAACTGAGCCCACCGGCATACAAGCCCACAGCTCGTATGCCGCCCGCTCACCGCAGGAAGGGTCCGGACCACACGGTCCGGGCCCTTCCGGCTATTCTCCGCCGGTGACATCTGACCGTCCCCTTCACCCGGACCTGCCACCGACGACGCCCGTGGTTATCGAGGAGGTCACGCGGAGCGACCGGGCGGTCTTGACCAATCTCGGCCAGCTCTATCGGCATGACCTCTCTGAGGGCATGCGTTTGCTCCCGAACCCTGATGGGACCTTCAATAACCGGCGACTGGATGCGTTCTTCCTCGCCGATGACCCGGACCTGCGGGCGTGGATCATCCGCGCGGGAGGGGCCCTCGCCGGCTTCGTCATGACCCGCATTGAGTCTGACGGGACGCGCGTGCTCTCGGACTTCTTCGTCGTGAGAGCGTTGCGGCGCAGTGGAGTTGGTCGGGCAGCCGCGATGGCGACGTTCACGGCATACCCAGGTCCGTGGGTTGTGGCGTTCCAGGATTACAACCCGGGGGCGAGGGAGTTCTGGGAGTCGGTTGCCGCCGAGGTCGCGGGGGACTCATGGCTCAGCGAGCATCGGCCGGTCCCGGGCAAGCCGGAACTCCCGCCAGACACGTGGATGTCGATGACCGTGCGTCCGTTGTCCACTCTGCCCGGAATGAGCCACTGAAACTTCAGCCGCGTCACCCTAGGTCAAGGGGTCTCGGGGACGTACGGTGTCGGTTATGGAGTCCTCCGCGCTCGGCGCTCCCGCAGTCCGCAGCGGACCGCCGCCACCCGTGGGCCCACCTCCGCGCCGCTCGGGAACAGATCGCCGCGAGTGGCTGCTTGCCGCTGGTCTGCTCCTGCCGAACCTCGCGCTGCTGACGATGTTCGTCTATCGGCCGCTGATCGACAATTTCAGGCTGTCGTTCACCGACTACAACATCTCGGCACCGACTGGCGCGAACTCGGTCGGAACCGCGAACTATGTCGAGTGGTTCGGCCGCGACGACACTCGCACCATCGTCGGCAACACGATCATCTTCACGTTCGCGACCGTCATCATCTCGATGGTGCTGGGACTCGCTCTGGCGCTGCTTCTCGACCAAAAACTGCGCGGGCGCAACGTTGTTCGGTCCCTCGTGTTCGCGCCCTTTGTCGTGTCGGGCGCGGCGATCGGGGTCGCGTTCCAGTTTGTGTTCGACCCTAGTTTCGGGCTGATTCGCGACTTGCTCTCTCGGGTCGGGGCCTCGACGCCCGATTTCTTCCAGGACAGCACTTGGGCCATGTTTATGGTCACCACGACCTACATCTGGAAGAACCTCGGCTACACCTTCGTCATCTATCTCGCTGCGCTGCAAGGCCGTCGGATCGACCTCGACGAGGCCGCAGAGATCGATGGGGCGACCCCATGGACACATTTCCGCCGCGTGCTGCTTCCGCAACTGCGCCCCACGACCTTCTTCCTGTCGATCACGGTGCTGCTCAACTCGGTCCAGGTCTTTGACCTCATCTACGCCCAGACGCGTGGCGGCCCGGTCGGCACGGGGACGACGACCCTCGTCTTCCAGGTGTACCAAGAGACTTTTGTCAACATGCGAGCAGGCTATGGGGCCACGGTCGCGACCATCATGTTCCTCATCCTGCTGACGATCACCTTCATCCAAGTGCGCGTCATGGACCGGGGGACCAAAGCATGAGCACGCACCTGCAAGTCAGCCAGGGAGATCGGCACCGCACGCCGCTGATGTCGGCTGCTGGGTATGCCGCCATGGTGCTCGTCGTGCTCATCATCGCGGTGCCGCTGTTTTGGATTCTCATCACGAGTTTCAAAGAGCGACAAGACATTTACGTGCGGCCCGCTCAGTATTGGCCGTCACCGGCGACGACCGACAACTACCGCGACACGGTGACGTCGATCCCGTTCCCGGCATACTTCCGCAACTCGCTCATCATCACCGCGCTGCTTGCGGCGGCGAAGATCACCCTCGGGGTGCTCAGCGCCTACGCCCTGTCGCTGCTGCGTTTCCCCGGGCGCAATCTCGTCTTCTTGATCGTCATCGCGGCGCTCATGGTGCCCAACCAGATCACCGTGATCTCCAATTACGCGCTCGTCGCTCAGCTCGGGTGGCGCAACACCTTCCAGGGCATCGTCATCCCCCTCGCTGGCGTGGCCTTCGGCACCTTCCTCATGCGCAACCAGTTCCTGTCGCTGCCGACCGAGATCATCGAGGCCGCTCGACTGGACGGCGCGGGGCCGATGAAGCTGCTGTGGCGGGTCGTCATGCCGATGTCGTGGCCAACCCTGGTGGCGTTCTCACTGATCACCGTGGTCAACGAGTGGAACGAATACCTCTGGCCATTCCTCATGAGCGACAACGAAAAGACCGCACCGCTCCAGGTCGGCCTCACCCTCCTGCAAAACAACGAGGGCGGCAACAACTGGGGACCGGTCATGGCCGGCACCGTGTTGACGGTTTTGCCGATCCTCATCCTCTTCTTGTTCCTCCAACGTCAGATGATTAAGGGTCTGACCGCAGGGGCAGTCAAGAGTTAGCACAGAAAGCGCGTGCGTCCGCACCCGCGGGTACACGAGAACAACCCATCCAACGGGAGGCACAACACATGAAGGACCTGACCCGCCGAGGGTTCCTCGGCCTAGCCGGTGCCGCAGGTGTGGCCGCCGGGCTGGCCGCTTGCGCTGGCACCGGGAGTGCGCCGAGCGCATCGGGCGGCGGAGGTGCTGCCGCCGGTGGGCCTCTGCAGTTCTGGAGCAACCACCCCGGCACCTCCAAGGACACCGAGGCCAAGCTCATTGAGGCCTTCCAGAAGGCCAACCCAGGCATCACGGTGTCACTCATCGACGGCGGCAAGAACTACGAAGAGGTCGCCCAGAAGTTCAACGCGGCCCTCGCCGGCGGTCAGCTGCCCGACGTCATCGTCGCCTCCGACGTCACGTGGTTCAACTTCGCGCTCAACAAGCAGCTCGCCCCGCTCGATGACCTGCTCGCCGCGGCTGGCCTCAAGACCGACGACTACGTCGACGCGCTCTACAACGACTACAAGTTCAACGGCAAGCACTATGCGCTGCCGTTTGCTCGCTCGACGCCGCTCTTCTACTACAACAAGGCGATGTGGACTGCTGCCGGCCTGCCTGACCGCGGCCCGACGACGTGGGACGAGTTCAAGGAGTGGGCGCCCAAACTCGCCGCGGTGGCCGGCGCTGACAAGGTCGCCCTCCAGCTCGCGGATGGTTCCAACTACCTCGACTGGTACTTCCAGAACATGGCGTGGTCGATGGGTGGACAGCTGTCCAAAGAGTGGACCGCGACCGCGTCCGACCCCAAAACTGTTGCGGCGGGCCAGTTCTTGCAGGACCTCGCCAAGAACAAGTGGGCGAAGTTCTCCAAGAGCCCCGACGCGGAGTTCAGCGCTGGCATCGCCGCTGCCTGCCTGCAGTCCACCGGCACCTTGGGCGGCATCACGAAGAACGCCAAGTTCGAGTTCGGCACCGCGTTCCTTCCCGGTGACGGGGCCTGCCCGACCGGTGGCGCTGGTGTGGCCATCCCGGCGGGTCTGTCGGACGAGCGCAAGAAGAACGCCGTGAAGTTCATCGAGTTCCTCACCAACACGGAGAGCACGGTGACCTTCACCCAGGCGACGGGCTACATGCCGGTGCGCAAGTCCGCCCTGGACAACGAGGCGGAGAAGGCCTTCCTCGAGAAGAACCCGCGCGCCAAGGTTGCTGTCCAGCAGCTGTCCAAGACCCGCAGCCAGGACAACGCCCGGGTGCTCGTGCCCGGCGGCGGCGCGCGGATCGGCAAGGCGCTCGACCAGATCGCCCAGGGCGGCGACGTCGCGACGGTCTTCGCTGCGCTCGACAAGGAGACCCAGGCCGCGATCGACAGCCAGATCAAGCCCAAGCTCTAAACCCCGCGGGTATGCCGTGCGCTCACCTGAGCGCACGGCATACCCCACCAGCTCGCACCCCGCTAGCTGACTGACCCAAGGAGGAGCCCTCGTGGCGACCGTCTACTTCGACGAGGCGACCCGACGCTTCACCGCGCAGGATCCCCCCGCCGTCGACGCGGTGACCCTCGACATCGCCGATGGTGAGTTCCTCGTCCTGGTAGGCCCGTCAGGGTGCGGCAAGTCGACCACCCTGCGCATGCTCGCCGGTCTGGAGCCGATCGACGGCGGCCGGATCCTCATCGACGGTCACGACCAGAAGGGCGTCCGGCCACGCGACCGCGATGTGGCGATGGTCTTCCAGAGCTATGCGCTCTATCCCAATATGAGCGCCGCCGAGAACATGGCCTTCGCGCTGCGCAACTTCGGTGTGAGCAAGGCCGACGCCGACGCTCGGGTGGCCGAGGCTGCCAAGATCCTCGAACTCGAGAACCTCCTCGATCGCAAGCCCGGCGCCATGTCCGGTGGACAGCGCCAGCGGGTCGCCATGGGGCGGGCAATCGTCCGCAATCCCAAGGTGTTTTGCATGGACGAGCCGCTGTCCAACCTCGACGCCAAACTGCGCGTCTCAACAAGGTCCCAAATCGCGCGACTGCAGCGCCGCCTCGGCATTACGACGGTCTATGTCACGCACGACCAGGTCGAGGCCATGACGATGGGCGACCGGGTTGCGGTGCTCAAGGACGGCAAACTCCAGCAGGTCGACACGCCAGAACGGCTGTATGACCACCCCGTCAATGCCTTTGTCGCGTCGTTCATCGGGTCTCCCGCGATCTATCTCACGAAGGCGGCGGTTGCCCAGGGCGTAGCGGACGTGCACGGCACTCCGGTGCCTCTGGAACGTGAGCTCGCAGCACGCGCCGGAGACCAGGTCACGATCGGGCTCAGGCCGGAAGCGTGGCAGGTCGTGCCCAAGGGCACGCCGCGCAGCGTTGACCTCGTCGTGGATCTCGTGGAAGTTCTCGGGTCTGAGTCCTTCGTCTACGGTCACCCCACCGCAGGGGACGAAGCCGACCGGATCACGGTCAAACTCGACGAACGCACGCGGATCGCGCTCGGCGACGTCATTGCCGTTCAACCCGATCCAGCCGGAGCCCACTTCTTCGATGCCACCACGGGGGACTCGCTGCGTCCCTGACGGGAGCAGCGATAACGCGACGTGGCTAAGCCGAGACCAGCACACCCCGCACGGCTCGACCTGAGCCGGTACCGCGTCCAAGGTCACCGGGGTGCCCGTGGGCTCGTCCCCGAGAACACGGTGCCGAGTTTCTTGGCCGCCGTCGACGCGGGGGCGACCGGTATCGAACTCGATGTCCGCCTCACCGCTGACGGTCACGTCGTCGTATGGCATGACCCGACCTTGCAGGCCGACAAGTGTCTGATGACTCGGGCGGCGCAAGCTGACTACACCGGCGCCAGAGTCAGCGATCTCAACCTCGCCCAACTCCGAACCGTCGATGTCGGCACCCTCACGCTCCCTGCATTCCCGGAGCAGCAATCCCACCCCGGGACCGGGATCTCCACTCTCGCAGAGGTTTTCGCGAGCTGCGCCGACCACGACCTGTGGTGGACCGTCGAACTCAAGGTGGATCCAGACGATCCCAGCGAAGTTGCCAGTCGCCGCGCGCTCGTCGAGGGCGTCATCACGGCCATCCACGACGCTGACCTCGCCACTCGGAGCCTGGTCCACTCCTTTGACTGGGCCGTCCTTGACCTGGCTCGTGAACTCGATCCGACGTTGCTCCGCTCGGCACTCGCCGTGGTCGGCCACACCTACACGCCGGGGAGTGCGTGGCTGGGTTCGGTCCGCTGGGAGGACCATGGAGCTGACCTCGCCGGCGCAGCGGCGGCAGTCGGTGCTCACGTGGTGTCCCCGCACTACCTGACGTGCGACGCTCCCTTCGTCACCCGCGCACACGAGCTCGGTCTGGCGGTGATCCCATGGACGGTCAACGACCCCGATGACATCCGGCGGGTGATTGACGCTGGCGTGGACGCGCTGGTCACCGACTACCCCGCCCGCGCCCTCACCCGTTGAGCCGAGCGAACATGCCCTTCTGCTGCCGATAGAGGCGACGGAACTCCTGATAGATCGGCCCGTATGCCGTGCTCGCCCCAGCATCAGGCGTGAAGGTGCGTTCGACCACGACCGACTCGGCAATGTCCTCGCGCGTGAGCGCTCCCAAGGCGACGCCAGCGATGAGTGCAGCGCCCCGCAGCTGCGCGGTCATGGGTTCGGTGACCCGCTCGATCTGACGCCCAGTCATGTCGGCGTGAAGCTGACACCAGAAGTCCGAGAGCGCCCCGCCGCCAATCACGCGAAGCGTCTCAATGCGGCGGCCAACAAACCGGTCGACCTGCTCCAACAGCCAGCGGTTGTTGAACGTCACGCCTTCCAAGACGGCCCGGACAAGGTCGGCCTTCGTCGTCGTCACCGACAGGTTGTGCCAACCGCCACGGGCCCGACGATCATCTTCCGGGGACCGCAGACCGGCCAGCCAAGGGGTGAAGAGGACTCGCCCCGACCCGGCCGGAGCTGTCGACGCCAGTGCGGTCAAGTCGTCGAAACTGCCGCCCCAGAGTTCTTGAGCCCAGGCCAGGCACAGCCCTGACGTCTCGTGGTTGTTGGCGACGAGGTATCGGTCTGGCCACAGCCCCGGCACGGTGGCAATCGAATGCAGGATGTCGGTCTTCTTCGTGGCCATCGGCGCCGAGATCCACGACGTCGTCGAGATTGCGAAATGAGCCTGGTCATCGCAGACCGCACCGGAGCCGATGGTCGCTGACAACAAGTCGGTCACGCCGGCGACGGCGACGACGCCAGCGCGCAACCCAAGCACGCGGCATACCTCGGGAAGCACCTCGCCCACAAGCGAACCGCTCGCGACCAGCGGCGGCAGGTGAGCCTCAGAGACCCCACTGAGCGCGACGAGGCCCATGTCGTATGCCGCGTGGCCCAGGTCGCGATTGTCGGTGAGCCATGCCCCCGTCATCGAGTTGGGGGAGGCGACCGCCCGTCCGGTGAAGCGCATCGTCACGTAGTCGACGGGTTCGAGGAACCACCGAGCTCGCGCGGTCACCTCGGGGTCGTCGCGACTCAAAGACAGCATGTGCGCCACCGGATCGCCCCCGTTCGGTGACGGTGCGCCCGCGGTCGTGCGGAGCCACTTGAGAGCGCGCGTCGGGTGATAGCCCGCCATCGCGCCCCCTATGAGCTTGTGAGCGTGCGGAGCGCCGCGAGTATCGAGAAAGAGCCGACACGGACCAACCGGTATGCCGCCCGCATCGACTGGGACCGTGCTTCCCCACTGCCCGGTGACGGCGACCGCCTCAACCGAGTGGGGGTCGACCGCACCCGACCCCAGCCCTTGGGTCGCGAGCTCAAGGATGAGCTCCCACCAGAGGGCAGCATCCTGCACGGCTACTCCGTGTTGGCTGCGCTCGGTGGGAACGGGCAACTGGCCGCACCAGCGCAGTTCACCGCTGAGCGACACGATGCCGACCTTGGGTCCGCCGGTGCCCAGATCGACCGCCAGGACGTGGCGACGACCGAGCTCGAGCGAGTCGGCTGGCGAGGCAGTGGTCATGCGCCGGACGGCACCGTCTGCTGGGCATCCATCATCTGGGTCATCACGGCGGTGATGAACATCGACGCGGCTGGTGTGAGGCCACCCGGGACCCCGCCATATAGGGCAGCGCTCTGCGCGGGGGTGCCCTCGCGCTCCACGGCATACTCGACTGAAGCGGCGAGGTCGGACGAAAAGCGTTGCACGACACCGTCTTGCAGTTGTGGCCCGGTGACCGCAATGTGCAGGGCGTTGGGGTACTGCAGGCCGTTGAAGCGCCACCCGCGAGCCCGCATCGCGTCGTTGACGTGATAGATATCGATCTCGTCTGAGGCGAAGGCAACGACGAAGGGGGAGTCCCCGACGAGGCGCAGTGACGGCTGGGAGCGCACGGCATCGGCCAACCCAGCCGCCACCTCGAGGATGCCTCGAGCGCGTTCGCGGTAGCCAGTTCGGCCCAGCGTCACCATCGAGGCCCACGTCGACGCGAGCAACCCCACCGATCGAGAACCAGCCATGCCCGGGGAGAAGTATTTGCCCCCCGACCAGTCGGGCACAAAGAAGTACGACCGGTTGCGCAACGCTTTATCCCGGAACAGCACCGTCGAGGTGCCCTTAAGTCCATACCCGTATTTGTGGGTGTCTGCGGAAATGCTCGTCACTCCCGGGACGCGGAAGTCGAACTGCGGCACGGCATACCCGAGCTCTTCGGCGAAAGGGAGAATGAACCCCCCGAGGCATCCGTCCACGTGAAGCCCCACTCCGGCATGTGCCGCGAGGGCGCCGAGGTCGGCGATGGGGTCGACGGTGCCGTAGGGGTAGTTGCCCGCGGAGCCAATGATCACCGCGGTGTTCGCGTCAATCTCAGCCGCGACCGCGGCGGGGTCGACGAGCGTTGTCGTCGGGTCGACCGGCACAACGCGAAGGTCCATCCCGAACAAGTGCGCGGCCTTGGTGAAGGCGGGGTGGGCGGTCTCGGGCTTGATGATGGTGGGGCGCTCGACGCCGCGGGCACGGGCGTCCTCGCGGTAGCAGAGCATCGCGTGCAGGATGCTGTCGGTGCCGCCGCTCGTGACGAGCCCCGCCGGTGTCGTGCCGGTCGCGCTGGCTGCGTCGGCGTGCATGAGGTCAAGCGCCATCGCGAGGATCTCACCCTCGAACCGCGTCGCGCTCGGGCACATGTCGCGTTGCAGCGCATTCTGGTGTGCGAATTGTCCGAAAACATCAGACAAAAAGTCGTAATGCTCGGTGTTACCGAGATAAATCGTTCCGCTGCATTGTCCCGATTCCCAGGCTTGGTCTTCCTGAGCGGCGATGGTGTGGAGTTCGGCGAGCACCTCGCTGCGGTCACGACCCGTTTCTGGCATTGCTCGGAGGACGGGATAGTCGTCGCGATAGGGGTAGGCATGGAACGGGTCACTCATGAGGAGTCAGTATGCCGTGTGCATCCCCGCGGCCCGGACGAGCCCTAGGGGACCAACGCTGTTAACAGCGGGGGTACGCCACCTGGCGTTGACGCCGCAACAGATTCACAATGGGTGCCCATGCGACAGATGTGGAAAGAGTTTCGGGCGTTTGCCATGGGTGGCAACATGCTCGACCTGGCCCTGGGCTTCATCATCGGTGCAGCGTTCGCAGCTCTCGTGGAGAGCCTGGCGAGCAATGTGCTCATGCAGTTTGTGGCGGCGATCTTCGGCAAGCCTGACTTCACCGAGCTTGTCGTCACAGTCAACGACGCTGAGATCAAGTACGGCGCCTTCCTCACGGATTTCGTTGGCTTCCTGCTGATGGCGCTCGTGCTGTTTGGGATCGTGAAGGTCCTCAAGAAGGCGGGTCTGGGCAACTTCCGAGCTCAAGGTCAGCGGGAATGCCCCTTCTGCAAGGAGTTCGTGTCGGTTGACGCGCTCAAGTGCCGTCACTGCACCGCTGACATCGACCCCGACCAGGTGGAGGAAGAGGACCTCGAAATCCTTGAAGCTCGCCGCCGCACCGGGGAGCACTAGGCGCTCCCGTAGGGTGGAGCAATGCTGCGTGTCGGTCTCACCGGAGGCATTGGGTCGGGGAAGTCGACCGTGGCCAGCCACCTCGCCTCGTTGGGCGCTCGGGTCATCGACGCGGATCGGGTTGCGCGTGAGGTCGTGGAGCCTGGCGCGCCAGCCCTGGCGGCTATCGCCGCGGAGTTTGGTGCGCAGGTCCTGACGGCGGACGGAGCGCTGGACCGAGCGGGGCTCGCCGCGATCGTCTTCCCAGATCCCGAGCGGTTGCGGGCGCTCGAAGCCATCACCGGGCCGGCCATCGCCGCTCGGGTCGCTACGTTGCGTTCGGCCCCCACAGATGCGCTCGTCGAGGTCTATGACATGCCCCTCCTTGTCGAAAAGAGCCTCTGGGTCCACGAGCACCTCACCGTCGTGGTCGGGGCAGGGGAGGAGACGCGGGTCGAGCGCCTCGTCACCCATCGCGGCCTGGCCGAGGCTGATGCCCGGGCGCGGATCGCCGCCCAAGCCACGGACTCGCAGCGGCACGCCGCTGCCGACGTGTGGATCGACAACCAAGGCTCCCGGGATGTGACCGTGGCGGCGGTCGAAGTGCTGTGGCACACGCGGCTCATGCCGTATGCCGTGAACCTCCGCGACGGCATCCGGGCCAAGCGTCCCGATCACACTCACCTGGCTCCGGCTGACCCCGAGTGGGCCGCTGCTGGGGCGCGCGTGGTGGCTCGACTGGCCGCGGCCCTGCCTGGGCAGGGTGTTGACGTGCACCACATCGGGTCTACGAGCGTGCCAGGGTTGCTCGCCAAACCCGTCATTGACGTGCAGATCGGAGTGCGACGGCTCGCGGACGCTGACGCTCCCGACTTCATGGCGGCCATGCGATCGGCAGGGTATGTGCTGGAGCCCGACCGGGGCCAAGACCACCCACACCCGAGCGACGCCCCGGCCGCCAGTTGGCAAAAGCGGTTCTATGGCGGTTGTGACCCAGGGCGGTTCGTCCACGTCCATGTCCGCGAAATCGGCTCTCCGGCATACGAGTTCGCCTTGGCATTCCGGGACTGGCTACGAGCCGAGCCCAGTGCGCGCGAGGAGTATGCCGTGCTGAAACAACAGCTCGCGGCCTCCCACCCGGTGACCCGCACCTACTCGCGCGCGAAGGAACCCTGGTTTGACACGGCATACGGGCAGGTCTTGGCGTGGATCGAGCGCACGGGGTGGCGGGCGCACGGACATGCGTGACGTGCCCTTTGTGCGGCGCAAGGTGACCGTCGGCGGGCGGGTCATCGCTTACCGCGAGGAGGCCGAGCCGCGCGACCAACCACCGCTCGTGCTCATCCACGGACTCGGCATGTCCAGCAAGTCTTTTCGTACCTTGCTGCCGCATCTCGCGGATGGCTTCCATGTCTTTGCCCCTGACTTGCCGGGAGCGGGGGCCAGCGACAAACCCGAGGAACCGCTCAGTGTGGATGCCCTCGTGACCGCCGTGCTCGGGTGGATGGACGCGGTGCACCTGCGAGAAGCAGCGTTTGTGGGGCACTCCCTTGGCGGACAGATCGTCACGTATCTGTGTCAGCGCAATCCCGAACGGGTATCGCGTGCGGTTCTCGTCGCCGCCACCCCTGACCCGACCGTGGCCCCTGCGTGGCGCAAGGCGTTATGGCTGCTCGCGGATGGGCTCATTGAGCCGCCGGCGTTTGTGGCGTTGGCGACGCGGGATTATCTGCGAGCTAACCCCCATCGGATGTGGGGCACCTTGAAGAAGGCCCTGCGCAGCGATGTCGACGCGCGGGCGCGTGCGGTGCAGGTGCCCACCCTTGTCGTCCGCGGTTCGTGGGACCTCGTCGTGCGTGAGCCGTGGTCGCGCCAGCTCGCCGAGACCATCCCGAATGGCCGCTATCTCAGCGTGCCTCGCGGCTCGCACGGCTTGCCCGCGCAGGCACCAGCCAAACTCGCCGCAATCATTCGTGACTTCCTCGGCGCGCCAACGCTCGCCGAGCGTGACGCTCAGCCGCCGAACGACGCGAGCACGTAAATCACGATGAAGCCGAGGAAGAACATCGCGCCGAGCCAGACCGATTCGCGTTCTTCGTGGGCCTCGACGAGGAGTTCCTCGACGACGAGGTAGCCCCCCCCCCCGCGGCCCGGCCCCCCCCCCCCCCCCCCGCAGGAGGGCTGCGCCGATCGCTCCCACAGCGGTGGTGAGTCCGAGTGCCACACAGAGCATGACCGCGCGCTTCTTGGCCATGCCCCCCTCGTGGAGCTCGGAGACGACCGATAGCCCCGCAGCGCGATCGTGAGGATGATGCCCTGACTCGTGCCGAGGCGCACGCCGAGACCAACGAGCACGCCGTCCAGGAGCAAGTCGACTGCGACGGCGCCGAGCATCCCGATGGGGAGCGCCTTGGCGCCCGCCGCGGCGACCGCCGGCGCCAGGACCCAAACTTCGGCGGGTGGGGCGCGAGTTCTCCAGCGGCATGCGCTTCGGTATGCCGTCCGTAGGCTCCCAGCCCCAACACCAGCGCCGTGCCGGCGACGAAGCCGACGACGGTCCATTCCAGGTGACCCTCTTGCGGGCATGGCCGGCCCCGGGGACCGCTGAGGATGCGACCGACGATCGAGGCAAGCACGGGGAAGGCGACGAGGACGGCTGCTTGGCCGACAAGATTCATCCGGGTTCTTTCGCTTGGTCAGCGCGGGGCGTCTGGCGGGCCACTGCCCCCGGCGGCGACTGCGGTGTCGACAGAGCCTGGGCCTGTCGGTGCCCCCGCCTGTCCCTGTCGGGCCGGCATACCGTTGGAGGATGCGACCGACGACCGACCTGCAGCGCCGCGTGGCCCCCTTTGAGGTGGTCTCGGACTTCCAGCCCAGCGGCGACCAGCCCGAGGCGATCGCCGAACTGGCGCAGCGCATCCGTGGCGGCGCGAAAGACGTTGTCCTCCTCGGCGCGACTGGCACGGGCAAGTCAGCGACGACTGCGTGGCTCATCGAGCAGGTGCAGCGGCCGACGCTGGTCATGGCGCCCAACAAGACGCTCGCCGCCCAGCTGGCCAACGAGTTCCGAGAGTTGTTCCCGCGCAACGCGGTTGAGTACTTCGTCAGCTATTACGACTACTACCAACCTGAGGCCTACATCCCACAGACTGACACATACATCGAGAAGGACTCCTCGATCAACGAGGAGGTTGAGCGGCTGCGGCACTCGGCCACCAACTCGTTGCTCACCCGGCGTGACGTCATCGTCGTGGCCTCGGTGTCGTGCATCTACGGCCTCGGCACGCCGCAGGAGTACGTCGACCGGATGGTGCGACTCAAGGTCGGTCAACAGATCGAGCGCGACCAGTTGCTGCGTCGATTCGTCGAGATGCAATACACGCGTAACGACCTAGCCTTCACGCGTGGCACCTTCCGGGTGCGCGGCGACACCGTCGAGATCATCCCGATGTACGAAGAGCTCGCCGTGCGGGTCGAGTTCTTCGGCGACGAGATCGAGCGGCTCTACACACTGCACCCCCTGACCGGGGAGATCGTCCACGAGGAAAAGGAGATGTACGTCTTCCCGGCCTCGCACTATGTCGCGGGGCCAGAGCGCATGGACCGCGCCATCGCCGGCATCGAGCTGGAGCTTGCCGACCAACTCGCGACCTTCGAGAAGCAGGGCAAACTCCTTGAGGCGCAACGACTTCGGATGCGCACGACCTACGACATCGAGATGATGCGTCAGGTCGGCTTCTGCTCCGGCATCGAGAACTACTCCCGGCACATCGACGGCCGCGCGCCACTCTCGGCGCCCAACTGCCTCATCGACTACTTCCCTGAGGACTTCCTCCTCGTCATCGACGAGTCCCACCAGACGGTGCCCCAGATCGGCGCGATGTACGAAGGCGACATGTCGCGCAAGCGGATGCTCGTCGATCACGGCTTCCGGCTCCCGTCGGCGATGGACAACCGCCCGCTCAAGTGGGAGGAGTTCCTCGAGCGGATCGGCCAGACCGTCTATCTCTCCGCGACGCCGGGCGACTACGAGCAGGCCAAGGGGCGCCCTTTCGGCGGACCGGTCGAGCAGATCATCCGCCCGACCGGGCTCATCGACCCCGAGATCGTCCTCAAGCCGACCAAGGGCCAAATCGACGATCTCATGCACGAGATCCGCCTCCGCACGGCGCGCAATGAACGCATCCTCGTCACGACGCTCACGAAGAAAATGGCCGAGGACCTCACCGACTACTTGCTCGACAAGGGCATCCGGGTGCGATACCTCCACTCCGAGGTCGACACCTTGCGCCGGATCGAGTTGCTTCGCGAGTTGCGGATGGGGGAGTACGACGTCCTCGTCGGCATTAACCTCCTCCGTGAGGGCCTCGACCTGCCCGAGGTCTCGCTCGTGAGCATCCTCGATGCCGACAAAGAGGGCTTCTTGCGCTCGGCTCGGTCGCTCATCCAGACCATCGGCCGCGCGGCCCGCAATGTGACCGGCCAGGTGCACATGTATGCCGACAAGGTCACCCCGTCGATGGCGTTCGCGATCGAAGAGACCAACCGCCGCCGCGCCAAGCAGGTTGCCTACAACACCGAACGCGGCATCGACCCGCAGCCGCTGCGCAAGAAGATCGCCGACATCACCGACATGCTCGGCCGCGAGGACGCTGACACCGAGGGGCTTCTTGGCTCGGGCAGATCCCGCTCACGCGGCAAGGGCTCTGGTATGCCGTCCGCCTCCGGCCGCGCGGCCGTCACCGCGGATGTCGGGCTCGCTGGAGCGAGCGCTATCAAGGGCGCTGGACTGCCGGCCACTGATTTGGCCAACCTCATCCACGAGCTCACCGGACAGATGCACCAGGCCGCCGGCGAGTTGCACTTCGAGCTCGCTGCGCGATTGCGCGACGAGATCCAGGACCTGAAGAAGGAGCTTCGTCAGATGACGGCAGCAACGTCGTGAGCAACGCCACGTACCAATCTGGGGCCGAGGTTAGGTCACCCTAAGTTGGGCCGCTAGCATCACGACGTGAGCTCGCCGCGTCGCACCCTCGACACCCTGCCGCTGCATCGCCGCGCGCAGCTCGAGGCAACGGCGACCGTGGACACCCAAGCGCGGCTCGCCCGACTCGGGATCCGCCTTGGCGCGATCATTGAGGCCACCCAACGCACGCCAGGCGGCGGACGGGTCGTCGCCGTCGGGGACCTGCGGATTGCCCTTGACCGCGCCACCGCACGTGACCTGCTCGTTGTCGAACTCGACGCCGCAGCCTCATGAACCCGCCACCACCCAGCGCCACCCAAACAGGCGCACCCCCGAGCAGCCCGCGCCAGGTGCCCTCCTGTCATGAGGGCGGAGCCAGCCTCGCTCCCACCGGTGCGCCAGTCATCGCCCTCGCTGGCACCCCCAACGTCGGCAAGTCCACCCTCTTCAACGCCTTGACCGGAGCCCGTCGCACGATGGGCAACTGGCCCGGAACCACCGTGGAGGTCGGCCGAGGCGCCTGGCGCCCGCGCACTGGCACGGCATACGACCTCGTGGATCTGCCAGGTGCGTACTCGCTTGACGCGACCTCGCCCGACGAGGAACTCACGCGCGATCTCGTGGTCACTGACGAAGCGCACCGCCCCGACGTCGTCGTTCTCGTGGCGGACTCGGCGCACTTGAGCCGCAGCCTCTACCTCTTGTCAGAACTCCGCGAACGCGCTCAGCGCGTGATCGTGGCCCTCACGATGACCGATGTGGCCTCCCGCCGCGGAATCCGGGTCGACCCGGACCGACTTGCGGCCGCGGTAGGCGTCCCGGTCGTCGCGCTTGACCCCCGGGCGCGACGCGGCCTCGCCGCTCTCGCCGACGCGATCGAGCGTGACCTCGCGGCACCGCATACCGCACCGCGACAGCTCGGCCCCCGGCACGACGGCGACCCTCTCGCCCGCGCCGACGAGCGGTTCGCCTGGATCGACGCCTGCGTCGACGCGGCCGTCGACCGCCAAGCAACAGCCAGACGCAGCTGGAGCGACCGCGTGGACGCGGTCGTCATGCACCGCTTGGCCGGTCCGCTCGTCCTGATGGCGGTCATGTGGGTGGTCTTCCAGATCACGACGACGGTCGCCGCGCCCCTCCAAGACGCCCTCGACCGCTGGGTCAGCGGCCCGCTCACGGACGGTGCCAACACCCTCCTCGCCGGTGCACCCACCCTCGTGCACGGCCTTATCGTCCACGGGATCATCGCCGGCGTCGGCATGCTGCTGACCTTCGTGCCGCTCATGGCGCTCATGTTCCTGCTGCTCGCCTTGCTCGAGGACTCGGGCTATATGGCGCGGGCCGCCGTTGTCGCCGACCGCACCATGCGCGCGATGGGCCTTCCTGGGCGCGCATTCCTCCCGCTCATCGTGGGCTTCGGCTGCAACGTGCCCGCGATCGCGGCGACTCGCGTCCTCACCGGCGCACGCCAACGTGTCCTCACCGCGCTGCTCGTCCCGTTCACGTCCTGCTCAGCGCGGCTCACCGTCTACGTCATGCTCGCGACCACGTTCTTTGAGGAGTGGGCGGGCACGGTCGTCTTCGCGATGTACCTCCTGTCGATTCTCCTCATTGTCGGAGTTGGTTTCGCTCTCCGCCGCACCCTCTGGCGCACGATGGGCACCGAACCGCTTCTGCTGGATCTCCCGGCATACCAACGGCCGACGATCCGAGTCATGACCTCGGTCACCTGGATGCGGCTCAAGGGGTTCCTCCGCACCGCGAGTGGCATCGTCGTCGCGACCGTGTGCGTCGTGTGGCTGCTCCAAGCGGTGCCAGTCAAGGGCAGCGCCGCGCTCGGCGAAACCGCCATTGAAGACAGCGCGTATGCCGCGGTCGCCGGCACGCTCGCGCCCGCCTTTGCGCCAGCTGGATTCAACCAGTGGGAGGCAACCGGTGCGCTCGTGACCGGCTTTGTCGCCAAAGAGGCGGTCATCTCGTCGTGGGCGCAGACGTACGCCGTGTCCGACGCCGAGCAAGGGGCCGACACTCCCTTGGGTCAGAACATCCGCCGCGATTTCGAGGCATCCTCGGGGGGTCACCCCGTGCCCGCGGTCCTTGCCTTCATGGCCTTCCTGCTCGCCTATACCCCGTGTGTGGCCACGCTCGCCGCGCAGCGCCGAGAGATTGGGCTCCGGTGGGCTGTCTTTGGCGTCGGCATGCAGCTTGCTGTGGCCTGGACGCTCGCTGTAGTCGTCTTCCAACTCGGTAAGTTGTTCTGGTGACCGGATCCCCCACCCGAGCGGGTGCCGGTCCGTTGCCGCAGGTGCTCGACGCGCATCGGCGGGCGGCATCCGGGACCGTCGCGACCCTCGCTGCCCGCACGGGCCTGGCCCGATGTCCTGGATTCGGCGCTCGTGCATCTGGAGCGGCTCGGGCTGATGGGCGCCAGCCGCTCGCCGGCGGGTGCCCTGACCAAGGGCTGCGGCGCCTGTCCGTCGGCCGAGCCGACGCATCGCCCGGGTGCGGGCTCGGCTGGGAGCGCGCGGACCCGCCGCGCTCACCCCAGTCGCGATCGTCCTGCGTCCTGCCGGTGACCCAGCGGCCTACCCCGGGCAGGGTCCGCTCCTGCTGGTCCTCGCGGCGGTGGTCTCGGTCCAATTCGGCGGCGCGGTCGCCGCAACCCTCGTGCCCATCATCGGCGCCGCCGGATCGGTCGTGCTCCGGCTCGGGATCGGCGCCGTCATCATGCTGCTCGTCGCCCGACCACGCCTCCGCGGCCACACGCGGCGCGCGTGGGCAACGGTCGCCCTCTTTGGAGTGGCCCTCGGATTGATGAACTGGTCGTTCTATGCCTCTCTGGCGCGGCTGCCCATCGGGGTCGCAGTAACGATCGAGTTCATCGGGCCCCTCACGCTGGCCGCTGTCCTGTCGCGCAAGGTCGCCGATTTGGTGGCGGTGGCTGCGGCTGCGGTCGGCATCGTCATGATCTCCGAGGCATTGACGCTGCCGTGGGCCCAACTCGACTTCATGGGCATCGGCCTGGCCCTGCTCGCGGGTGCCTTCTGGGCGGCATACGTGGTGTTGTCCCAACGGACCGGCGCGGCCTTCCCCAATCTTGACGGGCTGGCGATCGCGATGGTCGTTGCGCTGGCAGTCGTGGCCCCATTTGGCATCGGCTCGGCAGCCCAGTGGGATGGCGGTGTCCTCGCCAAGGGCGCAGCGGTCGCGGTGCTGTCCAGCGTGCTGCCCTACTCGTTCGAACTCCTCGCACTGCGCAGCCTCAGCCAGCAGGTGTTCGGGGTCCTGCTCAGCCTCGAGCCAGCGGTGGCCGCCGTCGCCGGGCTTCTCGTGCTCCACCAGCGGCTCGACCTCATCCAGCTGGCGGGCATGGCTCCGCGTCGTCGTCGCGAGGCGCCATCGTCATGCCCCGGGGAGAGGCCGTCGGGCCGTCAGGCGAGAGGGTTGTCATCCCCAGTGACGGCAGCCGTCTTGCTCTCCGCTGTCGATTCAGCCACTCGACGATCGCGCGAGGACTTCACGAGGCTGGCGATTGTCGTCACCCCGAGGATGGTGACGATCGCGCCCAGCGACACCGAGATCGGGATGTCCGGCACGCTGTGCACCGGCTGGCCTCCGTTGATGAACGGCAGGTTGTTCTCGTGCAGGGCGTGGAGGATGAGCTTGACGCCGATAAAGGCAAGCAGCACCGACAAGCCGATGCTCAAGTAGATGAGGCGCTTGAGCAGGCCGCCGATGAGGAAGTACAGCTGCCGCAACCCCATGAGCGCAAAAATGTTGGCGGTCAGGACGAGATAGGGCTCTTTGGTCAGCCCGTAGATCGCCGGGATCGAGTCCAGCGCAAAGAGCAAGTCGGTCGTGCCGAGCGCCAAGATGACGATGAACATCGGCGTGATGAGGCGCTTGCCGTCCTGCTTGACCGTCAGGCGGGAGCCATGGAACTCGCTGGTCGCGGGGAAGCGACGCTCGACCGCCTTGAGGAGCCGGTTTTCCTCGAACTCATCGTCGTCGCTCTCACCTTCACGGGCGAGCTTGATCGCGGTCCAGATGAGGAACGCGCCGAAGATGTAGAACACCCAGGCATAGGAGTTGATGACCGCCGCGCCCAACGCGATGAAGATGCCGCGCAGCACGATGGCGATGATGATGCCGACCAGGAGCGCGGACTGCTGCAGCCGCTCGGGCACCCGAAATTTCGCCATGATGAGCAGGAAGACGAAGAGATTGTCGACGGACAGTGAATACTCCGTCAGCCACCCGGCGTAGAACTCACCGGCATACTGCCCGCCCCAGGTGCGCCACACGAAAAGCCCAAAAAGCACTGCGAGGGAGACATAAAAGACGAGGTATGCCGTGCACTCCCGCATCGAGGGCGTGTGCGGTTTGCGTGCGACCACGAGCACATCGGCGACAAGGAAGGCGATCAGGACGCCGAGCGTGAGCTCCCACGTGAGTGAAGTGACCTGCACAGACTCGTGCCTTTCGGGAAAGGGGGGCAGACGGTCGGCGGGCCAGTGGCCCGCGCCCCGGAGCTCCCGACTTTACCCCGACGATGGTGCGGGGCGTTGGGACGCTGCGACGCGGCAGCTTGCCGACGATGGCGTCATAGGACTCGTCGACCGCCGCGAGGATCTCGTCATGGGGATCTGGCCGCCGGCGTGCAAGGTGTTCCAGCCAAAGCGGCCGATGTAGGGCATCACGCTGGCGTCTTCGGGGAACCGATCCAGCCACTCGTCGGCCTCGGTGCGGTTGGCGCCTGACTTGACCCCGACCGAGTCGGTGCCGAGGAAGGCGAAGATCTTCGGGCCCGACTTTGGCGACGACGTCCCCCTCCCACGGGGTGTCGCGCCAGGCGCCCGGTTTGCCCAGGGCGTAGGCCTCCAGATCCTGCGGGTCATGGCCGATCACCCGCGACCGAGCCCAGGGGCTGGCCGACGGGCCCCGATAATGCGCGCTATGCGCCACGCCGAGCTCACCGACCGTCTCGCCGCCATCGTCGCCGTAGCGCCGGGGCGGGTCAGCGTCGCGGTCCGCGGCTGGGACGGTTTCCGCTGGGACTACGACTCCACGCGCGTGGTTCCCGCCGCGAGCACCATCAAGGTCCCGATCATGCTCGCCTACCTCGAGTCCGGTATGCCGTGGGAGCTGCCGGTCAGCCTCCCCGCCAAGCGGGTGGGTGGGTGTGGGCCGTTGTCGCTGCTGCCCTCGGTCACACAACTCCCCGCGCGTGAGTTGCTGCGGCTGATGATCGCGCTGTCGGACAACGACGCCACGAACGCGATCCTGGGAGCCGTTGGCTATGGCGCGGTTTCCCGGCTGCTCATGCGAGCCCGCGCACGGCATACCGAAGTCCGTCGTTTCATGATGGACCCGGCTGCCGTCGAAGCCGGCCGCGACAACGTCACCACTGCCGCCAACCTCGCCGAGCTCCTCGCCAGCCTGCGAGCGGGCGTCCTCGTGGACCCCCGCTCCGCCTCGATGGCTCTCGCGCTCATGCGCGAGCAACAGTTCACCGAGGGCCTGCCGGCCTACCTGCCCGCAGGCGTCCATTGCGCGTCTAAGACGGGGATGCTCCCGGGAGTGCGGCATGACCTCGCGATCATCGAGCGCGACGACCGGTGGGTCGTGGTCGTCGCGCTCGCGACCGACCTCATGGACGGCGACATCGACCGGGGCACCTCCGTGCTGGGGTCGTATGCCGCCCTCGGTGAGGCGGCGGCCACTCTGGTGTGAGCGTCGGCGGCGATCAGGCGCGACCGAGCCAGCCCAGAAACTTCACCGCCACCGTCATGATGTTCGCGTACCCCTCATCGGACATTCCCCAGTGCGGGCCGAAGCGCAAAAGATATTGCGTCGCAACGGATTGCACCTCGGTATAACGCAGAATGCCCTCTGCGCCTTGCCGTCGACCCATGCCGGACGAGCGCATCCCACCCATGGGGGCGTCGATGCTCGCGAAGGCCGCACCGAACGCCTCGTTGACGTTGACGGTGCCGCACTTGATTCGCGTCGCGAGCTCGCGCGCGCGGCCCACATCACGGCTGTAGATCGACGCGTTGAGGCCATAGTCACCGCTGTTGGCGAGCGCGATTGCCTCGTCCTCGGAGTGGAACGGGTAGACCGAGATCACCGGCCCGAAGGTCTCGTCGCCGTGGCAGACCATGGCCGGCGTGACGTCTTCGAGGATGGTCGGCTCGTAGAAGAACGGCCCAAGATCAGGACGAGGTATGCCGCCCGCCAAGACCCGCGCTCCGTGATGGACCGCGTCGCGGACGTGTTCGTCGACGATGGCCAGCTGCTCGGCCGAGATGAGCGATCCCATGTCGAGGCCCCACTCGTGGCTGCTGCCCAGGCGCATCGCCTTGGTCCGGGCCACGAACCGCTCGACGAACTCGTCATAGACCTCAGCCGCGACGTAGAGCCGCTCGGTCGAGACACAGAGCTGACCGCCGTTGGAGAAGGCCGCGCGGACGGCCCCCTCGGCGGCACGGTCGAGGTCGGCGTCTTCGAGAACCAGGATCGGGTTCTTGCCGCCGAGCTCGAGTGAGCAGCCGGTGAGTCGCTCGGCGCACTGCGACGCGATGAGCTTGCCGGTGGCGGTCGAACCGGTAAAGCACACGTAGTCGGCGCGGTCGATCATCGGGGTGCCGAGCTCACGCCCTGATCCGACGACGATATTCCACACGCCCGAGGGCAGCCCGGCTTCTTCGAGGAGGGCCAGGCCGAGCAGGGCGCTCAGGGGAGTGTGGTGGTCTGGCTTCGAGACGACAGCGTTGCCCGCAGCCAGAGCGGCGATGCCGTCAACGAGTGCCATCGTGAAGGGGTAGTTCCACGGCGAGATGACCGCGACGACGCCCTTGGCGACGCGGTGCTCGTCGATCCGGGTGAGGAACGGGACGACGCCGTCCCGACGTTTGGGCCCGAGGTGCTTGTGCAGCGTCCGCGCGTAGTAGCGGGCGGTGAGGGCCACGTGCAGGGGTTCGTCGAAGGCATGGATCCGGGCCTTGCCGGACTCCCAGCAGATGAGGTCCATGATCTCGTCCTGGCGGTCGAGGATCAGGTCGTGCAGCCGCATGAGCAGCCGCTCCCTCTCCTGGAAGCTCGTCTGGGACCAGGCTCGCGCGGCGTCGCGGGCGATGTCGAAGGCGACTGCGACGTCGGCCGCCTTGGATTTCGGGACCGACCCGACCGGCTGGCCGGTGGCGGGGAAGACGACCACGAGCTCTTCCCGGACGGACGCCACGATGCGGTCGGTGAGGCGTCGGACGTAGGCCCGGTCAAGGGCGTAGGTCGCCTGGACGACGTGTTCTGGGTCGAGCGGCGCTGGGGGCCTTCGCTGCCCTGGGCTTGGTGGCATCTGGGCTCCATTACTCAAGAGTAGGTTCTCGAGGCGGGTCGCGCGCGAGGATGTGAGGACGGTCACGTATTGCTCCGGGACGAGGGTCCATGGACGAGAAGTAGAGGGGAGGCGACACTCATGACAAAGTGAGCTTCGAGACGGTTCCACGGTGTGGTGATCGTCCTCCCAACCCAGAGGTGGAGCCTGCATGGGCACTCCGATTGCGGCATCAGATCTGACGTGGCTTCTGATGGACCGGCCCACCAACCTCATGCATGTGCATGGGTTGTTGACCTTCGATCGCACGCCCGATTGGGATGAGGTGCGGGCGGCCGTCTTTGAGCGGGTGGTGTCCAAATACCGCGTCTTGAGCCAGGCGCCGGTGCGCAAGCGTCGGAGGTGGACGTGGGAGGACGATGTCGACTTCTCGCTCGACCGGCACGTCTTCCGGGTGGAGCTCGCCGACGGCCTGCACGAGACCCTGCGGCGCCTACATGTCCTAGCAGTTCTCCTGTCCCCTTCGACCGATCTCACCCGATCTGGGATATGCAGCTGATTGTCGGCCCCGGACGACGACCGCGCGGTCTTCTTGACTCGCTTCCACCATGGCCTCGGCGACGGCATTCGCCTGGTGCAGTTGCTCCTGGGGATCTGTGATTCAGCCGCGGGCGAACACCCCACCGGCCGTCGGGTCTCAATAAGGACGGCGGGCCCAGGGGCCGCTTGATGCTGGTCTGCACCTTGTCGAGACACGATCGCCGATGCTGTGGCTGCCCTGCCCACACCGGCGAGGTCGCGCGTGACGTCACCCACGTCATGGCGAGCACGCTCAATCCGCTCGCCCTCCCGCATCACCTCGAGACGGCCGTCGATTTCGTCAAGCACCCGGTCAAGCTCATGGATGCGTTGACGTCCTACTCCTCAGAGGACAACGCAATCTCCAACTCCTGGCGCGAGATTGGCCGGCTGCTGCTCCACGAAAAGGCCGATGCCGAAGCGTGGAGTGGCCACCCGCAAGAGGCCAAATCAGTGGCGTGGATGGAAGGCATTGACCTTGCGTCAATTAAGACCATTGCCCGCGCCTTCGACGGCACGGTCAACGATGTTCTGATGGCGTCCGTGTCCCTTGCCCTCACCGATTACCTCCACGAGCGAGGGGTCGAGGACGTCCACGACCTCGCGTGGATGATGCCGGTGTCACTGCAACCGATTGACGGCAGCCTCCCCGACACGCTCGGCAATCACTTTGCGGTGGTGCTGTTTTCGATGCCGCTCGGCATCACCGACCCGGCGGCGCTCATCGAAGAGATCCGCCAACGCACGACCCGCCTCAAGCACAGCGCCGAACCGATGCTTGCCTTCGGCGTCCAGAAAGTCATCGCGGAATCGCCGAGCACGGTCGCCAAGGGCCTGACCGACTTCTTCTCAGCCAAAACCATCGGGCAACTCAGCAATGTGCCCGGACCACGCGCTCAACTGAAGTTCACCGGCATACCCGTGCGGTCTGTCTTTGCGTTTGTCCCCACCTCTGGCGATCAGCCGCTTGGGATCTGCGTGTTTAGCTACAACGGGTCGGTCACGGTCGGGGTCTCGGGCGACAGCCGGATGATTCCCGACACCGACCACATCAGCCAGGGGGTTGGGCGCCACGTCGAGTCGCTGCTCGCGGCGGCCCTCGCTCGGAAGTCCAAGGGCACCAGCGCTTGAGGAACTCCGCTACCCCCGTCCGCACCCAGTCCGCCCCCAAGGGGCTGACCCGTATGCCGCGCCGCACCAAACTCGTCGTTGTCAACATCACCCTGCAGTCGGGGGAGTGGGACTTCGACGAGGTGGTGACGTTCGCTGGCCGCAAGTTCCGGCTAGTACGCATCGGCACGAGCGGCGACCTCGCCGAGGCCGAGCGCCTGGTCTGGCAATGGTCCCTTAAGTGCGACGCGATTGCCGTCACCGGCATACGCGAGGCCCAGGCAGCGGGACTCTTCCACGGCGACGTCCGGGAGATGCACGACCTCCTGCGGACCACCGCCCGCGTCCCCGTCCAAGACGGGTCGTTGCTCGCGGATGTGTTGCAGGAGTGGGCGATCCGCCACGTCCAGCGCGAATACCCCGGCTACTTCAGCAACGCCCGCATCGTCGTCCTCGAAGGCAGCCATCACGAGCGGGCCATCGCGGTGCTGCGGGAGTTCACGGGCAATATCGAGTTCGTGGACCCCACACAGCGGGTGGGAGTGCCGACGTCCTTGGCCGTCAACCCGATCACGTCGAAGGCCGCCGAGGTGGGCATGACCGCCTGGCGGATGACGCCGGGGATCTTCAAGGTCCGCAGCTCGGGGCCGCTCGAATGGGTCAGCGACAAGCTCGCTCACCGCGCCGCGCGCGATGCTGACGTCATCGTGGGCAGTTATTCGGAGCTCATCCGATTCGGCCTCGAAGATCTCGCGGGCAAGACCGTGATCACCAATGCCATCTCAGACGCCCGGCTGGCCGAACTCGGTTCTCGCGGAGTCGATCTCGTGATCGACGCGACCCCGCAACCGTTTGACTTCATGACGGTCACGGCCATGTTCGAGGCGATGGCTGCGGCGCTGCATACCGAGGCCCGCGAGCTCACGACGGATGATCTGCTGGCCCTCATTCAGCGGGCCGAACTCACCCCACGCCTGCTGCGACCCAATGGCGACAAGCGCAAGAGCCGCTTTGCGTTCGTCATCCACCCGCTGTCCCAGCAGTACTTCAAGAACGTCGAACCGCTGCGGACGATCACCAAGATCCCCGGCATGGGTGACGTCGTCGAGAAGGCCATGGCCTACGCCCCACCGTTCGTCTACAGCCATGTCACCGGGATCACCTCGCCCACGGGGGCCGAGGCGGAGGGGTGGCTGATCTCGGTTGGGGGCACACCGAAGGAGATGCTCGGCCACAGCCCCGAGTTCACCTACTCGCGACTTCTTGAGGCTGCCGACCTTGCCCAGAAGCTTGGTGCCCAGGTGATGGGCCTCGGAGCATTCACCAAGGTCGTCGGCGACGCTGGCGTCACGGTCGCCAAACGCGCCCCGCTGCCGGTCACGACAGGCAATAGCTACAGTGCCTCCGGCGCGCTCTGGGCGGCCCACGCGGCGCTGCGCAAGCTCGGCATCGCCGAACTCGGTGACGACGGCACGATCCACGGCAATGCCATGGTGGTCGGTGCCACGGGCGCCATCGGATCGGTCTGCGCCCGGCTGCTCGCGCTGGTCACCGATGAGCTCTGGATGGTGTCGCCGGAGACCGCCAAGCTGCTCGCGATCAAGCACGAAATCGAGCAAGAGAACCCGCGCGCCATCATCCACGTCGCGGGCAACCCCGGCGAGGCCCTCGCCGACATGGACCTCATCGTCACCGCGACGTCGGCGGCCGGGAACCGAGTCCTCGACATCATGAAGGTCAAGCCCGGTTGCGTCATCACTGACGTCGCCCGGCCCCTCGACATGTCGGCTGAGGATGTCGCCAAGCGGCCGGACGTGCTCGTCATCGAGTCCGGCGAGATCGACCTGCCAGGTGACGTCCAGATGCGCGACATCGGGTTGCCTCCCGGAGTGGCCTACGCCTGCCTCGCCGAGACCGTTGTCTTGGCGCTCGAGGGCCGGTACGAGACCTTCACGGTCGGCCGCAGCATCGAGTGGACCAAGGTGAAGGAGATCTACCAACTCGGCCTCAAACACGGGATGAAGCTCGCCACGATCTCTGGCGTCAAGGGCGTCTACACCGACGCCGACTTCGCGCGGATCAGAGAGGCCGCCCTGGCGGCCCGAAAGGCGACATAGGACACACACATAGGACACATGCAGGGGCCGCCTCTCTGGCGGGATGCCTGTCAGGATGAATAGGACCCAGTGAAGGAGTCGTTGTGAAATCGGTCCGGGGTAAGAACGTCCTGATCACGGGAGCCGCCATGGGCATGGGTCGGCTCTTCGCCGAGCGGGCCATCGCCGAGGAAGCCGCCCGGGTGGTGCTCTGGGACCTCCAGGAGGATCGCCTCAACCAGACGCTCGCCGAGCTCGACGGCCCTGCGGCAGCCCATCACGTGGCGCTGAGCGGCTTCGTCGTTGACGTCAGTGACATCGAGGACGTCCGCGTCTCGGCCGAGGCCGTGCGCGCCGACATCGGTCACGTGGACGTGCTCATCAACAACGCCGGGGTGGTCCGCGGCAACTCCTACTTCTGGGAGTCCGACTCCACCCGAGACACCAAGCTCACGGTTGACGTCAACACCCTCGCCCCGATGTACGTGGCGCGTGAGTTCCTGCCCGGCATGATCGCGAGCAGCGGCGACTGTCGCCTCCTCAACCTCTCGTCCGCGGCCGGCTTCACGCCCAACCCCCGGATGGCCGTGTATGCCGCGTCCAAGTGGGCGGTCATCGGCTGGTCGGACTCGGTGCGGCTAGAGCTCAAGCAAGCCGATATCGCGCACGTCCAGGTCACGACGGTCTGTCCCTACTACGTCAACACGGGGATGTTCTCGGGCGCGAAGTCGGCTCCGCTGCTGCCGATCCTCGAGCCCGCCCATGTCGTCGACGAGGCGTGGAAGGGCATGCTGGCTGGCACGGCATTCGTCATCCTGCCCAAGACCGTCATCTTGAGCGAGGTCCTCAAGGGCGTCGTCCCGATCGCGGTTCGCGACTTCATTGCCGACAACCTCATCGGCGTCTATCACACGATGGATGAGTTCACCGGTCGGGCCGAGACGAAGGCGTGATCGCCACGAACGGAGGCAAGGTGGCCGGCTGCGTATACCGGGTTCCAGTGTCCTATGGCGCCAGCCTCTTTGCGCGGGAGATCCTCCCGCCGGAGCCGCTTCCTGAGGATGCACCGACCGTTGTGATGGCCCACGGCTGGTGCCTGGACCAGACGAGTTGGCACCGGGTCATCGACGAGCTCTTCTACCAGCGTCCCGTCCGCGTGGTCGTCTACGACCAACGCGGCCACGGCAAGTCAACAATGGGCGAGGACCACGAGCCCAGCGTGCGCATCTTGGGGGACGATCTCGCGGAGGTGATCGACGCGACCACCCCGGAGGGGCCACTCATCATCGTGGGTCACTCGATGGGTGGCATGTCGGTCATGGCGTATGCCGGCATCCACGACGCGGCTTTCACCGCCCGAGTGCGTGGAGTCGTCTTGGCATCGACCGCGGCGTCGATCGAAGGCCGTGACCCAGTCCCGCTCGAAGGCTTCATCATGGCGGTCGCCTCGCGGGCACCCGGCATACCCCCGCGGTTGTTGGTGCCTCGGCTGGTCCAGGGACGGCTGTTGTTTGGGCCGAGGGCCCTGCGCGACGATGTCGCGCACGCGATCGACCAGATTAAGCGGACCAAGATGCCGACGATCGGGCGGTTCTTCTACGCGATCTCCAAGCACAACGAGGCCGAGTCGCTCGCGCACTTTGTGACCGTGCCTACGCACATCATTTGTGGCGACCATGACCGGCTCATTCCCGTCGCCTATTCGGAGGCGCTGCGCGACCTGATCCCCGATGCCGACCTGACTCTGCTGTCTGAGGTCGGGCACATGACCACCTACGAAGCCGCCACGACCATCGCTGATGCCATCGTCCAACTCCTCGACACCACGGTTGACTAGACCGGGCGGGGAACTGGGTTTATCGACACGTGGGCCATCACGCGGCCGCGAGAGTACTCAAATGCGGGTTTCCCGGGCCGTTTGACCAGCGTTTGAGTACTCTCGCGGCGACCGCCGCCTTCGCACCATGTCGGTGCCCCCCCCCCCCCCCCCCCCCCCCCGCCCCCCCCCCCCCACCCCCCCCCCCCCCCCCCCGCCCCCCCCCCCCCCCCCCCCCCCCCCCCCCCCCCCCCCCCCCCCCCCCCCCCCCCGCCCCCCCCCCCCCCCCCCCCGCCGCCCGGCCCGGCCCCCCGCCCCCCCCCCCCCCCCCCCCCCCCCCCCCCCCCCCCCCCCCTTTTCCCCCCCCCCCCCGGCCCCCCCCCCCCCCGGCCCGGAACCCCCGCCCCCCCCCCCCCCCCCCCCCCCCCCCCCCCCCCCCCCCCCCCCCCCCGGCCGCCCCCCCCCCCCCCCCCCCCCCCCCCCCCCCCCCCCCCCCCCCCCCCCCCCCCCCCCCCCCCCCCCCGCCCCCGCCGCCCCCCCCCCCCCCCCCCCCCGCCCGCCCCCCCCGCCCCGCGGCGACCGCACTCCTCACCATCCGCGGGCGAGCCATTCGGGGAGGTGGGGGCGCTCGGCGCCCAACGTCGTGTCGTCGCCATGACCGGGATAGATCCACGTGCGATCGTCATAGACATCGAAGATCCGCGTGGTGACATCGCGATAGAGCGACTCGAAGTTCTGACCCGGCATCTTGGTGTTGCCCACACCACCCGGGAAGAGCGAATCGCCACTGAAGATGTGCACAAAGCCCTCCGGATCGGGATAGGCCAGGGCCACGCCCCCGTCGGTGTGGCCGCGCAGGTGAATGACGTCAAGAGTCACCTCACCGACATCAATCTGGTCGCCGTGGTCGAGACGATACGTCGGAGCCAATGGCAGATCGTCCGCGTCAGCCTCTCCCGCCAGGGTCGGCGCCTCCGACCACTCCGCCAGCTCAACGAGGGCCCGCACGTGGTCGTGGTGGCGGTGGGTGGTCACGATCCCGTCCAACCGCCCAGAGCCCTCGAGGATCAGACGCTGCAGCCGCGGTGCATCGGCCGCTGCATCGATGAGCAACTGGTGCCCAGTCTGGCGGCAGGTCAGGAGATAGACGTTGTTGTCGAACTCGCTAACGCTGCACTTGCGGATGGTGAGCCGAGGCAACTCGCGGACTGCGGTCGGGCCGCCAGGGGTGACGTGCCCGGCATACGCGCTGGGGTTGGGCATGGGACCTCCTAGGGAAGCTGGGGCAGGGGTGAGTCACAGGTGACGCCATCGGTGAGTCCGCGGGCCAGCCACCCGAGCAACGCCGCTCGCGACCCCGAGATGTATGCCGTCTGGTCACCTGCCACCTCGATGTCACCGACGACGTAGTCGACCCCATCAGTGGTGCGCAAGATCATCGGCGGCGCATCGGATCGGGCTGCGAGAGTAGTGATTTCACGCGCGAGGAAGTAGGCAACATGCTCCGCGGGCGCGTCGGCAAAGCCATAACCGGCCAGCAGATCAACGTGGTGAAAAGTGACTTCCCGCAGCCGTCGGGTGGCCAGGTCTGAAGCGCGTCCTGGCGTGCTGTCACCCATGATTAGCTCCGTCGCGTCGTCCTTGGGCGAGAGCGAGCGGGCCCCGAGCCCGAGCCAGGTCGAGGCATTGCGGACGTCGTCACGCAGCGACTTCATCGAGCGGCCAGCACCTGCCTCGATCGCCGCGTTACGGACCTCGAGGCTGGGATACATCGGGGTCTCGACGCCGGTCACGGCCCAGGTGATGAGATTGCCGATGCCCTCGGCGTTGCGGGCCACATGGGTGATGACGTGGCCACGGGTCCACCCAGCGCATAACGACGGCTCGAACTGGGCGCCTTCCGGGAGTGTCTCAATCGTCTCGATGAGAGCATCGGTGGCCTCCGAGACCTCATCCCAGGTGTGCGTCATGACGGCACCGTACCGCCACAGTCCATCCATGCGTGGGCTGTGGCCGACTTGTCGCGGGAGCTCGCCCGCAAGCGCGCCACGGCTGGCGGGGGTTGTCAGTGGTGGCGCTTAGGCTGTCCTGCGTGTCAGTTACGCCCCCGCGCGCCTCCAAATCCCCACGAGCAGTCTCGGCTGCCGACGTGGCGCTGAACCGCTCTGCCCGCCATTCCCACGACACCCTGGTGGTGCGCGGGGCGCGCGAACACAACCTCAAAGACATCTCGGTCGAGTTGCCGCGGGACAGCCTCATCTGCTTCACGGGGCTATCCGGCTCAGGCAAGTCGTCGCTGGCGTTTGACACGATCTTTGCCGAGGGGCAGCGGCGCTATGTCGAGTCGCTGTCGGCCTATGCTCGCCAGTTCTTGGGGCAGATGGACAAACCGGACGTCGACTTCATCGAGGGTCTGTCACCGGCCGTCTCGATCGACCAGAAGTCCACCAACCGCAACCCTCGCTCGACGGTCGGCACGATCACCGAGGTCTACGACTACTTGCGGCTGCTCTTCGCCCGCGTCGGTCGGCCCCACTGCCCGGTCTGCCAAGAGCCGATCACCCGCCAGAGCCCGCAGCAGATCGTCGACCGGCTCATGGAGTTGCCCGAGCGGACCCGCTTCCAGGTCCTCGCGCCGGTGGTTCAGGGGCGCAAGGGCGAGTTCGTCGATCTCTTCGCCGAGCTGCAGACCAAGGGCTTCTCGAGGGCGCGGGTTGACGGGGAGGTCATCTCGCTGACCGAGCCGCCCAAGTTGGAGAAGCAGATCAAACACACCATCGAGGTCGTGATTGACCGGTTGGTGGCCAAGGGCGACGACTCGGGCGCCAAACGCCGCCTCACCGACTCGGTGGAGACCGCCCTGCTGCTCGCGGGCGGCATACTCCTCGTGGATTTTGTCGATCGCCCTGAAGGCGACCCGGAGCGGACGCGGCGGTTCTCCGAGCGGATGGCGTGCCCCAACGACCACCCGCTCGCGATCGACGAGATCGAGCCGCGGTCGTTTTCGTTCAACTCGCCCTTCGGTGCCTGCCCGTCGTGTGTGGGGCTCGGCACCGAGCTCGAGGTCGACCCGGAGCTCTGCGTGCCCGACGAGGACCTGTCGCTGGCGCAGGGCGCGATTGCACCGTGGGGGAGTGGGTCCGGGTCTGCGGAGTACTTCCAGCGGATCATGCAGGCCATGTCCGACGACCTGAAGTTCTCCATGGACACCCCGTGGCGCAGCCTGCCCGAGCGCGCCAAAGAGGCTCTGCTGCACGGGAAGAACTACAAGGTCCACGTCAAATACCGCAACCGCTACGGTCGCGACCGGTCCTATACGACGGGCTTTGAGGGGGTTGTGCCGTTCATCAAACGGCGCCACTCCGAGACCGACTCCGATTGGAGTCGGGAGCGCTACGAGGGCTACATGCGCCAAGTGCCCTGCCCGGTATGCCGTGGAGCCCGGCTCAAGCCGGAGATCCTCGCCGTCCACATTGGCGGTCAGAACATCTCGCAGGTATGTGCCTTGGCGATCAACGAGTGCGCGGAGTTCTTGCGTGGCGTGGAGTTCACCGAGCGTGAGCGGCAGATCGCCGAGCGGGTCGTCAAGGAGATCGCGGCTCGGCTCGGCTTCTTGCTCGACGTGGGGCTCGATTACCTTTCCCTCGACCGGCCGGCCGGCACGCTGTCGGGCGGCGAGGCACAGCGCATCCGGCTCGCCACCCAGATCGGCTCGGGTCTCGTCGGGGTGCTCTACGTCCTCGACGAGCCGTCGATCGGACTGCACCAGCGCGACAACCATCGCCTCATCGACACCCTGACCCGGTTGCGTGACCTTGGCAACACCTTGATTGTGGTCGAACACGACGAAGACACCATCGCGACGGCCGACTGGGTCGTCGATATCGGGCCAGGCGCGGGGGAGCATGGGGGACACGTCGTGCACTCGGGGCCGGTCGCGGGCCTGCTCGCGCACCCCGACTCGATTACCGGCGCATATCTGTCCGGGCGCAAGTCGATCCCGGTGCCTGCGACGCGCCGGCCCCAAACGCCCGGGCGCGAGGTCTCGGTTGTCGCTGCCAAGGAAAACAACCTCCAAGACGTCAGCGTCTCCTTCCCGCTTGGCAATCTCGTTGCGGTGACAGGGGTTTCGGGCTCGGGCAAGTCGACGCTCGTCAACGACATCCTCTACACGGTCCTGGCCAACAAGCTCAACGGCGCCCGTCAGGTGCCCGGTCGGCACAAGTCCGTGACCGGGCTGGAGCACCTCGACAAGGTGGTCCACGTCGACCAGAGCCCGATCGGCCGCACTCCTCGTTCCAACCCGGCCACCTACACCGGGGTTTTCGACCACATGCGCAAGCTCTTTGCGGAGACCACCGAGGCCAAGATCCGCGGCTACCTGCCCGGCCGGTTCTCGTTCAACGTTAAGGGCGGCCGCTGCGACAACTGCACGGGCGACGGCACGATCAAGATCGAGATGAACTTCCTGCCCGACGTTTACGTCCCCTGCGAGGTGTGTCATGGGGCGCGCTATAACCGCGAGACCCTCGACGTCCACTTCAAGGGCAAGACCATCGCCGACGTGCTCAATATGCCGATCGAGGAGGCTGCTGATTTCTTTGCCGCAGTTCCCGCGATTGCGCGCCACTTGCGCACCCTGGTCGATGTGGGGCTCGGGTATGTCCGGCTCGGACAGCCAGCGCCGACGCTCTCGGGCGGCGAGGCCCAGCGGGTCAAACTTGCGGCCGAGCTCCAGAAGCGCTCGTCCGGTCGCACGATCTATGTCCTCGACGAGCCCACGACCGGGCTGCACTTCGAGGACATCAGCAAGCTGCTCGCGGTGTTGCAGGGCCTGGTCGACAAGGGCAACACGGTCATCGTCATCGAGCACAATCTCGATGTCATCAAGTCGGCTGACTGGGTCGTCGACTTGGGCCCCGAGGGCGGCAGCCGCGGCGGCCGAGTAATCGCCGAAGGCACACCCGAAGACGTTGCCGCACAACCAGATTCCTACACCGGTCAGTTCCTCGCGCCCATGCTCGCCCGGGCAACATCAGGTATGCCGTCCGCCCGCCCCTCGGTGGCGCGCGGAACCGCCAAGGCTGGCACACAGACACCTCGGAAGAAGGCGACACCCCGAGCCCGGGCTGCAGCTTCGTGACGTTGGAGCTTCCACCCGCCTGGGCAGACGGGATCCGGTCGCTGCCGGTCGAAGGCGGGCCGTCCGGGCGGGAGTGGCTTGCACGTCTACCTCGGGTGCTCGATGACTGCGTCCAGCAGTGGGACCTCGCCGTCACCGGATCTCCCTGGACCGGGCACACGGCGATCGTCTTCCCCGCCGAGCGGGACGGCATACCCCTGGTATTGAAGGTTGGCTGGCCGCATCGCGAGTCTGCCGCCGAGCACCTGGCTCTGCGGCACTGGGGCGGGCGGGGCGCAGTGTCTTTGGTGGCAGCGGATCCGGCTCGCGGGGCGCTCCTTCTTGAGCCACTCGACCCCTCACGGACGCTGACAAGCGTGCCCATCGACCGGGCCTGCGAAGTGGCCGGCGCACTCTTGGCGCGGCTCCATGTCACCGCACCGCCGACCATTCCGCCGCTGAGGCCGATGATCGAGCGGTGGGTTGGCCGCCTCGCCCACGCTGAGGGTTTGCCGCGGCGAATGGTGAGCCGCACCGACTCACTGGCTGGCGAACTCCTGAGCGACACCAGCCCGGCAAAGCTCCTCCACGGCGACCTGCACTTCAACAACGTGCTCGCCAGCAAGCGCGACAAGTGGCTTGCGATCGACCCCAAACCGTCTGCGGGACAGCCGGGTTGGGAGGTGCACGCGCTTCTGCGCAACCGGGTCGAGGAGCTGAGAGCGGCCGCCTCCTTCCGCGCCGCGGTGCGACGACGCCTCGAGATAGTCGCCGAGGCCGCGGGCATCGACCCCGACACCGCCAGGCATTGGTCGTTGGTGCATACCGGCATTCAGGCTGGGTGGGCTGCGGCCGCGAGTGAAAAGGACGCGACCTCGCTCAACATCGCCCTCTTCAAGGCCCTCGAGGACTAATCCGCACCCGGGACGACGTAAGGATTAATCCCTTGCCAGGCCTTGCTGCGGCAGGCACACTCGACGACATGTGATCCCCGTGGCCCCCGCCGACGCCGCCCCCTCGAGGGTCCCGTCGGCGGTG
The DNA here is from genome assembly GCA_016715285.1 of Actinomycetales bacterium. GTDB lineage: Bacteria > Actinomycetota > Actinomycetes > Actinomycetales > Dermatophilaceae > Phosphoribacter > Phosphoribacter thorii. The sequence goes on along the minus strand of JADKAO010000001.1, from coordinate 605,667 downwards.
CGTACGCCACTGCTGCCTGGGAGATCACATGCTTGCTGCTCACCGCGTCACCGTGCACACCCACGACCGCACCATCTTTGCGGGCGTCGACCTCGCCCTCCGTCCAGGGCGCCGGATCGGCTTGGTCGGACCCAACGGCTCCGGCAAGAGCACTCTGTTGCGGGTCTTGGCGGGTGACCTCACCCCTGACGAAGGCCAGGTTGTCGGGCAGCCGGGGATCCGCGTGGGGTGGCAGGACCAACAACCCCCATCCGGGCAGCTCACGGTGGACACCGTGCTCCGCGAGGCTGCCGGCTCACTGGGACAAGCCAGCGCACGACTGGACAAGCTGCACCAAGAACTCGCAACGCTGGATCTCACCGAGGTCGAGGTGCTCACGCGTCGGCTGGAGACGCTCGCTGCGGCCCAAGACGACTTCGACGCCGCAGGCGGATGGGATGCACTTGCCCGCCACGATGAGGTTCGGAGCCGCTTGCAAGTCGGCACCGACAGCGGCATCGCTGCGAACCGTCGACTGGGATCACTGAGCGGCGGACAGCTCGCTAGGGTCATGCTCGCTGCCCTCCTGCTCCGTGAGCCGAACGTGATGTTGCTCGATGAACCCACCAACCACCTGGACCTCGACGGCCGGCGGTGGCTCGCGGCATACCTCGAGCATTTCCCGGGGGCCGTGCTGGTGGCCTCTCACGATCGTGAGTTCCTCGACCGTGCAGCTACCGACATCGTCGAACTCACCGATGTCACAACGGAATTGGTCAGCTACCCTGGTGTCGGATGGACGGGCTATCAGATCGAGAAGGCGGCGCGGGCCGAGCGTCTGCGCGCGACGTTGGAAGTGCAGGACAAGTTCCGGCGCCGGATCAGCGAGAGCATCGCCACTGCCAAACAGCGGGCTGCAAGCCATGAGGCGATGAACGCCCGCAACCCGGGTGCCCGACGAATCGCTCGGATGCTCGCGCGCAAGGCGCTCACGCACGAACGCCGCCTCCAACGGCAACTCATGTCATCCGACTGGGCTGTCGCGCCGCCGAACCGCCATGAGCTGCGCCTCACGCAGCACGGCGGCCGGGTCGCCACTCGCGTCATCCGGATCCGTGGCCTCCCCGTGACCGCGGGCGAGCGCAGCCTGTATGCCGCAAACCTCACCTTCACCACGCAGGACCGGATCTGGGTGACCGGGGCAAACGGCGTGGGCAAGTCGGCGCTGCTTCGAGCCCTACGCCCACACCTGCCTGACGCGGCATACCTCGATCAGGTTGACGCGCCCTTCCCGAGCGACCTGACTGCCTTTGAGGTGCTCCGGAGGGCCGTTCCGGCCTATGCCGACGAGACTGAATCGACGCTGACGGCATACGGGATGACTGAGACCGACTGGACGCGCCCCGCCAGACTGCTCTCCGTGGGTCAGGCGCGTCGCCTGCGTCTCGCGATCCTGCTGCACACACCCAGCGCTCTCGTGGTTCTCGATGAACCCACCAACCACCTCGACGCCGAGACCGTGGAGCAGCTGGAGCGTGCGCTGGAAGCCCGTGCCGGAGGGGTCATTGCGGTGACTCATGACGAGCGTTTCGCTGCCCGGCTGGAGCTGCGGGTGCGCTGGGACGTGACCGGAGCGGGGGTGATGTGTATGCCGCCACAAAACACAGTGGGTGGGTGACCGAGGCTTTCGGTCTCCCACCCACGTGTCGTGCGCTGTCGTAAAAGCTAGTCCTCGCCGAGATAGGCCTTGCGGACTTCGTCGCTCACGAGCAACTCATCACCGGTGCCGTCGAGGACGATGTGGCCCACCTCGAGGACGTAGCCCTTGTCGGCGAGCTTGAGTGCCGCACGGGCGTTTTGCTCAACGAGGAGGATCGTCGTGCCTTGCGAGCGCAACGTCTTCACCGTCGACATGATGAGCTGCATCATGATCGGCGAGAGCCCCATGGACGGTTCGTCGAGCATGAGCAGCTTGGGCCGGCTCATCATGGCGCGACCCATGGCCAACATCTGCTGCTCGCCACCAGAGAACGTGCCAGCAGGCTGCTTGGAACGCTCCCCGAGGATCGGGAAGAGCTCGTATGCCGCCTGCAGGTCATCCTTGATGGCACCGTGGTCGTTGCGCGCGAACGCACCGAGGAGGAGGTTCTCCTCCACCGTCAGCCGCGGGAAGATCCGACGTCCTTCGGGGGAGTGGGCCAATCCGAGCATGACGATCTCGTGGGCTGGCACGGCGTCAATCCGCTTGCCCTCGAACCAGATTTCGCCGGACGAGGGGCGGATCAGCCCCGAGATCGTGCGCAGCGTGGTCGTTTTGCCAGCACCATTGGTGCCGATGAGACAGACGACTTCGCCTTGGCCAACCGTGAAGCTGATCCCTTTGACGGCTTCGATCTTGCCGTACGCGACGCGGAGGTCCTTGACCTCGAGCATGCTCACGCCTGTCCCTCCTTGATGACGTCGCTCGGGGACTGTGCTGCCTGTGGTGCCGGCGCTGGCTGTGCTGCCTGTGCTGGCTGGGTATGCGGCTCATGGTCGTGGGCGTGCGCCTCGGCCACCAGCTCTTCCTCATCCGCATCGGGTTGGCCGATGTAGGCCTCGATCACCCGGTGGTCGGACTGGACCTCCTGCGGGCTGCCCTCGATGAGGGTCTCGCCGCGCACGAGACAGTGCACGCGGTCACACAAGCTGAAAATGAACCGCATATCGTGCTCGATGACGACGACCGCTAGCCCCTTGTCCCGAATCCGGAAGATGAGGTCCTTGGCCTGCTGCGTCTCCTTGGGGTTCATCCCGGCCGTGGGCTCGTCGAGCAAGATGAGCTTGGGGTCGGTGGCGAGCGCACGAGCGATCTCGAGGCGTCGCTGGTCGCCATACGGCAGGTTACGCGCGAGGTGCTCCGCCGTGTGGCCGAGGCCCACGAAATCGAGCAACTCCTGCGCGATGCGCCGTGACTCCGCCTCTTCGCGACGGTACTTCGGGCCGCGAATGATCGAGGTGAGCGCCAGCGCGTTGGTGCGGCAATAACGCCCCACCATGACGTTCTCCAGAGCCGTCATGTTGCCGAAGAGACGGATGTTCTGGAACGTCCGGGCCATGCCAGCCTTGACGACCGCACGAGGCTTCGGCGGCAGGATCGTGCCGAGGAACTTGACCTCGCCTTCGGTGGGCTTGTACATCCCCGTGAGGCAGTTGAAGAAGGTCGTCTTGCCGGCACCGTTGGGGCCGATCAGCCCCATGATTTCGCCCTCGTGCACCGTGAGGTCAACGTTGTTGACCGCGGTGAGGCCACCGAAGCGCATGGTGACGCCGGACGCCTCGAGCACGGTGGCGCCAAAGGTCTTGGCTGCGGGTGCCTGCTCCATCGTGTGGACGCTCATGCCTTCCCCTCCGCACTGTCAGGTGCCCCGACGATCTCGAGGTGTGCCTCTTCGATCCGGCTGGCCAACTCCTCGTCATCGGCGTGGAACTCGAGACTTCGCCGTCGACTGGGAACCAGACCCTCTGGCCGGACGCGCATCATGACGACGAGCAACAGACCGAAGATCATGAGCCGGTAGTCAGCCACGAAGCGAAGCTTCTCAGGCAGCAGCTTGAGCACCGTTGCGCCGACGAGCACGCCAGCCACGGAGCCCATACCGCCGAGGACGATGGCAGCCAGCAGGAACGCCGACTCCAAGAAGATGTACTGGTCGGGAGTAACCGACACATCCTGGTGGGCCTTGATCGTGCCCGCCATGCCGGCGAGGAACGCGCCACCTGCGAAGGCAAAGAGCTTGAGCCCGAAGGTGTTGACACCCATTGCCTCAGCGGCCTTCTCGTCCTCACGGATAGCAACCCAGCCACGTCCGATCCGGCTGTTGTTGAGGCGCGTGAAGACCATGATGATGAACGCGGCGACGACCAGCAAAAGGAAGTAGTAGTTCGCGAATCGGCCAAGTTCGATGCCGAACACCTCGTGGGTGTCACCGAAGTTGAACGACCCAAACTCCAACTCAGGAATGCCAGGTATGCCGTTAGGCCCGTTGGTGAGTCGCGGCCCGTTGTTGCCATCGAGGTTGTTGACTGCGAGCCGGAAGATCTCACCGAATGCCAGCGTGACGATGGCCAGATAGTCGCCTGACACGCGCAGCGTCGGTGAACCGATGATCAACCCGAAAATCGAGCTGACGATCGCACCGATGATCATCACGACGAGGAAGGGCGGCTTCCAGCCAATGTGCGCGAAAGCCGAGTGCGACATCATCGCCGACACATAGGCGCCAGCGCCGAGGAAGGCGATATACCCGAGGTCGAGCAGACCAGCCAAACCTACGACGATATTGAGGCCAAGGGCGGTCGTCGCGAAGATGAGCACCTGGGTCGCGATCGACATGTTCGCGTTGGAGCCGTCCTGCGTGAACGGGAAGAGGAACGCCACCGCAAACGCACCGAGCATGAGCACTCGGCGGTGGCGTGCGGCGATGACGGCGATCCACGAGAACAGGCCGGCCCGGTGGAGGGACACGGCAGTCCCGGCGATGAAGACCAGCAAGAGGCAGAAGACCGTGCCGTCTTCTTGGCCGAGTGCATAGGCGGCGCCGAACAGCACGATCGCCATCAGCACAACGATGACGAGGATCTCAACCCAGGACGGCAGGCGCACGGTGATTGGGTCGACCATGGGGTCTGACTGCATCTGCCACGATCCCGCGACCATGGCGATAGCGCCCGCAAGCGCGACGTAGATGCCGGGGTCTGCGTCAGCCAAACCGCCACGCGCCTGCAGGGCTACCAGCACCGTGGCCAGGCCCATGAAGAGCAAGAAGGTCACGGAGAGCGCTTTGAGGCCACGAGCAGAGTCGAGCAGGGGATCGAGTTTGGGGAAGAACCCGCTCCGGAGAACGAGCAGGAAGATCGCGATCCCCGCACCGATCAGCATCAGAACCTGCAGGCCACCGGGGGCGAAGTTGAACGACAAATCGCCGAGCAGGCCCTTGATGTGTGACCACGACAGCAGGCTGCCGACGATGAGCAGGATGGCCCCACCGAGGGTAAGCAGCCACTGCGGGCTGGGCCGTGGGTTGTCTACTGCGGTGCGAGCCAGGTCGTCGGGCTCAAGGTCTGGCTTCTGAGGGCTTGGTGTCGTGCTCATGCGCGGTCCACTGTCTTCGCCCCGAGGATGCCCTGCGGGCGGAACACCAGCACGATGATGAGCAAAGCGAACGCCCACACATCCTTCCACGGCGACCCACCGAAGGTTCCAGGGATGAACTGCACCGCCATGGCCTCGACAATCCCGAGGACGAGCCCTCCAACGACCGCCCCCATGATGTTGCCGATGCCACCCAGGACGGCGGCGGTGAAGGCTTTAAGTCCCGCCAGGAATCCCATGAAGAAGTCGATGTTGTTGTTTTGCAGCCCCTGGGCCACACCAGCGATACCCGCGAGGGTCGCGCCGAGAGCAAAGGCCACGGCAACGATCCGGTCGACGTTGATGCCCATGAGGCGCGCAGTGTCTTTGTCCTGAGACACGGCCAACATGCCGCGCCCGAGCTTGGTCCGGTTGATGAAGAACCAGAGGGCAGCGGTGCACATGATGAGCGCGCCGATGGTGAAGAGGGCAGAGCGGCGAACGGTCAGCGGCCCCCATTCCATCGCGGCACCGGTCACAAACTCGATCTGCGGGAAAGGCATTGCGCTCTTGGCGCCGGGATAGAAGAGACGAATCGCCTCCTGCAAGAAGACCGAGATACCGATGGCCGTGATGAGGGGTGCTAGTCGCGGTGCATTTCGGAGGGGTCGGTAGGCCACTCGCTCCATGACCACGGCAACCGTCACCGACACCGCAATGGCGCCGACGATCATGAAGGGGAGGACCCAGATCGCGGTCGTGCCCTTGAAGAGCATGGTCCACGTTGCGAGAGCCCCGAAAGCACCAATCATAAATACCTCGCCGTGGGCGAAGTTGATGAGTTGGACGATGCCGTACACGACGGTATAGCCGACCGCGATCAGGGCGTAGAGCGAGCCGAGCGTGAGGCCGTTAAGCAGCTGCTGGAAGAACAGGTCCATGGACACCTCCGTGCAGTGGTCAGGGCCTGCAGCTTGGGTCCCGCTGCCCGGCCGGGCGGTGATGGTGGGGTGAGTGTGGCAGCACGCAGGGGCGAGCGCGAGCCCGCCCCTGCGTGTCGATCAAAGATTTGCGAGGAGCGGGGGGTTTGCCAGTAGGCGAACCCCCCGCGTCACGCGGCTTACTTGAAGGTGTCGGTCTTCGACGGAGCCCACTTGCCACCGTCGACCTTGTAGACCGTGAGGATCTTCGAGGTCGTGTCACCGAACTCGTCGAAGGCAACCTTGCCGGTCACGCCGTCGAACGAGACCTTGCCGATGGCGGCAAGGGTGGCCGCACGAGCGGACTTGACGTCCTTGGCGTCCTTCAGCGAGGTCTTAGCGCCCTCGATGATGGCCTTGGCAGCGTCGTAGGCGTAGCCACCGTAGGCGGCAGCCGGCTCGGGGTACCCAGCAGCCTTGTACTGGTCGAGGAACTTCTTGCCTGCGTCCGTGCTCTCCGTGGGAGCGCCGACCGAGGTCGCGAGGTCACCCGTGGCGGTCGCGCCGGCGAGCTTGATGTACTCAGGGTCGAAGATGCCGTCGCCACCCATGAGCGGGACATTGAGGCCCTGGCTCTTCATCTGCTGCGAGAGCGGACCGGCCTGGGGGTACTCGCCGCCGTAGTAGATCGCGCCAGGTGCGTTCGGCTTGATCTTGGAGATGACGGTCGAGAAGTCCTTGTCGTTCTCACCGATGGTCTCGGCGGAGACGATCGTGCCGCCACCCTTCTTGAACTCAGCGGTGAACGCGTCCACGAGGCCCTGACCGTAGGTCTTCTTGTCGTGGATCGTCGCGACGTTCTTGATGCCCTGACCGAGGAGGAACTGGGCCGCGAACGGACCCTGGACCGCGTCGGTGGTGCAGGTACGGAAGTAGTTCGCGTACGGCCGCTTCTTAGCAGCGGCGTCAGCGCCCTGCGTCAGGGTCGGGTTGGTGTTGGCCGGCGAGACCTGCGCGATCTTGGCCGCGTCGAGGACCGGCTGCGTCTGCTGGGCCACAGACGAGTTCAGCGTGCCGACCACGCCGATGACGGCGTCGTCAGACGAGATCTTGGTGGCCGCGTTCTTGCCGACGTCGGCCTTGGCCTCGTCGTCAACGGCGATGACTTCGAACTTCCAGCCAGCGACCGCGTTGGATTCGTTGGCCTGCTTGACCGCGAGGTCGACCGAGTTCTTGATGCCCAGGCCAAGGGCGGAGAGGTTGCCCGAGAGCGGCGCGATGACGCCGATCTTGACGGTCTTGGTGCCGGAGCCTGCCGTCGACGTAGTGGTCGAGTCGGTTCGGCTGCCACACGCGGACAGCGCCAAAGCGGCCACTGCAAGTGGCACACCGAGGCGGATCATGGAACGCTGCTGCACAGTTCCTCCTGTGAAAATTCTTCTGCTTCCGGCGCATCCTCCGGATACCCGCGACGTCCGCGGAGCTAGGGGGAAAGAGTACGGGTAGTCAGGCCGTAAGTCCCGACCCCTGCGCGGGTTGTTCCCGTGTCGTTATGCCGTATGCCGTGGAACGACGATGTGGTATGCCGTGTCGCGGCACGGCGACACACCTTCGGCACAGGAGGGCACGGCATACTGCGAGCTGTTTGTGAAGCTCCCCGGCGCTGTCCGCCGCCCGATCTTGGAGGCACCATGTCTGACCCCATCGACCGCAGATCTGTCCTTCGCCACGCTGGAGTCGTCGGCGCTGGTGCCGTCGCGATCACGGTCGCTGGCGGGGTAACGGCCTGTAGCAGCACGAGCAGCCCAGCGGCGTCCCCAACCGCGGCAAAGCCCGCGGCGGGCAACTCGGCGACCGGTGCTGGCACAGCGCCGGGAGCCGTCGCCAACGCCGTCAAGAAGGCCGACGTTCCCGTCGGCGGCGGCAAGATCATCTCGGGACTGGTGGTGACGCAGCCCTCCGCGGGAACGTTCAAGGCGTTCAGCTCGACCTGCACCCACGAGGGCTGCCAGGTGAGCGAGGTCAAGGACAACAAGATCCGCTGCGCCTGCCACAACAGTTACTTTGACGCCGCGACGGGCGCGGTCTTGAGCGGCCCAGCCCGCTCAGCGCTGCCCAGCAAGAACGTCACCGACGCGGGGGACTCACTCACCCTGGCCTGAGTCTGGCCTCCCTGGCGCTGTCAGCCCCACCTCATAGAGTGCGTGAGTGGCCACTCCCGCGTCGTATCGCCCTGCACCGGGCGAGATTCCCGTCGATCCAGGGGTCTATCGCTTCCGGGACGCGCACGGGCGGGTCATCTATGTCGGCAAGGCCAAGTCGCTGCGACCACGGCTCTCGTCCTATTTCCAGGATGTCGCGGCGCTCCATCCGCGCACTGCCCGGATGGTGCGGACTGGCGCGAGCGTCGAGTGGACGGTTGTCGCCAACGAGGTCGAGGCGCTCCAGTTGGAGTACTCGTGGATCAAGGAGTTCGACCCACGGTTCAATATCCGCTACCGAGACGACAAGTCCTACCCCTTCCTGGCAGTGACGCTCGGCGACGAGTTCCCCCGCGCGCTCGTCATGCGCGGGGCCAAAAAGAAGGGCACTCGGTATTTCGGGCCCTACTCGCATGCGTGGGCGATCCGCGAGACCCTCGACCTCGTCTTGCGGGTGTTCCCCGTTCGCACATGCAGCGGCGGCGTTTTCAAGCGGGCAGCACAGAGTGGTCGACCGTGTCTGCTCGGCTATATCGACAAGTGCTCGGCACCGTGTGTCGGTCGGGTGACCCCACAGGAGCACCGCGCCATCGCCCTGGAATTTTGTGACTTCATGGCCGGCAACACGACTCGGTTCGTCAAGCGCACTGAGCAGGACATGAAGGCGGCAGCGGCTGAGTTGGACTTCGAGCGCGCTGCTCGGTTGCGCGACGACCTGAGTGCGCTGACCAAAGCGTTGGACAAGAACGCCGTTGTGCTCGGCGACGCCACCGACGCCGATGTCTTTTCCCTCGCCGAGGATCAGCTCGAGGCAGCCGTCCAGGTCTTCCACGTCCGGGGAGGGCGCGTCCGCGGCCAACGCGGGTGGGTGGTCGATAAGGAGCACGAAGAGACCGCCTCGCTCGTCGAGCACCTGCTCCAGCAGGTCTACGGCGACGCGGCAGCGGACACCGTGCCGCGGGAGGTCCTCGTCCCTGTGCTGCCCTCGGATGCTGGCACCTTGCGAGCCTGGCTGGCCTCCAAGCGCGGGTCCGCTGTCGACGTGCGGGTCCCGCAACGCGGCGACAAACGCGCGCTGATGGAGACCGTGCGCCGCAACGCTGAGCAGTCACTGCAACGTCACAAGCTCACCCGCGCAGGAGATCTCACCGCCCGCAGCCAAGCGCTAGCGCAACTGCAGGAGGCACTCGCACTGGCCGAAGCACCACTGCGCATCGAGTGCTTTGACGTGAGCCACGTGCAGGGGACCCAGGTTGTGGCCTCGATGGTCGTCTTTGAAGACGGCCTCGCCCGATCCAGTGAATACCGGCGATTCATCATCAAAGGTGACGGGGGCGTCGATGACAGCGGATCCGACGAAAGGGGCCCCGACGACACGGCGTCTATGCGGGAAGTTCTCACCCGTAGGTTCTCGCGGTTGCGGGCAACGACCGACGAGCAGTCCTCACTCGACATCGACACCCAGCCTAAGAAGTTCGCCTATCCGCCCAACCTCCTGGTCGTCGACGGAGGTTTGCCGCAGGTCAACGTGGCCGCAGCCGTCCTCGACGAACTCGCGATCCGCGACGTAGCCGTGGTGGGTCTCGCCAAACGTCTCGAAGAAGTGTGGGTTCCCGGTCAGGACTATCCCGTCATCCTGCCGCGCACAAGCGAGGGACTCTATTTGCTCCAGCGCGTGCGGGACGAGGCCCACCGCTTCGCGATCACCTTCCATCGCCAGCGCCGGTCCAAGGCCATGACGCGATCGGTACTGGACGGCATACCTGGTCTTGGTCCTGCGCGCCAAGCATTGCTGCTCAAGGAGTTTGGGTCAGTTAAGCGGCTTCGGGCCGCGTCTCCGGAGCAACTCCAGACCGTCCCCGGGATCGGGCCGGCCCTCGCCGTGACCATCCAATCCGCCCTTCGCGCCGACCGGGCTTCGACGGGCGGGGGCGTGAGCGTTAACGTGACTACCGGCGAGGTCTTGGACGACGACTAAGCGTCGACGGCGACCGCGCCCACCACCCGCGCCGATGGAGGTCCACCGTGGCAGAGATTCCGTCCGAGCACACTGCAGGTATGCCGGTCGCCCCGCCTCACGAGGCTGCTGAGGGCATCGTCGCGCGGGACCCCAAGGACCCTGGCGACTCGTTGCTCATCATCACCGGCATGAGTGGTGCCGGTCGTTCGACGGCGGCCAAGGTGCTCGAGGACATGGGGTGGTATGTCGTCGACAACCTCCCGCCTCAGTTGATCGAAGACCTGCAGGTGTTGCGGCCGCAAGGTGCCGTGGGGCCCACTCGGCTGGCTGCTGTGATCGACGCCCGCAGCCGACGACTCTCACGCACCCTCTCCGAGACCCTCGATGGCATGCGCGCACACGGACAGGCGCCGGTTGTCGTGTTCCTCGACGCTACCGATGAGACGCTCGTGCGGCGTTTTGAGAGCGTGCGCCGGCCCCACCCCATGCAAGGCGATGGCCGACTCCTGGACGGGATCATGGCCGAACGCGAACTCATGTCCGATCTGCGCGCCAGCGCCGACCTCTTGCTCGACACGTCGGGACTCAACGTTCACCAGCTCAGCGCAAAGATCGCGTCAATGCTGCACGCGAGCATCAGCTCCCGCACGCGACTGGCCGTCATGTCGTTCGGCTTCAAATATGGCGTTCCCCTCGACGCGGACTTCGTCATGGACATGCGCTTCTTGCCCAACCCGTTCTGGGTGCCGGAGTTGCGGCCCAAGAACGGCAAGGATCCCGATGTCGCTGCGTTCGTGTTGGGCCAGGAGGGTGCTCAGGAGGTCTTGGAACTGTCCGTGAAACTGCTCGATGAGGTGACCGCTGGCTACCAACGCGAGGGGCGCCGGTACGCGACGGTGGCGGTGGGATGCACCGGTGGCAAACACCGCTCCGTGGCCATGGCCGAAGCGCTGGCCGATCGACTTGCCGAAGACCCCACCATCGACCCCTTCGTCGTTCATCGAGATTTGGGCCGAGAGTGACCGGCCGTCGGGTGGTGGCGCTCGGGGGAGGGCACGGTTTGGCGGTGTCGCTCGCAGCCCTCAAGCTCATCACCGATCACGTCACGGCAGTCGTCACGGTGGCCGACGATGGAGGCTCATCGGGCCGACTCCGTGCCGAATTCGATGTCCTGCCTCCGGGTGATTTGCGGATGGCCCTCGCGGCGCTCTGTGAAGACAGCACGTGGGGACTCACGTGGGCCAGCGTCATGCAACATCGGTTCGGAGGCGAGGGACCGCTCTCCGGCCACGCGCTGGGCAATCTGCTGATCGTCGCGCTCTGGGACTTGCTTGAGGACCCTGTCGAAGGGCTCGATCTCGTGGGCACGCTGCTCCACGCGAGAGGTCGCGTGCTCCCGATGGCCAATGAGCCACTACGCATCGAGGCTGACATTCTGGGGCACGACCCGGCATACCCCGATGTCACCTTCACGGTCCGCGGCCAGCACGTCGTGGCCGCGACGACAGGACGCGTGGACGCAATCCGCCTTCGGCCCCCGAACCCCCTGTCATGTCCAGACTCCGTGGCCGCAGTGCGCGACGCGGAATGGGTGATCCTTGGCCCTGGTTCGTGGTTTACGTCGGTGCTGCCGCACGTCCTTGTCCCTGAACTGCGCGAAGCCCTCGTCACCACCTCTGCCAAGCGGCTCCTCAATCTCAATCTTGACCACGGGCGAGGCGAAACCAGGGGCTTCCGAGCTGTTGACCTGCTCGCCTCACTGTCCAAACACGCTCCCGGACTCACCCTCGACGTGGTGCTCGCGGACCCATCAAGCGTGGACGACGTCCCCGCGGTGCTGGGGGCGGCCGCCGACCTCGGCGCCGAGCTGGTGACCATGCCCGTTGCGGCCATGCGTCATTCCGGCAAGCACGATGCGCTTCGGCTTGCGGCCGCCTATCGCGACCTGTTCGGCTGAGCCGGGCAGACAAATCAGTTAGTCTGGCTCGCGCATCCGTCGCGTCCGAGGGGGCGGCGACGCACGCGGTCGCATCCAGCAAGAGGCAGGTTCACTCATGGCGATGACCTCGAGGGTCAAAGACGAGCTCTCGCGGCTCACGATCGCCAAGATGTGCTGTCGCAAGGCCGAGGTTTCAGCGCTGATTCGGTTTGCCGGTGGTCTGCACATCGTCGGGGGACACATCGTGGTCGAGGCTGAGCTCGACACCGCAAACGCTGCGCGCCGCCTGCGTCGGGACATTGCTGAGGTCTATGGTCATCGATCCGACGTTCTGGTCATGACCTCTGGAGGGCTCCGCCGGGGAAGCCGCTACGTCGTCCGGGTGGTCGAGGATGGCGCCACATTGGCCCGCCAGACAGGTCTTGTTGACGGTCGCGGGCGACCTGTCCGGGGCCTTCCGCCCAAGGTCGTGTCCGCGAGTGCGTGCGACGCCGAAGCCGCGTGGCGGGGTGCCTTCCTCGCGCACGGATCTCTGACCGAGCCCGGTCGGTCCAGTGCCTTAGAAGTGACCTGCCCTGGACCCGAAGCTGCACTGGCACTCGTCGGGGCCGCCCGTCGGATCGGCGTCGCGGCCAAGGCTCGCGAAGTGCGGGGTGTCGATCGGGTCGTCATCCGCGACGGCGATGCTATCGCGGCCCTGCTCACCCGCCTGGGTGCGCACGACGCGGTGTTGGCATGGGAAGAGCGCCGAATGCGTCGGGAGGTACGTGCGACCGCCAACCGGCTGGCCAACTTCGATGACGCCAACCTCCGACGATCGGCCCGCGCTGCTGTCGCAGCCGGTGCTCGAGTCGAGCGAGCCCTCGAGATCCTGGGCGAAGAAGTACCTGACCACCTGCGCGAGGCCGGGATGCTCCGTCTGCAACACAAGCAAGCATCGCTGGAGGAACTCGGCCAACTGGCCGTGCCGCCGATGACCAAGGATGCCGTCGCCGGTCGGATCCGGCGACTCCTCGCCATGGCTGACAAGAAGGCCCACGACCTCGACATCCCGGGCACAGACGCCAACCTCACCCCGGACATGCTTGACGCCTAAGCGAGGGCGTTCACCAGCCGTTTACCTGCATGTCTGGGTGTCGCCCCCACCTAGACACACGGCATACCCACTGCTTGGGACGTTGGTCCTGAAAGCCGGGCTACCCCGTGGTAGCCGTCGCTCCCCACGCGTCGAGCGGACTAGGGTTGTAGCCGGTACCACGGGCTGCCACTGACGGCCGTCGGGTCGTCGGGACGCTGCCCGTGGGCATGTCCACGACCCCGTCGGAAGGTTTGATCACAGTGACCGTCAAGGTTGGCATTAACGGCTTCGGCCGCATCGGGCGCAACTTCTACCGCGCCGTCATCGAGTCCGGCGCTGACATCGAGGTCGTGGCCGTTAACGACCTCACTGACAACAAGAGCCTCGCGCACTTGCTCAAGTACGACTCGATCCTCGGGCGCTTCCCGGGCGACGTGACCTACGACGAGAGCTCGATCACCGCAGGTGGCAAGAAGTTCGCCGCCTGGGCCGAGCGCGACCCGGCCAAGCTCGACTGGGCCAGCGTTGGCGCTGACATCGTCATCGAGTCCACGGGCTTCTTCACCGACGCGACCAAGGCCAAGGCCCACATCGACGGTGGCGCCAAGAAGGTCATCATCTCCGCCCCGGCCTCCAACGAGGACATCACCCTCGTCATGGGCGTCAACGACGACCAGTACGACTCGGCCAAGCACACGGTCATCTCCAACGCGTCCTGCACGACGAACTGCCTGGCCCCCATGGCCAAGGCACTCAACGACGAACTGGGCATCGTCAAGGGCCTCATGACCACGATCCACGCCTACACCCAGGACCAGAACCTCCTCGACGCCCCGCACAAGGACCTCCGTCGCGCCCGCGCCGCGGCCCTCAACATCGTGCCGACGTCGACCGGTGCGGCCAAGGCCGTGTCGCTCGTCCTGCCCGAGCTCAAGGGCAAGCTCGACGGCTACGCCCTGCGCGTCCCGACACCGACCGGCTCGGCGACCGACCTCACCTTCGAGGCTGGCCGCGACACGACCGTCGAAGAGGTCAACGCCATCGTCAAGGCTGCGGCCGAAGGCCCGATGAAGGGCAAGCTCGTCTACACCACCGACCCGATCGTGTCCAAGGACATCGAGACCGACCCGGCCTCGTGCATCTTCGACTCTGGCTTGACCAAGGTCATCGGCAACCAGGTCAAGGTTGTCGGCTGGTACGACAACGAGTGGGGCTACAGCAACCGCCTCGTGGACCTCTGCGTCCTCGTCGGCAGCAAGCTCTGACCCTCAGCACGCGTCAGTTCTGAAAGAAAGAAGGTTGGTGCCGTGAAGACCATTGCCGACTTGGGCGACCTGCGTGGCAAGCGCGTCCTCGTCCGTTCGGATCTCAACGTCCCGCTCGACGGAGATCGCAATATCACCGACGACGGTCGGATCCGAGCCTCGGTGCCAACCATCAAGGCCCTGTCCGAGGCGGGCGCACGCGTCATCGTGTGCGCCCACCTCGGGCGTCCCAAGGGCGCGCCCGAAGACAAGTACTCGCTCGCTCCGGTCGTCGGCCGGATGAGTGAGGTCCTCGGACGCCCGGTCGCCTTCGCCACCGACACGGTGGGGGAGTCGGCCAAAGCTGTTGTCGCCGGCCTGGGCGACGGGGACGTCGCCCTGCTTGAAAACATCCGGTTCAACGCCGGTGAAACGAGCAAGGACGAGGCCGAGCGCCAGGCTTTCGCTCATGTACTCGCTTCTCTTGCAGACTTTTACGTCTCCGACGGCTTCGGTGTCGTCCATCGCAAGCAGGCGTCGGTCTACGACATCGCGCAGCTGCTTCCGTCGGCCATGGGTGGCCTCGTCGCCGCCGAAGTCGATGTCCTCAAGCGCCTCACCGAAAACCCCGCGCGCCCGTATGCCGTGGTGCTCGGCGGCGCAAAGGTCGCCGACAAGCTCGCCGTTATCGCCAACCTCATGAAGACGGCCGACCGGCTCGTCATCGGTGGCGGGATGGCGTTCACCTTCCTTGCCGCCGAGGGCTACGAGGTCGGCAAGAGCCTGCTCGACCCCGACAACATCGAGACCTGCAAGAACTACCTCACCGAGGCCAAGGCCAAGGGTGTCGAGATCGTCCTCCCGGTCGATGTCGTTGCCGCAGATGCTTTTTCGGCTGACGCCTCCCACGATGTGGTGCCGGCGGACGGCATACCGGCAGATCGCATGGGCCTGGATATCGGACCGAAGTCGGCCGAGATCTATGCCGCCGCGATCCGCGACGCCAAGACAGTCTTCTGGAACGGCCCGATGGGCGCGTTCGAGATGGCCCCGTATGCGGCGGGCACCAAGGCCGTGGCCGCAGCCCTCGTCGAGGCCACCGAAGCCGGCGGCCTCACCGTCGTCGGTGGCGGCGACTCCGCCGCCGCCGTGCGTCAACTGGGCTTCAGCGACGACCAGTTCGGTCACATCTCTACCGGTGGCGGCGCCAGCCTCGAATACCTCGAAGGCAAGGACCTCCCCGGCATTTCGATCCTCAGCGAAGGGACCAACGCGTGAGCACCTCCGGCCGCATCCCGCTTCTTGCGGGCAACTGGAAGATGAACCTCGACCATCTCCAAGCGACCCATCTTGTCCAGAAGCTCGACTGGACCCTCCGCGACGGCAAGCACGACTATGCCGCCGTTGAGGTTGCCGTCCTCCCGCCGTTCACCGACATTCGCTCGGTGCAGACCCTCGTTGAGGGCGACAAGCTCCAGATCAAGTTCGGCGCGCAGGACGTGTCCGTGCATGACTCGGGCGCCTACACCGGGGAAATCTCGGGGGCCATGCTCGCCAAGCTCGGCTGCACCTACGTCGCGATTGGCCACAGCGAGCGCCGTGAGTACCACAACGAGACCGACGAGATCGTCAACGCCAAGGTCAAGGCTGCCTACCGGCACGGCCTCACCCCGATCCTGTGCTGCGGCGAGGGTCTTGACGTTCGCAAGGCTGGCGGCCAGGTCGAGCACGTGATCGGTCAGCTGACCAAGGACCTCGAGGGCATCACCGCCGAGCAGGCCCGCTCGATTGTCATTGCCTACGAGCCCATTTGGGCCATCGGTACCGGTGAAGTCGCCACTCCCGAAGACGCCCAGGAGGTCTGCAGCGCGATCCGCACGCTACTCGCCGACCTTTACAGCGGCGACCTCGCTGACGGCGTCCGCGTGCTCTATGGCGGATCGGTCAAGTCGAGCAATGTCGCTTCGATCATGGCTCAAGAAGACGTCGACGGCGCCCTCGTGGGTGGCGCGGCGCTTGAGGCTGGCGAGTTCGCGGCGATCTGTCGCTTCAAGGACCACGTCACCGGCTGAGCCCCTCACGGTGGATAGCTATCGACACGACGGGTTGACGTTCGACGTCCTCGACCAGGGGCCGACGGACGGCATACCCGTCGTGTTGCTGCATGGGTTCCCCCAAGATGCGACGAGTTGGGCGCGGGTCAGCGACCTCCTCGTCGCGGCCGGGTGCCGGACGCTCGCCCCGGACCAGCGCGGATACTCACCTGGCGCTCGCCCACCGGAGATCAGCGCGTATGCCGTGCGGCACCTCGTCGGCGATGTCGTCGCCCTGCTCGACGCGGCTGGCTTGGAGCGCACTCATCTGGTCGGACACGACTGGGGTGGAGGAGTGGCCTGGGAGTGCGCTGCCCGGCACCCAGGTCGGTTCGCGAGCCTCACCGTCGTGTCCACTCCGCATCCGCGTGCACTCGACTGGGCCTTCCGGCACAGCGACCAAGGGTTGCGCAGCTGGTACATGCTCGCCTTCCAACTGCCTTGGCTCCCCGAACGACTCCTCGTGCGCGGCTTCTCGGCGCGGCTGCAACGCACTGGTATGCCGCCCGCCCTTGCCGAGCACTACGCAGCGCGCTTTGCGACTCCCGCAGATCTCTTTGGCCCTGTGGCCTGGTATCGGGCAGCCTTCGCACTCCCGCAGCCAGGCCGCGTTCGACCACCGATTCTCTCCAACTCGCCGAGTGCGCGAGCCGCTCGCGACCCTGATGCACGAGAAACACGAGAAACACGAGAAGCACGAGAAACACGGCATACCGTCACCATCCCGACCACCTATGTCTGGGGCAATACCGATTTCGCTCTCGGGCGGGCGGCAGCCGAACGTACCGCGCGCCATGTCTCGGGCGATTACCGCTTCGTCGAACTCGACGGGGGCCATTGGCTCCCGGAGACCCACCCCGAGGAGTTGGCCGGCGAGATCTTGGCCCGGGCTGCAGCGAGCTGAGGATGGCGATGGTCGGCACGGAACGCCCGCGGCGGGTATCCTGACCTTTGGCCATTCTGGCCGACCCGCTCCCGTGCGAAAGAGAGTCCTACCTCGTGTCTGCGGTCAAGATCGGCCTCCAGGTGCTGCTCGTCATCTCGAGCCTCTTCCTCACCTTGCTCATCCTCATGCACAAGGGCAAGGGTGGCGGTCTGTCAGACATGTTTGGTGGCGGCATGTCATCCTCGCTCGGCGGCTCAACCGTGGCTGAGCGCAACCTCAGCCGGTTCACCATTGCGGTCGCTGTGGTGTGGTTCGCGGCGATTGTGGGCCTTGGCCTGCTTGAGCGTTTCATCACGGCCTGAAAGGACGCACCACACCGATGGCAAGCGGAAACGCGATCAGAGGAAGCCGAGTTGGCGCCGGACCAATGGGCGAGGCCGAGCGCGGCGAGGCCGCGCCCCGGGTCACCGTGTCGTATTGGTGCACCAACCGGCACGAGACTCGTCCGAGCTTCGCTCGTGAGCAGGGCATGGTCGTGCCCGAGCATTGGGACTGCCCGCGGTGTGGTCTGCCTGCCGGTCAAGACAAAGACAACCCGCCTGCGCCGCCCAAGGTCGAGCCCTACAAGACGCACCTCGCCTACGTCAAAGAACGCCGCAGCGACGCTGACGGCCAGGCGATCCTCGACGAGGCGTTGTCGACGCTCCGCCAGCGCGGCCTCATCCAGTAGCCTGCGAGGTTAGCGAGGCGTCACCAGCGCCGCTGCTTCTCGATCCAACAGCCACCGAGTAGCGCTGACCCCACTGACCCCAGCCGCGGGGACGTCCCAGCGATAGACGCCGGGGGTGAGCGCACGGCAGATAGCGTCGGCTTTGTCGGCTCCCGCAGCCACGAACCACACCTCGCGGGCGCGGCCCAGCCGGTTGAAGCTCATCGTCACCCGGGTGGGCGGCGGCTTCGGTGAACCCAGCACCGCAAAGGCGTCCTCGCTCTGCCGTTGCGCGACGTGGTGGGGGAAGAGCGAGGCGATGTGCGCGTCCGGACCCACCCCGAGCAGGACAACGTCGAACAGATCCGGACCGCTCTCGCGCAATGCAAGCTCGTATGCCGTCGCACTTGCCGCTGCGTCAGCGCTGGTGTCCGGCCCCGCGACGGCGTGTACCCGGAGGGGGTCGAGGGGGAGTGAGTCGAGCACTGCCTCGCGGTTCTGGGTCTCGTTGCGGTCCGGGTCGCCCGCGGGGAGGTAGCGCTCGTCGCCCCACCACAGGTCGACTGCGGACCAATCGACGAGGTCGACCAACCCGGTCCCCGGGATGGCGCCGAGGAGCGCAGACCCCATGCTGCCGCCGGTCAAGACCACATGGGCACGGCCTCGCCGAGCCTGAGCGTCGGCGATGGCCGTGCACAGGCGCGCCCCGACTGCCGCTGCGAGCACCGTCTTGTCGCGGTGGACGACGACGGAAAGGTCACCGGGGGCGCGGTCTGGCATAGCTATTCCTCTGCTGGGGGCCGTGGAGCCGGGACAGGGGTTTCAGTCGCCAGTTGCGCAGAGCGATTGCGGCGCAAGCGTTCTGCGTGTCGCTCGGACTGGCTGGCTTGGGTTGACCCGCGGGGAACGGGTGAGGAGCGGCGCATGGTCAGGCTTGGCACGCCCTTGACGAGGACCTCTTCGTAGATCTCGTCGGCGTCGAGGCGGCGCAGCTCATCGGCGAGGCACTCGGCGTCCCGTCGCCGCCGGAGGCTCACGCGTCGCTCGGGCTGACCGGGTTGGGTCATCGTCGCGACATAGTCTCCGGGTCGGGCCAGGTCGATCGGCCCGCTGGGGCGTTCGAGCCGGACGCTGCGGATGCCGCTGCCTTCGGGCATCCGTTCGCGGGTCACCGGGACCTTGAGGGCCATCGCGAGCCACCCGGCCAACAGGTCGGTCGAGGGGGAGTCGGGGGCCCCAGCGACAATGGCGCCCGTGACCTTTTCGAAGGGTGGGCCATCAAGGGCGGCTGCCAGGAGACCCCGCCAGAGAGTGATCCGGGTCCACGCGAGGTCCGTGTCTCCCGGCCGATACGTTGCAGCGCGGCCAGCGAGGGCCGTGCTGGGTCGTGGCGCCTCGGCGGCATCGGTGATCCGTCGGTCGGCGAGGAGCGCAATCGGGTCCTCGCGCAAGTCCGCTGGCGCCTGCCGTGGCCACCACGCGACGATCGGGGAGTCCGGCAGCAGGAGCGGGAGCACGACGCTGTGACTGTGTGCCGTGAGAGCGCCGCGGAGAGTGAGCACAACGACCTCGCTGGCTCCGGCGTCACCACCGAGGCGGATCTGGCCGTCCAGGTGGGCCTTCCCCCGCTTGGACCCCGTCACGACGACGAGGATCCTGCTCGGGTGCTGACGGCTGGCCTCGGTCGCGATCTCGATGACCTCGTCAGCGTCTTCGGCACCGACACTGATGATGAGCGTGAGCACGCGGCCGAGGGCCATGGCGCCCACCTCGTTGCGCAGCTGGATGAGCTTCTTGGACAGGGCTGCGGTCGACGTGTTCGGCAGCTCGATAATCACGGCATCCTCCACGTGCGACCGTCGCGGGCGAGCATCTCGTCACTCGAGGCCGGGCCCCAACCACCGGATTCATACTGCTCCGGTATGCCGTGCGCGGCCCACCATTTCTCGATCGGGTCGAGAATCTTCCACGACAGCTCGACCTCTTCGTGACGAGGGAAGAGCGGCGGCTCACCGAGGAGCACGTCAAGGATGAGACGTTCGTACGCCTCGGGGGATGACTCGGTGAACGCATTGCCGTAACCAAAGTCCATCGTGACGTCGCGGACCTCCATTTGGGCACCGGGAACCTTGGCGCCGAACCGGATTGTCACGCCCTCATCGGGCTGGACCCGGATGACGATGGCGTTTTGGCCGAGTTCCTCGGTGGCGGTGGCTTCGAACGGCAAGAAGGGTGCTTTCTTGAAGACGACCGCAATCTCGCTCACGCGTTTGCCGAGGCGCTTGCCGGTCCGCAGGTAGAACGGCACGCCCGCCCACCGACGGGTCGCGATGTCGAGGCGCACGGCGGCATACGTCTCGGTGGTGGAGCCGGGCTTGACGCCCTCTTCCTGGAGGTACCCGATGACTTGTTCGGCGCCCTGCCAGCCCGCGGCATACTGCCCGCGCGCAGTATGCCGTCCGATATCCGTGGGGATACGGACGGCGGCGAGGACCTTTTCCTTCTCTGCTCGCAGGGAGTCCGCGTCGAAGGACGACGGCTCCTCCATGGCGGTGAGCGCGAGGAGTTGCAGCAGGTGGTTCTGGATAACATCGCGCGCGGCGCCGATGCCGTCGTAGTAGCCGGCCCGGCCCCCGATGCCGATGTCTTCGGCCATGGTGATCTGGATGTGGTCAACGTAGTGCGCGTTCCACACCGGCTCGAACAGCTGGTTGGCGAAGCGCAAGGCGAGGAGGTTCTGGACCGTCTCCTTGCCGAGGTAGTGGTCGATCCGGAAAACCGAGTCAGGCGGGAAGACCGAGGCGACGATGTCGTTGAGCCTGCGCGCGGATTCGAGGTCGTGGCCGAACGGCTTTTCGATGACGACGCGCCGCCAGCCTGTGCCGTCAGTGTGGGCCAGGCCGGAACGGTCGAGTTGCTGGCACACCTGCGCAAAGAACCCCGGCGGGATCGACAGGTAGAAGGCGAGGTTGCCTCCAGTGCCGCGGGCCTCTTCAAGTTCGTGCACGGTCGCGGCCAGCTGATCGAAGGCCGCGTCATCGTCGAAGGTGCCAGGAACGAAGCGGAAGCCTTCAGCGAGCGCCTTCCACACGTCCTCGCGGAAGGGAGTGCGGGCGTATTGACGGACCGCGTCGTGCACGATTTGGCCGAAGTCCTGGTCAGCCCAGTCCCGGCGCGCAAACCCGACCAGGGCGAAGCCTGGCGGCAGGAGACCGCGGTTGGCGAGGTCGTAGATCGCCGGCATGAGCTTCTTGCGAGCCAGGTCGCCGGTGACTCCAAAGAGGACGACTCCGCATGGCCCGGCGATGCGGGGGAGTCGCCGGTCGAGCGGATTGCGCAGTGGGTTGATTCCCGGCGCGACGCGAGCCGGCCTCATGCGGACGCCGTCAGGGCGGTCTCGACGTCGGCGAGGAGCGACCCCCACGCGTGCTCGAACTTTGCGAGTCCTTCGTCTTCCAACTTCTCGACCACCTCGGGATAGGAGACACCGACGGCATCGAGGGCATCCAAGACCTGGTCCGAGGCGGCATACGTGCCAGTGATGGTGTCCCCGGTGACCTGTCCGTGGTCGGCGACCGCCTGGAGCGTCTTCTCGGGCATGGTGTTAACGCACCCGGGTGCCACCAGTTCGGTGACATAGAGCGTGTCGGGGTATGCCGGGTCCTTGACTCCCGTGGACGCCCACAGCGGCCGCTGGGGGCGGGCACCATCGTCGGCGAGGCTTTGCCAGCGCGGGGTCGAGAAGGTCTCCTCGTAGGCCTGATACGCGAGGCGCGCATTCGCCAGACCAGCCTTGCCCTTGAGAACCAACGCCTCGGGGGTGCCGATGGTGGTCAGCTGGGCGTCCACCTCGGTGTCGACACGTGAGATGAAGAAGGACGCCACCGAGTGGATCGTAGCCAGGTCATACCCAGCCTCGCGCGCCCGCTCGAGGCCCTCGAGGAAGGCGTGCATGACCGCGCGATAACGGTCGAGCGCGAAGATCAAGGTGACGTTGACACTGACCCCCTCAGCGAGGACGGCGCTGATGGCGGGGAGCCCCTCGACCGTCGCGGGGATTTTGATGAGAACATTGTCCCGGCCCACTGCGGCATGCAGCGCGCGGGCCTGCGCGATCGTCGCCGCGGTGTCGCGCGCGAGCCGAGGATCGACCTCGATCGAGACGCGGCCGTCGACGCCATCGGTAGCAGCTGCGACGTCGGCGAAGAGGTCGCACGCGTCGCGGACGTCCCGTGTGGTCAGGGCAAAGACCGCTTCGTCGGCGCTGCGACCGGCAGCCCTGAGGTCGGCGAGTTGATCGTCGTAGTCTGTTCCGGCCGTGATCGCGGCCTGGAAGATCGACGGGTTCGTCGTGACCCCCGTGACGTGGGACTCGGCGATGAGTTTGGCCAAGCCGCCGCTCGTGAGTCGCCCACGGGATAGGTCGTCGAGCCAGATCGAGACGCCAGCCTCGGAGAGTTGGGCTAGGGGAGTCGCCGACATGTCAGTGCCTCTCGCTGGGGGACGGGTGGGCTGCTGAGGCGGCGGCGATCGACGACTCAGCTGCCGCGACAACCGCCTCCACTGTGAAGCCGAACGCGCGCATCAGTCGGTCTCCGTCAGCGGAGGCGCCGAAGTGGTCGATGCCGATGGTGACACCGGCGTCGCCGACGATCTCGCGCCAGCCTTGGGTCACCCCTGCTTCGACGCTCACTCGGGCGCGGACCGCTGACGGGAGGACGCTCTCGCGGTAGTCCGCCGGCTGCTCGTCGAACCACTCGCGACACGGCATAGAGACGACGCTGGCCGCAATACCCTTGTCCGCCAATGCATCTCGCGCCTTGACTGCGAGCGCGACCTCAGAACCGGTCGCGACGAGGACGACATCCGGGGTCGACCCGTCGGCGGGGGCCAAGAGGACATAGCCGCCCTTGGCCACGTGGTCGGCCGACGCCGCGGCTTTCCGGTCGATGACGGGGAGGTTCTGTCGGCTCAAGGCCAGCCCCGCAGGCCGTCCCCGTCGCAAGACCTCCAACCACGCGTATGCCGTCTCGTTGGCATCCGCAGGTCGGACCACTGCGAGCCCTGGCATGGCGCGCAAGGCGGCGATCTGCTCGATCGGCTGGTGGGTCGGGCCGTCCTCGCCAAGACCGATCGAGTCGTGGGTCCACACGAAGGTCACTGGGAGCTGTTGGATGCACGCGAGCCGCACAGCCGGACGCATGTAATCCGAGAACACGAGGAACGTGCCGCCATAGGGACGGGTCAGCCCTTCGAGGGCGATCCCGTTGAGGATCGTCCCCATCCCGAACTCGCGGATGCCGAAGTGCAAGGTGCGGCCATACCGGTTGCCCTGCCATTCGCGTGTCTGCTTGGCCTCGGGGATGAAGGACGGTTCGCCAGCCATCGTCGTGTTGTTGCTCTCGGCGAGGTCGGCGGACCCGCCCCACAACTCCGGCAGCACCGGCGCGAGCGCGGTCAAGACCTTGCCGCTCGCCGCACGTGTCGCGACCCCCTTGGCATCTGCTTCCCACACCGGCAAGACTGACTCGAGGTCGTGCGGCAGCTCACCGGCTGCGACCCGGTCCAACAGCGCAGCTCGGTCGGGACTCGCATCCCGCCACGCGGCATACCTCTGGTCCCAGTCCTTGCGCGCAGCTGCGCCGCGGGCAACCACCCCACGGGCGCGGCCGAGCACGTCGGCCTCGTCGGGGAAGGCGACGCCAGGGTCGAACCCGAGCAGCTCCTTGAGTGCCGCGATTTCGTCGGCTCCGAGCGCTGACCCATGTGCCTTGCCACTGTCCTGCTTGGTCGGAGACGGCCAGGCGATGATCGTGCGGAGGATGACTAGCGTTGGCTTGCCGGTCTCCGCCTTGCCAGCCTCGATCGCGGCAGACAGCGCATCGATGTCCTCGACGTACCCGTGTCCGCCCTTGCCGTCCGCGTGCCCCTGGCGCCAGTCGACTGTGTGGACATCCCAGCCATACGCGGCATACCGCGCGCCGACATCCTCCGAGAACGCGATCTGCGTGTCGTCTTCGATCGAGATGTGGTTCTGGTCGTAAATGACGACGAGGTTGCCGAGTTCCTGGTGGCCAGCGAGCGCCGACGCCTCGTGCGACACGCCCTCCTGGATGTCGCCGTCGCCGCACAGCACGTAGATGAAGTGGTCAAACACGCTCTCGCCCGCAGGCGCATCCGGGTCAAAGAGCCCACGCTGACGCCGCTGGGCCATCGCCATGCCAACCGCAGACGCAAGGCCTGAGCCAAGCGGACCGGTCGTGATTTCCACACCCTTGGTGTGGTGGACCTCAGGGTGGCCCGGGGTCTTTGAGCCCCACGTGCGCAGCGCCTTGAGATCGTCCATCTCCAGGCCGAACCCCGACAGGTAGAGCTGGATGTATTGGGTAAGGCTGGAGTGTCCGCAGGAGAGCACGAAGCGGTCGCGGCCAAGCCATAGCGGATCGGCCGGGTCGTGGGTCATGACGTTCTGGTAGAGCAGGTATGCCGCGGGAGCCAGGGACATCGCCGTGCCGGGGTGGCCATTGCCGACCTTCTGGACGGCGTCTGCGGCAAGAACGCGTGCAGTGTCCACCGCGCGGACGTCCAAGTCGGTCCACCCCACCGCGTCAGCGACTGGACGCGCCAGCTGGCGGTCTCGGATCGCGAGAATGGATTCTGCTGCGGACGGCGTCGATGTCACCGAAAGACTCCTCAACGAAGGAACAAGCGTGTCGATGGCCGGCACGGTGCCCCGACATGTCAAGAACGTGCCCGACCTATCGGGAGCCTAGTCGCGTCACCCGGGAACGGCCGGGGTCGTGCCACCTGTTGTCGTAGCCCAGGTAGACTCGCCTGCTGTGACCGCTGTCGACCCCCGCGCCGAGCTCGCCTCGAATCCTGGGTCCAGCGGGCGCGGAGCCTGGTTCACGATCGGGCAGTACGTCGCGCTGACCAAGCCGCGCATCATCGAACTTCTCCTCATCACCACGGTTCCCGTGATGTTCTTGGCCGCGCGCGGCATACCGTCGCTGTGGTTGATTCTCGCCACGCTCGTGGGGGGCACGCTCTCGGCTGCAGCGGCGAACACGCTCAACTGCGTCATCGACCGCGATATCGACGCGATGATGAACCGCACGGCATCAAGGCCACTCGTCACTGGCACGATCAGCACCCGGGCCGCGGTGATCTTCGGGGTCGTCCTGTGTGTGCTGGCGACACTCGTGCTGGGTCTGCTCGTTAACTGGCTGAGCGCCGCGCTGGCCTTCGCTGCCTTCGCGTTCTATGTCGGGATCTACAGCGTCGTGCTCAAGCGCCGCACTCCGCAGAACATCGTGTGGGGCGGGGCCGCTGGTTGTATGCCGGTGCTCATCGGCTGGTCTGCGGTCACGAACTCGGTGTCGTGGGCGGCCGGGATCCTCTTCCTCGTCATCTTCTTCTGGACGCCGCCGCACTACTGGCCGTTGTCGATGAAGTTCAAGGACGACTACGCCGCAGCGTCGGTGCCGATGCTGCCCGTCGTGGCCCAGTTCGTCACCGTGGCCAAGCAGATCCTCATCTATTCGTGGGTCATGGTGCTCGTGTCGCTCGCGCTCATCCCCGTGGCACCGATGGGCTGGGTGTATGCCGTGGGCGCCGTCGTGTCGGGCGGGCTGTTCCTCGCTGAGGCTCACCGTTTGCACCGGCACGCGGTGATTGGTTCACCTCAGAGCGAACTGAAGCCGATGCGCCTGTTCCACTACTCGATCACGTACCTCACGGTGCTTTTCGTCGCCGTGGCCGTCGACCCTTTGCTGTACTTCCCGTTGCCGGGACTCGCGCGTTAGCCGGGTCAGCCGGGGTTAGACCGGGTTGCGGTAGAGGTTGAGCGTCCCATTGGTGAGCGCCATCGCGAGGAGCCCCGCCCCGAGCATGTGGGTGCCGACGATGACGGCAGGCAGCCCGGTGAAGAACTGCACGTAGCCCAAGACACCTTGGAGTGCGGTGATGACCAAAACCATGTGCCAGGTATGCCGTGCGCGCTCAGTCTCTGCGGCCGTGACCGTAACCGTTGACGCGGTCTGACCGAGCCGGATGGCGACGAGCGTGGCGAGGGCAACACCAATGAACAGCATGACCACGTCGGCGTGCAGCCAGGACACGACCCGCGGGTCAAAGCCGGTCCGCGCCGGGGCCTTGGCATCGCCTGAGTGAGGTCCGGAACCGGTCACGATCGTGCCGAGAACCATGACGACGAAGCCCACGGCAAAGGCGACCCAACCCAAGCGTGCGGCCCACGGGTGGACGATGCGCACACGTGCGCCGCCCTCGGGGCCGTCGTGGGATCCGCGCAGCAATGCGGTCGCAGCCGCGACGAGGACGATTGACGCGAGGAAGTGGAAGGCGACGATCAGTGGGTTGAGGCCGGTCCATACGGTGATGCCACCGACAACAGCCTGGGCCGTAATCATCGCGATAATGAACCACGCGAGTCGGATCATGCCGCGACGGCGCGGGAAATGCTGATAGACGGCGACGAGCGCCAGGCCCGCAATGACGACAAGGACACCAGTCAGCGTGCGGTTGCCGAACTCGATGAACTTGCGGAAGCCCTCAGCCTGTTCGGCAACCGGCGTCAGTGACCCCTGCGCGCAGGTCGGCCAGTCTGGACACCCGAGGCCGCTCCCGGTGAGCCGGACGACGCCTCCAGTGACGATGATGAGCAACTGAGCGACGAGGTTCGCGACGAGGATGGGACGGACCCATGGGGCGCGGATAACAGGTGAAGCCACGTACTCAAGGGTATGCCGCGTGCCGTTGGATGAATGCGCCGGGTCAAGGTGGCCCACCACGCAGGGTGGTGGATGTCACCCCTAGTCGGACCAGCGGAAGGTCCTGCGCGCCAGGGCAGTGGCCGCAATGGCCCAGACCGCGAGGACGCCTGCGGCCCCCCACAGCACCGTCCCTTCGATCAGCGCAGCCCGCAAACCGTCAGCCAGCGCGGCCGACGGGAGCCACCCGGTGAGCGTCTCGCCCAGCCCGGACAACGTCGCCCGAGGGACGATGACCCCACCCAGCACGAGCAAGACCACCCAGACCAGGTTCGCGATCGCGAGCACACCTTCGGCCCGCATCACACCGGCCAACACGAGCGCGAGGGCGACAAACGCCCACGTGCCGAGGACGAGCCAGAGCACGGCATACAGCAGACCGAGGGGCTGGGGCCGCCAGCCGAGCGCGATCCCGACGCCCCCGATGACGAGCCACTGCAGCAGTTCAACCCCGATCGTGGCGAGGGCCTTGCCCCAGAGCAGTCCTTCGCGGCCGAGGGGGGTCGTGCCGAGGAGGCGCAGGACGGCATACCGACGGTCGAAGCCGGTCGCGATCGCCTGCGCCGTGAACGATGCCGAGAGGATGCACAAGGCGAGCACACCGGGGACGGCGAGGTCGATCCGGCGGCCTTCGCCGAGGGACGGGAATGACGTGATGGCCAGCCCGAGAAGCGCTCCGAGCGGGAACACGAGGGAGACGAGGAGTTGCTCGCCATTGGAGAGCAAGGTGCGCAGCTCAAAGGCGGCTTGTGCGCGGACCCTGGCTTGCGCAGCCGCAGGGGCAGGGGCGGGGGCTGGTGCGGTCGCCGGGGCGGTCATGACCGCACCCGCCGCGTGAGGTCGAAGTAGACCGACTCCAGCGTCGCGTCGCCGACGAGCTCCGCTGGGGAGCCTTGAGCTGCGGTCTTTCCTTCGCTGATGACGACGAGGTGATCGGCGAGCGCACCCGCCTCCTCGAAGGAATGCGTGGTCACGATGATCGTGGTGCCTTCCTGCTGGAGTTCGCGGAGGAGCTCATAGACCTCGAGCCGGCCATGCGGGTCGAGCCCCGCCGTCGGTTCGTCGAGGAAGACCACCTCTGGACGACCCACGAGTGCGGCGGCGAGAGCAACGCGCTGCTTTTGTCCGCCCGAGAGTCGACGGACCGTCGTACCCGCAAAGCGGTCGATGCCGAGCCGTGCCGCCAGTGCCGTCACATCTGCCGGGTCCGCGTAGAACCTGGCGAGGTTGTGCAAGAGGATGAGTGGCTTGCTGCCGTTGGGGAGGCCCCCGAGTTGGAGCATGACCCCGACCCGCGCGCGATGGTCAGGAGGCGAGAGCCACGGGTCGGATCCGAGCACGCGCACGGTGCCGCCATCGGGTCGCTGGAGGCCGACGGCGCATTCGATCGCGGTGGTCTTGCCGGCGCCATTGGGGCCGAGGATCGCGGTGATCTCACGGGCGGGTGCGTGCCAGGTCATGCCCGCACATGCCTGGACTGAGCCGAAGGAGCGGACGAGGTCGTCGACGCGGACGGGGTCGTTTTCGGGCGCTGATCGGGGCTCAGAAGGCGGCACAGACACGCTTGGGAGTGTATGCCGTGCGGCCGGTTGGTCTCTGTCCTGGAATTACGTCATACTGATGTGGTGAATATCCAGGCGTCGTGGACTGACGCCCCCGCGACCGAAGGGGGCACGCGCGAGCGTGTCCTCGCGGCGGTCACGGAGCGAGGTCCGATCAGCGCCTCTGCGCTCGGTCGAGACCTGGGTCTCACCCCGGCTGGTGTGCGCCGGCACTTGGACGCCCTCGCAGCCGAGGGAGCGATTGTCGAGCGCGATGCCGCGATCAGTGCATCGACGACGCGGGGTCGCGGCCGCCCTGCCCGCATGTGGGTCATCGCCCCGGCGGGCCATGACTCGCTCCCTGCCGACTATGACGACCTCGCGGTCGACGCCTTGCGCTTCCTGCGTGAGCGTTCCGGCAGCGATGCCGTCGCGAGCTTTGCCCGTCGGCGCGCCGCCCAACTGCAGAGCCGGTATGCCGGTGACGTGGGTGCCGCAGGCACGGAGCCGCAGGCACGGGCCGAGGCTTTGGTCGCGGCGCTGTCCCGTGATGGCTTCGCGGCCTCCGCGCGGCCTGTCGGCGTCGGCGGCTTGGCGGGCGTGCAGGTCTGTCAGGGCCACTGCCCCGTCCGGCACGTCGCAGCGGAGTTCCCCGAGTTTTGCCAGGCCGAGACCGACGCCTTTTCGGACCTGCTCGGCGTCCATGTCCAACGGCTGTCCACGATCGCCGCTGGTCAGCACGTGTGCACGACCTTTGTCCCCATTGCCACTACTGGCACCGCTCTATCACCACGACCGAAAGGCCACCGCGCGTGAGCACTGACATTGAAGCGCTCAACCCCAGCCTGGAGGGCTTGGGTCGATACGAGTACGGCTGGTCAGACACGGACACGGCCGGCGCCACCGCCCGCCGTGGGTTGTCCGAAGACGTCGTGCGCAATATCTCTGCGCTCAAGGACGAGCCGCAATGGATGCTCGACCTGCGGCTGCGGTCGCTGAAGTTGTTTGACCGCAAGCCGATGCCGACGTGGGGGAGTGACCTCACCGGCATCCACTTCGACAACATCAAGTACTTCGTGCGCTCCACCGAGAAGCAGGCGACGACCTGGGACGAGCTGCCCGAAGACATTAAGAACACCTATGACCGGCTCGGCATCCCCGAGGCCGAGAAGCAGCGCCTCATTGCTGGCGTGGCGGCTCAGTACGAGTCCGAAGTGGTCTACCACCAGATCCGAGAGGACTTGGAGCAGAAGGGTGTCATCTTCGTCGACACCGACACCGGCCTGCGCGAATACCCCGAGCTGTTCCAGGAGTACTTCACGACGGTCATCCCCGCGGGAGACAACAAGTTTGCCTCGCTCAACACGGCCGTCTGGTCGGGCGGGTCGTTCATTTATGTGCCCAAGGGCGTCCACGTCGACATCCCGCTGCAGGCCTACTTCCGGATCAACACCGAGAACATGGGCCAGTTCGAGCGGACGCTGATCATCGCCGACGAGGGCTCCTACGTGCACTACGTCGAGGGCTGCACGGCACCGATTTACAAGTCCGACAGCCTCCACTCGGCGGTCGTCGAGATCATCGTCAAGAAGAACGCCCGGGTGCGTTACACGACCATCCAGAACTGGTCCAACAACGTCTACAACCTCGTCACCAAGCGGGCGACCTGCGACGAGGGCGCGACCATGGAGTGGATCGACGGCAATATCGGCTCCAAGGTCACCATGAAATACCCCGCCGTCTACCTCCTCGGCCGGCACGCCAAGGGCGAGACCCTGTCGATCGCCTTCGCGGGCGAGGGCCAGCACCAGGACGCCGGCGCCAAGATGGTCCACGCCGCGCCGGATACCTCCAGCACGATCGTCTCCAAGTCGGTTGCGCGTGGTGGCGGTCGCACGTCCTACCGCGGGCTCATCCAGATCAACGAAGGTGCCCACGGCTCCAAGTCCACCGTGCGCTGCGACGCCCTCCTCGTCGACACGATCAGCCGCAGCGACACCTATCCCTACGTCGACGTTCGCGAAGACGACGTCCAGATGGGCCACGAGGCCACCGTCTCCAAGGTCAGCGATGACCAGCTCTTCTACCTCATGTCACGCGGCATGACCGAAGAAGAGGCCATGGCGATGATCGTCCGTGGCTTCGTCGAGCCGATCGCCCGCGAGCTGCCCATGGAATACGCCCTTGAGCTCAACCGGCTCATCGAGCTACAGATGGAAGGAGCGGTCGGCTGATGCCGCTGCTGGAACGCTCGTCTCGCCTCACGACGCCCCTCCCCGGAGCGTCGGCACACAGCCACGGTATGCCGTTCGTGCCCGACCAGTCCCGTGCCGAGCGCACGAGTTCGTATGCCGTCGCCGACTTCCCGATCCCGCACGGCCGGGAAGAGGAGTGGCGCTTCACCCCCGTGGACCGGCTCGGTGACCTCTTCCGGGACGAGCCCACTGGGCTCTGCCTGGACTGGGAGGAGCACCTCCCCGCCGGCGTCACGATCTCGGGCATCACCGTCGAGGAGTGGCAGCGCGCCGGGTTGCCCAAGCCCGGTGACCGCGCCGCGGCCGTGGCTGCCGCCCACAGTGGGGGAGTCGGCGTGATCGACATCCCCGCCGGGACCGAGCTCACCGACCCCGTACGGATCACGCTCTCGGGCTCCGAGGGCCAGCTTGTGCACGGTCACCTGTGGCTGCGGGTGGGCGACCGCGCGCGCACGACCGTCGTCCTCGGCCACACTGGCCACGCGGCATACAGCGAGGTGCTCTCGATCACTGCTGGCGACGGAGCGGACCTCACCATCGTCACGATCCAGGAGTGGGACGACTCCGCGATCCACCTCGGTGAGCACGACATCGTCGTCGGACGCGACGCGACCGTGCGCCACATCGCGGTCACCCTCGGCGGGCAGCTCGTGCGCCTCAACACCAACGCGACGTATGCCGGCCCGGGCGGCACTTTCGAGGGCTATGGCGTCTACTTCGCTGACGCTGGCCAGCACCTCGAACACCGGCTCTTTGTCGACCACGACGCGCCGCAGTGCACGAGCCATGTGGAGTACAAGGGTGCGCTCCAGGGTGAGTCTGCGCGGTCGGTCTGGGTTGGGGATGTCCTCATCCGCGCCCGCGCTGAAGGAACGCTGACCTACGAGATCAACCGCAACCTCGTCCTCACTGAGGGCGCCCAGGCCGACTCCGTGCCCAACCTCGAGATCGAGACCGGCCAGATCCGCGGGGCCGGACACGCCGCTGCCACTGGGCGATTCGACGATGAGCAGCTCTTCTACTTGCAGGCTCGCGGCATCCCCGAGGACGAGGCTCGTCGGCTTGTGGTCCGTGGCTTCTTCGCTGACATCATTGCCAAGATCCCCGTCGCGGAGCTCCAAGGCCACCTCACCCAGGCGGTCGAGCGTGAGTTGGCGCGGACGGCATACGCCGCGCCGGAGAAGTGACATGAACTCCGACGTGACCGCTGACGTCGCGACCGACGAATACGTGTGCGAGCTGTCCGAGCTGCCCATCGGGCGCGCGGTTCAGGCCCAGGTCGGCGACCACATCGTCGCGGTCGTGCGCCTCGCCGAGCGCGAGGTCCACGCCGTCGATGACCTCTGCACCCACGGGCGGGTCTCGCTCGCCGAGGGCGATGTCGTGGGCTGCGAAATCGAATGCTGGCTGCACGGCTCGCGCTTCAACCTGATCACCGGTGCGGTCTCCGGGCCGCCCGCTCTCATCCCTGTCGCGGTGTATGCCGTGCGCCTCGACGGCGACGCCGTCTACATCTCGACCACCCCCAACTCAGCACAGGAGAACCCCTCATGACCGTTCTGGAGATCCGCGACCTCTCGGTCAGCGTCACGACCGAAGACGGTCCCAAGGAGATCCTCCGCGGCGTCAACCTCACGATCCGCTCGGGCGAGACCCATGCGATCATGGGCCCGAACGGGTCAGGCAAGTCGACGCTCGCGTATTCCGTTGCGGGACACCCGAAGTACCACGTCACGAGCGGCACGGTGACCCTCGATGGTGAAGACGTGCTCGCGATGAGCGTGGACGAGCGTGCCCGCGCGGGGCTGTTCCTCGCGATGCAATACCCGGTCGAGGTGCCAGGGGTGACCGTGAGCAACTTCCTGCGCACGGCCAAGACCGCGATCGACGGCCAGGCGCCCAAGCTGCGCACCTGGGTCAAGGACGTGCGGGTCGCCATGGACGAGCTCAAGATGGACCCGGCCTTCGCCGAGCGCAATGTCAACGAAGGCTTCTCCGGTGGCGAAAAGAAGCGTCACGAGGTGCTGCAGCTCGAGCTGCTGCGTCCCAAGATTGCTTTCCTCGATGAGACTGACTCCGGCTTGGACGTCGACGCGCTGCGCGTCGTCAGCGAGGGCGTCAACCGCGCCAAGGCCGAGTCCGACATGGGCATCGCGCTCATCACCCACTACACGCGGATCCTGAGCTACATCAAGCCCGACTTCGTCCACGTGTTCGTCGACGGCCGCATTGTCGAGAGTGGCGGGGCTGACCTCGCTCACCGCCTCGAGGCCGAGGGGTACGACCGGTTTGTCAGTGCGACTGCGTGATGGGTATGCCGTGACGAACGGGACGCTCGCTGCCGGCGGCTTTTCGGCAGCCGAGTTGGATCAGATTCGCGCGGATTTCCCGATCTTGGGTCGGACCGTGCGTGGCGGCAAGCCGCTCGTCTATCTCGACTCTGGCGCGACCTCGCATAAACCGCGTCAGGTGCTCGACGCCGAACGCGACTTTTACGAGCGACTCAACTCGGCCGTGCATCGGGGTGCTCACCAGCTGTCTGAAGAAGGCACTGACGCGTACGAAGCGGCACGGCATACGGTCGCGCGGTTCATCGGGGCTGGGGCCGACGAGATCATCTTTACGCGCAATGCCACCGAGGCGATCAACCTCGTGGCTTATGCCTTCTCCAATGCCACCTCGGGTGGAGGAGGAAGCGGAGGTGCGGGAGGTAGCAGCGCGGGCGGTCGCTTCGCGCTCGGGCCCGGCGACGAAGTCCTCATCACCGAGATGGAGCACCACGCCAATCTCGTTCCGTGGCAAGAGCTTTGCCGCCGTACTGGGGCGACGCTGAAGTGGATTCCGCTCGCCCCAGATGGCACGCTCGACCTCTCGTCTCTGGACTCGCGCCTCACGCCAGCGACCAAGGTCTTGGCCTTCACCCATGTCTCGAACGTCCTCGGTGTGGTGAACCCGGTCGCTGAGCTCACGGCTCGCGCACGTGCGGTTGGGGCTCTCGTGGTCCTCGACGCGTGCCAGTCGGTGCCGCATCTGCCGATCGATGTCGCCGAGCTTGGGGTCGACTTCCTGGCCTTCTCTGGCCACAAGATGTTCGGGCCGCTCGGTGTGGGCGTCCTGTGGGGTCGGCCCGAGCTGCTCGATGAGATGCCGGTCTTCCTCACGGGCGGCTCGATGATCGAACTGGTCACCATGGGGGAGTCCACCTATGCCCCTGCGCCGCAGAAGTTCGAGGCCGGAGTGCCCGTGGCGGCTCAAGCC
This sequence comes from Actinomycetales bacterium, assembly GCA_016715285.1. Classification (GTDB taxonomy): domain Bacteria; phylum Actinomycetota; class Actinomycetes; order Actinomycetales; family Dermatophilaceae; genus Phosphoribacter; species Phosphoribacter thorii. The sequence goes on along the minus strand of JADKAO010000001.1, from coordinate 571,702 downwards.
GTTGGACTCGCCGCCGCCTGCGACTACCTCAGTGCGCTCGGCATGGACCGGGTGCACTCCCACGAGACTGCTCTGGCCGACCGACTCCGCATTGGCCTCGCGCGGCGCCCATGGGTCCGGGTCTTGGGACCGACCGATCCCGCTGAGCAGGGGGCCGTGGTTGCTTTTGTCGTCGACGGGGTGCATCCGCACGACGTGGGACAGGTCCTCGACGACGCTGGTGTCGCCGTTCGGGTCGGCCACCACTGCGCCTGGCCTCTGCACCGAGCCCTTGGGGTGACTGCTTCGACGCGGGCGAGTTTCGCGGCATACTCCACCCCTGGTGAGGTCGACGCGTTGCTGGCTGCCCTCGACCGTGTCCCTGTCATCTTCGGCCTCGAGGCGAGCTAAATGGACCTCTACCAACAGATCATCCTCGACCACTCCAAGCGCCCGGTCGGGGCGGGATTGCGCGAGCCTTTCGACGCCGAGGTCCACCACGTCAACCCGACTTGTGGCGACGAAGTCACGCTCCGGGTGACCGTGACCGGCGAAGGAAACGGGGAGGCGGCCGAGCTCACGGATATCTCCTACCTCGCGCAGGGGTGCTCGATCTCGGTCGCGTCGACGTCGGTGATGGCCGAAGAACTCACCGGTGCCGGCATTACACAGGCCCGCGAGGAATACCACGCAATGAAGGCCATGTTGACCTCCCGCGGGCAGATCCAGGGTGACGACGACGTCATCGGCGACGGGGTGGCGTTTGCGGGCGTCTCGCAGTACCCCGCTCGTGTCAAATGCGCCCTCCTCGGCTGGACCGCCCTAGCCGACGCACTCGCCCGCCGGGGCATCGATATTGCTGCCGAAACCTCGACCGACAAGGACCACTCATGACTGCCGGACCTGTGCCCGCCAACGTCGCTGATCTCGAAGAGGCCATGCGCGACGTCGTCGACCCCGAACTCGGCATCAACGTCGTCGACCTCGGCCTTGTCTATGGGATCACGGTCGACTCTGCCCAACACGCCATCATCGACATGACTCTCACGTCAGCGGCGTGCCCGCTGACGGACGTTATCGAGGACCAGACGGCGCAGGCGCTAGAAGGCCTGGTCATCAGCCACCGGATCAACTGGGTTTGGATGCCGCCGTGGGGTCCCGACAAGATCACCGACGACGGCCGGGAACAGTTGCGCGCGTTGGGTTTTAACCTCTGAGCGGTCTGAATGCCGCGGGCGGGCGGCTCGAGATCGCGCCCGCTCTATTTGCGGCGTGGTGGGCTGCTCGCCTTGCCGACCATCCGGGCGCAATTGAACGTGTCACGGACGATGTGCGCGAACTCACCTGGGACACAGGCAGTTTGCTCTCCGAAGGCTTCTCGTGGAATCCCGTCGGCATCATTCTCGTCAGACGCGGGGGGTATGCCGTCGGCCTCGCCGAGGCGGGGCGGCTGGTCGCCTCCAAGGTCGGTCGTCGTCATGTGCAAGGGCGCACGGCAGCCGGTGGGTGGTCCCAGCAGCGGTTTGCGCGGCGCCGGGCTAACCAGGCCGACGAGCTTGTCGAAGCGGTCGCGGGCCACGCGTCCCGGATCCTCGTCGGCGAGGCACCCGGCATACCTGGCCGGGCCGGCATACCCGCTGCTTTGATCCTTGGGGGAGACCGCGCGATGTGTGCCGCGGTTCTCGCCGAGCGGGAGCTCGCTCCGCTCGCGGAGCTGCCACGCCGAGAGTTGCCTGATCTGCCCGATCCCAACGCCAAAGTCCTAGCAAGAGCGCTTTGGCGAGGACGCGCCGTATGGGTGACCGGCTCCACGGCCGGGCTCACTGACGCAGACTGCAGCTGACTCCTAGGATGGTCCCCATGAGCGACGACTTCCGAATCGAGCAGATGTCCACGCAGGAGTGCTGGGAGGTCCTTGACCGCGAGCGATTCGGTCGGTTGGCCGTCGCGGTGCAGGGCGAGCCGGACATCTTCCCGATCAACTTCCTCGTCGACAACGGCACCTTGCTCATGCGCACGGCCGCAGGCACCAAGCTCACCGAGCTCGTCATCAACGCAGCCGTCGCCGTCGAGGCTGACGGCCGCGATGGCGACGAGGCGTGGTCGGTCATCGTCAAGGGCCTGGCCCGGATGGTCGATTCGTTCTCTGAGACCTACGCCGACGACGAGAAGCACCTGGAGACCTGGCTGCCGTCCGACAAGCCGATCTATGTCGAGATCACCGTGCGCGACATCAGCGGGCGCCGCTTCTATCGCGGCTCGGCGGTTTGACGGCACATACGAGAAAGGGGCCCCACCGCTGGGTGGGGCCCCTTCTCGTCGGCCGCGTGCGTGTGCTGCTGCTCAGACCCGGGAGACGCCGAACGTGTTGCACTGGTTGATGTCGCCAGTCTGGAAGCCAGTCATGAACCACTTCTGGCGTGACTCGGCCGAGCCATGGGTCCAGTTTTCAGGGGTCACCCGACCCTGCGTCGCCTCTTGGATTCGATCGTCTCCGACCGCAGAGGCGGCCGACAGAGCCGACTGAATGTCCTTCTCGGTAATGGGCTTGAGGAAGGACACGCCATTGGCGTCCTTGGTCTCCGTCGCGTGCTTGACCCACGTGCCGGCTAGACAGTCGGCCATGAGTTCCACCCGCACGGCACCCGACTGCGGGCCTTGAGGGTCTTGCTGAGCGCGGTTGAGCAGTCCGAGCACGTTCTGGATGTGGTGGCCATATTCGTGGGCGACGACGTACTCCTTGGCGAGGTTGCCACCATCAGCGCCGAAGCGCTTGGTCAGCTCCTGGAAGAAGGACGCGTCAATGTAGACCTTGCTGTCCAGGGGACAGTAGAACGGGCCGACCTGATTGGACGCAGTGCCGCAGCCGGACTGCGTTGTGCCCGAGTAGAGCACCGTCTTGGCCTTGGGGTACTGCTTGCCATATTGCGGCAGCAGCTGAGACCAATAGGCCTGCACGCTATTGACCGTGGCGATCACGAGGCACTGGTCGTCCTTGTTAGCGTCCGCGCCGGTCTTGCACTTGTCGAAGTCGGCGCTTTGGGTGCCGGCTGCGCCCACCTGCCCAGGATCGAGCGGACTCGATTGGCCCGAGGTGGTGCCATCAGGCACTTGGGTATTGCTCCCACCGGTAAGACCGCCACCAAAGATGAGCATGAGGACCAGCATGATCAGACCGCCGATTCCTCCGCCGACCTGGATACCGCCGGGGAAGCTTCCACGCCCGCCACCGAACCCACCGCCGCCTCGGCTACCAGACTCGACCTGCGAGGTGTCGAGCTGGACGTTGTCATTGAACGACATTGACCCTCCGTAATGCCCTGGGCGGCGTGGTCCGCCGTATCACCCACACACCCTAACGGTGGAGTTGCTCACCTCCTTCCCGCGCGCGCCGGTCAGCTTGGTTAAGACTCGGCAGCGGTCCTCGCCCGAGGTGGCAGAATGGAGCGTTGAGTCCAACCCGTTCGGCGCCGTCGCCGCACCTTGTCAGACCTGGGGTATGCCGTGATCGTCGCCACTGAGGTGGAGTTGCGCATTGGCGCGCGGCTGCTTGTCGAACCGGTGTCGTTTCGGGTCTCGGCGGGCGACCGGATCGGGCTGGTCGGGCGCAATGGTGCCGGGAAGACCACGCTCACGAAGGTGCTCGCGGGCGAGGGTTTGCCGTCTGCGGGCTCAGTGACGCGCACCGGTGCTGTCGGTTATCTTCCGCAGGATCCGCGCACGGGTGACCTTCAGGTGCTTGCGCGTGATCGGATTCTCTCTGCCCGTGGCCTCGATGAGACCGTGCGAGCGCTGCGGCTGGCTGAGTCCCGGATGGGGTCCGATGACACTCGGCTCCGTGAGCGCGCGATGCGTGCCTACGCGCGGCTCGACGCGGAGTTCACAGCACAAGGTGGGTATGCCGCGGAGTCCGAGGCCGCGGCGATCGCGTCATCGTTGGGGTTGCCAGAGCGGGTGATGAACCAGCCGTTGGAGACGCTCTCGGGTGGCCAGCGGCGTCGGGTGGAGTTGTCGCGGATCCTCTTCTCGGGCGCTGACACCTTGTTGCTCGATGAGCCGACCAACCACCTCGACGCGGATTCGATTGTCTGGCTGCGGGATTACCTCAAGTCCTATAAGGGCGGCCTCATCGTCATTAGCCACGACGGGGCGCTGCTCGATGCGGTCGTCAACCGGGTTTTTCACCTGGACGCCAACCGCAGCACGATCGATGTCTACAACGTCGGGTGGAAGCCCTATCTCCAGCAGCGCGAAACCGACGAGCGTCGGCGCAAACGCGAGCGGCTTAATGCCGAGAAGAAGGCCTCGGCGTTGATGGCGCAGGCCGACAAGATGCGGGCGAAGGCCACCAAGGCGACGGCAGCGCAGAATATGGCCCGGCGCGCGGAGCGCCTGCTGGCCGGACTTGAGGGAGAGCGGGCCCATGATCGGGTGGCCAAGCTGCGTTTCCCCGAGCCTGCTCCGTGCGGCAAGACGCCGCTGATGGCAACGGGATTGTCGCGGTCCTATGGGTCGCTCGAGATATTCACCGACGTCGACTTGGCGATCGACCGTGGGTCGCGGGTCGTGGTGCTGGGGCTTAATGGCGCCGGCAAGACCACCTTGTTGCGGATCCTCGGCGGGGTGGATGCGCCGGACACGGGTCAGGTTGAGCCTGGTCACGGCCTCAAACTCGGCTATTACGCCCAGGAGCACGAGAACCTCGACGTCGACCGCACTGTCTTGGCCAACATGAAGTCCGCCGCGCCTGACCTCAACGAGACTGAGGTGCGCAAGACGCTTGGGTCGTTCCTCTTTGTCGGCGATGACGTGGACAAACCTGCGCGGGTGCTCTCCGGTGGCGAAAAGACCCGGCTGTCGCTGGCGATGCTTGTGGTGTCGAGCGCCAACGTCTTGTTGTTGGACGAGCCGACGAACAACCTCGACCCCGCCTCCCGCGCTGAAATACTGGGGGCCCTGCGCAGTTACAAGGGCGCTGTGGTCCTGGTGACCCACGATGAGGGCGCCGTCGACGCGTTGGAGCCTGAGCGGGTGCTCCTGCTGCCGGATGGGGTCGAGGATCTCTGGGGTCCGGACTACAAGGATCTCGTCGCCTTGGCGTGAGACCCTGGGAGCACTCCTTGAGGAGGACTCCATGAAGCGTGGGTATGCCGAGTACGAACCGCTCTCGCCGACGGGTCGAGTTCGTAGTCGGCTGAGGCGCAATCCTTTTAGGACTGCACATCTCAACTTTGCGGGGTGGAGCGCCCTCGTTGGGCTCTGTCTCGTCACGGGCTTGATCGGCTGGTATGCCGTGACGCGCCTTGGTGGGCCGGCCTGGGTGCGCTGGGTTCCCTGGGTCGCTGGGCTGGTCCCGCTCGTTGTCGTCAAGCTGGTCGACCTCCGACGGGATCGCCTGCTTCGTCAGAGGTCACAAGTGGAAGTGGTGACGATCCGACCGTCGCGAGACGCGGACCTTATCCGTTTGGGCGCAATTGAGAAGTCTGGGGCCGCGGCTTTCCGGACCTTGGGAATGGACCTCGTGGCGGATTCTCCAGCCCGTGAGGTCGCGGACTTCGAGGGTGCGCACGCGGCTGACTGGCTGTTTGTTGCCGTGGACGAGTCCGACCGGCCGTTCGGCTTAGTGCGCGTCGAGTTCGTTGACGGGAACCCGCATGTGGAGCAGGTGAGCGTGCTGCCTGAGCATGCTGGACGGCATACCGGAGCCTTGTTGTTGTCCCACGTCGCCGAGCGGGTCCAGGATCTGGGTTTCACGCAAATCACGCTGCGGACCTTTGTCGACGTCCCGTGGAACGGGCCCTACTACGCCCGGCTGGGGTGGCGCGTTCTTCCAGAATCGGAGTGTGGCGCAGGGTTGCGCGCTCTGGCCGAGCGTGAGCGGGCGCTGGGGCTTCACCGCTGGCCACGCCAAGCGATGGCGCTTACCTTGGACCCGACGAGAGGAAGAGCACCATGACCAGGTATGCCGTGCTCGGGCCGGGTGGTGTCGGTGGGCTGCTGGCTGCGGTCCTGGCCGATCGAGGTCACGAAGTTGTCGTCGTAGCACGTCCTGAGAGCGTGAAAGTGTTGCAGGACAACGGGATTCGTGTCGTTAGCGGGGTTTTTGGCGATCTTGTCGCTCGGCCGCGGGTAGTTGCTGTTCTCGATCGTCCCATCGATGTCGTGTTGGTCGCTGCGAAGGCGACCGCGCTGGAGCCGGCGTTGCGCGGCATACCTGCTGAGGTTGTCGGGGATGCGCTGGTGGTGCCCTTCCTCAACGGACTCGACCACATGGATGTGTTGCGGCGTCGGTATCCGAGCGTTGCTGCCGGTGTGATCCGCGTCGAGTCGTCGCGGCCGGAGGTTGGGGTGATCGTGCACTCGAGTCCGTTTGCGCGGGTTCAGGTCGCGACGGCCGAACCGCGGTTGCACGATCGGGTGGCTGCCGTGGTGCGGGATCTCGCTGACTCGGGTTTTGATGCCGAGTTGGGTGGGTACGAGCGAGCGATGCTGTGGGACAAGCTCGCGTTCCTGGCACCGTTTGCGTTGTTGACGACTGCGCACGGGGCGCCCGTGGGTGACGTTCGTGAGCACCACGCGGAAGAGATGGTCTCGGTTATTGAGGAGGTCGCTGCCGTGAGTGCCGCCGACGGTGGAAGCGGCGACCCTGCTGTGACGGTGGCGCAGTTCCAGCGCCTCGGGGCGGAGATGAAGTCGTCGATGTTGCGCGACGCCGAAGCCGGCAATCCGCTGGAACTCGACGCCATCGGCGGTGCCGTCCTGCGCGCAGCGGAAGCGCACGGCATCCCCATCCCGCGCACTCGGGCACTCGTCGAGAGATTGACCGAAAGTGGAAAGACGGTGTCTGGCTGAGGGGGTTGTGCGCTGCGTAGCCGAGTGGCGAATCTGTCCGAGGCCACCAGCCCTAGGCCGCCAACAACTCGGCGAAATGTCGTTCGAGCGCGCTCAGTTCCTCGGCCACGTCGAATCGTGCCTGCCCCCTCGACGCGGGTGGGTTCTTGTCCGGCGGCGATTCGGTCGCTGCGAATCGCCCTGCGGCGCGAGTGGTGCCGATGTGGGGCGCATCCCCACCTTCGTCACCGTCCGCTGTGACTCGCTCACGGGCAGTGACGATCGGGTCGCTCCCGGGGCCGGTGGTGACTTGGCCGGTAGTCGCTGCTGGCTTCTCCGATGACTTCTCCGCGATCAGGAGAGTGTCGCTGGCGCCCCAGCCGAGGATGGGTGGGGCGATGGAGTGGTAGGTCTTGCCGGTGGGGGTGGTTATTCGGGTGGTGTGTGGCTGGTGATCGGTCTGCGCGAGTGTTGCCGTGGACTTGTGGTCGTTCTGAGTCTGGACCGGGACGTCTCCCGTGTCCATGGTGTCGTGGAGGTCGTTGCGTGGGAGTCCGGTGCTGATGACGTCGGTGTGCCAGCCGGGGGTTTCTTTGGTGTTGTTGCAGCGTTGGCATAGGCCGGTGCCGTTGGCTGCTGTGGTTGTCCCGCCCCGGTGTGCGGGGTGGGTGTGGTCGGCTGCGGTGATGGGGGCCTCGCACCAGGGGGTGCGGCAGGTTTGATCTCGAAGCACGAGCAGTCGTCGGAGTCCGCCGTTGAAGAAGCGTCTGGTGGAGTCCAGGGCGACGAGGTCTCGACTGTTGGGGGTGGTGAACAGGCGTCTGATCCAGGCTCGGTCGGCGTCGCGCACGAGGGTGCGGGCGATGGCGGCGGGGATGGGTCCGTAGCCGGGTAGGTGGGCGGGTTCGCTGCTGCCAGCGAACAAGGTGTCGGGGGTCATCACGAGTTGGATCTCGACGTTGACCCGAGGACTGCCGTCGCTGCCGGTGTCTGTGCTGGTTCGGGCACCAGCCGGAGCAGCGGTGGGTGTGGTGGTGGGAGGGGCGGCGTGGTCGTGTCGCTCGGTGCCCTGCTTCCGGCGATTGTGCCTGTCGCCGTTGCACCAGTGGTCTCCGTGCGATGGCTGGTGCCGGGGCGCGTGCTGGTGCCGGGGCGCATGTTGGTGCTGGTGGTGCGGCCGAAGATGCGGTCTAAGCCGAGGTCGACCATCAACTGTCCCCGGGTGCGGGTCTGTCCACCACGTCCAGGGACCGCCGCACCACCACCACTGCCAGGCCACCACCACTGCCAAGGCCACTGTCATTGCCGTTGGCGGGTGGGTTGCTCTGCTGGGGATCGTTGCCGGTGACCACAGTGGTGAGGGCGGTTTTGGCGAGGCGGTCGAGGGCGGCATACGCGCCGACTGCTTCGGTCAACGGTGCCAGGAACGTCAGCCACGCCATCCCGTCTGGTGCCGGTCGCACGGTCACCCGACGGGAGGCCACCGCACGTTCCATCCGCGCCACGACTGCGGCAGCGTCGATGTGCGCGGCGATCCGCCGCGCCGCAGCCGCGAGGGACCGGTTGCCCAGCGACGGCAAGTCGGGAGCGAGGCGTTCATCCACCACGCCGCGTTGCTCGCGGGTCAAACAGGCGGTTTCGCGCACGATCAGGGTGGCCCGGTATTCACTGATCACCCCATGGGTGAGGGCGGCCATGGTGTGGGGCATCTCCACATGCAGAGCGTGCGCGAACCCGACATGCTGATCACCCCGGGACGGTGAGTCCCGGCGAGCTAACGCCACCTGTGAGCCGATGCTGCGGGCAGCTTGCTGCGGCTTCCCGCCACGGGCCAGGTGCACCTCACGCTGGGAGGCCGCAAACGCTGTCGTCACCCGAGCCTGCGCCGCCGCTGCTGCGGCCTTGACCGCCTCCAACGCCCCGATCAGATCCAACCGGGCCGCATCACTAGACGCGACACCTTCACACTCTTTGCCATCGACCCCAGCCAGCCAGGCCACGAAATCCCGCACCACACCAACCGGCCCAGCACCCACCTCAGCACACGCCCGGCCGGCAGAGCCCGCGACCGCACCGGGCTTAGCACCCGGCATACCAACGATGCCTGGGCCTGCAACCGACCCAGCACCCGGCAGACCGCCAGCGACCTGGACCGCAACGGGGACAGCGCACGGCATACCAGCAGCGCCGGGGTCAGTGCCCGGCGCTGAGATCGCGTGCCTGCTGAGGTCCATGCCATGATCATACGCCTGTTCTAATCAAGCGACAACCCCCAGCACTACAACGAATTACGCTGACAGCGAACACCGTGTGCGAGCTCAACCGCGCCCGCGGACTATGACCCAACATGCCAAACCGTGACCGGCGATGATTCCCTTGACGCTCCCGGCTGCAGACGGCACCTTGCGGGGTTAGAGTCGAAGTGTCCACTCTCGGGAAGGACCTCTCCCATGTCCCAGCAGCCCCAGATCCCGCAGCCGCCGCAAGATGCAGCGCGCCTGGAAGCCATCGAAGCGCTCACGGCGCGCATGCACTTCCGCCGGCACCTGATGACCTACGTCTTCGTCAACATCATTCTTTGGGTGATCTGGCTGCTCGCGCCCGGCGCCCGCGGGGGACTCGAGCTTCCCGTGGCCACTCTGGTCGACGCTGGGCTGGGGGTTCGCCGTGCTCATGCAGTGGCAGCGTCTCAACGCGAGCGGCATCACGGAAGCCCAAATCGAAGCAGAAATGCGCAAACGCGGCACCGCGTAACGCCGCGCCCAAACCCCGGGCAAAGGCGCACACCTCCAGTCGCCTTTCGCGCCAACTGAGCCGTGTCGAGATGTAGGGAAGTTGCGCGACCGTGTGCGGGGTAGTTGCACGATCGTCCCGATCCGACAGAGTCACGGCAAGCTCCAAGCCGGCGACTCGCCACTGGGCATGTCGATGCAACGAAGATTGCACCTCCTCGTGAGCCGAAAATCCGTTGGTGGAAGGAGAACGGGGTGTGACAGCGTGGCGCACGTGACCACTCCCGCAGATGTCGTCGTCGCCGAGCATGAGGACACCCGCAATGACGGGCCAATGACCGGCGGAGAGCGCGATGTCCTCGACCACTGGCTTGACCTCTATCGCGAGACCGTGTTTCACAAGATCGCCGGCCTGACCGCTGAGCAGCTGTGCGAGCGCTCCTGCCCACCCTCAACGATGAGCCTGATGGGCACGGTGCGGCACCTCGCCGAGGTCGAGGCCTACTGGTTGCGGGTCGTGCTGCTCGACGAGCAGGACGTGCCCGATTACTGGTGCACCCGTGAGTCACCTGACGGCGACTTCGACGACATCGACCCGGCGACCGCAGCCGACGACGTCGCGACCTACGCCTTGGAGTTGGACCGCAGCCGCGCCACCCTGAACGGTTGGACCGACCTCGACGGCCCGGTTCGGGGCACCCGGCACGGCAAACAGGTCAACCTGCGCTGGATCCTCATTCACCTGATCGAGGAATATGCGCGGCACCTGGGCCACATGGACCTGCTGCGCGAGCGTGTTGATGGACGGACGGGCTACTGACTCGCTCCTCAAGACGTCAAGATTCAGGCCATCTCGTCTAGGCCGGCACGGCATACAAGAGAGCTTGTATGCCGTGCCGCACCCAAAAGGAGCGAGGAGCCTACTGACCCGGGATGGCTGGGAGGCGGGTGAGGGCCTCCGCGACCGCGTCGCGGATCTCGGACTCCTCGTAGGAGTGGTCGGTCATCGTCCCGTCGAGGTAGGCGCCGTATGCCGGCAGGTCAAGGTGACCGTGCCCGGAGAGAACCATGACGATGACCTTCTCTTCACCGGACTCGATGCACGCGCGGGCCTCTGACACGACTTCGGCGATCGCATGGGTCGCTTCGGGCGCCGGAATGATGCCCTCAGAGCGGGCAAAGAGCACACCCGAGTCGAAGCACTCCTTCTGCTTGCGCGCGACCGCCTCTATGAGCCCCGACTCGTAGATGTGCGAGATCAGCGGGCTCATCCCGTGATAGCGCAACCCACCAGCGTGGATTGGGTCTGGGATGAAGTCGTGGCCGAGCGTGTGCATCTTCATGAGGGGGGTCATCCCAGCCGTGTCCCCGAAGTCATAGGCATAGGTGCCCTGGGTCAGTGACGGGCAGGACGCCGGCTCGACACCGCGCAGCACCGGCGACATCCGACCGGCGAGCTTCTCGCGCAAGAACGGGAACGCGAGGCCTGCGAAGTTAGACCCTCCACCCGTGCAGCCGATGACGAGGTCAGGCGTGACGTCGATCTTGGCGAATTGCTTGAGGGCTTCCTCGCCGATGATCGTCTGGTGCATGAGGACGTGGTTGAGGACCGAGCCGAGCGCGTAGTTGATCGTCGGGTCCTGGGCTGCGACCTCGACCGCCTCGCTGATTGCGATCCCCAGCGAGCCGGGGGAGTCCGGGTGCTCAGCGAGGATGGCGCGCCCGGCCGCGGTCAGGTCCGAGGGTGACGGGTGGACCGTGCCGCCGAGGGTCTCGATCATCAGGCGGCGATAGGGCTTGCCGTCGTAGGACGCTTTCACCTGCCACACCTCACACTCCAGGCCAAACTGCGCGCAGGCAAAGGCGAGCGAGGTGCCCCACTGGCCCGCGCCGGTCTCGGTCGTGAGCTTCTTGATACCGGCCTTAGCGTTGTAAAAGGCTTGTGGCACAGAGGTATTTGGCTTGTGCGAGCCGGCGGGGGATACGCCTTCGTACTTGTAGTAAATGTGCGCCGGCGTGCCGAGCGCGGCCTCCAGGCGGTGTGCCCGATAGAGAGGCGAGGGCCGCCACAGGCGGTAGACGTCAAGGACCTCCGGCGGGATGTCGACGTACTGATCGGTCGCCATCTCTTGCGCGATGAGATCCATCGGGAACAGCGCCGACAGATCGTCCGGCCCCACGGGCTGCCCCGTGCCAGGGTGCAGATAGGGCGGGGGCGGTGTGGGCAGGTCGTGGAGGATGTTGTACCAGCGGGTCGGCATCTCGTTTTCGCTGAGGTGGATCTTGTGCCGCTTGACCGTGCTCACCAGTGCTCCTTCACTCGGGGGCCTGCTTGGGTTGCTTGAGGTGCTCGCCCCATCCTCCCGTGTCGCCGAGCAGGACTCAAAGTGGGGTCCAGGACACGGCAAGGGGTATGCCGTTCCACGCCGGTATGCCGCTCCCTGGGCTTGCGCTCTCGGCATACTGACTGGATGACGGGTCCGAGCTGGGCTCCTGCGACGCGGAGCGTGAGTTTCGCCGCTGCCGTGCTGTGCGCGGTGAGCATGGCCGCCTGCACGTCGGGCGAGAGTGGGCCGACCGACTCAGGCGCGCCCGGTGGATCGAGCGGGCCGACCGTGCCGACCGTCCCGGCCGTGCCGACGATGACCATCGGAACCTCGCCCACCCTAGGGCCGTTAAAACCGCTGGCGTGGAGTCAGATTGCCCTACCAGCCGGGCACGTACCGGTGACGCTCACGGCATACGGCGGCCGGGTTTTGGTGGGCACTGTGGTGGGGGAGGCACCTGGGCGGCCGGGCTTGGTGCAGTTGGGTTTGCCCAGCGCGCAGGCGAAGGTGCTGACGGTGACTCCGGCGAGTGGCTACGGGAGTCAGGCGACGTGGCTGTCCATCGAGGGGACCAGTGATGGTGGACTCGTGGGCGTCGGCGGCGCCCGTGGCGGAGCGCATTCGAACGTACGGTGGAGCGTCTGGCGCGGCGACGCCACGGGCTTGCGCGAGCAGGAACAGGTGTTTTCGACGTTTGGCGGATGGGGCGCGGGCGATCAGCTCGGGGTCATCCCGACCTCGACCGAGCCGATGCTGCTGGGCACTTGGGAGAGTCGGCAATCGGGACTCGACGCGGACGTCTGGCTTCCCGTGGGGGCGACCTGGGTGCGGCAAGACCCCTCTGGCACCGTGCTGGCGAGCACCAAGACCGCCCTCGTGGGGCCGCAGGCGGGGACGGCCCAGGGCGCGAGTGCGCTCGTTGTCGGGTCGGTAGTGGAGCTCGGCGAAGGGGCGCGCGAGCGGCCGGCCGCGTGGGTGTCGCGCGACGGCAACTCGGGCTGGCGGGAACTCCCGCTGATAGCGACAGGCTCCGGAGCGACTCTGGGGGTCGGCTGTCGCGAGATCGGGTGCCTCATGGTGGGGCGGGTTGACGGACGGCTGGCTGCGTGGCAAGTGCTGACCGCGGAAGGGCAGTCGCTGGCGGATGTCGAGAGCGCGGTGGGTGAGGGAGTGCCGGCGGTCGCGGTGAGCGACGCAGGGACTTGGCCCGCGCCGCGCGTGTGGCGGGGGAGGTGGACCGTGGCGGTGCCGACGCCGACGTCGGCAGCTGGCGGCACACCGAACCCACGTAGGGAAAGCATCCTGCTCGTGGATGGGCCGGGCGGCTGGGAACGGCGCGAGACACCCCCAGGCGCGGTGATCGCGATGGCAGTCACAGGACAGACGCTGTATGCCGTGCTGCGGTCCCCCTCGGGCGAAGTGCACCTCTGGGCGACGCAGGAGTAGCGCCGCGGAGGCACCCGGCATACCCCGCCGATGCCTTGCCCTTGGCCCCATCACGTGCCCACCCGCAGCGTCACTGGACCCGGGTGCGCGCGGTTACGCTGCTGAAGTGACTTTCCCGAACCATCCCGGGCTGCGCTGTGACCTCGCGGGCCCCGTGCTGACCCTGACGCTCTGCAACCCGGCCCAGCTCAACGCCCAGACCCCGTCCCTGTGGGCCGCGCTGGCCGACACCGCGCGCGCAGTCCCAGCCGACGTGCGGGTTGTCGTGATCCGCGCCGAAGGACGCTCTTTCTCGGCCGGATTGAACCGCTCGCTCCTTGCACCCGGGGGTATGCCGGGTGAGCCCGACATGCTCGCGGCTGCAGCGTCAAGTGCAGCCGACATGACCGCGATGATTGGGCCCTTCCAGGAAGGGTTCTCGCTGTGGCGGGAGGTCCCCGCGGTGGTGGTGGCCGCCGTGCAGGGCCACGCGATTGGTGCCGGCTTCCAGCTGGCCCTGGCCGCGGACATCCGGGTCGTCGCCGACGACGTGAAGTTCGCGATGAAGGAGATCGCGCTCGGGCTCGTGCCAGACCTGGGGGGCACCGCCACGCTGGTGCACACCGTGGGGTATGGCCGCGCCCTGGAGATCTGCGCGACGGGTCGGACCGTCGGCGCCGCCGAAGCGGTATCGCTCGGCATCGCCTCCATGGCGGTCCCGGCTGACGAACTCGATTCCGCCACAGGTGATCTCGTGTCTGCACTGCTCGCCGTCCCGAGCGCTCCCCTCCGTGCGCTCAAGCCCCTGATGCGGCAAGCGCTCACCGCGACACCGGACGAGCAACTTGTTCACGAACGCACTGCCCAAGGTCAGCTGCTCCACGATCTCGCCCGCATGGCCGGCCTCAGTGGCCCCGGAGCCAGCACCTCGTGAGCGACTCGTGAGCCAGATGGGCGGACACGGCGTCCTGCGGTCCATGGTGCGGGACGGGTCGGTCGTCGACGTACAACTCCGCGGGGACACGACGCGTCGAGTCCTTGCCTATGCGCGGCCCTACACGCGCCTCATTGCGGCCTTCTTGACGTTGGTCGTCATCGACTCGACGGTCGTTGTCGCAGTGCCGCTGCTGCTTAAGAACATCGTCGACCAAGGCGTGATCCCCAAGGACTCGGCCGTGGTGATCCGGCTCGCGGTCATCGTGGCGGTCTTGTCGGTCGCGGGGGCCGTGCTCGATATTGCGCAACGGTGGTTTTCGGCGCGCATCGGCGAGAGTCTCATCTATGACCTGCGCACGGCGGTCTTTGGCCACGTTTTGCGTCAGCCCATCGCCTTCTTCACCCGGGCGCAGACCGGCTCTCTCGTGAGCCGCCTGAACTCGGATGTCATTGGGGCGCAACAGGCGTTCACGTCGGTGTTGTCGTCGCTCGTGAGCAATGTCGTCTCGCTCGTGCTCATCGTTGCCGCGATGGCAACACTGTCGTGGCAACTCACGATTGGCGCTCTCCTGCTCGTCCCGTTCTTCCTGGTGCCGGCCAAGCTCATGGGCAAGCGCCTCTCCGCGCTGATGAGTCAGCAAATGAACGCGAACGCCGACCTTGGATCTCGGATGACCGAACGCTTCAACGTCGCCGGCGCGCTCCTGGTCAAGCTCTTCGGCACGCCTGCGCGCGAAGAGCGCGAGTATGCCGCCCGCGCAGCTGTCGTGCGCGACACCGGGGTGCGAATCGCGATGAACCGCACCATCTTTGTCGTGGCTTTGTCGCTCGTGGCCGCTCTGGCAACGGCGATGGTCTATGGCTTTGGTGGCGTGATGGCGGTCAACGACACGCTGACCGTGGGGTCCCTATTGGCATTGGCTGCTCTGCTTGGCCGGCTCTATGGACCGCTCACTGCGCTCTCGGGCGTGCGGGTCGACATCATGACCGCCCTCGTGTCCTTTGAGCGGGTCTTTGAAGTGCTCGACCTCAAGCCGCTGGTGGCGGAGTCCGCGAACCCTGTAACTCTGCCAATGGGGCAGGTGGGGGTGGAGTTCGACCGCGTTGAGTTCTCCTATCCGTCCGCCGACGAGGTGTCGTTGCGGTCGCTTGAGGCGGATGCCACGGGCGACCGGGCTGGGGGCGGCCCAGTTCTCGCCGGCGTGAGCTTCCGTGCCGAACCGGGTCAGCTCATCGCGCTTGTGGGACCGAGCGGCGCTGGCAAGACGACGATCACGTCACTGCTAGCTCGCCTCTATGACCCAACCGCAGGTGCCATCCGGATCGGGGGAGTTGACCTCCGAGAGGCCAGCCTGACCTCGCTGCACGAAACCGTCGGGATGGTGACCCAAGAGGCGCATCTATTCCACGACACCATCCGCGGCAATCTCGCCTACGCCAATCCCGCTGCGACAGAAGCAGATATGTTTGCGGCCCTGGCGTCGGCGCAAGTCTTGTCGCTCATCGAGTCCTTGCCTTCGGGCCTCGACACGGTCGTCGGTGATCGCGGCCACCGGCTCTCCGGCGGCGAGAAGCAACGCCTCGCCATCGCCCGTCTGCTGCTCAAAGGGCCCCAGGTGCTCATCCTCGACGAGGCCACCGCGCACCTCGACAGCGAGTCCGAGGTCGCAGTCCAACGTGCCCTCGACGAGGCGCTACAGGGGCGGACGGCATTCGTCATCGCCCACCGGTTGTCGACGGTCCGCGGCGCCGATCTCATCCTCGTGGTCGAGGACGGGCAGATCGTCGAGCGCGGACGGCATACCGAGCTCCTGGAAGCCGGGGGACTCTACGCCGATCTGTACCGCACCCAGTACTTCGACGAGCGCACCCCCGCCTGACGCAACAGCTCGTCAGCCGTCCTCTTCGTCCCAGATTCGGACCTTCTTGGGCCGCGCCGGCTCGGGCTGGCCTTCCTCACGCGCCGCGCGCTCCTGCAGCGCGCCCGGCCGCGACCTGTAGAGGTAGATCACGAACGCTAGGCCGAGCAGCGCCGTGAGCCACCACTGCAACGCATACGCGAAGTGCGGTCCGCGGTCCACCGAGGGCTGCTCAAGTGGGGTCGGGCGCGGGGGAGTGGAACCTGAGGGGGTGCGCTCGCTCTCCAACACGAGGTATGCCGGGTAGACAGTGCCGCCCAGCTCGGCCTGCACCGTTTGCAGGTCGACACTGGCAAGCTGCCCGCGGGGCAAGTCGCGTCCGCGGTCATCCTCACCGGGCTTGAGCCAACCCGTGACGGTGATGTCACCGCTAGGTGCGCCCGGATAGTCGGGGATCGCGGCAGCCGCGTCGTTGAGCCGAACCCAACCGCGGTCCACCATGAGAGTCCCCGAGTCGGTGACCAGCGGCACCAAAACCTCAATACCCACCGAGCCGCCCAGGGTCCGGCCGCGCACGATGTAGCTGCGCTCACCGGCATACCGGCCGGTCACGGTGACCTTGGACCAGATCTTGTTCTCAGGCAGGGTGACCGACGCGGACGGGAGCACCTGCGCAAGTGGCACCGCGGCGGCACCGTAGTTGGCCTCGACGGCGCTGGCCCGCGCGTCCTTGGCCTCATAGCGCGACAGCTGCCACTCGCCGAGGAAGAAGCACGCCAGCCCAAAGACGATCGCAAAGGCAAGGGCGCCGAGGATGCGCTTGGTGAAGATTGCCTTGAGCACCGCTTCACCGTACCTGTCGTAGAGTCACCGCCGTGACCGACCTCCCCGAGCCGACCGTCCGCCCCCCGGGCGTCGGGCCGCTCGGGGACCGTTTTGGCCGGGTCGCGACCGACCTGCGCGTCTCGCTCACAGACAAATGCAACTTGCGCTGCACCTACTGCATGCCAGCAGAGGGTATGCCGTGGCTCCCGTCCGCGGAGCTGCTCACCGACGACGAGGTGGTCCGGGTGGTGGGGGTCTTCGTTGCCCTCGGCGTCACCGAAGTGCGCCTCACGGGAGGTGAGCCGTTGTTGCGGCGCGGGTTGGTCGAGATCGTGCGCGCAATAGCCGCGCTCGCCCGCGGCCCAGCGTGTCGATGACCACCAATGGTGTCGGCCTGGAGCGGATTGCCCATGCCCTCGCCGAGGCCGGTCTCGCCAGGGTCAATGTTTCGCTGGATACGGTCGACGCGGGGGCGTTTGAGCAACTGACCCGACGCGATCGCTTCGACGACGTCGCGCGCGGGCTCGCTGCCGCTGCCGACGCCGGGCTCACTCCCGTCAAGGTCAACGCGGTGGCGATCCGCGGCGTCAACGACCATCAGGTGGCCGACCTGCTGGCGTGGTGTGTCGAGCGCGGCTACGCGCTCCGGTTCATCGAGCAGATGCCACTTGATGCCCAGCACGGCTGGGACCGCACGCAGATGGTGCGGGGCGACGAGATCCGCGCGCGGCTCGAAGAGCGGTTCACGCTCACACCCGCGGCAGACGCGCGGGGGAGCGACCCAGCGGAGCTCTTCCTCGTCGATGGGGGTCCGGCGACTGTTGGAGTCGTCGCAAGTGTCACGGCCCCCTTCTGCGGTGCCTGTGACCGGGTGCGCCTCACAGCGGACGGCCAGGTTCGCAACTGCCTCTTTGCCCGGGCAGAGTCTGACCTGCGCGGGCCTCTGCGTGACGGCGCAACCGATCACGAGCTCGCGGCGATCATCAGTAGCGAGTTGTGGCGCAAGCAGGCCGGTCACGGCATTGGGGAGCCTGGTTTTGAGCAACCGGACCGTCCGATGTCTGCCATCGGCGGTTAAGCGGCCAGCAAGCCGGCCTACTCGCCTAGAAGAGTCCTAGGACCAGCGTGATCGCCACGAACAGAGCCAGCTGATATCCGGTGTTGATGGTCGTCAGCTTTAGAGGCTTCTGCTCGAATGAGTTGTGTTGAAGAAGAGTCGATGCGGACAACGTTAGCCAGGCGACGAACCCGACCATCACCGCCATCCACAGGGAGGCATTGCCGGTCACCACCGCCGTGAACTCGACGGCGAACGCTAGCCCGACAGTGGTCGCGGCGTTGGACACGGCGAGCAGGATCAAGTTCCGAGTTCGGACCGGCTGGTTCTTCTCTGGTGTGATGCCTGTGAGCGCCTCCCAGGCATCTGCGATGGCGCCCTTTGAGTACCAGGCCATCGCGACGACCATCCCCGCGACAAACGCGAGGAGCACCCCAATCCAGTCGATTTCCATGCCCATACCTCCTCGACGGCCGGGGCATGGCCAGCCCCTGACAACAACGATGATGAGTTGATAAAATCAAGCATGGTTGAAAGTGTCAATCCTTCGTCGCGACGATCCTACGGTCAGTTCTGCGGTCTGGCACGCGCACTCGACATCGTCGGCGACCGCTGGAACCTCCTGATCGTGCGCGAACTGCTTCCCGGGCCCCTGCGATACAGCGACCTGAAGGCTTCGTTGCCGGGCGTGGCGAGCAACCTTCTAGCTCAAAGGCTGCGGGCGATGGAGGAAGCTGGTGTTGTAGAAAGAGCGCTGGGAGACGCGGGCGTCCTGTATGGACTGACGCGATGGGGCGCGGAACTGAAGGAACCTATGGAGGCCCTGGGCCGGTGGGGTATCCCGCTCTTGGCCACGGGGCGGGGCGACGACGCATTCCGGCCTCGGTGGCTGACTCTTGCTCTGCCCGCAATCCTCCGAGGGAGAACGGCATCACCGCCCGTAGAGGTCGGCTTTGAGGTTGAGAGCTTATGCATCGTTCTCCGCATCGACGAAGACGGCCCGAGCGTGGGCATCGGTGACGACCATCAACCGGAGGACATCCTTGTAGCCGACGCCGATACGGTCGTCGGGCTCGTGGGCGGTGCCCTCACCGTCGACCAAGCGCTCGATGCAGCAGACTATCGCGGAGACACCGACACTCTTCGGCGAGCGTTCGTCGCAGACCGGCCTCAAGCGCCGCTGTCAACAACCTCATTGCCAGCAACAGCTAGTGACCGCCCAAGCGCTCGAGGACGGCACGGGGCAGCCAGGCGACGTGGCTGAGTTCCTGGGGGAGTCGGATGAAAGGGGCTCCGGCTTCTGAGAGTTGCACCAGCCCAGGGGCAGGATGGCGCCCCCAACCAAGTCTTCGGGGTCGCCGCCCCCGGCCAGGGCGGAGAAGGCCTCGCGCCGCTTGTCACTGATGACGATGCCGGTGGTGCCGTTCGGTCCGCAGAACGCAGCACCTATTGCATCGCTGACTTCATCGCCAGCGCCTGGCGCTGGTCGACTAGTGGACGTGCGGCTCGTGACGCACCCCGTGCGGCACAGTGTCGCCAAAGCCAATGCCGGGCGCCTCGCCCGTGAAGCGGTCGGCGCCAGAGATCCGCGAACCCCATCGCGGCCCCACGGCATTCGCGAGAACGACTGCGATATAGGGCAATCCGGCCGCGCCGGCGACAAACACCCAACGCAGCCACCCCTCGAAGACGACGGCGAGGATGAAGCACGACGTCCGGATCGCCATCGTGATGAGGTAGCGGCGCATCCGCATGTCGCTGTCATCGGCAAGCGACATCGGCGCGGTGGTGACCGTGTGCACGATAGGTGCCGCGGCTTTGCCGCCAGTTCCCTTCGATGGCCACCTCACGCTGCCCACGATACGCCCGTATGCCGTGCGCCGATACAGTCCCCTGCGTGGCCTACGCACCGGTAACCGTTACCGTCGGGGGACGCTTGGCGAAGGCGCTCGTAACCGCAAGCACCCGCTGGCACGTGGAAGGAATGACGTTGACGCACTCTCCCCGCACGGTGCTCATCACCGGCGGCAACCGGGGCATCGGCTTGGCGATCGCTCGCGCACTTGTCGCTGACGGCGATCACGTGGTCGTGACGAGCCGCTCGGGTGAGGCACCCGAAGGCCTGCAGGCGGTGGCGTGCGATGTCACAGACACCGCCTCGGTCGATGCCGCCTTTGCCGCTGCCGAGAAGCTCGTCGGTGGTCCCATCGAGATCCTTGTTGCCAACGCCGGTATCACCCAAGACCAGCTCTTGCTACGGATGAGCGACGAGGAGTTCGACGCGGTCGTCGACACCAACCTCGCCGGAGCCTTCCGGTGCGCGCGCCGGGCTAGCAAGGGGATGATCCGCCTGCGTCGTGGCCGGATGATCTTCGTATCAAGCGTCGTCGGCCTTTACGGCTCCCCGGGCCAGGTCAACTACGCGGCGAGCAAGGCCGGTCTCGTCGGGATGGCCCGCTCGATCACCCGTGAGCTCGGTGGCCGCGCCATCACCGCCAATGTCGTCGCACCCGGCTTCATTGATACCGACATGACCGCCGAACTCCCTGAGGAGCGCAAGGCGGCATATCGCGCGGCGATCCCAGCCGGGCGCTTTGCCGCGCCCGAGGAGGTCGCCGCGGCGGTGCGTTTCCTCGCATCGGACGCGGCGGCATACATCTCGGGTGCCGTGCTGCCGGTCGACGGCGGCCTCGGCATGGGCCACTGACGCACTGACCCGTATTTCGCCTCGACTTCAGGAGAATCAAACATGGGCCTACTCGACGGCAAGACACTGCTCGTGACAGGCGTCCTCATGGACAGCTCGATCGCCTTCCACGTCGCCAAGCTGGCGCAGGAGCAGGGCGCGACGGTGATCCTCACGTCGTTCGGGCGGACCATGAAGATCACCCAGACGATCTCGCGGCGCCTGCCGACAACCCCCGTCGTCATCGAGCTCGATGTCGCCAACCAGGAGCACCTCGACACCCTCGCCGAGCGCCTCCGCGAGCACACCGACCACCTCGACGGGGTGCTGCATTCGATCGGCTTCGCGCCCCAAGGGGCGTTCACGTTCCTCGACGCAACCTGGGAGGACGTCGGCACCGCGGTGCAAATCAGCGCCTATAGCCTCAAGGCCCTCGCGGTGGCTGCCGCGCCGCTGATGAGCCCGGGGGGGTCAATCGTGGGGCTGACCTTCGACGCGCGGTTTGCGTGGCCCGTCTACGACTGGATGGGCGTCGCCAAGGCTGCCTTCGAGTCGACAAACCGCTACTGCGCGCGCGATTTTGGACCCAAGGGGATCCGCTGCAATCTTGTTGCAGCCGGGCCGGTCCGCACAACGGCGGCCAAGTCGATCCCCGGTTTTGAGGTTTTCGAGGAGCAATGGAACGACCGCGCGCCGCTGGGCTGGAACGTCTCCGACCCGGTCCCGACCGCGAAGGCGTGTGTCGCTCTGCTCTCGGACTGGTTCCCGGCCACAACGGGCGAGATCGTGCACGTTGATGGCGGCGTGCACATGATGGGCTGCTAGCGAGTTCGCCTCACCGGGGCGGGATGGCCGGGGCAGGAGTCGGTATGCCGTCCAGCGCGTCCGCTTCCTCGATGTCTTCTCGGCTGATGCCCAGGAGGAAGAGCACCGAGTCGAGATAGGGCACCGTGACACTCGCGTCGGCCTGCTCGCGCACGACAGGCTTGGCGTTGAACGCGATCCCAAGTCCAGCAGCGGCGAGCATGTCCAGGTCGTTGGCCCCGTCGCCAATCGCCACGGTGCGGCTCAGCGGCAGCTCGGCCTCAGCAGCAAACTGCCGCAACGCCCGCGCTTTGCCTGCCCGGTCGACAATGTCACCAGTCACCCGACCCGTGAGCTTGCCGTCCTCCACCTCGAGAGCATTGGCGAGGGCATGGTCGATCCCCAGCTCGGCAGCGAGTGGTCCGACGATCTCGATAAAGCCACCGGAGACGAGGGCGACGGTGTCGCCAAGGCGCTTGAGCGTGCGCACCAAGGTCCGGGCGCCAGGCGTGAGGACGATCTCGTCTCGGACCTGGTCGAGGACGGTCGCATCGAGCCCCGCGAGGACAGCGACGCGAGCCCGCAACGACTCCGCGAAATCCAACTCACCCCGCATCGCGCGCTCGGTCACCGCAGCGACCTCGGCCTCCCGGCCACACTTGGCGGCGAGCAACTCGATGACTTCTTGCTGGATAAAGGTCGAGTCGACATCCATGACGACGAGGCGCGAGCCCATCCTGGCGAGCCCGGCTGGCGCGACCGCGATGTCTACCTCGACAGCCACCGCGACCTGCGCTAACTCGTCACGGAGACGTCCAACATCGGCGCCGGAGACGTCGAGTTCGACCGTGGTCACGGGATAGGAGGACAGCCGTCGGATCCGGTCGATATTGGCGCCATGGGCAGCGACCCGGTCAGCGATGGCGGCAATGGCCGTTGCCGGAAGCGGGTGACCGAGGACAACGACATGCACTCGACCGGTTGACCGCTCGGTGGATTCGCCCGCGCCATCCCGGAAGGTCACCTGCATGGCCAGTTCCTCGGCGACTGCCGTAACGGACTGTTGCACCATGCCCCGCCATGAGTCGGGCACCGGCCTAGGACCGTGGCTCCCAACCAACGCCCCGCCCGGCATACCGGAGGGTGTGAGGAGAGCCGACAGCGTGAGGTGGTCGCGGACGACGATTTGCTCAAGGTCGAGCACGTCGCACGCAGCCTCCGCGAGGGCCGTGAACAGCCGACTCGTCACCCCGGGTCGATCCCGGCCAGTGAGGGTGACGTGCAGGCTGGGTCGGTCGTCGGTCACACGCGCCAGATTAGTGAGCCGCTCCATGGGCGCGGGCGATGGTCTCATCACGCCACGCCAACACGTCCCGGACGGGACCGAAGTCATACGGCGGGGTCGTCAAACTGAGCGTGAACAACCTCGTCCCAACGTCATAGAACCCCTGGGCATTCGCGGCGTAGTCCAACCTGACGTCCTCGGGGACACGGGCTGGTGCACCAGCCACGCCCGCTGAGCGCTCGATCGACCTCGGATCCCGGCCCAGCCGCTCGCACCACGCGTCGAGGACTCGGTGCTTATGCGCGATGACCTCCGGGTCACCGAACCCATGCCAAATATCCGCGTGCTCGGCCGTAATGCGAAGCGTCTTCCGCTCGCCGCCACCGCCGACCATGATCGGGATCGCGCGGGTCGGCTGGGGATTGAGTTGCTCCCAGCGCGCCCGCATTCGCGGCAGGTCACGCGCCAGCGCATCCAAACGGCTTCCGGCAGTGCCGAATTCGAAGCCGTAGTCGACGTAGTCACGCTCAAACCAGCCCGCGCCAATGCCAAAGATCAGCCGACCCGCGCTGATGTGGTCGATCGTCCGCGCGATATCGGCGTGCACGTCCGGGTTGCGATAGGAGTTGCACGCGACGAGCGGCCCGAGTTCGACCCGGTCGGTCACCTCTGCCCAAGCGGCCAGCAGGCTCCAACACTCAAGGTGCTGGCCGTCGGGGTCACCAGACAGCGGGAAGAAGTGATCCCACGTGAGGACGACGTCGACGCCGAGTTCTTCGAGGGTCACCACGGTGTCGCGCAGCACGGCATACGACGCGTGTTGCGGTGCGACCTGGACGGCGACTCGCGGCGGGCGCGGATCACCGACAGACGCGGGTATGCCGTCCGGCTCACCCGCGTCCGCCGCGTCAGAAGCCGTCACAAGGGGACGTTCTGGCCCTTGCCCACGACAGTGACCCCGCCCTCGGTGACATGGAAGCCACGCGCCCGGTCGTGGTCATGGTCGACCCCGATATGGGCGTACTCAGGCACCGTGACGCCCTTGTCGATGATCGCCCGGCGGATCACGGCATACCGTCCGACCTCGACGCCGTCGAGCAGCACACTGTCGGCAATCGTCGCGTAGCTGTGGACCTTGACCCGGGGCGAGAGCACCGAGTGGTTGACCTGGGCACCCGAGACGACGACACCGGGGGAGACCGCCGACGAGAGCGCCTCACCGACGCGGTCATGGGACCCGTGGACGAACTTCGCCGGTGGGTATGCCGGCGCGTTGGTGTAGATCATCCAGTCGTAGTTGTAGAGGTTGAAGATCGGGTGGACCGAAATGAGGTCCATGTGAGCGTCGTAGTAGGAGTCGAGCGTTCCGACGTCACGCCAGTAGCCGCGGTCGCGCTCGGTCGCGCCCGGCACCTCGTTGTCTTTGAAGTCGTAGACGAAGGCGTCCCCTTGGGCGACAAAGCGGGGAACGATGTCGCCGCCCATGTCGTGTTTGCTGCCCTCGAGGTCGTGGTCTTCGGTGACGGCCTTGACCAGCGCGTCGGTCGTGAAGACGTAGTTGCCCATCGAGGCGAGGACTTCGTGGGGCGCATCGGGCAGACCCTTGGGGTCGCTTGGCTTCTCGCGGAAGGCCGCAATCTTGCGGGGGTCGTCGTCGTCGAGCTCGATGACGCCGAACTGGTCGGCCATGTGAATCGGCTGCCGGATCGCGGCGACGGTAATGCCCGCGCCGGTCTCGATGTGCTGCTCCACCATCTGGGAGAAGTCCATGCGGTAGACGTGGTCGGCACCGACGACCACGACGATCTCGGGCCGCTCGTCGTCGATGAGGTTGAGTGACTGGAAGATCGCGTCGGCGCTGCCGAGGTACCAGTTCTTGTCGACGCGCTGCTGCGCCGGCACGGGCGCGACGTAGTTGCCGAGCATCGTGGACATCCGCCACGTCTTGGTGACGTGTTTGTCGAGGCTGTGCGACTTGTACTGCGTCAACACGACGATCTTGAGATAGCCCGAGTTGACGACGTTCGACAAGGCGAAGTCGACCAATCGGTAGATGCCACCGAACGGGACAGCGGGCTTGGCGCGGTCGCGCGTCAACGGCATCAACCGCTTGCCCTCACCACCCGCGAGGACGATTGCCAGGACCTTGGGATTCGTGCGTCGTCGCGCCATGACTCCACCCTAGAGTCAAACGACCCTCTCCTGTCGAGGACCTTCGCACTAGTCTCAGAGTGTGCGTATCGACATCATCAGTAAGGAATACCCACCGGCCATCTACGGGGGGGCTGGCGTTCATGTTGCGGAGTTGGTGAGAGCCCTCCGAGAGCGGGGCGACGTCGAGGTTCAGGTGCGGTGCTTCGGTGCGCCGCGGGACGAGGCAGACACGACGGCATACGCCGACTTGCCCCAACTCGCCCACGCGAATGCCGCCTTGCAGACCCTGGGTGTCGACGTGCAGATTGCCGCGGACTGCGCTGGCGCCGACATCGTGCACTCGCATACGTGGTACGCCAACTTGGCTGGGCACCTCGGTGGTCTGCTCGCCGGCGCGCCTCACATCGTTACCGCGCACAGCCTCGAACCGATGCGGCCCTGGAAGGCTGAACAACTCGGCGGCGGCTACCGCGTCTCCTCCTATGCGGAGCGGGCGGCATACGAAGGCGCAGCCGCGGTCATTGCAGTGAGCGCTGGGATGCGCGCCGACATCCTGCGGTCCTACCCATCACTGGACCCCGACAAGGTCGTCGTCGTGCACAACGGCATCGACTCGCAGCTGTGGTCGCCCACTGACGCACCCAACATCGTCCGCAAGCATGGCGTCGACCCCGACCGGCCATCGGTCATGTTCGTCGGCCGCATTACCCGGCAGAAGGGCTTGCCCTATCTCCTGCGCGCGATGGCCGAGCTGCCGCCCGAGGTGCAGCTCATCCTGTGCGCCGGAGCCCCCGACACGCCCGAGATCCTGCGCGAAGTCGAGGACCTCATGGCCACGCTGCGTGAGTCGCGCGATGGCGTCGTGTGGATCCCCGAGATGCTGCCGCGCGCTGAGGTGGTCGCGCTGCTGTCGTCCGCAACCGTCTTTGCGTGCCCCTCGGTCTACGAGCCGCTCGGCATCGTCAACCTCGAAGCGATGGCCTGCAACCTCCCCGTGGTGGCGACCGCGACCGGTGGCATTCCCGAGGTGGTCGTTGACGGCGAGACGGGCTGGCTCGTGCCGATCACCCAGGTGCAGGACGGCAGTGGCACGCCGGTTGACCCGGATGCCTTCGTGGCCGACCTCGCGGCCGCGCTGATCAATGCGGTGAGCGATGTCGAGCGGGCGCGTCGGTTCGGCGTCGCCGGCCGTCAGCGGGCGGTCGACCACTTCTCCTGGGCGAGCATCGGCGACAAGACGATGGCCGTGTATCGGTCTGTCCTGGGCGCCTAATCCAGCTTAGGCGGGGCGCCACCCGGCGATCGCCATGGCGCCGACATTCGTCGCACCCGTGAGGGCTGTGAGCGCGACGTCGAGCACGTCCGTGAGGATGATCGTGCGCTTCAGCGAGGTGGTGGCGTCGAGAGCCGCATTGGCGCGCTCGACTGCAAGTCCTGCTCGCGCGACCTCGGCGATGCGCACCGCCCGATCGAGGACCAGCAAGACGGCAGCTGGCGTCTTGCGCGGGAGCGCGTTCGGTCGAGTTCTCGGGTCGGCCGGGAGGGTGTCCATCGGGCGCCAGGGAGTGCCACCGACGTCTTCGAGTGCGCGCGCGGCCGCGGTGGTGCGCGCGATGAGTTCTCTGGAGATGTGCGCGAGGTCCGTCGCCTCAACGACGTGGCGCGGCACGGCTGGACCGGGGTATGCCGTCCACGTCACCCATCGCCCCTGGTCGCCGGGCGGCCCGAACGTCGTCGTGGTGGGCACCGCGAGCCCACCCTTGGTGCCGCCCAACACGCACTCGCCCGCGTCGAGAGCCACCGGGAGGATGTCGGGGTGCAGACCGCGCGGCAAGTCGCCGACCCGACCTGGCCTCGGCATAGCCACGAACAGGACACACTCTCCCTCCTCCGCCCAGTCGGCGAGCCACGGCGCGTCGTCGTCCACGTCGAGGGTTCTGGGGTGAGCGTCGCGCCACGCTCGACGCAGGGCGGCCTCGCGGTCGCCAGAGGATCCACACGCCGCCGTGGCGTGCAGAGCGAGGCTCACGCTGAGGGGGAGTGACGGCATACAGGAAGCCTAAGTGCGTGCATCGACGCGTGCCGGTCAGGACATTGCCTGCAACGCCGGCACGCCGCCGTCGTACGCGGCAACGACTCAACTAGGGTTTCGGTCATGAGCGATGTCCTCGCCTTCTCAGGCGTCAGCGTGGTGCGCGGGTCGACCCGCCTCCTCGATGACGTCACGTGGGAGGTCGAGGAAGGTGAGCGCTGGGTGATCTTGGGGCCAAACGGCGCGGGTAAGACGACTCTGTTGCAATTGGCGGCCGCTCGGATGCATCCGACGATGGGCACCGTCGACATCTTGGGCGACCGACTGGGATCGGTCGATGTCTTTGAACTTCGGCCGCGCGTTGGTCTGGCGAGTTCCTCGATGGCTGATCGGATCCCAGACAGTGAGATCGTCGGAAACGTCGTGGTCACCGCCGCCTACGGAATTGTCGGGCGGTGGCGTGAGCACTACGACACCGCCGACTATGTACGGGCCATGGAGTTGCTGCTCGCGTTGGGCGCTGAGCACCTCGCCGATCGGCGCTATGGCACGTTGTCCGAAGGCGAGCGCAAGCGGGTTCAGATCGCCCGGGCGCTGATGACCGACCCCGAGTTGATGTTGCTGGATGAGCCCGCGGCTGGGTTAGACCTCGGCGGTCGCGAAGACTTGGTTGCTCGGCTCGGGGAATTGGCCGCTGACGTTGCGGCGCCGGCGCTCGTCGTCGTCACCCATCACGTCGAAGAGATCCCGCCGAGCTTCACGGACGTGCTCTTGTTGCGGCACGGTCGAGTCGTTGCCGCAGGACCAGTGGAGACCACGCTGACCGCTGACAATTTGTCGCAAGCATTTGGCTTGCCGCTGGTTGTCGAGCGTCATGACGAGCGGTGGTCGGCTTGGGCAGTGACCTCAGGTCGCTAGCGGCGGAGCTTCCTCAATCATGGTCAGGAACTTCCTGGCCCTGCGTTCCGTCGTATGGTGAATGGATCGCTTCACGCCGATACGGGAGGCCCACAGTGTTTGACGGCAATGCTGCGCTGGTTTGGCTGGGTGTCGCCTTGGTCTTGGGCGTGGTCGAAACCGTCACCGTCGACTTCACGTTCTTGATGCTTGCTGGTGGGGCCTTGGGTGGCTCTGCTGCTGCTGCGCTCGGCGCGCCCATCACGGTACAAGTCATCGTCGCCGCGGTCGCCGCAGTGCTCGGACTCGGGTTTGTCCGGCCCGCCGCTCGGAGGCACTTCCGGTCGCGTCGGCACAGCGGCTCGATGGGAGTCGGCGCCTTGGTGGGGCAGCCGGCCAAGGTCACCGAAGTCGTCACGGGATCAAGCGGTCAGGTGCGCATTGCCGGCGAAGTGTGGACTGCGCGCAGCGAGTCTGGCGACGTGTTTGCTCCAGGTGAGTCAGTGTCGGTCAGCCGGATCGACGGGGCCACTGCTGTCGTGACTCGAGCCATAGCCGTCAAAGACACCTTTCAATAGCGCATGAGTACCGGGAGTTCGTGATGCGCGGCGCCGTCTGGGTGGCCCTTCTCTTCGTGGTGTTGGCGCTGTACCTCTTCAAACGGGTCCAGGTAGTGCCAATGCAGACTGCCCGGATCATTGAGCGACTCGGGGCCTATTCGCGCACCCTGTCGCCGGGCGTGCACTTTCTCCTGCCGATCATCGAGCGTAAACGCGAGGACATCGACCTGAAAGAGTGGCAGGTCCATTTCCACGAGCCAATCATCCTCGCGGACAGTCTGTTGAGCACTGTTGAGGCACAAATGTGGGCCAGTGTTGTCGACCCGGTTGCCGCGGCATACCAGGTTAGCGATCACGTCGAAGCCACCCGCATGGCCGCGCTCACCTCCCTGCGCCATTTCCTCGGTCTCCGGATACTCGATGACATCACCTCCTCGTTTCACGAGATCGACGGACTCATCCGGAGCCACACGAACGAGGTCGTGACGTCATGGGGGATCCAGATCAATCGATTTGCCATGACCAGGATCACGGGGCCACAGGATATCCAGGTTCACGACCGTCCCTACTAGCGCCGAACTCGCACCATCTGCACTCATTCCGCTCCATCACGCTTCTCCCTCGGAGGAAACCATGCCGGGCAATATCGTCACCCTCGTCGTTCTCGCGGCGCTCTTGCTTTTCGTAATTACTGCGCTCTACCGCACCGTGCGCATCGTCCCGCAGCAGACGGCGGTGATCATTGAGCGACTAGGGAGCTATTCGCGGACGTTGGACGACGGCATGCACATTCTCGTCCCATTCATCGACAAGCCGCGGGCCGCAATCGATCTGCGCGAGCAGGTTGTGACCTTCCCCCCGCAGCCGGTGATCACCTCGGACAACCTCGTGGTGTCCATTGACACGGTCATCTACTACACGGTGACCGATGCCAAGTCCGCGGTGTACGAGATCGCGAACTTCATCCAAGGTATTGAGCAGCTCACGGTCACCACGCTCCGTAACGTCATCGGGTCGCTCGACCTGGAGGAGACGCTGACCTCGCGTGACCAGATCAACGGTCAGCTGCGTGGCGTCCTCGACCAAGAAACGGGTCGCTGGGGGATTCGAGTCAACCGGGTCGAACTCAAGGCAATTGACCCGCCCCACTCGGTCCAAGACTCGATGGAAAAGCAGATGCGCGCCGAGCGCGACAAGCGCGCTGCGATCCTGACGGCCGAAGCCACCAAGCAGTCCGCCATCCTCACCGCTCAGGGTGAGAAGGAATCACAGATCCTCCGCGCCGAAGGCTCGGCGCAGGCTCGGGTCCTCGAAGCTCGCGGTCAGGCCCAGGCGATCGAAGAAGTCTTCGAGGCGATTCACCGTGGTCAGCCCACCCAGGAGCTGCTGGCCTATCAATACCTCCAGGTCCTCCCGCAGATGGCCCGCGGCGACGCCAACAAGATGTGGATCATCCCGTCCGAACTCACCGATGCCCTCCGCGGGATCTCCTCCGCGCTCGGCGGGACCCCGGCTGACCCCGGCGCCACGAAGGCCAGCGTTACCGCGCCACGTGCTCCTGTGCCGCCTACGGCATACCCGCCGATTGAGCGCACGAGCCAGGCCCCCGAAGACGTCGTCGAGACCTGGCGCGCCCAACGACCCGAAACTGAAACGCCGTCTGCCTGACCTCGAAGTAGTCTGATCCGGTGCCCGCGATCGACGCTGTCCTCATCGTCATCGCGGGCATCGGCGCCGGCACCATCAACTCGATCGTCGGGTCGGGGACGCTGATCACTTTCCCTACGCTCGTCTTCCTCGGGCTGCCGCCGCTGGCCGCCAACGTGAGCAACAACGTCGGCCTGGTCGCGGGGGGACTCAGCGCAAGCTGGGGCTATCGTCGTGAGCTGCGCGGCACCTCGCCGCTTCTGCGACAGCTCTTGCCGCTCTCGATCGTCGGGTCGTTGATTGGCGCGGCTCTCCTGCTCGTCCTCCCTCCCGCGGCCTTCCGCGCGGTCGTTCCCGTCCTCATCACGCTCGCGCTTGTCCTCGTCCTCGTCGGGCCACGGTTGCAAGCTCAGGTCGCCAAAGGCGCTGCGGCCCAGGGGAGTATGCCGTCCTGGCACCGCCCAGCGCTCCGAGCGGGTGTGCTGCTCGGAGGCATGTACGGCGGGTATTTCGGTGCCGCGCAGGGTGTTTTGCTGATGGGGCTCTTCTCGGCATTGTCTGCCGAGTCGCTGCAACGACTGACGGGGTTCAAGAACGTCCTCGTCACTTCGGTCAATCTTGTTGCGGCAGCGGCGTTTATCATCTTTGCGCGTGAGCACATCAACTGGGTCGCGGCAGCGCTCGTGGCGATCGGCTCGCTTATCGGTGGACTTCTCGGCGCCCGAATCGGCCGTCGGCTGCCCCCGGTTGCCCTGCGCGCGGTGATCGTCCTAGTGGGCCTGATCGCTATCGCCAAGATGGTGTGGTGGTCGTGAATCACCCACCTGTCGACCTCCCGCAAGGGGTCTCATGGCTGGCTGGGCCAGCAGACCCACGTCTGGCCGATTACGTCGGGCTGACCGACGTTGCGTTGCGCCGCAAGGCGGAACCCGAGCTGGGGTCTATATCGCCGAGTCCGAAAAGGTCATCCGGCGCGCACTCACTGCTGACCATCAGATGCGATCGCTACTCATGGCCCCGCGCTGGCTGACCGACCTCGGTGACGTTGTTGCCCAAGCGGTGGCGGACGGCATACCGGTGTTTGTGGGGGAGGCGCCGGTCCTCGAATCGATCACGGGATTCCATGTCCACCGCGGAGCCCTCGCTGCGATGTCACGCCCGACCCTGCCCGAGGTAGCGACAGTGCTGGCCGATGCCCGGCGGGTTGTCATCCTTGAGGACATCGTCGACCACACCAACGTTGGCGCCATCTTTAGGAGCGCCGCAGCGCTCGGCGTGGATGCTGTCCTCGTGACGCCCCGCTGCGCAGATCCGTTCTATCGCAGGGCGATTCGCGTCTCGATGGGCACTGTCTTCCAGGTTCCGTGGACGCGGATCGCTCCGTGGCCAAGAGCGCTTGACGAGCTCCGGGCTGCTGGCTTCACGATCGCTGCTTTTGGGTTGGGCGACCGCGCGCGCGACCTCGATGCCGTCGCGGCGCACCCTCCGGAGAGACTCGCCGTGGTCCTCGGCACCGAGGGAGACGGGCTGTCACGGCATACGGTCGCTGCCTGTGACTTCGAGGTCCGGATCCCCATGGCGGGCGGTGTCGACTCACTTAATGTCGCCGCGGCGAGCGCGGTGGCGATGTGGGCGCTCCGGGTGCCAAGCCAGCTGCCGGTTCGTCCGTTGCCCGTTGACGTGTGAAGATGACCTCTCGTGACTATCCCCACGAAGATCGTCGACCTCATCGGCGCCCCCACTGACGTCGGCGCGGCACACCGCGGCTCGTCCATGGGTCCTGAAGCAATGCGTGTTGCCGGCATCCACGAAGGGCTCGCCGAAGTCGGCCTTGAGGTCCAGGACTGCGGCAACCTCGCCGGTCCGCCGAACCCCTGGCTGCCCCCGGTCGACGGATATCGGCACCTCGCCGAGGTCGTCGCCTGGAATGAAGCCGTCCACGAGGCCGTCTTCGAGTCCTTGTCAGGTGGGCACTTGCCGATCCTCTTGGGCGGCGACCATTGCCTCGCGATTGGCTCGATCAGCGCTGTTGCGCGCTACTGCCGGTCGGTCGGCAAACGGCTGCGGGTGCTGTGGCTCGACGCTCACGCGGACTTCAACACCCTGCGCACCACTCCCACGGGCAATATCCACGGTATGCCTGTGTCCATCCTGCGCGGCAACGGACCTGATGCGCTGACGGGCATCGGGGGACACCGCCCGGCCATCGAGGCGGACGTGGTGCGGCAAGTCGGGATTCGATCGGTCGATGCGGACGAAAAGCGACTCATCCACGAAGACGGCCTCACAGTATTTGACATGCGGCAAATCGATGAGGCTGGCATGCGTAAGACGATGCGGAAAGCATTGGCGGATCTGGACGCCGATACCCATCTTCATGTCAGCTTCGACGTCGATTTCCTCGACCCAGAAATTGCCCCAGGTGTGGGCACAACCGTGCTGGGCGGGCCCACCTACCGCGAGGCGCAGCTGTGCATGGAGATGATCGCCGACACTGGCCTCCTGGGGTCCGTTGACGTGATGGAACTCAATCCGGCATGCGACCAAGCCAATCGCACCGCAGAAGTCGCGACCGATTTGGTGGAATCCATGTTTGGCAAGAGCACACTGTTGCGGCTCAAAGGAACGCCCGCGGGCTGAGGTTTTCGCAGCCGCAGCCGGTGTGCCGCCGCAAAATGGAGCAGTCGCCTCTCTAGGATCCCGCTCGTGCGACGGTTTACTCGGGTGCTCCTCGTCGCATCGCTGGCCGGCGGTGCGGCCCTCATCGTGCCCTCGACGCAGCGTCCCGAGTTGTCCATCGCAAGCAGCCGACCGGAGCCGACACCAACTTCACTCCAGGCAGCGACGCTCACGACCGCGGCCGTCACAGCGAAGCCAGCAGCTGTCACCGGGTCTGATGCCGTCGCGATCCCGGGGGTTGTCATGGAGCGACAAGTGTCGCTCGACGTCAACCGGCCCGTCAGCGTTAGTTGGCCCCGAGTCCCGAATGCGACGTCGTTAAGCGCGCTCCTGGACCGATGGGCGCGCGCGCAGGAGCAAAGATTCCTTCGGGAAACCACGCCCGGGGGGCTCCGCCCACCGGAGCTAGCTATCGACGGAGACATCATCCAGGCCCACGACGCTGTCGTTGGGGTACGGATGAGATCCCAGCAGTTCGGTTCGGGCCAGGCTCGCACGATGACAGCAGTCTTCTATGCGAACGTCGAGCGAGACGAAGCCTGGTCTGGCGGGGAGTTGGTCGACACCACTGCGGTGTCAGCGATCAGCTCCGCAGCCGCTGCGGCCGCCAGGTCGGCATACCCGGATCGCGATCTGAGTAATGACTCAGCCGACGTGCTCATGTCGAGCGCCATCCTGACTGCCCAGGGTGACCTTGAGGTGACCTTGCCTGCTCGCGGAGACCTGGTCCATGTGACGCTGCCAGCACTCCAGGTGCGGCCCGCGCTCTCGCCGCGCGGGCTCAATGTCCTCGCTTCACTGAACAGCGGCAAGCCGTATGCCGCCCCACCCGCGTCCTCCACACCGTCTGTGCCGCCTCCGGTGCCAACGGCTCATCCCACGGTCACAGCCGTGCCCACCGCGCCTCCCCCCACCGCACCCGCAGTGCCGAAGATGCTTGCCGGGCCGAAGACGCCCGTCGACTGCGCGACCGTGCCCTGCGTCGCGTTGACCTACGACGATGGGCCGGGTCCCTATACCGATCGCCTGCTCGACACCCTCGCTGCCGCCAACGTGAAGGCCACGTTCTTCGTGCTGGGTCGGTCGGTCACGGCATACCCCGATGCACTGCGCCGGGAGGCTGCCATGGGTATGGCGATCGGCAACCACACCTGGAGCCACCGTGATATGCGCCGCCTGACCCAGGCCGAATCCCGAACGGAGCTCGGGTCGACGGGCGATCTGGTCGCTTCGCTGACAGGAATGAGGCCAACCCTCATGCGGCCGCCGTATGGCGCCTACGACGAGCAAACGCGGACCCTCGGTATGCCGATCATTTGGTGGGATGTCGACACTGAGGACTGGCGCAACCGGTCGGCAGCAGTTACGACCGAGCGTGCCCTCGCTGCGGTGCGGCCAGGATCGATCATCTTGATGCACGACGTGCACCCCACGACCGTAGACGCGGCTCCAGGCCTCATCGCAGCACTGAGGGCTCGCGGGTTTGTGTTCGTGACCGTGCCCGAGATCTTGGGTCATACCCAGCCCGGAGTGGTCTACTTCAGTCGCTCGCGGAGCCATTGAGGGTTTTCTCGAGCCGCTGAGAACGTGGTCCATCGGTGTCCGGAGGGGGACTTGAACCCCCATGCCCGTTAGGGCACTAGCACCTCAAGCTAGCGCGTCTGCCATTCCGCCACCCGGACGAGGTGTGCTTTGGGCCTGCTCATGCGTGCCCTCGCGAGCCGGAACGATAGCACGGCCGACACCGCCCGCACGAACTGGTAGCGCCAGCCTCTCGACAGCGGCCAGGCGGGCCGAGGCACGGCTTACACCTCACTCAGTCGGGGAGTTAGGTTGATCACCATGACCGCAGACTCCAGCCCGCGTGTCCTGCCCGAAGACGAGGTTGCGCAGCTGTGCGCCGACCTCATCCGCATCCCGTCGGTCAACTACGGCGATCGCGCCGACCCGGGGGAGCGCGAGGCGGCGGACTACATCGTGGGGCGACTGCAAGAGGTCGGCCTCGACCCCGTTCTCGTCGAGAGCCAGCCCGGTCGAGCCTCGCTCATGGTGCGCATCGAGGGCCACGATCCGAATCGGCCGGGGCTCGTCGTCCACGGCCACACCGACGTCGTGCCTGCTCATGCGCCCGATTGGCAGGTCGACCCTTTCGCCGCTGAGGAACACGACGGGTGCATCTGGGGCCGCGGCGCCGTGGACATGAAAGACATGGACGCGATGATGCTCGCCGCGATCCGTGACCTCGCTCGCACCGGGGCAAAGCCCGCCCGGACAACGACTTTCGCGTTCTTTGCCGACGAGGAGGCCGGCGGTGTGTGGGGATCGCGCTGGGTCGCCGACCACCACCCAGAGTGGTTTGAGGGGGCGACCGAGGCGGTCAGCGAGGTCGGCGGCTACAGCGTCACGGTGCCGGCACGGCATACCGGAGAGCCCGTGCGGGCCTATCTGCTCCAGACGGCCGAGAAAGGCATCCTGTGGCTACGCCTGCACGCGCACGGTCGGGCCGGTCACGGCTCGGTGCCCACTGACGCCAACGCGGTCGTCCGGCTCGCCCACGCGCTCGCGCGGATCGACAACCACGTGTGGCCCAAGGAGTACATCGCGTCCGTCCGCGCCCTGCTCGATGGGCTCTCCGACATCACCGGCACGGGGTATGCCGTCCACGCGCCTGAGGTGTCGCCAGACGACCTGCTCGCGCATCTCGGGGGAGCGGCTGGCTTCGTGCGGGGGACACTCCAGGACACGGCCAACGCAACCATGCTGTCGGCGGGGTACAAGCACAATGTCATCCCGCAAACTGCTACTGCCGCAATCGATTGCCGATTCCTGCCGGGTCATGAGGAGCAGTTGCTCGACACCATTCGTGAACTGGCAGGGGAGCACGTGGAGGTCGAGGTCGTCCACCGGGACATCGCCCTCGACGCGCCCTTCTCGGGCTCGCTCGTCGAGGCGATGAAGCAGTCGCTGCGCGCTGAGGACCCGACCGCTCACGTGCTGCCCTATTGCCTGTCGGGAGGCACCGACAACAAGTCCCTCAACCGCCTCGGGATCACCGGATATGGCTTTGCGCCGTTGCGGTTGCCGGCGGACCTCGATTTCGCGCCGATGTTCCACGGCATCGATGAGCGGGTGCCGATCGAGTCGCTCCGGTTCGGTGCCCGCGTGCTCAGGGACTTCCTCGACCGGGCCTAGACCGGTCGTGAATCGAGTCTGAACAGGGCCAGTTCCACCCACCGCGTCCCTATTTGTGACCTTGACCGGATACCGTCGTCTCATGAACGTCGACCCGCGCGCTGCCCTCGCCCTGCTCGTGTCTGCCCTTGAGCGGCACCTCGAGGTCTCTGCTGACCGGCGCGATCCCGACGACGCCGCTGTCATCGCTGCCGCCGAGGCCCTTGCCGAAGCCTTCGACGACTACGACGAAGCGCTCTTCCTCGCCACCGAGGTCGCCACTCCACTTGCGGTGTACGGCGACTTGGATGACGACGGCACCGACGACCTCGACGACGACGGTGTGTATGCCGGTCTGGACGATGACGATGTGGTCTTCGACGACGCTGACGATGACTCAGCCGACACATCCGAATCGGATGACGACGATGACGACGAAGACGATGGCGACAGCGATGAAGAAGACGACGATGAAGACGACGATGAAGACGAGGATGACGAGGACGGTCGCTGACGTTCTCGCCTCTCGGTGAGCCCGGCTCGGCTACTCGGACACGTCGGTTAGCGCTGATCGGATCTGCTCTGGCAGCACGAGTGCTATTCCGGCAACCGCTGCTCTGACCTGCGCCACCGATCGAGCACCGACGACGACGGCATCGACCCCCGTCGTGGCGTGCACCCACGCCAGGGCGACCTCTGCGGGAGTGACCTGCATCCCTCTCGCGGCTGTGATGACGGCGTCAGTGACGCCTTGCGCGTGCGGGTCGACATAACGCGCTGGCAACCCCCGCCGCCCGCTCGGTGCGCCGCGGTAGGAACCAGTGAGCGCGCCTCGCCCCAGCGCGCCCCAGGCGATCACCCCAACACCCAAATGGACCGCCGCAGGCAGGACGTCCACCTCAGCGAGACGATCCACGAGCGAATACTCGCTCTGGATTGCCACAAGGGGCAGCCGACGCGCCTCCTGCAGCGTGGCCGCACGGGCAAGCTGCCACCCGGCATACATGCCGACCCCGATGTAGTGAGCCTTCCCGCTGCGGACGGCATACTCCAAGGTCTCGAGCGTCTCTTCGAGGGGGACCTGAGGGTCCCAGACCTCGGCGATAAACAGATCGACGTAGTCAGTGCGCAGCCGCCGTAGCGAGTCGTCCAGGCTGCGCAGGAGTGAACTGCGCGAGGCGTCTGGCACCACCGAATCACCCTTGCGACGCAGTCCCGCTTTGGTGGTGAGCACGAGATCCTGGCGCGCGGCCACGGAGCCGACAAAGCTCCCGACCCAGGACTCTGCGGCGCCGTGCCCGAACCCAGGCGACGTGTCGATGAGAGTGCCGCCGCCCTCGACAAACGCGGTCATGAGGTCACGAGCGATGTCCTCTTCGACACCGGAACCCCACAATCGGGTGCCGAGCCCCAATGCGGAGACCTGCAGGCCGCTGGGGCCCAACCGCGTGTGTAGCATGCCTCGTACCGTACTCGCCGGACGCCGGTCCCCTTAGCCTGCAGCTATGCGATTGGCGATCAACCTCGGCTACTGGGGCGCGGGCAACGGGCGTGACAACCTCGTCCTCGCGCAAGACGCAGACAGACTCGGGTATGCCGTGGCGTGGGTCGCCGAGGCGTACGGCTCCGATGCACCCACGATCCTCTCCTGGGTGGGCGCGCAAACCTCCCAGATCGGGCTCGGGTCGGCGGTCATGCAAATCCCTGGGCGGACGCCAGCGATGACCGCGATGACGGCGGCCACGCTCGACTCGCTGTCGGGCGGGAGGTTTCTTCTCGGGCTCGGGGTGAGCGGGCCGCAAGTGAGCGAGGGCTGGCATGGGGTGCGCTTCGATCGCCCTCTGGCTCGCACCCGCGAGTATGTCGACATTGTGCGAATGGCCCTCCGAAGAGAAACCGTCTCGTATACCGGGCGCCACTTCACGCTGCCGCTGCCCGACGGTCCGGGCAAGGCGCTCAAGCTGACCGTGCGACCGGTGCGAGATGAGATCCCTGTGTATTTGGCCGCGGTGGGGCCGAAGAACCTGGAGTTGACCGGGGAGATCGCCGACGGGTGGCTCGCGATCTTCTTCAGCCCGGAACACTCGGGGGAGTTGCTGGAGTCGCTGCGCATAGGTGCCCGGCGGGGAGGTCGGGGGACTGCGGAGGATCCGCTGGCAGGCTTTGAGATCGTGCCGACGGTGCCGGTGGTCCTCGCGGAGACGCAATCCGAACTCGACTTCGGCTATGTCGCGGTGAGCTCGTATGCCGCGCTCTACATCGGGGGCATGGGCTCGCGGGAAAAGAACTTCTATAACCAACTGGCCTGCAGGATGGGGTTTGACAAGGAAGCCGCTCTCATCCAGGAGCTGTATCTGGACGGTCGGGCCAGAGATGCCGCGGCCGCTGTGCCCCGCGAGTTCCTTGACGCCACGGCGTTGATCGGCTCGCGCGACCGGATTCGCGACCGGCTGGCCGCGTATGCCGAGGCAGGAGTGACCACGTTGTCGGTCAGCCCGACCGGTCCGTCGATGGAGCGACGCCGCGCCACCCTTGCAGTCATGGCGGACCTCCTCCAGGAGGCGGGGCTAGAGTGACCGCTTGTGTCTGATCTCAGCTATCCCGCAGCCGTCATCCTTGGCGTCGTCGAAGGCCTGACCGAATACCTCCCGGTGTCTTCGACCGGTCACCTGACCGTGACCGAGAAGCTTCTGGGGCTGCAGGTCGACGCGCCCGCGGTCACGGCATACACCGCGTTGATCCAGTTGGGCGCGATCGCTGCCACGCTGCTGTACTTCTGGCGCGACATTGTGCGCCTCTCGAGTGCGTGGTTTGGAGGACTCCGATCCCCGGAGAAGCAGACCGATCCGGACTATCAGGTCGCGTGGGCTGTCATCATCGGGTCGATCCCGGTCGCCCTCGTGGGCTTCGCCCTGCGCAAGGTCATCACCGGGCCGTTGCGGAGCCTGTGGGTCGTCGCGGTAGCGCTCATTCTGTGGAGTGTGGTGATGGTCCTGGCCGAGACGCGACACGCGAAGCTCGTGCGAGATGGAGTTGAGCGGGGCGAGTCGACCGTGACGTGGAAAGACGGGCTCGTCATCGGTCTCGTGCAATGCTTGTCGCTGATCCCCGGTGTAAGCCGTTCGGGCGCAACGATTTCCGCGGGTCTGTTCCGGGGGATCGACCGGGTGGCGGCCACGCGACTCTCGTTCTTCATGGCCATCCCGGCGCTGACGGCGGCGGGACTCTATGAGACGGCGACAACCAACATGTCAGGACTTGGCATCGGGCAGATGGGCGTGGGAATCGTGGTGGCCTTCGGTGTCGCCTACGCTTCGATCGCGTGGCTGTTGCGCTTTGTTGCGACTAACTCACTGAAGTCGTTCGTGGTCTATCGGGTGGTGTTCGGCGTGCTCATCGCGGCGGCCCTCGGCGCAGGACTGATCAGCGCGACCTGACGTGGCGACTAGATCCACTTGTGCTTGCGGAAGTAGATGTAGAGCCCCGTGCTCGCCGAGATCATGAGCGCCATGATCACGAAATAGCCGTAATAGAACTTGTTTTCGTCGTCGCCAACATAAGCAATGAGCTCGGGCATGTACTCAAAGTTCATCCCATAGATGCCCGCGATCATCGTCGGCACGGCTGCCATCGCGACCCACGCTGAGATCTTGCGCATGTCCTCGTTTTGCTGCACCGTCACCTGGGTGAGGTGGGCGTTGAGGATCTCGGAGAGCAGCCGGTCGTAAGATTCGACGTGGTCGTTGGTCCGGGCAAGGTGGTCTTCCACGTCGCGGAAGAACGGCAGGATCTTCTTTTCGCCCTTGCCGACGTAGTTGAGGAAGGGGAAGCGGCGCATCGCCTCGGCCAGGGGCAGCGCCGCCCGGCGGAACTCCAAGACCTCGCGCTTGAGCCGATAGATCGAGGTCGCATCGGCATCCCCGTCGCCAAAGACCTGCTGCTCAATCTGAGTGAGGTCTTCGGCGATGAACTGATCAATGCGCTCGTAGTTGTCAACGACGCTGTCCATGACCGCGTGGAGCACGGCGAGCGGACCAAACCGCAGCTGCGCGGGGTCGGCTTCGAGGCGGCGACGCACGTGGTCGAGGGGGTTGGCCTCACCTCGTCGGACCGTCACGACGAACCGGTCGCCGACGAAGACCATCACTTCGCCGGTCTCGATGTCAGAGGTGCGTTCGACGTAACGCAGGGTCTTGAGCACTGCGAGCAGGCTGCCTTCGTAGGAGTCGATCTTGGCGCGTTGGTTGCCTGTCACGGCGTCTTCGACCGCAAGCGGATGCAGCCCCAATTCCCGATTGACCAGTTCGAACTCGTCGTCGGTAGGGTCTTTGAGGCCGATCCACATGAAGCCCGAAGCACTGGCGCGCAGGGTTGCCAATTCGTCGCTGAGGTCGCCCGGGGACAGCCGGACCCCGTCGACATACATGGCCTGGTCGACAATCACAGCGAGCATCTCATCATGTTTCGCCGACTCAGTGGGTGAGCCTCGCCGGTAGCGTAAGCAGGTGCCCATCGTCCTGCTCGTCCGCCATGGCCGAACCACGGCAAATGCCACCGGAATCCTCGCCGGGTGGGCACCTGGGATCGGCCTCGACGAGGTGGGTGCCGCAGCCGCTACCGAGGTTGGTCGCCGCCTCGCAGAGGCCGGTATGCCGGTCGCGCGCCTCGTGAGTTCGCCGTTGCCTCGGTGTCTGGCCACCGCCGAAGCCATCCGGCAGGAGTTGGGTCCTGTCGAGGTCACCACCCATGACGGCCTAGCTGAGTGTCGCTATGGGTCCTGGTCGGGCCAGCCACTCGCCGAGCTCGCGAAAGACCCACTCTGGAAGGTCGTCCAGGAACAGCCGAGCGCTGTGCGATTCCCGGACGGTGAGTTGCCAGGGGAGTCGATGGCGTCGATGGCGGCTCGTGCGATCGCCGCCATCCGGGAGGTCGACGCCGAGGTCGCCCACGCTCACGGTGAGAGCGCCGTGTGGGTCGCCGTTTCGCACGGCGATGTCATCAAGGCCATCCTCGCGGACGCGGCGGGCTGCCATCTGGACGCCTTCCAACGCTTCGTCGTCGACCCTGCGTCGCTGTCGGCGGTGCGTTACACGCCGGCGCGGC
Source organism: Actinomycetales bacterium (assembly GCA_016715285.1). Lineage (GTDB taxonomy): Bacteria > Actinomycetota > Actinomycetes > Actinomycetales > Dermatophilaceae > Phosphoribacter > Phosphoribacter thorii. The sequence continues at coordinate 530,713 of JADKAO010000001.1, read as the reverse complement.
CCTATGTCTTGCGGGTCAACGACACCGGCGGCAACCTCGCCAGTCTCGTGCCGAAGGCGCCGGACGCCACAGCTGAGGCCGACGCCGCCACGACGTCCCATGACGCCGTCGTCGGCGGCGGAGCGGGTTAGGGTTTTTCATCATGGCCCCTCTCTACGACTTCGATCCGCCCGCCCGCTTCGTGGCCGGCACGGTCGGGCCCCCTGGTCAACGCACCTTCTTCCTGCAAGCACGCGCGGGCCGACGCCTCGTGAGCGTTTCCTGCGAGAAGGAACAACTCGCGATCCTTGCCGACCGAATCCTCGACGTTGTCGACGAACTCGAGGTCGGCGCCGAGGTGCCGGCCGAACGGGAAGCAGGCTTCGTCGACGATGACCCCCTCGACCTCCCGATCGAAGACGAGTTCCGAGTGCGGACACTGTCACTCTCGTGGGACCCGGTGCGCTTCACCCTCGTCTTGGAAGCACGACCTGACGATGGTGCTGACGAAGGCGACGACGAGCAGATGCGTCCCGCGCCGGCCGTGGCTGGTGATGCCCTGCGTGTCACGCTAACGGCCAAAGCTGCACGAGCCTTTGCGCGACGCTGTCAGCGGGTGATTGCCTCCGGTCGGCCGCCGTGCCCCTTCTGCGGTTTGCCGCTCGACGTCACCGGTCACGTCTGCCCGCGAGCCAACGGGTACCGCCGCTGAGCCCCGAGAGCCCGGCTCAAGTCGGGCCAGCCTCGTCGGACGCCCATGAAGAGGTTCTCGCCGAGTTGAGCGTCGGGGAATTGAGCATCATCGGGCAACTCACGGATGCTTCCAATGTCGCCGTGCTCGTTGAGGTCGGCGGGCGCTGGGCGATGTACAAGCCAATCCGCGGCGAGCGGCCACTCTGGGATTTCCCGGCTGGGACACTCGCAGGCAGGGAGCTCGCGGCCTACGTCATCGCACGGGCCACGGGGTATGCCGTGGTGCCCCCAACGGTGCTGCGGGACGGGCCTCTGGGCGTCGGCACGGTCCAACTCTGGATCGGTCACCCGTATGCCGGGCCCGGCACCAACGCTCCGGTGACGCTCGTGCCTGCTCGGCAGGTGCCCTCCGGGTGGCTCCACGTCGTCGACGGCCAACTCGGGGATGGGCGCGAGGTGAGCGTCGTCCACGAGGACCGCGACGACGTCCGCGACATGGCCGTGCTCGACGCAGTCATCAACAACGCCGATCGCAAGGGCTCTCACCTCGTGAGGGACTCGGCAGGTCGACTATGGGGGTTCGACCATGGGCTGACGTGCAACGCCGAACCCAAACTGCGCACCGTGCTCTGGGGGTGGGCCGGAAAACCGTTGCGAGACAGCGACCTTGCCGTCTTGGCAAGGCTCGATGGGGCGTTGGCTGACACATCCCAAGAGCTTGCCCGCACCCTCGCGGAACTGCTGCCCGAGGACGATGTGCTGGGGTTACGTCGTCGGGTACGGCTGCTGTCCAAGCACGGCGTGCACCCCACGCCGAGCCGGTCCTGGCCCTCGATCCCGTGGCCGGCGATCTAGCGGCGAGTTCGGGGGCTCACCATGAACAGCTAGGCTCGGCCGGTGCACTCCTGGCCATCACCTGCCATCCCAGAGATCCCCGGTCGCAATGGACCCATCCACATCTTCGACTCCGCTCACGGTGAGGTAGTCGCTTTGACGCCCGGACCGACCGCGGGCCTGTATGTGTGTGGGATCACGCCGTACGACGCGACTCATCTCGGGCATGCCGCGACCTATGTGACCTTCGACGTCCTCGGCCGCGCACTGCGGGACGCCGGGCACGACGTCGTCTACGTCCAGAACGTCACCGACGTGGACGACCCATTGCTTGCGCGGGCGGTCCGTGACGGGATCGACTGGGAAGTGCTTGCCGATCGGGAGACGGCGCTTTTCCGAGAGGATATGACTGCGCTCGGAGTCATCGCACCTGATCACTACCTCGGTGTGACGGAGTCAATCGACGGCATCGTCGCCACCGTGAGTGACCTGCTGGCTGCTGGCACGGCATACCGGCTTGAGGCTCCTGACGCGAGCTCACCCGACATCTACCTCGACCTCGCCCAGGCACCCGGTGTCGGCTCGGTGTCGCATGCGTCCCGCGAAGAGATGCTTGCGCTCTTTGCCGAGCGCGGCGGCGACCCAGAGCGCGAGGGCAAGCGGGACGCCCTCGATCCACTCCTTTGGCGCGGCGCGCGCGATGGCGAGCCGTCCTGGGACGGCGGAGACCTCGGCGATGGTCGCCCCGGATGGCACATCGAATGCACCGTCATTGCGCTGGCCAACCTCGACCTGCCGATGACGGTCCAGGGCGGCGGCACCGATCTGATCTACCCCCACCATGAGATGAGTGCGGCCCAAGGGCGGCTCATCAGCGGTGAGGAGAGCTTCGCGCAAGCCTTCGTCCACCAGGCCATGGTGGGTTTTGAGGGCGAGAAGATGAGCAAGTCCAAGGGCAACCTCGTGCTCGTTTCGCGGCTGCGGGCCGATGGGGTCGACCCGATGGCGATCCGACTGGCCCTGCTCGACCATCACTACCGCACCGAATGGGAGTGGTCAGATGGCGATCTGACCCGGGCGCAGGAACGTCTGGGGCAGTGGCGGGCAGCCTTGTCCCGCAATGGTGGACCGTCAACCGACCGACTCATCACCACGATTCGGGCCAGGGTGAGCGATGACCTTGACACGCCAGGGGCGCTCGTGGCGATGGACAAGTGGGTCGCGGAGTCACTGTCTGCCGATCATTCGGCGAACCTCGGTGGCCCGGGCCTTGCCGCTCGGGCTATCGATCGGCTGCTCGGAGTACGGCTCTAACCTTCGTCGCGCCGACGCAAGTAGCGCTCAAACTCCCGCGCGAGTTGGTCGCCGCTTCCGTCGATGAGTTCGACCGAGTCGGACTGCTCTTCGAGGGTCGAGACATAGTCCGCGATCTCGTCGTCGGACTCGGCAAGTTCATCGACACCGGTGACCCAGTCGCGACCGGCCGCTTCAAGGTCGCCGCTCGGGATCGTGATGTCCAGGACGCTCTCGAGACGGTGGATGAGGGCGGCGGAGGCCAACGGTGATGGAGGCCCTCCCGCGTAGTAGGGGATCGCGGCCCAGCAGGCAACGGCGTCCATGCCCGCGAGCGACGCGGCATACCCGAGCACCCCGACGATACCGGTGGGGCCCTCGTAGTCACTCACCTCGGCATCCCAGCGCTCGCGTGCGGCGGGGGTGTCGGCGGTGGTCGTGATTGGGATGGGGCGGGTGTGTGGGACGTTGGCGAGATAAGCGCCGAGGGTGATCACGGTGCTCACGCCGAAGTCGGTGGCGAGGTCAAGGACTTGGCGGGTGTAGCTGCGCCAGCGCGTCGAGGGCTCAATGCCGTCTACGAGGATGAAATCGTGCCTACATTGCGGCACCCGCGCAGCGAAGAGGCGCGTGGTGGGCCAGGTGACGACTCGGGTCCCATCGACCACCTCGGCCTGGGGACGATTGACCTGGAAGTCGTAGAACTCCTCCGGGTCGATGTCCGCCACTTCGACTGCGCCCCAGGTGCTGATGAGGTGACGCAACGCCGTCGAGGCAGCCTCGCCGGCGTCATTCCACCCCTCGAAGGCAGCGATCAGCACCGGATCCCGCAGCGGCGGGGAGGTGGGCCGTGGTGGGACGTCCACGGAGCAGGCTCCTTCCTCGGGGACTTGGGCACGGGGCCATCGGTTACAGGTCACCATACGGCGCGGCATAGGGTGAGAGATCACCTGCCCGTATCCCGTCCGAAAGGTTCTTGCGTTGATCTCGCCTGCCCTGCCCGCTGCCGTGCTCTGGGATATGGACGGGACACTCGTGGACTCGGAACCGTACTGGATCGCCGAGGAGTTCGCCCTCGTCGAGTCGTTCGGCGGCCAATGGTCAATGGAGCACGCCCACCACTTGGTGGGAAGCGCGTTGCTCACTGGAGCGGCATACATCATCGAGAACTCCCCGGTGACGTTGACGCCTGAGGAGGTTGTTGCTCGGCTAGTCGGGGGAGTTGCGCAACGGCTGCGCGCCGAGGTGCCGTGGCGACCAGGCGGGCATGAGTTGCTGCAGCAAGTGCGTGAAGCGGGCATCCCCTGCGCGCTGGTGACCATGTCCTATCGCGAGTTGGCAGACATCCTCGTCGAATCAATGGGTGACGACCTCGTCCAGGTCATCGTGACGGGCGAGGACGTCAGCGACGGGAAGCCGCACCCGGAGCCGTACCTGCGCGCAGCCGAGCTCTTGGGCGTCGACCCTCGCGACTGTATTGCGATCGAGGACTCTCGCACCGGTGCGTTGTCGTCGACGGCAGCTGGCGTCCCGACAGTCGTGATCCCGCACGTCGTGGCGGTGCCCCAGGTGCCGGGAGCAGTCCACCACGACACTCTCGAGGCACTGACGCCCGCAGACCTCATGGCACTCACCGCGCCGCTCCGCGGAGAACTTCAGTCGTCCGCGGGGATTGCGCGCCCAACAACTTGAGGATCGGTGGCCCGGGCCTCGGCGTCGGCGGGCAACGGGGGAGGTGTGCCACCCCACGCGGGGCACAGGTCGCGATAGTCGCACCAGTCGCACAACTTGGACGTGCGGGGTCGCCAGTCCCCGGTCTCAGCCGAGCGCTGGATCGCGGCCCACAACGACTGGATATTGCGCTCCGTGGCAAGGAGATCCGCCTCGTCGGGCAGGTAGCGAACGATCTCGCCGTTGCCGAGATAGACCAGCTGGAGCATCCGCGGCACCACGCCGCGGGTGCGCCATAGGACGAGGGCATAAAACTTCATCTGGAACAGGCTTGACCGCTCGAACAGCTCCGACGGTGAGCGGCCGGTCTTGTAGTCCACCACTCGCATCGCGCCGTCAGGGGCCACATCGAGGCGGTCGACAAACCCGCGGAGGATCAACCCGTCGACCTCGGCCTCGACATAGAGCTCACGCTCGGCTGGCTCAAGACACTGGGGGTCTTCGAGGGTGAACCACCGGTTGATGAGGACGACGGCCTGCGCGTACCAGCCGTCCGGTGCGCCGTCGTCGTCAGCGTCGAGCACACGAGCCAACTCAGGCTCCTCGTCAACGAGGCGAGCCCATTGCTCCGGCACCAGGGCGGCGGCAGCGGCAGGTGTCCGCTCTTCGGCGGGGAGGTCGAAGAGGCGCTCGAGCACGGCGTGGACCAGGGTCCCCCGAGCCGCCGCAGCGCTCGGCAACGACGGCAGCCGGTCGATCACCCGGAAGCGATAGAGCATCGGACAGTTCTTGAAGTCCGAGGCGCGGCTCGGCGACAGTGCGGCGACCACGACCTGCTCCTTCCTTTGGCTGGCGTCGTCGGAACTCGATGGTGGAGACCGTATGCCGTGACACCGACAAGGCACTGACACGCCACCGGCAAGCGACCGACAGGTCGGCTACTCCTCTGGCTCGTAGCCGAGGTTGGGCGCCAACCAGCGCTCGGCCTCCGCGAGCGTCCAGCCTTTGCGGACGGCATACTCGCTGATCTGGTCGCGCCCGAGGCGACCGACGACGAAGTACTGAGCGTGCGGCGCCCCGAAATACCACCCCGACACCGACGCCCCAGGCCACATCGCCATGGACTCGGTGAGCGTCATCCCGGTCGCGGTCGGCACGTCGAGCAGGGACCAGAGCGCGGCCTTCTCGGTGTGATCCGGACAAGCGGGGTAACCCGGCGCGGGCCGGATCCCGGCGTAGCGTTCGGCGATGAGGTCATCGTTGTCGAGCGTCTCGTCGGCTGCATAACCCCAGAACTCGCGTCGCACCCGCTCGTGGAGCCGCTCCGCGAACGCCTCGGCGAGCCGATCGGCCAAAGACTCCAGCAAGATCGCCGAGTAGTCGTCGTGGTCGGCCTTGAACGCGGCGACTCGATCGGGCAACTCCAGTCCCGCGGTCACGGCGAAGCCACCGAGGTAGTCGACAGCGCCACCAACAGGCGCGACGAAGTCCGCGAGGCTCCGGTGCGGTATGCCGTCGCGATGCTGCCCTGCTGCCGCAGGTGGTGGACCGTGGCCCGCACCTGTGCCGTATCAGCCCGGCTGTCGTCGGCCGCGCTCGAATAGATCACGACGTCGTCGCCCGTCGAGTGTCCGGGCCATAGCCCGAAGACACCCCGCGGAGACAGCCAGCCTTCGGCTTCAATCCGGTCGAGCATCGCTTGCGCGTCGTTGTAGAGAGAGCGGGCCGCCTCACCGGAGGCGGGGTTGTTGAGCAGGTCAGGGAAGCGCCCCCGCATCTCCCAGGCCCCAAAGAACGGCGTCCAGTCGATGTACCGCCGCAGCTCAGCCACGGGATAGCCCTCGAAGACGAAGGTGCCCGGAGCCGTCCCAGCGACCGGGGCGGGGGAGCCGTCGCCCCCAAAGCGGGCGAGGTCGCCATCGGAGATGGCTGGCACCGTCGGCCGGTATGCCGTCCAGTCGAATTCCGGCGCGTTGTCCCGCGCCGCGCTGAGGGGCACCAGGGGGCGCTCACCTTGGCGGGCGGCATACCGCTCCCGGACGGAGGCATAGTCAGCGGCGACGCCCTCGAGGAACTCAGGACGCTGCTCGTCGGACATCAACGCGGCGACGACCGGCACCGACCGAGACGCGTCCTTGACCCACACCACCGGCCCGCTCGTGCGGGGCGCAACCTTGACCGCGGTGTGCGCCTTCGAGGTGGTGGCGCCTCCGATGAGGAGGGGCAAATGGATGTCTTGGCGGGCCATTTCGGCGGCGAACGACGACATCTCCTCCAGGCTGGGGGTGATGAGGCCAGACAAGCCGATGACATCGGCGTCGTGCTCGCGGACCGCGTCGAGGATGCGTTGCGCAGACACCATGACGCCGAGGTCGATCACCTCGAAGTTGTTGCACTGGAGGACGACTCCGACGATGTTCTTGCCGATGTCGTGGACGTCGCCTTTGACCGTTGCCATGACGATGGTGCCGTTGGAACGGGACGAGGTGTCACCGGCGGCAGCCTTGTCGGCCTCGATGAACGGGATGAGATAGCCGACCGCACGCTTCATCACCCGCGCCGACTTGACCACCTGCGGGAGGAACATCTTGCCCGCGCCAAAGAGGTCCCCGACAACGTTCATCCCGGCCATCAACGGGCCTTCGATGACGTCAATCGGCTGTCCGCCAGATCCCGCGAGCTCGGCCCGCAACTCCTCGGTGTCGGCTTCGATGTGCTCGTCGAGGCCTTTGACGAGAGCGTGGGTGATGCGCTCACGGACGGGCAGGGAGCGCCACTGCTCGTCGGGAGCCTCTTGCCGTGCTCCGGCAACGTTGAAGCGGTCGGCGATCTCGAGCAGGCGTTCGGTGGCGTCGTCGCGGCGGGCGAGGACGACGTCTTCGATCCGGTCACGGAGTTCGGGATCGATGTCGTCGTAACCGACGAGCGCGCCAGCGTTGACGATGCCCATGTCCATGCCGGCGTTGATGGCGTGGAAGAGGAAGACGGCGTGAATCGCCTCGCGGACGAGGTTGTTGCCGCGGAAGAGAACGAGACATTGGAGACGCCGCCCGAGATGAGGGCTCCGGGCAAGTTGGCCTTAATCCAGGCAGTCGCCTGAATAAAGTCCAAGCCGTAACGGTTATGCTCCTCAATCCCGGTCGCCACCGCGAAGATGTTGGGGTCGATGATGATGTCGGCCGGGTCCATGCCGACGTCTTCGGTCAAGATCCGGTATGCCGTGGCCGAGATCTCCTGTCGGCGCGCCAGGGTGTCGGCTTGGCCCTGCTCGTCGAAGGCCATGACGACGACCGCGGCGCCGTACTTGCGGCAGAGCCGGGCATGGTCGATGAAGGCGTCGACGCCCTCTTTCATCGAGATGGAGTTGACGACCGCCTTGCCTTGGAGGCATTTGAGGCCGGCCTCGATGACCTCCCACTTGGACGAGTCGACCATGATCGGCACCCGGCTAATGTCCGGCTCGGTCGCGACGAGCTTGAGGAAGCGATCCATGGCGGCAACGCCGTCGATCATGCCTTCGTCCATGTTGACGTCGATGATCTGAGCGCCGGCCTCGACCTGCTGGCGAGCGACCGCGAGCGCCGTGTCGTAATCGCCCGCCTTGATGAGGTTGCGGAACCGTGCCGAGCCGGTGATATTCGTGCGCTCGCCGACATTGACGAACAGCGAGGTGTCATCGATGGTGAGCGGCTCCAAGCCGGACAACCGCGTGGCGCGAGGGACCTCGGGGACGGGGCGGGACGGCATACCGTCGATTGCGCGTGCGAAGGCGGCCACGTGCTCAGGTGAGGTTCCGCAGCACCCGCCGAGGAGGTTGACGAGGCCCGCCGCGGCGAACTCCGACACCACCGCAGCCATCTGCTCGGGCGTCTCGTCGTATTCACCGAAGGCATTGGGCAGACCGGCGTTGGGGTAGCACGAGACGAAGGTGTCGGCGATCCGGGAGAGTTCGGCGACGTACGGGCGCATCTCCGCAGCGCCCAACGCGCAGTTGAGGCCGATCGCGAGCGGACGGGCGTGCCGGACGGAGTTCCAGAAGGCTTCGGACGTCTGGCCCGAGAGGGTCCGCCCGGAAGCATCGGTGATGGTGCCGGAGATGATGATCGGCCAACGGCGCGCGCGCTCCTCGAAGAGGGTCTCGACCGCGAAGATCGCCGCCTTGGCGTTGAGCGTGTCGAACACGGTCTCGATGAGGAGCACATCGGCGCCACCGTCGACCAGGCCGCGAGCCTGCTCGTGATAGGCCTCGACCAACGCGTCGAAGGTGACATTGCGCGCCCCAGGGTCATTGACATCCGGCGAGATTGAGGCGGTGCGAGTCGTGGGACCGAGCGCGCCGGCGACATAGCGCGGCTTGTCGGGCGTCAGCGCCGTCACCGCGTCGCACTCGATCCGGGCCAAGCGCGCGGCTTCGACGTTGAGCTCATAGGCCAGCTCGCTCATGCCGTAGTCACCAAGAGAGATGCGCTGGGCGTTGAAGGTATTGGTCTCGACGAAATCAGCGCCCGCGTCCAAGTAGGCCCGGTGAATGCCGCGGATCACGTCTGGTCGGGTGAGCGTGAGCAGGTCGTTATTGCCCCGCAGATCACTCGGCCAGTCGGCGAAACGCTCGCCGCGGTAGTCGGATTCGCTCAGTTGGTGCCGCTGGACCATCGTTCCCATCGCCCCGTCAAGCAGGAGGATGCGCGAGCGGAGGGCATCGGTCAGGGCCGCGGTGGCATCGGGCCGGGCCTGGGGCACGTCAATCACAGGAGTCCTCTGAAGTCTGGAGCGAATCGGTCCAGTATCTCGCGATGACGTAATGTCTGAGCGCATGAGCCATGCGAGCGCCCCGCCTGGGACGCCTGCGCCCTCTGCCCCCGCTGCGTCAGCGCCGCAGTACGGCTGGCTCCTCGGCCGCGTAGGTGGGGTACCGGTCTATCTCGCGAAGTCGTGGGTCGTCATCGCGGGCGTCATCGTGCTCAGCTTCGGCACCAGCGTGGGCCTGCCTCAACCCACGGGGTATGCCGTCGCCGCGGCATACGCGCTGCTGTTGCTCGTGTCGATTCTGGTGCACGAAGCTGGCCACGCGATCGCCGCGCGCGCCTTTGGGGCTCCGGTCAATCGGATCGTCGCGAACCTTTGGGGCGGGCATACGGTCTTTTCGTCGGCGTCATTAACTCCGCGCTCCTCAGCCGCGATTGCTGCCGCAGGGCCACTTGGCAATGTCCTCCTCGCTGCAGTGGGGTGGGGTCTGTGGCAGGTGCTCGACGCGCGGATCCCGAGTCTGCTCGCGGGCGCGTTGACCTTTGCCAATGTCTTTGTGGCGATCTTCAATCTGCTGCCTGGACTGCCTCTGGACGGCGGCGCGTTGGTTGAGGCTGCGGTATGGGGGGCGACGGGGAGTCGTGCCCGCGGGATGATCGTGGCGGGGTGGTCGGGGCGCGTTTTGACTGTTGTTGTCGGGGCGTGGTTTGCGGCGATCCAGCCGTTGCTCGCGGGCCGGATGCCGGACACGTTCACCGTCGTCTGGGTCCTGCTGATCGGGTCGTTCTTGTGGCGCGGCGCGAGCGCCGCGATTGCCGTGGGCCGCACGCGGCTGGCTGTGGGCGCGCTGCGGGTCGGTGATGTCATCCGGCCCGTCGTGACAGTGCCGATGACTGCCTCCGCGGCGACGGCGTCAGCTGGCTTGGTCGCGACACCCGAGGCGCAGTATGCCGTCCTCGTCGATCCGCTCGTGCGTCCGGTGGCGGTGGTCGATATTGGCCAGCTGCTGGCGTTGCCTGAGGACTCTCTGGCGGGGGTGGCCGCGAGTGCGATCTCGGTGGGACTGGCGCCCTCGTGGGTGATCATGAGCGAGGTCGGCGCAGAGGCCAGCGCGGTCGTGCAGCGGCTCGCCGGCGATGGCGGCGAGGACCGTGGGATGGCCGACGTTCTGGTGGTCGATGCCGCCCATCGCGTGGTTGGCACGGTGAGTGTGGCGGACGTTGAGCGCCGCTTGCTGGCAAGGCCATAGGCGCAGCGTCCACAGGGGTCGTGGGGTGAGTCCCACCGTCCACAGCGTGGCGCCTGAGGTCGTGCATCGCGGGTGATTTCGCGCCACCGTGAGGGTGTCACCGGGTGCCGGTGGTCGCCGATCGCGAGGGAGTCGCCATGAAGGTTGCTGAGGTCCCACCAGTCACAGAAGGGCTCAACGAGGTGCGCCTCCTGGGCCATGTGTCAGCCCCAGCGACGGTGCGGGAGTTGCCGAGCGGGGATGAGGTCGTCTCACTCCGCCTCGTCGTGCCGCGCGACAAGAGGCGCACCCCGACTGGCCCCACCGTGGACGTCATCGACGTCTCCTGCTGGTCTCCGTCGAGTCGTCGTTCGGCGTTGGGGTTGGCTGAGGGGGACCGCGTCGAGGTCCAGGGGGCGCTGCGGCGGCGGTTCTTCCGGACCGGGGCCGGGGTGCAGAGCCGCTATGACGTCGAGGCGCGGGGGCTCAAGCGAGTTCGTGCCCGGACTTAGACTCCCCACCATGACGAGCCACGCCCTGCCGCACGATGAGGACGCACCCGAGGGTGCGCACGCAACTCCCTCGGGCACGGCGGGCTTGTCCGGCGCGCAGGCCCGACGTGGGGCCTTCGTCATCGGAGACCGGGTCCAACTGACGGACAGCAAGGGCCGGCTCCACACGATCACCCTCGAGGCTGGCCGGGAGTTCCACACCCACCAGGGTCGGCTGCTGCACGACGCGCTGATCGGGGAACCTGAAGGCAGCGTGGTGCACAACACGGCCGGTGTTGAGTACCTCGCGCTGCGGCCCTTGCTCGCTGACTACGTCATGTCGATGCCACGGGGAGCAGCCGTCGTCTATCCCAAAGACGCTGGCCAAATCATCACCATGGGTGACATCCACCCGGGCGCTCGGGTGGTCGAGGCGGGCGTGGGCTCGGGTGCGTTGTCGATGTCGCTTTTGCGCGCGATCGGCGAGCGCGGCGAGTTGATCTCCTTCGAACGTCGGGAGGATTTCGCGGATATTGCCCAGGGCAATGTGCGCGCCTTCCTCGGGAAGGACCACCCCGCGTGGCGCGTCGTGATCGGCGATCTAGCCGAGACCCTGGGTGACGAGGTCGCTGACGGCAGCGTCGACCGCGTCGTCCTCGACATGCTCGCTCCGTGGGAATGTCTGCCGGCTGTTGCTGCGGCACTGCGGCCCGGAGGCGTCCTGACCTGCTACGTCGCAACCACGACCCAGCTATCCCGGGTCGCCGAGGGACTGCGAGACCACGGTGGCTTCACCGAACCGGCCGCTTGGGAGTCGCTGGTGCGGGGATGGCATCTTGAGGGTTTAGCGGTCCGACCACAGCACCGCATGCACGGGCACACCGGATTCCTCATCACTTCCCGGCGGCTGGCGTCGGGCGTGGCAGCTCCGCGTCGCACTCGCCGACCGGCCAAAGGCTCCTATGGAGAGGTCGGCGACGCGAGTGGCGTTGTCGACCCGGCCACGACCCCGACGACCCGCGAAGACGCTGGGAGGCACGCGGACGGCATACCTGCGGGTGTTGTGACGGAGCCGGAGTGGACGCCCGAGGCCCTCGGCGAACGCCCCATCTCGGACAAGAAGGTGCGGCGCGCGCGACGGACTGTGGCCGACACCTCGGGTTAGGGTCGTGAGTGACGATCAAAGGAGTGCTGCATGACCGCTGACCAGAACCCGGCCCAGGGCGACCGCACGCCAGGGGACGAGGCGGCTCGGCTGCGCGCCGAGTTGGACCAGCTCACGGCGCAACACCGTGGGGGGCCCGCGCGCGTGCGCGAGCTCGAACACCGGCTGGTTGCGCAGCAGACGTCGCTGACCACGTTGTCGGCGCAGAACGACCGGCTGTCGCGCACCCTCAAGGACGCCCGGGCGCAGATCGTCAACCTCCGCGCCGAAGTCGAGCGGCTCGCGGCCCCACCCAATGGGTATGGGGTGGTGCTCGATGTCATGGGCGACGGGACCGCCGATATTTTGACTGCGGGTCGCAAGATGCGCGTGGCCGTGAGCCCCTCGTTGGCGGCGGGGACCATCGCACCCGGCCGTGAGGTCATGCTCAACGAGGCGCTCAACGTCGTGGCGGTGTGCGGGTACGAAAAGGTCGGCGAGGTGGTGCTGGTCAAAGAACTCCTCGACGACGACCGGGTTCTCGTGGTGGCCCACGCCGACGAAGAGCGGGTATGCCGTCGCGCGGATTCGCTGATGGGGGAGTTCATCCGCGTTGGAGACGCACTGACAGTTGACCCACGATCTGGGTTTGTGTTCGAGCGGGTTCCGAAGGCTGAAGTCCAAGACCTCGTCCTCGAGGAAGTGCCTGACATCGCCTACGAGGACATCGGCGGTCTGGCGGGACAGATCGAGGCGATCCGCGACGCCGTCGAGTTGCCCTATCTCCATCCGGAGCTCTACAAGGAACACCACCTCAAGGCGCCCAAGGGTGTGCTCCTCTATGGTCCGCCCGGCTGCGGCAAAACGCTGATCGCCAAGGCCGTGGCAGCATCGCTGGCGCGCAAAGTCGCCGAGCGCACCGGCAAACCGGTCGAGAAGAGCTACTTCCTCAACATCAAGGGCCCGGAGCTGCTCAACAAGTACGTCGGCGAGACCGAGCGGCACATCCGCTTGATCTTCCAGCGGGCGCGTGAGAAGGCGTCTGACGGCACGCCCGTGGTGGTGTTCTTCGACGAGATGGACTCACTCTTCCGCACCCGTGGATCGGGCGTGTCGAGTGACGTGGAGACGACGATCGTGCCGCAGTTGCTGTCCGAGATCGACGGTGTCGAGCGGTTGGAGAATGTCATCGTCATCGGTGCATCGAACCGGGAAGACATGATCGACCCCGCGATCCTGCGCCCTGGGCGCCTCGACGCCAAGATCAAGATCGAACGACCGGACGCTGAGGCGGCGCGCGACATCTTCAGCAAGTACCTCACCGTCGACCTCCCCTTGCACGACGACGACCTTCGCGAGCACGACGGGGACCGGTCCCGGACGGTCGAGGCGATGATCCATGCGGCCGTCGAGCGGATGTACTCCGAGAGCGAGGAGAACCGCTTCCTCGAGGTGACCTACGCCGGTGGCGACAAGGAGATCCTCTACTTCAAGGACTTCAACTCTGGGGCGATGATCCAGAACGTCGTCGACCGGGCCAAGAAGAACGCGATCAAGGAGTTCCTCACAACCGGCCGCAAGGGTCTGCGGATCGAGCATTTGCTCAGTTCCTGCGTTGATGAGTTCAAAGAGAACGAGGATTTGCCCAACACAACCAACCCCGACGACTGGGCCCGCATCTCCGGCAAGAAGGGTGAGCGGATTGTCTACATCCGCACGCTCATCAACACCAAAGACGGCACCGAGCCGGGCAGGTCAATCCACACCGTCGAGAACACCGGTCAATACCTCTAGGTCGCGAGCTCGCTCGCCGGTTGTCTCGTCCTCAGATCCGTCAGGGTGGAGCGGATGGTGCAGATCAAAGGCCGGTCGTTCTGACCTGATGCGGGGGAGCCGGTCGAAGTTGTGTCGTGACGGTGGGCAGGAGGTTGCCCACTCCAGTGAGGCGCCATACCCCCACGGGTCGTCGACCGTCACGAGAGGCGCCGTCCGCCAGGTCTTCCAGACGTTGTAGAGGAACGGGATCATCGAGGCTCCGAGGATGACCGAGCCCACCGTCGAGACGATATTGCCGGTCTGGAATCCCTCCTCGGGGAGATAGTCGGCATACCGGCGGGCCATGCCTTGGATCCCCAAGAGGTGCTGCACGAGGAAGGTGGTGTGGAAGCCGATGAAGAGCATCCAGAAATGGACTTTGCCGAGGCGTTCGTCGAGCATGCGGCCCGTGAGCTTCGGCCACCAGAAGTAGTAGCCGGCAAACATCGCAAACACCACGGTCCCGAAGACGGTGTAGTGGAAGTGGGCGACGATGAAGTACGTGTCGGTGACGTGGAAGTCGATTGCTGGACTCGAGATGATCACCCCCGTCAGCCCGCCAAACAAGAACGTTTTGATGAAGCCGATCGCCCAGATCATGGCCGCGCTCAAAGTCAAAGATCCGCCCCACATCGTGCCGATCCAGTTGAAGAACTTCACACCGGTGGGCACCGCGATGAGCATCGTCATGATCGCGAAGAACGGGAGGAGCACTTGCCCCGTGGCATACATGTGGTGAGCCCATACCGCTACCGATAGGGCGGCTATCGCCACGGTGGCCATCACCATGGAGAGATACCCAAAGAGCGGCTTGCGAGAAAAGACCGGGACGATCTCGCTGATGATGCCGAAGAACGGCAGCGCAATGATGTAGACCTCTGGGTGTCCGAAGAACCAGAACAGGTGCTGGTAGAGCATGACTCCGCCAGCCTCGGGGTCGAAGATATGCATTCCGAATCGCCGGTCCCCGCCGAGGCCGAAGAGCGCCGCGGCCAGCACGGGGAAGACGATGAGCACCATCAGCGACGTGACAAGCACCGTCCAGGTGAACATCGGCAATCGGAACATCGTCATCCCGGGCGCCCGCAGGCAGATGACCGTCGTGATGAAGTTGACCGACCCCAGGATGGTCCCGAATCCAGTGAGGACCAGCCCAAAGACCCAAAGGTCACCTCCGAGGCCGGGACTGTAGACCGCGTTGGAGAGCGGCGTGTAGGCAAACCAGCCAAAGGAGGCCGCGCCATCGGGCGTGAGGAACCCCGCCACCGCGATCAACCCACCGAGGAGGTACAGCCAATACGCGAACATGTTCAGGCGGGGGAAGGCCACATCCGGTGCGCCAATCTGCAAGGGCACCAACGCATTCGCGAACCCCGCAAACAGGGGAGTGGCGAAGAGCAGCAGCATGATGGTGCCGTGCATCGTGAACATCTGGTTGAACTGGGCAGGGTTGTCGACGACCTGCAGCCCGGGCGCGGCCAGTTCCGCACGGATGACGAGGGCCATCAGCCCGCCCACCATGAAGAAGAAGAAGGTCGTGGCGAAGTAGAGGTTCCCGATGACCTTGTGGTCGGTCGTCGTCAGCGTCCGGACAAGGGCGGTATGCCGTACCTTGCTCATCGTGAGCCTCACATCCTGTCGCGTCCTTAAATAGTACGGTTAGAACCGTGATTAATCCAGGTGGTCTCGATCCAGGGCTCGGCCCAGCGCCGTCCGCACCTGACCCACTCGTGGTCTCGCCCGCCCAGGCACAGGTGCTCGAGCTGTTGAGCCACGCCAGCGTGCGCGGAGTCACCGTTGCCGCCGTGGCGCGTCAGTTGGGGCAACATCCGAACACCATCCGTGAGCACCTCGACGCACTGCACGCCAACGGCTACGTCACGCGCCTCGACCCGACGCCCGGCGGGGGCCGTGGGCGCCCCTCTCACCGGTATGCCGTGACCGCCGCACCCGAGTCACCGGCACACACCACCCTCATCACCGCACTCGCTGAACACCTCGACGCGAGCCCCGGCGGCCCAGGCGTCGCCGAGGAACTCGGGTATGCCGCGGCGACAGCATCGCGCGTGGCCACCCCGAGGAGCACCACCGGGGAGTCGGGGGAGTCGGGGGAGTCGGGGCAGTCAGTCGCTGATCGGGTGCTGACGAGCCTCGCGACGTGGGGGTTCGCGTTCGGGGCCACCACCACAGATCACGTCGAGATCGTCCGTTGTCCCCTCGTCTCGGCGGCTCGCGTCCACCCCGAGGTGATCTGTGGGTTCCATCGCGGTGTGGTGCGTGGGTTGGTTGCCGCAGCCGGTGGGCAGCCAGCTGACGTCACGCTTCGCGAGTTCGATGGCCCGGGTAGGTGCTCGCTGTGGTTCGCGCCTGAGCTTCAGGTGGTCGTTGCGTAGCGTTGGGCAAGCCAACGCCAGCCGAGCAGGAAGACCGCCAAGACACTGCCCGCGACGAGGATGAAGGAAAGGGCAGTCCCAGCGCCGATCACCACTCGGATCAGCATCCCGACGATGAGCGTGGACGCCCAGACAGGTATGCCATGTGCCACCGTCACCGGCCAGTTCTTCGAGCCGCCGCGCACCAACGTCCAGCCAACGACGGTGCCCACCAAGAATGGCCAGGCGGTCATGAACGCGCCTGTGAGCGCAGTTTCCTCGGAATGGCTGGCCCGACCGAGCGCGGCGAAGGTGACGACGAGGAGGACGTCGAGGAGAGCGGCCCACGGCATACTGCGGGCGCGTCGAGCGAGCCGGACTGATCCTGCAGGGACGGGAGCTGTCGCTGCCATGGTGACCTCGCTTAGAGGGAAGGGAGAGTGGGCGGCGCGTCGAACGGCAGGCGGGGGTGTGGCGGAGCGTGCGTCGGGTCGACTCCTCGGAAGAGCTTGGAAATCGACTTACCCTGATGGATGCGTGCGATTGCCTCGGCAAATAGCTCTGCGACGCTGCGGATTTCGAGTGCGGGCCAATCATGAGGCGGTGGCACGGTATCGGTAGTTACCACTTCACGGATCATCGGGTGGTCACGGAGCCGTTCAACGGCGCGCCCAGTGAAGAGCCCGTGAGTGCAGGCGACGGACGCGTCGAGGGCACCAAAGTCAGCGAGCCGATCGAGCAATTCGATAATCGACCCACCCGTCGCGATCTCGTCGTCCAGGACGATAGCCCGCTTGCCCTCGACATCACCCACGATCGCGTCGATGACCACACGATCGTCGGCCAGTCGTCGCTTGCTGCCCGCAGCGACCGGCAAGTTGAGCAACCGTGAGAAGAGGGTGGCAGTCTTGGCATTGCCGAGGTCGGGAGAAACGACGATGTGGTTGTCGAGGTTCATGGCGCGATAGTGGTCGGCCAACACGCCGATCGCGGTGAGGTGGTCGACCGGAACGCGGAAGAAGCCATGCACCTGGGGAGCATGGAGCGCCATGGTGAGCACCCTAGTGACGCCAGCAGTCTTGAGGAGGTCGGCGACGAGACGGCCACCAATCGAGATCCGGGATGCGTCCTTCTTGTCTGACCTCGCGTAGGCGTAGTGCGGCATCACAGCTGTGATGGAGGCAGCTGAAGCCCCGCGGGCAGCATCGATCATGAGCAGGAGCTCCATGAGGTGTTCCTGGGTCGGCGGCACCAGCGGCTGGATGATGTAGACATCTCGCTGACGGCAATTGGCGAGCAGTTGAGCCTGCAGACAGTCATTGCTGAACCGGCTGAGGTCGACACCTGACAGCCGCACCCCAAGATGCGAGCAAATCCGTTGCGCGAGTGCGGGATGCGCATTGCCAGAAAACACAACGACGTCCGCCACGTGGTGCCTCTCGGTGAGGGTCTCTGGTCCAGCAGCAGGAGCCGGAGCAGGAGCAGCAAAGCAACCCTAAACCAGCGACTCGCCAGCCGATGAGAACGCCGTGCCGGCAGCGGCAGACATCACATCAGGTGCGTGCGGAGCTCAGTGACAAGTTCGAGGCGTGCCTGCGGACCCACCACGGTCGCTCCGGGGAAGCTCATGAAGCCATGGACCGCGCCCAAGTAGTTCGTGGCGCGCACGGCCACGCCGGCCTTGGCGAGGCGCACGGCATACGCCTGCCCTTCGTCACGCAACGGGTCGAGGTCGGCGGTTTGGATGAGCGCTGGTGGCAAGCCGGAGAGGTCGTCAACGAAGTATGGGGAGATCCGCGGGTCCCCGGCCGTCAGCTCACTGCCGCGCAGGTAGTGCGCGAGATAGGCATCCAGGGCCGGCTTGTCGAGGATGGGCGCGTCGGCGTGTTCGCGGATCGACGGGAACGACTGGGTGAGGTCGGTCGCCGGGTAAATCAGCGCCTGATGACGCAGCGCCGGCCCGCCGCCGTCTCGCAGCTCGATCGCCACAAGGGCGGAGAGATTGCCCCCAGCGCTGTCCCCGCACACGGCCATCCGGCCGGGGTCGCCACCCAGCTCGGACGCACTTTGACCCAGCCACCGCACGGCGTCAATGCAATCATTGATGCCCGCCGGAGCCGGGTGCTCAGGGGCCAGCCGGTAGTCGACCGAGACCACGAGTGCCCCGATCTCCGCAGCGAGGTGTGCACACAGCGGGTCGCATTGGCTGGGACTTCCGAGCACGAACCCGCCCCCGTGGAAATACACGATCACCGGCAGGGGCCCGCGCGCCGTGGGTCGGTAGACGCGCACCTGACGGCGATCGCCAGCACGCATGGGCGCCCAGGTCGTCGAAATCATCACCCCGGCCGGCATCCGCCCTAACACCCAAGTCACCGGGGCCCGCTGCGGGAATGCGCGACCCCGAACCCGCTGGATCTCCTCGACCGTCATCGTCTCAATCGACGGAACGAACCGACTGTCGAGGGCGGCTGCGAGGGCGCGGGTGCGCCACGGCATACGAGACATGGGCCAAGTCTGCCCCGGGACGCGGCGCGCTGGAACCACCGACTTAGGCTGGTGCCATGACCGTATGCCGGGTGATGGGGATCGAGACCGAATACGGCATCAGCGCGCCGGGCGATCCGAGCGCGAACCCGATGTTCCTATCGGGCCAGGTCATCACGGCATACGCGCGGGCAAATGGCCTCGTCGTCGGGCGCGGCGGCTGGGACTACACCACGGAAGCTCCGCTGCGCGATGCCCGGGGGTGGGAGCTGGGCCGCGCCTATGCCGACCCGAGTCAGCTCACTGACGTCGACGACCCGACGCTCGCCAACGTCGTTTTGACCAATGGCGCGCGCTTTTACGTCGACCACGCGCACCCGGAGTACTCCGGTCCTGAGGTGACCAACCCGCGCGATGCGATCATTTGGGATCGTGCCGGCGACGAAATCATGCGCCGCGCAGCCGCCCTGCTCAATCCCGACCCAGCGCGGCCGACGGTCACCCTCTACAAGAACAACACCGACGGCAAAGGCGCGTCCTACGGAACGCATGAGAACTACCTGATGCGGCGCGACCTGGACTTCGCGCAGATCGTCCGTGGATTGACACCGTTCTTCGTGGCGCGGCAGGTGCTCTGCGGCGCAGGACGAGTGGGCATCGGTCAGGACTCGCGCACCCCGGGGTTCCAAATCGCCCAGCGAGCAGACTTCTTCGAGGCCGAGGTCGGGCTCGAAACCACGATCAAACGACCGATCATCAACACTCGCGACGAGCCCCACGCGACGCCCGACACCTACCGTCGGCTCCACGTCATCGTCGGTGATGCCAATCAGAGTGACGTGACCAATCTGCTCAAGCTCGGTACCACCGCGATGGTGTTGACGCTCATCGAGGCTGGGTCGACCCCAACCGGACTCACGCTCGCTGACCCCGTGCGCGCCATGCACGCGGTGTCCCACGACCCCTCCCTGCGAGCCACGGTGGAGTTGCGTGACGGTCGGCGGCTCACCGCATTGGACCTCCTGTGGGCCTACTACGAAGCCTCCCGGGCTTTCCTCGCGGGCGAAGGCGCTGAGACCATGGCCGATCCCGCGGTGGCGGTAGCCACCGACGAGGTTATGACCAGGTGGGAGTCAGTTATGACCAGGCTCGGCACCAACCCCAGCCAATGCGCGCGCGAGGTCGATTGGGTGGCGAAGCACGGCGTATTGGAGGGGCTGCGGTCGCGGGACGGGCTGGCGTGGGGTGAACCTCGGCTCTCGGCAATCGACATCCAGTGGACCGACTTGCGGCCCGCCAAGAATGTCTTCCAACGGCTGCGATCGCGTGGCCTCATCGAGGATCTCGTCGACGACGCTGCGGTCCAGGCGGCGGTGACCTCGCCACCCGAGGACACGCGGGCCTGGTTCCGCGGCGAGTGCGTCCGGCGCTTCCCGCACCACGTGGTGTCGGCATCGTGGGATTCGATCGTCTTCGATGTGCCGGGCCAACGCGCCCTCCAGCGCCTCGCCCTTCAGGAACCCCTGCGCGCGACCCGAGCCCACATCGGGCACGTCATCGACCGTAGCCCGGACGTGACCACGCTGCTACGTGACCTCCTTCCCGAGGCGGACTAGGTTGGGGTATGCCGTCCCGCGCCGGGCCGGCGCTCGGATGCACGTGGAGGGAACGATGGCCAGCCAGGAACACGGTCGACCACAACGCCGCGAGGCTGACCCGGAGCTACCCCCTCCTCTGACACCTCCCGCAGCCGCCTCCCAGGTGTCGGCAGCTGATCTTGACTCAGTCCTCGACGAGATCGACGAGGTCCTTGAGAGCAACGCCGAAGAGTTCGTCCGCAGTTTTGTCCAGAAGGGCGGCCAGTGAGCGGCAACGCCCGCGATGGTCGGCTCCCCACGGCATACCTCCAGCCGGGCAGTTCCTCCTTCCTCGACTTCGTCGCGGGTGTCGAGCCCGACCTGCTGCCGGGAGCCCGCCCCCTGCCCGGAGGCCTGACCGTGGAGACCCCGCACGGCACGACGATCGTCGCGGCCGAATGCGCTCGGGGAGTCGTGATGGCAGGCGACCGGCGCGCCACGATGGGCAATGTCATCGCCAGCCGAGTCATCGACAAGGTCTTTGCCGCGGACGAGTACTCCGTCGTGGGCATCGCGGGCACGGCTGGTCTCGCGATCGAAGTGGTGCGCCTCTATCAAGTGGAGCTCGAGCACTACGAGAAGATCGAAGGGGCGATCATGTCAATCGAAGGCAAAGCCAACCGCCTCGCCACGATGATCCGCGGCAACCTCGGCATGGCAATGCAAGGCCTGAGCGTCGTGCCGATTTTTGCAGGGTTTGATCTCGATGACCGGCGCGGCCGGATCTACTCGTATGACGTGACTGGCGGCTGCTATCACGAGCACGACCACCACAGCATTGGGTCCGGCGCCGTCTTTGCGCGGGGATCGCTCAAGAAGACCTGGCACCCGGACATGACGCAGGAAGCGGCGGTTGCGGCCTGTCTCGAAGCGCTCTACGACGCGGCCGACGACGATTCGGCGACAGGCGGCCCGGACGTCGGGCGCAGGATCTGGCCTGCGGTGGCCGTTGTCGATGTGGAGGGAGTGCGCTTCCTCCCGGACGACGTCCTCGCTGAGGCGGTTGAGGCGCTCGTCGCCGCTCGTCGCATCAACCCCGGGGGTGCCCGATGAGTATGCCGTTCTACGTGTCGCCCGAGCAGTTGATGAAGGACAAGGCCGACTATGCGCGCAAGGGCATTGCGCGGGGTAGGTCGGTCGTCGTCATGCAATACGACCGTGGCATCGTGTTCGTCGCGGAAAACCCACAGAGCCTGCGCAAGATCTCGGAGATCTACGACCGCATCGCGTTTGCCGCAGTCGGGATGTATTACGAGTTCGAAAACCTCCGCGTCGCCGGCATTCGGTATGCCGATTTGCGCGGCTATTCGTACGACCGCCGGGATGTTACCGCCCGAGGACTGGCCAACGCCTACGCCCAAACGCTCGGCACCGTCTTTACGCAGGAACCCAAGCCGTATGAAATCGAGTTGTGCGTCGCTGAGGTGGGGCGGACGGCAGAGCAAGACCAGATCTACCGCCTGACGTATGACGGTTCGGTGTCAGACCAGCATGGCTTCATGGTGATGGGCGGAGCGAGCTCACAGGCTGAGGAGCGACTCCGCGGCAGCTGGAAGCCTGGCCTGAGCCTCGCCGATGCGCTCGCGCTCGCGGTGGGCACGCTCGCGGTCGACCCCGCGGGAGGCGAACCCCGCCGACTCCTGCCCACGCAACTCGAAGTCGCTGTCCTGGATCGGCAGCGCCCACGCCGCACCTTCCGGCGGATTGTCGGTCCGCTGCTTGCGGACCTGCTCAACGCCGACAGCCCCACCGCGCACGCACCAGAGGCAGACGACGGCATACCCGGGCACCCGGACATCCTGTCCGGGGTCACGAGTGAAGCCGTCGTCGAGGCAGACCCCCAGGTGCCGCCGCCCAGCGACAAGAAGGTCTGAGGCGGGCGGTCAACTCCGGGGCGTTATGCCATCACCGTGTGACGATCCTGTCTGCGCTTCCGGCCATGGCGTCGATCCCATCCTCAGCGGCCGCCGTTTCGGGGTCGGTTGAGTCCTCCACGTCCACGTCCTCCGCTTCAACCTTCGTCGTCATCGGGGCTGGGTCCGCGTCGGGCAGCGGGTTGACCATGACGCCACCGCCCAGCGTGGCCAGCATCTGTCGAACGTTCGTGAGCTGAGCGGTGATGCTGTCGCGGCGCGCGGTCGCCGCTGCCAGCTCACGATCGGAGTCCCGCTTGATGCGGTCAGCTTGCTCGCGTGCGGCGGCCACCATGGCTGCGGCTTCGCTGCGGGCACGCTCGAGGAGAGCATTCGCCTCCGCCCGGGCGTTCTCGTGGGCGGCGTGGCTTTCGGCAGCAAGTTGACTCGAGCGCTCCTGGATCGCCGCCAGATTGGCCTCGTGCTGGGCCAACTGTGAGGAGAATTCCTGCGCCGCCTTCTCGCGGCGCGTCGCCAGAGTAGTTTCGAAATCTGCGGCTGCTGCGGCTGCCTTGGCTCGCTGGCTCTCGTATACCGCCTCGGCCTCCTCGCGCCGAGCGGAAGCTTCGCGGTCGGCGGCATCGAGGATGTCGTCGGCTTTGGTCCGCGCGTCTTCAAGGATTCTCGCAGCATCGGCGTCGGCCTTGGAACGGATGTCGGTGGCATAGCGGTCTGCTGAGGCATGTGCTTCGGCAGCCGATGCTTCGGCGGCTTGATGGCTCGCCAGTGCGGCCTGCTCGGCAGCGGACCGCATTTCGGTGGCTTCTTGGTCGGCCAACGCGAGGATTGACCCGATCCGCTCGCCCAGGTCCGCGAACGTTGGTGCCGATGCTCGACGTTGGGCATCGTGGAGTGCACTGATTTCGCTGTCGCGAATCGCGACATGCTGCCGGAGCTCTTCGTGAAGCGCCCCGAGCTTGCTCACCTCAACGGTGCGTTCAGCTGCCTCTTGTCGGGCAGCGTCGATGGCCATCCGCAGCTCGTGCAAGACCTGATCAACTTGGATCGGGTCGTAGCCGCGAAGCACGCTACGAAAAGGTGTTGAGTCAGTCATGGTTGTCCCATCGAGGTAGGTACGGGGTGGCAGTCTGGGTGGGTGTCGTGGTCAGGGCTGACAGCGGTTGCGCCACGATCCGAACTCGGACCAGCAACGGCGAGCGCCTCAATCACGCCAGAGAGGTGGGCTAGTTGTGCCGTGATGTCATCGCGCCGACGGCTGAGGGCCGAGACTTCAGCTCGGGCAGACTCGACGGCCCCGCGACCTTCGGCACGGAGCCGATCTGCTTCGGCGCGAGCCTCGGCCAGGGTCGACACCAACTCAGCACGGGCGGACCGACGGTCCTCGTGTGCGTCCCGATGGAGTTGCTCCACGTCGGCAGCCGTGCGTTCGCGGATAATCCGAGCGCCAGTCTCGGCATCACGAAGTCGGGCTGCTGCTCGCTCGTGAATCACCTCCGCCGCTGCCTGCGCCTCCGCCACGAGACGGTCGGCCTCCCGCTGCGCCGCAGTGGCAGTCGCCCGGGCGTCGATGGTGGCGGCATCGAGGAACGCACTGGCCTGGCCTCGCACCCGCTCCGCCTCGTGTGCCGTCTTATCGAGCAGCGTGCGCGCTCGGTGGGAGACCCGCGCCAAGATCGCCTCCACTTGCTGGCGTCGGCGGCGAGCGTGACTAGCCAGGTCGCGCGCCGTCGTAATGCGAAGCTGATCTGCCTCCGTGTGCGCACTGTCCAAGATGCTGCGCATCGTCTGCTCCGCCCAAGTGAGGTGAGCGTTCGCTTCGGCGAGGAGGCGTTGTGACTCCCTTTGGGACTTGGCGAGCTCCGCCTGGCTCCGGGCTGTTGCGTCCGCGCGGAGGGCAGCCGTCTCAGAGACCGTGCGCTCCTGGAGGGCGAGCGCCGCGGCGGTGACCGTTGCGGCGTACCTGTCGGCATCCTCGCGCACGGACGCGGCTTTTACGACCGCCTCTTCCCGAAGCTCTGCGTTCGCCCGCTCGACTGCGCTGCGAAGTGCTGCGACCTCGGCTGTCGCCGTCGATCGCTCCGCAGCGATGTCCGCCTCGCACAGCGCTCGGGCTTCCCGCAGTGACTCCGCTTCGGCCGCAGCCTCGGCCGTCGCTCCCTCGCGTACACGAAGTGCTTCTTCTGTGGCCGATTGGAGGAGAGCCGTTGCCGCGTCGTGCGCCTCGGCAAGTTCTGCGGCCCCGCGACGTGCGGCAGCCTCCGCAACGAGCGCCGCCTGCGCAGCCGCGTCGTTCAACATGGCGCCGGAATCCTCGCGTGCTGCCGCGAGTTCCTTCGCTGCCAGGTCGCGATCCCGAAGCGCGGCGCCATGCAAAGTCAGGGCCTCGTCGTGGAGTCGATCAGCAGCCTCTGTGAGGGACTTGGCTCGCGCCGTCGCCGCTAGCACCGCCTCGTCAGCCTCCTGGCGAGCGGCATCGGCATATGTCTGTGCGCGAGTCAGGATCGCGAGAGCGTGAGCCGAGACATTGCCGACGTCGGGCCCGGCGGAGGGCAGCGCTTCCTTGGCCCCCGGCGCGCCCTGTTCTGACATGGCCGACATGATCTCAGATCTCACCCAACCGAGTCACCTGACCGGACGCTGACCTATGGTGAGCCCATGGACCGGCGGATCTTCGGCATCGAAACCGAGTTCGGCGTGACCTGCACTTCCGAAGGGTCCAGACGCCTCACCCCCGACGAGGTTTCCAGGTATCTGTTCCGTCGGGTGGTCGCGTGGGGCAGATCAAGCAACGTGTTCTTGTCCAATGGCGCGCGGCTCTATTTGGATGTCGGGTCGCATCCGGAGTATGCCGCGCCAGAATGCGACGTCTTGCTCGAAGCGGTGACCCACGACAAGGCGGGCGAGCGGATACTGGAAGGCTTGGCCGAAGAGGCCCAGCAGCGCCTCCGGGACGAAGGTCTTGTCGGTGAGATCTACGTCTTCAAGAACAACACGGACTCCGCCGGCAACTCCTATGGGTCGCATGAGAATTACCTCGTCGGTCGCTCAGGGGAGTTCGAGAACCTGTCGAGCAGCCTCATCCCCTTCCTCATTAGCCGCCAATTGATCACTGGCGCAGGCAAACTGACGAGCACCTCAACCGGACCCGTGTTCTCTATCAGTCAGCGGGCTGACCACATCTGGGAGGGACTGTCCAGCGCCACAACGCGGAGCCGGCCGATCATCAACACGAGAGATGAGCCACATGCCGACGCCGAGCGATATCGGCGGCTGCATGTCATCGTCGGGGATTCCTCGATGTCTGAGACGACAGCCTTGCTCAAGTTGGGCGCCACCGACCTCGTCCTACGCATGCTGGAGGCAGGTGGGTCGGCTACGGATCTCACTCTCGACAACCCCATTCGAGCGATCCGCGAGATGAGCCAGGACATGACCGGGCAACGCCTCGTCCGGCTCGCGGACGGCCGTACCATCGGTGCCCTGGCGATGCAGCGCGAATACCTCAAGCGGGTCCGCGAAGCCGCCGATCGCGAGGGGTGGGTCCATCACACTCACGCCCGGGTGCTCGACCTGTGGACGAGGTCATTGGATGCCATCGAAACGGACAACCTCAGCGCCATCGAGCGCGAGATCGATTGGGTCATCAAGTGGCAACTGCTCAACCGGTATGCCGTGCGCCACAGTCTCAGCCTCGATGACCCGCGGCTGCTGCAGATCGACCTCGCCTATCACGACATTAACCGACGCCGTGGGCTCTTTTACCTCATGCAACGTCGCGGTCTAGTCGCCCGTGCGTGCGAGGATTTGCCGATTTTCCGCGCCAAAACCGTTCCGCCGCAAACGACGCGCGCCAAACTCAGGGGGGACTTCGTGCGGGTGGCGCAGGCCCATCGGCGTGATTTCAGCGTCGATTGGGTGCATCTCAAACTCAACGATCAAACCCAGCGCACGATCTTGTGCAAGGACCCCTTCACTGCGATTGATGAGCGAGTCGACCGCCTGATCGAGAGCATGCAGGAGTAGCTCAGGATGCCCGGTTAGAGTGTCGGGCGGTGATGCGACCACGACTGGTGGTCGGTCATGACCAGCCGCTGCCTGAGAGGTTCTGTCTTGTCACACGCTCTCCGCCCCACCCCGCCGTCGACCCGCGGCGCGAACTCTCGCGCTACGGCATACCGGATTGTCCTCCCGGGCATCGCCGTCCTCCTTGCCGTCGCCGGGTGCACGACCGGCTCCACGAACCCCAGTCCCACCGGCACGTCGTCGATCTCGGCGGGAGCCTCGTCAGCCGCGGCGACACCAGCGGGCCCATTGGGGTCCGCCACCGATCTAGCGTCCCTCGCCGCGGTGACCGTCTCAGGCCCCTCTGGCGCCGTTCCCGGCGTGAGCTTCGCCACCAAGCCGCTCGCGGTTGCAGCCACGAGCCGCACTGTCGTCACCCCCGGCACCGGCGTCGCTGCTGGGGAAGGGATGACCGTCAAGGCGCACTTCAGCATCTTCAAGGGCACCGACGCAACGCTCTTGAATTCGACGTATACCGATGGGGCCGTGCAAACCATCGACCTCCAAAAGGGAGAGTTGCTTCCCGGCCTCTATACAGCCCTTCAGGGTGCACAGTCAGGCAGCCGGCTATTGGCCGTCATTCCTCCTGCGGAGGCTTTCGGGCCAACTGGCCGTCCTGAACTCGGTGTCTCAGGGACCGAGAATCTCGTCTGGATTATCGATGTGCTCGGCGTATCAGCACCGCTGGCCAAGGCCCAGGGCACACCCGTTGCTCCAGTCGCCGGTCTACCTACTGTGACGTTTGATGACACCGCTGGCCCGACGATTACGGTGCCGGCTGGAGCGGCTGCTCCCGGCAGCTTGGTCAATCAGCTCTTGATCGAGGGCGATGGCCCCGCCATCGCGTCGGGACAGACTGTGACGGTCCACTACACCGGCGTGCTGTGGAAGGACGGCAGCGTGTTCGACTCATCATGGCCGCGGAAGTCGCCATTCACCTTTGCCGCGGGCGGGGGTCAGGTCATCAAGGCCTGGGACCAGGGCTTCATCGGCAAGAAGGTCGGATCCCGAGTCTTGTTGGTCGTCCCGCCAGCTGACGGTTATGGTGCCGCGGGCAGTCCGCCGAAGATCTCCGGCACGGACACTCTGGTGTTCGTCGTCGACATTCTCGCCGCCTCCTGACGTCCAACGCTGATTTGTCCCCCACTCGGTAAGCCCAGACCCACCCTCTCGGAAGGTCCACACATGGCCCTCGACCCTGCGCGCAACAAGCCTGAACTCGACTTCCCCGGCGACACTCCACCGGCTGACCTCGTCATTGAGGACCTCATCGAAGGCGACGGTCCCGAAGTGGCGGCCGGTCAAACCGTGTCAACGCACTACGCCGGCTGGTGCTTCTCCACCGGTGAGGAGTTCGACTCCTCCTGGAACCGTGGCGAGCCGCTGAGCTTCCGGGCCGGGATCGGTCAGGTCATCCGTGGCTGGGACCAAGGGTTGCTCGGGATGAAGGTCGGTGGGCGTCGCAAGCTCACCATCCCGCCGCACCTCGGCTACGGTCAGCGCGGCGCCGGCGGCGTCATCAAGCCTGGGGAGACACTCATCTTTGTCGTCGACCTGGTCGACGTCCGCTAATCCCAGACTCGGGCGGGGTACCGTCGCTTACGTGACCGTCCAGCCGAGTGTTGCCGCCAAGACCGAGCGGCTGCTCAACCTCGTCATTGCGCTGTTGTCAACGCGGATGCCGTTGACCAAGGCGCGCATTCGGGCGGCCGTGCCGCAGTATCAGGCGACAGCGTCGATCGAGGCGTTCGACCGGATGTTTGAGCGTGACAAGGACGAGCTCCGCGAACTCGGCATCCCCCTGGTGGTTGACGTTGTCGACCCGCTGTTTGATGACGATCAGGGTTATCGCATTGACCGGCGTGAGTACGCGTTGCCGGAGATTGAGTTCGCCCCAGACGAAGTCACCGCCCTCGCCCTCGCTGGACAAATCTGGAGCCACGCCAGCCTCGCGGCCTCCGCCAATGCGGCCCTGACCAAACTGGCTGCCTCCGGCGTCGAACTCGACGACCAATCGATCGTCGGTGCCCAGCCTCGCGTCAGCACGACCGAGCCCGTCTTCGAGCCAGTCAAGGCCGCGATGCTCGCCCGTCGGACCATCACCTTTGATTACCGTAAGAGCGACGGCACGACCTCCACGCGGCGCATCCAGCCATGGGGGATGACCCAATGGCGGGGGCGGTGGTACGTCACCGGATGGGATCTCGACCGGCAAGCCGAGCGCGTCTTCCGGCTCAGTCGGGTGGCTGACAAGGTCACGGCAGTCGGCCGAGCGGCAGCTTTCGACCCGCCGGCCGATCACGAGCCGCGGGTCCTCGTAAGAGAGACCGAGTCGGTGCCCATTGACCAACCCCCGGCCATCCTCCGCGTGCGCAGGGGAGCAGCCAACTTGCTCCGGCGTCGGGCGCGCACGATTGGCGAGGTCGATGACGAGTGGTCGCTGCTCGACGTCGACTATCGAGACGAGCAGGACCTGGCGGCTGAGGTCGCGAGCTACGGAGTGGACGTCGTCGTGGAAGCACCCGACGCGGTCAAGACCGCCGTGATCACGCTCCTCACCGCGGCGCGCGACCGGCATACCAGTGGGGCCCTAAGCAACGCACGCGAGGAGGCGCCATGAGCGCCCGACCGCAAGAGAGCGCGACCGCGCGACTGTCCCGCCTGTTGACGATGGTGCCTTGGCTCCTTGCCCACCAGGGAGTCGACATCGACACGGCCGCAGCGCAATTCGGCATCACGCACGAGCAACTCGACGCGGATCTGTCGCTGCTGTTCGTCTGTGGCACGCCAGGTCACCTCCCCGATGACCTCATCGAGGCCGATTGGGAGGACGGGCGCATCTTCCTCGGCAACGCGGACGCGATCTCGCGGCCTTTGCGGTTCACGATTGACGAGGCGTTGACACTCATGGTCGGTCTGCGGGCGCTCGCTCCCGGCGCCAGCGGCGCCCACCAGGACGCGGTCAACTCCGCTCTGGCCAAGCTCGAGACCGCCACCGGTGTCGCGGGCGGCGTGGCGAGCAGGGTCACCGTTGCGCTCCCGCAAGGACCTGAGAGCGGGGTGCTGTCCACAGTCGAGCACGCCATCAAAGACCGACGCCGAATCCATCTTCGGTATCTGTCCGCTCGCGACGAAGTCACTGATCGCGATGTCGACCCCATCCGTCTGGTCACCTTGGATGCCCATTGGTACCTCGAAGGGTGGTGCCACCGCGCGGAGGCGGTGCGGCTCTTCCGCGTCGACCGGATCGAATCGATCGCAGTGCTCGACCTCGACGGCACGCCACCCGCGGCGGCCCTTGCCCAGGACCCACGCACCAGCGCTTTCGTCTCCTCGTCCGACCACCAGGCTGTTGTCATGACGGTCACCCCTGGCGCGAGATGGGTTGCTGAGTACTATCCGGCCGAGAGCGTCGTCGATCATCCCGACGGCAGCCGCACGATCACCGTGCGCGCCGCGGACCTCGGCTGGGTCAAGCGCCTTGCGTGGCGGCTCGGGGGCGAACTCTGCGTCGTCTCGCCGCCCTCGCTCGGCGCAGCTATCGCCGCGGAAGCCGACACTGCACTGCGCGCGTATGCCGTGCCAGCGCCCTCCGTACCTCCTGCTGGAGAGGCACGTCCGTGAGGCTCCTCGTGTGGGTCGTCATCTGGATCGTTCTCTTGGCGGGGTCGGCCTGGTGGCTCTGGCGGCGGGCTCGCGCGGCGTGGGGGAGCACCACTCGACTCGGCAACGTCGTCGGCGAGCTTGAGGTGTTGGCGTGGGCGACCGAGATAGCGATCGACGCGGAGACCACGCGGCGCGCAGAGTCGGCTCCACGGCATACCCCTGCTGCTGGGCGGCCGATCGCTGAGGTGCGGGCCGAGCGGGAGGCCGCGCGCACGGCATACGCGCGCTTCCGGGAGCACAGGCGCAGGCAACGCCGCCCTGCTTGGGCGCGCGACGTAGACTTCGAGACCAATCAGTCCAAGCGAAAGGCCGACGCCCGATGAACCTCTTCCGCGAGCCCAGCCATCTCATCGTCGTGCTCTTGCTGCTTGTGCTGCTGTTCGGGTGGAAGAAGCTGCCCGACATGGCCCGCAGCGTCGGCCGCTCGATGCGCATCTTCAAGTCCGAAGTCAACGAGATGAAGACCGACGGCACCCACCCCAAGCCGAGCCCGGCCGCCTCCGACACGGTTCCCGGAGATGTTGTCCCACCGCGCACCGAAACGACGTCCCCTTCGTCCGACGGGCGCCCGCTCTGAGCTGAGTTGGCTCACGCGGCCGATACCGCCGCGCTGCCTCCACTGACGTTATGGCTCGCTTCCGCCGCAACCGTGACCCCGAAGGTCGGATGACCCTCGGGGCGCACTTGCGTGAGCTCCGCCGTCGCACGGTGATCTCGGTCCTGGCGATCATCGTTGGCGCCGTGGTCGGGGCGATGCGGTACCAAGCGATCTACGACCAACTGACCCATCCGATTCGCGCTCTCGCCGCGAGCAAGCGTGGTGGCGCCATCGCCTCGGTGAACTTCGCCCTGGTCACCGACCCGTTCTCGGTCTTCATCACGGTGAGCTTGTTTGTCGGCCTGCTCGTGAGTTCACCCGTGTGGCTCTACCAGATTTGGGCATTCATCGTGCCGGGGCTCACGAAGAAGGAAAAGCGGCTGTCCATGGCGTTTGTGGGCGCTGCCGTGCCGCTGTTCATCTTGGGGTGTTACCTCGCGTATGCCGTGCTGCCCAGGGCCGTGGAGACCCTCCTGAGTTTTGCGCCTGACTCTGCGTCGAACATTCTCGCCACGTCCGACTATCTCTCGTTCGTCGTCAAGCTCATCCTCGCCTTCGGGGCGGCCTTCCTCCTGCCGGTTTTCCTCGTCGGCATGAACGCGGTGGGCGTGCTGCCCTCACGGGTCATGATCAAGGGTTGGCGCGTTGCGGTCTTCCTCTGCTTCCTGTTCACCGCGATCATGACGCCGACCCCCGACCCGTGGATGATGATCCTCATGGCGCTGCCGATGGTCGCGCTGTATTTCCTCGCGGTGGGGATCGCGTGGCTCATTGACCGTCGCCGCGCCAAGCGGGACGCGAGTCTTGGCTGGTTGAGCGTCCCGGACGATCAAGCGTCTGCCCTGTAGCCTCCGATCGTGATGGCCGCGACCTCTCCTCGCCGCATTGGCTTGCTCGCCAACCCCAATGCTGGCCGTTCTCGGGCCGCCGGGCTCGCCAGAGAAGTCACGGCCATCCTCGCGGGCCGCGGGCACACGGTGGTGGACCTGTCTGACCCCGATTTGGCGACGGCGCGCGTCCGCGTCGCCGCCGCGATCGCGGCCGAGGAGATCGATGTCCTGGGGGTGTTCGGCGGGGACGGCACTGTTCACCACGCGGCCGCTCTCTGTGCGCAGACGTCCGTCACGCTCGGCATCGTGGGCACGGGGACCGGCAACGACAACGCGCGCCACCTGGGTATCCCGGGCCGCGACAGCCTCCGGGTG
Source organism: Actinomycetales bacterium (assembly GCA_016715285.1). GTDB lineage: Bacteria > Actinomycetota > Actinomycetes > Actinomycetales > Dermatophilaceae > Phosphoribacter > Phosphoribacter thorii. The sequence goes on along the minus strand of JADKAO010000001.1, from coordinate 498,918 downwards.
GCGGACTTCCTCGCCTCGGCACCGATTCGCCGCATCGACCTGGGCCGTGCTGTCACTGAGGACGGCAGCCAATGGTTCATCGGCGTGCTCGGGGCCGGCTTTGACACCAAGGTCAACGACCGCGGCAAGACCCTCACGCGCTTGCATGGCACCCCCCGCTATCTCGCGGCAGTCGCCTTGGAGCTGCGCACCTTCACCGGCTTGGAGTATGCCGTCACGGTCGACGGCCAGCGCATTGAGACGAGAGCCATGCTCGTTGCCGTCGGCAATGGGCCAGACTTCGGCGGCGGCATGCGGGTGTGTCCCGATGCGAAGGTCGACGACGGGCTCCTCGACGTCCTCATCGTCCACCAGATCTCGCGCGGTGCCTTCTTGCGAGTCTTCCCCAAAGTGTTCCTCGGCAAACACCTCAGTCACCCGCGAGTTCAGCTCTTGCGTGGGCGCGAGGTTCGCCTCGAGTCGCCCGGCATCTACTCTCAGGCCGACGGCGAGGAGTGCCTGCCGCTGCCGATGACTGTGCACGTCGTGCCTGGTGCCCTCACGATCCTGCAACCATGATCGCGCCTGACCAGCCCGGACACCTCGCGCAGTTCTCCAGTGGGCTCGATTTTGAGCTCGATGACTTCCAGCGCGAGGCGTGTGAATCGCTTGCGCAAGGCCGGGGTGTGCTTGTCGCTGCACCGACGGGTGCCGGCAAGACCCTCGTGGGGGAGTTCGCCGTCTATCTCGCGCTCGCGACGGGGCGAAAAGCGTTCTACACCACGCCGATTAAAGCTCTGTCGAACCAGAAGTACGCCGACCTCGTGCGGGTCCATGGTGCGAGCCGGGTGGGGCTCCTCACGGGAGACTCGTCAATCAATGGCGAGGCGCCGATTGTCGTCATGACGACCGAGGTGCTCCGCAACATGATGTATGCCGAATCGCCCACCTTGGCCGACCTGGGTTACGTCGTCATGGATGAAGTCCACTACCTCGCTGACCGCACGCGCGGCGCGGTATGGGAAGAAGTCATCATCCATCTGCCCGAGGACGTCATCGTCGTGTCGCTCTCGGCGACCGTCTCCAATGCCGAAGAGTTCGGCGAGTGGCTACGTCAAGTCCGCGGTGACGTCGACATTGTCGTCTCCGAGGAGCGGCCAGTCCCGCTGTTTCAGCACCTCCTCGTCGGCACTGACCTGATGGACCTCTTTGTCCGAGACAGCGCGTCGACGCGGGTCAATCCGGCTGTGACGCAACGGATTGAGACCTATCAGAGGCGGACGGCATACACCGGTGGTGATCGCCGGCACCCACGTGACCGGGCCCGACAGGACGCCGACAGCCGCCCCCGTGGGGGCCGCCCCACCACGTCGCGCGCGCAGACGATCATCGCCCTGGACCGCGCTGGGCTGCTGCCGGCGATCACTTTCATCTTCAGTCGCGCCGGCTGCGATGCTGCGGTGGGTCAGCTGATCGCGCGCGACGTGCGGCTGGTGTCGGATGAGGAAGCCCGCCGCATTCGCCGGGTCGTCGAGGAGCGCGTCGCCGGACTGCCAGAGGAAGACCTCGCGGTCTTGGGCTACTGGGATTTCGTGGACGGACTGAGCCGCGGCTTCGCCGCTCACCACGCTGGCATGTTGCCGACCTTCCGGGAGATCGTGGAGGAGCTCTTCACTGCCGGCCTGGTCCAGGCGGTCTTTGCGACCGAGACTCTCGCGCTGGGGATCAACATGCCCGCGCGCACGGTCGTGCTGGAGCGCCTCGTGAAGTTCAACGGCGACACCCACGCCGAGCTCACCCCGCCGAATACACCCAACTCACCGGCCGCGCGGGGCGCCGAGGCATCGACGTCGAAGGTCACGCGGTCGTCGTCTGGCACCCTGGGGTGGATCCCGACGCGGTCGGCGGTCTCGCATCGACCCGCACGTTCCCCTTGCGGTCGAGTTTCCGGCCCACTAGCACGATGGCGGTCAACCTCGTCGGGCATGTGGGCCGCGACGAGGCCCGTGAACTCCTCGAGCTCTCGTTCGCGCAGTTCCAGGCAGACCGTGGTGTGGTCGGGCTGGCGCGCTCGATCCGGCGCGACGAGGCCAAACTCACCGAGTATGCCGCCCGCATGGAGTGTCACCTGGGGGAGTTCGCCGAGTATGCCGCGCTCCGGGAGAAGCTGCGCTCAGTGGAGAAGTCCGCGAGCCAACGCCGCTCGGTGGCTGAGCGGCAAGCGATCGAAGAGTCGCTCGCTGGCCTGAGACCCGGCGACGTGGTGCGGATCCCGCGGGGTCGACACGCTGGGTATGCCGTCGTCATCACCGCTGATCGCGGCGGATATGGCCACCCACCGGCGCCGTCGGTGCTCACTGAAGATCGACAAGTACGTCGGCTCGCGGCTGCCGATGTGACGTCCGCACTCGCCCCGGTGCTCACGGTGCGACTCCCGCGAGACTTCAACCCGCGGCAAGCCAAGTCTCGTCGCGATTTGGCGGCCACGCTCCGGATTCGCGTCGCGCACGAGCCGCCTGCGCGGGAGCCAGGCGGACGGCATACCCGAGGTCGTGATTCTGAGCTGGAGCAGCAGGTGACGGCGGTGCGCCGCGAACTGCGCGCACACCCGTGCCACGAGTGCCCGGACCGCGAGGAGCACGCCAGGTGGGGAGCCACCTGGTGGCGCCTCCGACGGGACGTTGACGGGGCGATCGCCCAGGTGGAGTCACGCACCAACACGGTCGCGCGCACCTTCGACCGGGTGTGTTCGCTCTTGGACGAGTTGGGCTACCTCGCCGACCACGGGCAGGTCGTCACCGATGCCGGCCGGATGTTGAGCCGCCTCTACACCGAGAAGGATCTGCTCACCGCCGAGTGCCTGCGGTCTGGCGTCTGGAACACCGTCGACGCAGCTGGACTTGCCGCTGCCGTGTCCACGTTGGTGCACGAGAGTCGGCGCGATGACGGTCAGACGTCAACGAAGAGCCCACCGGGTGATGTCATCGTCGCCCTCGACCGGATGCACCAGCTGTGGGTCCGGCTGATCGAACGCGAACTCGCACACGGACTGCAGCCAACGACCGCCCCTGACCCGTCGATCGCCTGGTCGATGCAGCGCTGGGCGCGAGGGCACCGCCTCGATGATGTGTTGCGCGGCACCGATTTAGCGCCAGGTGACTTCGTCCGGCGGTGCAAGCAGGTCGTTGATCTGTTGGGACAGCTCGCCGACTGCGCCCCGCACCCAGCGCTGGCGGCCAAGGCGCGGCGAGCAGCTGACTCGGTCATGCGCGGCGTGGTCGCGGCAGATCGCCTCGACTGACGACCGACTGGTCGCTGACTGGGCGCTGCTTGACGCGTGAGAGACGCGGCGTTGGTCACGCGGACGGCATACCGACACTGCGGGGGCGCTAGCGTCGGGAACGACTCTGGCGCGTGACCACGGAAGGACTTCGCCACCATGCAACGGCTGACCGGCCTTGACGAGATGTATCTCGCCCTCGACACCCCCAAGACCACGGGTCACGTCGCGGGCATCGCCGTCTTCGAGGCCTCGCCCCCGCCGCCCGGAGGCCGCTTGGCATGGTTGCGCACCCGAGTCGCCGAACGCCTGCCGATGCTGCCACTGCTGCGCTGGAGCCTGCACTCCGTGCCGCTCGGGCTCGACGCGCGGCACTGGGTGGAGGTCGAAGACCTCAACCTCGAGGAGCACATCGTCGCGACCTCCCTGCCCACACCGGGCAGCCGCCAGCAGCTCCTGGATTTCGTTGACGGGATCATGGCCGAGCACCTGCCGCGCGACCGGCCGATGTGGCGCATCCACCTCATCGAAGGACTCGAGAACGGTGGCTTCGCGCTCCTCGTCAAGATCACCCACGGGCTCACTGACGGGAGCGCCCTGTGGGCGATCTACGACGCGCTGTCCGATGAGCCCAGCGATGCTCCGCGGACCGAGAGTGCGCCACTGAGCCCGCTGCGTCGGCGAGTGGCGCTCGCGCGGCGCGCGCTAACCCAGACGATCGCCCGACCCCTCGAGGTCGCCAAGTTGCAGGCTGATCTCGCGGCCTGGGCCTCGGGCCAGGTCGCCAAGGAAGGGATGGCTGCGCTGCCGCACACCCTCATGCGAGTCCTGCCCGGTGAGCTCAGCCGCCCCTTCGGCGGACTACTAGCCAAAGTGGGCGAGGAACACCAGCGCGACATCGAACCACTCATGCCGACGATGCGGCCACCGGCGAGCCCGTTCAATGGGACCGTCACGACCAACCTCGGCGTGGCGCTCACCGACTTTGCCGTCGCGGACCTGCGCGCCGTCGGCAAGAAGGTTGGGGGCACGGTCAACGACGCGGTCCTCGCCATCACCGCTGGTGCTCTGCGTGCGTACATGGCCGACCACGGGGGTGTCTCGGACCAGCCGCTCATCGGGTCGGCGCCGATCTCCTGGCGCACTGGTCAGGAGACCGAACGCTGGGCCAACCACGTCTGGATGCTGTTCCTCCCGATCCCGACGCACCTCACCGACCCGACGGCACGGGTGCGCTTCGCGCATGAAGCCGCCACCCGTGCGAAGACCACATGGGACAACATCCCGAGCCACCTCGTCCGCCGCGCTGCCGCCCTCATCCCATCGGCCATCATGGCGCCAGGAGCGCGGATCATGACGGCGCTGCCCGCAGGCGTCGTTCCCCGGCTTTACAACGTTGCGATCTCCAATGTGCGTGGGCCGCAACAGAGTCCGGTGTATGCCGGTGCCCCCATCGCCGAGTACTTCATCTACGGCTTCTTGTCGCCAGGCTGCGGCCTGCTTGTTGCTGGGCAGAGCCTCGGCGACCGGATGATCCTCAGTGCCACGGCCTGCAAGGACATCGTGCCGGACTATGCGACCTTCCCGAGCTACATGGAAGCAAGCATGAAGGAGCACCTTGCGGCCCCTGCTGAGGAACCGAAGACGACAAAGGCGTCCTAACCCGTTGTGTGACCCGCTGGCTCAGTGGATGCCGAGCGCACCCAGCACTCGGTTGAACGGGTTGGTCAGGCCGTAGTCGACCGCGAGCTGGCTCAGCAGGGCTGGGTCGGCCACGGCGCGGGGGAGCGCGAAGTCGAGGTCGGGGATCGGCACGTCCTGTGCGAGCCGCACCACCCGCGGGGCGACATCGAGGTACGCCGCTCCGGCCTCCAGTCGGGTGCGCTGCGCTCCCTTGATCCTCGGGTCTCCGGAGTCGATGGCCGCACGGATTCCCGCGAGGTCACCAAAGGTCTGAAGCAGGGCGGCAGCGGTCTTTTCGCCGATACCGGCGACTCCTGGCAGCCCGTCTGAGCTGTCACCGCGCAGGACGGCGAAGTCGGCGTAGGCGTTGCCGGTGGGTACGGCATACCTCTCCTGGAGGAATGCCTGGTCAACAAGGTCCGGGTCGCGGACGCCGCCGCGCGCGGTGTAAAGGACCCGGCAGTTGCTCGCGTCGTCAACCAGCTGGAAAAGGTCACGATCGCCGGTCACGACATCCACGAACATGTCGGCCCGGACGCGGTGTGCGAGTGTGCCGATGACGTCATCGGCTTCATAACCAGCAGCACCGAGGCGAGCGAGGCCAAGTGCCTTGAGGCAGGCTTCGATGATCGGCACTTGTGGCGAGAGGTCGTCGGGGACTTCCTCACCGCCGTCGGGAGCAAGCCGGTGGGTCTTGTAGGAGGGGATCGCCTCCACCCGGAAGGCAGGCCGCCAGTCGTCATCCCAGCAGGCAACGAAATGCGTCGGACGGTGTCGGTCGATGAGCGTGGCGATCATGTCGAGGAAGCCGCGGACGGCATTGGTGGGTGGCTCGGACGAGGGGTCATCGCGCGTGTCGGGCACGCCGTAGAAGGCCCGGAAGTAGAGGCTGGCCGAGTCCAGGAGCATGAGCCGAGTGGGATCCGTCACGTCGGCATCCTTTCAGGACGTGGGCGACCTGGGGGTATGTGACGGGCATCGGTAAGTTATGGACATGGAGCGGCTTGATCACCACCTCGCGGAATTGCTTGCGGCAGATGGGCGGATGAGCTTCACCGACCTCGGCAAGGCGACCGGCCTATCGACCTCGGCCGTGCACCAACGCGTGCGTCGGTTGGAGGAGCGCGGGGTCATCAAGGGCTATCAGGCGGTCATTGATGCTGCCGAGCTCGGTCGGCCGCTCACCGCGTTTATCTCGCTCTCGCCGCTGGACCCGGCAGCTCCCGACGACATCCCCGATCAGCTGCGTGCGATGCCCGAAATCGAGGCGTGCCATTCAGTGGCAGGTGACTTCAACTACGTCACCAAGGTGCGGGTGGCGTCGCCCCTGGCCCTTGAGGAACTCCTCGCGAGGATCCGCACCGTGGCGCATGTCAACACCCGCACCACGGTGGTGCTGTCCACGTCGTGGGAAGGCCGCCCGGTCGTCACTCCGTGAGAGGCGCGGCTTCGGGGAGCCCGCGCGCCGCGCGCCGCTGCCGTGACCAGGTCAACCACCCGAGGGCGGTGAACCCGAGAGCGGTCAGCGAGAGGGTCTCCAGGCGCAGCGCGACGACCGGCACGATCACTCCGGCGAGCACGGCATTGAGCACCGTCGAGGCGAAGGCCTGCAGGGTCGACAGCGTGCCGCGATGCGCTGGGCGCAGGTCAAGCAACAGGAGCGTCGAGATCGGGAAGACGAGCGCGATCCCCAATCCGGTGATCATCGGTCCGATGAGGATCCACGGGAAGCGGGGAAGTCCAGAGAGTTCAGCGGCGAGGCCGAGGGTCGCGCCGATGGCGCTCAACCCAAAACCCAACGCGAGGAATCGCTCGGACGATAACGTGCCCGCAAGGCGCCCGGTGAGCCACGAGCCGGACATCATCGCCAGGACGATCGGGACAAAGAGCCACCCAAAGTCGCTCGCGCCCAAGCCGAGATGCGTCACCACGATCGCTGGCGCTGCCGCGATATACGTGAACAGGCTGGCGAAGTTGAACGATGCGACGCCGACCAGCCGACGCACCCCCCGATCCCGCGCCGCATCCACGACCGCTGCGACCAGCGCGCTGACTCGAAGCGGGGAGCGGCGTTCGGCTGGATGGGTCTCGGGGAGCAGGGTGGCCGTGGCCAGGGCCAGGACGAGCGCCATCCCCATGAGTGCCCAAAAGATCATGCGCCAGTGGGCGATTCCGATCAGCCATCCACCGAAAATCGGTGCAGCAGCTGGGGCGACGGCAAAGATCATCGAGATTTGGGCCATGACGCGCTGGGCCTGTTCGCCGTGGAAGAGGTCCCGAACCACGGTGCGGCCGACGATCGTGCCCGCGCCGGCACAGACACCCTCCAGCGCCCGCCCAAGCAGCAGCACGGGAAGGGTCGGTGCGAGGGCGCACACGACAGACGCCCCGGCATACAGGAGCATGCCGCCGATGATGACCGGTTTGCGGCCGAGCGCGTCCGACAGCGGGCCGTGGAGCAGACTCATGACCCCGAGGGTGACGAGATAGACGCTGATCGACTGCTGCATAGCGACGGCATCGGTCGCGTAGTCACGTTCGATGGCGGGGAAGGCCGGGAAGATCGTGTCGATCGTGAATGGCCCCACCATGGTGAGCGACGCCAGGATGAGCACCGTCGCTCGAGTTCCCTTCGTGGTCGCCACGAGCGACGAGTATGCCGTGTCGCCGGGGGCCGCTCACGCCAGCCGCTGGCGCAAGGCATACTCACGAGGTGTGAGCCAGCCACAGCCGAGCGAGCCCCGCCATCACCGGGTCCTCATCGTCGGAGCGGGCTTCTCCGGCATCGCGATGGCTGCGCGGCTGCGCGAGGCGGGTATCGACGATCTCGTCATCCTCGAGAAGGCCGACGACGTCGGTGGCACCTGGCGGGACAACCGATACCCGGGGTGCGCCTGCGACGTGCCCAGTCGCCTCTACAGCCTCTCGTTTGCCCAAAAACCGAACTGGTCGCGAGATTTTGCCTCGGCGCCCGAGATCTGGGGCTACCTCCGGGAGTGTGTGACGCGCTTCGGCCTCACCGACGACATTGTCACCGGGGCCGACGTGGTGTCCGCGCAGTGGCGCGGCGATCGGTGGAGGGTCAAGGTGCGCGACGGTCGCACCTGGACGGCTGGCGCTCTGGTGCTGGGGGTCGGCGGACTGCACGTGCCCGTCTGGCCCAGCATCCCGGGACTCCGCGAATATCAGGGTCGCCTGCTGCACACGGCCGATTGGCCTGCTGATGCCCACCTAACCGGCAAGCGGGTCGGCGTGATCGGCACGGGAGCCTCGGCGGTGCAGCTGGTGCCCGCGATCGCGGGTGAGGTCAGTGAGCTCACGGTGTTCCAGCGGACGGCGAGCTGGATCGTGCCGCGACACGACCAACCCTGGAGCCCGGCGCGCCAGGGGCTCTTTGCGCGCTGGCCGATCACGCAACGGCTCGCCCGGTGGCACACCTACCTGCGTCTCGAGGTCCGAGTCCTCGGCTTCGGACGATTGGAGCGGCTGCGGCCCTATATCGAGCGGCAAGCCCTCGCGAGGCTGGCCCGCGACGTCCCCGATCCGGTCGTCCGAGCCAAACTCACCCCGGATTACGCGCTCGGTTGCAAGCGGGTGCTGCTCTCAGATGACTACTGGCCGACCTTCACCCGACCCAATGTCACGCTGGAGACCGACCCCATCGCCCGCGTCGACGCGACGGGCATCACGACCGTCGCCGGGACCAAACACGACCTCGATGCACTGGTCTTGGCGACCGGATTTGACCCGGGCGGCAGCTTCGATCGGATGAGCGTCACTGGCGTCACCGGCCACACTCTTGGCACGGAGTGGGTCGCCGCCGGGCGACCGACCCACCTGGGCATCACGGTGCCGGGCTTCCCGGAGCTCTACCTGCTCTTGGGACCCAACACCGCGCTCGGGCACTCCTCGGTAGTGCTCCAGATCGAGTCCGCAATTCGGTATGCCGTGCAGGCGATCCTCCGCGCGGACAAGGACGGTCCAGCGATGGTCCGCCCACGGGCGCAGCGACGATTCGCCTCCTGGGTGCGGCGACGCACCCGGCGTACTGTGTGGGCGTCGGGCTGTCGCAGCTGGTACCTCGACGAGCAGGGCCGCAATGTCACCATCTGGCCGGCGTCAACCGCCCGCTACCGCTGGGCGACACGGCGCGTGAAGCCCAGCGACTTCGAGCCAGTGAGACTGAGCGAAGCGAATCCTCAGACGAGTTGAGCAACCGACGCAGCGCGACTTGCCGCGGCCGCGTCGACGGCAGCCGCGTGCGACGCGGCGGCATCACTCTGGGCATGCCACCACGCCTGGCCGCTCTCGGGGAGCGTCGAGATCGGGTCGTTGTAGACGTATTCGCGCGAGAGCGCATCCACGTCTGACGCCTCCAGCAAAGTCCGATAGTTCTTGCGCCAGTAGGAGATTCCGGTCTCGCGGTCGTACTCCTCGACCTGGTGAACCCACCGCTTGCCGACGAAAGGCACGTCGCAGACGATGCGCGGCGTGGCGAACCCCGGGAGGTACCCCATGATCGAGTGCTGCAAGTGCTGGGCCTCAGCAAGCGACAGCCGCCAGTGCTCGCTGAACGGGATCATGTCGCACATGTAGAAGTAGTAGGGCGTGATGCCGGCGTTGTCCTGCAGCGCAAAGCACAGGTCGAGCAGGTCCTCGGTGGTGTCGTTGACGCCACGCAGCAGAACGCCCTGGTTGCGGATGTTGAAGATGCCGGCGTCCATGAGGGCATGCGCAGTGCGAGCAACCACTGGAGTGATCGAGTTGGCGTGGTTGGCGTGCGTGTGGATCGCGACGTGGACGCCGCGCTTGCGCGCTGTCGCGGTGATCCGCCCGATGCCCTCGATGACATCGGGTGCGCCCCAGTGCTGGGGCAGACCGATCAGCGCCTTGGTCGCCAGGCGGATGTCACGGATCGAGTCGATCGCGAGGAGGTTGTCGAGGAAGGCCTCGAGGTTCTTCCACGGCAGGTTGGCGACATCGCCTCCGGAGACGACGACATCGCGGATGGTCGGGGTCGCGCGCAGATAGTCGAGCATGGCGGTATGCCGGTCAGTTGGCTTCGCCGCGAACTTGAGCTTGGTGACCTGGGGAGTCGAGTTGCCGACGAGGTCCATGCGGGTGCAGTGGCCGCAGTACTGCGGGCAGGTGGGCAGCAGCTCGGCGAGCACCTTGGTGGGGTACCGGTGGGTCAGACCCTCGACCGCCCACATGTCGTGCTCGTGGAGCGAGTCGCGCTGAGCCTTGGGGTGCGAGGGCCATTCGACATCGCGGTCCGAGAACACCGGCAGCATGTAGCGGCGCACGGGGTCATCGAGGAAGGCGCGAGTGAAATCCCGCCCGGCGGACGGCATACCCTCGCCGTCTGTTGCCGGCACCATGGTGTTGAGCATCTGCGGAGGCAGCAGCATCGACATAGTCGCGCGCTCGGCCTGGTCTCGCTCCAGGTCCGCATAGAAATCGTCGGTCAGCAGGTCCCCCATGACCTCACGGAGCTGACGGACATTCTTGACGCAGTGACTGCGCTGCCACTGGACGTCGAGCCACTGGTCTTCCGTGACCGCACGCCAACCCGGCAACCTGGTCCAGTCGGGTTCGACGAGATCACGCTGTGAGTACCGGTACGGCTGGTCAATGGCAGGGCTCATAGTGGCAGAATAGTTGAGGATTTACGGCGAGGCCACCTGTTGGCGGCAAAATCTGCGCCGACGTGCGAATCAGGAGCGAGATATGACTGTCGAATCCCCGTATGGCCTTCACCGCGTCCTTGAGCCTACGGGTCCTGAGGTCACCTTGCCGCAGGCCGCTCAGCGGCTCGATGCCCGGGCCAAACTCTGGCCTGGAGAGGTCCGGATCGCGCTCGACACGCTCAACCTCGACGCGGCGTCCTATCGACAGCTCGCCACCAAGCATCAGCGGGCTGACGGATCCGTCGACGGCGAGGCAGTCCGCGCCGAGGTGCTCGCGATCGTCGCGAGTCGCGGCAAAATGCAGAACCCGGTCACCGGGTCTGGAGGCATGCTCATCGGCACCGTCGCTGAGGTGGGGCCGGAGAGCCCCCTCGGCCTCGCCGTCGGGGACCGGGTAGCGACCCTCGTGTCACTCTCGCTGACCCCGCTCGCGATCTCCGACGGGCTGGGGCGGTGGGACGGTCAGAGCGAGCAGGTCCCGGCCGCGGGACATGCCGTCCTCTTCGCCCGCAGCATCGCCGCAGTGGTGCCAGCAGATCTCGACCCGCACCTGTCGCTCATGGTCATGGACGTCTGCGGCGCGCCTGCGCTCGTGGCTCGGGTGGTCCGTGAGTATGCCGCGTCCGGCAAGGCGCCGTCGGTGCTCGTGCTTGGTGGTGCCGGTAAGTCCGGTTCGCTGTCGCTCGCTGCTGCCCGCGAGAGTGGCGCGAGCCGGCTCGTGGGCGTCGTGCCGACCGACGCCGAGGCACAGGCGTTGAGGCGAGTGGACCTCGCTGATCATGTCGTCATTGCCGACGCCCGATCGCCCTTGGGTCTCGCTGCGGGCGCGGATTCAGCCGGCGGTCCGTGCGATATCACCGTGGTGTGTGTTGACGTCCCCGGGTGCGAACAGCCCGCGATCCTCGCCACTGCGCCCGGCGGGACGATCATCTTCTTTTCGATGGCGACGAGCTTCGCCGCCGCCGCGCTGGGGGCAGAGGGCCTCGCGGCAGACGTGCGCATGCTCATCGGCAACGGCTATGTGCCCGGACATGCGGCGTATGCCGTCCAGCTGCTCCGCGAATCTGCTGGCGTGAGAAGCCTTTTCGAGGAGCGGCTCGCCCGCGAGCGGGGCGAATCGAGCGGCTAACAGGCTCGCGGCATACCATCTGCTTCAACCGAGCCGCGGCCCCCAGTGCGGGGGGACCGGTCCGACCTAACAGCGGAAGGCGGCGATGTCACGGGTGCCCAGCGACCCGTCGGAGCAATCGTGGGAAGGCGGCGCGATGGAGGCGCTGCGCCTCGTCGTGCTCGCGATGTGGGTCATCGGTTGCGCCGGTGGCGTCTCCGCCCTTCTTGACGTGACGTTCCGGGCCAACGCCGCGATCGCTGAAAACGCGCGCGTGACCGTGGGGCTGATGTGCGTCGCCCTTGGGATGCTCGTCGTTCTCGGAGGTGCAGCTCGACGTCAGCACAGCCTGACGAGGGCCGTGGTGACGCCTCTGTTGCTGGCGACCGGGATGATCCTCGCCGTTCCGCCCATGGAAGCCGTGGACCCAGTGGCGCTCGCTTGGTGGCCCTCCCAGTTCGTCATCGTGGCGATCGCATTTGGCGCCTGGTCCTCTACGAGACGTGGGTGGATCCCGATCGTCGCCCTCATCGGTGTCAATGCGGCCTTGCGGTGGTCCACGTGGCACACCGACTCACTCATCCCCGAATTGTCGCGATTGGACCTGGTCGCTGGTCAAACGGGACAACTCATAGCCATGTCCGTGTCTGCTTTCCTGAGCGTGAACCTTGCCCTGTCAGCGAGCCGGATGTCCGACGATTTGGCTCAGCAAGCACGCCAGGCCCGAGCAGATGCCGCTCGACAGGGCGCGGCCGCACGCCAGAGTCGCGAAGCTGACCGGATGGTCCATGACGAAATCCTGTATGGCCTGCGGGCTGTGGCGATGGGTTCCGAAATCGTTCCCCCTGCACGAGCTGTCGCAGCGATTCGGCAGGCGCTGGGATTGGTAACCGCGGCGGCGCGGCAACCTGGGGACGAGGTGACGGCGACCATCGGCGGTCGCGAGGCGGTTGAGGTCGAATCACTCAAAGCTGCTGTCACCGAGGCGTGTGCCCAGGAAGGCGTCATCGTTCATGTCCTCGGCTCCGAACGCATCCGGATACCCGAGGCGGTCACCGTGGCTATTGCTGGCGCGGTGCGTGAGACCGTCCGTAATGTCGCCCGCCATGCAAGCATTCCCGAGGCGACTGTCACGGTCGCTCGCGTGGGTTCCGAGGTAGTCGTGACCGTTCGTGACAAGGGGCGCGGCTTCCAACCTCACCTGGAAGACTTCGGTAAGGGGATCCAGCAGTCCGTGGTGAATCGGCTGAGTGATGTCGGGGGGATAGCCAAAGTCGACTCCGCGCCGGGTGAAGGAACCACGGTCACTCTCGCCTGGTCACCTCTCGGGGGCGCTCCTCGGACCCGAGGGATGCTTCTCCTCACCACGACGCCAGGTCTTGTCCGCGCTCTCATCCTCATCCTCGTGCCGCAGCTCGCCTCCATCATGTGGCTTGCGTTGTGGTTTAGCGGTTACCTCCCCGGTGCTGTCGCGACTCTCGCTGCAACTGCCGTCGCCGTCCTGTCCGGAGGCTCGGCTCTGTGGCTCGGTCAGCGTCAGCCCATTTCCGCCTGGGGGAGCGCTGCGCTCATCATGGTTGCCTGGATGGCAGCACTCATCAATGGTCTTGCGCTCACGCACGAGTCGCTGAGTGTGCACTTCTTCTGGATGGCCACGGGGGCCAGCCTCATCGGCTCAATCCTCTCGATCTTCCGACGACTGCGGGAAGCAGTATTGTGCTGGGTCGGCACGACGGTCATCTGTGCCGTGACCTCCTTCGCGGCAGCCGGTTCGGTGCAGCGCTGGTTGACGTTCGTGCCGTCTGTCGCAGCGCCGATTGCGCTCGCGGCGATTGGCATCCTCGTTCGTCGCGTGCTAGATCGCGTGGCGTGGCACCTCCTCGGCGCTGAGGCTGACATTGCGCTTTCAGCTACCGCTGCAAGCGGCTACCGCGCACTCCAAGCTCGCCTCGCGGAACGGCTCAAGGGAACCCAAGACACGTTGTCTGAGTTCCTCACGGCAATCATTGCCAACCCAGCACTCTTGGGCGATCCTGCGGTAATGCATCGGGCGGGCTTGCTGGAACGGGCGGTGCGTGACGATCTCGTGGTCTCCGGAGATTCTTCCCTGCGTGCGGTCATCACGACCATGCGGGAGGCAGGGTGGGCGGTCACGGTCCGGAGCGACGGGGAGCTGGATGCTGAACTGGCGGAAGCTGCGCTCACCGCCTTGCGGGTGCTTCCATCCCATGTCCATCAAGACAGCAACGGCCCGGTTCAGCCGTCGGTCACGGTGAGCGCCAGCTGGAATGATCTGGGGCGGCGACTGGGACTGTCGATCCAGCACCACGGATCCGAGGCCTTTGGTGAGCCCCTGCGGAGCCAGGGCTGGTTGGTCCAGGACGTCGATGGAATCTTGCACTGTGTCCGTCGCTTCGCCGGCCGAGCCGTCGAATCGTGGGACTCGACATTGGTCAGCTGAATGCCCATGCTGGTCGGGTGATCCGTGTCCTGGCCGTTGACGACCATTCCGTTGTCGTCGAAGGGGTCATTGCTTTGGTCTCGCGGCTGCTCGACGGTGTCGAGTTTGTTGGATCTGCCAGCAGTTGGAAGGCCGCCGAGCAGCTCATGAGCACCCTCAGTGCCCCGCCAGATGTGGTGTTGATGGACCTTCATCTTGGAGACGGCACCACGCCTTCTGACACCATCGCAACGCTCACAGCGCAGGGGATCCGGGTTGTCGTGCTGACCTCCGAGGTACGACCAGTCCCGGTGCGTCGAGCGATCCAGGCGGGAGCACTCGGACTTGCGCTGAAGTCTGATCCGCCCCAGGACATCGCGGCAGTCATCGAAGCTGCCTCTCGTGGCGAGGCTGCCGTCTCCAGCGATCTTGCCTTCGTCTTGATTACCGACCCAGACCTAACGGCGTCGCTGCCGCCGCGTGAACTCGAAGTCTTGTCTCTGCTGGCTGACGGAGTGCCGCGCAAATCGGTTGGCGCGTTGATGTCGCCTCCCGTCACGATCGCTACGGTTGTCACCTACTTGAACCGCGCGTGTGATCGCTACCGCGAGGCAGGGGTCGACGTGCGTAGCCCACAGGACGTCCTGCGCGCTGCGATCGCTGACGGACACCTCGATCTCCCCGAACAGCGGCGGATTCAGACCTGAGGCGTATCCTGACCTGCCGCGCCCCCCGGCCGGAGGAAGGCGCCACCAGTAGACGGCGCCTTCCGTGTTCACAGTCCTCTGGAGCGAGAACGAGATCAATGGGACGTCACTTCTGCGGCACGATCCCATGTAAACAGTTTGATATCCGGTCACTGGCTGGTGGGGAATGTCCTCCCAACGGTTGGGGTCCTCCGGCTGGACCGCACCCATCGCGAGACCGCTGAGCAGAGCCTTGAGTCCCGACACGTTCTGCTGAATCGACTTGCCGCGGGCCTTCTGACCGAGGCTGCCGTCACTGGGGTTGCCGCTGGTCTCAAAGAAGACGACCGGTCCCCGGGAGTTTTTAATTCCATATGCCCGATTTCGGCCGACGGCAGGGGGTGTCGTCGGGAAGAACTAAACCAGCCGGCAACAGGCCCGAACTCGGCGCTTCTTCCGGCCTGGATTGCTGTGTGCCGGAAGATTTACGGGCGCAGTCGCTAGACTGGCGAGGTGACGATGACTCGACCAACGCTGGAGTTGGACTCCGCCCAAGTGGCGCGTGTGCGCGACCTCGCGACCGCGGCCGGTGAGCCCGTTGTGGCGCTGGCGCAACGGCATACGACCGTGTCTGTCGAGCGGGCCACGTTGCGCCTTGCCGGGCTATCGGGAGCCGACCACGAGGGCCAGCCCTGGGTCAACCATCTGGTCGACGCGGTGCGCGCCCAAGTCGGACTTGAGCACGGCGTCACCACCCCAGTCTGGCACGCGCTCCGCCAGGGCCATGCGCAGGACCTGACCGAACTCGCGCAGGCTGCGGCGAGCGGCAGCGTGCAGTTCAGTCTGCCGACCGGTCGCGAGCTCACGCGGGCACAGGCCTCGGCGCGCAAGGCGGTCGACGCCGGTCTGCGTCAGATCGACCGGCAACGGGCGGCGCGTGACCGGCTCATCCGTCGGCACGGCAATCCGCCGCGCACTCCCTGGATCTATCTCATCGTCGCCACCGGGGACATCGACGAAGACATCCCGCAAGCTCAGGCCGCCGCCAGGGAGGGCGCCGATGTCATTGCGGTGATCCGCTCCACCGGCCAGTCGCTCCTGGACTTCGTGCCCGAGGGCGCCACCCATGAGGGCTTTGCGGGCACGTACGCCACGCAAGAGAACTTCCGCCTCATGCGGGCTGCGCTGGACGAGACAAGCGCTGAACTCGGCCGGTACGTCCGCCTCACCAACTACGCCTCCGGCCTGTGTATGCCGGAAATCGCCACTCTCGCCGGGCTTGAGCGGCTCGACATGATGCTCAACGACTCGATGTACGGCATCCTCTTCCGCGATATCAACCCGATCCGCACCTTTGTCGACCAGCGCTTCTCTCGGCAGATCCACGCCCGGGCAGGCATCATCATCAACACCGGTGAGGACAACTACCTCACGACGGCCGATGCCATCGACGCCGCCCACACGGTCACCGTGAGCCAGTTGCTCAATGAGTATTTCGCCAAAGAGGCTGGACTGGCCGATTGGCAGCTCGGCCTCGGCCACGCCTTCGAGATCAATCCCGCTGTGCCAGAGTCCTTCCGGCTCGAGCTCGCCCACGCGCTGTTGGCTCGCACCCTGTTCCCGGATGCTCCGCTCAAGTGGATGCCGCCCACCAAGCACATGACCGGCGATGTCTTCCGTGGCTACCTGCTCGATGGCTTCTTCAACCTCGCCGGCTCTCTGACCGGCCAAGGCATCTTGCTTGTCGGCATGATGACCGAGGCTGTGGTGACGCCGTTCCTGAGCGACCGGGACCTCGCCCTCCAGAACGTCCGCTACGTGCTCGACGCTGCTGGCGGACTCGCCGAGGACTTCCACCCACCACGTGGCGGTTTCATCGACACGCGCGTCCAGACCGTGCTCCGTGAGGCAACCGACCTGCTCGACCGGATCGTCAACGGCACGCACTCGGCTGCGACGCGCGCCGCTGATGGCACGGCATACCCGCCGCTTCTCGCCGCGATCGCGGACGGGACCTTCGGTCTCATGAAGCGACCTCCTGAGGCAGGTAAGGGTCTCGACGGCGTCATCGAACGAGCGACCGGTCCGCAGGGGTACGACAACCCGGCCATCACCGCCCTGGACGCCTGGTGCCTGGACACCCGCGCGGCGCAGACCGAGGGAGCACGCGCATGAGCAACCGGCATCACATCACCGAGACACCCCGCAAGGTCACTCCGTCGATCGTGCGTCCATACGGCGACACCACGGGCGACGGCATGATTCAGGTCTCCTTCACCCTCCCGCTGCCGTGTGACAAGCGCGCCGAGGGAGCCGCGCTGCAACTCGCCCGGAAGATGGGCATGGACCCAGCGCTCGTGGTCCACAGCAAAGCGATCGGGCCGGACTACACCTTCTTTGTCGTCTATGGCTCGACCAACCACCTTGTCGACCTGTCTCAAGTCACCGTCGTCGAGCGTGACTACGAACTGCTCACCCCATATGAGGTCAACGCAGCCATCCGAACTCGCCTGCGCCGCAAGCTCGTTGTCGTCGGCGCCTGCATCGGCACCGACGCTCACACGGTCGGCATCGACGCGATACTCAACATCAAGGGCTTCGCGGGGGAGAAGGGCCTGGAGTATTACACCGAGCTCGAGGTCATCAACCTCGGGGCTCAGGTCCTCGTTCCCGAGCTCGTCACTCGCGCCCGCGCCGCACACGCCGACGCGGTCCTGGTCAGCCAAGTTGTCACTCAGCGCGACGCGCACATCCACAATGTCACCCATATGACGGCTGCCTTCCGGGAGGCCTATCCGGCTGGCAAGGTGCCGCTGCTCGTGGTCGGCGGCCCACGCTTCGAGGAAGGCTCTGAGGGCAAGCTGGGAGTCGACAAGATCTTTGGGCGAGGGACAACTCCGGGAGAGGTGGCCAGCTACCTCACGCACGCCCTCGTCTCATCTTCACGAAGGAGCCATTCATGACCGACGCAGGATCACGCGTGGGCACCACTGTCACCCATCGTCGGTACGTGCCGTTCAGCCACGCGCACTATGCCGGCAACCTCGTCGACGGCGCCTACTCCCTAGCTGCCTTCGGCGACGTGGCCACGGAGTTGTGCATTCGGACTGACGGGGACGAGGGCCTCTTTGCGTCATACTCCGATGTCCAGTTCCAGGCGCCCGTGCTCGCCGGCGACGTCATCGAGATCCAGGGGACGGTCGTGCGCCAAGGGCGCCGCTCCCGCGAGATCGACTTTGTCGTCAGGGTGGTATGCCGCGGCACGGGCACGCCGCACGCGTCGAGTGCTGACGTCTTGGAGCCCCCAATCGTCGCGACGACGGCCCGCGGCACCGTCGTCGTCCCACTCAGGACATAGGCCTCCGTTCGTCAGGCGAGACAGCGGCTCACGGCCGTTTCGAGCCCTCTTCACGTCACGGCGTGTCGGGAAGGACACGCCGTTCACGCGAACAGTCCGCGCGTTCGCAGGTCCAGTCCGCATCCCCGAGTTGACCTGCAGGTTTGCGCGTTCGCGCAGGTCAGGGCCAGGTTGACAGAAAGCAAAGCGCAGGTAGATTCGTCCCTGATAGTTCGCCGGGTGGCTTCGTTCGGTGAGTCAGGTAGCACGTTGACGTGGTGGCCAGACGGGGTGCGTAGGCATCTCGCACAACCAGGGCCAGACCCCGCACGTGGGCCCGCGACTCGCGGCGTTGTGGCGGACGGCAGCCATGCTCGTGGCGCTCAGTAGACAACAGCTGGAGCGCTCGCATCCGGCGTGCCCTCGGTTGGACCGAAGGGCGCCACGGGCAAGGTTGACTGCACCCGCACTACGGTGGGGGAGTGCATCGCGTCCCGAGTCGGCTGGCATCAGGGCTGCTGGCTGGCTTGTTCGTGACCCTCTCGTTCCCTGGATATGACGTGTGGCCGCTCGCGCTGGTTGGCGTCGGTGTGCTCGCCCTTGCCACGGTCGGGACGTCCCGGCGTCTCGGGGCGCTCATCGGGATGGTTGCTGGCTGGGCCTACTTCCTGCCCACCCTGAGTTGGGCTGGCACGGACTTCCTCGGCCCAGTGCCGTGGCTTGGCCTCGCGACCCTGGAGGCGGGTTACGTAGCGCTCGCGGGCGCGCTGCTGGCCCACCTCCAGCGTGCTGCGGTGCGGCCGCTATGGGTCGCGCTCGTGTGGGTCGGTCAAGAGGCCCTCAGGGCGCGGACCCCCTATGGCGGCTTCCCGTGGGCGCGACTTGCGTTCAGCCAAAGTGAGTCACCCGTCAGCCGGTATGCCGCCCTCGGCGGCGCCCCGCTCGTCACTTTCCTCGTCGCGCTGGCAGGTGGGCTGCTGGCGGTCGCGGTGCACACGGCATACCGGAAGCGGGTGCTGCTCTGGGGCCCGGCAGGCGCGGTTGGGGGAGCGCTCGCACTCACCCTGCTTGGGTATGCCGTGCCGCTCCCGACTGATGGGCCGCCGGCGCGCGTCCTCGCGGTACAGGGCAACGTGCCGCGCCTGGGGTTGGACTTCAATGCGGAGCGCAGGCTCGTCCTCGACAACCACGCTCACGAGACCCTGATGGGCGTCGCCCGAGCGAGAGCCGCTGGAGGGGCGCCGCTGGATCTCGTCGTGTGGCCCGAGAACGCCTCGGACATCGACCCCGTCCGCAATACCGACGCGGGGGAGGTCATCCAGACCGCCGTGGAGGCCGCAGGCGTGCCCATCGTGGTGGGCGGACTCCTCGAAGAGCCGGCACCCTGGGTGTCGAATGTGTCCTTGGTCTATCGGCCAGGAGTGGGGCTCACGGACACGTACGTCAAGCAGCACCCGGTCCCCTTTGCCGAGTACATCCCGCACCGTGAGTTCTATCGTCTGCTGTCACCGTCGGTGGACTTGCTCCGCACGGGGATGGCTTCGGGTCCTGGGCCTGTGCTCTTTCGCACCCCCGCGGCGCGGGCTGGCGAGATCGTGTCGGGTCCGAGCATTTGTTTCGAAGTGGCCTATGACGACCTCGTCCGCTCTAACGTCGAGCTGGGCGCCAATCTCCTTCTGGTGCAAACCAATAACGCAACCTTCGGGCTGAGTCACGAGTCCGAACAGCAACTGGCAATCTCTCGATTGCGCGCGATCGAACATGGTCGCTCGGTCGTCCACATCTCCACGGTCGGTGTGAGCGGGCTCATTGCGCCCGATGGAACGCTCCTGCGACGCTCGGCGTTGTTCACGGCAGCAGGTCTGGACGCGGATCTTCCCGTGCGATCCGAGCAGACCCTCGCGACACGGCTCGGTCCGTGGCCGGAATACTTGGCCTGTGCAGCGTTGCTCGGTGCCGTGATCGTTGGGCAAGGTGCTCGACGGCGAAAGGAAAGCCCCACCCTATGACCACCGCTTCCACGCGCGGCCCGCTTGAGCGCGTCGTCGTCCTGATCCCGACCTACAACGAGCGCGAGAACTTGCCGCTCGTGGTCCAACGCGTTCGGTTGAGCGTGCCGTCGGTCGACATTCTGGTGTTGGACGACAACTCACCCGATGGCACCGGCGAGATCGCCGACGCCCTCGCCGCCGCCGACCCGCAGGTCCACGTCATGCACCGCGCCGGCAAGCAGGGTCTCGGGGCGGCATACAAGGCGGGTTTTGCCTGGGCGATCGAGCGCGATTACGACGCGGCCGTGGAGATGGACGCCGACGGCAGCCACCAGCCCGAGCAGTTGCCAGCTCTGTTGGCCGCAGCCGAGGACGCGGATCTCGTCATCGGCAGCCGCTGGATCAAGGGCGGCTCGGTGGTCAACTGGCCCGCGCACCGCAAGGTCATCAGCATCGGCGGCAATATCTACGTCAAGGCCATGTTGGGGTTGCCGGTCAACGATGCAACCGGTGGGTACCGCGTCTATCGGACCTCGGCGCTGCAGGCGATGGATCTCGACTCGGTGAGCTCGGCTGGGTATGGGTTCCAGGTCGACATGACTCGCGCGCTGGTGGCTGCTGGGCTCAAGGCGGTCGAGGTGCCGATTGAGTTCATCGAGCGGCTCATCGGCGAATCCAAGATGAGCCAGGACATCGTCAAAGAGGCCTTTGTCAATGTAGGCAAGCAAGGGGTCGCGCACCGCCGTCGCCAACTCGCCGGGCTGGCTCGTCGGGTGGTTGCCCGTCGCCAGGAGGGCACGTGGCACAGCGAGTGACCACAGCTCGGCGCTGGCGCATGCGCTGGAGCTGGTGGCTGCTTTTAGCCCTCCTGGTCGTCCCCACGCTGGAGATCGCGGCCATCATCGGCGTCGGTCGGGTCATCGGTGGATGGCCCACGCTTGCGCTCCTCGTCTTCGAATCCGCACTGGGAGCGTGGCTCGTGAAGCGGGAAGGTGCGCGGGCCTGGGGAGCCCTCTCAGGAGCCCTCGCCAGCGGCCGTATGCCGTCCCGCGAACTCACCGATGCCGCGTTGGTTCTCGTCGGCGGGACGTTGCTGCTCACGCCGGGATTCCTGAGCGACCTTGTTGGGTTCGTCTGCATCCTGCCCGGTAGTCGTGCCATCGTTCGCCCACTGCTCGCGGCGGTGATTCAGCGCAAACTCCTCGGCGCTGTTGTGGTCTCGCCTGGCGCTCGCGGCGCCGGCGATCACTCTGGTGCTGATGGCACGCCGGCGGATGCGCCGGGTCGTGGAGAGGTCATCACCGGCGAAATCATCGACCGAGACTGACTGGGCCGCGCCGTCGTATCCAGCTTCGCTGACGGTGCAATCTCAGCGAAGCGCAGCTAACCCGACTCAAGCCCCAGTGGTGGCGAATCCACCGACGGTAGAGGCGCGGGCGGCCCGGAGCACACGGCATACACGCCGAAGGGTCCGCCCCCTGTGGGGAGCGGACCCTTCTGCCGTGTGGGCTGGTGGTTAGGCGCTACGTCGTGAAGGTTTCTCGCCGCGCGACGCGCGCAGGAGCGCGAGGCGCTCCTTGAGGAGTTCTTCGAGCTCGGGGATCGAGCGGCGCTCCAGGAGCATGTCCCAGTGCGTCCGGCCCTGGCGTGCGGGCTTGGGCTCCGGTGCGGGTCCGCCGAGCAGTTGGGCGGTTGAGCCGCAGCGGCACTCCCACGTCGGCGGAATCTCAGCCTCGATGCTGAAGGGCAACTCCACGCGGTGGCCCTGAGGGCACACGTAGACGGTGATCTGGCGCTCGCTGGGGACGACCCCGGCGTCGGACTCCATGCTGAAGGCACCCAAGCGGGTACCACGGAGCGAGCGGTCGGCCATGCGGTCCTCCTGATGTCGTGGAGGCGGCCGCGGTAGCAGCCACGCTCACAGATACACACTGAAGAACGGGACGTTCACGCTCCTTGTTCCCGATGTGACGAGATTTAGCCGACGAAAGGCATACCCCTTCTGACCCAACTCGTGATAGTGACCTACTGGTCGGTCACTTATATGACGTGCGGCACCTCGTTGCCGGCGTCGATGATCCCTTGGCGCATCTTCACTCGCGAGAGCAGGACGCCGCCCACGACGAAAAAGACGATGAGAGCGAGGATCGCCGAGCGGTAGGACAGGGTCGCTTGGTAGACCAGGCCGAAGATCAGCGTGCCGAACCAGCTCGTGCCGCGCTCCATTGCCTGATAGAGGCTGAAGTACTCGGCCTCCTTGCCATGGGGATGAGTTGGCTATAGAGCGACCGCGACAGGGCTTGGGAGCCGCCGAGCACGAGACCGATGAAGAACGCGAGCGCGCCAAAGAGCACGATGGAGCGGGCGGGGACAAAGAAGGCCACGACGACGATCGCTGTCCAGATGCCAATGCTGTAGAGCACGGTGCGCCAGGCACCAATCCGGCCGGCGACCCGACCAAAGAGGAGCGCGCCGAAGAAGGCCGTGAACTGGACGAACAGGAAGATCGCGAGCACCGTTGCCTGCGGGAACTTGAGCTCTTCGATGCCATAGAGGCTCGAGTTCGCGATGACCGTCTGGATGCCGTCGTTAAAGAAGAGATAGGCCAGCAGGAACAACTTGGTCTGTGGGTAGTTGGTCATCAGCTCGCCGAAGGTGTGCCGTAGCTGCGCGAGGCTCCCCTTGACGACCCCAGCCGAACGATCGACCACCACGACGCTGCCTTGGACATGACGCAGCCCCAGGATCGGGATCAACGCAAACAGCCCCCACCACAGCCCGGCTGACAGCAGGCTGATCCGCGTCGTCGTGCCGCGGTCGAGACCGAGGTTGGGGCCGAACATGTCGAGCGCGAAGTTCAGCGCGAGGAGCAGCCCGCCGCCGAGATAACCAAACGCCCAGCCCTTCGACGAGACTCGGTCGCGATCGTTGGGTCCAGCAATGCGCACGAGCAACGAGTCGTAGATGACGAGTGACGAGCCCAGGCAGATGTTGGCGATGATGAACAACACCACGCCGAGCTGCCAGTTCGTCCCGGTGACAAGAAACATCAAGCTCGCAGCGATCGCACCCACCCAAGCGAAGCCGCCGAAGAGTTTGGTGGGGTGGCTCGACCGGTCGGCGATGGCGCCGACGAAGATGAGGAAGATCGCCGAGATGATCGTCGAGACGGTCGCGGTGTAGGCGACCAGGGAGCCGGGCGAGACGGGTATGCCGAGCACGGACAAGGTTGCGGCGCAACGGGCGCCGTCGGCGAGGTCGGGGCACGCGGCTGCGGTGGCAACCGAGGTCAGGTATGGAGCAAAGAGCACTGTCGCCGTTGTCGTCACGTAGGCCGAGTTGGCCCAGTCGTACCAGTACCAGGACCGGTGCTCGCGGGTCTCGACGAAGGCTGGGGCAGATGCGGGCGTCACAGGTCCCGCTGCGGTGCTCATGGGCGCCAAGAGTGGCACACCCCGGACCCAGATGGCAGCCGTGCCGCGCCGTGGACACCAGGCCGTGGCGTTCTTGACGTCGGCGCGTCAGACGACGGTGACCTGGAGGTCGGCAATGCTCCGCACGATGTCGCCATAGTGCGCGCGTTCAGCAGCGCTCGGCTCACGCAACGGCACTGCAGTCGGCCGTATGCCGTGCCGCCGGAACCCGATGATCCGCACCCGCATCCCGGGGTCGAGGTCGGCAAGCCAACGCGCGGTTTCAGTGAGCAACTCGTCGTCGTCGTTGAAGCCGGGGACGATGAGTAGCCGGACTTCGTAAAGCTGGCCACGACCCTGCAAGGTCTCGATCGACCGCAAGGTGCGTGTGTTGTCAGAGCCGGTGAGGGAGACGTGTCGGGCGGGGTCGAGGCACTTGAGGTCGACCATCGCTGCGTCCATGACGTCGCCGAGGAGGTCCCACGTCGCGGTGGACGCGTCGCCGTTGGTGTCGACAAAGCACGTCAACCGCGCCAGCTCCGGGTCGGCTTTGATGGCGCCAAACAGCGCACGGACAAAGGGCGCCTGCATCGTGGCCTCACCCCCTGACACCGTGACCCCGGACAGGAAAGGCGCGGCGACTCGGATGGGTTCGAGCAGGTCAGCCACCGCGAGGTGACGGGCTTTGGGGAGGAGGCGTACCGGCATACCGAGATGCATTGATCCCCGCCCTCGCACCGGTGCGGGTCCCACGTCACCTTGCCCTTGACGTCGAAACCGAGTGCGCCAGAAGGACATCCGGGCACGCACTCACCGCAGTCGACGCACGGGTTGATCGTGTAGGGGTTGTGGCACGCGAGGCAGTCAAACGTGCAGCCTTGCAAGAACACGACGAACCGATTGCCCGGCCCATCGACGTTGGAGAACTCGATGGTGTCAGCGACGAGGCCGCGGATCGAGTTCATGGGCTCCCACGCGTTTGACCGCGCGCTCGGTGAGGTGGAAGGTGCGCTCCGAACCGGCCGCGAGATAGTCGCTGCCGTGTCGCGCGCCGACGGTGTCGATCTCGACCAGGTCGCTCTTGCGGACGAGGTAGCCGGTGATCCGGATGAACTCGTTGTCGGCGAGGTTGAAGGTGAAGTCGCGCATCCCGACGGCGAAGGCACCCTTAATGATGTCGACCATCGCCTGCGGGTTGCGGACCGCGGTCTCGTCGACGTGGAAGATGTCGCTGATGCCCGCGGCAAAGTGCCGGTGATGGGGCGCGCATACGGTGATGTGCTCGCGCATGCTCGGCTCGTCGCGCACGGGGATGCGGGTGCCCGCGGTGACGCCCACGTCGAGGTCGATGCCTCCCTGCGAGTGCAGGTAGGCCGCGCCGTTGCCACCACCGCAGTAGGGGAGTTGGCGGGCGGCGACGAGTTCGGCGATCCGCTCCACGATCCGGTATGCCGCGGCGTTGGCGACCTCGTCGTGGCCGTAGCGCGCATTGTGGATGCCGTCGTGGGCGAGGATCTCGGCAACACATTCGGCCAGGCCGAAGATGCCGAACATCGCCGAGAAACGGTCGAGGTCGATCAGGCCCTCGGTCGCGAGGAAGTGGTGCTCGAAGAACGCCTGGTCTTCGACGAGAGACGTGATGCGGGCGGCCATGAGTTCGGCGGTGAGCTCGACCCACAGCGGCAACCCCTGGGCGAGGAACTCCTCGAGCCCGCCGGCCTGCCGGACGGCAGCTTCTTTGAGGTTGAGCCGCACGAGCGTGTGCGAGCCGCCACCGATCTTTAGGGAGTTGTAACAGCTCACCGCGGCATACGCCGGCCCATGGTCGCCGACCATCATCGGGTGGTTGACGAAATGCGGCTTGCCGGTGGCAAAGACGGTCTCGACGCCGTCCTCGATGAGGCTGTCGGGTGTGACCTGAGGGTCGACTTTGAGGGTGATGTTGGGGACGACCTGCCGGAGCGAGCGCTCCACGCGGAAGATCGAGCGCACAACTCGACCGTCTGCCGGGCCGAGGTTGGTGTGGACGAAGGCGTCTGGGAGCAGCCGGTCGAGCTGGACCCAAAAGCGCCGGAGCCTCCGGTCGAGGTCGTCGTCGGACATGTCTGCGGGGACGAACGGCTCCAGGAGCGCGTCGAGGTCGCCGAGGTAGACCGGGTAGGTCGTCACCGACGGGACGTGGCCGTAGAGGATCGTGAGGAAGGACAACGCGTCGTCGAGGTCCTGCGGCGGGTCGAGCTCGAGGTGGCGCACGCCGTGGCGGAGGGCCTTGGCGTAGTCGGGCAGGACATAGCGCGGCGTGAATGGCCGGTTGCCTTCGAACATGTCGCAAGTGACCCGCTTGTCGAGCGCCTCCTGGCAGGCGGGAGAGAGCGCCGGATAGGGGAGCGCGCTCGTGGCGAGGCCCGCGAGCCGGCGCACCTTCTGGTCGTAACCGATGGCCCCGCTGGTCACGATGGCTTCGGCGTCAGCGACGAACTGCGACATGTGCATGACACCAGGGTATGCCGTCCGCGTCCCCTTCGGCTGGACCCGGCTTGGGGGGCGTCAGCGCCGTCAGCGCCGTCAGGGCGTCAGGGTGGCGGCGGCTTCGAGGATGGTCCAGGCCTGCACTTGGCTCGACAACTCGACGGGTATGCCGGGCGGTTGGCTTTCGTCGGCGGGGACGGCTGGGTCTGGGGAGAACACGAGAACGGGACCGGACGGCATACCGAATGTCTTTGGGGTGGAACGGGTTTGGCGACCCTTCCAGAGTGCTGACGCGGTCCCGAGGACGAGTGACCGCGCCGTAGCGCGAGCCGCCGGGTCGAGCTGGGGGTGTTGCGCGGCGAGCGCGAGGTAGCGCACTGCAATGCCGGTGAAGAGGCCGCCGTCGCCGTCCCCATGGACCCCGAGGACGTGGTGCTCCGGGTCACTCGTCTGCTGCGTGCTGATCGCGTCGATGAGCGCGGCGGCACGGTCGAGGCTGCGGGGGTCGCCGAGTTCGATGAGTGCGCCAAGAACGGTGCCCTGGTTGTAGGTGAAGAGGTGGCCGACGAGGTCTACAGAGCCATCGGGCTTCATCGCGAGGCCATCGAGGATCAGGCCGTTGTGGGAGTCGTGGAGGTTGGCATAGATCCAGTCGATGTGCGCCGCGGCTCGGGCACGCCGACCGGTGCGGGCGAAGAAGATCGCTGCCAGCGCGGTCGCGGGGACGTTCTTGAAGTCGTGCGTGTCGTTCCAAAACAGCCCGCCGCCGAGGTCCGGCGTGTCGGCCTTGAGGACCGTCGTGGTGAGCGCGCGGCCAGCTGCGCGCGCAAGGCGGAGCGGGGAGGGGTCGAGCTGGTCGAGCCGGTGTGCGGCGAGCAGGAGCCAGGCCATGTCGTCGTAGTAGTGGTTGACGAAGGTGCCCACGTTGCGCAGGCGGATCGTGCGCAGGAGGCGGACGGCATACCGGTATGCCGTGTCCGCCCGCTTCGGGTCCCCGCCCGGGCCGCGCTCTCGCAGGACCGCGTCGATGAGCGCGTCGAGGTAGTGCGCGAGCCACCAGTAATGCCACGGGCCCGACCAGTCGCGGCGCCCGGGGAGCGGACGAGGGGGAGCAGGGTGCCCGGGAGGCCCAGCAGGCGGCGGCCGAAGAGCGTCGTCGCCGAGTCCGCTGCCTGCCGCGCGCGGTCATCCCAGGGGTCCATGGCGCCATTGTTGCTGACCGAGTCGTAGGCTCGGACCTCAGTGTCAGGGTGATGGTGCCGCTCACGCGGTGGTTGGATCCCGAGCATCTGGTGTCTGGCTCTTAGGCTCGGTGTCGTCTTCGGACTGGCGAGCATGCGTTGTGCCGGCATCGGGTGTGATGGACCGGCCGGCGTGACTTGATAGGAGCGTGGCATCGCCCCCACTGAGGTGTGTCCGCCGACCGGCCCAACCGTCCAGTCACTGATCAGGTGAAGGAGGCAACCACCATGGTTGTTGTTGGAGCCGATGTCCACAAGCGCACGCACACGTTCGTCGCGGTTGACGCGGTCGGGCGCCAGGTCGGGCAGCGCACCGTCTCGGCTACGAGCGAGGGACACGCTAGGGCGTTGGCGTGGGCTCGGAGCGAGTTCGGGCTCGACCTGAGGTGGGCGATCGAGGATTGCCGGCATCTGTCGGCCCGGTTGGAGCGGGACCTGCTGTCCGCCGGTCAGCAGGTGGTGCGGGTGCCGCCGAAGATGATGGCCGAGCAACGCCGCGTCGCCCGGACCCGTGGCAAGTCCGACCCGATCGACGCCCTCGCGGTGGCTCGGGCGTTCTTGCGGGAGCCGTCGCTGCCGGTGGCCTCCCATGACGCGGTGTCGCGGGAGGCCAAGGTGCTCGTTGATCGGCGAGAGTCGTTGGTGGCCACCAGGACTCGCACGATCAACTCGCTGTTGTGGCGGGTCCACGAGCTCGACCCGGTCCATGCACCTAAGGAGCGGTCGTTGCACCTGGTCACGCATCAGCAGGCACTGCGAGCCTGGCTGGTCACCTTGTCCGGGGTGGTTGCGGAGATGGCCCTGGACGAGCTCGACGACATCATCGCGTTGACCGTCCGGATCAAGGAGTTCGACCGGCGCATCGGTGCCCTGGCCCGTCGCGAAGTCCCGGCCCTGCTCGCCCTGCCCGGGTGTGGGGAACTGTCCGCGGCCAAACTCCTGGGCGAGTCCGCAGGGATCACCCGGTTCCACTCCGAAGCCGCGTTCGCCCGCCACGCCGGGATCGCCCCGATCCCGGTCTGGTCTGGTCACACCGCCGGCCGGGTGCGAATGACCCGCTCCGGGAACCGGCAAATCAACTGTGCCATCCATCGGATCGCGATCACCCAGGCCCGCATCCCCGGAACCCTCGGCAAGATCTACTACGAGAAGAAGCTCGCCGAAGGCAAATCCAAAACCGAAGCCCTGCGCTGCCTCAAACGACGCCTCGCCCGCGTCGTGTTCAACCTCCTGACCACCGACCACAACAACCGTCAAACCACCGCCCTCCCGGCAGCGGCTTGACATAGGAGAAACTCATGGGGCGCGCGCCGGTGTGGGTGGTGGCAGGACCGCCGGGTGCGGGCAAGTCGACGGTGGCGTCACTGCTGCTTGAGCGGCTGTCTCCGACGCCGGCGATCCTCGACAAGGACGTGCTTTTTGCTGGCTTCGTGCGCGAGGTCCATGCAGCCCACGGCAGGGGAGTGGGGGAGCGGGAGGGGCGTGGTACGACGCGCACGTTAAAGCCCATGAGTATGCCGGGATGACCGCGGCCGCTGCTCAGATCCGTGCCGCTGGGGCACCGGTCATGCTGGTCGGGCCGTTCACAACGGCCATCCGCGACCATCTGCGTGGGCGCAGTGGGTGGCGCAGCTCGGGGGAGAGCCGATGTACCTGGTTTGGGTGGGTTGCCGCGAGGTTGTTTTGCGCGATCGGATCATGGCGAGAGATTCGCGGTGGGACGACGCGAAGCTGGCGTCCTGGGACGAGTTTGTGGCGCGGCAACAGCCCACGCAGCCGCCGCCTGTGCGGCATACCGCCATCGACAACTCCGGGGACCTCGGCGCTCTCGTTGCCCAGATCACCCGGGTCGTGGTTGATCGCGGTTGGTGACGATCTCGTTCTTCCTTGGCCTCTGACTACAGTCCTTACCGTGCCGAAAGCCTCGATGACGCCCCTCGCGCGGGCAAGTGGGGCTTTGACGCTCGCGTGGTTTGCCGCGGTGATCATCGCGGCGGTCATTGGGCAAAATGCCGCCCTCGGTGCCTTCTATCGTGTCGTAGCAATAGTTTTTGTCCTGGGGATGTGGGCCGAAATCATCCTCGGGATGCGCCGTCGGACGCTGGACCCGGAACTCATCAGCTGGTCGAGGATCATGGGCTACCTGTTTGTCCTGCCCGTCAACGTTGGAGCGGCGCTCAGCCCACTGCCCTGGGCGGTCTGGGTCTGGGCGGGGCTGCTCGGCGTGATGTGTGTGGTACCGCTGAAGCGGATCACGCGAAAGCGGGGCGGGCCTGTTGTCGATCCGCCGGTTCGACGGTTGCCGAGGACCCGTAGTCGTGGCCGGGTCGAGCGCGCGCGGTGGTGGACCTCAGGCTGCCCGGCGTGGTGTCGGCGGAGGTGGAATACGACCCGGATGTCTGGGTGAGGCTGCCAGCACCTGGAGTCGATCGGTCGGCATGGTCAGCGCTTCAGCTCAGTGAGTTTGCGGCCAGTCGTGGGGTCGGGGTGGACGATCCGGAGTACCTAATGGCGCAAGAGATCCTGCAGGCGGCTGAGCAGTCGGATCTACGGCATACCTATGACTTCTTTGCGTGGCCGAGCGCCGAGTTGGGGCCGTCACTGGTGGTGTGGGTGGACGTGGTGGACTCCGCGCAGGGTCAAGCGCTGCATGGTGATCCGGATTCGTTCCTGGTGATGGCGGACCTCGTGAGGGAGGGGGAGCAGCATCCCACAGTGGAGTGGTGGCCGCTCAAACGAATGGCGGGTGCGCTGCGGACGTCGCGGTGGCAAGACGTGGGCGGATTCCTCGTTCGAGCCCACCGGGTGGTCCAGCCGGGCTCGGACTTGGCTCCGGTGCATGTCTACGGGAGCGGAATATTCACTGACGGGAATGCTGGCGGCTCGCCCTACTCCCTCATCTTCGACGTGAAGGTTCGGTCGTCGCGGAGGAAGCTGCTGTAGGCCGTTGGCGTTTCGATCGACGCGGGGGTTTGCTGTCATGGGCGACTTTCCTTACGCTTGAGTAAGGAAAGTCGGCGAGGAGTGGTTCGATGTCTACAGGGACGATGACGAGCAAGGGGCAGATCACCATCCCCAAAGACGTCCGGGATGCGCTCCGGTTGACGCCTGGGACGAAGGTGTCGTTCACGCGCAACGACGACGGGGATTTTGTCCTGTCGACGGTGAGACCTTCGTTGATGGCTTTGGCTGGGAGCCTCGCCCACGAGGGCGCTGCGATCTCGCTGGACGACATGGACGCCGCGATCGCTGCTGGCGCAGCCGACCTGCCGTGATCGACCTGCCGTGATCGTGCTGTCGTGATGGGCCTGAAGTGATCGGCATTGACACGAATGTCCTGGTCAGATTCCTCGTCCAGGACGACAAGGCGCAAGGAGCAGCCGCAGTCGCGGCTTTCCGAGAGCTGACGGCCTCGGACCCCGGCTACCTCACCACTGTGCTGCTGGTCGAGACGTATTGGGTGCTCACCCGTGCCTACAAGAAGACTGTGGTCGACGTCCTGGCAACACTCACTGAGCTGCTCAGCATCGAGGAGTTGCGATTCCAGGACGACGCTCACGTCAGGGTCGCAGTCGAACGCGCGCGCTCTGGGGCTGATTTCGCCGATGCCTTGGTCGCGGCTGCCTGTTGGGAGCGAGGCTGTGCGACCGTGCTGAGCTTCGACCGCAGGGCTCAAGAGGCTCTTAGGTTTCGGGCTCCGGCGTAAGGCGGGCGGCGCGCGGCGGGCTCAGCGCTTGGTCTGGTATCGCGTCATCACGACGCCGTGGGGGAAGTTCCGTGTCTCGATGAGCGTGAGGTTCACCCAATTGTCGAGAGCAGCGAAGAACGGCATACCGCCTCCCACGAGGACGGGCGCGGTGGCGAGGATGTATTCGTCGATCAGGCCGGCGCGCATCGCTGAAGCCGCGAGAGTGGCGCCTCCAATGTCCATGGGTTCACCGTCCTGCGCCTTGAGGCGGGCGATCTCGGTGACTGCGTCGGTCGTGACGAGGCGAGCATTCCAGTCGACCGCAGTGACTGTGGAGGAGAAGACCACTTTGGGCATCTCGCGCCACCGTCTGGCGAACTCGACCTCCGCTGGCGTGATGCCGGGCTGGGCGCCTGCGGTCGGCCAGTATGCGCTCATGGTCTCCCAGAGGCCGCGCCCGTAGAGCGACAGACTCGTCGCTGCGACTCGGTCTGACCACCACTGGAAGAGCTCATCACTCGGCACGCTCCAGGAGAGGTCGCCGCCGGGGGCTGCCACGAAGCCGTCGAGGCTGACGTTCATGCCGTAGGTGAGTTTCCGCATGGCTCATCATCGCGTTCCGAGATAGCACGGGGGAGCGGGGAGCCCGCACCTGCCGTCCATCTTGCCGACCCTCCCCACCCATGGTCATACTTATGACTATGGGTGAGTCGCTGTCCTTGGCAGAAGTCAAAGCGCACCTGTCCGAACTCGTGGGCCGTGTCGCTCGACAGCACGAGCGCGTGACCGTTACGGTTCACGGTCGCCCTTCAGCGATCCTGCTGTCACCCGACGACCTTGAGGCGCTTGAGGAGACCATCGCCATCCTCTCCGACGACGAGGCCGTGCGACAGCTGAGCTCGTCCGATGCCGAGATCGCCCGTGGAGAAGGTGAATCTGAGCAGGACTTGGCACGGGCCATGCGCCTCCGCGGGCGGACTGCGTGACAAGGCAGCGTTACGAACTCGTCATCTCGCCCACAGCTCGACGTCAACTGACTGAACGGCTACCCGAGTCGGTGGCGTTTGCGGCATACGACTTCATCGTTGGCCCCTTGCTCGACAACCCACAGCGGGTGGGAAAACGACTACACCCACCGCTGGGGGACCGACATAGCGCCCGCCGTGGCACCTACCGC
This sequence comes from Actinomycetales bacterium, assembly GCA_016715285.1. Taxonomy (GTDB): domain Bacteria; phylum Actinomycetota; class Actinomycetes; order Actinomycetales; family Dermatophilaceae; genus Phosphoribacter; species Phosphoribacter thorii. Next base: position 466,736 of record JADKAO010000001.1, on the reverse strand, counting down.
GTGATCTACCAGATCGATGAAACGCTGGGGCGAGTCACCGTGGTCGCCGTGGTCCATCGAGCCGACGCCTATCGCTGAAGGCAGTCGAACTAGCTTGTGCTCGCACCCCTCGAGCCCGAGACCTCCAGGTACATGATGTGCAGCCCGACCTTGCCGTGGCGTGTGCTCCGGAAGGCCCGCGGGACCGTCGCGAGGATGCGGAAGCCGAGCTGCTGCCAGAGCGCTACCGCCGAAGTGTTGGTCTCCACGACAGCGTTGAATTGCATTGCGGTGTAACCCTCTTCGCGAGCCCAGCGGAGCACTTCGTCAGCGAGCGCGCGACCCACGCCCCTCCCTTGGGCCAGGGGAGCGACCATGAAAGAGGCGGTGGCGATGTGGTCTCCGCGCCCAGGGCGATTGGGCCCGGTTTTGGCGGTCCCGAGGAAGGTGCCGTCCACGGCATACGCGACGATGCAGCGGCTCGGGGGCGGCTCCATCCAGAGTGCCGCGATCTGCTCGTCACTGAGGTTTTGGGGGTAGGCGTAGGTCTCGCCGTCCTCGACGATCGCGCGGAAGACGGGTGCGATGTCGGCGAGGTCCTCGGCCCGCGCGTCCCGCAGCATGATCTCGGGCTTCACCCGTGCAGTATGCCGTGGCTCGGCCTGATCCAGAGGCACCCCCTGAGGTTCTAGGCTCCAGGCGGTTCCATCCAGAGTGCCGCGATTCTGCTGGTCAGAGAGAAATTCGAAATGTCAGCGATTGCACCCACGACGTTGCGGCCTGGCTTCTCGCGGGTTCTTCCGCTAGAGCCGGGGCGCTACCACGGACCTGCGCTGGCGCTCTGGGCTACCGTCGCCTATCTGGTTGTTGTGACCGGTCGGAGCCTGGTGCATCTGTTCGCTGCCGACGGAGGCGCCCACAGCATCGCGACGATTGACACGAGCGTGGCGGGCGGCTCGAACATTATCGTTGTTCGGTCAGTGGGGTGCCATTCAACTCTTGCAGCGGGACTGCTGTGGGTGCTGTTGCTCCGCTACCGGGGGGTTCCTGCCGCTCGTCATCCTGACCCTTCTCATCGAACCTTTGCTCCGCGAGCTATCCGGCGCGCTCAAGCCGATTGAGACTGTGGGCGTCGCGCCAGGATCGGCCCTCAACGTGTGGGCCATCCCGGTGCTATCGGTTCTCTTCTATCTGGCCCTGTGTCCCGCGGAGGGGTCGCGTCCTTAGACTGCGTCGATGGACGCCGCAGCGGATGCCTTGATTGTGGTCGACATGCAGAGCGCGTTCGTTTTCGGGCCAGGAGCCGTGCCATCGGCCAAGGCGTTGGTCACCGCGGCCCATCGTCTCCTTGACGCCGCACGCGCTGCCGGGGCATTGGTCGTCCAGCTCCAAAATGATGGGCCGCCTGGTGCCCCCGACGAGGTCGGCACCGATGGTTGGACGCTTCTTTTCCTGCCGGCCGTCGGCGAGTTCGTGTTGCGCAAGACCCACGATGACGCCTTCGTTGACACGCGCCTCGAGTCGGTGCTCCTCGACTATGGCGTGACAACCGTCGCGATATGTGGCGTCCAGTCCGAAATGTGTGTGGCTGCAACCGCACGTGGGGCGATGCTGCGTGGAATGTCGGTGGTGCTGCCACGCGACGCGCATGCGACCTACCCGGTGCCAGCCGACGATGCTGGCGGGATCGCCGTTCCTGCCTCACACGTCAGTCGAGTCGCAGAGTGGTCTCTGGGTGAGGGGATCTCAGCCCCTCCGTCGTCAAGCGATGTCAGGTTCAGGCCCCCACCTCATTAGTTCCACCTGGTGGGCACGGGAGTACGTGAGGGTGACTCGCTCCGCTCGGCCGACGACAGTGGTACCGTTCTACGGTACCACTTAAGGAAGGTTTGGCATGTCAATCACAGCCTCTGAGGCTCGCAAGCAGTTGTTCCCGTTGATCGAGCAAGTCAATCGAGACCGCGTCGCTGTCGAAATCACATCGCGTCGGGGCAATGCTGTGCTTATTTCGGCCGAGGAGTTCAGCGCCTTGGAGGAGACGGCATACCTGCTGCGTGTCCCCGCCAACGCGAGAAGGCTGCTCGAAAGTCTGCAGCAGGCACAGTCCGGGGACCGTCACGAGCACAAGCTCACCGAATGAGGCTCGTCTTCACGACGAACGGCTGGGAGGACTACACACACTGGCTCCAGGCCGATCGACAGGTTCTCAAGCGGATCAACAGACTCATCGACGATGCTCTCCGAGACCCAACCGCGGGTATCGGAAAGCCTGAGCCCTTGCGGCATATGTTCGCGGGAGCGTGGTCACGGCGCATCAGCGAGGAACATCGCCTTGTGTACCTGGTTGATGGTGACGACCTCGTGATCCTCCAAGCGCGCCTTCACTACACGTGAGGGGCCCCCAACTCACTGGACTCCCACTAGTTAACTGGTAGGCACGGGAGTTCGCGAGACGGGAGTTTGCCGCCGACCGCGTTCGCTCAGAGACCATCGCCCGCCGATCCGGCGTGACCCCGCAGGCCGGCCTAGGAGGCTGAGTCAGGACGTCAAGCGGGCTCGCTTTTAGGTGAGCGCGCAGCTTCTTAATCGCCCACTCGTAGTGGCTGGACGTGGTCGACACGCAGTAGGAGCCGAGAGTCGTTGTCCCGGTCCAATCGAAGTGGCTCTTCTCGAAGAGTTCGTCATCGCTGAAGCGCTTGATCAATCTCACGATCTCGTCATGACTGGTGAGCAACAGCTGCTTCGCCTGCGCCAGCGAGGTTTGCTCGTACTTGCGACACAGCTCGACGTTCATCTGCCCGTACGTCCTCCAGGTGTAAGGCTCGGGCAAGAACGGCCGTGACTCACCGGTCTGATTAGCCCCGACCCAGGCGAGCAGAAGCTGGTGCCACCCATGCAGGTGGCCCAGGACGTCGCGCAGACACGTGTCGCGGGCCCAGTGCGCCTCCTTCTTGGTGACGTCGGCACTGAAGTCGAAGACTGACTCCTGCTCCGCGGCGGACATTGAGTCGATCAGGTCCCACAGCTTGGTGAACTGCGTGTCGGCGGCCTCCAGCAGCGTCGCCTTCGTCGTCGGCCTGGTCATTGGCCCCCTTCCATCTCGTCCACGAACGAGCCTAGTGCCCCGCACGCGTAGTACCCCCGACGTCGATACCTTCGACCACGCACACATCTTTACCAACGGACAGTTGACTCCCCAAGTCCTCCCTGACCTGCGGAAACGCCCCGAACGTCGGGAGACGGGAGTTCCTGCATCTAGTGCAACGCCCGTGGTTTAACGCCGATAACCTACATTATGTCCGAACCGGTTAGAAACCGCCTCCCCTGTACAGAACTGCTGGCATTGGTCGCTTGGAGTGCGGCTGTCAGGCTCACCCCAGCTGACCAATGCCAGCAGTTGTGTCCGGCTTGGGTCATGCCCAATCGGGTGCACACCGTGTTGCGGGGCGTTTGACGCGCAGCGCAACTAGTCGCTGAACGTGACCCCGGTTATCCGCGTGCCAGGCGGTATACCGTTGATTTGCTCCCGCAACTGCCCGCAAATCGAGGACGCCACCACGTAGTCCATCACCTCGACGTTCTCGGCCGAGATCGCTCCCCCCAACGCGGGATGCACGCTGAACATGAAGACCTGCTCAGGACCCGGCTCCAGACCCCGCTCGTATGCCGCCGCGACGATGCCTCCGAGTAGGTACTGATCCTCGCCCTCCGGAGTCCGTAGCGCGTTCTCCAGTGCCCTTGCGTCGGGCCACTCTTTGGCCAACGTGCCCTCGAGCGAGTCGAGGAACCAGACCCCGTCAGGACCCTGAAGGAACACGTCGCCAAACATCGACGCAGCGAGAGGCCGCAACGGTTTGTCGGCCAGGAGCCACGCCCAATCCTCCAGCCCACGGGCGAACGTCTCCTCGTCAAACCGCCTAAGCATTTCCATGACCGCACCCTAAGGTTTCTCAGCGATGCACTCTCCGTGTGCCCTCCTATGCTGGTTGTTCATGGGGCTCAAGCGCTGCGCAAGTCGCTGGTAGTCATCGTCGCCTCGGCGGCCCTGACATCGTGCGCGACCGCGCCCGCAAACTCATCAGGTGCAAACCCCTCGACCATCACAAGCAGCACGACCAGCACGACTCGATCGACCTCCTCGACGACGTCCACGGGAGCTACTTCGCGCGCAACTGCGACCACGACCGCCACCTCTGGACAGAACTCCACCTCCCGGGGCCCCACCACGGCAGGAGCGACGCCCATGCCAAGCAATCCACCTGCGTTCGGGGCTCCAACCCGGTTCACGATCCGGCCCGATGACTACCACGTCCCGTATGCCGGCACCGCTCAGGACGGGCGCAAGTTCTTCCTCAGCAATGAGCTCTTCGACCCGGACGGCCGGGCTTGGGCAGGCCTCTTCCTTTGGAAGCCGGATGGCACCTTCGACGAGGTTCAGGTCAAGCCTTGGCCGGGCAGTGAGGGGTGGGAGGCCGCCCCAGGCGACGGGAGAACGGCGTCTTGGTACAGTGCTCGCTCCGCCTGGGCAGGTCCGTTCTGAAGTGATCACCGTCCAGCCGTTCACCAAGGCATCGATAATACCCGTTGAGTTCGGCTGGAAGGTCAACCACGACTTCGGCACGTTCACGATCAACATCGAGCCGGGTGACTTCATTTGCTATTACGCGCCGTGGGACGGTTACGAGTACGACACCTGACCGTCTGTCATGAGTGCGCTGGGCAGTTCGGGCAAACCCCGGGTGACCAACTCCCCTGCCTCGCCGGCCGCGACTCCCAACAACCGCAGCACCCCCGCTGAGATCGCGTCAATGACCTCATCGGTCGCCAACGACCCCGATGACGTGAGCAGCTGGACCAAACCAAGCAGCACTCCCCCCACCGACATGAGGTGCACCTCAGCGGGCAGGGCGACAAACCGACCCGTGGCCACGCCCCGAGTGAGATCCTCCATCGCTACCTCCCGCAGTCCGCGCTCAAGCAGCAGCAGCTCACTCCCCCGCGCGAGCAAGGGCGCTAACAGATCCGGCTGGGCTGCGACCAACCGCCCGGTCAGCCGGAAACTTCGCGCAAACACCTCGGCTGGATCGTCTAAATCGCCTGTGACAGAGCGGATCCACGCGGCATACCCGTCGAGGATCTCGAAGACTGCCTCGTCGAAGAGCTCCTCCTTGCCGCCCGGGAAGTGATTGAAGAACGACCCAAAGCCGACCCCCGCGCGTTTGGTGATCTCCTCGATACTTGCCCCCTCGCGGCCCTCGGCAAGCAACGCCCGCGCGGCCCCGAGCAGCGCCGCGCGAGTGCGCATCTTGCGGCGGCTCTGGCCATCAGCCGCCCTGCTGGACGAAGACGTCATCGGGCACCTCCCACGAAATCTGATGAAGTCATCATAGAGATCTTGACAGACGCCAAGCCATATCTGATGATTCCATCAACACTGACTTGATGGAATCATCAACCCCGGGAGAAGCGTCATGCCAGACCTCAGCGAGCGCACCCTCAGAGTAGGAGCCCGCGATCTCCACACCGTGACCACCGGCTCCGGACCGACCCTCGTCCTCCTCCACGGTGGTGGCCCTGGTGCCAGCGGCGCAGCCAACTGGACCCGCAATATCCCTGTCCTCGCCCAACACTTCAGCCTCGTCATCCCCGATCTCCCGGGCTACGGCAAGTCGACGAAGCACATCGACCAGGACGACCCGTTCGGCGACCTCGCGGCGTCGGTCGGCGGACTGCTCGACGCCCTCGACATCCCCAAAGCCCACCTCATCGGCAACTCCTACGGAGGCGGGGCCGCCCTGCGCCTCGCCCTCGACCGCCCGGATCGCGTGGATCGGATGGTCCTCAACGGTCCCGGCGGCATCGGCACCACCCGCGCGCTCCCGACCAAAGGCCTCAACGCGCTCCTCGACTACTACGGCGGCGACGGCCCGAGGCGCGACAAGATGGCAACCTTCATCCGTACCTATCTCGTGGCCGACGCCAGCGGCGTCACCGACGAGGTCATCGACGGCCGCTACCGCGACAGCATTGACCCCGAGGTCGTCGCCAACCCTCCCCTGCGCCGCCCTTCCGGCAAGAACGCCCTCCGCACCCTGTGGCGCATGGATCTCTCCCGCGACCCTCGCCTCGCCAAGTGCGAGGTGCCAACGCTGGTCGTCTGGGGCACCCGGGACACCATCAACCGCCCCTCGGGCGCGCCCTTGCTCGCACACACGATGCGCAATTGCGACGCCTACCTCGCCGCCGGGGTCGGTCACTGGGTGCAATACGAAGCGCCAGAGCTCTTCAACCACCTCGCGATCGACTTCCTAAACCGCACCGACCACGGGTCCCCCAAGTGACCCCCGCAACCAGCCCGAGCATCTCCCGCACGCGGCATACCGACGTCTTTGGCGCGGTTCGCTTGGGGTATGCCGTGGTCGAGTCCCAGCGCCTGGCGGACTGGCGCCGCTTCGGCGCGGACGCGCTGGGCCTGCATGTGGACGAACTCACCACGGACACAACGCGGTTCAGGCTCGACGAGCACGCCTGCCGCCTCCTCATCCAGCGCGGCACGCGCGAGGACGTCACCGCGTTGGGCTGGCAGATCGACGATCACGAGACGTTCGACGTCATCATCGCGCGGGTGGCCGACGCGGGTCTCCCGATAGCCGAGGGCAGCGCTGACGAGTGCGCGCTCAGAGGTGTTGAGCGGCTTTGGAGGTTCCCTGGCCCGAAGGGCACAGCGACTGAAATCTTCACGCGCGCAACGACATCCGACAAGCCATTGCGCATGCTCCAAGAGGGATTCGTCACCGGAGCGAGCGGCCTCGGCCACGTCGCGATCACGTCCCAGCGACCCGAAGAGATTCGCGGCTACTACGCCTCGATCTTCGACGCCCGCCTCTCCGACTGGGTGCGCGAAACCATCGCCGGACTCCCCCTGCGCATCCGCTTCCTGCGCGTCAACCAACGGCACCACAGCGTCGCCATCGCCGGCATCCACGGCCTCGGCCTCGACCCCATCCGCACCGCGATCCAGCACCTCAACACCGAAGTCACCACGCTCGATGGCATGCTCAGCGCCTACGAGCGCGTCATCGACCACGGGTTCCGGATGCAGTGGAGCGTCGGCCAACACACCAATGACCGCGAGCTGTCCTTCTACTGCGTCACCCCCTCCGACTTCGAGTGGGAACTCGGCTGGAACCCCATCGTCGTCACCCCCGAGCAAGAGCTGGCGTGGGCGCCGCGCACCTACGACAGCATCTCCATCTGGGGTCACACCCCCATCGGCGAGAGCGTCCTAACTCGCCTCAACAACTTCCGGTATGCCGTCCGCGCCGCCCGCCGCGGCGAGCCAGCACTGCCTGCCTTCTGAACCGAAAGAACTTCCATGACAACGCAATTAGCTGCTGGAGCGGCGGGTGAGGACACGGCATACGACGCTGATGTGTTCGTGGTGGGGCTGGGACCCACCGGTCTCACGATGGCGCACCTGCTGGCCGCGCGCGGGCTCACGGTGACGGTCTTGGAGCGCGAGCCGGAGTCCTACGGAATGGCGCGCGCGGTCTACACCGACGACGAGTGCCTGCGGATCCTGCAACATGCCGGCGTCGCCGACGAGGTCCACGCCGACATGATCGTCGACCTCCCGGTGCAATGGGTGAAGGCTGATGGGTCGTTGCTCGCGCAATTCCGGGAACCCAAGCGGCCGCACGGCTGGCCGGTGTCGAACTTCTTCTACCAACCCTTCTTGGAGAACGTCCTGGAGCGGCGGCTGGCCGAGCGACCAGAGGTGACCGTTCGACGCGGGCGATCGGTAACGAGGTTCGTTCAGGATGCCTGCGGTGTGACCGTGACTCATGTGGCCTCACGCGGCGCGGGCTACGGCAAGGCCGACCTCTCGCTCGACGCCGCGACTCCGGAGCACATCCGGGCGCGCTACCTCGTCGCGTGCGACGGTGGCCGCAGCACCGTGCGGACCAGTCTGGGCATCGACATGGCGGGCACGCGCTTCCCGCAGCGCTGGCTCGTCATCGACCTGCAGGCCAACGAGGGCACGCAGCCGTTTGCGCACCTGCCCTACTTCGATTTCGTGTGCGACCCGCAACTGCCCACGGTGAGTTGCCCGCAGCCGGACCGTCGGCACCGCTTCGAGTTCATGCTCAAGGACAGCGACACGACCGAGGATTTCGAGGAACGTGCGACCGCTGATCGCCTCCTCAGCCGATACGTCGAGGTCACTGACGTCACCATCACGCGGCAGTTGGTCTACACCTTCAACGCACTCGTGGCTGACCGGTGGCGCTCGGATCGCGTTTTCCTCGCCGGGGATGCTGCTCACATGACCCCCCAGTTCATCGGGCAGGGGATGAATGCAGGCATCCGCGATGCCGAGAACCTCTCCTGGAAGCTTGCTGACGTCGTCCTCAGGGGCGCCTCCGACACCCTGCTCGACACATACGAGAGCGAGCGCAAACCCCACGCGCAAGCCATGATTCGACTCTCGGTCCTCAACAAGGACATTGTCTCGACGGGCCGGCCCGCAGCCATCCGGGCCCGCGACTGGAGTATCGGCGCGGCCACGCGAGTGCCCGGGCTCCGGAGCTACCTCGGCGAGGCGAAATTCAAACCCAAGCCGCGCTACCGCCCAGGCACCTATGCCGGTATGCCGCGCCGCTGGCGGGGCATGCGGGGAGTGGAGGGCACCCTGATGCCGCAAATTCCATTGCGGTCCATGGCGGGACGGCCGGTGCGGCTCGATGACGAGCTCGGCCAGGGGTGGGCCGTGCTCGGAGTTGGGGTCGACCCGCGCACCGTGCTCGGGGCCCCGGTGTGGGACAGCCTCGCGCCGGTCTGGAGCCGGGTGTTCCCCATGGGTGGTCGGCCGAGTGGTCGCGGGTCTCGTGGTCCAACACCGGGAGGGCTGGTGGACGTGGATGCGAGCAGCGACGCGCTTGCTCGGTGGCTGCGACTGGCGGGTGCTGACATCGGGTCGGTCATCGTCCTCCGACCCGACCGGCACGTTTTCTCGGTGACGGCACCCGGCCACCACGCTGATGCGGAAACTGCTCTGGCGCAACTCTTTAGCTCGCCGTCCAAACGGGACGCCCGCTGTCTGTTGGGGGTTTCGCCATGAATCGCACGAATGCCAGCGACCAGCACATCGCGGTGCTCGTGGTGGGGGCCGGACCGGTCGGGCTGACCCTGGCGCTGGAACTCAACCGATACGGCATACTCACCCTGCTCGTCGATAAGAGCGTGACGACCACTCGGCACCGAAGATGGACATCACCAACGCGCGCAGCATGGAGTTCTATCGCCGGCTCGGCATCGCTGACCGGTTGCGGGCGGTCGCCGTGCCCGCCGATCGCCGCATGACCGTGACGTGGGCGACCAACTTTGCCGGCTGGGAGCTGGCGCGCTTCGAGTACCCCAGCGTTGACGAGACCCGTGCGCGCACCACGCACGTCAACAACGGCACCGCAACGCTCGAGCCCTCGATGCGCGTATCGCAAGTCCTCCTCGAACCCGTCCTCCGCGAGGAGGTCGACCAGCGAGCACCTCTCGTTGAGACAATGTATGGATGGACGCTGGAGTCCTTCTCGGACAACGGTTTTAACGTCATCGCCACTCTCCTCTCCCCCAACACCGGTGAGCGACGCACGGTCACCGCTGACTATCTCCTGGCCTGCGATGGCGCGAGCAGTGTTGTCCGCAAGCAGCTCGGAATCGCCTTGGACGTTCTTGACGTCCGATCGATGCTTGTGCGTGAGCTTGGGCTCCGTCGGCTCCTCCCCGCACTTGCGCGCAACTTCCGCGCCGCCGCTCAGCGCCCGATGTCGGGGCGTTTCGCCCTCGTCCATTTCCACACCTCAGACCCCTCGCTCAGCGCTCAGTTCGGTCATTTCTGGCACCTCCAGTCGCCGGAGGGCTGGACGCTCATCTCCCAAGACGACGCGGGCACCTACACCCTGCACGTCCCGCTCGGGGTGGGCGAGGCCGACGACGCGATCGACCCGCGCGAGCGCGTCTATCGGGCACTCGGGCACCGGTTCTCGCTCAAGATCCTCGCCGCGAACGCGTGGACTCCCCGCCTCACCGTGGCGGATTCCTACGGCCGCGGTCGAGTGTGGCTCGCCGGGGACGCCGTGCACCAGGTAACCCCCACGGGTGGCTACGGCATGAATACCGGCGTCGGCGACGCCGTCGGCCTCGCCTGGGCTATCGCCGCACAGGTACAGGGGTGGGGCGGGTCGGCGCTGCTGACGGCATACGAGAAGGAACGACGGGACGTGGCGCTGCGCAACCGCACTGCGGCGGCCCGGCACGCGGCCGTGCGCGGCGCCATCCTCACGGCGAACTGGGCTGGGATGCACAGCGAGCGCTGGCACGGCGCCGCGACTCGGGAGCGGCTGGGCCGCGAAATCCGTGACCTCGGCAACCTCGAGAACGAGGCCTGGGGCATCGAGCACGGGTACCGCTATGACTCCCCCGTCATCGCCTCCGAGGCCGGTCACCCACCTCCGCTGCTGATGGACCGCGCGGACCCCACCACCTGGCCGGGCGCCCGCCCGCCGAGCGTCCATCTCACCGACGGCAGGGCGCTCTTCGACCTCTTCGGGGCGGGCTTCACTTTGGTGCGTTTCGCGGACGTTGACGTGAGCGGTCTAGTCGCCGCCGCCGAGGTATGCCGAGTGCCGCTCGCGGTGGTCGACGTACGGGACGCGCACGCCCGTCGGCTCTACCAGCGGGATCTCGTCCTCATCCGGCCGGACCAGCATGTGGCCTGGCGCGGGGATACGGCACCCGATCGGCCCGCACCCTTGCTCGATCGCGTCCGCGGAGCTGGTCTCGAGTCTGCCTCCTCCATGTCGACAGTGACGTCCACATCCACGAAGGGTGCCCGATGAGCAAGCCTCGACGGATCGATGTTCACCATCACTTCCTGCCCCCCGACTACGCACTCATGTTGCGGCACAAGGGGATTACCCCAGGCGGCATACCCCTGCCCACGTGGACCGCACCCTTGGCCGCCAAGATCATGGGCAAGGTTGGCGTTGAGACCGCGATCCTCTCGGTCTCGGCCCCTGGGGTCTGGTTCGGGGATGCCCGCGAGGCTGCCCGGTGGGCGCGCAGCGTCAACGAGTCCGCAGCGGCCGTCGTGAGCACCGCTCCACGCAACTTCGGCTTCTTCGCGACGCTCACCCTGCCCGACGTTGACGGGGCCATCACCGAAGCCGAACACGCCCTCGACGTCCTGCATGCAGACGGGATCGTCCTCCTCGCCAACAACGCCGGCCTCTATCTTGGCGATCCGAGCTTCGATCGACTCCTCGGGCTGCTCAATGAGCGCGGCGCGGTCGTCTTTGTCCACCCGGGTGAGTTGCCCGCTGAGCCCGTGCCCGGCATACCGAGCTTCACAGCGGACTTCCTTCTCGACACGACTCGGTCGGCGATCTCGCTGATCCTGTCTGGGGCGTTAGAGAAGTACGACCGGATCCAGTGGATCCTCGCCCACGCTGGCGGATTCGTCCCCTACATCGCCCACCGCATCATCCTCACGATGCTCAAGAACGAGCCGAAGTGGAAACTCGCGGCTCTGGCAGTCAACCGGCGGCGCGAGGTCGAGGCACGCATGGCGGTGATCAGGCGCTTCTGGTTCGACATCGCACTCTCGTCGACCCCCACGGCGATCCCATCCCTCCTCTCCGTCGCTGACCCGCACAGAGTCCTCTACGGCACAGACTTCCCCTTTGCGCCACCCGCTGCCGTGCGCTACATGCGGACCGAGTACGAGCAGACGCAGCTGACCCGCGATCAACGTCGCGGGATCGACCGGGACAACGCACTGGCGCTCTTCCCACGACTGGCCTCGCCGTCGCGCTAACCGCAGCTTGCCGCTCCATCCGGACCCTCCAGTGCCGGATCTCACCTCCACGAAAGGCCACCCTGATGACCAGTTTCAGCCTCCCGCCTGTTGGCAGCTACTCCCTCGACCCGGCCGGCTCGACGATCACGATCGCGATGCGCGCGATGCTTGGGGTCCTCCCCGTCCGCGGCACGTTTGCGCTCGCGTCCGGGCACGTGGACGTTCGGTCCGCCACGGACGCGTCCGTGTCCGCCGTCGCCGACGCGGCGAGCTTCACGTCCGGTATCGCTAAGCGGGACGCCCATGTCACGTCAGCGGACTTCCTTGACGTTGCACACCATCCGGTAATCACCTTCAACTCCACCGAGCTGGTGCACGCGGCTGGTGAGTGGCGCTTGCGCGGCATACTCACGGCCCTTGAATCCACTCCGGTGGAGTTTGCGATCTCGTCGCTGCAGCACGAGGCAGACGGCTTCACTGCTTCAGCGCACACGCGTCTCGATCGAGAGTCGCTCGGGGTCCGCGGTCAGGGCCTCAAGGTCGGGCGCCACCTTGACGTCACCATCACCGTGCGGGCCACCGCGAGGTGAGCCCGCGTCACCGATCGAGCGCCATCACTAGGCGGAGCGCGTCATCGACCTCAGTGAGCTCACGGTGAGTCAGCCCCCCGACATACCGGCCCAGCTTCTGGTGATCGACAGCGGCGCACTGCTCGACGAGGACGAGGGTCCGTTGCCCCAGCACCACGACCTCAGGACGGAACGACGTCGGCCGCGCCGAGGTTGAGGTGGGAGCAACGATCACCGTCGACAAGGGGAGGTCGTCCGATTGCAGCACCACGGCATACCGCCGACCCGACTGCGCGTGGCCTCGCCCGCCGGGGATGGTGATCTCGTGGACGTCACCACGCACGCAGGGCGCCCATCTGTGCGGTCACGGCCTTCGCTTCCTCAAGGTCGGCTGGGTCTGCCGCGACCGAGACAGCCTCACGTCTCATCTGCTCACGGCGGCGCAGCACCCGGGCGTCACGAATAGCCCGGCGGAGGGTGTCCGAGCGCGTCTCGCCCTCCTCCCCCAGTTCATCAAGCGCGCGCAAGGTCTCGTCGTCGCACCGGAAGTTGATGACTGTCATACAGATATCTTACGCCGGGCCACGGCTGGTAGCCGCGGTCAAGTACGGTGACCCGATGAGCACCACCGCGCGGGGCGCGTTCACGGCATACGGGCTCCTGTCCGTGGTGAATCTGGTCGCGATCGGGGCCAGCAACGCGGGCCTGTCCAATCTCTCCCAATGGTTGCTCATGCCTGTCCTCGCGGCCGCCTTCTTGGCGCTCACACCGCGCGGGCCACACCCGCTCCCGCGGCTCCGCACGGCGACCCTTGCCGCGCTCGGCTTCTCGTGGCTCGGCGACCTCGCGCCGGACTTCTTCACCGGCGACGCGGCCTTCATCGCAATGGTTGCGTGCTTCCTGTGCGCGCAGATCGCGTTCATCGTGGGCTTCCTCCCCCATTGGCGCGCGAGCGTGCTGGGTCGCGCTCGCGGACTGCTGGTCCCGTATGCCGTGACTTTCCTCGTCCTCATCGCGGCGTGCGCACCGGCGGCTGGTCCCCTCCTTGTGCCGGTCGTGATCTATGGGCTCGCGCTCACGGCGATGGCGGTGCTCGCGACCGGTCTCGGGCGGCTCGCGGGGCTCGGCGGCGCGATCTTCATGCTCTCGGATTCGCTCATCGCGCTCGGAGCGTTCCGGGACTGGAACGGGCGCGGCTTGTCGGTCGCGATCATGGCCACGTATGCCGTTGCCCAGGCCCTGCTCGTCATCGCCATCCAGCGCTTCCGGCAGCAGGCTCAGCGCCGAGAATAGGCCCGTCCTCGATGGTCGATCCGGATGATGAGCACGATGCGGTCGGCCTCGATGATCTCGTAGAGCACGCGATAGTCACCTCGACGGGCACCGTGCAGGCCCATCAGCCGATTGCGGAGTGGCTTGCCGAGTCGGTGCGGGTTCGAGGGCAGCAGGACCGTCGCGAACTCGATGATCGCGGCGGCATACCGTGGCGGGATCTGGGTGAGGTCTCGCCGCGCGCTCGAACTGAACCGAACCGTAAAGCCGTCTGATAGCACGTTCGGGCCTACTGGGGACGCGGCGTAAGCCCAAAACTCCGACGGAGTTCGTCAGCGCTCCCGACGCCGCCCGCCGCGTACTCCTCACGGGCACGCGCGACATCGTCATCGACGCCCGCCTGCGACTGCCAAAACAGCGTCTCCTGGATCGAATCCCACTCCTCGGCCGAGATCATCACCGCGGCCGGTGCGCCGTTCTTTGTAATGAGCACATGCTCCTGAGTGCTCACCGCATGGTCAACCAACTCGTTAAGGCGGGCCTTGGCTGCGCTGATCGACATGATTTGCATGGTCAACACCCTACCGTCCGGACCTTAATAAAGGTCTTACAATGACTAAGAAATAGCACCCCTAGCCTGTCGGCGTGCCAGCTGGAAGCAGCGGTGACGGCATACTCGACTCTCATGAGCCAGCCGCGCGCAGTCTCCTCAGCAGCCCCTGCCGGCAAACTCGTGTTGGTCCGCCACGGCGCGACCGAGTGGAGCACGGCCGGTCGGCATACGGGCAGGACGGACCTGCCGCTGTTGCCCGAGGGTGAGGAGCAGGCGCGACTGCTCGCCGAGCGACTTGCAGCGTTCCACCCGGCTGTCGTAGTCAGCTCCCCCAGGCTCCGGGCGCGCCACACGGCCGAGCTCGCTGGCTTCACGCCGACGATTGACGAGGACCTGCAGGAGTGGGATTACGGACCGATCGAGGGGCTGACGACCGTCGCGGTGCGTGCGCGGCTCGGGCGTCCAACCTGGAATATCTTCACCGACGGGATCCCTGCGGATGAGGCGGCGCCGCCCTTCGAGCCCGGCACGGCAGCCGAGTCGGTCGCCGAGATCACGGCACGCGCGGATCGGGTGATTGCGCGATACGCACCGGTGCTGGCGGATGGCGACGTTCTCGTTTTCGCCCACGGACACTTCCTGCGCGTCCTCGCGGCCCGGTTCCTCGCACAACCTGCGGCGTTTGGCGGGTCACTCCTGCTCGACGCGGCCGCGGTGTGCGTCCTTGAAATCCAGCGGGGTATGCCGTCCATCCGGCTCTGGAATGCTGCCGCCGGCTAGCCCCCGCTAGCCCCCGCTAGCCCCGGCTAGCCCCGGCTCACGAATCAGTCCCGGACTCCCAGAGTGCATCGCATTCCCGGGCGAGCGCCACAAGATCCGTCCGATAGCTCGCAATCCGACACCCCAAACCGTTGGGCTTCCACACGATCCCCTCGGCTGCCCAATGTGGACGGGCCTTCGCGCGCAGATGCGCTGGCACGTCGCCAGACGACGACACGACCCGCCACCACGGGACGCCCCCTCCAAAGCGGGCCATGATCGACCCAACCTGGCGCGGACCACACCCGACGAGACCACCGAGATCGCCGTACGACACCACCTGACCAGCGGGGATGAGTTCGACCGCGCTCAGCACCCGCTCGACCAAGGCTTCGTCCACGAGCGACAGGGTAGGTGGTGATCTCCAACTCGCTACTCTGAGACGCACCATGCAGTGTGACTACTTCGACGCCAGCCGGTGTCGCTCGTGCACCCTCATGGGGACGGCATACGCAGAGCAGCTCGCCGCCAAGGTCATCCGGGCGCACCAGGCGCTCACCGCGGTCGGGGCGGTGCCTCGCTGGCTCGCACCGCAACTCAGTCCCGAGTCGGGGTTCCGCAACAAGGCCAAGCTCGTCGTCGGGGGCAGCGTGGACTCCCCCACATTGGGGATCCTCGACGGGCAGGGGCGAGGGGTCGACCTGCGTCAGTGCGGACTTCACGAGCCAGGCCTGTATGCCGTCCTCCCCCGGCTCGCGGCGTTCATCACCGAGGCGCGACTGACGCCCTACGACGTCCCTCGACGGCGGGGCGAGCTGAAGTACGTCATTGTCACGCACTCCCCCGATGGCGAACTCATGGTGCGTTGGGTGTTGCGCTCTCGCGAGGCGCTCGGTCGGCTTAAAAAGGCTCTCCCCCAACTGGGTTCGGACGTCCCGCAGATTGCGGTGGCCTCGGTCAATCTCCATCCAGAGCACAAGGCGGTCCTCGAAGGTGACACCGAAATCGTTCTGTCGCAACGGCATACCCTCCCGATGCGGGTCAACGACGTCACCCTGCAACTGCACCCACAGAGCTTCTTCCAGACCAATACGGCGGTGGCAGCGAGCCTTTACCGTCAGGCGCGAGACTGGACCGAAACCCTTGGACCGCAATCGACCTGGGATCTCTACTGCGGTGTCGGGGGCTTCGCACTCCACACCGCGGCCCCGGGCAGGACCGTCCTGGGCGTCGAAGTCTCAGCCGAAGCCATCACGAGCGCGCGCGAGAGTGCTCGTGAGCAGGGGGCACTTTCGGTGAGCTTTCACGCGGGCGACGCCACGGCATACGCGCAATCACACCCGGCCGCGGAACTCGTGATCGTCAACCCGCCCCGCCGCGGCCTAGGCCAGGATCTTGCGCGCACGCTCGAGAAGAGCCACGCCCGGCACCTCATCTACTCCAGCTGCAATGTCGACTCGCTCGCCCGCGACCTGGCCGCAATGCCCTCCTTAACGGCAGTCGAGGCGCGAGTCTTTGACATGTTCCCGCAGACGACACACCAAGAGGTCATGGTGTTGGCGTCGCGCCGTTAGAGCACCAACCCACTTGGGAACTCCCGCAACTGCTGATGCACATCGAGGCACACGCAATCGACGGTGCCGTCCACGAGCACCTCGCCCCCGCGCTCCACGCGCTGGGCAAAGCGGCCGCGATAGGGCGACATCAGGCTGAACGTCGAGACCACGTCGATCTGATCGCCAAGCAGGGCGGGGCGTTTAAAAGTCGTCGCCACGGAGTGCACGACGAAGAGGTAGCCCTCGCGGTTCCAGTCCGCGATGCTGCGTCCGCTCGCCTCGATGGCCTCGGTGCGACCGCGCTCGAAGTACTTGAAGTAGTTGGCGTAATAGACGACGCCGAGCGCATCAGTGTCTTCGTAGTAGATGCGGTAGCTCACGCGGTGTTCCACGGCCCCACCGTATGCCGTAGCGCGTCGGGTCAGTAGTCCCGGGGAGGGGCGTCCTGACGCCGCGCGTCCTGGCGCCGGGCGTCTGGGGACGTTCCGGAGGACGCTGGGGGCGTCTCGCGCGCGGCGACCTCGGCGGCGATCCGATCGGCCCGAAGTTGTCGGCGGATCAGGAAGGCCCCTGTCGTGGTGAAGGCCGTGCCCACGATGACGCCCAGCGCCAGGAAGACCCAGTTGATCGGGCCGGTTTCCCGAGCCGTCGAGACTTGTCCGGCGAGGTATTGCACCTCCACCAGGTCTCCGACTCGCGGGACCGGCGTCCGGCTAACCCTGCTGCGGAACTGCCAGCGGGTCCCCGCCGAGTCGACCCACTCCACCGTGGGCTGACCCAGCCCCTTCGGCGTCATCTCCACCGCGACGACCGTCCCCGTCGTCACGACCGCGTCGCGGTACTTCAGCGCGTCCGCCGCGCCCATGGCAGCGAACCCCCACCCGATGAACGACATGACCACGAGGAAGGTGGCTAGCGCGTAAGGGCTCCCCCATCGCCCACGCATCCCTGCCCCAATCCCTAGACCGCCACGAACCACGCCACAGCATACGGAGGGAGGGCGACGGTGTCGTCGTCCCCGATCGCAACTCGCGCGCCCGAAAGCGCCTCGACAGAGTCGGCGAGCCCGTGCGAGCGCATGACCCAGCCCGGCACGTGGCGCCACGTTGGGGTGACGTTGTAGACCGCGAGGAGCGTGCCGATGGGGTGGCTCCGCGCCAGGGCTAAGACCCCGCTGTCCCAGGGGGCAACGACTTCGCTGGCGACCGACGCATGGAAGTGCGGCAGGCTCGCCCGGGTGTGAGCCAAGTGCGCGAGTCCCCCGAACACCCGGCTCTCGATCGTGCCGTCCTGGTTGCGTCGGGCGGCCCGCTCCCAGTCCATCCGGGCGCGGTGGACCCACCGGTTGTCGTCCTCATGGCCGGGTTCTGTGGCCCACAGGGGATCGTTGGGGGTGCCGAGTTCGTCTCCACTCCACACCACGGGTATGCCGCCAAAGCCCACCACGAGCGCGTGGCCGAGGAAGAGCCGGGCGAGGGCATGGTCGACGTCTGTCGGGTTGCCAACGGTGCGCGCAACGTCCAGGCCCACGAGCCCTCCAGCGGTGCCGCTGATCCGCCGGTCCCCCGTGGCCGGATTGGCCTGGAACGTCAACCCGCGTGCGGTCGAGCCTGGGAATTCCCCGATGTACCAGTCCGACAGGAAGGCCCGATGGGCGAAGCCATTGAGCCCAACGGCCGCGGCATCGGCGTCATCGATCGCCCACCCGATGTCGTCGTGGCAACGCAGGTAGGTAATCCACGTTGACGTTGTCGGAGCGGGAGGGAGCGCCTCAAGCGCGTGTGCCGTCAAGGTGACATCCCCGGTAGCGAGGAGCGACCAGGCCTGCACCATGAGCGAGTTGTGATAGGCGAGATCGCTGACCTTGCCGGTGTGCTCGCCCTGCCCGAGATACTGCACGAGGTCGCGCGGCCCGACGATCGCCTCCGCCTTAAAAGCCACTGCGGGACAGGCGATTCGCGTGATCGCTCGCAAGGCTTGGGTGAGAGCGTGCACTTCGGGCTGGTTCTGACACTGAGTGCCGCGGCGCTTCCACGTGAAGGCGATGGCATCGAGGCGGATGACTTCCACCCCAGCGTTGGCGAGGAAGAACACGATGTCGGCATACTCGCAAAACACATCGGGATTGGCCCAGTTGACGTCCCACTGCCACTCGTTGAAGGTCGTCCAGACCCATCCCTGCAACTCCTCATCGAAGGTGAAGTTGCCGGGCGCAAAGTCAGGAAACACCTCGGGCAGGGTCGCTTCGTAGGCATCAGGCATCTCTCGGTCGGGGTAGACCAAGAAGTAGTCCCGGTAGCGCGACTCCCCCGCACGCGCCCGCACCGCCCACTCGTGCTCCTTGGCGACATGGTTGAGCACAAGGTCGCAGACGAGGCTGATCTCGTTGTCCCGCAACGCAGTCGCGAGGTCGACAAGGTCGTCCATCGACCCGAGATCGGAACGCACCTGGCGATAGTCGGCCACGGCATACCCGCCGTCGTTGTCGCCCTCTCGGGGTTGGAGCAGCGGCATGAGGTGCAGGTAGGTGACCCCAAGTTCGTGGAGGTAGGGGATCTTGTCGGCGACCCTGCGGAGGGTGCCGGCGAAGCGGTCGGCGTAGGTCGCATAACCGAACATCCGCGGCGATTGGAGCCAGTCGGGTTCCAGGAGGCGGCGTTGGTCCAGCCTGTGGAGGGCGTCACTGCGCACGGTGTATGCCGTCGCCGCCTCCTCCACGAGCCGCAGCGCGACCTCACCCCACTGCCGCGGATAGATGACCGAGAGACCGTCAACGAGGTCATCCCAGTAGCGGCGGATACGGAGTTCGAGGGCCTCCTGGCGCTCGGAACTCAGGGCGGCGGTGACCTGGAGCGCACGCTGGACGGCGTCGTCCACGGTTGGGTGCGCGGGTCGGATGTCGAGCACCGCCCACCTCCTGCTGATCGCGTCAAAGACCTGGCGACACAGCATACGGAAAGCGCTTACATCGCAGGAAGAGTGCTCACCACTGGGGTTACGCCAAGATGGTGGGTATGCCGGAGATCTCGCCCAAAGACCGCTTCATCACCGTGTATGGGCGCAATCCCGTGCTGGAGGCGCTGTCTGCCGCTGAGGTCACGGTGGACAAGGTCCTCCTCGCCGACACTGCGCGTGGCCCGCACGTGAGTGAGATCCTGACCGCAGCGAGGAGAGCGGGCGTCGCCGTGCATCGGGTGAGCGCCGAACGAGTCAAGAAGATCGCTGGCAACGGCAAACAGGATCAAGGGGTCTGCGCGGATGTGGTTGCGCCGCGGATGCGGCCCCTGACCGCCGAGGTTGCGGCCGAGCTCGACGGTGCGGTCATCGTGTTAGACAGCATCACCACGCCCGCAAACGTCGGCATGATCTTGCGCACTGCGACTGCAGCCGGTTGCGCAGGAATTGTCGTGCCGCGCAGAGGAGTTGCGTCGCTCGACCCGCTCGTCGTCAAAGCATCTGCTGGCGTTGCTTTTGCCGCCCCGATCCTCAAGGTTGCGACGGCCGGCGAAGCTGTGACGACGTTGCGCCAGAGCGGTTTTCACATCGTGGGGCTGGATGCGGACGGTGCTGACAGTCTGTTTGCGGCCCGCCTGCCGCGGCGGACGGCATACGTGCTCGGGGGTGAAACGGACGGGCTCTCCCCCGACGTCGCGAGCCACGTCGACGCGTGGGTGTCGATCCCGATGGCCTCAGGTGTGGAGTCCCTCAACGTGTCGGCGGCAGCCGCCGTGGTCTGCTTCGAGGTCGTGCGACGCGACCTGGAGTAAAAGGGTCTCGCTCAGCCCCAACGGGCCGCGAGTTCGGTGACAACGCGCAGGTCGCGCGACGTCGCGACGACCCCTTGCCGTTCAATGCGTGCTTTGGTGAGCTTGGCCTCATGGGCCGACACACCGAGCCGGTAAAGCACTGTGTCACCGGCACTCACGACCCGGGCCCACTCGCGCTCGGCGGACCACTCGTCAAAGACTGCGCGCTTCGCGTCCGGGAGTGGACGATCGAGGAAGGCGAGGTAACTGCGCCCTTCGGGGTAAGGGTCCGGGAGGGTCGCCACCTCGGCAACGAGCGCGGCCAGTTCAGCGGGAGACCGCACGATCACCGGGATGTCGAACCCGAACTCGTCGGTGAGCACCGTGGCAAGGTGCGCTGCCACGGCGCCGCGCGCGGATGGAATGCCCGCGCCCGGGGTCAGGAGCACGTTGCCGCTCTGGATGTACGTCTGAACGCCCTCGTAACCCGCGCGCCAAGGACGGCGCGGACCCGCGCCATCGGTGTTGATCGCCTCGGCAGGTTGACCGCACGGAGAAACGCGACGAGCGGCTGCGGCGAGCCGGTCACTGGTGTTCCAGCGAGCCTGATCCGACCGGCACCACGTGCCCCGCGACCGAGACCCGGCCATCGGCATCAAGATCGATGACGAGTCTCGACGGGCGGTGGATCGCGGCGCCTTGGGACACAACCACCGTCAGGTTGCGGCGCCCTTGGGATGCCCAGAGGGTGCCGAGGTTGGCGCACGCAGAGCCCGTGGCCGGGTCCTCGACCACCGCGAGATCCTGGCTGAAGAACAGCCGTGCCTCCACCGTCGCTGCACCGGTCCAGGCCCACAGATAGACCAGCGCCTCGCCGCTCGGGCATAAACCCAGCTCTCGCAGGCTGGTTGGATCAGCGACTGCGTCCCGGACAGCTTCGGGGGTGGCGAGGTCGAGGATGACCTGCTCTACCCCGGCGGCGACGCGGTATGCCGGGTTCGGTACTGCCGCTTCAGGAAGCCCTAGCGCCTTCGCCCACTCGCTCACGCTGGCTTCGTGCTCCCACGCCGGCCCCTGCGGGGCCTGAAGCTGCCAGCCCTGGTCGGTGAGACGGACCGGGACGTGACCGGCCGGCATACCGAGCGTGACCGCGTCTCGCCCAAGTGCAGAGGCGACGCAGTATGCCGTCCCCAGCGTGGGGTGCCCGGCGAACGGCAACTCGACTGTGGGAGTAAAGATTCGGACGGCGGCGTCGACTCCCTCAGGTGTCCCGACCCGGCATACAAAAGTCGTCTCAGACAGATTGAACTGCCGCGCCCACGCCTGCATGGTGACATCGGGAACGGGCACATCGGCGGTGATCACCGCGAGTGGATTGCCCGAAAAGGGCTCTCCCGCAATGCCGAAGACGTTGACCAGCTCGAACCGCAGGCCACTCATTCGGCCGGGAGTTCCCACGTGTGGACCGGCACATTGTCTTCCATGTAACGGGCGTATTCGACGAGCATCTGGCGCAGGGCCTCCTGGCGGTCAACACCTCGTCCCTCCAGACGACGCACTGCCTCAATCTGCCACGACGCGCCATTGACTCCCGTAAGACACCGGCCTTCGATGACCGAGAGGTAGCGCTCCCGAACCGAATCCGAGACCCCCCACTGGCGCAGGCCCTCGTGAGCCAGCGGAAGCAGGTGGCGCAACACGAGCTCGGTCGCCGGGATCTCGCCGCGACCGGGCCAAAACAGCTTGGCGTCGATCCCCTCGCGCGCACCAGCAACGAAGTTGTCCTCGGCCGCAGCAAAACTCATCCGCGTCCAGACGGGACGGTCTTCTTGGGCGAGCATGCGCAGGGTGCCGTAGTAGAAGGCACTATTGGCCATCGTGTCGATAATCGTGGGACCAGCCGGGAGGACGCGGTTCTCGACGCGCAGGTGCGGGCGGCCCTTGACGATGTCGTAGATCGGCCGGTTCCAGCGATAGATCGTGCCGTTGTGCAACCGCATCTCGTGCAGTGACGGCACCTGACCGCGCTCGAGCATCTCCACCGGGTCCTCGTCGGAGATCTCGGGCAGGAGGGCAGGGAAGTAGCGGACGTTTTCTTCGAACAGGTCGAAGATCGACGTGATCCACCGCTCGCCGAAGAAGACGCGCGGGCGCACTCCTTGGTTCTTGAGTTCGATCGAACGCGTGTCAGCCGCCTGCGTGAACACCGGGATCCGGGTCTCGGCCCAGAGCTGCTTGCCGAGGAAGAACGGCGAGTTGGCGCCGACCGCGAGTTGCGGTCCGGAGAGGACTTGCGCGGCATTCCAGTGGTCGGCGAACGCCATCGGGGCGACCTGGAGGTGCAATTGCATTGAGGTGCACGCTGATTCGGGAGCTAGCGAGTCGCAATATTGCTCCAAATGCTCCCCGTGTGGCCCCTCGATATCGAGGTAGACGTCTTCGCCGCGCGCGGCCAAGACGGCATCGTTGAGCGCCTGATAGCGAGTGTTGCGGCTCATCCAGTCACCGGTGAGGTGCTCGGGCATGACCGTCGGCAGGATGCCGATCATCATGATCCGGTTGCCGAGCGTGGCGCATTTATCTTGGGCGCGGTTGAGCGAGGTGCGGAGGTCGGCTTCCAGTTCCAGCGCAGCCTTCCCTGGCAGCGGGCGCGGCGACACATTGAACTCAATGTTGTAGCGGCCGAGCTCAGTTTGGTACTCCGGGTCGGCGATCCGCTCAAGGACCTTGGCGTTGTCCATGCGCGGCCGGAAGTCGTCTCCGACGAGGTTGAGTTCGATCTCCATGCCCGTCATCGGCTTGTCGAACTCGAAGTGGGCGTAGGCGAGCATGCGCTCGAACACGTCGAGGCATAACTGCACCTTCTCGCGGTAGCGCTGGCGCTGCTCGCGCGTGTACGTAATCGCCTCGACGTCGGCACCCATGCCGGGAGCGTATGCCGTGGAGCGCAGTTCGCGCGACGGGTCACCACGGTTCGGTCAGGCGCGGGGGTCTTCACGAGCCTGCGAATGGCCGCCGCCACCAGGTCCTTCCCGGCTCGCCGTCATACCTCCAGAGGGCTGTCGGTGGCCGCACCTAACCTGAGGCCATGCGCATCATCCACACCTCGGACTGGCACCTCGGCCGGTCGCTGTGTGGCATGCCCTTGCTGCCCGCTCAGGCCAGTTTTGCCGACTGGCTGGTCGAGTTCGTTCGGGCCGAGCGGGTGGATGCGGTGCTCGTGAGTGGCGATATTTATGACCGCGCCCTGCCATCGCCCGAGACCGTAGGACTCCTCTCGGACACCCTCACGCAGCTGGTCGATGCGGGCGCTCAGGTCGTCGTCACGAGCGGCAACCATGACTCGTCGATTCGCCTCGGGTTTGCGTCCTCGCTGTTGGCCCGGGCTGGACTGCACATCCAGACCGATCCGCAGTCGGTCGGGTCGGGCATCCGCGTCGGCGACGGGGTCGTCTATCCGCTCCCCTATCTCGAGCCTGCAGTGGCGGCGGATCTGCTCGACGCGCGTGAGCGCTCGCATGCGGGCGTGCTCAGTGCCGCCATGACCCGAGTTCGTGAGTCGGCTGCAGCCTCGGGGGCCGGGCCGGTTGTCGTGATGGCCCACGCCTTCGTCGCCGGCGGTGTCACGAGCGAGAGCGAACGCGACATCTCTGTGGGCGGCGTCCAGATCGTGCCCGCGAGCGTGTTCAACGACATCTCGTATGCCGCCCTGGGTCACCTTCACCGCCCCCAGGCAGTGTCTGACCGGATTCGTTACAGCGGGTCTCCCCTCGCGATGTCGTTCAGCGAAGCCGACCATGTCACCTCCGTCAACCTCGTCGACGTGGGAGTCGAGCACTGTGCCGTCGAGTTGGTCCCGACTCCGGTAGCTCGCCGGCTGGTGCGGCTCCGGGGTGAGCTCGACTCGCTGCTGACGGACGCACGGCATACCCACGCCGAGAGCGCCTGGTGCCATGTCACGCTCACTGACCCGCTCCGCCCCCCTGGCGCGCTCGACCGGCTGCGACGCAGATTCCCCGACGTGTTGGCTCTCGATTTCGAGCCCGCCGGCGCGGTGGTTGAGGCCAGGGCGTATGCCGCTCGGACTCGCCCTGGGCGGTCCGAGCTCGACGTGTGCACCGATTTCCTCGGGCACGTACGCGGCGGGGTCGCGGCGACCGACGCCGAACGTGCCCTGCTGCAGCGGGCCGTCGAGGAGACTCGGGTGGGCGCTGCGGTTGACGCGGACGAACGTGGCCGCGAGGCAGGTGTGGCATGAGGCTCCACCGGTTGGTGTGTCGCGCGTTTGGGCCGTTTGCCGACGAGATCGAGATTGATTTCGACCGCCTGTCGGATGCCGGCATCTTCCTGATCCACGGCCCGACCGGAGGCGGTAAGACGAGCATCCTCGATGCTCTCTGCTTCGCCCTGTATGCCGATGTGCCCGGTGCGCGGCCAGCTGGGCGCTCGCTGCAGAGCCAGCATGCTCCCTCGGGCTCGGTGCCCGAAGTCAGCGTGGAGTTCACGGCGGGCGGTCGTCGACTGAGGGTGACGCGCTCCCCCGAGTTCGTGCGCGCCAAGAAGCGCGGCACCGGCGACAGGGTCGTACCCGCGAAGGTGCTCGTCGAGGAGGCTGAAGGCGCCGGGTGGCGGGCGGTGACGACGCGGTCCGACGAGGCGGGCTTGGTGGTCCGACGCGCCGTGGGTCTGGGTTTGGAGCAGTTCAGCCGGGTGGTGCTGTTGCCTCAGGGTGAGTTCGCGACCTTCCTACGGGCCACACCGGAGGATCGCCGAGCAGTTCTTGAGCGGCTCTTTGACGTCAGCCGCTATGGCCAGATCGAGTCTTGGCTGGTCGAGCAGCGGCGTGCGGCTGATCACGCTGTCAGCGCCACCCAGCACCAGGTGGATGCCGCGCTGAACCGGCTCAACGGTCTCATCGAACTCCTCCCGGAGCCGGCGCGCAGCGACTTCCCTGAGCTCTCAGCAGACATGGATGGGCTCGACGATGTCGTCTCCCGGCTGATCGGGGCGACCCACCAACACGCGGCCGAGCAGGCTGCCCGACGAGACCGTGCCGACGCTCGGTTGCGCGCCGCTGAGGACGCCCTTCGGGCCAACATTCCGCTGGTCACGGCATACGACCGGGGTGCTGCCGCAGAAGCCACCCTGGCCGCGCTGGCCGAGCGTGAGCCGACATTACGCGGTCAGGCTGAGCAGCTTACCGCTCATGAGCGAGCGCGCACCATCTCGGGCGATCTCCGGGCGCTCGAACGAGCCACCCGTCAGCACGAGGCGGCTCTCACCTCTGCCCAGGCGGCTCTGCGCGCTTCGGCCCGTGAGTTCCCCGGCGTGGGCGCCTTCACTGACCTTTCCGCCTTCACGCACGAGGGCAGCGAGGTCATGTCGTTGGTGAGCGGGCGGTCGGCCCCAATCGGACGGCTCCAACACCTCTCCCGACGAGCCACTGACATTGCCGGGGTAGTCGTGCGGTGCGAGCAAGATCTCACGACTGCCGAGGCACAAGCCACGGCTGCAGACCACGCCCACACGAGCGCCCACAAGCACGCCGAGCACGCCCGGGTTGAGGTCGCGGTCGCCGAAGCGGCCGTTGCGCGCACGGCATACCTCCAGCACCAGCACACTGAAGCAGCTCGGATTCTGGAGGTCAGGACCGAGTGGGAGCGGGCCCGCGAGGAGCACCGGGTGGCGGCCGATGCGGCACTCGCTGCCACCGAGTCCGCGCAGCGGGCAGGGACGGAGCTGCTGGAGCTCCAGCGCCGCCGCATCGAAGGCATGGCTGGGGAGCTGGCTGCGGGACTCTCCCCCGGTATGCCGTGCGCGGTGTGTGGCTCGGTTGAGCATCCTCGCCCCGCGAGCGCAGGCGAGGTGGTGACTGCCGCGGAGATCTCCACCGCGCAGGAGACCTTTGATCGCGCCCACGACCTGGCCACGCAGGCTGCCAGCGACGTGGCGAGATGGGCTGCCGTCGTGGGCGCGAAGGCCAAGGACCTTGGCGAAGACACCCGCGACCGAGAGACGCTGGTCGCGGCGCTCGACGCGGTAGCCACCGAGCTGGCGGCGGTCGAGACCGAGGGTGCACGGCTCGCGGCTGCGGTTGCGCGCCAGCAGGAGAGCATTCTCCGTGCCGAGCAGGCGGTCACGACCCGCACCACTGCACTCGAGGCTGTCGGAGCTGCGCGGGGGTTGCTGACCGCAGCACGGACCGATCGGGAGCAGGTGCGTGGCGAACTCGCCGCAACCCTGGCCGAGCATGCTGATTGCCCCTGCGAGGTGGCCCTCGACGACCCTCGCGGCGTGCGCGGCCAGAAGGACTCTCTGAACGAGTCCGACGACCCAGACGACTCGGACGACTCGGACGACTCGGACGACTCCGGGCAGCTGCGCGGCCTCATCTCCGACATCCAGCAGACGGTCTCCAGGCATGACCGACTCGCCACCCTGCTTGAGACAGCTGCGGCGCATCAGCAGTCCGTGTCCGCGGCCGCCAGCGACGTGGCCGACTTGACCGGGATTCTCTCGGACCGTTGTGCCGCACTGGGGTTTTCCGCTATCAGCGCTGCTCAATCCGCCCTGCTCTCGGACACGGAGGCGCAGGCGATCACGGATGCGCTGCGGACGACAGGCGAGCAGCGTGCAACGGCCCTCGCGACCCTCGCTGAGCCTGAGGTCGTCGCGGCGCAGTCGCGGCCACGCCCTGACCTCGATGTGTTGGCGGCAGCTGCAGATGCGGCCAAGACTGCTCTGCTGATCGCTGGCAGCGACGAGACGGTGGCGTCAGCGGCGGCTCGGGATGCTGACATCGTGGGGGCGACGGTTCTGGAGTTGGCAGCACGGTGGACCCAGCAGGTGCATACCGCGCGCACGATTTCGCACCTCGCCGACACGGTGACGGGGATTGGCGCAGACAATGCCCTGCGCATGCGTCTGTCCGCCTTTGTCCTCGCTGGGCGGCTGGAGCGCATCGTCGACCTGGCTAACGAGCGACTCGCGGTGATCGCGTCCGGCCGCTACCGGCTCGCGCACACAGACGCACTCTCAGGGAGTGGCCGGCGCAGTGGGCTCGGGCTTACCGTGCACGATCAGTGGACCGGCGCGACCCGCGACCCTGCGACCCTGTCAGGCGGAGAGGCATTCATGGCGTCTCTCGCGCTGGCGTTGGGTTTGGCCGACGCCGTCCATCTCGAGGCGGGCGGAGTGGATCTGCAGACGCTCTTCATCGACGAGGGCTTTGGCACCCTCGACGACGAAAGCCTCGAGCAGGTCATGGGGGTGCTCGACACATTGCGCGAGGGCGGTCGCTCTGTCGGGGTAGTCAGCCACGTTGCCGACCTGCGCAGCCGGATCCCGGTGCAACTTCGAGTCGACAAGACCACTGTTGGCTCGACGGTTACGGTGCTCTCGCAGTCAGCGTGAAGCTCCGGGCTGGAGCTCTCTGCTGATGGCTTCTTCGCTGACGTCGTCCGGGTCACCAACGACATCGGCCGACTGGCCGTCGTCAGCGCCGGTTGCCATGCTGGGCTCGACAGGGGGTTCGGCGGTGGTGGGATCTCCCGCCGGAGTCTCGTCGTCCTCATCGGGGCGTTCCCACGGAAGCAGCGCCGGCTCGTCGTGCTCTGCCTCCCCCGGCGGCGCTGCCGCGGATTCAGGCTCTTCGATCGGCGTATTGGCGATAGCCCAGCTGATGTAGGCCTTCTCCGCCACAGGCAGGGTCGCAAACAACATGTCCTTGCCGATGACGTCGATGACGCCAGCGCGGTCCAGAGGCTCATAGAGATCGAGCTTGACCCGCGCCAATCCGAGTTCAACCCCACGCGCTGCCAGCTCTTGAGCAAGCTCACGCAGACCATCTGCCGCGGTCACATCAACTTCGACGTTGGCCTCGACGTTGAGGATGAACCACCGCACTGGAGTGTCCGGGAAGGCGGCATTCTCTTGGGTGACAACGTTCTCGACACGCTCCCGGAGGTCCCCGATATTGGCGAAGAACAGCGGGGCGTCATACCGATAGAAGACACACCCGGGGATGGTCTTGGCCTTGGGGTAATCAGCCACGTCGTGCATCCCTGGCAGACCAGGGACGCGGCCCAAGACGCCTTCGTGTGGTCGCGCCAATCGGTGGGTCATCTCCAGCAAACTGATCGCGATCGCCAGGACGACACCCGCGAGGATGCCGATGATGACCGTTCCCAGCATCGTGACAATCGCGAGCACGAACTCGCGTCGGCGGAAATTCCACAAGCGACGGAACTCTGCCGGTGAGATCAGTTTGCCGGCGGCATAGAACACCACCGCGCCCAAGGCCGCCTGTGGCAGGGCAGACACCAACGGCCCCGCAAAGAAGAGCACCGCAAGGATGCAGACCCCGGCAGCGAGCGAGTACACCTGGCTTCGGGCACCCGATGCGATGGCGAGGGCTGTGCGGGACCCGGATGATGACGCGGGGTATCCGCTGAAGAAGCCGATCGCGGCCTGCACGCCGGCCATGGCCACGAGCTCAGACTGCGGGTCGACCCGCACGTCCGCCTTGGTCTCGCCTGCTTCTAGCGGCGCCGGGAAGCCCCGCGCGATGAGCATGTTGTCGCTATAGCCGACCACCGCAACGCCCAGACCAGCCAACACCAGCGCCTGGACGTCGTCCATGCTGACGTTAGGCAACGCGGGCATCGGCAGCCCTGACGGCACTGCACCGACGATCGCGACACCCTGTGCATGCAGGCCCAAAACAGCCGAGGCTGCCGTGGTCAGCGCGACCGCGATCAAGGGGGCTGGGAGCGAGGGACGGAGACGCCGAACGATCAGGATCAGGGCGAGGGTCGCGGCCGCAACAGCGAGCGTCAGTGGCTTGGTCAATCCCACGACGGACAGGAACGACGCCACTTGATCGACGATCGATTCGCCGCCGACTTTGGTGCCGGTCACCTTGCCGAGCTGCCCGACGATCATCAGCACGGCGCCACCTGCGAGATACCCGACGAGGAGTGGTTGGGAGAGCAGCTCGACGACGATGCCGGCGCGGAACACTCGGGCAATCAGACACCACCCGGCGACGATGAGGCACAGGGCCGCCGACAGGGCCAAGGCGCGATCGGGGTTGCCTCCTGCGAGCGGGGCGATAGCAGCCCCTGCCATGAGGGCAATGGTGGACTCCGGCCCGGCGGACAAGACGCGGGAGGCGCCCATGACGGCATACGCGACGATGGCCGCGAGGGCGCTCCACAGTCCCGCGACGGGCGGCACGTTGACGATCGCCGAGTACGCGAGCACCTGAGGGACCATGTATGCCGCGACCGCGACACCCGCAATGACGTCCTTGCGCACCCACTGCCTCGGGTAGCGCGTGGAGAGGTACTGCAATCCGGGCGCAGCCGCCCGCAACACCGACAGAGCGACACTGTCGGCTTGTCGGTCGAGGTCGTACACGTGGGCGCGGCGCGGACGTAGGTGCGCGGGGATCGCCGGGGCCGAAGTCACCGGCTCGGGGGCCGCTGACTTCTTTCCCTTGCGTTTCTGGCCCTTTTTGGCCACGGGGTCTCCTCGTCGCCAGCGGGAAACGCTGACAGGCGTCCAGTCACCCACGCGACGCAGTCATCGATTTTCTGCGCCGTTCACCGTGAGTTCACTTGGTAGGAGAGACTAGCGCGACCGCACGCGCAACCAACCGCTCCGGATCAACCGGTGATCTCCTCGTCGCTGGCGGCCAGGTCCTCGATCGGCGGGCACGAGCACACGAGGTGCCGATCGCCGAAGGCGCCGTCAATGCGTCCCACGGGCGGCCAGTACTTCGCGGTGGGATCGACCCCTTGGGGGAAGGCGGCGACCTGACGGTCATAGGGCCGGTCCCATTCAACCACGAGGCTGTATGCCGTGTGCGGCGCACCACGCAGGACGCTGTCGGCGGCGCTCACGACGCCCTTGTGGACGACCTCGATCTCATCCCGGATAGCGATCATCGCGTCACAGAAGCGGTCGAGCTCGCGCAAGTCTTCGCTCTCGGTCGGCTCGACCATGAGCGTCCCCGCGACCGGGAAGCTCATCGTCGGGGCATGGAAGCCGTAGTCGATGAGGCGCTTGGCCACGTCATCGACGGTGACCCCGGTCTCGCGGGTGATGTCCCTCAGATCGAGAATGCACTCGTGAGCGACGAGACCGCCCTCGCCGCTGTACAGCACCGGATAGTGCTGGCGGAGCCGCGCGGCGATGTAGTTGGCGTTGAGGACCGCAACCTGGGTCGACCGAGTCAGCCCAGCTCCGCCCATGAGCCGGACGTATGCCCACGAGATCGGCAGGATGCTCGCCGAGCCGTACGGTGCTGCAGAAATGGCCCCGATCCCGGTGGCTGGTCCTGCATGCGGGGCCAGCGGGTGGTTCGGGAGATAGGGCGCGAGGTGGGCGCGGACCGCCACCGGCCCGACACCCGGCCCGCCACCACCGTGCGGGATGCAGAACGTCTTATGCAGGTTGAGGTGCGAGACGTCAGCGCCGAACTTGCCGGGCTGGGCCAGGCCCATGAGCGCGTTGAGGTTGGCACCATCGACATAGACCTGGCCACCAGCGTCGTGCACGAGCTCGCAGAGTTCGCTGATCGTGTGCTCGTAGACGCCGTGGGTGGACGGATAGGTCACCATGATCGCCGCGAGGTTGTCTCGGTGTAGGTCGACCTTGGCCCGCAGATCTTCCATGTCGATGTCACCGCCAGCGGCCGTCTTGACGACCACGACCTTCAAGCCGGCCATCACGGCTGATGCGGCGTTGGTGCCGTGCGCGCTGGCGGGGATCAGGCACACGCGACGGTGACCTTCTCCGCGTGCCTCGTGGTAGGCGTGGATCGCCAACAAGCCAGCGAACTCCCCTTGCGACCCGGCATTCGGCTGCAGCGACACAGCGTCATAGCCAGTGATCGTCGCCAGCCATTGCGCGAGTTGGCCGATCAGCTCCCGGATTCCCTCGGAGTGGCTCGCCGGGGCGAACGGGTGCAGGTTCGCGAACTCCGGCCAGGTCACCGGCTCCATCTCGGTCGTCGCGTTGAGCTTCATCGTGCACGAGCCGAGCGGGATCATGCCCCGGTCGAGGGCGAAGTCGCGGTCTGAGAGCCGACGCAGATAGCGCAGCATCGCGGTCTCGCTCCGGTGATCGTGGAAAACCGGATGCGTGAGGTATGCCGTGTTCCTCACGACCGGCTCCGGCAGACCAGCGCGGGCCGCCTTGTCATCCTCGTCAACCTCGCCGCCTGCGGACACCGAGGTGTCACTTCCGAGCGCACGCAGCAACTCGGTCAGGCCGTCCGCCGTGGTCGTCTCGTCGCAGCTCATCGCGATCGTGTCGTCGTCGACGACCCAGATGCCAAAGCCGGCGTCCTCGGCCGCGCGGTGGAGGTCGGCAGCAGCGCCGGGCACTCGCACCCGCACGGTGTCAAAGGGCGTATCCGTGAGGACCTCGAAACCGCCGTCACGCAACGCCTGAGCCAACTGCAGCGTCAAACCGCGCACTCGGGTGGCAATCTCGGCCAGTCCAGCGGGGCCGTGCCACACGGCATACATGCTCGCCATGACCGCGAGGAGGACCTGCGCGGTGCAGATGTT
The DNA here is from genome assembly GCA_016715285.1 of Actinomycetales bacterium. Lineage (GTDB taxonomy): Bacteria > Actinomycetota > Actinomycetes > Actinomycetales > Dermatophilaceae > Phosphoribacter > Phosphoribacter thorii. The sequence goes on along the minus strand of JADKAO010000001.1, from coordinate 434,869 downwards.
CGACGTGGCCTTTTCGCGGCGGATGTGCTGCTCGCGAGTCTGGAGCGCAAGGCGGTAGGCGCGATCGCCGTGCGAGTCGACCGAGACCCCGACGAGGCGACCCGGCATCGATCGCTCGAGGCCAGAGCGCACCGACATGAAGCCCGCGTGCGGCCCGCCGAAACCCATCGGGACCCCGAACCGCTGAGCCGAGCCGACCGCGATGTCGGCGCCCCACTCCCCCGGAGCCCGCAGCAGGGTGAGGGCCAGCAGGTCGGTCGCGGCCGTCACGAGCGCGCCGTCGTCGTGGGCAGCAGCGGTGAGTGCGGTCCAGTCGCGCACCTCGCCATCGCTACTCGGGTACTGCACGAGGACACCGAAGACGTCGCGGTCACGGGCAGCAGCGCGGAGGGCGGCCGTGTCGGTGACATCCGCGAGATCAGCGACCACAAGCTCGATCCCAAGCGGCCGGGCGCGCGTCTCGATCACCGCGAGGGTCTGCGGGAACACATGGCGGTCGATGAGGAACACCGCGTCCGGCTTGCCGCGCACTCCGCGCCGCATGAGGGTCATCGCTTCAGCTGCGGCGGTCCCCTCGTCGAGCAGCGACGACCCAGCGATCGCCAAGCCGGTGAGGTCGCTCACCACGGTCTGGAAGTTCAGGAGTGCCTCAAGGCGGCCTTGCGAGATCTCCGGCTGATACGGCGTGTATGCCGTGTACCAGGCGGGGTTCTCCAGGACATTGCGCCGGACCACGGGCGGCGTGATCGTGCCGTAGTAGCCGAGGCCAATCATGCTGCGCACCAGTCGGTTGCGGGAGGCGAGCTCGCGAAGCTCAGCAGTCACCGCCGACTCGGATTCCGCCGCGTCGAGCTCGAGGGCCGATTGGCTGCGGATCAGCCCGGGGACAGCGGCATCGGTGAGTGCATCGAGGGACGGCTGACCCACGACCGCGAGCATGGTCGCGATGTCTTCGGGCCGCGGGCCGATGTGACGGGCAGCGAACGGCGGTAGGGCGACGTGAGACTGAGTGGGCATGCGGGCCTCCGGCAATGGGGTCGGACGGACAAGCCCCCTCTGTCGGGCCAGTAGCCCCTCAGAGTTTCTTCCTCACGCGGTCCGTTGGCCTGAGAGGTTCCGGGGTAGTTGCCCCTTCGGCGCCTGGCGGCCGGACGGCATACCAGGACTCTCCCGCGTGAGTGATCAGCAGCTGGAGTCTACCTGGTCACACCCGAAACTCGCGTGGCCACGCGTGCAGCCGACGTGCGGTGGTCAGGCGAGCTTGCGGGCTGCGCGGCGAGCCGACAGCTCGTCGTGGCCAGTGGAACCCTTCCCGGGCTCCCCTTCGGCGCGCTCGCTCGGGAGGGCCGACAGCGACCCTTCAACTTCGCGCCACACCCGGCCGACGGCAATCCCAAAGACGCCCTGACCACCCTGGAGGAGGTCGATGACCTCGTCGGGCGAGGTGCACTCATAGACCGTCGCGCCGTCGCTCATAAGGGTCAACTGGGCGAGGTCATCAACGCCGCGCTCACGGAGGCATTCGATCGCGGTGCGAATCTGCTGAAGCGAGACGCCGGTGTCGAGCAGACGCTTGACGACCTTGAGCACGAGGATGTCCCGGAATCCGTAGAGCCGCTGGGTGCCCGACCCGGTCGCCGTGCGCACCGACGGCTCCACCAAACCGGTACGTGCCCAGTAGTCAAGCTGGCGGTAGGTGATTCCAGCGGCTTTGCATGCGGTGGGACCGCGGTAACCATCGTCGTCGCGCAATTGCGGGAGGTCATCCGAGAAGAGCAGCCCTTGGGCTGCCGCCATCGACGGGTGCGATGCCTGGGGAGTGGCGCTCACGAAGTCCTCCGGTCATGGGGTGCGCTACACGCGAAGCGGTGCGGCACGGCATACGAGCATGTAGTTACACCCGTGCGCTTTGTACCTCTGACGGTAAGGCGCGCGAGCTCTACCGTCAATCACCGGTGGATAGTTTACCTCGCGTGTCGCATCTGTCACTTACGCAACAAACTCTCACCATTTACTTTACGGTACAGGATTTGATTCGTCCCCCGGCGGTTCGAAATCCTCGGCCGAGACCTGGTCAAGAAACTCCCGGAAGCGCGCCACCTCGTCGTCCTCATCAGGACCGATGACAATGCCCGCCTCATCCATGACTTCCGGAGCGACCAGCACCTGGCAGCCCACGCGCAACGCCAACGCGATCCCGTCTGATGGTCGTGCTGACACCTCGGTGCCGTCGATCACCAAGGTGGCGTAAAAGACCTTCGCTTCCAGCCGGTCGACCCGCACCACACTCAATGTGTGCTCCAGCCTGGCGAGCACATCCGTCATAAGGTCATGGGTGAGCGGGCGGGGCGGCTCGATGCCCTGTTGGACATAGGCGATAGCGGTGGCTTCCGCGGCACCCACCCAAATCGGAAGGTAGCGATCTCCGTCGCGCTCACGCAGCACCACGATCGGTTGATTTGTTGGCATGTCCATGCGGACGCCCATCACGTCGACCTCGATCATGACCCCACGGTACCCGGCGAAGCGCTGGCTCCGCAGAGGGCGTAGCCCACCAAAGCCCAGTCTTTCAGCCTCACCTACCGCGCCAACTGAGCGCGCACGAGGGCGGCATGGAGCACCAGGCAGTGGTGTGCGACTTCCGCCGCCGCCTCGGCCCTCGCCTGATCGTCGCGATGCGCCAGCGGTGCAAGCACTTGGTCAACCAACCCCACTTCGCGTTCGGCTGCCGTCCGGAAGCTCCGCAGATGCCGCGCCTCGAAGCCGTATGCCGCGAGCGCACCAGCCGCCCGCGCAACCGCGAGCTGGCTCTCGTCGAAGTAACCTTCTGCGTCAGCGCGGACCAGCCCAAAGCTCGCCCACGCATCAACATCGGTCGTAGACGTCTGGGCAGCCGTCGCAAGTTCGGCGCGGGTCAGCCTCACGGATCCAGCGCCCGGTGGTGCGATGAGCGCCGCCGCTGACGGAATGCTCATGTCCGTCTGAGGGGCCGGGGCTACTGGAAGTGCGCTATCAACCGCTGTGTCTGCAGCCGGCACCAAACCTCGGTCAAGTGCATCCAGAGCGTCTCGGATCACTTTCAGCGGCCAAAACCGATCTCGTTGGGCCCGAAGCACATACCGGAGACGATCGACGTCGGCGGGTGAGTAGATCCGATACCCCGCCGCTGTCCGGGCAGGGGTCACGAGACCCTCGGACTCCAGGAAGCGCACCTTGGAGACCGTGAGGTCCGGAAACTCCACCTGCAGCTCGGTTAGGACCGGCCCAATGGACCGCCCCCGTCGGCGCGCTGAGGTCGGCGGCATCCGCGCCGGGCGGTCAGCCGGAGTAGTAGACGAAACGGTACTTGCCAATCTGGACTTCGTCGCCGTGACGTAAATCGACCTGCTCGACCGAGCGTCGATTGACGTAACTGCCGTTAAGCGACCCCACATCGCGGACGGCATACCCCTGGGGTGTCCGGCTGAACACGGCGTGGCGGCGCGAGACCGTGACGTCGTCGAGGAAGATGTCGCTGTCGGGATGACGACCGGCGCTCACAGATTCATCATCGAGCAAGAAGCGAGCACCGTTGTTGGGGCCGCGCATGACTACCAAGAGTGCGGTGCCAGGTCGGAGTGCCTGAATGGTGGCGTGGTCGGCAGACGTTAGCCCGCCTTCAACCTCGACGAACTCGCCGCCTTCGGGCACGCCGCGGAACCGCATCGTGGTGGGCTCGCCCTGCCGTGGTGGCGGGGTCGGGCGCGTCTGATCCGTCATCGCTCGGACTCCAATCTGCAGCACCGGAGGGGTCATCCGGCCTGCCGCTCACCGGGGGACGCTCAAAACTGCTGGTCATCCCCCGTCAGCGAAGGATACGGCATGTGCCACACCCTCAGATAGGGACAACCGGCCCGCGATCAACCCAAGCTGGCGCGGTAGGCCGCGGCGTCAAGGAGGTCTGCCAGCGCTTCGTTGTCAGCGGGGCGCATGGCGTACATCCAGCCTTCTCCGTAGGGATCGCTGTTGACGTGCTCCGGTGAGACGTCAAGGGCCTCATTGACCGCGGTGATCTCTCCCGCGAAGGGGGCGAAGATGTCGCTCACCGACTTGGTGGACTCGACCTCCCCTACCGAGTCGCCAGCCTCAAGAGTGTCACCAACGGTAGGCAGGGACACGTAGACGACGTCGCCCAGGGCGTCTTGCGCGTAGGCCGTGATGCCGACCCGAACGGTGCCATCGCCGACTTCCTTCACCCATTCGTGTTCGGCGGTGTAAAGGAGGTCGTCGGGGTAGTCCAGGTCGCTCATGGCGCTCCTTCACGCTCGAGGTGGGTGTGCCGGTGCCGGCCCAATGCTTGCGGGTCTCAGGTGCAGTCTATTGCCCGGCACCGACAGTGGGTTCGGGCACGGGGGTAGCGTATCGGGGCGTCTTGGGCGTGCGGGTAGCGGTGATCGAAACGGTTTTGAGTTCTTCTACGGTTGCCGAGCCATTCTGGCGGCGAGCCGTGTCGACAATGCCCCCGGGTATCTGCATTGCCGACGCCAATGTCTTGCTGTCTCCGATCGCCAGGAAAACGTAGGGTCGTGGCAGCGCCTCACCGTCTGCCGTGACGCTGCCACCGACATCCGAGAAGTAGGTGCTGGCAACGACCCGCACTCCCCCGACCTGGACAACCTCAGCACCGGCGTCACGCAGTTCTTGCAGCACGTCGAGCAGCAGCGGAGACTTCATGGTCGCCGCTGGGTCGGCAATGGTGAGCCGGATGCCCGGCCCCGAGGCAGGGAGTGTGCCAGCGAGGACGCCGAGCTGATCGACGCGTCGCTGGGCTTGTGCCGCCGCCTGTGCGGCAGTGTCGGCCCCGCTCGTGAGACTGTCGCGTTGGGCCTCCAACTCGCGCACCTGCTGATCGAGGCGAGCCGCGCGCTGGTTGACGTCGTCCAGGACCCGTACGAGTTCGTCCTGCCGCAACCCTTGTAGGCCGGTCGCCTGGTTCTGTTGGATTTGGGTCGCGATGGCGAAGCCCAACGCGACGGTGAGAGCGGCTGCCAGGACATTGGCCCTGGTCCACCTCGGACTGCCCATGCGACGCAAGCGCCGCCAGGTCGTGCGACGAGACTCCTCGGCCTCCCGTTGCTGCTGTTGGTCGTCAAGCTTCACGGCTATGCCTTGAACAAGTGCCGGCGGATCGCGGCGACGTTGGAGAAGATGCGGATACCGAGGACCACGACAACTCCCGTTGACAATTGTGAGCCCACACCGAGCTGGTCACCCAGAAAGACGATGAAGGCGGCCACGACGACATTCGAGAGGAACGACACGACGAAGACCTTGTCGTTGAAGACACCATCCAGCACCGCCCGCACGCCGCCGAAGACCGCATCCAGCGCGGCGATCACCGCAATCGGAAGATAGGGCTGGAGCCAGAGAGGCACCGTGGGGTGCAACACCAGGCCGATGACGATGCCGACGACGAGGCCAAGTGCAGGGATCATCGTGGAGTCTCCGTCACTGTGCTAGTCGCCTTCCGTGTCGTCGGCGAGGTGGTCACGCGCGTCGTGTTCGTCGGGGTCGTCTGCATCGATTTGGTGGTGCTGGTCGGTTTCGTGGCGGGCGTCGGCGTTGCGCTGGGGGGAGTTGCCGCCACGGGCGAGCCCGGTTGAGCGTAAAGCATGGTGGTCGTCGTGCCTGCGGGACACGTCACAAGAGCCTCGGCTTTGACCGCATTGGGTATGCCGTAGTTGTCACCGAGTGCTTTGAGATAGCTCCCTGCCGGTGACCCGCTGAACGCCGAAGAGAGCCCACCCGGCTCACCGACGGCAGTAATCCGGTAGGGGCGGGTAAGCGGCCTGAAATCCACGAGAATCGCTTGACCCGCAAACCGAATCGCCGCTCGAGTCGTCAGCCGTTGGCCATTGATCGCGATGGCCTCGGCACCCGCTGCCCAGAGCCCATTGACGATGATCTGGAGATCGGCAGCGGAAACCCGCCCCGAGCCGAAGCCTTCACTGGCTCGAGGGTCGGCGTTGCTGCCGCTCGCAGCGGCAGCGTCATCGAGGGTGACGACGACACCGGGGCCAGACACGGCACGCGCTCCGGTGTCCACCTGCAGGACCGCGAGGCGTTCAAGCAAACCGGACGGGCCGAGTGCGGCTTGTTGCGCCGCAGCGATTTGTCCTTCGAGAGCGGTGACTTTGCCCTTGAGCTCATCGCCGGTCGTCTGACCATTGGTGATCTGCTCGATGAGTCGGAGGCGAGTCTGACCAACGACGCTCGACGCGGCCCGAAGGTTGACAGCCGCCAAGGCAAAGAGCACCCCCACCACGACCGCGACCAGGAAGACGGTGGGAGTGCCGGTGCGAGTGGCGGGGCTGAGACCCAGCTCGCGTCGCTGAGCAGCGGCGACGTCGTAGCTGGGTTCGAGGGGATGCTCCATGAGCTCGGTGATGAGACTCATCGACTGGTCGAGGCGCGCCGTCATCGCGCGACCTGGGCACGTGCGCGCAACAGTGGCGCGGCCTGCACGGCATACAAGACCGCCGCAAGCCAGTAGAGCGCGATCCCCCACCAGGCGAAAGCCCAGCCGACAGGCAACGCCCACTGTCCGAAGGCGCCCGGCATCTGGCCGAGCAGGACCACAGGGAAGGCGTAAAGCAGGTTCATCGTCGCCGCCTTACCGACGAAATGGACAGGGAGACCGACCTGGCCAATCCGACGCAACGCCAGCACAAGGCCAGCCATCAGTACCTCGCGCGACAGGAGCACGATCACCAACCACCAGGGGACAAAGCCTCGCCAGGCCATCCCGAGCAAGGTGCTCACGATGTAGAGCCGATCCGCGATGGGGTCGAGGAGTTGGCCGAGCCGTGACTCCATCCCGAAGGTGCGCGCGATCTTGCCATCGAGGTAATCCGTCACACCCGAGAGCGCCAACACGACAAGAGCCCACCCGTCGTCGCCGCGGAGGAGCAACCAAAGGAACACGGGCACGCCCAGCACTCGCGCGAACGACAGGACGTTGGGCAAGGTCCAGATCCGCGACGACACAGCACGCTCTCGTGGAGAAGGCGGCTCGTGGGGTGCGGTCACGCAGCCACTGTAACCGCCACAGCCGACGATGCCAGGCTGAGCGGTCTGGACACGCGCGAGGCGTCCTCGGCGTGACCCCAAAACCGCCTCTGACCTGCAGTTATCCGTCGGGCTGACAGGATTTGAACCTGCGACCCCTTGACCCCCAGTCAAGTGCGCTACCAAGCTGCGCCACAGCCCGTGGCTCGCCCACGCGTCAGCGAGAGCGAAGGAAACCCTAGCGCACGGCATACCAGGGCCCGAAATCGCGGCTCGGCAACAGCACCAAGACGAGCAGGTATGCCGCCCGCCTGCACTCCCAGCCTCAGCGCGCCTATCGCTTGCCGCGCTTTTCGCGCACGCGGACGCTGACCTCGATCGGCGTCCCCTCGAAGCCAAACCGCTCGCGCAGCTTGCGCTCGATGAACCGCCGATACCCGGCCTCGACAAAACCGCTGGCGAAGAGCACAAACCGGGGCGGGCGCGACGCTGCCTGGGTGGCAAAAAGGATCCGTGGCTGCTTGCCGCCGCGCACAGGGTGCGGATGGGCGGCGACCACTTCACCGAGGAAGGCATTGAGCTTGCCCGTCGGCACGCGGGTGTCCCACGAGTGCAATGCGGTCTCCAGGGCCGGCACGAGCTTCTCGAGGTGGCGCCCGGTGAGCGCCGAGATGTTGACTCGCGGGGCCCACGTGATCTGGACGAGGTCGCGCTCGATCTCCCGCTCCAGGTAGTGGCGGCGTTCCTCATCGAGCGTGTCCCACTTGTTGAAGGCCACGACGAGCGCGCGACCAGCGTCGATCGCCTGCTGAATGACCCGGATGTCCTGCTCGGTGACAGGCTCGCTCGCATCCACGAGGACGACGGCGACCTCGGCCTTCTCCAGAGCAGTCTGCGTGCGCAACGACGCGTAGAAATCAGCGCCCCGAGTCTGGTGGACCCGACGGCGGATACCCGCGGTGTCCACAAAACGCCACGGCTTGCCGGCAATCACGACCAGCTCGTCCACCGGATCGCGAGTCGTCCCCGCGACATCGTCCACGACGACCCGCTCGTGCCCGACCAGCTTGTTGAGCAACGACGACTTGCCGACATTGGGCCGACCGATGAGGGCCACCCGACGCGGACCGCCCACCGGATAGGCACCGGCGACACCCGACACCTCCGGCAGCACCTCAAGGAGAGCGTCGAGCACGTCGCCGCTCCCCCGGCCATGGAGCGCCGAGACCGGCCACGGCTGACCCAGCCCCAAGCTCCACAAAGCCGTCGCATCGGACTCGAACCGCTGGTCATCGACCTTGTTGGCCACGAGGACAACCGGTTTGCCCGAGCGCCGCAGCAGTTTCACTACGCCTTCGTCCGCGTCAGTCGCGCCGACAGTCGAGTCGACGATGAACAGCACGACGTCAGCGAGCTCCACCGCCACCTCGGCCTGCTCGGCAACGCGCAGGTGGATGCCGGTCGCGTCGACCTCCCAACCCCCGGTGTCGACGAGCGTGAATCGACGCCCCGCCCACTCCGCGTCATAGGCGACGCGGTCGCGCGTCACTCCCGGCACATCTTCGACGACGGCCTCGCGGCGGCCGAGGATGCGGTTGACGAAGGTGGACTTGCCGACATTGGGCCGACCGACGACCGCGACGACAGGCAGCGGCCCCGCGGCGTCATCGGCGTCCGCGCCCTCGCTGCCGCGCTCGATGAGCGCGAGATCGGCGTCATCGAGGTCAAAATCCGCTAGACCTGCACGGAGGGCACGTTCGACAGCAGCCTCGTCCACCCCGGTCTCAAGGGGAGGTGTCGGCTCATCTGGAGTTGCGTCGGTGTCCTGATTCACACCGTCAAGTGTCCCCTATTGGGGACGGTCGTCCGACCGCTGGGCCGCGCGCTCGGCTTCCGCACGGCGTCTGGGGCAGCTGATCTCGCGCGGATCGTCCCCTGGCAACGGCATACCAATGCGGGTCGTCGAGGTCGCAACGTGGCCCGCGAGGACCTCCCGCAACTGCTCGGACGCGCGCCGGACTCGTTCCCTGCGGGGAAGGGTACGGTCCTCATCGAGGGTGACTGGCGATCCAAAGACCGCCGCAACCCGAGCCCGGAAAGGCGGTAGCGCCCAAATCCCCTCGCCTGCCTGCCGAGTCCCCAGGACGGCAATCGGGACGACCGGAGCACCGGTCTGAAGCGCGAGCCAACTCGCGCCCTGATGTACGGAAGCCACGTCTCCCACGCCCCGGGTACCTTCGGGGAAGATGCCCACCACTCCCCCTGCGCGGAGCACCGCAACTGCGGTGCCCAACGCTGCCCGGTCACCGACCTCGCGGTCCACCGGGATCTGCCCCACTTCACGCAGCACCCACCCGACAACACCCTTGAAGGTCTCCTTCTTGACGAAGAAGAATGCCGGCCGGGGCGACAGCGTGAAGACCAACGGTCCGTCAAGCAGTCCAGTGTGGTTGGCAACCAGGATGACCGGTCCGTTGCGGGGGACGACATGCGCGTCTAAGGACACCGGCCGGTATGCCGTGTGGAACAGGACGCGGCCGACGATTTGGCCCACCTTAGGGCGGTGGGTCGAGGGAGGAGCAATGTCCACGCGACATGCCTCCCCTCACCACAGCTCGACCAGCTTTACCCCGAACCGGCCGTCCCCCAGGAGTTCTCCACGATGGCAAGGACCGCATCGACCGATTGCCGGAAGTCTAAGTGAGAGGTGTCCAGCAACGTGACTCCGTCGATAGCTGAGGTGAATTCCGAGACCGTTGAATCCACCCGATCGCGTTCCAAGACGAGGTCACGCGTGGCGTCGATCGCCCCGGCGTCAACAGAGCCATGGGTTTGCCGTGCCCTCCGGGCTAAGCGAGCGTCCTCACTCGCGGTCAGGAGGATCCGGACATCGGCGTCTGGCGCGACAACTGTCGTCACATCGCGCCCCTCCGCAACCACAGCACCCGCCCGGCTCGTCGCCTCGGCGATCAGTTCGCGTTGCCAACGGCACATGAGCCCGCGCACGGCGGGAACGATAGCGACCTGCGACACGCGACTGGTTACCCGTTCAGTGCGAATTGCGGCCCCAACGTCTACCTCGCCCACCGCGACCGTGGGGGCAAGCGGATCCATGCCCATCCGGATGGGACAACCCGGCGCCGCCTGGGCAACGGCATCCGCGTCCGCGAGATCGATTCCGCGCTCCAGCAGCCACCAGGTCAACGCTCGGTACATAGCGCCGGTGTCCAAATAGGCGGCATTGAGCCCGCGCGCAGCAGCGCGCGACACACTGGACTTGCCCGAGCCAGACGGTCCGTCGATCGCGACGACGAGCGGGGACTGACTTCGCGCTCGGGAGTCTCGCTTAGTCTGCGGTTCACGCGGGCGCGCGTCCATCACTCCAACACCCGCCAACCCTGGCGTTCTAGGGCTCGCCGCAGCCGCTCCGCCGCTGCCGGCACGACCAGGATTTCGGCCAACCCAAACGGCTGCCCGAGGCCGTGGTCAAGGCGGAGGTCTTCAAGATTGACGCCCGCCTCACCGACATCGGTCAACAGCCGCGCGAGCTCACCTGGTGTGTCGGGCACCAATGCGGTCACAGAGTCGTATGCCGCGGGCGCTGCTCCGTGCTTGCCCGGAATCAGAGCATGACCGCTATTGCCCGCAGTGAGAGCCCGCGCGACGACATCGAGGCTGCCCAACCCATCACTCTCGGGCATGAGGCCATGGAGGGCCTCGATGAGTTCACCGAGCTCACCGTGCACCCGACGGAGGACACCACCCACCGCTTCGGCATTGCCTGCCAAGATCTGAGTCCACAACCTCGGGTCACTTGCCGCGATCCTTGTGACGTCCCGCAGCCCTTGGCCGGCCAAGGCAACGGCATCCTGATCAATGAGCCGAAGCTGTGCGGCCACCAAACTCGATACGATCTGCGGTACATGCGAAACCGTGGCAACAGCCTTGTCATGCTCGGAGGCTGCCATGACCATCGTGACCGAACCCGCGTCACGCGCGATCTGCTGCACCAGATCCGTTGCCGACGTGCGGCTCACATCCGTTGGCACGATGACCCACGCGCGTCCCTCAAAAAGGTCACCTCGCGCGTGCATTGCTCCGGAACGCTCACGACCGGCCATGGGGTGCCCGCCGACATACCGCGACAAATCGGCGCCCACGTCGATCAGGTGCGTCAGGATCACGCCCTTGACGGACGCCACATCGGTCACGACTGATGAGGGGTGGTCGGCCAACGCGCATTGGACCACCGCCCCAGCAACGTCGGGAGGGGCAGCCACCACGATCAGGTCAGGCTCGTCGCCGCCGCCGGTCACGAGGGCGCCCGCTCCCAGATCGCGCGCCAGCCGCTCTGCTGTGGGCGACGGGTCAGAAAGCGTCACGGCATACCCTTTGCGGGACAACGCAATCCCGAGGCTCGTGCCGATCAGGCCGGTCCCGCGGATTTGGACTTTCATGCCCACTGCGCGTACCTCTCCCATCACTCGGTTCGTCTCAGAGCCCGGCCGCGGTGTACAGCGCACCGACCTCGGCGCGTGACAATGAGCGAGTCTTGCCCGATGTCAGGTCACCAAGCCTGATCGGGCCGACATCGGTGCGGACCAAGGTCACCACGGGATGTCCCACTTCGGCCAGGAGGCGGCGCACGACATGCTTTCGGCCTTCGTGAAGGACCACCTCGACAAGCGCCTTGCCGGGCGCGGAGTCGACGACCTTGAAGGAGTCGACTGACACAGGCCCATCCTCCAACTCGATTCCCGCGCGCAGTCGTTTGCCCAGGTCGCGAGGGATGGGGCCGGGAACCTGCGCGAGGTAGGTCTTCAAGACACCGTATGCCGGGTGCTGCAGTCGGTGGGCGAGGTCGCCGTCGTTGGTGAGCAGCAGCAAGCCCTCGGTGTCGGCGTCGAGGCGACCGACGTGGAAAAGCCGTTCGTTGCGGTTACCGAGGTAGTCGCTGATCGACGGACGACCGAGTTCGTCGTTCATCGTCGACACCACGCCGAGCGGCTTGTTGAAGGCTAAGTAGACGCGGGTTTCGTCGAGTTGGACGCGCTCGCCATCGACGTGCACGGTGCGGCGGGAGGGATCGACCCGGGTGCCGAGTTCGGTCACGACCTGGCCGTCGACTTCGACCCGACCTGCGGTGATGAGGTTCTCGCACGTGCGCCGGGAGCCGACCCCGGCGGCTGCCAGGAGCTTCTGCAGCCGCACGCCATCGGGGTCATGCATGTCGACCATGGGTGTGACGGGGCCCTGGCGGTCGGGCAGGCGTGTGGGCTGATTGGGTTTGGTGGAGCCGGCGAAGCGGGATCCCGCCGAGCGCTGCCCCGAGGGCTTCTGACCCGAGAGCTTCTGACCCGAGGATCTCGGGCTGGCGGACCGCTGGCCAAAGGTGGAAGCTGCACCCTTGCCTGGTGGACGTGCTCCGCCGCGACGCTGGCTGCCGCTGCCACTCTCCCGGGTCATATCCGACCTGCTTCCGCGATCTCGTCCAGCAGGTCCGCATCGGGCAGGAAGGGCGCCAGCGGGAGCAACTCGTCGATCGAGTCCAACCCCATCCGTTGGAGGAAATACGAAGTGGTGCCGTACATGATCGCGCCGCCCTCTCCTTCACCCTGCTCTTCGATCAGTCCGCGCGACATGAGGGTGCGTACCACACCGTCAACATTGACACCACGCACCGCCCCAATCCGTGAGCGCGAGACTGGCTGTTTGTAGGCGATGACCGCCAAGGTCTCCAATGACGCCTGTGTCAAGCGTGCCTGGTGACCGTCCAGGAGGAACTTCTCCACGATCTGCGCGTACTCGGCTCTGCTGTACATCCGCCAGCCGCCCCCGATGGCGCGCAAGGTAAACCCACGGTGCGCCGCGGCATACTCCGCTTCTAACGCCTGGAGGTGGTGCCGAACCGCATCCACAGGAAGCTCAAGCGCCGTCGCGAGCGACACTTCGCTGACCGGCTCGTCAACGACCATGAGGACGGCCTCGAGCGCCGAGCGCGCACCTCCGGGGAAGGTCGCCACATCGAACGCGACCTGGCCCGTTGTTTCGTCAGGATCGGCCTCGGTGCCGGGAGGCAATGGTGCATCGTGCATGGTCACAGTTGGCTCCCAATCTCGCCTGACGCACGGTGATCCGTGTCGACAACGGCGTCGCTGTCGTCACCCTCATGCGGCTCGTTGCGGTCGTCGTAAGCGTCATAATCATCGTGGACGACGATCTCACCCTGCTCTGTGCCAACCCAACGGATCACGAGGTCAGCTAAGGGCGCTGACTGCTCGACCGCAATTGCGTTCTCTCGGTAGAGCTCCAGCACCGCGAGGAACCGGGCCACGATGACCAAGGTCGACTCGGCGTCTGCGACTAAATCCCGAAACGAGCATTCGCCGCTCTCCCGCAGTCGCTCGACCAGGAGAGCGGCTTGCTCGGCGACGCTCACGTGCACTGCGTGGAGATGCTCCAAGCTAACTGACGGCGGTACCTTGGGCATCATCGCCCGCGCCGCGATCATGGCCAGTTGTTCGCGGGTGATGCCCATGATCAACTCGGGCATGAGGGCAGCGAAGCGTGGTTCCAGACCCGCCTGCCGCGGCATGAGCCGGCCGTGCGTCGCCATCCGCTCAGCGAATGTCGCGGCGAGGTCCTTAAAGGCCCGGTACTGGAGAAGCCGCGCGAAGAGCAGATCGCGGGCCTCGATGAGCGCGAGGTCTTCGTCGTCATCGGGTCCAGTGCTCGGAAGCAACCGAGCTGCCTTGAGATCGAGCAAGGTAGCCGCGACGAGCAGGAACTCGGACGCTTGAGACAGGTCCCACTCCGTACCCCGGGAGCGGGCTGCGGTGAGGTGCGCGATGAACTCGTCGGTCACCTTCGCCAGCGCGATTTCGGTGATGTCGAGCTTGTGTTTGGCGATGAGCCCGAGCAGCAAGTCGAAAGGCCCCTCGAACACATCGAGGTGCACTTCGAAAGGCGTCACCGCGGCGCGCCGCGTCAGAACCCCGCCAGGCACAACTGAGTCGCTGGCCGCAGGCGGCGTGGCCAGCGGCAACGAGGCCGCATCGAGTTCAGTCACGAGAATCGGGGTCGGCGGACGTTACGCCGCGCCGCCGCGGGCGATGAGTTCGCGAGCAAGCTGCCGGTATGCCGCGGCAGCAGGATGCGCGCTGGCATAGGTGGTGATCGGCTCGGCAGCCAGGCTGGCGTCGGGGAATTTCACGGTGCGGCTTACCACGGTGTGGAAGACCTGATCCCCGAAGTGGTCGACGACGGACCGGACCACCTCACGGCTATGCAAGGTGCGGGCGTCATACATCGTCGCGAGGATGCCGTCGATCTGCAGCCGTGGGTTGAGCCGGTCGGTGATCTTCTCGATGGTCTCGACGAGCAGGGCCACGCCGCGCATGGCGAAGAACTCGCACTCCAGCGGGATGATGACGCCGTGGGCGGCGGTCAGCGCATTGACGGTCAGCAGGCCCAGCGATGGCTGGCAGTCGATCATGACGACGTCGTAGTCGTCCATGATCGGCCGTAGAGCGCGGGCGAGGATCTGCTCGCGTGCGACCTCTCCGACGAGCTGGACTTCAGCTGCTGAGAGGTCGATATTGGCGGGCACAACGTCGAGGCCGGGCGTCGTCGTGTGCTGGATAACGTCGCGGATGTCGTGATGGCGCTCGGTGAGCAAGTTGTAGATCGTGATGTCGAGCTCATGGGTCGGCACGCCAAGGCCGACCGACAGGGCCCCTTGCGGGTCGAAGTCCACGAGCAGGACCTTGCGGCCAAGCTCGGCGAGTGCGGCGCCAAGGTTGATGGTCGTCGTGGTCTTGCCGACCCCGCCCTTCTGGTTGCACATGGCAATAATCCGCGCGGGGCCGTGGCCAGCCAGCTGCGGCGGGGTCGGGAAGTGCGGTAGTGGCCGCCCCGTCGGCCCTAATGCTCCATCCGAGCCAGGAGGTCGGGGCGTCTTGGGCACGTCAATCAGGGTGTCCGGTTCCAACGCGGCATCAGCGGTGGGTGGCTGTCCGTCGCTCATCTGACGTCTGCTCCTCCACGTCGCGATCGATCTCGGTCAGCGTCTCGCTGATCGACAGTGACCTTATCAGCGGGCTCGGGGGTGCGCCTCGGCATACACCTCTCGAAGGCGCGCCACGGTGACCATCGTGTAGATCTGGGTCGTGGTCACGGACGCGTGCCCGAGGAGTTCCTGCACCACGCGGATGTCCGCCCCGCCGTCAAGCAAGTGGGTCGCGAACGAATGCCGGAGGGTGTGCGGGGACACGTGCCCGCTGATCCCCGCTCGGACGGCGGCGGACTCGATGGCGACCCACGCTGCCTGGCGCGTCAGTCGGCCGCCGCGAGTGCCCAAAAAGAGCGCGGGGAGACCGCGCCCCCGGCTCGCCAAGATCGGACGAGCCCGGACGAGGTATGCCGTGACCGCCTCGCGCGCAAGGCGCCCGATGGGCACGATGCGAGCTTTGGAGCCCTTGCCAAAGAGCCGGACGCTCCCGTGCTCGAGGTCCAGGTCATCGATGTCGAGGCCAACCGCCTCCGAGACGCGGGCGCCGACGCTATAGAGCACTTCGAGCAGCGCGCGGTCGCGAAGGGATTCGGGCGTGTCCCCGAGCGAACTCGCCTCCAGAAGCCGCTCGACTTCCTCGATCGAGATCGCCTTGGGCAACCGGAGCGCGGTCTTCGGCGGGGCCACCGCAGCAGCCGGATCCGCGGTGGCGACGCCCTCCTCAGCGAGGAATCGGTGCAACCCCCGCACCGCGATGAGGGTACGACCCGCCGAACTCGCGGCCAGCCGGGGTTGGCCATCGGTGGGAGCCGTCATACTCGCCACGAAGTCGCTCACCTGAGGCTCAGCGACGTTGGCCAAGTCTGAGATGCCACGCTCTCTGAGGAACGCCAGATATCGCCGGATGTCCCGTCGATATGACAGCAAGGTGTTCGTCGAGACGCCACGCTCGACGTCGAGATGGTCAAACCACGTTTGTGCCTGCCGGTCCAGGCGATCCTGAACCGGCACGGTCGGCACAGCCTTTGCGGCAGGTGCTCTGTCAGAACGAGTCAGCCGAGGATCTCCGCAACCGAGCGACACGGCATACCGAAAGCGTCGGCAACGCCCTGGTAGGTGACCTCACCCGCATGCGTGTTCAGGCCCAGCGCGAGCGCAGGCGAGGCGTGCAACGCCGCGAGCCACCCTTGGTTGGCGAGGCGCACGGCATACGGGAGCGTTGCGTTCGTGAGCGCCCAGGTCGACGTATTCGGCACTGCCCCAGGCATATTCGCGACGCAGTAGTAAATCGAGTTGTGGACCGTCGAAGGTGGGGTCCGCGTGCGTCGTGGGACGGCTGCCCTCGAAGCACCCACCCTGGTCGATCGCGACGTCGACAAGCACCGAGCCCGGCTTCATCTGCGCGACCATGTCGTCGGTGACGAGCTTGGGCGCCTTGGCACCGGGGATGAGGACGGTCCCGATGACCATGTCGGCGCCCAGGACTTCTTGGCGCACCGAAAGCGACGACGACGCGATCTGTCGGACGCGGTTGTCGTAGCGCCAGAAGCTCATCCGCAGCTTGTCGAGGTCGACGTCGAGCATGGTGACCTCAGCGCCCATGCCGAGCGCGATATTGGCGGCGTTTTGGCCCGCGACCCCGGCGCCGAGCACGACCACCTTGGCATTGGCGACACCGCCGACGCCGCCCATGAGGACACCACGGCCGCCTTGGGCCCGCATCATCGAATATGCGCCGACCTGCGGGGCCAGACAGCCCGCCACCTCAGACATCGGGTAGAGCAGCGGCAGCATTCCAGACGGCAATTGCACTGTCTCGTAAGCGATTGACGTGACCTTGCGGGCGCATAGCTCCTCGGTCAAGGGGCGATCCGCGGCCAAGTGGAGGTAGGTAAAGAGCGTGAGGCCCTCGCGCATCCGGTGGTATTCCTCGGCCACGGGCTCCTTGACCTTGAGCACCATGTCGGCCTCGCCCCACACGTCATCAGCCGAGTCGATGATCTGTGCGCCCTGAGCGCGGAAATCATCATCGGTGATCGACGACCCGAGGCCAGCTCCGCGCTGGATCAGGACCTCGTGCCCGTTTTCTCTCAGCTCGTTCACGCCGACGGGCGTGATGGCGACGCGGTATTCGTGGTTCTTGACTTCGCTGGGGACGCCAACCTTCACGACGATCTGCCTTCCGGACGACGAGACCGGAGCGCCGTTGCCCCGGTCCTGCTCGCTGCGAGCATGGCTCATCCTAGAGCGAGAGCCCCCGACGAAAGTGGTCCATCAGATGTCAGTCTCGCTGTACGCCGAGTTGCCTGGACGACGCGCTCGGCAGGTAGTTGCCGACGTCCTCGCGATCTTGTGGATCACCGCCTGGGCGTATGCCGGCCGGTTGGTCTACACCACGGCGGTCGCGCTGCGCGGACCCGCCGATCAGTTGCGCGATGCCGGCTCGGGACTGACGTCGGCGATGGGTGACGCCCAGCGCCAAGTCGCGAATCTGCCCATCATCGGCGATCGGTTGCAGCCCCCGTTTGGCGCCGTGGCTGGCACTGGGCGTGAGTTGGCGGCGGCTGGCGCTGACCTTGGCCTTGCCGTTGATCGGGCGGCGTTGCTGCTCGGATGGATGACCGCGCTGGTCCCGATCCTTTTCGTCGGAGGGCTATGGGTTGCCATGAGGTGGCGGTTCATCCGGCAGGCAAAGGCCGCGTCTGGGCTCCTCCGCGATGGGGCCGATGCCGACCTCTTTGCCCTCCGAGCGCTGGCGACTGGCCGGGTCCAGGATCTGCAGCGGGTCAGCGCCGATCCCGCTGCGGCCTGGCGAGCCAAAGACCCGGCCGTGGTGTCCGCCCTCGCGACCGTGGAACTGCGCCGGCTGGGGTTCCGGCCGCGCTAGTTCCGCCGGATCATCACCGCGAGGTCGCCAGCAGGCGGTCGCCACGTCTCCGCGTCGGCAGGGGTCTGCTCACCCGAACGGATGTCTTTGACCGAGTCTTGAGCCGGGGCAGCATCGGCCGGGTCGCTCAGGTCGCCGGTCGGCTCGTCGGCTGGGAACCACACGTACGGGATCCCGCGCCGCTCGGCATACCTGATCTGTTTGCCGAACTTTGCCGCCGAAGGGGCAACATCGCACGGTATGCCGTTGCGCCGCAACGCAGTTGCGACCGCAAGCGAGCGCGGACGAGAGTCCTCAGAGATGACCGCGACGAGGACACAGGCGGGGGTGCTGCGGCTCGCCGTGACCAAGCCCTTGCCGATGAGCAGGCCAAGCAGGCGCGAGAGCCCAATCGAGATGCCCACTCCTGGATAGGTGGTGCGGCCGTCGGAGGCGAGTGCGTCATACCGTCCGCCGCTGCAGAAGGATCCCCACGACTCGTAGCCCACGAGTTGGGTCTCATAAACCGTTCCGGTGTAGTAATCCAACCCACGCGCGATCTTGAGGTCGGCGACAAGCACACCGGGCGCGTGGGCCATCCCCGCGGTGATGACTGCGGCGAGTTCGGCGAGGCCCTCATCGAGGGTGGGGTTGGAGACGCCCAAAGCGCGGACCTCATCGACAAATGAGAGGTCAGTGCTCTTGATCGCGGCCAGGTCGAGGCAGGCCTGCGCCTGATCAGCTGTGGCGCCAGCCTCCTCCAAGAGCCGCGCGACGGTGGCCGCCCCCACCTTGTCGAGCTTGTCGACAACGCGCAGGGTCCCGGCAATATCGGTCAGCCCGATCCCCTCATAGAAGCCCTGGGGGATCTTGCGGTTGTTGACCTGGATGACAAAGGGCCCAATGGGTAGCTGGGCGAAGGCGTCAGCGATGACGAGCGGGAGCTCGGCCTCGAAGTGACTCGCGAGGGAGCCGACGTCGACGACGTCGATATCGCACTGGGTGAACTCGCGATAGCGACCCTCCTGCGGACGCTCCCCGCGCCAGACCTTCTGGATTTGGTAGCGCTTGAACGGGAACGCGAGCTTGCCTGCATTCTCGACGACGTACCGCGCAAAGGGCACCGTGAGGTCGAAGTGCAGCCCGAGCTCGCTCTCGGTGGCGTCATCGGCGTGGCGGCCCAGCCGAGTGATCCCGTAGATCTCCTTGTCGACGTCGCCGCCCTTGCCCGCCAGGCGCTCGACCGGCTCCACCGCACGAGTCTCGATCGAGGCGAACCCGTGCAGCTCAAAGGTGCGCCGGATGACGTCGAGGAAGTGCTGCTCCACCAGACGCTCGGCCGGGAGGAACTCGAGGAAGCCGCTGATCGGGGTGACCTTGCCAGTACTCACCGGCGAAGTCTCCCAGAGAAGGGAGGTACCCCCGCAAACGAGTTATGGCCAGTTAGGTGCGCAAGCGCCGCAGATAAGGGTTGGTCGCCCGCTCCTGCCCAATCGTGGTGAGGTCTCCATGGCCGGGCAGCACGAGCCGGTCATCGGGCATCGGGAGCACGACGGTGGCGAGCGAGCGCTCCATGGCGCGCTCGTCGCCGCCCGGCAGGTCGCACCGGCCAATCGATCCAGCGAAGAGCACATCCCCAGAGATCAGGGTGGAGGCGAACTGGCCCGCGAGCTGATCGGGCACGGTCGCGAGCGAGAACATGACCGATCCCTCCGTGTGTCCGGGCGCGTGATGGACGGTGAAGTCCAGACCCGCCAGACTCACCTGTTGCCCGTCAGTGAGCTCGATGACCTCGCTCGGCTCGGTCCAGGTCGCTGCGCGCCCGAACTGGGCTTCGAGCATGTAGCGCAGGCCCGCGTCGATGCCAGCAAGAGGGTTGCGGAGCCGATATCGGTCATCCCGATGGATGTATGCCGTGAGCTCCTCGCTCCCGGGGGCGGCATACGCCGCGCTCGCCTCGCCGCGGCATACCGGAGTGACTGAGTAAACGTGGTCGAGGTGACCATGCGTGAGCAGGACGGCGGCCGGGCGCAAGCGGAACTCGCGGAGCACGTCGCTGAGTTGGTCGACCACTCCAATCCCCGGATCGACGATGACGCACTCTTGCCCCGCACCAGTCGCCAGCACGAAACAGTTGGTCTCAAAGGCCGCAGCCGGGAACCCCAAAGTCAGCACAGGAGGGAGCTTAACCACGGGTTGGGCCAAAGTCCGGGTGGCCCCTGACCCGGGGCAAAAGCGCCAACCGTCACGGACTCGTGACCCCATGAGGTCAGCGGGCATCGCCACCTTCCCTAGACTGGTCGACCGTTGGTCATTCGGCGCGCCTTCGCGGCGCAATTAGGAAGGCGTGGCCCGTGCGGGACAAGCAACCTGTGATCGCGGTCGTCGCGGTCGTGCTCGTTGTCATCGGTTTTGTGTGGTTGGCCAATGTGCTGACCGCAAGTCCCGGGGTGACAGCGAGTCCGTCGCCAACCACGACCGACCCAGCCGCGAGCACTGATCCAACCGCATCCGTGGCACCGACATCCACAGCCCCAACCGTTGCCCCAACCCTCCTCCCGGGGTGCACCCCCGTGCCTGCGGTCCAGACCAACCCCAAGAAGATGACTAGCCCTCCAGACGTCGAGGGAGCCCGCGGGAAGACTTTCCTTGCCACCATCAACACCAACTGTGGGCCCATCACCGTCAGCCTCGACGGCACCAAGGCTCCAGCCACGGTCTCGTCATTCCTCTTGCTGGCCAAGGAGAACTACTGGGCGCCAAGCCCGTGCCACCGACTGACCGGTGACACTGAGGGGCTTTGGGTGCTGCAATGTGGTGACCCCACAGGCACAGGCTCAGGGCCTGGGCCGGGCTATCGGTATGGGATCGAGAACGCGCCCGCTGATGGGAAGTACCCGGCAGGCACCATCGCGATGGCGCGCACGAGCGACCCGAACAGCAATGGCGATCAGTTCTTCATCGTCTACAAGGACACTACGCTCCCCACGGCTGGTGGCGGCTATTCAATCTTCGGTCAGGTCACCAGCGGGATGGATATCGTCAACAAGATCGCGGCTGCAGGAGTGAACCCCACCGACCAGATGAGCCCTCTGGCGCCCATCAGCATCCTCTCGGTGTCGACGAAGGCGAAGGGCTAAGACCATGAGCGACCACAATTCCCACGAGGCAGCCGCACGCGTCGAGGGCCACGAGAACACCGAGAGCCTCGAGAACCCCGTAGCCGTAGCGGAGGTTTCCCAGGCGAACCAAGCCTCCGAGTCAACCGAGTCGGCCGGGGTGTCGGAACCGACCGACGTCTCCGAAGCTCCCGAGAGTTTCGAAGCCGGTGAGACCCCAGAGCCTTCTTCCGCGCCGCCCACTCCGGTCCCGGCACCGGTGCCTACTCCCGCGATGTTCGCACGCCGTCAAGCGCCGCCTACGTCCACGGCATACGGGCGTGTCGGTGATGACGGCGTGGTCTACGTCTTCACTCCCGATGGCGAGCGCGAGGTTGGTTCCTACCCCGGCGTGACGCCGGGCGACGCGCTCGCGTATTTCATTCGCAAGTATGAAGAGCTCGCGGCGAGCGTCAACCTGCTGGTGCAGCGGATCGGCCAGCCAGAGGTCCCGAGCAAGGAGATCGCTGAGTCGATCGCGGCGCTGCGACCGCAGCTGGTCGATGCCCGAGTTGTCGGTGACCTCCCTGCGCTCGAGGCCACCCTCGATGAGATCGACGCGGCGCTGACAGAGCGGCGAGCGATCGAGGCAGCCGCGCGCGCTCAGGCCAAGGCGGCGGCCACGGTGGCGCGAGAGGCGCTCGTGGCAGAAGCGGAGGGCATTACCGCGCAGCCGGAAGCACGCATCCAGTGGAAGACCAGCGGCACGCGGATGCGGGAGTTGCTCGATCTGTGGAAGGAGCACCAGCGCAGCGGCCCCCGGCTTGACAAAGATCTTGAAGCCGCGCTGTGGCAGCGTTTTAGCGCCGCCCGCAACGGGTTCGACAAGGCCCGGCGCACCCACTTTGCAATGCTTGACTCGGCGCACGGGGAAGCGAAGCGCGCTAAGGAGAAGCTTGTTGCCGAGGCGGAACGACTCGCCAATAGCACCGACTGGGCCCCCACCGCCGGTGCCTTCAAACGGCTCATGGACGACTGGCGGCGCGCCGGACGCGCGAGTCGCGCTGACGACGACGCGCTGTGGGAGCGCTTCAAGGCCGCGCAGGACTCATTCTTCGCGGCGAAGGACGCGGTAGCGGCGGCCGAGGACGAGGAGTTCCGAGCCAACCTTGCCGTCAAAGAGGCGCTGTTGGCTGACGCCGACAAGTTGCTCCCCGTGCGGGACCTCGAGGCGACCAAACAGTCGCTTCGCGTCATCCAAGACAAGTGGGAGGCCGCCGGCAAGGTCCCTCGGGCGGACATGGAGCGCACCGAAAAGGCGCTGCGGCGCATCGAGCAAGCTGTGCGCGAGGCCGAGGATCGGCGGTGGTCAGCCTCCAACCCGGAGGCGGCCGCCCGCGCACAGAGCCTCGTCGACCAGCTGGAAAAGGCCGTGGCGTCACTTGAGGCAGACCTGGCCAAGGCGCAAGCCTCCGGCAACGATAAGCGCGTCCGCGAGGCACAGGCGGCCCTCGTTGCCCGTCAGGCGTGGCTCACGCAGGCGAGGTCGGGACTTGAGGAGTTCGGCGCTCGTTAGGCTTGGCCGCCTGAGTACTGCCTCGGCGGACGTCAAAAACCCCTTGCACCTTGTGCAGGGCCTTGATGATGTATTCGAGATGGGCCGGGTCAGCCAACTCGAAAAAGAACCTGGACGTCGCAATCCGCTCACGGTTGATGTGCATCGTCGCGTCGAGAATGTTGATGTGGTGATCTGACATCACTCTCGTGATATCAGAGAGCAAGCCCGGCCGATCAAAGGCCTCAACTTGGAGTTGCACGTTAAACATGCTGGAGTTCGTTGGCTCCCATTTGACATCAATAAGCCGCTCGGGTTCCTGCCGGAGTGAACCCGCGTTGGAGCAGTGAGTGCTGTGAACGGACACCCCCTTGCCGCGGGTGACGAATCCGATGATGGGGTCACCTGGAACAGGTGTGCAGCATCGGGCGACCTTGACCCAGACGTCGTCGGTGCCAACCACGACGACTCCAGAGTCTGAACGACGACCCACCCGGGGAGACTTGAGCGGAAGAGCCTCCGCGATGTCCTCCTGGGTTGCCTCCTCTCCGCCGAGGGACTCCATGAACCGGCCAACCACGTGCTGGGCTGACAGATGCCCATCGCCTACAGCCGCCAGCAGGCTGTCGATGTCCTGATACCGCAAGTCCCGCGCCAGCGCGGTGAGGCTCTCCCCCGTCATGAGTCGCTGCAGGGGGAGACCTTGCTTCCGCACGTACTTCGCGATCGCGTCGCGGCCTTGCTCGATGGCCTCTTCGCGGCGCTCCTTGGTAAACCACTGCCGGATCTTGTTGCGAGCCCGAGCGCTCTTGACGAAGTTCAACCAGTCACGCGATGGCCCTGCACCGTCGGCCTTCGACGTGATGATTTCGACTGTGACGCCATTCTCTAGGGGAGAGTCGAGCGGCACTAGGCGACCGTTGACCCGCCCGCCGATACAGTGATGCCCCACTTCAGTGTGCACGGCATACGCGAAGTCGACCGGAGTGGACCCCACGGGAAGTGCCACGACCGAGCCCTTCGGGGTAAAGACGTAGACCTCTCCCCCACTGATCTCGAAGCGAAGTGAGTCGAGGAACTCTCCCGGATCGGCGGTGTCGCGCTGCCAGTCCAGGAGTCGACGGAGCCAGGCCATATCGTTGACGCCGCCCTCGCTGGGCTTACCCTTGCGGCGCTCTTCCTTGTACTTCCAGTGCGCCGCAACGCCATATTCCGCGCGCCGGTGCATGGTGTGGCTGCGGATCTGGATTTCGACGGCCTTGCCTTGCGGCCCGATCACCGTGGTGTGTAGCGACTGGTACATGTTGAACTTCGGCATCGCGATGTAGTCCTTGAAGCGCCCCGGCACGGGCGTCCACTTAGCGTGCAGGAAGCCCAGCGCGGCATAGCAGTCGCGAATGTTCTCGACCAGGACTCGCACCGCGATGAGGTCGAAGATGTCCTCGAAGTCGCGACCGCGGACGATCATCTTTTGGTAGACCGAGTAGTAGTGCTTGGGCCGGCCAGTCACTGTGGCCTTGAGCCCGGATTCCTTGAGGACATCGCTGACTTCGGTCCGCACCGACGCGAGGTACTCCTCGCGTGCTGGCGCGTGGTCGCTCACCAGAGCGACGATCTCCTCGAATTGCTTTGGCTTGAGCGTGGCGAAGGCGAGGTCCTCGAGCTCCCATTTGATGGTGTTCATCCCGAGGCGGTGAGCCAGCGGAGCATAGATCTCGAGGGTCTCTTCGGCCTGTCGGGTCGCCCGGTCGGCAGGCAAGTATTTCCACGTGCGCGCGTTGTGAAGGCGGTCAGCGAGCTTGATAACGAGCACTCGGATGTCACGAGCCATCGCGACGACCATCTTGCGGACGGTTTCAGCCTTAGCCGCCTCGCCCCATGTCACCTTGTCGAGCTTGGTCACGCCGTCGACGAGCCCAGCGATCTCGTCCCCGAAGTCGATCCTCAGCTGCTCGAGGGTGTAATCGGTGTCTTCCACCGTGTCGTGCAGGAGCGCTGCCGCGATCGTGTGCGGGGTCATCCCGAGTCCAGCGAGAATCTGGGCCACGGTGAGCGGGTGGGTGATGTAGGGGTCACCGCTTTGCCGAAGCTGGCCCTCGTGAGCCCGCTCAGCAACCTCGTAAGCGCGGATAATTGTGCTCAGATCAGCCCGCGAGTGGTGGTCGCGCACCGTCGCGAGGACGGGTTCAAGAGCGACGTTCGGGACAGTTTTGGGGGTGGCAATCCGTCGGAGGGTTGACCTCATCCACGACGGTGAGGTGTGCGAACTGGCAGGCGCAGAGGGCAGCGCTCGCGCCGGCAGTACCACGGTGGGGACCTCGGCCGCGTCTCCAGCAGGCACCGCCTCTGTGACATCTTGAGCCGCCGGAGGCACCGTCACCATCGTGCCAGGCGTGCCTGACGATGGTGGGGCAGTCGTCACCGGCGAATCGGAGCGCGCCTGCTCACTCATGCCGGAAGTGTAGTCGCCGCCAACGGGAGGCCCATCACGTCATGTCATGAGGTGATCAACGAGTGCACTTGCCGACCAGCGAGGGCGTCACGGCCTTTGAGGAAACCGATGTCGAGGACGAACTCCAGTGCAGTCACGGTCGCTCCAGCGCGCTCGACGAGATCGCAGGTGGCAACCGCGGTGCCACCAGTGGCGAGGACGTCGTCCATGATCAGGGCTCGCTCACCCTCCAAGAAGGCGTCAACGTGAAGCTCCAAGGTGGCGGTGCCATATTCCAGCGTGTATTCGGCCTGGTGCGTTCTGCCGGGGAGCTTGCCCGCTTTGCGCACAGGCACAAACCCGACTCCCAAGGCATATGCGACCGCAGCTCCAAGGATGAATCCGCGCGCCTCCACGCCGACCACAACATCCACCTGCCCGGCATACCGTCGCACGACGTCGTCCGTGATCGCTTGCAGTGCTGGCCCGTTGGCGAGCAGCGGGGTGAAGTCCTTGAACAGAACTCCCGGTTTGGGGAAGTCCGGGATATCCCGAAGCAGCCCGGCGACGAGGTCACGGACTGCCGGATCCGCGCCGGTCGGGTGGGGCACCGCCATCAGCGTTTCGACTTGGGGATTCGCTTGGGCTGCTGGCGCGGTCCCGTGGTTGCCCATTTGTGCACGGGGCGCCCCAGTGAGTCTGTCGGCGCGATTTCGCGGTGGTCGTCCAGGACCGCAGTACTGGTATGCCGGGCACTGGCTTCCGTGCCCGAGTCGCGTGCTGTGGCTCCTGGAGCCGCTGCCCCCGATGTCGAGCGGTCGCTGCCCTCCTTGCCGCGGTTCTTAGCCACCTGGGCAGCAAGCTCGGCGACCGCAGGCTCACCGCGGCGGAGGTCGACGAGCAACGGGGTTGCGATGAAGATTGATGAGTAAGCGCCTACAGCGATACCGACGAACAACGCAAGACTGAGGTCGAGCAGGGTGCCTGGGCCGAGCTTGGTGAAGCCGACGACGAGGATCGCGAGGATCGGCAAGAGGGCCACGACAGTCGTGTTGATCGACCGGACCAGCGTCTGGTTCACAGCGAGGTTCGCCGCGGCGGAGTAGGACATGCGGCGGCTGCCGAATGCCTCAGCGGTGTTCTCGCGGACCTTGTCGAAGACGACGACGGTGTCATAGAGGGAGTAGCCAAGGATCGTCAGGAAGCCGATCATCGACGACGGCGTGATCTCGAAGCCAAAGAGGGCATAGATCCCGACTGTGACGATGAGGTCGTGGATGAGGGCCACCAAACTCGAAAGCGCCATCTTCCACGTTCGGAAGTAGGCCGCCATGACCAATCCCACGAGGACGAGGAACACGAATAGCGCCTGAATTGCCTTCTGGCTCACCGACTCTCCCCATGAGGGGCCGATCAATGAGGCAGAGACCGCGGTCTGCGGGACGCCAAAGGCTTTGGCCAAGGATGCCTTCGCCGCGTCGTTGCGCTCGCCAGCCGCGACCGTCTGGACCCGGACGCTGTTGCCACCAATGACGGTGGCCAGCACGTTGCCGTCGATGCCGGCTTCGGAGATCGCCGTCTTGGCCTTGTCCTCATAGTTGGCGGTGTTCGCGACCCCGCTCAAGCGATACTCCGAGCCACCCCGGAACTCGATCCCGAAGTTGAGGCCGCGGACAAAGAAGCCGACCAACGCCAACACGATGAGGATGGCGGACACCGCATACCACTGCTTTTGCCGGCCGATGAAGTCGATGGACCGCTTGCCGGTGTAGAGGTCGTTACCCCACTGCGCGATGGAGCCCATCTCAGGCCTTCCCCTCGGTTGAAAGAGCGGGCGTCGCGAACTTGCCGCGGCCCACGTAGCGGGTGGTGGCACCCAGGCGGTTGGGGTCGAGACCCGACCAGGGGTGGCCGCCCCCGAAGAACTTCGTGTGCGCGAGGATCCCGACGACCGGGTGGGTGAAGAGGAACACCACCGCAAGGTCGATCAACGTCGTGACACCCAAGGTGAAGGCGAAGCCACGGACGTTACTGGCGGCGAGAAGGTAGAGCACGACGGCCGCGATGAGGTTGACCGCGTCGGCAGCCAGGATCGTCCGCTTAGCGCGACCCCACCCTGCCTCAACGGCAGCGACCAAGGGACGACCCTCGCGCACCTCGTCGCGGATGCGCTCGAAGTACACGATGAACGAGTCTGCTGTGACACCGATCGCCACGATGACACCCGTGACGCCAGCCATAGTGAGGCGGACATTGTGTGTCCAGCCGAGCAGCGTGAGCACGCCGTAGGTCAGGGCGGCAGCGACGATCAGCGATGCCACCGTCACCAGCCCGAGGAGACGGTATTGGATGAGCGAGTAGACGACGACGAGGATGAGCCCGATGAGGCCCGCGAGCAACCCGAGCGCAAGTTGCTCGCTCCCCAGCGTGGGGCTGATGTCGTCCTGCGTCTGCAGGGTGAAGGACATCGGGAGCGCACCGAACTTCAACTGCTGAGCCAGCGCCCGCGCCGAGTCGATGGTGAAGCTCCCCGTGATGCTTGCTTGACCGTTGGCGATGACGGCGTTGGTGGACGGTGCCGTGATCACCTGCTTGTCGAGCACGACCGCGAACCGGTTGCGGGTCTCGTCAGTTGCCTTGAGTGCAAACAAGCGGGTCGTGACGGTGGCGAACTTCTTGGCCCCATCGCCGTTGAACTTGAGGGTCACCTCAACAGTGCTCGTTGGCTGACCGTTGGGGCCAGGCTGATACCCACTCGTGGCGTCGGCGATATCGGTGCCGTCCAACTCGACCGGGCCGAGGATGTACTTCGCGTCGCGCTCGGTCGAGCAGGTCACGAGCGGCTTGGCCGGGTCGTCGACGAAGTCGTTGATCGCACCGTCCTTGGAGCAATCCAGCGCCACGAACTCCTTCTCGATCTCCGGGGTGATCCACGCGAGGTCAGAGGCGTCCTTGGGGGTCGCGGTCGCGGGAGCGGTCGACCCAGTGGCAGGGCTCGTGGAGCTCGTCACCGGCGGGGTGGGGTCGGCGGCTGTGAGCGCCGGCGGAATAGGCGCATTCGCGCTGGTCGCGGGGGCGCTCGCGGGGGGCACCGTTACCGCGGGCGCGGGGGTAGCCGGGTCCATCGTGAAGATCGGTCCAGAGGTCGCCGGCGCAGCAGAGCTCGGGCTGCCGGTGGATGTCGGGTTGGTGGTCTCGGTCGCGGCCGTTTGTGGGCTGCCCGGACCCGCAACAAGGACCGCGCGGAACCTCAACTGCGACGGCTTGCGGATCTGGTCGAGGGTGGCGGCATCAGGCTGGCCGGGGATCGAGATGACGATATTGCGCCCGCTCTGCGTGGTCACTTCAGCCTCAGCGACCCCATTGGAGTCGACGCGCTGCGCGATGATGTCGCGAGCCTTATCGAGTTGACCAGCGCTGATGGCGGCATTGGGGTCGGCCAAGACAGGCTCGAGCACCATTTGGGTGCCGCCCTCGAGGTCAAGACCGAGCTTGGGGGTCAGGCCTGCCGTCCCCCACTTGTGGGCGGCACCGAGGCCTCCAAAGAGCATGACGGTGAGCAGGAGGAGGGTCCACAGCGTGCGCCTGGGCTCGCGAGTGCGCGGGTTAGCCATGATCGTGCCTCAGTCCTGAACGGGTGATGCTGGCGCGGCCGGTGAGATCTTGGCATCCACGGCGCGGCGGTCGTAGCGGACGACGACGCCGGGGGCGACCTCCAGGCTCATCTCGGTGTCACTCAACGCGGTGATGGTGCCGAACAGTCCTGCGGTCGTGCGGATTTGGTCGCCCACGACGACGCTGCCTTGCACGGCCTGGACTTGCTTGATCCGCCGACGCTGCGTCCAAAAGACGTATCCGAGGAAGGCCAGCGGCAGCAGGAGGAACAGCACTGAGCCGCTCTCGTTTCCAGACATGTGTATTCAATTCCTTGTCAGCATCGGACGTGTCGGCAGCGCAGTGCGACGGCACGCGGAAGCCAAGATGAGCAGGACCAGCGCCCTATTGTTGCCTATCCCCCGCAATGCGGCGAACGCCACACCGCGCCAAGTATCTCCTAGTGCGTTAGGAGCTGCCTAAACGGCTGGCGTCGTCGAGGGGCAATGCGCCTTGGTATGCCGTGGTGCCGGTGGGCACTGACAGGCCGAGATGCTCCCACGCCAGGGGCGTTGCGACCCGTCCCCGAGGGGTGCGAACCATGAGGCCCTCGCGGACGAGGAACGGCTCGGCAACGGTTTCGACGGTGTCAGCCTCCTCGCCAACCGCGACGGCAAGATTGCTCACGCCCACAGGCCCGCCCGCAAACCGGCGGCAGAGGGCCTCAAGCACCGCGCGGTCGAGCCGGTCGAGGCCGCGGTCGTCCACGTCGAAGAGCGCGAGCGCAGCATGTGCCGCCGGGAGATCGACCACGCTTCGACCATGAATCTGAGCCCAGTCGCGCACCCGTCGAAGCAGCCGGTTGGCGATGCGTGGGGTGCCGCGAGATCGACTCGCGATCTGCTCGATGCCGGGATTGTCGGCCTCCACCCCGAGCAAGCCAGCCGAGCGGCGCAAGATCGTCACGAGATCCGCCGTGGCGTAGAAGTCCAAGTGCCCGGTGAAGCCGAACCGGTCTCGCAACGGTGCCGGCAGCAGCCCCGACCTCGTCGTTGCCCCGACCACAGTAAAGGCCGGCAGGTCGAGCGGAATGGCCGTCGCCCCTGGGCCCTTGCCCACGACGATGTCCACCCGGAAATCCTCCATCGCGAGATAGAGCATTTCTTCGGCTGCCCGCGACATGCGGTGGATCTCGTCGATAAAGAGCACCTCGCCCGCTTCGAGCGAGGACAGGATCGACGCCAAATCACCGGCGTGCTGAATGGCAGGCCCCGACGTGATGCGAATGGGTTGGTCGAGCTCAGCCGCAATGATCATGGCCAGTGTGGTCTTGCCCAATCCCGGCGGGCCGGAAAGCAATACGTGGTCGGGGGGACTGCCTCGCCTGCGTGCTGCCTCCAGGACCAACGCCAACTGATCACGGACGCGGGTCTGCCCAGGGAACTCCGACAGCCGGCGCGGCCGGAGTGCCGCCTCGACGACCCGCTCCCCGTCATCGCCGCGCGGGTCGACGACTCGGGCGGTCAGCTCGTGGGAGCCGTCGTCGGCGCGGTCGTCCCACCCGTGGTCCGGCGCCATCACACACGCGCCAGACGCTTCAAGGCAGCCCGCAAAAGCGACGACACGTCAGCCGCGGCAGGTTCCTCTGCCCCCACCGCCGCTACCGCGTCCTCGGCCTGTTTGGCGCTCCATCCCAGGCCGATCAGCGCGTCTCTGACCTGCCCTTCCCATGCCGAGCCGGATGCTGCCACCGGCGACGCAGCGGAGCCACCCGGCAAGCCCACCTTGTCGCGCAACTCCAGGACAAGCCGCTCCGCGCCCTTCTTGCCCACGCCCGGGACCTTCATGAGCGCGACAACGTCCCCCGATGCGATCGCGCCCCGGAGCGCGTCGGGAGGGTGGACGGCGAGCATCGCGAGCGCGAGGCGCGGCCCGACGCCAGTCACGGTCTGGACGAGTTCGAATAGGGCCCGGCTGTCGTCGTCGGCAAACCCGTAGATCGTCAGCGCGTCTTCGCGAACCACGAGCGAGGTCGACAGCGTGACGGGTGCTCGGAGCCGCAGCGAGGCCGCCGTCCCCGGAGTGACGTGGACCCGCAAACCCAGTCCACCCACGACAACGACCACGTGGTCGAGGCCAATGTGGCTGACTTCGCCTGCGACAGAAGCAATCATCGTGTCCTCCCGGCAATAGCTGCCTTGGATGCCGCGGCCGCGGTGGCGAGCCGCTCCGTCGCCGCGCCTCGCCAGAGATGGCAGATCGCGAGCGCGAGGGCGTCGGCCGCGTCGGCGGGTTTGGGGGCAGCGTCCAGCTTCAACAAGCGGGTGACCATCATCGTGACCTGCGCCTTATCGGCGCGCCCCGACCCCGTGACGGCGGCTTTGACCTCGGTCGGTGTGTGCAAATGCACTGGTATGCCGTTTCGGGCAGCCACGAGCATGGCCATCGCCGACGCCTGCGCGGTGCCCATGACCGAGAGCACGTTGACGTCCGCAAACACCCGCTCGATCGCGATCGCGTCGGGGCGGTGAGTGCGCACGAGAGTCTCGATGGCCTGCTCGATGTGCAGCAAACGGTGAGGCGTGGGCGTGGACGCCGAGGTGCGCACGACCGTCACGTCAACCATGGTGATCCGACGGCCGACTTGCCCGTCGACAATCCCCACCCCGCAGCGGGTTAGCCCAGGGTCGACGCCGAGGACGCGCACGGCATACCTCCTTGTGGCTGTCCCAGATTACGAACACGTGTTCGGGAAGCACGCTACAGCGCGGACGCATCGCAGCCGGCGACGCGCCGAGGTCGTCACTCCTCGTCGAGCTGGGCGAGGATGTCGTCGCCGATCGCGCCGTTGGCGTAGACATTCTGGACGTCGTCGGAGTCTTCAAGCGCCTCGACGACCCGAATCATCTTGCGGGCGCCATCGAGGTCCAGTGGGACCTCCATGCTCGGGACGAACGACGCCTCAGCCGAGTCGAAGTCGATGCTGGCCGCCTGGAGTGCCTTGCGCACCGGAACGAGGTCAGAGGCTTCCGACACGACCTCGAAGGCTTCGCCGAGGTCGTTGACGTCTTCGGCGCCAGCATCGAGGACCACCTCGAGCAGATCGTCCTCAGAGAGGGTCTTGGCACCTTGCGTCTTGGGCACGAGCACGACGCCTTTGCGCGTGAAGAGGTACGACACCGAGCCGGGGTCGGCCAGCGAGCCGCCGTTGCGGGTCAGGGCGGTGCGGACCTCGGCCGCCGCGCGGTTGCGGTTGTCGGTCAGGCACTCGATGAGGACCGCGACGCCGCCGGGGGCATAGCCCTCGTACATGATCGTCTGCCAGTCGGCGCCGCCCGCCTCAGCACCCGAGCCCCGCTTGACAGCCCGGTCGATGTTGTCATTGGGCACCGACGATTTCTTGGCCTTGTAGATCGCATCCCACAGCGTGGGGTTGCCGAGCGGGTCGCCGCCCCCGGTGCGGGCCGCGACCTCGATGTTCTTGATGAGCTTGGCGAAGAGCTTGCCGCGCTTGGCGTCGATCGCAGCCTTCTTGTGCTTCGTGGTCGCCCACTTGGAGTGCCCGCTCATGACACCATCCTCACCATCTCGACGAATTGGGCGTGCACGCGGACGTCACCGGTCACCTCGGGGTGGAAGGACGTGGCGAGCAACGAGCCCTGACGAACTGCGACGATTCTACCTTCGGCACGGCCACCGCTCACGCGCGCAAGCACCTCGACCGACTCCCCTGCCTCCTCGACCCATGGTGCTCGGATGAACACCGCACGGAGCGGCTCAGGCCACCCGGCATACCAGATGTCTTGCTCGAAGGAATCAATCTGCCTCCCAAAAGCGTTGCGCCGCACTGTAATATCGAGACCACCGAGAGTTTGCTGGTCGCGGGCGGCGTCGGTGACGCGATCTGCGAGCAGGATCATGCCAGCGCACGAGCCGTACGCGGGCATCCCGGCGGCTAGCCGCTCTCGCAGTGGCCCCTGCAATTCGAAAGCCCGGACGAGTTTGTCGATCGTCGTGGACTCGCCGCCAGGGATGACAAGGGCGTCGACGCGGGCAATCTCTTCAGGGCGACGGACCGCGAGGGTTCGTGCTCCTACGGCTTTCAGCACACCGAGGTGTTCCCGCACATCACCCTGAACCGCGAGCACCCCGACGAGTGGCGAGGCCGTGCTCACGACTGCTGTGGGTACGCCGTGTGCTCGACTTCCGGCAGCGTCACCAGCCGCGCTCCGCTAAACGGTGCGGCTGGGGGATGTCGTCGACGTTGATGCCGACCATCGCTTCGCCGAGACCACGAGACACCTTTGCGATGACGTCGGGGTCATCGTGGAAGGTCGTGGCCTTGACGATCGCGGCGGCGCGCTCGGCCGGGTTGCCGGACTTGAAGATCCCGGAGCCTACGAAAACACCTTCGGCGCCGAGTTGCATCATCATCGCGGCGTCCGCTGGCGTCGCGATGCCGCCAGCGGTGAAGAGCACGACGGGCAACTTGCCTGCCTGCGCCACCTCAACGACAAGGTCGTAGGGCGCCTGCAACTCCTTGGCGGCGACATAGAGCTCGTCGGGGCTCATCGACCGGAGCCGGTTGATCTGGCCGCGGATCTGCCGCATGTGGGTCGTGGCGTTGGAGACATCTCCAGTGCCGGCCTCACCCTTGGAGCGAATCATCGCCGCGCCCTCGGTGATGCGCCGCAGGGCCTCACCAAGATTCGTTGCGCCGCAGACGAATGGCACATCGAAGGCCCACTTGTCAATGTGGTTGGCGTAGTCAGCCGGGGTGAGGACCTCAGACTCGTCGATGTAGTCGACCCCTAGGGCTGCGAGCACCTGTGCCTCGACAAAGTGCCCGATCCGCGCCTTCGCCATGACCGGGATCGACACCGCGTCGATGATGCCGTCGATCATGTCCGGGTCGCTCATCCGGGAAACGCCACCCTGGGCACGGATGTCTGCCGGAACCCTCTCCAGCGCCATCACGGCGACCGCGCCCGCGTCCTCGGCGATCTTGGCTTGCGCGGGCGTCACGACGTCCATGATCACGCCGCCCTTGAGCATCTCAGCCATGCCGCGCTTGACGCGTGCGGTTCCAGTGGTGGGAGCGGTGTCGCTCATGGTCACCTAGTCCTGCTTCCTCAGATGGGGTATGCCGTGTGGCCTGGCGCGCTCACGATGAGTCGCACGCGCTGGACCGACTGAGGATACTCGCTTCCGCCTTCAGGGCTCCGACGTCGACACGTCGTGAGCCAGGCCCAAATGAGCGGACGCGTGTCCCAGCAACGCCTCCTGGTCCATCCTGGCCAGCCGGATCCCCGTGTGCAGTCGCACGGTCAACCCTTGCGTCTCCTTACCGCGTTGCAGCCCGCCTCCTCCAGCGTCTTGAGGTGCTTTGACAGGACGCCGGTCATCACCCCACGAGTGGTTGAGTCAGGTCCACCCGTCCGGAAGGTTGTCTCTGAACTCGACGGTTTGTGGCATCGCTGCGTGCCCTGCCAGGCGGAAGACACGAACGGTCCACTGCGGCGCGCACGGCCCGAACGTCAGTGACGGCACCGTTGTGGAAGCGGCGCGCAGCTGAACCCGCAGGGCAGCTTGCCTTCACACGCGCCACATGTCGTCCACGCCGGGATCCTCATCGCCACGCTGCTTGAGGTGAACGAGCGTCTCGGCACCCATGATGTGGTCCAACACTTCGGTGAGATCTGACTCGACGCTCTCTCGGTCGTTGCCGAAGCGCTGTGCACCAATGTCTGCCTCGGCGAGTTCTGAATGCGCGAGCGAGTCGGATGCGGCGCTGGCCAACATCAGCGAACTCGCGGCGTCGAGCGCCCCTGAGTTCACGAGCTCGAGGGTGGCTTCTGCTCGCCGGACGAGCTGCGCGTCGAGCGCCGCTAACGTGCCTTCGACGCGCGCGTGCAGGCGGTCCAGCCTGGCTGCACTGTAGGAGAGTACCACCCAAGACGATCAGAGTGACGATGACGGCATACATCCAGTCCTGCATCACATCTCACCTCGTCCGGACTCGCCCTTGCCGGAGCGCATGAGCCGACCGATGACGCGCTGGGGTGCAGTGATCGCTGGGCGGGTCCTTGAGGAGCCTTCGAGCACGGTTTCGTAGACCAAGAGAATCTGATCGACC
This sequence comes from Actinomycetales bacterium, assembly GCA_016715285.1. Classification (GTDB taxonomy): domain Bacteria; phylum Actinomycetota; class Actinomycetes; order Actinomycetales; family Dermatophilaceae; genus Phosphoribacter; species Phosphoribacter thorii. The sequence goes on along the minus strand of JADKAO010000001.1, from coordinate 400,131 downwards.
ACGACTGACCAGTCGAACTGTTGCGCCCGGGATTGTCCCGCTGCAGCGGTCGCTGCTCGCGCGGCGGGATCACGGACGAGTCGCACCACCTCGGCAGCGAGGGCAGCCGGAGCTTCATTGGTGAAGGTCGCACCGGCGCGGCCACCATCCAGCACCCTGACAAAGGCGGGAATGTCACTGGCTAACACCGCCACGCCGGCGGCCATGGCCGATGAGGATGATCCCGAAGCTCGCCACCAGTGTTGGGAGCGATGTAGATGTCGACCGACCGCAGCAAGCTTGCCTTGTCGGCGTCGGTGACCGCTCCGAGGAACTCACACGCGCGGGCAGCCTCAGGCGTCATCGTCGCGGTGATCTCCGCGGGATCACCTGGCCCTGCGACGAGCACGCGCAATTCAGGCACCTGCGCCAGGATCGCCGGGAGCGCGGCTGCAAGGACCGGCATGCCCTTGCGTGGTTCTCCCATCCTGCCCAGGAAGGCGATCGTCGGTCGATCAGGGGTTCCTTGCCATTCGGGCTTGATCGTTGCGTTGGCGAAGCGATTGACGAAGACGCCGTTGGGGATCACGACCGGCTCGCCACCGAAGTGGGTTGTGACCGTCCGGCGCGCGTCTTCGGACACAGCGATCCGGCCGAGGATCTTCTCCAAACTTGGTCGGAAGAACGGGTAGGAAACCTGCATCGCGCGTGACCGCAGATTGGATGTGTGGAAGGTTGCGACGATTGGGCAGTCCGCAGCCCAGAGAGCAAGCGAACCCACGCTCGGGGTAATCGGCTCGTGAATGTGGATCAGGTCGAAATGGCCCCGGTCGAGCCAGCCATTGACCCGCGCGTTGGTGATCGGTCCGAAGTTGAGCCGAGCGACGGACCCGTTGTAGCGCACCGGTATTGCCCGACCGGCGGGGACAACGTAGGAGGGCAGCGGAGTGTCCTCGTCAGCTGGCGCGAGGACCGAGATTTCGTGGCCGCGTTCAATGAGTACTTCGGCGAGGTCGCGGACATGAAACTGCACTCCCCCAGGATATCGAAGGAGTATGGGCAGACAATTCCGATCCTCATCGCGCCGCATCCCGCTGTGGGTCCAGGTCTTCGACAAAGACCTTCTGCATCATGTGCCAGTCCTCGGTGTGCGTGCGGATGGCGGCTTCGAGGTGTGCGGCGCAGGCTTGAATCATGATCTGAACCGATTTGCCGGACGCATCGGCGTCTAGCGCAGGGACAGGGATCTCGTCCGAGAAGCCGACCACGGTGTAATACCCGCCCATCCCATGGCCCGCCGGAGCCTTTTCGTAGTGGATCTCAGCGGCGAAAAGTGCTGCGCCCGTGCGCAATGCGAGGGCCGCAGGACCCTTGGCCATCCGTGCCTTACGCCCGAAAAAGTCGACCTCCACTCCCCCTCGCGTCAAGTCGCGGTCGGCGGCGAGGGCAACGAAGTCGCCTCGCTCGACCGCCGCTGTCAGCCCGGCAAAAGGATCTCCAGCCCCCGTGAGCGGCAAGATCGTCATGCCGAGCCGCTCGCGGAAGGCAAAGAACTCCTTGAATACTTCCTCCGGCTTGAGTCGCTCGGCCACCGTCGTCACCGGGGCGAGGTTCTGGGTTGACCAGGCACCCGCCACATCCCAATTGCCCATGTGCCCGACAAAGACGACGACCGCCCGCCCCTGCGACAGGTGATTGCGGACGGCCTCATCGTTGACGGTGCGCACCGTGTCCGCAGTTCCTCAGTCGTCCGATCCGGCAGGCGGAACGAGTCGCAGGGCATACCTCGAGATAGGACCGCAGGCCCGCGCGAACCAAGGCATTGAGTGCGCCGTCGTCGAGTTCGGGACGGACCCGCGCGTAGTTGGCTCGCATCCGAGCGGGTCCCTTGCCGCCTTGACGCGCCATGAGATCCGCCGCGAGATCGAACAGGCGGTATGCCGCCCCAGCAGGCATCAGCCGCACCGCTCGCCAGGCAGCTCGGTAGGCCGCAATGCTGAGCTTGCCGTTGACCGCGTCAACTAGCGTCCGCACGTTCACGAGCTGCCCTCAGCAGACACGGGAGCGTCTGGAAGTGGACCGGCAGAGGAGGCACGCGGTACCGCCTGGAGGCGGACGGCATATGCGTTGAACGACTGTCACCGCGCTCGCGAGCGAGAGGGCCGCCAGCACCATCGTGAGTACCCACAGAGGCAGTCCAAGCCCCACAAGCCCGGTGGCGAGCAGGACGGCGAAGAGGCGATCGGCGCGCTCCGCTATCCCGACGTTGCAGGTCATGCCAAGTCCTTCGGCGCGTGCCTTGGCGTACGACACCACCATGCCCATGATGAGGCATGCGAGCGCGAGGCTGGCGAGGAGCAGGTTTGCCCCCGGGCCAGCGAAGTACAGGACCAGCCCACCGAAGATCGCGGCGTCCCCCACCCGATCGAGGGTCGAATCGAGGAAGGCACCCCACACGCCCTGGCGGTCTGGCAGTCGCGCCATGACCCCATCCACGCTGTCACTGAAGATGAACGCCACGATCACGAGCGTGCTGACGAGAAACTCCCCGCGGGGATAGAACGCCAACGCGCCGACGCAGACGCCAACGGTGCCGACGATGGTCACGATGTCGGGGCTGATGCCCGGTTTGAGGAAGAGCTTCGCGATAGGCGTCATGACCTTGGTTCAGGTCGCGCAGCAAGCGGTTCAGCATGGTGTCCTCGGCTGGGGATGGGCGTCGGCGTCAGCCTAGCCCGGGCGTGACTGCGTTATCCGTCGTCGCCAAGCGCCGCGCCGGTCGCGCTGGTCGCGCCGGGCACCTTGGCCGGCGCACTACCGGGCCACGCGGCGGCGAATTGCGCTCGCACGTCCTCAAGCAGCAGGGGCAGCGCCTTGGTCTGCGCGATGATCGGCAAGAAATTGGCGTCGCCGCCCCACCGCGGCACGACATGCTGGTGCAAGTGCGCGGCCACTCCAGCGCCCGCGACCTGGCCTTTGGTTCATGCCGAGGTTGAAGCCCATCGGAGCCGTCGTCTGCTCCAAGACCCGGATGATCGTCTTCGTCAAGGCGGTGAACTTCGAGCGTCTCGTCGTCGGAGAGGTCGACATAGCGCGCGACGTGCCGATAGGGACAGACGAGCGGACGACCCGGGTTATAGGGGAAGAGGTTCATCACGACGTAGCAGAGTTCGGCCGCGGTGGACGATCAACCCGTCCGCGTCGCTGCGCTCGGGCGCGGCGCAAAACGGGCACCCTACGCCGGCTTCCTCGGTGGCCCGCTCCCCCTTGATGTAGGCCATCCGGTGCGGGGTCCAGAGCCGCTCGTAACCGTCAGGGACGCGCGCGAAGTCGCGCGGATCCTCCGCGGCCACGTCGTCAGTCGTGTCCCAGAGTCTAGAGTCCCAGCCCGCGCCCGCCCCATCCCGCATGCCGTGTCCCCACTCTCCGCACTCCTCTGCCTCCCCCGGCACTCCCGCCCTCGCTGCTCACCCCGGCCCCCGCGCTCCCGCCCCCTCGCGCGGACGGAAAAGCTGGCACTGGTCCGGCAGCTGCCGTATGCCGGTGCTCGTGACTCGCCTTACTAACGACCAATGCCAGCAAATCTGCTCAGGCGACAACCGGACGACGAGTGGCTACGACCTGTTCCAGGATCTCCCGCACCCACTCGGGTCGGTTCATCACGTGATCCCACGTGAATCGCAAGACCACCCAGCCAGCGGCAACACACTCGTCGTAACGCCAACAGTCGCGATCGAAGGCCAGCCGGTCACCGTGGAACTCGAACCCCTCGGCCTCGATGATGATCCGCAAGGCCTGGTCGGCGAGATCAACCGTCCCAATCACGCGCCCGGCTCGGCGTGACCTGACTTGCGGCTCGACGCTGAGACCCGGCACCTCAAGACAGATCGCGCGGAGCACTGATTCGATGGGTCCGGAGCTGCGCCCGTCCGCATGAGCGACCATACGCGTCACACGAGCGCGCCCACGCCCAGGCCACAACTCCACCCGACCCTCAAGCTCACGCCGCGTGACTCGGGTTGAGCGGAGAGCTGAGTCAGCGATGGTGAGCGCTTGGTCGAAGGGCAGCGTCGCGGCACAGTCCAGGACGGTCTGCACAGGTGACGTGACCCACCCATCGCTCACCTCAAGGGCCGATAGGTCCCGCCAACTCACCCGGATGCGCCGTTGCTGCTCCCGAGTCACCTTCCGCCAGCGCGGGACCGTCACCGAGGGCCGAGGGGCGGCCCCATCATCGCCCAGCCGTAATGCCGCGCAGCACTGAGGTGAGACAACTCCCCGACCCGAGCAGCAGCCAAGCGCCTGAATCTCGAGCGGCGCGGCATACCGGCCATGAGCGACGCGCACGAGTTCACCTGACGCGACCATCGTGAGAGCGCCTCGCGGCGCTACCTCAGCGAGTTGGCCCCACGACGCGACCCACCCGAGCTCGGTCAGTCGGCGGGTTACTGCCGCACGTGCGTCCACTCCGACAGGGTGCAACTTCTGTCGCACCTCCGCGGGAGTTATCCCCAGGGTTAGGCGCCGACAGAAACGCTGGCATTGGTCGCCCACCCCCCGGGGAATCGGGGCAGGGCATCGACCAAGGCCAGCAGTTCTGTACGCCAGGTCAGACTTGTGCGGGTCCGGATCGCTTCGAGGATCTCGTCGATCGCCTGCTCGACCGGTATGCCGTTGCGCTGGCTGCCGTCGCGCATCCGGAACGACACCGCGCCCGCGGCTCGGTCGTCCTCACCAGCGATCATGACGTAAGGCACCTTGGACTTGCTCGCGTTGCGGATCTTCTTGGGGAACCGGTCATCGCTGTCATCCAGCTCCACCCGCACACCACGCGCCTCGAGCCCGTCGAGGACGGACCGGAGGTAGCCGGCATACTCCTCGGCCACCGGCACCCCGAGCACCTGGACGGGCGAGAGCCACACCGGGAAGGCGCCCGCGTAGTGCTCGGTGAGCACCCCGATGAAGCGCTCGATCGACCCGAACTTGGCCGAGTGGATCATCACCGGCGCCATAGAACGCGGCGCCACCCGGGTCGGGCACGAGGTCGAGGCCTGTTTCCGGCATGCCTGCTCGAGGACGGCCGTTGCGGCCGCCCAGTCCTCGTCCGAGCCGACGAACTTGTCCTTCTTCTTGTCGTCGCGCGTCGAGAGTTCTAGATAGAAGTCCGAGAGACCGAAGTCCCGGCAGGACCGAGAGCACGAAGTTGAGCAGGTGCTTGACCTCGTCGCCCGCCTGCTCCTTCGTGCAGTACGAGTGCGAGTCGTCCTGCGTCATGCCGCGCACTCGCGTCAGCCCGTGGACCACGCCGGACTTCTCGTAGCGGTAGACCGACCCGAACTCGAAGAGCCGCATCGGCAGCTCGCGGTAGGACCGGCCGCGCGAGCGATAGATGAGGTTGTGCATCGGGCAGTTCATGGCCTTGAGGTAGTAGTCCGACCCCTCCATCTGCATGGGCGGGAACATCGTGTCGGCGTAGTACGGCAGGTGCCCGGAGGTGTGGAAGAGCCCCTCCTTGGAGATGTGCGGCGTGCCGACGTAGAGGAAGCCCTCCTCGATGTGCCGCTGCCGGACGTAGTCCTCCATCTCGCGCTTGAGCACGCCGCCCTTGGGGTGGAAAACCGGCAGGCCAGAACCGATTTCGTCTGGGAAGGAGAAGAGGTCGAGTTCGGCGCCGAGCTTGCGGTGGTCGCGTCGCTCGGCTTCGGCGAGACGGTCGAGGTATGCCGTGAGGTCGGCTTTCGTGGGCCAGGCCGTGCCGTAGACCCGCTGGAGTTGCTCGTTGGCCTGGTCGCCGCGCCAATAGGCAGCCGCCGAGCGCATGACCTTGAAGGCGTTGCCGAGCAGCTTGGTCGTCGGGATGTGCGGGCCACGGCACAGGTCGCCCCATGCCACCGACCCGTCGCGGCGAACGTTGTCGTAGATCGTGAGCTGGGCACCGCCGACTTCGACCGACGCGCCTTCAGCGGCGTCCTCGCGCGCGCCCCCTTGAGCCCAATCAGCTCGCACTTGAAGGGCTCGTGCGCCAACTCAACCAGGGCCTCCTCGTCGGAGACTTCGCGGCGCACGAAGGACTGGCCTTCGTTGATGATCCGCTGCATGACCTTTTCGAGGTTCTTGAGGTCCTCGGGCGTGAACGGCGTGTCGACCTGGAAGTCGTAGTAGAAGCCGTCGCGGATCGGCGGGCCGATGCCGAGCTTGGCGTCGGGGTTGACCTGCTGGACCGCCTGGGCGAGCACGTGGGCACACGAGTGGCGCAGCACGGCGAGGCCGTCGGGCTCGTCGATGCGCACCGGCTCGACGACGTCGCCATCACCGAGCGCGTGCGCGAGGTCACGCAACTCGCCATTGACCCGGGCCACGACGATCGCGCGGTCGTCGCCAAAGAGATCAGCGGCGGTGGTCTGCGCAGCGACCGATCGCTCGTCTCCGGCGACGGACAACGTGATGCTGGCAGACACGGTCTTCTCCTTGATCGACAACGCTTCGAGGTGCGTGGCGCATACGAACGCACCAGCGTCAAGGGTATCCGTCAGCGGGTATGCCGCGCCCCAGGGTTTCCGGGGGCCAACCCGTGCGGACAGGTCTGCCGCACCGCACGGGCTTAGCTGAGTCTCAGCTGACGGTAGCCACCAAGTGGGTGCGTCCCGTCTTCGCGGCATACAACGCGACGGTCGAGCCATCGCGCGACACCCCAAGCCGCACCGTGGACGGGGCGCAATCGGATCGCGGAACCACACGCGCGAGGTGCCCGCGGTCGGCACCTTCGGCCCGAGGTGCGCAAGCACGCGCGCATAACTCCACATCCCGTGCGCGATCGCGCTCTTGAGCCCAAAGGCCCGAGCGCTCAGTGAAGTCAGGTGGATCGGGTTGTAGTCCCCCGAGACCGCGGCATACTCACGCCCTTGACTGCTCGGGATCCGCCACGTCACCGGCCCGGGGGCACCACGGCGACGTCAGGCACCTCCACTGCGGGAGCAGTCGGGTCGCCTGCTCCCCGCGCGAGGTAGGCGCTGCGTGCGCTCCAGATCGCCTCCCCGTCGCTCGTCACTGTCGTCACCACGTCGAAGGCGTGGCCGCGACGGTGCGCCCGCAGGCCTTCGGCCCGGACCGAGATGTCAAGCCGCGCGCCCAGGTCGATGCCGCGCGCCCAGGTCATCTGTTGGTGAGATGGACCGTGCCCAGAGCAGCGAATGGGAAGTCCGGCGCGGTCAAGAGGGCGACCTGGAGCGGGAAGGCAGCCACATAGGGGTACGTCACAGGGATCGTCCCGCGGACTCCAAAGCCACAGACCCGGGCGTATGCCGTGACCCGGTCGCGGTCGAGACCCACCCCCGCGCGCGACAGTTCGCGCGACGGCAGGACCGGGCGAACTCGGCGCGGCACCTGGGCCGCCTCGTCGAAGAAGCGACGTGGCCTGATCCGGAAGTGAACGCAGGAGCGACCCGGCAACCGAGGCGACCACGGACGGCATACCTTCAGGCGGGTTGCTCATGCGCCGATCAAGCTTTGTCCGCACACCCGGACGACCTGTCCCGTGACTCCGGCGTTGGCATCCTGGCTGAACCACGCGACCGTCTCGGCGACATCGATGGGGAGACCGCCCTGCTGGAGTGAGTTGAGTCGACGGCCTACCTCTCTGGTCGCGAACGGGATGGATCCGGTCATCTCGGTCTCGATGAAGCCTGGAGCCACCGCGTTCACCGTGATCCCCCGCGCCTGGACCGCAGAGTCGCGGGACAACGCTTGGGTGAGGCCGATGACCCCGGACTTGGACGCGCCGTAGGAGGTCTGCCCCCGATTGCCCGCGATGCCGGCGATCGAGGACACCAAGACCAGGTGGCCGTGATCGCTGATCCCGCCCTCACCGAGGATGGCTTCGTTCATGCGCAAGATCGACAGCAGGTTGACGTCGAGGACCGACGCCCACCGTGCCTCGTCGGTGTTGGCCAGGAGCTTGTCCCGGGTGATGCCGGCGTTGTGCACGACGATGTCGAGTCGACCATGGCGCAGGTGGCAGTGGTCAACAATCCGCTCACCAGTGTCAGCCGCGGTCACGTCGGCTTGTAAGGCTGTGCCGTGCAGGCGATTTGCGACCCCAGCGAGGGCTTGTCCCGCAGCCGGGATGTCCACAGCCACAATCGTCGCGCCATCACGGGCAAGCACCTCCGCGATCGCGGCGCCAATGCCACGAGCCGCGCCTGTGACGACGGCGACCTTGCCCGCGAGCGGCTGGGTCCAGTCATCTGGCAGGAGCAGCGAGTCGCCGTTGCCGGTTCCCCCCACCTCGATGACTTGTCCGGAGACGTATGCCGACCGCCCCGAGAGGAGGAAACGCAGCGTCGCCTCAACGTTGTCCTCGGCACGCTCGGCAACCAGCACAAGGTTGGCGGTTGCCCCCGCGCGGAGTTCCTTGGCGATCGACTTGGTGGCACCGACGAGCGCGCGGTGGGCTGCTGCTTGCTCAACGGTCCGAGCCGATTCCCACGGACGGCCGACGACGATCACTCGCCCCGAGGACGTGAGTCGCTTCAGCGACGGCGCAACGACAGCCCGCAGCCGTTCGAGGTCGGCCGGCCCCGCCATGGCGGTGAGGTCAACGATGACGGCAGCAACGGGGAGAGTGTCGAAGGGATCACCGATCTCGACTCCCTCTGTCTCCAAGAGTGCCTTTGCTCGATCGGCGATGGGAGTGTCCTCCCCTAGCCCGCCAATGAGGGCGGCGCCGTCGAGCACAGGTGCGTCCACGGCATACCGGCGCAGCTTCGTGGGTTGAGGCAACCCAAGGGAGTCCACGACGCGCTTGCCGAGCGGAGACGAGAGGAGTGCGGCATACGGGTCATTGCGGAGGCTAGCCATGTCAGGCAGCTTCGAGGATCGCGACGACACCCTGGCCGCCGGCCGCGCAGATCGAGATCAGGCCGCGGCCGGACCCCTTCTCGTGCAAAGCCTTTGGCGAGGCTGGCCACGATGCGCGCACCAGTGGCAGCGAAGGGGTGGCCTGCAGCCAGTGAGGACCCGTTGACGTTGAGGCGGGACCGATCGATCGGGCCCAGCGCTGCGGGCACCAAGGCGCTCACGGCAGAACTCGTCGCTCTCCCCAGGCCGCCAGGGTCGTCAACACCGTCGAAGCAAAGGCCTCGTGGATCTCGTAAAAATCAAAGTCCTGCAACGACATTCCCTGTCGGGCGAGCAGCTCTGGCACGGCAAAGACCGGCGCAGTCAGGAGCCCATCGCGGCCGTTGACATAATCCACAGCTGCGGTTTGCGCATCGACAAACCACGCGAGCGGGGTGAGGTTGTGCGCGGCTGCCCACGACTCGCTCCCCATGAGCACGGCCGAGGCCCCATCGGTGAGCGGCGTCGAGTTGCCCGCAGTCATCGTCGCGCCGTCGCCCTTGCCAAACACCGGCGAGAGCTTGGCGAGCTTCTCGACCGAGGAGTCCGGGCGCAGATTCGCGTCCCGCGTCAACCCGAGGTAGGGCGTCACGAGGTCATCGAAGAAACCCCGGTCGTATGCCGCGGCGAGATTGTGGTGGCTCGCGACCGCAAGCTCGTCTTGCGCTTCGCGGGTGATCCCCCACTCTTTCGCCGTAATGGCCATGTGGTCGCCCATGGACATTCCCGTGCGGGGCTCCACGTTGGCGGGCACTTGCGGCGAGAGGTATGCCGGGCGGAAGGTCGCGAGGGCGGCCGCTCGCTGAGCTGGCGTTTTGGCGCGATTGAGCGCGAGCAACACACCGCGCAGCCCATCAGACAGGGACATCGGCGCATCGCTTGCGGTGTCGGTGCCGCCAGCGATGCCGCTGTCGATCTGGCCGAGGGCGATCTTGTTGGCGACGACAATGGCGGCCTCGAGGCCCGTGCCGCAGGCCTGTTGCAGGTCGAACGCCGGGGTGCGCGGGTCGAGCGCGGTGCCGAGGATGCACTCGCGCACGAGGTTCCAGTCCCGACTGTGCTTGAGGACCGCACCAGCGACGACGTCACCAAGTTGTTCACCGGCGAGGCCGAAGCGCGCGATGAGCCCATCGAGGGTGGTGGTGAACAGGTCCGCGTTGGAGGCCGCGGCATACGCCCCTCCTGATCGCGCGAACGGGACGCGGTTCCCACCCAGGATCGCAACCTTGCGCGGGAAGTCGGACGACATATCTGCTCCTTGCTCGACGCTGGCCGGAGGCCGCTGGCACGTTCCGTGCCGACCCCTTAAGGGTATGCCGGTCGCGCGCGACGGTGGCTCGGGGTCGTCAGCGCGTCGAAGCGATGGCGAGCAAGGTGAGTGCAGGGGCGAGACCCTGCACGAGAGCTGACTTCAGCATGCTGCGATCGCTGATGGCGAGCAGGGAGGCCGCAGCGAGCATCACTGCGCAGCCGAAGACGATCGCCGTCACGCCCACGGTGGTCGCTCCAGCCAGGAGCAAGACTGCGCCCGCGAGGACTGCGACCGCGAGGAAGAGGTTGTAAAAGCCCTGGTTATAGGCCCACAGACGGATCGCGTCTGCCTGTTCGGGGGTGCGGATTCGGAAGGCCGCGCGCGTGGTTGCGCTGTCAAAGGCGACCGCTTCGAGCCAGAAGATGTAACCGTGGACGGCGGCGGAGAAGAAGGCCAGGGTGGCGATGATGCCGTTCACGCGGAACCCCTCCTTGAGCGGGCGGATCGGGTCGCGAAAGACTCGTCAGCATGGTGGATGTGAAGGGACTCGAACCCCTGACCTCTCGCGTGTGAAGCGAACGCTCTAACCAACTGAGCTACACATCCTAGGCGTGGCGGCTGGCTGACCACCGAGATGGCAAGAGCCGCCAGTAACTGGTGGGCGATACTGGGTTTGAACCAGTGACCTCTTCCGTGTCAAGGAAGCGCGCTACCACTGCGCTAATCGCCCGAGGGTCGTGCTGAGGCATCCGATCGGCTCGAGGTGGAGACGGGATTTGAACCCGTGTACGCGGCTTTGCAGGCCGCTGCCTCGCCTCTCGGCCACTCCACCGTGAAGGCGGTTTACCTCCGAGCGGACGACGAGGCTCGAACTCGCGACCTCAACCTTGGCAAGGTTGCGCTCTACCAACTGAGCTACGTCCGCAGTCACAACTTCAGGGGCCCAACCCCGTCAGGTGCGAGATCAGACATTAGCGGACGGATGGGGGCCTGTCCAAACCGACCCTCATCCGCCTCACCAGCGCCGATGCTCGCCCCTCAGGGGTTGCGCACCCACCGGCCAGATTCAGGATTCCTTGAGTCGAGCCATTTCCGCTTCGATGTCGTAGTCCGGCACCGGCCAGTCGGGGCTCATCTCACGCAGGCGCTCGAGCAGGATCTGCTGCACGGCATACCGGGCGTACCACTTGTTGTTCGCCGGGATGATGTACCACGGCGCGACCTGGGTCGAGGTGCGGTTGAACATCGCCTGGAAGGCCCGCAGGTAGTCGTCCCAGTAGGCGCGGTTGTCCGTGTCACCGGGGGTGTACTTGAAGCGCTTGTCGGGCCGCTCGAGCCGCTCCATGAGGCGAGCACGCTGCTCGTCCTTTGAGATATAAAGGAACACCTTGACGATCTGGGTGCCGTTCTCGATGACCTCACGCTCGAAGGCATTGATGAGCGCATAACGCTTGACGATCTCGGTCGCCGGCACGAGTCGCTTCACCTTGACAACGAGGACGTCCTCATAATGCGACCGGTCGAACACACCAATCTGGCCGGCCTCAGGAAGTGCCTTGCGGATGCGCCACAAGAAGTCATGCTGGCGCTCCTCCTCCGTCGGAGCCTTGAACGCGGTCGCCTTGATCCCCGCGGGGTCGGCGTTGCTCATCACATGGCGAACGATGCCGCCCTTGCCTGCACTGTCGAGGCCCTGCAGGACGAGGAGGAGGCTGCGTTTGCCGCCGCCCTTGGTCTCGGCCCATAGGCGCTCCTGCCACTCGCCAATTTCGGGAGCGTATGCCGTCAACGCCTCCTCGCCCTTCTTGCGACCGCCGTCAAAACCCGGCGTCGATGCTGGGTCGAAGTCGGCAAGGACGAAACCACGCCGAACCCGAAGAACCTCACTAATCGGGTCTTCGGGCCGCAGCTTCTTGGCCACCGGCTCAACGTCGACGGGTGTGTCATACACGTCAGGAGCGGCAAGCTTCACCGCGCTCGATGCCACCGGGTCGACCTTCGCGGTCACGACCTCGACAGCATCTTTGCCGTCCCTGGCTTTGCCCTTGCCTTTGGCGATGTCATGCGCGTCGTCGCGGGACAACGTAGGGTCGCCCTCGACGGCCTTCTTGGTCTTCTTCTCTTTCTTCTTGCCCTTGGACTTCTTGTTGTCCTTGGACTTCTGCTTGGCCGGATCAGACTCCGCCGCAGCATTTTTAGCGGACTTCTGCGCTTCCTTCTCAGCCTTCTGGGCGGCCTTGGCGGCCTCCTTCTCAGCCTTCTTGGCAGCCTTGGCGGCGGCCCTCTTGCTGATCTTGTCGTCAGCCGGGACGGTGTCCTTCGTGGCAGCCGATGAGGCGCCCTTGCCCTTGGTCTTTGCCATGGCCCACATCCTGCCTTACTCGGCGGTCGCGCAACCGATTTTGCGGGCGATACTTGCCGGATGCGGCTCCTGCTCTCGCCACCCGACGGCCTCTTTCATGCACCGATGGACAACCTGTCGAATGAAGCGTTCGCCAGCGTGTATGCCATTGCCTCCCACTGGGATCGGTGGGTAAGGGCGTCCATGGTGAGCACAGTGGACGGCTCCGCAGTGGGTGCCGATGGTCTGAGTGGTTCAATCAACACGCCGGCTGATCACATAGCTTTCAAGGTCAATCGCGCGCTGTCAGACCTCGTTTTCGTTGGTGCCGGGACGGTCCGCACCGAGGGTTACACTCCGCTGCAACCACCGGCCGAGCTCGCACACGTTAGACAGGCCGCGGGGCTTCCGGCGCACCTGAGTATCGCTGTGGTCACGGCGCAGAGCGCACTTCCAGACACCTTCACTCAGACTGACGACAGGCCGGTCTACATGGTCACGACCGAGCTCAATCCGCACCGACAGAACGGCATCACACGCCTGGGTGCACAACAGGTCATCACCGCTGGCGAATCCCGCGTAGACCTCCCAGAGGCACTCCATCAGATTGGAGCCCAAGGTTTTTCACGCATTCTTGCTGAGGGGGGACCCACTCTTCTGGGCCAACTCGTCGCCCTCGACCTCGTCGATGAGTTGGCTTTGACACTTGTCCCCACGGTGGTTGGCGGTGACCATCCCCGCATCCTGAGCGGTGACTCACTCACAGCACACTTCGCCCCACACGTCATCCTGGAGCACGACGGCACGCTCCTGGGTCGCTGGCTCGCGGCACGGCATACCCCAGCTGGATCTTCGCTTGAAGGAACCTCGTGAACCTGCCGCTCCATCTCCCTCTCCAGCCCATGCTCGCGAAATCGGTCCCAACCGTCCCCGTCGAAGGCGGCCCCTGGGGGTATGAACCAAAGTGGGATGGCTTCCGCTGCATCGTGTTACGCGACGGCGACGACGTCGAACTCGCTAGCCGTGGCTCCAAGCCGCTAACACGCTACTTCCCCGAAGTGGCTGGTGACGTCCGTCGCCTGCTCCCGCAGCGCTGCGCGATCGACGCCGAACTCGTTGTCCGCCGCGGCCCAGAAGGCCAACAGCGCCTTGACTGGGAGTCCTTGTCGCAGCGCATCCACCCCGCCGCCTCCCGCATCACGCGCCTCTCGCTAGAGACGCCGGCAGAACTCATCTGCTTTGACCTCCTTGCGCTGGGCGACGACAACCTCATGGGTATGCCGTTCAGCGCGCGACGCGGGCGCCTCAAGGAAGCGCTCGGTCACCTTTCGGTAGGGGACCCCATCCACGTCACTCGGCTCACGACCGATCCCGGTGTGGCGCAACGGTGGTTCGAGGAGTTCGAGGGCGCCGGGCTCGACGGCGTCATCGCAAAGGGACTCGACACGGCATACCAGCCTGGCAAGCGTGTGATGCTCAAGATCAAACACAAACGCACCGCGGATGCGGTGGTTTTTGGCTACCGCGTTCACACGTCCGGACAGGGCGTGGGCTCCCTCCTGTTGGGGCTTTTCGATGCCGAGGGCAGGCTCATTCCGGTCGGCGGGATCGCTGCCTTCACGGCCGCCATGCGCCGACAACTCATCGATGAGTTTGCGCCGCTCGTGATTCGTGATGAAGCGGGCGAGGTGCCGACCGCGAGCACCGACCGCTCCCGATTCTCGAGTAACAAGGACACCTCGTTTGTGCCCGTGCGCCCCGAGCGGGTCGTCGAGGTCGCCTTCGACCAGATGGAAGGCCACCGCTTCCGGCACGCGGTCAGCTTTAAACGCTGGCGCCCCGACCGCGAGCCACAGTCCTGCCTGCTGGAGCAGATCGATAGGGCACCGGCATACGACCTCGGTGAGGTGCTGGGCGCCTAGCGCTCCCTGCGCCTACGCGCGTGGTGGCAGCTCGGGGTGCTCACGCAAGTAACCCGACCCACCAGGCACGTACTCATCGTCGTCGTAACGCTGTTTGGACGGCTGGACCCGCGGCGGCTCTCCCGGCATCTTGGGGTAGTCGGGCGGGAACGCTAGCTCCGGCAAGCCGTCGGCGACATCGCGCTCCCACCACGTCATCGCAGTGCCAAAATCGGCCCGGGCCTCTGCATACTCAGCCCAGGGATCCGCTTGTGTGGCAACGAGATCCGGAACCGTTCGGACCGTAAAGTCCGCGGGGGCCACATCGGCCAGGGCATCCCACGTCACGGGCATGGACACCGGCGCACCCGGCAGAGGACGCGGACTGTATGCCGCCGCAATGGTGCGGTCACGGCAGGCCTGGTTGTAGTCGACGAAGATCCGCTCACCGCGCTGTTCCTTCCACCAGGCGGTCGTGACGAGGTCAGGTGCGCGCCGCTCGACCTCGCGCGCAATCGCAATCACCCCATGTCGCACGTCGAGGAACTCGCGCGTGGGGGTGATCGGCACATAGACATGCACACCTCGGTTGCCCGACGTTTTCGGGAAGCCAGTCAGGCCCGCTTCGGTCAAGACCTCACGCAGCAGGTATGCCGCCCGCGTCGCGTCCGCGAACCCGCGGCCCGGTTGGGGGTCGAGGTCGATGCGCACCTCGTCGGGGTAGTCGAGGCCGTGCGGGTCGTCGGTGCTTGTCGGAGCCGTGACGGGCCACGGATGGAAGGTGATGGTGTTCATCTGAACTGCCCACACGGCGGCAGCGATCTCGTCGACAACGAGCTGCGGATGCCGGCGGCCGGAGGGGTAGGTCATCGTGACGGTTCGGACATAGCTCGGCAGCCCCCGGGGTGGGTTCTTTGAGTAGAACTCCTCCCCCGTGATGCCCGTGGGGAATCGCTGCAAGGTCATGGGGCGACCGCCGGCTCGCCGAAGGAACGCCGCACCGAGGTCGCGAATGAACGTCGCGAGCTCGAGTTTGGTGATGCCTTCGTCCGGCCAGAGGACTCGATCGGGGCTGGAAATCCGCACTGACCTGACCTCCCCCGCGGGAGTGGGGCATTCGATGGATGCATCAGCCATGCGCGCAACTCTAAGTCGGAGCCGGTGCGGGGAATCCACGCCAACGGTCGCGGCGTTGACCGAGCCATGCAGACCAGCGACTCCGGACAGTATCCAGCGGCCCGATCCGAGGCCGAGTGGCGAGCCCAACTCAGCCCCGCCGAGTACCACGTCCTTCGTGAGGCCGGGACAGAGCGACCCTTCACCGGGGAATACACCGACACCAAGACCGAAGGCGTGTACAGCTGCCGAGCGTGCAGGGCCGAACTGTTCACCAGCGAGACGAAGTTCGACTCTCACTGCGGGTGGCCGTCGTTCTACGCCCCGTTGGCAGGAGACCGGGTCGAGTACCTCGAAGACCGGTCGATCCCCGGGCGACCCAGGGTGGAGGTGCGGTGCGCGTCCTGCGGGTCGCACCTCGGGCACGTCTTCGAGGGTGAGGGCTACGGAACGCCCACAGACCAGCGGTTCTGCATCAACTCGATTTGTTTGACCTTGCGCCCGACGTCGTAGTCGCCTGACGCAGTGGCGCGATCGATGTCGGATCGACACCTTTTCGCGACGTCGGCGTAGTGCGTCCTTGGTTCTCTGGTCCACACCAGAGCGCGATGGCGCTGCCGTCCGAAGAGCAGGGGCCAACAACTATGGGACGACGAGCACGATCACGATTCCTGCGGCTCGCCCTTTGTGGCCTGCTCGTTGCTGGAACCCTTCTCACGGGATGCAGCTCAGGGACCTCCGCCATGTCGTCGACGCCTGGAGCGGCCGCTGCTGGGCCTGCTGCTCCAGCTGCTGGTGGAGCGGCACAGTCCCAAGAACAAGCCAAGGCAGCTGGCTCTGCGCCAGGCGGTGTGAGCGTTGAGCCCAAGATCGTGCGGACCGCGGGACTCTTCATCACGGTGCAGGATGTTGGCGCAGCAGCAGTGCGGGCTCGAGCCGTCGCAGTCGGGTTGGGCGGTCGCGTCGTGGATGAATCGATCAACGCAACCCCGGTCGTACCATCGGGCGACGTCGCCCCAGCTGGGCCAGCCACATCAACTATTCGACGCGGCAACTACGGCCATCTCACCGTTGCGATTCCATCGGACAAGCTCGAGCAATCCCTCGATCAATTCGCTGAGCTCGGCACCGTTGTGCAGCGAACTTCTGCGGCCAAGGACATCACCGCAACCTACGTCGACACCGAGTCCCGCATCGCCACCAAGAAGGCCAGCATCGAACGCGTGCGGGCACTCTTGGGGCAGGCAAAAGACGTTGCACAGATCGTTTCCATCGAGTCAGAACTCGCCTCGCGAGAAGGTGAGCTCGAGTCGCTGCAGGCACAACTGACCGCCATGAGCAATCAGGTGGCCATGTCTACGGTCACCATCGCGTTAAGCTCCAACCCCGACACCATCCCCGTGGCCACCGACGACACGGGCGGGTTCGTCAGTGGCCTCAAGAGCGGCTGGAACGCCTTCCTCTCCAGCCTGCGCGTTGCCCTCACGGCCATTGGCGCCTTGCTGCCCTTCCTCGTGCTGGCCGCCTTGCTTTATGTCCTCGTCCGGTGGTGGCTCACCCGCCGTGCGACCACGGCAGAAGCGCCGCAACCCGCAGCGTCGCCGAGAACTCCGTCAGCGGACTAAGGTCTCCCGAGGGTCTACTCCAGCGCTGGATCAGCTGCGGGACAGACCCGCGATGAGCGCCACGCCGACCATCGCCAGCACAACGCCGACGTACTGCACCCCACGCAGTCGTTCGCGCAGCACGATCCACGCAAGGGCAATGGTCGCAACCGGATACAACGACCCGAGCACCGCGGCCACGCTCAGCATCCCGAGCGACGTGGCGGCCGCGAAGAAGGCGTTCGCAAGCAAGTCCCCCGCGCCGATCGCGCCGATGACGACGAGGTCCTTGCGCGGCACGTCGCCTGTGCTGCGCGCAATGAGTGCGAGCACGGCATACCCGATCAGGCTGGTAAGCCTCATGACCCACAGCGTGTGGATGAGCGACACCTTGGACGCGAATCCCAAAGCTACGAGGCCCGTGCCCAGAAGCACCGCCGCGGCAGCCGCGAGCAACAGTGGTCTCGCGTCCACCCTCGCCGCCACCTGAGGCCCGCTCACCAGGATGACGCCGACCAGTGCCACCGCCATGCCCGCCCACACCCCATGCTCGGGGCGTTCACCAACGAGAATTCCTGCCAACACCGGGATCGTCGCGCTGAGTGAAGAGATCGGCGCGACGACGCCCATGGGAGCGGCGGCGAGCGCGGCATACAAGCACAGCAGTCCGACCGCGCCGCCCAACCCGGCGACGACCGACCATGCGAGCCAGGAGCCGGACGAGGGGATGTCTCGGAAGCCGATGACGACAACCAGGGTCAAGATGACGGACACCACGGCATGCGACCACCCCACGACGGCGATCGGGCTCAGCCGTTGCGACACCCGCCCAGCGACGAAGTCGCTCACACCCCATGAGGCCGCGGCGAGGAGGGCGAGAATCGCTGACATGGGAGTCGACCGTAGCCGCCTTGGCCCGCTCGCGCTTGCCCCACGAGTAACACTGCGCCTCACGGCGCGTCGGCCACCCTGAGAACGCACGCGCCCGCTTACGCTCGGGAGCGTGCGTGGACGAACCCTCCCAGGCGAGACGGCTGCCGACTTTGCGCAAGCCATCGAAGGGCTCCGCGCTGCCCGGTTGCGGCCGGAGGTGCGACTCACCGAAGTGCCTGCGCCCCAACGGATCGCCCCGTATGCCGTCGCCCTGACCGGTGAGGTGGTGGGAAGCATCGGCGACGAGGAATTGGCGTCGGGACGTTTTGTCCTGCTCCACGATCCCTCATGTCCGGAGCCGTGGGAGGGCGCCTGGCGCGCGGTGACCTTTGCCCGCGCCGAACTCGAACCCGAAGTGGCAACTGACCCGTCACTCGGCGAGGTGGGCTGGGCCTGGCTCATGGAGGCGATCGACGATCGACGGCTGTCCTACTGTGCCGAGGCTGGCACGGTCACGCGGGTCGTCTCCGAACGCTTTGGAGGGCTCGCTGACCGCGTCACTACGGTCGAGATGGAAGTCCGGGCCTCGTGGACACCACTTGATGGTCGGCTCGGTGAGCACCTGCTCGCGTGGACCGATCTGCTGTGCACGATCGCTGGCCTGCCGCCCCTGCCAGAAGGGGTTGTCGCATTACCCGGAGTGCGCCGGTGACTGTGGTCGAAACCGACGACGCGCTCGGCGAGTCCGTCACCGGTGACGACCCCGTAAGTTCCAGCGCGCCCACCCCCCTGCTGGCCCCTGCCGAGGGTGTGCCCGATGTCGTCGAGGACGAGCGCGCCCTTGACGCGGCCGCAGCTGCCCTGCGTGGTGGACATGGACCGGTCGCGATTGACGCCGAACGCGCTTCTGGCCATCGCTACGGCCAACGGGCCTACCTCGTCCAATTGCGTCGCGAGGGGGCTGGCACCTGGCTCATCGACCCAATCATGTGCCCCGACCTCGCTCCCATCGCAGACGCCCTCACTGACGTCGAATGGGTCCTGCACGCCGCCACACAAGACCTCGGGTGTCTCGCCGAGGTGGGTCTCCGGCCGGCAGCTCTCTTTGACACCGAGCTGGCGGGTCGCCTCGTGGGACTCCCCCGGGTCGGACTCGGCGCCGCGGTCGAGCATTACCTCGGCCTCAGTCTCGCCAAAGAACACTCCGCTGTGGACTGGTCACGACGGCCTCTCCCCGAGCCCTGGCTCCGGTATGCCGCGCTCGATGTCGAGGTCCTCGTACAGCTGCGGGACGCCCTCGAAGCCGATCTGCGCCAGCAGGACAAGTGGGAGTGGGCCCGTCAGGAGTTCGAGGCTCTCCTGTCGTTTAGCGGGCCACCTGCCCGCACCGACCCATGGCGCCGAACGTCGGGCATGCACCGCATCCGGCGTCGCCGCACCATCGCTGTCGTGCGCGAGCTATGGCTCGCTCGCGATCGGCTCGCCCAACGCCGTGACATCTCCCCTGGTCGGGTCCTGTCGGATGGAGTCCTTATCGCGCTGGCGAGCGACCCGCCGCGTGACACTCAGGCACTGAGCCAGGTACGGGAGCTGCGGCCAGCCTTGCGCAGCGCCAGGGTGTGGCTCGATGCCATCGAAACCGCCATGTCCTTGCCCGAGAGCGCATTGCCTCCAATTACCTTGCCCAGCACGGGGCCTCCCCCACCGCGGGTGTGGGCGGAACGGGATCCCGTCGCCGCCGCCCGATTGACCGCAAGTCGGACTGCCTTGACCACGTATGCCGAGGAGCGTCACCTGCCCGTCGAGAACCTCATCTCCCCCGATGCCGTGCGCCGAGTGCTCTGGGATCCGCCCGAGACCCTCGATGAGGCTGGTTTTGCCGACGCCATTCGGGGCTTGGGCGCCCGCGAATGGCAGGTCACGATCGTTGCTCCCATCCTTGCCGAGGCCTGCGATCCGGCCGAGTGAGCCGGGTCACGCGGCAGGGCCCCGCCGTCTTGTTCCCTCCGGTGGTTACTGACCAGTAGCATCCTGGTATCGGGCCGCTTTCGCGTCCCGTCTGACTGTGTTGCCCGTGTCGCTTCAAGGAGGCGCTCGTATGCCCCGAACTCTGCGTGAGGTCGTATTCGTTGACGGGGTCCGCACCCCGTTCGGAAAGGCTGGCGATAAGGGCATTTACGCCCAGACACGCGCCGACGATCTTGTGATCCGCTGCATTCGCGAGTTGATTCGCCGCAACCCGCAGTTGCCCAAGGATCGAGTGGGTGAGGTCGCAATCGCGGCGACAACACAGATCGGCGACCAGGGCCTGACCCTGGGCCGACTCGCTTCCCTCCTCGCGGGGCTGCCCAACACGACCCCGGGCTACTCGATCGACCGGATGTGCGCTGGGGCAATGACCGCGGTGACCACGGCTGCGTCGTCAATTGCGTTCGGCGCCATCGATATTGCGGTGGCCGGCGGTGTCGAGCACATGGGTCGCCACCCCATGGGTGAGGGCATCGACCCCAACCCACGCATCGTCTCCGAGCGGATCGTCGACCAGACTGCGCTCGTCATGGGCAAGACCGCAGAGAACCTCCACGACCGCTTCCCGCAACTCACCAAGGCTCGCTCCGACGCCTATGCAGTCGGGTCGCAAAACAAGCTCCAGGCCGCGTATGCCGCGGGTAAGATCCAGCCCGACCTCGTGTCGGTTGCGACTCGGCATAAGGATCTCGGCTTTGGCCTGGCGACGGCCGACGAGCCGCCCCGCCCCGGAACCACGATCGAAGACCTCGGGCTGCTCAAGACCCCGTTCCGGGCGCACGGAAATGTCACCGCCGGCAACAGCGCCGGCCTCAACGACGGCGCCACGGCCTGCTTGCTTGCCTCGGAAGAGGTGGCAGCGGAGCTCGGCCTCACCGCCAAGATGCGCCTCGTCTCCTACGCCTTCGTCGGCGTGGAACCCGAGGTCATGGGCATCGGCCCAGTCCCAGCGACCGAGAAGGCGCTCGCCTCAGCCGGCCTGACGATCGAGGACATCGGGCTGTTCGAGCTCAACGAAGCCTTTGCTGTCCAGGTACTGGCCTTCCTCGACCACTTCGGCATCGCTGACGACGACCCTCGCGTCAATGAATACGGCGGCGCCATCGCCACCGGACACCCGCTCGCGTCATCCGGCGTTCGGCTTATGACCCAGCTGGCGCGTCAGTTCGAGGAGCACCCAGAGGTGCGCTTCGGCCTGACCTCAATGTGTATCGGCATCGGCATGGGCGGCACCGTGATCTGGGAGAACCCCCACCACGCCGACTACGTCCCCTCCGCCGACTTCTCTGCCCGGAAGGCCTGACCGATGAGCGACACCACCACCGTCACCACCGCAGACCTCGTCGCCGCGCTGCCAGACGAGATCATCACCAAGGCGCTCGTCCGTGACCTCGCTCTTCCCGGAGGCGCCGGCACTATGGCGTTGGTCACACTCGACAACGGGTTTGACCACACCAAGCCCAACACCTTTGGTCCTGGCACGATGCTGGGCTTCCAGGCTGCGTTTGACCGCCTCAAGGAGCGGGCTGACGCCGGCGAGATCCAGGCCGTGGGCATCACCGGCAAGCCGTTCATCTTCGCGGTCGGTGCCGACCTCACTGGGGTCGGCAAACTGACCCGACGCGAGGAGGGTGAGGCCATCGCGCGCGCCGGGCACACGGCATACGCGACCTTGATGGACCTGCCCGTGCCCACCTTCGCCTTCATCAATGGCGCGGTCATGGGCGGCGGGCTGGAACTCACCCTGGCGTGCGACTACCGCACGATCTCCGCTGGCGTGCCCGCGGTCGCGCTCCCCGAGTGCTTCCTCGGTCTCGTGCCCGGTTGGGGCGGCTGCTTCCTGCTCCCCAACCTCGTGGGGGTCAAAAATGCGCTCACGATGATCATCGAGAACCCGATGAACACCAACAAGATGCTCAAGGGCCCGCAGGCCTTCGAGCTCGGTGTCGCGGATGCGATATTCGAGCCAGCTGACTTCCTTGAGGAGTCGATCATCTGGGCGGCCAAGGTCGTGTCGGGTGACGTGACGGTGACCCGTCCGGAGGTCGACCGTGACGAGGCCTCGTGGGAAGCGGCCGTGGCCGCCTCCAAGAGCCTCGTCGACATGAAGTCCGGCGGCTTTGCCCCCGCGCCCTACAAGGCGCTCGACCTCGTGAGTTCGGCTCGCACCGCGACTCGCGAGGACGCCTTCGCGGCCGAGGATGCGGTGCTGGGCGACCTCGTGATGAGTGACGAACTTCGGGCCGGCCTGTACGCCTTTGATCTCGTGCAGCGGCGGGCCAAGCGGCCCGCTGGGGCCCCTGATCGCGCCCTGGCCCGACCGGTCACCAAGGTGGGCGTCGTCGGTGCCGGCCTCATGGCCAGCCAGTTGGCGCTGCTGTTCATCCAGCGGCTCGAGGTGCCGGTCATCCTGACCGACCTCGACCAGGCACGCGTCGACAAGGGCGTCGCCTATGTTCACGCTCAACTTGATGGTCAGGCTAAGAAGGGGCGGCTCAACCCCGATCGGCTCAGCCGGTACAAGGGCTTGGTGAGTGGGTCGACGAGCAAAGATGGCTTTGCCGACGCCGACTTCGTCATCGAGGCGGTCTTTGAGGAGATGGGCGTCAAGCAGACTGTCTTTGCCGAGGTCGAAGCTGTCGTGTCTGACACGTGCATCCTCGCGACCAACACGTCGAGCCTCTCGATCACCGAGATGGCCAGCAAGCTCAAGCACCCTGAGCGAGTCGTCGGCTTCCACTTCTTCAACCCGGTGGCCGTGATGCCGCTCCTAGAGATCATTCCCGGCGAGCTCACCGATGCGCCGGCACTCGCAACCGGGTTTGCGGTGGGCAAGGCGCTCAAGAAGACCTGCATCCTGGTCAAGGACTCGCCGTCGTTCATCGTCAACCGGATGCTCGGCCGGTTCATGGGCGAGGTCGGCAAGATTGTTGACGAGGGCACGCCGGTTCCGGTGGCAGACAAGGGATTTGCTGGCCTGACCCCGATGCCGCCGTTTGTCTTGCTCGGCCTCGTCGGCCCCGCGATCGCCATGCACAACGGCGACACGTTGGTGCGCGCCTTCCCTGACCGGTTCTACAGCTCGATCGGGCTCAAGAACATGGTCGCGGCGGGCAAGCAGGCGTACTACATCTGGCCGGGTGGGGTTCCGCAAGTCGACCCCGAAGTCGAGGCACTGTTGCCCAAGCCGGAGAACCCCGTCGTCCTCACGGCTGCGCAGGTCCGCGAGCGGGTGCTCGAGGCTTTGGCCGACGAAGCGCGCCGGATGCTCGACGAAGGCGTCGCCCAGTCCCCCATGGACCTCGACCTCGCGATGATCACTGGTACCGGTTTTGCATTCTGGAACGGCGGGATCACCCCGCTGCTCGACCGCACCGGCATCGCCGAACGGGTCACCGGTAAGCGCTTCCTGCCCCCGGGTGCGGCGAGCGTGCCCGCCTAGCGAGTAGCCATGACGGTTCCAACGGACTAACCACGCAGTGCCGTATGCCGTGCGCCCACCGCCTGGGGCACGGCATACGTGCGTGTCAGGGCTATCTCATGAACGAGATAAACTGACCCACATGTCTGACGACTACCGGCAGCGCATCGGCCGCCTCATCCGCGATGCTCGCCGCCACAAGGGACTCACCCAAAGCGAACTGGCGCGCCTACTCGGGACAAGCCAAAGTGCCGTCGCCCGGATCGAGCAGGGACAGCAAAACCTGTCGCTAGAAATGGTCGCACGCATCGGCGAGGCGCTCGATTCCGAGTTCGTGAGCGTCGGGCACTCAGGCCCTCAACACTTGCGCATCGTCGGCGGACATCGATTGGCGGGATCCATTGATGTCAAGACGAGCAAGAACGCAGGGGTCGCGTTGCTTTGCGCAGCGCTGCTTAATCGGGGCCGCACCACGCTGCGGAACCTCGCACGAATTGAAGAGGTTAATCGCATTCTTGAGGTATTGACCTCGATGGGCGTGAAGACTCGGTGGCTCCCAGACAGCAACGATTTGGAGATCGAGCCGCCGGCTGAACTCCATATCGACAAGATCGATGTCGAGGCAGCTCGCCGCACCCGTACGGTCATCATGTTCCTCGGCCCGCTGATGCACGATCACGCGGACTTCCGCTTGCCCTATGCCGGCGGCTGCGACCTCGGCACCCGCACGGTCGAGCCGCACATGTCTGCGCTGCGCCACCTCGGGCTGAGCGTCGAGGCGACTGCGGGCTTTTACGACGTCAGAGCACAGCCGCGCACCTCGTCCCGCCCGATCGTGTTGACCGAGCGCGGTGACACCGTCACGGAGAACATTCTCATGGCTGCCGCGCGTATCCCCGGCACGACCGTCATCCGCAACGCCAGCCCTAATTACATGGTGCAGGACCTCTGCTTCTTCCTCGTCAAGCTCGGCGTGGGGATTGAGGGCATTGGTACAACAACCTTGACCGTGACCGGCCGTCCTATTATCAATGTCGATGTCGAGTACTCGCCGAGCGAGGACCCCATCGAGGCCATGAGCCTGCTCGCGGCGGCGGTTGTGACGGAATCGGAGATCACCATCCGACGGGTGCCAATCGAATTCATGGAGATCGAGCTCGCCACGCTGGAAACCATGGGAATGCGGTTCGACATCAGCGAGGAGTACCCATCGGCTAATGGGCACACCAGGCTGGTCGACCTCACAACTCACCCACGTCCCCTTCATGCCGCTCTAGACAAGATCCACCCGATGCCCTTCCCCGGGCTCAACATCGACAACTTGCCGTTCTTCGCACTGATCGCTGCCACCGCGCAGGGCACCACGATGCTCCACGACTGGGTCTACGAGAACCGCGCCATCTACCTCACCGAGCTCAACAAAGTCGGCGCCAAAGTCCAACTCCTCGATCCGCACCGAGTCCTGATCGAAGGCCCCACACGGTGGCGAGCGGCTGAAGTCATGTGCCCGCCGGCGCTCCGGCCCGGCGTGGTCGTGCTGCTCGCGATGCTCGCCGCGCCGGGCACGTCGGTGCTGCGCAATGTTTACGTCATCAACCGCGGCTACGAAGACCTCGCTGACCGACTCAACAAGCTCGGCGCGACCATCGAAGTCTTCCGCGATATCTAAAGCCGCGTCGCCTAGCTTTCACAGCCTCAAACGGCGCAGAACGGTGTCGATGACCGGGGCCAGGCCAGGGCGCGACAGCACGATCGAGTAATGGTTGGTGTCGGGCACGAGGGTGACGGCGACCTCACCGGGCACCTTGAGAATCGAGAGCCGGTTGTCGTCATAGAGACCTTGCTTCTCGTCGAAGAGCCCACGTGGTGCCCACAGGAAGTCGACCGGGACTCCCTTGCTCACGACGTCGCGGATCGCCCCCGAGAGCCGCGGATGGAACATGACGTCGCGCCCGTCCGCCCGGATCGCGGCAAGGACGCAGGAGCTCACGAACCGCCCCATCTCAGTCGGTGAGGGTCGCACGTCGTGGTGCAGGTAGCGCAGGATGTGCTCAGCGTCAGGCCCGTGCACGAGCGGCCCAACTGCCGGGTGATCGGCCACAAACTCGATGTACGCCTCGGGGCTCTCGAAGGAGCGCTCGAGCCGCTTCATCGCCGGACCGAGGACGACCCGCAACGCCTTGTCGATGTCCTCGTCACCCATGCCCGGGGGGACCGGGAAGTTCAGCCCACCATCGACCAGCACGAGATCAGAGACCAGGCCGGGGTATGCCGCCGCGAAGAGGACCGCGACTGCGGCCCCCATTGAGTGGCCGAGGACGAGCGGCGGTGAGGGCAACGTTCTTGCGAGAGCAGCGAGTTCGTGGACGTGCACGTCCAGCCCGAGCGGGCCGGGACGGACTGGGCTATCCCCACGCCCGTTGAGATCGGGCGCCAGCAGCCGGACCGCGCCGTGACCCAGCCGGGCGGCAAAGACGTCACCGAGAAGACTCCAGTTGAGGCCATTGCCGGTAATCCCGTGGACCGCAATCACCGTCGGGGCGTCAGCTGCCGGCAACCCGACCGTCAGGTCGTGGACATGCATGGTCATGGTGACATTCTTGCGGTGAGACTGCCTGCGATTGCAGCCGGGGTCAGCCCCAGCTCGGTAAGAATCTCACCGCGAGCCGCGTGCTCCAGGAACGCTCTCGGTATGCCGTACGTGAAGACGGGTTGTGCCAGTCCGGCCTCGCGGACGGCATACGCAATCTGGGACCCGACCCCGCCCACGACAATGCCGTCTTCGATGACGGCCACCGCACCTGCGGCCGCAGCCGACTGCACGACGTCCGGACTGACGGGTACCGACCAGCGCGGGTCGATCACTCGCACCGACCGTCCCTCAGCGGTCAGCAACCCCGCCACCTCGACGGCGATCGCAGCCATTTCGCCAATGCCCACGAGGAGCAGGTCGACGTCGCCGCCCGACGGCTCGGCCAGGATATCCACCGATCCACTGACCCGAGTTGCGGGCAGCGTCGGTGGCGGGTTTTGCTTGGAGAAACGCAGCACAGTCGGCCCGTCATTGATCGCGACCGCCTCTCGAAGGGCCCGACGAAGTTGCACGGCGTCGCGGGGTGCCGTCACTCTCACGCCCGGCATGATGCCTGTGATGGTGAGGTCCCACATGCCGTTGTGCGAGCCGCCGTCGGTCCCGGTCACGCCCGCTCGGTCTAGGACGACCGTCACGCCTGCACGGTGCAGCGCACAGTCCATGAGCAGCTGGTCGAAGGCCCGGTTAAGGAAGGTGGCATAGATACACACCACTGGGTGCAACCCGGCATACGAGAGTCCCGCGGCCATGGTGAGCGCATGCTGCTCGGCGATCCCGACGTCGAAAACGCGGTCAGGGAAGCGCGCTGCGAAACCTTCCAAACCGACCGGGATGAGCATGGCGGCGGTGACAGCGACCACCTCGGGACGATCGTGACCGATCTCGACAATCTCGTCAGCGAACTCGTCCGTCCAGATCCGGCCCTTGACCTGCAGGGGCAGCCCCGTCTCCGGGTTGATCTTGTCGACCGCGTGGAAACGGTCGGCCTCGTTTGCACGAGCGTGCCGATAACCCTTTCCCTTGTGCGTCATCACATGGACGAGCACCGGTCCGCCGAAGGAGCGGGCCTTGCGCAGCGCTGACTCGACCGCTTCGACGTCATGCCCGTCCACCGGCCCGACGTACTTAAGCCCCAGGTCCTCGAACAAGCCCTGGGGGGCGACCATGTCTTTGATGCCCTTCTTCATCCCGTGCACCGCGCCATAGACCGCGCCACCGATGAGCGGCGTGCGACTCAGGGCGTTGCGGCCCCAGTCGAGGACGTTTTCGTAGCCACGAGTGGTGCGCAGGGTCGCGAGGTGATCGGCCAGGCCACCCTTGGTCGGTGCGTAGGACCGCGCGTTGTCATTGACGACGATGACCAGCGGGAGATCTTTGTCGGCGGCGATATTGTTGATCGCCTCCCACGCCATCCCTCCGGTAAGTGCGCCATCGCCGACTACCGCGACAGTATGCCGGTCCGTCTCCCCGCGCAGCCGCCGCGCCTTGGCGATGCCGTCCGCCCAGGAGAGGGCGGTCGACGCGTGCGAGTTCTCGACGACATCGTGCTCAGATTCGGAACGGCTGGGATACCCGGACAGGCCGCCTCGGGAGCGCAGCTTGGCGAAATCCTGTCGCCCCGTGAGGATCTTGTGGACGTAGGACTGGTGGCCGGTGTCAAAGACGATGGTGTCTTGAGGCGAGTCAAAGACCCGGTGCAGCGCGATGGTGAGCTCGACAACGCCCAGGTTGGGGCCGAGGTGTCCGCCAGAGCGCGACACGGACTCGACGAGGAAGTCTCGGATCTCCTGCGCCAACTTGGGTAGGTCGCTCGGGCTGACGAGCTTGACATCCGCGGGCCCGTGGATGGAATCGAGCAGTGCCACTGACTGAGTGTCCTTCCACATGAACCGGTACCTACCGAGTCTAGATCACCTCGCCAATCACAACCGCGGGATGAACCGGCGCCCGCGCAACGCGTCGTGGATCAGGCCAGCAGCCCGGTCCGCGGCAACGAGACGCAAACCCTCGGCTTCCAGAGCGGTCATGATCTGCGCGAGTGCCTCCGGGGTGACCGTCGGCCCGAGCTCGACCCGGGCCTCGCGATAGGCCTGCCGCATCGCCTGCACCTGCCCTGCGACATGCCGTTGCGCTAGCCAGGCGAGCGCGACCGGGTGAGCCTTCCACCCGGCATACCGGCGATAGTCTGGCGGGCATTGGTCGAGCAACCACGCGACCGCACGATCCTCCCAGCCGGGAGTGTGCGCTGGAGGTATGCCGGGTGGCCATCCGGGCGGCACATGCGTGTTCACGAGACCAAGTCTGCCCCGCACCTCTGACAGCCAGGCATACCCCTGGCATGGGAGTGGGCCGCCCCCAAACGGGGACGGCCCACTGACAGTGCGCGACGGCGAACGCCAGACTCAGTGCACGAGGCTGCGCAGCACGTACTGCAGGATCCCGTCGTTGCGGTAGTAGTCGCGCTCACCCGGGGTGTCGATCCGCAGCAACGCATCGAACTCGACGACCGAGCCATCGGCCTTCGTCGCCGTGACGTGGAGCGTCTTGGGCGTGCGGCCCTCGTTCAGCGCCGTCACGCCAGAGATGTCGAAGGTCTCCGTGCCGTCAAGACCGAGGCTCGCAGCCGTCTGACCAGCGGCGTACTGAAGCGGCAGGACACCCATCCCGATCAGGTTTGAGCGGTGGATGCGCTCGTAGGACTCGGCGATGACCGCCTTGACACCCAGCAGGCGCGTGCCCTTGGCGGCCCAGTCACGAGACGAGCCCGAGCCGTACTCCTTGCCCGCCAGGACGACGAGCGGGACGCCAGCAGCCTGGTATGCCGCGGACGCGTCGTAGATCGTCGTCTGCTCCCCTGCCGCGCACGTGTCGCAGCCGATGAAGCACCGCGTGAACCCGCCCTCGACACCGTCGAGCAGGAGGTTCTTGAGGCGGATGTTGGCGAAGGTGCCGCGGATCATGACCTCGTGGTTGCCTCGACGTGAGCCATAGGAGTTGAAGTCCTTGCGTTCGACCCCGTGGTCGGCGAGGTACTTGCCGGCCGGGCTGTCTGCCTTGATCGAACCAGCCGGGCTGATGTGGTCGGTCGTGACCGAGTCACCGAGCATGGCGAGCACGCGGGCACCAGCGATGTCTGCGACGGGGGTGAGCTCGAGCTTCATCCCGTCGAAGTACGTCGGCTTGCGGACGTAGGTCGAGTCGGCGTCCCACTCGAAGGTCTTGCCCTCGGGAGTGGGCAGCGACTGCCACCGCTCGTCGCCAGCGAAGACGTCGGCATACTCCTTGGTGAAGAGTTCCTTCTTGATCGAGGAGTCCATGAGCGCCTGGACCTCTTCGGGGGTCGGCCAGATGTCGCGCAGGTAGACCGGCTCGCCCGCCTGGTCGACACCGAGCGCGTCGGTCTCGAAGTCGAAGTCCATCGTCCCAGCCAGCGCATAGGCGATGACGAGCGGCGGGCTCGCGAGGTAGTTCATCTTCACGTCGGGGCTGATGCGACCCTCGAAGTTGCGGTTGCCCGAGAGCACCGCGGTGACGGCGAGGTCGTGGGTGTTGATCGCCTCGGAGATCTCCGGCTCCAGCGGACCCGAGTTGCCGATACAGGTCGCACAGCCATAGCCGACGAGGTAGAAGCCAATAGCCTCGAGGTCGGGCCACAGGCCGGCCACCTCGTAGTAGCCCGTGACGACCTTCGAGCCCGGCGCCATCGACGTCTTGACCCACGGCTTGCGGGTGAGGCCCTTGGCGGCGGCCTTGCGAGCCACGAGGCCGGCGGCGATCATCACCGACGGGTTGGACGTGTTGGTGCACGAGGTGATCGAGGCGATCGACACGTGCCCGTGCTTGAGGTCGAAGGCCCGACCGTCGGCCATGGTGACCGGCACACTCTTGGTCGGGTCGCTCGTGTAGGACGGCAGCGCGGAGGCAAAGGCAGCCTTGGACTTGGACAGCTCGATGCGGTCCTGCGGGCGCTTGGGGCCAGCGATCGACGGCACAACCGTGGACAGGTCGAGCACGAGCTTCTCCGAGAACCGGGGCTCAACAGCCGGGTCCAGCCACAGCCCCTGCTCCTTGGCGTAAGTCTCGACGAGCGCCACGGCGGCGTCATCGCGGCCGGTCAGGCGCAGGTAGTCGATGGTCTTGTCGTCAATCGGGAAGATCGCACACGTGGAGCCGAACTCCGGGCTCATATTGGCGATCGTCGCGCGGTTGGCCAGCGGCACCGAGGCGCAGCCCTCGCCGTAGAACTCGACGAACTTGCCGACCACACCGTGCTTGCGGAGCATGTCGGTGATGGTGAGCACAACGTCCGTCGCGGTGACGCCCGGCTTGGCCGCACCGGTCAGCTTGAAGCCGACGACGCGCGGGATGAGCATCGAGACCGGCTGGCCGAGCATGGCCGCCTCGGCTTCGATGCCGCCGACGCCCCAGCCGAGCACGCCGAGGCCGTTGACCATCGTCGTGTGCGAGTCGGTGCCGACGCAGGTGTCGGGGTAAGCCAACACGGTGTCACCGGCAGGCCGGGTCATGACGGTGCGTGCGAGCCGCTCGATGTTGACCTGGTGGACGATGCCGGTGCCGGGCGGGACGACCTTGAAGTCCTCGAATGCCGTTTGGCCCCAACGCAGGAACTGGTAGCGCTCGCGGTTGCGCTCGTATTCGAGCTCGACGTTGCGCTCAAAGGCCAGCGGCGTGCCGAAGACATCGATCTGGACCGAGTGGTCAATGACGAGTTCGGCGGGGGCCAGCGGGTTGATCTTGGCCGGGTCGCCGCCAAGGGCTGCAACGGCCTCCCGCATCGTGGCTAGGTCAACAATGCACGGCACGCCGGTGAAGTCCTGCATCACCACGCGCGCAGGCGTGAACTGGATCTCGATGTCGGGCTCAGCGTTCTCGTCCCACGACCCCAACGCACGGATGTGGTCAGCGGTGATGTTGGCACCGTCCTCCGTGCGCAGGAGATTCTCGAGCAACACCTTGAGGCTGTACGGCAGGGAGTCGCTGCCCTCCACCGCAGCGAGGCGGTAAATCGTGTAGGACGCGTCACCGACCTTCAGCTCATCCTTGGCTCCAAAGCTGTTCACCGATGCGTCGACGCTGGCCACGTCGGCTCCTTCCTCGAAGATATCTTGACGTCAAGATAAATTAGCACGTCTGCACCGATCCTGCCAGCATCGGCGCCTCAGCGTCAGTGGGCACCCCGGGTGACGCGTCTGGAGTTCGCGTGAACTCCGCGACAACGCGCACAGCGGGCGCGGCTTACGCGGGCACGAGGACCGCGATGCACTCCACGTGGTGCGTCATCGGGAACGCGTCGTATGCCGTGAGCTCCGCGAGCCGATACCCGTGCTCCATCGCGTATGCCGTGTCCCTCGCCACCGCGGCCGGGTCACACGCGACGTACGCGATCACCCGTGGACCGCGGGCGCAGAGGGCAGCCATGACGTCACGACCGGCCCCTGAGCGAGGCGGATCGAGCACGACGAGATCGACCGGCTGTGA
Organism: Actinomycetales bacterium; assembly: GCA_016715285.1. Taxonomy (GTDB): domain Bacteria; phylum Actinomycetota; class Actinomycetes; order Actinomycetales; family Dermatophilaceae; genus Phosphoribacter; species Phosphoribacter thorii. The sequence continues at coordinate 368,629 of JADKAO010000001.1, read as the reverse complement.
GCCCAACTGTGAGCCCAACGACGCGAGCTCGGTTTCGACGCGACCCTCGATCACGGTGATCTGCGGCTGACTCGCACCGTTGACGCGGGCCTGCTTGCACGCGATCGCGTCACCCTCGACCGCGATCACCGATCCGGTCTCGCCCACGGCTTCGGCTAGGGGCAGCGCGAAGAGGCCGACACCGGCATACAAGTCAAGGACCCGATCTCCGTGCCTTGGTGCCAAGACCTCCATAACGCGCGTCACGAAGGTGGCGGCGGCCCCGGGGTGCACTTGCCAGAAGCCGCGGGCGGACACCGCATACGACCACTCTCCCGCTGGGGTGGTGACCTTTTCCCGCACGATGGGCACCGTGCGCGGTTGCTCTGCGCGCCGACGCGGGATGGGGACGACAACCGTCTCGCCGTCGCTCGGAGCAATCACGTCGACAGCTCGACTGTCCCGCCAATCTGCTTGCAGCACGAGACTTTCAAGCACGCGCGGGTGCGATATGGGGCATTCCTCCAGTGGAATCAGGTCGTGTGAGCGCGCCGGACGCAGGCCCGCTCGACCACTGGGCGAGACCGCGAACTCCACCCGTGTGCGCCATTCGAAGCCAGCAACATCACCCGGCACCGGTTGGACCACCACGGGGACCTCGAGGCCAGCCAAACGCTGGAACTGCTCGGCCACGACAGCGGCGGCCAGGCGACGCTGCGCTGGGAGCGAGGCATGTTGCCAGTCGCATCCGCCGCACCCGCCCGAGCCGTCAGTGCGAGGCGGGCCCGCGTGACGGCATACCGGCTCGACACGGTCTGGTGACGCATCGAGCACCGCCACGGCATCCGCCCGGAGGAAGCGAGACGACTCCCCTCCCTCGGTGACGCGAGCGATCACCCTCTCGCCAGGCAACGTATGCCGCACAAACACGACCCGTCCCTCGTGGCGCGAGACGCAAAAACCACCGTGAGCGGGCGGGCCGATGGTGAGTTCGAGGTCCGTGCCCACCAGCGAGTCCGCTCGCTCCTGCGCGCCTCGGCGGCCGATGTTGCCGCGACCGTCGTGAGATTGCCGCTGCCCCCGACCGCGTGTGGAACCCGCTCTGCGGGGGCTCACCTGGCGCCGACGATGTGTCGTGAGTCGACTAGCCCTGAACCTGCCACGCCTTGCATCGTAGGCCGTGATCCGGAGGTGATTCACCCGTTCGCACGTGCCCGCTGACGCGTGTAGCGTCGGAAGCGTGCATTTCGTCATCATGGGGTGCGGTCGAGTCGGCGCCACCCTTGCCCGCACGCTCGCGACGAGTGGCCACAACGTCGCCGTCATCGACGTGGACGCCACGTCCTTCCGGCGGTTGGGGAGCGACTTTGACGGAAAGACGGTGACTGGCATGGGTTTTGACCGTGCCGTCCTCCTTGATGCCGGAATCCGCGAGGCCGATGCCTTCGCTGCCGTCTCCAGCGGCGACAACTCCAATATCCTTGCCGCCCGAGTGGCACGCGAGACCTTTGGCGTCGAGCGCGTAGCAGCCCGCATCTACGACCCCCGGCGCGCCATGGTCTACCAGCGGCTCGGCATCCCCACCGTGGCGACGGTGCGGTGGACGGCCGAACAGATCATCCAGCGGCTCGTCCCCCACGGCGCGCTCCCGGCATACACCGACCCCAGCGGCAAGGTCGCCCTCGCGGAAGTGCCCTACGCGCGCGAGTGGATCGGCCTGTCCATCCCGCACCTCGAAGCCCTCGCGAACACGCGGGTCGCGATGTTGACCCGGCTCGGTGACGGCATGGTCCCGGGCCCGACCACGGTTCTGCAGGACGGCGACTTGCTCCACGTCGTCGCTGCTTCGACCGACCTCGACCACCTTGAGCGCGTCTTTGCCGCCGCGCCACCTCATGAGTGAACTCAGGTGACCACCTTGTACGGGGAGATTCCATGCGCGTCGTGATTGCCGGTGCCGGCAGCGTCGGCCGCTCCATTGCCCGCGAACTCACTCATAACGGTCACGATGTCCTGCTCGTTGACCGCTCCGTGGACGACGTCATCGCGGCTCGAGTGCCCGATGCGTCGTGGCTACTCGCCGACGCCTGCGAGCTCGCAACGCTCGAAGAAGCCCAACTGGAGCGCTGCGATGTCGTCGTCGCGGCGACGGGTGATGACAAGGCCAATCTCGTGGTGTCGCTTCTCGCGAAGACCGAGTTCGGGGTCCCACGCACGGTGGCGCGGGTCAACAACCCCCGCAACGAGTGGATGTTCGACGAGTCATGGGGGGTCGACGTCGCTGTCTCAACTCCGCGCCTCATGACCGCGCTCGTCGAAGAGGCCGTCACCGTCGGTGACCTCGTACGCATCTTCCAGTTCCGTCAGTCCAAGACCTCCATGGTCGAGATGACGTTGCCTCCCGACAGCCCGTATGCCGGGACTCGGGTCGGCGATGCGGCCTGGCCGAACGACACCGTGCTCGTGGGGATCATCCGCGCAGACCGGCCCATCGCGCCAGCCCATGACGACCTCATGGAAGCCCACGACGAGCTGCTCTTCATTGCACCCGACGAGGTCACCGATGATCTCGAGAACATGCTGTCACCGGGGCACAAGCCTCGCCTCGCCGACGACTGACCAGCGCCAATCAGCTACTAAATGAGCTGCAGCGCAGGCTAGTTCGCTGAATCGAGCGGAGTGCGGCCGCGCAAGAGGAGAAGCGCGCCCACACCGACAGCCACGAGGTATGCCGGCCAGCCGAGCACGAGTTTCGCGATCCCCAGCGCGGCGACCTCACCGTTGAGGTAGAGCGGGATCTGGATGGACAGGCGCACCACGGCCAGCCCCACCATGACCCAGCCGAGCCGCGTCGCGACTCGCACGATCCCGTCGTGACGTCGCCAGGCCGTCATCGCGGAGTTCATGTCACGCGCCCGGGCGAGGTCCTCCTCTTCGAGGGCCTCGCGTTGTTCCTCGGTAAGGCTCGCGCGCGCAGCCCGCGTGGCTTTCGATGTCGATGAGCGGACGGCAGCCGCAGCCTGGGTCAACTCTGGATCACCGGCCACGATGAGGAAGCCAAAGAGCGGCCAGCGCACGAGGTTGCTGATGAGGAAGAGCAGCAGGTTGGCGCCAGTTTGGATCATCCCAGGCAGGAAGGCATCCTCGGCCTTGCCTGATCGGGTGGCAAAGAAGGCAGCAATGAGCACGGCGGCCACCGACACGCCGACATACCGCAACGTCTGCCGCTGAAGCAGTCGCACCGCGGCCACGACGACTGCCGCTGCGACGGCCGCGCTGGCCGCTGTGGTGACGGCGGCGGTGAGATTCCACACCACCACGAACACGATCGTCGGCACGGCTGATTCGACCGCACCCCGCCATCCGCCCAACGCCAGACTGAGCCGCGCCCGGAGGAGTTCCTCGACCGTGTCCGGGGGCCCGGCGACGCTGCCGATTTTAGCGCTGGCGGCCTCAGCCATGCCGCGGAATGATGTCGTAGGACGGGTTGAAGATCGTGGCGATGCCTCGCTGCAAGGTCGCACGTCCACTGACCCGCAGCAGCACACCGGGTTCGATACCGGCGATGTGGCGGCGACCGAGCCACACCACGTGCATTGGCCGAGTGCCATCGGCGATTTCAACGACGAGCGCGGGCACCTGCACTTGCGGACGCAGCGCCACCGAGCGCACCTCGCCGTACACGACGGTCGGCTCACGGTCCTTGACTTCGGCGATCGGGGTGCCGCCGGGACGCAAGGTCTTTACCGCAAATTCTTTGGCCTCCACCTCACTCGTGGTAGCGCTCAGCCCACTGAGGGCCCCCCGGAGACGTCGCCAAAAGCTGGCCATTCAACGCACCTCAGTGATCTCAGGGCCACGCTCAAATGGGCGTAGGTCGTCCTCGGTGCGCTGAGACGTGCCTGCAACGGAATCTGTGGCGTCGTCGTTGACCTGCTGCGCCTCCGGCGGCAGCCGCAAGGGGAGCACCTCGCGCGGCGGACGAGCGTCCGTACCACGGTCGATGGCAACGCCTCGCACGAGCTCCAGCAAGGTCACGGCGGCGGTGTCATCGGTCGCCGCTGGGCCGTGGACGACAGCCCTCAAGAACCATCGGGGACCGTCCACCCCGTGCAGCCGCATCACACTGCCGTCCGGGAGTGCCACCTTGAGCTCCTTGCCCAAGATGCCGTCGACCACCTCCGCCTGACCACCCTGGGCAACGACACCGTCCGCAATCTCGCCGCGGATGTCCGGCCATAGCCCGAAGGTGCGCGGTGCGGCATACGCCTGTAGTTGTGCTGTTGAGCCTTTGTGGACCAGGTGGATGCCGGTGATGGTATCGGTGGTCTGATCGATCTCAAGGCGCACTTCGATAGCTTCGGTGCGTGGCAACCAGATTGCTCCGAAGTCCACCCAGTCTTCGCCAGCCGTGACTTCACTACTGTCAAAGGGACCACGAAAGCGGCTAAACGGCGCTTCCGGTACGTGGACGTCGTCAACCGCGGCACCTGCTCCAGCCGCCGCGGCCGTCTCGGTCGCCGCAGCCACATCAGCTGCGTCGCCAGCTGTCACGACGTCGATGGCGCCGGTCTTACCTGGAGATTCCTGCGTGTCCGACCTTGCCGAGCGACGGCGTCCAAACAGTGCCACGTGCGTCATCCTTCGATCGTTGGCTCGACCAGTCCGGCCAGTTCAACCGTTCCAACCTGTCGACCATGGGCAAGCCGAGTGTCTGCAGCTCCAGCGAATCCCCCACTGGCGCCGTGTCCAGTCTCCCCCCGGTCACTGTCCGGGAGCGAATCGGCGACCAGCAGAGCCACCTGCTCGACCCGTTGCACCACGAGTTGGGCGATCCGATCGCCTCGCTCGACGACGAACGCTTGGGTGGGATCAAGATTGATGAGGTTGACCATGATCTCGCCGCGGTAGCCCGCGTCAACCGTCCCGGGAGCGTTAACGATCGTGACCCCGTGACGGGCGGCGAGCCCGGATCGGGGGTGAGTAAACGCGGCATAACCATCCGGCAGGGCGAGGGCGATACCCGTGCCCACCAAGGCGCGTTCGCCTGGCAACAGCGTCAGGGAGCGCACGGCATAGAGATCGAGCCCGGCATCCCCAACGCGTGCGTATGCCGGGAGCGGCAGGCCCTCATCGAGCCGGCGGACCAGCACCGCCATCGCGGTGGGTTTGCGATCCGGGGTGGCCGCCTCGCTGCTCAAGCGCAGTCCCGACACACCGCCTGCCCACCAGACTCCTTCGCCAGCTGGCTGCGGTGGCGCACGAGGAAGCAGCGGGAACACGTGAACTCGTCGGCCTGGCGCGGGATGACCGTGACCGAGAGTTCCTCTCCCGACAGGTCGGCTCCAGGCAACTCGAAGCCTTCGGCGGTCTCGGCCTCGTCGACGTCAACAGCTGATGCGGACTTGTCGACCCGCCGGGCCTTGAGTTCTTCGAGCGAATCCTCCGAAAGATCATCGTCGGTCTTGCGCGGCGCATCGTAATCGGTCGCCATGTGCTGTCGTTCTCCTCCACTAACTGTCGCAGTGAGCCAAATCAACACCGCAGTGCCTCGATGAAACGCGCAGTGACCCGCAGAACACCACCGAGCCGCTAACTATGCCCTGACGAGCTCTCAACGGGCCTGGTGCAAGCTCAGCACCAAACGTGCCTGCGCGGCGGATTGTGCCTTACCTGCGGCCAGAGCGCTATTCGGTGTCCGAATTTCGGGGTGTGTCGTCGCTCACGAGGTCCGGATCCACCCGCTTGAGGAGGTCGGAGACAAGGGTCAGATTACCGGCCAAAGTCAACGTCCGATCGGGACCGGCACCGCGCGGCCCGACCACTCGGCCGCCGGCTTCAGCGATCATCAGCCAGCCGGCAGCCACATCCCACGGGCGAAGCCCAGCCTCGAAGTAGGCATCCAGACGCCCGTCCGCGATGAGGCACAGGTCAATCGCCGCGCTCCCCAGTCGTCTGATGTCTCGAATGCTCGGCAGCAAGCTGGCCAGGACGCGCCCCTGCCGAGCGCGCTCCTCGGCGAGATACGCGAACCCGGTCCCTACGAGAGCCATCGCAAGGTCGGCACAGCGGCCGACGTGCACGGTCTCTCCGGGGGAGCCGCTCAGGCCGGCTTGCATGGTCCGTCGCCGTGCCCCTCCCCCGCGCGCCGCGCTCCACACCGTGTCCAGGCCGGGCGCGCACACCGCCCCAGCAACCGGAGTCCACTCCCCGGAGCGGTCAGGTTCCCCCACCACTGCGGCCACAGACACGGCATACATGGGTACGCCGTAGAGGTAGTTGACGGTGCCATCCACGGGGTCGACCACCCATGTGATGCCCGTCGCTGACGCCACCGGGGCGCCTTCCTCACCATAGAAACCATCTCCGGGCCGCGCGGCCCGGAGGAAATCGCCCAGGAGGGCTTCCGCCCTCGTGTCCATGATCGTCACCACATCGGTGTCGGAAGTCTTGGTCGATGCGGTCGTGAGCTGGGCTGGCCGCTCGTCATGGATCAAGCGTCCAGCCGCGACCGCGGCGGCCACCGCGATGGTCTCCAGCTCACGGGCCGACTCGATGTCGATGTCGATGTCGATGCCCGGTGTTCCCGGTTGGTTCGTCTGCATCCAGCTTGACCCTTCACTGCCTTGTGGCCGCATTACGGTCGGCGCGCCCACGCTACCCGCATCGGAGACTCGCGGCGTGGCCGCTTGGGTGAGCCCGGTCCGGGTGAGAGAGTCGGGCCGACGTGGCTGACCGGATAGGAGTGACCGACGATGCAAGATCTGCGCCTCATCGGTGTCCAGGACGACGGCGGGCACCTTATCCTGGTCAGCCGTGACGGCGATCGCTATCGTCTCCCCCTCGATGAAGCCCTCCGCGCGGCTGCCCGGCGAGACCGCCCGCGGCTGGGCCAGCTCCAGATTCAAATTGACGGCGGACTGCGCCCGCGGGACGTCCAGGCGCTGATTCGCTCCGGTATGCCGTCGGCAGAGGTCGCTACCCGGGCGGGCTGGACGCTGGAGAAGCTCGCGAAATATGAAGGTCCAATCCTCGCGGAGCGGGAATACATCGCCAGCCTGGCCCGCGCGACGACCACTCGCTCCCGCAGCGGCTCACTGCCTCTTGGTGAGCGGGTCGCCGAGCGTCTCGCAGCTCGGGATGTCTCCGCCGACACGCTCGACTGGGATGCCTGGCGCAAGGATGGGCCTGACTGGATGGTCACCGCGAGCTTCGTCGCGGGTGGACGGGATCGCGTCGCCACGTGGTCCTACGACGTGCGCGCGCGCACGCTGGTGCCTCGGGACGACGAGGCCCGCTGGCTGACTGAGGACGCTCCGGTGAGCGACCCGGATGCTGCTCGCAAGGCAGTTCCGGTCTATGACGTTGAGGCTGAAGGGGGCATCACGTCACGTCGGACCCGTCCGAGCAGCACCACCGTGGACCTCGCCGCGTCGATGCGAGAGTCGTCAGGTGCGCGGATTCGGCGCTCTGCGTCGCTCCGCCCGGCAGCTGAAGCAGTCGTGCTGCCTCTCCTCGGCGACCTGGCTGGCGACCCTCACAACGCGCCGGAAGAGTCCCATAGCGCCGGTACCCAGTCGGTTGACGAGGCTGTCAGCGGCGGAACGCCCCAAGGCGAGCACGACCGGCCGTCCCCTTCCACCGGGCCGCCTACTGCACCGGAGCAGGTCCCCGACCAGACGGAGTCGTCCCCAGACCTGGGTCACTCGTCGCCCAACGACGAGCTGCTCAGAGACACCCGATCATCGCGCCGCCGGCATGCCCTCCGATCAGCACGGCAACAAGAGCGACTGCGACAGGCGTGGGACGTCCACGTTTTCGGGCCGCCCAAGGGTTCGGACCCGGACGACCTGCCCTAGGCGGGAGCGTCCCCAAAGGGCAGGACATCCGGCGAGAGCGCGGCTGCGCGGGCGGCATACGACGTCATTCGCCGGCTGTAGTGACGCCTGCAAAGGACTTCGTACTCCACGTCTCCCGCCCCCGCCGGGCGAGTGTCACCGACGACGACCTGGTCCCCTTCGACGACCATGACCCCGTCAACGAGGCGGGCGTTGTGAATCGCTCGCTGACCGCACCAGCACAGCGCTTCCACTTGGAGCACATGGACCCGATCAGCGATTTCGATGAGCCGCTTGGAACCGGGAAAGAGCTGGGTGCGGAAGTCGGCGCTGATCCCAAACGCGAAGACGTCGATGTCCATGTCATCGACGAGCCGCGCCAACTGTTCGATTTGTTCTGGGGTGTAGAACTGCGCCTCGTCACAAACCAGGAAGTCGACTCGGTCCCCAAGCGTCTGCAGCCCCACGACGTCCTCCCAGAAGTTGAGGGTGTCGGTGACTTCGCGGGCCTTGCGGGAGAGACCAAGCCGAGACGACACGACCGCCTCTCCGGCGCGATCAAACTTGGTGTAGATCACGCCAGCCTTGCCCCGCGCGCGATGGTTGTGCTCCATCTGGAGGGCCAGGGTCGACTTGCCCGAATCCATCGTCCCTGAGAAGAAGAGCAGTTCGGCCACGTCCGGGGACCTTACGCGACCCGAGCGGGCCAGTGAAACAGCGGGATCAGCGTCTCGTCGGCCGTGACGGAGCCGTGCAGCCCCAGGAGAGCAAGGGCCGCCGGCCGCATCATCGCCGAGTTGACGACCGCCACCGTGGGGTCACACAGGACCAGCAGGTCCGGCAGCCGCGGGAGGATCCGCTCACTCACCTCACCGTAACGCCCGAGACCCGTTGCAGTGCAAAGGGTTTCGATGATTGCTCGACTTCCCAGGCGCTCCTGCCAGGCCTGCGCCGCGTCCTCGGCAGCACCCGGTTCGCAATGCAACCCCAGGGCTCGGGGCTCCCCAGACACGTGCCGCACTCCAGCACGGAGGTCAGGCTCGGCAGCCAGATCGATCCGGCTTGCAAGCGGGACATCGACCATTCCGTGATCCGCCGTGAGGTACACCGCCGTGTCGGGCGGCACGCTGGCGACGAGTCGCGCGATTTCGGCGTCGATAGCCTCGAGTTCGTCACCCCACTGCCACGAGGACGCGCCGTGGACGTGGCCGATCTTGTCCAGGTCCCCCCAGTAGAGGTAGACCAAGGATCGAGTGGCTGCACGACAGGCAGCGAGGGCTGCATCGACGCCGGCTGCGAGTCCCTGCGCGGCCCTGAAGCTCCCGCCGCGTAGCGCGGCGATGGTCAGCCCGGACCCGTCGAAGAACCCGGGTCCGATGCGTGTTACCGCCACACCGGCCGCTTCAGCACGTTCGAACACGGTCCGCAGCGGCTGCCAACGGCGAGGTTCGGGACCGTTTTCCCACGAGAGACCGTTAAACACGACGTCGCGCTCCGGGTCGAGCATCTGGAAGCCCACCATCCCGTGCACACCGGGAAGCTCGCCAGTGCCAAGAGAACCCATCGACGTCGCGGTCGTGCTCGGGAAGCCGCAGGTCAGCGTGGTCGTTGCGGACGGAGCGGCAAGCGCACCTCGCAGGAATGGAGCATGGCCCGCGCGGCGCCGGAGCAACTCGTCGCCCAAGCCGTCGACAAGGACGACGACCGCCCGCCGTGACGACTGGAAGGTGATTGCCGCTGAACGGAGGGGGTCGGGCGCGCCGAGGGCGGCCAACACGCTCGGCAAGACGTCTGCGAGGGTATGCCGTCCCCGTGCGCGGTCGGGGCCGAGCGGCGGCTCGCTCCACGGCATACGGACCCCGCTGGCGGCTGCCGGAGCCACGGTCACCGACCGATCGTGGCGGACAAGGTGCGCGCAAAGTGGATGGCGCGCGTGAGTGCGGCCTCACCGTCGGCGTCGGAGCTGATCCGCAACGAGATGTCGTCGGCCGAAATCGACCCTTCGAACCCGTGATCGGCATCGCATTGCGGGTCGCCGCACGAGGCTGGGATGACATCGAGGCGACTGACCGTACCCCAACCGAGTGTCAACGTGATCTCCCGGCCCAGGGTGCCCGGCACATACGCGTCCGGTGCGGCGACGACATGGGTCACCATGACTCCACGGACCGCAGACAGGGGGATGGTCTCGCTCGTGGCGGTTGCGACCGCGTGATCGTGATCGTCGTGATCATCCGCATGGACGACGACGAGCGTCGCAGGCGTCATGACGAGAACCGTGATGTGGCGACGCACGGAGTCGTGATCGAAGGTCGTCTCTTGGTGGACGAGGTATGCCTGCACCGCGTCCCCTCCGACAGCAGCACCCACCACGTCCGCGACGAGGGCAGGGTAGTAGCCCGCGCGCTGGATTTCTGCCCGCACTTCTGCGGGGAGGGCCATGCCGGGGACGTCTCGGGGAGCTTTACGCATAGGGACCATTGTTCCCCACCGCGCCGCCCCTGCTGCCCGCGCCGGCGGATCAGCTCAGCGCGCGACGGCTGGCGTCCTTGCGCTTGACCGCAGGATGAACCACGATCTCGGCACCCAGGACGTCAACTCCCCCGGCATAGCAGTTGACCGGTTGCAGCGACACATGGGCGAGGTCTGGATGCCGTTCGGCCATGACCGAGATCCGTGCAATGAGGTCGTGGAGTGCGTCCATCTTGATCGGCACGGTGCCTCGGTGACCGGTGAGCATAGGGGCGGCCTTGACCGAGTTGACGAGGTCGGCGACGTCCACGTCGGTGAGGGGCGGGATTCGGTGGCCAATGTCCCCGAGCAAATCCGTGGGTGGTCCGGCCACCGAAAATGACACCACCGGACCGAAGAACGGATCCTCGGCGCTGCGCAGCACACATGACACGCCCGGTGGAGACATGCGTTGGATCGCAAAGGGATCGCCCGCAAAGGACCCAAGCCGATCGGTGAGCGATTGGAAGGCCTGGCGCACGGCGTCTGCATTGACCAAGTCCGCGCGGATTCCTCCGAGCCCCACTTGGTGGCGCAACGCGGGCGATCGCGACTTGAGGATCACGGGGTAGCCGCAGCGTTCGGCCGCCTCGACCGCTTCGTCGGCGCTGTGGATCGTCTCCGCTGTCCACAAGTCGATCCCGTATGCCGCGAGCAGTTCCGTGCGCTCGCTGGGGGTGAGTTCGCGTCCGTCCGGGTTGGCGGCGAGGACCCTGGCGATGATCGCTCCGGCCGCGTCGTCGTCGACGCCAGTGGGGTCGACCGGCTCGCCTTGCTGCCGCGACCGCCACTCGCCATAACGCGTCGCTGCCGCCAGTGCTCGGACGGCATCTTCAGGCAGCCCGTATGCCGGGACGACGCGCCGGCGGCGTCCCCCTTCTTCGGGCATGGCGAGCGACTCGGTCACCCCGCGCATCCCTAAAAATGTTGCTGCACAGGGCTTTTCGGACTTGCCAGAAATGTCTCGGACGGCTGTCGCGATGTGCTCATCGTCGGTATAGACCGGCGGGACGAATGCGGTCAGAACCGAGTCGACATTCGGATCGTCGAAGGCGGCCTGGAGCGCCGTCGTGAACTCCTCCGCAGCCCCCTCGGGTGACACCGAGACGGGTCCGTGGGTGACCTCGAGCCGCCAGCTGCGCGCAGACTGGGCAGTCAACGACGACAGCGCCGCAGAGTTGGTGACAATGGCGACCCGATTGCCGGCAGGCAGCGGCTGATAGGCGACCAGCTGCGCGATGTCAAAGAGTTGGTGGAGGTTTTCGGCACGAATCACCCCAGCTTGGCGCAGCATCGCGTCAAACGCGTCCTGACCCAACTGGGTATGCCGTCCCGCGACACCTGGAGCGACCTGAAGGGTCCCCTCGCCCGATTTCACGACGATGACCGGCTTGGTCATGGCCAGATGACGCGCGATCCGCGAGAATTTGCGAGGGTTACCCATTGACTCGACGTAGAGGCCCACGGCATGGGTGCCGTCGTCGTCGATCCAGTACTGCAGCAAGTCGTTGCTCGAGAGATCGACGCGGTTGCCGGCGGAGGCGAAGACCGAGACGCCGAGCCCTCGTCGAGCGACCGATGCAAGGACTGCGATCCCGAGTGCACCGCTCTGGGCAAAGAGCCCGAGGGAACCTGCCGGCGGGACCTGCGGGGCCAATGACGCGTTCAAGCTCACCGCAGGGTCGTTGTTGATGAACCCGAAGGAGTTGGGCCCGATGACGCGCATGCCAGCTCGACGGGCACGTTTGCGCATCCGCGTCTGGAGCTTGCGGCCGGCATCATCGGATTCGGCGAAGCCTGCCGAGGTGATCAGCAACGCACGGACGCCCTTGACGGCGCAGTCGTCGACGATCTCCAGGATGTGCTCTGCCGGTGCCGCGATGACCGCGAGGTCAACCTCTCCAGGGATCTCGCTCACGCTGTGGTAGGTCGGCAGGCCGAGCACCTCAGTTGCGGAGGGGTTGACGGCATACACCTCGCCGGTGAAGCCGCCCTCGAGGATGTTGCGCAGCAGCGTCTGCCCGATCGAGTGCGGCCGGCGACTGGCACCGACCACAGCGACGGAGCGTGGCGTGAGGATCCCCCGCACGCTGGACGACTCGGCGCGGTGCTCGCGTGCATAGCGCACCGTGAGCGACTTCGCGGTCGGGGTGATGTCGAAGGACAACGAAATCACGCCGTCTTCGAGCCGGTGCTTGACCCCATAACCAGCTTCTTTGAAGACGTTGATCATCTTGCGGTTCTGGGGCAGCACCTCGGCGACGAACTTCGTCACCCCGGCTTCGAACCCGATGGCCGCCAGGTGTTCGAGCAGGATCGAGCCAATTCCCTTGCCGTGGTAGTGATCTGAGATGTTGAAGGCGACTTCTGCGGTGGAGGCGTCAACCTTGTCGTATCGGCCGATCCCGATGATGTCGTCCCGCAAGGTGACGACGAGCGCGACCCGCTCGTCATAGTCGACGACGGTGAACCGGTGAATGTCCTTGTCGGACAGCTCACGCAGCGGCGCAAAGAAGCGCAAGTAGATGGACTCCTCGGACTGACCCGCATGGAAGGTGCGCATGGCGGCACCGTCGGCGGGCGTGATCGGTCTCACGTGCGCGACCGATCCATCCCTCAGGACGACATCGGCTTCCCACTCCACGGGGTAGCCGAGCGGACGCAACGTCAAGCTCCCAGTCTGCGCAAGAGACGTCGAGGACATGGCGCCATCGTCCCACGCATCGAGCCATGGCCAGCCCCAAGGGCACGCTGAGCCATCCTTGACCGTCAGAACACTCCGTTGTCGTGCGCCGAGGACTCAGGAATCACCTGCAAGACGTCCCAGTGCTCCACGATCTTCCCGTTCGAGTCCAGTCGGAAGATGTCGATGCCGGCGTAATCCTCCGAATTCGGCCACGTCTGATGGCAGTGAAGGATCACGAAGTCACCGTCGGCGAACTCGCGCACGAACCTGACCTGCTTTCCTGGGTATTCCTCGGCCATCCGCTCGAAGTACTCGATGAACCCGTCCTTGCCATCCGCAACGTGCGGGTTGTGCTGGCGGTACTCAGCCCCCGCGTAAAGGTCAATCGCCTCGCGTGGGCGGCACTGGTTGAACATCAGGTCGTAGAACGCTTTGACGTTTGCCTTGTTGCGCCGCACATCCACAGTCACGGATTCAGTCTCCCTCGACGTCGTTGGAGCAGGAACCCTTCGGGGTCGAGCTGGATTCCCGCCCGTCCGCCTGTGTCGGGAACTGACACCATCAGTCTCATGGAGCTCTCGACCGCTATCCGACGTCGGCGCATGGTGCGCCGTTATGACCCCTCACGTCCCGTGCCTCACGAAGTTCTCGTCACATGCCTCGACGCAGCCACGCGAGCGCCGAGCGCTGGGTTCACTCAGGGCTGGGATTTCGTTGTCCTCACGTCCGACGCGCAGCGGCAGGCTTTTTGGGGTGCCACCCGCGAGAGCGAACACACCGACACGTGGCTAGCTGGGCTCATGACCGCCCCGATGCTCATCGTCTGCGCCTCCGACCCCAACGCGTATCTCGACCGCTACACCGAAGCGGACAAGGGCTGGACTGACCGGGATCCGGACCGGTGGCCGATCCCCTACTGGGATGTCGACACCGGCATGGCGGCGATGCTCATGCTCCTCACCGCGGTCGATCGGGGCCTCGGCGGATGCTTTTTCGGGGTGCCGACCGGACGGCATACTCCCGTGCGTGCTGCCTTGGGGATCCCCGAGGACCGTCGCCTCGTCGGAGTGATCAGCCTCGGGTATGCCGTGCCGCACCCGAAGAGCCCAAGCCTGCGCCGCGGCCGCCGCACCGTCGAGGACGTCGCCCACTGGGGGCGCTTCGGCGGGTCGCCCGCACCGACTGACGCGGCCGTGGGCGAGGATTAGACACCGTCTCTGGAGGGCTGACCCTCTCCGGCGCACAGTCACACCCTCGCTCGACCCGCACCACCGTCACCATCGTTCAGGAGCACCTCACGCATGGCTCGCCGCAGCACGACCGCACCTCCGCCCGAGGACATCGTCGAGAACATCGTCGACATCGATGTCGCTCAGGAGATGAAGGACGCCTTCCTCGAGTACTCCTACAGCGTCATCTACTCGCGCGCTCTGCCCGATGCTCGGGACGGGCTCAAGCCGGTGCAGCGCCGGATCCTCTTTGGCATGAGCGAGTTGGGTCTGCGACCCGACCGACCGCACGTCAAGTCCTCCCGCATCGTCGGTGAGGTCATGGGCAAGTACCACCCCCACGGCGACAGCGCCATCTACGACACGCTCGTGCGCTTGGCGCAGCCGTTCTCGATGCGCCTTCCGCTGGTCGACGGTCATGGCAACTTCGGCTCGCTCGACGACGGGCCGGCTGCGTCGCGATACACCGAGGCGCGGATGGCCCCCGCGGCGCTGCTCATGGTTGCCGGGCTCGACGAAGACACCGTGCCGTTCGTGCCCAACTACGACGACACACATCTGCAGCCCGAGGTGATGCCTGCGGCGTTCCCGAACTTGCTCGTCAACGGGGCAAGCGGCATCGCCGTCGGCATGGCGACGAGCATGGCGCCGCACAACCTCGTCGAGGTCATCGGTGCCGCCAGGCACCTCATCGCCAACCCCACGTGCACGCTCGATGACCTCATGATGTTCGTCCCCGGACCCGATCTCCCCGGAGGTGGGCGGATCGTCGGCCTCGACGGGATCCGTGACGCCTATGCGACGGGGCGCGGCACTTTTAGGACGCGCGCGACGGCCAGGATCGAGTCAATTACCCCGCGCCGCAAGGGAATTGTCGTCACCGAACTCCCCTACCTCGTCGGCCCCGAAAAGGTCATCGAAAAGATCAAAGACCTCGTCCAGGCCAAGAAGCTCACTGGCATCAGCGACGTCAAAGATCTCACCGACCGCAAGCGCGGACTGCACCTCGTCATCGAGATCAAGACCGGCTTCCTCCCCGAGGCCGTCCTCGAGGAGCTCTACCGGCTCACCCCGATGGAGGACTCGTTCGGCATCAACAATGTCGCGCTCGTGCAGGGTCAGCCGCGCACCCTGGGGCTCAAGGAGTTGCTCCAGGTTTTCGTGGATTTCCGGCTCGATGTGGTTCGGCGGCGGACGGCATACCGGCTTGCGCGGCGCGAGGACCGGCTCCACCTGGTCGAGGGCCTCCTAATCGCGATCGTCGACATCGATGAAGTGATCCAACTCATCCGAACGTCGGATGACGCGGCGACGGCCAAGACCCGGCTCATCAGTGTCTTCGACCTGTCGGACGCGCAGGCGACCTACATCCTCGATCTCCAGTTGCGCCGACTGACGAAGTTCTCGCGAATCGAGTTGGAGAAGGAACGCGACGACCTGCAACGCGAGATCGACCGCCTCCGCGCGATGCTCGCCGACGAAAAACTGTTGCGCGGCACGGTCTCTGACGAGTTGGCCGAGGTCGCAGCGGCACACGGGACACCGCGACGCACGGTCTTGCTCGAACACGCAGGCGGTATGCCGGGTGCCCCCGCCCCAGCCCCCACCCGCGGCCGTGCGCCCGTCGTGCTCGAAGTCACCGACGACCCGTGCTGGGTCTTGTTGTCGTCGACCGGGCTGCTCGCGCGGACTTCTTCGGATGCTCCCCTGCCGAGCGGTGACACCCGCGCCGCCCATGACGTCATCGTCGGAGTCATGCGTGCCACCGCTCGGGGCGAAGTCGGTGTGCTCACCTCACGGGGGCGCATCCACCGACTCTCGGTGTTGGAACTCCCGACCTTGCCTCCGACTGCCGGGCCGCCGAGTTTGAGCGGTGGCGCGCCGCTCGCGGCATACCTCGATCTGCCCCAGGGCGAGGTGGCGCTCACGCTGGTCTCCATCGCAGCTGACGCGCCTGTCGTGGCCCTCGGCACCGCGGCCGGTGTGGTGAAGCGCGTGGTGGCGGACTTCCCGTCGCGCCCAGACTGGGAAGCCATCACGTTGCGCGACGGGGACGAGGTCGTGGGCGCGGCGGCGTGCCCCGACGACTCGGCTGACCTCGTGTTCCTGACGTCCGATGCGCAACTGCTGCGGTTCAACGCTGGGTCGGTGCGCCCACAGGGTCGCGCTGCTGGTGGCATGGCGGGAATTCGCTTGTCCCCCAAGGCTAAAGCGCTCTTCTTTGGCGTCCTTGACCCATCGCGTGAAGGCGTCGTCGTCACCTCCAGCGGCAGCTCGGCCGCGCTGCCTGGCACTCAGCCGGGTGCGTTGAAAGTGACGCCCTACGCCGAATACCCGGCCAAGGGGCGTGGCACTGGAGGCGTGCGATGCCATCGGTTCCTCAAGGGTGAGGACACGCTCGTCGTAGCCTGGGCAGGGCCGACTCCGGCGCGGGCCGCGGCCGGCAATGGCGTGGCGATCGACGTGCCTCCCGCCACTGGACGACGTGATGGCTCGGGGACTCCCGCGGCCACGGTCATTGCCGCTCTTGCTGGACCCGCTGGTGCCTCTGTGACCAGTGAAGGCGACCGCGACGGCGACCGGGCCGCCGACGGCGAGAAGGAGCCCTCAGCATGACGACCTGTTCGGTGGCCCACGACGAGGCGAACACTCCAGCCCCTGGCACGGCACCCCGGGCAGGGTTTTGGGTTGCGCTGGAACAGAACGGCGCGTGGGGACCGAAGGCAGCCGAGCAGTCCCATCTCGACCCCGAGTTGGGCCGACAGCTCACCGACGCTTGCAAGGCGCTCGGCGGCACCTTCGTGCTGATCCGCAACCCCGCCTCGCACGCGGACGTCACCACCCCGGGCCGCCGCATCTTCCTCGGGTATGCCGGTGTGTCGCCGTGGCTGCTCGGCGGCGAAGTCACCGATGCGGACTTGGCTGATCACCTCGACCGGCTTGACCTGGCGGCGCTGAGTCGCGGCGACAGCGATGCGGTGCTGGTGAGTTGGGCGACCCTCGGCCTGGAGGCGCCCCTTCTCTTGGTGTGCACCAACGGGCAGCGCGATCAGTGCTGTGCCGTGCGCGGGCGCCGGGTCGCTGCGGCCGAGTGTGAGGGCGGGTCCACCGGGGGTGCGCAGGGGAGCGCGCCGGTGACACGGCATACCTCTGTTGGGGGCGTTCGGGTCTGGGAGTCATCACACCTCGGGGGCCATCGCTTCGCGCCCACCGCGCTCGTGCTGCCGTTTGGACGAGTCTTTGGCCGGCTGGAGCCGACGCACGTGGCTCAGATTCTGGCGGCAGCCGACTCCGGGCTCATGCCCGCGGAGCTGCTCTCTGACCGCCACGACCGCGGGTTCACGCGACTGGAGCCCGCCGCTCAAGTGGCCGAGCACGCGGTCCGCGCCGCCCTTGGCGACCCGGCATACACGGCGTTTGACGCGGAGCTGCCCCGACCAATTCCTGGCGCGTGCGCGAGTCCGGAGGGACGCGATCCAGTGAACGCGCGCGTCACCCACCGCGACGGGCGGGCGTGGGAGGCGTCCTTGCGCTGGGTGTCTGCGCCGGATTTGCCGGAGTCATGCGGCAAGGGCCCGTTGCCCACTGGCCACTGGACGGTGTCGGCCATCACGCCGTTGGGGCTCGACCTCGGGTAAGGTCCGGTCATCATGTAGTGACCTGGATCACTTCCATTGGCCATTGTGCGGCCATGTTCGGCAGAGAAGGCAGCGTTCCGCTTGTTGCACCATCGTTACCTCTAGAGCCGTCGTGGACTCTTGCCAATGAGCTTGTGGAAGCGCTTTCATTGATCTTGCTTACCCAAAGCCGGAGATGTCTTCTCCGGCACCATGCGAATGGAGACGTCATGGCTTCACCCCGCAAGAACCGCCGTTCAGTCATCGCGCTGAGCGGCGTTGCCGTCCTGTCGCTCGGCCTGGCTGCGTGTAGCAGCGGCTCCTCGACGACGGCCACGACCTCGGCCGCTGGCGGCGGCGCTGACTGCGCGGCCTACAAGGCCTACGGCGACCTCAAGGGCAAGACCGTCACGGTCTACACCTCGATCGTTGCTCCCGAAGACGCCTCCCACAAGGAGTCGTACAAGCCGTTCGAGCAGTGCAC
Source organism: Actinomycetales bacterium (assembly GCA_016715285.1). Taxonomy (GTDB): domain Bacteria; phylum Actinomycetota; class Actinomycetes; order Actinomycetales; family Dermatophilaceae; genus Phosphoribacter; species Phosphoribacter thorii. The sequence goes on along the minus strand of JADKAO010000001.1, from coordinate 350,285 downwards.
CGGCGCGACCATCAAGTACGAAGGCTCGAAGGAATTCGAGGCGCAGCTGCCCGTGCGCGTTAAGGGTGGCAACGCTCCTGACATCGCCTACATCCCGCAGCCTGGTCTGCTCAACACCCTCGTCAGCACCACCGGCAAGGTTGTCAAGGCTCCTCAGCTGGTGTCGGACAACGTTGACAAGTACTTCGGCAAGGACTGGAAGGCCTACGGCACGGTCGGCGGCACGTTCTACGCTGCGCCGCTCGGCGCCAACGTCAAGTCCTTCGTGTGGTACTCGCCCAAGACCTTCAAGGCCAAGGGCTACACCGTCCCCAAGACGTGGGACGAGATGATGACCCTCACCGACAAGATCGTTGCTGACGACTCCAAGGCCAAGCCGTGGTGTGTTGGCTTCGGCTCGGGCGACGCCACCGGCTGGCCGGGCACGGACTGGCTCGAAGACGTCATGCTCCGCACCGCTGGTCCGGAGAAGTACGACGCGTGGGTTGCCCACAAGATCCCGTTCAACGACCCGTCGGTCGTCTCGGCTCTTGCCAAGGTCGGCACCATCGTCAAGAACCCCAAGTACGTCGGCGACGTCAAGGCCATCGCCACGACGACGTTCCAGGACGCCGGTCTCCCGATCGTGACCGACGGCTCCTGCTACATGCACCGTCAGGCGTCCTTCTACGCGGCCAACTGGCCCAAGGGCACCAAGGTTGCTGAAGACGGCGACGTGTGGGCGTTCTACCTGCCGGCGACCGACCCGGCCGCCGGCAAGCCGGTCCTCGGTGGTGGCGAGTTCGTCGCCGCCTTCGCCGACCGTCCCGAGGTTGCGGCCTTCCAGGCCTTCCTCGCCTCCCCTGAGTGGGCCAACGCCAAGGCCAAGGCCACGACTGGTGGCGGTTGGGTGAGCGCCAACAAGGAGCTCAAGATTGACAACCTGACCTCCCCGATGGACAAGCTCTCTGCTGGCATCCTGCAGGACCCCAAGGCGGTCTTCCGCTTTGACGGTTCCGACCTCATGCCGGGTGCGGTGGGCGCTGGTTCCTTCTGGAAGGAAATGACCAACTGGGTGGCATCGGACAAGTCGGACGCTGACGTCCTCAACGCGATCGAAGCTTCCTGGAAGTAGTCGTCTAATCCATTCGTCGTCAGGGGCGGCAGGCACCGCCTGCCGCCCCTGACGCCCATCCGGAAGGAGTGCCTGTGGATACGGCGACCAAGTTCACCCAGATGTTCTTTGCTCTGGGAGTCTTTGCCCTGGTCTTTGTCGGCACGTTGCTGCTGGCGTCGCTCTTCAAGGGCAGAACCGGCGAAAAGATCCAAGCGGGAGCGTTCGTCCTCCCATCCCTCATCTTGCTGCTCGGCCTGCTCATCCCCGGGCTGATGACGATCTGGCGTTCGTTCGAGAACGACAGCACCGGAGCCTTGGGATTCAGCAACTACGGCGACATCTTTACCCGACCCGAGAATCTTCTCGCGTTGCGCAACACCGCGCTCTGGGTCATCCTCGTGCCCCTCCTCGCGACCGCCATTGGGCTGTTGTACGCCATCCTCATCGACCGATCGCCGATCGAGGCCCTTGCGAAGGCATTGGTCTTCCTCCCCATGGCGATCTCCATGGTCGGCGCGGGCATCATCTGGAAGTTCGTCTACGAGTACCGCACCGCCGGCCGTACCCAAATCGGTCTGCTCAACGCGATCCTCGATGGCATGGGTAAGGACCCCAAGAACTTCTTGCTCGATGCTCCGTCCAACACGATCTTCCTCATCATCGTCATGGTGTGGATCCAGGCCGGCTTCGCGATGACAGTCCTCTCGGCCGCGATCAAGGCGATCCCGGACGACATCATCGAAGCCGCGAAGCTCGACGGCGTCGAGGGTCTGAAGATGTTCCGGTTCATCACCTTGCCGAGCATCCGGTCTGCTCTGGTCGTCGTGCTCACGACGATCGGTATCGGCACCCTCAAAGTCTTCGACATTGTCCGCACCATGACCGGCGGCAACTTCGAAACCTCGGTCATCGCCAACGAGTTCTATGACGCGATCTTCCGCTACAACCGCGACGGTCTCGGAGCCGCCTTCGCGGTGTTGCTCTTCGTGCTCGTCGTCCCGATCGTCGTCTACAACATCGTCCAGATGCGGAAGGACGCCTGATGAGCACCTCATCCCCCACCCCCGAGCCCGAGGTCAGGGCCGTCAACCCCATCGGCGGCACTGCGGTCGTCATGGACAAGCCGGGTGCTGGCGCGGCCAAGCCGGTCAAGCAGCCGCGCAAGGGCAAGTCCGCTGCTGGCAATGCTGCCCGTGCCGTGTCCTCCCCGTGGGCATCAATCCTGGCCATCGTCATTGCTGGATTCTGGACATTGCCCACGGTCGGTTTGTTTGTGACGTCCTTCCGCAGCCAGCTGGACATCAACCGCTCAGGTTGGTGGACCTCACTGACCAACCCCGGGGCCTACAACATCGACAACTACACCGAGGCGTTGTCTAGCGGCGATGCGTCCCTCGGCCAGTACTTCATCAACAGCACGGTCATCACCATCCCTGCGGTGCTGCTGCCACTGCTGTTGGCTTCGCTCGCGGCATACGCATTTGCATGGATGGACTTCCCACTGAAGAACGCGCTCTTCGTCGGGGTGTTCGCGCTCCAAATCGTGCCACTCCAGGTGGCCCTGCTGCCGCTGATGAAGTTCTACACCGACTGGATGCACCTCAAGTCGTCGTACTGGACGGTGTGGATCTCGCACACGATCTTTGCGCTCCCCTTGGCGATCTTCCTCATTCACAACTTCATGAAGGAAATCCCTGGCGAGCTCATCGAGGCAGCTCGGGTTGACGGCGCGGGACACGTCCGGATCTTCTTCCGGATCATGCTCCCGGTCATGACCCCAGCTCTCGCGTCCTTCGGGATCTTCCAGTTCCTGTGGGTCTGGAATGACCTGCTCGTGTCCTTGGTCTTCCTCGGTGGCACACCGGACGTCGCACCACTCACGGTGCGCGTCGCCGAGCTATCTGGAAGCCGCGGCAATGCATGGCACATCTTGTCCGCTGGCGCGTTCATCTCGATGATCGTTCCAGTTGCGGTGTTCCTCGGCCTGCAGCGCTACTTCGTCCGCGGCCTGCTGGCTGGTGGATTGAAGGGTTAGTCGACGGGGTGTGGGCGCGCGGCTCGTTCGCGGATGCGCGTCCACACCCCGGGATATCGCCAGTGATGAGGTCCTCATGACGACTCAGCCGACCATCTCAGACGTGGCCCGGGTGGCTGGCGTCTCCGTGGCCACGGTCTCGCGGGCTTTGCGTGACCTCGACAAGGTGCATCCCGAGACCCGCGCCCGGGTCCTCGCCGCCGCGCAAGAGCTGTCGTACATCGGCAGTCCAGACGCCGCCGGCCTGGCGTCGGGCCGCTCACGGCTGATCGGCATCATCACGCCGTTCATGTCCCGCTGGTTCTTCGCCGGCATCATGAGCGCCATTGAAAAGGTCTTCCGCGACCACAATCACCACATCCTCCTCATGGACCTCGAGGAGAAGTCGCCCGAGGCCCGTCTGTCCCTCACTCAAGGACGCCTGTTCAAGCGGGTCGACGGGCTCATCGTCATCAACGTTGAGCTCGAGGCGGCCGAGAGTGAGCTCGTCCACCGCTTGGACCTCCCGGTCATCGCCGTGGGCTATCCCTTCGAGACGGCACCGCGGATCGGCATCGACGACCACGGCTGCGCCGCGCTCGCGACCCGCCATCTCGTGAACCTCGGCCACTCCGCAATCGCCTATGTCGGCAAGGCGCGCGCGCACAACCCCCACGGTCGCACGCCCAACGAACGCCTCCGCGGCTTCGAAGAGACGCTCGCGGCCAGCAGCCTGACCGTGCGACCCGAGTGGGTGCTCGAGTCCGACTGGAGCGTCGGTGATGCGTATGCCGGTGCCACCCACCTGCTCGCGCAATCCCAGCGCCCCACCTCAGTGGTATGCGGTTCGGACGAGATGGCGTTGGGTGTCATGGCTGCTGCCCGGGATGCCGGATTGCGAGTCCCCGAAGATTTGTCGGTCGTCGGCATTGACGACCACGACATGGCAGCAGTCTTTGGGCTGACCACGGTGCGTCAACCGGTAGCCGACCAAGGCAGGGCAGCCGCTCTCGCGATGCTAGGCCTGCTTGGTCTGACCGACGTCACGCCGGAAGCCGACCACAACTTCCCAGTCGACCTCATCATCCGTCGGTCAACGGCCGCGCCCTAAGCGTCGATCCGCTCCCGGTCAAGTGAGCCGGCCGAGTCGATGATGAAGTCTTTGCGTGGCGCGACGTCGTTGCCCATGAGCAAGTCGAAGACACCCTCGGCCATCCGCACGGCTTCTTCGGCCTCGCCCAGAGTCACCCGGCGCAACGTGCGGTGGCGGGGATCCATCGTCGTGTCCGCCAACTGATCGGCGTCCATCTCGCCCAGCCCCTTATAACGCTGAGGTGGCTCCTTGACGCGCCTGCCCTTGCGTTCCAGGGCCACCCGCGTCGCACGCATCTGCGCCTCGTTGTAGGTGTAGATGTACTCGTTCTTTTTGCCCGGACCGCCCATGACTTCAAGCCGGTGCAATGGAGGCATCGCGGCATACACCCGCCCAGCTGCCACGAGCGGGCGCATGTAGCGGAAGAACAACGTGAGCAACAACGTGCGGATGTGCGCTCCGTCAACGTCGGCGTCGCTCATGATGATGACCTTGCCGTAGCGCGCTGAGTCGAGATCGAAGCTACGCCCCGACCCCGCCCCAATGACCTGAATGATCGCAGCGCACTCGGCGTTTTTGAGCATGTCGGCGACTGATGCCTTCTGCACGTTGAGGATCTTGCCGCGGATGGGCAGCAGCGCCTGATAGTCCGAGGACCGAGCGAGCTTGGCAGTGCCCAAGGCGCTGTCACCCTCGACGATGAACAGCTCGGACCGCTCGACGTCTGACGTGCGGCAGTCGGCCAACTTGGCTGGGAGCGAAGAGGATTCGAGCAGAGTCTTCTTGCGCTGAGTTTCTTTGTGGACCCGCGCGCTGATCCGAGACTTCATCTCAGAGACGATCTTGTCGAGCAGCAAGGCAGACTGCGCCTTGTCGTCTCGCTTGGTCGAAGTCAATCGCGCCGTGAGCTCCTGCTCCACCACGCGCGCCACAATCGCCCGCACCGCTGCGGTGCCGAGCACTTCTTTGGTCTGGCCTTCGAACTGCGGCTCGGCCAAGCGCACCGTGATCACCGCGGTCAGCCCCGCGAGGATGTCGTCTTTTTCGACTTTGTCGGTGCCGACCTTGAGTCGCCGAGAGTTGACCTCGAGCTGCTTGCGGAAGATCTTGAGCATGGCTTGCTCAAAACCGACGACGTGCGACCCGCCTTTAGGGGTCGCGATGATATTGACGAACGAGCTGACCTTGGCGTCATAGCCGGTCCCCCACCGAACGGCCACATCGACACCGCACTCACGCTCGACCTCAGTCGGCGTCATGTGGCCCCGGTCGTCCAGCACCGGCACGGTCTCAGTGAAGCGCCCCGATCCCTGCAACCGCCACACGGCGGTCATCGCGGGGTCAGGGGCGAGGTACTCGGCATACTCCGAGATGCCCCCCAGGTGGTGGAAGGTCTCCTCGAAAACCCCGCCGCGTGCGGCGACCGTGCTGGGTCGCTCGTCGCGCACCACCAGCGCGAGCCCCGGCACGAGGAAGGAGGTCTGCCGCGCTCGGTCGCGCAATGAGTCAAGATCGAGCTGCGCCTCTTTGAGGAAGATTTGCCGGTCGGGCCAGAACCGCACCCGCGAGCCACTCACTCCGCGGGGCGCCTTGCCGATGACCTTGAGCTCACTCCCAGTCTCGTATGCCGTGAACGCCGCGTCGGGCGCATGTGGCCCGGCTGCGTCGACGAAGAGCCCGGGCTCACCGCGGCGGAAGCTCATCGCGTAGGTCTTGCCACCGCGATCGACCTCGACGTCGAGACGGGCCGACAAGGCGTTGACCACCGAGGCGCCGACGCCGTGCAAGCCGCCAGATGCCGTATAGGAACCGCCACCGAACTTGCCGCCAGCGTGGAGCTTGGTGAAGACCACCTCGACGCCGCTGAGCCCCGTGCGCGGCTCGATATCGACTGGGATCCCGCGGCCGTTGTCGCGGACCTCCACCGAGCCGTCAGCGGCGAGGATGACGTCAATCCGGTCGCACGATCCGTTGAGGGCCTCGTCGACAGCGTTGTCGATGATCTCCCAGACACAGTGCATGAGGCCGCGTTGATCGGTCGAGCCGATGTACATGCCAGGCCGCTTGCGGACGGCTTCGAGGCCCTCGAGAACCTGCAGGTGGCGTGCGGTGTAGCCCGCCCCGCTCGCTGTCTCCGCTCGAGTTGTCCCTGATGTTGCCCGCGCTGCCACTGCTGTTTGCCCCGCTTCTGTCTGCCTGCAGTCTGCTCGACCTTCCTCCGGCAGGTTAGTCGCTTCCACTGACATCGCTCGCGACGGCGCGCGGCCCCGAGCCAGGCGCACGGCATACTCCTCGAAATTTGCGCGCGCGGGAAGGTTGCGGCGTGTTTGACTGTTAGGACGAGTGACCCGGGGGGTTCCGGCACATTCTGCACAGCCGACACGACAGCGTGTCGGGGTGCCGGTTGTGTCCCCGGGAACGGAGTGGGGCATGCTGGAGTCCTCACCTGAGAGAGAAGAGCGAGCACACGTGAACGCAACACTGGTCCACCGCCTCAGCGCCGCAGACCGCTGCGACCGCTGCGGAGCCCGGGCCTACATTCGCGCGCGCTTGCGGTCCGGTGGGGAGTTGTACTTCTGCGCCCACCACGGCCGGCTCCACCTGCCCAAGCTCGCCGACCAGGCCACCGAGATCCACGACGAGTCCGACCAACTCAGCGCTGAGGGCACCTCCGCGTGAGTCTCACCATCGTCACCGCCTTTCTGTTGGCGGTGGGGCTGGTCGGGATTGTTGTGCCGGTCGTCCCCGGGCTCCTGCTCACGCTGGGGGCGACTTTGCTGTGGTCGTCCCAGCACCAGGACTCGCGTGCCTGGTGGGTTTTTGGGATCGCCGTCGTCTTGTATGCCGTGGGAGTGGTGACGCAGTACCTCATCCCGGGGCGGCGGATGCGCACTCACGGCATCGGCACGAGCACCCTCTTGCTGGCTGCTGCATTGGGCGTAATCGGCTTCTTCGTCATCCCAGTGGTGGGTGCCCTGGTCGGTTTTGTCCTCGGGATCTACCTCGTAGAGTTCGCTCGCAGCAAGCAGACGGCCGCCGCCTGGACCTCGACGAAGATCGCACTTCGTGCCGTGGCGCACTCCATGGGCATCGAACTGCTCGCGGGACTGGCCATCATCGTGACCTGGGTGGTCGGTTTGACGTTGCTCGGTCAGGGCGCCTAGGGCAACGCCCGCTCACTCATCGCGTGGCGATCAGGATCATTCGTCGTGCGAGCGCCGGTCCCAGCGCTCTTCGATCCGCTGCATGAAACCGTCGCCAGCCGCGGGGCGAGCGGCTTTACCGGTCGGCTTGACTCGACCTGAGGGGTCGACAACACCAGCGGGGCCACTCCGCCGGGTCGGGGCAAAGGCCCACACGCCAACGGCGACCATCAAGGCAAAGGCGATGGCACCCAGCCAGATCGCCTGGTTGAGAGCGGCCGCAACGACCAGACCGAGGGCGACGAGAATACCCACGATCCCCATCGCCATTCGCCGGCTCTGGCCGGCAATGCTTTGCGTGCGGATCCGCGAGGCAAACCGGGGATCCTCGGCGTAGAGGGCTTGCTCCATTTGTTCCAGGAGCTTCTGCTCGTGTTCGGACAGCGCCACGGTCACCCCTTCCTTGACGCTTAGCTCACGATCACCATGGCGGGTTGACGCGTGGCTGTGGTGCTCCCGGTCACCGGGCTTCGGGACAAGGATAAGCCGACAATGTCACTAACGGAACTACGGATCTCATCGTGCCCGGCTTATCCAGCTGATGGAGCACGAGGAGGCTGGCGCGTTCGTGGTGGAGGCCGGAAGCCGGCGGACTCGGCGACCAGCGACGCGGGACGGACCGCACCGGGACCAAACCGAGCACTGGCCCGGTCGACCGCATGATCAGCCTCACGCCATCCATAGTCAGGGTCATCGAGTCGAGGCTGGATGGCAGCCCGCTCGACCGGGATCAGGCCTTCGAGACGCACGCCTACGAGCCGGATCCTGGCGCGCTGCAAGCCCAACGCGTCATAGAGCGCCCTCGCCGTGGCATAGATGTCGCGGGACACATCGGTGTGCTCGCGCAGCGTGCGAGAGCGGGTGATCGTCGTGAAATCGGCAAAGCGCACCCGGATCGTCACCGTGCGCCCCGCCATCCCCGCTGACCGCACCCGCGCGGCGGTCCGGTCGGCCAGCCGGAGTAACTCGCGCTGGATCACCGCAGGGTCATCGACGTCGTAAGGGAACGTCTCGTCAGAGCCGATGCTCTTTTCGACCTGGCTGGGCTGGACTCGGCGTGGGTCGCGACCCCAGGACAGATCGTGCAAGTGCGCCCCAGCAGCGTCGCCGAGGGCCCGTTGAAGGGTCTCCAAAGGGGTGTGCGCAATGTCGCCCACCGTGCGCAGCCCTAGTTGCAGCAGGACTTCTTCGGTGCGGTCGCCGACCCCCCAGAGCGCCGCGACCGGCAGTTGTTGCACGAACCCGACGACTTCCCCGTCCGGCACGACGAGCAGACCGTCAGGTTTGGCGAGCCCCGACGCGAGCTTGGCGACGAATTTGCTCGACGAGACGCCTACCGAGCAGGTTATCCCTTGCTCGTCGGCAATGGTGTCGCGGAGCCACTGCCCGACGAAGCTCGGCGGCCCTATTCTGCGCACCGCTCCCGACACGTCGAGGAAGGCCTCATCGAGCGAGAGCGGCTCGATCTGGTCGGTGACAGACTCGAAGGTCGCCATCACGGCAGCCGAGATCGCGGCATACCTGTCGTGGTCGGGGGTGATGACCGTCGCGTGCGGGCAGAGCCGCCGCGCGCGGGTCATCGGCATCGCCGAGGTGACCCCGAAGGCCCTTGCCTCGTAGGTCGCGGAGAGGACGACCGAGCGCCCTCCCCCGCCAATGATGACGGGCGTGCCGCGCAGCTCAGGGCGATCGATGAGCGACGCCGACGCATAGAACGCGTCCATGTCGACGTGCAGGATCGTGCAGCCGGTGTCGTCCGGCGGCGCGGCGTCGGTGCGTGGGGGCGGCTGGAACTGACGGCGACTCATCGGGTGCCCCCCGCGCCGCGGAGCCGCCGCCCGGACAAGACCGCGACCTTAGGGACGGCGAGCAACCACGTGGAGCGCCCCGCCGAGTTCACCCAAGAGGGGGTATGCCGGGTGGCCGGCGAGGGCGTCTTCGAGCGCGAGGACTGCGCTGCGTTGGATGTCGGTGTCGACGTAGACCGATGGCACGAGGTCGCTGAGCAGCCGAGTGCCACGCCACGACTCGACCGCGAGGCCGGAGCCCTCGACGAGGTCGCTGAGCGTGCGCACGTCAAACCGTCGCGGCAAGGGGTCGCCCTCGCCCCAGGACCCGTCGGGTTCGTCGAGGACGGCGTGGGCTTGGTCGAACTCGCCGAGGAGTGCACGCGCGAGGACAGCAGCGAGCCGCCCTGCGGCAGCGAGAGAGACGACACCACTGGGCGTGAGAGCTGCGGCCACGGCAGCCAACGTCGATGCGGGGTCGTCGACGACTTCGAGGACGCCGTGGCAGCACACCACGTCGAACGCGTGGTTGGGAACGACCTCGGCCAGGGTGTCGGCGTCACCTTGGAGAGCCGCGACTCGGTCGTCGACGTGAGACTCGGCAGCTCGGCGTTGCAGGGCTGCGAGCGCATCTGGGCTGGGGTCGACGACGGTGACGCCAGCAACCACCTCGGCGCCCAACTCGGCGAGGGGGACGGCGAGTTCGCCGGTGCCTCCGCCGAGGTCGAGGACGGCAATCGGTCGACCGACGAGGGCGCTTTGTCGGATGGCCAGGTCGCGGACGTCGGCCCATAACGCGGCCGTGCGGACTCCGGTGGCAGCACGTCGGCTCCGGGGCTGATCCTCTGACACACCGACACTGTAGTGCGCGCAGGCCACGATCCTCGGTGATGGTTCATGCGCCCGAACTGCCCGGACTCGAATGCCACAGCTTGCGCGGGGGCGCGGCCGCCTCACGAGACGCCGCCGGGACCGCAATCGCGGCAGCGCGCCGACCGTCACGTGCCGGCACCCCGGGTGCTTGCACATCGGCATACGGCGACTGCTGGAATCCGGAGGCATGCACGAGGACCCGGCGACCTCGCGGTGATCCACCCATACCGCCCGCCCGGTCTCCTCTCGGCAGGCCCGCTGCGACATCTGCGGGATCGTCTGCGCCGGCACCCGCATCCCGGCGAGCTTCTTCGCCCGACGACCACGGGACGCTCTCCCCGCCACCTGCCCTGGCATAGGGCAGGGAAAAGGCCGCTGCCGCAGCGGCTGCCCGCGCGTGCGCCTCAGCATCGGCGGCCGCGAGCGCAGCCCGCAAGGCATCGACTCCCCCGCGGCTCCATGCCTCCCATAGGCCGCTGAGCTCCCATGCGCCAGTGGCCCGGACCGATACGCCGCGCCGACCGGTGCGCCGCACTACTCCGCGGACGAGCATCATCCAGGAGTGGAAAACTGTTGCGGCATACGGACCTTGGACGTCCTCGAAGAAGGTGGCGTCAACCGGCCCGGTCGAGTCGTCGAGGGTGAGGAACACGACGCGCCGGCCTGACCGGATCGGCGGGGTTTGAGTCGCGACCTTGACTCCCGCGATCCATACCTCGCTGCGGTTGCGGGCCTGCCCGATGTCCCGCGCCCGGGTCACCCCGAGGGCATCGAGCATCGGCCCATAGACCTCGACCACGTGGGCGCTGGCGTCGAGCCCGAGGATCTCGAGCTCGGCGCGGATGCGCTCGGTGGCGGTCAGCTCTGGGAGTCCGCTGCCTGGGGTGAGTTGAGGCGCGTCGTCTAAAGGCAAGATGAGTTGGGTATGCCGGACCGCATCGGCCACTGGCGCGGCAGCTTGGGATTGCGCGGCGGCCAGAGCAGCAATGCCTGGCCGAACTCGATCTTCGTCAATGCGTCCGCCGCGCAGGTCACTACCCAGATCACCACGAGAATCGCCGCGCGGGCCACCGCGACGGCCCCCGTGGCCCCCGGGGCTGTCACCACGCGGGTCACCACGACGTCCAGTGGCGCCGGCCAGGGAGTCGGTCGCGACGAGCCGGCGTGACCATTTGCTGGTGGCACCTGAGGCACGCGAAGCATTGGCTCGGTTCCAGCGGTCGAGGTCGGCAACGTGCAGCAGCAGGTCCCGCCGCGTGATCTTGCCGCGGGCACCCGGCATACCGGAGTGGTCGAGGCCATAGATGGAGTCGAACCCGCCTGCGAGGACGAGGCGTTCGAGCACGGGTCGGCTCACGGCGGCGCGTTGCGCGAAGTCGGCGAGCCCGGCATACGGCTGTCCGGCGACGATCTGGACGATCTCGCTCTCGGTGATTCCTTTGACGTCGGCGAGTGACACGCGGATGCCATACCCGCGCCCGTCGGGGAGGTCCGGGGCAGGGGGTGGCGCGTCGGAGGGGACGCGCTCCACGGCATACGTGCTCGTGCTGGCGTTGACGTCGAGGCCGAGGATCTCGATGCCGAGCGAGCGGGCGTCGTCGAGGATCAGGCGCTTGGGGTACATGCCGGGGTCGTGGGTGAGGACGCCGGCGATGAAGGCCGCGGGGTGATGGGTCTTGAGCCACGCTGATTGATAGGTGGGCAGCGCGAATGCGGCCGCGTGGGCCTTGCAGAACCCGAACGACGCAAAGGCGCGCAGCACCTCCCAGATGCGCTCGACGTCGTCGGCGCTATAGCCGCGAGCGAGCGCCGCGGGGCGCCACCACGCCAGCACCTGAGCTTGACCGTCGACCGAACCCATCGCGCGCCGGACCTCGTCAGCTTGCGCAAGGGTGACTCCAGCGGTCTCAGCGACGATCTTGAGGACTTGTTCGTGGAAGACCACGACGCCTTCGGTCTCGCGCAGCGCCGGGATGAGCGTGGGGTGGAGGTAGTCGGTCGTGGCGAACCCATGTCGGGCGTTAAGGAAGGGCACGATCATGTCGGACTTGACCGGGCCGGGCCGGAAGAGGGAGATGTCGATGATGAGGTCTTCAAACCGCTCCGGCCCAAACTTGCCGATGAGCTCGCGTTGGCCGGGGCTTTCGATCTGGAAACACCCGAGCGTGCGCGTGGTGCGGATCATCCGGAAGGTCGCCTCGTCGTCCAGCGGGACGTGAACGGGGTCATCGAGATCGACGCGGACGCCGTCGACGCGGGCGACCTCGGCCACGGCATACGCCATCGCCGACTGCATGCGGATGCCGAGGATGTCGAGTTTGAGCAGGCCGAGGATCTCCACGTCGTCCTTGTCGAACTGGCTCATCGGGAACCCCAGCCAGCTGGCCTCGACCGGGGTGCGATCGAGCAGGGTCGAGTTGGACAGGATGACACCGCACGGATGGAGCGCGATGTGGCGAGGCAACCCGTCGAGGCGCTCCACGAGGTCAAAGAGCAGGTCATAGCGCGCGGACGCCAACCCGGTCACCCGCAACTCGGGCAGGTCGGCGATGGCGGAGCGGGCGTGGCGGGCCGAGATGTGCGGGAACGCCTTGGCGATGGCGTCGACTTCGGCGGGTGGGAGCCCGAGCGCGGCGCCGACGTCGCGGATCGCGTGGCGAACCCGGTAGGAGTCCATCATCGACACGCAGGTGACCCGCTCGCCGCCGAAGCGGGCGAGGACTTTTTCGTAAATCTCGGTGCGCCGCGCCGACTCCACGTCGATGTCGATGTCGGGCAGTTGCGCCCGCAGGGGGGAGCAAAACCGCTCCATGAGCAGGTCGTAGCGCATCGGGTCGACGCCGGAGATGCCGAGGAGATAGTTGACGAGGGAGCCCGCCCCCGATCCGCGTGCCGCGACCCGCACCCCCATGTCGCGGATGAGATCGGTGACGGTCGCGACGGTGAGGAAGTAGGTCGCATAACCCAGGGACGCGATGACGTCGAGTTCATCCGCCAGCCGTGACTGGACCCGGGTGAGCTCCGCAGGCCTCGCGCGGGGATAACGGCTCACCAGAGCGCCATAGCACCGGTCGGCGAGAACCCGCTGTGGGTCATCATCGATGGCCATCCCGAGTTGGGTCTGCTCAGGAAGGTGGATGCCGCCGATCCCCAAGTCGATCGCCGGGTCTTGGATGCACTCGGTCGCGAGCGACATCGTGGTCGCCACCAGAGCAGCGGCGGCATCACGGGTCGCTGTCGTGCCGCCTGCAAGACCCGGCCCGGATGCCTGCGCGACATCCCGCGCGATCGCGAGCATGGCGGGTGTCGGCGCGAGGTGCCCCGCTGCGGTGACCCGATCGAGGTGGCGGACATCGAGCACGACGAGCCGCCGCGCGGCATCGAGGACGTCAACGGTAGCGGCCTCGGCTGGGTCGGCGTGCCGCACCGCTGCAGTGAGCACGACGGGTATGCCGGTGTCGCGCCCAAGTGCCAGGGTGCGGCCCGCCTGCCCCAGGCTCCCCGGGGTGCCTTCTGGTCCCCCGTGACACACCGCCTCGAGCAAGACCGACCCGGGAGGGAGGGCCGCCTGCCATCGCGTCAGGGCGGCATACGCGGCGGCTTTGCGGCGGGCGAGGATGGCGCGACCGACGTCAGAATCCGGGCCGAGCAAGACGACAAGCGGTGCGGGCGCCCGTCGCCGTTGCCGTGGGTCGCCATCGCGTCGGCGAGGAGGGCGGCGCTCGTGCGAGGTTGCCCGCGCTGACCGGACAGGTGGGTGTCGGTGACGAGCCGGCACAATCTCGCCCAGCCTTCGCCGGGTGTCAGCCCGGCATTCATCCCACGGGCGAGGACGGTGACTCGAGGCAGCCGATCGTCACGGAGCGCACCGCCCCTGCCCGGAGCACGCGCGGCAGTCTGGCCTGCTAGGACCTGGTGGAGGGTCGGGAAGTCGACGGCGAGATCGACGCCGAGGATGGGGGCGATCCCCGCCTCGGTGCACGCCTGGACGAACCGGACCGCGCCATAGAGGCCGTCTCGATCGGTCAACGCCAACGCTGGCTGCCCATAGGCCGCTGCCCGAGCGACCAGTGCGGCGGGCGTCGACGCACCATATTGCATGGAGTACCCCGACGCGACATGGAGATGGACGAAACTCTCCACGGCAGTTACCCCGCCAAGTCCTGGCTATGGCGAGTATGCCGGGTGTCTCGGGTATGCCATGCGCGCTGGCCCGCGCGGGACACAGGCGAGAGATATTCCGGCAGGGCCACGACCTGTGGCACCCCGAGGGTCTCTTGGACCAACTCGACGAACAACTCCACTTGGCGCAACAAGTCATCGGCCTGGCGTGCCGACACCGTGGTGTCTTGGCCGTCGCCGACCTCGAGTGCAGCGCGGTGCCGCGCAGAAGCCGCAAAGAACTCTGACCATTCGGCGAGTTCTGGCGCGAGCGAGGGCAGCACCTCCCATACGCTGCGCGGACGCGACCATCCGGATGGAGTCGACCGGGCCGCCAGGATCGCCGCAGCAGCCCGCAGAGCGCCGACGTGGGCGTAGATATAGCGCCCGGCGACGTCAGTGGTTTGGCTGGCCTGCAAGATGCTCGCGCCCGACCGGTCGAGCAATTCGATGACCGTGCTGGAGATCGTTGCCGCCATGTCAGTCCACCACCCGGGCGAGCTCCCAATGCGGCATACCTGACGTATCTGCGGCCGAGATGGCGGGCTCACAACTCAACTCGAAAACACCAAAGTGAATGTTTTTGCCTGAACTAGATGTCGCTTCTACTCGCCACACGTGCAGCTCTTGCGCAGCACTAGCGATGCCGTGCGGTTGCCCTGGCGCTGGATCGAGTGCATCGCGCCACCAGGCGCGCCGCTCCCGCCACTGGGCGAGGACGGTGCGCACGGCATACCGTCGACCGCGCCATGTGAAGGCGACTGGGCCTATCCCGCTGCCGTCAGTGCCGTCGAGTTGTGTCTGGACCACGAGTGGGTCGGCATATCGACGCACCATGAGCAAGCCCCCTTTGGGATAGCTGGCGCCGCAGGGATCACGACGCTCAGGACCGGGGCGGACTCGACCCATCCGCAGAACCAGAATCAGAACCAGAACCGCACATATCTAGGACACGTGTTCGATTCCGATATTACTCTAGCGCCCCCGTCGGACACCCTGTCAAGCCGTCCCCTAGCCGTAGGGTGACGTGCGTGAACGACTACGAAGCCGGCTCGCTGATCATCGCGATCTTCACGCTGATGATCGCGCTCCCCCTCGCGTGGTGGCTCCGCCGACGTCGGCGCGACGGCTTCTTCCTCGATGTCACGCCCGGTGAGTTCCCCGTGTTTGGGATGCCCGTGCGGCGCGGACGGGTCTCGGGCACCCGGGAGTGGAATGGCCCCGTGGCGGTGCGGTTCACCCCCCCTGACGGGCTCTCCCCAGCCGTCGTCGGCACGCTACTCGACGGTCGCGCCGATGTGGTCGATCTCAGCGCCCGCCTCGTGGACCTCGCGGTCAAAGGGCACTACCGGATCGTCGCTACGCCTCCAGGAGCAGCACCGAACGCCCTGAGCCTGGCGACCCACCCCATGGACGGGGTGCCCCCGCCGACGACACCTCCGAGCCAGCGCGACTACTCCTTGGTCGTCGCGGATCCGCCGCCCCCCTTCGACGGGCTCGGCGAATTCGAACGCCAACTCCTCGCCGACCTCTTCCGCGATGGTCCCGTCGTGCGGATCAAGGACCTCCAAGCCGACGCCGGACTCACCCTGCGCAAGGCCCAGATCGCGCTCTACCGCGAGGTCGTCAACCGCGGGTGGTATGCCGCGCACCCCCAGTCCCGCGCCGGCCGCCTGGGCTGCCTTGTCATCCCGGTGATCGGCTTGGGGCTGTTGTTCCTCATCGCGGCGGTTGTCAACCTCCGAGATGGCACCGCCGGCCCGATAGGCCTTACCACGCCACTTGCCCTCTTTGTCGCCGCCTGGATGCTTCTCCGTGCTCTCCGAGGCCGCATCCCTCGTACCGCAGAGGGCACTGCCATCCGAATCCAGACTCTCGGCTTCCGGGAGTACCTCACCAAGGCGGAGGCTTCGCAGATCCGGTTCGACGAGGCGGCGGGGCTCTTTAGCCGCTATTTGCCCTACGCCATGGTGTTTGGCGTCGCCGACCGATGGGCCGAGACCTTCGGCAAGGTCGTCGCTGCTGCCCAGCTCCAGGGTTTCGCGGTCCCTATGGACCTTCCCTGGCTGGCCTTCGCCGACGGTGTGTCGCCTCTCCTGGATCTCGCCAACCTCGTGGACGTCGCGATCGCACTCGATGCCCTCACGACCCCGATCGAGGCCATCGCCGGGGTCTCTGCGCTCGGCGACATCGGTGCGACGCTCGGCGACTTCGCTTCCTCGGTGAGCAGTTCGCTTGATGTCGGCGACGGCGGCGGCTGCTTCGACGCAGTCGGCTGCGACTTCTAAACTCCCCGCATGCCGTCCGACGAGACCCTCACTCATCCCGCCGTCCAGCGCGTCGCCGCACACCTGACCGCCGCTGGCGTCACGCCCCAGATCACGGTCCTCGATGGTGCCGCGCGCACGGCCGCGCTGGCGGCGGCATACCTCGGTATTGAGGTGGGGCAGATCGCCAACTCGCTCGTCTTCCGGCTCCCCCACGACGAGCCGCTGCTCGTGCTCACCTCGGGCGCGCACCGAGTCGACACCTCCCTCGTCGCCGCGCATGTCGGAGTCGAGTCGCTCGGCCGGGCCGATGCGGATTTTGTGCGCGAGCGGACCGGCTTCGTCATCGGCGGGGTCGCGCCGGTCGGACACCTCGCGCCCGTGCGTACGCTCATCGATGTCGACCTGGCCGGCTACGACGTGATTTGGGCCGCTGCGGGCCACCCCAACACCGTCTTCCCGACCACCTATGCCGAGTTGGTCCGAATCACCGGGGCCGAGCCAGTGACGGTCGCCTGAACCCCCACCGCCTACCACCTCGCCCGAGCTTCTCCACAAACTAGGTACTTATACGGATACCGTCACGTGCGTCGACATGAGACCGTGGAGATCTGTTTGCGCGACGGCGCCGACGGTTTCAGGTCCGCCAGGGGGTGACCTGAAACCGTCGGCGCCGTCGCTGTCAGCACGGGATACGCCTCTTTCCTGCCCGACGCACTCATGACGTCGATCGTTACCCACTTGTAGTGGCACGGCACGTCCTCCGGGGAAATGCCCCGTCACCTGCGACGTTATGACTCTGGGCGGACGGCATACGACAGACCGAAGGCCCCCCGAGTCCGTCACGGAAAGCGAAGGAACACGATGGGTGCAGAAGTCCTGCCCTGGGTCTTCACGTCAGGCTGGGCGAGCGGCATCAACGCGTATGCCGTGGTGCTGATCATGGGCCTGGCCGAGCGGATCTTTAACGTCACCGGCATACCCGATGCGTTGGCTCGCACAGATGTCCTCATCGGCGCGGGGGTGCTCTTCGTCATCGAGATGGTGGCCGACAAGATCCCCTACCTCGACTCGACGTGGGACTCGATCCACACGGTGGTCAGGCCCGCGGTCGGAGCAACGCTCGGCTACCTGTTTGGTCACGAGAGCTCCGACCTCAACGCCGCCTTCATGGCTGCGACCGGTGGATTTACCGCTTTGGCCTCCCATCTGGTGAAGGCTGGCACCCGAGCCGCGGTCAACACCTCGCCTGAACCTGCCAGCAATATCGTCGTCTCGACCGCCGAAGATGTCACCGTTGCCGCCGTCGTCACCACTGCGTTCGCCAACCCTTGGGTAGCAGCGGGCATCGCCGGAGTGCTCCTCGTCGTCGGCGCCGCGCTCGTGATCTTCCTGCTCAAGCGCATCCGCCGCTTCAAGGCGCGGTATGACTCGTGGGGCGAGCGGTTGGCGTCAACACCCCCGAGCGCCGCCGACGAGCTACGAGAGGCGCCCCCGTCCCGAAGTGGCGACACCCGGCAGCTCCCCACGAGGTCAGCTGACCGGACCCAACCCCTCCGTCAAACGGACGGTGGCGACCCCTCAGCGTGACTCAGGGTGAGAGGCCGCCCACTGGGCTGCTTCGAGGCCAAGGTTGCGCCACACGTGCAAGGTCGCGGGTGACCGGTTCATCGTGATGAAGTGAAGGCCGGGAGCGCCTTCGTCCAAGAGTTGCTGCGCGAGCTCCGTCGCGATCTCGACACCGACCTCCCGCACCGCTGTGGGGTCACCGTCCACAGCCAGCAAGCGACTCGTCACCGACTCAGGCACCGGTTGCCCTGACAACTCGGTCATTCTCGCGAGTTGCCGGACATTCGTCACCGGCATCAGGCCCGGGATGATCGGCAGGTCCCGCCCTCGTGCCGCGACCCGATCACGGAGCCGGACGTACGCGTCCGTCGTGAAGAAGAACTGGCTAATCGCAAACGCCGCGCCCGCATCCGCCTTGCGCACCAGTACATCGGCGTCCGCATCGAGGCTGGGGCTCTCCGGGTGCCGATCCGGGAACGCCGCAACCCCGACCGTGAAAGGACCCAACTTCCGGATGAGCGTGACTAGCTCTTCGGCGTGGTCGAAGCCTTCGGGGTGCGACACCCACGGCTGATCGAGTCCGCCTTGAGGGTCACCTCGGAGCGCCAAGATGTTGCGCACGGCACCGTTGGCGTAGTGCCCGATGATGTTGCGGAGTTCGGTCACCGAGTGGCCTACGCACGTCAAATGCGCCATCGGTGTCATGGTCGTTTCCCGTGCAATCCGATCGGTGACCCGGATGGTCCGGTCACGACTGCTGCCACCGGCCCCATACGTCACTGACACAAAGGTCGGCCGGGTTTTTTCCAGTGCCCGGATGGTCTCCCACAGCACCGCCTCCCCCGCGTCATCCTTCGGCGGGAAGAACTCGAAACTGATCGCGGGTCGGGCTCCCGACAAGGCGTCGGGGATCGAACGCACCACGTGTTCCGGGCGACGCAGGGAGGACATAGCTCCACACTAGTGAGGCTCGAGTGCCCCACTCGCGCTCAGCACGTAGTCTGGACAGACACAGCCGAGCGCGCTGGGGGGCGAGTGCCCGGCGTACCTCTTTCGTTGCAGAAGGGCCCTTCGTGACCACCCCGACCACACCCCTGGACCGCGAAGATGTGCGTGCGCGGGTGCAGGCGGCTGTCGTGACCGAGCTCGATCGCCAACACGAGGTGCTCGCTGAGGTTGGCCCGGATCTCGACCCGCTCATCGACTCGGTGCGTCAGCTGCTCACGGGCGGTAAGCGGCTGCGCGCCGCCTTCGCCTATTGGGGTTATCGCGCGGCCGGACAGCCGGGGTCCGAGTCACTCATCCGGCTCGCCACCGCGATGGAGTTCTTCCAGGCAGCTGCGCTCCTTCACGACGACGTCATGGACCGCAGCGACACCCGTCGAGGTATGCCGTCCGCTCACCGGGCCGTCGCGGCCCTTCACGCGCGAGCTGGGTGGTCAGGCGATAGCGACCGCTTCGGGGAGGCGACCGCGATCCTGGCAGGCGACTTGTGCCTGCAGTGGACTGACGAGCTGTTTTCAACCAGTGGTCTGCCTGCCGATCACCTGGCCCGAGGTCGGGAGATGTTCGACCGGATGCGCACCCAACTCATGGGCGGACAATTCCTCGACGTGCTGGAGTCGGCCCGAGGCTGGGAGGCCCTGTCGACCGCCGACCGGCTCATGTCGGCGCGCCGGGTCATCCGATTCAAGAGCGCGAAGTACACGATCGAACAACCACTGCTCGTCGGCGCGCTAGCGGGTGGGTTGACTGGTGCGACGCTCGATGGACTCTCCCGATACGGCTTGGCCCTCGGCGAAGCGTTCCAACTCCGCGACGATCTGCTCGGCGTATTCGGCGACCCCGCAGAGACCGGCAAGCCTGCTGGCGATGACCTCCGCGAAGGCAAGCGGACCGTCCTGATCGCCTACCTTCTGGACCACTTGGACGACGCCGGTCTGTCGGTGATGCGCCAACTGTTCGGTCGGGCTGATCTCGACGATCTGGGCGTCGGCGTCGTGCGCGCGTTGATCGAGGGCACCCCTGCGGTGGCTGCGGTCGAGGCCGACATCGATCGGCTCTGCGCGCAGGCCCATGATGCCTTGGGTGAGGTCGCCGACGGACTCGATCACACGGCTGTGGAGGTACTCCACGAGCTCGTCGCGGCGGCTACTGCCCGCGCGACCTAATGTCCCTGGTTAGGTTGGCCACCTCTGACCACGCACCGATGCGGCGGCGCTCGGAAGGCTAGAACGCGAGCGCTTGAGCCCGTCGCCGGATCTCCCGTTTGTGACCGGCACGCAACGCCGCCATGGGCGTGTCGCCGCCCGGCAGCGACGGATCGACGGTGTGTAGCCAGCGGATGATCTCCACGTCGTTCATGCCACCGTCAGCGAGGACGGTAAAGGTGCCCTTGAGCTCAGGGAGCGGGCCATCGGCTCCGAGGAAGCTCGTCGGCACGGCTGCTGCCCGATTGGGTCCGACTCGAGCGGTCAGCACCTCGCGTTCGTCAACGAATCGGCGGACCCGTGACAGCGGCCAACCGTAGCGCTCCGCGATGTCAGGCAGGTAGCTCCAGTCGCCGACCAGGTCCTCCACGTTGTCAAAGCTCTGCTCAGTCACGCCGCCTAGCCTCCCATGACCACGACGTGCCGCGGCGCGTCCACGGCATACCCGCTCCAGGAACGTAAACTCGCCTCCGTGTCCACGCCCGTCGAACCTCGCCGCACCCTGCCCTTGGGCGGGCTCATCGCGGATCGGTACCGACTCGTCCGGAAGATCGCCGACGGTGGCATGGGCACGGTGTGGCTGGCCATCGACGACCGTCTCGGGCGCCGCGTCGCGGTCAAAGTACTGCCACCGGGCTCCGCTCGCGACGAGGCCCAATTGTCGCGGTTTCGGCGAGAAGGCCAGCTTGCTGCAGGCCTGAGTCACCCCACGATCGTGGCGGTCCACGACCTGGTGGAAGAACACGGCCAGGTCTGCCTCGTCATGGAATATGTCGAGGGACACACCCTGCGCCAGTGGATCGACCACACGGGCGCGCTGCCGGTGCGGGAAGCCGTGCGGATCTTCACGGCGATCCTGCGCGCCCTCGCTGTCGCTCACACGGCCGGACGCATCCACCGTGATGTCAAGCCCGAAAACGTCCTGATCGCCAGTGACGGCTCGGTCAAGGTCACTGACTTTGGCCTCGCCCGCGAAGCCTCGACGCTCACCCGCACCGACGTGAGCCATGTCCTCGGCTCGGTCCCCTACCTCGCCCCCGAGCAATTACGCCGCAAGCCCGCCGACGAACGCAGCGACGTATATGCCGCCGGGCTGATTCTCGTCGACCTCCTCACCGGTCGGCGCGCCATGGAAGGTGCCTCGGAGGCTCAGATCGCAGCCCAGCACGTCAGTGGCTCGGTGCCGCTCGCGTCTGAACGTGTGTCGACCGTGCCGCTCGAAATGGACCGGCTCATCGCACGCGCAACTGCGATCGATCCGGACGATCGGCCCGCGACCGCCAGCGAATTCCTGGACGAACTCCGCGAAGCCACCCGCCAATTGAGTGAAGCCGAACTCGACGCGACCCCGGTATACGAGCCCGGGATGGCTCCGACTCTCAAACCACTAGTCCCGCTCGTGGCCGAGAGAGACCCGTCCGCAGACACCGCCGTCCTCGAAACACTGACCGCCACGGCGAAGCTCGAAGTGACCCCGCCCGGGGCAACCACCACCGTCCTCCCGGTCGGCGCTGTGGAGCACGCATCCGTCACAACGCCGATCCCGCAGGTCTGGGGCAACGGCACTTCCCCGAGTGATCCTTGGGCACCCGCTGTTGATGTTTCGGCCGGGTCCCCAACCCCACCTCATCCTGATCGCCGTCGACGACGAGTCTGGCCGTTCCTGCTCGTGCTCGCCCTCCTCGCTGGTGGCGCCGCGGGCGGGTGGTGGTGGTATGACTCCGCCGGCCCAGGCGCGCAACGTCTTGTGCCTCCGCTTGTGCACCTGACCGAAGCCCAGGCCACAGCGGCACTCGCCGGGGTCGAGCTCCGAGCTGACGTCGGCACGGCATATAGCGAAACCGAACCCAAGGGACAGGTCATCGAGGCACAGCCGGCGGCTGGCGCACAAGTTCGCAGGAACACCGCGGTGCGGCTCATCGTCTCACTAGGGCAAGAGCGGTATGCCGTACCCAAGCTCGTGGACGTGAAGGCCAGTGATGTCGCCGCACTCCTCGCCGACCGCCGCCTCGTCGCCGGGCCAGCCACTGAGGAGTTCAGCGAAACCGTGCCAGCTGGCGTTGTCATCCGGCAGGACCCTCCCCCTGACGCCTCGGTCAAACGAGACACTCCTGTCGCAGTCGTCGTGAGTAAGGGACGAGAACCCCTACCGGTCACGAGCTTCGTCGGCAAGCCCGCTGACGACGCCCAACGCCTGCTTGAGGCGGCCGGATTCACCGTCGTGCGCGGCGAACCGGTTAACAGCGAGACGGTCCCCGAGGGCGCGGTCGTAACCCAAACCCCTTCGCAGGGAACCCTCTTCCGTAAAGACACCGTGACTCTGATCGTCTCCAAGGGCCCGGTGCTCGTCGCGGTGCCGGACGTCACCCTCAAGCAACAGGCAGTCGCCGAGAAGATCCTCAAGGATGCGGGTTTTGCGGTCACGATCAACAAGCTCTTCGGAGGGGCGCTCAAGACTGTCCGCTTCCAAGATCCCGGCGCCGGCACCATGTTGCGTCGTGGATCAACGATCACGCTGACCATCATTTGACGCCCTGATGTCGGCCTCACCAAAGCGTCGCCTGCAGGCGATCGCCACCTTCCTGCTCGTTGCCCTCACGGCAGTGTGGGGATCGACGTTCTTCCTGATCCGCGACCTCGTCCAAACGGTACCGCCCGCTGACTTCCTCGCGATCAGGTTCACCCTGGCCGCAGCGCTCATGGTGGCGCTCTTCTGGCGACCCTTGCGGACCTTGGAGCGCCGGGATGTGATCGTGGGAATGGGTCTCGGGGCGCTCTATGGCGGCGCTCAACTGCTCCAAACGGCGGGCTTGGCACACACCGACGCCTCCGTGTCTGGCTTCATCACCGGGACCTACGTGGTGTTGACCCCCGTCATCACCGCCGCGCTCCTGCGGGAGCGCGTGCCGGCAAGCACTTGGTATGCCGTGTCGCTCGCCACGGCAGGACTGGCCCTGCTGTCGCTCAACGGGGTCTCAGTCGGGATCGGCGAAACCCTAACGTTGATGGCAGCAGCCTTGTATGCCCTGCACATCATCGGCCTGGGTCGGTATTCCACGGCAGCTCGGGCAGCGGGTATGTCGGTTGTACAGATGATCGTCATCGCGGCGTTCTGCCTGGTCGTGGCGGTCCCTGACGGGATTACCTGGCCCCAGAGCACCGGGCAGTGGTGGTCGGTCATCTACATGGCGACGGCTGCTGGCGTGCTCGCCCTCTGGTCACAAACGTGGGCCCAGGCTCACATGACCGCGACCAGAGCCGCAATCGTCATGACCCTGGAACCGGTGTTTGCTGCGGGCTTCGCCGTAGCGCTCGGCGGCGAATCACTCACCGGGCGGATGATGCTCGGTGGTGCGCTCGTCCTGGCCGCGATGTACGTCGTCGAACTCGCCGGCAGGCAACCCGACCGTCCAACCACACAGGTGTCAGAAGCGCTCCATCACGACGTCTGATTAGTCCGTGCAGCTGCCCGTCATTGCCGCGGACACAGCGTGCCGGGAAGCCTCGGCGCCGAGCTCTCAGGCGTGGTCGCGCAGGACACGCGTCATCACCGTGATCGCGTGGTCCGTCGCAGCATCATCAACGTCAAGGTGCCACACGGCGCGGACAAGTGACGGCCCTGCGGCATACAAGCGCACCCCATCGTCAGCGCATGCCTGCACGTAATCCTTTGCTGGGCAACCTGTTTGGCTCAGATCGAGCATGAGGATGTTGGTCTCCACGCTGCCCGGATCGATGACCCGCGGGTCGACCTCAGCGATCGCGCGGGCGGCGCGGGCAGCCCGCTCGTGGTCATCAGCAAGCCGGTCCAGGTGATGGTCGACGGCATACTTGCCTGCTGCGGCGAGGATCCCGACTTGGCGCATCCCGGCGCCATAGCGTTTGCGCCACACCCGCGCCTCGGCGATCAGCGCGCTGGGGCCGACGAGGACCGACCCGACCGGGGCACCCAAGCCCTTGCTCAAACAGACCGACACGGTGTCGAACTCCGCGGCATACTCCGCGAGTCCCACACCGGTCGCGATGTGGGCGTTCCAGAGCCGAGCGCCGTCGAGGTGCATCCGCACACCGAGGGGCTGGGTGGCCGCGCGCACAGCGCGAATCGCCGCCAGCGGCTGGACCGTGCCGCCGCCGAAGTTGTGCGTATTTTCGACGACGACAAGGGAGGTGGTGACTTGGTAGGGACCAACCCCGGTGGAGACCATCGCGAGCGGTCCCGCAGGGTCGAGCCGCCCGTGCGCGCTCGTCCACGTGCGGGACGTGATCCCCGAAAAGACTGCGGCAGCGCCGAGTTCGGCGCGCACCACGTGGGCGAGTGAGTCAGCGAGCAACTCTTCGCCGGGGCGCACGTGCATGCGCAGAGCCAGTTGATTGGCGAGCGATCCGGTGGGCGTGAAAAGTCCAGCCTCGTGGCCGAGCAGCCCGGCGACGTGCTCCTCGAGGTCCCGAGCGGAGGGGTCTTCGCCGAAAACATCATCGCCAACCTCGGCAGCCGCCATCACCGTCCGCATGGCCTGCGGTGGTCGGGTCAGCGTGTCGGAGAGGAGGTCCGCGACCGGCATACCCGCTCGTGCGGTCATTCGCGACCGAGCATTTCGGCGACCAGGAAGGCCAACTCCAAGCTCTGCTGGTGGTTAAGGCGGGGGTCGCAGGCCGTCTCGTACCGCTTCTCAAGGTCGGTGTCGAGGATGTTGTGCGAGCCGCCGATGCACTCGGTGACGTCATTGCCGGTGAGCTCGACGTGGAGGCCCCCAGGCACGGTGCCGAGCTCGTGGTGCACGTCAAAGAACCCATGGACTTCTTCGACAATGTCGTCGAAGTTGCGGGTCTTGTAGCCGCCGTTGGACTCAAAAGTGTTGCCGTGCATGGGATCACAGATCCACGTCACGACGCCTCCTTCGGCTCGCACCCGCTCGACGAGAGGCCCGAGCGCGTCGCGGACCCGGGCCGCACCCATCCGGGTGATGAAGCTCAACCGACCAGCCTCCCGCTGCGGGTCGAGCCGATCGAGGATGCGCGCCAAATCATCGAGGTCAGTCTTGGGCGAGAGCTTGACGCCAATGGGGTTGTGGATCCGCGACACGAAGTCGACATGCGCCCCGGAAACCTCGCGGGTGCGCTCCCCCACCCACACAAAGTGCGCGGACGTCGCATACGGCAGCCCCGAGCGGGAGTCGATCCGCGTCAGCGGTCGCTCGTAATCAAGCAGGAGCGCCTCGTGCGCAGCAAAGAACTCGGTCGTCCGCATCGCATCGAAGTCAGCGCCACAGGCGGCCATGAACTTCATCGCCTTGTCGATGTCGTGCGCGAGGCGCTCATAGCGGACGTTTGCGGAGCTGGAGACAAAACCCTTGTTCCAGTCGTGGACGTGCCGCAGGTCGGCGAAGCCCCCGGTGGTGAATGCCCGCACGAGATTGAGCGTCGCGGCCGAGCGGTGGTAAGCCTCCACGAGACGCTGGGGATCGGGGTTGCGCGACTCCGGGGTGAACTCAAGATCGTTGACCATGTCCCCGCGGTATGCCGGCAGGGTCACCTCTCCGCGCGTCTCGACGTCGGCGCTGCGCGGCTTGCCGAACTGCCCGGCCATCCGCCCGACCTTGACGACGGGCACTGACGCGCCATAGGTGAGCACCGCTGCCATCTGGAGCACGGTCTTGATCCGGTCGCGGATGTTGTTGGCGGTCGCCCCGGCGAAGGTCTCCGCGCAGTCGCCGCCCATGAGCACGAAGGCCTCACCGCGAGCCGCTGCGGCCATGCGGTCACGCATGACATCGCACTCTCCCGCAAACACCAGGGGCGGATAGGAGGCGAGGTCGCGGACCGCGCGGTCGAGCGCCGAAGCATCGGGCCAGGTGGGCTGCTGGGCAGCCGGATTCTGCGCCGCAGCAGCGGCAAGCTGCTCGTGCAACAGGTCGTTGGGGTTCGTGCTCACCGGTCTAGCGTAGTTGCGTCCCACCCCTCGGGATGGCCGCGGTCCGGATGGCGAACTCGCGCGGCGGCTTCGCGGCTAGGGTGTGGCCCGTGACTTTCTCAATCGTGGGTGGCATGGGCACGGCATACGGCGTGGCAGTGGCGAGCAAGTTCCTCGCCGTGGGCTCGGTGGTCCCGGCCGCGACACCTGGCGTGGGCGCGGTGGCGACCCAGTCGTTTGCCAAGGTGTCCTACAAGGCCGACGGGCTCGGGTTGCTGGCCAAAAACGTGTCGGCGCAGGAGACGATCGACCGGCTGACCGCCGCGGATCCCCTCCGCGAGACGCGCCAGATCGGGGTCGTTGGTGCCCGCAGCTCGGCGACGTTCACCGGCAGCGGATGCATGGACTGGGCCGGCGGCGTGGCGGAGGGCTCGCCCGATGAGGGCTTTGTCGCCATCCAGGGCAACATCCTCACCGGGGCGGACGTCGTCGAGGCCATGCTCGAGGCCTGGCGCGGCACGTCGGGCCAGGCGCTCACCGATCGGCTCCTCTCCGCGCTCCTCGCCGGAGACGCCGCAGGCGGCGACCGCCGCGGCCGCCAAGGAGCTGCGCTGTATGCCGTCGACGTCGCCGCGGGCTATGACAACTGCGGGGTCCTCGTCGATCTCCGGGTGGATGACCACGCGCAGGCGACCCAAGAGCTGGCCCGCCTCATGGATCTCAACACACTGTATTTCGGCGGGCCCGAGGATGTTTCGCCGCTTGAGGGGCAGGTGGCTGAGGAGGTGCGGGTTCGTTTGGGTCAGCTTGGCTACACCCATGACGACCTCGATACGGCCCTCGAAGAATGGGCTGGCGTCGAGAATTACGAGATGCGCCTGAGCCCCGGGGGTATCGATGCCCGGGTGCTGGCCGCCTTGCGGGCTGCCACTGCCTAGCCCCGCTCACCGCCCACTCGATGGCTCTCGGCGAGAGTCCGTGCTAGAAACAACGCATGGCTACCACTGCGTTCAAGGGTTCCCCCGTCCACATCGTCGGTGAGCTGCCCGCTCCGGGCTCGACCGCTCCCAGCTTCGAGTTGACCGACACCTCACTCGGCGACGTCACCACCGCCGAGCTCGCCGGGTCGCGGGTCGTGCTCAACATCTTCCCCAGCGTTGACACCGGCGTGTGTGCCGCGAGCGTGCGTCGCTTCAACGAGCTCGCGGCTGGCCTCGAGGACACCAAGGTCGTCTGCGTCTCGGCAGACTTGCCCTTCGCCCTCGGCCGCTTCTGCGGCGCCGAAGGCATCGACAATGTCACCGCCGCGTCGAGCTTCCGCAGCGACTTCGGCACGGCATACGGGCTGACGATGACGGACGGTCCGTTGCGCGGCTTGCTGGCCCGCTCGGTCGTGGTCCTCGACGCCGACGGCACGGTGACCTACACCGAGCTCGTGCCCGAGATCACCCAGGAGCCCGACTACGACGCCGCGATCGCAGCCTTGAGCTGAAGACGTGATGCTGGCCCTCGCGAGGCGCACCTAGCGAGGGTCAGCGTCGAGGCCCTGTTCGATGACGTAACGCACCAACTCGACCCGGTTATGCATCTGGAGTTTGCCCAACGAGTTTTGCACGTGGTTTTGGACCGTGCGGTGGGAGATAAACAGATGAGCAGCCACGTCGCGGTAGGTCATGCCCCGTGCGACGAGTCGAAGGACTTCGGTCTCTCGCTCAGTGAGCTGGGGACTCTTGGTGTCAGCTGCCCCCGCTGAGTCACGCATTCGGCGGAACTCGGCCAAAACCAGGTCCGCCAACCCCGGCGTGAAGACCGCTCTGCCCGCGGCGGTGCGACGCACAGCCTCCAAGAACTCCTCTCGCCCAGCTGATTTCACGAGATAGCCCGCCGCGCCGGCCTTGACCGCAGCCAAGACGTCGGCGGCCTCGCCGCTCACCGACAGGATCAGGATGCGCGTCGTCGACCCGGCAGCGGCGAGTTCGGCGCACACTTCGTGACCGCGCAGGCGGGGCAAATTGAGGTCGAGGACAAGGACGTCAGGGTTGGTTGCCAGCGTGCGGGCGACCGCTCCAGGGCCATCGGCGGCAGTGCCTACGACGCGGAAGCCCGCGTGCGCAAGGTCTCGCGCGACAGCATCTCGCCACATGGGGTGGTCATCGGCGACAACCACCCGCAGCTGTGGTGTGTCCACACCCTGGTCAGCGGTCGATGACGCTTCGCTGCTCCCGCCACCGCTCGCTCGGTGGCTCTCAAGCAGATCGGGTTGGATCTCGTGCAAGGCAAGCAGGGGCGAGGGTGGTGCCGGGCTGGGTGGAACTGGGCTGGCAGCCGCGGGGTCAGACACGACCAGAAACCTCCTTGGGAAGCCACATTTCCACGGTGGTCCCACCCCCTGGTCCGAAGACATAGGTTGCTCGACCGCCGAGATCTTGGATCCGACCTTGGATGGACGAACTGATGCCCAGCCTTCCGCGCGTCGCGGCTTCATCGATGACGTCCTGTGCAATACCTACGCCATTGTCGCGGACGGTGACCACGACGTCGGCCCCGAGGTCATCCACGAGGACCCATGCCTTGGCCTCATCACCGGCGTGGAGGCGCACATTGTCCAACGCTGACTCGACGGCCGCGGCTACTTCACGAGCGCGGGCGAGGTCGACCTCCACGGGCTCGTGCGGACAGACGAGCGTCGCCATGCCGGCGGCAGGGACCTGCAGGATCGTGCGCAGGTCAACCGGACCGTCGACGGCCGCTTCTAACTCTGGGAGGGGCACTCCGCTGGCGAGGGCTCGGAGTTGATGCTCTTGTTGGGCGGCGAGGACACCGAGTCGGGCTGCCTCTCCACCAAGGTCAACGCCACGCCGGTGGATGAACGCCAACGCTTGAAGGACCCCGTCATGGACCGTCCGAGCAAGACGGTCGCGCTCGGCGACCTCGGCCTGCTTCGCGAGGGCCCGTCGCAGGGCAGCATGTTCTTTCCGTGCGATATCCGCGCCATAGCCGATACAAACCCCAAGCATGATGAGCAAGCCAGCGTTGCTCAGCGGCTCGGAGTCGATTTGCCCCACCTGAGCGACCATGACAGCCGTCACGATGACAGCGACGACCAGGCCCGCGCGCCAGCCACCAATGAGTGCGATCGCCGAAATCGGCACAGCCTGGTACACCCCCGGGATGGTCGTCACGCCCTCTTGGGCTGCCAGCGGCGTGTCGACCCAGCGCGTCGCGAGGAGAGTCAGGCTGGTGAGGATGAGCTCGATGATGTGGATACCGAGGGTACGGCGTGGCACGGCATACATGTATGCCGCCCACAGCGCGAGCAGGGCCAGGATGATGAGCGCTGCCCCCGGGTGGGCCATGTCTCCGCGGCGCACCCAGGCGCCCCATGCGGCATACACCACCGCAAGGATTCGGAATACGCGCAGCGCGCCCCACAAGGCGCCGATCAAGAGGGATTCGCCCTCTCTGACCTCGCGTCGGGTGGGACCTGAGGGCGCCATGGAGACTAGCTGGCGCGGCGCTCGTCGGACACGGAGACATCAAGGACGGGCGCAGGCTGAACCTGGGTGACGTCCAGCGGGGTGTCGTTGGGCGCGGCGTCGACAGCTGACACTGGCAATGGTGTGGAGGGTTGGGTCGAAGCCGCCTTCTTGGCCGCGGCCTCTTGGATTTCGCGGGCGCGTGCCACCGCAGTCTGGACGGTCGTCTGAATGACGTTCTTCTTCAATGAGGTCGCGTAGACGTCAACGTATTCCTGGCCCGAGAGCAACATGAGCTCGTACATGATCTCGTCAGTGATTGAGCGCAGGACGAAGCGGTCGTTTTCCATCCCCTCATAGCGGGAGAAGTCGAGTGGCTTGCCGATGCGGATACCGATCCGCATGATGTTCGGAACCTTCTGTCCGGTGGGCTGGGCCTTGTCGGTGCCGATCATGGCCACTGGGATCACTGGACACTTGGCTTCCAGCGCCATGCGGGCCAGGCCGGTCTTGCCCTTGTAGAGCCTGCCGTCAGGCGAGCGAGTGCCCTCAGGGTAGATCCCGAAAAGCTCGCCCTTGCGAAGCACCTTGAGGCCCGACTGGATCGCAGCCTCACTGGCACGTCCACCCGAGCGATCGATAGGAATTTGACCAACTCCCTTGAAGAACCACCGGGTCAACCGGCCCTTGACGCCGGAGCCGGTGAAGTACTCCATCTTGGCCGGGAACGTGATGCGGCGTGAGAGAGCAATGGGCAAAAAGATGGAATCGGAGAAGGAGAGGTGGTTGCTCGCCAAAATCGCGGCACCGGTCGGCGGCACATGGTCGCCACCCTCGACCCAGGGTCGGAAGAGCAGCTTGAGGATCGGCCCAACGACGACCGTCTTGAGGAACCAATAAAACACCGCAGCAAACCCTTCCATATGTGACCTTGAGCACTCTACGGCACCAGGGCTCCGGATCGTCCCGCTGGCCACGGAAGCTCACTCCCGGTCGATGCGGGCCGGAGATGGGAGACTACCCGCGTGACCGAGCCCGTTCCTGACCCGCGCAGTCGGCCCGATGATGACATCGACGCCCGGTTTGAACAGATCGTTGCTGGGCTGTCACTGACGACCCCCGACCAAGACGGAGATGACAGCAGTCAAAGCTCCCCCGAAGGGATTGGGTCACGTGAAGTGCGCCCTGACGTGGTGAGTCCAGAAACGGCCACCGACAGCGCTCAGCCTTCGACAGTCAATCCCTCACCCCCGCGACTGATGGGGTTTCCTGACGCGAGGGCGGCCTGGCGCGGATACGCGCCAGCTGAGGAGGATGAGCACTTCGAACCTCCCGAGCCTGACTTACCCCCCGCTCACGACGCCACCTACTGGATCGCCGTCATGAGCATGGTGCTCGGACCTCTCCTCATCGTCTGGGCCGCATTCCTGTCGCACAACCCCGACCCAGGATGGTGGATCGTCGGAGGCATCGTGCTCACCGTGATGGGGTTTGCCCTAGTCATCGTGCGTGACAGCGGGGAGCGCGATCCCGACGACGACGGCGCCAGGGTCTAACCAGCGCATCGGCACCCGGCTACTCAGGCTTGCCGCCCCTGCCACTGTTCCGCAACGGCGTCCCGTGCGAGGTCGGCGGCTCCGATGAAGCCAGCGTGGTTGCCCAGGGCAGCGTGCACGATCTCTGGTTCGGGCCGATAACCACGCCCAGGGAGTCGACGTCTGAAGGCTTCTCGTGCTGGCTCCAGGAGGAGTTCACCGGCGGCGCTGACGCCCCCACCGATCACGAAGAGTTGCGGATCAAAGGCCGCCGCGAGATTGGCCAACCCGACACCCAACCATCGGCCGATCTCTGCCAGAAGGTCACGGGATAACGCGTCCCCGTCCATGGCTGCTTGGGTGATCATCGGTCCGGTAATCGCGGCCGGGTCGCCGTTGACCCGCGAGGCCAGGTCAGCTGCAACGGGCGAGGCTGCCACGATCAGCGCGCAGGCCTCACGCACCAACGCTCTACCGCTGGCGTACTGCTCCCAACACCCACGATTGCCGCACTCGCAGCGAAGTCCGTCTGGGGCGATCTGCATGTGGCCGAATTCGCCAGCCATGCCGTGGCGGCCGCGGTAGATCCGGCCGTCAATGAGAATGGCCCCACCGATCCCGGTGCCGAGATTGACCATGACGACATCGGAACGGCCAAGGGCAGCGCCGAATCGTGCCTCAGCCCACGCTGCTGCGTTTGCGTCGTTGTCGATGACGACGGGCAACCCAGTGCGCGCATGAAGTGCCTCCCGAAGCGGCTCGTGGCGCCAGGACAAATGGGGCGCGAAAACCACCGTTGCTCGATCGGCTGCGACAAACCCAGCCGCGCCCACCCCGACCGCAGCTACGCGGTCGGTACCAACCTGTTCACACAACCCATCGATCACGGTGACGATCGTGTTCTCGACGACACTCGGGGCGGTAGAGCGGTGCGGAGTCTCAGCGCGCACGAGCGCCAGCACCTCACCGCGCCTATTGACTACTCCCCCGGCGATCTTTGTGCCACCAATGTCGATGCCGATGGCCAGATCAGCAGCCAGCGCCAAGTGTGAGGCCGGGTCAGGCGCTTCGGCGTCGGACGGTGCGTGGTCATCCGTCATCGGGTCTTGGCCGCACGTCTGCTTTCCGCGAAGCCACGGAGGCCGTCCCCGATCATGTCCACGACGTCGGCCAGACGCTCGATGGTCTCGGGTGATACCGACTTTGCGGCGGTGATGAGCATGCATACCGGGCAGGATCGGCACGTCGGCGGCATACTCGTGCCTTCGGATGCGTGGGACCGCGGCCCACCAGGTGCGGCGGAAGTGGTCTGGCCGCATTCTGGGCACGTGTGTTCGGCGGGGGGCCCGAAACCACCCTTGGGCCCTCCACCCGCCGTCGCCGACGCGCGATCACCGCCTGCCGCGACCCGCTCACCCGCAGCTTGCGCTTCTGCCTCTGACAGCCCTTTGAACAGTCCGATCAGGCGCGCTGCCTCATCGGCGACCGAGCCATAGCTCGAGTCGTATGCCGGTTGACTCACCTCAGCCCTCGACGCGCTTCTTGAGCTCCTTGAGGGCCGTGTCAACGATCGCCTTCTCCGCCTTGCGCTTGAGCAAGCCGAGCACCGGGATCGTCAGATCGACGGCCAGGCGATAGGTGACCTTGGTACCAGCCTTGTCGCTGGCCAGCGTGTAGGAGCCATCCATGGCGCGCAGGACGGTGGCCTTGACGAGCGTCCACGACACCACACCGGTGCCGTTGTCGGCGATATCCCATTCGTAGTCAAGAGAATACGTGTCCTGGAGCATGCCTGCGTCGAGCGTGAACTCCACCCGATCTGCCCATCCGTCGCCTTCTTCGGAGAGCACTGAGGTGCGCTTGACCTGGGCCGCCCACTGCGGGTAGGCCTCGAAATCAGCAATAACGTCGAGCACCTTGCCCGGTGCGGCGTTAATGAGAATGGAGGACTCAGTGCGATCTGCCATACCGCTCAGGCTATCGCGAGGGTTGAGGAGTGGGGAGCCGAGGCGTTGTGAGGGGTCAGACAAGAGTCAGTCGACGCGCGCGTTTCGTCGAGCATGGGACTCACCCATGGGCACGCCGAGGAGACTCACGGGCTGGATTCGCGTGCGACCGACAGCATTCTGTCTCGCACCCGGCCCATGAGCGCAGCCTCCGACGTACCCGCCGCGGCCAAGACAACCTCGGTCGTGATCGCTGTGGTGCCGCCAGTGGGCATCAGCTGATCGAACATCCCGTGGATGCTTGTGCGAGAAGCGAGTTCGGTGACTGTCAGCTCGGCGATGACGTAGGACAGCGCGAACTCGGGCGAGTCCGTGCGGAAATCGGCCTCATTCGGCAGTGTCTGCGGCCACGTCGGTTCCGTCCGCTGTCGCTCGATCGCCGCCGCCCAGCGGCTCGCCAAGGGCACGGGAACATCCTGGTATGCCGTCCACTCGGCCAGGCCTTCGGAGAACCACGTTGGCAGCTCTTGCGCGCTGGTGCGCCGCAGGTAGACGTGGGTCAACTCGTGAGCGAGCACAACCTTGACCCCCTCAGCCGTGAGGCTTTGCGCCACAACGGGATTCATAATCAACCGATCTGTGAGCGCCACTGAACCCGCGCTGCGGGCTCCTTCGGTGACCGCTGCAATCGTCTCGGCACCAACTGCCGTTGAACGCTTCACGAGGCGGGCGAAATCCGCGAGATTGCGCGGGACCACGACAAGCGTGGACTGCGGGTCACTCCATGCCGTCGCCACGCGTTGGAGGG
Source organism: Actinomycetales bacterium (assembly GCA_016715285.1). Taxonomy (GTDB): domain Bacteria; phylum Actinomycetota; class Actinomycetes; order Actinomycetales; family Dermatophilaceae; genus Phosphoribacter; species Phosphoribacter thorii. The sequence goes on along the minus strand of JADKAO010000001.1, from coordinate 316,336 downwards.
CCGACCCCAAGAGGTCGGGCCAGGTCACCTCCCCGGTGGCAGGCACGGCCTTCGGATCTGAGGGGGTCACAAGGAGTCCGGCTGAGGTTTGGGTGACAGCCATCCCGACCAGATCGAAGACTTCAAGAGGATCTGACGGTGCCAGCCAGCTCCGAATCACCGGCGTCGCCAAGCCGCCTGTCAGCACGACGGTGCGCCGGGCCGTGCGCTGACCACGGTCGACCGCGGGCACGGCATACCCGATCTCGAGCACGGCCGTGGCCTCGCCCGCCGAACCGGAGACGATGCTGATCACCCGTTGGAGGGTCAGCGACGTCACCCCGAGGGCACGGAGCGAAGCGAACGCCGACAGTTCTCGATCATCGATGCTGCCGGAACTCGCTGTGGTCGCTCGCCAACGATCCTCATCCCCCGAAGCCAGCGCCTCGGAGCGCGCTGCCAGCAAGCGAGTCACAACACCAGTCCACCGGGTGATCTCATCGTCTCTGGCGCAGGCCGACACGGTCATGAGCATCACGGTGCAGATGAGCAACGTGACCACACCCGCGGCGCCCCGCCGTCGATTCACCAACTCACCGCGACCTGCCCCGCGCCGTCGAGCCGCTCGGCACGCAACAACCTGGCGGCCCCTGCGCTCAGCAAACCCGCAGCCACGAACGAACCCACCGCCAACCGTTCGGCCGCATCGAGCGCGAGCCCGCGCGGCTCGGGTGCAGTGTCAGGATCCTCGAAGTCGTACTCGCCCACACGCAACTCGCTGAGCACGGTGACAACGCAGTCGTCACAGCGCACACCACGCATGGGGCACGAAGCGCAGTCGACGATCACGGCGCACGTCCTTCCTGGGGCCGATTCAAGGCGAACTTCGCCTGATGGGACACACGGTAGGACCCACCTCTGACAGCCCCCTCTGCCATTCAATTGCCACACAGTGCGAAGGGCGGCCGGGTCGACACGCGGGCTGGCATGGATCCCTACCCCTGTCAGTGGTCGGTCCTACGGTCGCACTATGACCGAGCTCCTCCTCTCACCCGCAATGGGCCAAGGCCTATTCGAGGACCTCGGCACCCCTCTGCACGATGTCACCTTCGTCGTTGTCGACCTAGAAACCACGGGAGGCAGCCCCCACGAGAGCGCCATCACCGAGGTCGGCGCTATCAGGGTTCGCGGGGGCGAGGTCATCGGCGAGTTCGCGACCCTCGTCAACCCCGGCACGTCCATCCCCCCGTTTATTCAAGTGCTCACCGGCATCTCCAACGCCATGGTCGCCCGCGCTCCACGGATCGACTCGGTCTTGCCGGCATTCCTCGAGTTCGCGCGCGGCAGTGTTCTGGTCGCCCACAACGCTGGCTTCGACATTGGGTTCCTTAAAAGCGCTGCGGCCCAACTGAACTCACCCTGGCCCAAGTTCACCGTCCTTGACACGGTCACCTTGGCCCGACGCATTCTGTCCCGCGACGAGGCACCCAACTGCAAACTCTCCACTCTGGCAAGGGTTTTCAAGACTGAGACGGCTCCCGACCACCGTGCCCTGCATGACGCCCGGGCCACCGCCGAGGTCCTCCACGGCCTGCTCGCACGCGTCGGCAACCTTGGGGTGCACTCGCTTGAAGAGCTATCGAGCTACACGTCTCGGGTCACCGACACCCAGCGGCGCAAGCGACACCTGGCCGATGCACTGCCGACCACTCCGGGTGTCTACGTGTTCCGCGATGAGCACCGGCGGGCGCTGTACGTCGGGACATCCCACAACATTCGCGCCCGTGCCCGCAGCTATTTCACAGCGTCTGAGCAACGGTCGCGGATGGCACAGATGGTCGCGCTTGCCACACATATCCAGGCCATCCCGTGTCAGACCGTCCTCGAGGCGCAGATCCAGGAGCTGCGCCTCATCGCCAGCGAGAGGCCGCGATATAACCGCCGATCGACCAGGCCCGAACGCGTGCACTGGCTCAAACTGACGGTCGAGCCTTTTCCCAGACTCTCGATCGTGCGCGACGTGCGCGACGACGGCGCCTCGTATGCCGGTCCGTTCCGTAGCCGGGGCGCGGCCGACAACGCTGCAGCCGCGGTTTTTGAAGCAGTGCCCATCCGGCAATGCTCCGGTCGGTTGCCCCTGCGTCCCCGGGAGAGTTCTTGTGCGCTCGCCGATCTCGACCGGTGTTTCGCCCCCTGCACTGGAGCTCAGTCCCGTGAGGACTACGCCGAGCTCGCCCAGCGAGTCGCGCGTGCTCTGACCGGCGACGGAGCTGAGGTATTCCGTGCTCTCCGTGCGCGGATGCACGCCTTATCTCAACAGGAGCGCTACGAAGACGCGGCCGCCGTCAAGACCCGGTTCACCGACCTTGTGGCCGGCGCGGCCCGGATGCAGCGGATGGCGCCACTTGCCGCAACCGCCGAAGTCATTGCAGCACGACGCGGTATGCGCGGCGGGTGGGAGCTCGTCTGCGTTCGTTACGGCCGGTTGGCCGGCACCAGCGTCACGCCACCAGGCGCCGATCCAGTCCCCTTCATCGAGACCCTCCGCGCGACGGCCGAGGTTGTGCCCCAACCGTCCGGGCCAATCCCCGCGGCCCGACATGAAGAAGTCCACCTCGTCCTGCGCTGGCTCGAATCCGATGGCGTCCGCATTGTCGACATCGACGGCGAGTGGTCCTGCCCAGTCGGCGGCGCGGAGTCGGCGCGGGATCGCTTCCTGGTCACTATGGTGGGAGCGTGATTACCGCCATCGTCCTCGTGACCTGTGACGTCTCGCGTATCCCCGAGGTTGCCCAGGAACTCGCCGCACTCGACGGCGTGTCCGAGGTCTATTCGGTCACCGGCGACGCCGACCTTGTCGTTATGGTGCGCGTCCGCGAGCACGAACAACTCGCCGACGTCATCGCAGATCGCGTCTCCAAGGTTGTGGGCGTCAAAGGCACGACCACGCACATCGCCTTCCGCACATACTCAAGCCACGACCTCGAAGCCGCGTTCAGCCTCGGTCTCGATTAGCTGAGCACTCGCTCACCCGCTGACTCACTGACTCGATCAGTGAACCTGATCAGCGACGCGTGGCCTGCACCCAGCGCTCCACGAGAGCCGCCGTACGCCCAGCATCGATGGCTTCCTCGGCGCAGTCCATCCCCGCCCGGACGTCAGCGTGCAGTTCGGTGTCCGCGTCCGCTGCGAGCGCAAGCGCAATCCCAGCGTTGAGCACCACGGCGTCGCGCACCGCTCCGCGGACCCCCGCACACACCTGTCGGATTACCTCCGCGTTGTATGCCGGGTCGCCGCCACGCAGCGCCTCCGTCGGTGTCAGCGGCAGTCCCAATCGCTCCGGATCGAGCCGATGCAAGGCAACCTGACCGCGCCGCACCCACCACACCGAGGACGTCGTGGCAAGGGTGAGCTCATCGAGGCCATCGTCCCCGCGGAAGACGGCGGCATCCCGACGCCGCCCAGCAAAAACCCCCGCCAAGAGCGGCGCCATCCGTCGATCTGCGACGCCGACTGCGGCATACGTGGGTTGCCCGGGGTTGGTGAGGGGCCCGAGGAAGTTGAAGGCCGTGGCGACCCCGAGCCCGCGGCGGGCTTCGGCGGCATACCGCATGGAGGGGTGGAATAGCTGCGCGAAGCAGAAGGTGATGCCAGCTTCGGCAACAACTTCTTCGACGCGCTGCGGTGACAGGGAGAGGTCGATCCCGAGGGACTCGAGGACATCAGCAGACCCGGATGACGACGACGCGGCTCGATTGCCATGCTTGACGACCGGCAAACCGGCAGACGCGCACACGAGGGCGGCCATCGTCGAGATATTGACCGTGTGAGCACGGTCCCCGCCGGTGCCGACGATGTCGATGCTGGGGTGCGGAGAGTCAAACCGAGTTGCGTGCGCCAACATCTCGTCAGCGAGGCCGCGCATTTCGTCAACGGTCTCGCCCTTGGCACGCAATGAGGTCAAAAAACCAGCTACCTGCACCGAGGACGCGTCCCCCGACATGATTTGGCGCATCGCCCACGTGCAGTCGTCGCGGGACAGGTCGGTGCCAGCAATGAGGTCGGAGAGCAAGCTCGGCCAGTCTCGTGGGTGTTCGCCGACCATCACGACGGCGATTACGACGCGCGAGCGGCGCGGGAGCGGCCCAACTCGGCAACGGCAGCAGCGAGGGCCACCGGGTCCAGGGGCTGCGGGACGACGGCGTCAGCCTGCGACCACGACGCGATCCAGCCATCTTGGACACGCCCGGTCAACACGAGGACGGGCGGGCATTCGAAGATTTCGTTCTTGAGCTGACGACAGAGCCCCATGCCGCCCAGGGGCGTGGCCTCACCGTCGAGAATGAAAAGGTCGAAACCCCCCGCGTCGGCGGCGTCCACGACCGCCTGGTGAGTTGCGCACTCGTGCCATTGCACGACCTCGACGTCACGAGCAGGTCGACGACCGACGCCAACGCGCACCGCATCCCGAACGGTCACGTCGTCGCTATAAAGAAGTACGGACAACTGCCGAACCTGTGCTTGGTGAGCGGGCGCGGCGGGCGCGGCGGAAGCGTGCGATGACGTCATGGGCACATGCTATCGACCCGCCAGTGTCTTCCCAGCGAACCCGCCGGTCCCCTGCGCGGTCCACTCATATCCCCTCCGATCCCCCGGGACCACCACTCCGGGCGTCGGCTCCGGACACGAGATGGCGCTCAGGTCAGGTAGGGCACACCCGGGTTCCGTGCTCAACGTGACTCACGTCATGCCTGATCCACGCAATAAACCGACTCCGTGTCAGAAAAAACGGGGGGTCGGTCACACGCGCTCCCCCTGGACACGCCATAATGTCGCGCGTGGCGACAGCATCGGCGATCTCAGCGCACCCAGTCAGCACCGGGCACGGACCGGCGACCCGACCCAACATGGTTCAGGTCGGCACCATGGTCTGGCTCTCGAGCGAACTCATGTTCTTCGCGGGACTGTTCGCGGTCTATTTCCAGCTCCGTGCGGTCTCGCATGAGCTGTGGGCCGAGCAAACCGCAAAACTCAATGTCACCTTCGCGGTGTGCAACACCCTCATCCTGGTCATCTCCTCGGTCTGGTGTCAGATCGGCGTCATGAAGGCAGAGCGCGGCCAGGTGGCTCGCACCGGCAAGCTCTCCCAGATCGGCACCTGGGGCATGCGCGAGTGGTACGTCCTGACCTACATCTTCGGCTCGATCTTCATCGCCGGTCAGGTCTACGAGTACGCCAAGCTCGTCAGTGAGAGCGTCACGCTCTCCAGCGACCGCTATGGCTCGGTGTTCTACATGGCGACCGGTTTCCACGGCCTGCACGTAACCGGCGGTCTTATCGCCTTCCTGCTCATCATCGGCCGCACGTTCATGACGCGCCGTTACACGCACACCCAGGCAGTGGGTGCGGTCGTGACCTCCTACTACTGGCACTTCGTCGACGTGGTGTGGATCGCGCTGTTCGCGGTCATCTACCTGCTCAAGTGATTGCCGCCTCCGGACTCGTGTCAATGACGACCAACAACGACAGGACTGCATCGTGAACGCCTTGGCCGCACGCCGCCGGCACCCCGCCGCCATCGCCCTGCTTCTCGTCCTCGGGCTGGCGCTCGTGGGCGCGGCATACTCCCTGTTTGCGCCCAAGCCGGCCCAAGCTGCCGCCACCGCCGTATCAGCTGATGCCATCAACGAGGGCCGCCAGCTGTTCCTCTCCAACTGCGCGTCCTGCCACGGACTATCCGCAGAAGGCACGAAGTCGGGTCCGACGCTCATCGGTGTCGGTGCCGCATCGGTCGACTTCCAGGTCGGCACGGGCCGTATGCCGTTGTCCGCCCCGAACGTGCAGGCCCCCCGCGGCGAGCGCGTGATGTACGACGAGAAGCAGATCGCCGCCATGGCGGCATACGTCGCGTCTCTGGCCCCCGGCCCCGCGATTCCGGACGAGAAGGTCTCCAGCGGCGAAGGCGGCGATGCTGCCCTCGGTGGCGAGCTCTTCCGCGTCAACTGCGCTATGTGTCACAACGTCTCCGGTGCTGGTGGCGCACTGACCCGCGGCAAGTACGCACCCCCGGTGCAAGGCGTCGAGGGCAAGTACATCGTCGAAGCCATGCTGACCGGCCCGCAGTCGATGCCCGTCTTCGATGACAAGAACATCAACGAAGAAGGCAAAGCCTCCATCGTCAACTACCTCAAGACATTCGAGTCGCAGCCCAACGTGGGCGGTATGAACCTCGGCAACCTGGGTCCGGTGTCGGAAGGTCTGTTTATCTGGATCTTCGGTCTGGCCTTAATGATCGGCACCGCTTTCTGGCTTGGCCAGAAGGCAGCCTGACCCCGTCCGCCTGAATCCGCACGAACCGACAGGATCGATGACCGAATGAGCGACAAGGGCCTCCCGGCCACGTTCGAGAATCCCGGACTTCCGCCACACATTCACCGTGCGGCTGACGACGACCCTCGCGCTGCCAAGCGTGCCGAGCGGCAGGTGGCGGCATTGTTCACCCTGTCCATCATCGGCACTCTCGGCTTCATCGTGAGCTACTTCGCGGTGCCCAACGACACCACCGTCTTCATCCCGTTTATCGGCAAGACGATCCTGCTCAACATCTTGCTGGGTGTGACCCTCGCGGTCTCTCTTCTCGGCATTGGGTTCGGGGCGGTCCACTGGGCCAAGACGCTCATGTCCGATGAGGAAGTCATCGAAGAGCGTCACCCGATCGCCTCCAGCGACGAGGACCGCGCCAAGGCTGTCGGCATTCTCAACGCTGGCGCGGAGCAGGCTCAGTTGAAGCGTCGCCCGATCCTCAAGGCGACCGGGGCCACCGCGATGGGGCTGTTCGCCCTCCCGCTCGGTGTTCAACTGGCCGGCTCGATGGGTAACCCCACCAAGGCGCTCGAAGAGTCCAAGGAGACCATCTGGGATGTGCCCGAGGGCGGTAAGCCAATCCGCTTGGTTCGGGACGTCGAGCGCACGCCGATCAAGGCGTCCGACGTGGCGATCGGCTCCGTTTTCCACATCCTTCCCGAGACCATCAAGGACTCGAAGCATGTGCTGGCCGACAAGGCTAAGGCCGCAGTCCTGCTGATGCGCCTGCACCCGTCGTCGTTCGCCAACGACAGCCTGGGTGAGAAGGCCAAGTCGTGGGGTTACGAAGGCATCGTCGCCTATTCCAAGATCTGCACCCACGTCGGTTGCCCGGTCGGTCTTTACGAGCAGCAGACCCACCACCTGCTGTGCCCGTGCCACCAGTCGACCTTCGACGTGACCCGGGACTGCAACGTGATCTTCGGTCCGGCCAAGCGGGCTCTCCCGCAGTTGAAGATCACCGTTGACGACGAGGGCTACCTCGTTGCCCCGCAAGGATTCGCCGAGCCCGTCGGCCCGAGCTACTGGGAGCGCAAGAAGTGAGCACTGCAGCCAGCGCCCGCGCCGCCGACCTTCGCGCTGGCGACGCCAAAGCCGCCCCGTTGGGCGCACCCAAGACAGCCGCCGGCAAGGTCGCCGTCTGGGCCGACGAGCGCACCGGGATTGCCAAGGGTGCCTCCGTGATGCTCAAGAAGGTCTTCCCAGACCACTGGAGCTTCATGCTCGGCGAGGTGGCCATGTACTCCATGATCATCTGCCTGCTCACGGGTGTGTTCTTGACCTTCTGGTTCGTCCCAAGCATGGGTGAGGTCGCCTACCAGGGCAGCTACCTCCCGCTCAAGGGCATCACGATGTCCGAGGCGTACTCATCGACGTTGGCGATCTCCTTCGACGTCCGTGGCGGTCTGCTCATCCGGCAGATCCACCACTGGGCCGCGCTGATGTTCGTCGTGTCGCTGTCGGTGCACATGTTCCGGGTGTTCTTCACCGGCGCCTTCCGCAAGCCCCGTGAGATCAACTGGGTCATCGGCACCATCCTGTCGATGCTCGCGCTCATCGAGGGCTTCGCTGGTTATTCACTCCCCGACGACCTGCTCTCGGGCACCGGTATCCGCGCCGCTGAAGGCTTCATGCGGTCGATCCCGATCGTCGGTTCCTGGGTGTCCTACATCGTCTTCGGCGGGGCCTTCCCGGGCGAGGCGATCATCCCCCGGCTCTACTCGGTGCACATCCTGTTGCTCCCGGCGATCCTGGTCGGTCTGTTCGCAGCCCACCTGATCCTCGTCATGGTGCACAAGCACACCCAGTACCCCGGCCCCGGCCGCACCGAAAACAACGTCGTCGGCTTCCCGCTGATGCCGGTCTACACGGCCAAGGCTGGTGGCTTCTTCTTCCTGGTCTTCGGCCTGCTGACACTCATCTCGGCGCTGGTCACGATCAACCCGATCTGGGCATACGGCCCCTACGACCCGTCGCCCGTCACCGCCGGTTCACAGCCTGACTGGTATATGGGCTTCGCCGACGGTGCCCTCCGACTGCTGCCGGGCGCGCTCGAGTTCGAGATCTTCGGTTTCACGCTGAGCCTGAACGTCTTCCTCGGCGCGATCCTGCTGATCCCGGTCATGTACACGATCACCGGTGCCTACCCGTTCATCGAGCGGTGGGTCACTGGCGACAACCGTGAGCACCACCTCCTCGACCGTCCCCGCAACGCCCCCACGCGCACCGCGCTGGGTGTCGCGGCGATCACGGCATACATCATCTTGTTCCTCGCCGCAGGCAACGACATCATGGCTATCCGCCTGCAGATGTCGATCAACGACATCACCGAGGCTCTTCGCGTGCTGTTCTTCGTTGCACCGGTCCTCGCGTTCTGGGTGACCAAGCGGATCTGTTTGTCGCTGCAGCGCCACGACCGCGACACCGTCCTGCACGGGCGCGAGTCCGGCACGCTGGTGCGCACCGCCGAGGGCAAGTACTACGAGGTGCACGAGGACCTGGACCCGTACACCCGCTGGAAGCTCGTGTCGTTCGAGTCCCCTGCGCCGATTGCCATAGGCAGCGGCAAGGACGCCAACGGTGTGTCGAGCAAGGCCGCCAAGAAGGAACGCCGCCGAGCCAAGCTGTCGCGCTTCTACTTCAAGGACCGCGTCGAGCCCGTGACGCCGGCCGAGTTGGCCGCCGCTCACCACCACGGCGAGCACGAGGCCATCGAGGCCCCGAGCGCCGCGCCGCAGGCAGTCAAGCGCGCTAAGCAGGACTAAGCGACTGAGCGCCCGCAATCCACGTGAGGTCCCTCCCCATCCGGGGAGGGACCTCTCTGGTGTGCTGGCGAATGTGGTTCGGAGCGGGTCGTTCTGGTGAACTGATTAGACGGCGAGGAGGGCTGCCAAGCGCGCCGCACCCCTAGGCGGATCGATGTCCACCTCAAGGACCTTGGTTCGGTGAGTCGCCCCGCTGACGAGGTCGACCTCGCGACGGCGCACCCCAAAGGCATCCGCCACGGCCACCAGGACGGCTTCGGTTGCCGCGCCATCGACTGCACGTGCCGTCACAGCCACGACGAGGCTCCGCTGGTCGCCGTCACCGTAGGAACCGCCTACGCGCGTCCGTGAGGCTGCGGGGCGGACGCGAACGCTCACGCGCACGGCATACGCTCCTGCGGGCGTCCTAGGGGCCCTAACGGGCCCGATTCGACGATGAGCGCTCCCTGCACGGGGTCCAGAGTGAGCTCTCCGCCGTATGGAAGGACGTACTGCGGGCTTGTGTGCCCAAACTCCACCCCTATAACGAGGGGTATGCCGGGTGCGTAGCGGTCGATCGCCGCGACGATCGCATCGCGTTGGTCGTCCCGATAGGCCGCTCTGGCGTGCACGCCGGGGTCGTGGCCGAGCTCGTAGGCAACCGGACGGGCGACGACCACCGCTGCGGCGGCGGCGAGCAGACCCCGCTCCCCCAGCACCGTCATCATCCGCCACACCTGCGCGGCGTCAGGGTGTTCCTCAGAGGTCTCCAGCAAGAGCACACACCCTTCGTATGCCGCCACCGGCCGGACGTGGTGACCGACGGCCAGGATCCACTGCAGGACTTCGAGATTGCCGCCCCAGGTCACTCCGGTCACGGGGGCGTCAGCATTGAGCCAGGTCCAGCCGTGCGGGGTGGGTTCGTTATCGGGGAGCTGGGTGAGGCTGCGCGGGTCATCCCACGAGAGGCCGAAGTCCCGACTCTCCGCGAGGGGTGTGACCACGGGCGAGCCACCGAACAGCGCAGCGCGCAGACTCGCCAGATGAGTCGGGTCTGGCGCGGGGCCGCTGAGATGAACTTGGGTCGAGCCTCCGTGCCAGGAGGCTATCCCGTTGTGCCACAACCAGTTGAGCAGGTTGGTGTTGTCGCTGTAGCCGAAGAACGGCTTGGGGTGGGCGCGCACGACCGCCCCGTCCAGGTGCGGGATGACCGTGATCTGGTCATCCCCTCCGATCGTCGCCATCACGGCGCTGATTGACGGATCGGTGAAGGCTGCCATGAGGTCACGGGCGCGTTCCTGCGGCGTGGACGGCACGCGAGTGGTCGGGTATTCGACCGGGACGAGGTCCAGATCGTCGCGGAGTCGAGCCAACGCCTGCTCGTGCAGCTCGGGGAAGAACGCCGGCGCCGCCCAGGATGGCGAGACGATAGCGACGCGATCTCCGGGCTGGCAGGGAGCCGGCATCTGCGGACAGTGACGCATGGCGAAGAGCCAATCACATGGCACGCTTGCTGGATGGACGAAGACGCAGCGTTGACCCTCTCCGAGGCGGAGTTCGAGCAGGCCGTCGAGGAGTCGCTGGCGAGCATTCCGGCCCCCCTGCGTCAGGCGTTGCGGAATGTCGCGATCTTCGTCGAAGCCGAGCCCGAGGATGGCGACGAAGAACTCCTCGGCTACTACGACGGCATACCGCTGACTGAGCGCGACGATGGGTGGGCGGGGTCGCTACCCGACCGAATCGTGCTCTTCCAGGGGCCCCTCCAACGCATGTGTCGCACCGTGGATGAACTCCGCGAGGAGATCGCGATCACCGTGGTGCACGAGATCGCCCACTATTTCGGCATCGATGACGACCGGCTGCACGAACTCGGCTGGGGCTAAGCCAGCGCGCGGGCTCACTCGCGACGGCGGCAACGGCAGCGGGAACAACGACGGAGGCCACCAGCGTGCGCCGGTGGCCTCCGTCGGTTGGTCTAGCGTCAATCAGTTGGCGTGTTCGCCGCGGTAGTGCTCGAACACCCACCCGACGAGGGCCCAACCGGCAATGACGACGCCGATCATGAAAAGCCACCAGCCGACGGCCAGGCCTGCGAAGAGGATCGCGCAGGACAGGCCGAGCCAGAGGGGCCACCACGAGTAAGGAGTGAAGAAACCGTACTCGCCAGCGTTGTCAGTAATCTCGCCGACGGGGTCGTCTTCGGGGGCGTTAGTGAACTTCTTCTCGGTCACGCCGAGGTACCAGCCCGCGAGCGCCATCATGAAGGCGGTGAGGAGCAACGCAATGGGCCCAGCCAACTCAGCCCAGTTGTTCCAAATCCCATAGAGAGGGACCATGGCAAGGCAGAACACGAACAAGGACCAGAAGATCCGGGTCATGACCTTCATGGGTCAGTGCTCCTTATCCATCGTGGTGGACCCGACCTCGGCGGGTCCCATGACCTTGGTCAACGTCGACTGGTCAGGCGCAGGTCCGGACGATGCCGCCTGGGGGTGGTGCAGGTCGAAGGCGGGTCGCTCAGAGCGGATCCGGGGCAGCCTGTCGAAGTTGTGCCGCGGCGGCGGGCACGAGGTCGCCCACTCGAGCGAGTTGCCGTAACCCCACGGGTCGTCGACCGTCACCAGCGGAGCCGTGCGCCAGGTCTTCCAGACGTTGTAGAGGAACGGGATCATCGAGGCTCCGAGGATGACCGATCCGACCGTCGAGATGACGTTGCCGGTCGTGAAGCCTTCTTCGGGCAGGTAGTCGGCGTAGCGGCGGGCCATGCCCTGGATGCCGAGAAGGTGCTGCACGAGGAAGGTCGTGTGGAAGCCGACGAACAGCATCCAGAAGTGGACCTTGCCGAGCGTCTCGTCGAGCATGCGACCGGTGAGCTTCGGCCACCAGAAGTAGTAGCCCGCGAACATCGCGAACACGACGGTGCCGAAGATCGTGTAGTGGAAGTGCGCGACGATGAAGTAGGTGTCAGAGATGTGGAAGTCGATCGCCGGGCTGGCCATCATGACGCCGGTCAAGCCACCAAACAGGAAGGTGGTCAAAAACCCGAGGGCCCAGATCATCGGCGTCTGGAAGGTCAATGACCCGCCCCACATCGTGCCGATCCAGTTGAAGAACTTCACGCCTGTCGGCACCGCGATGAGCATCGTCATAATCGCAAAGAACGGCAGCAAGACTTGGCCTGTCACATACATGTGGTGCGCCCACACGGCAACCGACAGGGCCGCGATCGAGACGGTCGCGAAGATGAGGGTCTTGTACCCGAAGATCGGCTTGCGCGAGAAGACCGGGAAGATCTCGCTGATCACGCCGAAGAAGGGCAAGGCGAGAACGTAGACCTCCGGGTGCCCGAAGAACCAGAACAGGTGCTGCCAGAGCATGGCACCGCCGGCCTCGGCATCAAAGATGTGCATCCCGAAGCGGCGGTCGCCACCAAGGCCGAAGAGCGCGGCAGCGAGCACGGGGAAGATGATGAGCGCGAGCAGCGACGTCACGAGGACGGTCCAGGTGAAGACCGGCATACGGAACATCGTCATGCCCGGGGCGCGCATGCAGATGATCGTCGTAATGAAGTTGACCGACCCGAGGATGGTCGCAAAACCGGTCAGGGTCAGGCCGAAGACACCGAGATCGGTGCCCAAGCCTGGCGTGTAGACCGCGTTGGAGAGCGGGACATACATGAACCAGCCGAAGGACGCCGCACCCTGCGGGGTGAGGAAGCCAAGCGCCGCCGTGAGCCCACCGAAGAGGTAAAGGTAGTAGGCGAACATGTTCAGCCGTGGGAAGGCGACGTCAGGTGCACCAATCTGCAGCGGCACGAGCGCGTTCGAGAAGCCAGCGAACAGTGGCGTCGCGAACAGCAGCAGCATGATCAGGCCGTGCATGGTGAACAACTGGTTGAACTGGTCGGGGTTGTCCACGACCTGCAGGCCCGGCATCGTCAACTCGGCGCGGATGACCAGGGCCATCACACCGGCGAGCAAGAAGAAGACGAACGACGTGATGAAGTAGAGGTTGCCGATCTTCTTGTGGTCAGTGGTCGTGGCCCACTTGACGAAGGTCGATCCTGGCGCGTTCCGAGGGTGCCGAACCTTTTGCGGGGTCGACGCCGGCGAAATGGTGGCAGTCATCAGTTGCTCCCCGTGGGGGTCGGGACCATCTTGAGGTCGTTGGGGTCCATGGGCTCACGGTTCAAGGTGTTGGGCAGCTGGCCGACCTGACCGATCGACTTGAGCTCAGCCATATGCGCGTCGTAGTCAGCCTGCGACACAACCTTGACCTTGAACAACATCTGCGAGTGGTAAGCGCCGCACAGCTCGGCGCATTTGCCTTGGAACTCACCGATTTCCGTCGGCGTGATGTGCAGCTTGTTGGTCTTGCCCGGGATCATGTCGAGCTTGACGAGGAAGGCAGGCACCCAGAACGAGTGGATGACGTCGCGCGCATTGAGCACGAACTCGACCCGCTTGTTGACCGGAAGGTAAAGGACAGGCTGGGGGGTGCCGTTGACGCCACCCTTTGCTGCTGGGTTGAGCTCAGAGTGGACACCGGACTCGTAGACATTGGAGTCGACGTAGTTGAAGTCCCAGCTCCACTGCTTGCCCACAACGTTGATCGTGACGTCAGGTTTCTGCGACTTGGTGTCCATGATGGCGGCCTCGTCACGGGCGGTGTAGTAGAAGATCACCGCGACCATGAGGACCGGAACCACCGTATAGAGCAGCTCGATCGGCACGTTGTAGCGCAGCTGCGGGGGCAACTCTGGGTCACCCTTCTTGCGCTTGTAGGCGATCATGCACCAGATGGTGAGTCCCCACACGATGAGACCGACCGCCATCGCGGCGATCCAGATCCCCACCCAGAGCGAGGTAATGCGCCCCGTCTCGGTAGTGATTTGACCACCGGAGGAGCTCGCGGGCAACCAGCCCGTCGAAGCACTGCTGGTGACGTTGGCGCAACTTGACAGGGCGAGCATGGCGAAAACCGCCAGCCCAGTAAGGGTCAGACCCCGCCGACGTGGGGCGGGGGCGTTAGCGTGCTTACGCAACGGGCACCTTCCGGGTCCAGAGTTACTGCTGCTGTGACGGGGACACCCTACCGCGCAGAAAGCGGGAGATGTCGGCAGGGGTGCCGATAACCTGCGAGCGTGGCGAACACCTCATGTGACGGTCTGTGGGCGGGGCTCCTTGACGCTGCGACAGGTGCCCTCCACCCCGCGGCGAGCGCCTCCTTGCGGGAGCTAGACCCGTCGCTCTGGCTCGAACCGACCGCCCTCCACAGCGGTTCTCGGCGGGCTCGCCAAGCACTCGATCAGGCCCGCGAGCGCATCGCCCACGGACTCGGCGTCAGACCAGAGGAGGTGAGTTTCACCCCCAGCGCGGCGACCGCGCTGCGACTCGGAATGGCGGGATTGGGGTATGCCGGTCGCCGCCGCGGCGCGCGGGTCGTGACGTCAGCAGTCGAACGAGCCGTCATCCTCCAGCCAGCCCGATACGCCGCCGCCCGCTCTGGCGACCCCCACAGCCATGAGGCCGTCCCGGTCGATCACCTCGGGCGCATCGATCTCGAGGCCTGGGCCACGGCAGTTGCGGCCCCAGGCACGGCATACGCGGTCCTGCAGAGCGCGAACGGTGAGGTAGGCACCCGACAACCGCTCGAGCAGGCGTGGGCTGCGACCCAGGCACACGGCATACCTCTGCTTGTCGATGCCAGCGCGAGTCTTGGCCGCGACGCGTCTCCTGAGCACTTTGACGTGCTGGCCGGTGACGCACAATCGTGGGGAGGTCCCCCCGGTGTCGGGGTCCTCGTCGTGCGCACGGGCACGCGGTTCCGCCGCGACGCGCCCCCGAGCGGGATTGAGCAGGGCCGGAGCGATGACCCTCTGGTCATTCCACTCGTCGTGGCCGCCGCGGCGGCCTGGGACGCTGTGGCGCAGGAGCGCTACAACGAAGCTGCGGCCGCCGCGCACCTCATCGACCAGATCCGAGCGGCCGCCAGCGCGGTCCCTGAGGTGGATGTCGTCGGCGACCCGACCGACCGACTCCCCCACATCGTGACCTTCTCTGCTCTCTTGGCAGACGGGGAGGAACTCGTCCGACAGTTCGACCGTCGCGGATTCGCGGTCGGGTCGGGGTCGGCCTGCACGTCCAGCACGCTCGAACCCAGCCACGTGCTGGCGGCGATGGGGGCGCTCACCCACGGCAATGTCCGGATCACCTTGCCGCTCGCGGCCGCGTCACCTGATCGGGCGGCGACGGTGGCGGCGTTCTGCGCGGTCCTCCCCGACGTGGTGGCCGAGGTGCGCGCGCAACTCTCCGCGGGAGGAGCGTCATGACGGGTATGCCGCCCCGCGAGCCGCGGCCTGGGCCTGAGCCTGGGCCTCGGCCGAGGCCCGAGCTCGAGCTCGAGCCGGAGCCATCCAGCGAGCCGGTCGTTGATGCTCGAGGCCTACGGTGTCCACTCCCTATTCTTCGGCTCGCGCAGGCGCTCACGGGTCAGTCCCCCGGGTCGACCGTCACTCTCCTCGCGACCGATCCCGCCGCTCGCACCGACGTGGCTGCGTTCGCTCGGATGCGGCGCCTCACGCTGCTTGAGACGGTCGAACGCGGTGACCACACGGCATACCGGGTTCTGATCCCGGACCTCATTGGTTCGCCCACGCCACCGGCGGGGCAGCCATCGCTGACCTGAGCATGACCCGGTAGGTGTCGCGCGGCACCGCGACCGCGCCCATGGACGCGAGGTGCGGGGTCACCCACTGCACGTCGATGAGACGCCGAGGATCCCCGTCCGCCGTCAGTATGCGTGCGAGTGACGCGAGCGCGACCTTCGAGGCGTTTGTGGCGCGGTGGAACATCGACTCGCCAGCAAAGAGCCCATTGATCGCTACCCCGTAGAGACCGCCGGCAAGACCATCGTCGTCCCAGACCTCGATTGAGTGCGCCCAACCGGCCTCATGCAACCGCCGGTATGCCGTGGCCACCTTGGCGGTGATCCACCGGCCGTCGCGGCTGGGGTCGGCGCATCCCTCCACGACCTGACTGAAGGCGCGGTCGACCGTGACCTCGAACCGATCCATCACGCGGTTGAGTGAGCGGCTGATGTGGAGGTCCCCCGGGCGGATCACCCCGCGAGGATCCGGGCTCCACCATCCGATCGGCGGCCGCCCGTTTGGCCCCAGCCCCATCGGGAAGAGCCCCGCGCTGTATGCCGCCAGCAGCGTGGACGGGGCGAGATCAGCGCCAACACCGAGCAGGTCTTCACCAGATGGGGCGTGATCGAGGTTGAAGCTGAACTGCGGCGGTCCGACGTCCCGACCACCGCGGAGCACGATCACGGCTTGGGGCAGCGGACGTGATCCCCGATGTCAGCAGCCGAGTTCTCGCCGTAGGCCATCGCCAGTCGGCCGAGCAGCCCCGACTGCGTGAGGACATATTCCTGCGTCCCCACGGTTTCGATCACATAGGCCGCGAGGGTTGACCCCAGCTCGGCACACCGGCGATGTGACAGGCCAGCTGCCAATCCGGTGAGGAAACCGCTACGGAAGGCATCACCGACACCCGTCGGATCGAGCGGTTGGACGCCGGGCACAACCGACACGTGGATGGGGTCGTGTCCCTTCTGCAGGATCGTGGCCCCGTCCTTGCCTCGGGTGGTGACCTGGACCCCGACGGCGTTCTCGATGTCGGCCGCAGACCACCCGGCCTTTTGGGTGATCATGTGGGACTCGTATTCATTAGTGAACAAATACGCCGCTCCGTCGATGAGGTCACGGATCGCGTCGCCTTCAACCCGCGCGAGTTGCTGGGACGGGTCGGCGGCAAACGGGATGGCGCGCGTGCGGCATTCATCGGTATGCCGTTGCATGGCCACGGGATCATTGGGCCCGACGAGGACCATGTCGAGGCGGCCGATCCGGTCTGCGATCGGCTGGAGCTCGATCTCGCGAGCCTCACTCATGGCCCCGGCGTAGAACGTCGCGATTTGGGCCATGTCTTGATCAGTGGTGCACACGAACCGTGCGGTGTGCGCGGACTGACTCGTGTAGATGGACTCACAGTCGACACCGTGGCGGTCGAGCCACGACCGATAGTCCGCGAAGTCCTCGCCCACGGCACCCACCAGCACCGGTCGCTGGCCGAGGTTGGCCATGCCAAAGGCGATATTGGCGGCACACCCACCCCGACGGATCTGCAGGTCCTCGACGAGGAACGACAGCGAGATCTTGTCGAGTTGCTCGACTAGTAGTGAGTCGGCGAACTTGCCACCGAAGGTCATGAGGTGGTCAGTGGCGATCGAACCTGTGACGGCAACGCGCATTCCTGTAACGCTAGTGCACGCCAGAGGGGCCCAGACCGGTCGGTCTGGGCCCCTCTGGAAGCAGTTACGCTCGGACGCAGCGCATCCGGTGTCAGCTGAAGCTGTCTCCACATGCGCACGAACCGCCCGCGTTGGGGTTGTCGATGGTGAAACCCTGCTTCTCGATCGTGTCTGCGAAGTCGATGGTCGCGCCATCGAGGTACGGCACGCTCATGCGGTCAACGACCACCTCAACCCCGTCGAAGTCGCGCACCGCGTCGCCGTCAAGGGTGCGCTCGTCGAAGTACAGCTGATAGATCAGGCCAGAGCAGCCGCCCGGCTGGACTCCCACGCGCAGGCGTAGGTCGTCGCGGCCCTCTTGGGACAGCAGGCTCTTGACCTTGGTCGCGGCAACGTCAGTCAACACAACACCGTGCGCCGGAGCAGCGTCGGTCTCGGTAGTGACGGGGTGTTCCTGCAGGCTCATCAAAGATCCTCACGCGTGTCGGACGAGTTGTTGTGACCAACCAGTGTGGTCGGGGTTTTGTTCCAGCGCCACTTTGTGGGTGCAGGCCCGCCTTGGGGCCGACGCACTTTCACTGCCCCCAGGGCGGCGACCAGGTCCGGGCCACAGCGGCCGATCGGTGGCGTAGCCGCTCCGGGAGTTCTCGTTGCGCTGCCAGCCAGGCTGTGGGCGTCGATGCCAGGGCATAGCTGCCGCTCAGGCCTGCTGCCATGAGTTCGCGCCTCCCCGCAGAGACCATTCCGGCCACGGTCACGACAGGTATGCCGCGTGCCCCGGCGGCGGCGGCCAGCGAAGGGACCGCAGACAGGTGCAGCGCCAGCGGGTCGAGGATCTCGATGGCAGAGACGACAAGGTCGGTCTCGTCGAGCGCGGTATCGATATCAACGGCCGAGAGCACCAGGTCGTGGCCGTCCCCAATGGTCGCGCCGAGCAGCGCAAAACCGAAGCCCAGCCCAGCGCCCGCTGCAACCCCCGGTCGCCGGTCGATCCGGACGGGCTGGCCGGTCAGGAGATCGGTCGGCTCCGCGAGCGCTCTGCGGGTCAGGTCGACGATTTCTCCGAGCTGTCGCTCCATGTCCTGGGCTTGGGCTGCGCTTGCACCCCAGCGCGGAGCTGTGCTGGCACTGACCCCTGCGAGCCCCAACAAGGGAGCGTGCAGGTCACCTGCGACGTGAATGCGCAGGTTTCCCAAAGCATTGCGCGCCCGATCGCTCAACTCCACGAGACTGGCTGGCAACGCCGAGCCGTCATCTCGGAGCCCTCCACTCTCCCGGTCGGGTCGGTCGGGACGGTCGGGACGGTCGGAATGTTCCGGACAGCCCGCAAGTGCGGCCAGCATGCCCGCTCCGAGGTCGAGGACGGCGGCATCATCGAGGCCCACGATGACCTTGGTGGCGCCGACGTCGCGCGCCGCCAGGATCAACTGTCCCAACCCCCAGGTCGTTGCCTCGACCATCGCCTCCGACCCCGCGTAGTCCGGGGGCCCGCCTGTCGGAGGCACACCGCATACCTCACCGGCGTCGAGGTATGCCGTCCGCTCACTCCCGAACCCGGTCCCCCGGTCATCGCCCTTCTGCTCCGACGAGACGAGGAGAATCGTTGCGAGAGTGGGCGACCCGAGTGCGTCAACCGCCGACACGACGTGCACGTCGCCGCCTCGGTGCGCGGCAATCGCGGCCAACATGCCGGCTCCCGCACCCGCGATGGGGCGGGTCATGATCACATCGTCAGGAGCGGCGAGCGCCCACCCGGAAGCGAGCGCCTCGGCAGCCTCGACCGCTGACAGCGCATCCCCAAAACGTTGAGGGGCGATCAGCACGCGCATTCGAGCATCGTGCCATCTCGCCCGCTGCGTCCCCTAGCCCAAGCCCGAACCGATGGCTCAGAGGCCAGCAACAATCTGGGCGATGATGATCTTGGCGATCATCGCTGCGGGGTAGACCAAGGCGTAGCCCAGGCCGACGCGCAGGTCAAAGCCGGTCCGCTCATTGGCGAAGGCCAGCACAGCCGGCTGAGTTTGGGCACCCGCGATCATCCCCGAGACCTGAGGCCCAGCGGCCTTGACGACGCGACGCCCCAAGAACGTCACGAGGCTCGCGGTCAGCACGGTGATGACCGCTCCGAGGATGAAGACCTTCCAGCCCACGTCCGACGTGACGGACTCGACGAAGCGCTCGCCCGCGCGCGACCCGGCATACGCGAGGAAGGTGATCATGCCGAAGGTCGACAGCGACGTCGCCGAAGAGTTCGACATCGACACGACGAGTCCGCCGACCCGCACCAGGCGACCAAAGATGAGGCCGACGATGAGGGTCCCCGCTGCCGCGCCGAGCGTGAAGCCGCCGCCGGGGAAAGGCACGTGGACGAGGCCGAGAGCCACTCCGAGCGCGAGGCCAAGCGCGAAGCCGATGGGGTTGATGTCCGACAGGCCACGCTCGCTGTCGCCGAGGTAGGCGCTGACGGCCGCCATCTCCTCGGTCGGGGCGGTGACGCGCACCCGGTCACCCATCTGGAGCACGAACTCGTCCTGGGCGACCATATCGAGATCGCCCCGCCGCACCCGTGTGGCAACCGCACCAAAGCGGTCCTCAAGCCCCAGCTCAGCAATGGAGCGTCCCGCGAGGCGGGGTTGCGAGACCGTGATCCGGCGGAAGTCCAGGTCGGCGCGACGCTCGTGCAGGGCGTGCGACGAGGCGTGGCCGAGTTCTTCGGCGACTTCTTCGACAACATCCGCAGGACCCACCACAGTCACCAGGTCATCCCGCGTGATGAGGGTGTGTTCTGAGGCCACCTCGATGGGGTTCTCCTCGCCGTGCTGGATCCGCGAGAAGACGACCTCACCCTGGTGGGCGTCGATGATCTCGCTCGAACAGACCGCGTCCTCGCGGTCAACGCGGACGGTGAGCGTCGTGAGGGGTTCGGGTCGACCGGCTCCCCCACCCCGGCGCGCGACAAACAGGGCCGCCCCGAGCGTGGCTCCGACTCCGAAGAGATAGGCGATCGAGTAGCCAATCGTCGGGCCTGTCGTGTCGCCGGAGCGCTCGGCGGCGGCAGCCAGGGCTGGGGTGTTGTTGAGCGCCCCGGCGAAGGACCCTGCGATGACCGGCATCGAGAGCCCCAGCACCTTGCCCAGCCCGATTGCAGCGACGGCCGCGGCGACGAAGGCACCAACAACGCCCACCATCGCGACCCAGCCCCGCTGGAGGGACGCAAAGAAGTTCGGCCCAGACAGCAACCCCACGGTGTAGGTGAACAGCACGAGCCCCAGCGTCCCGACGACCTCCGGCACCGCGAACTTCACGCCGTATGCCGTGCCGAGGCTCGACACGGCGATCGCCGCGAAGAGCACGGCGGCCGGCCCGAGATGGATGCCTTTGACGCGGAACGATCCAAGGAGTGACCCAATGCCCAAGAGCACCGCGAGCAAGAGGATCGGTTGGGCGGCGAGGAGTTTCAGCAGATCAAGCACGTGCTTCATTCTCCCGCGTGCACGTTGTGGCCCGAACCGGCATACCCTTGGCGCGTGACAATGGACACAGCACCCACGTCGTTGCCGCGCCACGCGCCGCTCCCCCTTCTCGTGCTCGGTCACGGCCGTGACCTCGCGACCGAACGAGGTGTGGAGTGCCCTGGCGATCTGCCCGCTCCGGCCGACCCCGACCTCGCGGCCCGCGCCGCCGCTGCCAAGGAAGCCTTGGGAGACAAGGTCTTTGTCCTCGGGCACCACTACCAGCGCGACGAAGTCATCCAGTTCGCGGACGTCACCGGCGACTCGTTCAAGCTCGCCCAGCAAGCGGCGGCGCGGCCGGATGCGCCGTGGATCGTGTTCTGTGGCGTCCACTTCATGGCGGAGTCGGCCGACATCCTGACCACGGACGCACAGACGGTGATTCTCCCGGACCTCGCTGCGGGCTGCTCGATGGCCGACATGGCGACGGCCGCCCAAGTCGACGACTGCTGGGACGACCTCATCGACGCGGGCGTCGCAGACGTGACGATCCCCGTGACGTACATGAACTCGTCGGCGGCCATCAAGGCGTTCACGGGGCGGCACAAGGGCACGATTTGCACATCGTCCAACGCGCGGACTGCGCTGGAGTGGGCGTTTGAGCAGACCGGCGGCGTCGAGGGCACCGGCAAGGTGCTGTTCCTCCCTGACCAGCACCTCGGCCGCAACACGGCTGTCCGCGAACTCGGGATGTCTCTCGATGACTGCGTCGTCTATGACCCGCACCTGCCGATGGGTGGGTTGACCCAAGAGCAGTTCGATCGCGCCCGGATGATCCTATGGCGGGGACACTGCTCGGTGCACGGTCGGTTCAGCGTCGAGGCGGTTGAGGCCGCCCGGCGCGAGATCCCGGACGTCAAGGTCATCGTCCACCCTGAGTGCCGATACGAGGTGTGCGAGCTCGCCGACCACATCGGGTCGACTGAGCAGATCATCAAGACGGTCGGTGCGGCGCCTCCAGGCACGTCCTGGGTCGTCGGGACGGAACTCAACCTCGTCAAGCGGCTCGGGCAGATGTTCCCCGAGCAGACGATCGCTTTCTTGGAAAAGAACGTCTGCTACTGCTCGACGATGAACCGCATCGACCTCCCCCACCTGGTGTGGACGCTCGAAAACCTCGTCGACGGGCGGGTCGTCAACCCCATCCACGTCGACCCGGACGTCGCGCACTGGGCGCGGGTGGCGCTCGACCAGATGCTCGCCCTCCCCGGGCCCACCCACAAGGACTGATCGCCCCCCGGTAGCGCAACCGGTGGCGGCCGCGCGATAGCCCCGCGATTGCCCGCGCCGAGTTGTGAGCGATCACAAATGCGGGGTTGGGCGCGGTTTTAGGGGGCATTTGGCTCCGGTCACGGGCCGGGAGACAGACACCGAGGGGGTATGCCGCCCGGCATACCCCCTCGCTCTGTGCTCAGAGCGACTCAGCGACTCAGCGGTGCATCGCGCCAAGCCTGGCGAAAAGGACCGCCTCGGCCACGCAAGCGCGTTCCCACTCGTCGAGGTGGAGGGATTCGTTGGTGCCGTGCGCACGGGTGTCCGGGTCTTCGACACCCGTGACGAGGATCGCCGCGTCAGGGAACCGCGCCGCGAAGGCGGCGACGAACGGGATTGAGCCACCGACACCCATCTCGACCGGCTCAGTTCCATCCCACGCATCGGCGAGCGCGGCGCGGGCTTCGTCGTAAATCGGGCCGTCGGTCTTAGCCGAGAACCCCGGCCCGGTGTCGGTCTTGGTTACCGTGACGGTTGCGCCCCACACGTCCTGCGCGAGCAGGTAGTCGCGCAGCAGCTCGAAGGCGCGATCAGGGTCCTCGTGCGGGGCCACTCGCATCGAGACCTTGGCCGACGCGACCGGGATGAGCGTATTGGACGCGTCTTCGACGGTCGGCGCATTGATGCCGATGACACTCAGCGCCGGCTTGGCCCACAAGCGCTCCAAGATCGAACCAGAGCCGATCAACTGAACTCCGTCCAGGACACCGGACTCGGCCCGCAGTCGCGCCTCGTCGTAGTCGAGTTCGTCGACCGTGCCGGACACGAGATCAGGGACCGCCACATTGCCGTCGGCGTCGTGCAGGGTGGCGAGGAGCCGACAGAGCGTGGTCAATGCATCAGGCAATGGTCCGCCGAACATCCCCGAGTGGACGCCGTGATCGAGCACCGAGACCGTGACCACGGCGCGCACCAGACCGCGGAGAGTGGTCGTGAGCGCCGGCTGGCCGATCTCCCAGTTGCCCGAGTCGGCCAGGACGATGGCGTCGGCGCGCAGCTTGTCGCCGTGCCGCTCCAAGATTGTCGGCAGTGACTCTGAGCCGACCTCCTCTTCGCCTTCGACAAAGACGGTGACATTGACTGGGAGGGCTCCCGCGTGGACCCGGAGGGCGGCGAGGTGCGCGAGGACTCCGGCTTTGTCATCGGCCACGCCGCGCCCGTAAAGCCGTCCGTCGCGCTCGGTGGGTTCCCACGGGTCGCTGTCCCAGCCGGCGGGGTCGCCGGGGGGCTGAACGTCGTGGTGGGCATAGAGCATGACGGTCGGCGCGCCAGAAGGCCCGGCGATGTGCCCGATGACGGCAGGCTGGCCGCCTTCACGGACGATCTCGACGGTCAGGCCCTCGGCTCGCAGGAGGGCTGCCACGTGTTCGGCGCTGCGGTCGACGTGGGCTTGGTCGTAGCCGTCGAGCGTCTCGAGCGACACGCTCGGGATCCGGGAGAGTTCCTCGAGGTCGTGGCGCAGCTGCGGCAACAACTCACGCACGCGAGCGCGGATGGCAGCGACGTGGTCGGGGGTCACAGTGTGGTCGGTCACAGGTGCGAGACTAGCGACCTCCGCAGGAAGTTGGCCGGACGGCATACGCTGTCCCCCGTGTTGTGGCGCAAGAAGAACGAGACGACCCCTGCTGACGCGATGAGCGCAGCCCATCCGCCCCGGCCGGGAGCCAAGAACCGGCCGACCCCGAAGCGGCGCGACGCCCAAGCGGCCAACCGCGTTCCCCTCGTGCAGACCGACCGCAAGGCCGCGAGGGCGTCCGAGCGCGAGGCACGTCGGGCGCAAGCGGTCGCCACGCGGACCGCAATGATGACCGGCGACGAGTCAAAGATGCCGGTGCGTGACCGCGGCGCCGACCGTCGCTACATCCGCAACTTCGTCGACGCGCGCTTCAACCTGGGCGAGATCCTGCTGCCGATCATGTTGCTGTCCCTGTTGCTGTCGTTCGTCCGCGAGTCCTGGGCGCTGCTCACCGTCTTCGTGCTCGTCTACGGCATGATCGCCATCTGCCTCATCGACGCTTTCCTCATGTGGCGCAAGCTCAAGTCCCAGCTCATTGCCAAGTTCGGCGTAGACAAGCTCCAGCGCGGCAACGTGATGTATGCCGTGATGCGCGCCTTCCAGATGCGCCGCGGTCGGCTTCCTCGGCCTCAGGTCAAGCGCGGCGAATACCCGAGCTGACGAGCGTGGCTTGACCTCGTGTCGACTAGCTCAGCCCAGCGTGGTGTTCGCTGGTCAATTGGGCGAAGCTCAGCGGTTCGCGGGTCACGGCATACGTCGCGAAGTACAGTTTGGTGACTCGACCGGTCGCGTCCCGTACAAGCTCGAGGCGCTCCCCGCGTTCGCGGCCCTCCACGGCTCGGTAATGCTGACCATCGGGAGCAAATCGGGTGTCACCAAAACGAGCTGGTTCACCCGGCACCGAGGCCCACAACTGACCTTCTCGAACCGTGAAGAGGAGTTCCGAACCCTCGGACCACCACGAACCGACGAGGTCGTCGAACTCTGGGTGCGCGGCCTCTGGCCGCCAGGCCTCCGGCACCGTCGGTGCCGCGTCGAGGGCGACATCGAGCAGGTCACCGGCGAGAGCTAGCGGCGCCGCGCCAGCCGTGGCGTTGGCAAACACGACGGCGCCGAGCTGATCCTTCCGCGCTACGCGAAGGCCGGCTAGGAACCCGGGCATGGCGCCGCCGTGGCCGGCGTACACCCGCTCGCCGCGCCGACTCATCGACCAGCTCAGGCCGTAGCCGAGGCTCCAGACTTCGGGGTCGACGATCACGGTCGGGCGGGTCATCTCCACCATGGTCATGGGGTCGAGCACAGTCGGATGTGGGTCGGCGACGAACGCGGCATACCGGCACAGGTCTGTGATCGACGTCCACAGTCCTCCCAGCGGTGCCCCGGCGCGCAGGTCGAAGGTCGGCTCCGGCGTCAGCGTGCCTGCGAACGGATGCACCAGAAAGCCATAAGCCCGGTCGTCATCGGGGCGCAGACTCGTGCGAGTCATGCCCAGGGGACGCAGGATTCGGTCAACCAGCACCTCTTCCCACGTTCCCCCCGCGACGCGTTCGACGACGGCCCCGAGAAGGGCGTAGCCGAGATTGGAGTAGTGGAACTGCTCGTAGGGGCGCACCACGCGCTCGGCCTCGTCGACACCCGCCAGCAGCCCAGCCAGGTCGGGGTGATCGAGGGTCTCCCAGATCCTGCCGACGGGCTCACGTTGGAGCCCAGAGACATGGCCCAGCAGTTGGTGCAGGGTCATATCCCCGTGGGTGACGAGCGGGAGGTGATCGCTCAGCCGGTCGTGCAGGTCGAGCCTGCCGGCATCGCGCAGTTGCATGATCAACACTGCGGTAAACGTCTTGGTGATGGACCCCATCATGAACTGGGTGTTGTCATCGGCGGCTGCCAGCGGGTCCAACCGCGCCGCCCCCACATGGCGCGAATAGACCAGGGAACCGTCACGCACCAGCCCGACGCTCACCCCGGGCGCCCGCCACTGGCGTTGTGCCTCTGCGACCACCACGTCGAGCCGGCGCGCCAGATCCACCGAGAGCGAAGCGGACCTCGGGATACTCGATGCCATAGGGGGCATCACGAAAGCGGCGTCAACGGCATCGGGCCGTAGATCACCGTGTCACCTTCCCGCAGGGTCACGGCTGCGATCCCGGCCTCCAACAGGCCGGGCCACTCCTGGCCGATCCAGCTTTCGGCATCGGATTGGGTCGGGAATTCGGGCGACGATGGTCTGGCGGCGCCCGTCGCGGATGCAGTGTCAGCAGCGCCGACCTCCACCCCGTCGGCATCGAGCAGTTGCCAGCTCCACAGTGCGTCCATAGGTTCGGACTTTACCGTCACCTGACGCGGCGAGTCGTGCATCACTTTGACACCAACACCGGCCCCGTGGGACGGTCGTTCTACCGAGACCCGTCCACGGGGGAAGCCGGTGCAAGACCGGCACTGTCCCGCAACCGTGACCCTGCTCGTGTCGTGACGCCTTGAGTGACTTCTGGCGACACGGCATACCCCGCCTTTGCGCGGGGCAGGGAAGTCGGAACGCCTGTGGCGGTGTCGGCTCCACCTATCAGTCCGTCGCGGAAAGCGGACCGGAGCGAAGTCGTCGGGGCGTGTGCCTCGGGAGACCTCCCACCGGC
The DNA here is from genome assembly GCA_016715285.1 of Actinomycetales bacterium. Taxonomy (GTDB): domain Bacteria; phylum Actinomycetota; class Actinomycetes; order Actinomycetales; family Dermatophilaceae; genus Phosphoribacter; species Phosphoribacter thorii. Next base: position 290,001 of record JADKAO010000001.1, on the reverse strand, counting down.
CGTGAGGAGGTTTCACTCACTCATGACCATGTCCTTCGGGCGTCGTATGCGCGCCCATGTCCTCATCGCGTCAATCGCTGCGGCGATTGCGCTCGTCTGCGGCCCGGCGCTCACCGCGTCGGCGGCGATCTATCAGTACTGGGGTTATTGGCAGGGCTCCGCCAGCGGGTGGACGTTCTCGCAGCAAGGCTCCGACCAGACCACTCCCGCCGAAGGCGCCGTCGAAGGGTGGCGGTTCGGTCTCGACGACGGCACCGGCGGCCGTCAGCCGCGCATCAAGGCGACCTTCGACCAGCTGTGCGCCTCAACCGCCAAGGCTGATGGCAAGAAGCGCGTCGGGGTCGTTGTCGACTTCGGGCGTGACGTCGACGGCGACGGCAAGACCGCCGCGCCCGCCCCCGTCGCCACCTGTGTCAGTGTGCCCACCGCGGCGACGGGCACCCAGGTCCTCGCGGCCGCCACGACCACACGCGTTGACAAGACCATGGTGTGCGGCATCAACGGCTACCCCGCCACCGGGTGCGGCGGGGAAGTGCCAGCGCTCACCGAGGCCCAGAAGGCCGCTGATACCCCGATTGCGCTCCCGACCAAGGCTCCAGCGACCAGTGCAGCCGCCACCTCGGCCGGTGCCCCCGCAAGCCAAGCCGCAAGCTCGGGTATGCCGTGGCTCCCGATCATCGGCATCCTCGCGGTAGGTGCCCTGCTCTGGGTCTTGCTGCGCTCGCGCGCGCAGGGTCGCCGCGAGGTCTGACCCCTCTTATGGCTCTCGTCGCCCACTCACGCCACCGGATGGTCCATCCGGTGGCGTGGTGGGCGTGGGGAATCGGCCTCGCGGCAGCGGCCAGCCACACGACAAACCCGATCCTCCTGGTGCTGATCGTCGTCATCGCAGCGTGGGTCGTTGTCGAGCGCCGCGAACTCGGGGCCATCGATGCCTTTGTGCCATTCCTGCTCATCGGACTCGGCGCGATCGCATTCCGCGTCGTCATGACGGTTGTGTTTGGCAACGGCATACCCGGAGGCACCATCATCCTTGACCTGCCCTCGGTCCGGCTGCCCTCATGGGTCGCAGGCATCCGATTGGGTGGCCCGGTTAGTCTCGAAGGAGTTGTCGCCGCAGCAGCCGAAGGCGCGCGGCTGGCAACCACCTTGGCGTGTCTCGGGGCCGCGAATGCTCTCGCCAGTCCCAAACGCCTGCTGCGGTATGCGCCCGCAACCCTCTATGACATCGGCACCGCTGTCGTGGTCGCGTTGACGTTTGCCCCGCAACTTGTCGAACTCGCCGGGCGCGTGCGTACCGCGCGCCAGTTGCGCGGCCACAGTGGGCGCGGGCTGCGGGAGGTCGCGCGGATCATCGTTCCAGTGCTCTCCGGCACCTTGGATCGCTCGCTCGACCTCGCGGCATCGATGGAATCTCGTGGCTATGGCCGAGTCCCTGCGCTGAGCCGACGACAACGCACGGGGGCGAGCTCGCTCGCGCTCGTTGGAGCGGCCGGTGTCGTCGCGGGTCTGTTTGGCGTCATGTCCCCGTCGATTGGTGGCGTGTTCGGGCTGCCCACCCTCGTCCTGGGAGTGCTGGTCTCAGCGGGTGCACTCATGGTGGGCGCGCGCACTGACACGCGCACGGCATACCGGCGTGATCCGTGGCGCTCACCGGAGTGGATCCTCAGCGCGATGGGTGCTGCGGTCGCCCTGAGCTTCCTCCTTGCTGAGTCGCGCGGCATCCCCGGGATGGCGCTTGCGCAGGTGCCTCTCGCCTGGCCAGAGCTGCCCTGGGTGCCCGCAGCGATCCTCGCCGCGTGTGCGCTGGCGATCCCCGCGACTCCCCTGCCGCCGCGGCTCGCCGCGCGCCGCCGCGGGTTGACGCATGTTTCTCCTCCCCAAGGTGAGGTCTCATGATCGAGCTCCAGGACGTCGCTGTGACGTATGCCGGCGCGGCCCGCCCCACGATCGCTGGGGCAACGCTGCGCATCGACGAGGGCGAGTTCGTCCTCGTCGTCGGGCCGACGGGAAGCGGCAAGTCCACGCTGCTGCGCTGCCTCAACGGGCTGGTGCCGCACTTCTCCGGAGGAACGGTCTCTGGCCGAGTCGTCATCGACGGACGCGACACGCGCGACCATCGCCCGCGTGACCTGGCCGAGGTGGTCGGCTTCGTCGGGCAAGACCCGATGGCGTCCTTCGTCACCGACACGGTCGAGGACGAGATCGCCTATGGCATGGAGACTCTGGGGGTCGACCCCACCGCGATGCGGCGGCGCGTGGAGGAGACGCTCGACCTGCTCGGGCTCGCGTCCGTGCGTGACCGGCCGCTTGCCCAACTGTCGGGCGGTCAGCAGCAGCGGGTGGCGATCGCCGCGGTGCTCGCCGCGGGACCCCGCGTGCTCGTGTTGGACGAGCCGACGTCTGCGCTCGACCCGGTTGGCGCCGAAGAAGTGTTGGCGGCCTTGCATCGCCTCGTCCACGACGTCGGGTTGACTGTCGTCCTCGCCGAGCACCGCCTCGAACGCGTCATCCATTACGCCGACCAGATCGTGGTGATCGACGGAGGACGGGTGTCTCCGCTGCGCCACCCTGCGGACGCGATGATCGACTCTCCCGTGCACCCGCCGGTTGTCGCGCTCGGCCGATCGATGCTGTGGTCTCCCCTGCCGCTCTCAGTGCGAGAGGCGCGACGAGCGGCCCGTGGCCTCCGTGGGCAACTCGGTCACCTCGGTCACCTCGGACCGGTTGAGGCGGGTGGGCCGGTTGGGCCGCTCGGTCGGTCGGGTCACGTCAGCGAGCCAGGGGCCGATGGGCCAGTCACGACGCCGGTCAACAACGAGCCCACCAAGGCGGCCGTTGGCACGCACGTCACCGTCAAGAGAGACGGGATCGTCGCGCTCGATGAGGTGACCGTGAGCTTTGCCGACCACGCTGTCACCGCGGTGATGGGCCGCAATGGCGCCGGCAAGTCAACACTTCTGCTCGGTCTCGCCGGCCTCCTGCGCCCCTCCTCTGGCTCCCTGCGGGTCATGGGACAAGACCCCGCGCAGCTGCGACCGTCGGCCCGAGTAGGGGTCGTGGGTCTCGTTCCGCAGGACCCGGGCGTTCTCCTGTATGCCGATTCCGTCGCCGACGAGTGCCGCGCCGCAGACCGTGACCTTGGTGCGCCACCTGGGCGGACAGCGGCTCTCGTGCGGGAGATCTACGGCGAGCTGCCGGGCGACGCGCATCCGAGCGACTTGTCGGAGGGCCAGCGGCTCGCCCTGGCGTTGGCGATCATCTTGGCGGGGTCACCCCACGTGCTCTTGCTCGATGAGCCCACGCGGGGGCTGGACTACGCCGCCAAGGGTCACCTCGTGGGGTTGTTGCGCCGGATCGCGAACGCCGGGACGGCTGTCATCCTTGCAACCCATGACGTCGAGTTGGTCGCCGAGGTCGCCGATCGGGTCGTGGTGCTCGCCGATGGCCAGATCGTGGCCGACGGCCCAGCCCGTTCGGTGATCGCCGGCTCGCCCGCCTTTGCTCCGCAGATCGCCAAGATCATGCACCCCGTGCCGCTGCTCACCGTCGCCGACGTCAGCGCAGCCCTCGAGCCAGCCTCGTGAGCTCATGAGGCTGCAGGCCCGGGCGGGCGCAATGCTCCTGCTGACGACCATCGTCGGCGGCGCGGCTTTCCTGTGGCCTTTCTTTGCCGATCACACGTTCAGCGAGGTGCATGGACAGGACCTCCCGTGGCTCTTTGCGGTCGTCCTCGGCCTGCTGGCACTCGTGCTGCTGAGTCAAGTCACCTCCGTTGGGCTGGATGCCAAGCAGGTCGCGGTGTTGGGGGTTCTGGCCGCGGTCGGGGGCGCGTTGCGGGTCTTGTCTGCGGGCACGGCGGGCATCGAGCCCCTCTTCGTCGCGCTCATTCTCGGGGGTCGGGTTCTCGGACCCGGCATGGCATTCTTGCTCGGCAACCTCGCCATGGTCACCGGTGCGTTCCTGACCTCTGGAATAGGACCGTGGTTGCCTTTCCAGATGCTCACCGCGGGCTGGGTCGCCCTGGGTGCCGCACTGCTCCCCCGCGTCACTGGACGCGCCGAGGTCGCCCTGCTCACGGCATACGCGGCGGTGTCGAGCTTTGCCTATGGCGCGGTGATGAACCTCTGGTTCTGGCCGTTCCTCAGCGCCTCTGCTGCCCCCACGGGAGCGAGCTTCGAGCCGGGCGCGAGTGTCCTCACCAATGCCGCCCACTACGGGCTGTTCTACCTCGCGACCTCGCTTGGCTGGGACCTCGCCCGCGCAATCGTCACCAGTGGTCTCGTGGCGCTTGCGAGCAGGCCGGTGTTGCGCACCCTGCGACGTGCCGTGAGGTTGGCGGCCTTCGCCGACGCGTGATGGCTGCCCTCCCCCCTCGAGCCCCGGATTCGATACCCGACACCGACCGATGATTCGTCATCGGGCATCGACGGCGGAGAGGGCGACGGGTCAGTCTTCTCGGACCTGCACCTCGACAAACGGGGGCTTGGTGACCACAGCCGCGAGCGCACGGCCACGGACGTCAATCGACACCTCATCGCCGTCCACGATGCTCGGGTCGACGAGGGCCAGGGCAACGCCGATCTTGCGGGTGGGTGAGAACGTGCCCGACGTGACCTCTCCCACGACCTGACCGTCCTTCATCACGGCGCAATGCGCACGAGGTATGCCGCGTCCAGTCAGCACGAGCCCGCGGCTGATCCGGCGCGGACCCTCCGCACGCTCCGCGAGCAGCGCGTCTCGGCCCCAAAAGGCGTCCTTCTTCCATCCCACGGCCCAACCCGAACGAGCCTGCACCGGACTGATCTCGACAGAGAGATCCTGACCGTGGAGGGGATAGCCCATCTCGGTACGCAGCGTGTCGCGGGCGCCGAGGCCACACGGCATACCGTCGTAAGGAGCCATCGCCTTGACGAGCGCGTCCCACAACGCAGGCGTGTCTTCCCAACGGGGCAGGAGTTCGTAGCCGCGCTCACCGGTGTAGCCCGTGCGGCAGACGATGACCGGCTTGCCCTCCCACTTGGCCTCGCGGAAGGCCATGTAGTCATGACCGGTCGGGAAACCCAAGGACTCGAGGACCTCGTCGCTCATCGTGCCTTGGACTGCGATGACGCCGTAGTCCTGGTGGGCGTTGACGACCTCGATGTCCGCCGGCGCAGCTGCCTGCAGGAGTCGCACGACCTCGTGGTTGTTGGCGGCGTTGGGGATGAGGAAGACCTCGTCCTCGGCGTAGAAATACTGGATCAGGTCGTCGATGACGCCACCAGATTCGTTGCAGCACATCGTGTATTGCGCCTTGCCAGGACCAATCCGGCGCAGGTCGTTGGTGAAACACCCGTTGACGAAGTCGACGGCGCCCGAGCCGCGCACCCAAGCCTTGCCCAAGTGGCTGACATCGAAAATGCCCACCCGCTCGCGCACCGCCGTGTGCTCGGCGACGACACCCCCGCCGGGGTATTCGATGGGCATCTCCCACCCACCAAAGTCCGCGAGCTTGGCCCCCAGAGCCACGTGACGGTCGTGCAACGGTGAGTGCAGAAGGTCGCTCATGACCTCAGACCTTAGTGGGCTGATCCGCTCGTCCCTCTAGTGCAGAGGATCTAGCCGCCAGACTTGCGACGGAACATGCGCTGAGACGCCGCCGGGCCGTGCGACTCATGCACCTTCGACTCCCCGTCGGCCGCCGCGGAGGTCCCAGTGTGCGCGCTCTTGCGTTCGAGGGCTGCCCGGAACTTCGCCTTGACGTCTTCTGATGCCGCGGCGCGGTGTTTCTTGGGGGCCTTGCTGACACGATCGCTCATCGTGGGGTCCTTTCGTCGTGGAGCGACTCGGTGGCCGCATCTAGCTCGCGTGCTGTGACCTATGCCCGGCCGGTTTCTCGGCGGTGACGCGAACTCCACTCTCGCATGCGTGAGGGGTATCCCGTGAGCAGCACGTCGTAGACCGGGATGCCGAGCTCACGCGCCAATGCACCCGCAGCCTTCGGCGAACCGACCGCCCGTCGCGTCCACTCACCATCAGTCGCCACAAGCACGACACTGCATGTGCTGACATTGGTCGCCGGCTCGACGTACGCCTCTACCCCGCGGCGGCTGCTCACAAAAGCCTTGAAATGAGTGCGCACAGCATCGAGATCGACGTCCATGGCCGGGCCGTCGGACCGGGTCGCAGGTTGGCCCGGCTTGCGCCGCCAGCGGCCGAAAACTCCCATAAGGGCGACCTTATGCTGTGGGAGTGTCTTCGCGCGCGAATCCCTCACGCGGGCTCCCTGCGCTCATCGCTCTCGCGAGCGTGTTGTCGGTTCTCTCCATCGTGGCCCATCTGCTCTTGTTGGTCGCGTTGGTGCCGCCAAGAACCCCCGCGGATGCTCGCGGGGGTGGCCCGAGACCGCCGAGAGCCACAAGTCGACCCACCGAGAGCGCGGCCGCGGCCAGCAACCCTGGCTCTGCGGCCGGCATACCGGGTGATCCGCCGACCGGACTCCCGATCCCCACGTCGTCCGCGCAACTCCCCGAACCCGCGGTCCCTGCATTCGACGACCATTGCCTCCGGAACGACAACCCTCCAACCGGGGCGAAGCTCCCAGTCGGCGACCCTTTCGGCGACACCGTGGAGGCCCTCGGGGAGGGTGCCGAATTGCAGCGTGTGTATGCCGTGCGCGACGGCGCACTCGTCGCGATCGACCACGCGGGGGCGCCTCGACCCTGCGACGAACAGGTGTGGCAGCTGTTGTCGCTCACCGCGCCGACTCAGGTGCGATACGTCGCTGAGTTCCTCATTTTCGACGCCGACCCAAACCCCGACAAAGACCAATTCGTCATCGAAGGCGAGGCCACCCCCCAACGAATCACGCGGACCACCGTCGACGATTCTCACTGGCGCATCTCGATCGCACCCAATGGCCTTGATCGAGCTGACCTGGGATGGCTCATTGCGCATGAGCTCGCTCATGTCATCAGCCTGAATGACTCCCAAACCACCCCCACGCAAGCACCAGTGTGTGAGTACCTGGACGTCGGAACAGGGTGTCTATTGCCCGTGGCCCTGCTGTCTCGGTACCTCCACGCGACCTGGGAGGACGGCCTGTACGACGAGTGGGTGACCGCCGATCGGCAGGCGGAAGGGGACCCGACGAGCACGGCATACAAGGACTTCCAGAGAAGACACCGGGACGCCTTCGTGACGTCGTATGCCGCGACGCACCCAGTAGAAGACTTCGCCGAATCGTTCGCGATGTGGTGCTCCGTCGAGACGCGATCGCGGGCCGTCAGCCGCCTCCCCCGCACCGCGCCGACCGACTCCGGCCACAAGGTTGACTGGTTCGCTGCCCAGACGCATGACCTAGTCCCAGAACTCGATCCGGGATGTGCCATGTTGCGGAAGTTCGCCTCGTCATGACCACAGGTGACAAGATGCTCCCCAACGTCCCCCGCGCTAATGGAGTCGTCGTTGACCAAGCCTGACAGCACTGACCTGACTGCGATGCCCGACATCCCGACCTCGGCGTCGGAGCAGCCCTATGACGTCGTGATCCTTGGCGGCGGCAGCGGCGGCTACGCCTGCGCGCTGAGGTCCGCCCAGCTTGGCCTGAAGGTTGCGCTCGTCGAAAAAGACAAGGTGGGTGGCACCTGCCTTCATCGAGGTTGCATCCCGACCAAGGCCCTCCTGCACGCTGCCGAGGTTGCCGACACGGCTCGCGAAGGTGCGAAGTTTGGCGTCAACAGCTCGGTCGAGTCGATCGACATGGAAGCTGTCCTCAAGTATCAGGATGGGGTCGTCGGTCGGCTGCATAAGGGCCTTCAAGGACTGGTGTCATCGGCAGCTATCGACTACATCACCGGCGTCGGGCACGTCACATCGGCGACGACTGTCAGTGTCGGAGGCCGCGTGCTCACTGGGCGCCATCTGGTGTTGGCAACCGGCTCCTACGCGCGCACCCTGCCTGGTCTCGAACTCGGCGATCGCATCATGACCAGCGATCAGGCCCTTCGCCTCACGCGGGTTCCTGAGTCGGTCGTGGTGCTCGGCGGAGGCGTCATCGGTGTCGAGTTCGCCTCGGTCTTCCGCTCGTTTGGGGCCGCGGTGACGATTGTCGAGGCACTGCCACGCCTTGTCCCCGCCGAAGAACCTTCCGTGTCGACGGCACTCTTGCGGGCGTTCCGCAAGCGCAAGATCACCGTCAAGACGGACGCGCGACTCGCGAGCGCCACCCCCGACGACAAGGGCGTAGAGGTCGTACTCGAGGACGGCACCGCATTGCGCGCCGAGTTGCTGCTCGTCGCCGTGGGCCGAGGACCAGTGACCGACGACATGGGTTTCGACGAGGCAGGCATCGCGCGCGACCGTGGTTTCGTCACGACCGACGAACGACTCCGCACGTCGGTTCCTGGCGTGTATGCCGTGGGCGACATCGTGCCGGGTCTGCAGTTGGCTCATCGCGGTTTTGCGCATGGGATCTTCGTCGCCGAAGACATTGCCGGGCTCGCACCATCTCCCGTGATTGACGAGTTCATCCCCAAGGTGACCTACTGCGACCCCGAGATTGCGAGCGTGGGCCTCACCGAAGCGCAGGCACGCGACCGTTTCGGTGACGCCACGACGTATGACTACAACCTCGGCGGCAACGGCAAGTCGCAGATCCTGGCCACCTCCGGGAGTGTGAAGCTGGTCAAGGCACCCGACGGACGCGTGGTCGGGATCCATATGATCGGTGCTCGGATGGGTGAGCAGATCGGCGAAGCACAGCTCATCGTCGGATGGGAGGGCACTGCCGAGGATGTCGCACCGATGATCCACGCTCATCCCACCCAGAACGAGGCCCTCGGCGAAGCCCACCTGGCTCTCGCCGGCAAACCCCTGCACGCGCACGCATAACCGCACCACCGTCGGCACAACGAGGAGATGACGCACATGTCAGCACGTGTGACCATGCCAGCCCTGGGTGAGTCCGTCACCGAAGGGACGGTCACCCGCTGGTTGAAGAATGTCGGCGACACCGTCGCGGTCGACGAGCCCCTACTCGAAGTGTCGACCGACAAGGTCGACACCGAGATTCCGTCTCCCGTCGCAGGCACCTTGCAGGAGATCCTGGTCGCGGAAGACGAGACCGCCGAGGTCGGCGCCGAGCTGTGTGTGATCGGTGATGGCCAGGCAGCCTCGCCTTCTTCGGCAGAACCGCCGAACGCGCAGAATGAGCCCGCAGGGTCGGCGGAGCCCGACGAACAGCCGACGCAAGAGCCTGCTCTTACGCCTGAGCAGCCCGCCGAGGAGGCTGCGGCGAGGGTCGAGCACGAAGAGCCCAGCGCCCCTTCAACGGAGCAAGCCGCACCGAGCGGCGGCGAAGCCGTCACTATGCCTGCCCTCGGCGAATCAGTCACCGAGGGGACGATCACCCGCTGGCTCAAGAAGGTCGGCGACGAGGTCGCTGTTGACGAGCCACTCCTGGAGGTGTCGACCGACAAGGTTGACACCGAGATCCCTTCCCCGATCGCCGGCACGTTGACCGCGATCCTGGTTCAAGAGGACGAAACCGCCGAGGTGGGGGCTGAACTCGCGATGATCGGTGGGTCAGCGGCTGCCAAGCCCGAACCGAAACCTGAACCGAAGCCCGAACCGAAGCCCGAACCGAAGCCCGAACCGAAGCCCGAACCCAAGCCCGAACCCAAGCCCGAGCCCAAGGCCGACGACGCGGCGGCCGAGGAGGACGCGGCTGAGCCCTCAGTGGCATCCGAGGGTCCTGAAGGGACCATCTACGCCACTCCACTCGTGCGCAAGCTCGCCGCTGAAGCTGGCATCGACTTAGCTTCCGTCAAGGGCTCCGGCGTGGGTGGTCGGATCCGCAAGCAGGACGTGCTCGACGCAGCAGCCCCTCCGCCAGCCCCAGAGGCGGCCACCCCGGCGCCCGAGTCGCCAGGTAAGGCCGCGCCCGCGCCCAAGCAAGCGGCAGCGATCGCGCCGCACGCAAACAAGCGTGGCACCACCGAGAAGATGAGCCGCCTGCGCAAGGTCATCGCCGCGCGCATGGTTGAGTCGCTCCAGGTTTCTGCTCAGCTCACGACGGTCGTCGAGGTCGATCTCACCAAGGTTGCGCGCCTCCGCGCCCGGTCAAAGGCTGACTTCCAGGCCCGTGAAGGCACCAGCCTGAGCTACCTGCCGTTCCTTGCCCTCGCGGCCGTCGAAGCCCTCAAGGCTCACCCGACGGTCAATGCAAGCATCGACGGGGAGAACATCGTCTACCACGGCCAGGAGAACCTCTCCATCGCGGTCGACACCGAGCGCGGCCTCATCGTTCCGGTCGTCAAGAATGCAGGAGACCTCAACATCGCGGGGCTCGCTCGCGCGATCGCTGATGTGGCCGAGCGCACCCGCACGAACAAGATCACCCCCGACGACCTGGCCGGCGGCACCTTCACGATCACCAACACCGGCAGCCGCGGTGCCTTGTTCGACACCCCGATCATCAACCAACCGCAAGTCGCCATCCTCGGCACGGGTGCCCTGGTCAAGCGGCCTGTGGTCGTCGAGGACGCCGACGGAGGCGAGACAATCGCGATCCGCTCGATGATGTTCCTCGCGTTGTCCTACGACCACCGCATCGTCGACGGTGCTGACGCGGCCCGGTTCCTCACCACCATGAAGGCCCGTCTCGAAGAAGGCAGCTTCGAAGCCGACCTCGGCCTCTGACATGCCCCGGCAGCGCATTGCCATCACCGGAGCTTCCGGTCTGATCGGCGGTGCGCTGTCGGCGTTCCTACGGGCCCGCGGCGATGAGGTCATCCCGCTAGTGCGTCGACCCGCGACAGCCGGAGAGCTCCAGTGGCATCCCCACGCGCCGCTTTCCCCCACGGCTCTCGACGGAGTTGACGCGGTGGTGCACCTCGCCGGGGCCGGGGTGGGGGATCACCGGTGGACCCCGGCATACAAGGACCTCATCCTGCGGTCTCGCGTCGACGGCACGGTGACGATCGCCACCGCGGTTGCGCAGTGCGACCATCTCGTCCGGCTGGTCAGCGGCTCCGCGATCGGCTTTTACGGCAACCGCGGCGATGAATTCCTTGACGAAAGGTCAGCACCCGGCACCGGCTTTCTCGCCGAAGTGGTCCGCGCCTGGGAGGCCGCGACGGCCCCAGCACAAGCCGCGGGTATGCCGGTCGTCATGGCGCGCACCGGGCTCGTGCTGAGTGCTCGCGGGGGCGCATTGGGGCGAATGCTGCCGCTGGCACGGCGGGGACTCGGAGGCCCACTCGGCAACGGACGTCAGTTCTGGTCCTGGATTAGCCTCACCGACGAGGTCAGGGCCCTCGCGTTCCTCATCGATCGGCCCGACATCACAGGGGCCGTCAACCTCGTTGGACCCAACCCCCATCGACAACGTGAGGTTGCAGTCGTTCTGGGTGGGCTGCTCGGCAAGCCTGCTTCGCTCCCGGCTCCGGCGATCGCACTCCGGTTGGGTCTGGGAGAGTTTGCTGACGACGTCCTGAGCAGTCAACGTGTCAGTCCAACAGTGCTATCTGACAACGGATTCGCCTACGACCACCCCACGATTGAGGCTGCCCTCACGGCGATCCTGGCCGAGGGCTGACTAGTGGCGATTGTGGCGTCTATTGGGTGATGGTTGAGATCCGCCAGCCGTCCGGGGTGCGGACCAAGGTGTACGTATACGGCCGACCCTCCTCTGCTGGGACCGTCGACACGGTGCTCCCTGGACCGACCAAGCGATACACGCCGCGATCAACCACCGCGAGCACGACCGCCTTGTTGTCGTCTCCGGTGATCCACTCAGCATGCCTAACGTGGTAGGCAAGGTCGGTAAACCGCTGCCCGGCGGCCTTGATGTTCGCCAACAACGCCACGTCGTAGTCGAGAATAGGCGATTGCGGCGCGTGGACGGCGGTCAGCTTCGCGGCATCCCCCGACATGAGCGCCTCTGCCCGGGCTTGGGCCAGCCCAGCGAGGACAGTTTGGGGATCCGTCGCGATGGCGAGAGTGCTCCCGACGGTTGGCCGGGCCACCGCAATCGGCGCGCTAGCCGGGCTGCCCGCAGCGGCCTCGCCTGGACGTGATAGTGCCACGATGAGGCCCGCCGTGAGAGCAATTCCGGCGAGCATGAGCCCGACGACCTTGACCCAGGGAGGGAAGCGCTCCGGGCGCGATGACCGAGTTTGCCGAGCCCGAGAAGCGAGCTGAGCTGACTCTGCACCTGCGCTGGCAGGTCGCGGCAGGCCTAGCGCGGGTGAGGCTTCAGCTGCCTCGTGGCTCGCCACCCTTTTCCGGGGAGACTTGCGCCGTTGTCGAGCCTCACGTCGGGATGCAGACGGCGATCCACCACCAGCCGCCTCGGTAGCACCAGTCGCAGACGACGGCACACGAGCCGCTTCCGCGCGAAGGCGTTGGGTCAGTGCGACAGCAGGATCGGAGCTCTGGGGTGACACGAGCAGGACTGGCTCGGGCGGCGCCGCCTGATAGCACGCCACCGCGGCTTCGTCAGCTCCGGGCCTCCGTGTCGGAGAAGGATCAAGGAAGGACACCAGGACGGGCGCGAACGCCTCACCCACCATCCGGTCAGCGTCACTCAGGTCCGCGGAACCAGATAACGGTCGGCCCGTCAGTGCGAACCAGGCCACTGCGCCGAGCCCGTAGACGTCACTCTCCGGACTGGGGATGCCACCTGCGACGAGTTCAGGAGCAACATACCCGGGCGTGCCCGCGACCGTGGCCGGATGGCCTTCCCCGACGAGGCGCGATGCCTCAAAGTCTGCCAACATCGGTTTGCCATCGTTGGTGAAGACGATGTTGCCGGGCGTGACGTCACCGTGGATCACTCCCACGTCGTGGAGGGCGGCGAGCGCGGACGCGATCGGCGTGCAGATTGTCGCGACCTCGCCCTCCGTTAGCCGTCCCCGCGCACTGACGAGGTCCGCGAGGCTACCCCCACTTGCGAGGTCAAGGACGACCGCGACCGAACCGTCGGGCAACGGATGCGCTTCGTGCATCGCCACGATGTGGTCATGGTGGACCCGCGCGAGGATCGCGGTCTCGCGCTCGGCAAGTTCCATGAGGGCGCTCACGTCATATCGCGTGGGTGCCATCACCTTGACGGCCACCTCCGCACCGGAGTGAACGTCCGTGCCCGCCCACACGACGCTCGTGGCGCCATAGCCGATGACTCGCGACACCTGGAAGCCAGGGACCACCGGAGGAACCGCTCCAAATCCCGATCTCGAAGTATCAGCCACAGAGACATCCTGCCGTGCGAGTCAGAAACGCGCAGAGGTCATCCACAGGGGAGCCGGACGCCCGGTGCCCGGTCACGCGGGTGCCTGCCCAGGGGCGGGGTGCCCGGTCACGCGGGTGCCTGCCCGGGGGTCAGCACTTCGACGACTCGTCCGTCTTCGGAGCTGGTGCGGGCTGCGTCGATCACCGCAAGGACGTGTACTGCGTCCCGCGGGTCGACCGGCATACCCGCTTGGCGGTCAGGTGAGGCAAGCGCGTGCGCCACCTTTCGGTAGAAATCAGCCGCGTCGCCAGCCGCCGCCGGCACGGCCTCTCGCTGCTCGCCGCGGACGATCCACCCGTGGCTGCCCTCGCCCGCGTTGGCATCGGCAAAGGCGGTGAACTCCTCCCCCGCGGAACCCAAGAGGTAGGTGCCCCGGCTACCCACAATCCGGGCGCGGGGCCCGGGTGCGCCCGAGACGCTTGAGGCCGTGATGTGAGTGAGCAACCCAGAGGTATGCCGTAACGCGAGGAAGGTGTCGTCTTCGGCGGTGGTGGTGCGGGCGTCGATCTCGGCATACACGCTCTCGACCGGGCCATAGAGGAGGACGGCCTGGTCGATGAGATGGGTGCCGAGGTCAAGGAGCAGGCCCCCTCCGTCGACTGCGGTCAACTGCTCGCGCCAGCGCTTCTTGGGCTCGGGACGCCATCTCTCCCAACGGAATTCGGTGCGGTAGATGTCGCCGACAGCCTCGCGCTCCACCAGCTCACACATGGTGCAGAACTCGGGGTCATACCGCCGGTTCTGGAAGACCGTGAGCGGCACACCGAGCTCTTCGGCCCGATCGAGGAGCTCAAGGGCTGCGCTGGCATCACACGCGAGCGGCTTGTCGACCACACACGGCAGACCTGCCTCGAGCGCCGCGAGCGCCTGCTCCATGTGGAGGCCACTCGGCGACGCGATCACGACGAAGTCGATTCCCGGCAGGTCCAGTAGCTCTGCCCCCGTGGGGACGATCCTGGCTCGAGGCGCCGCTGCTTGAGCTGCGGCGATCCGCTCGGGGTTGGCGGTCGAGATCGCCGCCACCTCGATGCCAGCTGCGTGCAGCAGGGGCGCGTGGAAGGTCGCTCCGGCCATCCCGAATCCAACGAGGCCTACCGTGGTCATCCGACGCGGCCACCTTTCGACGTGTCGCGAGGCACCCCGTGAGCCTCGACCCCCAGAGACTAGTCGGCCAGTACGCGTAGGGTTGGGCGCCATGCGAATGGTGCACGTGGGATTCGCGCCCAACTACGTCGACTACGAGTGGGCGTGGCAACACCAGCGAGAGATCCACGCTCAGGTGGTGTCTGGAGAGGCGCCAGACACGGTCTTGCTCCTGGAGCACACCCCGGTCTATACCGCCGGCAAGCGCACCGAGCCGCACGAGCGCCCCAACGACGGCACGCCCGTCGTTGACGTTGACCGCGGCGGCAAGATCACCTGGCATGGCCCTGGCCAAATCACGGGCTACCCCATCGTGCGGCTCCCTGCTCCGATCGACGTGGTGGCTTACGTTCGTGCCCTCGAAGAAATGATGATCCGGGTTTGCGCCGACTTCGGGGTGGCCACCGATCGGGTCGACGGCCAGAGCGGCACCTGGGTGCTCGCCGATGACCGTGGCCCCAACCGCAAGGTCGGCGCGATCGGAATCCGCGTCAGTCGGCAGGTCGCGATGCACGGCTTCGCGCTCAACTGCAATCCCGACTTGAGCTGGGGGCAGGTGATCATTCCATGCGGCATACCCGATGCTGGAGTGACCTCTCTGGCAGCCGAGCTGGGGCGGGAAGTCACCGTCCCTGAGGTGGTGCCGCACGTGGAGCACCACCTTGCTGACGTGCTCGCGGGACTCACGCCCAATCGGCGGGCCGCGCTCGCGACGTAGGCTGGTCGCCACCAAGACGACCAGACTGAGACACCGAGATGAAGGTAGGCCCGCTGTGACCGCCGCTCCCGAGGGACGCAAGCTGCTGCGTGTTGAGGCACGCAACGCCGAGACTCCGATCGAGCGCAAACCGAGTTGGATCCGCACGACCGCCAAAATGGGCCCGGCTTTCTCCGAACTGCACTCCATGGTCAAGGGCGAGGGCCTGCACACGGTGTGCCAGGAGGCGGGTTGCCCCAACATTTTCGAGTGCTGGGAAGACCGCGAGGCGACCTTCCTCATTGGTGGGGACACGTGCACCCGCCGGTGCGACTTCTGCGATATCGCCACCGGACGGCCCCAACCGTTGGATCTCGACGAGCCGCGCCGGGTCGCCGAATCTGTGCGCCGCATGGGGTTGCGCTATTCGACCGTCACTGGGGTCGCGCGCGACGACCAGCCCGACGGCGCTGCGAGCCTGTATGCCGAGACGGTCCGGCTCATCCACGAACTCAACCCCAACACCGGCGTCGAGATCTTGCCGCCTGACTTTGGGGCCAAGCCGGAGCAGGTCGGGCTCGTGTTTGACGCTCGCCCAGAGGTTTTCGCGCACAACCTCGAGACCGTGCCGCGCATTTTCAAACGCATCCGCCCTGCCTTCACCTACGACACGTCGCTGCGAGTGCTGTCGATGGCCCGCGACGCCGAGCTGGTCACCAAGTCCAACCTCATCCTCGGGATGGGCGAGGAAGCGGCCGAGATCGAGCAGGCGATCCACGATCTGCACGATGCTGGCTGCGACATCCTCACCATCACCCAATATCTGCGGCCGTCCCCCCTGCATCACCCGATCGATCGATGGGTCAAACCGGAGGAGTTTGTCCACTGGTCGCAGGTTGCCGAGCAGGTGGGTTTCAAGGGCGTCATGGCTGGGCCGCTGGTTCGGTCGTCCTATCGGGCCGGCCGTTTGTGGGCTCAGGCGATGACCCGCTGGGGGCGCCCTATCCCCGAGCATTTGGCTCACCTCGCCGCCGCTGCGACCGAGCCAGCCCGCCAGGAGGCGGCAGCAGTCGTCGCCCGCGCGAACGCGCCACTATCCTGACCACCATGGCCAAGGACACTTCCGACACTGGCGCGGGCAAGCCCGCGAAGAAGCCCGGACGCATCGCTCAACTGCGCACCGTGCTCGAGCAGTCGCGTCAGCTCGACCCCAAGATCGGGTGGTGGATGCTCCTTGCCTTCGTGGGCACGTGGGCTGTCATCATCGCGATCGGGTGGGCCGTCAACTGGCCCGTGTATGCCGCGATCCTCGGCTTCCCGCTGGCCTTGCTCGCCGCGGCGTTCACGATGAGCCGGCGAGCCGAGCGGGCGGCATACGCGCGCATGAGTGGCCAGCCGGGAGCGGCAGGCGCGGCGCTGACGTCGCTGCGGGGCGGCTGGTTCACTGACCAGCAGCCGGTTGCGGTTGATGCCGGTCGCGGCGGCGTGGTCGAAGCGGCCATGGTCTATCGCGCTGTGGGGCGCCCGGGAATCGTCCTCGTTGCCGAGGGTCCGACCGCCAAGGCCCAGCGGCTGCTGGCATTGGAGCGCAAGAAGACCGCGCGGGTCGCGCCGGACGTGCCGATCACCACCTTTGTCATCAGCGACGAAGAGGGCGAAGGCCTCGTCCCAATCCGCAAGCTCTCCAGCCGCGTCCAGCGGATGCGCCCAATCCTCGCCAAGGGTGACGTCGCGGTTGTCCAGAAGCGGCTGCGCGCCCTTGGCGGCATGAAGCTGCCCGTGCCCGCGGGCATGGACCCCAACCGCGCCCGGGTCGACCGCCGCTCCATGCGCGGACGCTGAGCCCTTCCCGTATGCCGGCCCGCTGATTGTCCGTCGCGGCTGAGGGTTAGCGACGGACCAGTACAGTTCCCGCGGCCTTGTCGTGCAGGCCGCGCGTGTTGCGGTCCCAGATCAGGGCCGGGATCGCGAGGCACAGCAGCATCGTGCGGAGCACCACCTGGACGATCGTTGCTGGGCGACCGTTAACGCTCATGAGGCCAATCCCGAGAATGCGCTGACCGACCGTTGACCCAACGGTGGGCAGCAGCAGGATGTTCTCGACCGCAAAGATCGCGAGCGGCGCGAAGCTGCCCGGCCCACCGTGACCAAGCTCGACCTTGAACAACAGATAGGCAATGAGCTGGCACATCGTCCAGTCGATGAAGATCGCGACCAGGCGGCGCCCGAAGCGAGCGATCGATCCCGACCCAGTCTGAGGCAGGCCGAGCGTTTGACCGGGGTACTCCCCAGCAGCGGCAGTGCGGGCGCGGGGCCCATCGAGCCAGGAAGCTACATCGCGACGATCCACCCCGACAGCCTAACCAGCTATCTGGTCAGCCCAATGCCGCCGCTGGCCGGGTCTGATGGTTGAGGCCCCCTCAGAAACAGGAGTGCTCGACTGACGATCGCCGGTCCTGGCTCGCAACCACCCGGCATACGTAACACGCGCGAAACATCCGGTCAACGGTCGAGAAACTCGACGCTCATAGCGTCATCCCCAACGCACCACCCGGGTCCCTGTGAGTCGCTGTGCCAGACAGCCACGGCCCGGTCCACACCGTAGGAGGTTGGTTTGTTCACCACACCCGAAGAGGTCCTGCAGTACATCAAGGATGAAGACGTCAAGTTCGTCGACATCCGCTTCTGCGACCTGCCTGGCGTCATGCAGCACTTCAATGTGCCCGCCAAGACGGTCGACGAAGACTTCTTCACGGTCGGCCAAGCCTTCGACGGGTCGTCAATCCGTGGTTTCCAAGCGATCCACGAGTCCGACATGAAGCTCATTCCCGATGTCAAGACGGCATACATCGACCCGTTCCGCGCCGAGAAGACGCTCATCCTCAACTTCTCGATCGTCGACCCGTTCACCGACGAGCCCTACAGCCGTGACCCGCGCAATGTCGCGGCCAAAGCCGAGGCTTACCTCCAGTCGACCGGGATCGCTGACACGGCATACTTTGGCGCCGAGGCAGAGTTCTTCGTGTTCGACGACGTGCGGTTCAAGACGTCCGCCAATGAGAGCTTCTACTACCTCGACTCGATCGCAGCGTCATGGAACACCGGCCGCGAGGAAGAAGGCGGCAACCTCGGGTACAAGCCGCGCACCAAGGGTGGCTACTTCCCGGTGCCGCCGGTCGACCACTTCGCCGACATCCGGGACGCGATGTGCCTGAAGATGGACGAGGTCGGCCTGCAGGTCGAGCGCTCCCACCACGAGGTGGGCTCGGGGGGCCAGCAGGAGATCAACTACAAGTTCAACACCCTGCTCCACTCCGGCGACGACATGATGAAGTTCAAGTACGTCATCAAGAACACCGCCTGGGAGTTCGGCAAGACGGTGACCTTCATGCCCAAGCCGATCTTTGGCGACAACGGCTCGGGCATGCACACCCACCAGTCCTTGTGGAAGGACGGCAAGCCGCTGTTCTACGACGAGAGCGGCTACGGCGGTCTGTCGGACCTCGCGCGCTGGTACATCGGTGGTCTGCTCAAGCACGCGCCGTCGCTCTTGGCCTTCACGAACCCGTCGGTGAACTCCTACCACCGGCTCGTTCCGGGCTATGAAGCGCCGGTCAACTTGGTCTACTCGGCCCGCAACCGTTCGGCGTGCATCCGCATCCCGATCGCCGGGACCTCCCCCAAGGCCAAGCGCATTGAGTTCCGGATCCCCGACCCGTCGGCCAACCCCTACCTCGCCTTTGCGGCGCAGCTCATGGCTGGTCTCGATGGCATCAAGAACCGGATCGAGCCCCCGGACCCCATCGACAAGGACCTCTATGAGCTGCCCCCGGAGGAGCACGCCGAGATCAGGCAGGTGCCCGGGTCGCTCCCCGAGGTGCTCATCGCGCTTGAGGAGGACCACGACTACCTGCTCGAGGGTGGCGTCTTCACCAAGGACCTCATCGAGACGTGGATAGACTGGAAGCGCAAGAACGAGGTCGACCCGATCCGCTTCCGCCCGCACCCGCACGAGTTCGAGATGTACTTCGACATCTAGGCCCCGCTAGGAGCCAAAAGCGCTCACAAGCACGAGGTATGCCGTGTCGCCCCGTCAGGGTGGCACGGCATACCTGTGTCTGTGGTTCCCGAACACCCCGAACACCCCGCCTGCCCCGCTCTCACCCAGTGAAAGGGCAGATATGCAGGCTTCACGGGCCGGGAAGCCTGCGTTTGTGCCCTCCCATTGCTTGAGTCCTAAGACAAACCGACGGTTAGTCGACGGGCTTGCGGGCGGCGCCGCAGGTGCACATGCCGAAAAAGATGTCATCGCTCATGAGCGTCGCCTGACGAGCCACCTCGCGGAGGGTGACGTCGCCCCATTCGGGAAGTTCAGCAAGCAGCCCCAGCGTGTCTAGCAGTGACCCAGCCGCGAGTTGGTCGTATTGAGTGCGGTCGGAGTCGTGCAAGGCAAGCCGAGCGGTCGAGGCGATCGCGTGCCGGAACCAATAAACGGGGTCGAGTGAGCAGCCTGGAACGTGCTCGACGGGAACTTCGTCGGTCATGACCTGATTGTGCCCCGAACCCCCGCGAACCAGCCCGGCAACACGTCAGCGTGCGGCTCGCGGTCGATAGTTGACAGCAATCAACCCGCCGCAGACCGCCGCGAGGGCGATGAGCAGCCGCCCAGTGAGGGGTTCGGCAAGCCAGACGGCCCCCACCACCAGCGCGACCACCGGCGTGAGGAGGGTGAACGCGGACAGGCGCGGGGCGGCATACACACTCACGAGCCAGAACCACACGAGGTAACTCGTCGACCCCACGATGAGGATCTGGAAGGCGAGGGCGACCGCGACCTGCCCAGTGAGCGGCCACGGGACCGGCCGCTCGGTCAGCAGCCCAAGCGCAGTCAACCCCACACCGGAGATCGCGAGTTGATACAGCAAAGTCTTGGCCGGCGGCGCCGAACTCAGCGTCGAGCCCCGGATCACCAGCGTGGTCGCTCCCCAGCCAATCGCGGCGAGAAGGCCGAGCAGGTCACCGAGCCATTGGTTCGGGAGGGCTGTGTGGGACGTGAAGCCCTCTGAAAAAGCCACTGCCACACCGAGAAACGCCAGGATGAGGCCAAAGAGCCCGACCCCACCGAGGCGCTCGGAGCGGGCGATAAACGCCATCCCTCCGGCGACGACAAAGGGCGCGAGGTAGAGGAACACGGTCATCCGCCCGACCGTGGTGTACCCCAGCGCGAGATAGATGCAGGCGAACTCCGCGGCAAATAGGACCCCGGCGAGCAGCCCGGGCTTCCACGTTCCGTCACGAGCAGTGAGCGGTATGCCGCGCCGCTTGGCCCACATCAGCACCAGGACTCCTGCCCCGAGCGATCGCAGACCGCCTTGGGTGAGCGGAGGGATTTGCGCCAAGGCGACCTTGGACGCGACTTGACCGAGGCCCCATACGACGGCGCACAACACCACAAGGACGACCGCGCGAGTATCGAGATGGAGTCGTCGCGTGGTGGTCACGGAGCTAGACCCTAGCGTCGCTCCCCCGCTCGGAGGGCTACTTGACGAGGGTGCCGCCAGCGGCGGTCCATGCGCCGACCCCGCCACCGAGGTGGTAGGCGCCAGTGAAGCCGAGTTCTTTCATGACCGCCAAGGCTTGCGCAGATCGATTCCCGCTGTGGCAGTAGACGGCATACGGGACGTCCTTGGCGAGCGCCTTGATCGCGTCGCGGAAGCCAGCGGCCTCGAAGTCGACATTCTTTGCGCCCGCGAGATGCCCGCTCGCGAACTCCGCCGGGGTGCGCACGTCAAGGATGACCGTGCCCGGTCGGGCCATCGCCGCGGCGAACTCGCTCGCCGACAGGGTCGCCCCAGACGCCGGCGCAGCGGCTGCGGGTGTGGCCGCCGCCAGCGAGCCGGAACCGGTGCCCGCGGAGCTGCTACACCCAGTCGCGACGAAGGACATGGAGAAGACTGCGGCGGCCGCGAGCGCAACGGCTCGGGTGGCGCGAGCGCTTCGCGGCGCGGGGGCTGGACGGCGAGACGGGGACATGGCCGGAAGTCTACGGCATACCCCCGGAGGTATGCCGTTCGCTCAGGAGTAGACGGATTCGCCCGACGACAACGGGACGTCCCAGTCCAGCCGGGTCCCGCCGAGCACGCCGACGGGCGACACGATGAAGAACTCCCCGCCGTGGTGGGCCGCGCGATCGTGGATATTGCCAAGCCCGCTGCGACGCCCGGACTCGACGTAACCGACCCCGTCATCCTCAATCGACAGGCGCACCGAGCTCTCGTCGACGACAAGCTCCACCATGGCGCGGTGGGCTTGGGCGTGCCGAGCGACATTGGAGAGGGCCTCGCGGACCACAGCCAACAGATCCATCCGCAGGTCTTCGCTCACCGATTCCATCCGACCATGGACCGCCACCACAGGCGTGAAACCCAGCGGACCACTAAACCCGGCCACCAACTCACGCACCTCCTGATCGAGCGGGAGCGAATCCGGCTGGTGGAGAGCAAAAATCATGCGACGGATCTCTTTGATGGCGAGGTCGAGCTCGTCAACCGCCTCGGCGAGTCGCGTCTGAACATAGGGATGGCCAGCGACGCGAGCCGCTGACTGCAGACCAAGCCCGGTGGCAAAGAGCCGCTGAATCACGACATCGTGCATGTCACGGGCAATCCGCTCCCTGTCCTCGAGCACCCCCATCCGAGCCCGGTCGCGCTGAGCTGTCGCGGCCGTCAGACTCAAGGCGGCCTGGTCGGCATACTGCTTGAGCGGTTCTGCGGCCGCGAAGGCGACGCTGCTACCTTCCCCTGTCCAGCCCACCACCAGCAGGCCGACACTCCCAGAGCCGACGCTCATGGGCACGACCGCCGTTTGGCCGTGGGCCGAGAGCCCACCCGCCTCACGAAGGAGCCCGGCCGAGGGGTCGGCGGCGGTTTCGCCCTCATGCGAGCTCAGCAGGAGGGGTTCGCCGCTCTCGAGCACCGCGACCCAGTGCGGTTCGGTGAGTGGGGTACCGACGATCGCGCGAGCACTCGCATTGCGGCCGGTCGCCGCCTCAATCACGAGCACGCCGTCTTCGCCCGCCAGTGCTACCGCGGCGAGATCGGCTTCGGCTGCGGCAGAAGCCTTTTCGACCAGTAGACCCAACGCCTCGCGCTGGTCCTGGCCCGAGAGCAACGCCTGGCTCATCCACGACAAGGCCTCGGACCACTGCTGCTGACGCCGGGTCATCTCGAACATCCGGGCGTTGTCGATCGCCATCCCGGCAGCACCCGCAAGCGCCACGACAAGTGCCTGGTCCTCGTCCGTAAAGTCCAGTCCCCCAACCTTTTCGGCAAGGTGCAAACGACCAAAGACCCGGCCCCGCACGACAACAGGCACGTCCATCTCGGGACGGTTGTCGTGGCCCGCGCCTCCCGACCCGACTGCGGTGGCCGGCTCCCCGTCGGCGCCATAATCTGCGTCGGTACCTGCAGCCATGACCTCAAGGCCCGCGTCGTTGATGACGTCGAGGCGGCCATACCTGGCCCCCACCATCGCGCAGGCGCTGCGGACCAAGCGCGGCATCACGGCGTCGAGGTCGAGGTCGCTGCCCACGGCCAGCACCGCGTCGAGCAAAACGGCAACTGCGTCTGTGGATCGCGGCAGCTGCAGGAGCGACGAGGAATGCACGTCAGCGATGGTATGCCGAGTCGCGGGTCAGAGCCGAGCTCGCCACCCGGGGGGAGCGCGTAATACGAGGTCAGGCGACGAGTGGAGGCACCGTGACGACGGGGCAGTCTGCGAGCACCCGGATGCGGTCGGCGAGTCCCTCGTCGTGCTCGCCTTCACCGACGATGAGCGCGCTCGCGGAGTGGGCGAGTTCGACGAGCATCGCGGTGGGATCGCCGGTCACGACCTCGAAACGGCACGGGATCCCTCGAAAGCCGCGTAGCGCCCGCACGGCTGCGCGGAATGTGGCCTGGTCAGCGTCAGCGATCTCGTCAGGGCTCAGGCCAGCTTCGACAACTTGAATGAACCGCAGGCGAGCTCCTCGACGCAGGGCTTCATCAACGGCGACGCGGGCAACGCGTTCGGCTCGGCCATCGTTGAGCAGCCCGGCTACGACATCCCCCGTCGGACCGGGCATGTACGAAATCGCGGTGCGCGATCGCACGATGCTCACGCCAGCATCGTCCGACGGACCTTATGAGCACGGCAGGGCCAAAGGTCCCCAAAGGCCGCTAGTGCCGGTTGGGCCTGGTGCGCGTCGGGTGAGTCGCGGCATACACCGCTGCTTGGGTGCGGCTGTCCATCCCGAGTTTGTCCAAGATTGAGGTCACATAGTTCTTGACTGTCTTCTCGGCGAGGAACATGCCGTCGGCGATTTGCCGGTTGGTCAGACCCTCGGCGATGTGCTCGAGGATCCGGCGTTCCTGGGGCGTCAACGACCGCAACCTCGGGTCGACGCTCGCCTCGCCCATGCTGGTGCGGACCCGTGCGACGACATCGGACGCAATGAGCGATTCGCCTGCGGCGACGCGGCGGATGGCCTCGACGAGGTCGTTGCCCTTGATGTCTTTGAGGACATAGCCAGCTGCCCCGGCGAGGATCGCTGCCCGCAACGCCTGGTCGTCGTCGTAAGAGGTGAGGATGAGAGCCCGGAGGCCGGGGTCGACGGCCCGGATGGCACGGCATACATCAATGCCGGACCCGTCGGGCAACCGCGCGTCGAGGACAGACACGGCTGGGCGCAGCGCAGGGATGCGTCGCTCGGCCTCTTGTGCCGAGCCGGACTCACCAATCACCTCGATATCGCCAGACAACTCGAGCAACTCGCGGAGCCCGCGCCGGACAATTTCGTGATCATCGAGCAGGAAGACGGTGACTGTCACGAGGGCAAGGGAACCACATTCGGCGGCAGCGACCAACCGTACGCCACACGCGGATTAGCGTGGTGAGACCATCGGCCCTGGCGACATGGCCCGCAGAGCGCTACTCGCGACCGTAAAAGACCGACTCCACCACTCGACGGGCGCGCCGTGCACTCCGGAGGTAAGCCTCGGTCAATGACGCGCCCAGCCCAGCATCGCGACCTACGATCCGGCCGACTCCGTCCGCGTCACGCGCATCCCCGGGCACGGCATCGCCGGCGCGCCCTCGCCAGAGAAGGGTCGCGTTGCGCAGCCGCGCAGCTGAATCCCAGGCATTGTCCAACATGTCAGCCTGTTCTGACGAGATCAGCCCGGCAGCCCGCGCTGCGCTCAGCCCAGCCGGTGTATTCGTCGTCCGCAGCGACACCTCCGAGTGGGCGTGCTGGAGCTGGAGCAGCTGCACCGTCCACTCGATGTCAGCCAAGCCACCGCGCCCGAGCTTGAGGTGAGTGCGAGGGTCAGCACCGCGGGGCAACCGCTCGGCTTCAACCCGGGCCTTCATCGTGCGGATATCGCGCACCTGGGTGGCGTTGAGACCATCTTCCGGCCAACGCAACGGATCGACGAGGGCAAAGAAGCGCTCAGCGAGCTCGCTCGGGCCAGCGATAGGGCGCGCCCGCAACAGCGCCTGGAACTCCCACGTCAGGGCCCAGCGCTCGTAGTACGCGGCATACGCGGTGAGGCTGCGCGAGAGCGGGCCGTTCTTGCCTTCGGGTCGAAGGTCCAAGTCGAGCGTGAGGCCATCTGGCCCCGCGGAGCCGAGCAAGCGGATGAGCTCTTGGACCACCGCAATCGCCTCGCGCTGCCCCACGGACTCCTCGACCCCTTCGTGGCATTCGTGCACCACGAGGACGTCAGCGTCTGAGGTGTAGCCCATTTCGGACCCGCCCAGGCTGCCCATGCCGACGATGATCATGTCGACCCCGAGCCCGTCGGGGCTGCGCTCGGCGACCACCCGTTGGGCGACGTCAAGGGCGGCACCGATCGTGGCAGCGGCGATATCGGCGAGGGCTGACCCCACCCCAACAACATCGAGTTCCCCCACGAGATCAGCGAGGACGATGCGCACGATCTCCTGGCGACGCAACCCAGCGACGGCCGTCATCGCTTTCGCCGGCCGCTCGTGCCGGCGGGCTGCCCGGAGGAAGGTCGCCGCCAACCCAGCGGCTGATCGCGGGCGTAGCCCATCCGGCTCGCCGAGGAGCGCCACCGACTCCGGCGAGCGGATCAGGAGGTCGGCGGCATGCCGGCTGCGTCCCAGGACGTGCGCGAGACGCTCGGCAGCGCTGCCCTCGTCGCGCAACATCTTGAGGTACCAGTGGATGGTGCCGAGCTCGTCGCTCACGCGGCGGAAGGCGAGCAGGCCCGCGTCAGGGTCGGCCTCGTCGGCGAACCACCCGAGCATGACCGGCAACAAGGTGCGTTGGATCGACGCCCTTCGCGACACTCCTGCGGTGAGCGCCTCCAGGTGCCGCATCGCCCCTGCGGGATCGCGAAAACCCAACGCAGCCAGGCGATCTCGCGCCTGACCGGGGCTGAGGGTCGAGTCGTCGGTCGATAGCCGCGCAGCGGCGGCGAGGAGCGGTCGGTAGAACAGCCGCTCATGGATGCGGCGGACCTCTCGCGCGCGGGACTGCCACCCGTCCACAACCGCGGCGGCCGGATCGGTACGCAGCCCGAGCGCCCGGCCGAGGATGCGGAGTTCGGTCGGGTCCGTCGGCATGAGGTGCGTCCGCCGCAAGCGGTAGAGCTGAATGCGGTGCTCAAGGGTGCGCAAGAAGCGATACGCCTCGTCGAGTGTGGCGGCGTCGTCCCGACCGACGTAACCACCCTTGGCGAGCGCCTGCAGCGCCTCCAGAGTGGTCGCCGATCGCAGCGATGGATCACCGCGCCCGTGGACGAGTTGCAGCAGCTGGACCGAGAACTCGACGTCGCGCAGACCGCCGGGACCGAGTTTGAGCTGGCGGGCGGATTCGGCTGTGGGGACGTGCTTTTCGACCCGTCGGCGCATTGCTTGGACGTCTTCGACGAAATTCTCGCGGCCGGCCGCACCCCAGATGAAGGGCGTGATCGCGGCCTTGTAGGCCATGCCGATCTCCAGGTCGCCGGCCGACACCCACGCCTTGAGCAGCGCCTGGAACTCCCACGTCTTGGCCCACCGCTCGTAATAAGCCCGATGGCTCGCGATCGTGCGCACGAGCGGCCCCTGTTTGCCTTCGGGTCTGAGGGCGGCGTCGACTGGCCACAATGTGCCCTCGGGGGTCGCGGCCGAGCAGGCCTTCATGACACCTGCGGCGAGAGTGGCGCCCACTGTGAGCGCGCGGTCTTCAGAGACCCCCTCAGCGGGCTCCACGACAAAGATCACGTCCACATCGGAGACGTAATTCAGCTCTCCCCCACCGGTTTTACCCATGCCGATGATCGCTAGTCGACAATCCTCGTGGCCGGGTCCGAAGCGGTCCCGGGCAATGACCAGCCCCGCTTCGAGGGCAGCCTCGGCGAGTTGCGCGAGCGACTCAGCGGCGATCGGCAGGTGGACCACGGGATCGGGGCTCGTGAGATCGAGCGCGGCAATACGCACGAGTTCTCGGCGATAGGCAACCCGCAAGGCGTCGTATGCCGTGGTAGGCCCCGCGGGGCCGGTCGCCGCTGCGGTCACGGCAGTCACGAGCGAGGCGCGCAGCTCGTCGGCAGTGGGTTGGGTCGCATCGGCAGCGGCAACCCAGTGTTCTGGGTGAGCGCACAGGTGGTCAACGAGTGCCCGCGATCCCCCGAGCGTGGCCAGGACTCGATCGCGCCGGGCGGACGCCGACCGGAGCACCGACGCGAGGTCAGCGGACGGCATACCCCGAGATTTGAGGGCTTCAAGGAGGCGGACGACCCCCAGTGCCGCGAGATCCGGGTCGGGGACCTCGGCCATGGCGTCGGCGAGGTCGAGCCCCCCGTCGGCATCTCCCCCGAGGGCCGCGATCAGCAGGGGGTCGGCGAGCAGCCCGGCGGCGCGGCCAGGCTCGGCGAAACCCAACCGAGCAAGCAACGCAGTCGCACTGGAGGCGCGGTCCACTCCCGAAGTCTCCTACAGCCGCGTGAGGTAACGGTCGAGCTCGAACTGCGTGATCTCGTGGCGATACTCACGCCATTCGGCGCGCTTGTTGCGCAAGAAGTAGTCGAAGACGTGCTCCCCGAGTGTCTCGGCGACGAGCTCGGAGCGTTCCATGAGCTCCAGCGCGCGACCCAGCGAGGACGGCAGGGGCTCAATCCCCATCGCGCGACGCTCGGCATCGGTGAGGCTCCACACATCGTCTTCGGCCTCGGGAGGCAGCTCGTAGCCCTCTTCGATGCCCTTGAGCCCGGCGGCGAGCAGCACCGCAAACGCGAGATAGGGGTTGCAGGCAGAGTCGATCGAGCGCACCTCGACGCGGGTGGAGTTGCCCTTGTCGGGCTTATACATCGGCACCCGGACCAGCGCAGACCGGTTGTTGTGCCCCCAGGTGAGGTATGCCGGTGCCTCGCCGCCGCCCCACAACCGCTTGTAGGAATTGACCCACTGGTTGGTGATCGCGGTGATTTCGGCGCCGTGGCGGAGCAGCCCCGCGATGAACTGGCGACCCGTCGTCGAGAGCTGATAGGGCGCGCCAGCCTCATGGAAGGCGTTGGCGTCGCCCTCGAACAAGCTCAGGTGGGTGTGCATCCCCGAACCCGGGTACTGCCGGAAGGGCTTGGGCATAAACGACGCCATGATCCCCTGCTCGAGGGCCACCTCTTTGACGACGGTGCGGAAGGTCATGATGTTGTCCGCGGTCGAGAGAGCATCGGCATACCGCAGATCGATTTCGTTTTGGCCTGGAGCGCCTTCGTGGTGGCTGAACTCGACCGAGATCCCCATGCTTTCTAGCAGGGTGATCGCCGCGCGCCGGAAGTCATGCGCATGCCCATGGGGCACGTGGTCGAAATACCCGGCGTCGTCGACCGGACGTGGCTTGACCCGCTTGCCCTTGATCTGGTGCAGGAGGAAGAACTCGATCTCGGGGTGGGTGTAGAACGTGAACCCAAGGTCGCCAGCGTGCGCGAGGGCCCGCCGCAGGACGTGGCGGGAGTCGGCGAAGCTCGGGCGACCATCAGGGGTAAGCAGATCGCAGAACATCCGGGCGGTGCCGGGCCGCTCGCCGCGCCACGGGAGAACCTGGAAGGTCGCCGGGTCAGGCTTGGCGAGCATGTCGGCTTCATAGACCCGAGCGAAGCCTTCAATGGCTGAGCCGTCGAAGCCGATGCCCTCGCCGAAGGCGCCTTCCAACTCAGCGGGCGCGATGGCGACGGACTTCAGGGTCCCGACGACATCGGTGAACCACAGCCGCACAAACCGGATGTCGCGCTCTTCGATGGTGCGCAGGACGAACTCTTGCTGGCGATCCATGAGGCGATCCTGCCGCATCGGTGTTTCGCCGACGTTACGAGTCGCCTCGAGAAGTCGACGTCAGGAGTCGTCGGCGGCTTTCCACTGCGGGGAGGCGCCGCGCTCGTTCCACTCGCGGTCTTCGTCGTCCCACTTCTCCGTGCGGGCCTTCGCGGTGTCGAGCGCCTTCTGGGCTTCCTCCTGGGTGGCGAACGGGCCGAGGACGTCCTCACCCTGCCCTCGGGTTTCATCGGTCTCGACGCAACCGCGGGTCACGTTGTACCAGTACTGCACGGGGGCCTCCCTCACGTTGCGAGTGCTCCTGCTGAGGAGCCGTGCCACCACGCTAGCCCGTCTGTCGCGGAAGCCCGACAGTTGGCGACAGATCACGCGAGAACTGCCCGCGGCACTGCGACGGCACTGTGACGGCTCTGCGTCGCACCTCCCGGGGTGCCTACACTCCCCGTATGCCGGTCCGCTCAGCTCGCGTCGAAGCTCACGCTGTGAGCCCGCGTCGTTTTGTCCCGCCATCGATCCCGCGGCCGGAGTATGTCGACAAGCCAGCACCCACGCCGTACCGCGGAAGTGACGTCCAGGACGCGGAGACGATCGAGCGAATGCGCGTGGCAGGACGCGTTGCCGCCCAGGCCATGGCAGCAGCTGCCGAGTTGATCGCTCCAGGGGTGACCACGGATGAGCTCGACGCGGTCGCTCACGAATATCTCCTCGACCACGGCGCCTATCCCTCCACCCTCGGCTACCGCGGCTTCCCCAAGTCGATCTGCACGTCGGTCAACGACGTCGTGTGCCACGGCATACCCGATGCTCGTCCGCTCGCCGATGGCGACATCGTCAACATCGACATCACGGCATACCTCAATGGGGTGCACGGCGACACCGATGCCACGTACCTGGTCGGAGACGTCGACGAGGAGTCGCGCCTGCTTGTCGAACGCACTCGCGAGGCGATGCAGCGAGGGATCAACGCGGTCGCTCCCGGACGAGAGATCAACATCATCGGGCGCGTAATTTCGGCTTACGCCAAGCGATTTGGCTACGGCGTCGTTCGGGACTTCACCGGGCACGGCATCGGCGCGGCCTTCCACAGCGGGCTGATCGTGCCGCACTATGACGCGGCCCCGGCATACAACACCGTCATGGTTCCGGGGATGACCTTCACCATCGAGCCCATGCTCAATCTCGGCACCCACGAGTGGACGATGTGGGACGACGGGTGGACGGTTGTGACCAAGGACGGTCGACGATCTGCCCAGTTTGAGCACACGGTTCTCGTGACTGATTCTGGCAGTGAGATTTTGACCCTGCCCTGATCAGGCACCTTTAGGTCATAATGTGAACTAATTGGCTTTTTCGTTCCTGTCCGTGCCGCCTCAGGAGGACCCCATGCCCGCCAAAACCCGTGTCGCGCTGGGCATTGACATCGGGGGGTCCGGGATCAAAGGGGCTCCGGTGGATCTGACGACGGGCACCCTGCTCGCGCCGCGACTCAAGCTCCCCACGCCGGCGGAGTCAACCCCCGAAGCCGTCGCAGCGCTCGTCGATCAGATCGCGGACTCGTTCGCGGACGACCTGCCCAAGAATGCGCCAATCGGCGTGACGATCCCTGGCGTCGTGCAGCACGGAATTGTCCGGACAGCTGCCAATATCGACAAGTCGTGGATTGACTGCCCCGGCGAGGACGTGTTCAGCCAGGCTCTCGGTCGGCGCTGCTTGCTCGTCAACGATGCCGACGCCGCTGGTGTTGCGGAGGCGCGCTACGGCGCGGCCAAGGATCAAAGCGGTCTGGTCATCCTCACGACGCTGGGCACCGGCATCGGGGTGGCCTTGTTGTATGCCGGCCGCCTCATCCCCAATGCCGAACTCGGGCACCTGGAGATCGACGGCCGCGACGCCGAGACCCGCGCCGCGTCGAGCATCAAGGAAAGAGAGCAACTGTCATGGGCCAAGTGGGCCGGTCGACTCCAGCGGTATTACTCGACGTTGGAGAACCTGCTCTGGCCGGATTTGTTCGTCGTCGGTGGCGGGGTCTCGCGCAAGAGCGAGAAGTTCCTGCCGTTGCTGACCCTGCGAACCCCGATCGTCGCGGCTGCGCTGCAGAACGAAGCCGGGATCATCGGCGCGGCAGCGTTGGCTGCCGACTGATCAAATCCGCACGCTGCCCTGGCCCGCGAGGTCGTGGATGGTGAGGTCATCGCCGCCGTGGGTGCCAATGTGCTGGAGGTAGAGCCCGCGACCGGCCGGTGACAGCAGGCCGTCGTGAATCGGCACAATCGAGCGCGGCGCGATCCGACGAACAAAGTCGATCGAGTCCCGGACAGCCGTCCAGGGCGCGTTAATGGGGACCGCAAGAATGTCGATCATCCCTGGAGCAGCGTCGTACGCGTCTCCTGGGTGGAAGAGGACAGGCTCGCCGGCGGCGGACACCCTGACGCCGACGTTGGCGACCTGAGGCACCCGCGAATGATTGAAGGCGTGCTCGTTGCCGTGCGCCGAGAGGCTGACGTCACCGACTTGAATGACGCCGTCATCCCATGACGTGACCGTGAGGCCGTCATCAGCCAAGAGCGCTGCCGACTGCGGATCCGTGACGATGGTCGCGTCTGGGTTGGACCGGACGAGCCCCGCAAACCGACCGCGGTCGAGGTGATCTGCGTGTTGGTGAGTGACGACGATCGCGTCCAGTCCGCTGAGATCCTCGAAGTCGCTCGACCACGAGCCTGGGTCGATGAGGATCGTGCGGTCGGCAACCTCCACGAGCAGGCACGAGTGTCCAAGGTGACGAAGGCGCATGCTTCACGGTACCGGGATTGCTTGCGGGGGCAATCCCTCGCGCTGGGTGTGAGCGCACGGCATAGGGTAGAAGCGGCCAATGAGGCCCCAACGACACGCGTGGAGGCATGCTCCGATGACCGCTCCAGTGGACCCCACCACCACCCCTGCATGGAGCCGCCTTGCGGCTGCTGCGCAGGACCTCTCCCCCGACCTGCGGCGCTGGTTCGCGGACGATCCTCAGCGAGCTGAGCGGTTCACGTTCGACGCCGGTGACCTCCGCGTCGACATGTCCAAGAACCTCATCACCGACGCGATCGTCAGCGATCTCGTCGAGCTGGGGCGCGAGGTGGGCTTGGAGTCTCGCCGAGATGCCATGTATGCCGGTGAGCGGATCAATGTCACCGAGAATCGCGCTGTGCTGCACACCGCGCTGCGTCGTCCCCGTGGCGTCTCACCGCTCCTTGAGGTCGATGGGCAAGATGTTGATGGCGACGTCCACGCTGTCCTGGATTCGGTCTATGCCTTCGCCGAGCGGGTCCGGTCTGGCGAGTGGGTTGGTGTCACCGGCAAGCGGATCAAGACGATCATCAATATCGGGATCGGCGGCTCGGACCTCGGGCCGGTCATGGTCTACGAAGCCCTTGCCCCCTATGTCCAGCCAGGTCTCACCTGCCGGTTCATCTCAAATATTGACCCGACCGACGCGGCCCAGAAGACGGCCGGCCTCGACCCGGAGACCACCCTCGTCATTGTCGCGAGCAAGACCTTCACCACCCTGGAGACGCTCACCAATGCCCGCCTCGTGCGGCAATGGCTGCTGTCAGCACTCGCCGACCAGGGCGCCATCGACGGCTCTGAGGCCGCCGCTCAAGACGCCGTGGCCAAACACTTCGTGGCCGTGTCGACCGCGTTGGACAAGGTGGCCGCCTTTGGCATCGACCCCGCCAATGCGTTTGGTTTCTGGGATTGGGTGGGTGGGCGTTACTCCGTGGACTCGGCGATCGGCACCGTGCTCGCCATCGCGATCGGCCCGGCCCGCTTTGAGGAACTCCTCGCTGGCTTCCACGCCATTGACGAGCATTTCCGGACCACGCCGCTGGAGCGCAATGTGCCAGCGCTCATGGGGTTGCTCAACGTCTTCTATGTCAACCACCTCGACGCCCGCACCCATGCCGTCTTGCCCTACGCGCAATCACTGCATCGCTTCGCGGCATACCTGCAGCAGTTGACGATGGAGTCCAATGGCAAGTCGGTGCGCTGGGACGGCACTCCGGTGACCACCGCGACGGGCGAGGTGTTCTGGGGAGAGCCGGGGACCAACGGTCAGCACGCGTTCTATCAGCTCATTCACCAGGGCACCCAGCTCATCCCCGCCGACTTCATCGCCGTCGCGACACCGGCATACCCGCTGCGGGACGGTGACGCCGACGTGCACGAGCTCTTCCTCGCGAACTTCTTCGCCCAGACCGCCGCGCTCGCGTTCGGCAAGACCGAAGCCGAGGTCCGCGCCGAAGGCACAGCAGAAGCGATCGTCCCGGCGAGAGTCTTCTCCGGCAACCGGCCCACGACGTCGATCATGGCCCCAGCACTCACCCCGTCGGTGGTCGGCCAACTCGTTGCGCTCTATGAGCACATCACCTTCACCCAGGGCATCGTGTGGGGCATCGACTCCTTCGACCAATGGGGTGTCGAACTCGGCAAGCAGCTCGCCAAGGCGCTCGAGCCGGCCGTGGCTGGCGACGATGACGCGCTTGACGCGCAGGACTCCTCAACCCAAGGGCTGATTCGCTACTACCGGGAGCACCGCCGCTAACTTCACCCGTCGATCGCGAGGGCAAACGACAGCACGCCCTCGGCGCCAGCTTGCCGCAGGGCCCGTCCGGCGATGGTCATCGTCCAGCGTGAGGACACGAGGTCATCGACGAGCAGGACCGGACCTGGGTCGCGCCCCAGCGCGACCTGGACCGACTCTGGCACCGCGATGCGCTCCCACACGCCTGCAAGCCGGTATGCCGAGTTGCCACCAGGACCGCCCGTCGGACCGCCATGGCGCATCTCGAGAGGGCCGAGCAGGGTGAGCCGGCCGATCCGCGCCACCTCGGTGGCGACCGACTCGATGAGCTGGGGATGAGTCCGTGACGGCACCCATATGACTGACGTGGGCCGATGCCGCCACGGCCACGACGCGAGCGTGGCGACCGCTGCGCCGACGAGTTCTGATGGCACAGGACCATCCTGTGCGAGTGCGTGCCGAAGCCGCGGACCCCACCCGAGGTCGCTCAGCCGCGCGATCGCGCGGCCGGGCTCGCATTGGTCGTCAACGCTGATCCGCCCGCGCACGGGGACGCCAAGGCGATCCATCCCGGTGGGCCATTGGGCACGTGGATCGATGGCCACGCCTGCTTTGCCGAGCGTCGTGCGCGCCGTGTCAAGAACGTCGGCCGGGACCTCGCGGTCAAACCACTCCCCCGCGCAGACGTCACATCGGCCGCACTCGGCGACGGTCGGGTCATCAAGCGTGCGCTGCAAGAACGCCATCCGACACGTGCTCGCTAGCTCGTAGTCGAGCATCAACTGCTGTTCCCGCCGTCGAGCTGCCGCGACGTTGGCGTAGCGCTCGGCGTCGTAGGTCCACGGCATACCCGTCGATACCCAACCGCCGCGCACTCGCGTGACCGCACCCTCCACGTCAAGCACCTTGAGCAGCAGCTCCAACCGAGTGCGGCGGATGTCGACCGTCGTCTCCAGGGCAGCCGTTGACATCGGGCCGCGCGCCCCCGCCAGCGCGCCCAGCACAGCACTCGCCTGCTCCTCGCGAGGCATCGACGCGGAGGCGAAGTAGGCCCAAATCTCGGCGTCTTCGGACCCGGGCAGGAGCAGCACATCGGCTCGCTCGGTCGCCCGACCTGCCCGGCCGATCTGCTGGTAATAGGCCACCGGCGACGACGGCGCACCGAGGTGAATGACGAACCCCAAGTCGGGCTTGTCAAAGCCCATCCCGAGCGCCGACGTCGCCACGAGCGCTTTGACCTCGTTGTCACGCAGCCGCCGCTCTAGCTCCTCTCGTTCGGCTGGGTCAGAGCGACCGGTGTAGGCCGCGACATCATGGCCCGCCTCACGCAAGGCCGCCGCGACATCTTGCGCCCCGGCCACGGTGAGGGTGTAGATGATGCCGCTGCCCGGGAACGACGGTAGATGCGTCAGCAACCACGCCAACCGCTGGGTCGCTGTCATGGAGCCCAAGACACCCAGCCTCAAGGACGCGCGCGCGAGGCCGCCGCGGATCGTTGTGACCCCATGGGCCACGCCGCCGGCCGAGCCATCACCGAGGCCGCGCTGCACCCCGAGCCCCAGCTGCGCCTCGATATCAGCCACCACCCGCGCATTGGCCGTGGCGGTCGTCGCCAAGACCGGTGTGCCGGCGGGCAAGGCCGCGAGCAGATCGCTGATCCGTCGGTAGTCCGGGCGGAAGTCGTGCCCCCAGTCGCTGATGCAATGTGCCTCGTCAACGACGAGCAGGCCGCAGCGAGCCACGAGAGCGGGCAGCTGCTGAGCGCGGAAATCGGGATTGGTCAGCCGCTCAGGGCTGACCAGCAACACGTCGACCTCATCCGCCGCGAGCGCCGCCGACACCTCCGGCCAGTCAGTGACATTGGCGGAGTTCATCGTCACCGCACGCACCCCCGCGCGCCCGGCAGCCGCGACCTGGTCCCGCATAAGCGAGAGCAAGGGCGACACGATCACCGTCGGACCGGCCCCCGCGGCCCGCAGCATGACGGTCGCGACGAAATAGACCGCCGACTTGCCCCACCCCGTGCGTTGCACGACCAAGACGCGCTCTCGGTCGCGCACCAGCGCGAGCACTGCCTCCAGTTGACCATCGCGGAACTCCGCGTCAGCGCGGCCCACCAGCGCCCGCAGCGCCATCTGCGCTCGGCTGACATCGTCAGCCCGAGCCGCCTGCGCGTCGCCTCCGGCGAGGTCAGTGGTCAGTTCCATCACCCCACCGTATGCCGTGCCACCGACACCGCGCGCCACCCGGAATACCTGCCTGTGGATCGTGGGATGCGCGCAAGGAGGGTTGTGGATGAGTCGGTCGATACGCCGGATTCTGTTCTGCGCCAGCCTTTTACAGCAGGCACAGCGACGGTCATCCATCTCGGCTGACCATTGCTGGCCAGCTCTAGCGCTCTACCCGCAGGCATCGGGCGGGCCGCCCTCAAACGCCTGCTGTCTGAGCTTGCTCCGGGTGGGGTTTACCGAGCCGGCCTGGTCACCCAGGTCGCTGGTGGTCTCTTACACCACCGTTTCACCCTGACCTCTCCGCCTACTGGGCGACCCAGCGGTTCGGGGAGGCGGTCTATTTTCTGTGGCACTGTCCCGCGGATTGCTCCGGGTGGCTGTTAGCCACCACCCTGCCCTTCGGAGTCCGGACGTTCCTCGGCACCCGGCATACCGGCCGAAGCCGGGCTCCCGGATGACGCGACCGCCTGACCGACTCATCCACCATCCAGTATGCCGTCCCGCCCACTGCTCGCGTGACTGCCGCCTTACAGTGGCCGCGTGCCCCCTGCCTCACGACCCGCGCCGGGCGAGCCGGCTGAACCGTCCCCGCTCCAGGGGGCGGAAGTCTTCCGCAAGACGGCGCCCAACGGGCCCGCGACCTACCTTGGCTGGGAGGCCGCTGGGCTGAGCTGGCTCGCGGCAGCGCAGGCGGACGGCGGAGCACCCGTGGTCGACGTCATCGATGTCTCCCCCAAGACCCTGACCCTTCGCCGCCTTCACACCGCGCCGCCCACACCAACTGCTGCGGCGGAGTTCGGCGAGCGACTTGCGCGGACCCACGCCGCTGGAGGCGACGCGTGGGGTGCCCCGCCCGCGGGCTGGGTCGGCGACGGCTACTTCGGCCCCGCCGACAACGTCCTCCCCCTCCCCCTGGGATCACACGACAGCTGGCGGGCGCACCTC
Organism: Actinomycetales bacterium; assembly: GCA_016715285.1. Lineage (GTDB taxonomy): Bacteria > Actinomycetota > Actinomycetes > Actinomycetales > Dermatophilaceae > Phosphoribacter > Phosphoribacter thorii. Next base: position 253,825 of record JADKAO010000001.1, on the reverse strand, counting down.
GCGATCGACCGCCTCGCCCCCATCACACGGGTATGCCGTGACGCCGGCACCCTTTCCGCAGCCGCGTGCGCACTCCTCGACCGAGTCTCTGCTCTGGTGCTGGAGGGAGCGTTCGACACCGACGACAGACCCGCACGGATTCACGGAGACCTCTGGTCGGGCAACGTGATGTGGACGCGCGGCGGAGCGACCCTCATCGACCCCGCCGCGCACGGAGGGCACCGAGAATGCGACCTCGCGATGCTCGCGCTCTTCGGCGCGCCTCATCTCGACCGGATCGTCACGGCATACGAGGGTGTCTCCCCACTCGCGGACGGGTGGCGCGAGCGGCAGGCCCTGCACCAGCTCTATCCGCTGGCCGTGCATGCCCACCTCTTCGGAGGCGGGTATGCCGCGTCCGTCGCCGCCGCTGCCCGTCGCTACGCCTGACGCGCGATAATGTCGAGGTCGATCCGACTCGTCTCCACGTCAACCGCAGCAACCCGCACCCGGACGTCGTCGCCTGGTTTCGCTTCTCCGTTGGCGAGCGCGAGCACCGCAGGAACGAGGATCTGGACAATCGGCCGATTCTTGGACGTCTGATCGACCACCGACCCCGAGAACTCCTCACCGACATGCGATGACAGCACCGCCGCCTCAACCGCATCAGTGCACGCCCGCTCCACCGCTGAAGCGCGCCGATCCGACGCGGACATGAGCTTGGGCAGGGTCGACAGCGCCTCGCGAGCCCAACCGGGCACCGGCTCCCCCGAGCTGAGCGCGGCACACACCGCGAGCCCGAAGCGGTCCACCAGCCGGCGTAATGGCGCGGTCACGTGGGCGTAGGGGGCGGCAACCGCCGCATGAGTCCGGAGGTCAGGCAGAGCGCCATCAAAGGGCGTGTAGCCCGCCCCCCGGAAGAGCGACGTCGCCTCGTGAATGAGCGCGAGGTGCTTCGGCTTTGACCGATCCAATGACCGCAGGAAGTCGCCATAGGGCTGTGGCTGGGCCCAGGGAACCCCCAGCGCAGCCGCCTGCCGCCGGAATCGGGCCACCGCTGCTGGATCGGGCGCTGGCATCGTGCGCAAGATCCCCACTCCCCCAGCGAGCATGAGGTCGGCAGCCGCCATCCCAGTCATGAGCGAAATCTGGGCGTTCCAGTCCTCTGAAGGCCTGGGCGGCCGCAACTCCAGCCGGTATCGGCCCGGCGCCTCCTCGACGATCTCCTGCTCGGGCATGGGCAGGGAGGCACCTCCCCGCGCAACTTCCAGCGCTGCCCGCTTCGTGCCGATCTCGTGCAGGATGCGCACCTGATCGTCGGCGCGCCCGGCGTCGAACTCGGCCTGGACCGTCTCGTAGTCACGGCGGGCACGGCTGCGCAGCAGAGCGCGCGCGACAGAGACCCGGGTGACGTGAGCGTCCCCGTCGAGCAGCAAATCCCAAACGTATGCCGGTCGCGTCACGTCCGGCAACAGACTCGCGGCCGCTTCGCTGATGACCTTGGGGTGCAACGGGATTCGGCCATCCGGGAGATATATCGTCTGGCCACGCTCCCGCACGGCGGCGTCGAATTTGCTTTGCGGCGCAACGAAATACGGCACATCCGCAATGGCATAGCGGACGTGATAACCCTCGTTGTCGCGGGCCAAATGCATCGCCTGGTCGAGGTCCATCGAACCCGGTGGGTCAAGAGTCCAAAAGGGCAAGCTCGTCAGATCTGGCAGCTGCGGAAGTGGTTGTGCAGCAGCGTTTTTAGCCTCTTCGATGACGTCTGGCGGGAATTCTCCCGGCACCGCCAACTCGGTTCGGATCTGCGCGAACCGGCGCGACAACGCGCCGACCGTAGGGTCCTGATCATCCTCACGGTGTTGCGCAGCGTGTTGGCCGTTCGGTACACCCATGGCTGCTCTCGCCGGGGCAACATGGAGGCTGACATGGCGCGCTGGCATGCGCTCACTTAACCACGTGCCAGCCCCGAACCTGCACGAGCTAGCATCACGCCGTGCTTGTGCTGCTCCCGCCGTCAGAAACGAAATCCGCTCCCACACGGGGACGGGTGCTCAACCTGTCGTCGCTGAGCTTCCCGGATCTCACAGCGGCGCGCGTGACCGTTCTTGCGGCCCTCGTCCGTGCCAGCGGCGCCGCCGATGCCCACACTGTCCTCGGGGTGCCAGCTTCCCGCCACGCGGAGGTCGCACGGAACGTCACCTTGCCCATCGCTCCCACTGCACCTGCGGGTGAGATCTATCAGGGTGTGCTCTACGACGCGCTCGACCTGCGATCGCTTGACGCCGCCTCGCGTCGGCGCGCCAACCGCCGGCTGGTTATCGCCTCCGCGCTGTTCGGCGCAGTGCGTCTCACCGATCGCATTCCGGCATACCGGCTCTCCATGGCGGTGACCCTCCCCGAGACTGGGCCCCTTGCCCGCCACTGGCGCGCCCCATTGGCGCCGGTGCTCAGCGAAGCTGCCGGCTCGGGCTTGATTGTGGATACCCGCTCCAGCACGTATGCCGCAGCGTGGACTCCCAGCGGGGAACTGGCCGCCCGCTGGGTGCACGTTCGCGTGCCCGGGGCAACCCACATGGCCAAGCACACGCGGGGTTTGGTGGCTCGCGCGGTATCTGAGATGACAACGGCTCCGCGCACCGTCACGGCGCTGGCGACGGCGCTCAGTGAGAGTTTCACGATCAACCTCACACCGCCTGCCAAACCAGGCAAGCCGTGGTTGCTCGACGTGACCGCCTGACCGGCGCTAGTCCACTGGCCCCAACAGCTCAACGAGGTTCACCACTGGCACAGACACGCCACCATCGGGCCAGAACTCCACCACGCTGACCGATGTGGGCTCGGTCTGGATCGACCAAAACCGTTCTGCCGCAATACCTAAGGCATCGCTCAGGACAACGAGAATCGGGACCCGGCTGGTCGCGACCACGACGGTGCCGCCACGTCCCAGCGCGCGGTCTCGTGCCTCGCGGACCCGTGCCGCGAGGACATCCCGGGACTCGCCACCAGGCGGCCCGTATGCCGTGTCCATCCGCATCCGCGCGAGCTTGGCCGGGTGCCGCGCACCGATCTCGGCGAAGGTCAGACCATCCCACTCACCAAAGCCACGCTCGTCCCAGTCCCGGTCTTCGGTGGGAGTGACGCCGAGCACTGACGCGATCGCGGCACCCGTGAGCCGCGCCCTATTCAATGACGACGTGATCACGTGGACCGGCGTTTCCGACGATGCCGCGCCTGAATCGCCCAGGGCTGCATCCGCTTCCTGCCACGTCGAGATCAACCGCTGGACGACGCTCGCGGCTCGCGCCGCCTGGTGGTGACCAAGCTCGTTGAGCGGGGGGTTCACTCCCCCACGGCCATCAAGGCGTCCCGTCACCGTCAAGTCGGTGACCCCGTGGCGGACCAAGACGAGACGGGTCGCCCCCGTCAGTGCCGCGTCCCGGCCGGAGTCCATCCGTGCCACTGGATTGATGCGCAAGCCCGAGATCGGGTCAAGATTCGAGTCTGGCCCGGGAGGGGTTGAGTCGGTGCCCTCGGCAGGGACAGTCGAGTCACCGGAATCGGCAACAGTCGGCTCTGCACCTGGCACGCGATCAACCGATCGGCCGTCCATCGCGAGATTCGACAGCGCATCGGCCGCTTTGTTCTTGTCTCGCGGAATCCACGTGTAGCGAACCCGGCCGCCAGCACCGGTGAGCGTGCGGACGACTGCTCGGGCCTCGGCGGCCAGCCGCCGCATGTCTTCATGCTTGATTTGCCAGCGGCCAGACATCTGCTCGACGACCAGTTTGGAGTCCATCCGGACCTCGACATCGGCGTCTGGCGCGATCCGCACCGCTGCCTCAAGACCAGCGATCAACCCGGCATACTCGGCGACGTTGTTGCTGGCCCGTCCGAGCGGCTCGGCCCGCTCGACCAGCACCACACCAGACGCTGCATCACGCACGAGCGCACCGAACCCGGCGATGCCAGGGTTGCCGCGTGAGCCACCGTCGGCTTCGACGATGAGAGCACGTCCCGCCACGGGCTAGAGCCCCGACTCGGCAGTGCGGATGAGGATGCGCCGGCATTCCTCACAGCGGACGACATCGTCGGCCGCCGCCGAACGGATCGAGGACAAGTCGAGTGAGTTGAGCTCCAGCCGGCACCCACCGCAGCGGCGCTGCTTGAGCTCGGCCGCACCGATCCCGCCGCTGCTCTCGCGCACCTTGGCGTAGAGGGTCATCAAGGCCTCGCCGATCTGCGGAGCAACCTCGCCACGTGAGGCGAGGACCGTCTCACGCTCCGCATCAAAGCGCGCAAAAGCTTCGTCGCGGCGAGCCGTCACGTCAGCGATCTCGGCGTCAAGGGCAGACCGGCGGGAGTCCAGGGCAGCCACCTGGCTGTCGAGTTCTTCGGCGCGCTCCATCACCTCGAGCTCGATGTCCTCGAGTTCGCCCTGGCGACGCGCGAGCGAGATGAGCTCGTGCTGGAGAGCCTGCAAGTCTTTGGCCGTGCCGGTGCCGACGTCGAGCCGCTTCTGATTACGTTCGGCGCGGTCCCGCACCTGCTGGACATCCATCTCCGCCTTGGTGACCTCACGCTGGACATCGCGCTGGGCCGTCCGAGCCAACGCCAACTCCCGGTCCAGTGCGGCCGAGTCCTGACCAAGCGTCGTGAGCGTCGCCAACTCCGGCAACGACGCCCGCGCATGTGCGAGCTGGTCGAGCCTCGTGTCGAGCGCTTGGAACTCGAGCAACCGGAGTTGCTCAGCCGGAGCTGCCTTCACCGCGGACCTCCGTTGGTCGTCGAGCCTGGCGTCGCCGCGCTGACCAGGAAGTCCCAAGGGTCGGTTCGCAGCGACGAGATCGTGATCTCCACCGTATCGGCCGGGCCATCCACTGGGGTGAGTTGTTCGAGGAGCCGGTCGCGGGCGCTCCCCAACCACAACCACTCGGTCGCCCAGTGGCCGGCATCAATGAGGAATGGCTTCCCGCCGTCGGCCTCGTCCCGAGCTTCCAGCGCCGGATGGTGGCGCAAGTCGGCGGTGACGTACACGTCTGCCCCGCAGGCACGCACGTCAGCAAAGCGGTCGTCCCCGCTGCCCCCCATGACAGCGACCCGGCATACGGGCGCGTCTGGGTCGCCGGAGACCCGCACGCCTACGGGCGCGGGCGGCAACGCGGTGGCGAGCCGAGTCGCGAACTCCCGCAACGAGATCGGCTCAGGGAGAAGGCCCACTCGACCGATTTCCCGGCCCTCATCGAGCGCGAGTGGCTCCAGGTCGGTCAGACCGCACGCGGCTGCGAGTGCGTCGCTGACGCCTGGGTCGGCGACGTCGGCGTTGGTGTGCGCGCAATAGATGGCGAGATCCGCGACGATCGCCTGGGTGAGGATCGCACCTTTGGCGGTCGTCGTGGCGACGGAGTGTATGCCGCGCAGCAGCAACGGGTGGTGGGTCACCAGCAGGTCCGCACCGAATTCAATGGCTTCGGCGACGACGGCTCGAGTGGGATCGACCGCAAGGTGAATCCGACGGATCGGCTGCTCCGGGTCACCCGTCACGAGTCCCACGCGGTCCCAGGACATCGCTGTGGGGGTGGGGTACAGGCCCTCGATGGCCTCGATGACGTCGCGCAAGAGGAGTGACATGTGGGCCCGGCCGGGATCGAACCGACGACACCCGCGGTGTAAACGCGGTGCTCTAACCAGCTGAGCTACAGGCCCGGGAGCGGGAGCACGCCCCGCCCGACTGCTCATTCTGACAGTCGCACACCCTACTCGTGACGCTGCGCCCGCAACTCGGCGAGGGCCGCGCGATAGGTGGTGAAGTCGCGGCCGAGCCCAGGTGGGTTGACTTCGGTCCAGCGGATGATGCCCTCACCGTCGATGAGGAACGTTGCGCGACCAGCGAAGCCACCCTCGTCGATAAACACGCCGTAGTCCTTGCTCACCGCGCCATGCGGCCAGAAGTCCGACAGCAACGGGAAGAAGTACCCGTCGGCATCGGCCCAGGCACGCAGGGCATACATCGGGTCGCATGAGATGGCGAGCACCTGGATGCCGTCGTGTTGGAAGTCTTCGAGGCTGTCTCTGATCTCGCGGAGTTCACCGGTGCAGATTCCGGAGAAGGCAAAGGGGAAAAAGACGACGACAACCAGCTCGGCATGCTCTTGGGTGGCAGCGAGCGAGATGTCGACACCGTGTTGGTCGCGCAGGGTGAAGTCGGGAGCACGATCACCGACGCGCAGAGCGGAGGTCATGGTCTCAGTCTGCCAGCCGGGTTTGCCGGTCAGGTCCAGGTCGCAGTGCTGCTGGCACCGCAGCGACGAGCGGCGAGATCAGCGGCGAGGCGTCTTGGGCGCGACGAGGCGCGTAATCGTCCACGTCTTTGACACGTTGGACACCCCCGCAGGGTGAAGTCCAGCCGTGACTGCAGCGTCGTCAATGTCGCTGGGCTCGACCGCTCCCGGCTGACCCGCCCGCGGCGTACACAGCACGAGGAACCCGTGCTCGACGAGATTGGTCAGCGCATCCACCACGGTGTCGACCAGGTCACCGTCTTCCTCGCGGAACCACACGAGGACGGCATCCGCGCCGTCGGTGTATTCCTCGTCTTCGAGGGGCGATCCAACGACCGACTCGATGCCCTCACGCACCGCATCGTCACAGTCCTCGTCCCACGCGAGTTCCTGCACGATCTGCCCTTGCGCAAATCCCAGCTTGGCGAACCCGGCGTTGGCCGCGTCCTCCGCCCGCCCGTGCACGATCGTTCCTTCCCTTACGCCTGTGACTCAACCTGTTGTGCGTCTGGCCCGGCGGGTGTTCCGCCGGGCTGAAGCCAGTCTGCCCCAGCCGACGCATCCCGTGCGGAATAGGCCGAGGTGAACTCACGCACCCGTGAGTGTCCCGGCATACTCGCCAGTAGGTGTGAACGATATCCCGACAGGGCCGACCGCTGTCTGGACCCAATGTGACGTTGGCCGCTTTTCGCGAGAGGATGGGTGGGATATCCAAGGCGCGAAAGGACCCACAGTGGCAGGCCCGACCTCCTCCGGACCGATCCTCAACGGCATCCCGAGCCAGTTGCCCGACACCGACCCCGAGGAAACGCAGGAGTGGGTCGAGTCGATCAAGGCCGTCGTCGACACTCAGGGCCGAACCCGGGCGCGCTACCTCATGCTGCAACTGCTCGCGCAGGCCCGTGCGCAACAGGTCGGGGTCCCGTCGCTGACCACCACCGACTACATCAACACGATCCCGCCGGAGCGCGAACCATGGTTCCCGGGTGACGAAGACATGGAGCGGCAATACCGGCGCTGGATCCGCTGGAATGCCGCGGTCATGGTGCACCGCGCTCAGCGACCCGGTGTCGGCGTTGGCGGGCACATCTCGACCTATGCCTCGGCCGCGACGCTCTACGAAGTCGGCATGAACCACTTCTTCCGCGGCCCGGACCACCCAGGTGGCGGCGACCAGATCTTCTTCCAGGGCCACGCGGCGCCAGGGATGTATTCGCGCGCATTCCTTGAGGGGACGTTGCAGGAGGCCGACCTCGACGGCTTCCGCCAGGAGAAGTCGCACATTGTCGACGGTGACATCCGCGCCGTGTCCTCCTACCCGCACCCGCGTCTCATGCCGAAGTTCTGGCAGTTCCCGACGGTGTCGATGGGCCTCGGCCCGATGAACGCGATCTACCAGGCGCAGTTCAACCGGTACCTGCACAACCGCGGGTTCAAGGACACGAGCCAGCAGCGGGTCTGGGCGTTCCTCGGCGACGGTGAGATGGACGAGCCGGAGTCGCGTGGGCTGCTCCAGCTGGCCGCGAACGAGGAACTCGACAACCTCACCTTCGTCATCAACTGCAACCTGCAGCGCCTCGATGGACCGGTACGCGGCAACGGCAGCGTCATCCAGGAGCTCGAGGCGTTCTTCCGCGGCGCGGGCTGGAATGTCATCAAGGTGATCTGGGGCCGCGGCTGGGACCCGCTCCTGGCGAGCGACCGCGACGGCGCTCTCGTGCACCTCATGAACGAGACGTCTGACGGCGACTACCAGACGTTCCGCGCCAACGACGGCAAGTACGTGCGCGAGCACTTCTTCGACCGCGACCCGCGCACCGCCAAGATGGTCGCGAACTGGACCGACGACCAGATTTGGGAGAAGCTGCGCCGCGGCGGTCACGACTACCGCAAGGTGTATGCCGCATACCAGGCAGCGATGGAGCACACCGGTCAGCCGACCGTGATCTTGGCCAAGACGATCAAGGGCTTCACGCTGGGCTCGCACTTCGCTGGCCGCAACGCCACGCACCAGATGAAGAAGCTCACGCTCGAAGACCTCAAGGACTTCCGCGACCTGCTTCGGATCCCGATCCGCGACGAGCAACTCGAAGCCGACCCCTACAACCCGCCGTACTACCACCCAGGTCCGGACGACCCGGCGATCAAGTACATGCTGGAGCGCCGCCGCGCCCTTGGTGGGGCGATCCCATCGCGCCGGGCCACGCATGCGCCTTTGCCGCTGCCGGATGCCGACTCGTATGCCGCGGTGAAGAAGGGCTCGGGCAAACAGCAGATTGCCACGACGATGGCGTTCGTGCGGTTGCTCAAGGACCTCATGCGAGACAAGGAGTTTGGCTCGCGGATCGTGCCGATCATCCCGGATGAGGCACGCACGTTCGGCATGGACTCGTTCTTCCCGACGATCAAGATCTACAACCCCAACGGGCAGAACTACACCCCGGTCGACCACGATCTGATGCTCGCCTACCGCGAGGCGGTTGCTGGTCAAATCCTTCACCTGGGCATCAACGAGGCAGGGTCGCTCGCGGCGTTCACCGCAGCGGGCACGGCATACGCCACGCACGGCGAGCCGATGATCCCGATCTATGTGTTCTATTCGATGTTCGGCTTCCAGCGCACCGGTGACTCCATCTGGGCGGCTGCCGACCAGATGGCGCGCGGCTTCCTCATCGGGGCGACCGCCGGTCGCACCACTCTCACCGGCGAGGGTCTGCAGCACGCTGACGGGCACTCGCCTTTGCTCGCGTCGACGAACCCCGCGGTCGTCACGTACGACCCGGCGTTCGGCTACGAGATCGCGCACATCATGCGTGACGGCCTTGAGCGGATGTACGGCGACGGCCCTGGTGACGGGCGCAGCCGCGATGTCATCTACTACATCACCGTCTACAACGAGCCGATCATCCAGCCGGTCGAGCCCGAGAACCTCGATGTCGAGGGCGTCATCAAGGGCATGTACCTCTACAAGAAGGCCGACACCGAGGGCTGGCAGCACGAACCGGCTCGCGCTCAGATCCTCGCGTCGGGCGTCGGGGTGCCGTGGGCACTGGAGGCGCAGCAACTGCTCGCCGACGACTTCGGGGTCGCCGCCGACGTGTGGTCCGTGACGTCGTGGACTGAGCTTCGGCGCGACGGGATGGCGTGCGATGACGCGGCCTTCCTCCACCCCGGTGAGTACGAGCAACCCCCCGTGCCCTATGTCACCCAGCGGCTCGCCAGTGCACCTGGACCGGTCGTTGCGGTGTCGGATTACATGCGTGCGGTGCAGGACCAGATCCGCCCGTGGGTGCCCGGGGACTTCGTGTCGCTGGGGGCTGATGGGTTCGGGTTCTCGGACACGCGCGCGGCGGCTCGGCGCTTCTTCCACATTGACGGCCCGTCGATCGCGGTGCGCACGCTGCAGGCGCTCGCGGCGCGCGGCGACGTCGACCCGTCGATGGCGCGCCAGGCGGCGGAGAAGTATCGCCTGCTCGACGTCACTGCCGGCTCGTCAGGCAACTCCGGCGGCGATGCCTGACGTGGCGCGTCGCGCGCTCATGCCCAGCGCATGACTGATTGGAACCAGACCATGCGGGAGCGGTCGGTCGTGGCTGAGCAATACGCCACGACCGACCGGCTCACCCAGCGGATCGGGATCTGGGGTCCGGGTCCCGACGGCATCGACCCGGTCATCGCGCTGCGGGATGCGGTCATTGCGCTTGAGCCTCACCGAGTGGTCGAGATGGGTTGCGGCACAGGACTTTTAGCTGCTCAGGTATGCCGTGCTCTCCCTGAGTGCGACTACCTCGCCACCGACCTATCCCCGGCGATGGTCACCGCCACCGTCGCGACCGGAGCGACCGTGAGGGCCATGGTCGCCTCAGCGGACACCTTGCCCGTCGCCGACGGTTGGGCCGACGTGGTGATCGCCGCGTGGATGCTTTATCACGTGCCGGACCTCGATGCGGTCATCGCCGAGGCCGCTCGCGTCCTCACCCCCGGTGGGACGTTCTTCGCAGTCACCAACGGCGACGAGCACCTCGCCACGCTGCTGGCAGATGCCGGGTCAGGACCGGTTCGAACTCAGTTCAGCGCCGAGAACGGTGCTGCCGTCTTGGGTCGTCGGTTCTCGCAGGTGCACCGCCAGGACATTCGGACGGAGGCGTGTTTCACCGACCACGCGGCGGCGACGGCATACCTCGCAACCGTCGATCCGGATCTCGCCGCCGGGCTGCCGTGGTTCGACGGCCCACGTCGAGACGCCGGCTTCACGACGATCTTCACCGCGACCGGGCCGCTCCCGATGCCAGGCCGTGGCCCGCAGTAGCGCGCCGGCCACCTCCTCAACCGCGAGCTCGCCGCGCATGTGGCCGCTCTACGTCGGGGGCTTCATGGGGCCGTTCGGCGGCGCCATGGTCAACGCGATGCTGCCCGAGCTCGCCGCCAGCCTGGGCACGTCGGTGGGCACGGCCGCTACTGCGGTGACGTGGTACATGATCCCGTTCAGCACGCTCATGCTCGTGTCCGGGACGGTCGGGGCGCGGTTCGGACTCGCGCGCGCCATCCGGGTCGCCTTCATCACGTATGCCGTCGCCAGTGCGATCTGCGTCGTGGCCACTGCGCCTGTCCCCTTCCTCGGTGGCCGGATGCTTCAGGGAGCCGCCAACGCCTTTACCACCCCGCTCTTGCTCGCGCTCATTGCTGAACTCGTGCCGCCGCAGCGTCTCGGGCGGGCACTGGGGACGTATGCCGCGTGCGGCGCTGCCGGGCAGGCATTCGCACCATTTGTCGGAGGGGTCGCAGCGGGAGTCGACTACCGCTGGGCGTTCGGCCTGTCGGCTGTCGCAGCAGTGACGCTCGCGGCCATCACCCCCACGGGCAGAGCAGCGTTCGGTGCGTCGGGCGCGAGGGGCGTGGCGAGCGCATCGGGCGCGGCGGGCGCGGCGGGCAAAAACTCCCGACCTTCGGTGCCTGGCCTGCGCTGGCGAGAGTTGCTCAACCCACGGCTCGCGCTGGCCTGCCTCACCGGCTTTGCTGGCCAGTTCACGGCGACCGCCGTCATGCTCGTCGCCGCGCTCACCGCCTCCGACCGATTTGAACTCGAACCGGCGGCCCGTGGTGTCGTCGTGGCAACGTTTGGGATGGCCGGGTCCGTCTCGGGGCGGTCGATCGGCAAACTCGCCGATCGCGTGGGGACGACGCGCACCGGCATACGGGCGTTGTTGCTCCTGGGTGCTGCCGCCCTTGCGCTCCCACTTGCCCCGTGGGTGGTTGCTCTGGTGGCAGCTGTCGCGCTGGCCGGGGTAGGTGCCACGAGCACTCGCGTGCTCACGAACACGTTGTCGATGCAATCTACGCCGTCCAATCCGGCGGGTGCCACCTCGGTTGCGCTAGCCGTCTCCTTCGTTGGATCTGCGCTGACCCCGTTCCTCCTCCCGCTCTACCACTGGCGCCCCGAGACGGTGGGCGTCATCCCGCTTGTGCTCTGCTTCGTCGCGGTGGCGATGGTGCATTTCCGCGGGGACTCGGGCTCCTCGGCTATGCCGAGCGTGCGTTCTGACGCACCATCGGCATAGCGCCACCAGCCAAACCCGAAGCGATTTGATGCTTATGCACACAGGTGCATATAGTTGCACCCGTGTCTAAGGTCTTGACCTCCCTCCCTGTCGGCGAACGTGTCGGAATCGCCTTTTCTGGAGGGCTCGACACCTCCGTGGCCGTCGCATGGATGCGCGATAAGGGCGCGATTCCGTGCACCTACACCGCTGACATCGGGCAATACGACGAGGACGACATCGAGTCGATCCCCGGCCGCGCCGGCCAATATGGCGCCGAGATCTCGCGCCTGATCGATTGCCGCGCGGCCCTCGTCGAAGAAGGACTCTCCGCAGTGGCCTGCGGGGCCTTCCACATCCGCTCGGGCGGTAAGCAGTACTTCAACACCACCCCGCTTGGCCGCGCCGTGACCGGAACCCTGCTCGTTCGAGCCATGCGCGCCGACGATGTCGACATCTGGGGCGATGGCTCGACCTACAAGGGCAATGACATCGAGCGGTTCTACCGCTACGGCCTCATCGCCAACCCCAACCTGCGGATCTACAAGCCGTGGCTCGACGCCGACTTCGTCACCGAACTCGGCGGCCGCACCGAGATGTCGCAATGGATGGCCGCGCACAACTTGCCCTACCGCGACTCGGTCGAAAAGGCCTACTCCACCGACGCCAACATCTGGGGTGCGACTCACGAAGCCAAGCGGCTCGAGCACCTCGACACCTCAATTGAGATCGTCGAGCCGATCATGGGGGTCAAGTTCTGGGACTCCTCCGTCTCGATCCCCAGCGAGGACGTCACGCTCGAGTTCGTCCAAGGCCGCCCCGTCGCGATCAACGGCCGCCCTTTTGACGACGCAGTGGCCCTGGTCATGGAAGCCAACGCCATCGGCGGCCGGCACGGCCTCGGCATGGCCGACCAAATCGAGAACCGGATCATCGAAGCCAAGAGCCGCGGCATCTACGAAGCCCCCGGCATGGCCTTGCTGTTCATCGCCTACGAGCGCCTCCTGTCGGCAATCCACAACGAAGACACCATCGCCAACTATCACGCCGAAGGCCGACGCCTCGGCCGGCTTCTCTACGAAGGCCGCTGGTTTGACCCGCAGTCGCTCATGTTGCGGGAGTCGCTCCAGCGCTGGGTTGCCTCGGCGGTCACCGGTCAGGTCACCATCCGACTGCGCCGCGGCGACGATTACTCGATCATCGACACTCGCGGCCCCGCCTTCTCCTACCACCCGGACAAGCTGTCGATGGAACGCACCGAGGACGCGGCCTTCGGCCCTGTCGACCGCATCGGTCAGCTCACCATGCGCAACCTCGACATTGCAGACACCCGCTCCAAACTCGAGCTGTATGCCGCCCAGGGGCAGCTCCTCGGCGGGCACGCCGACCTCATCGGCCGGCTCGAGCCCGGCGGTGGCGCGAGCATTGCCGCTAACCCTGAGCTCGTGGACGACGGCGAGAGCCTCGATCGCGCGGCCATGGAGGCTGGCACCGACTAAGCGCTCGGCGCTGGTTGACGACCGCAGGCAGGGCCGCGCGGTTCTCTCACCGAGCGGATTCGCAGCCGTCAGATCGCAGCCATTGTGGACGGCATACAAATAGGATCTCGCGTGTGAGCGTCCCTCCCCCGCGGCGACGACCGAGCGCAGCGACCTGCCGCGAGATCGAACGTGCCGCCGGGCGGCTCGCGACGACAGCCCTGCGGCGGATCGAAGCACAGCATGCGTGGTTCGAAGCCCTCCCTGCGCAGCAGCGATCCTGGGTGGGTCTGGTCGCGCAAGCCGGCGTTGCCGCCTTCGTTGCGTGGCTCAGCACAGACCAGCAAGCCGACGCAGATGACCACCTCATCACCGCCGACGTCTTTGGCACGGCGCCGCGCGAGCTGACCGCCGCGGTCTCGCTCGGTCAGACCCTCGACCTCATCCGCTCCGTCGTTGACGTCGTCGAAGACGATGTCCACGCCCTCGCCGCGCCCGGCGACGAGCAGACACTCCGTGAGAGCGTGTTGCGGTACTCGCGCGAGATTGCCTTCTCGGCAGCTCAGGTCTACGCCCGTGCCGCCGAGGCGCGGGGGGCGTGGGATGCGCGCCTTGAAGCGCTCGTCGTCGATGCCGTCTTGCGCGGTGAAGCCGACGACTCGATGCAATCGCGGGCGACTGCCCTCGGGTGGGGCTCGGTCTCGCACGTCACCGTCATTGCGGGCCAGACTCCTTCCGGCACAACGGCAGCGCTCTCTGAAGCGATTCGCCGGGCGGCCGCCTCGGCAGGTGCAGAGGCACTCTCGGCCGTCCAACGCAACCGGCTCATCGTCATCCTCGGCGGCGCCGCTGACCCGATGACCGTGGCCACGGGGATGGCTGATCTCTTCGGCCCAGGCCCCTACGTCGTCGGCCCCACCGTCCCGCACCTGTTTGCCGCCGGTCGCTCGGCACGAGCCGCCCTCCATGGTTTGAGCGCCGCACCGGCCTGGCCACAGGCACCCCGACCGGTTCTCGCCGACGAGCTCCTGCCAGAGCGGATTCTCGTCGGTGATGACCGCGCCCGCCGGCACCTCATCGACCGGATTGCGATCCCGCTCCGCGAGCACCCGGCACTCACCGACACGATCACGGCATACCTCGATGCGGGTGGCTTGGAGGCAACCGCGCGCATCCTCTTCGTCCACCCCAACACGGTGCGTTACCGCATCGGGCGGATCGCCGACCTCACGGGTTACGACCTCACCGACCCCAGGGACGCGTATGCCGTGCGCCTCGCGGTTGCGCTCAACGCACTCGCTCGCCGCCGGTAGCGCCTGCTCGCCTGCGGGCGGTTTTGGAGGAAACCTCCAAACGGGTGTCTGAGCTGTTGGCCGATACCGGCGCGACCTCGCGGTGTGATCCCTGCGACAGTGGAATGGTGCTAGCTGTCCTCTGCCCTGGCCAAGGCTCTCAGAAGCCAGGCTTCCTCTCCCCGTGGCTTGAGCTCCCTGGTTTTAGTGAGCGGATGGCCTGGTTCTCGACGGTCGCGAGCATGGACCTTGTCGGCCACGGAACGACATCGGACGCAGACACGCTGCGAGACACCGCGGTTGCGCAGCCCCTCATCGTTGCTGCTGGTTTGTGCTCGCTGCTGTCGCTGTTCCCTCGGCCGGCCGACGGGTTCCGCAAAGTGTCCGTGGGAGCAGGTCACTCGGTGGGTGAGATCACTGCTGCCGCCGCGACCGGGGTCATCACGGCGGAGCAGGCCCTCGTGTTCGTCCGCGAACGCGGACGCGAGATGGCTGCTGCGGGAGCCTTGACCCCCACCGGCATGTCTGCCGTCCTCGGCGGCGACCCGGCCGAGGTCCTGGATGCCATCACCCGGCACGGTCTCACCGCCGCCAACATGAACGGCGTCGGCCAAGTTGTCGCCGCCGGGACCCTTGACCAACTCGCCGCATTTGCCGCCGACCCGCCAGCCAAGGCTCGAGTCATCCCGCTCCAGGTGGCCGGCGCCTTCCACACGCACCACATGGCCCCGGCAACTGCTCAATTGGCGGCATACGCCACGGCGATGACAACCCACGAAGCCCACAACCGGCTCGTGTCCAACCGCGATGGCCACATCGTCCACGCTGGCCGTGACGTCCTCAACCGGCTCGTGACGCAGGTGAGCGCGCCCGTGCGCTGGGACTTGTGTATGCAGACGCTGCTCGACCTCGGGGTCACCGGCCTCATCGAGGTACCCCCCGCAGGCACCCTCGCTGGCCTGGCCAAACGCGCGATGCCTGGCGTGGAGATTCTTGCCCTCAACACGCCCGATCAACTTGACGAGGCGCGGCGGATGGTTGCTGAGCACGGCGGCAACGACCACGCGCCCGACGTGGATTGGACCCTTGGCGTGGCCCCGACCAAGGGCCGCGTGCGGTTCAGCGCCGTCCAGCCCGGCGACCAGGTCTCCACCGGCGAGGTGCTCGCGCACGTGTTTGGTGACCGCGACAGCCACGCCGTCACCGCGGCCCATCCTGGGGTCATGGGTGGCTGGCTCGTCGAAGAAGGCGACGAGGTGGCACCGGGGCAGCCGCTGCTGCGCTTTAGCCCCGAAGGTCCGACCGGAGGACGGTCACGATGACCGGCGCGGAGTCGGCGAGTTCTCAGCCCGCGCAGGCGCGCGCCGCTGACGCGCCCAAAGGCACCGGCATACTCCGTCCTCCCACGGGCGCAGCCCACGCGCGCATTTGGGGGGTGGGAGGATTCCGCCCTGAGCGGGTCGTACCCAACTCCCAAATCGTCGAGTTGATCGACTCCTCCGACGAGTGGATTCAAGAACGTTCGGGCATCAAGTCCCGCCGCTGGGCCGGGCCCAACGACACTGTCGTCTCGATGTCGGCGGCTGCAGCGCGTGATGCCATCGCCGCAGCCGGGATCGAGACCTCGCAGGTCGAGGCGATCATCCTGGCCACCGTGACGCACCCCTATCAGACACCCGCAGCAGCGCCGATCGTGGCGGAAGAACTTGGCTTGCGGTGCGCGGCGTTCGACATCTCGGCAGCGTGTGCTGGCTATTGCCACGGGATCGCGATGGCCAACGACATGGTGCGCGGCGGCAGCGCCCGCTTCGTCCTCGTCATCGGCGTAGAGAAGCTGTCGGACTTCACTGACGCGACCGACCGCTCCACGGCGTTCATCTTCGCCGACGGCGCGGGTGCCGCAGTCGTTGGTCCCTCGGACTTCCCCGGCATCGGGCCCACGATTTGGGGCTCGGACGGCAGCCAGTGGGAGACCATCAAACAGAACGAGTCGTGGACCGAGATCCGCGACCAAGGCCTGGCCTTCCCGTCGATCGGCATGCAGGGTCAGTCGGTCTTCCGGTGGGCTGTGTGGGGTATGGCGCCGGTGGCTCGCCGAGCGATCGAAGCCGCGGGCATCACCCCCGACGATCTCGATGCGTTCATCCCGCACCAGGCCAACCTGCGGATCATCGACGCGATGGTCAAACAACTCAAGCTCCCCGCCGACATCCCGGTCGCGCACGACATCGTCGACACGGCCAACACTTCGGCGGCATCGATCCCCCTCGCCACCGAGCGCATGTTGCGCGCAGGCGAAATCCCCCACGGCGGGCTCGCGCTCCAAATCGGTTTTGGTGCCGGGCTCGTGTATGCCGCGCAGGTCGTCGTCCTGCCCTAACGAGTTCCCGCGTCCCGACGGGTCATTCGGGACACGTTCAGACCAGTTCATCGTTTCTTACCGAAGGAGTCACACATGGCAAGCACTGAGCAGGAAGTCCTCGAAGGACTGGCTGAAATCGTCAACGAAGAGACCGGCATCGACACCGCTGAGGTCGAGCTCGACAAGTCCTTCACCGACGACCTCGACATCGACTCGCTGTCGATGATGACGATCGTCGTCAACGCCGAGGAGCGTTTCGGCGTCCGCATCCCCGACGACGAGGTCAAGAACCTCAAGACCGTCCGCGACGCGGTCACCTTCATTCAGAGCGCGCAGTCCTAACTCAACCGACTGCTCGCCGACCCACTCTGGGTATGCCGTGTCCGCGCCGTGAGAGCGCTCGGAGGCGGCACGGCATACCCAGGTTGTGCTCGACCCCGACCCGACAGGTGCGCGAACCAACCCTTGAGGAGCCTTCATGACGTCGTCCAGTGACACCCGCATTGTGGTGACTGGCCTCGGAGCGACTACCCCGATCGGTGGCACCGTGCCCGAGACATGGGAGGCCCTCCTCGCGGGGCGCTCCGGGGCGAGGACTCTCGAATTCGACTGGGTCGCAGAGTATTCGCTGCCCGTGCACTTCGCGGCGCAGATCGCGACTCCCCCCGAGCAGGTCCTGGCCAAGGTCGAGACGCGTCGCTTGGACCCGTCCTCGCAGTACGCCTTGGTCGCGGCGCGCGAGGCATGGGCGGACGCTGGCTCCCCTGACATCGCACCCGAGCGCATCGCGGTCGTCGTCGGGTCGGGCATCGGCGGCGTGCACACGCTGCTCAACCAGTGGGATACGTTGCGAGAGAAGGGACCTCGCCGGGTCTATCCCCTCGCGGTCCCGATGCTGATGCCGAACGGCCCCGCCGCCGCCATCTCGCTCGAACTCTCGGCGCGCGCCGGTGCCCACACCCCGGTGAGCGCGTGCGCCTCGGGCGCCGAAGCCATGGGGTATGCCGTCCAGCTGATCCGCAGCGGCCGCGCCGACATCGTCGTCGCGGGCGGGACTGAGGCGGCGATGCACCCGATGCCGATCGCGGGTTTTGCAGCGATGCAAGCTCTTTCGACCCGCAACGACGACCCTGCCGCAGCGTCACGGCCCTATGACACCGACCGCGATGGCTTCGTCCTCGGCGAGGGCGCGGCGATCATCGTGTTGGAGAGTGAAGCGCACGCTCAGGCTCGTGGAGCGCGGATCTATGCCGAGTTGGCCGGGGTGGGGATGTCTGCGGATGCCCACCACATCACCGCGCCTGAGCCCGAGGGTTCTGGTGCTGCCCGAGCGATGCTCGAGGCCATCGAGACTGCGGGGGCGGCGCTTTCGGATATCGCGCACATCAACGCGCACGCGACCTCGACCCCGGTGGGTGATGTCGCCGAGGCCAACGCGGTTCGGCGGGCGTTTGGGGAGTTGGCTGGTTCGATCCCCGTGAGCGCGACCAAGTCGATGACCGGCCACCTGCTCGGGGCTGCCGGATCGCTGGAGGCGATCTTCACAATCCTGTCGCTTCATCACCGGGTCGCGCCCGCGACGATCAATGTCGACAACCTCGACCCCGAGGTGGGGCTCGACGTTGTGCGCGGCGAGCACCGCGCGTTGCCGGAAGGGCCGATTGTGGCGCTCAACAACTCGTTCGGCTTTGGTGGACACAACGTCGCGTTGGCCTTCCGCAGCGTGTGAGCCGATCCGGCGACGGTGTGCCGAGCGCTCGCCTCCGCGAGCGGAGGCAATTGCGGGTTAAGACCGCGAAATAGCCCGCATTCTTGATCGCTCGCGAGGGATCTGCAGGCTCAGGCCGGGCTCGCGACGGATCGGACAGTTCGGGGCGGACTCAGCCGACCTTGTGGAGCCAGCGCACGGTGGCGCCGTCACCGGCATACCGGAAGGGTTCGAGTTCGCGGTCCCAGGGGCCGCCGAGGAGCCCGTCGATGGCGTGCTGCAAACTCACCGCATCGTGGGCGTGTTGCTCCGCGATTGACCGGATGCGGTCCTCGTGGATGACGGCGTCGCCGTTGGCGGCGGACCATGAGTGGTGGATGCCAAGGGATGGGGTGTGCGCCCAACGGGAGCCGTCAACGCCGGGTGAGGGTTCCTCGGTGATTTCATAGCGGATGTCGCCCCATCCGCGCAGGGCGGTGGCGATGCGTGCGCCGGTGCCTGCGGCGCCGACCCACGTGAGTTCCGTGCGTTGCAGGCGGGGCGCGGCGGGTTGCGGCTGCCAATCAAGGCGCACAGGGTGACCGAGGATGCCCTCGAGCGCCCAGGCGATATGGGAGCACAGCGGAGCCGGGGTCGAGTGAATGAACACGACCCCACGCGTCGCGGCTTGGTGCGCGGCGGCAGACATCCGGTCCTCCTTGCAGTGCGAGGGACGTCTTCCCCAACGCCTCACCTGCTGTGAGCACCGCGCCGCGTGCGTCGACGCTGCATGTATGCCGTGCGGCCCAAGGCCGAGCGAGACTTCCGTCACGCTGGTGTCATTGTGCCTCATCTGTCACAACCGCACCAGCCCGCGACGAACCCGTGAAGGCCCGCCGGGCGTGGACCCCCGATCTGCAGCCGCGCCCCGCCGACAAGAAGACGCCCTCGAGTCCAAACAACCCCCCCCCCCCCCCCGCGGTCCACCCGCCTTGTCAACGACCGGCTCAACTATGACCGGAAGAAGGTGGAGGCAAACGCCAGGTAAACGCTCTATGACACCCCGGTCCCTTCGCCTGCGCCCCCCGCCCGCGGCCCACCCACCTGTGCATAGCCCGTCCGTTGACGCACGTCGCCGCGGCAGAGCGCATTCCGGATCTCAGTAGAGTGACGCCGTGACGGTCCCCAACTCTCCGCCCGGAATCCAGCCCGGAAGCGAGAGCAGCAAGCTTCTCAGTCAGGGTCTGATCTACTCTTTGTCGTCAGCGGCTCCTGTCCTGGTGACGCTGGTCGTCACCCCGGCCCTGACGCGCTCAATTGACGCATCTCAGTATGGTGTTGTGGGCCTTGGGCTCGTCATCATCCAAGTGGGATTGGTTGTGCTCGGCTTCGGCCTTCAAGAACCGATAGCCCGACACGGAATCCTTGGCCCTTCCGGAATCCCGGGAGCTCGAGCCATCGTCCTCATGAGCATCGTGCCGTCGGCATTTCTCACCGCCCTCGTCTGCGTCACCAGTCCCTGGTGGACTCCTGCCGTGTTCAATGTCTCGTTCAATGTCGGCTACATCTACGCGCTCATCGCAGCCTGGTTCTTCAGCGTGATCGCCAGCATTCAGGGGGTCATGCGGGCGCAGGACCGTCCGGTCCCCCTCGTTGCAGTCGGATTGGTCGCCAGTCTTGCGGCACCCGTGCTTGGTCTCGTACTCGTCCAGAAGCAGAGAGCTGATGGTGGCACTGGATACCTTCTCGGCATTGCCCTCGGCTATGGCTTGGCCCTCGGCATCGGTCTGCTCGACTTCTTCCGCGCAGGCAAGGCCACACGCCATCCAGGGGACTTCCTCAGCGCGCTGAGATTGGGCCTGGCGATGATTTTCCATCAAAGCGCCGTCTATCTCGCAACAGCGGTATGCGTTGTCCTCACCAGCCATCGTCTCGGAGTGGGTGAAGCGGGGCGAATGCAATTGAGCTTGTACGTCGCCACGGCACCAGCAATTATCGCTGTGGCTCTTTCCAACTCATGGAGTCCGATCATCTATCGCACGCCTCCCGCCCGGAGAACCGAGGTGGCCTCCACCCTCGTGAGCGACGTGGCAAAAGTCATCGCGTTGCTATGCGGGGGTCTCACGATGCTCTTCCCTGTCCTCCTGCCCTTGCTCATGCCCTCGACCTACCGCCCCGACGAGTTGGTCTCCGTGGCCTCAGTCGCGTGCGTTGGCGCAATCTTCTTCGTCGCCTATCTAGCCACTGTGCATCTCATGATGGCTGAGGGACGAAACGCGGCACTTGTCTATGTCGTGCCGGGTTCGATCGCCATCGCCGCCATCACGTTGGCCCTTATCCCCGCTCAGCCTGCTCTCCTCGCACTCGGTTTTCCCCTAGCCACCCTTGTCATGGCAGGTGTCACGAGGCTGGTGTTACCTCGAATCAGTCAGGTCAACTGGCGGATCCGGGGTATCGCGATGCCGACCCTCACCGTGCTAGCTCTTGGCGTCATTGGCGGTGTGATTCCCGGTGACGGGGTCTGGCTCGTCTTCCGGTTGGCGGTCGCGAGCGTCCTGGGATTCTGGGGACTGAGATACCTCAGGCGGGTTTTTGCCGGATCGGCGCCGGCTCAGGCGCCTGCGGGCGAGGGCGCGTCAGCAGCCAAGGGGTGAACGCCAACACTGCGAAGGCCGCGCTCCCGATGAGAAATACTTGAGCAGGGGGTAGGCCGAAGGACCACCACCACTCAACATGGCGGTTGAGATATGGCGAGACGACATCGAGACCAGTGATGTAGCGGCGCATGTTTGTGAACAGCGCCAAGCCATTGGCTGCCGCAAGCGCCAGACCAATCATTGTCGTTTGCGCCTGGGCAAGATGGAGCGGGGAATGAAGCTCTCGACCCGTCATCATCATCGCGAGGAGTACGACGATCAGGGGAAGTAGATACCGAGGTTGGATTCCTTCGCCAACGTAGTAGTTCGACGCGAGGAGACCGAGCAGTGCCACGGCCATGATGGTCATCATGAGAGCAGCGGTCACAAGACCCTTGAGCCCGTTCATCCTGCTCAACCCAACCATCACGAGACCGCCGGCGACGAAGAGGGCGCTGGAACCCACCACCGCAGGCATCGGAGTGTCGAGCCAGCCGAGTCCCCACGTTTGCCCAAACACACCCATGACCAGGCTTGGTAGTTCTTGAAGATCCTTGAAGAGCACCACCATCCGGTCTCGAGCCTGCAGCGGCGCCCAGCTTTCACTAATCGCGCTTCGCTGGCTTGATGCCACATACGACCAGACCCCCAGGAGTGGCGGCACCACGAGAATCGGGATGCGACGCCACCAGCTGCCAACCGTTCGCCAATGCAGCACTGCGGTCAGCCCGACAACCACGACCAGGAACGCACCGCTGTCGGCCCTCGCGCTTGCTCCGACGATTCCCCCGACGATCGTCAAGGTCGCCGCCGCGCGGATCCGCCACCGTTCTCTCGCTTGAAGGAGAGCGTGGACCCCGAGCCACACGGCAACCACGCCCGACACGGCCCAGGAACTGGGGTTGACCGAGGCGATGAGAAACATACCCAGTGGGACCAGCCCACTGAGAATGGCGGCGCTTTGGCCCTGTCGGGCGGCTGCCGGCAACAACCAGATGCCACTGGCTAACAATCCCACCGCGAGAAGGACGTTCACCATCCGCATCATGATCACTGAGAGGGTGACGTTGCTCGTCACAAAGAGGTGCATAAACCGGTAGTAACCGCCTGGATACGCTCCTTGGTTGATGTGCTCTTTGGGGACGAGCTGCTCATCGGAGAGGTCGCGAAGGCATGACCCTGAGATGTCTTTGTTGAGGGCGTAGCACACTGACAGTGCCACTGGTTGCGGCACATATGCCCCCTTGATGGCACCGTCGCTGTCGACAACCAACTGGCAACCCGAGGTATTCAGTGGTGACGGGCACCAAATGCTGGCCTGATGGAAGTCGTCATCTGGCGATGCGCCGAGCGGCGAAGCGAGTGCCCAGGCCCCACCGGCAAGCAGTGCGCACAGCAGCAGCACGGTTACAGTCCATGGTCCGACTCGCGCACTAACTACCCGCTCTCGGACCTGACGGAACGGCGTCAGCGCCCCACGTCTCGTCTCGTCCACCGTCATGTCAGCATCCTTCCATGGCGCGCTCGATGCCCTCTCGGTCAGGCGGAGTGTCCCCCTCACGCCGGTGATTCAGAGCCAGCGCCGGCTCGGGACACGCCCTTCATGATCCGGACGTAGGAGTCGGCCACGCTGTCCCAGTCCCAGGCGCCGTATTGCTCCCACGTGGGAATTGGCCTCGGCTGCGCGAGCAGTCGCGCGGTGGCCGCGATCAGCGCGGCCGAGTCCCCGCGGTCCACCACCACAATCTGCGCACCGGGCACGAGTGCCATCTCCGGGGCAACGCCCACGTCGTAGGTCGCCACTCCTGCTCCCGCGGTGAGCGCTTCCACAATCGTGAGCTGAAAACCTTCCGAGGCCATCGACGGATTCACGTACACGGCACCCCGAAGAGCGTCGCGCACTTCGTCCGAAGGAATATGCCCTGGAGCAACCAATCCCGTGAGGCCCAGGCGGCGGGCGTATTCGTGGGCTGCCGCTAGATCCATTCCCGCACCGATCAACCAGGTCTCGCCAAGCCAACCGTTTCGCTGACACGAGGCAGCGGCGTCGAGGAAGACTCGCCACCCTTTTTCGGCGACGATCCGCCCAATGAAGACGAGGCGGGGGGCGTCCGTCGAGGGCGTCTCATCCAGAGCTGGCAACCAGGCGGACACGTCGATACCGTTGGTGAACGGCAGCGATGTGACACCGGACAACTCCGACACAAATTCTCTCGAGACCTTTGAAACACTCGCCACGACGGTGGCCTTTCGGAGCACCGCACGGCCCACCGTCTTGTCGAATGCCATGCTCCCAAAACGAACCAAGGGCGATGTCGTCACCACAAATCCGCCACCGTGTTCGGTGTGGATGGAGGGAACACCCAACCGGTTGGCTAGCCGGATCCCCAGGTAGCTGAGGGGAAAGAAGCGGGTGTGAGTTGCGAGGTGAGTGACGGGCAGGTCCCCCCCTCGGCCGCCCTGGAGTTGACGTACCAGCGCGCTCCACTGGCGGGGGTCTGGCAGGGCGATGATGTTGCGGAAGTCGAACCGTCTGCGGAGGGGAATAACGCGGACGCCAGAGTCCTCGACATAGCTTTCCCGCCGTGCCCCCAGGTATACCACCGTGACAGCGACACCTCGACGCACCAAGCGGGGAAGGAGCGACTGGAGGTGCATTTCAACGCCACCCCCGCTTTCCGCGTAGTTAGTGGTTACGACGAGCAGATGCGGGGTCGAGGAGCTCATATGCATTCGTTCTGACGCGGCGCACTGCTGTTAAGGGTTGTCACGTGATCTTCCGCATCGTGGTTGACGGGCAGGACGGGGCTCGCGCTGATCCAAATTAGCAGGCTGCAATCGACTTCCTGGGACCGTGAAGCGATGTCGGCGGACAAGGGTGGGGCGGGTGGGGCTTGAACCCACGACCGACGGATTATGAGTCCGCTGCTCTGACCGGCTGAGCTACCGCCCCGCGCCAGCCACACAAGCCGTCGCGGCACCCGCGCGAGTGCGCTGGGAGCTTATCGGACCACTCGACTAGAGGAAGTAGACGAAACCGGGACCCTCATCGCGGTAGGGCACCCCAAGAGAGTCGAGCGCCCCACGCCACGACCCGGTCACCGACTCATCAGCACCCTCAAACCCGTGATCGGCGGTCAGCACAAAGGCCACCTGGTCCAACACGCCCAACCGCTCCAGCTCACCAAGGAACACCCCGAGCCGAGCATCGCTCTGCCGCAGCGATTCTCGTGCGATCTCCGATCGCGGCCCACCCCCGTGATGGCCTGCGTCAGTCACCACGTTGGCCCACCACGCGAGGCGCGGCGCGGTCTCCAGCCCACCGGCATACAGCTGGCGCATTTGCTGCAAACCAAGGTCGTCAACCGACACTCCCCACCGGAAGTACGCGTCCTCCAACCACCGAGCGTCACCCAAGAACGGCGACGCGTCGGCCGGCGGCAGTTGGTCGCCAAGCGCGCCCGCACCCGACTCCCCCGCGCTGGCCCGAATCAGCCCCATCGTCGAATACGTTGCCCCGCGGTCGATGGCCTCGTCGACACTGGCGGTCATCCCGTCGACCATCTCAAAGATGGTGCGCACCCCCGGCCGCAGCCACTCCGCCGACCGGTGCCACGTCGTCTCGTCGTTGGGCACCACCTGCAACCCAGCAGCGCGGTCGTAATACACATTGCCCAGCACCCCATGCCGCCCCGGCCCGACCCCCGTGAGGATCGACGTGTGGTTGGTCAGCGTGATGCTCGGGAACTGCGCGACCGCACCGCCGCGCAACGCAACCCCCCGATCGATGAGGCGCGCAACGTTGGGCAACTCGCCCGTCTCGGCGAGGTGCAAGAGGTCGCCGCAGTGCCCGCCGTCCCAGAGAATCCCCACCACCGCGCGCGGCAACTCCCCCGTGAGGTATGCCGTGAGCGCGCGCCCGTCGAGCGGCTCACCGAGCGCGTCGACGAGGGCCTCGGGCCGAGCCCCAGCCAACGTCGCGAGTGTCGGACCAACGTCGACCAAGCGGGCGTGGTCATCGACAAAGCCACGCCGCACGACCCCTGCCCCGCCCATAATCAGCGGCGCCCGGGACTGGATGACATCAAGCGATCCATGCTCGCCTCGGTGTCCTCCCTCGTCCGGGAAGTAGTGTCGCGGAGTATGCACGATGGCCAGGTCTGGTGACCGGTCAGGATCGGCAAAGAGCGACAAAATCCGTTCTGCTGCATAGGGGTAGGCGTTTTCACGCGAGTCTCGGGGCGAGGCATTGGCGACTTCAACGGCATACGGGAGGAACGCCATGGGGTCCTCACTCGCGATCGGGTCGATGCCCGACACCAGCTCATGGTGTCCCCCCCGGCGCAGCCGCACGCGCCCGTGATGATTGGCTGCGTGCGCGACCGCCTCGCCGTCCACGGTCTCGACCCAAGTCACGAGGTCAACGATGGTCGCGAGTTCAGGCGTGGTGAGCGCCTCGATCGCTCGCTCGCGCAACTCGCGCAACTCGCGCAACTCGCGCAGCTCGTGCGCCCGCAGGCTTCTTGCGGTGGTGTCATTCTCCGTCGACATGGCGCAAGTATCCCTAGTCACACCGACGGGTTAGGCTTCGGCCCACCGCGTGGGGGATGACGAGTTACGGCCGGTATGCCGGCCACACGCTCCCAGCCGCAAACGGTGGCCGCGCCTTGACGGCCGCCGAGAGACAGCTACAAGGAGGACACGCATGGCGTTCGCAGAAGACGCTCAAGAAGCAGTGCAGGCCGCCGGTGAGACGCTCGAGCGCGTCTCGTCCGTGACATACGACCAGAGTGGCGCACCCGAAGCCGCTTCTCCCGAGGTCGCTTCGTCCATTAGCTACGACAGCGAAGGCAATGCCCTGAGCGAGGCCGAGTCGGCAGCTAAGCAGCAGGCCGAAGCCGACGCCCGCGCCGCCGCCGAGGCCCAAGCTGCGGCCGACGCGCAGGCGGCCGCCGAGGCGCAGGCGGCTGCGGAGGCCCAGGCTGCCGCTGCAGCCGCTGCCGCCGCGGCCGAGCAGACCTATACAGTCGTGCGCGGCGACACCCTGAGTGGCATCGGCAAGAAGTTCGGCGTCAACTGGCGCGACATCGCGGAGCTCAATGGCATCGCGAACCCCGACCTGATCCACCCGGGCCAGGTCTTCCGCATCCCCAGCTGAGTACTCCCCGTTGACGCAGGTCACGTGATCCCGTTGCGAGAGCTTGGTGCTCGCGCAACGGGATCGCTGCTTCTCACGCATGTCGCGGACGTACACGCCCGGCGTTGGCGTTTTGCCTCACGATTCGACAACGTCGGGCCTCCCGCTCTGGTCGAGGTGACACAACTGCCCTCGGAACCGATAGCTTGCCCCCATGACCGAGCGACGTGACGCAGACCACACCCGAGAACCCATGGTCGTCATCACCGGGGTCAACAAGCACTTCGGCGACTTGCACGTGCTCAAAGACATCGATCTGACCATCGGCAAAGGTGAGGTTGTCGTCGTTCTCGGTCCGTCGGGGTCTGGCAAGTCCACGCTCTGCCGCACGATCAACCGACTCGAGCCATTCGAGACTGGGTCGATCACCATCGACGGCAAAGAACTCCCCAACGAGGGCAAGCCGCTTGCGCAGTTGCGGGCTGACGTCGGCATGGTCTTCCAATCGTTCAACCTCTTTGCCCACAAGACCATCCTTGACAACATCACGCTCGGCCCGATGAAGGTCCGCAAGCTGTCCAAGGCCGACGCAGACAAGCAGGCCAAGGACCTCCTCGAGCGCGTCGGTGTCACCGCCCAGGCCAACAAGTACCCCGCCCAGCTATCCGGCGGCCAGCAGCAGCGCGTCGCCATCGCCCGCGCTCTCGCGATGAAGCCCAAGGTCATGCTCTTCGACGAGCCGACCTCGGCGCTCGACCCCGAAATGGTCAACGAGGTCCTCGAAGTCATGACCGAGTTGGCGCAGTCAGGGATGACGATGGTCGTCATCACCCACGAGATGGGCTTTGCTCGCCGGGCGGCCAACCGCGTCGTATTCATGGCCGACGGTCAGATCGTTGAAGTCGCTACTCCCGATGAGTTCTTCACCGCGCCCAAGTCCCACCGCGCGCAAGACTTCCTCGGCAAGATCCTCCCGCACTAGATCGCAGCTAGACCCCCAACTGCCGGGGTTTCAACCCCGGGGACCGGCACCACCAGGTGCCACCGGCATACAGGAAGGAACTCCATGAAGTTCGGACGGATCAGCGCAACCATCGTCGCAGCGGCTGCAGCCATCGGCCTCGCGGCCTGTGGAGGCGGCACCGGCGGTACCGCGACCACCGGTGGCGGCGGCGGTGCCGTGAAGATCGGCATCAAGTTCGACCAGCCGGGTCTCGGCCTGAAGGCGGGCGCCGACTACACCGGCATGGACGTCGAGGTCGCGAAGTACATCGCGAAGGAACTCGGCTACAGCAGCACGGAGTTCGTCGAGGCCGTGTCCTCACAGCGCGAGACCCTCATCTCGACCGACCAGGTGAAGTTCATCGTCGGGACCTACTCGATCACCGACGCACGCAAGGAGAAGGTGTCCTTCGCGGGGCCGTATTTCATCGCTGGGCAGGACCTGCTCGTGCGCGCTGACGACAGCTCGATCACGGGTGTCGAGTCCCTCGCGGGCAAGAAGCTCTGCTCGGTCAAGGGCTCGACCTCGGCCACGAACGTCCAGAAGAAGGTGCCCGGAGTCAACCTCCAGGAGTACAACACCTACACCCTGTGCGTGGACGCGCTGAAGGCCGGCAACGTCGACGCGCTGACCACTGACGACACGATCCTCGCCGGCTATGCCGCGCAGGAAGCCAACAAGGGCAAGCTCAAGGTCGTCGGCAAGACCTTCTCCACCGAGAACTACGGGGTCGGCCTCAAGAAGGGCGACGTCGAGTTCTGCAAGAAGGTCACCGACGCAATCACGAAGTTCGTCTCCAGCGGCGAATGGCAGAAGTCCGTCGAGAAGAACCTCGGCCCAGCCGGGTACAAGCCAGGCGCGGGCAACCCGCCCACGCCAGCTGCCTGCGCCTGACGCGCAGACCCCCAGCAGGTATGCCGTCCGCGCACCGTGGCCCGCATCGCCACAGACGCGCGGGCGGCATACCCGCCGTTCGAGAGGAAGGAGTGACGGATGGGTGACCTGTTCTCCCAGTACAACGTGCTCGGAGCATTCGGCATCACCATCGTGCTGACCGTGCTGTCCGCGATCGGTGCCCTCGTCATCGGCACCTTCGTCGCGATCATGCGCGTGTCTCCGGTGGCCTTCCTTAACAAGCTCGGTGCGCTCTACGTCAACCTCGTCCGGAACACCCCGCTGACGCTCATCATCGTCTTCTGCAATATCGGCTTCATCGTGAACTTGGGGATGTCGGTCAGCAACGACTTCGCCCGCAACAACCTCGTCTGGTCGGTCATAGGGCTCGCGACCTACCACGCAGCGTTCGTCTGTGAGGCGCTCCGCTCGGGTGTCAACACCGTGCCCACGGGTCAGGCCGAAGCAGCTCGCGCGATCGGCTTGACCTTCGGGCAGAGCCTGCGTGAGGTGCTGCTGCCGCAAGCGTTCCGCGGAGCAATCACCCCACTCGGCAACACCCTTATCGCCCTGACCAAGAACACCACCGTGGCCACCGCCATCGGCGTGGCCGAGATTGCTGGTCTCATGAAGACGATGCAGGAGGACCGCGCAGACCTCATGATCCCGATCTTCCTGATCGTGGCGTTCGGGTTCGTGCTCCTCACCCTCCCGGTCGGACTCCTGACCACCAAGCTGTCGACGAAGCTGGCGGTGAAGCGATGAGCTCCGTACTTTTTGACATCCCTGGACCCAAGGCCAAAGCCCGCCACCGGATCGTCGCCATCGTCGCGGCCGTGCTGACGATCGCGGCGGTCGGCTGGATGCTGGCCCGGTTCCAGGCCAAGGGCAACCTCGACGCCGACAAGTGGACGCCGTTCCTCACCTCTGAGATTTGGGTCAACTACCTCGTGCCGGGCCTGATCAACACGATCAAGGCCGCCGTGCTGTCGATGATTCTCGCGGGCCTGTTCGGTCTGGTCTTCGGACTCGGGCGGCTCTCAGACAACCGCGCCATCCGCGCCGTGAGCACCGTCATCGTCGAGTTCTTCCGGTCAGTGCCCGTGCTGGTCATGATGGTCGCGGCCTTCGGGCTGTATTCGACCAACAAGGTGTTCGTTTCGGACATCAACCCGCTTGCGGCCGTGGTGACCGCGCTGACCCTCTATAACGGGTCGGTCGTGGCCGAGTTGCTCCGCTCTGGTGTGGGCGGCCTGCCCAAGGGGCAGAGCGAGGCCGGCCTCGCGATCGGGCTCACGCGCAGTCAGACGCTGCGCTCGATCCTGCTCCCCCAGGCGATCACGGCGATGCTCCCGGCGTTGGTCAGCCAACTCGTCGTCATCCTCAAGGACACGGCGCTCGGTGCGATCATCACCTTCCCGGAAACGCTCAACACGTTCAGCCAGATCGGGTCGTACAAGTCCAACCCGGTCCCTGCGTTGATCGTCATTGCGCTCATCTTCATCGCGATCAACTATGTGCTCACATCACTGGCCTCTCGCGTCGAAGCCAGCCTGCGTGACAAGGGCCGAGCCACGATCGCCAAGGGCACCATCGGCCCGCCCAACGCCCTGGACCTCCAGCCAGTCGAAGAGGCACTCATCTTGGCTGATGAAAAGGTGCTCCAGAAGCGTTACCACTCCGAGGGTCAGTAACCCGTTGTCTTCCAATGAAATATCGCTGTCTATCCGACGAACTCGTCGGTAAGGGACCTATGGCCCACTTGCCGAATCCAGCAAAACTGGCAGGCTCTTGTTCTGCACGTCACACCGCTTTACCCATCACCACACGCTCTACACGATCCGAGAAGACAGGTCCTTGCGCATGAAGATCGTTGTCCTCGTCAAGTACGTGCCCGAACCCACGGCAACGTGGAAGTTCGCACCGGACCTCACCGTCGATCGAGCAGGCGTCGAAGGTCGCCTCTCCGAGCTCGATGAGTATGCCGTCGAGCAGGCCGCCCAACTCGCGGAGAAGGGCGTCGCCAGCGAAGTCGTCTTCCTGACGGTCGGCCCCGCTAAGGCCACTGAAGGCCTCCGCAAGGCCCTGGCCATCGGCGGTAACACGGCGGTGCATGTCGTCGACGACGCCATCCATGGCTCGTGTGCTCTCGGCACGTCGCTCGTCTTGGCCAAGGCGCTCGAAAAGACGGGCTATGACCTCATCCTCACGGGCATGGCCTCGACGGACGCCGAGCTATCGATCGTGCCCCAGATGGTGGCTGACCGGCTCGGGATCAATCAGGGCACCTTTGCTGGGGAGCTCAGCGTCGACGGGTCTTCGGTGACCATTCGCCGTGACACCGACGTGGCGACTGAACGCGTCACCATTGCCCTTCCGGCGATTGTGTCGGTGACCGACCAGACCGGCGAAGCCCGCTACCCCGCCTTCAAGGCGATCATGGGCGCCAAGAAGAAGCCGATCACGACCATGTCGCTGGCCGACCTCGGGCTCAGTGCTGACCAGGTTGGCTGGGCGGCAGCGTCCACCAAGGTTGTCGATGTCGCGCCGACACCGGCCCGCACTGCCGGGACGATCATCACCGATGACGGCACGGGCGGCAGCCAGGTGGCTGACTTCCTCGCCGACCGCGGCTTCATCTGACCTGACCCGGGCGCACCGGACTCATCCCGGGCACTCCCCCCGCCGACCTGCCAGCTCGCCGCGCGCGCGGCATACCGAATCAGGAGACACATCGTGTCGGAAGTCCTCGTTCTCGCCGAGACCACCTCGGCGGGCGTCCGCAAGCCCACTCTCGAACTCCTCACTGCCGCCCGCGCCCTCGGTGAGCCCGCCGCCGTTATCTTCGGCGAGGCCAGCGACCAGGTCGTGTCCCAGCTCGGTGAATACGGCGCAACCAAGGTGTATGCCGTGTCCTCACCGGACATGCAGGAGTTCCTGTCCCTGCCCAAGGCCGAGGCGGTTGTGCAGATCGCGCAGGCGGCCAACCCCGTCGCGGTCATGGTGACCAGTGGCCCCGAAGGCAAGGACATTGCCGCTCGGGTCGCCGTGCGCCTGAACGCCGGAATCCTCCCGGACGCCACCAAGGTGAGCCTTGACGGCGACAAGGTGTCGGGCGTCCAGACCGTGTTCGCTGGCCGCTTCCAGGCCACCAGCCAGGTGCAGCGCGGCCCCGCTGTCGTCACCATGCGGCCCAACGCGACCGCCGCCGAGGCTGCTCCCGCGAGCGCTCAGGTGGAGCACGTCGATGTGTCCGTCGGCGACAACGCCAAGGGTGCGCGGGTCGCCTCCCGTGAGCCCAAGGTCTCCACGGGTCGCCCCGAGCTCACCGATGCTGCCGTCGTCGTGGCCGGTGGACGTGGTGTTGGGTCCGAAGAAGGCTTCCAGGTCATCGAGAAGACCGCGGACGCCCTCGGTGGCGCCGTTGGCGCCTCACGCACGGTGACCGACCAGCACTGGGCTGCGCACGAGTTGCAGGTCGGCCAGACCGGCAAGACCGTCGCCCCGTCGCTCTATGTCGCTGCTGGCATCTCAGGCGCCATCCAGCACCGCGCTGGCATGCAGAGCAGCAAGACGATCGTCGTGGTCAACAAGGACGCCAAGGCGCCGATGTTCCAGATCGCGGACTTCGGTGTCGTCGGTGACTTGCACGCAGTCCTCCCCGCCCTGATCGACGAGGTGGCCAAGCGCAAGGGCTGACCTTCCGCATAGGTCACGGCATACCCGGCTCGCGAAGGAGAGCACCACCCGATGATGGCCGTCCGCACAATCCTCGGCTTGCTTCTCACTGTTGGCTGCCTTGGTGTTGCTGGCAGACGGTTGTTCTTCCTCTACAAGGTCGGGCGGACGGGCCAACCCACCGGGCCTGAGCACCACTTCGACTTGGGCTCGGCCGTCAAGGCCGAGCTCGTCGAGGTGGCGGCCCAAAAGAAGCTGCTCAAGTGGACCGGCCCAGGGATCGCGCACTTCGCGGTCTTCTGGGGGTTCATGATTCTGCTCTTCACGGTGCTTGAGGCGTTTGGCGGGTTGGTCAACCCGCAGTTCCAGATACCGATCTTCGGCAACTACCCGTGGTTTGGGTTCATCGAAGACCTCTTCGCGATGTTGTGTGTCGCCGCCATCGCCGCGTTCGTCGTCATCCGGATCAAGGAAGCCCCCGCCGGGTTGGGTCGTCGGAGCCGATTCTTTGGTTCCCACCTCGGGCCGGCGTGGTTCGTGCTGTTCATGATCTTCAACGTCGTCTGGACGTTGCTTGCCTACCGGGGTGCGTCGATCAACGCACAGCGGGTCAACGAACTCGCGGGCACGCCCGACGCGCCGTTGAAGTTCCTCCAAGGTGCCTTCGCGTCGCAATGGTTTGCCTCGGCGTTCCACGGACTTGGCGAACACACCAACGAGATCCTCGAGACCGTCCTGCTGCTGCTCTCCCTCGCGGTGCTGCTCGGGTTCACGATCTTTGTGACCTACAGCAAGCACCTGCACATCTTCTTGTCGATCGGCAACGTGGCGTATGCCCGTCGCCCACGTGCCCTCGGCGCCCTGCTGCCGGTCTACTCCGATGGCAAGAAGGTCGACTTCGAAGACCCGGGCGACGACGACCTCATGGGTGTCGGCAAGATCGAGGACTTCACCTGGAAGGGCCTGCTCGACTTCGGCACGTGCACCGAGTGCGGCCGCTGCCAGAGCCAGTGCCCCGCGTGGAACACCGACAAGCCGCTGTCCCCCAAGGTGCTCATCATGGCCTTGCGCGACCATGCGCTGACCAAGGCGCCCTACCTACTTGCTGCCGAATCGAGCACCGCAAACGGCGAGGCTGCCGCGTCGGCTGACGGAGCCACGGCGAACGGCATACCGGCCACTGCTGTTGCTGAAGCCGAGCGTCCTCTCGTCGGCCCCATGGGCGACGAGGAAGCGCATGTCGGCGAGCACGGCATCACCGGCGAGGGCGTCATCCCCTTCGACATGCTCTGGTCCTGCACCACCTGCGGTGCGTGCGTCGAGCAGTGCCCTGTCGACATCGAGCACGTCGACCACATCGTCGACATGCGCCGCTACCAGGTGCTCATGGAGTCGGCCTTCCCCGAAGAGGCCGGGATCATGCTGCGCAACCTCGAGCACGCTGGGGACCCGTGGGGTCTGGGCGCTTCGATGCGACTGGAGTGGGCCGAGCCGCTCGACTTCGAGGTGCGCGTGTTTGGCGCTGAGGGCGAAGACAAGATCCCCGACGACGTCGACTACCTCTACTGGGTCGGCTGCGCTGGCGCTCTTGACGACACTGCCAAGCGGACCGCTCGCGCCGTCGCCACCCTGCTGCACGAGGCTGGCGTCGAGTTCATGGTCCTCGGCGAGGGTGAGTCCTGCACGGGAGACCCGGCCCGCCGGATGGGGCACGAGTTCCTTTTCCAGATGCTTGCCATGCAAAACGTCGAGACCCTCAACGAGGCGGGTGCCAAGCGCATCGTCGTCACGTGTGCGCACTGCTACAACACCCTCGCCAACGAGTACCCGCAGGTCGGCGGGCATTACGAGGTCGTCCACCACACGACCCTCCTCGCTCGCCTCGTGGCCGAGAAGAAGCTCACCCCGATCCAGCGCGTCGACGCATCGGTCACCTATCACGACCCGTGTTACCTCGGTCGGCACAACCGGATCTTCGCTCCTCCGCGCGAGGTCCTTGGTGCCGTCCCCGGCGCGGTCCTCACGGAAATGCCCCGCACCAAGGAGCGCTCATTCTGTTGTGGCGCTGGTGGGGCGCGCATGTGGATGGACGAAAACCTCGGCACGCGCATCAACCAAAACCGCGCCGACGAGGCCATCGCCACCAAGGCGTCGCTCATCACTGCCGCCTGCCCCTTCTGCATCACGATGCTCGGCGACGGCGTCGCCCAGCGGCAACAGGAAGGCGGCGCCACCGGGGTTGAGGTCACCGACGTCGCCGAAGTACTCCTGCGCTCCATTCGGCCCGATCTTGCAGAAACGGGAGCGGCGCCTGGCGCCGATCCCGCGTAAGCCTCACCACGGCATACCGGCCCCTCGCTGGTATGCCGTGACTGCACGTCCCGCTTGACGCTGCTCGACCGCACGACCTGCTAGACCACTTGCTTGGCCTGATTCACACCTGCTTGGCACCTGCTTGGCACCTGCTTGACACGAACCGCTGCACCCAGTTCTCCCCATAGGCAAGGACGACACGATGAGCGAAACCACCGAGACCTTCAGCCACGTCGGCGGCGCCGGACTCGATCTGGAAACCCTCAACCTCATGCTGGAGTCGCTCGCCGACTTCGTCGACGGCGCCATGTCGCCGGAGCTGCAGCTTGAGCTCGACCATGAGGACCGGTGCCCCGAAGACATCGTTCGCGCGATGTCTGACCCGGAGCAATTGGGTGTCCAGCTCGTCTTCGTCCCCGAGGCATACGACGGCATGGACGGCGGGGCGTTCGACGCCTACCGGGTCTGCGAGGTCATGGCGCGCAAGGACATTGGTCTGGCGACCGCGGTCTTCGCGACCTTCCTCGGGTCAGACCCGATCGTCGTCGGTGCGACCGAGGAGCAGAAGCAGGACTGGCTCGGCGCGATCGCGCGCGAGGGCGTCGTCTTCGCTTATGGCGCCACCGAGCCCGAGGCTGGGTCCGACCTCGGTGCGCTGGAGACCACGGCGACGCCGGTCACGAACGACGACGGCGAGACCGTCGAATACATCATCAACGGCAAGAAGCAGTGGATCTCCAACGGTTCGATTGCTGAGTTCACGACGATCCTCGCCAAGACCGACGCTGGCCCGTCGTGGTTCGTCGTCCCGAAGGGTGCCGAAGGCTTCAGCGCTGGCCCTCCGGAGGACAAGCACGGCCTGCGGTTGTCCAACACCGCGGCGCTCTTCCTCGATGACGTGCGCGTCCCGGCATACAACCTCATTGGTGGGGTCGAAGGCCGCGGCCTCGTCCAAGCGCAGCAGGTCTTCGGCTACACCCGGCTCATGGTCGCGGCCTTCGGGCTCGGCGGTGGCTGGGAGGCGCTCGACCGCGCCATCGACTACTCGATGAACCGCGAGCAGGGCGGCAGCCTCCTGTGCGAGAAGCAGGGCTACACCCACAAGCTGATCGTCCCCCACGCTGTGCGGCTCGAGGCATCGCGTGCCTTCATCGAGGACACCGCCGACAAGATCGACCGCGGCCTCGGCACCAACGGCGCGATGAACACCGAAGGCGCCATCGCCAAGTACCTCGCGACCGAGGCCGGCAACGCGGCCGCTGACGCCGCGATCCAGGCGCACGGTGGCTATGGCTACACCCGGCCCTATGTCGTGGAGAAGGTCAAGCGCGACGTCCGCATCACGACGATTTACGAGGGCACCTCGGAGATCATGGAGATGACGATCGCCCGCGACCGGTGGCAGCAGCACCTCAAGACGCAGGGTGGCTACTACCGCTCGAAGGCGGCGGCGCTCAAGACGCTCCACGGCCAGCACCCGCGGATCGGCGCCGACGTCGCCGCGCTCGCGTGCGAGGCCCTCGCGATCGTGCTCGAGGCCTGCCGCACTGGTCGGCTCACCCGCAACCAGCACATCCTCTTCCGCCTCGGTGAGCTCATCGCCTTCTGTGAGGGTGCCGAGATCTTCGCCCAGCGGGCAGCTGCTGCCGCCACGGACAGCGCGCACGAGAAGAGCCTGCACCGCTTCGACGCCGACACCTTCGCGGCGATGTCGCGGGTTTACGCCCGTGAGGCCGCTGCTCGCGTCGCCCTCGACGGCTCGCGCTGGGTCGCTGGCGCGGCCGACCCTGGCTCCCCCGCGGTGGCGGCTGTCAACGGCATCCCGACTGCGGCGATCCAGGCGGCCCAGGCTGGCCTCATCACCGACATGGACTACGTCGCAGACGCGCTGTACAGCCGCGGCGCGCACGCTAACTGACACCCGCACGGCATACCCGATCTCGCCGTGAGGCGAGCCGCTGAACGACCCGGACTCCCACCGGAAGGACACCACCATGACCGACGTCCAACCCGTTGCCATTGTCGGACTCGCGGCCATCATGCCGATGGCCCCCGACGGGGATGCCTTCTGGGCCAATATCACCGGCGGGCGCTATTGCATCAGCGAGGTGACGCCCGACCGGTGGGACTCCAAGCTGTACTACTCCCCCGATCACTCGGCGCGTGACAAGACGTACTCGACGATCGGCGGGTGGGTCCGGGAGTTCGACTGGGACCCGATCAAGTGGCGACTCCCGGTCCCGCCGATGGTCGCGGCGCAGATGGACGAGGGCCAGCGGTGGGCGCTGTCGGCGGCGCGCCGGGCGCTGATGGACGCTGGCTGGCCCAACTGGTCGATCGACAGTGACCGGGTTGCGGTCATCCTCGGCAACGCGATCGGCGGCGAAAAGCACTACAAGTCGAGTATGCGGATCCAGCTCCCCGAGGCGCTCAAGCGGCTCCAGGAGTCGGCAACGCTGCAGTCACTCTCCCCTGAGGTGCAGGTCAAGATCGTCGAAGAGGCCCGCGCCAACTACCTCGACAACATGTTCGAGATCACCGAAGACACGATGCCCGGCGAGCTGTCCAACGTCATCGCCGGCCGGATCGCCAACGTCCTCAACCTGCGCGGCCCCAACTACACGACCGACGCGGCCTGTGCTTCGGGTCTGGCGGCGCTCAACTCGGCGATCCTCGGGCTCAACGACCACCAGTACGACGCGGTCATCACCGGCGGCATCGACCGCAACATGGGCGTCGACGCGTTCGTGAAGTTCTGCAAGATCGGCGCGCTCTCGGCCACCGGGACGCGGCCGTTCGATGCCGGTGCCGACGGCTTCGTCATGGGCGAGGGCGCGGCGCTCTTTGTCCTCAAGCGGCTCGAAGACGCCGAGCGCGATGGCGACAAGATCTACTCCGTCATCCTGTCGGTCGGTGGCTCCTCAGACGGCAAGGGCAAGGGCATCACCGCCCCCAACCCGGTCGGCCAGAAGCTCGCCGTCGCCCGCGCGTGGGAGCGCGCTGGCCTCGACCCGGCCACCGCGAGCGCCATCGAAGCCCACGGCACGTCGACAAGCGTCGGCGACGCCACCGAGCTCGAGAGCCTCACGGCGATCTTCGGTGCAGCGGGAGCCAAGCCCGGCTCGATCGCGCTCGGCTCGGTCAAGTCCAATATCGGCCACCTCAAGGCCTCCGCCGGCACCGCCGGTCTGTTCAAGATGGTCAAGTCGCTCCACGAAAAGGTGCTGACCCCCTCGCTCAACTTCGTCAACCCCAACCCGAACGTCGACTGGGACACCTCTCCCTGCAAGGTCAACACGACCTTGCGTCCGTGGGAGACGCCTGAGTCGGGCATCCGCCGCGGTGGCGTCAGCGCGTTTGGTTTTGGTGGCACCAACTTCCACGTTGTCGTCGAAGAGCACATCCCCGGCCGTCACAAGCCACGTCCGAAGGTCTATGCGGCAGCGGAGGTCCCCGCATCGGCGACCGTCACGGCATACGTCGATGCTCCTCGCAAGGCTCCCCTGCGTGGCGCGCTCGTGCTCGGCGGACGCGACGAGGCCGACCTGCTCGCTCAGGTGACCACTCACCTCGCGGCCGCCAAGGCGGGCACCGCGCCCGCGCCGGCCGCACCGGACCCAGCCATCGCCAATGCGCCCGTCCGGGTCGCGGTCGACTACGGCTCGGCCGAAGAACTCGCGGGCAAGCTCGACAAGCTCTCCAAGGGCCTCGCGAGCGGCAACCCGGCGATCTTCAAGATGCTGCGCCAGCAGGGCGTCTTCATGGGCCGCGGCCCGGCTCAGAAGCTCGCGTTCCTCTACACCGGCCAGGGCTCGCAGTACGTCAACATGCTGCGCGACCTGCACACCAGCGAGCCGATCGTCCGGTCGACCTTCGACGAGGCCGACAAGGTCATGACCCCGCTGCTCGGCCGCCCGCTGACGTCGTTCATCTACGTCGACGGCAACGACGAGGGCGCGGTCAAGGCCGCCAACAAGCAACTCATGCAGACCGAGATCACCCAGCCGGCTGTGCTCGCGACCGACCTGTCACTCACTCGCCTGCTCGCGGCATACGGGATCAAGCCGGACATGGTGATGGGTCACAGCCTCGGTGAGTACGGCGCGCTCGTTGCCGCCGGCTCCCTCTCGCTCGACTCGGCCATGGAGGCTGTGAGCGCGCGTGGCCGCGAGATGGCGAGCATCTCGGTGGAGGACAACGGCGCCATGGCGGCGGTCTTCGGGCCGCTCGCGGAGATCGAAAAGGTCGTCGCGGCAGCTGAGGGCTATGTCGTCATCGCCAACATCAACTCGTACTCCCAGGCGGTCGTCGGCGGCGCCACCAAGGCGGTCGAGAAGGTCGTCGAGACCTTCCTCGCCATGGGCATGA
The DNA here is from genome assembly GCA_016715285.1 of Actinomycetales bacterium. Classification (GTDB taxonomy): domain Bacteria; phylum Actinomycetota; class Actinomycetes; order Actinomycetales; family Dermatophilaceae; genus Phosphoribacter; species Phosphoribacter thorii. The sequence continues at coordinate 215,174 of JADKAO010000001.1, read as the reverse complement.
ACGCCGTCCGGATCCCCGTGAGCCACGCCTTCCACACGTCGATCGTCGCGGAAGCATCGGTGCCGTTCGGCAACGCGCTGCGTCGCCTCGACATGCGGCCCCCGGTGCTTCCGATCATCGCCAACGTCACCGGCGAGTTCTATCCCGCGGACGCCACGACCGAGACCATGCTCGACTTCGCCGGCAAGCAGATCGCGTCGCCCGTCCAGTTCGTCAAGGGCCTGCAGACGCTGTATGCCGCGGGCGCGCGCGTTTTCGTCGAGGTCGGGCCCAAGAAGGCCCTCCACGGCTTCGTCGAAGACGTCTTGGGCAGCAAGCACGACGACGTGCTCGCCCTCTTCACTAACCACCCCAAGCTCGGAGATGCTGTGGCTGTCAACCAAGCGCTCTGCGGTCTGTATGCCGCAGGTCATGGATTCGCTCCTGTGCAGGTTGAGGTGCCGGGCGCTCCGGCTGCTGCCCCCGCTGCTCTCGCTGCTCCCGCCCGTGCCGCTGCTCCGGCGGCTCCCGTGGCGTCGGGTGGCCCAGCGACTTCAGGTTCACACTCCGATGACGTCATCACCGAGCTCGGCAAGCTCTTCGCTGGTGTGCTCGAGCAAGGCATGAGCCTCTACTACGGGTCGGGCTCCAAGGGCGGGGCGGGTGCGGCAGCAAGCGCACCGGCATACGACACGCCTGTCGCCGCCCCCGCAGCCCAGGTGGAGTACGTCCCGGCGCAGGACGCCAACAAGCCCGTCGTCGTGACGGGCGCCGCGCTGGGCCTGCCCGGCGTCGCGCGCACCTTCGACGACGAAAACATCGCACGCATCCTTGCGGGCCAGCAGTTCATCACCTCACTGGCACCCGAGGTCCGCCAGCGGATGGCCGACATGCGGATCACGCGGCTCATCAAGGACGCGAGTGGCAGCGGCTCGTTCAAGACGATCGACGACCCCGCCGAGGTCATCAAGCTCGCCGGCAAGCACGCCCCGATCGACATCGTCGAGCAGTTCGGCGTCGAATCCAGCCGTGACCAGGCGCTGGACAACGCCACTCGCCTCGCGATCGGCGCGGGCTTCGACGCGCTCCGTGACGCAGGCATCCCGCTCGTGTTGCGTTACAAGACGACGACCCTCGGCACCCAGTTGCCCGACCGCTGGGGCCTGCCCGAGTCGATGCGCGACGACACCGGCATCGTGTTCGCCTCTGCCTTCCCGGGTTACGACCGGATGGCTGAGGCCATCGAGGGCTACGCGACCGACAAGGGGCGCCGCGACAACCTTCTCGCGCTGCACGGGCTGCGCACCATGCTGCCCGCTGGCGACGCGGCCATCGCCGAGGTCGACAAGCTCATCGCCGAGCTGACCGCCCTCATCGAGTCGACCAACTACCAGTTCGACCGGCGCTTCCTCTTCCGGGCGCTGTCGATGGGCCACTCACAGTTCGCCGAGATCATCGGTGCCCGCGGCCCCAACACCCAGGTCAACGCCGCGTGCGCGAGCACGACCCAGGCGATGGGTGTTGCCGAGGACTGGATCCGTTCAGGTCGTTGCCGTCGGGTCATCGTCATATCCGCCGATGACGCGACGAGCGACAACCTCCTGCCCTGGATCACTGCGGGCTTCCTCGCCTCCGGCGCTGCGGCGACGGACGAGCGCGTTGAAGACGCCGCGACGCCATTCGACCGGCGCCGCCACGGCATGATCGTCGGGATGGGCGCGGCAGCCGTCGTCGTCGAATCCGCCGACGCAGCTGCCGAGCGTGGCATCCAGCCGATCTGTGAGGTCCTCGGCACGGTTTACGCCAACTCGGCCTTCCACGGTTCCCGCCTTGACGTCAGCCACATCGGCGGCGTCATGGAAACCCTGGTCGCCCAGGTCGAGCAGCGCGGCATCGATCGGCACGAGATCGCCGACAAGATGGTGTTCATCTCCCACGAGACCTACACCCCGGCCCGTGGCGGCAGCGCGGCGGCCGAGATCAATGCCTTGCGCGGTGCCTTCGGCGCCGACGCGGGCAAGATCGTCATCGCCAACACCAAGGGCTTCACGGGCCACGCCATGGGCGCGGGCATCGAAGATGTCGTCGCGATCAAGGCGCTGGAGACGGGCATCGTCCCGCCGGTGCCCAATTACAAGGAGCCCGACCCTGACCTGGGCGTCCTCAACCTGTCGACGGGCGGTCAATACCCGATCCAGTACGCCCTGCGCCTCGCTGCCGGCTTCGGTTCGCAGGTCGCAATGACGTTGACCCGCTGGACGCCGATGCCCGACAGTCGCCGCCGCGCGCCCAGCGAGCTCGGCTACGCCTACCGCATCATCGACCAGGCGGCCTGGCAGCGCTGGCTTGACAGCCTGTCCGGCCACACCGGCAGCACGCTCGAAGTCGACCACCGCCGCCTGCGGATCGTCGACCTCGGTGCGCCCAAGACCCCAGTCGAGTCCCGCGTGCGCCTTGCGATCCCGTATGCCGGTCGCATGGGTTCGCCGGTCGCTGGCGGTGCTGCTCGGGCCGCGGCTTCGGTCGCTGCGGCGCCTGCTCCGGTTGCGTCCCCGGCCCCGGCTCCTGCCGCGTATGCCGCGCCAGCACCCGTTGCTGCCCCGGCACCCGTCGCTGCTCCCGCTGCACCGGCCGCGCCGCCTGCATCTGTTGTCGTCACGGACCCCGTGCTCGACAAAGTGACCGAGATCGTGTCGGGCCTGACGGGCTATCCGTCTGACCTGCTCGACGCCGACCTTGACCTCGAAGCCGACCTCGGCGTCGACACCGTCAAGCAAGCCGAAGTGTTCGCGGCTGTCCGCGAGCACTACAACGTCGAGCGCGACGACACGATGCGCCTGCGCGACTTCCCGACGCTGCGCCACGTTGCTGGTTGGGTGCGCACGAAGGCCGGCTTGCCCGAGCCTGCTGCCGCGCCAGCTCCGGCTGCTGCTCCCGCTGTTGCCCCGGCGGCGGCCCCGGCAGCTGCTTCGGCGGCCCCTGCCATCGTCAGCGACCCGGTCCTCGACAAGGTGACCGAAATCGTCGCTGGTCTGACGGGTTACCCGTCTGACCTGCTCGACGCCGACCTTGACCTCGAGGCCGACCTCGGCGTCGACACGGTAAAGCAGGCCGAAGTGTTCGCGGCTGTCCGCGAGCACTACCAGGTCGAACGCGACGACACGATGAAGTTGCGTGACTTCCCCACCCTGCGCCACGTCGCCGGATGGGTCCGCGGCAAGGCTGGTCTCCCCGAGCCGGTCGCTGCTGCGGCACCAGCTGCAGCCCCCGTGGCTGACGCAGGCACGGCATACGCCGCTCCTGTTGCTGCCGCTCCTGCGGGTGACTCGGTCATCGCGAAGGTGACGGAGATCGTCGCTGGCCTGACCGGCTACCCGGCCGACCTGCTGGACCCGGACCTTGACCTCGAAGCCGACCTTGGCGTCGACACCGTCAAGCAAGCCGAAGTCTTCGCGGCCGTCCGCGAGTTCTACAACGTCGAGCGCGACGACACCATGAAGTTGCGCGACTTCCCCACCCTGCGCCACGTCGCCGGATGGGTTCGCGACAAGGCTGGTCTGCCTGCTGAGGCTCCGGCGGCTGCGCCTGCTCCGGCAGTGGTGTCAGCAGCGGTGCCGGCGGCAGCGAGTGCTGGTGACCCAGTCCTCGACAAGGTGACCCAGCTCGTGGCTGACCTCACGGGCTACCCGGCCGACCTGCTCGACCCGGACCTTGACCTCGAAGCCGACCTCGGCGTCGACACCGTCAAGCAAGCCGAAGTCTTCGCCGCCGTCCGCGAGCACTACAACGTCGAACGCGACGACACCATGAAGCTGCGCGACTTCCCGACGATCAAGCACGTCGCCGGGTGGGTGCGCGCCAAGGCTGGTCTGCCTGAGCCGTCGGCGGCTCCCGCAGCTCCGGTCGCTGCACCCGCGGCTCCGGCAGCAGCGGCACCCGCCGCTCCTGCCGCTCCGTCAGCCCCCGCGGCTGGTGATGGCGTCACCGAAAAGGTCATCGAGATCGTCGCGGGGCTGACCGGCTACCCGGCCGACCTGCTCGACCCGGACCTCGACCTCGAAGCCGACCTCGGCGTCGACACCGTCAAGCAAGCCGAAGTCTTCGCCGCAGTCCGCGAGCACTACCAGGTCGAGCGCGACGACACCATGAAGCTGCGCGACTTCCCGACGATCAAGCACGTCGCCGGGTGGATCCGCGGCAAGATCGGCCTGCCCGACCCAGGCGCCGCCCCGGCAGCCCCGGCAGCAGCTCCGGCGGCCGCGCCCGCTGCCACCTCTGCGGCAGCCCCGGCGGCCACTGGTGGCGACGAGGTCATGCAGAAGGTCATCGACATCGTGGCAGGCCTGACCGGTTACCCGGCTGACCTGCTCGACCCGGACCTTGACCTCGAAGCCGACCTCGGCGTCGACACCGTCAAGCAAGCCGAAGTCTTCGCCGCAGTTCGCGAGCACTACCAGGTCGAGCGCGACGACACCATGAAGCTGCGCGACTTCCCGACGATCAAGCACGTCGCCGGGTGGATCCGCGGCAAACTCGGGACCTCCGCCCCGGCGGCCACCCCCGACGCGGGATCCTCGGCCGCGCCAGCAGCCGCTGCGCCCGCTCACGCCCCCGCACCCGATGTCCTCAAGGGCAACCTGGCCTCGATCGACGCCCTCCCGCGTCGTATCCCGGTCGCGATGCTCCGCCCGGACCTCGCCCAGTGTGTGCCCACGGGTGTCAACCTCAAGGACGCTCGCGTCATCGTCATGCTCGACGAAGGCGGCGTCGGCGACGCGCTCACCAAGCGCCTCACCAAGGCCGGCGCCACCGTGCTCACCCTTGAGGCCGGCATACCGACTGAGTCCCTCTCGTCGACCCTCGACGCGTGGCTCGCTGAGGGCCCGATCGCGGGCGTCTACTGGCTCCCCGCGCTCGACGACGAAGGCGACCACACCGCGATGAACCTCGCGACGTGGACCGAAAACCTGCGTCGCCGGGTCAAGACGCTCTACACGACGATGCGTCGGATGTGGGATGACAGCCCGTTCCTCGTGTCGGCGACCCGCCTCGGTGGACGTCACGGCTACGACGCCAATGGCGCCACCAGCCCCATGGGCGGCGCGGTGACGGGCTTCACCAAGTCCTACAAGAAGGAGCGCCCGGACACCCTCGTCAAGGCCGTCGACCTGCCCGCCTCGCGCAAGACGGCGGCGCTGGCTGACGTGCTCATCGAGGAGACTCTGCGCGACCCGGGCGCCGTCGAAATCGGTCGCGTTGACGACCAGCGCTGGGGTGTCGGCTTCACGGAGATCGACTTCCCGGCCCTCGGCGCCGACGGCTCCCCCGCAGGCGAGGGGGGTATGCCGCTCACGCCAGAGTCGGTCTTCCTCGTCACCGGTGCGGCTGGCTCGATCGTCTCGGCGATCACCGCTGACCTGGCAACGGGCGCGGGCGGTGGCACCTTCCACCTGCTCGACCTCACCCCGACGCCGGACGCGAATGACCCCGACCTCGCGGCCTTCCGCACCAACAAGGACGGCCTCAAGGCCACCCTCGCGGCGCGGATGAAGGACCGCGGCGAGCGCCCGACCCCGGTCGCGATCGACAAGGAGCTTGCGCGCATCGAGCGCCTCGCGGCCGCGTTGACCGCCATCCAGGCGGTCGAAGCGGTTGGCGGCACGGTCCACTACCACTCGGTCGACCTCACCAACCCTGAGGCGGTCGCGGCGGTCATGGCCGATGTCCAGGCTCAGTCGGGCAAGATCGACGTCCTCCTGCACGCGGCCGGGCTGGAAATCAGCCGCAACCTGCCGCAAAAGGAACCCCGCGAATACGACCTCGTCTTCGACGTCAAGACCACCGGCTGGTTCAACGTGTGGTCACACGCAGCGGGTATGCCGGTCGGCGCAGTTGTCGTGTTCTCCTCTGTTGCAGGCCGATTCGGCAACCAGGGACAGACCGACTACAGCGCGGCCAACGACCTGCTCTGCAAGGTCACCTCATCGATGCGTCACCTGCGCCCAGAGACCCGGGGCTTGGCCCTGGACTGGACGGCATGGGGTGGCATCGGCATGGCCACGCGTGGCTCGATCCCCAAGATCATGGAGATGGCGGGAGTGCAGATGCTCCCGCCGGACGCCGGCGTCGCGTGGATCCGTCGCGAACTGGAGGCATCGGCATACAGCGGCGAAGTTGTCGTTGCGGGTGTCCTGGGCATGATGGCTGCCGAGTACCACGAGACCGGCGGGGTCGACCCGCAGGCACTCACTGGTGGCGCGGCGCACGGGCCGATGATCGGTGACGTGAGCTACTCGGTCCACAACGGGCTGACGGTGACCACCACGCTCGACCCGGCTGAGCAGGCGTTCCTCTATGACCACCGCATCGACGGCACTCCGGTGCTGCCGGGCGTGATGGGCATGGAGTCGTTTGCCGAGGCCGCGTCGTTGCTGGCACCGGCGGGTTACCGCGTCGCTGGCCTTGAAGGCGTCGACTTCCTCGCCCCGGTGAAGTTCTTCCGGGACCAGCCGCGGACGCTCACGATCACGGCTCAGGCCGAGCCGGACTCCTCCGGCAGCGACCTGCTCGTGCGTTGCCGCCTCACGGCCGAGCGCCAGCTCCCGGGCCAGGCTCAGCCGACGGTGACGACCCACTTCACCGGCACCGTCCGTCTCACGACGGCCGAGCCGGAAGCCCAGTCCAAGAAGGCCCCCAAGAAGGCCGACGGCACCCGCATGAGCGGCGAGCAGGTCTACACCTTCTACTTCCACGGACCGGCATACCAGGTCGTCACTGAGGCGTGGCGCTCTGGCGGTGGGTCAGTGACCAAGCTCGTCGAACCGCTCCCGGACAACCACTCCCCTGCGGACTTGCCGCTCGTCATCGCACCGCGACTGGCCGAGCTGTGCTTCCAGACCGCCGGGCTGTGGGAGGCGGGCACGGAAGGCCGCATGGCACTTCCTAACCACGTGGAGCGCGTCCAGGTCCTCAGTGACCCGGCGTCGGCGTCCGGACCGTTGATGGCGATGGCAAGGCCCGTGGGCGAGAGCGCCTTTGACTGCCTTGTCGTCGACTCGACCGGCAATGTCGTCATGCGGATGGATGGGTACCAGAGCATTGCCTTCCCGGCGCCCATCCCGGACGATGTGACCGCGGTCTTGCGCGACACGTTCACACCGTAGTTTCCGTGGCGGGGGGCTCCCGACAGATTCCTGTCGGGAGCCCCCCGCTCACACCCCTGACGAGCGACATCCGAGCACCTCACGATCGGAGCATTGCGTTGAAGGACATCACCCGTCTGGCCATCGTTGACCGGGGCGAACCCGTCGTCCGCGTCCTCTCTGCGGTCGGCAATATCAACCGACGCGCTCAGCACCCCGTGACGACGATCGTCGTCACGGAGCAGAGCAGGGAGCGCGCGTGGTACGCCCGCGAGGCCGACGAGATCGTCACCCCGCCGCCCGCCCCCGCAGGCACTGACCCGTATGCCGGGCTGTCACCGGAGACGGTCGCCAATGCGGTGATCGAGACGGGTGCCGACACGGTCTGGCTCGGTCACACGCCCTGCCTCGACCGGGTTGATCTCGTGCGGCGTCTCGAGACTGCTGGGCTGACGGTGGTTGGCCCCAGCGCCGACCTCATCGAGCGGATGGCTGACCCCGAGCAACTCGACGCCCTCGCGGCCGAAGCCGGGCTCACCTCCCTGCCCAAGGACGCCGACCCCTCAACCTGGCGCCGGATCGACGTCGATGTCCTCGCTGACGCCGCCGGGACGGTCTGGACCCTCGGCCTGCGCGACTCGAGCATCCGACGCGGCACCACCCAGGTCTTCACCGAAATGCCTGCGCGTCAGGTGCCGGTGACCACTGCGGGCGCGATGTCGCACGCCGCGCGACGCTTGGTGCGCGCGACGGCATACCAAGGTGCTGGCACGGTGCAGTTCGCCCTCGGTGACGACGGCGAAACGTTCTGGCTACTGGGCGTTGACACGCTCGCGCGCCCGGAGCGGTCGCTGCTCGAAGAGACTACGGGCGCGAGCTTCATTGGGCTGCGCCTCACCCTGGCTGCGGGCGGCACCCTCGACCCCGAGCCGCCCACCCCGTCGGGACACGCCGTCGAGGTGCGACTGCTGGCCCAAGACCCGCTGCGTGGCTTCGCCGCCTCAGGTGGGCTCCTGGAACAACTCACCCTGCCGATCGGCACGGGCGTTCGCGTCGACTCCAGCATCCGCGAAGGTGACACCGTCGACGGCCGCGTCGAGCCGCTCATCGCCACCATCACCGCGTGGGGACGCGACCGCGCGGAGGCTCTGGACCGCCTCGACGGTGCTCTCGAACGCACCGCGGTCGTCCTCGAACTCGGTGCGAGCAACCGGTCGGGTCTCATCACCCTCGTCAACGAGCTGGCCGACCACGACACCCCGCACTCGGCAGCGTGGTACGACGAACAACTTGCTGCCGGCGCACTCGCCTCCCAGCCGGATCCAATGGCCATTGTCGCGGCCGCGGTCGAGGCGTATGAGTCCGACAGCAGCATGGTCAACGCGGCCTTCTTTGCCTCGGCAGCGCGTGGTCGCCCGGCTCACCCGGAGCGTGTCGGCACCAAGGTGCAACTGCATTACCGCGGACACGATTACCGCCTGCGCGTCGACCGCACCGGCCCGCGCACCTACCGCATCCAAGGCTCGTCGGTGATCGAATGCACCGTCGACCGGATCAGTGAGTTCGAGCGCCGCATCGTCTGCAACGGGCGCAAACACCGCGTGCTCGCGGTCGAGCAAGGCGCTGACTTCCGGCTCGAAATCGATGGTGTCGCCCACACGGTCAGCCGCGAGGATGGCCTTGTCATCCGCACCGGCTGGCCCGCCCTCGTGTCCTCGCTGCTGGTCACCCCTGGCCAGGACGTCATCGCCGGACAACCGCTCGCGGTACTCGAGTCGATGAAGATGGTCTCGACGGTGACGGCCCCGTTCGACGGCGTCGTCACGTCGCTTGCTGTCACGAGCAACACCCAGGTCGAGCGCGGGGCTGCGCTGCTGCGTATCAAGGCCGCTGACCACCACGGGCCGACCCAGCACCTCCAACTCGACGCGGGTGAGCCCGCCAGCTCGGGCGAGACGTCAGCCACGGTTGACCTCAGCTCCCTCGCGGCGAGCAATGGCACGCCTGAGGGCAAGGACGCTCGCTGGGTCCACGCTCGCCTCGGCGACTACCTGTTGGGCTACGACCGCGACCCGGAGACCTTCAAGGGGCTGCTCAAACGGCAAGCCACGCTCGCGGCCACGCTGCCCGCCGATGACCCCGACCTCCTCGAGAGTGAGGGCGAGCTGCTCGACCTATTCGCCGACCTCGGCGCCCTCTACCGCCCGCGCACTGAGAGCGAAGCACTCGACAGCGACGGAGACGTCAACGTCAATACCCAGGAGTACTTCCTCGCCTACCTGCAGTGGCTCGATGCCGACCAGGCGGGGCTTCCGGAGCGCTATCGCAAGCGGCTCAAGCGGGCCTTCGCTCGCTATGGTGTCGCCGACCTGACCCGCACCAAGGCACTCGAGAGCGCCACCGTGTGGATGTTCCGGTCATTTGAGCGGATCCCCGAGATTGCGCCCGCGATCACGGCGATCCTCAACCGGCGCTTGGCTCACCACGGCGAGTTGCAGCACCTTGCGACGCCGGACAGTCGGCGCAGGCTGGATCGGCTTGTGGCGGCCACTGAGGGGCGGCAGCAGAGCGTTGCCGACCTCGCGCGCGACGTGCTCTTCCATGTCTTCGAAGAGCCCGAGATGCTCGACGCCGAGACCGCCGCGCAAGCCAAGGCACGCGAGCACCTCCACGCCCTCGGCCAAACCACGGACGCCGCGGAGCGCGCAAAGCACGTCGACGCGATCGTGTCGGCCTCGCACCCCCTCCGCGGTGACCTGCTCAACGCGTGGCGCGACAGCGCCGACGGCGCTGGTAGTGACGCGGACACGGCATACCGGCGCGGTGTGCTTGAGGTCTATATCCGCCGCTTCTACCGCATCCGCGCCCTGCGCGCGGTCCGCTGCGTCGAGGTGGATGGGCACCTGCTCGGGGTGGCCGACTACGAGCACGAGGGTATGCCGGTGCACCTCGTCGTGTCGTACGCGCCGACGACCGGGCTCGCTCGGCTCGCGACCGCCATCGCGGGGCATCTGCGGGACGTGCCGGCAGAGACCAAGGTCGTCGTTGATCTCGTCCTGTGGCGGGACCGGGAGCGGCCTGACATCGACGCGCTGTGCGACGAGGCGAGCGCGTGCCTGGACAACTGCGACTTTGGTCGTCGACTGCATCGCCTTGACCTCACGATCACGAGCCTTGGCGGCTCTGACGAGCAAGGGCAGGGCACGCAGCACCTCACCTTCCGACAAGACGACAAGGGCGACTTCGTCGAGGACCTGCTCTACCGCAACCTGCACCCGATGCTCGGCAAGCGCCTTGACCTGTGGCGCCTGTCGAACTTCGCGCTGGAGCGGCTGGCCTCCCCCGAGGACGTGTATCTCTTCCTCGGAGTCGCTCACGAAAACCCCAAGGACAAGCGGCTCTTTGCGGTCGCTGAGGTGCGTGACCTTGTCAAGGTGCGCGACCCGGAGACGGGCCAGGACACCTATCCGCGACTCGGACGAGTGGGGCTGCAGGCGTTGGCCGCGATGCGGTCGGCGTTGGCGCACTTCCCGCCGCGGGAGCGCCCGGCTGCGAACCGGCTCGTGCTGTGGGTCCGGCCCACGTGGGAGATCCCGCCGAGCGAATGGCCTTCGCTCGCAAGCAGTTACCTTCCGCTAGCCAAGGGTGCTGGGCTCGACAAGCTCGTGCTGCACGTGCACCAGCCGGTTACCGACGAGGCTGGGGAGCCGGTGCTTGACCCCGAGACGGGCGCGCCGCAGCTGGAGGACAAGGTCCTCACGGTCGATGGCATCGGGCGGACGGGCACGACGATCCGCTTCGGCGACCCCGGGCCCAACCCGATCCGACCGCTGACCCGCTATGCGCAGAAGGTCATGACGGCCGAGCGCTTCGGCACGCCGTACCCCTACGAGATCATCCAGATGCTCACGCCGGCTGAGGGCGATGCGTCGCCGTTCCCGCGCGGGCATTTCCAGGAGATGGAGCTCGACCCCGACGGCGAGAACCTCGTGCCGATCAACCGGCCGCCAGCGGGCAACAGCGCGCACATCGTCGTGGGCCTGTTGACGACCTACACCGATGTCGTGCCCGAGGGCATGACCCGGGTCGCCATGCTGTCGGACCCGACCCAGGGCCTCGGCAACCTCGCCGAGCCGGAGTGCCGGCGGATCAACGCCGCCCTCAAACTCGCGGCCGAGCGCAAGCTGCCTGTCGAGTGGTACGCCTGCTCGTCGGGTGCCCTGATCGCCATGGACTCGGGCACCGAGAACATGGACTTCATCGCGCTCACGCTGCGGCGGATCATCGAGTTCACCCAGGGTGGCGGCGAGATCAACATCATCGTCACAGGGATCAACGTCGGTGGCCAGCCGTATTGGAACGCCGAGTCGACGATGCTCATGCACACCAAGGGCATCCTCATCATGACGCCCGCATCGACGATGGTGCTCACCGGCAAGCAGGCGCTGGACTTCTCCGGTGCGGTGTCGGCCGATGACAACTTCGGCATCGGCGGCTATGACCGGGTCATGGGTCTCAACGGCCAGGGTCAGTATTGGGCGCCCAGTTTCCAGGACGCCTGTCTGCTCCTGCTCGAGCACTACAACTACGCGTATGTCGTTCCGGGAGAACGCTTCCCGCGGCGTCGGCCGATCACGGACGACATCAACCGCGATGTCCGCACGGCCGTGCATGACCGGGTGGCTGGGACGACGTTCACGGTCGTCGGTGAGGTGTTCGATCACGCGACCAACCCCGACCGCAAGCAGCCGTTCGACATGCGCTCGGTCATGCGGGCGGTGTCAGACACCGACTGCGAGCCGCTCGAGCGGTGGTTGCATTGGCAGGACGGCGAGAACTCCATCGTGTGGGACGTGACCGTGGGCGGCATACCCGTCTGCATGATCGGTCTCTCCTCCCGCGCACTTCCCCGCAAGGGTTTCGTGCCCGCGGACGGGCCGCCGTCGTGGACCTCGGGCACGCTGTTCCCCCAGGCCTCCCGCAAGACGGCGCGCGCCATCAACGCCACCAGCGGCAACCGTCCGCTCGTTGTCATGGCCAACCTGTCGGGCTTCGACGGGTCGCCGGAGTCGATGCGCAAGTGGCAGCTTGAGTACGGCGCTGAGATCGGCCGGGCGATCACGAACTTCGACGGGCCAATCGTGTTCATCGTCGTGTCGCGCTATCACGGTGGCGCGTTCGTTGTGTTCTCCAAGGCACTCACCGAGACGATGGAGATCGCTGCGATCGAGGGGTCCTATGCCTCGGTCATCGGTGGCGCTCCGGCGGCGGCGACGGTCTTTGCCCGCGAGGTCAAGGTCCGCACGGACAAGGACCCGCGGGTCGTCGAGGCACGCGCGGCGGCAGCAGCTGCCAAGGGTGCTGACGCTGGCCGGTTGCGGTCTCAGGCTGCGGCCATCACCGCTGCCGTGCGGTCGGAGAAGCTCGGCGAGGTCGCCGACGAGTTCGACTCGATCCACACGATCGAGCGCGCTCAGCGGATGGGCTCGGTCGACCGGATCATCAGCGCAGAATCGTTGCGGCCCTATGTGATTGACGCGCTGGAGCGCGGCATGGCCAAGTTCACGTCGTAGCGGCACCCGGTGCCAGTGGCTGAGTGAGCCACGAGTGCATCGGTATGCCGCGCGCGATGTCGTCGCCCCCACCCATCAGGGTTGGGGGCGACGCTGTTGTGCGGAAGGCGAGGGTGAGGAGGAAGACGCCGTCGCGGCGCCAGTAGCCGGGGAAGGAGAGTCCGTGCGGTCCAGTGACGTGCATGGGCGCCCAGCCCGCGTCGTCTGGGGTTGGGGTGATGGTGACCTCGACTGACCGGGTGTCGGCTCGCAGGCCCACCCGCAACACCTTGAGAGCTGACTCTTTGGCCGACCACAGGAGGTTGGCGGCCACGGCATACCCCTCGCTGCCGTGCGGTCCGCAGGAGTGGATGTAGGTGCGTTCGGCGGGGGTGAAGTAGTCGGCGACAAAACCGGCGGATCGGTCTTCGACGATCTCGAGGTCGACTCCAAGCGAGCCCGCCATGGAGCCAGCGGGGCCGACGAGCCCGATCGCCCACCCGGCGCGGTCGGTGAGTGACACGTCGAAGTCGACCTCCCGTCCGTCGAGGCGCACGTAGGGCGCGCCTCCGGGGCGATTGAGCAGCTCGACGGTGGCGAGGTGTGCGTTGGTGATGGGGCGGCCCAGGAGGGCGCTGACGGCGCGTTTGCCGGCATACCTGCGGAGGCGATATTCGGTGCGGCGCTTGGTGAAGCGCATCGTCGCCTGCCGGGCGCGTTCGGTCTCGGACAGCCACGAGTCACCGGAGGGGATCGAGAGTTCGCTGACGGCGAGCCAGTGCATAGGGCGAATCATGCCCTGCGGGAGGCGCAAAGGCCTCGAATGTGGCTCCCCCACTTGGACTCGAACCAAGAACCTGCCGGTTAACAGCCGGCTGCTCTGCCAATTGAGCTATGGAGGAATGGTGCGGCGGCAACCTTAGCAAAGACTCCCGCGCCCCATGAAACCCGAGGTCTCAACACATGCGCGCGGGCCCTGGTCGCGGCGGGACCAACTGCTCCGGGCGGCCCGAGATCACCTGGCGCGGGGCGGCATACCCAGCTCGTCGCGCATGATCGCGAGCACCCGCGCAGCGACAACATCAATCTCGGGGCTGGGCCGGGTGCCGCGGCCGAGCACCACCTGCTCGAGCAACTCGCCCGTCGCGAGGTCCTGCCGGATCGCGACCCGCGCCTTCTTGGGCCGCGGCAGGTCGAGTTCCGCAGTCATGACCGCGCTCGCCTGCACCCGCTCTCGCAGGACGCGCAGGAAGGCGTCCTCACGACCGAGCGGGTATGCCGTGTGCCGACTGGTCCCGACGAAAGTCACCGTCAGCTCACTCGCCTCGCGACCCCAGGAGGCGGTGTCGACCTCATGCCAGGGGTGACGCCACACCAGATCGCCACCGTCGGCGATGAGCGCGAAGTCGTGTGTCGTGGCCACGAGCCAGGCGGGTGTGTCGCGGCTTCGAGTCGCTGCAGTCGCGAGGATCGCCCCGGTGCGACGGGTCGGGGTGTCGGCCGCCGTCACCGCTGCTCGAGCGGGCGGAGGAAGTTCGGCTCCGATTCCCCTGCGGAGAAAGCGCACGGTCTAGCTGTCCTCTCGGTCGAGCATCATGGCGAGTTGTCGTTGCAGGTCCTGCAGGTGCAGCGAGAGTTCGCGCTGTCGGGTGAGGTCTGGTTCGGCGGCGGTTTCTTCGCGACGCAACTGACCGAGAGCGTCGGCGATCTGCCGCCGGAGCGCGACTTCGCGGAGGCGACTGAACAGTGCATCGACAAAGCGACGCGTTGGGGCGCCGGTCGACGGGTCGAGGATGGTCGGCAGCCCAGCAACCGACAGGTCGACGACGAGGGCCTTGACCGACGCTGGTGCCGCCTCATGGATGGCCTCGCGCCATGCGGTCACCGACGTGGCAGGGGTGATCCCGACAGTTGCGATCGTCTCAAAGACCCGCTCGTGCGCCGGTGCGCTGAAATCTCCCGCTGAGAGCAGGCTCAGGGACAACGGGTCTGCGATAGAGGGATATTGCAGCAGGCATTGCAGGAGTTGCCGCTCGGCGACGACGACCGGGTCACGCAAGTTGGGTGGCGGCAAGGCCGCCGCGAGTTCCCCAGCGGATGGTTCGATCGCTGAGTCCGGCGGGTCGGCATACTGCCGGGGAAGCGGACCACCGGCTCCGTTGGGTGCGCCTCCGCCAGGTCCGCTGGATCCCTGGGCTGCCTCCCTCTTGCCCGCCCGCTTGATCTCGTCCGCGAGTTGTTCGATCTCTACGCCGAGCCAGCCTGCCACCGTGCGGGTGTATTCGGGCCGGGCAGCACTGTCGCGGATCCCTGCGACGATCGGGGCAGCCGCCTTGAGGGCTTGCACCCTCCCCTCGGCCGTGTCGAGGTCGAAACGCGCGATCGTGGTGCGGACCGCGAACTCGAACATCGGCACTGCGTCCTCCACGAGGTGGCGCACCGCGTCGTCCCCGTCAGTCAGGCGCAGGTCGCACGGGTCCTTGCCGCCGGGCGCGACGGCGACGAACGACTGCGACGCCCACCGTTGGTCTTCCTTGAACGCCTTCATCGCGGCCGCCTGGCCAGCCGCGTCACCATCAAACGTGAAGATCACCCGCGCCGGTGCGAGGTCGGCCTCGTCCCGCATGATCCGCCGTAGGACCTTGATGTGCTCGACGCCAAAGGCAGTGCCACATGTCGCCACCGCGGTCTCGACGCCCGCAAGATGGCAGGCCATGACGTCGGTATAGCCCTCGACAACCACGGCGGTGCGGGTCGTTGAGATAGCTTTCTTGGCGCTGTCGAGGCCATAGAGGACCGTCGACTTTTTGTAGATCGGTGTCTCCGAGGTGTTGAGGTATTTGGCCTCGATGCGGTCGTCGTCAAAGATCCGTCGCGCACCGAAGCCCACGACGTCTCCCGTAATGTCGCGGATCGGCCACACGAGACGGCCGCGGAATCGGTCATACAGCCCCCGCGAGCCCCGACCCACGAGGCCGGCAAGAACGACCTCGTCGTCGTTAAAACCCTTGCTGCGCAAGTGACGTGCGAGTTCCTCGCCCCCTCGGGGCGCAAATCCGACACCAAAGCGGGTCGCGACGGCACCGTCAAAACCCCTGGCGCGCATGAAATCTCGCCCCGCGCGCGCTGCCGGAGCCCCCAGCAGGTATGCCGCGTAAAACTCCTGCGCCACCCGGTGCGCCTCGAGCAGGCGGGCCCGTCGGCCAGGGCTGGCGTGGTCGTCGCGACGCCCGCCGCCTTCTTCGTAGCGGACCTGCACGCCGACTTTGCTCGCGAGCCGTTCGACCGCCTCGGTAAACGTCAGATGCTCGACCTTTTGGAGGAACGCGAACACATCGCCGCCCTCACCGCAGCCGTAACACTGGTAGTAGCCGGTCGTCGGGTTGACGGTGAATGACGGCGTCTTTTCGTCGTGGAAGGGGCAGAGCCCCTTGAGCGAGGCGCCGGCCCGGCGCAGGGTGACATGCTCGCGGACGACGTCCTCGATCGAGGCTCGTTCCTTGATCGAGGTGATGTCCTCGGCCATGATCCGACCCGCCATGTCACCTCCCTCTCAACCTCGCCCGAGTCTAGGCGCCCCACGCCCAGTGAGGCTTGCGCTCGATTAGGTTGGTGGGGCACGCCGAACCGGACGGTTCTCTGTAGCCCAAGCACGTCGCGAGAGGGTCGCTGTATGTCGATCAACCTCGAGGTCCTCGAGTGGGCCACGGCCACACCTGAGGAGCGCTCCAGGATCCTCACCCGAAACGGCACGCTTGAGCGGCTCACGCACGTCTCCAGCCTGAATCAGTCCATTGCCCACCTTGTTGAGCAGGTCCGCAGCTTCGGCGATGAGGCCCTCGTGCGCGCTCTTCGGGAGTTCGACGGGGTCGAGTGCGCGCCAACTGAGCTCAAGGTAAGCGATAGAGAGTTCGAGGAGGCACGCCAGTCCATCTCCGACGAAGTCGTTGACGCGATTCGCGTGAGCATCGGGCGCTCCCGGAGGTTCAACGAGGCGATCCTTGAGCGGGCGTCGTGGTCGATGACCACTGACGCTGGCACCACAATCGGGGAGGTGGCACGTCCGATCGAGTCGGTCGGTCTCTTCGTGCCCTCAGGCAAGGGTTCCTACCCCTCGGTGCTGATCCAGATCGGGACGCCCGCCGTTGTCGCTGGTGTCCAGCGCATCGCCGTCGTCGTTCCGCCAAACCCCACACAGGGAGCTGGCCGGGTCGATGCCGCCACGCTAGTTGTCGCAGATGAACTCGGACTGCGCGACGTCTACTGCCTGAACGGCCCCTCCGGTGTCGCGGCGCTCGCGTTCGGCACGGAAAGCGTTCCTGCGGTGCGCAAGATCGTAGGTCCTGGCAGCCCGGCCGTGACGATTGCGCAGCAGCAGGTCCAGGCAATGGGTGTCCAGGTTGCGGCCGGACTGGGCCCGACAGATTCGCTCATTATCGCCGACGCCACAGCCGACCCCGTCACGCTCGCCGCGGACTTCCTGAATGAAGCCGAACACGGAGACGACTCATCAGCCGTAGTCGTCTCCACCGACCGCGGCGTGCTTGAGGCGGTCGCAAAGGAGGTGGAGTCGCAGTGGTCTGAACTACCTGAGCCGCGACGAGGTTATGCCCGGCGCTCGATCGCCGAGAACGGCGGTCTTGTCCTTGCTGCAAATGACGAGCAGGCTCTCGAGATCGCCAATGACTACGCTTCCGAACACGTCCAACTCGCCGTCGCCGATCCCGTGGCGACGCTCGCCTCGATCAGGTATGCCGGCACTGTGCTTCTCGGACAATGGACTTCGTTCGCCGCTTCCAACTTCTCCCTGGGTACGCCTGCCACCCTGCCTACCACCAGCTATGCCAAAAGCGTGAGCGGCGTGACCGCACACACCTACCTCAACACGATCGCAACGGCAGCTCTTGCCGAGGACGACTTCTGGGCGATCGCGCCCGCCATCGAGGCCCTAGCCACCCATGAAGGGTTCCCAGCACACCTCGCCTCCGTCACCACGCGGCGTCGGATTCACGGACGCTGATCACCCGTTGTCGGCAAGGATCCCCGATCCCGCAGTGAGGGAAAGTCGGTCCATTGGCGCCCGCGTCGGGCCGGGTGAGATGCAAAAGGTACCGCCTCGGGCAGAGCCGCTGGCTCAAAGTGCCCGATAGAGCGACACTGCGCGGACATCAGTCAGCGAGGCGACCTGGTCGACGATCACCCGCCGCCGAGCAGCATCATCCGCCGCGCCGGCAAAGTCACCCGCGAGGTCTTCATCTAACTGCTCCGGCCGCTCCCCAAAGTGGGCCAGCAGTCCCTCGATGATCTCGGCCTGCACACCAGCCACCCGCTGCCGCTCGTCACTCTGCATGACATAGTGCGCCGCAACAGCTTTGAGCATGACGCACTCGGCCCGCACGTCGTCAGGGATAGCCAAGTCCGCGGCATACCGCGTCAAAGGGCCATCCCCATGTCGAGAGCGGGTGGCGACTTCCACGGCATACACGAACCGTCCGATAAGGCGACTAGTCATGTCCTTGAGCGCCGCGAGATCGCGCCGCGACCCGTCAAAACTGCGCGGCAGCACGCCGGTTGCGGAGAGCCGCTCCCCCGCGGCCTCCAACGCGGCCAACTCCAGATCAGGCGCGTATGCCGCGTGCGCCACCGCCGCAACGACGCGCAGTTCGCTTAGCTCATGCAAAACGCGCGGATCCAGCCGACCAGACGCAATCGCGTCCTCGACGTCGTGGACCGAATAGGCAACGTCATCGGACCAATCCATCACCTCGGCCTCAAGACAGCGTCGAAAAGGCTCAGCGCCCTCCCGCACCCACTCAAACACCGGCACGTCCGCGGCATACGCGCCGAATTTCGTTGTGACATAAGGGCCCTCACCCCGCGCCCAGGGGTACTTGCACGAGGCATCGAGACTCGCCCGCGTCAGATTGAGCCCCGCAGGCCGACCATCGGCGTGTGTCCGCTTGGGTTCCAACCGCGTCAGCACCCGCAGCGTCTGCGCGTTGCCCTCAAAGCCCCCGATGTCCTGGCACAACCGGTCCAGGATGCTCTCCCCGAGGTGGCCAAACGGCGGATGCCCAAGATCATGCGCCAGACACGCCGTGTCGACCACGTCCGCATCGCACCCGAGCGCCGCCCCAAACTCGCGTCCGATCTGTGCAACCTCCAGCGAGTGGGTCAGCCGGTTGCGGATGAAGTCATCCGAACTCGGTTGCACCACTTGGGTTTTAGCAGCCAGCCGCCGCAATGCCGCCGAGTGCAGGACCCGCGCGCGGTCCCGCGCGAAGTCGTCGCGATCAGCCCGCTTGTGCGCCGGATCCTCGGCCACCCAGCGCTGCCGA
Organism: Actinomycetales bacterium; assembly: GCA_016715285.1. Lineage (GTDB taxonomy): Bacteria > Actinomycetota > Actinomycetes > Actinomycetales > Dermatophilaceae > Phosphoribacter > Phosphoribacter thorii. The sequence continues at coordinate 196,163 of JADKAO010000001.1, read as the reverse complement.
TCGCGGGCGGCATACCCCGGGGATGGGTCCGGGGAGAAGGGGCTCATCGCCGACGGATCCGCACGAGATGCGCGGCGACTCCCGGGATCCACCCGCGCTCGCGGTTCAGTGCGCGCGCCCCGACCATCGTGTGCGGCACGAGGACCATGTCGTCGTAGCGCCCCATGAGCCCCAGATCGCTGCCATAGCAGTCGGTGATCTGCGCCCACACAAAGTCGGTATGCCGGCGAAGGTGCTCTCCCAGCCCCACGCCGAAGACTTCGATGAGCTCGTCGGCACTCAGGCTGGCACCCGAGCCATCCAGCCCAGCAAGAGCCGCGTCGTATGCCGTCCCCAGCGACCCCGCGTCATCCACGTCGACCTGCGCCTCGGCGATCCACCTTAAGGCGGCTGCGATCCGCGCCTCGTCCACTGGGGTGAGGGGGTTTGACGTGGGCCGGGTCGGCAGATCCTCGATGACTTCAATCTCAGCCGCGCTCGCGCCCGGCCCGTCCGATGATGCGACGCCGTCACTCTTCTTACGCGAGAACCAGCCCATACTCGCCAGCCTATGTGCGCTCGGCCTGCAGCCGCCGCAGCCAAGCGGGCGGGGTGCCATAGCGCTGCGCCGGGATGAGCTCGTATGCCGCGCAACACTCCAGCAGCTGCTCGAACCTCCGCTCCCGGGTCGCCGCTTGCTTGGCCGAGATGACCCACCAGACACAGCCGGTGCGATAAGACTTCGTCGCGGCCTGCCAGAAGCGCGCGGCTTCGGGGTGGGCGGCGAGGCGCACGGCATACTCCTGTGGGAGTTGCCCGGTGTCCGCCTGCTCGTAGGCGTAGATCCCTTGCCGGTCGGCACTGCGAGCCTCGTATGCCGCGAGCCCGGCGGGCTGCATCTGCCCGGCCGCGATCAAGTCCTCGACGAGCGCGACGTTGACCTTGCTCCACACGCTGCTCGCGCGCCGGGGCGTCCATCGCTGGCGCACTGAATCAGGACCCAGGCTCTGGACGACCGAGTCAATCCAGCCGTAACACAGCGCCTGTGGCACGGCCTCTGCCCAGGTGAGACCGCGCGGGTCAATGTGCTTCTTGCGCAATCCCATCCAGAGATCAGGGGCCGTGGAGTGGTTCTCGGCTAGCCAGGCGCGCCACTGCTCGGGGCTGTCGAAGAAGAGGCAAGGCCGCTCAGTCGTGCCCCCGGAGTGGGGACCACCGCCGACGGGCGGCGTGACGGGTGAGTCTGGCTCGGCCACGGCAGTCGTGCGATCAGGAGCGGATGGAGGCGGAGCGACCGAGGCCCGCGACCCGAGCGATCCGGGCCGCCTCACTGACGAGCTCGCCACCGGCAAAGACGGCACCGGTTGATCGGGCCAGCTCGGGGGTCGCGGCAGCACCCGTCACAACCACGGTAGCCGAGGCGGCCAAGTGCTCGAGGTCTTTGGCCCGGGCGGTGAACGCACCCGGTTGGTCGGCTCGGAGGTAGACCAAACCGGGGGCGAGGCGTTCGGCGGCGCCGATCGTGGTAGCCGCGTCCTCACTGATGAAGATGACTCGCCAGCCCGCGCGATGCAGGACCAGCCCGGCACACAGGGTCATCAGCTCTGACCAGCGGCCGTCGAGCGCCCCGACGACTGCTGTCGGACCGACCCCGATGGACGACCCACGCGTGAGTCCACCCAATCGCCCGCGGAGCACGTGGGCGGCATACCCAGCTGAGACTGCTGACGCAGCCGAGGCAGCCGACCCAGCCGAGGCAGCCGACCCAGCCGAGGCACCTGGGTTCATCACGGAGAGGCCGCGGAAGTACTCGACCGTGGGGACCACCACGCTCCGGAGGGTCGCAGCCAGCGAGAAGTGGCTCAGTGCATGGTCGAGGACATCGTGCGCAGCGAGCTCGTCAAAGCCTGACAGCGCCCGCACGAGGTCAGATTGCAGTGCCGTGAGAGTGTCACCGGCTCCGTTCGCACCACCAGCGTGCGACTCAGCCTCCACATCTGAGGTGAGGGTCCGCCCCCACATCCCGGTGAGCCCCGAGGGAGGCAGCTGCCCCGCCCGTTGCCGCCCCTCCGTAACGGGCTGCTCCGTCCGAGCGGTCGAGCTCGGCTGCGGCAGACGCAACACCATCGTCTCGTCGTCACGATGATGCAAGACAACCTTGGCCGCCTCGGCGGGCGACAACCCTGACGACAGCAAGGCGTTCATCCATTGGATCCGGCGCTCGTCGGAAGCCGAGTACAACCGGAAGCCACCGACCGTCCGATGGGGGCGCAGCAAGCCGTAGCGGTTTTCCCAAGCGCGCAGCGTGTGATCACTAACCCCAGTGCGCCGTGACAGCTCGCCAATCCGCACCAGGTTGTCGGGGTCGTCACCCGCCTCTGCAGCGTCTACTCCCTCCTGGGAGAGAAGCTCGGCTGGGTCGGGGTCCATAGGTCCAACTCTAGCGCAACCTTCGACAATGTCTCTATGTGGGCAGCTCCGGGCACGCATGGGCATCCGGGGTGGCCTCGCCCTTGCTCAAGACAACATTGCACCAACGCTGGACATCCCCGACCGCCCGCACACCGAGGTGGTTATCCGCCTGAAGTGTCCATTTCGGCATCGGCGATCAGCGCAGCTTGCGCTGCCGTGAGTCCGGGTGAATCCAGCCAACCGTCCGGGAGCGCAACGCGTTTCGGTGTGCCAGCACGTCCTCGCTGACCCTCGGCGTCAGCGCCCGGCCACGGCGCGTCAGGGTCCAGCTCGGCGAGCAACTCATCCAGCGCCGCGAGGCTGGTCACCAGCGCGAGGCGCGACCTCAGCGACGACCCGGCCGGGAAGCCCTTGAGGTACCAGGCCACGTGCTTGCGGATATCGCGGCACCCGCGGCTCTCGTCGGCATAAAACTCCACGAGGTATGCCGCGTGCGTGCGCAGCGTGTCCGCGACCTCCCCCAGCGTGGGCTGGATGCGGGTCGGCGAGCCGGCGAACGCCGCGGTCAAGTCGGCAAACAACCACGGTCGGCCTAGGCAACCGCGCCCGACGACGACCCCGTCACACCCGGTCTCCTCGACCATTCGCAGGGCATCGTCGGCCGACCAGATATCGCCATTGCCCAAGACCGGGATCTCGGTGACCACCTCACGCAGCCGACTGATGCCCTCCCATCGAGCATTGCCGGAGTAGTGCTGCGACGCAGTCCGGGCATGCAGCGCAACCGCAGCCACGCCTTCTTCCTGCGCGATGCGCCCCGCGTCGAGATAGGTGAGGTGGTCGTCGTCAATGCCCATCCGCATCTTGACCGTGACGGGCACGTCCCGGACCTGGCCCTCGGCGACGACGGCCGAGACGATCGACCGGAAGAGGTCACGCTTCCACGGCAGGGCCGCTCCCCCACCTTTGCGGGTGACCTTGGGGACCGGGCAGCCGAAGTTGAGGTCGATGTGGTCGGCTCGATCTTCGGCGACCAGGATCCGGGCTGCAGCCCGCGCGGTGACTGGGTCCACCGAATAGAGCTGCACCGACCGGGGCGACTCGTCGGCGTCGTGCTCGATGAGCCGCATCGTCTCGGCATTGCGCTCGACCAGGGCTCGCGAGGTGATCATCTCGGAGACATAGAGCGCAGCCGGCGCCTGCTCACGGCATAGGCGCCGGAAGGCCCGGTTGGTGATGCCCGCCATGGGAGCGAGCACGACGGGGGTGGCGAGGGTATGCCGTCCGATGCGCAAGGGCGGCACGGCGAGTCGCGTCGTCATCCGTCCGTCGGCCGCAGGATCGCGAGCAACCCCGGCTCGGGCTGCCCCGCCGCGCGGGCCTTGTCACCGAGCCAGCCGAGGGCCGCCAGGACGAGGTCGATGCCTTCGAGATAGTCGGTGACCGTGGTGGCGTCATTGCCGCGCAACCTCTTGAGGGCGACGGCATACCGATCGGCCATGGCGCGAGCATCCGCCGCGGAGATGCAGGCCACTCGCCAGCCGTCGGGCAGCTCAGCTGGCAGCGACGGCAGGGCGCTCGGCAGGTCGCGGTGCCACCAGCCATCGGGCACGTCATCGGCCGGAACACCGTTGCGGCGCAACAAGTCCCCCGCAGCCGACTGGTCGATCCAGGGCCTGGCCGTGGCCATCCGGCGCGCAGCTTTGTCGGCGCGGACACGCGCTTGCTCCCACGTCTCGGCGCCGTCGAGGATCGCCGGGGGCACGGCATACACCTCAAGCGTGTGACTCATGGGAACTCCTCGGCGACGCGATCGGGCAGCCCAAGCAGGGCTCCCCTTCACTGTAGCCAGCGCGCGGAGTCACTCCGGACGCGCGGTGACCTCGCGGGCGAAGCCAGCGAGGATCGCGCTCGTGTGCCACGGTCGGGTGAGGGGCAGCAGGTGGCTCGCGCCGCGGATGGTGCGCACGCGGACGTCGCGGGCGTGGGCGGCATACTGCCGGGTGTTGACCGCGACCTGGTCGAGGCTCCCTCGGAGGATGAGGACGGGGCACGCGACGGTGTCGAGGAGTTCGGGGCGACCGCCGGCCATGACCTCAGCCCACATGTCACGGATGCCCTCGAAGTAATAGCCTTCGGCCGCAATGGGATTGAACACTTCGGGCGGGGCGATTCGGCTGAGGATCCGGTCGTTGAATCGCGCCATACGATCGGGGCCAGCGGCGTCGGTCGCCCACCCGAGGGTCCGATAGACCGCCGCGCCCGGGCCGCTCGGCACGGAGGTTGAGCCGATGAGGACCAAGCCCGCGAGCCGTTCGCTGTGGGCCGAGGCATAAGTCATCGCGACATACCCCCCAAGCGAGTGCCCAGCCAGGACCACGGGGAGACCAGGCGCGGTGCTCTCCACCGCCTCGGCGACAGCCGCGACCGCTGCCGGCATCGTGAAGGGAACGCTCGCGCGCGAGCCGTGGCGCGGCAGGTCCGGCGTTACAACCTCGAACTCGGGCTCGAGCCAGGACCGGTGAGCGGCCCATTGGACGCCGCTCACCCGGGTGCCGTGGACCAACACGAGTCGCGCGCGGGGTGCTGTCACAAGCCGAGGGTATGCCGTGTGCGGGACCTGCCACACACTCAGCGGGGCCGCTCCGACGTCGCCTGGAGACCCACGCCGAGGACGACATCCACGCCCATACCGGTTCGCGGCAGGTCGGCGACGACCCAACTGCGGCCGCGAGAGATATCCCACGCCATGAGCCGTGCCGCATCGTGGGTGACCAGCCGATAGAGCACGACGTTCTCCGACACCCAGCCCAGCGCTGTGAACGCGCCCTTGGGCGCATCCATCATCTCGGTGAGCACCAGCACCCTCGGTCGACCGAACGAGCCGCCTTCGTCAAAGCCGGCGAAGCTCATCCCTTGATAGCCGTCGACCTTGCTGGAGACCTGGGCCGTTGTGAACGCACCGCTGGCCACGAGGCCACCTGGGCTGGTGACAGTGTCAGACCAACTCGCGCCCATCTGTGGGCTCAGGAAGCGGCGCGACACGCGCGCACCAGAGTCGTCGTATGACAGCAGCTGCACCACCTCGCCGTCAGAAGTCATCGCGGTGCGGCCCTCGTGCACACTGTCGTCCGCCGACTGCACCGTCGGACCGGACGGGTCAATCCGCCAGTGGGCTGTTTCCGAGTGGGCAATGAACCACGTCCCGCCTGCCGACCAACCTCCCCGCTCCAAGTGATCCGTCGGCACTGGTATCTGGCGTACGGAGCCGTCGCGAATATCCACGAAAACCACGGACCTGTCCTGGACGAAACCGACTCGATAACCGTCGCGATTGACGATGTGGGCCCCGAGGACCATTCGCTTCCCGTTGACCGGGCTGCCGAACGGTGTCAGCGTGACACCCGTCACCTCGACGTACCCGCCCACCGATCCGCCGACAAAGAGCACCGGCCTGGCGCGGTCGGCGCCGAGGTCTCGCAGCACCACCGCGCCGATGCGGCCAGCTGTTCCGACGCCCGTGCCGAGTGCTGGCAGCACGTCCTCCCGTTCGACCGCCAGCTTGAGCGGCAAGGGCACTCCGTCAGCTTGGACGACCAGTGATGGCAGTGAGCCGAGCTGGCCTGCTGGCAGCTTGTCGACGGTGACGCCCTGCACCTCGATGGTAGCCATCGGCGCGGAGGTGTTCTGTCCGGATGTGACCGTCGGCTTGGTCGCCGGCAGATCGATTCGGGGCGCTGGACCCCGTGACACGGCCATCGGGACAGCTACTGCCAGCGCCGCCACGGCAGCCGCCATGCCCACGAGCCTGCGCCGCCTCTGACGACGGGCACCGGCCCAGGCACGGGCTGCACTCCCGGACCGCTCAAACGCATCCACGTCATCGGCCACGTCGCTCAACACGGTCCGCAACAGGTCGCTCATGATCGCTCCCCTTCCAGAGTGCGTGCGCCAATCCCGCCGTCATCCATTCGGGAGAGCACGGACCGGAGCTTGCTCAGCGCGGCATGGGTCTGGCTCTTGACGGTCCCGACAGTGACCCCGAGGATCTCCGCCACGTCGCGTTCGCTTTGGTCCTCCAGGAACCTCAGCACGACCACGGCGCGCTGCTTAGGCGTGAGTGCGCTCAGGGCGCGGGCCACGTCGACCCGCGCCACGGCATACCCCGCTCCTCCGTCGGGAGCGGCGACCCGAGAGCGGCTCTCGACACCCTGACGCTGCCCGATCCAGCGCTCGATGGCGCTGCGCTCGGCTCGCCGTCGGCGCCACCACGACACAGCGTCGCGATAGACGATCTGTCGGACGTAGGCGTCGGGGTGCTCGTCAGACATCCGGTCCCAGCGACCGGCGAGCTTGACGAGGGCGCCTTGGACGATGTCCTCGGCTTCGGTCACGTCACCACAGACGAGGTATGCCGCCCGCAACAGACCGCGCTCACGAGCGGCCACGAAGGCGGCGAAGTCGGCGTAGCTGGCGTCGTTCGCCATGGCCCTCCGTCCGCCCGGACGTCACTCGGGTGAGTGACCTACCTTGTTAACGCACGGCATACGCCGAAAGGTTGGGAGCGGCCGGCGACTTGCGACCTTAACTGGCGGCCGAAGCGAGTCAGCAGCCGACGAGGCGGGTCGCGAGGTAACCCTCGACCTGGTCGAGCGCAACCCGCTCCTGAGCCATCGTGTCGCGGCTGCGGATCGTGACGGCCTGGTCTTCGAGCGTGTCGAAGTCGACCGTGATGCAGAACGGCGTGCCGATCTCGTCCTGACGGCGGTAACGCTTGCCGATCGCACCGGCGTCGTCGAAGTCGACATTCCAGTTGCGCCGCAAAGCCGCGGCGAGGTCCTTGGCCTTGGGCGAGAGGTCAGCGTTTCGCGACAACGGCAAGACCGCGGCCTTGACCGGGGAGAGCCGGGGGTCCAAGCGCAGGACGACCCGCTTGTCGACGCCGCCCTTGGTGTTGGGGGCTTCGTCTTCGGCGTAGGCGTCGACGAGGAAGGTCATCAGGCTGCGGGAGAGGCCAGCCGCCGGCTCGATGACATAGGGCGTGTAACGCTCCCCGGTCGCCTGGTCGAAGTAGGACAGGTCCGTGCCGGAGTGCTTGGAGTGCGAGGACAGGTCGAAGTCGGTGCGGTTGGCGATGCCCTCGAGCTCACCCCACTCAGAGCCGGTGAAGTTGAAGCGGTACTCGATGTCGACCGTGCCCTTGGAGTAGTGCGAGAGCTTCTCCTGCGGGTGGGCGTAGTGGCGCAGGTTGTCGGCCTTGATGCCGAGGTCGACATACCAGCGAGTGCGCTCCTCGATCCAGTACTGGAACCAGTGCTCGTCCTCGCCCGGCTTGACGAAGAACTCCATCTCCATCTGCTCAAACTCGCGCGTGCGGAAGATGAAGTTGCCCGGGGTGATCTCGTTGCGGAAGCTCTTGCCGACTTGCGCGATGCCAAACGGCGGCTTGCGCCGGGCGGCCTGCTCGACGTTCTTGAAGTTGATGAAGATGCCTTGCGCGGTCTCGGGCCGCAGGTAGTGCAGCCCCGACTCGTCATCGACCACACCGAGGTAGGTCTTGAGCATCATGTTGAACGCGCGCGGCTCGGTCCACTGGCCACGATTGCCACAGTGTGGACACGCGATCTCAGCCAGCGGGATGTCGTCCGGGTTGACATTGCCGGACTTCTTGGCGGCCGCGGCCTCCTGCAAGTGGTCGGCGCGTAGCCGCTTGTGGCACGAGAGGCACTCGACCAGGGGATCCGAGAAGGTGCCCACGTGACCCGACGCGACCCACGTCTCGCGCGGCAGGATGATCGAAGAGTCCAGGCCGACGACGTCCTCGCGCGCGTGGACCATCGACTTCCACCACTGCCGCTTGATGTTCTCCTTGAGCTCGACGCCCAGCGGACCGTAGTCCCAGGCCGACCTCGTCCCGCCGTAAATCTCCCCGCACGGGAAGACAAAGCCCCTGCGCTTGCAGAGGCTGACGACAGTGTCGACGGTGGAGGTGTTCGCAGCCATAAGGGACAGGTTATCGGCCCGGCGCGCCCCCTCCTGAACCCAGCCCGTATGCCGTGCGTCTACCCTTGTGCCCCGTGAGCCTGCCCTTCCGGTCCAAGATCGAACACGCGTCCGCCCCCTTCATCGAGCGCCTCAACAGTCTCCCGCGGGTGGCGGCCTTCCTCGGGGTCCTGGCGTTCATGGCGGCCGGGGTGTTCGTCCCCAAGGTGGGCTACCTCTTCACCGCTGCGGTCGCCGCGTTCCTCGCGTGGCTCATCTATCTCACGTGGCCGCGACTCGCTGGCCCCGAGAAGCTCATGCGCGTCGCGATCCTCGCGCTCGTGGTGGCGGTCGCCTTCATGCAGGCTTTCCCGCGCTGAGGCGGGTTCGGCTGAGGCGGGTTCCGGTGGGTCGGCTGTGATCTGTTTGACGATCGTCTCGCGGTTCTCGTAGCGCGCGCGAGTGCCCTTGATCCGGAAGCCGAGCCGCTCATAGAGGCCCCTCGACGGGTTGTCGACGTTGACGCAGAGCCATACTCGCTCGGAGCCGGCCTTGCGCAGCGCCGTCAGCGAGCGCGCGACCAGGTGGGCGCCGAGGGCCTTCCCTCGCCATGGGGGCACGACCCCGACCTCATCGATCCAGTCATCTGAGACCAGGACAAAGCCGACCGGCTCGTCGTCATCGGTGAGCGCGACCCTGGAGAGTTCCGGCCGGAAGCCAGCTGTGCTCCGCACGTCGGCGAGCCACTCCTCCGCGGACACGGCACGGTATGCCGGTCGGTCACCGAAGCTGCCGACAAAGGCGGTGTAGAAGTCGAGTTCGGTCTCGGGGCTGAACTCACGCCGATGTATGCCGTCGGGTCGCCGCACTCGCGGCAGGGTCCGGAGCTTGTGTCGCATGACCGATTCGGCAAACACCCGGTGGAGCCCGCTGGCGGCGAACAACGACTCGGCCTCAAGCGACATGGTCTCCGCGATCACGAGCAGATCGTCGGTGCCCGCCTCCTTGCGGCACCACTCGACAAGCATCTCGCCGTGCCCCTGCCGACGCATCGACGGGTGGACGAGTCCGGTGGCCGTGCGCCGCTCGCCGTTGGTGCCCAGCGCTGCGGCCGCGACGATGTCCGTGGTGTCGTCACGGCCCGCAATCCCGACGTCGCTCATGAAGAGTGCCTGGATGTATTCATCTGTCGCCAGGGGTGGATAGCCCCCGTCTGCGTGCAGGCATGCCTCCGCGAGGTGGACCAGCCCGCGCAAGTCAGCTTGCTCGATCGGGGACCACTCAAGCGTCGCCATCGGCGCTCACCTCATCTGCCTCGGTAACCCCCAGCGTAAGCCGAGACCCCGCCGACGCCCGATTCGATACCCGTTCACCCGGCATACCTCGCCCTCAGGTATCGACTCCTCAAGGGGTTCCGCTCATTCGATACCCCAGCACCCGGCATACCTCGCCCTCAGGTATCGACTCCGCAAGAGTTCCGCTCATTCGATACCCCAGCACCCGGCATACCTCGCCCTCAGGTATCGACTCCGGGCTGACTTTGACAATGATTCTCATTCCCGTCATGATCGTCCTGTGCCACTCCCTTCATTGCGACGTCCGTCCCGCTCTGCAACAGCCTTCCTCTCCAGCCTCGTCCTCGCTGCGGCGGCAGTCACCGCCACCGCATGCTCGTCGCCACGGGCTGCTCAGGAAGCCGCCGAGTCGGCCGCCGGGAAGCTCCCCGTCACCGCGGGCTTCTACCCCCTCGCGTATGCCGCGCAGCGAGTCGGTGGCGATGCGGTCGCCGTCTTCGACCTCACCAAACCCGGCGCTGAGCCGCACGATGCCGAGCCGACCACCGCTGATGTCACCACGCTGCGCAAGTCGTCGGTGATCCTCACAGTGAAGGGTTTCCAGCCAGCGGTCGATGCGCTCGTGGCTCAGGCAACCAGCGAGCAGCGAGTGGTCGACGCCGCGGCGGTGCCGGGCGTGATCGGCAACTTCCCCACAGATGAAGGGATCGACCTGCATTTTTGGCTCGACCCCACCCACTACGCCACGTATGTCAGCGCCGTTGCCGACGCGTTGGCCGCTGCAGACCCGCCGCACGCCATGGCATACCGCGCCAACGCTGAGGCCCTCCGCGCCGAGCTCGTCGCGCTTGACACGGCATACAGCGATGGTCTGAAGACTTGCTCGACCCGCACCATGGTGACCAGCCACGAGGCCTTTGGTTACCTCGCCGCTCGCTACAACCTCACCCAAGTCGGCATCGCCGGCCTCAATCCCGAGCAGGAGCCGTCTGCAAAGGCGCTCGCTGCGGTCGGTGACGCGGTCCGCCAAGCCAAGGTCACGACGATTTACGCCGAGACCCTCGCCGAACCCAAGTTCGCGCAGACGGTCGCGACGAGCACCGGCGCCAAACTCGCGGTCCTCGACCCCATCGAAGGCATCACGACCAACTCCGCGGGCACCGACTACCTCTCGGTGATGCGAGCCAACCTCGCCACCTTGCGAGCGGGACAGAGCTGCTCGTGAGCGCACCGTCCCCCGCACCGTCCCCCGCAGCGGCCTCCCCCGCCCCGGGACCCGTCATTGAGCTACGGCACGCGAGCTTCGGCTATGGCGAGCGCGCCGTCGTCACCGATGTCTCCCTCGCCGTAAACCCCGGCGATGTCCTGGCGATCCTCGGCTCCAACGGCTCCGGCAAGTCCACGGTGGTCAAGGGCGTCCTCGGCCTCGCCCAGCAATTCACGGGGGAAGTCGACCTCTTCGGTATGCCGCGCGCGGACTTCCACGACCACCCCCGGATCGGGTATGTGCCGCAACGGCATACCCTCTCGAGCACGGTCCGGTCGACCGTCCGTGAGGTGGTCGGAACCGGTCGGCTGTCGCGGCAGCCGTGGTGGGGCCGCACCACCGGGGCTGATCGCGCGGCGGTCGAGCGTGCCATCGATCTGGTCGGCCTCAGCGATCGGTCCTCCGTCGACGTCGCCGACCTGTCCGGTGGTCAGCAGCGCCGCGTCCTCATCGCGCGGGCCCTCGCCGGTGAGCCGGACGTCCTCCTGATGGACGAACCAACCGCTGGCGTCGACGCGGTCAATCAACACGTCCTCGCCGATGTGCTGCGGCGCCTTGTCGAGCACGGCCTCACCATCGTCGTGGTGACCCATGAGTTGGCGGCGTTCGAGGACCTGGTGACCCGCGTTGTTGTCATCGACGCTGGTCAGGTGCGCTTTGACGGCGACCGGGCGACCTTTGAACGGACCTCGACGTCGGTCTTGCATGACCACAACCATCACCACCACGATGACGAACTCGAGGACCCCGACGGCGGGAGCGTCGTGCCGGTGACTATCGAGGTACCTCGTTCCGCGCATGACGCATCGGGGAGGACTCATGGCTGAGATGCTCGCCCTCGACTTCATGCAACGAGCGCTGCTCGCGGCGCTCCTCGTCGGCCTCGCGGCACCGCTGGTCGGGATCTTCCTCGTTCAACGGCGCCTCGCGCTCATCGGCGACGGCATGGGTCACGTGGCGCTCGCGGGCGTTGCGGTCGGCGTGCTGACCGGTTCCTCCCCCGTCTGGGCCGCACTCGTTGCCGCCCTCGTGGCGGCGGTTGTCGTCGAGCTCATCCGCACCAGCGGCCGCAGCCAAGGTGACGTCGCGCTCGCGATCATCTTCTACGGCGGTATCGCGGCCTCGGTCGTGATCATCTCGGCCTCACCCAAGGGCACCCCCGCCAACCTCACGGCATATCTCTTTGGTGCGATCACGACGGTGCAGCCGAGTGATCTCTGGGTCTTTGGGGCACTCACTGCGCTTATCATCGGCACGGTCTCGCTGCTGCGCTGGCGCCTGTATGCCGTGGCCTCCGACGAGGAATACGCGCGGTCGGCCGGTATGCCGGTGTTGGCGCTCAACCTCGCCCTCGCGGTTCTGACCGCGATCACCGTTGTCGTGTCGATGCGGGTCGTCGGGCTGTTGCTGATTAGCGCGCTGATGATCGTGCCTAATGCGGCCGCGCAAGTGCTCGGGCGTAGCTTCCGGTCATCGCTGTTGTGGGCTGTCGTGATCGGGTTGGTTTCGTCGGTTGGCGGGGTCGTCATCTCGTATGCCGCAAACGCCCCCTCGGGCGGCACCATCGTGCTCATCGCGATCGGGTGGTATCTGGTCGCCGCGGTTGGTGCAGCCGTATGGGCTCGCGGTCGGCGTCGGGGCCACCGTGAGGCTGAAGGCCACGGGCACGAGCACGGGCCTGACTGTGGCCATGAGGCGATCCCCCATGACGACCACGTCGACTATCTGCACGACGGTCATCTGCATGCCCCTCATCTCGGCCATTACGACGAGCACGCCGACCATGCTGAGCTCGCCGACCACGTTGAGCGCGACGGGCATGCCGGGCATGCCGGGCATGCCGGCCATTACGGGCATGCCGACCACGCCGCCCCCACATCTCCTCGGGCGGGCTCCGACCGGGTACGCCGTCTGGTGGCCAGCCAGCCCAGCGTGCCGAGTCACCGGCCCCACGCGAGGGCACGCGATGACCGCCCGCAAGCTCACGCGTCAACAGGCGACGGTCTTGGCCGGCCTGCAGCGGTCCGAGGACTTCACGTCGGCCCAACAACTGCACACACGCTTGCGGGCCGAGGGCGCGACGGTGGGGTTGGCGACCGTCTATCGCACGCTCGCTGCCCTTGCTGCCACGGGCGAGATCGACGTCTTGCGGACCGACGAGGGCGAGGCGGTCTATCGCCACTGTTCGACCGACGACCACCATCACCATCTGCTCTGTCGACACTGCGGCCGCACGGTCGAGGTAGACGGCCCGGCTGTCGAAACCTGGGCCGCGCGGGTCAGCGCAGAGCACGGCTTCCGGGAGGTACGGCATACCGTCGAGTTGGTCGGAGTCTGCGCCTCCTGTTAGCCGGGGCGCTGTTCGGCAACACGGGGACGCCTAGCCGAGGGAGTGCGTCCCTCTCTGGCGCGTCAATTCTGGCGTGGTCTTAGGCCTCGCCCGTCAACGCACGAGAACTGCTTTCGCGGTCTTGACTGTCACCTGCGTCACCGGACCCGGCACGACCACCTGATCCGGGATCGGCGCCCAGGCTCCTCCATTGATCCGGAAGTCAGCGGTCCACGTCACGTCAACGCGGGCGGCATACTGACCGGACTTTGCGTAGGAGTGCACGATGTCACCCTTCGGGTAAACCCCGCCAAGCGAGGTTGTGGGCGGCGACGATGTGCCATCCCCGAACACATAGGTGAAGGACTGCACCCGCGGGCGGATCTCAACCTGGTGGCCGAGCATGCGACCGGGATCGAGGGCATCCACCTCGCCTGGCTCAAATCCTTCCGCTGACCACCCCACGCGGTAGAACGTCTTGAGGTTGACCAAGGTGATGTTGCCCTCAGGCTGAGTCGCGATCTGCGGAGTCGCCCACTTGGAGATGGAAGGCCTCGCGGATCATCGCCATGTGACAGCCGGCGCGCCACGCGGTGGATAGCAGGTGCTGCCGACCTGACTCCACCCCGTTGTGGGCGTTGCGCCCACGACTGTGCGCCGGAAGATGTCGACAAGCGGCCCAGGCCCGTCGGTCCCCGGGCAGGCCAGCATCGCCCAGACACAATTGGTATCACCCATCGTGCCCGCCACCCGCTCACACGCGCTCGCGAATCGGTACTCATACCTCGGCTGGGGGCTGGCACTCGCGCTCAAATCCGCCGGCGCTACAGGCGGTGCCGTCGGCAAGTTGCCCGACTCACTCTCGGAGAGCCGGACGACGGCCCCGTCTGAACGGTTCTCACCAACCGCGTCAGCTCGCGCTAGCGCACCTCCGCACGCGAGGAACACCAGCACCAAGACAACCAGGGACGGCGCCCGGCACCGCGCCATCAGTCCACACCTTTGATCGTCGCAACTCGCCATCCGTCCTGGAACCAGACAAGTTGTACTTCGAAGTGCGCTGGCTTTTGCGAATCAGTGAGAACGACCTTGCCTTGCATGTCGAGAACATCTCGCCGTTCTTGTTGTCCTCTCACATCAACAGCTAATGAGCTCGGACTACCCGCACCCAGAGGCACGACCGTCGAGATCGTGAGAGGGTCTCCTGAGTACCGGTGCCCGTCGCGCCTCAACCCAATTGCCACGTCCTCGATCCCTGAACAACTCTTTGAGGAACTCAGGCAGAGCGGTGGAATGAGTCCCGTTGTTGGTTCAGTCCACGCGCGATTCATCTGGCGGTAGAAGAAGCGCACGAAGGCTTCCGCACCGGCGGCGGAGTGCTCTTTTGCCGCAGCAGGCAGATCCACCGGCAGAGGCAGCACCGTCGCAGTTGTCGACGGACTTGAGGACGTCGTCGGCACGGCACTCGTGGCGACGGTGTCGTCACCGACCCGTCGACGGCGATGAGGACGGCCACTGTCCGTCCCCGTGGTCGTACACCCCGAGGCCGAGCGCGCCGCAGCAGATCCCGCTCACCACTGCGCCTAACGACCACCGTGTCCTAGCCATGCGCTGCCCCTGTCTCAGCCCACACTCACGAGAACTCTCCTAGCTCTCGCCCAAAGTATGGCAAGGGCACGGCGCGGGCGCCCGTCGTCATCCACAGGGTCACCTACACTTCCGCCCATGCTGACCGCGGCGTTCTGGGGATTCGTGGGGGGTGCCGCGCTCATCGTCGGCGCGCTCCTCGGTCTCTACGCGCGCGCATCCAACCGAACCATTGGCCTCGTCATGGCCTTCGGCGCCGGGGTGCTCCTCAGCGCGGTCTCCTTTGAACTCACGCTCGAAGCCTTCGAGGGCGGCGGGTCAAAGGCCGTGATGTTCGGCCTGACCGCCGGCGCGTTGACCTTCTTTGTTGGTGACTGGCTCGTCGACAACCGCGGTGGCCACAGGCGCAAGAGCCCGATCGCCCAGACCCATGCCAGCCAAGGTGGCGCGATGGCGCTCGTCCTCGGTGCGCTGCTGGACGGCATACCGGAGTCTGCGGCGATCGGGTCGAGTCTGCTCGGCGGCGGCGAAGTTGGCGTCGCGATGGTCGCGGCTGTTTTCCTCTCCAACGTGCCCGAGTCGATGTCGGCCTCCGCGGGCCTCAAGGCCGCGGACCGGAGCACCCGCTACATCCTCGGGTTGTGGGGCGCGGTCGCAGTCGTCTCCGCGATCGCTGCCGCGCTCGGGTATGCCGTGCTCGGCTCGGCATCGCCCGAAGCGCTGGCGTTTGTCCAGTGTTTTGCAGCAGGAGCGATCATTACGATGCTCGGCGACACCATGGTCCCTGAGGCGACCGAGCACGCGGGCAAGCTCGTCGGGCTGTTGATCGTGGCGGGCTTCATTCTCGCGTTCCTGTTGTCGCACGCGGTGTAGCCGCTGCATCTTCCGACTGATCCTGGTGGCCGATGAGCGGCACCGTGCAGATCGGCAGGAAGAAGTGGACCAGCGGACCGATCGCCACGGCATACAGGATCGTGCCGATGCCGACCGTGCCGCCGAGGAACCAGCCGACCACAAGCACCGCGACTTCGATGCCCGTGCGCACGAGCCGCAGTGACCACCCGGTGCGGCGCGCGAAGCCGGTCATCAGACCGTCGCGCGGGCCGGGACCGAGTTGGCTCCCGATGTACAGACCGCCCGCAAGACCGTTGAGCACCACCCCGCCGACGAGGAGCGCGGCTCTTGGGGCGAGCGTCGTCGGCGTGGGGATGAGGCTCAGTGCGGCGTCAACGGACACTCCGATCACGAAGACGTTGGCGATCGTGCCCAGGCCCGGCCATTGGCGCAGAGGGATCCACAGCAGCAGGACGAGCGCGCCAACGATGATCGTGATTTCGCCGAAGGACATCGGGGCGCGGGTAGTGAGCCCCGCGTGGAAGACGTCCCACGGGTTGAGCCCGAGCCCGCCGCGCACCATCATCGCCATCGAGACGCCGTAGAGCATGAGGCCGATGACCAGCTGCGGGAGGCGGCGACCCAGCCGCCCCGCCCTGAGTTGTGCCCGTGGGCTCAGGTTGGCCAAGGGCACGTTCGGGCGAGTCATGAGGTTCATTGTGCGGCACAAGTGGCCTTTAGATCGATAGCCACTTGTGCTTCACTGGCCTGCATGAATGCTGGGTCGATCTCAGCGGCCACCGTGGCTGCGCTCGTCGCTGGGGTGCCGAGCGGTTCCGGCGCGAGGGGGTCGGTCCCGAGGGGTTCGGGCCCTGGCGGCACCCCCCAGCCTCCCGTGCCTGGAGCCACCCCGCGCAGCGGGCAGCCGGCATACCGAGAATTAGCGATTCGGCTGCGGCACCTAATCGGCGATGGGCGCATTCCGGTCGGCACCCGGCTCCCGAGCGAGCGCGATCTCCCGGTTGCGCTGGGGGTGAGTCGCACGACGGTGACCCGCGCGTATGCCGTGCTCCGAGATGGTGGCTACCTCGCGTCCCGACGTGGGTCGGGATCGGTAGCGCAACTGCCTGGCGGTGCATTGCCCGCGCACGGGCCGCTGATCGCGCGACCGAGCGACGCGTCCACCATCGACCTGACGTATGCCGCTCTGCCGGCGAGCGCTGGCACGCTCCAGGCGTATGAGCGGGCGCTGAGTGTGCTGCCTCGCTATCTCGCCGTGCCGGGGTATGACCCCGTTGGCTTGCCGGAGACTCGCGCGGCGATCGCGGGATGGTTTGCCGGTCGAGGTCTGGCGACCGAGGCTGATCAGATTGTCGTGACCACCGGAGCCAATGCCGCCTTGGCCGCGGCGGCGCAGGCGCTCGGGCGGCCCGGTCAGCGCGTTGTCATGGAGACGCCGACCTATGCCAACGCGATCCACACACTGACGGCAGCTCGCCTGCGGCCGACGGGTGTGCCCATGATCGGCGGAGCGGACGTCGGGTATGGGTGGGACGTCGAAACCTTCGCTGCGACCTTGCGCAGGTCTGGTGCGCCGCTCGCGTACCTCATGCCGGACTTCCACAATCCCACTGGTGCGTTGATGCCGGCCGGCCAACGGGCGGAGCTGGTCGATGTCGCGGCCCGTGTCGGCGCGACGCTCATCGCGGACGAGACCTTTGTCGACTTGCCGCTCGATCTCACCGATGCCGAGATGCCTGCGCCGCTGGCGGCGTGCGGTGACGGTGTCATCACTATCGGCGGAACGAGCAAGGCGTTTTGGGGTGGTGTGCGCGTGGGGTGGATCCGCCTGCCGAGCACTCTGCCGACCTCCCGAGCGAAGTCTTCCTCCACGGGCGCTGAGCTTGGGTCGGTGCGAGCCCTCAGGGACCAGGTTCTCTACGCCCGCCACTGCCTCGATTTGGGGACACCCATCCTCGAGCAGCTAGTAACGGTCGAGTTGCTCGCCGCCCGCGTGGAGATCATGCGAGAACGGCGAGAGGCCTTGCGGCGTCAGCGCGACGTGTTGCTCAGCGAGCTGCGCGTGGGGTTGCCGGAGTGGGCGTGCTCGGCGCCAACGGGCGGAGTCAACGTCTGGTGCGAGCTGCCGAGGCCGGTCGCGTCGGGCCTGGTCCGCGCGGCGCAGCCGTTGGGTCTGCTGCTGGCAGCGGGTGGCCGGTTCGCCGTGGGCGGAGGGATGGAATCACGGCTGCGGCTGCCGTACACCGTGGGCGAAGACCGCCTTCGTGAAGCGGTCCGGCGGCTGCGGCAGGCGTGGGACGTCGCGTCCGAGACCACTCCACCCGAGACCCCCTGGCCCCCTCTGGTGGCTTGAGGTTGCCGGGCAGATCGGCCCAGCCGGTCAGCTTGTGCCCTCCTGGGCCGCAAGGTCGACGGCCCCGCCGTAACGCCGGTCGCGGGCGGCATACTGCTCGATGGCCTGCCAGAGGTGACGGCGGTCAAAATCTGGCCATAGCGTGTCGAGGAAGACCATTTCGGCGTAGGCGGATTGCCACAGCAGGAAGTTCGAGGTGCGCTGCTCCCCCGATGACCGGACGAAGAGGTCGACGTCGGGCATCGTGGGCTCCTGGAGGTAGCGCGCGATGGTGCGTTCGTCGATCGACGATGGCTTGAGGCGGCCCTCGCGGGCGTCGGTGGCGATGCGCGCGACCGCGTCGGCGATCTCCGCGCGGCCGCCGTAGTTGACGCAGAAGTAGAGCGTGAGCCCGGTGTTGTGTTGGGTGAGCTCTTGGGCGGTCTCCAGCTCGGAGATGACCGAGCGCCACAGCTTGGGCCGGCGGCCGACCCACCGCATCCGCACGCCCCACTCGTGGAGTTGGTCGCGACGTCGGCGGATGACGTCACGGTTGAACCCCATGAGGAAGCGGACTTCGTCGGGCGAGCGGCGCCAGTTTTCGGTGGAGAAGGCATAGGCCGACAGGTGAGTGACGCCGACTTCGATGGCCCCAGCGACGACGTCGAGCAGGGCTGCCTCGCCGGCCTCATGGCCCTTGGTGCGCGGGAGGCCACGTTGGTTGGCCCAGCGGCCGTTGCCGTCCATGACGATTGCGACGTGCCGCGGGAGGACCTGGGGTGGCAGTGCTGGCGGCCGGGCGCCACTCGGGTGTCCAAAAGGCAGCTGGTATGCCGTCACGCTCACCACCCTAAAGCCGTGGAGAGCCTGCCTGAGCCACCCGAGATGTCAGTAGTGGTGGTTTCGGCCGCCTTGAAACCACCACTACTGACATCTCACGCTGCGGCTCGGCAGGGGCTGTGGATAGTCGCGGGCAAGGTGGCTGGTCGCCGGTCAAGATTCCCGTATGCCTCGCCCGCTCGCTCCGCTCCCCGCGGCTTTGGCGACCCGTCCGTTCACGGTTGCTCAGGCTCGGGGTCTCGGCATCTCTCGCGAACGGCTCCGCCATCCTGACCTGCTCAAACCCACCCGGGGAGTCCGCGTGCCGACGGCTGACTGCTCGGTGAGGGCCGAGGCTCGCGTGATTGCGTCCGCTATGACCAGGCCGTTCGCGTTTTCGCACCTCAGCGCGGCATACCTGCTCGATCTTCCACTCCCGTGGCCCTGGCATCCGAGCATGCCCTGGCACCTCATGCGGCCCACAAGTCTCCCCATCCCCCGGCGCACCGGAGTGGTCGGCCATCGAGGACTTGAGTCGCGTGCCCGGGTTGAGGTGGCCGGGCTGCCGGTTGTTGGTCCGCTCGACACCTGGGCTGACTTGGCTGGCCTCTTGCCCATCGATGAACTTGTCGTCATCGGTGATGCCTTGGCCCGTCGCGGCACTTCGCCAGATGACGTGCTGGGATATCTGGATGGGCGCCCGGGTCGACGGGGCATCCGTGCCCTCCGCGAAGCCGCTGCACTGACGCGGATTGGCAGCGCTTCCCGGATGGAGACGCTGACCCGGCTGATGTTCGTGCGCGGAGGCCTGCCTGAGCCCGAACTCAATGCTGACGTCCATGATGAAGCCGGGTCCTGGCTGCTGCGGGCCGACTTCCTCTGGCGTCGCTACCGGGTCATCGGCGAATATCACGGCGACATCCATCGGAGCAGCCGACGGGTCTGGCAGGACGGGTTCGCCCGGCGCCGGTTGGCCGAGGCCTCTGGTTGGCGAGTGGTCGAGTTGACCTCTCGTGAGGTTTTCCACCCACAGGCAAGGGAGGAACTGCTCGACCTCCTGCGGGCATGGCTGGTCTAAGCAGCCGGGGCCTCGCGAGATGTCAGTAGTGGTGGTTTCCGGGGCTCTGAAACCACCACTACTGACATCTCGGGGCGAAGAGAGCCTTGTATGCCGCCCGGCTCAGGCGCGTTCGACCATGGGCAAGCTGCGGACGCCCCGCTCGAGGTGCCACTGCAAAAAAGCGGCCACCAACCCGCTCCCCTCGCGCTGATGCACGGGGTTTGACGCGTCAGCCAACGCCCAGTTGCCGGTCAACAAGGCAGACAACAAGGCCAGCGTCTCGGAGGCGGGGGCAGCGGAGCCGGGCGGACGGCATACAAGACACACGGCCCCACCGGCCGCGATATTGAACGCACGATGCGGCCCGGGAGCCCCGCACTTCGCGCAGTCCCCGAAGCTCGGCGCCCACCCCGCCACCGACAACGCGCGCAGCAGGTAGGCGTCAAGCACGAGACCGGGGTCGTGTTCGCGGGCAGCGAGCGCCGCCATCGCCCCCGCCACGAGAAGGTACTGCTGCGTCGCCGGGAGCGCCTCCTCAGTGAGCCGATCGCACGTCTCCACGACCGCGGTCGCCGCCGTGTATGCCGTGTAGTCCCGGCAGATCGCGTCACCGTGCGGCGCCAAAGTCACCGCCTGGGTAACGGTATCCAGGTTGCGACCTTCATAACACTGCAGATCGACCACCATAAAGGGCTCGAGCCGCGACCCAAACCGTGAGCTGGTTCGCCGCACTCCCTTGGCCACCGTGCGAATCTTGCCGCGCGTCCGCGTGAGCGCAGTGATGATCCGGTCGGCCTCGCCCAGCTTGTGGGTGCGCAGGACGACCGCCTCGTCACGGTAGAGCGGCACGCGGCCATTGTCCCCCGCCGCGACTCGGGCGCAGGCACGGCACGCGGGTGCCAGCCCGGCGCGGGCGTCGCCAGAATCGAACACTTGTCGGATACACTTCCGGTATGCCGTCCACGCTCCCTTGGCAGGGTTCGCTCCTTGACCTCGACGAGACACCCTCCTTTGGTCAGATCTCCGACGGTCTCGAGCGCATCACCCTCGGCCTCGGCGCGTGGGTCGACATCCGCCCAGGTTGGTTGCACGGCGCCGACAGCGTCTTCGAACTCGTCCGATCCGCGATCCCGTGGCAGGCGGACACGCGCGTCATGTGGGACAACGTCGTGGCCGTCCCGCGCCTCACGAAGTACTACTCGACCGGCGAGCCCCTCCCGCTCCCCTTGCTCACCGACGCCCGTGATCGTCTGAGCGCCCACTACCGAGACGAGCTCGGCGAAGACTTCACCAGCGCTGGCTGTTGCCTCTATCGCGACGGCCGCGACAGCGTGGCTTGGCACGGAGATACCGTCGGCCGCGGCGCGACGCACGACACGATGGTCGCGATCCTGTCGCTCGGCTCAGCACGCACGCTCACGCTCCGCAAGCGCGGAGGTGGGCACTCGGCATACCGGCTGCCGTTGGGGCACGGCGATCTCGCGGTGATGGGCGGCTCCTGCCAACGCACCTGGGAACACGCGATCCCCAAGACCGCGAAGCCGGTCGGGCCGCGGATCTCGATCCAGTTCCGGACCCGCGGCGTCCGTTAGCCCTCGCCACCTCCGCATTCGATACCCGTTGCCGGTGCCCACGTCGTGAACGGGTATCGATTCCGTGAAGGCAGCCGATGCCGCCGCCGAGGAGGCTTTAACGGGTATCGATTCGCGGGAAAGGGCGAGCGCTCGATACCCATTGCCGATGCCCACGTCGTCAACGGGTATCAATTCGCGGGAAGGAGCGAGCACTCGATACCCGCCCCCGAGGCAGGCCTGGGCAACGGGTATCGAATCGCGAGGGGGGCCGAGCGACTACGACGAGGTGTCGCGCAGCGCCCGGTTGACCGCCGAGACGATGGCCTTGAGCGAGGCCGTCACGATCGACGAGTCGATCCCGACACCCCACAGCACGCGTTCGCCGACCGCGCACTCGACATAGGCCGCGGCCTTGGCGTCGCCACCGGCTGACATGGCGTGCTCGGCATAGTCGAGCACGCGCACGTCGACACCCAGCTGCGACAGCACCGAGCAGAACGCCGCGATCGGCCCGTTGCCGTGGCCCTCCAAGAAGGTGATGTCGCTCGCTGACGCGGCGCGGTCACGCACCCCGGCGATGAGCGTCGTGTCGCCATCTTCCTCGGCGTCGATCCGCGCCGTCGCGAGCCGGAACCGGCCCCACGGGTGGTCCGGCGTCGGGAGGTATTCGTCCTCGAACTTGTGCCACAGCTCGGTCGGCGTGACCTCGCCGCCGTCCTGGTCGGCGTCGCGCTGCACGACACCGGAGAACTCGATCTGCAACCGCCGCGGCAGGTCCATGCCCCGCTCGGACTTCATGATGTAGGCAACGCCGCCCTTGCCGGACTGGCTGTTGACGCGCACGACCGCCTCATACGAGCGCCCCAGGTCATGTGGGTCGATCGGCAGATACGGCACCGCCCACGGTATGCCGTTGATGTCGGTCCCAGCGGCCGCGGCGTCCTTCTCCATCCACTCGAAGCCCTTCTTGATGGCGTCCTGGTGGGAGCCGGAGAAGGCCGTGAAGACGAGGTCGCCGCCATAGGGGTGGCGTTCGTGGACCGGCAGCTGGTTGCAGTGCTCGACGGTGCGGCGGATCTCGTCGATATTGGAGAAGTCGATCTGCGGGTCGATGCCTTGGGAGAAGAGGTTCATGCCCAGGGTGACAAGGTCGACGTTGCCGGTGCGCTCGCCGTTGCCAAACAGGCAGCCCTCGATCCGGTCGGCACCCGCGAGATAGCCCAGCTCAGCCGCGGCGACCCCAGTCCCCCGGTCGTTGTGCGGGTGCAGGCTGACCATGACCGAATCACGCCGATCCAGGTGCCGACACATCCACTCGATCGAGTCGGCATACACGTTGGGCGTGATCATCTCGACGGTCGCCGGCAGGTTGACGATCATCTTGTGGTCGGGCGACGGGTCGATGACGTCGATGACCGCATTGCACACCTGTACGGCGAACTCGAGCTCGGTGCCGGTGTAGGACTCGGGCGAGTACTCGTAGTAGACGTCCGTCTCAGGGATCGTCTCCTCGAGCTTGCGACACAGTCGCGCCCCCTGCAGCGCGATGTCCATGATGCCCTCTTTGTCCAACCCAAAGACGACCCGCCGCTGCAGCACCGACGTTGAGTTGTAGAAATGGACAATCGCCTGCTTGGCACCCCGGATCGCGTCAAAGGTGCGCTCGATGAGGTGGTCGCGGCACTGCGTCAACACCTGGATGGTCACGTCGTCGGGGATGTGCCCGCCCTCGATGAGCTCCCGGCAGAAGGTGAAGTCGGTGTCACTCGCGCTCGGGAAGCCGACCTCGATCTCCTTGTAGCCCATCCGCACGAGCAGGTCGAACATCCGCTTCTTGCGCTCGGAGTTCATCGGGTCGATGAGCGCTTGGTTGCCGTCACGCAGGTCAACAGCGCACCAGCGCGGCGCGGTCGTGATCGTCTTGGTCGGCCAGGTGCGGTCGGGCAGGTCGATGGTGAGCTGCTCGTGGAAGGGCACGTACTTGCCGAACGGCATACCGGAAGGGTGTTGGGGGTGATGCATGGTGGTGGCCTTAGGTCCTCGTCTGGGTCGGTGCAAGTGCGCGGCCGGGCACGCGAGTCTCCGCGACGAGGAGGGCCGTCAGGTCAGGCCTCGTCGCGGCTGGGAAGGAGGAGCACCAGCGCCGTCACGATCACAGGCGACAGGGTATGCCGTGTGCTCACCACCCGTCCAACCACCCCCCACGTCCCGCCCGGATACTGAGATCGGCCACCACTCAGATGGGAACGAGAGTCATCGCGGGTGCGGTCGCTGGTGTCGGCGGTGACACGCACAATGGCGGGTATGCCGTCCACCGCACCTTCTCGCACCGCAGGCTCCGCTCGCTCTTCGGGCTCCCCGGGGAGTCGTCCCCTAGCCACGCGTTGCACGATCCTGCCGCCCTACCTCCTTCGCCGGATCGCTGCCGACGACGACCCGCGGGTCGCTGAGGCCGCCCAGCGCACCCTGGCGCAGGATGCGACCGTCCGAGAGCGCCGCACGGTCATGGGCGAGCGGGCGACGCGAGGCCCCCGCCGCACGGACGGCCGGGGCTTGGTCCCGCCAGACCTGCGCCAGCGCGCGCGGGCACTCGACCCGGGTCGCCCCACGGTCGTCACGGTCACCCTGCCCGCGGCACCAGAGCGGTCAATCCATGACGCCCGGCATGGCGTTGCACTCCCGGGCATCCTGGTCCGCAGCGAAGGCGTCGATCCCGTCAAAGACACAGCGGTCAACGAGGCTTACGACGGACTCGGCGCGACGTGGGATCTGCTTTGGACGGCATACTCGCGGGATTCGCTTGACGGCAAGGGGCTGCCGCTCGTCGCGACCGTCCACTACGACGAGCGCTACGACAACGCCTTCTGGGACGGCACCCAGATGGTGTTCGGCGACGGCGATGGCGTGTATTTCGACGGCTTCACCAGCTGTCTCGACGTCATCGGGCACGAGCTTGCGCACGGTCTCACGCAATACACCGCCGGGCTCACCTATGTCGCCCAATCGGGCGCCCTCAACGAGTCGATCTCTGACGTCTTCGGCTCGATGGTCAAGCAAATGAAGCTCAATCAGACGGCAGCCGAAGCCGATTGGCTCATCGGCGCGGGCCTGTTCACCAACCGAGTCAAGGGGGTCGCGCTGCGGTCGATGAAGGCGCCGGGCACGGCATACGACGATCCGGCCCTCGGCCGCGATCCGCAGCCGGCGACGATGGACGACTTCGCCGACCTCCCCCACGACAGCGACCACGACAACGGCGGCGTCCACACCAACTCCGGCATCCCCAACCACGCGTTCTATCTCGCGGCCACCGCGATCGGGGGTCGCACGTGGGAGGGGGCGGGGCGCATTTGGTACGACGCTCTGACAGCTAAGGGCGTCCCCAAGGACAGCGACTTCGCTGGCTTCGCGCGGCGCACCATCAAGGCCGCCGAGCGGCGCTTCGGGGCTAAGAGCAGCGAGGCGAGTGCCGTCACCAACGCCTGGTATGCCGTCAAAGTCCTGACGTGATCAGAAGCCCAGATCCTCGGTCGAGCCATCGCCCGAAGCGGTGAAGGGCCAGCCGGCCTGCATCCCCTCAGCAGCACCGGGCTCGATGTAGAACTCGGTCCCAAACATCATCGCGAACGCCTCGGTCGGCACCGACAAGAACATCGACGTGTCACTCACCTGGCTACGGTGGCACGCGAGTGCCTCCCGCTTGAGGTGCACATACTCGTGGACATCGACTGACCACGCGATCTCAGCCTCAGGCGTGCCCAACGGGTTGCCGTCGTCCATCGGCTGATCAGGGTCGAACTCCCCCATCGATGGGTCCACCATCCCGGCCGCCGACGCGGCCTTCATCAGCGCCCGCATCCGATCCCGGTTCATCGTCGCCTCGAGCAACCGCACCGGCCGAGACACCAACTCCACCGCCCTCCGGGTCACCCGGTGCACCTGCACGTGATCTGGGTGGCCGTAACCCCCGTGCCAGTCATAACCAACGACGACCTCCGCACCAACATCCTCAAACACCGCGGCGAGCCGCTGGCCCGCCTCATCGAGGTCGGCTGATACGAACGCATCGGGATCTGAGTTCTGCGTCCACCCTGTCATCCCCGAGTCGCTGTAGCCCAGCCAGCGCACCTCCGCCACGCCGAGCACCTCAGCCGATGCCGCGAGCTCCCGCCGACGACGATCGGCTAACGACTCGCCCTCAGCGAGATCAGCTGGCACCTCACCATGCTCCCCACCGGTCGCCACGATGAGCACAACCCGATCACCAGCAGCCGCGGCGCGCGCCATGCTGCCGCCTGTCAGAGAAGCCTCGTCGTCGGGGTGGGCATGGACGAACGCGATGGTGGTCACCGGGACATCATGCCTCCTGCCGCTATCGTTGCCGACCGTGAGCACCGAAGGTCGCGACTACGCCGAACGCCTGCACGCCAAGCAAAATGCTCGGTGGAAGAAGGCGCTCGACGTCCAGCGGCCCTACCGGCGCAACCTGCAACGCCAACAACTCGGGCGCACCCTCGACGTCGGGTGCGGCATCGGACGCCAACTCGGCTGGCTCGCTCCCGGGTCCGTCGGAGTCGACCATAATGCCCACTCCGTCGCGGTCGCGCGCGAAGCCGGGCACGCGGCATACACGGTGGAGGAGTTCCTCGCCTCGGAGCATGCCCAGCCCGGAGCCTTCGACGCGATGGTCCTGTCCCACGTGGTCGAGCACATGCCGTGGGACCAGGGCATCGAGGTTGTCCGCACCTACCTGCCGTTTATCCAGCCGGGAGGGCGGGTGATGTTCATCGTCCCGCAGGAAGTCGGGTTCAAGTCTGATAAGACCCATGTCCTGTTTTTCGACGGCGACGACCTCGTGCGGTTCGCCCACGAGCTTGGTCTCGAACCCGGCCGACCGTGGAGCTTCCCCTTCCCGCGCGCGACCGGCAAGGCGTTCATTTACAACGAGACCAACCTCATCGCGCGCATCCCACCAGCGTGAGACCGCGTCAGCGGGAGCGTTAAAAACCTAAGCGCTGCAACTGTTTTGGGTCACGCTGCCAGTCTTTGGCGACCTTGACGTGCAGGTCCAAATGCACCCGCGACCCCAGCACCTTCTCGATCCCGCGCCGCGCCGTCGTGCCCACGTCGCGCAACCGCGTGCCGCCGCGACCGATCACAATGGCTTTCTGACTGTCGCGTTCGACAAACACGGTGACCCGCACGTCGAGCAGCGGCGATCCCTCGGCACGACCCTCGCGCGGCACGATCTCATCGACGACAACGGCCAGCGAGTGCGGCAACTCATCGCGCACACCCTCAAGCGCCGCCTCACGCACCAACTCGGCGATCATCACGGTGTCGCTCTCGTCGCTCAGCGTCCCCTCGGGATAGAGCGGCGGCGACAGCGGCAAAAAGCCAGCCAGCACCTCCCGAACCTCGTCGACCTGATCGCCGCGGGTCGCCGAGCACGGGATGATCGCGTCCCACTCGGTCATCGCGTCGATTGCCATCAAGTGTTGAGCCAACCGGTCGCGCGACACGAGATCCGACTTGGTCGCGATCGCGACGACCGGTGTGCGCTTGGCGCGGCGCAACTCCACCAACTCGGCACCGATGAACTGGTCCCCCGGCCCCACGCGCTGATCCGCCGGCAGACAGAACCCCACGACATCGACCTGCAGCAGCGTCTCACGCACGAGGTCGTTGAGCCGCTCCCCAAGAAGCGTTCGCGGCCGATGCAGCCCGGGCGTGTCGACGAGGATCAGTTGCGACGTCGCTGTGGTGGAGATACCTCGGATAGCGTGCCGGGTGGTCTGCGGCTTGCTCGACGTGATCGCGACCTTCTCGCCAACCAGGGCGTTGGTCAGGGTCGACTTGCCGGCATTGGGACGCCCGACCAGGCAGGCAAAACCCGCCCGGTATGCCGTGCGGGCCCCGCTCGCGCGACCGCCACCGAGGGCGTCCTGATCACCATGATTGGCAGGCCTGTGGTCGGTCATGGGCGATCCTTCTTCCGACGTTTGGCGGCCTTCGCGTGCTTGGGTGCCTTTCCTGGAATAGCGGCGGTGACGGTGACGTCCGTGCCTGCAGTGGAGTTCGTGCCAGCCGTGCCTGCCGTGGCATCCGAGGCGTCCGTGGCGTCCGTGGACCCGACCGCCTCTGGCTCACGCTCAACCGCGCTGCCTTCGCCCGACGTCGCATTCTCAGCCACCGAGTCGGTCAGTCGATCGACTAAGGGCGCGGCCGTCCGCTCATCCAGGGGAACGACGGAGCGCACGATGACGGTCGCGATCCGATGCCGCCGCCCAGCCATCCGCTCTGCCGTGAGGGACAGTCCGTGGGCACCCGCGTGCGCCCCGGCATACGGGATGCGGCCGAGCGCCTTGGTGAGCAGCCCGCCCACGGTGTCGACCTCGTCCTCGTCGAACTCGAGGTCAAAAAGCTCGCCCATGTCGTGGACATTCATGCTGGCGGGCACCCGATAGCCACCGTCAGCGAGGGCCTCGACCTGCGGTTCATCGCGATCGTGCTCGTCAGAGATCTCGCCAACGATCTCTTCGATGATGTCCTCGATCGTCACCAAGCCTGCGGTGCCGCCGTATTCGTCGATGACGATCGCGAGGTGTGACTGTTCGCGTTGCATGTCCCGCAGGAGGTCATCGACCGGTTTCGACTCGGGCACAAACGCGACCGGCCGCATCAACACCTCAACCGGCAACTTGCGATCGACCGGGTTGGCTGTCACTCGCTGGACCGCGTCCTTGAAATACAGCAGCCCCACGACATCATCACTGTCTTCACCGAGCACCGGCATCCGCGAGAAGCCGGTCTTGAGGAAGACCGACATCGCCTTGCGCAGCGGTTCGTCGCGGTCGATCGTCACCATGTCGGTGCGCGGCACCATCACCTCGCGGGCCACCGTGTCGCCGAGTTCAAAGACCGAGGTGATCATCGCGCGCTCGTCGACTTCGATGACATCGCGCTCGGTCGCCTGATCGAGCAGGTCTAGCAATTCCGACTCGCTCTGGAACGGCCCGTCGCGATAGCCGCGGCCGGGGGTGACCGCGTTGCCGAGTGCGACGAGCCCATGGGCGATCGGACCCAGGACGAACCTGAGCCCCCGAGCAACCGGCGCGGCGAGCAAAGCGACGCGGTCGAAGTGCTGCCGACCGAGCGTGCGCGGCGAGACGCCGACAACCACAAAGGACACGACCGCCATGATCGCAATGGCGAGGATCAACGCCCGCGCGATCGAGTCCGTGACCGCCACGAGCACCGCTGTCGTGAACACCGCGGTTGCGGTCTCAGCGATGATCCGCAGGAAGGTCATCGTTGCGAGATAGGGCGCGGGGTCGGCCACGACGGACATCAACGCGCGTGACCCGACCCGCCCCTCGTCGTGGAGCTCCTCGGCGCGAACTCGCGTCATCCGGTGGATGGCCGACTCGCCCGCGGACAACATGAACGCGAGGACCGTGGCCACCACTGCAGCGACGATCGCTTCGGTGATCACGAGCGGCTGCCGCCTTGGCGACCTCGCCCAGCGAGATAAGTCAGGAGCAGCTGACGCTGCAGCTCGAACATCTCTTCCTTCTCGGCAGGCTCAGCATGGTCAAAGCCCAGCAGGTGGAGTATGCCGTGAGTCGTCAGCAGGAGCAGCTCCTCGATAGGCGCGTGGCCAGCTTCGAGGGCTTGCCGTTCGGCCACCGATGGGCACAGAACGACATCGCCCAACACACCTTGAGACGACAGCTGACCGTCCCGACCAGGCCGCAGCTCGTCCATGGGGAAGCTCATGACGTCGGTCGGGCCGGGCAGGTCCATCCACTGCACGTGGAGGTTTTCCATCGCGGCTTCGTCGGTGAGGGTGATACATAACTCTGCCTCGGGGTGGACGTGCATCCGCTCGAGGACGTGGCGGGCGCAGGCGACGAGTTCGAACTCGTCTACGGCATACCCGCACTCGTTGAGGACGTCGATGCTCACCGGGAGCGATGCCCCCTGGCGTGACGCGGGGCAGTCGACTCGCCCTGCTCGGCTTCTTCGGAGCGCCCATAGGCCTCGACGATCGAACTCACCAACCGGTGACGGACGACGTCGACCGAGGTCAACTCCGAGAAGTGGATGTCTTCGACGTCGTGGAGGATGTCGCGGACGTGCCGCAGACCAGATCGCACTCCACCTGGCAGGTCGACCTGGGTCACGTCACCGGTGATGACCATCTTGGAGCCAAAGCCCAACCGGGTGAGGAACATCTTCATCTGCTCGCTCGACGTGTTTTGGGCCTCGTCGAGGATGATGAAGGCGTCGTTGAGGGTGCGTCCGCGCATGTATGCCAGCGGCGCGACCTCGATCGTGCCAGCGGCCATGAGCCGCGGGATGGTGTCGGGGTCGACCATGTCGTGGAGGGCGTCATAGAGCGGCCGCAGGTAAGGGTCGATCTTGTCGTTGAGCGTGCCCGGCAGGAAGCCTAGGCGCTCCCCTGCCTCGACTGCCGGCCGAGTCAAGATGATGCGATTGACCCGCTTGGCTTGCAGCGCCGCCACGGCCTTGGCCATTGCGAGATAGGTCTTGCCGGTGCCTGCCGGGCCGATGCCGAAGACCACCGTGTGACTGTCGATCGCGTCGACATATCGCTTCTGCCCCACCGTTTTTGGGCGGATGGTGCGACCCCGATTGCTGATGATGTTGAGGGTCAACACCTCGGCGGGACGCTCGGCTGTCTGGGTGCGCAACATCGAGATGCTGCGCTCCACCGCGTCAGGAGTGAGCGTCTGGCCGGTCTCGACGACCATGAGCAGCTCATCCAGCAGTCGCTCGACAAGCGCGACGTCAGCGCTCGGCCCACGCATCGAGATCTCGTTGCCGCGCACGTGGACATCGACCGAAGGAAAGCCCCGCTCGATCGTCGTGAGGACCTCGTCTCGCGGCCCGAGCAACGCAACCATCGACACGGAGGGCGGCACGGTCAGGCTGTGAGTGGGAAGCGACGGGCCAGCGGGCTTGGTGGCGGTGGCACCGGTCGCGGTGGTTGCGGCGGACGCGTCGTGAGCTGTCATATCCCCGCCAGTCTACGTGGCAGGGCTGACCGACCCCAGCGGGTTTGCGCGACGGCTACGGCAAAAGGCGATTAACCGGGAGGCCACTGCATCCGACGGCCACCCAACACGTGCACGTGCGCGTGGAAAACGACCTGCCCGCCGAGACTGCCGGTGTTGGCCACCATGCGATAGCCGCGGTCGAGACCCTCGTCCTCGGCAACCTGCCCAGCTAGCCGGAAGAGGTCCGCAAGCTCCTGCGGATCATGGGCAAGATCCGCAACATTGCCCACGTGGCGGCGCGGGATCACCAGAACATGGGTCGGCGCTTGCGGCTCGATGTCACGGAACGCCAGCGAATGCGTGGACTTGGCGACCACCGTGGCTGGGATCGTGCCCGCGACGATCTTGCAGAACAGGCACATGGGAGGGCTCATGCTTGGCACCCTATCGAGCAGCCCGTGGCTTCAGGTCTCCGACCAGCGGAGGCGCGACGCGAGCACCGCGAGGGCCGCGGGTCCGGCACTCGACGTACGCAATACCTCCGCGCCAAGGCGCACCGCATACGCGCCGCTCTCCACGAAGCGCTCGATCTCAGCAGGGCTGATCCCGCCTTCGGGCCCCACGACGAGGACGATCTGACCCGAGTCAGGCAGGGGCTGCGACCCCACGCCCTCCGTTGCGTCCTCGTGGAGGACCAAGCCCAGGGCAGCAGAGGCGAGCACCCGGCATACCTCATCGGTGGACGCGAGCGGCGCGACCGACGGTGCCCACCAGCGCCGAGACTGCTTGGTCGCGGCCGTCACGACCGACTCCCACTTGGCGCGGCCCCGCGCGACCTTGTCGCCGCGCCATTGCGACACGCTGCGCTCGGCCTGCCAGGGCACGATCCGGTCGACACCGAGCTCGGTCGCCATCTCGATCGCCTGCTCGTCTCGGTCACCCTTGGCGAGCGCCTGGACGAGCACAAACTCATGCGGGTATGCCGGTGCGCTCGCGACCTCGGTGACGCGGGCTTCCAGCCGCCGGGGGTCGGCCGCGGTGACCGTCGCGAGCACGCGGGTGCCAGCGCCGTCGCCGAGATAGAGCGGCTCCCCTATCCGGAGCCGCATCACCGACACAGCATGGCGGGACTCAGCGCCCTCGACCGTGACGAGGTCACCGATCCCGGACCCGGCCAGAGACCCTGGCGAGACGAGGAAGAGTGGCGCGGTCACGGCATACCGGCTAGACGCCCTTGAAGGCGTCGCGCAGCTTGCCCATGAAGCCCTTGTCGGTTGGCGCCACCCGACCCACGGGCCGTTCTTCACCGCGCAGGGCAGCGAGTTGGCGCAGGAGATCCTGCTGCGCCTCGGTGAGTTTGGTCGGGGTCTGCACGTCCGCGTGGACGATGAGGTCCCCGCGGCCGGTGCCCCGCAGATGGGTGACGCCGAGGCCGCGGAGCGTGACGACATCGCCCGGCTGCGTGCCTGGTGCGAAGTCGAGGTCGCGAGCGCCATCGAAGGTGTCCAGCGGCAGGACGGTGCCGAGCGCGGCCGCTGTCATCGGAACTTCAATCCGGCAATGCAGGTCATCGCCGCGCCGCGTGAAGGTCGGGTGCGGCGCGACCGCGATCTCGACATAGAGGTCACCCGCCGGGCCGCCGCCGGTGCCGACTTCGCCCTCGGACTGCAGCTGGATCCGGGTGCCGGAGTCGACGCCTGCTGGGACCTTGAGCGTGAGCGTGCGGCGGGTGCGGACGCGTCCTTCACCGGAGCACTCGAAGCAGGGGTGGGAGATGGTCGAGCCGTAACCGTGGCAGTTCTGGCAGGGACGCGAGGTCATCACCTGACCGAGGAATGAGCGTTGGACGGTCTGGACCTCGCCGCGCCCCTTGCACATGGCGCACGTCGACAAGCCGGTGCCGGGTTGGCAGCCGTCACCATGACAGGTGCCACAGCGGACCGCGGTGTCGATCGTGAGATCTTCTTCGGCACCAAAAACGGCGTCCCGCAAGTCAATTTGCAGGCGGACGAGCGCGTCCTGGCCTCGGTGGGCGCGGGTGCGCGGGCCGCGACCGGTGGCCGCGCCGCCAAAGAAGGCGTCCATCACATCGCTGAAGCTGAAGCCCGCACCGCCGAACCCGGCGGCCCCCGCCGGCAGCGAAGGGGTCGACACCCATGTCGTAGGAGCGGCGCTTATCAGGATCAGACAGGACCTCATAGGCCCGCGACACCGTCTTGAACTGTTCTTCGGCCTCGGTGCTCGGGTTGACGTCAGGGTGGAGTTTGCGGGCGAGCCGTCGGTAGGCGCGCTTGATGTCCTCGACGCTGGCGTCACGTGCGACACCGAGGTCCTGGTAGTAGTCGTTCACCGAGTTCCCTTGATTCCCTTGTTGAAGCCGCGCCGGTCAGGGCTCGAGCAATTGTGAGACGTAGTGGGCGACAGCGCGTACCGCAGCCATGGTCGAGGGGTAATCCATCCGGGTCGGGCCGAGGACACCGAGGCCCCCGACCAACTCCGACCCTGAACCGTAACCCGAGCTGATGACCGAGGTCGAGGCGAGGCCAGCGTGCTGATTCTCATGTCCGATCGTCACGGCGAGCGCGTCGGCGGGGCGGCCAGCGGGGGCATCGCCGAGTTGCCCAAACAGCTTGAGCAGGACGACGTGCTCCTCGAGCGCCTCAAGGACTGGCGCGATCGTCCGCGGGAAATCGCTGCCGACGCGGGCGAGGTTGCCGGTGCCCGCGAGGACGACCCGCTCCTCACACTCTTCGTGGAGGACTTCGTCGAGACAGCCGATGACAGCGCGGACCAGGTCGCGGTCGTGGGGGGCGAACCGGTCTGGAAGCGACTCGAGTCGCGCGGATGCATCGGGGAAGCTGCGCCCAGCTGCCTCGGCCAGGAGTTCGGAGCGGATGCGACCGAGCAGGTCGTGGGCTGCCTCGTCTGATCCAAGGCCGACCGTCACGACCCGTTGTTCGACGCGGCCGGTGTTGGCGATGAGGATGACCATGAGGCGAGACGCACCCATGGGAACCACCTCGATATGCCGGACCATCGAGCGGGACAGCGAGGGGTACTGGACCACCGCCACTTGATGGGTGAGCGAGGCGAGCAGACGAACGGTGCGATCGACGACGTCATCGAGGTCGACCGCTCCGTCGAGGAACCGCGCGATCGCGGCCCGCTCGGCGCCCGACATGGGCTTGATCGCGCTCAGTCGGTTGACGAAGAGCCGATAGCCCGCGTCGGTGGGGACCCGGCCCGCAGAGGTATGCGGTGCATGGATGAGGCCCTCTTCCTCAAGCAGTGCCATGTCGTTGCGGACGGTCGCGGCTGACACTCCGAACTGGTGGCGTTCGACGAGGCTGCGGGAGCCCACCGGCTCCGAGGTGCGCACGTAGTCCTGGACGATGGCCCGCAGCACGGCCAGGCGACGCTCGTCGGTCACGATCCCTCCGTCCGATCTTTGCGTTTTGCGGTCTTTGCGGTCTTTGCGGTTTTGGCTCGGTTTGCGGGGAGTGCTTCTGGCACTCTCCCGTGTCGAGTGCCAAGTCTACGGTGCCGCCGGACTACTCTCACCGACGTGACCCAGGACCGTTACGGACAGGATGTGCTCGCGGGAGATTGGCGTATGCCGCCCCGCGGGCGATCTCGCGAGGTGCCGGCCGAACTCGACCTGGTCGTCGAAGAGATCGAGACCGGGTGGTGCGGCGCCGTCGTGCACGTGGAAAAGGCCGGTGGCGTGCATGTTGTCCATCTCGAGGATCGGCACGGTCGCACCCGTGGCTTCCCGCTCGGTCCCGGATTCCACGTGGACGGCGCGCCGGTCATTCTCACTCCCCCCATCGCTGCTGCCCGCGCAGAGTTGGCGGCAGCTCGGGCTGCGGAGTCCAGGACGGCCAGCGGCTCAGTGGCCGTCGCGGGGGCTCGCGCCAAGGTGGCGTCAGGCTCGCGAATCTGGGTGGAGGGGAAGCATGATGCCGAACTGGTCGAAAAGGTGTGGGGAGACGACCTACGCGTCGAAGGCGTCGTGGTCGAGATGCTCGATGGCGTGGACGACCTCGTCGCGGCGATCGATGCCTTCGGCCCGACGCGCGAGCACCGCCTGGGAATCCTCGTCGACCACCTTGTCCCCGGGACCAAAGAGACGGCCATCGTCGACGCGGTTCGTGCGCGGACGGCATACCGCGACTCGGTCTTGGTTCTTGGGCACCCGTACGTCGATGTCTGGCAGTCGGTGAAGCCCGCGCGCCTCGGTCTCGAGCAATGGCCGGTCATCCCGCGCGGCACATCCTGGAAGCTCGGGATTTGCCAGGCGCTCGGCTGGCCGGCCGACACTCAGGCCGACCTCGCCATGGCGTGGCGGCGCATCCTCGGGACGGTTCGCACGTATGCCGACCTGGAGCCAACCCTGCTCGCGAGCGTCGAGGAACTCATAGACTTCGTGACATCGCCGGCGAGCTGACCCACCTCACCACCTCTTGCCCTCCTGGAGCGTCATGTCGTACCCACCGCAGCCACCCCAGCCACCTCAGCAGCCTCAGCAGCCGATCTACCCGCCGCAGGGGCAGCCGCCGTACGGCCCCCAACCGGTCTCTCCGTCCGATGCCCGGACGATGAGCCTGCTCGCTCACATAGGTGGCCCCGTCGTGGGTTTCGTGGCGCCGCTGGTGATCTTCTTGATCTACAAAGACCGCGACGGCTTTGTGCGGTACAACTCGCTGGAGGCGCTCAACTTCCAGATCTTCCTGGCCATCGCCTATGTCGTGTCGATGATCACGATGTTCGTCGGCGTGGGGTTCTTGCTCTTCTTCGCGGTGTGGATCTGCTCGATCGTGTTCGCGATCCAGGGAGCGCTCGCGGCCAACCGGGGTCAGCCCTATCGCTACCCCGTCTCGCTGCGGTTGGTCAGCTGATGCACGACCGTGTCGGCGAGCAGCCGACCTCGCAGCGTGAGAACAATCCTCTTGTCGCGCAACGCTTTTAACGGCTCGATCAAACCGTCGGAGATGAGCGATGCAATCACCGCTGGGTCCTGGTCCCCGATCACCTCGAGCGGGAGCCCCTCGGCTAGTCGGACGCCTAGGAGCACGGCTTCGTCGAATCGTTGTGCGGCGGTGAGAGTTTCGCGCGCGGCTGCCGGTGAGTGCCCCGCGACAAGCCGGTCCCGGTATGCCGTGGGGTGCTTGACGTTCCACCACCTCACGCCACCGACGTGGCTATGGGCGCCCGGGCCTGCGGCCCACCAGTTGTCGCCACGCCAGTAGGCGAGGTTGTGCCGACACTGCGTCTCAACTGATCGCGACCAGTTGCTCACTTCGTACCAGTGAAAGCCGGCCGAACTCAGGAGGGAGTCGGCGAGTTCGTACTTGTCTGCCTCGTCGTCGTCCTCGGGCATCGGCAGCTCTCCGCGGGCAACCCGCGCAGCGAGTTTGGTGCCGGGCTCGACGGTGAGGGCGTATGCCGAGATGTGATCGGGTTCGAGCGCGATCGCCGTCTCTAGACTCCGGCGCCAGTCAGCGAGCGACTCCCCCGGGGTGCCATAGATCAGATCGAGGCTGACCTGCATGCCGGTGGCCTTCACGGCGCTGACCGCGGCCGCGACACCAGCAGGATTGTGGGTGCGGTCCAGGGTCGCGAGCACGTGCGGCACGGCCGACTGCATCCCGAGGCTGACCCGCGTCAACCCGCCTGCGGCCAGCTCGTTCGCCACAACAGGAGTGACGGTGTCAGGGTTGGCTTCGGTCGTGACCTCGGCGCCGTCGGTCAACCCCCAGCGCTGCTCGACATCGCGGAGCATCCCCACCAGATCCGCCGCTGGGAGCATGGTGGGCGTCCCGCCGCCGATAAACACCGTCGAGACCGCCGGGGCCTCAGGACCCAAAACCCGTTGCGCCAGAGCCAATTCCTGTTTGACGAGGTCGGCATACCCCGCCGTGCCACCCGAGACCTCGGCGGTCCCCACGGCATACGTGTTGAAGTCGCAGTAGCCACACCGGACCCGGCAGTAGGGCACGTGGATGTAGATCCCAAACGCGCGCTGCCCCAACCCAACCATCGCCGACGGCGGCAACTCACCCGACGAGGGCGCGGGGTCCCCGGAGGGGAGGGCGGGCGGCATACCCGCCATTGTCTCTGGCTGGGAGGCCGCTCGCGGACCCGTTTCGGACCCTGGGCCGCCCGAGTCGTATCGTCTCTGTCGTGTATGACATCCGCTGGCTTGACCTCGACGGCGTCGTCAACATGCGCGACGTGGGCGGCATGCCCACGCGCGACGGCGGCCGGATCGCCCTCGGCCGACTCATCCGGTCAGACAACCTCCAGGAGCTCACGGACCGATCGATCGCGGCGCTGGTCGACGGCGAGGGTGTGAGCGACATCGTCGATCTGCGCTCGCTCGTCGAACTCCACCGGGAGGGGCCCGGCCCGCTCGTCGGTCACCCGAGCGTCCGGATTTCGCACTACTCCCTGTATGCCGCAGACTCCCAAGCGTCCGCGCTCCCCCCAGGTGAGCGCGAGTTGCCGTGGCAAACCCAAGCCCGCGAGAAGGGCTGGCTCCCGAAGGGGCAGACCGACACGCACCCGGAGCACGACGCGCACTGGTCACGCCACTATCTGGGGTACCTCGATCAGCGCCCCGACTCGATCATCAACGCGCTGCGGACCATTGCGGGCGCACCGGGTGCAGTCGTCGTCCATTGCGCCGCAGGCAAAGACCGCACTGGAACGGTCACGGGCCTCGCGCTCATGGTGGCCGGCGCGGAGCCGGAAGCCGTCGTCCAAGACTTCGCCGCCTCGGCTGAGCGGGTCCCGCTCATCATGGACCGGCTGCGTGCGCGGCCGGCATACGCGGCGGACATGGTCGGCAAGACGGTGGCCGAGCAGTCACCGCGCCCGGAGACCATGCGCATGCTGTTGGCGACGTTGGATGAGCACTATGGCGGACCGCTTGGCTGGCTCGAGCGTCAGGGGTGGCGCGACGACGACACCGCAAGGCTCACTGACAAGCTGCGCGGCTGAGCCGCCCCGCTATTTCTTGGTCTTGTCGACCGGTTCGCTGGAGAGGGCGGCGATGAACGCTTCTTGAGGGACTTCGACGCGGCCGACCATCTTCATCCGCTTCTTGCCCTCCTTCTGCTTCTCGAGGAGCTTGCGCTTGCGGCTGATGTCGCCGCCGTAGCACTTGGCGAGCACGTCTTTGCGGATCGCGCGGATCGTCTCGCGGGCGATGATGCGGCTGCCGATGGCGGCCTGGATCGGCACCTCGAACTGCTGCCGCGGAATGAGTTCGCGCAGCTTGCTCGCCATCAGGACGCCGTAGGCGTAGGCCCGGTCCTTGTGGACGATCGCCGAGAAGGCGTCGACTTGCTCGCCTTGGAGCAGGATGTCGACCTTGACAAGGTCGGCGACCTGGTCACCGTCGGGTTCGTAATCCAGCGAGGCATAACCCCGGGTGCGAGACTTCAGTTGGTCGAAGAAGTCGAAGACGATCTCGGCGAGCGGCAACGTGTAGCGCATCTCGACGCGGTCCTCGGACAGGTAGTCCATGCCGCGCAGCGTGCCGCGCTTGGACTGACACAACTCCATGATCGCGCCGATGAACTCGCTCGGAGCCAAGACCGTGGCGCGGACGATGGGCTCGCGGACCTCTTGGATCTTGCCGTCGGGGTATTCACTCGGGTTGGTGACTGTGACGGTCTTCTTGTCCTCGAGCGTCACCTCGTAGACGACGTTGGGCTGGGTCGAGATGAGCTCCAGCCCGAACTCACGCTCCAACCGCTCGCGCACGATCTCCAGGTGCAGCAGCCCGAGGAAGCCACACCGGAATCCGAAGCCGAGCGCCGCCGATGTCTCGGGCTCATAGACGAGTGCAGCGTCGTTGAGTTTGAGCTTGTCGAGCGCCTCACGCAGATCGGGATAGTCCGACCCGTCGATCGGATAGAGGCCCGAGAAGACCATCGGCTTGGGATCCCGATAGCCGCCGAGGTCCTTAGCTGCGGGCTTGGAGGCATTGGTCACGGTGTCGCCGACCCGCGACTGCCGCACGTCCTTGACGCCGGTGATGAGATAACCCACCTCGCCGACCCCGAGACCCTTGGACGGCTCCGGTTCGGGCGATGAAACGCCGATCTCGAGCAGCTCGTGGGTTGCCTTGGTCGACATCATGAGGATGCGTTCGCGCGGGTTGAGGTTGCCGTCGACGACCCGCACATAGGTCACGACCCCGCGATACGTGTCGTAGACCGAGTCAAAGATCATCGCCCGAGCGGGCGCGTCGGGGTTGCCGACAGGGTGCGGCACCTGTCGCACGATTTGGTCTAGCAGGGCCTCGACTCCTGCGCCCGTCTTGCCGGAGACCTGCAGGCAGTCCTCCGGGTCGCACCCAATCAGCCCGGCGAGCTCCGCGGCATACTTCTCCGGCTGAGCCGCAGGCAGGTCGATCTTGTTGAGCACGGGGATGATCGCGAGGTCGTTTTCCATCGCCAAATAGAGGTTGGCGAGGGTCTGCGCCTCGATCCCCTGGGCGGCATCGACGAGCAGGACCGCGCCCTCACAGGCGGCCAGCGACCGGGACACCTCGTAGGTGAAGTCGACGTGCCCCGGCGTGTCAATCATGTTGAGCGCGTAGGTCGTTGGCGTCCCGTCAGCGCCCGGCGCCTCCCACGGCATACGGACTGCTTGGCTTTTGATCGTGATCCCGCGCTCGCGCTCGATGTCCATGCGGTCGAGGTACTGCGCGCGCATCTGGCGGCTGTCGACGATGCCCGTGAGCTGGAGCATGCGGTCGGCGAGGGTCGACTTGCCGTGGTCGATGTGAGCGATGATGCAGAAATTGCGCAGGAGGTCCGGCGGGGTCGCGTGCGGCGGCAGCGCGGTGCGGGCCATGGGTGACACGGTGTGACGGACCTCGCGAAGTCAGGGAGGCGGACAGGGATCGTCACAGTCTCCCACGGGTGCCCATCCCCTCGTGACGTATGCCGTCACGGCGCGGCACGTGCAGTGGCTGCGGCTACGGCCAGCGAGCGGCGGCCAATCGCCGCTGACAACACCGCCACGCCCAAGCCGAGCACCGCGAGCATGGCGCCGACGCGGCTGGGCCACTCATACCCCCACCCGGCGGCCAGCACGAGACTCCCCAGCCAGGCGCCCAACGCGTTCGCGGTGTTGAGGGTCGAGTGGTTGAGTGCCGCGGCAAGGCCCTGCCCCTCGTGCGCGACGTCCATGAGGCGCGTTTGCAGTAGCGGCACGAGGATCGAGGGCAGCACGCCAAGGATGTAGACGAAGATCACCGCGAGCACCGGCGAGTGGGCGGCATACCCAAAGACGGCGAGCATGACCGCGATTGCCGCGAGCGAGGCGATGATTCCCCGCATGATCCCGAGGTGCGCGACCCGGCCAGCGGTGACCATCCCGGTCACCATCCCGAGCCCGTAGATCGCCAGCACCACGGGAATCCACGACAACGGTATGCCGGCCAGCTCGGTCATCGTTGGGGTGATGTAGGCGTAGGTCGAGAACATCCCACCGAAACCCACCGTGCCGATCGCGAGCGCCAACCACACCTGCAGCCGGGTCAATGCGCGCAGCTCATCGCGGAAGGACTCCTCCCCCGTCACCGCCTCGTGCGGCACCCACGCGAGCACTGCCGCGACACACACCGCGCCAATGCCACCGACGATCCAGAACGGCACCTGCCAGCCAATGCGTTGCCCGAGCAGGGTCGTGAGCGGCACGCCGACGACATTCGCGACCGCGAGCCCGATGAGGATCATCGCGACAGCCCACGTGCGCCGATGCGCTGGCACGAGGCTCGCGGCGACGAGGGAGCCGAGGCCAAAGAAGGCGCCATGCGGCATACCGGAGACGAACCGCGCGGTCATGAGCGGCCAGTAGGTGTCGACGAAGCCCGAGGCCGCGTTGGCGAGCGCGAAGGCCACCATGAGCCAGACGAGGACCGCCTTGCGGGGCGCTTTGGCCGCGAGGACCGCAATCACCGGGGCTCCCACGACGACACCCGCCGCGTATGCCGAGACGTAATGACCCGCAGTCGGGATGTCCACCGCGGTGCCCGCCGCCACCTGCGGCAACAACCCCATCGTCACGAACTCAGTGGTCCCGATCGCGAAGCCGCCGACAGCGAGCGCGAAGATTGCGCGGCCAGCGTGACGGGTTTCCACCGATGCAGTCTCTCCCGGCGGGGAGGACGCACGCGGTCGCGTCCACGCCCTGGCCGCGCGCACTTCTGACTACAATGTAGTCATCTTCCTACACTGCAGTCAGGAGTTGGCATGACCACGAGCGTGCGCATTCCGGCGGAGCTCCAAGGTCGAATCGATGCACTTGCTGAGCGGACGCACCGGTCTCGTGCCTTCTATCTGCGCGAAGCCATCGAACGCGGGCTCCCCCAGGTTGAGTGGGAGTACGACCTGGCCCAGCGCGCGGTCGATGTTCGCAGCGGCAAGGTCACCACGGTGCCGCTCGCCGAGGTGGTGGCCGAGCTTGGCTTGGACGATTGAGCTCCACCCCGAAGCAGCTAGGCAACTGCGGCTCCTGGCAAAGCGAGATCGCCCGATGGCGAAGCGAGTCACCGACTACCTGGCGACGCTGAGTACGTGCGAGGACCCGCGCGACCGGGGCCAGGGTTTGTCGGGACCGCTGGCTGGGCTCTGGCGTTATCGCGTCGGAGACTGGCGCATCGTGGCGGATATCCATGACGAGCGCCTCGTGATCGTGGCCCTCGACATCGACCACCGTTCGCGGGTGTACCGCGACTGACCACGTGCGTCGCTCGGCATACTCGACCGACCTGGCCCTGAAAGGGTCTGCGCCGGATGCGACGCGATAGCGTCGCAGCTATGACGACGGCCGACCGAATCCTGCGAGCGCTGCGCCGGGCACTCGGACTCGACCGCGGGTCACAACCTTCGAAGCCCTCCGCAGCGCCCCAGCCCAGCCCTCGGAGTCGGCAGGGGCAGGGACAGACCCCGACATCCGCAGGTGTCCCCGCAACGGGCGGGCGCGCCTACCCGGGGGATTTCTCCGGTATGCCGTCCCTGAACTACCAGCCCCGGCCTGACGGTCGCCCCGATCCGGGTGAGGTGGTGTGGACCTGGGTGCCTTTCCAAGAGGACTTCTCGCGCGGCAAGGATCGACCGGTGCTTCTGGTGGGCCGCGACGGGACGTGGCTCCTGGGCGTGCCGCTCACGAGCAAGGACCATGACCGAGACGCTGCGCAGGAGCGGGCCGCCGGTCGGGTCTGGGTCGATGTCGGCGCCGGCGGCTGGGACCGCGAGGGTCGCCCGTCAGAGGCTCGCGTTGACCGAATCATCCGGGTCGACCCGGCGGCCGTGCGCCGCGAGGGGGCGGTGTTGGACCGGCATACCTTTGTCGTTGTCGCAGAAGCGATCACGGCGCACCGGCACT
Organism: Actinomycetales bacterium; assembly: GCA_016715285.1. Lineage (GTDB taxonomy): Bacteria > Actinomycetota > Actinomycetes > Actinomycetales > Dermatophilaceae > Phosphoribacter > Phosphoribacter thorii. The sequence continues at coordinate 154,243 of JADKAO010000001.1, read as the reverse complement.
GAGCCAACACCACCCGACGCAGGACGGTCATCCGACCGTCAGAACACCGACGGGCCGTGACCTCGGAAGGAGGTCACGGCCCGTCGGTGTTCAAGCGATTCGTCCGGCCGAGGGTCAGTGCGTCAGAGCGCAGCAGCCTTCTTGGCCATCGACGACTTCTTGTTGGCAGCCTGGTTGGCGTGGATGACGCCCTTCGAGACAGCCTTGTCGAGCTTGCGCGAGGCCGCCTTGAGGGCCTCAACAGCCGCGTCTTTGTCGCCGGCTTCGGCGGCATCGCGGAACTTGCGGTTCCAGGTGCGCAGCTCGCTCTTGACCGCCTTGTTGCGCTCGGTGCGCTTCTCGTTGGTCTTGATGCGCTTGATCTGGGACTTGATATTTGCCACGTGTGAACTTTCTCGATTGGTCTGGGTATGCCGTTAGAGGGCGGCAGACGCGGTTCGGGACCGGACGTGGGGACACCCGTGGAGAACCGCGCTGGATGATGCAACGTGCGCGCACGACCAGGCGCGCACGCAAGCGATCAATCTACCAGTGCTCAACGGGTGTTCGCGCACGCTCATCGCCAGCATCACTGACCTCTCCGCTCGGATGAGAGCGATATATGGACGATCGTCAATATGAGCGTTAGCATCTCGGCGTGATGGGTCGCGACACGTTGGGTGGTTGGTGATGGTCGGCTCGGAGGTGGTCCGGAGGTCGCTGGCGGAGGCGATTGGCACGGGGGTGCTGGTCGCGACGGTCGTGGGGTCCGGGATCATGGCGACGACGTTGACCCGCGATGTGGGCCTTCAACTGGTCATCAACGCGCTCGCTACGGTCGCGTCGCTCGCGGTGCTCATTTGGTCGCTCGGCCCGATTTCCGGCGCTCACTTCAACCCAGCGGTCACCCTGACCGCCGCGGTCCGACGCGAACTGCCGGTTGTCGAAGCTGGTGCGTATGTCGCCGCCCAAGTCTTCGGGGGGCTCGCCGGAGTGCCGTGGTGTTGGGCTGTCGGCATTCACCGCATGACAAGTGGTGACCCCAACCTGGCTGCCGTAGTGTCGCGCTGGTCCCTCGGCGGGGGGTGGGGCGGGCCCGCGTGGGGTATTTCTTCACCTCGTCGACATGTTCGCCAACGGCTCGTTGCCCGTGACGACCTCTCCGCCCTTATCTGGCCAGTGGTTGGCGCTCGGGGGCCTTTTATCCGTGTCACCAGCCTGACCTCCTGCGCCCGTGCACTTGGGCGACGGGGTGCACCCGGCTGACGGTGGACCTACCCTCGACGGACGCTCGCCCGGGCATCAGAGATCGCGAGGATGGCGCGCTCCACGGCATACACCGGATCGCGTCCCCCGCCCTTGACCTCGACATCGGCCGCAGCAACGGCCTGGATCGCGCGGCCGAGACTGGGGCCATCCCACGCATTGATCGTGCGCCGTGCTTTGTCGACCTGCCACGGTGCCAACCCGACGTGTTTGGCCACCGCCGCTGAGCTGCCTCGGCCAGCGGAGCCAACCTTGACCAACGTCCGCAGTGACGACGCGAGCACAGCGACGATCGGCACAGGGTCGACACCGGTCGCTATGGCATGCCGCAGCAGCCGCAGCGCCTCCCCCGTTTGACCCGCGACGGCGGCATCAGCCACCCGGAAGCCCGTCGCTTCAATCTTGCCGCCGTGATAAATCTCGACGACCCGGTCGTCAATGGTGCCCTCGGTGTCAGCGACGAGCTGGTTGCAGGCCGATGCGAGCTCCCTGACGTCTTTGCCAAGCGCCTCGACAAGCGCTCGAACGGCCTCGGGGGTTGCCCTTCGGCCAAGTCGGCGGAACTCGGCGGCGACAAAGTCGTCCTTGTCGCGGTCGGATTTGATTGCCGGGCAGTCGATCACACGAGCTTTCGCGGCTTTCATCGCGTCGAGGACCTTCTTGCCTCGGGGCCCGGATCGGTGCAGGACGACTAGTGAGATGTCGTCGAGAGGACCAGCAAGAAGCGCCAGCAGGTCGACATACAGGTCCTCGGGTGCCTCGTCGAGACTCTCACACACGATGAGCTTGCGACCACCAAACAACGATGGGCTGGCATGGACGACCAGTTCGCCAGGTTGGTAGGTGGCGGGCACGACATTGATGCGTTCGACGTCAGGGTCAAGGTGCTTGACCTCAGCTATCACAGATGACAACGCTCGCTCGGCGAGGATCGCCTCGGGCCCACTAATGAGGACCAACGGCGGCATCGTCGACATGGTCTAAGCCTGCCACGTACCTGCGACACCCCAGCATCACCGGAGGCAGCCACCGCTGACTCAAGCGTTCAGTGCAGCCTGACGGCCCCGCCTCTCCCTGGCGAGCGTGCTCCCCGGCGGGCGTGCTCCCCGGCGAGACGGACGCTAGAGGAAGCGCACGGCATACCCCATGATGGGCGGCATGATCGACCGCACCCGCCTCGCTGCCCTCATGTCCGCCGAGCAGGACCAGTTCGCGCGCACCCACCCCAAATCGGCAGCGGCGTATGCCGCGGCCAACCACCTCTTTTGGCCGGGTGCCGATGACGTGGATGAACAAGAAGGCCGGTGGCTTCCCGATCTACTTCGAGCGGGGACGCGGCAACCGGGTGTGGGACATCGACGGGCACGAATACCTCGACTTCGCCCTCGGCGACACGGGCGCGATGGCCGGCCACTCCCCCGAGCCGGTCGTCGCCGCGGTGCGCCGACGCGTTGAGGAACTCGGCGGGCTCACCACGATGTTGCCGACTGAGGACGCCGAATGGGTCGCGGCAGAGTTGACCCGTCGGTTTGGGATGGACGTGTGGTCCTACTCGCTCACGGCGACGGACGCCAATCGGTGGGCGATCCGACTCGTGCGGGCGATCACCGGCAAACCCAAGATCCTCGTGAACAGCTACTGCTACCACGGCTCGGTGGACGAGTCGCTCATCGTGGTGGGTGCCGATGGGGAGGGCACCAGCCGTCCCGGCAACGTCGGCTCGCCCGTCGATGTCACGCTCACGAGCCGGGTTGCCGAGTTCAATGACGTTGACGGGCTCGAGCGTCAGCTCGCCCACGGTGACGTTGCTGCGGTGCTCATGGAGCCGGCGCTCACGAATATCGGCATCGTGCTGCCCGAGCCTGGCTATCTCGAAGCCGTCCGCGAGATCACCCGCCGCCACGGCGTGTTGCTCATCAACGACGAGACGCACACGTTCTCGGCTGGACCGGGCGGCGTGACCCAGCGCGACGGCCTCGAGCCCGACGTCCTCGTCATCGGCAAGGCGATCGGGGGCGGCATACCGACGGGGTCCTATGGCCTCTCTGGCGAGCTCGCCGAGCGGGTGCTCGCCCGCCGCGACCTCGACCTGGTCGACATGGGCGGCGTCGGCGGCACTCTCGCGGGCAACCCGCTGTCAGTCGCGGCGATGCGCGCGACTCTGGGTGAGGTGCTCACGGACGACGCCTTTGGGGGCATGATCGACACCGCGACCGGCTTCACGACCGGCGTCCAGAAGCTCATCGACGACCACGAGCTGCCGTGGGCGATTAACCAGCTGGGTGCGCGCGCTGAATACCGCTTCGCCAACCCCTATCCGCGCAATGGCACCGAGGCCGCCGCGTCGGCGGATGGCGAGTTGGAGGACTACCTGCACCTCTACCTGGCCAACCGCGGCATCCTCCTGACGCCGTTCCACAACATGGCGCTCATGTGTCCGACAACGACTGCCGAGGACGTCGAGCGCCACCACGAGGTTTTTACCGAGGCACTGGAGACCCTCCCGCGGTAGTGCGCGTCAACTTCCTCGGGTATGCCGCGCTCCGGTGAGGTATGCCGCGCCCCGCTGAGGTATGCCGCACCCCGCTGAGGTATGCCGCGCTCCGCTGAGGTATGCCGCGCTCCGCTGATGTTGCAACCTCAGTGAAGTGCGGCGAACCTCAGGTGAGCGGCCTCGCGGGGGGTGTCGAGGCCTCAGAACCCCAGTTGCGGGTCGCCAAGATCGAGACCCAACTGCTCGAGGCGGGCAGCGATCGCAGTCTCGGGCAACTCGAAGTGGTCGACCAGGTCCTCGAGATCAATCCCTGCCTCGACAGCATCCCGCAACTCGGCATCCTGCGCCGGAGTCCACGCGTGCCCGTGAGTCACCGACGTCCGCGGTGACTCGGGCACGGGTGGCGGCCCGGCTTTGGGACGCAGATCAGTCACCACCATCGACGGTGCTCCCCCCAGTCGGCGCGCCGCGGGCTCCTCGACCGGCTCTGGCGGCGGCGCGATCGCATCGAGCCGGGTCAGGGCCGCGAGGACCTTCTCTCGGTCGGTGGTCGCCCAGAAGGGTGGCAGCGAGCGCTGGAGGAATCCGGCATACCTCGCGGTGACCATCCGAGAGTCGAGGAAGGCGACGACACCGCGGTCGTCGGACCGCCGCACGAGGCGCCCGGCGCCCTGGGCGAGCCGCAAGGCTGCATGCGTTGCGGAGACCGCCATGAAGCCGTTGCCGCCCATCCGCGCAATCGCCTGGGTGCGGGCGGAGGCGAGTGGATCATCCGGCCGCGGGAACGGGATCCGGTCGATGACGACGAGTTGGCACGAGGACCCCGGGACGTCAACGCCCTGCCAGAGGCTGAGAGTGCCGAACAGGCAGGTGCTCGCCTCGCGCGCGAATTGCCGCACGAGAGTGCCGATTTGGTCCTCTCCCTGGCAAAGAATCTCGATGGGTATGCCGTCCCGCGAGAACCGCTCGCGCAGCTCATCGCTCGCCGCTTGGGCTGCCCGCATTGACGAGAAGAGACCGAGGGTGCGTCCGCCCGCAGCGCGCACCAGTGCCGCCAACTCGTCCATCGACTCCGGTGAGGCGCCGTCCCTGCCGGGTGGCTTGAGGTGTGCCGCGACATAGGCAATGGCTTGTCGCGGGTAGTCGAACGGGCTGCCGACATCGAGACCACGCCACGCCGGAGCCCCCTCACCGCGAAGCCCCAGCGTGCCCGCAACCGCGTCGAACGAGCCGCCGAGCTCCAGTGTCGCCGAGGTCAGGATCACCGTGCGTTCATGAAAAATCTTGTCTCGCACCAACATTGCGACGCTCATGGGAGCGACTCGGAGCACGGCGCCCCGCCTCTGGTCGTGCGTGAGCCACACGACATCGAGCTCACGCTCCTCGAGGATGCGCGCGGCATTCTCAAAGACTTCATCGACCGCCGCGCGAGCGACCTGCAGCCCGCCATCAGGTTCCTCGTTGGGAGCCGGTTTGAGCTCGGTCTGCATGGCCCGGGCGGTGTCGCGGACGCGCGCGAGCGCCAAGCTCAGCGAGTCGGGGATCGACAGCAGACGGCCCTCGGGCAGAGTTGCCAACACCGCCTCCAGAAGCGCCGCCGCCTCCTCCGCAGCTGGCCCGCTGTCACTGCGCTTGCCGGCACGCCGGGCGGCACCCGTGACCATCCCTGCCGTGAGCTCGTCAGTGATCGTCGACGTGACGCGGTCGACGAGTTCATGTGCCTCATCGATCACCAGGAGGTCGTGCTCGGGCAACATTTGGCGACCCTCAAACGAGTCGATCGCCATGAAGGAGTGGTTGGTGACGATGACATCGACGTCAGCCGCCGCTGCCCGCGAGCGTTCGACAAAACACTCGGCCGCCATCGGGCACTTCTTGGCGCCGAGGCACTCGTGCGCTGACACCGACACTTGCCGCCAGGCCCGCTCGGAGACCCCGGGCACGAGTTCGTCGCGGTCGCCCGACTCGGTGACCTCGGCCCACTCGCGCAGGCGCAGCACCTCGCGCCCGAGCCGGGACGCCTCGCGGTCGACGTCGGCGACGCTCAGCAGGGTGTCGTCATCGTCCGGGAAGCCGCCCTCGAGCTTGTGCAGGCACAGGTAGTTGCGCCGCCCTTTGACCATGACGAAGGTGGGCACGCGCCCGAGCACCGGCGCGACGGCCGCGGCCAGGCGAGGCAAGTCGCGGTCGATGATTTGCGACTGGAGAGCGATGGTGGCGGTCGCGACGACTGCTGGCTTGCCTGAGTCCAGTGCGTGTCGGAGCGCCGGAACGAGATACGCGAGGGACTTGCCGGTGCCGGTACCAGCCTGGACGAGCAGGTGCTCGCCCGTCTCGGCTGCCTGCTCGACTGCGGCCGCCATCGCCACCTGCCCGGGTCGCTCGGTGCCTCCGACCCCCGCGACAGCGGCGGCTAAGAGGGCATCGAGCACAGACACGCCCGCCACTGTATGCCGTCCCACGGCACCTGCTCTTGGGCCACAACCTCCAACCGGACAGCTATCGACAACCCCGCCGGCGAACTACGGCGCTGGCTTGCGGCCGCCCCCGCAGATGAGGTGCGCGACGAGGGCAGTCCACCCGGTCTGGTGCGTGGCACCAAGACCAACGCCGGTGTCCCCGTGGAAATACTCGCTGAAGACTGGGTGCACCGACCACAGGGGCCCGCTCAAGTGATCGCGGGGATCACTTGGACGGCGTCCGTCGGGTCCAGGTCTGAAGAGAGCGACGAGACGGCCCTCGAGCTGATCTGCCACCTCACCCAGGTCGAGCAGCGTCCCCGACCCACTCGGGAACTCGACGCGCAACCCGGCACCCGCGCCCGCGGCATACACCCGTAGCGCGTCTGCGAGCAGGACGTTGACGGGCATCCAGACTGGTCCTCGCCAGTTGGAGTTCCCTCCGAAAAGTCCTGTGTCCGACTCACCAGGGGTATAGGTGATCGAGAGTTCGCCCGACGGGAGGCGCACGGTGCTCCCGCCGCGATAGGCCGCCGACAGGCTTCGGATGCCAAAGTGCGAGAGGAACTCGCGCTCGTCGAGCATGCGGGTCAGTAGGCGCGCGTGCCGCTCCGGCGGGATCGCCATGAGCGTGGCCTGCGCGGCGCCTTCGGCTGTGGTGACAAATATGGAATCGGTCTCGGCGGGCCGGTTGCGGCGCAGCCACCGCAGCCGCTCGGTGAAGTCCGGCAACTCGGTCGTGGTCCAGTCGGGCGCGATGCCGACTCCGAGGAGGGGCAACAACCCGACGAGGGAGCGCACCGGCAAAGACGTGGTCGGCGAACCGTCATTGGGGACGAGGACGTCGTAAAAGAAGCCGTCGGTCTCGTCCCAGAGCGACACGCTGTCGTGCCCGAAGGCGTCCATGGCGGCGGAAATCGCGAAGAACCGCTCCACGAACGTGGTGGCGAGGTCGTCCCAGGCGTCGTCTTCGCGCGCGAGTTCAAGGGCGATCCGCAGCATCGACAGGGTGAAGAACGCCATCCAGCTCGTCGCGTCGGACTGCTCAAGCCGCCAGCCGTTGGGCACGTCGCGGGAGCGGTCGAAGACGGTGATGTTGTCCATCCCGAGGAAGCCGCCTTCGAAGAGGTTGGAGTCGTCGGCGTCCTTGCGGTTGACCCACCAGGCGAAGTTGAGCAGGAGTTTGCCAAACACGCGGATGAGGAAGTCACGGTCCCAGCCGCCGTCGAGTTCAAAGACGCGCCAGACCGCCCAGGCGTGCACGGGCGGGTTGACATCGGAGAACGCCCACTCGTATGCCGGCAACTGCCCAGAGGGGTGCTGGGCCCATTCACGGCAGATGAGGCGGAGCTGCTCTTTGGCAAAGGCAGGGTCAATGTGGGCGATCGCGACGCAGTGGAAGGCGAGATCCCATGACGCAAACCACGGGTACTCCCACTCGTCGGGCATCGAAATGACATCTGCGAGAGCGAGATTGCGCCAGTTGGTGTTGCGGCCGAACGGCTCAGGTGCACGCCGCGACGGCGGCGGGGGCTCGGACGCGGGGTCACCGTCAAGCCATTGTGCGACGTTGTAGCGGTAGAGCTGCTTGCCCCACATGAGGCCGGCGAAGGCGCGTCGGGCCACATGGCGGTCCTCGTCTGACACGTCGGCTGGGATGACCTCGGCGTAGAACCGGTCTGCCTCAACCTTGCGGTCGCGGATCACGGCCTCGAATGCCCGGCCGAAGGGCCGATCCGGCATCGCTCCTGCTCGGAGGCGCAGCCGGACGGTGACGGTCTGGCCCGGCTCGACCGCGTCGAACGAGTAGTGGAGAGCGGCTTTAGTTCCGGTTTGGGCGGGGTTCAGGAGGGTCGGGTTTGCGTGCACGATCGCCTGGTCGACGGCATCTTTGGGGTATGCCGTGGCATTGGTCGCGTCCGGGCCATAGAGGCGGGTGGCGTGAGTTTCGTTGTCGCAGAAGAGGGTTTGCGGCTGTCCCTCGGCCATGAGGCGGTAGGTGCCGAGATAGGTGTGTTTGGCTTCGATGGCGACAAGCCCTCCGGTTGCGGCTGGCACCGTGTCGAGGAGGCGGAGTGACGGGATCCGATCGTCGCGGCCCCAGCGCCACGTGTTGCGGAACCACAGCTGCGGGACGATGTCGATCGGTGCCGGGTCCGGCCCATGGTTGGTGGCGGAGATGACGACGCAGATGTCTTCTGGCCCGGTCTTGGCATGCGTGACCTTGACATCGAAGAACCGGTTCTCGGCGAGGATGCCCGTGTCTGACAGCTCGAACTCAGGGTCAGTCCGGCGCCGCTCAGCATTGACGGTGAGCAACTCGTCGTAGGGGTAGGCAGCCTGCGGGTAGCGGTAGAGCCACTCGGCATACGAGTGCGTTGGGGTGGCGTCGAGGTGCCACCAGTACTCCTTGGCGTCTTCCCCGTGGTTGCCCTGTCCGTTGGTGAGCCCGAACAGTCGCTCCTTGAGGCGGTCGTCGCGGCGATTCCACACGGCGACAGCGAGATTGAGGAAGCCGTAGCGGTCGCAAATCCCCGCGAGCCCGTCCTCGCCCCACCGGTAGGCGCGGACGTGGGCGTGGTCAAACGGAAAGTCCGCCCACGCGTCCCCATCGGCTGAATAGTCCTCGCGAACGGTCCCCCACTGCCGCGCGCTGACGTAGGGCCCCCACGCGCGCCACGGGTCGCCGTCGTCGGGCGACTCGGCGATGCGGGCGTGCTCAGCAGTCGGAGCAGCGTGGGCTTTGGGGCCAGCAGGGGCAGCGGGGGCAGCGGGGGCTGAGGCAGGTTGCGGCACGGGCGTCAGCTTGTCACGCCTCCCCGGATTCGATACCCCACCCCGAGGCCAGCGTCGCTCTCAGGTATCGACAGGAATCCTCCCCTCGGGATTCGATACCCCACGACCAGGCCGGCGTCGCCCACAGGTATCGACAGGCATCCTCCTCCGGGAGTTCGACCGCACGGCCCCCCCGATCGCCCCAGGCCAGGCGTCGCCTTCAGGTATCGAACGCGCTGAAAGGGCGGGAGGAGCCACCCTCACAGACTGACCGCCTCACGGCCTCAGACTTGGTATGCCGCCAGGTCACCGAGGGCGTGCTTGTGCACCTTCGCGCGCACCCGCGTGCCGTGTTCGGTGTGCTCGCTCTCGAGGATCTCGCCGTATTCGTGCAGTCGGCTCACCAAATCCCCACGGTCGTAGGGGATGAGCACCTCGACGATGACATCCGGTTTGGGCAGCGCCTCCGCCACGACCTCCAACAGCCGGTCGATCCCGTCGCCCGTGCGCGCTGAGACGACCACCGAATGCTTGTGGGCTCGCGTGAGCCGGTCGATCACCTCAGGCTCGGCGATATCGGCCTTGTTGATGACGATGATCTCCATGAGGGTGTCGCCACCGACTGAGGCGAGCACCTCGCGCACTGCCGAAATCTGACCTTCGGGGTCAGGATGCGAGCCGTCGACGACATGCAACAACACGTCGCTGTCGCCCACCTCCTCCAGCGTCGACCGGAAGGCCTCAACGAGCTGATGCGGCAGCGCTCGCACAAAGCCCACCGTGTCCACGAGCGTGTACTCCCGCCCGTCCGCGGTCTCCGCCCGCCGCACCGTCGGGTCAAGGGTGGCAAAGAGCTGGTTCTCCACGAGCACGCCAGCCCCGGTGATCCGGTTGAGGATCGACGACTTGCCAGCGTTGGTGTAGCCCGCGATCGCCACGCTCGGCACATGGCCGGCCTTGCGCGAGTGACGTTTGGTGTCGCGGCCGGTCTTCATCTCGGCAATCTCGCGGCGCAGCTTCGCCATCCGCGTGTTGATCCGTCGACGGTCGAGCTCAATCTTCGTCTCACCCGGGCCACGCGAGCCGATGCCCTCACCACCAGCCACACGCCCACCGGCCTGGCGGGACATCGACTCGCCCCAGCCTCGCAAACGCGGCAGCAGATACTGCAGTTGGGCCAACTCGACTTGAGCCTTACCCTCACGGCTCTTGGCATGCTGGGCAAAAATGTCGAGGATCAACGCCGTCCGGTCGATCACCTTGACCTTGACGACGTCTTCGAGCGCTCGGCGTTGACCCGGCGCCAACTCCCCGTCGCAGATCACCGTGTCAGCGCCCTCAGCCGCGACGATGTCGCGCAGCTCCGCGGCCTTGCCCTTCCCGAGGAAGGTCGCAGGGTCGGGATGTTGGCGCCGCTGAATCACCCCGTCAAGCACCGTCGAGCCGGCGGTCTCGGCGAGCGCCGCGAGTTCGCGGAGCGAGTTCTCGGCATCCTCGACCGTGCCTTCAGTCCAGACCGCCGCCAGCACGACGCGTTCGAGCCGCAGTTGTCGATACTCGACCTCAGTGACATCGACGAGTTCGGTAGAGAGTCCGGAGACCCGGCGGAGCGCGGCCCGCTCCTCACGATCGAGTTGCTCTCCGTCGTAGGCATGGCCCTCCGTCCACACGGTGTCGGTCGGGTCGTCGGCGAGGGCCGCGGCTTTGGCGCCCCGCCAACTCGCGCTTCCTGAGGCCTGGTCAACGGTTGTGCTTGTGGTGCGTTCTGTCATGGTGCCTTCAGGGTGTCATGCGCGGACGGCATACCCCAATCGTTTTTGTCACCGACCGCGGCCCGCGCTCTAGAGTTCTCGCGGACACCGGCCGGCAACACCATCGCAGAAGGGAGGAAGCGTGACTGAGCACTACTTCAGCGCCACCCCCGCGAGTGCCGCCGAACTGCGCCCCGTGACGGTCACCCTCGCTGGTCGTGCGGTCACCCTGACGACTGCAAGTGGCATCTTCTCCCCGGACCGCGTCGACATCGGGACGGCAGTGCTCCTGCACGAAGTGCCCGATCCTCCGCCTGCAGGAGCGCTCCTCGACCTCGGCTGCGGCTGGGGACCCATCGCCCTCACGCTCGCGGCCCTCTCGCCACAAGCCACGGTGTATGCCGTGGACGTCAATGAGCGCGCGCTCGACCTGGTGCGTCGCAACGCCTACGCGATTGGGGCCGACCGGGTTCAGGCGCTGAGGCCAGACGCGGTCCCAGCTGATGTCCGCTTTGCCATGATCTGGTCGAATCCGCCGATTCGCGTCGGCAAGGCCGTGCTGCACGACCTCCTGCGGACGTGGCTGCCCCGGCTGGACCCTGACGGCACGGCATACCTCGTCGTGCAGAAGAATCTGGGCTCAGACTCGCTGCAGCGCTGGATCGCGGGCGACTTGGGTATGCCGTGTGCCCGCTATGCGACCGCGCGCGGATTCCGGGTGCTTGCGGTCACTCACCCAGAGTGAGCACACCATCGGCGACGAGGACCGCTGGCCCCGACAACTCGACCGTGCCCGCGGCGGTCGCATGAACGCCGAGGCGACCACCGAGCACGTCGACGATCCAGTCGCGGTTGTCCTCCGTCGCGCCCTCCCACCAGCGGACGGCGATCGCAGCTGCGGACGCACCGGTGCCGCATGATCGGGTCTCGCCAACCCCTCGCTCAAAAACCCGCATCGCGATATGGCCCGGCCCGAGGATGTGGACGAACTCGACGTTCGTGCCGTGCTCGGGCGTCGGGGCAACTCGCGGCGGGGCGGTGAGGTCGAGCTCGTCCAGGGCGACATCCGGAGGGAGCACCACGACCGTATGAGGATTGCCCATGTCAACGCGCAGACCCGGCAGATCCGGCAACCCATCGAGCGCAACAACAGCTGTAAAACCTTCTCGCGCAGCCTGATTTGGCTCCTCGATGAGCCAGGTGCCGAGGTCGACGGCATACCCGTCGGGGGTGATGCGCAGAGTCTTGAGGCCGGCCCGAGTGGCGATGCGGAACTCGCGTGACGTCTCTAACCCCTCTCTGCGCAGATACGCGGCAAAGACGCGCGTGCCGTTGCCGCACATCTCGGCGAGCGATCCGTCGGCATTGCGGTAATCCATGAACCACTCCGCCTCATCGGCGAGGGCAACGATCTCCGGGTCGCCAGCAGCCGCGGTGCGGACCACGCGGATGACCCCGTCGCCACCCAACCCGGCCCGGCGATCGGCGAGTTGGCGCACCTCGGCCGGCTCCAGACCACGGGTTCCGTCAAGATCAGGGATGAGCACAAAGTCGTTTTCGGTGCCGTGGCCCTTGGTGAAGGACAGCCCGCGGACTGAAGTCATGGCGCCATTGTCCCCTGTCTCGGCCGCGCGAGGGTTGCGCTCAAGCCCGGGTCGAGGGGGCTCCGAGCCCGCCGGCGTCGGCGATGACCGCAATGGCCCGGTCGACAAGGTCGGGTGAGTCCGCAGGCAGCCAGGTGATCCGGGGGTCCGGGCCGAACCATGACCGCTGCCGACGCACGAGTCTGCGAGTGGCGAGGGAGGTCGCGTCGATGGCGGCGTCCTCCGTGAGTTCCCCTGCAAGCTGGGCGATGGCCTGCTGATATCCGATCGCGGTGCTGGCTGTCTTGCCCGCCGCCAGACCCTCCTCGAGCAGCGCGGTGACTTCGGTCAGGAGACCGTCGGCCCACATCTGGCGGGTTCGTCGCTCAATGTGCGCGTCCAGGACAACGAGGTCGGCCGTCAACCCGAGGATGATCGCGGGGTGGGCCAGCTCTCTCGTGGGCAGGGTGGCGCTGAAGGGGCGCCCAGTCAGGGCGATAACCTCAAGCGCGCGGATGACGCGGCGCACGTTGCGAGGATCGATCGTGGACGCGGCAGCTGGGTCGGCCTGCGCGAGGCGCGCGACCAGCGGCTCGGGGCCGTCGGCGGCGAGCTCGACTTCCAGCGCGGCCCGGACATTTGGGTCGGTCGGTGGGATCTCAAGCCGGTCGAGCGCCGCACGCACATAGAGCCCGGAACCGCCCACGAGGATCGGAACGGCGCCGCGCGCGATGATCGCGTCCCGGTCCGCACGCGCGCCCTGCTGGTATGCCGCGACACTCGCCTCCTCGGTCACGCCAAGGACGTCCAACTGGTGGTGGGGTATGCCGCCGCGTTCGCTGACGGGGACCTTGGCGGTGCCGATGTCCATTCCCCGATACAGCTGCATCGCGTCGGCGTTGATGATCTCTCCGCCCAGCCGCTCGGCCAGCGCGATCGCAAGAGCTGACTTGCCCGTCGCCGTCGGGCCGACGACAGCAATCACCGGGATCACCTGGGTCTTAGGGACCTGAGGTAGCCCAGTGCTCTCGGGGCTCTCAGTACTCTCAGGCGGCTCGGCAAATGCTGGCTGCCCGTCTGGTCCGACACCACTCACTCGCGAGCGGACTCTCGCTCCGCATGGCTCCCCGACATGGCGTGATCCTCACCGCACCCGCACTGGCCGTCCATCACGTCATGGCCAAATGGGTCAGGGTCGACTCCTGGCAACCAGGACAGCCCGGGCACTCCCCACCCGTTGGCCTTGGCGACCTTGCGCGCGCGCCGATGCCACTTGTCGATGAGGCGATCGACATAGAGCATCCCGTTGAGGTGGTCGAACTCATGCTGCATACACCGGGCAAACCAGTCCGTGGCCACGAAGTCGATTTCGTTGCCCGACAGGTCGTATCCGGAGACCCGCACCTGATCGGCACGCTTGAGCGGGAAGTGCTCGCCCGGGAACGACAGACACCCCTCGGATTCGGTTTCGGGGTCGGGGCGGAGGTCGGGAATGCGCGAGGGCGCAAGGATCGGATTGACCACGACTCCGCGAGGTGCCACCCCGTCGTCATTTGGCATTTCGTAGACGAACACCCGCTGTCCGACACCGATCTGCGGCGCTGCGAGCCCGACCCCGTGAGCAGCGTCCATGGTGTCGAACATGTCGGCGACCAGCGCCTCGAGCGACTCGTCGAAGGCCTGAACCCTCGCCGCCACTCGGTGAAGGACCGGGTCGCCGCTGATGACAACAGGGCGAACAGCCATGTGATCGTCCTTCCGGGTCAGCCGCAGGGAGGTGCGGTGGCGACAGAAGCGGGTCGGCCGAGGGACGGCATACCCAGAGAAACCGCCGGCTTCCCGCCCGGCGACCCTTGCAGCGCCACCCAGGCATCGCCTCCGGCGGTTCGGCGCACGGCATACGTGCCGTCGTGTCGCGCTGAGTCGGCAACAAGGTGGTGAGGAGCACCATAGGTGACGCCGACGGTCACGAGGTCACCGGGGCGGGGGCGATCTGCATCGGGTATGCCGTCCGGGAGCGCGAAGTGCACGAGGCGGTTGTCGCGTGCCCGGCCCGACATCCGCTGGGTCTCGGCGTCCTTGCGACCCTCGAAGGGGGCGACGAGGACCTCGACGTCGCGACCTTCCTGGAGGCGGTTGCCTGCCCAGGAGACCTCTTCTTGGAGGGCGATCAGGCGGTCGAACCGCTCCTGGACGACGGCTTTGGGGATTTGGTCGGGCATCGACCCGGCTGGGGTGCCAGGGCGGATCGAGTACTGGAACGTGAAGGCGCTAGAGAACCGTGCTGCGGCGACGACATCGAGCGTGGCCTGGAAGTCCGCCTCGGTCTCTCCCGGGAAGCCGACGATGAGGTCGGTCGTGATCGCCGCGTCCGGGATGTGCTCGCGAACCTCGTCGAGGATTCGGAGGAACCGGTCGCTGCGATAGGACCGACGCATCGTCTTGAGGATGCTGTCCGAGCCAGATTGCAGTGGCATGTGCAGGCTCGGCATGACGTTGGGCGTCTGCGCCATCGCCTCGATGACATCGGTGGTGAAGGCCGCCGGGTGGGGACTGGTAAATCGAACCCGCTCAAGGCCGTCAATCTCGCCGCACGCCCGCAGGAGTTTGCTGAACGCCTGCCGGTCGCCGAACTCGACGCCGTAGGTGTTGACGTTCTGGCCGAGGAGCGTCACCTCGATGACACCCTGGGCGACGAGCGCGCGGATTTCGGCGAGGATCTGCTCGGGCTGGCGGTCCTGCTCCCTGCCGCGCAGGCTCGGCACGATGCAGAAGGTGCACGTGTTGTTGCAGCCCACAGAGATAGACACCCAGGCGCTGTATGCCGAGTCGCGCCGGGTTGGCAGCGTGGACGGGAAGACCTCGAGGCTTTCAAGAATCTCGACCTGGGCCTCACGGTTATGGCGGGCGCGGTCCAGCAGTGCCGGGAGTGAGCCAATGTTGTGCGTGCCGAAGACGACGTCAACCCACGGCGCCTTGCGGACGATGGTCTCGCGGTCTTTTTGAGCCATGCAGCCACCGACGGCGATTTGCAAATCAGGGTTGGCGAGTTTGGCCGGGCGAAGCTGGCCGAGGTTGCCATAGAGCTTGTTGTCGGCGTTCTCGCGCACCGCACAGGTGTTGAAGACGACGACGTCCGCAACTGCCGGGCGGGTAGCCGCGGGCAGGCTGGCGAGGTCAACTAGGCCAGCCGTCTCCAGGAGTCCGGCCAGACGCTCGGAATCATGGACGTTCATCTGGCAGCCGTGGGTGCGCACGTCGTAGGTGCGCACGCCAACGTCCGCAGTGGCGCTCGCTGTCGTGGCGCCCGCTGCGGCTCGGGTCGCGTCCCCTGCAGCGCGAGTCGGGTCCGCTGTCGGAGTGGTGAGGGTGCTCGTCGTGTCTAAGGTCATAGCACCGACAAGGGTAGGCGCTTGGAGGCCATGCCCATGTCGCGCATGGCGATAACGTCCCCGGCGAGCCGGGTGATGGGATCGGTCAGCGGCCGAAGAGCTTCTTCATGAAGCCACCGGGCTCGGCTGGCGGGCAGCTGCACTGGTCCGCTTTGGGCACCCCAGCCATGACCTGCTGGACGTGCTGGCCGCAGCCGGACCAGGTTGCCTTGCCGCATCGACGGCACTTGACTCGACTACACATGGGTGACTCCTGGCAGGTTCGAGCGGCCGCGTGCCGCTGGGAATGTCCCGGATCGTATACCCCCATGGGTATGCCGCGCCACTCCGGCTCCCATCGTCCCCGGGCAGGTACCCTCCCAGGTCCGCTTCAGTCACGTTGATGCTCAGGGGCCCGAGCGATGGCTTCCCGCACGACGGCATACACCGTGCCCGAGGAGTAGCCCTTGCGAGCCAACATGCCCGCGAGACGACGCGCCTGGACATCGGGAGCGAGGCCGCCCATCGTGCGAATGCGCTTGTCGACAAGTTCTTCGGCGCGAGCTCGTTCGGTCTCTTCGTCCAGGCCCCCGATTGCTTCCTCAGCGATCTCGTCAGCAATCCCCTTCTCTCGCAACTCGGCTCGCAGCGCGATGCCAGAAACCCCCTTGGTGCGCTGCCGTGACTGCACGAGCAGGGCAGCGAAGGCGGCATCATCAACCAGGCCAACCTCGGCCATTCGATCGAGCACCTGCCCGGCGACCCCGGGATCGCAGCCTCGTTGGGCAAGCTTGCGCTCAAGCTGCGCCCGCGAACGGGGCGCGATCCCGAGCTGCCTCAAAACGATGGCGCGCGCCACGGCATACGGGTCTGCGTCACGATCGGATTCGGGACCGGGTTGGTCCTCGGACTCGCGAACCACCCGCGGCTGCTCCTCGCGCGCACCCCGAGGAGCTTCCTCGCGAGGGCCCCGCTCACCCTCATCGCGAGCTCCCCGAGAGGGCTGGCCCATTGCCTGGGCCAGCACCTCCCGAGCGAGCTGCAATCGGTCCTGCGCCTCGCGATCGGTCACCACGTGCCCTAGAAGTCAACCGGCACGTCAGCGACCGCTGGCTTGTCCACCCGCGGGCCGATGCCGAGCTTCTCTTTGATCTTCTTCTCGAGTTCGTCGGCAAGGTCGGGGTTGTCGCGCAGGAATCCACGCGCGTTCTCCTTACCTTGCCCGAGTTGGTCGCCCTCGTAGGTGTACCAAGCGCCAGCCTTGCGGACGAACCCCTGCTCGACCCCCATGTCAATGAGTCCACCCTCACGGGAGATCCCGTGACCGTAGATGATGTCGAACTCCGCCTGCTTGAACGGCGGCGACACCTTGTTCTTGACAACCTTGACGCGGGTGCGGTTGCCGACCGCCTCGGACCCATCCTTAAGCGTCTCAATGCGCCGGACGTCGAGCCGCACCGAGGCATAGAACTTCAGCGCCTTGCCGCCCGTCGTCGTTTCGGGGCTGTTGTGCACCATGACGCCGTCAACGAAGTAGTTGTGCGTTCCCGCCACCTCGATGTCGAAGCGATGCATCGAACGCTCCTTGGGCTTGACGTGGATGTCGATGACGCGTGAGGGCACCAGCACCTCGCGCGGCTCAACGAACTCCGGCTCCACCGCAAACTTGCCCTGGAACTCCGGGAGCAGCTTGTCGGACATGCTCGGGTGAACATAGGGCGCGACGATGCCCTGGAAGACCTTCGAGCCCGCCGTGGTCATCGTCAGGACTGCCGTCCGACGAGCGCCCAACTCCGCCCAATCGCATTCGACCCCAAAGCGATCGCGCAGCATGGCGACCAGGCGGTCACGGCTGCCACGGCTCATCGCCTGGACCCCGAACGCGACGCGTCCGCTGCCGCCGAGAGTGCGCTGCTGCACACCCTTGGACCGCACCGTGAACGAGCCGTCATCCATGTACCACACCGCCAACGCCAAGGGAGTCAGCCCCTTGAGGATGTCGTCGGTGAGGTGCTTCTTGCCGTCGCCCCAGTACATGACCTCACGCAACTCGCTGAGCTCCGGCAACGGCCGCAGATCAACGAAGCTCGCACCCTTGGCGTTCGTCGTGCGGCACTGGGAGATATTGCCGAACATCGACGCCTTCCAGTCCAGGTATGCCGCTTGTGCGGCACCGTGACCCATCCGGAAGCGGACACCTCGGCGACCCCTCAGGTTGGGCGCCAGATGGGCATCGCCCATCAAGCCACCGAGAACCAGCTGCCACTGAGTATCAGAAAGCCGGGCGGTCTCGGCTGTCAGCACACGGTCACCAGCCAACAACTCGCCGGCCTCACGCCAGCCCCCTGGAGTCCGCACGAGATGGTTGTCTGTCACGCCGAACTGCGACCGACCATTGCCCCCCGACCGTTCGACGGTGACCTGCAGGAAGCGTTCGGTCACACCGTTGTCGAACCAGTTGGTGACCGGCCGAGCTACGACCGAGTCGCTCGCGGCGTCATAGGTCAGCACCTCAATCGGCAGCTTCTGGTTGACGATCTTGCCGATCTTCTCGGTGGTGCCGTCAGCGAGCGTCACGCGTGTGCCATACGAAAAACACCCGAACATGACACCGATCTTTTCGCGGAGCTGGTTGATGAAGATCGCGGTTGTCCCAGTCGAGTTCAGCGCACCGGTGATCTTGCGCAAGGCCTGCGACATCAGCCGAGCCTGCAGACCGACGTGACTGTCGCCCATCTCGCCCTCAATCTCAGCCCGCGGCACCAAGGCAGCGACCGAGTCGATGACGATAATGTCGATGGCGCCAGACCGGATCAGCATGTCGGCGATCTCCAGCGCCTGCTCCCCCGTGTCGGGCTGGCTCACCAGCAGCGCGTCCGTGTCGACGCCCAACTTGGCCGCGTAGTCCGGGTCGAGCGCATGCTCGGCGTCGATGAAGGCCGCGATCCCACCAGCCTTCTGGGCACTCGCCACGGCGTGCAACGCCACCGTCGTCTTGCCGCTGCTCTCCGGGCCATAGATCTCCACGACCCGACCGCGCGGCAATCCGCCGATCCCGAGCGCCACGTCCAACGCGATCGATCCCGTCGGGATCACCTCGATCGGCGCTCGCACGTCGTCTCCGAGCCGCATGACGGCGCCCTTGCCGTGTGCTTTTTCGATCTGCCCCATGACCGCGGCGAGTGCCTTGGTGCGGTCTGCCACAGCTGCCATGTCCGTTACCGTCTTTCTGCTCGAATGTCTGCCGTCCATAGGCGACCCGCGCGGCGAGTGCGACCGCTCCCCTGGCTAGACGAGATCAGGGCGAGCAGTGACTCGCGTTGTCGAGTCGGACGTTAGGGGCCAGCACCGACAGAGGTGACCACACGGCATACCCGCTGTGGATCATGAGACTCTCGGCGAGACCCCTGTGGACGACGATAAGCGAACAGATGTTCGAGGCTCGCGCGACACGCCGCACCACAACCTCGGCCCACGATGTGATCAGAACAATCAGGTCAGCGCACGCGCAGCGTGAGCCGACTACCATGCCAAGCAATCACCCCGACCCTCGATGGAGGTTGCTGATGTCCCGCCTGGCCAAGCTCGAACTCGACGGCAAGGTCTACGAATTCCCAGTCATCGAAGGCACCGAGCACGAACTCGCCATTGACATCAGCACGCTGCGAGCCAAGACCGGTTACATCACGCTCGACGAGTCCTACGGCAACACCGGCTCCTGCACCTCCGCCGTGACCTACATCGACGGCGACGCCGGCATCCTGCGCTACCGCGGCATCCCCATCGAGGAGATCGCCGGCAAGTCATCCTTCGTCGAGACGGCGTGGTTGGTCATCTTCGGCCGGCTCCCCACGATCGAAGACCGCGAGCGTTTCTCGCAGCTGCTGACTGACAACAGCCGTCTCGACGAGCAAATGCTCAAGCAGTTCGCGGGCTTCCCCCCCAATGGGCACCCGATGGCGATCCTCTCGGCCATGATCAACACGCTGTCGACCCACGAGCGTCACGAGGCCAACTCCGAAGAGCAGGTCGAAGCCCTTGCCGCGACCCTCATCTCCAAGGTCCGCACCATCGCCGCCGCGTCCTACAAGGCCTCGATTGGCGAGCCGATCGTCTACCCCCGCTATGACCTCAAGTACGTCGAAAACTTCCTCCACATGATGTTCTCGGTCCCCTATCGCGAGTACGAGCCCACGCCCGAGGTAACCCGAGCGCTCAACCTCTTCCTCGCGCTGCACGCCGACCACGAGCAGAACTGCTCGACGTCAACGGTCCGCATGGTCGCCTCCAGCCAGGCCAATATGTTCGCCTCCTGCGCCGCAGGTGTCTGCGCGCTGTGGGGCCCGCTCCATGGCGGTGCCAACGTGGCGGTCATCGAGATGCTCGAGTTCATCCGCGAGTCCGGTATGCCGGTCAAGGAGTACGTCGCCAAGGTCAAGGACAAGCAGTCCAAGATCAAGCTCATGGGCTTCGGCCACCGGGTCTACCGCAACTTCGACCCGCGCTCGAAGATCCTCAAGCAGGCCGCCGACGACATGTTGGCGACGATGAAGATCGACGACCCATTGCTAGAACTCTCGGTCGAGCTCGCCGACGCTGCCCTCACGGACGACTACTTCATCGAGCGCAAGCTCTACCCCAATGTCGACTTCTACAGCGGAATCATCTTGCGCGCCATGGGGATTCCGCTCGACATGTTCACCGTCATGTTCGCCATCGGCCGCATGCCCGGCTGGATCGCCAACTGGAAAGAAATCCACGACGACCCCAAGGGCCGGATCTACCGCCCGCGCCAGATCTACATCGGCCAGACCAACGAGCACTGGGCTCCCCGCGAAGAGCGCCACGGCTAGGTCCACCGTCTCCACGTCCGAGGGCGTCGTCGCTTCACAGCGTCGGCGCCCTCGCGCTATCCCCTTCGGGCAGAACGCTTTTCCACCCCAAAGCGGCGCTGCTCCGGGACCGAGAAGTCCTCGCACACGGCATACCACACCTGCTTTGGAGGTATGCCGTCCGCGAGCGCCTGCTCGACGGTCCGGCTCCCGAGGGAGCTGAGGCAGTGGTCCATGGCGAGTGAGGCGGCATACGCGGCACCAAACTCCTCGGCGAGGAGAATCCGTAAGTCGCTGTGCCGCATGGGCGCAGTGTCCCACGGCGAGTTAGGGGTCTGGCACCCGCCTGGTTTCGGCGGCGAAGTGAAGGTCAGTTAGCCTCGTCGGGACGAGTCCGCCACTGTGCGAGGAGCCAACTGATGTCACAGCCGCCCACCAATCCCCCGACGGGACCTACGAATCCGTTCAGCCCCGACCGGGCTAAGGGCCATGGGCAGCAGTTCCCTCCTTATGGACAGCAGCCGTACGGCCAGCAGCCCTACGGTGAGCAACCGGCATACCCCCCGCAACAGCCACCCTTCCAGCCGCAGCAGCCGGGGTATCCGCCAGCGGGCGGCGCTTTCCCACTCCCGGGGGCTTCCACGACACCCAAGCGCAGCAAGAAGGTCCCCATTCTTGCCGCTGCCGGGGTCGTCGCGGCGATCGCACTCGGTGGCGGTGCCTTTGCCTACACGAAGCTCGCGTCAACCGGATCGCAGCCGGACACAGTCATCCCCGCGAGCGCGGTCGGCTTCGCGAGGATCGACCTCGACCCGTCAGCGGGGCAGAAGGTTGCCGCGGTTCGCTTCCTCGACAAGATTCCCGCGGTCAAGAAGGCCCAGGAGTCCGGCGGGGACCCCCGGGAATCGCTCTGGAAGGCCATCACCAAGGACGACAAGGACCTCAGCGGGGTCGACTACACGACCGACATCAAGCCGTGGTTGGGGTCCCGCGCCGCAGTTGCGATGTTGGCTCAGGCGAATGCAAAGGGCGAGCCAGTCGCCATGGTTGCCCTGGCGGTGACGGACGAAGGCCGCGCTCGCGAGTCGCTGGCGTCGCTCTTGAGCAGGAAGCGCGCCAACACCGTTGATGTCTCGGTGCGTTCGGGCTATGCCATCTTCACGGAGAAGTCAGCGACCTCGATTGTCATGAGCGAAATCGACAAAGGCAGCATCGCCAGCAACCCGACGTACCAGTCAGACGTGAAGGCGTTGGGAGATATCGGGGTCGCGTCGGCTTGGTTCGATGTGGGCGCGATGAAGGCTGCCGCGTGGTTCGACAAGTTGGCCAAGAACAGCTCGGGGACCTCGGTGTCGTCAACAGCGATGGACCAACTCCAGGGTCGAGTGCTCTCCGCCGTGCGGTTCGACGCAAATTACCTCGAGGTTGCTGGCGTGAGCCGCGGTGGGTTGAGCAAAGCGATACCTCCTCCCGGGGGCGAAATCGCGACCCTGCCTGCCGACACCGTAGGCGCCGTCAGCATCGCGGGGCTCGATGAGTTGATCAAGGACAACTGGGCCGCGTTGTCGTCAGCCATCGGCCCCAAACAAATCGCCCAAGCCGAGAGCCAATACGGCATCGCCCTCCCCGACGACCTGGCGTTGATGTTGGGCAGAAGCCTCACTATTTCCTTCCCTGATCAGGACTGGAGCATGTTCTCCAAAAACCCCAAGATGGGGATGAAGGTCGTGACGACCGACGGCAACCGGGCGCAGAGCCTGATCGACAAGACCATCGAGGAGCAGGGCGGCAGTGGCGGAATGTTTAACTCGCGCAAGGACAACACGCTCTTCTTCGCAACCGACCAGGACTACCTCGACTCGCTGAGCCAGGGGGGCGCCTTGGGGTCGAGCGAGAGCTTTAAGCTCGCGGTTGCAGATGCCGGATCGGCGCAGACAGCCTTCTTCGTCGACATCGACAAGATCGAGAAGAACTACCTCGAGAACATCTCATCGTCCAATGAGTACAAGGACGCGCTCGCAGCGATTCGCGCCGTTGGCTTCTCGATCAAGACCACGGGGCCGGGCGACGGCGCCTTCTCGCTTCGGGTGGTTGCCAACTAACCCTGCACTTCGCTCGGCACGACCACAGAGGCGGCTGTATTGCAGCCGCCTCTGTGGTCGTTGCTGGCTTGTCGGTGGTCCGTGGCAGGGTTAGCCCGACATGCCGGACATCCTCGATCGCTTCTCCCCCGCCACGGCTGACTGGTTCCGCGGGGCCTTTCACGCGCCCACCGCAGCCCAGACCGGAGCCTGGGACGCCATCTCATCTGGCCGCCATGCCTTGGTGGTCGCCCCCACGGGCTCGGGCAAGACGCTGTCCGCCTTCTTGTGGGCCCTCGATCGACTCGCCACGACGCCGCCGCCAGAAGACCCCAAGCACCGCTGCCGGGTGCTCTACGTATCCCCGCTCAAGGCGCTCGCGGTCGACGTCGAGCGCAACCTGCGCTCGCCGCTGGTGGGCATCGGCCACGCCGCTGCCCGTCTGGGGCTGCCCGCCCCCGGGGTGAGCGTCGCGGTCAGGTCGGGCGACACGCCAGCGGCCGACCGCCGTGCATTCGCCAAGGCACCCAGCGACATTCTCATCACGACCCCCGAGTCGCTCTTCCTCATGCTGACCTCGGCCGCCCGTGATGCCCTGATGGGAGTCCACACGGTCATCCTCGACGAGGTCCATGCCGTTGCTGGCACCAAGCGCGGCGCCCATCTCGCCCTCACCTTGGAGCGACTCGACGCGCTGCTCCCCTCCCCTGCGCAACGCATTGGACTCTCGGCGACGGTGCGGCCGATCGACGAGGTCGCTCGCTTCCTCGCTGGCGGGAGGCCAGTCGACGTCGTCGCACCGCCGTCGACCAAGGAATGGGAGCTCGAGGTCGTCGTCCCGGTCCCTGACCTCGGCGCCTTGGGTGCGCCCACGGGCGACCTGAGCGGACCGGCCGCCGGTGAAGCCCAACGCGCCTCCATCTGGCCACATGTCGAAGAACGCATTGTCGACCTCGTCACCGCCCATCGCTCGACCATCGTGTTCGCCAACTCCCGACGGCTCGCCGAGCGCCTCACCACCCGGCTTAACGAGATTTGGGAGGACCGGCTCGCGATCGCGGCAAGCGAGTCGAGTCAAGCGGTCGCGGAAGCCGATGAGGGTATGCCGTCCGCGTCACCTCCGCAGGCCCGCACGCGCGCCTACGCGCATGCCCAGGGCGAGGCGGCACGGCATACCCCGGTCGCAGGCGGGATGCCCGCCCAAGTGATGGCGCAAGCAGGCGCCAGCCGCGGCGCGCCCGCTCAACTCGTGCGCGCGCATCACGGCTCGGTGAGCAAGGAGCAGCGCGCCGTCATCGAGGACGACCTCAAGGCCGGCCGGCTCCCCGCCGTGGTAGCGACCAGCAGCCTCGAACTGGGCATCGACATGGGCGCCGTCGACCTCGTCATCCAGGTTGAATCCCCGCCGAGCGTCGCGAGCGGGTTGCAGCGGGTCGGCCGGGCTGGCCACCAGGTGGGCGCGGTCTCGCGAGGGGTGCTGTTCCCCAAGTTCCGAGGCGACCTCGTCCAGACCGCGGTCGTCGTCGAGCGGATGCGCGCCGGCCAGATCGAGTCCCTGCGGGTGCCCACCAACCCCCTCGATGTCCTGGCCCAGCAGATCGTCGCCATGTGCGCGCTCGACGACTGGTCCGTCACCGACCTGGAGGCGGTGATTCGCCGCGCGGCGCCGTTCGCGGGTCTGTCCCGGCTCGTACTCGAGTCCGTCCTCGACATGCTGTCGGGGCGCTATCCGTCCGATGAGTTCGCCGAGTTGCGACCGCGGGTGGTGTGGGACCGCGTCACCGACACCCTCACCGGACGGCGTGGAGCGCAACGCCTCGCCGTCACCTCCGGCGGCACGATCCCCGACAGAGGCCTGTATGCCGTGTTCCTCGCCTCCGGTGACGGCCCCGGCCGCCGGGTCGGCGAGCTGGACGAGGAGATGGTCTACGAGTCGAGGGTGGGCGACACGTTCACGCTGGGCACGTCAACGTGGCGGATCGAGGACATCACCCACGACCGCGTACTGGTGACGCCTGCGCCGGGCCAGCCGGGCAAGTTGCCGTTCTGGAAGGGCGACTCCCTCGGCCGACCGTCCGAGCTCGGAGCTGCGGTGGGCTCCTTTGTGCGGGAGGTCACCAAGCTCGCGCCTGCCGCAGCTCGCGATCGGGTCGCTGCTGCGGGGCTGGACGAGTGGGCGACAGACAATCTGCTGACCTATCTCGATGAGCAGCGCGAGGCCGTCCGCCACGTTCCCACCGACCGGACCATCGTCGTCGAACGCTTCCGCGATGAGCTTGGCGACTGGCGCGTCGTCGTCCACTCCCCTTACGGCGCGCCAATTCACGCGCCGTGGGCCCTCGCGATCTCGGCCCGGATGCGCGAACGCTTCGGTATCGACGTCCAAGCCATGCATGGCGACGACGGCATCGTCTTGCGGATCCCCGACATGGACCTCGAAGGCGAGTGGGGATTGGCCAATGAGCCGACGGCACAGTCTCATCTGCGGCGCCCGGCCGACGGTGACTCGTGGGGCGCCGAGCTGCTTGATTTGGTCTTCTTGGATCCGGACGACATCGCCGACGTGGTCACCGCCCAAGTAGGCGGCTCCGCGCTCTTTGCGGCGCGCTTCCGTGAGTGCGCGGCGCGGGCGCTGCTGTTGCCCAAGCGGCGACCGGATCGGCGCCAAGCACTGTGGCAGCAACGTCAGCGGGCAGCGGCATTGCTCGAGGTCGCGAGCCAGTACCCGTCTTTCCCGATCGTGCTCGAAGCTGTCCGCGAGTGTGTCCAGGACGTCTTCGACGTTCCCGGCTTGGTCGAGCTCCTCCGCCGGGTGCGATCGCGCGAGGTCACCACCGTCGCGGTCGAGACCAGCCAACCGTCGCCCTTCGCCCGATCGCTGATGTTTGGCTATGTCGCCCAGTTCCTCTACGAGGGCGACTCGCCACTTGCCGAGAAGCGTGCTGCGGCCCTCTCCCTGGACCCCACCCTCCTCGCCGAGTTGCTTGGTGGCGGCGAAGCCCTCGCCCTCCGCGACCTGCTCGACCCCCAAGCTGTGGCCACGACGGCCGCCGAGCTGGGTCACCTCACGGAGTCGCGGGCTGCGCGAGATGCCGAGGATGTTGCCGACCTCATCCGATCCTTGGGCCCCTTGTCGGCCGACGAGGTGGTTCGCCGGACCCGTGCAGAGGTCCGTAGTGACGTCCCACAGTGGTTGGCCGATCTAGCGCAGGTGCGCCGCATCATTCCCGTGCGGGTTGCTGGCGTTGATCAGTGGGCCGCAGTCGAGGATGCCGGCAAACTCCGGGATGCCCTCGGGTGTTCCCTGCCTGTGGGGGTCCCGCAGGCCTTCTTAGCCCCCGACCCCGATCCCTTAGCTGACCTCGTGGCCCGGCATGCGCGCACGCACGGGCCGTTCGGCGCCAGTGACGTCGCGGACCGATTCGGGCTCGGCGTCGCGGTGGTGCGTGACGCCCTGCGGCGGCTGGTTGCCGCGGGTCGGGTCGTCGAGGGCGAGTTGCGTCCACTGACTCCTGACGCTCCGGGGACCAGCGTCGACTACTGCGACGCCAAGGTCCTGCGCCTCCTTCGGCGCCGGTCCCTCGCCGCGCTTCGGGCCGAAGTGGAGCCCGTCGCGCCGCGGGATCTCGTGAGGTTCCTCCCACCCTGGCAGGGGGTCGGGACGGGCCTGCGAGGTGCCGATGCGCTAATGCGGGCGATTGAGCAACTCGCTGGCGTCCCGCTCCCGGCGAGCGCACTCGAGACCCTCATCTTGCCCGCCCGAGTCGCGGACTATCACCCTGCGCTGCTCGACGAACTCACCGCCAGTGGTGATGTCCTCTGGCAAGGGCATGGCTCTCTCGCGGGAGACGACGGCTGGATTTCGCTGCACCCCAGCGAGATTGCGCACCTCACGCTGCGGACGCCCACACCCGATGAGTTCAATGGACTCAGTGACGATGCCCATCGTGTCCTCGATGTGCTCTCGGGAGGTGGAGCCTACTTCTTCCGCGGCCTCGCCGTCCGACTCACACCTCTTGGCGACGAAGCCCTCGCCGACGTCCTCTGGGACCTCGTGTGGTCCGGACACGTCACAGGTGACACGTTCGCACCGCTACGCGCCTATCTCAGCGGCGGCCGCACCGCGCACAAGCAGCGCGCCACTGCGCCCCGACGGAGCAGCTATGCCGGCCGCGGCAGTGCCTTGCGCGGGGTGGGTCGACTCGGAGCCAGTTCTGCGGCAGCCACCGTGAGATCCGGCCCACCGCGCACTGCCGGACGGTGGTCGGTGCTGCCCCAGGGAGAGCGGGACGCGACGATCACGGCATACGCGCGGGCCGAGATCTTGCTCGACCGCTACGGCGTGGTGACCCGAGGGGGCCGTCGTCGCGGAGGACCTCCCCGGCGGCTTCGCCGGGGTCTACCGCCTGCTGGCCGCCGCGGAGGAAGCGGGCCGAGTCCGACGTGGTTACTTCGTTGAGGGCCTGGGTGCCAGCCAGTTCGGCACCACCGGAGCTGTCGACCGGTTGCGCGCCGGGGCGCGGCCACTCGAGGACTCCCCGGCGCCTGCTGGATCCGCCCCTGCGCTGGTCCTTGCGGCGTGTGATCCAGCCAATCCGTTTGGCGCGGCGCTGCCGTGGCCCGCCAGACCCTCAGCTGACGACGACAGCGCACCCACCACCAAAGGCCATCAACCTGCCCGTAAGGCCGGTGCCCTTGTGGTCGTCGTCGATGGTGACCTCGTGCTCTACGTCGAGCGCGGCGGCAAGACCCTGCTCACGTGGACCGACGACCCCACCCTCCTCCAGGCTGGCGCCCACGCGCTGGCTCGAGCGGTCCGGGACGGGGCCCTAGGCAAGCTCACCGTGGAAAAGACCGACGGGGCCTCCGTTTTGCGCTCCGACCATCCGCTCACCCACGCGCTCGCCGAGGCCGGCTTCCATGCCACCCCGCGAGGCCTGCGACTGCGCCGGTGACCCATGCCTGAAGGCGACACTGTCTGGCGCACTGCACAGCGACTCGATGCAGCCCTGCGTGGCACGCAGCTCACCCGCGCCGAGTTGCGATGGGGCGCACTCATTGACGCCGACCTTGTGGGGGCCACGACCGTCGAGGTGGTGTCGCGCGGCAAGCATCTCCTGCACCGCCTCGACTCCGGCCTCACCGTGCACTCGCACTTGCGGATGGAGGGCCAATGGCGGATCGAAGCGACCTCCGGCCTGACCGCTCGCGCCCTTGCGAACCATCAGCTCCGTGCGCTCTTGGCGACTGACACCTGGGCGGCGCTCGGGCTCCGGCTGGGGATGCTGGACCTCATCGAG
Source organism: Actinomycetales bacterium (assembly GCA_016715285.1). Classification (GTDB taxonomy): domain Bacteria; phylum Actinomycetota; class Actinomycetes; order Actinomycetales; family Dermatophilaceae; genus Phosphoribacter; species Phosphoribacter thorii. Next base: position 126,352 of record JADKAO010000001.1, on the reverse strand, counting down.
ACCGCGCGTGAAGGCGACCTCGTGGGACACCTCGGCCCCGACGTACTTGGACCCGACTGGGATTCGGCGGAGGCAATCCGCCGCGTGCATGGGAGCGGCGTGAGCATCGGCGAGGCCTTGCTCGACCAGCGCAATCTCGCCGGAGTCGGGACCATGTATGCCGCCGAATCCCTCTTCGTGCAGGCTCTCCCGCCGTGGCGCGCTGCCGCGGAACTCCGCGAGGAAGAGATCCGCGCGTTGATCGCCCGGGTGCATCGCATGCTCGACACCGGCCGGGCGCACGCGATCCAGAGCACCACTGGGGACCGCAGGCTTGGGTCCACGACCTATGTGCACGGCCGCAGCGGCAAGCCCTGTCGGCGCTGCGGTATGCCGGTCAGAGTCGCCATGATCGGTATCGCACCGCGCGACCGGACGATGTTCTATTGCCCGACGTGCCAGGGCGGTTTGGGGCCGACCGACGACGGCCGACGACAGCGACCTCTGGGCACGTCACCTTCGCGCCGGTCAAGCGACTATCGAGGTGGTCGAGCCGGTGGCCCTTAGCTCCAGCTAAGGACCGAGGATGACTCGACCGGACTGATACCTCAGCCGGCCGCCACAGGCAGGTTCTGCGAGCCACCAGGCGGCGTCAAGGTCATTGACCAACGTCGTGCCACCGGCGAGTGCGACGTTTGCCGCTGCAGCGACCCCAACCGGGCCTTCCATCATCGAGCCCACCATCGTCTCAAGGCCCGCCTCACGGACTCGCCGCAGGATTGCCACGGCTTGTCGAGGCCCGCCGCACTTGGCGAGCTTGACGTTAACGCCGTCGGCCGCGTCCAGGTCGATCACGCGGTCCAGGTCGCGAAGGGTGTAGACCGACTCGTCGGCCACGATCGGGATGGGCACTCGTGCCCTGACCCAGGCGAGCCCCTCCACGTCGTCGTCCCGGACCGGCTGTTCGACGAACTCGAGATCCAGCCCGGCATCGTAGAAGGTCGTGATGGCAATCACAGCGTTGTTCCGAGACCAAGCCTGATTGGCATCAACCCGAATCGGACACGGCCCAACCGCGTCTCGCACAGCCGCGATCCGAGCCAGGTCGAGTGCGGGATCGGCGCCGACCTTGAGTTTGAAGTGCGTGAACCCGGCCGCCAGCCGAGCCAGAGCGCTCGCCGCCATCTCCCCTGGCGGGGCCGCTGACACGGTGACATCGGTGGCCACCTCACGATTGCGCCCACTGCTCACTTCTGAGACGCCGACCCCACGCGGATCGGGTCCTGGGCCGCTCGGCAGTCCGCTGAGCACTGCGCCGCTGAGGAGGTCGGCCAGGGTGACGCCGGCTGCCTGGGCAGCGAGGTCACACAATGCCGTTTCGACGGCAGCCTTGGCCCCGAAGTTGCGCGCAACAACCCGCTGCACCTCGTCGCTCAGGGACGGCCAGTCCGCGATCGACCGACCCACCACAACGGGTGCGAGCATCTGGTCGACACACGCCATCGCGCTCGCTACCGACTCCCCCGTGACCTGCCACACCTGCGGGGACTCGCCGACACCGATCACGCCAGCTGACGTCTCGACCTCCACGAGCAGGCTCTCGACGGTCTCGGTGCGACGCAGGGCAGTGACAAAAGGCGAGTGCAAGGGAAGAAAAGACGGCATGCAGCGGACGGCAACGACCGTCACTTGGCCGTCGCCAGATCGATCGCCACCTGGCGACGAGGAACGCAGGTGTCGAACCGGCGAGGTCACGCCGCAGAGGCGGAGACGCGCGGCATACCAGAGACCGGGAGCACGACTGGCGCCGTCAAGCTCTCCATCACCGCGACACGCTCGGAGAGCGAAGCGAGAACCTCGGACAGGGGGACGTCGAGCGCGCCACACACCGACGCGAGCAACTCAGAGGACGCTTCCTTGGTGCCGCGCTCGATCTCACTGAGGTAACCCGGGGAGACAGCTGCCAACGCGGACAACCCACGCAGGGACAAACCTTGAGCTAACCGTCGCTCGCGTAGAACATCGCCGAGCTCCCGCCGCATGAGAACCATCTCGACCCTCCTCTCCGTGCCGCTAACCATAGCCGCCCGATCCGCTCCCGCAGCGGAATCCGCCTCATTCACACGGACGCGCGTCGGCACGTCATATGACACTCATCTGCTCTCAAGTCTCGCACAAAGCTCTGACAGCCCTGCGAGGACCACCGCCATTCGGACCTCCGCGCGCCCACCTGGAACCCGGAGTTCCCGCACGGTGACTCTGCGTCCGGTGCCCGCCTTGACGTCTGGTCCTGCCACCGCAACGTATGCCGTGCCCGCTTCCTTCCCCTCAGCAGGGCCAGGCCCTGCGACCCCCGTCGTGGCGATCGACCAATCGGAGCCAACCACCCGGCATACCCCGATTGCCATCGCCTCCGCGACCCGCGGGTCGACCGTCCCAGCCACGTCGATGAGCGCGGGGTCGACGCCGAGGACCGAGGACTTCACGCTGGCGGCATAACTCACGACTCCCCCGCGGAAGACCGCCGATGCTCCTGGGACGTCGACGATCGCGGCGGATAACGCTCCCCCCGTGAGGGATTCAGCGCAGGCGAGGGTTTCGCCGCGGTCGAGGAGCAGTGCCACGACGTCCGCCGCCCAAGCCGACGACTCGACCGTCATCAGCGGGCGGAACCGTCAAGACGTGCCCGCCGCCGCGCCTCTCGCTCCGCACGCTTGGCGACCGCGCGAGGACTGGTGCGCCGCAGCCGATGCGCCTGCATGACGTAATCGAGCCCGGTCCCGACGGTAATCGCAACGGCCAAAGCCAGCACGAGGTATGCCGCCAGTCGCCACCCGTCGGCAAACGGCAACACCCAGGCGGGCAGGATCAGCATGCCCAGGGCGAGCGCTTGGATCATCGTCTTGACCTTGCCGCCGCGGCCGGCGGGCATCACCCCGTGGCGGATCACCACGAATCTCATCACCGTGATCGCAAGCTCGCGCGCGAGCACCAGCACCGTCACCCACCAGGGCACGAGGGTGAGGAGCGAGAGCCCCACAAACACCATGCCGAGGAGGGCCTTGTCAGCAATGGGGTCGGCGATCTTGCCGAAATTCGTCACTTGGCCGCGTTTGCGAGCCAGGTCTCCGTCGATCTTGTCCGTGACGGCGGCGACGATGAAGGCGCCGAGGGCGAGCCATCGGGTGGCCGCATTGCGACCCTCGTCGGCGAGGAGCAGCGCCCCCACGACCGGGACGAGGAGGATCCGCCCAACGGTGAGGGCATTGGGCAGATTCCACGCCGACGGGTTGGGAGCTCCGGGCACCACCGTTGGCGTCAGTCGACCCCCGACCGTCGGCTGCTGCGGATCACCCATGGGGCCTCGCGACCAAATCGATCCCGTCCGACGCCATGACCACGGCATCAACGAAGTCACCCACCACGGGAACCGCGCCACGATCGCGGCCCTCCCGCGGCCAAACGATCGTTGTCGAGCCATCAACCTCGGGCCCTTGCTGAGCGCACCGTCCCACCAGATCGTGGCCCTCGACAGCTTCAACGAGCACCGTGACCTGCTCGCCCACGCGCTCCTCGGCCCGCTGTGCGGTCAACTCTTCGACGAGGTCGGTCACGCGGCGCACCCGATCGGTGATCTCGTCGGGGTCAATCTTGGGTTCGAGCGAGGCGCCCTCGGTGCCGTCCTCATCCGAGTACCCAAAGACGCCGACGGCATCGAGCCTGGCCATCGCCAAAAACAGCTCCAGCTCCCCGAGTTCGGCCTGAGTCTCACCAGGGAACCCGACGATGACATTGGAGCGGACACCGGCATGGGGCGTCGCCGACCGGATCCGGGCCAGCAGATCGAGGAAGCCCTCGGTATTGCCGAACCTGCGCATCCGCCGCAACAGCGGCCCGGACGCGTGTTGGAACGAAATGTCGTAATACGGCACGACTCCCGGCGTCGTCGCCATCGCTTCGAGCAGACCGGGTCGGATCTCGGCCGGTTGGAGATAGGACACCCGGACCCATTCGATCCCGTCGACGGCGGCCAGCTCCGGCAACAACTTCTCGAGCAGCGCGAGGTCGCCGAGGTCCTTGCCGTAGGACGTCGAGTTCTCGCTCACAAGGAGGAGTTCGCGCACCCCACGCTCGGCGAGCCACCGCGCCTCCGCGAGGATGTCGGTCGGTCGGCGCGACACAAACGACCCTCGGAACGACGGGATCGCGCAGAACGCGCACCGCCGGTCACAGCCACTTGCGATCTTCAGCGGAGCCCAGGGACGCTCCTGCAAGAGCGAGCGGTATGCCGTCCCACCAGCGCCGTCCGCACCCTCAGCGCCGTGCGTGCTGTGCCCAGGGATCGCATCGACATCGACAGTGGCGGCGCGGTCGAGGGGCGTGAGCGGCAGTAGCCGTCGACGGTCCGATGGGGTGTGTGACGCGGGTCGATTGCCCGCGAGGATTCCCCGGAGGTGGTCGGACATCACGGCATACGAGTCGAAACCGAGCACGGCGTCGGCCTCGGGCAACTGCTCGGCCAACTCGGTGCCGTAGCGCTCAGCGAGGCAGCCGACCGCGACCACGGCTTGGGTGCGGTGACTGCCGTCCTTGAGGTCAGCGGCCTCCAGCAGCGCGTCGATCGAGTCCTTCTTGGCCTGCTCGACAAAGCCGCATGTGTTGACGAGTGCGACGTCTGCGTCGGCAGGGTCGGCAACGAGCTCCCAGCCGTCTGCCCGCAGTCGGCCAGCGAGTTCCTCCGAGTCGACCTCGTTGCGCGCGCACCCCAGCGTCACGACCGCGACGGTGCGAGGTGGGGTCGAGGTCATGAGGTCAACTCTATGGGTGCGAATGGGAGACAGCTCGGCCAGTGGCTGCGCCGGGCGAGCTGAGGCGGCTGAGGGAGCTCAGGCAGCTCATCCAGGTCAGATTCGGCAGCGGTTTACTGGCGGCCGGTCAGGCTCCAGGCGTCTTCGCCGTCCTCGTCATCCTCGTCCGCCCAGGACGGCGCTGCGGGGGCGGCGGTCGAGTGGTCGAGCGGGTCGGTGGGGTACCGATTGCGTCCCGTCGCGCGAGTGTGCGCGTCACCATCCATGACGTATGCCGTGTCGTCACCCTCTGACCCGGCGGGCCCGGCGACGCCACCAAAGTCACCGAACTCATCGAGACCGGTCACCGGCGGCTCATCCCCACGCAGCAGCGCGAGAGTGGCGGGCAGGTCGTCCGGCTTGACCAACACGTCGCGTGCCTTCGAGCCCTCGGACGGCCCGACGATGCCGCGCGACTCCATGAGGTCCATGAGTCGGCCAGCCTTGGCGAACCCAACCCGCAACTTCCGCTGCAACATCGAGGTCGAGCCAAACTGGGTCGTCACGACGAGTTCGGTGGCCTGCAGCAGGACGTCGAGGTCATCACCGATGTCGTCGTCGACCTGCTTCTTGGCGGCCACGACGGTGACATCGTCGCGGTATTGCGGCTTGAGTTGCTCCGTCACGGACTTGACGACGGCGTGGATCTCGGACTCGGTCACCCAAGCGCCTTGGACACGCATGGGCTTGGACGCACCCATCGGCAGGAATAGTGCATCGCCTTGGCCGACGAGCTTCTCGGCGCCCGGCTGGTCGAGGACGACCCGGGAGTCGGCGAGCGACGAGGTCGCAAAAGCCATGCGAGAGGGGACATTTGCCTTGATCAAACCCGTGACGACATCGACCGAGGGCCGCTGGGTCGCGAGCACCAAGTGGATGCCAGCAGCGCGCGCGAGCTGGGTGATCCGCACGATCGACTCTTCAACGTCGCGCGGCGCCACCATCATGAGGTCGGCGAGTTCGTCCACGATGACGAGCAGGTAAGGGTAGGGCGTGATAACCCGCTCCGACCCGGGCAGCGGCTTGACCTTGCCCGCGCGGACCGCCTTGTTGAAGTCATCCAGGTGCTTGAAACCAAACCCCGCGAGGTCGTCATAGCGCTGGTCCATCTCGCGCACGACCCACTGCAGCGCCTCGGCCGCCTTCTTGGGGTTGGTGATGATCGGGGTGATGAGGTGCGGGATCCCGTCGTATGCCGTGAGCTCGACCCGCTTCGGGTCCACGAGGATCATCCGCACCTCTTCGGGCGTGGCCCGCATAAGGATCGACGTGATCATCGAGTTGACGAAGCTCGACTTGCCGGCGCCAGTCGCGCCAGCCACGAGCAAGTGCGGCATCTTGGCGAGGTTGGCAATGACGTAACCGCCCTCGACGTCCTTGCCGACGCCCATGACCATGGGGTGCTCATTGCCGCGCGCGGTCTGGCTGCGCAGAACGTCACCGAGCGACACGGTCTCGCGGTCGGCGTTGGGGATCTCGATGCCGATGGCGGACTTGCCCGGGATCGGGCTGAGGATGCGGACGTCCGCGGAGGCAACGGCATACGCGATGTTTTTGGAGAGGGCGGTGACACGCTCGACCTTGGTGGCCGGGCCGAGCTCGACCTCGTAGCGCGTGACAGTCGGACCGCGGGTGAACCCGGTGACGGCAGCGTCGATCTCGAACTGGTCAAACACCTGGGTGAGTGCGTCGACGACCCGATCGTTGGCGGCACTGCGCGTCTTGTGCGGCGGTCCAGGGGCCAGAAGGGCCTGGTCGGGGAGGATGTAGGCGACGTCCCCGGCGAGCGGCAGTTGCTCGGCCCGCAGGGGCAACGACGAGGTGGTCGGCGGCGCCTTGAGCTCGGGACGGGCCTTTCCTCCGCCCGGGGCGGCAATGGGCTCGGTCGTGTGCGCGGAGTCCGCGGACGTGGAGGCACCAGTCGGGCGCTTCTGTCCGGGCCGCAGCGGCTTGCCGTCGGGTCCGAGCGGGATGACCTCGGCCGCCTGCTCAAAGGCTTCGTCGCCAGCGCGCTTCTCGGCGAGGTCGACCACGATGCCCCGCTTGGGGCGCTGCGGCGGGAGGTCCGATCCGCCCTTGCCATCGGCGGCGCCGTCGCCGCCCTCGCTGGTCGTGCCTTCAGAAGGCTTCCGCCCCATCACGCGATCCCGGAGTTGCGCCAACCGCTGCGGGATCATCCGCACGGGTGTCGCGGTGATGACCAGGAGGCCGAAGAACCCAACGAGCAACAAGATGATGAGCGCACCGATCGACGACACCGCAGCCGCGAGGGGGCTCGATGCCAGGAACCCGAGGATGCCTCCGGCAGCGCGCATCTTCGTGGCGCCATCAGGAGGAACGGGTATGCCGTCGCTCAGGTGGGCGAGCCCGCATGCTGCGACGGTGAGGGTCAGGGTTCCGACGACAATCCGGTTGGTGGTGGCCTCATCACCCGGCGCGCGCAGGAGACGCAACCCGAACGCGAGCAACACGAGCGGGACGGCATACGCGATGCGGCCGAAGGTGCCAGCAACGATGGCGTGGACGACGTCGCCGACGACCCCCGCGAAGCCCCACCATTCGCGGGCCGCGACCAGCACGGCGACGGCGATGAGTGCAAAACCCAGTCCGTCGCGCTGGTGCTCGGGCTCGAGCTTTTGCGCCGAGCTCCCGACCTTGCGCACTGCGCTTCCGGCGAGGTGCGTGACGCCATTCCAGGTGGAGCGGACCGCGCGCAGTGGCAGCGGGAGTCCTCCCGATCGGGTCTTCGACGGGGTCTTGCGCTTGGCGTTGCGGGCACTCGCGCTCGAACCAGCGCTGGCGTTCGATGTCCGTCCTCGGCCCGCAGCCGGACGACTTGAAGCACCTCGCGCAGCCGTTTGCGAGCGCGAAGAAGTGGTGGACGGACGAGTCGCCATGCTCGGGAGAGTACGCGATCGTCACTTGTGACTCACGCGTCACACGCGCACCAGTCGGAATCTTCCCTGCCCAAAGTTTGAGACACGTGGCCGTCCGTCTCGCGTCAAGCATGACGTGTCGTTATGGTTATCCCAAGGTCATGAGTGCTAGCGCCCAGCCCCGGCTCGCTAGTCGGCAACCCTCCTCCGCGGCGGGGTGCCCCGGGTGACGACCTGGTCGGCCTCGGCTCTGAGGCAGGCAAGTGCGGACAACTCGCAGCCGCGAGCGTCCACGACCCAGGAGAGCGCAGGAAGCACGTGGCACTCGCAGTCGCCGAACGTTCCGGGGTCACACCCGACGTCCCCTCCCACGCACCTCACGGCCACAGCTCGGCGCCGCTCCCCGAGGGCGCCCCGAGCGCACTTGTCGCCGGGCTCCCCCGCACGAGCACCGACGGCCTTGTTGTCGCCACCGCCACCGGCCGCCGGTCCTACGCCAACCTCGATCACGCGGCGTCCACGCCCGCCCTTGATCGTGTCCTTGACGCAGTGGCCGCCACGATGGCCAGCTATGCCTCCGTGCATCGGGGTAAGGGGTATGCCAGTGCAGTGACGACTCAGTGGTACGACGAGTCGCGCGCCGAGGTCGGCCGCTTCTTCGGGGTCCGCCCCGACGACCACGTCATCTTCACGCGCAACACCACCGACTCGTGGTCGCTGCTCGCACACGCGTTGCCGGCGGACACCACCGTCGTGGTCTTTGCCTCCGAGCACCACTCGACGTTGTTGCCGTGGGGCCCCGATCGGACGATCACCGTTCCCGTGCCGCGCTCTATCGCTGGTGGGCTGCGTGACCTCGCCGCGGCCCTGGAGTCAGTGACGACGCGGCATACCTTGGTCGTGATCGCGGGGGCTTCCAATGTCACCGGTGAGGTGTGGCCCCTGGCCGAGGTGGTCGCGCTCGCCCACGAGCGTGGCGCCCGGGTCGCGGTCGATGCTGCGCAGTTGGCCCCGCACCGCCGGATCGACCTCGCGGCGAGCGGAGTCGATTACGTCGCGGTCTCGGGGCACAAGCTCTATGCGCCCTATGGCACTGGCGTCTTGGCGGGACGGGCTGACTGGCTCGACGCCGCCGAGCCCTACCTCGCGGGAGGCGGCGCGACCGCGAGCGTCACCGGCGAAGAGGTCGCGTGGGTCCGCGGCCCCGAGCGCCACGAGGGCGGCAGCCCCAACGTCGTCGGGGCGATCGCGCTGGCGGCAGCGTGCTCGACGCTGACCGAACATTGGGCAGACGTCGCGTTGCTCGAACACACGCTGGCTCAGCGGCTGCGGCTCGGTCTCGCTGCGATTCCGGGGGTACGCCTGCACTCCATGTTCGGAGAGGGATCCGACCGGGTGGCCGTGGTCGCCTTCACGATCGATGGCCTGGACTCCGCCTTGGTGGCGACAGCGCTCTCGGTCGAATATGGGATCGGGGTCCGGGACGGCAAGTTCTGCGCGCACCAGCTGGTGGACGCGCTCCTGGCGGACCACCCCGCTGGCGGCGCCAGCTCACCAGTAGGCAACCGCGAGGGGTATGCCGTGCCGGGCAATTCCAGCGCGACAAGCGGGTGCGATGCACCCGGCATACCCGTCACTGCTGTGCGCGCGAGCCTGGGGCTGGCAACGCGACTTGAGCATGTCGAGCGCCTGGTCGCCGCGGTGCGGCGATTCGCTGCCCACGGACCCGCCCTCCGGTATGCCGCGTCCGCCGACGGCTGGGTAACCCGAGACCTCGAGGGCATCGAGGAGACCGCACCGCAGCGCCCCTGGTAGGCGCTCGCGAGGCTCGTCGCAGGCCGGGTCCGCGGGGCGGGGGTCGAGGCGCGTCGGGCTGGAGTCGGGTTTGTGAAGGGTCAGGCCTCGATAACGATCGGGATGATCATGGGGCGGCGGCGGATCTTGCCGCCGACCCAGCTCCCGACCGTGCGGCGGATGACCTGCTGGAGTTGATGCTCATCGGTGATGCCGCCCTCGGTGGCGGAGATGATCGCTGCCTCCACCCGTGGGATGACCTGGTCAAACACCTCTTGGTCCTCGGCGAAGCCGCGCGCGGTGATCTCGGGGCCGGCGGCGATCTTGCCGGTGGCGGCGTCAATGACGACGATGCACGTGATAAAGCCTTCGTCGCGGAGGATCCGGCGATCTTTGAGCATCGCTTCGTCCGTGCCACCCACGGAGGACCCGTCGACATAGATATAGCCCGCTGGAATCGCACCGACGATCCGCGCGACGCCATCGACGAGGTCGACGACCACGCCGTCTTCGGCGAGGAGCACCTGCTCACGCGGCACACCCGTGGCGACCGCGAGTTCAGCGTTGGCGAACATGTGGCGCCATTCGCCATGCACGGGAAGGACATTGCGGGGCTTGACGATGTTGTAGCAGTAGGTCAGCTCACCCGCTGCGGCATGCCCCGAGACGTGGACTTTGGCGTTGCCCTTGTGCACGACATTGGCCCCGAGGCGCATGAGCCCGTTGATGACGCGATAGACCGCGTTCTCGTTGCCGGGGATGAGCGAACTCGCGAGCAGGATGGTGTCGCCTGGGCCAACATCGATGCGGTGATCTCGGTTGGCCATGCGCGAGAGCGCGGCCATCGGCTCGCCCTGACTGCCGGTGCACACGAGCACGATCTTGCTGTCGGGATAGTCCCCTAGTCGCTTGATGTCGACGAGCACGCCGTCGGGCACATGCAGATAGCCCAACTCTGCGGCGATGCCCATGTTGCGGACCATCGACCGACCGACCATCGCCACCTTACGACCGGCCTTCTCTGCGGCGTCGAGGACCTGTTGCACTCGGTGCACGTGCGAGGAGAAACAGGCCACGACAATGCGGCGCTCGGCGTGGCGGAATACCTTGTCGATCGCCGAGGAGATGTCCCGCTCAGGTGCGGTGAAGCCGGGGATGTCCGCATTGGTGGAGTCAGTGAGGAAAAGGTCGACGCCTTCTTCGCCGAGGCGCGCGAAGGCACGCAGATCGGTGATCCGGCCGTCGAGCGGCAACTGGTCCATCTTGAAGTCACCGGTGTGCAGGAGGGTGCCGGCGTCGGTGCGCACCATCACGGCGAGCGCATCGGGGATGGAGTGGTTGACCGCGACGAACTCGACCTCAAAGGCGCCGAGTTGCTCGCGTTGGCCCTCTTTGACCTCCAGCGTGTACGGCCGAATGCGGTGTTCCTTGAGCTTGGCTTCCACCAAGGCGAGGGTCAACCGCGAGCCAATGAGCGGGATGTCGGGCTTGCGGGCAAGGAGGAAGGGCACCGCGCCAATGTGGTCTTCATGGCCGTGGGTGAGCACGATGGCTTCCACGTCATCGAGGCGACCGTCGAGATAACTGAAGTCCGGCAGGATCAAGTCGACGCCAGGGTGGTGGTCCTCAGGGAAGAGCACCCCGCAGTCGATGATGAGCAGCCGGCCGCGGGTCTCGAGCACGGCCATATTGCGGCCGATCTCGCCCAGTCCCCCTAGCGCGACAAAGCGCAACCCGTTGGCGGGCAGAGCAGGTGGAAGGGTGAGCTCGGGGTGAGGGTGACTCAACGGATTCCTGATTTCGACAGACCAGCCCGCAGGATCTCGAGGTGGTCGATGGGCGACTCCACGAGCGGGAGCCGGACGGCGGCGCTGGTGATGACGCCGAGTTCGACGAGCGCGGCCTTGGCCATGATGGCGCCCTGGCTGGTTGACATGATCGCGTCCACCACGGGGATGAGGCGAGTGTGGATCGTGCGGGCGGTCGCGAGGTCCCCCGCCTCTACGGCGCGGATCATCGCGGCATACTCGCGTCCGGCGACGTGACCGACCACGGAGACGATGCCAACTGCGCCCTGGGCGAGCAGCGCGAGGTTGGTTTCGTCGGCGCCGCAGTAGTACTGCAGCTCGGTTGCGGCCATGACCTTGCTCGCGGCCCAGAGGTCGCATTTAGCGTCTTTGACGGCCACGATCCTCGGGTGCTCGGCCAGGCGGATGAGGGTCTCGGTCTGGATGGGGATGCCGGCGCGCCCCGGGATGTCATAGAGCAGCACGGGCAGGTCGGTGGCGTCCGCGACGGCAGAGAAGTGAGCGACCAACCCTGGCTGCGTGGGCTTGTTGTAGTACGGGGTCACCACGAGGAGACCGGTCGCACCGACGGCTGCTGCCCGGCGTGACATAGCGATGCTGTGCGCCGTGTCATTGGAGCCCACGCCAGCCAGGACGACCGCGCGATCGCCCACCGTCTGAGCAACAAGCTCGATGACCCGAATGCTCTCATCGCTGGTCAGCGTGGCCGACTCGCCAGTCGTGCCGTTGACGACCAACCCATCATGGCCGTGGGCCAACAGATGCTCGGCAACAGCGACCACACCGTCCTCATCCACCTCGCCGGTGGGGGTCATCGGGGTCACCATGGCTGTTAGAACCCGGCCGAAAATGGGCATCGTCATAAGGGCAAGGTTATCGCTCACAGAGGCGGTGCCCTGTTGCTCATACATGGAGAAGGCTCTGCGGGCGCAACCTCGGGGCCCTAACTGGGGCGGAAGCGCGCCAGGGCATAAGTCGAGGCGCTACCCGCTCGGGGGTCCGGGTAGCGCCTCGACATGGGAAAGATCGTTGCGCGCTCATCTTTCGTTACACCCGCGTGGTCCTACTCAATGTGATCTGGGTCACATTCTGTCGCCTGCTAGCGTGCGATGGTGCATCAGTACCACAACCTGCTTGATCGCATCCTCACCGATGGCGTACGCAAGGACGACCGCACCGGCACGGGGACGCTCAGTGTGTTCGGGCATCAGATGAGATTCGATCTCGCTGAGGGTTTCCCGGCGATGACCACCAAGCGCCTGCACTTGCGCTCGATCTTTGGCGAGTTGCTGTGGTTCCTCCGCGGCGACACCAACATCGCGTGGTTGCACGAGCGCAAGATCTCCATTTGGGACGAGTGGGCTGATGAGAACGGCGACCTCGGCCCTGTTTACGGTCACCAATGGCGGTCGTGGCCGGCCTCGGATGGGCGCCAGATCGACCAGATCGCCACAGTGATCAACGGCCTCCGCGCCAACCCCGACTCCCGCCGGCACATCGTCTCTGCGTGGAATGTCGCCGACGTGGACGCCATGGCCCTACCCCCCTGCCACGCCCTTTTCCAGTTCTACGTGCGCCCGGCCACCCACGCCGGCGAGGCGAGCGGCGGCGGTGACGAGACGGCATACCTCGACTGTCAGCTCTATCAGCGCTCGGCGGACGTCTTCTTGGGAGTCCCCTTCAATATCGCGTCCTACGCGCTGCTGACGCATATGGTCGCTCAAGTCGTGGGGCTGCGGCCGGGGCATTTCGTGCACACGCTCGGCGATGCCCACCTCTACGTCAACCACCTCGACCAGGCGCGGCTTCAGCTCAGCCGAGATTGCCGCCCGCTGCCCACGCTGCGGCTCACCCCGGGGCTGGACATCGACGAGTTCGACCTGGCCGACATCGCCCTAGACGGCTACGACCCGCACCCCGGCATCCCCGCTCCGATCGCCGTATGAGCGCGACTGACCCCGCACCCGCTGTGGGCATGATCGCGGCGGTGGCGCGCAACGGGGTCATCGGAGACGGCAGCGGTATGCCGTGGCACCTGCCCGAGGACCTCGCCTTCTTCAAGCGCACCACCCTCGGTGGGACTCTCATCATGGGACGGGGCACGTTCGACTCCATCGGCCGGGCGTTGCCAGGGCGGCACACGATCGTGTTGACCCGTGACCCGGAATGGCACGCGCCTGGAGTGACCACCGCCCCGTCGCTCGACGCCGCGCTCCACGCAGCCGAGGAGTTCGGTGCGCCGATCTGGATCGCCGGTGGCGGCCAGATCTATCGCCTCGCGATGCCGCAGGCAACGCACCTGGTGATCACCGAGGTCGACCAAGACGCCGCCGGCTCAGTGACCTTCCCGCCGATCGACCCCGACCAATGGGTCGAGGTCGATCGGATGGCGGGCGACAGCTGCGCCTGGGTGACCTACCGTCGCCGCCTCCCTGCTCGTGCACATCAGTCGGGCGGCCAGGCATCGGGTCAGGCGTCGTAGTCCAACTCGACCGTCGTCGTGACCGGCAGAGCTTGGCAAGCCAACACGATGCCGTTGGCGACTTCTTCGGGTTCGAGGGCGTAGTTGCGGATCATCTTCACTTCGCCGCTGACGACGCGTGCTCGGCACGTGCCGCACACGCCACCCGTACATGAGTAGGGCGCGTCCGGCCGAGCCCGGAGCGTCGCGTTGAGGATGGTCTCCTCAAGCGACGGCATGTTGATCACGGTCGTGCGACCGTCAAGGTTGACCGTGACGACGGCAGCCGGCGGCGCGGATTCGTCGACGAGGACCGGAGTGTGTTTGGGCGCACCATCGTCGTCAACGTGGAAGATCTCGTGGTGGACGTGGGCGGAGTCCATGCCGCGCTCGGCCAAGACGGCCTGCGCGTCTTGGACCATGCCAAACGGCCCACAGAGATAGACCTCGTCCACGCCGTCGATCGGCACCAGCGCATCGAAGATGCGGGTGAGTCGATCGCGGTCCATGCGTCCCGCGAAGAGCTCGACGTCGGGAGCCTCACGAGACAGGACGTGCATCAGGTGCAGGCGGGCACCGTAACGGTCCTTGAGGTTGGCCAGTTCCTCGAGGAACATCACCGTGGCCGTCCGGCGGTTGCCGAACATCAGCGTGACGCGCGAGTTGGGCTCTTCTTCGAGTGCCGTTGTCACCAGCGACAGGATCGGGGTGATTCCTGAGCCAGCGGCAATGGCAAGGTGGTGGCGTGCCTCGTCTGGTTTGACCGGGCAAGTGAAGGTGCCCATGGGCGTCATCACCTCGATGACATCGCCGGCCTTGACGTCGCTGGTCAGCCAGGGTGACATCCGACCGCCGGGCACCTTCGCCACGGCCACACGTAAGGTCCCTGGCCGCCCGCTGCGCCGCGACTGGCAAATCGAATACGAGTTGCGGACCTCGGCGCCGTCAATCGTGGCCTTGAGGGTCAGGTGCTGCCCGGGGGCGAACTCGTACGCCTCGGCGAGGTCTGCGGGCACCGCAAAGGTGATCGCAACCGACTCCTCCGTCAGGCGTTCGACATCGACGACCGTCAACGGGTGGAAGGTGGCCCTCCGGGTGGCGGGGGCTGTGAGCAAACCGGTCATGAGAGCGCCTTGAACTCGTCGAAGGGGTCGCCGCACGCATCGCAGCGGCGAAGGGCTTTGCACGCCGTCGAACCGAAGTTGGACAGCACAGTGGTGCGGTGGCTACCGCAGCGGGGGCAGGCCACGGCCTGATCCGCATCGTCGCCTCCAGGTCGGGCCATGATCGACACCGACACGGGACGACCGGCCGCCGACGGGCTGGGGGGAGCAATCCCAAAGCGCCGCAACGCTTCTCGTGCTTCCTCCCCAATCCAGTCAGTCGTCCAAGCCGGAGACAGCTGGGTCGTAACGACACCGCGCAGGCCGTGCGCACGGCATACGCGCGCGATGGCATCCTCGATCGCCTGCATGGCGGGGCACCCGGAATAGGTCGGGGTGATGACCGCGTGGAGCTCACCCGCCGCTTCATCAAGGCGCAGGTCGCGCAGGATGCCGAGGCTCTCGATTGTGACAACCGGGATCTCCGGGTCCGGGATCGCCCGAACCGCTGCGAGCACCTCGTGCGCATCAGGCGCAACAGGCACGTCAACCGCCACCTCTGCAGTCACGTCAGCGAGTACCATCACCATGCCGCACCCGGGTGGGACCGCGGCAGGTGCTGCATCTCGGCCAGGAGGTAACCCATCGGCTCCGAGTGCACCCCCTCGCGTCCTCCCCGGGCGTGCCAACGTGAATCCGCGGGAGCCTCGAGCGTCGCCTCGCGCAGCACGTCCGCAACGGCGCTCGCCGCCGCAGCCTGAAGCGTTGACGGCAGCACGCCGACTCCCGCGTCAGCTGCCGCAACCGAATTGGCGTCATCGCTGAAGAGCTCCGCAACGTAGGGCGCAACCCAGGTCAACGCTGCTTGCATCTTGTCGTGCGACTCGCCGGTGCCGTCACCCAGCCGGACCGCCCATTGAGCGGCGTGGTCGTAGTGGTAACGAACTTCTTTGAGCGCCTTGACCGCGATCGCCCGCAGTTGCGCGTCTGCCGAACCCGACAGCGCGGCATACAGGCCCTTCTGGTATGCCGCGAACCACAGCATCCTCGCCATCTCTTGCGCGAAGTCGCCGCGGCGCTGCTCGACGAGGTGGACATTGCGGAACTCGCGCTCATCGCGCCAGTACGCGAGGTCATCCTCGGTGCGGTTGGTGCCATCGATCGAGCCGACGTAGGTGTAGATGGACCGCGCCTGACCGATGAGGTCGAGCGAGATATTGGCCATCGCCATGTCTTCTTCGAGCATGGGCGCCCAGGTCAGCCATTCGGAGAGCCGATGAGAGTAGATGAGTGCGTCATCGGCAAGACCAAGCAGGTATGCCGTGTGCGCTGCTCCCGCTGTTGCCGGGCCTCCGGTCGCGGTTGCCGCAGTTGTCTCGGTGTCGCTGCTCATAGGTATTCGACGTCCTCAGGCACCGTGTAGAAGGTCGGGTGGCGGTAGACCTTGTCGCCAGCCGGGTCAAAGAAGGAGTCCTTCTCGTCGGGGCTGCTCGCGGTGATGTCGCTGGCCTCGACGACCCAGATCGAGACACCCTCTTGGCGGCGGGTGTAGAGGTCACGAGCGTTGCGGACAGCCATGGTCGCGTCGGGGGCGTGGACTGACCCGACGTGCACGTGCGACAGACCTCGCTTGGCCCGAACGAAGACCTCAAAGAGCGGCTGGGTTGGCTCGGTCATGCTGCGCTTCCTTCATTGCTCGCGGCGGCCTTGCGGCCTTCCGACTTTGCGGCATACGCTGCCGCGGCGTCGCGCACCCAGGCGCCTTGCTTGTGTGAGGTGACCCTGCGCTCCATGCGCTGGGCGTTGCAGGCGCCGTCGCCCTTGAGGACGCGCCAGAACTCGTCCCAGTCGATCTCGCCAAAGTCGTAGTGACCGCGCTCCTCGTTCCACTTGAGCTCGGGGTCTGGGAGTTTGAGCCCGAGGCGCTCGGCCTGCGGCACGGTCATGTCGACAAAGCGCTGACGCAGCTCGTCGTTGGAGAACCGCTTGATGCCCCACGCCATGGACTGCGCGGTGTGTCCACCCTTGACGGCGTGTTCGCCAGTGTCGCGCGGGCCGAACATCGCCAGGGCGGGCCACCACCACCGGTTGATCGCATCCTGGGCCATGGCCTGCTGGGCCTCGGTGCCGCGCATGAGGTCCCACAGCGCTTCGAAGCCCTGCCGCTGGTGGAAGGACTCCTCCTTGCAGGTGCGGATCATCGCGCGGGCGTAGGGGCCGTAGGAGCAGCGGCAGAGCGGCACTTGGTTCATGATCGCCGCGCCGTCGACCAGCCAGCCGATCGCGCCAATGTCGGCCCACGTGAGCGTCGGGTAGTTGAAGATCGAGGAGTACTTCTGCTTGCCGTTGTGGAGCCGGTCGAGCAGCTCTTCACGGGTGATGCCGAGGGTCTCGGCGGCCGAGTAGAGGTAGAGCCCGTGGCCCGCCTCATCCTGGACCTTGGCGATGAGGATCGCCTTGCGCCGCAACGACGGAGCGCGCGTCAGCCAGTTGCCCTCAGGCTGCATCCCGATGATCTCGGAGTGCGCGTGTTGGGCGATCTGTCGGATCAGCGTCTGCCGGTATTCCTCCGGCATCGCGTCACGCGGCTCGATGCGCTGGTCGGCCGCGATGATCGCGTCGAAGTCGCTCAGATCGAGTTCGGCCCGACGGTCGGCGTGGGCCGCAGCGGCCTCCACCTCGCCGGTGTCTGCCGCATTGAGGGGGCCAGCGCCCGGGTCATCGAAGTCACCGAAGTCATTTCCGTACATACGGTCAGTATGGTCTCGACCGCCGACAACCTCCATGTCTTGGGACGGTTGAGTTTCTGGCAAATCTGTGCGCCCGAACCGCTCAGTAGGGTCAGAAGGGTCCTAGGACGTGACCGGTCTCACTCGCGGGCACGGGATGCGCGGCCCGCGTCCGGCTCCTCGACCTGGCAGCGGACTACTGCGGGATGTCGAGGTACCAGCGGCCGTCGACCCGCACCAGCCCGAGATCCTGCCGGTATGCCGTGGGCACGCCAGTGAGCTGGTCGGCGCGAACTGTCGCCTTGTCCCCGTAAACCTGTGCCCCTGACACCGCAGAGCCACGCAACGCGGTGAGATCGTCGGCACCCGCCACTGCAACAACCGAGTCAAACCCGGAGGCACACAAGGTGAGGTCATCCCCGGCAAGGGGCTTGCCGGCATACGCGACGACCCCGCAGGCGGCTTTGGTGTCTTTGGCGCCGAGCGAGCGGAAGAAGGTCTGTGCCGCTTCCTCGGGGGATGAACCGGCGGACGCAGAGCAGCCGGCGAGCCCTACGATCAGAGTCCCCGCGAGCCACCACCCCAGCGCGCGTCGACCTCGGCGCACAGCCACATGTGATGGAGTCATCCGGCAATCAAACCAGCCCGCCGCATGGGTGGCGTCGAGGACCGCTCCCACCCAAGGACACCGAGAAAGGCGCGACAAGCATGACGACAGCTCGCCAGGTGTCGCGCCAATCCTGGTCAGTGGGGATCGCGACAGGTGCCTATGGCATTTCGTTTGGAGCGCTGAGCGTCGCCTCGGGGCTGGACGTATGGCAGACGGTGGCTCTGTCCACCCTCATGTTCACCGGAGGATCGCAGTTCGCTTTCGTCGGGGTCATTGGGTCGGGCGGGGCCGGGCTCGCGGCGATCGCAGCGGCGAGCTTGCTCGGCATCCGCAATGGGCTCTATGGGCTGCAAGTGGCGCGGTTCCTCGATGTGCGCGGGCCGCGTCGCCTGGCCGCAGCACAGTTGACGATCGATGAGTCGACCGTCGTCGGCATTGTGCAACCGACCGATGAGCTTCGCAGACAAGGGTTTTGGACGACGGGGATCGCCGTCTACATCTTCTGGAATGCGTTCACGCTGCTCGGCGCGATCCTCGGCAACGCGATGGGCGACCCACGTCGATGGGGTCTGGACGGGGCGGCTGCGGCAGCTTTCATCGCCCTCCTGTGGCCGCGGCTGCGCTCCCGGGATGCCGCAGCCACGGCGACTGCGGCCGTGGCACTCACGCTGCTCACCGTGCCGCACGCGCCACCCGGCATACCCGTGCTGGTTGCGGTGCTTGCCGCTGTTGGGGTTGGGCTGTGGCCCCGCCGGGCTGCGCATGAGGGGGCGACCCCATGACGTTGTGGGTCGCGGTCCTGATCGCGTGCGCGGTCGCCTTCTTGACCAAACTCGCGGGCCATGTCGTCCCCGAGGCGTGGCTGAGCGGTCGCCGGACCCGTCGGATCACTGCAATGCTGCCGGTCGCCTTGCTGGCATCCCTTGTCGTCGTGCAGACCCTCGGGGGGCCAGGCGGGTCGATCGTCGTGGATGCGCGCGCCGTCGCGGTTGTCGTCGCGGCGATCGCTCTGGTCCTGCGCGCGCCCTTCATCGCGGTGGTGGCGCTCGGTGCGATCACCGCCGCTGTCCTGCGCGCCCTCGGCTGGTCGTGAGGTCGGGCGTTAGAGGCCCAAGTAGTGTTCGAGGCCCACGGTCACGCCCGGGTGGTCGGCCACGCGCCGCACGCCGGTCAACACTCCGGCCATAAAGGACTCGCGATCCAGCGAGTCGTGCCGGATCGTGAGCGTCTCCCCCACGTTGCCAAAGATCACTTCTTGGTGCGCAACCAGCCCCCGCACCCGCAAGGCATGGACGGGTATGCCGTGCACCCGCGCACCGCGCGCGCCGTCCGGATCCTGCGTGGTCGCGTCTGGGACAGGACCAAGCCCAGCTGCGTCGCGCGCGGCGCCGATGAGGTCCGCAGTCCGCGCTGCCGTGCCCGATGGGGCATCGACCTTGGCGGGGTGATGTAACTCGACGACCTCGACCGACTCGAAGAACCGAGCCGCCTGGGCCGCGAAGTTCATCATGAGGATGGCACCGAGGGCGAAGTTCGGGGCGATGAGAACGCCCACCCCCGTCCCACCCCGTGATGGCGGTGCAGCCGTGACAGCCGCAGCGAGGCGCGCCAGCTTGACGTCACCCCAGCCCGTCGTGCCGACGACCACGTGGACGCCGCGTTCGACGCAGGCCAGCACGTTGCCCAGCGACGCATCCGGCACCGAGAACTCGACGACCACGTCAGCGCCGCCAAGGTCACCGAGGTCGTCGCCTTGGTCGTACCGGCCGACCAGCCGCAGGTCGGGCGCGGCCTCGACCGCCCGGCATACGGTCGATCCCATCCTGCCGTTGGCGCCGATAACTGCCACTGCGAGCGGGCGTCCATCCATAGCGCGTCAGCCTAGCCGTGGCACCATGACCGGCATGGATTCCGTCTCCCCAGGAGCAGATGGACGGCTCGATGAGGCCGTCGACGAGCTCTACGGGACCCCGCTGGAAGAGTTCTTGCCCAGCCGCGCACGCCTGGTCGCAGCGGCCAAAGCAGACGGAGACACTGACGCCGCCGCGGCCATCAAGACGCTGCGCAAACCGACAGCTGCCGCCTGGGCGGTCAACCTCATGGCCCGCAAGCGCCCCGACGACCTCGATCGACTCGCCGATCTGGCGGCGGAGTTGCGCGACGCGCAGGAGCGGCTAGACGGCGCCCGGATGACGGCTTTGGCGCGCTCACGCACCGCACTTGTCGACGAGCTCGTCGCAACCCTCGCCACGGTCGTCGCCGAGGCTGGTGGCCGCCTCACTGCCGCGGCGGCGCGCGACGCGGGGGCCACCTTCGTCGCGGCGCTCGCCAGCCCCTCTGCCACCGAGGCCGTGGTCTCTGGACGCCTCACGAGGGCGTTGGGTATGCCGGATTCGGCGATGTCGATATCCGAGATGCCACCGCCCGTCCCCTGCGCCTCGTTCCCACGGGCCCCATGTCCGGCCCGTCGGTGCGCTCGGCTGGCCCGACCGGGAGCGCCGCCTCGGGCACCGCCGCTCGCTCTGGCACGGCAACACCCCCGGATACGACCGCTCCCACGCGCTCCCCCGAGCTTGCTGACGCCGAAGCTGCCCTCCACACCGCCATGTCGGCCGCGACGGCTGCCACGGCTCGCTGCGGTGTCCTCGCGGCCGAAGCCGAGCTTGCCCACACCCGTGTCGCGAGCCTGCAAAAGGAATTGGTCCGTGCGCGCGCGCACCGCGACGCGACAGATGATGCGCTCGCTGCTGCCGAGGTCGCTCGCGAGGAAGCCGACGCCGCGCTCGCCGCAGCCCGCGTCACCCTGGAACGGCTCCGGGCGGCACCCGACGCGTGATGTCCGAGGGGCTTGCACCGAGCGGCGTGAAACACGGATGCACGCGAGTCGTCGGCACGGCAGGATCGGGCCTATGCCCATCCGCCGCCTCGCCGAACGTGCTCAGCACGAACTCGATCAGCTGTATGCCGTGCTCGATGCCACCTGGGTGGGGACGTTGTCGATTGTCCTGCCCGGCTCAGTCGACGATCCCGGACGTTCTGGGAGTCACACCTCGACCGCTCGAGGGTCCAGAGCATCCCCATCCTTTACGGCCGGGACGGCGACTCCATCCTCTTCCACGGCTCGACGGGTGCAGGCACGTTGCGCGCACTCGCCGATGGCGCTCTGGCGACCTTCTGCGTCAGCATTCTTGACGGATTCGTCTACGCTGCATCGCTTTTCGAGTCCAGCGCCAACTATCGCTCAGCGGTCTTGAGCGGTCCGGTCGAGGTGCTCACCGGCTCCGCCGCCGAACAGGCCGTGGTCACCCTCTCCGAGCGCGTCATGCCCGGTCGGCCAGCCGAAGTGCGCCACTCCACCCGCAAGGAGTATGCCGCCACGACCGTCCTACGGATGCCCATCGCGACCGCCGAGTGGACGGTCAAGGCCCGCACCGGCGGCCCCGGCCCAGAGCCTGACGAAGACCCATCGATCTGGCGCGGCGTCCTGCCCGTGCGCACCGTCTTTGGTGAGCCAGAGGCGGCACCGGAGCAACACGGCATACCGCTGCCTGGGTCGATTGTGCAGCGTTTGGAGAGCGGCCGGTGAGGTGCGCGTGAGTACCCCCGCCGTAGCGGGAAGCCGCGGTCGCACCCGACGAGGGGCGGTGCCCTGGCAACTCAAGTTTGCTGCCCTCGCCCTGATCTGGGGGTCGAGTTTCCTGCTCATGAAGTACGCCCTCGTGGCATTCCAGCCGCTGCAGGTCGGTGCCGGACGGATCGCGCTGGGCGCACTGACCACTGGCGTCCTCGCATCATTCGCGAAGGTCCGGCTGCCGCGGTCGTGGCGGATCTGGGCCCACCTGCAAGTGACGTCGCTCTTCCTGTGCACGCTGCCGTTCCTGCTCTTCCCCCTTGGCGAGGAGCGGGTGAGTTCGGCGCTCGCTGGCATCGGCAACGCTGCCACTCCCCTGGCGACCGTCGTCATGACCGCTTTGCTCTTGCCTCACGAGCGGCTCCCCGCGCGCAAGCTGCTCGCCGTGGTCGTGGGATTTGTGGGCGTGGTGGTCATCATGTCGCCGTGGGAGGCGGTGGGTCGACCCGATCTCGTGGGTTTCGGGATGACCCTGGTGGCTGGGTCGTGTTACGGCATCGGGTGGACCTATATCAAGCGGTTCTTGGCCGATGCCGACCTCGGCGGATTAGCGCTGCCGACGGCCCAATTGCTTTCTGCCGCAGGGCAAATCACAACGGTCTTGGTCGTCTGGTGGGCCCTGCAGCGCGGCGAACTCGCGGCACCATGGTCGATGCGGCCGGGAGGCAGCGGGCTCGCGGCTGCGTTGCTCGGACTGCTCGCACTGGGGGTCCTCGGCACTGGCCTCGCCTACGCGCTGCAGTTCGATGTCTTCCGGGCGGTCGGTCAGCAGGTGTCCTCGACGGTGACCTACTTCATCCCGATCGTCGCCGTCCTGCTCGGTGTTGTGCTCCTGCATGAGCGGCTCACGTGGGCCGAACTCCTCGGCGCAGCAATCGTCATGGGCGCCGCCTTGGTCATTGGCCTCCCGGATCGCACTGAGGCTCGTCGCGCGGACGGTGTCATCGCGCCTGAAGCTCCTGCCCCAGTGGAGCGCTGACATGGCGCGCCGAGGTGCCAACGTGCGGCTACTCCCGCCGCTGGTGTTCCTCGCACCCCTCGTGGCCGCAATCCTGGCCCAATGGAGGGGGTCATGGCCGGGACCGCTCGCAACGAGCGGAGGCTCGGTCCGCCTTGTCGTGGGGGCTCTGCTCGTGGCCCTGGGCGTCGGCGTATTTGTCGCTGGCGGCAAGGCCCTGATCGACCACCGGACGACGGTGATCCCGTGGCACGAAGTCGCCACTCTCGTCAGCGCAGGAATCTATCAGCGCACCCGCAACCCGATCTACCTCGGCGACGCGCTGATCTACCTCGGCGTTGCGGTCGTCACCGGTGCCTGGCTCGCGATCGCGCTCCTGCCGCTAATCATCTGGGTCATGAACCACTTCGTCATCGCGCGGGAAGAGCGCTACCTCACCAACCGCTTCGGCGCGGCATACACGGAGTATGCCGCGCGCGTCCGCCGCTGGCTCTAAAGCGCGACTCCGCAGTGAATCACGACCTGGTGCGCTACTGGAGTTCGAGGGTGGCGCGACGGCGGCTCTGGTCTTCGACGAAGCGCAGCGCAACCAGGCCGAGCACGGCATACACCCCGCCGACGGCTGCCTCGCGCCCCAGCAGGCCGAGCACGTCTCCCACGGCGGACCCTGCGACGATCTCGCGGCAGGCTTGGATCGCATGGGTGAGGGGCAGCACTCGCCCGACCGAGGCCATCCACGCGGGCATGGCGTCGAGCGCGACATTGGCGCCACAGAAGACGAGCAACACTCCGAAGACGATGTTCGACAAGACGGCGGTGCTCCGCACGCGCAACGCGAGCGCCGCCTGGAGCAACCCCAGCCCCGTGCACGAGGCGGAGGCCACTGCGATGGCACACAAGACCCCGGGCCACGCCCCCGCCGGGATGGTCACCCCGAGGACCCGCGCCCCCACGGCGAGCGTGAAGAGCGCGACAAAGCCGCCATTGACGATGACCGGCAGAGACCGCCCCACAAAGAGCGCGACCCGATTCGCAGGGGTCGCCAAGACAATTCCCAAGGTCTGGGTCCACCGCTCCCCCGCGATCGTGTTGGCCATCGCGAAAAGGCATGGGATCGAGGCGTATTGGACGGCGTTGCCGACAAGGTAGAAGGCGTCATTCGCGACCGCTGCCGAGCGCCCGATGTAGGCGAAGAGCAGCACCTGGAAGATCGGCGCGACAAGCATGGTCGGCACGTAGATGTAGGGGTTGAGCCAGTTGAACAGCCCGCGGAAGGAGATGATGCCGCCCACGAAGAGGACCCGCATCGCCGCGATGAAGCGAGCGCTCATGTCAGCGCCAAGGTGCCGTGCCGGCGAGCCGAGTCGAGCAGCCGCTCCGACAAGTACGTGCCGAGGACGGCATACCCGAGTCCGAGCGCGCCGCACACGGCGATGTCGCGCCACGGACTCGCCCCAGAGGCCGCGGCGCGGATCGCATCCATGCCCCAGGTGGGTGGCAGAGCGCGGGCGATCCATTGCACCCAGGTCGGGAAGAGGTCCATCGGGACAAGGAAGCCGCACAGCAGCCAGCCTGGGTATTCGAGCAGGTTCCCGAGCGCCCAGCCCGTGCGATAACGCACGACAGTCACCGAGAGTAAGAAGCCAAAGGTCGCGAGCGAGGCCAGTGTCACCAGGAGCGCGGCACCGAAAGCGAGCGGGCTCACGATCGGCACCTCGATGCCAAAGACGACCCGCCCCCAGACGAGGGTCGCGACAAGCGAATAGAGCGCCACGGTCGCGAGTGCGGCAGTGATCGGCAGGATTGCGAGCGCCATCCGGGTCGGCGACGAGACGAGCAACTCCAACGTCCCCTGCCAGCGTTGGCTCTGCAGCGCGCCGCTGGCCGAGGTCGCCATCGCCGACCAGGTGCCCATGACCGCAGCACCGAGGGCGGCATACACGAGGGCTTGCGGGCTGCCGGACTGGCGGTACATCAGCAACGCGGTGGTCGCGAAGAACAGCGGATAGACGATATTGAGCACGCCATCAAAGGCGTTGACTGCCACGATCTTCAGCTGCAGCCACCAGCCCATGACGAGCACGCGGACCGCGGACCGCAACCCGGTCACGAGGACACCAACTCGACGTAGGCGTCTTCCAGCGTCGGCTCACGGGCCACGACCCGACCCAGGGGTATGCCGTCCAGCGCGGCGAGGACCGCGGCCGTCACGTCCGACCCCGAGTCGAGTGCCACGACGAGGGTCTCGGCTTGGGCGCGCACATCAACCGTCGCTGACCTGACGTGCGGCACGGCGAGGACGCGCTCCAGCCGGTCCTGCACCCCGCCGAAGGTGTCGATCTCCAGCACCGAACCCGCAGTGACCCGCTGTTTGAGTTGCGCTGGCGTGCCTTCTGCAACGAGCTCACCCTGGCGGATGACTGCGATCCGGTCGCATAACTCATCGGCCTCGAACATGTAGTGCGTCGTGAGCAGGATCGTCTTGCCTTGGGTGCGCAGGCTCGCGATCGTCTGCCGCAACTCACGCGCCCCGACCGGGTCGATGCCGAGCGATGGCTCGTCGAGGAAGAGCAGGTCCGGATCATGCAGCAGTCCGCGCGCGATATGCAGCCGTTGGCGCATCCCACGCGAAAAGCCTTCTACCCGTTCGCCTTCCCTGCCCGACAGCCCGACGAGTTCGAGCAGCTCGCCGATCCGGGCCTTCTGTTCCCGGGCGGGCACGGCATACAACTCGGCGAAATATCGCAGGTTGTCCAGCGCCGAAAGCCGTTCGTAGAGACCACGATCCCCGCCGAAGACATAGCCGATCCGCCGCCGCACCTCGCGAGCGTCGTCAACGACGTCATAACCCAGGATCGACGCACTCCCGGAGGTCGGGAGCAGCAGCGTGATGAGCATCTTGATCGTCGTCGTCTTGCCGGCACCGTTGGGCCCCAGCAGCCCGAAGACCTCACCGCGCTCGATGTCGAAGGTCACGCCTTTGACGGCCTCGGTCTCCTTGCGGTGGCGTCGGAGCATGCCGGACGTGGAGGTGAAGGAACGGCGCAGGTCGCGCGCCTCCAGAATGCTCACGAGCTCACCTCCCGTGGGGCACCTGGTCGCGCAAAGCGCGCCTCGCCCGAGTCGTTGACTGCACCGGTTTCGACGAAACCCGCGCTCAGCAGGGCGCGTCGGCTCGCCACATTGTCGTATGCCGTGTGCGCTTGAACCCAGGCGCCCGCGGCTTCGGCGGCTGGGACGGCGAGGCGTAGGGCGTCGGTGATGAGTCCCTGTCCTCGAGCTGACTCCACGAGGCCGTAACCGATCTCAACGCCGCCGCGCTCGTCCGGCGGGCCGTAAAAACCCAGCGAACCGACGACTTGATGATCGGCGCGGCGGACCACGAGTCGACTCCCCCACACCTGCGAGGGCGTGCCGTCGACACCGTGCATCGCGAGCGCCACCAGGTCGTCGTCACGAGGGAAGTCCGGAGCCCAATCCGGCTGGGCCTCCCCGGCTTTAACCGCGGCAGCCAACGCCTCAGTCACCGGACGCAACTCCACCAACCGACCCAACAGGGGCGCGGTCGATAGTGGGCGCACGGCATACCCCATGGGCTTGTCCGACAACGTGATCCAATAGCGGCGCTTGCCCTCATACGACCCGTCATACACCCCACCAGCCCCCTCGATGGTGCGCCGCGAGCCCTCGTTCTCTTCGTCGCACGTCACGAGGACCGGGTTGATTCCCAACGCCGCAGCCTCGGCGAGCATCCGTCGCAGCAACTCGCTCGCGATGCCCTGGCGGCGCGCGCTGACGCGGACGGCATACCCAATGTGGCCGCCCTGCTGGAGGAGGAAGTCGGTGAGTTCGTGCCGCAGGTTGACAACGCCCACAATCTCGCCGTCGCGCACTCCCCACCGGCTGGTGCTCGCGACCCGCCCTTCGGGCACATTGCGGCCGACCTCGTGGTCGAGCATGCCCTGGACGTAGTCGGCGAAGGTCTGCGGGTCGGCCATCGCCGCGATCTCGCCGTCGGCGAGGCCGCCCCCGTCGAGCCCAGGCCGGTCATAATCGGCGATGAGGTCGAGCCACTCGCGGTGGCGGGCGACATCAGGGCGGACGAGCTCAATCACCCCGTCACGATAGACGGCTGCGGGAGTGTGACACGATCGGTTTTCCGAGCCCCGCCGCGTGCGTCACCCCAAGAGCCGCCCGCGCGCCCGATGTCACGAGGATGCGATGACCAACTACGCCCAGGCCGAGCGCCACGCCCTCTGCGACCTCATGCTGCGGCTCGGCCCCGACGCACCGACGCTGTGCCACCCCTGGCGCACCCGTGAGCTCGCGGCCCACCTGCGCATCCGTGAGACTCGCCCAGACCTCGCCATCGGCATGCTCATCAAGCCGCTCGAAGGGCGCCTCGACAGCGCCACCGAGTCCATGGCGCAAGGTGACTTCGAGGCACTCGTCACCGATGTGCGCAACGGTCCACCCAAGTGGACGCCCGCCAAACTGTCGCTCATCGACCAGGCGATCAACACCATGGAGTTCTTCATCCATCATGAGGATGTCCTTCGCGCGCAACCGGATTGGCGTCCACGAGTGTTGACTCCGGGTCACGAAGTCACCGTCTGGGGTGCGCTCGTGCAGGCCTCGATGTTGCTCTATCGGCGTGCCGAAGTGGGCGTCATCCTCGAGACCCCGCTGCGGATCCAGCACCCTGCCCATGGTCCGGGCCAGGCAGGGACCGTCGTCATCAAGGGTCCGGTCAGCGAGTTGGCGCTGTTCTCCTACGGCCGCAAGGACGTCGCTCAGGTGAGCTTCGACGGACCGAGTAGTGCGGTGGCGGCGATCAAGGCGGCCCGCCTGTCGATGCCGTGAGGGCGCCTGCACAAAGGCGAGGTATGCCGTCCCGCTGGCTCGGTGTCCTCGTCCTGGGTAGTGCCCTTTCTGGGTGTGTGGGATCGCCGTCCGCACCTACTGTCGCGTCCCAGTCGCCAAGCGTTCCCTCGACGGTCCCGGCAACCCTGCCCGCGAACGCCCCCTCATCGACTCCCTCTGCGCCGACTTCCTCGGCGACGACCTCCTCCGATCCGGCACCTGACTGGCGGACCGGCCCGACCGTTGCAGGTGTTGATGTCTCGCCGTATCAACGCACGGTCGACTGGGCGGGATTGTGGGCCAGCGGCCATCGATTCGCGATTGTCAAAGCCACCGAGGGCGCGACCTGGCGCAGCCCCCTGTATGCCGCCCAGCGCGACGCAGCGCGAGCCGTCGGCATGAAGGTCGGGGCCTATCACTATGCGCGACCATCGTCGTCGTCCGGAACCGTGCAGGCCCGACACTTCGTCACGGTGAGCGGCGGCTGGAGCACCGACGGACACACCCTCCCGGGGGCGCTCGACCTCGAGCGGAACACCAGTGGCGACCCCTGCTACGGGATGACGCCTGCGCAGTTGGTCGCCTGGGTCAAGGACTTCTCAGCCGAATACAGACGCCTCACCACGCGGGTCCCACTGATCTATGTCCGAGCTGACCTGTGGGCGCAGTGCCTCGCCGACGATCGTTCGGTTGGCGCGACTAACCCGCTCTGGCTCTTTGACCACGATGGTCCAGTCGGGCCGTGGCCAGCAGGGTGGTCACGGCCAACGATCTGGCAACGTGGCGTCGAGGCCAATCTTGACCGCGACGTGTTCTTCGGCACCGAGTCCGACCTCGCCCACTTCGCCGCCGGCTCTTAGCCTTCCCGTCCGCCGCTTCGCCGAGTGGTTCGAACCCAAGCCGCGGTGTCCTCATCCCATTCGTGAGGAGGTGCCCCGGCGAGAATCCCGGCAGCCGCTTGAAGTGAGGCATGTCGTTCTGCGGCCGAACGGAGCGGAAGGCTGGAGAGACCCATGACGGAGTCCTCCTGTTTGCCAGCCTCCCGATCGACCATCGACGCGCCCTCGCGCTGCTCACCAGTCCCCATCGAGCCAGGTTAGTCCTCGGGTCGCCTTTCGCGATTCAATACCCAACGCCGAGGTGCTCTTGGCGTTCGGGTAATACATCGTCCGGCAGCAGGAGACGGACGCGGCCAGTACTAAGTGCCGCAGCTAACCCAGGCTGATGGGTTTGACCAGGTCGGCCACCGCGAGCATGAGGGTCATGCCGATGAGCAGGATCGACACGGCATACGCGATGGGAAGGCCCTTGGCGACGTCGACGTAACCCGGGTCAGGGCGCCCGGTGACGCGCGCCCACGTGCGTTTGATGCCCTCCCAGACCGCGCCGACGACTTGGCCGCCGTCGAGCGGGAGGACCGGGAGCAGGTTGAAGAAGAAGAGCATCAGATTGAGCCCGAGCACGAGCCAAATGAACTGGTAGATCATTCCCTTGGGCCCGTCCGACGCCACCGCGCCCGTCGCAATTTCACCGCCGACGCGACCGATCCCCACGACAGAGACAGGGCCCTCAGGGTCCCGATCAGCCTGTCCAGCAAGGGTTTTAGCGACTCCCACGAGCTTTTCGGGGAAGGTCCCCAATGCTGAGGCAACAGTCGACACCAGGCGACCAAACACCATTGGCACCTCGGTCACCGGCAGCGCAACATAGTCCGCAGTCGCGGTCGCGCCCAAGAACCCGACGCGCTCGGTCAGCACGGTCCCGTCGGGGTTGAGGCGCACTTTGCCTTCGGGAGTGTATGCCGCCCGCTCCACTCCCACTATCGGCGCCGAGACCGTGAGCCGCTCGCCGGTGCGCTCGACCGTCAACGTCATCGTCTGCCCGGCAGCAGCACGGATCTTCGTCGTCACTTCAGACCACAAGGTCACGGGGGTGCCGTTGACCTCGACGATCCGGTCCCCCGCCCGCAAACCAGCAGCAACCGACGGCGGCGCGGCATCACCGACGGCGCACTCCGGCTGCGGCTTGGCAACAGTCGGTGCGGCGGATGGCACGCACTGAGCGACACTGCCGAGCTTGGGCACCGTCGTCGGCAGCCCGATGCCGCTCACGAGCACTGTCAACAGCACGACAGCGAGGGCGAGGTTCATGAACGGCCCGCCGAGCATGACGATGATCTTCTTGTGCACCGGGAGCTTGTAAAACACCCGGTCCTCGTCGCCCGGCTCGATCTCGTCCATGGAGTCGGCGCGAGCCTGCTCAACAATCGACATCCGGCCAGTGGTGGTTGACCGCAATTGCCCTGGCGCATCCCCCGGCCGCGGCGGGATCATGCCGATCATTTTGACGTAGCCGCCGAGCGGGATCGCCTTGATCCCGTACTCCGTGTCTCCGCGCACCCGCGACCACACCGTCGGACCAAACCCGATCATGTACTTCGTGCACCGCACACCAAAGCGTTTGGCCGGCACGAGGTGCCCCAACTCGTGCAGCGCGATCGAGAGCCCGATCAGCGCCACGACGGCGAGGACACCGAGCAGATACACCAGCGAGGTCACGCCGAACTCCTTAACCCAGACCCAGCACGCGCCGGGCTTCGTGCCGCGCCCACGAGTCTGCGCGCAGCACCCGCTCAACGTCCAGGGCCGGCGTTTCGATTCCGGTGCCGGCCCGGCATACCTGCTCGGGGTTGCCGTCGCGGTGGTGATCGACCACGCGCGCGATCGTGTCCACAATGTCGGTGAAGCGGATCCGCCCGTCGTGGAAGGCGTCCACGCAGACCTCGTTGGCCGCGTTGTAGACCGCGGGCATCGTGCCGCCCGCAGCGCCCACGGCATACGCGAGGGGCACGGAGGGGAAGGCGTCGCCGTCGAGCGGGAAGAAGTCCCATGACTGCGCGCGGGTCCAGTCGCAGGGTTCGTCGACGTCGGCGAGGCGATCCGGCCAGGAGAGACCGAGGGCGATCGGGACCAGCATGCGCGGCGGTCCGGCCTGGGCGATGGTCGACCCGTCGTGGAACTCGACCATCGAGTGGATTTGCTGCTGCGGGTGGACGACCGTCGTGATCCGCTCGAACGGGATGCCAAAGAGCAAGTGCGCCTCGATGACCTCAAGCCCCTTGTTGACGAGGGTCGCGCTGTTGGTCGTCACCACGCGCCCCATCGCGAAGTTGGGGTGCGCGAGCGCCTCGGCGGGCGTGACGTTGTGAAGTTGCTCGCGCGTGCGCCCGCGGAACGGTCCCCCACTTGCGGTGATGACGAGGCGACGTACCTCGTCGGTGCGACCGCCGCGCAGGCACTGGGCGATCGCGCTGTGCTCGGAGTCGACGGGGATGATCTGATCGGGTCGCTGCGCTGCGGCGGTGACGAGTTGGCCGCCGACGATGAGGGATTCCTTGTTGGCCAGGGCGAGCGTGTTGCCTGCGGTGAGCGCGGCGAGGGTGGGGGTGAGCCCGATCGAGCCGGTGATGCCGTTAAGGACGACGTCCACGGGGCGCGCGGCGACCTCATCGTTGGCGTGGGGTCCGGTCACAACCTCGGGCGTGTATGCCGTCCGCCCGGCTTCTCGGGCCGCGTCGGCGATCGCTGCGCGGACTTCGGCGGGGTCGGCGTGGGCGACGCCGATGACGTCGGCGTCGAGCGCGACGGCTTGCTGGGCGAGCAGGGCGAGGTTGCCGCCGCCCGCGGTGAGCCCGTCGACGCGGAACCGACCCGGGTTGGCGGCAATGACCTCGATGGCCTGGGTGCCGATGGATCCAGTCGACCCCAGCAGGGTGACGTTGCGGGGCTCACTCACCCCGGCATTCTCCCCCATCGCCCGATTGCCCGGGGCCGGCTTTCGACGAGTCCGTTCAGGGCGTGACAACGCAGTCGGGGGCTGCGGCTGCGAGCCGGGCATCCAGACTCAGCAGGGGACAGCCCGCAGCGCGAGCGAGCACGACATACAAGGCGTCGTATGCCGTGAGGTTGTGCCTCAGCGCCCAGACTGCAGGTAGGAAATCGCTCATGGCCACCTGTTCGATCCCCAGTTGGTGGAAGGCACTGAATGCCTGAAGCGGCTCGGCGTCTGCGAGATGTCCACGAAGGGACCACCCCCGCATGACCGAGGCAACCTCGGCCGTGAGGTGATCCGGAGCGATGAGGTGGTGGTCGCCGAGCTTCGCGGCTGCTCGGAGTCCACGCTGGGTGTTCAGGAGGATTTCGGCGCAGGCCGATGCGTCAACAACCAGGGTCATCGGACCGGACGTTGCTCCGCGAGCATGTCCTCTGCAGGTGGGAGGTCACGGATCCCACGGGAAGCGATCCGCTCCAACAACTCAACGCGCGTGGGCCTGGCGGCGATCCGTTGCAGTTCCCCGAGGAGGTAGTCACTGAGCGAGCGTCCTTCGAGCGCCGCCCGAGCCTTCAGCGCACGGCTGGTCTCCTCCGGCACATTGCGCACCTGAATAGTTGGCATGCATTCAGCATATCTTGCATGCATACTGTAACCTCGTGGTGCGCTGGTAGCACAAGTGCTACCTTGCCAGTTTATGGCGATCGTGGGGTTAAGGGAGCTCAGGCAGGATGCGTCCGAACTCGTCCGACGGGCGCAGTCAGGCGAGGAAATCACCATCACCGTCTCTGGGCGCCCGAGCGCGCGACTCGTCGCAACCGGACCAACTCGATGGTGCTCATGGGGCCAGATCTCTGACCTCTTCCGAGGCACGGAGGACGAGGCGTGGTCCCGAGACCGCGATCTCCTGGACGACTCAGCCAGTGACCCGTGGGCAGAGCGGTGAGCGCCTCGAGTGGCCGTGCCGACCGCGCCATCCTTGACACCAGCGTTGTCATCGCGAGCGAACTTGCCCCGCTTCCTGGGCACCTCGCAATCAGTGCGATCACCTTGGCAGAGCTTCAGTTCGGTGTGCTGGTTGCCAGCACGCCCGAAGCGCGTGCTGAGCGACTTCGGCGGCTCAGTGTGCTCCAGCACCATTTTGACGCGCTCCCCGTCGACGAGTCGGTCACGACGAGCTACGGACGCCTCGCGGCAGCCGTCGCGCAGGCGGGGCGCCAACCGCGCCGGCGGGTCATGGATCTGCTCATCGCAGCCACGGCCCACGCTCACGATGCTCGTCTCTACACTCGCAACCCCAAAGACTTCGCCGGCCTCGAAGGCCTCGTCAACGTCGTAGCCGTCTAAGAACCGCGGGATCCCCGTGCGCAGGATCACGGGCTATGGCCGAAGCGGCGACAGCTGCCGTGCACGGTATGCCGGTGTGCACTCAGGACGACGACTTCGACGTGCTCGCGGAGCTTGTTGGGCTCGTCGAGGTCCTCAAGGTCTAAGGAACGCGTGGACGAAGCGTCGACGCTGATTCAACGCTCGATGACGGTGATATGCAGGTCGTCGCGCTCGGCCTCGACATCGCGCAGCACTGTGAGCAAGGCGGCATACGCCTTGGGGTCGTTGCGGGCGATCAGCGCGGTGCCGTCCCAGACGAGCTCGATCTCGCGTGCGGTCTCGTCGGCGAGGTCGCGCAACGCGTCGGTGAGGGCGTCGAGGTTCTTGCCAAACCAGTCGGGCAGCGCAAGCCCCTCGGCAAAAGCCGCGAGCGCAGCCTTCTTGTCCGCGCCCCCATCAACGATCCGCACCGAGCGGCCCATCGACCGAGCGGTGGTCGCGAGCGCGGCCAAGCTCACCGCGCCACTCAATCGCCTCACGAGCCCTCCCGAATCCGCTGGAACGACGCATAGTGATCGGACGTGTAATACAACTCGCCACCCTGCCCCGCCACGATCCGTCGCGCACCCCGGTCGGGTGACCCAGGAGTGATCACGGTGTACTCGCGGTAATAGCCAGACGCCTGCCGCGGCAAGAGCCGCTCCGCATTGCTAAAAGTTCTATCGTCGTTGCGCGGGAAGGGGTAGGGCCCGCCAGCACGGATCAGCGCAAGGGTCTCGCGCCCCTCGTTGGGCAGAGCCGACTCGGCGACAAAGCGCAGACCACTAGCCGGATCTGTTTGCGGCACAGCCGGTTTAGCGGCGACAGTAGGAGCGCTGGGCGCCGAGCGCGCGGCGCTGGGGCTGGACCCGGACGTCTTCGCGACAGCAGTTGCCGACCCTGGCCCGGCGGTCACCCCATTGGCGCCAGACGCTCGGGTCGACACGAACCACCCAACCAACAGAATGACGAGCAGGCCCACCGCGATGAGCTGGATCGTCTGCCGTTGCGAGCGGGTCATCGGGCTCACGGAGCGATGCCGACGTACTTCACCTCGAGGTACTCGTCGATGCCCTCGAAGCCACCCTCACGGCCAAACCCGCTCGCCTTCACGCCACCAAAGGGTGCGGCTGGGTTGGACACGACGCCCTGGTTGATGCCGACCATCCCAAACTCCAGCGCCTCGCTCACCCGCAGCGCGCGCGCCAGATCGCGGGTGAAGGCATAGGCAATGAGCCCGTATGCCGTGTCGTTGGCTCGGGTCAGCGCCTCCTCCTCGGTCTGGAAGGTCGAGATCGGCGCCACCGGGCCGAAGATTTCCTCAACAGCGATCCGGGCGTCAGCGGGCACATCGGTGAGCACCGTCGGCTGATAGAACCACCCCGGACCCTCGGCGTGACCGCCACCGACGACGACCTTGGCACCGGCAGCAACAGCCTCCTGCACGAGCGCGTCGACACCGTCGCGAGCCTTCTGGTCCACGAGGGGTCCGACATCGATCCCGTCTTTGGTGCCGTCGCCGACGGTCAGCGCGGCCATGCGCGCCGCGAACTTCTCCGAGAACTCCGCCGCAACCGACTCGTGCACAAGGAACCGGTTGGCCGCCGTGCACGCCTCACCGATATTGCGCATCTTCGCGAGCATGGCGCCCGTGACCGCAGCATCGATGTCGGCGTCGTCAAACACGATGAACGGCGCATTGCCGCCCAACTCCATCGACAGCCGCAGCAGGCCCTGAGCGGACTGCTCGACCAGCCGCTGCCCCACCTGCGTCGAGCCCGTAAAGGTCAGCTTGCGCAGACGCGGGTCGCGGATGATCGGCTCCATGACCTCGCCCGTGTGCGCGGTCGTGATGACGTTGAGGACGCCGGCGGGGACGCCGCACTCCTCCAACAACTGGACGAGCGCCAGCATGGTGAGCGGCGTCTGCGAGGCCGGCTTGACGACCATCGTGCAGCCAGCGGCAATCGCCGGGCCGATCTTGCGCGTGCCCATCGCGAGGGGGAAGTTCCACGGCGTGATCATGAGCGTCGGTCCGACCGGCTGCTTCATCGTGAGCAGTCGGCTCGCGCCGTTGGGGGCGACCGAGTAGCGCCCGTGGATCCGGACGGCCTCCTCGCTAAACCACCGGAAAAACTCGGCGCCATAAGCAACCTCGCCGCGCGCCTCCGCGAGCGGTTTGCCCATCTCAAGGGTCATGAGGAGCGCGAACTCCTCGGTGCGCTCGACGATCTTCTCGTATGCCGTCCGCAAGATTTCGCCCCGCTCGCGCGGCGGCACCTTGGCCCAACTCGCTTGGGCGGCAACGGCTGCATCGAGCGCCGCCATCCCATCAGCGGGCGTGGCACTGGCAATCGTCGCCAACACCTCGCCGGTGGCCGGGTTGTCAACCTCGAGCGTCGTGCCGTCACTCGAGTCACGCCACTGACCGTCGATATAGAGCCCCTTGGGCACCGAGTCCAGCAGAGCTTGGCGGTCAATCATGAAGTCCACGTCCTATCGAAAACAGCTACAGCACAAAGAGATTGAGTCAGTCAGCACAGCGCAGCGGCGGCCTCAGACCGACGCAGCAAACGCCTCGTCGAGGATGTCCAAGCCCTCATTGAGCAGGTCGTCACCCATGGACAGCGGCGGCAAGAACCGGAATACATTGCCCAGCGTGCCGCAGGTCAAGGTCACGAGGCCACGTTCGTGGCATGCCTTGTTGATCGCGGCAGTCAACGCTGCCGCTGGTTCCTTCGTCTCGCGGTCGGTGACGAGTTCCATTGCGATCATCGCGCCGCGGCCTCGGATCTCACCCACTTCGTCGTATTTCGCGGCCAACTGCTCAAGTCGCCCCTTAAGAATGGCCTCGATGTCACGTGCCCGCTGAATGAGGTTCTCCTCCTCCATGGTCTCGATCGACGCCAGCGCCGCGGCGCACGCGACCGGGTTGCCGCCATATGTTCCGCCCAGCCCACCGGGGTGGATCGTGTCCATGATGTCCGCGCGTCCCGTGACGGCAGACAACGGCATACCGCCCGCAATGCCTTTCGCAGTCGTGATGAGGTCCGGCACGATCCCCTCGAAGTCACTGGCGAACCAGTCACCACTGCGGCAGAAGCCGGACTGCACTTCGTCAGCGATAAACAGGATGTTGTTAGCCGTGCACCACTCGCTCAGCTGCTTGAGGAAGCCCGCCGGCGGGACGATGAACCCGCCCTCGCCTTGGATCGGCTCGATGATGACGGCGGCCGTGTTCTCCTCACCGATCTGGGCGTGGATCTGGTCGATGATGTAGCTGAACGCCTCGTCCGCGCAGTGCTGCGGACCGCCCGGCCAGCGGTAGGGGTAGGCCATCGGCACCCGGTAAAGCTCGCTCGCAAACGGGCCGAACTTGTGCTTGTAGGGCATGTTCTTGGCGGTCATCGCGAGGGTGAGGTTGGTGCGCCCGTGGTAGGCGTGGTCGAACGCGACGATCCCGTCCTTGCCGGTGTAATGCCGCGCGACCTTGACCGCGTTTTCGACTGCTTCAGCGCCGGAGTTGAATAGCGCCGTCCGCTTGTCGTGGTCACCGGGCGTGAGCTCGTTGAGCTTCTCGCAGACCTCGACGTATTCCTCATATGGGTTGACCATGAAGCACGTGTGGGTGAAGTCGGCGATCTGCCGCTGCACCGCCTCGATCACGCGCGGCGCACCATTGCCGACACTCGTCACCGCGATGCCCGAACCGAAGTCGATGAGCTGGTTGCCGTCAGCGTCGACGAGGATGCCGCCCGCCCCCCGCTCGACATAGATCGGCAGCCCCGTGCTCACGCCCGCGGACACCGACGCGAGCTTGCGCGCCTGCAGCGCCTGGGAGCGCGGTCCGGGGATCGCGGTCTTGAGGACGCGGTGCTGCTCGATGGGTTGGGCGGTCATGATGTCGGCTCCTGTGGGTGCGAGTGTGGCGTCGTCCGGTCGTGCAGCAAGGGGGTGCTCGGGTCCCAAACGGTCCCGTATGCCGCGTCGCGTCGCCGCCGCGCAATGGCAGACAGGGCCTCGAGGACCACTCTATTTGCCAGCGCTGCGGTGATATCAGCGTGATCGTAGGGCGGGCTGACCTCGACGACATCGATGCCCACGACGGGTAGCTCAAGGCAAATCCGCCGGACCGAGTCGAGGAGTTCGCGTGAGGATAAACCGCCCGGCTCGGGCGTTCCGGTGCCAGGGGCATGACCGGGGTCGCAGACGTCGATGTCAACCGAGAGGAAGACGCCCTCGCAGTCGTCGGTCGCGATTCCGAAAGCCTCGGTGAGACACGGCTGCAAGCCGCGCACTCCGATCTCGGTCATCTCATAGGAGCGCATGCCCTGATCGGCCATCCATGCCAGAGTCTCTGGTCCCGGCCAGTAGCCCCGCAGCCCAATCTGCAGGAAGCGATCCCCGCGCAAGGCCCCGGACTCGATGAGCCGACGCATGGGTTGCCCGTGTCCCCACAGCGACCCGAACTCGATGTCGCCTGTGTCGGCATGAGCGTCAAAGTGCAGCATCGAAACCCGGCCCGCGCCAAGGACATTGGCCGCTCCCCGCGCATCGGCATACGCAATCGAGTGGTCGCCGCCGAGGACCACGGGAATGGCGCCGGCACGGCATACCTGCTCGACCGCAGTCTCCAGGGCACCGAGCGAGCGTTCGATGTGCCCTGGGGGCATTTCGATATCGCCCGCATCGAGCACCCGCAGGTCTTGGAGCGCGTCGACCCGCAAGGCGAGCGATGGCCGCGACCCGTCATGACCCAAATAGTCCGTGGTCCGGATTGCCTGCGGACCAAAACGCGTGCCGGCACGATGCGACGTGCCGCCATCGAAGGGCGCGCCGAGAATCACGACGTCCGCGCCGGCATACGAGCTCGGGTCGGTCAGGTCGCAGCGCGGCACCCCGAGGAAGGTGACGTCGGGACCGAACTGAGCGCCGTAGCGGGCCATCGAGGTGACCTAGGCAGCCGCGTCGTCGGTGGGGTGGTCGCTCGACGGTGAGGTCGCCGATGTCGCTGCTGGGTCACGGTCTTCCA
Source organism: Actinomycetales bacterium (assembly GCA_016715285.1). Classification (GTDB taxonomy): domain Bacteria; phylum Actinomycetota; class Actinomycetes; order Actinomycetales; family Dermatophilaceae; genus Phosphoribacter; species Phosphoribacter thorii. The sequence goes on along the minus strand of JADKAO010000001.1, from coordinate 88,462 downwards.
TCCCCCACGACGAGGCGTAACCGTGCGGTTTGGGGGCCGCGAGCAGGTCGAGGAAGGGCACCGCGTCGAAGGCCTCCGGGCCGAGGACGCCAGCACCTGACCACACCCCGGTGGCGAGGAGTTCGAGGGCAACAATCGGGTTGATCGCGGTTTGCCAGACGACGCACTGGGCGCCGTATTCACGCATCGTCCACTCGTTGTCGACGACGTGATAGAGGTAGGTCGCGCGCGGCTCGCCGTCGCGGCCCGTGCCCGTCACCCACAGTCCCGCACAGGTTTTGCCAGTCATCCGTGGGCCGATGGTCGCCGGATCGGGCAGGCACGCAGCCACGACATCACGCGGCGAGACCTGCACGCCCTTGACGTTGACCTTCGAGGTCGAGTCGAGGCCGAGATCGTGGAGCGTCCGCAAAATGCCAATCATCTGCTCGCCGAGGCCGTATTTGAAGGTGACCTTCTTGGCCTTGACCCAGCGCGGCATGAGCACGACTTCCTCATGCTCGACGTTCACGCACTCAACGGGTCCGATGCCCTCGGGGAAGTCAAAAAACTCCGGCTCGCTGAACGGCGGGGTCGTGCGCCAGCCAGCGCCTTCTTCCCAGATGAGCGGCGGATTGAGGCACTCTTCGATCACGGTCCAGATCGAGAAGCCAGGGGCAAAGATCTCGTTGCCCTCCTCGTCGCGTACGACGAGGTTGGCACCGTCTCGCGTGCCGAGTTCATCGATCTCGCTGAAGAGGTGGTCGGCGGCATACCGGGCAAAAACGTCGGAGAGGCCCGGTTCGACACCGATGCCGACGAGAGCGAGGAGACCATCCTGCTCCCATTGCGCTGCCTGGTCGAACTGCTCCTGGCCGAGCATGACTCCGGTGAGTTCGTAGGGCCGCTCGGGGTGCCGCTTGGACAGTGACATCGCCATGTCGAGGTAGTGGGCGCCCGCGGCGCGGGCACCGGTGAAGATCGGCATGACGAACCGCGGGTCCACGGCGTTAAAGACGTGAGTCGCCCGGTGCTCGCGGGCTAGGGCTGCCACCGACTCAGGATCTGAGGCGTCCACGTATGCCGCGACCAGTCGGCTTTCGCCGGGCCGGCGTGCGGAGGCCGCCGCAACGGTGGCCTCCGCACGCCCTAGGTCGTAATCCGCGACGACGAGCGCTTCGAAGAAATCGCGTTCCACGGCGATTCGCGCAGCGGCGTCACCGACACCGCCTGATCCGATCATGAGGATCCGCACGAGCTATCAATCCGCTTTCCTGGGTGAGAAGTTATTTGACAGGTGAGCGCCGACGAGAGCCGATGACTTGGCCCAGCACGACGAGCGCAACCGCAATGACAAACATCGAGAAACCGATGACGTTGGCTTGCGCGGGAATGCCACGGAGGTAGGACACATAGACGTACTTCGGGAAGGTCGATGTGTCACCTGAGACGAAGTTCGTGATGATGAAGTCGTCGAACGACAGCGAGAACGACAGCAGGGCAGCTGACACAATGCCTGGCAGGACGAGCGGGAAGGTGACCTTCCAGAACGAACTGAACGAATCGGCATACAGGTCCGCAGCTGCTTCTTCCAGTCGTGGATCGAGACTCTGCAGGCGCGCCTTGACCGTGACCACCACGAAGCTCAAACAGAACATGATGTGCGCGAGCACGATCGTCCAAAAACCGAGCTTGAGCCCGAACTGTGAGAAACCCTGGACGAAGAGGGTCAGCAGCGAGGCGCCAAGCACGATCTCGGGCGTTGCCATCGGGATGAACACGAGGATGTTGCCGACCCCGCGGCCCTTGAAGCGATAGCGCACGAGTGCGAATGCCAATAGCGTCCCGAGGAAGGTCGCCACCAAGGTCGCAATGCCGCCGACAGTAATGGACGTCGTGAGCGCGTCGCAGATTCCCGCTGGCCCGCACGGGTTTTGCCAGTGATCCAGGGTCGGCGAGCCTTCCGGGTTCCACGAGATGTTCGACTTCTTGTAGTTATTGAACGAGAAGGCGAACGTGTAGGCAACCGGCAAGAAGAGGTATAGGAGAACGAAGAGCGCCACGAGCATGACGATGTGGTCCGAGATCCAAAAGCGGATCCGCTGTCCAGTAGTCACAGGAGTTCCTCCGTCCCGTAGCGGCGCACATAGAGGAATACGAGCGCGAGGATCACGGCCATCAAGGTGAAGGACAACGCCGCGGCGACCGGGAAGCCACCGAGCACCTTGAAGAACTGGCTCTCGATGACGTTGCCGACCATTTTGGTTGACGTGTCCGACCCGAGCAGTTCGGCGTTGACGTAGTCACCTGCGGCCGGGATGAAGGTCAGCAAGGTGCCAGCAAGCACGCCCGGCATTGACATCGGCAGGGTGACCCGACGGAAGGTCGTCAGGCCATTGGCGTAAAGGTCGCCGCCTGCCTCGATGATCTTCGGATCGGCCCGCTCCAGCGAGGCATAGATCGGCAGGACCATGAACGGCAGGAAGTTGTAGGTCAACCCTGCAACCACCGCCACCCAGGTCTCCGTGATGTGACCGCCTGGGAGGAGATGCAAGAACCGCAGCGTTGACGCGATCGGCCCCTCATCGGCCAGGATCTGGCGCCACGCCACGGTGCGGAGGATGAACGATGTGAAGAACGGCGCGATGACGCAAATCATCATGACGCCCCGCCACTTGCCGGCTTTGAAGGCCATCGCATACGCCAGCGGATAGGCGAGCACGAACGCGAACAGCGTGGCCGCACCCGCAAACAAGAGGGACCGACCGAAGTGCGGCAGATACTCCGTAATCGCGGTGAGGTAGCTGCCGAAGTTGACGTCGCGGTAGTAGTAACCCGGGTAGCCCGGGAACTGCGACTGCAGCGACACCGCCGCCAACTGCACCATGGGCGCGACGAAGAAGACGAGTAGCCAGAGCACGCCCGGCAAGAGCAGCAGGTATGCCGTGAACCCACCCTTCTTGGTGGGCTCGGGGGCCGCTCCACCAGGTGCCTGTGCACCTCCCCCCGTTGACCCGAGGTGAGCGAGTGCACTCATGACCGGACTCCGAAGGCGTGGCCGGGGTTCCACGAGATCCAGACCTGGTCACCGGGCTTGTTGTCGATCCGGTCGAGGTCGAGGTTCTGCTCGTAGACCGCCCAGCGTCCAACACCCGGGATCTCCACGAGGTACTGGGTGGCAACACCGCTGAAGGAGACGTCGAGCAGGGTGCCCGGGCCGATGCTTGCACCCGACAACTGCGGTCCAGGGTCAGTGTCGTGGATCCGGGTCTTCTCCGGCCGGACCCCGAAGATGGCTTCGCCACCTTCACCGGTGGCCATCCGGGCTTGCCGAACCTTGACCTTGTGGTCGCCCGACCCGATGACGACGGAGTCACCGTCAGTGCCCTGGACCGTGCCGTGGAGAAGGTTGGACTGGCCGAGGAAGTTCGCGACGAACTTCGTCCGCGGCAGGTCGTAGAGGACCTCAGGCGCCCCCATTTGCTCGATCTTGCCGAGGTTCATCACCGCGACGGTGTCGGCCATGGTCATGGCTTCTTCCTGGTCGTGGGTGACGTGAACGAAGGTGAGCCCGACCTCCATTTGGATTCGCTTGAGCTCGACTTGCATCTCCCTGCGGAGCTTGAGGTCAAGCGCACCGAGCGGTTCGTCAAGCAGGAGCACCTCGGGGTGGTTCACCAAAGCCCGCGCGACGGCGACCCGCTGTTGCTGCCCACCAGAGAGCTGGGTCGGCTTTCGGTCGGCGAGGTGCGACAGCTGAACCAGCTCCAGGGTTTTGTTGGCTTCGGCAACCGCGTCGGCGACACCGCGACGCTTGGGGCCGAAGGCGACGTTGTCGCGCACCGTCAGGTGCGGGAAGAGCGCATAGGACTGGAACACCGTGTTGACCGGCCGCTCGTAGGGCCGTGACCCGGTGAGATCGGTCGAGCCGATCTTGACTCGCCCAGCCGTTGGTTGCTCAAGGCCAGCGACCATCCGCAGAGTCGTCGTTTTGCCACACCCGGAGGGACCGAGCAGAGCAAAGAACGAGCCTCGTGGGACGGTCAACGACAAGTCGTCGACAGCGGTGAAGGTCGCGAAGCTCTTGGTGACGTTCTCGAGGATCAGGTCGCCCTTGGCCTCGCGGAAGCCGCCTGTTGACTTGGAGAAGATACCCATCAGTTGCCCACCACCTTTGCCCACATCGCGGAGTAGTCCGCGTCTTCCTGCGGCTCAAGCGCCCGGAAACCTTGGATCTTCTTTTCCTTGATCCACTGTTCAGTCGGGAAGATGAGGGGGCTCTCGGCAAGTTTAGGGTCGATCTTGACCATTTCCTCTTGTGCGCCCTGCACAGGGCAGACGTAGTTGACGAACGCCGCTACCTGCGCGGCAACATCCGGCTGGTAGTAGTAGTTCATCAGCGCCATCGCGTTCTTCCGGTGCGTTGACGTAATCGGGATCATCATGTTGTCGCTCCAGAGAGTGCCGCCGGAGTCAGGGATGATGAACTCCCAGTTTTCGTTCTCCGTCTCGGCCCGCAGGATGTACATGTCGCCGCTCCAGACGATGCCCGCGATCGCGTTGCCCGACTTGAGGTCCTCCATGTAGGAGTTGCCCTTGATCCGACGGATGCTGCCATCTGCGACGCGTTTGGTGATCTCGTCCATGGCCTTGGTGACCTGGTCTTTGGTGAAGTCACCTGAGATGTCGACGCCTTGACTCTGCATGATCAGCCCGATGGTGTCGCGGAATTCCGACAGGACGGTGACCTTGCCCTTGAGGTCGGGTGCCCACAGATCGGCGATGCTCTTGATCTCGCGGCCGACCTTGCTCTTGTCGTAGCCAATGCCAGCAAAACCAGATTGCCACGTGATCGAGTACTGACGACCGGGGTCGAACGACACGTCTTTGAGTGGTTCCAGCATCCGCGCGACGTTGGGCATCCGGATGATGTCCAACGGCTGCACGAGTTGATCGCGGATAACCCGGTTGGCCATCCAGTCGGTCAGGGTGATGATGTCGCGGTTGATGTCCTGCGGAGGGGTTGCCTGCAGCTGAGGCTTGACCTTGCTGATGTAGGAATCGTTGTCGTCGATGTCCTCGGTATAGCTGGCTGTGATCCCACTTGACTTGATGAACTGTTCGAGCGTCGGATAGTTCTTGGCCTCCTCGTCATAGTCGAGGTATGCCGTCCAGTTCGCCCACGCCACGGTCTTTTCCGTTGCGCTCTTGTCGACGGGCAGCTTGACGGCTGCCTTACCGCCAGAGGGCGGAGCCGGCGGCGCGCACGCCGCCAACCCCAGGGCGGCGAGGCCCGCACCTGCGCCGCCGAGCAGCTGTCGTCGAGACATCGACGAACGCGCCAGCGATGCGAGCTGTCGCATCGCTGGGTCAGGCTGCTTGTCGAATCGGCTCATCGGCCAATCCCCTTCCGGTCGTGAGAAACGTCAGGACTCGATATTGGCCATGACGTGCTTGATCCGCGTGTAGTCCTCAAGGCCGTACATCGACAGATCCTTGCCGTACCCGCTGTTTTTGAATCCCCCGTGCGGCATCTCCGCCACGATCGGAATGTGAGTGTTGATCCACACACATCCGAAGTCGAGCGCGCGCGACATGCGCATTGCCCGACCGAAGTCTTTGGTCCACACACTGGACGCCAGCCCATAGTCGACCCCATTGGCCCAGCGGAGTGCTTCCTCCTCGTCCGAGAAACGCTGCACCGTGATGACCGGGCCAAAGATCTCGTTTTGGATCGCCTCGTCGTTCTGACGCAGGCCAGACAACACCGTTGGCTCGAGGAAGAACCCGTCGCCGAGCGCACTGACTCGCGACCCGCCCGCGGACAAGGTCGCGTGGCCTGGGAGACGCTCAATGAAGCCCTGAACCCGCTCCAACTGGCCGGGGTTGTTCACGGGACCGAAGAGCGCGTCCTCGTCGTCCGGCATACCGACCTTGGCTGAGTTCTTGGCGTATTCCGCGAGCGCCGCGACGAAGTCGTCATGGATCCCGGGGCCGGCAAGCACGCGGGTCGCCGCCGTGCAGTCCTGGCCCGCGTTGAAGTAGCCACCGATCGCAATGCCTTCGACCGCCGCCTCAATATCGGCGTCGTCGAAGACGATGACGGGTGCCTTGCCGCCGAGCTCGAGGTGGACCCGCTTGAGGCCCTCGGCCGCGCTCTGCGCGACCTGCGAGCCAGCGCGCACCGAGCCCGTGATGGCGACCATGTCGGGGCGGCGGTGCGAGACGACCATCCGGCCGGTGTCGCGGTCGCCGGTGACGACGTTGAACGTGCCAGCAGGGAAGAACGGCGCGGCGATCTCGGCCAACAAGAGGGTGGTCTCAGGGGTCGTGTCACTGGGCTTCAACACGATGGTGTTGCCTGCAGCGAGGGCCGGGCCGATCTTCCAGATCGCCATCATCATCGGGTAGTTCCACGGGGTGACCTGGCCGATGACGCCGATCGGCTCGCGCCGAATCCACGACGTGTGACCCGGCATGTACTCACCAGCGGAACGGCCCTCGAGCACCCGCGCTGCGCCGGCGAAGAAGCGCAGCTGGTCGAGCATCGGCGGCACTTCTTCGCTCGCCGTGAGCGCGTTGGGCTTGCCGGTGTTTTCGCCCTCGAGTTGGACGAACTCGTCCGCGCGCGCCTCGATCGCGTCGGCGAACTTCAACATCGCTTCCTGTCGCTGGCGAGGCGTCGAGCGCCCCCACTCGGCAAAGGCAGCGTCAGCAGCGGCATACGCGCGGTCGACGTCGGACTGACCCGAGATCGGCGCTGAGGCGACCACGCCTGCCGTTGCCGGGTTGATGATGTCCAGACGGGCGTCGGTGTCGGCCTCCACATATTCGCCGCCGATGTGGTTGCGGAGTTGGCGCGGGCTGGTCGTCATGGTTCCCTCCAGGTGATCAGGCAGATGATCCGACTCGAACACGATTCAGGCAGGGAGCCGTTGATCATGATCAACACCGCCGCCCTAACCCAGACGTGCAGTTGCCGCAATCTAGCCCTTTGTCGCGGATTTCGGTAGCCCTAGCGCCCTTTAGGGACGGATTTCGTAAACCTGACCGATCGTTCACCACGGATTCAGTGGTCAAACTCCCCCAAAGGGGTTGCGTTAGGGGCGCAAGGGGGCCACCATCTCATTCCATGACGCCCGGAGATCGCCACACCCGCCGCTCGTGGCCCGCCGCGCCAGTCGCTCTCGACGACGTGAGCAAGGCGATCATCGAGCAACTCCAGATCGACGGCAGACGCTCGTATGCCGCGATCGCGGCGGCAGTCGGGTTGTCTGAGGCCGCTGTTCGCGCCCGAGTCCAGAAGCTCATCGATGGTGGGGTCGTCCAGATTGTGGCGGTGACTGACCCGCTCCAGGTCGGCTTCCTGCGACAGGCGATGGTGGGAGTCAAGGTCTCCGGCGACATGAGGGAGGTTGCGGCGGCACTGGGTGAGTTGCCCGAGGTCGCGTATGTGGTGACAACTGCCGGCAGCTTCGATGTGCTCTGCGAAATCGTCTGCGAAGACGATGCTCATCTGCTCGATGTGATCTCCCGTGACATCCGCACGCTGCCGGGTGTCGTGGCGACCGAAACATTCGTCTACCTGCAACTCAACAAGCAGCACTACAACTGGGGCACTCGATGACCGTCTATCCGAATGAGATTTGGGAACCGAGTTCCGACTACCACACCGGCACCGGCAAGCTGTATTCCGAGGCTGCTCGCGACCATCTGTGGATGCACTTCACGCGCCACTCGGTATTTGACGATACGTCTGATGGGCCGGGCGCCCACAACGTGCCCATCATCGTGCGAGGTGAAGGCGCCTACATTTGGGACGACCGCGGCAACCGCTATCTCGACGGATTGTCCGGGCTATTCACCGTGCAGGTCGGGCACGGGCGACAAGAACTCGCCGATGCGGCCGCCACGCAATTCGGCAAGATCGCCTACTTCCCCCTGTGGTCCTACGCGCACCCGCGCGCCATCGAGCTCGCGGAGCGGCTCGCCCATTACGCCCCCGGCGACCTCAACCGGGTCTTCTTCACCACGGGCGGCGGCGAGGCCGTGGAGTCGGCCTGGAAGCTTGCCAAGCAGTATTTCAAGCTCCAGGGCAAGCCCCTCAAGCACAAGGTGATCAGCCGATCGGTGGCCTATCACGGCACCACCCAGGGCGCACTGTCGATTACCGGCATACCGGCTGCGAAGTTGCCCTTTGAGCCTCTGGTTCCCGGCGGGCACAAGGTGCCCAACACCAATATCTATCGCGCTCCTGAGCACCTGCGGGAGGACCCCAAGGCATTTGGGTTATGGGCCGCGGAGCGGATCGCCGAAGCCATCGAGTTCGAGGGACCGGATAGCGTCGCTGCCGTCTTCTTGGAGCCGGTGCAGAACTCTGGCGGGTGCTTCCCGCCTCCGCCCGGATACTTCGAGCGAGTGCGGGAGATCTGCGACGAGTACGACGTGCTGCTGGTCTCTGACGAGACCATCTGCGCCTTTGGGCGCATCGGTGACTGGTTTGCGTGCAACCAGCTGGGCTATGTCCCGGACATCATCACGACCGCAAAAGGCATCACGTCGGGGTATGCCCCCCTGGGCGCGATGATCGTCAGCGATCGACTCTTCGAGCCGTTCCGCAAGGGCACCAACTACTTCCCGCACGGCTATACCTTTGGCGGGCACCCGATTTCGTGTGCGGTGGCGATGGCGAACCTCGACATATTCGAGCGCGAGGGCCTCAACGCTCACGTCCGCGAAAACGCGCCCAAGCTCCGGGCCGCGCTCGAGGGACTGCTCGATCTGCCGATCGTCGGTGACGTGCGGGGCGAGGGCTACTTCTATGGCATCGAGCTGGTCAAAGACAAAGCGACTCGGGAGACCTTTGACGAGGGCGAGAGCGAGCGGCTGCTGCGTGGTTACCTCTCCAAGGCGCTCTTCGACGCCGGCCTGTATTGCCGGGCCGACGACCGCGGCGACCCCGTGATCCAACTCGCGCCCCCGCTCATCATCGGCGAGCCCGAGTTCGCCGACATCGCCTCGCGGCTGCGCTCGGTGCTCCAGGACGCCGACAAGCACCTGTGAGCCCCGAGTGACTCCTGCAGTTGGCTCGCTCCCCCTGTGGTGGGACGACCCGACCGCGCCGCTTGGGCCAAGCCCGACAACCAGCAGGTATGCCGTTGGGCAGCAAGGCTTTTCACTCACGACTGCTGCACTCCCCACGTCTGACGTGCCCGCGCGAGCCGATGTCTGCATTGTCGGGGCGGGCTACACCGGGCTCTGGACGGCGTACTACCTCCTGCGCGCTGACCCCTCGCTGAGCGTTGTCGTGTTGGAGGCAGCCCACGTGGGGTTTGGCGCGAGTGGGCGCAACGGCGGCTGGGTGTCAGCGCTGTATCCCGTTGGACCGGAGGCGATTGCGTCGTCACACGGCGAATCTGGTGCGCGCTCGATGGTCGCTGCTCTGCAGGAGACGGTTCGCGAGTTGGGCAGCGTCTGCGCTGACGAGCGGATCGATTGCGGCTTCGCCCAAGGCGGCACGGTGGTGGCAGCTCGATCCGCCGCCCAAGCGGTGCGTGCGCGGGCCGCGGCCCAGCACGGTGAGTATTGGGGCGACGGCACAGTGTGGCTCGACGCCGATGCCGCCCATGAACGAGTGGCGATGACGCGTCTGCACGGCGCGACCTTTAATCCCCATTGCGCGCGCGTCCACCCCAAGCGCCTGGTCGACGGACTCGCCGCGGCCGTGCGCCGGCTCGGTGGCGTCATCGTCGAGGGAGCGCCTGTCGAGGTTGCCTTTGCTGGACAGGTCCGGCTCGCGTCGGGGCAGGTAGTCCGGGCACGGCATGCCGTGCGAGCAACTGAGGCGTGGACCGCGAGGTTCCCGGGGCTTCGGCGCGCGATCGCGCCGGTCTACTCCCTCATGGTCGCGACCGAACCGCTCCCGGCCTCGGTGTGGGACGAAATCGGCTTGGCGCGGCGGGAGACCTTCGCCGACCACCGGCATGTCGTGATCTACGGACAGCGCACCGTTGACGACCGGATCGCGTTTGGCGGGCGGGGAGCCCCGTACCACTTCGGGTCACGCATCCGGCCCGAGTTCGATTGCGAGCCAGAGGTTTTCGGGGACATCATCGAGACCCTGCATGAGCTGTTTCCGACACTGCGCGAGTATGCCGTGACGCACCGCTGGGGCGGACCGCTTGGCATCGCGCGCGATTGGCATCCCCGGGTGACGTATCACGCTGATTCCGGACTGGGCACCGCTGGTGGGTATGTCGGCGACGGGGTCGCGACGACCAATCTCGCCGGGCGGACGTTGGCGGATCTCATCCGCGGCGTGCCATCTCCCCTCACGAGGCTGCCGTGGGTCGGGCATCGCTCACCATCCTGGGAGCCCGAGCCGCTGCGCTGGCTGGGCGTCAATGCCGGATTGCGCGTTGCCGAGTGGGCGGACGTCGAGGAGCAGATGACGGGCAGGCCAGCAGTGTTGGGTCGAGCCTTATCTGCATTGACCGCTCACTAGAGTCTCCGCCCTCCGTAGTCGCGTTGGTTTCAACTCAGGAAAGCTGCCGCGACGAGGACGACGGGGATGCTGCCGAAGGTCGTCACAAAGATGGCATCCCGGGTCAAGAAGACCGCCCGGTCATAGCGCAGTGCATATGTGAAGATGTTCTGCGCTGTCGGGAGTGCGGCCATGACTGCTGCGACGAGGACTCCGTGGCCACGGATGCCGAGCAGAAGCGCGATCCCGATTGCTGCCAGCGGTTGGACGATGAGCTTGAGCCCAGTGATCACGGCGAGGCGATCGAAGTCCTGACCCGGCTTCTGCCCGAGGCGCAGCGAGACGCCGAACGCGATGAGCATCCCCGGGACGGCGAGGTTGCCCACCAAGGTGAGCGGTGCCATGACGAGTTCGGGGATCGTGATGCCAGTGAGGGAGATGACGAGACCGACGATCGCACCCACCGTGATCGGATTGCGGAAAAGGCCAGCGACGCGTGCGGTGAAACCAGGCTTGGCTCCAGGCATTTGGGAGTCGAGGATCGTCATGCTGATCGGCGTGAAGAGCAGCAGCTGCACGAGCAGCACAGGTGCGGAGTGAGTGGCATCGCCGAGAACGTAGATCGCGATCGGGATGCCGAGATTGGCGGAGTTGACATAACCCGAAGCCAGTGCTGCCATGACCGACTCGCCGACGTCGGCGTGCCAGAGGCGCCGCGACACGGCATACCCGATGGCCATGACGAAGACGGCGCTGCCAAGCGCAACGAGCAAATGCGGGGATAGCACAGCCGACACGGGCGCTTGAGCGAGGATCATCACAAGGAGAGCGGGCGAAGCGACGAAGAACGCCAGGTCAGCGAGGATGCGCTGGGCGGCGAGGTCGAGGACTTTGCGGTCGGCGAGCAACCAACCGAGGAAGACGACGGCAGAGATCGTGACGAATCCCTGCAACGCACCCAGCACGAGGGTGATCCTCCCACCTCGGAGGGTCGGACTAGAGATACCTCCCCCCACCCCCTGCCCAATCGATACCTGGATCCGACGCCCGACTCGCCTTCGGGTATCGAATGGGCGGCACGTCGGCGGGGTCAGCGGTAGAGATCAGCGGGGTGTCAGACGGAGAAGTTAGGGTCATCCAATGCCGATGATCGACGCGCAGGATCTGCGCAAGACGTACCGGGCCAATGGCGAGGATGTCCACGCCCTCGATGGCCTCAGCCTGCAGGTGCCCCAGGGACGCATTGTCGGGCTCCTCGGCCCCAACGGCGCAGGCAAGACGACTGCCGTCAAGGTTCTGACCACGCTCATTCGCCCCGACTCGGGCACCGCCCGGATCGCCGGTCTCGACGTGCTGTCCAGAGCGCGGGAGGTCAAGCAGATCATCGGATCCAGTGGGCAGTACGCCGCCGTTGACGAGAACCTCACGGGGCTCGAAAACCTCGAAATGGTGGGCCGGCTCTATCACCTCGGCACTCGCGCTGCTCGAGCGCGGGCCCGCGAGCTCATCGAGCTCTTTGACCTCACCGAGGCCGGTGACCGGCCGGTGAAGGGCTTCTCCGGCGGGATGCGTCGTCGCATCGACCTCGCCGGCGCCCTGGTCATCGATCCGCAGGTGTTGTTTCTCGATGAGCCGACCACCGGCCTCGATCCACGCAGTCGGATCGCCCTGTGGGGAGTGATCAAGAGCCTCGTCGCCGGCGGCACCACCGTGCTCCTGACGACGCAATACCTCGAAGAGGCCGATCACCTCGCCGACAGCATCTACGTCATCGATCAGGGACGGGTCATCGCCGAAGGCACGTCGGACGAACTCAAAGCCCAGATCGGCGGGCATCGCATCGCTCTTGCGCTGGTCGACGCCGCTGACTCCAGCGCTGCCCGCGAGATCCTCGCTCGCCACGGCACCGGCCCGGTCACCGTGGACGACTCCGGACGCTCGCTTGAGGTTCCTGTTCAACTCGGCCCCAGCACCTTGGCCACTGTCCTTGCCGAGTTGGGCCAGGCTCGCGTCGAGCTCCACGACGCCGGGATCCGCCGCCCGACCTCGACGACGTCTTCCTCCTCACCGGCCCGGCCGCCTCCGGCACCTCAGACACCTCAGCCACCTCCGACACCTCCGAGAGCGACAGGGCCGCCTCATGAGCACCCAGCTGGCACGGCATACCGATGCCGATTCACTCCCCCGAGCCGACGGGCCGCGTATGCCGGCACTCAGCGACGCGTGGACGATCACCTGGCGCAACCTGCTGAAGTTCAAGCGCAGCCCGGACTACGTGGTGTTCGCGGTGTTGCAGCCGATCATGTTCGTGCTGCTCTTCAGTCAGGTCTACGGCGGGTCGATCCGCGTCGAGGGCACCAACTACACCGACTACCTCATGGCCGGCATCTTCGGCCAGACCGTGCTCTTTGGGGCGACTTTCTCCGGTTTCGGGATGGCGCAGGACCTCAAAGACGGCATCATCGACCGCTTCCGCACGTTGCCGATGCACCCGGCTGCCGTGCTGCTCGGTCGCACCGCGGCTGACCTGGCGCTCAACACGATCTCGATGGTCATCATGATCCTCACCGGGCTGCTCGTCGGCTGGCGCTTCCACGAGGGATTGGTCTCGTTCCTCGGCGGCGTGGGGTTGCTGCTGCTGTTCAGCTACGCCTTCAGCTGGGTCATGGCGCTCATCGGCATGATGGTCCGCACACCGGAAGTCATCAACAACGCGTCGTTCATGATCCTCTTCCCGCTCACCTTCATCTCCAATGCGTTCGTCCAGTCACAGAACCTCCCCGGCCCGCTGCAGGCGTTCGCCAACTGGAACCCCGTGTCAGCGCTCGTCCAGGCAGCCCGGTCACTCTTCGGCAACCTCGGCCAATCGCCAGTGTCTGACGCGATCCCGATGCGCTATCCCATCGCCACGGTGCTCATCGGCTCGCTGCTGATGCTCGCGATCTTCGTGCCGTTGGCGGTGACCCGCTACACCCGCACGTCGAGGCGATGACTCGGTCCTGCCGGCTCGGTCGATCAGTGCGCCGGAGAGGGCGTAGCCGACTGAGAGGATAGGTGGATGTCCCTCGCACCCAACCCACCGGCATACCCGCTGGTTGTGGCGGTGCTGGGCCGCGAGGGTCAGGCTGCCTCGCACGATCCGGACGCTTTCTACGAGGCCTTTACCGAGTGGGCGCTTGCTGAGGGACTCACGCTGTATCCCCATCAGGACGAGGCGCTGATCGCCCTGCTCACGGGGCAACATGTCATCCTCGCGACCCCGACCGGTTCAGGGAAGTCCCTCGTCGCCGTCGCCGCCCACGCGCTTGGCCTCGCGACAGGGCGCCGCAGCTTCTACACCGCGCCCATCAAAGCCCTGGTCAACGAGAAGTTCTTCGCGCTGTGCGAGACCTTCGGCGCGGAGCGAGTGGGTCTCCTGACCGGGGATGCGTCGGTCAACCCCGACGCCCCGATCATCTGCTGCACGGCTGAGGTCCTTGCCAATATGGCTCTGCGACAAGGCGCTGATGGCGAAGGGCTCAACGGGCCGATCGTCATGGACGAGTTCCACTATTACGCCGACCCGCAGCGCGGCTGGGCCTGGCAGGTGCCTCTGCTCGAACTGACCCGCGCGCAGTTCATCCTCATGTCCGCGACCCTCGGCGACATGAGCACGATCGACCGCGACCTCACCCAACGCACCGGCGTCGCCGTCACCGAGGTGACCAGCGTCGACCGGCCGGTCCCGCTGAGCTACACGTGGGCCCTCACCCCCATTGCCGACACTCTCGAAGAAATTGTCAGCACCCACCGAGCTCCGGTCTACGTCGTCCACCCGTCGCAAGCAGCAGCGGCTGCCCAGGCGACCTCGCTCCGGTCGACCGGTCTGCTCACTCCTGCCGAGAAGCAACAAATTGCCGATCGCCTCGGCGCCGTGCGGTTCGGCGCGGGCTTCGGCCGAGTCCTGAGCGGTCTCCTGCGCCGGGGCATCGGCGTCCATCACGCGGGCATGCTCCCCCGTTATCGCCGGATCGTCGAGCAGCTCGCCCAGGCTGGCTTTGTCAAAGTCGTCTGCGGCACGGACACGCTCGGCGTGGGCATCAATGTCCCGATCCGGACGGTGTTGCTCTCGCAACTGACGAAGTTCGACGGGCAGCGGGAGCGGTTGCTCAAGGCGCGGGAGTTCCACCAGATCGCGGGCAGGGCGGGGCGGGCCGGCTTCGACACCAGCGGCGAGGTCGTCGTCCAGGCCCCCGAGCACATCATCGAAAACGCCCGCCGCCTCGCCAAGGCGGGCGATGACCCGATCAAGGTCAAGCGAGTCCAACGCGTCAAACCCGCCGCGGGACAGATCGTCTGGACCGAGGCGACCTTTGACAAACTCGTCGCCGCGGCCCCGGAGGCGCTCGTGTCTCGAATGAAGGTCGACGACGCGATGATCATCAACGTCGTCGCTCGCCCCGGTGACCCCGTCGCCGCACTCTCGCGCCTCACCCGTGACAACCACGAAGAACCTGCCGCCCAGGCACGCCTCGCGCGCCGCGCAATCCGCCTCGGCCGCAGCCTGATTGACGCAGGTGTCATCGAGCGACTTCCGATACCAGATGAGACCGGCCGCACGCTGCGGCTCACCGTCGATCTCCCTCCGGACTTCGCCCTCAACCAGCCCCTGGCGCAGTTCGCCCTCGCAGCGCTCGATGTCCTCGACCCCGACGCTCCCACCTACGCCCTCGACGTGGTGTCCGTCGTCGAGTCCGTTCTCGACTCCCCCAAGCCGATCTTGCTCGCTCAACAGTGGGCTGCGCGCGGCGAGGCCGTCGCCGAACTCAAGGCCGACGGCGTCGACTACGAGGAGCGCATGGAACTCCTCGAAGACGTCACCTGGCCCCAGCCCCTCGCCGAACTCCTCAGCGCGACGTACACGGCATACCGGCACACTCACCCCTGGCTTGGTGAGGACGCGCTGGCACCCAAGTCCATCGTCCGCGAGATGTGGGAGCAGGCGATGAGTTTCACCGATCTCGTCAGCCGCTATGGGCTCACCCGCTCGGAGGGTGTCGTGCTGCGCTACCTGTCCGACGCCTATCGCACGCTCCGCCAGACCGTGCCGGACGCCTACCGCACCCCCGAGCTGGACGAACTCATTGACTGGCTCGGCGAGACGATTCGCCAGACCGACTCCTCGCTGGTGGACGAGTGGGAGGCGCTGGTCGACCCCGACGCAGCTGCGGCGACGGCCCCACAGCACGCTGGGAGCCCCGACGCGCCGCGCCCGCCACGCCCGCTCTCGGCCAATGTCACCGCGCTGCGCACCATGGTGCGGCGCGCGATGTGGCGTCGAGTCGAGTTGGCCGCGCGCGACGACATCGACGGCCTGTATGCCGTTGAGCAAGCCGGCGCGGCACTCACCGAGCCGCCGCGGCCCGTCGCGATGACCGCCGCCGCGTGGGATGAAGCACTCGGCGCCTATTGGGACGAGCACGATCAGATCAGCGTCGACGGCGATGCCCGAGGCCCGGCGATGCTGCAGGTCACCAGCGACGCCCGGTTCGGCGACCTGCCGCAGAGTGTCCTCGCCGCAAAGGGCAACGAGGACCTCGACGATGCGCGCCCCGTATGGCTCGTCCGCCAGACCCTGGCCGATCCAGCTGGCGACCACGACTGGGTCATTGAGGCTTATGTCGACCTCGACGCCACCGATGCTGTCGGCGAACTCGTGCTCCTCACCACCGCGCTCCGCCGCCTCTAGACCCAGAGACCCAAGCACGCTGGGACACAAGCGAGGGGGTATGCCGTGAGCACACGGCATACCCCCTGCTGTTGTGGGTGAGTCGACCCCGCTTAGTCCTCGGGGTGCAGGATCGGGGTGAGCATCGTGAGGACGCCGACATCCTCGATCGTCGCGGGGACGACCGGCGTGTGGCCGTCGGCGATCTCGCGCATCGTCTTGCGGAGGATCTTGCCCGATCGGGTCTTGGGCAACGCGGTCACGATGTCCACCTGGCGCAGCGCTGCGACGGCACCCACCTCGGAGCGCACCCGAGAGACGAGCTCCTTCTTGATCCGGTCGCCGTCGGTCTCGGCGTTAATGCCGGCCTTGAGCACGACGAGAGCGCGCGGCAACTGACCCTTGAGGTCGTCGTGGACACCGATGACCGCACACTCAGCGACCGCGGCGTGACCCGCGAGCGCAGCCTCGATCGACCCCGTCGACAGGCGGTGACCCGCGACGTTGAGGACGTCGTCGGTGCGGCCCATCACGTAGAGGTAACCGTCTTCGTCGATATAGCCACCGTCACCGGTGAGGTAGTACCCCGGGTAGGCCGCCATGTAGCTCGAAATGAAGCGCTCGTCGTCGTTGTAGAGGGTCGGGAACGTGCCGGGGGGCAGCGGCAGTTTGATGCAGATCGCGCCCTCTTGGCCAGCCGGCAGCTTGTCGCCGACCGCGTCGAGGACCTCGACCTGATAACCGGGCACGCACACCGACGGAGACCCCGGCTTGATCGGGAGGTCTTCGAGGCTCTTGGGGTTGGCGGCGATGGGCCAGCCGGTCTCGGTCTGCCACCAGTTGTCCACGACGGGGACACCGAGCTTGTCGTGCGCCCAGTGGTAGGTGTCGGGGTCGAGACGCTCGCCCGCGAGGTACAAGGTGCCCCAGTGCGACAGGTCGTAGTCACCGATGAGCGCGCCCTCGGGGTCTTCCCGCTTGATCGCACGAATCGCGGTGGGGGCGGTGAACATGGTCACGGCGTTGTACTCCGAGACGATCCGCCAGAACGCGCCCGCGTCGGGAGTGCCGACCGGCTTGCCTTCGTAGACGATTGTCGTGGCGCCGGTGAGCAAGGGCGCATAGACGATGTAGGAGTGGCCGACGACCCAGCCGACGTCGCTCGCGGTGAACATCGTCTGCCCAGGCTCGACGCCATAGATATTGCGCATCGACCAGCGCAGCGCGACCGCGTGGCCGCCGTTGTCGCGGTAGATGCCCTTGGGACGCCCGGTCGTGCCCGAGGTGTAGAGGATGTAGAGCGGGTCGGTCGCGGCGACCTCAACGCAATCGGCCCCAGCATCGGCGGCCTCGGTTGAGACGAACTCGCGCCAGTCGACGTCACCCTCGCGCAACGGCGCCTCACACTGCTCTCGCTGGAGCATGACGACGAGTTCGGGCTTGTGGTCGGAGCGGTCGATCGCCTCGTCAAGGAACGGCTTGTAGGGCACGACGCGGCTCGGCTCGATCCCGCAGGAGGCCGAGAGGATGACCTTGGGCTGGGCGTCGTCAATGCGAGCCGCGAGCTCAGCGGGCGCGAACCCGCCGAAGACGACCGAGTGGACCGCGCCAATCCGCGCGCACGCGAGCATCGCGAAGACCGCCTCGGGCACCATCGGCATGTAGCACACGACCCGATCGCCCTTGACGACACCGGCGCCCTTGAGCGCACCGGCGAGGCGCTTCACCTCGGCCAACACCTCGGCATACGTGTAGGAACGCTTGGTGCCGGTGACGGGCGAGTCGTAGTGGATCGCGACCTGGTCGCCGCGCGCCTCGATGTGTCGGTCGAGCGCGTTATAGCAGGTATTGAGGGTCGCGTCCGGGAACCAGCGATAGAACGGCGGGTTAGAGTCGTCGAGCACTTTTGTCGGCGGCGTGATCCAGTCGATGTCCTTGGCCGCCTCGCCCCAGAACGCTTCGGGGTCGCGCACGCTCGCGTCATAGGTCTTGCGGTAAGCGCCAGTCGTCATGTCGGTCACAATGCACCGGTATGCCGTCCGCCCGCCACCCGAGCGCGCCCGTCGGTGGACGCCTCTGCGCCGAGGTTGACCGTGACTGCGCCGAACGGTCGACGGGAGCCGCTCATGGTGAGACCATGCGGCGATGGAGATCGACCGGTTGGAGACCCTGCGTGGCATCCTCGCGGGGCACAGCCCCCAGCACCATCGGGGAGGCCGATCTGCCCTCGGAGGGCTGCGACTGCAGGACTTGGACCTCCATGAGGTCGAGGATGAGTTGCTCGCGCGCACCGATCTCACGGACCTCGTGGTGTTGGGTGGTCGACTCTCCCCTGCGCTGATGATGCACCTCGTGCGGCATGGCGCGATTGTCTTCCCCTCGGACCCGCAGGCCCCGGTCAATGTGTATCGGGCTCGGACGTATACCGCTGACGAGCTGTATGCCGGGTTGCACGAAGAGCAGGGGTATGCCGGGACGCCCGACGGTCGCGCCTATGTCTGGACTCTCGACCGGCGGTCTGGCCGGGATGCGTACGCGACGATGCTCCGCGCGATCCACGACGAGTCGATCACCGACGCGCTGGATGACGAGCTCGACGGCCTCCCGGTCGTTGGCGTGATGGGTGGCCACGCCGCGCATCGTGGAAGCACGGTGTATGCCGCGGCCGCACGGTTGGGATTTGCGCTGGCTGACGCCGGACTCGTCGTGGCGACTGGCGGCGGCCCGGGGGCCATGGAAGGCGCCAACCTCGGCGCGTATGCCGGGTCGATGGCGGACGTTGGACGGTCGATTGCTCGGCTGGCGAGGACTCCGTCGTATCAACTGAGCATCCGCGACTGGGCCCGTGCCGGGCTGACCGAGCGGGGCCGATTAGGGTTGCGCGAGCCGGGGTCTCGGCTGCGGTCGGTGGGGATCCCGACATGGTTTTACGGGCACGAGCCGCCCAACGTCTTTGGTCAGGCCATCGCCAAGTACTTCTCCAACGCCCTGCGGGAGGATGGTTTGCTCGCCCGGTCATCGCACGGGGTCGTGGTCATGCCGGGTTCTGCTGGGACCGTGCAAGAGGTCTTCCAGGCGGCATCGCGCCTCTACTACGGCCGGTGTTTGCCGGTCCGCGACCGACCCGACGGCCACTTGCCACCGCTGGTGCTCATCGGTCGGTCGTATTGGACGTCGACGCTGCCAGCATGGCCGGCGCTGCGAGCGCTGGCGTTTGACCACGGCAAGGCTGGCATGCGGGACGCGGTGCATCTCGTCGACACCGTGGAGGCCGCCGTCGAACTGGTTGTCGCAAAAGCGGGCGCCTCACGCAGCGCAATGCCCTTGGGACGCTGACGAGCCGTCAGCTTGACGCGGCAGCCCCGCCAGCCCGCAGAACCTTCCGAAGCTCCTCGTCCGGCATACCGTGGCTGTAGAAATCCTCGATTGGCGCACCCGGGACCGTGGCCACGAACCGGGCCACCACGTTCAGATCGGCACCGCTGACGTACCAATCGCACTGCCCTTCGTCCCAATCCCACAGCAGCACGCGTACCCCCTCTCCTTCGAAGCGGTACTGAGCCTCTGTCGGCCAAGCTTCGGTGTGCGGTCCCCGGCTCAGGCGGGACGACAGGTGGGCAAGGACATCTTCGGCGAGTTTGGGAGCTTGAGCACAGATGACGATGGCGCCGCCAAGGACTGAGCCATCGAACTTCCGGGAGGCGATGAACTCCGTGAGGGATGGCGCATGCAGGAGAACCCGGCGCGGGTCGTCATCCTCGTCATAGGAAACGAAAACGGGATAACCTTCGCGGCTGATGGCCACGCCGAGGTCCATGATCCCCTGGTCCTCGCCGAAGAGATAGAGAACCGGTTCGGAGAGACCGGGGAAGTCGAACTCGTCATCGTCTGGCGTCTCGATCGCGATGAATCGGGGGTAGTAGATCCGGTCGCAGAAGGTCGCTGCCATCTCCTCGCAAAGCTCGGGAGTGAGCAGTGCCACGACTTCAGCGGGCAGGTCAGCAATGGTGGCGTCTTCCATGTCTCTTCACTTCCTGGCCTGGCGCGCGGCGATGAAGGCGGCTGCGCAGGCCCGCACGTCCGCCTCTGAATGGGCGGCTGAGAGTTGCACACGGATGCGCGCCTTACCCTGCGGCACAACGGGATAGGAGAAGGCGATGACGTATACCCCATTGCGGAGCATGTGATCGGCGACCTGGGTTGCGAGCCGAGCACCGTCCTCGCCGGGGAACATCACGGCCGTGATCGGATGGGTGCCTGGGAGCACCTCGAAGCCAGCCTCGGCCATGAGCTGACGGAAGAGCCGGGTGTTGGCCCTGAGTTGGTTGCGCGCCTCTCCCGAGGAAGCCACCAGGTCGAGCGCCGCGAGCGAACCCGCCACCACCGCCGGTGCCACCGAGTTGGAGAACAAGTAGGGCCGCGACCGCTGGCGCAGCAGGTCAACGATCTCCTGGTGCGCACTGACGTAACCGCCGGACGCGCCACCCAGCGCCTTGCCGAGTGTGCCGGTCAAGATGTCCACCCGGTCCTGCACGCCAAACAGCTCCGGCGTCCCGCGCCCACCCTCGCCGACAAATCCGACGGCGTGCGAGTCGTCGACAAATACGAGCGCGCCGAACTCGTCGGCCAGGTCGCAAATCTGGTCGAGCGGCGCATACGACCCGTCCATCGAAAACACGCCATCGGTCACGATGACGATCCAGCGACTCCCGGAGTCCCGCGCGGCCACCAGTTGGGCCCGCAGATCACCCATGTCGGCGTTGCGATACCGATAACGCGCAGCCTTGGACAGCCGCACCCCATCGATGATCGACGCGTGATTGAGCTCGTCGGAGATGATCGAGTCGCCTTCACCAAAGAGCACCTCGAAGACGCCACCATTGGCGTCAAAACACGACGAATACAGGATCGTCGCGTCGGTCCCAAGGAACTCCGACAACCGGCGCTCCAACTCGGTGTGCTGGGTCTGGGTGCCGCAGATGAAGCGCACCGAGGCCATCCCAAAACCCCACTCGTCAAGCGCCGCCTTGGCCGCTGCGACGACGGCCGGGTGATCGGCCAGGCCCAGGTAGTTGTTGGCGCAGAAGTTGAGCGCCTCACCCGCGGTCGTGCGCACGTGCGCCGACTGTGGCGAGTCCAGCTCACGCTCGGACTTGTAGAGCCCGGCGTCGCGGATCTCCTGCAAGGTCGCGGCCAGGTGGTCTTTCACAGCGCCGTACATGGGTCTCCTTCGAGGGGCCTCGCCAACACCGACACGGTATGCCGTCCCGCCACCGGCCACCACATGACGCTGGTCAGCTCCAGTCCATGATGACCTTGCCGCACTCCCCCGATCGAGCGGCCGCAAAAGCGTCCGCCCACTGCTCGGCGGGGAACCGATGCGTGATCACCGACGACACCGCCGCCTTGAACTCAGCCGACGTCTCGAGCATCGACGACATGAGGTACCACGTCTCAAACATCTCCCGCCCATAGATCCCCTTGATGGTGATCATGTGCGTGATCACCCGCCCCCAGTCGATCGGATATGGGTCTTTGGGCAACCCGAGCATCGCGACCATGCCGCCGTGGTTCATGTTGGCGAGCAACTCAGCCACTGCAGCGGGCGCACCAGACATCTCCAGCCCGATGTCAAAACCCTCACGCATCCCGAGCTCTCGCTGCGCGTCTCTGATCCGGGTGTGCCCGACGTTGACGACGAGGTCGGCCCCCGCACGCCGAGCCAGCTCAAGCCGATAATCGCTCAGATCGGTGACGCACACGTTCTTGGCTCCCGCGTGCCGGGCAATGGCCGCGGCGATCACACCGATCGGCCCAGCCCCGGTGATGAGCACGTCCTCCCCCACCATCGACCATTGCAGGGCCGTGTGCGTCGCGTTGCCCAAGGGGTCAAAAATGGCCCCTAGATCTGGGTCGATCGAGTCCGGCTGCACCCACGCGTTGGTCGCTGGCAACACCACATAGTCGGCAAACGCGCCGTCTCGATTGACCCCAATGCCGATCGTGTTGATGCACACGTGTCGACGGCCAGCCCGACAGTTGCGGCAGTGCCCGCACACGATGTGGCCCTCACCTGACACTCGAGCGCCGACCTTGACCGCGGTCCCCTTCGGCACGTCCTCACCGATCTCGACGATCTCGCCATAAAACTCATGCCCGATGACCATCGGTGTCTTGACCGTCGCGGCCGCCCAGTCATCCCACTGCTCGAGGTGCAGATCCGTGCCGCACAACCCCGCCCGCAGCACCCGCACCTTCACATCAAGTGGCCCGCACACGGGCTCAGGTCGATCGACGAGTTCCAGACCAGGTCCGGCAGTGAGTTTGCTCAAGGCGCGCACGGAAGATCCTTCCCGACAACAGCGGCGGTATGCCGTGCCGCCAGGTGAGGCGACACGGCATACCGGAATCTACCCGGATCACCCGCCAGGGATGTTGCCCACCGTGATCCTCGCCGCAACTAACCCGTGGTCGCAGCGAGTTGGCCGCAGGCTCCGTCAATGTCCTGACCGCGCGTGTCCCGGACCGTCGTCGGTATGCCGTGTGCCCGCAGCCGCTCAACGAACTGCTGCTCCACTCCGGGGCGAGACGCCGTCCACTTCGAGCCGGGAGTGGGGTTGAGTGGGATCGGGTTGACGTGGACCCAACCCTTGCCACGCTGCGTGAGCAGGTCACCGAGCAGGTCCGCTCGCCAGGCCTGGTCGTTGATGTCGCGGATCAGGGCGTATTCAATCGAGACGCGGCGGCCGGTTGCCTCGAAATATCGGTAGGCCGCGTCGAGAGCCTCCCCCACCCGCCACCGGGTGTTGATCGGCACGAGTTCGTCCCGCAGCGTGTCATCGGGCGCGTGCAGTGAGAGCGCGAGCGTCACCGGAATCCCCTCGCCCGCAAGCCGATCGATCGCCGGGACCAGCCCGACAGTTGACATGACCAGCCCGCGAGCCGACATGCCGAGCCCATCAGGGGCCGGATCGGTCAACCGTCGGATCGCACCGATCG
The DNA here is from genome assembly GCA_016715285.1 of Actinomycetales bacterium. GTDB lineage: Bacteria > Actinomycetota > Actinomycetes > Actinomycetales > Dermatophilaceae > Phosphoribacter > Phosphoribacter thorii. The sequence continues at coordinate 65,294 of JADKAO010000001.1, read as the reverse complement.
CACGGTTGTAGTTGGCCAATGCCTCGCCCATCCCCATAAAGACCACATTCGAGACCCGTAGCGGGCGCTTGCGCTCGTGTGCGTCGCCGCCAGGTACCTCGCCACGGCGCAGCATCCGGGCGCCCGCGACCACCTGCTCGACGATCTCGGCAGTCGACAGGTTGCGGGTCAAGCCGCCCTGACCCGTTGCACAGAAGGGGCAGTTCATGCCGCACCCGGCCTGGCTCGAGATGCACATCGTCACCCGGTCGGGGTAGCGCATCAGGACCGACTCGACCATCGCGCCATCGTGCAAGCGCCACACCGACTTCACGGTGCGACCGTCGTCAGCCACGAGATGACGAACTGGGGTCAACAGTGTCGGGAGCATCGCCGAGACAAGCGAAGGGCGCTCACGAGCCGGCAAGTCAGTCATCTCAGCCGGGTCATCGACGAGGCGCTCGAAGTAGTGCGTCGAGAGCTGCTTGGCCCTAAACCCCTTGTGCCCCAGCGCCTCCACCGCGGCCTTGCGCTCGGCGGGGGCGAGATCGGCGAGGTGAGTGGGCGGCATACGGGTCGCAGCTGGACCGCGTGCCTCGAAGGTGAGCCGACCAGGTTTGGGACGTCCTGGTGAGGCGCTAGGGGGCGCCTCACTCACCGAAAGTCACCGGAAACCACCTGCGCTTGGTACCAGCACCGTGAGCACGAGCCAGCACACGGGGGCGGCGACGACGAGCGAGTCGAGCCGGTCCATCATCCCGCCGTGGCCAGGGAGGATCGAAGACATGTCCTTGATGCCGATGTCACGCTTGAGCGCTGACTCGGCCAAGTCTCCTAAGGTGGCGGCGGGAGCGAGCAACGCCCCCAGGATGAGCCCGGCCCACCATGGCCCTTGCACCGGCGTGAACGTCACGCACACCACCCCTATGAGCATGCAGAACAGGACCGACCCCAGAAAACCTTCCCACGACTTCTTCGGGCTAATCGACGGCGCCATCGGGTGCCGCCCCGCGAGGACGCCCACGGCATACCCGCCGATATCGCTCGCAACGGTGACGGCTACGAAGGTGAAGGTGCGCCAAGCGCCGTCGGGACTCGCGAGCATGAGCATCGCGAACCCTCCCAGCAACGCGGGGTATGCCGTGGCGAGGACTCCGTGCGTCACGTCAGCGGCGGCGCCAGGCACCGGCTCACTCCCGCGCCACATGACAAGCAAAGCCACCGCGAGCAGGAAGGTGACCCCGAGGGCTTGGGCACCGTAGAGGAAGGCGACGACCATCTGCGCAATACAGCCAAGCAGCGCCGGGACGATCGGGACCCGGACGCCTTGGGCTCGCAAGGCCGTGACGATCTCCCACACTCCGATGCTGAGGGAGGCCGTCGCCAGCACAAGAAAGAGTTCCTTGCGCCAAAACAGGCAGCCAATGATGAGTGCGCCGAGCACGATGCCCACCGTGATCGCGGCCGGGAGGTTGCGACCAGCCCGCGACGGCGGAACGACGGGCCCTTCCGGCGTGGTGGCCAGCGGGCTTGCAGAGCTCCCGGGGCTTTCGGTCATCGGCGGCACATGAGCAAGGTCACGGATCCTTGGGCTGGGATTGGGGGACGTGAAGGCAGGGTTAGATCTCGAGGAGTTCGGCTTCTTTGCCCTTGGCCAGCGCGTCGACGGTCTCGACGTATTTCTTGGTCAGGTGGTCGAGTTCCTTCTCTGCTCGGTTGCCATCGTCCTCACCGATCGCGCCATCCTTGACAGCGTGTTCGAGGTCGGTCTTGCCTTTGCGCCGGATGTTGCGGATGGCGATGCGAGCTTCTTCGGCCTTGTGGTGGGTGAGCTTGACGTAGTCGCGTCGACGTTCTTCGGTCAGCGCGGGCAGGACGCAGCGGATGACGACGCCGTCGTTGCTCGGGTTGACCCCGAGGTCAGAGTCGCGGATTGCCTTCTCGATCGCGTGGAACGCCTTGGCATCAAAGGGCTTGATGAGGATCGTGCGGGCCTCGGGAGTCTGGAAGGACGCGAGTTGCTGCATCGGAGTCGGAGCGCCGTAGTACTCGACGAGCAGCTTGTTGAACATGCCCGGGTTGGCCCGGCCGGTGCGGATGCCAGCGAAGTCTTCCTTAGCGACCTCGACGGCCTTCTCCATCTTCTCTTCGGCTTCGAAGAGGGTCTCATCGATCATGGCTGCTCCAAGGCTCCTTGCGGTCTGTGTCCGTCAGGGTCGATCCGGGTCGGTCGTGTTGCGGGGGCTCACTCGGCAGTGACCAGTGTGCCGATCCTCTCACCTTGCAGGGCTCGGGTGATGTTGCCCTCGCCCTCCATCCCAAAGACAAGCATGGGTAGGTGGTTTTCCTGACATAAAGCAAAGGCCGCCGCGTCGAGGATCCGCAACCCGCGGCCGAGGGCGTCCTCGAAGGTCAACGTGTCGAGCTTGGTGGCCCTCGGGTCTTCCTTAGGGTCCGCGGTGTAGACGCCGTCGACCCCGCTCTTGGCGATCAAGAGTCGGTCGCAGTGGGTCTCAAGGGCCCGCTGGGCGCTGACGGTGTCAGTGGAGAAGAACGGCATACCCGCGCCAGCGCCGAAGATGACGACGCGGCCCTTCTCGAGGTGGCGAATCGCACGCAGCGGGATGTAGGCCTCCGCGACTTGAGCCATCGTGATGGCGGTCTGGACGCGCGTAGGCACGCCCTCCTTCTCCAAGAAGTCTTGCAGCGCAAGGCAGTTCATGACAGTGCCGAGCATGCCCATGTAGTCGGCGCGCGAGCGATCCATCCCCTTTTGCTGGAGCTCCGCCCCGCGGAAGAAGTTGCCGCCACCGACGACGACCGCGACCTGGATGCCCTGCTTCACCGCGGCTGCGATCTGCGCGGCGATCCCTTTCACAACCGTGGGGTCCACTCCGATGCGCCCGCCGCCGAAGACCTCCCCCGACAGCTTCAACAACACCCGACGGTATGCCGGTGCGGCAGTAGGTGATGCGGCGTCGGTGGTCATGGCGACTCCTTGCGAGGGTCAAGCGGCGGTTGGTCGATCTTGTCACAAGGGCGAGGGTGCCCTCACATGAGTGACGCCGCCCGCCCCCAGGGGGCGAGCGGCGTCAACCAGATGCGGGCGTCAGTTGCCGACGCGGAAGCGGACGAAGCCAGTGGCCTCGGAGCCGGCCTCCTTGAGCACCTGCGCAACGGACTTCTTCTGGTCCTTGGCGTAGGCCTGCTCCAGGAGGACGTTCTCCTTGAAGAAGCCGTTGACCCGACCCTCGATGATGCGCGGCAGGGCGGCCTCGGGCTTGCCTTCTTCGCGAGCGGTGGCCTCGGCGATGCGACGCTCGTTGTCGAGCGTCTCGGCGGGGACGTCCTCACGCGACAGCACGGTCGGCGAGAAGGCCGCGACGTGCATGGCGACATCGTGCGCGGTGGACTCGTCGCCCCCGGTCGTCGCCACGAGGACGCCGATCTGGGGCGGGAGGTCCTTGCTCGTGCGGTGCAGGTAGGACACGACGTGCTCGCCGGTCACCCGACCCACGCGACGGACCTCGATCTTCTCGCCGAGGGTGGCGTTGCCGTCTTCGAGGAGCGCCTGGACCGTGCGGCCATCAGGCAGCGTGCTCGCCAGGAGTGCCTCGGCACTGTCGGCCTCGATCGCGACGGCCTGCTCCAGCACCTGGTCGGCCAGCGCGATGAACCGCTCGCCCTTGGCGACGAAGTCGGTCTCGCAATTGACCTCGACGAGGGTGCCCACGCCGCCTTCGGCGCGGGCAGCCACGAGGCCGTTGGAGGCCGAGCGGCCTTCGCGCTTGGTGACGCCCTTGAGACCCTTGATGCGCAGGATCTCGGCAGCCTTGGTCATGTCGCCATCGGCCTCTTCGAGGGCCTTCTTGACGTCCATCATGCCGGCGGCGGTCTGCTCGCGCAGCGCCTTGATGTCAGCGGCGGTGAAATTCGCCATCTCTACTCTCTCGCTGTCGTTCGATCTGGGTGGTGACGTGTGGGGGCGTGGGAGGTTCCATCTCGGGCTGGCCGAGATGGAACCGTCACGGGTGATGAGTCAAGCTGACCCGTGCGGATCAGGCTTCGTCCTGGACGACCTGCGCCTCGGCGCCGTCAACGACGACCTCGGCCTCGGCGACCGCGGTCTGGTCGGCTTCGGCGGGGACCTCGGCGACAGCTTCGGCAGCCGGAGCCTCGTCAGCAACCGGGGCGGCCTCAACCTCAGCGGCCGGAGCAGCCTCAGCGGCGGGAGCAGCCTCAGCGGCGGGAGCCTCGGCGGCAGCAGCGTCGGCGTAGAGCTCGCGCTCCCACTCGGCCAGCGGCTCCTCGACAGCGGCGCCTTCACCAGCGTCACCGGAGCGGACCTGCGCGCGTGACATGAGGCCATCGGCGACCGCGTCAGCGATGACGCGGGTCAGCAGCGTGACCGACCGGATCGCGTCGTCGTTGCCGGGGACCTTGTAGTCGACCTCGTCGGGGTCACAGTTGGTGTCGAGGATCGCGATGACGGGCAGCCCCAGCTTGCGGGCTTCATCGACGGCGAGGTGTTCCTTCTTGGTGTCGACGATCCAGACGGCCGACGGCACCCGGGACATCGTGCGGATGCCGCCGAGGGTCTTGTCGAGCTTGTCCTTCTCGCGCTTGAGGATGAGGAGTTCCTTCTTGGTGTGACCCGAGCCGGCCACGTCATCGAAGTTGATCTCCTCGAGCTCCTTCAGGCGCTGGAGGCGCTTGGAGATCGTCGTGAAGTTCGTGAGCATGCCACCGAGCCAGCGGTGGTTGACATACGGCATACCGACGCGCGTGGCCTGCTCGGCGACGGGCTCCTGGGCCTGCTTCTTGGTGCCGACGAACAGAATCGTGCCGCCGTGGGCAACGGTCTGCTTGACGAAGTCGTAGGCGCTGTTGATGTAGGTCAGCGACTGCTGCAAGTCAATGATGTAGATGCCATTGCGCTCGGTCATGATGAAGCGCTTCATCTTGGGGTTCCAGCGACGGGTCTGGTGCCCGAAGTGGACGCCGCTCTCCAGGAGCTGGCGCATGGTGACGACGGCCATTGCCGTGTCCTCCTTGGGTTGAGGTTGTCAGTTACGTCGGTAGGCCGTGCCAGCCCTTACAGAGCCGGTCGACTACCTGCCTGGCGACCTGCGCACCCCGCCGCGTGACCGGGACCGCGAAGGTGCGGGACCGGCATACGGACTGCCGTGGTGCGCCCCACCGGTGAGCCGAGCCCGAGAGCCTGGCTTGAAGGTGGCGAGGGACGCGCGAAATATGGTCCGGAGACCATCGGTCATCCTAACGCCGCCTGGGTCCTGCCGACGAATCGCCTCCCGACCACATCGATAACCGGGTGCACGGCATCCCTCCTCGGCCGTAACGTGGCCGATTGTGTCCAGACTCGTCGACCTCCTCGCGCCGCCGCGGATGGGCACCCGCTTCCGGTGGAACCTCGCCTCGGTTTGGGCCGCCAACCTCGGTGACGGCATTGCGCTCGCGGCCGGGCCCCTCCTGGTCGCCTCCCAAACGCGCGAGCCGCTGCTCATCGCGGCAGCGGCGATGGTCCAGCAGGTGCCCACGCTGATTTTTGGCCTGTATGCCGGTGCGCTCGCCGACCGCGTCGACCGGACCCGGCTCGTGGTGATCGCAAACTGGGCGCGAGCCCTCGTGATTGCGGCGATGGGGCTGACGATCGTCACTGGTGCGATTTCGATTTGGGTGGTGCTGGCCTCGCTCTTCCTTGCTGGCATCGCCGAGGTGCTCGTGGACTCGGGGACGCGCACGGTCTTGCCGATGATCGTGTCCAAGGCCGACCTCGGGATTGGCAACGCGCGGCTGATGACGGGCTACCTCGTGGCGAATCAATTGGCCGGCCCTCCGATCGGGGCGTTCCTGTTTGCCGCCGGGATGGTGTGGCCGTTCGGGGTGCAGGTGATCTGTGTGCTGCTGGCGGCGTGGCTGTTCACGCGGATGGAGCTGCCGCGCGGCAGTGTGCGCGGCGTCGTCGAGACGCATATGCGCCGGGATATCGCCGATGGACTGCGCTGGCTCATGTCACAGCCTGCGGTGCGGACGCTCGCGTTGGTGATCTTGATCTTCAACATCACGTGGGGTGCGCCGTGGTCGATCCTCGTGCTCTATGCCCAGGACCGGCTTGGCGTGGGCTCGGTGGGCTTTGGGCTGCTCACCACCGCCGCCGCGGTGGGCGGCATGGGGGGCACGGCGGCATACGGGTGGTTGGAGCGGCGGATCCCCTTGGCGACGCTCATGCGTGGGTGCCTGACGCTGGAAGTCCTCACCCACCTGGCGTTTGCCCTGACGTCGACCGAGTGGGTGGCGCTCATTGTCATGGTGGTCTTTGGTGGGTATGCGTTCGTGTGGGCGTCACTGTCGAACGCGGTGCGGCAGCGGGCGACGCCGATTGAGTTCCAGGGGCGAGTCGGGAGTGTGTATTCGATCTTCTTGGTTGGCGGGCTGATCGTCGGGCAGTTCCTCGGCGGGCTGATCGCCAGCAACTGGGGTGTAACAGCGCCGTTCTGGTTCGCGTTTGCAGGGTCCGGCGTGACGCTGCTGTTCGTGTGGCGGAGTCTCGCGCAGATCGCGCACGCGGGCGAGACGGCGACGTAAGCACACGGCATACTCGACTCGCATGGAGCGACCTGAGCGACCTGTCGGCAACCGCGCCCTCTCCCCCTTCGGGACGACGATCTTCGCTGAGATGAGCGCCCTCGCGGTGCGCACCGGGGCGATCAACCTCGGGCAAGGTTTCCCCGACATCGACGGGCCCCCGGAGATGCTCGACGCGGCGGTCGCGGCGATCCGCGGGGGCCGCAATCAATACCCGCCGGGACCGGGTGTACCCGAGCTGCTGGAAGCCATCGCTGCGCATCAGGCGAGGTTTTACGGCATACCGGTCGATCCGCGCTCGGAGGTGCTCGTCACCGCGGGCGCCACCGAAGCCATTGCCGCCGTCATCCTCGGCATGTGCGAACCCGGCGACGAGGTCGTCACCTTCGAGCCCTACTACGACTCGTATGCCGCGACGATCGCCCTAGCGGGAGCGACCCGGCGGACGTCGGTGTTGCGTTTTCCAGATTTTGCGGTCGATGAGGCCTCGCTGCGGGCGGCGTTCTCGTCGCGCACCCGGCTGGTTTTGCTCAACACACCCCACAACCCGACCGGGAAGGTCTTTACGCGCGAGGAACTCGAGTTGGTGTGCGAGCTTGCGCGGGAGCACGACGCGTGGGTCGTGACCGACGAGGTTTATGAGCACATCACGTTTGGCGACGCCGAGCACATCCCTGTCGCGGGGCTGCCGGGCATGTGGGATCGGACGGTGACGATCTCGTCGGCGGGGAAGACCTTCTCGGCGACGGGGTGGAAGGTCGGGTGGATCGTCGGCCCTGCTGTTGCCGTGGCTGCCGCGCGATCGGCGAAGCAGTTCCTCACGTTTGTTGCCTCCGGGCCCTTCCAGCCGGCTGTCGCCACTGCGCTTGGGCTCGGCGATGAGGTGTACGCCGAGCTGTCGGGGTCGTTGGAGCGCAAGCGTGACCTGCTGTGTGAGGGTTTGGCGGCTGCGGGGTTGCCGATTGCGGTGCCGTCCGGGACGTATTTCGTCATCGCCGATGCGGCAGCGCTGGGTGCGACGGATGCGCTGACCTTCTGCCGCGAGTTGGCTGAACGGGCGGGGGTGGTGGGGATTCCGGTGTCGGTCTTCCATGATGATCGGGAGGCTGCGCGGACGCTGGTGCGGTTTGCCTTCTGCAAGCGCGATGAGGTCCTCGGCGAAGCGGTCGCGCGGTTGGCGTCCCTGAAGGGCTGAATCGCTCAATCCACATGGGTGCGGTGGGATGTCACCTCATCCACAGGCTGCTGTCGTCAACCTGGCGGGGCGGGGTGCAGCATGGTGCGGTGGCACCATGACGACGCCCCCTCGTGTGGTGAGATCACGGCACACCGTGCATGGCCGGTATGCCGTGCCAGCGGCGATCGCCGCTGTTGCGTGCGCGATCCTGCTATTCCCGCCACCCGCAGGGGGAGCGACGGGCGAGATGGCCATCGGGACTTCCCCCACGACAGTCTTCAAACTGGCTGACTCGGTCGCGGCTGCCACCGTCACCGAGGCGCTAGCGCCCCCTGCAGCGCCGATCTCGGCGCGACCTCGGGCCCTCTGGCAATGGCCGGTGCGACCGCCTGAGGTCCAGAGGTTCTTCCTGCCGCCAGCCGCGCAATGGGCCGCTGGCCACCGCGGGGTCGATCTCGTCGTGCGCCCTGGCGATGACGTGAAGGCTCCGGCTGACGGTCAGGTGACGTATGCAGAACGTCTCGCCGGACGCGGTGTCCTCGTCATCAGCCACGCCAACGGGCTGAGATCAACCTTCGAACCGGTCGACTTCCGCGTGGCTGTCGGCGATGTCGTCAGCGCGGGCCAGACCGTCGGCGTCATTGCGGATCCCGGAGTCAGCAGTGGTTCACACTGCGCGGCGCTCGGGTGCCTTCATTGGGGGGTTATTGAGGGACAGACCTATCACGACCCGCTATCGTTCCTCCGAGGGCCGGTCGTGTTGGTGTCAATGTGGCAGGGGGTTTAGCCAGCCGTGGGCCATGGCCACGCCGTGCACCCCTCGAGCCCCTTGGTCTGCTGAACCATGATGGGAGCTTTCGCTCCTGGATGCACACACCGCACATGCCCGTGCCCCAAGCCGTGGCCCACCTCATGATTGACCAGGTAGGTGCGATAGCTCACCAGGTCGTCGCCGTAAGTGACCGAGCCACGGACCCATCGCTGCAGATTGAGTACGGCGCGGCCGTGAGCCCAACACGACACTTCCGGATTCGTGGTGTTGAGTGGGGCACACAGCCTGCTGGTCAGAGCAGGTGTGGCGAGTGTGACGCGAATGTCGACGGGGGCACCGCGGGCCACATCGGCCGCCGACACCGCGACGAAGCGCACTCCGTCCGCAGCCTGCCAGCCACGGGGGTGATGGAGGACGCCCTGAACGGCAGTAGCGAATGCGCTTTGCTCTTCTTCGAGACCATCCTCGACCTCCACGGAGTAGCGCACGATGCGCCCATCTTTAGGGGGGACCGTCGTGGCAATCTCGACCGGGTGGACCGTGCCTCCCGCCGATGTGAGCACAGGCGCCAGAGTTTGGCCGGGTGCAGGGACCGGCTCGGAAGCTCCGTCCTCTTTTGCTGGCACGCCACCCGCCATCAACGTGACTTCGGGCTGGGCGGTTGGCCCCTCGGTCGGCGTCGTACTCGCAGGGGCGGCAGCGGTCGTTGTTGGTGCCACGGCTGGTCGTGACAGTGCCGCCGCCGGCAGCTCGCCGCCGAGCGGCTGGGCGACCCACGGCTGACTGCTCGCGTCGCGACCAGGTCGCGGGAAGGCGACGGATGGGTCTTGAGCGGCTCGTGCGAATGCCGTACCGATCAGCAGAGCAACCAGTGAACCCACCACGATCCGACGAAGGCGAGTCAGGTTTCGGTGGTGAGTCGTCCTCCCTCGGCGCCGTTCGAGACGCGTGGGATGATCGGAGCTGTATGCGTGCGAACGGGCTGACCGCGACGTGCGGGCTGTTTGCCCACCATGAGCTGCATGGCGACGAGATTGGGCACGAGTCATCACCTCGTCGGCCACAGTGCCATCCCTATCCTCAGTCGCGCCACTCTCTGAGCCCCTTGGGGCCCATAGTGTCAGAACGACGACCGCCTGCGCACGTCGGTCTTGATGCCGCGACTTTCAGGCTCGCGGATGGGCCTGGTCGTAGCTAGCACGGAGGCGTTCCGCGCTCACGTGGGTATAGATCTGGGTGGTTGCCAAGCTGGAATGCCCCAGGAGTTCCTGCACGATCCGCAGGTCTGCCCCGCCTTCAAGCAAGTGGGTCGCCGCGCTGTGCCGAAGACCATGGGGCGAGAGATCTGGCCCGCCACTAACACGCTGGGCCGCCCGATGGACTGCCTCCCGGACTTGGCGAGGATCGACTCGTCCGCCCCTCCTACCGAGGAAGATCGCCGCTGGGCTCGCAGCGGTGGCCAACTCGGTCCGGCGGTCAAGCCAGTCCTGAAGGGCTGAACGTGCGGGGAACCCGAATGGCACCACACGTTCCTTGCCGCCTTTTCCCATGACGCGCAGCGTGCACGACGCGAGGTCTAGGTCGTCAAGGTCGGCGCCGGCGAGCTCACTCACCCTGATCCCCGTCGCGTAGAGCACTTCCAGCATGGCCCGATCCCTGGTGGACAGTGGATCGTCGTCGTCGGCAACGGCGTGTGCCTGCTCGAGAAGGTCGGCCGCGCCTTCCCGACGCAGCACTTGGGGCAACGTCGGCTGTCGTGCGGGCGCCCGCAATCGCAAGGAGGGATCGACACTGATGCGTCCGCTCCGGCCCGCCCACCGGAAGAAAGTCCGGGCCGCCGCTGCTCGGCGAGCCACGGTGGCTCGCGCGCCGCGGCGGGATTGGTCAGCTAACCATGCCCGCAGGTCAGCGAGGGTGACGTCCTCAAGCCTCAGCATTCCGCGGGTGCGGTGAACGAACCCAGACAGGTCCTCGATGTCCCCGACGTAGGCGCGAACCGAATGCGGCGACAACCCGCGTTCGGCGCTCAGGTGACGCGCGAAAGCTGTCCGGCTCTCCTCAAAGGCTGGCGGCTCGCGATCGTCGTCCACCCTCCAACCGTCGCACACTTGTCGCGATTCAGGACGGTGCCTCGCGCCGGCTGGAGCGCCTGCGTTTCCATCCGCCATCGTGGCGGCTCACGAAACCGCCCAACTCGAGCCGCGCAAGCGCTCCCATGACCTCAGCGACGGTCTGCCCAGCCGTGAAGGCCACGGTGTCCACCGACGCGGCTCCACGACGCGGGACGGCCGCCAGGATGATCGCGTCAACGGGGTCGAGCCGATCCTCAGGTTGGACAGGGTCACTCTGGTGCGGAGCGGCATCGACGCCCATTACTCCGACGAGGTCGAGCACGTCCTTGGCATCGCATACCAACGTCGCCAAGCCATCCCGAACGATGCCGTGGCAGCCGGCAGAGACCTGCGACATCACCGATCCCGGCACGGCACCGACCGGACGACAATGGCGGGCAGCCGACCGTGCCGTGTTGAGTGACCCTGATCGCAAGCCGGCCTCGACGACGATCGTCCCCGCGGTCATGGTCGCAATCAGCCGATTTCGCAGGAGAAACCTCGGCCGAGTTGGCGCCCAACCGGGCGCGCACTCTGCCATAACAGAGCCGGTCTCCGCGATCTCGGCGATGAGCCCTGCGTGCGCCGTGGGGTAGGCCCGGTCGACCCCGCCCGCCAGGACTGCGACCGTCCGTCCACCGCATGACAACGCGCCCAAGTGCGCGGACTTGTCGATTCCAAACGCGGCACCCGACACGACGGCATACCCTCGCTCGACCACTCCCGCGGCCATGCTGGCCGCGACCTGGTTGCCGTAGGGGGTGCTCATCCGGGCGCCGACGATCGCCACCGAACGCCGCGCCAGGGATGATAAGTCAGGATCACCCTTAACCCATAAGCACACGGGCGGGACGGTGAGGTCGTCGACACCCTCTGGCCATTCGGGGTCCCCAGGGATGAGCAGGTGTATGCCGTGACGCATCGCGAACGCAGTCGCCTCGCCTAGATCAGTGCGGGCCGCTCGCTCGATGAAGATCCTGTGCTTGCTGTCGCGACCGCTGAGCCCCGCCAGCAGACCCTCGATTGGACCGAACTCGGCGATCAGGTCTCGCACTCGTGGGTCCTCAGGTTCGGCCAAGGCCGACCATGCGGCCCGGGCTGAACGTTCCGTCGCCAGGACGGCGCGCGGAATGGTGAGAGCCCCGCCAAGAGTGTCAGTTCGGACTAGGTGGCTCATGCTGCGCTCGCATGCTGGCGGCGCATCGACAAGGCGACCCCCACGTCCTGCCGCGACGGGGAGGTCCGACCCGCCAAATCCGCAAGAGTCCACGCCACACGCAAACACCGGTCGTAGCCACGAAGTGACAATGCGCCAAAGTCGACGGCCGTGTCGAGATCGGTCGTCAGAGGCGGAGCGAGGCGGAACGGCCGTGAGCGCAGCAGCGGGCCTGGCACCCGGCCGTTCACGGAGTACCCGCGGGATGCCCAGCGCTCGGCTTGCGCGGCACGTGCCTCCACCACCCGCCGGGCCACGGTCTCTGACGACTCCCCTGCGGGGCCGAGCAAAGCCGCCCGTGGCGGAATCGGCACCTGCACCTGGATGTCGATCCGGTCGAGGAGCGGACCCGACAACCGGTGCGCATAGGCACGGAGCTGGACCACGCTGCACGTGCAGCGGTCACCTTTGCCGAAAGCATTGCCGCATGGGCAGGGATTCGCTGCCAATACGAGCTGAAACTTGCAAGGGAATCGATATCTGCCCGACGCCCGGGCAACGACGACGACTCCCGACTCGATCGGCTGGCGCAGCGCCTGCAGGACGGCGCTGCTGAACTCGGGCGCCTCGTCAAGGAAGAGCACCCCGTTGTGAGCTTGGGTGATCGCGCCGGGCATGACGGCCCCAGAACCACCACCGATGAGTGCCGCCATCGACGCGCCATGGTGGGGCGCCACATACGGGGCCCGTCTGCACAGGCCGGACACCGCAGCCAATCGTCCGCTAATGGACGCGATCGCACTCACTTCCAGGGCCTGCTCGTGGTCAAGCGCCGGTAGCAGGCCGGGAAGGCGCTCGGCCAACATCGACTTGCCGGCACCAGGCGGCCCGACCAAGTAGAGATGGTGGCTTCCTGCTGCTGCGACCTCGAGCGCGATCCGAGCCTCAGCTTGGCCCACCACATCGGCCAGGTCTGGGTGCGCGGGACTGGGCGCGTCAGCGAGCTGGGGCTCTGGAATGGGGTCAGGGCGGCGCCCTTGGTCCAGCAGTCGGTATCGCCTGACCAACTCGTCAAGGCGAGCGACGGGGTGGACCTCAATGCCTTCCACAAGGCGGGCCTCCGCGGCGCTCGCCACGGGCACCACAACGTGTCGAGCGCCAGCTGCCCGAGCAGCCAGGACGAGCGGTAGCACTCCTCGGACGGCACGGACGCTGCCGTCAAGGCCGAGCTCACCAATATGCACGACGCCGTCGACCTGCCGCTGCGGTACTTCGCCCGCGGCCGACAACGTGGCCACGACGATGGCGAGGTCAAAACCCGAACCCACCTTCGGCACGGACGCAGGTGACAGGTTGATCGTGATCCTTCTCTGCGGCACAGGAAAGCCACAATTGGCGGCGCCCGCCCGCACCCGATCCGGTGCCTGCGCGCAAGCGGTGTCTGCCCGACCCCCGATCGTGAAGGCCGGCAGCCCCGATGACACATCGGCCTCGACGTCTACCAGAAAGCCGTCGACGCCAGCCAAACCCACCGACCGGGTGCGTCCCAAGCCCACGTCAGCCCACTCCCCTGAGATGCTCGACGAGCGCGGGGCCGGCTGCTGGTCGGAGCACGCTGACAATGTCGATGCGGACCTCGTCGAAAGACCCGCTCTGCTGGTACAACCACTCGGCTGCCAACCGGCGCAGCCGCGCGAGCTTGACTGCCGTGATCGCTTCACGCGGGTGGCCAAACACCTCCGTCCGGCGGGTCTTCACCTCACACACCACCAAGACGCCACGATCGACGGCAACCAGGTCGATCTCGCCGTAGCGGCACCGCCACTTGGTCGAAACGATCTGAAACCCCTGGTCACGCAAGTATCTAGCCGCCAACCGCTCGCCGTAGTCACCGAGCAGCGCGGTCCCCCTTCGGACGGTAGCGACGCGCCCTACCTCGCGGGATGGTGACGTCACCGGCATACCGGCGTGTGGAGTAGCCGCAACAGAATTGGAGTCGAGCGCAGGAGTGGACATGGCCCAGATCTTGGTCGGCCCCAGCCGCCCGGCGCGGGCCGACCACAGCACCCTGTGGATCGCGTGATTGGCCGGTAGACCCCTGTGGACAGCCCGCTAGCGGTCCAGACTCAGGAGGGCATCCGCAGCTCAGACTTGGGGAGCTCCTCGATGTTGACGTCCTTGAACGTCACGACGCGCACCGACTTCACGAACCGAGCCGGACGATAGATGTCCCACACCCAGGCGTCGTGCATCGTCACGTCAAAGAAGACCTCGCCACCGTCGGACCGCACCTTCATGTCAACCGAGTTGCACAGATAGAACCGTCGCTCCGTCTCGACCACATGGGAAAACAGCGATACGACATCGCGATATTCGCGATAGAGGGCAAGCTCTTGTTCGGTCTCGTACTGCTCGAGGTCTTCCGAACTCATTGCCCTGCCCTCATTCGTCTCACAGTGACTCGATCACCAGGCATGAATCGGCCTCGGTCGGCGAGACCGCTGTCTCTGGGTTGTCTCGTTCTACCATCTCCTGGGCCGCGCCACCCAGCCGCCACGACCGGCGATGGATTTCGCTCGTGCCGTGGGCTGCCAGCGCGGCGAGGTGTTCGGGCGCGGCATACCCCTTGTTGAGCTCCCATCGGTATGCCGGGTACTCGCCTGCCAGCGCAACCATAAGGTCGTCACGTTCGACCTTGGCCAAGACGGAAGCGGCGGCCACAGAGGAGCAACCGACATCAGCTTTGATCACGGTGTGCACGGGCGGCGTGGACTTCCGTCCAACCCCCGCCCCCGCCCCGTCCAGGCCGTCACTGTCACTCACCCGCAGCTCGATCTCGTCGGCAAAGGCGAACAACCCAACCTCATCAGCGGCGGTGAGCCAGTCGTGGTTGCCGTCGAGAACGATGATGTCGGGGCGGACAGGCAACGCCTCGAGCGCCCGAACTCCCGCGAGGCGAAGCGCAGCCATGATGCCGATGGCATCGATCTCGGCCGGAGACGCGTGCCCGACGGCATACCCAAGTGCCCATTTCTGGATCCGCGGGACCAGGGACACCCGCGCCGGGGCACTCAGCAGCTTGGAGTCCCGGACTCCCTGCGGGACGGTTCGTGCGGTGGCGTCAACGATCACGACGCCGACGGACACTGGCCCGGCCAGGGCACCGCGTCCGACTTCGTCCATCCCCGCGACGACGGCATACCCGCTGCGATGCAGTCCGCGCTCAACCCGCAGTGACGGTATGCCGCGTGTCTGGCGCCGGGTGCGCGCGCCACGCCGAGACGAGCGCGGAGTGGAAGTCACGGCGAGGGCGCCGCCGGGTGCGGCACCGCAGCAAAGACCGAGGTCGGGCTTGGGATCGTCATCGCCCGCGACAGCGGCCAGACGATGGCAACCGCTTTGCCTTGGATCGACTCGAGCGGCACCGATCCCAGCCCGCCCGTCCCGTCATCGTGCACCCGCGAGTCAGCGGAATCGCTGCGGTGGTCCCCCATCACCCACACCCGGCCCGCTGGTACCTGGATATCGAATGCCGCCCGGCTGCCGTCGGGACGGTCTCCTGCCTTGACGTATGGCTCGGTGATGGGGACGCCGTTGACCGTGACCTTGCCATCGACCGAACAGCACGCAACCCGGTCACCTCCGACACCGATGACCCGCTTGATGAGGTGATCGTCGGAGTCGTCTGGCGCGAGGCCGAGGAAGATGAGCGCGCTCTGGAGCGGGGTGCGCTGCTTCGGTGGAGGATTGCCGAGCCAATGGCCTGGGTCGCTGAACACGATGACATCGCCGCGTTCGACGTCGAACGGTCCTGGAGTCAACTTGCTCACGACGACCCGGTCGTCCTTGATGAGCGTGTCCTCCATCGACCCGGACGGGATGTGGAACGGCTGGATCAGGAAGGTCTTCACGACGAGGGACAATCCGACGGCCAAGGTGACCACGACGAAGACTTCCTTGACCATGGCAAGGAGTCGAGTGCCGACGGTGATTGGCTCCCGCTGCTCCTGCTGCTCCCGCGCAAGTCGCCGAGAACGACGAGTCTCCAGCTCGGTTGACGCTGTTGGTTCGGGCAGTTCGGTCGCCTCGTGAGGCTCGACCGGCTCGACCGGCTCGAGCGGCTCTACCCGCTCGTTCAGTTCGCTCATCGTGACGTCGGGCCCGGTAGCTGGGCCAATTCAGGGGCCGGTGTGAGGGAGCCGATCCGACCGGGCGGCCAATAGCGCAGCCAGGCGCGTCCCACCACGTCATCGAGTGGAATCATCCCGCCGCCCGGCATACCTAGGTGAGCCCGCGAATCGGACGAGTTGCTCCGGTGGTCGCCCATGACCCAAATCCTCCCGGCGGGAACAATGACGTCAAATGTCTGCGTGCTCGGTGCATTGCCAGGGTAGACATAGGGCTCGTCAACCGGCACACCGTTGACCGTGAGTCGCCCCTTGACATCGCAACATGTCACTCGGTCTCCCGGGATACCCACGACCCGCTTGACATAGTCAGCGCCCGAGCCCAGAGACACGAGCGTGGCCATTGAGGACAAGACCTGCCCGAGCCCCCCACCAGAGGGGGTGCCTGACGGCGCCCCCCAGGTGTCCGTCCCGTCGAAAACCACTACGTCACCGCGTTCGATCGAGGGACCTCGTTCCAAGCGGGAGACCAGGATGCGGTCGCCTGGCACCAGGGTCGGTTCCATGGATCCCGAAGGCACGACGAAGGACTGCACGAGGAAGCCACGCACGAGGAGCATGATCAGGACTGCGATGGCAAAAGTACGCAGCCACTGGCCAATCTCAGCATGCTCAGGCTGTCGCTCGGCCCGCGAGTCGGCAGGTTTGGAGCCAATGTGGGACGCGTCGTCCCCACTCGCGGACGTCACCTCGTCACTAGCCACTTAGTCTGTCCGTCCGCGAGAGCGCCGAACCCTGGGCGCTTCAGTGAAGAGGTGAAGCTACCCCTACTTCGAGCCGTTGCCTGCGACCTTGGTGGAGTCGCCCCGCTTTTCCTTGATCTTGGCTGCCTTGCCGCGCAGGTCGCGCAGGTAGTAGAGCTTGGCGCGACGCACGTCACCACGAGTCACGACCTCGATCTTGTCGATGATCGGGGTGTGCACCGGGAAGGTCCGCTCGACGCCGACACCGAAGCTCACCTTGCGAACCGTGAAGGTCTCGCCGAGGCCCGAGCCGTGGCGGCGGATGACGATGCCCTGGAACACCTGGACACGCGAGCGCGTCCCTTCGATGACCTTGACGTGCACCTTGAGCGTGTCACCAGCGCGGAACTCCGGAATGTCAGAGCGCATCGACGCGGCGTCGAGGTTGTCCAGCTTGTGCATGATCAGTCGCTTTCTTGGGGCGCCACAGGTCGCCTCGGGTGAGTCATTCAGGAACAGTCACAAGCATTCGCACACTTCGCGAGGTATGCCGTCCGGCCGGCCGCGTGACGCTTGGGTGCCTGATCGCGAGGATCAGGTCTCAAGCAGCACTCCCCCTGTGGCAGGGGCGTGTGGCATGGGACGCAAGGATCGATTGTGCCAGAGCACCCGGCATACCCAGAAATCGAGAATGGCATAGCAGCCAGCCCGAGACCGCGCGCAACCTGGGCCATGAAGGCATCCGGCTCCACGCGCAACCCAAGCACCGGCAAGCGAAGCACCCGATCGGCGCCGAGCACGAACTCGTTGGCCCGCAGTGCGTCAGCAACAGGCGAGAGCCCAAAGAGGTGGTGCCCGCCGTCGATCTCGACGACGAGCCCGTCGAATTCGACATCCAAGTAGCAGCGCCCACGCTCGGTCACGCGCAGAGTCTGTCGCCGGGGTTGTGGGAGCCCGTAACGCTGACACCACCGCCCAAAGTCCAACTCCCCCAACGAATGAGCGCCGTCGCAGACATCGCCGATGACGGCGTCGAGCATGGCCCGCCTCGGCGAACGATCCACCGTCCGCCACGCCGCCATGAGCCGGGCTGGGGCGATCAGCCGCTGTTGCACCGGAAGGCAGACGAGCAGCGTGGCCTGACGATCGCTCCCCGCCCCATCAAGCACCGAACCCGAGCCTGATTCCCACACTGCGCGCCACCAGAGACCGGCCCCGCTTGGCTCAGGCGCTCCCACAACGAGGGTATGTCGCCCAGCCGCTACCCAACGCCCGGCCGCGACCTCAGTGCGCACCCCGAACCTGTCTATGCCCGCCCGCGCCAGATCACGCCGGTGCATCACCCCGGAGTGGGCGGCGGCAAGGTCACTGGCAATCGTGGCTCGGCGATTCCGCTCGCGCGTTTGTTCGCTAACCATCGGCCCTTCCCCTTGTGCGTTGATGTGCTTCTCAGGGTGAGCCAAACCGGGTGGGAGAGTCGTCTGATTTCCACAGCGTCTCCCCGCTCTGCCGAACGTGCGCCACAACGCACGCTTGGCATGGCGGGCGGGCGGGCGACGGGCCGTCAGCCGAGCAGGTCGGGGCGGCGCTGCTCGGTGCGCGCCACTCGTTGGGCATGGCGCCACGACGCGATCGCGCCGTGGTTGCCCGACAGCAGGATCTCCGGCACGTCAAGGCCACGCCAGGTCGGCGGCTTCGTATAGACGGGGTACTCAAGCAAGCCGTCCTCGTGTGACTCCTCCACGAGGGACGCCGCATTGCCGATCACGCCAGGGATGAGCCGGGCGACCGCCTCGACCATGGCGAGCACGGCGACTTCGCCCCCGTTGAGCACGTAATCACCGAGCGACACGAGCGTCACCGGCATCCGCGTCGCGGCGTGTTCGAGGACCCGCTCGTCAATGCCTTCGTACCGCCCGCAGGCGAAAGCCAGCCATGGCTCTGCGGCGAGCTCACGCGCGAGAGCCTGCGTGAACGGCATACCGGATGGGGTTGGGACGAGCAGGCGCGGGACCGGGCGGTCGCGGCCCTCAACAACCCCAGCGACCCCAGCGACCCCCGCTACCCCCGCAGAGTCCACGAGCGCGTCCAGGGCCTCCCCCCACGGCTCCGGACGCATCACCATTCCGGCGCCACCCCCATAAGGAGTGTCGTCCACAGTCCGGTGCCGATCGTGGGTGTAGTCGCGCAGATCGTGGACCCGCACATCGAGCAGGCCCTGGTCCTGAGCCTTGCCGATGAGCGAAAGTCCCAGCGGCGCAAGGTATTCCGGAAAGATCGTGATGACGTCGATGCGCATGGTGGGCTAGGCGTCCAGGCCCAGGAGGCCAGGCGGGGGGTCCACGACGATGCGCCCTCCGCGGATGTCCACGGTCGGGACCAGCGCGGATACAAACGGGATGTATGCCGTCCGCCCACCTTCCAGCGTCAGCGCCAGTCGGTCTTGACCCGGCCCGATGTGCAAACCAGCAACTGTGCCGACGAACGAGCCGTCAGGGCGCTCGGCGCGGAGCCCGACGAGCTGCTCCTCGTACCACGCGTCGCCGCCGCCGTCTGGCTCAAGCAACTCTTCCTCACCAATCGGAGTGAGGAGGCGCGTCCCGCGAAGCCCTTCGGCGCCGGTGCGGTCGGGGATCTCCTCAAAAGCCAAGAGCCAGATCCCGTTGTGGTCCCGGGCTCCGGCGATCGTGAGGGTGAGGGGCACGCCGCTCCCCTTCGGTGCCCGGGTCGGCAAGACCGTGCCGACGGCAAAGCGTTCGGCCGGGTTGTCGGTGTGCAGCTGCACCGTGACCTCACCCTTGATGCCGTGGGGTCGGCCGATGCGAGCGACGACATGGCTCATGGGTGCATCCTCTCAGGGCTCAGATGGCCCAGCTGGCTCATCTGGCTCAGATCGCTCAGCTGGCTCATCTGGCTCAATGACGTGGGCGAGGCCCCGCCGCCGCATGGCGATGGGGCCTCGTCTGGTGAAGCGGGATGTGTGAGCGGCTAGCGCCGGTCGGTGTCCACGATGTCCACGCGGATGGAGGTGCCGCCCGCGAGTGCCGTCACAACCGTGCGTAGCGCGCTGGCGGTGCGACCTGAGCGACCGATGACTCGGCCGAGGTCGTCCGGGTGCACGCGCACCTCAAGGAGTTCGCCCCTCCTGAGCTCCTTGCGGCGCACGACGACCTCGTCCTCGTGGTCGACGATGCCCTTGACCAGGTGTTCCAGGGCTTCCTCGAGCATGGTCAGGCTCCGGCCTCGTCGGCGGCCGGTGCGTCAGCGACCTCGGCGTCGGCGGGCTTGTCAACCGGCTTGTCGGCTGGCTTGTCCTGGGGAGCCGCGTCCTCGACCTTGGCGGCCTTCTTGGGGCGCGCGGTCGCGCCACCCTTGAGTTCGAGCGACTTGCCCGCAGCAGCGACCGCCTCGTCGTAGAGCTCACGCTTGCTGCGCTTGGCGGCCTTGACGACGAGGGTGCCCTCGGCGCCGTCGGTGCCCTTGAACTTCTGCCAGTCGCCGGTCACCTTGAACAGCGCGACGACGGCTTCGGTGGGCTGGGCGCCCTGGGTGAGCCAGTACTGCGCGCGCTCACCGTTGATGTCGATGACCGAGGGCTCCTCGGTGGGGTGGTACTTGCCGATCTCCTCGATCGCCCGGCCGTCGCGCTTGGTGCGCGAGTCCATGACGACGACGCGGTAGAACGGTGCACGGATCTTGCCCATGCGCTTCAGGCGAATCTTCACAGCCACAGGTGGTGGTCCTTTTCAGAGTGAGCACGGCGAGACCGCGAGAGGATCGTGCGGGGTGCCGTGGCTCGGTGTGTAGGCATCCGAGCGGGGCTATAGGTCAGGCGACCGACCCAGCCCAGACGGGTACAGCCGCCCATTCTGCCAGATCCTGGAGAGTGCTAACGCTGTGCTCCCCCGCTTGCGGCAATCTGGACGGCAATGCGCGCGACCTCGCGGTCGCTCACGGGCCGCGAGGTGTCGACCCTGAGGGTCGGCCCAAGCCCCAGGGGTATGCCGTGCTCGGCGACCCACTGCCACTCCTCGTCTGAGACGGTGCGATGCACGGTATGCCGTTGCCCGCTCGCCGCACGGACGGCATACCTCTCGCATGCCACCGACACAGGCACGGCGCAGAACACCTCGGGCACCCGCGTGGGGTCGAGCCCAGCGCGGCGGAGTCCTGCTTCGACGAAGGTCCGGTCGCGGCTGGGTGGCGCCCACGTCTCGACGATTGCGCCGCACGGACTTTCGGCGAGGAGCGCCCAGATGGCTTCCATCGCGCCGACCCCGGTGGACCGCTGTCGCGTGTGGTCGGTGAGGTCGTCAGCTCCGGCGAGCGCATCGGCGAAAGCCTCTTTGACCGAGTCTTTGCGCAGCAGTGGCAGTCCCAGCTCGGCGGCCAGCCGGGTTGCGAGAGTGGTCTTTCCAGCCCCAGGTATGCCGTTCACGAGGCATACGATCCGGCGCGTTGGCATGGGCTTGAACGCGATCTGATCGACGTGCGCGGCGCCTCGCCAATCGTCCGCGAGCAGGGCAAACCGTTCGTGATCCCGCCAGGCGTCGGTGCCTTCGCCGGCCGTCGGGACAGATAGGAGCCGAGGCGAGAAGCCTTCTCTCGCAAAGCCCAACGATCGGAGAAGCAGGATCGAGCGGTCGTTGGCTGGCTGGACGCCGGCTTCGAGGCGATGCAGTCCAAGTCCGTCGGGTTCAGGGGTGAAGACGTGATCGAGCAGGAGCGCGAGGCCTTCGCGGAGGAGTCCGCGCCCGGCATACGGATCAAAGGCGTCATAACCCAGCGTCGCCCACGAAGCGCGACCTCCGACGATGCCGTTGAGGTTGATCCTGGCGGCGAGCCGATGTGGCGCGCCGTCGATCGCGGCGGCGTCGGTGGTCTGGACGAGGAAGGTGAGCCGCGACGTGCCCTGGTCGTCGACGAGGGTGTCGAGGCCTTCGGTGCCCGCGGGTCCCCAGACGGAGACCCGCTCGACCGATGCCAACGCGGCGGTGCGCAGTTCTGGGAGGTCGTCAGCCGCAAGCGCGCGAACGATGACCCGCTGGCCGCGCCCTTCCCACGTCACCCGCCGACCCTACCCAACGGCCATCGCCCCCGGACCCCGCCCTCTTGACCATTCGATACCCACCGCCGACCCAGCACTCCCTTCCTGGTATCGAACCCGGCGGCCGTCTGCCCATTCGATACCCACCGCCGAAGCGGGAGTCGCTCACCGGTATCGATTCGGCGGAGAGGACCAGCGTTCGGGAGGGTCGTCAGCGCGATCAGCCAGCGCGCTTGCCTCGCAGCACGATCGTCCGCGGCGATCCCAGCACCGCGAGATCCGCCCTCGGGTCGGCCTCGTAGATCACCAAGTCTGCTGGGTCACCCTCGTCGATCCCGGGTCGTCCGAGCCACGCGCGGGCACCCCATGATGCAGCCGACAACACCTCGACATTGGTCATCCCACACCGCGCCAATTCCAGCGCCTCAGACGCGACCAGCCCGTGCGGCAACGCGCCCCCGGCATCGGTCCCGACATAGATCGGCACCCCCGCCTCGTGAGCGCGGGCGATCGTCTCGTACCGCCGCGCGTGCAAGTCGAGCATGTGCGCGGCATACGTGGGGAACTTCTCGGCCGCGGGGGCCGCTATCTGCGGGAAGTTGTCGATATTGATGAGCGTCGGCACGATCGCGATCCCCTGCTCGGCGAATGCCCGCGTGGATTCCTCGTCAAGCCCCGTCGCGTGCTCGATGCAGTCGGTGCCCGCCGCCGCGAAGTCGTGCAGCGACTCCTCACCGAAGCAGTGAGCGGTCACGCGCACGCCCTCCTCGTGGGCGGCAGCGACGGCCGCCGCGACAGCCTCCCGAGGCCAGCACGGCGAGAGGTCACCGGTGTCGCGGTCGATCCAGTCGCCCACAAGCTTCACCCAGCCGTCGCCACGCCGCGCCTCCATGCGGACGTGCGCGACCAACTCGTCGGGTTCGATTTCGTGGGCGAAGTTGCGGATATAGCGACGCGTGCGCGCAATGTGACGACCAGCCCGGATGATCCGCGGGAGGTCCTCGCGGTCGTCAACCCAGCGCGTGTCCGACGGGGCGCCGGCGTCGCGGATGAGGAGCGTTCCGGCCTCGCGATCGGTCAGCGCCTGTTGCTCGGTCGTCGCGTCGTCAACTGGACCATGATGGTCGAGCCCCACGTGACAGTGCGCGTCGACCAGGCCCGGCAGCGCCCAGCCGCGCACGGTCTCGACATCTCCGCTGGAACCCGAGGGGGCGGCATACGTCACGCGTCCGTCGATCACCCAACACTCTGGGCGCGACTCCTGCGGGCCGACGAGGATCTCTCCGACGATGTGCAGCACCGTTGCCATACGCGGCACCTTACTCACGCGACGACCGATGGGGGCGGTGCGTGCGGACGCCAGTTGACTCTGTGCCCCTCGACACTCAGGCTGACAGTATGCCGTTCCTCCGCCTCCCCGATGGCCGTGACCTCGACATCCTCGTCAGCGGACCGGAGGACGGCGTGCCGCTGGTGTATCACCACGGCACCCCTGGTTCCGTGACCCCGGCGACGAGGCTGGCCGAGGCGGCATACCGGCACGGTTTGCGCCTGGTCACGATGTCGCGAGCTGGCTATGGCCTGTCGTCGCGAGACCCGGGGCGCACGGTCGCGTCCGTCGCGGACGATGTCGCCGCGGTCCTCGACCATCTCGGCGCGAGCCGCTGCGTGACGGCGGGCTGGTCAGGTGGCGGTCCGCACGCGTTGGCAACCGGAGCGCTCCTGTCCGACCGCGTGGCTGGTGTGCTCGTCATCGCCGGCGTGGCGCCGTATCAGGCTGCGGGACTGGACTTTTTGGATGGCATGGGCGAGGACAATCTCATCGAGTTCGGCGCTGCTCTGGACGGGGAGGCGTCGTTGCGGGCGTTCCTGGAGGGGATCGCGCCGGGGCTTCGGGCGGTCACGGCCGAGGATCTCGTGTCCCAGATGGGTTCACTCCTGCCGGATGTTGACCGCGCGATGCTGACCGACGAGTTCGGCGCCGAACTCGCGGGCGGCTTCCGCGAAGCTCTCGAAGTCAGTGTCGACGGTTGGCTCGATGACGATCTCGCGTTTGTGCGGCCATGGGGTTTTGACCTCGACGCGCTCTCGGTGCCGTCGTTTATCTGGCAAGGCGGCCAAGACCTCATGGTGCCGCCCGCGCACGGGGGGTGGCTCGCCGAGCACGTGCGGGGTGCGCAGCCGAGACTGCTGCCGGATGAGGGTCACGTGTCGATCGTCGTCGGCAAGATCGATGAGATGGTCGCCGAGCTCGCCTCGACACTCTGACTCTCCGACGAACGACCCAGGCAGTTGCCCGCGTCAGGGTCAGCGGCGCAAGAAGCGGTCGAGGATCTGGATCGTCACGTCGGGCTGGTCCGAGTGCACCCAGTGAGCGGCTCCCTTGACCACCACTTGGCGCACCTTGGGGAACATCGCGCGCATGGCGGGTGTGTCGTCGCTGCGGACATAAGTGGACTCGCTGCCCGCCACCCAGAGGACAGGCTTGTCAAACGGTTCGTATGCCGTGGCGTCCACGGCAGGCCAACCCGCCACACTGCGCTGCCCCGTCCCGGCGCGCGAGAGGACGTCGAAGTTGACCTGCCAACTCCACGTGTGGCCGTGGCGGCGGAGATTCTGCAGGAGGAAGCTGCGGACGCTGGCGACCGGGACGACGGGTTCGAGGATTGCGTCAGCCTCCGCGCGACTAGTCAGGGTGTCGAGCGGAATCGCCTGCATCGCCGCGATGTAGTCGAGATACCAGTGGTGCGAGCGGTAATGACGGGGGGCAATGTCGATGACCGCGAGTCGATCGATGAGGTCCGGCTGAGCAAGCGCGACGAGCATCGAGACTTTGCCACCGAGCGAGTGACCCACGAGTGTCCATCGCTCGCCGGGCGCGATGACCCGCAGCTCTTGGGCGACGTGGGCGGCATACGCCTGGAGTGAGAAGTGGTCGCTCCAGGGCGACCGGCCGTGGTCGGGGAGGTCGATGAGCGTGGCGCGGGCGTCGGTGCCGTCCGGACCAGCGAGCGCTTTGGCGACCTGTGACCAGTTGCGACCTTGCCCAAAAAGACCGTGGCAGAAGGCGATTCGCGGGCCATCAGTGCCAATCGACAGGTGGTGGAGGCGACGCGGAACCATGCTCGTGACCTTACCTGCGTCCAAGACCCGCGCCGTGCACCACCTGACGCATTGGGTGGCTTCAACCTCGTAGTGCGGCGCCGAAGCCACCATGTGCGTCAGTTCGTCACGGCGAGTATGCCCAAGCGCCGGGGGTCAGCCGCCGAGGAACTTCTCGAAACCCTTCGGGAGGTTCGCGGGGTCGAAGTCTGCCCCGGGGCCACCCGCGCCGCCCGGCATACCGAAGGCATTGCCTGCTGAGGCAGCGCGTGCCGCCGCCGCCTTGTCAGCTGCCGCTCGCTCTTCCTGCGCACGCTTGGCAGGGTTGCCGCTCTTAGCCTTCTTGCGTTGCGGCGCAGCCTTGCTCCGGCGCATGCCCGGCATCGCAGGCATCCCAGGTATGCCGCCGCCCCCGCCACGCGCGAGCGACTTCATCATCTTCTGCGCCTGGCCAAAGCGTTCGAGGAGCTGGTTGACTTCGGTCGTCGTCACGCCAGAACCCTTGGCGATGCGCGCGCGCCGTGAGCCGTTGATCTGCTTGGGATGGGTCCGCTCAAAGGGGGTCATTGAGCGCACCATCGCCTCGACTCGGTCGAACTCCTTTTCGTCAAACGCATCGAGCTGGGCCCGCATCTGCTGCATCCCGGGCATCATCCCGAGCATGGCTTTGAAGTTGCCCATCCGCTTGATGGCGGCCATCTGCTCGAGGAAGTCGTCAAACGTAAAGTCTTCTTCGGCAAGGAATTTGCGCGCCATCTCATCGGCTTGGCGCTGGTCAAAAGCCTTCTCGGCCTTCTCGATGAGGGTGAGGATGTCACCCATGTCGAGGATCCGGCTGGCCATCCGGTCAGGGTGGAAGACCTCGAAGTCCTTCACCTGCTCGCCGGTTGACGAGAACATGATCGGTCGGCCGGTCGTCTTGGCCACCGACAGCGCTGCACCACCACGCGCGTCACCGTCGAGCTTGGACAGCACGACGCCGGTGAAGCCGACGCCCTCCTGGAACGCAACCGCCGTGTCCACAGCGGCCTGACCGATCATCGCGTCAATGACAAACAGGATCTCGTCCGGCGCCACGGCGTCCCGGATGTCGCCCGCCTGCGCCATGAGATTGGCGTCCACGGCAAGCCGGCCCGCAGTGTCGATGACAACGACGTCGTGCAGCGCCTGCCGCGCCTTTTCGAGGCCCGCTCGTGCGACGACCACTGGGTCGCCATACGAGCGCGTCCCCTCGCCGGTTGCGCCCACTGCATCGTGCCCAAACACGTTGCCCTGCTCGGGGGCAAACACCGGCACCCCGGCCCGCTCCCCCACGACCTGCAGCTGGGTGACGGCATTTTGGTCGCTGCAAGTCGGCCGCCACGAGCAAGGGCGTGTGGCCCTGGTCTTTGAGCCATTTGCCGAGCTTGCCCGCGAGGGTCGTCTTGCCTGAGCCCTGCAGACCCACGAGCATGATGACCGTCGGCGGGTTCTTGGCGAACGCCAGCCCACGCGTCTGCCCGCCGAGGATCTCGACGAGTTCCTCGTTAACGATTTTGACGACCTGTTGCGCGGGGTTGAGCGCCTCCGACACCTCTGAGCCGAGCGCCCGCTCGCGGACCGCCCCGATGAACCCCTTGACGACCGGCAGCGCCACGTCGGCGTCGAGCAGCGCGAGCCGGATGTCGCGGAGGGTCGTATTGATGTCGTGTTCGCTCAGCCGACCCTTCCCGCGCAGGTTGCGGAAGGTGGCTGCGAGACGATCAGACAGTGAGTTGAACACCTGGAAACCTTACCTTCCGCCCCACCTCACCTCCGTGCCGCACGGCGCTCCAACCCAGAGCCAGGGGTATGCCGTGTGCTTCCTCCCAGCCCAACGCCGGCTTCCGGACCACCTCAGCCGGGAGGCCCGTTGCCGGTTGGTGCACACGCTGTCTCGATCGCCGTCACGGCTACCTGGGTGGCCGAGTCTGCAAGGGGACTCCCGTCCCCGCTGGTCAGGTAGAACGTGTCCAGGGTTTGACCGGCATACGTCTCGATGTGCGCGCTCCGAATCGACACCCCGGTGGCAGCGAGCGCGCGCCCGATGTCGTAGAGCAACCCCCGGCGGTCGGCGGCCCTGACTTCGATCACGGTGGCGGACGCGGAGGCGCCGTTCACGACGGTTACGGACGCGGCCCGCGTTTGAGCGAGGTGCGCCTCGTGATGGCCACCAGGCCTCGCTAGTCGCACCAGCGGCGACTGATCCCCTCCAGTCACACGAATCAGATTGCGCGACAAGGCTGGCCCATCGGGCCGCTCCCCTGAACCGCCGTCGACTTGCCACTCCTGCCAGGCCGATGCCCCATTGGTCCGCAGCCGGGCAGACCGGACCGCAAACCCAGCCACCGCCAGCAAACCGGCCACATCAGCAAACAACCCGACCCGGTCCGGCGCGGTGACGACCACCCGGCATACCGGCCCGCCCTCGACCCGCACCTGGATACCCGGCGCGGGCCCGTCCTCGGCCGCGCGCCGGGACTCTTCCCAATGAGTGGGCACAAACGCAGGCTTCACGAGCTCTGAACCCTGCCGTTGTGCCCTCCTACTCAGGGAATCTCCAGCCAAAGCCACCAACCGAGCGATCAAACTCGCCCGCCACGCGTTCCACGCCGCTCCGCCAACCGCGCTGGCGTCGGCGATCGTCAAGCTGTGCAGCAGCGCGAGCACCTCAGGGTCGTGCCCCACCGCCTCGACCAACGCGTCAATTGTCGCCGGATCCTCCGGATCGCGTCGGGTCGCCAGCTCGGCGAGGGTGAGGTGATGGCGCACGAGCCGCAGCACGACCCCTGTGTCCGCGGACGGCAGACCCCATCGCGCGAGAACCCGCGCCGCGATGGCGACTCCGGCTTCGGGATGGTCGACGGTCGCTTCGGCTTTGCCGATGTCATGCAGGAGCGCGGCGATGAGCAGCAGGTCCGGGCGCGCGACGTGGCGCACGAGTTCGCTTGCGCGCGCGACGGTTTCGATCGAGTGGCGGTCGACCGTATGCCGGTGCACCGGGCTGTGCTGCGGCCGGCACCGCACCATGGCCCACTCGGTCAGCCAGGCGTCGATGACACCCGCGAGATCCAGCCCCTCCCACAGGGGCACAAGCTGGGGACCCGACGCGAGGACTCGGCCCAGAAGGTCGCGCGCGGTGTCGTCCCATGCGTTAAAAGTGTTGGATTGCAACCCTTTTGCTAGATGGGTCATGGTTGCAGGCGCCAGCGGAAGGCCAGCGTCAGCTGCCGTCGTCGCCGCCCGGAGCGACACCACAAGCGGCGTCGCCGACGGATCCACCCCCGCTCCCAGCACGACCTCACCGTCGTGCTCATAGAGCCCATGCCCCAGGTGCCGCATCGCCGGCCGCCGCGGCCCGATCCGCAGCCTCCGAGCCTGACTCGATTGGGTCGCGCGCCGCAGCGTGCCATCGAGGGCAAAGGCGAGGGTCCGCGCGCTGGCATAGATCTCGCGGAGCGCGTCATCGGGATCGGAGTAGCCAAGGAGCGCGGCGACCGGCCCCAGCCACTCGCGATCAAGCCGCTCGCGGTGCCTCCCGGTCACCTGATGGAGGGCGTCGCGCACATCAAGCAATCGCTCGTATGCCGCGTCGACCTCTCCGTGCGGCCGGTCCGTGAGCCACGCGGCGGTGAGCGAACGGAGCACGATCATGTCGCGCAACCCGCCGCGGGATTCCTTGAGGTCGGGCGCGAGCAAGTGGGCGGCATCCCCAAAGCGGGTATGCCGTGCCGCCACCGACTCAGCGACCTCTCCGAGGCGGCCGCGGGCTGCTTTGCGCCAGTCCTGCGCAACGGCCGCGCGTGCGGTTGTCACGACGTCTTCGTCCCCGGCCACGAAGCTCAGATCCAGCAGACCCACCGCAGCGCTGAGATCGGTCGAGGCGATTGACCGGCATTCAGCGAGGGTTCGCACGGAGTGGTCGAACCGAATCCCGTTGTCCCACAACGGATACCACAGCGCGTCGGCGATCGCACGGATGTCCCGGACACCACGGGCTCGCGCGCTATTCGCGGACCCATCGTGCAGTAGGACGAGGTCAAGGTCCGAGTGTGGCCCAGCCTCGCCGCGGGCATGGCTGCCCACCAAGGCGAGCGCCAGCCCGTGGCCAGCTTCCTCAGATACGGCGCTTGCCCACAGCTCGGTCAGCTGGGCTCGAACAGCCTCGCTCCGGGCCGCGCGAGCCTCGGCCCCTCGGGGATCCACGGTCAGAGGGCACCGCGACCGTGGTCGCCGGTCCGCACACGCACGACATCTTCGACTGGCACCACCCAGATCTTGCCGTCACCGATCCGCCCCGTGCGCGCCGTGATAGCGATGAGATCGACGATCGCCTCCGTGTCCTCAGCCTCGGCAAGGATCTCGATGCGCACCTTGGGCACGAAGTCGATCTGATACTCCGCCCCGCGATAGACCTCGCTGTGCCCTCGCTGGCGTCCGTACCCGGATGCTTCGCTCACCGTCATGCCTTGCACGCCAAAGGCTTCGAGCGCCTCTTTGACGGGTTCGAGTTGATGGGGCTTGATGATGGCGGTGATGAGCTTCATGCGAGGTCTCCTTGCGGGGGCGTGGTGAGTGCATCAAGTGCGCTGGAGGGGACATGTCCGTCGTGGTGCCGCGCGTCGGGCAGGTGCTGAGCCGCGGAGCCGACTCCCAGCCGACCGCCACGAGCAACGAGGTCGTATGCCGTTTCCAAGTGCTCGGAGAGGTCGACGCCGCGCATCTCGTCATCGCGGTCGACCCGGAAGCCGAGGGTCCGGTGCAACGCGAGACCGAGCGCGCCGGTGAGGACAAAGGAGAAGGCAAGCACCGCGACGGCCGCGACGACCTGACGCCACAGTTGGTCGACGCCTCCCCCGGCCAGGAGCCCGTCGACGCCTGCGGGGGCCGCCTTGCTCGCGAAGAACCCGATCCCAATCGTGCCGACCAACCCGCCGACGAGATGGACACCGACCACATCAAGGCTGTCGTCATAGCCGTAGCGGAACTTCCAGGCCACGGCATACGCACAGAGGGCTCCGGCGATGCCCCCGATCGCGATGGCGCCCACCGGAGTAACCGCCGAGCAGGAAGGGGTGATCGCGACGAGTCCGGCGACCAGGCCCGAGGCCGCGCCAAGCGAGGTGGCGTGACCGTCGCGCACCCGTTCCACCCCGAGCCACGCCATCATGCCTGCGGCGCCGGCGACGAGAGTGTTCATCCAGACGATGGCGGTGCCGCCGGTGGCTGCGAGCATCGACCCGGCGTTGAATCCGAACCACCCAAACCACAGCAATCCAGCGCCGAGCATGACGAGGGTGAGGTTGTGCGGACGCATGGGGTCTTTGCGGAAGCCGAGCCGTTTGCCGACCACCAGCGCCAGCGCGAGACCCGCTGCGCCGCAGTTGATTTCGAGCACGGTGCCGCCAGCGAAGTCAATCGCCTTGAGGTTGCTCGCAATCCAGCCACCCGCGTGGGTCGGCGTGCTGAAGTCGAAAACCCAGTGTGCGACAGGGAAATACACAATCGTCGCCCACAGCACAGTGAAGACCGTCCATGTCGAAAACTTCGCCCGGTCGGCAATCGCACCGCTCACCAGCGCGACCGCGATGATCGCAAAGGTTGCCTGGAACGCCGCGAACGCGAGGGTCGGGATCTGGTGTCCCGGTGGCCCCATCACCGCGTCGGCGCTGAGCAGGTCGGAGAGTCCGATGTGTCCAACCGGGTTGCCGACGAGGCCCAGACCATCGAGGGAGGTCCCGAAGCTCTCGCCATATCCCCAGAGAACCCACGCGAGCGTGACCGTCCCGAGCGCGATGAAGCTCATCATCATCATGTTGAGCACGCTCTTAGCGCGCACCATGCCGCCGTAGAAGAGGGCTAGCCCCGGCGTCATGAGCAGCACGAGTCCGGCGCTGCCCAGCACCCAGGCGGTGTCACCCGCGTTGATCGTGTCCATGCCCTCAATGTCGCCACCGGGCGTTTCTCGGCCAGGCACGTGGTGTTTCGGGGATGTTGCATCTCGCGGCGCCGCGTAAGTTCTGGGTTACGCGGGCCCAAAGCAGGCCCCGAGGGGTGACCTGCTTAACTGTGGTCATCGAGCAGCCTCTCAGACCGCCAGTCGAAGGTCCGCCACCATTTAGGCTTCCGTCGTGAGCGCTTCGACGGAAGACAACGACCTCGACGAATCCGGCACTCCCGACGAGGAAGACGAAGCCTCAGCTGCGGAAGCCGCCGACGGAGACAACGAGGGTGACGGCGACGACGAGGGCGCGGAGAAGGAGGACGAGAAGGACGCCGAGCGCACCACTCAGGTACCTGACCCGGAGCCGTACGCACCCGTCGGTCGCACCACGCCGCTCTTCCGGGGACTTGGCTATCTCCTGCTGACGATCATCCCCTTCGCCTGGCTACCGAGTTTTGAAGCTGGATTCGTCACATCACGGGGCTTCACCGAAGATGCAGTGACCCAGCGGATACCCCAGGCGGCCGCATTGGGTCTGCTCGCATGGTGGTGCCTCGCGATCGCGCGCCGTCGCGAGACGTGGCTGCGTCGTGAGCGCGTCCGCGCCACCGCAGCGGAGTCTGCTGCGGACGGCATACCTCGGGTTGCTGAGGGAGTTGACCCCGATCCGTATCCCCGTGCTGTGCTCCCTGTCCCTGTGGAGGTCATCGCGGGCGCTGTCTTGGTCTTCGCCGCCGTCGCAGTCGTCGGGGGCGCCCTCACCGGCCGAGTGGACCTCAGCATTGCGCGGGCGATGTGTATAGCTCCGATGGGACTCATCTTCGGTGGGTGGCTGCTTCGCATCGCTCAGGCACGGACGAGGTATGCCGCGCGGCACCGAGCCCGGGCCAACGCCCTGGCAGCGGGAGAGCCACTGCCGTGGAACGGTGATTTCGTCGAGGACCCTCAACCTTTCGAGGCGTTCGGCTTGGGAGCTGCGGGCTGGCGGTTGTTGCAGCGGCTTCTCATCCTTGTCGGGGC
Organism: Actinomycetales bacterium; assembly: GCA_016715285.1. Taxonomy (GTDB): domain Bacteria; phylum Actinomycetota; class Actinomycetes; order Actinomycetales; family Dermatophilaceae; genus Phosphoribacter; species Phosphoribacter thorii. The sequence continues at coordinate 33,492 of JADKAO010000001.1, read as the reverse complement.
GCTGCTTTGGGAGGGGGTCTCAGTACGTTTTCCTTCCTCCCGGGGCGTGCGTGATTTCGTGTTGGCCGTCGTGATCCCGCTGATCTTCCTCACCGCGGCAGGACTGCTTGTGGTGGCCCGACGCAAAGAGGAATGGGTGTTCCGCGATCGCGGACGCCGGGCCATCCTGGCGGCGGCTGAGACCCGGGTGCCGATCGTCACAGAGGAACTCGACCCATCGCTCGATGGCGCGACCTTCATTGACCCGGAGTCAAAGATGGTCGGCGTTGCCCTCCTCGTCGTGGGCTGGATAGCCCTAGTCGTTGCGGCCGGGACGAAGTTTATGGAACAGGAGATCGTCGCCCTCGTCTTGGGTGCGACGGTTCTGGGCGGCCCGCTCTTGCCGCTAAGTGCGAAGTGGAACAGAGGACGGCTGAAAGCGGAGACCACACGGCTGGTCCGCGAGGCAGCTCGAGTCTCCGCTCATGCGAGTGCTCACGCAGCTGCGCCGTCGGTCCCTCGGACGGCAGGGCCGTGGGCTGGTCCCCTCCGGGGACCGTGGTCACGATCAGGTGTCGAGCCGGTGACCGACCCAGGTGCGGGGCCGTGGGCTGACCCAAGTGCGGGCCTCACGGCCCAACCGACCGCGGAACCGCCCACGGGTGGCCGTCCGCAGCGGAGTAACTCGCCCGCCGAGGAGTGACTCGCCCGCCGAGGAGTGACTCGCCCGCCGAGGAGTGACTCGCCCGCCGAGGAGTAAGTCGCCCACCGCGGAGTACTTCGCCCACCGTGAGATCTGGGCAGGTTGTTCTTTGCGGCCTAAGCTGCGGCGATGACGTGGCCCCCCGACCCGACGCCGCGCGACCGTGCGGAGAACCCACCGCGCGACCTCCCCACGGGCCCGGTTGGCACCGGTGTCACCGTCCCTGACCCGGAGCCGTATGCCGGTTCGCGCCGCAATCCTGGTTCGGTGCGCGGCATCGGATACATGCTGTTATCGATTGTTCCCATGATGACTCTCGCGGTCACCACCGGGCAGGCGCGCGAAGGCCAAGCCAGCGCTGGACTAAGCGGCGGGCACCTCATCCCCCTCGTCGTGAGCCTTATGGCGTGGTGGGCATTGTCGGTCGCACGACGCCGCGACACCTGGAACCGTCGCCAACTCGCCCGCGAGGCGGCTGCTAGGTCCGCGGCGGACGGCATACCTCGTGTGGTTGAGGCCTCTGACCCGGACCCGTATCCCGAGGCTGCCCTCCGGCCCCGCACCCAGGTGGGCTGGGGCTTGGTCCTCGCCATGGCGCCGCTCGCAACGGCGCTGGTGGCTGCGTATGCCCGCGACAGCCTGCTGGTGGGCCGGGCGCTCGTGCTGGCACCCGCAGGGCTGATCTTTGGCGGGTGGCTGCTGCGGATCGCCCAAGCACGGAGCCGGTATGCCGCGCGGCAACAGTTCCGCGCGGCAGCGGCCGCGTCCGGCCAGATCGTGCCGCCAATCGGTGACTACGTCGCAGACCCGGAGCCGTTTGCAGCGATCAGGGTCGGTCCGGCGATTTTGCGGCGACTCCAGCGTTTCCTCGTCGTCCTGGGATGCGTTCTGGTCGCTCTCAGCTCGAGTGAGCTCGCTTCGACGGGATCACCTGGCCGTGCGGCTGCGGTTCTCGGACTGAGCGGGCTCGCCGTATTAAACGCCGCTGCCTTTTTGCTCGTGATCGTGCGCCGCAAAGAGGAGTGGGTTTTCCGCGTGCGCGCTCGGGCTGCGGTCTTGCAGGCGGCATACACACGTGTCGGCGTCGTGGGGTCTCGCTGGACCCGTCCTGGGAAGCTGGCACCCTTGCGGCGCCGCGCTCAAAGCTGATCGCGATGGGGCTCTTGCCCTTAGCGTTGATCGGGTCAGCGCTGCTCACGGCCAACCACCCGGTCCTTGAGGACATCGTGGTCACCGCAATGGCGTTGAGCCCGCCGGCGTTAGCGACCCTGGCGTTTCACGTATTTCTGGGAGCGCAAACGTCAGCGGCGAGTGGCGCTTGCGGCCCGGGCCGGCCTCCTGATCCCGAGGTCGAACTCGCAGACGTGACGGCGTGTCCCTGCCCGCAAGCTGTTAGTCGAGGATGGCGTCGACGAACGCTGCCGGATCGAAGGGCGCGAGGTCGTCAGGGCCTTCGCCGAGGCCGACGAGCTTGACTGGAACGCCGAGCTTGCGCTGGACCGCGACGACGATGCCACCCTTGGCGGTGCCGTCGAGCTTGGTCAGCACGATGCCGGTGACGTCAACGACGCTGGCAAAGACGCGCGCCTGTTCAAGGCCGTTTTGACCCGTGGTGGCGTCGAGGACGAGGAGCACCTCGTCGATCGGGCTTTGCTTCTCGATGACTCGCTTGACCTTGCCCAACTCATCCATGAGGTTGGTCTTGTTGTGGAGGCGCCCGGCGGTGTCGATGATGACGACGTCAGCTTCGAGCTCGGCGGCGGCCTTGACCGCGTCGAAGGCGACAGCGGCGGGGTCGGCACCTTCACGGTCTGAGCGCACGGTCGGGACGCCGACGCGCTCGCCCCAGGTCTGGAGTTGGTCGGCGGCGGCAGCGCGGAAGGTGTCGGCCGCACCGAGGACGACGTCGCGGTCTTCCGCGACGAGCACGCGAGCGAGTTTGCCAACGGTCGTGGTCTTACCGGTGCCGTTGACCCCGACGACGAGGATGACTGAGGGCCGTCCCTCGGCGCGGGTGGAGGCGATCCGGCGGTCCATGCTTGGGTCGACGAGCGCGAGGAGGTCCTTGCGGAGCCAGCCGCGGACGGCTTCTTCATCGGTCGCGCCGTCGATGAGGACCTGCTTGCGCAGTGAGTCGACCAGCTCGGTGGTGGCTTCGACGCCCAGGTCGGCGCCGAGGAGGGTGTCTTCAACGTCTTCCCAGGCGGCTTCGTCGAGTTTGCCGCGGGACAGCAGCGCAAGGAGTCCCTTGCCGATCGCGGTGTTGCTGCGCGCCAGTCGGGCGCGAAGTCGGGCCAGGCGACCGCGGGCTGAGTCGGGTCGCTCGTATGCCGGTGCCTCCGGGATGACCTCAACCGGCACCTCGGTTTCGACCTCGGGTTCGAGGACGTCGGTGGCAGTTGCCCCGGCGGCGGGGCGCGAAGGCGAGTCGGCCTCGTCACCTGGCGCACCGGCATACCACGTCGTGGGGCGGGTGCTGGGAGGTGGCGTGGGGAGGTCTCGGGTCTTGCCGCCACGGCTACGCAGGAAGCCGACGACGAGGCCGACCCCGACGATTGCGATGCCGACGACGAGGGCGATGATCTGCCAGAGCTGCTCGAACATGGTCCTTATCCTCACACGGTGAGCTCGGGTGGAGAGGCTGCGGGTCGGCGGGGTGGCTGGGTGGTGGCGCTGCCGCCTGGGCAGGCTGCGCCGGTTAGAAGATGCTGACGCGGTCGTCGGGCGCGAGCCACATGCCGTCGTCGGGGGTGACGTCGAACGCGGCGTGGAAGGCGTCGAGGTTGCGCACCGCGTTGCCGCGAGCCTCTTGCGGCGAATGCGGGTCGACGGCGAGGAGCATCTTGGCGGTCTCCTCGCGGGCCTTGCCCATCCAGACCTGCGCCCAGCCGATGAAGAACCGCTGGTCACCGGTGTAGCCGTCGAGGACCGGCGGCTCCTGGTCACCGAGCGAGAGCCGGTATGCCGCGTGCCCGATCCCGATGCCGGCGAGGTCACCGATGTTCTCACCGACGGTGAGGGCACCGTTGATGAGATTGCCTGGGGCAGAGGCTGATTCGATAGAGCTGAACTGGGCGATGAGCTTTTGGGCGAGGGCGTCGAAGCGGGCGCGGTCGTCCTCAGTCCACCAGTCGCGCAGGTTGCCGACGCCGTCGAACTGGCTGCCCTGGTCGTCGAAACCGTGCCCAATCTCGTGGCCGATGACCGCGCCGATACCGCCATAGTTGACCGCATCGTCGGCGTGCGCGTCGAAGAAGGGGGGCTGCAGAATGGCTGCGGGGAAGACGATTTCGTTCATGCCTGGGTTGTAGTAGGCGTTGACGGTCTGCGGACCCATGAACCATTCGGCGCGGTCGATCGGCTGGCCGAGCTTGGCGAGGTTGCGGTCGCTCTCAAAGGCGGCGGCGCGGCGGACGTTGCCGACGAGGTCATCGTCGATGGTGAGGGCGGAGTAGTCGCGCCACGAGTCGGGGTAGCCGATCTTGGGGGTGAATGCCTCCAGCTTGGCGAGCGCTTGAGCCTGGGTGTCGGGGCCCATCCACGCGCTTGTCTTGAACGCGCGGCGGAAGGCCTCGACGAGGTTGCCGACGAGCCGCTCCATGTGGGCTTTGGCGTCCGGCGGGAAGTGCTTGGCGACGTACAGCTCGCCGAGAGCTTCGGGAAGGCAGGCGTCAACGAGGGTGATGCCGCGCTTCCAGCGGTCGCGGATTTGGGGGGTGCCAGCGAGGGTGCGGCCATAGAACTCGAAGTTCTCCTGGACGAATGCTGCCGGGAGATAGGGGGCGAACTCGTGGACGATGTGCCAGGTGAGCGAGTCCCGCCAGTCCTGGATCGGGACCTCGGCGAGTGCGCGTTGAATGCGCTGACGAAGTCAGGCTGGCGGACGACGACTTCGTCGAAGGCACCGGGCGGGGCCTGGAGGGACACGGCATACGCGTCCCAATCGAAGTTGGGTGTGAGCGCACGGAGCGCGTCCCCGGTGAGGAGCGTGTACGTCGCGACCGCGTCGCGGTCGGAGACGTTATCGAGGTGGCTCGCGGCGAGGCGGGTCTCGAGGTCCATCACGCGTGCGGCGGCTGCGGCCGGGTCTGGGGCGGCGGCGAGGCCGAGCATGGCTTCGACATGCGCGAGGTATGCCGTCCTGATGTCGGCGTAGCGCTCCTCGCGGTAGTAGGACTCGTCCGGGAGACCGAGTCCTCCTTGGTTGAGGTAGACGACGTAGCGGTCGGACTGGCGGTCGTCGGTGTTGACGTAGAGGTGGAGGGCGCCGGAGACGCCTTCGCGTTCAAGGCGACCGAGGAGGGTTGGAAGCTCCTGTGTTGTGGTGAGGGCGGCGGTTGCCTGGAAGAGGTCGTGGAGGCCTTTGAGGGCGCGCTGCTCGATTGCCGCCTCATCCATGAAGGAGGCGTAGAGGTTGACGACCTTGCCTGCCGGGGTCGTCGGGCCTGGCGTTGGGGTGGTCGTCGCGGTGGCGTCGATGATGGTGCGCAGGTCGATTTCGGCGGCCTCGCGGAGCATGTCGAACGAGCCGTAACGGCCCTTGTCGCCGGGGATCTCGGTCTCGGCGATCCAGCGACCATTGACGTGCTTGAAGAGGTCGTCCTGCGGACGGACGTCCAGGTCAATGTGGTCGCGGAAGATGCCAGAGGTCATTGGGCTATCCCATCACAGGCAACGCTCTGTCCCACGCTGGTTGGGTTAGCGGACGAGGACGGCGCGGGCGGTTGCGATGGGTTTGTCTTCGGTGGCGGTCATGACGATCGGGGCCAGCGGGACGTCGATCACGCCTTCCAAGCGGAACGTGACGCGCCACGTGACCGTGAGGGTCACGTGCTTCGTGCCAGGTTTGGCGTAGGTCGCGCCGAGGTAGTAGCCGGGGTTGCGTGAGGGCAGGACCGCAGGATTGAAAGCAGTCCCCGGACCCATCCCCTTGATGCCATCACCGAAATCCCAGGAGTACTCCGGCACTGCCCGAACCTCTCCCGGAACTGGGTTCGTGAAGGTGATCGCCTGTTCTGGGCTCGGCTGTGTCGAGAAGATCGTGAAGAAGTTGACCACTGACTGTCCGGGCGGAGCAGAGGTGACCGACGGCTGCGGAATCCTCTTCTGAATCTCCTCGCGCACCGCCGCCTCCACCGCCGCCAGCGGCACGGCTATCCCGGGGTAGGCACAGACGTTAGCGATCCGCGTGAAGCCGTCCCGAAGGCCGTTTGCAAGTCGGAAAGCGACTGCAATGTACATTCGACCCGGTTGGCTGTTCAGAGGTGGACAGGTGAACGCTGAGGCGCCACAGTTGTTTTCTACCGTGCAACGGTCACTCAACTCGTAATCCCATTGCGAAGGCTCAGCACCAGGTTCCCTAAAGACCCCCTTTGAGAAAGCTTTGGCTGCCGGATCATACCGCCACCCTATTGACTTCGGACATGAAGTCGCCTCAGCATTGAAGATCGCACCTGAGCTTGAGCAGCCGTAGGCTGGCAAGGGAACCACCACCAGCGCAATGAGGGACAGAATCAATGCTGCGACGACACGTCTCATTAGGTAATCGCTTCTACGAGCCAGACGCCTGACGCCTTAGACGTCAGAATATTCTTGACACCACTGCCACCCGTCGAAGAGTCAATCACTTTCCCAGAGGCATCGTGGATGACTATCGGGGATCCAGCAACTTGGGCCTTAATCAAAAGGCGCGAGCCTTGTCGGTCGACGATAGTTACACTGATCACTTGCATCCCAGAACTCTCGATCCTCCCACCCTTGGCTTTAATCTGCTCGATTACCTTGGCGTCGCTATCACAGCTTGCACAAGTGGAGGAGAAAGACTTCCTCAACTGGGATGTATCCAGCGACATGAGGGCAGCGTTGAACAGTTGGTAGTGCTTCTTGACAACCTCCATCGCGGCTTCGTCGTCAGTCATCGCCGTCGTGGTGGGCGCGGCACTCGATGACGTGGGTAAAGAACTCGTCGTCACTGCAGTCGTCGTGGGCGTCGTCGTTCCTCCGCCAGTTGTGCAGCCAGCCGTCACGACAACGCCAGCGACGAGCCAAACCGTCGCCCATCTCATTCGACGACGTTCCATGACGACCTCAGCTCTCTGCCAGCCTGCTCCGACCACGCTCAGAATCTCCCAGCCACACCAGCCTCGCAACAGGATGCCAAACCCAGTCCGGCCCTGACGAGTTATCCACAGGAGAGGCCGCCACTCGACCCTGGGCTTTCGAAGTTGGAGCCAGCGCTGTGCGCTCTCAGCGAATCCTTGGCCTAGCAAGACCGACCGAAACCTACAGTTCCGCTGTGATCCCACCATCGGCGCCAACCCCATGAGCGGCCGGTCCCAGCGTGGTCCGTTACGGCATACGGATTTCAGGTGGTTCTTCTTTGGGAGACCATCAACACGGCGGGCTCATCGATGTCGCCGCTCGCACTGGCGTTCGCCGTGCTGCACATCGACAACTCCCCTACCGCGCTCGGATTAGTGGTCGCTTCGTGGACGGTGCCGATGGTGGGCTTCATGCTCATCGGCGGTGCACTCGCAGACCGCTTGCCGCGTGCGCTCGTGCTGCGCGGATGCAACCTCATCGAGGGCGCCGTTCAACTGACCTCAGCCGTCCTGGTGCTCACCGGAACCGCGCAGATTTGGCATCTCATCGTGCTGCAGTTCATCGGGGGAACGGCGGTGGCGGTGAGCTATCCCGCCTTCCACGGCATGGTGCCGATCCTGTTGCCGGAAGCCGATCGGAAGGCGGCATACCTGCTGCTCAGCCAGGCGCAAAGTGCCTTGCAGGTGCTCGGACCAACCGTGGCGGGGATCATCGTTGCGGTGAGCAGTCCGGGGTGGGCGCTCCTCGTGGACGCCGCGACGTTCTTCGTCGCCGCGATCTTCCTGTCCTTGCTGCGACTGCCGCCGAATGACCGACCCGACGCCGGCGAGAGCGTGCTGGAAGACTTCCGCGCGGGCTGGTCGTTTGCGCGGACGCTCGGATGGGTGCTGCCCGTGGCCAGCCTGTCGCTGGTCTTTAACGCCGTCGTCAGCGGGGCGGTCGGGGTGCTGGGCCCGGTCATCGCCAAAGCCACGGTGGGTGCGGACGGCTGGGGGCTCGCACGGTCAGCGGAAGCCCTCGGGCTATTTGGGTTCGCCTTTGTGTTGTCACGCGTGACCATTCGTCGTCCGCTGCTGGCAGCCCAATATGGCTTCTTGGCGACCGCCGCACCCATGGTGGCGCTCGCCTTCGCAGCGCAGGTGCTGCCACTCTCGGCGGCCTTCGTCATCAGCGGCTGCGGCGTCTGCCTGATCAATCTCGCGTGGAACCTCACTGTTCAGGAGAAAGTTCCTGAGGCGATGTTGTCGCGCATCATGGCGATCGACGGCTTCTTCAGTTTCGTTGCGATGCCGATCGGGCAGGTGGCAGTGGGTCCCGTGAGTGCTTGGTTCGGCTCACAGGACGTGCAACTGGGTGCGGCGGCGATCGTGGTCGTGACGTTCGTGATCGGCGCCACCCGCCCGGCTATTCGGCGGGTGAGACTTCACGGGCCAGGGCGTGCAGGGGGGCTAGGTTCGACGTCAGTGTGCAGTGATGGTGCCGCTCCACGGTGGTGGATCCTCAGCATGGTGTCTGGCCTCAGCCGTGTGGGCTTCGGCAGTCAAGCATGCGTTGGCCGATCGGACGAGGAACGGCGCGGGCGGTTGCGATGGGTTTGTGTGTTCCGTCGACCGGTCATGACGATCAGGTGGGCAACCACCATGGATGTTGATCACGCCTTCCAAGCGCACGCGACGTCGTCGCGTTGACGCGGTCGGCAGGTCGGCAGCGCTCTCGGCTACGGGCGGCTGGGGCGTTGGCGTAGGCTCGCGCCAGTTCGGGCTCGACCTGGGTGGGCGATCGAGGACTGCCGGCATCGTCGGCCGGTTGGAAGCAGGACCTGCTGTCCGCCGGTCAGCAGGTGGTCGGAAATCCGCCGGAGTGCTGGCCGCGTACCGCCGCGTCGCCCGGAACCGTGGTTAGTCCGACCCGATCGACGCCCTCGCAGGACTCGGCGCGTTCGAAGGATCGTCGCTGACAGTGACCTCCGACCGGTGTCCGGGCGGAGCAGAGGTGATCGACGGTCGGCGGAATCCTCTGGTGGCCACCAGGACCTCACGATCAACTCGCTGTTACCGCCGCCAGCGGAACGGATGACCCTGGGTACACGCAAACCAGTTCGGTCGAGACTGGGGTCGAGGATCTTGAGCCGTCGGGAAGAATGAGAAAGGCAAGCGCTGATTGTGATCTGCCGCCCTGACCATTCTCAACCGGGCAGAGATGCGCAGCATTGCAGTCCATCCCGTCGAGACAGCGATCCAGCAGTTGATAAACGTACTTGGCTCCGCCTCCCGACAGCGCGCGGATCACTCCCTCCCGCTGGAACTCTGCGGAGTTCTTGTCATACCTCCACACCAAGTTGCCTGGGCAGGTTGAAGCGCTCATGCCTGAGTAGGTGCGGGTACAGGACGAGTCCGCCTGGGCGACAGATCCGGCTCCAACGAGAAGGAGCGTTAATGTCGTCAGGACTATGCAAAGTGAACGCACTCTCGTCATACGACCGCGTCCAATGTCCAGATGCCCTTGACCCGGGCGACAACAAAGGACTTCGGACCCGAAACTGCATTGAATGTGTCAACTACCTTCCCAGTGCCGTCGCGAATCTCCATAGCCTCTGTGGTCACTCTCGCCGCAATCAGGTAGTGATCAGCGTCCTTCCTCTGGACGACTTTGATCTCGGATGGATAGCTCGCTCCGCCCTGATATGTCCTGCCAGAGGCTCGATCTCTGCGAAGGTTTTCAACCGCTTGCTCACACACAGAGCATGCCGGACCGGCGAGCAAAGTCATCTCAGTGGGATCCATGGTTTTGAGCGCACGGTTGAAGGCGTCGTAGTACTTCGTCACCGCTGCGATGGCGGCTTCGTCATCGGTCATCGCCGTCGTGGTGGGCGCGGCACTCGACGTCGTCGGCGAGGAAGTCGTCGTCACCACAGGCGTGGTCGGGCTGACCCCTCCCCCGCCGGTTGTGCACGCTCCCAGCGTCACGGCCCCAGCGACCAACGGCATCACGGCCCACCTCAGCCCACCACGCTTCATTGACGTCCTCGCTCTCCGGCCGCCGCCCAGGCAGCTACGACCAACACGGCATACCTCGGGCTCGTGGTGACCACACCCCTGCGCCGACCACGCTCAGAATCTCCCAGCCACACCAGCCACGCAACAGGATGCTCAAACACAGATGCGCCCTCCGTGTTATCCACAGGAGGGGGCGCACCGCGCCGCGTCAGCGGCGAAACAGTGACAACGGGTGCGGCCGGGCTTCCCCGCAGGCCGCACCCGCGTCGCTTATGGGGTACTGGTAGGGGTGCAGTATTCGAACCACGCAGGTTTCCACAGTGCGTGCGTTGGTTGTGAAGCGCACGAGGAACGCTGTCCACGCCTCTGGTACGAGACCAGGACCCCCTCGGGAGCGCCGGTCGCGAGCCTCGGCCGATTTGCGCCCTGCGGGTCCGGGTTATCGCCTTGTCTCGATGCGGCCGGTCGTCCCATCAACGGTGACGCGGGTGCCGTCGACGTAGTGAGTGGTCGCGTCCGGGACCGCCAGCACAGCGGGGATCCCGACTTCGCGCGCAACGATGGCAGCGTGGGACAAGGTGCCGCCAGTCTCGGTGATGATGCCTGCGGCGTACCTGAACAGCGGTGTCCATGCGGGGTCCGTGGCCCGACAAACCAGGATGTCTCCCTCGCGAAAGCGGCTGAAGTCCTGGGGGCCGAGAAGCACCCGGGCCGTGCCAGTGGCGCGCCCTGGGCTGGCGGGCAAGCCTTGGCTGCCATGCCGTATCGGGGAGGGTGACGCAGTGATGGGACGGGCTTGAAGAGTGTGGAGACGGTTGTGGCAGATGGCCCATTCGACGTCGACTGGGTGGTCCAGGATCTCGGCGATCCGCCGGCCGTGTCGGTCGAGCGCGAACACTTGCTCATCGTCCAAGCACATCAAGTCTCCCGCCGGGAGGGCGGTTCTCATCAAGCGATTTCCTTGCCGATCGAGGCGGTGGGTCGCGGTACCCGGGCGGCGGTCGCGTATCCCGCGGTCATCGATCATCCAAGCGTCGGGGGTGACATGACCGCTGACGAGAGGTTCGCCCAGCCCGACGGTTGCCTCGATGACGCGCGGAGTGGTGGTGAACAGAACCCCTGACACCTCAGGGTCGACCATTCTCTGAATCAGCACTGCCATGGCGGGAGCGCCCTCTCCTCCAGCGTGGTCCCGATAGGCCGTGGCCCGGCCAGACTGCAGGGATGCCCAGCAGCGAGCCACCGCTCTAGAGACGTTCTCGGTTCCGGACATCCCGAGCAGGGTGTCGTATTGGCCAGCCGCAGAGGAGGCGTGCCCGTCCTCGTGGCTGGCACTTGACCGGACGGCCACATGGCCACGCTCGGGACTGCCCTTGAAGAGTCGGCGCAGTTGCTCGTCGATTGCGTGGGTCAGCGCAGGCTCAGGTTGCTTCGCCCTGGATGAGGCCGAGGCATGGTGACGGTGGTACTCGGAGAACGGGATGACGAATCCGTCAGGGACGTCCACGCCCGCGTGGCGAAGTGTGGCCAGGGTGGCGGCTTTGGCCCCGCACGTGGCGAGCGTCGCCTCGTCGAGCGTGAGGGTCCTCATCTGGGTGGTTGGATTTCCGCGGTGCCGAGGTGGCTCAGATCGTTGACGCAGAACACGTCCGGCGGTTCGTCATCTGGGTACCTGATGATAGTCAGGCCAGTGTTCGCGATGGCCGTCAAGGAGAACCACGCCGCAGGTGGCGCGCCCAGGGCGTCCCGGACCAGCCAGGCCACCGGGTAGGCGTGGGTGATCAGCAGCTCATGGGTCGAGATCTTCCCGGGGCCGGGCGCGTGCGCGAACCTCTTGGTTAGCCGCTCGGCCATCTGCTCACCGTCGCGTTGCTCATTGGCGGAGCAGCCATCAAAGAAGCCCGCCATGGACGGGGTCCGCTGATCGGGGGGCGGTACGTGTGGCACGTGGTCGATCAGCTCGCTCGCCTCGTCGAGGAAGGCGCCCGGGAAGGACTCGGCTATGACGGCGGCACTGTCGACGGCACGCGTCAGGGGTGAGTGCCAGATCGCATCCAGGGGGATGCCACGCAGCCGCGCGGCCAGCTGTCGGCATTGATCACGACCGTGGTCCACCAAGTTGCCGAAGGCGTCCGCCTTTCCGTGCCGAGCCACGTACAAAGTGCGCAGCTGCCAAAACGATCACCTCGCCTGTGGATCGAGACGCGCGCGTCCCGAAGTTGAGAGCAGATCCTGGTGGAGTTCGGCCCACACCACGTGACACGAAAGCAGGCCAACCCCCTGTCACCCACCGCAAACCGTCAGTCGATGCATGGCTGAGAGCGGCGTCGTACTGAGCGGCGTAGCGGCCGAAGCGGGGCAGTGCTCGCGTGAGGCCGGCTAACACTGCTCGCAACCGCGACCCAATGGAGGTTAGGCAGGCAAGCAGTACCTCGACCTCCGCGGCGTTCGCGTCCCCGAACCCTGACTGAGTTGCTGACGTGGACTCAAGCTGCCACCGCGACAGGGTCGACAGGAACTCGCCGTTCAGGGGCTCGAAGTCGTCGAGAGAGGCTTGAGAACATCTGCGGCGTCGTGCCTCGAAACCTCCTGGTACAGCAGAGCGGACAGTCGAAGGGACCCGGCCTCGGTGACTACGAGGCCGGAGAGGTCTGAAGGAGAAACGCTCTATGTGTTCTTGCTCGAGCGCACTGGCGAGGACGTGATCCAGATCTGCGTCGCGCACCAGGGCGCGATCCATGATGGCGTTCTTGTCAGCTACCCCGGCCAACCTGACGGCCTGCAACACGCACAGCTCTGCTGGCGAATAGCGGTCAGTCACGTTGAATGTCCGGCACGAGGTCGCTTCTAGCGGCAGGGCGGTCGGTGGTCCGCAAGTAGCGCTGTTGGGCGCCCTGAGGCGACCGCAACCCCATCGCAGCGGCGACCTGTCCCCAGGTCATACCTTCAGCGCGGGCGTTGAAGACCAGCGCCGTCTCCAAAGCGTCGAGTTCGGCACGTGCCGACTCGATCAAGCCCAGCCCTGCCTCGATCTCCTCCGCCGAGACCGAGCCCCGCCCGGACGCCGTGCGCCAAACCGCATACCGCAACAAGGTCACGTCGTCGGCCGGCTGGCGGGAATGCCGCCACGGCTGGCGCACCAAATCGCTCGCCCCCGTGCTCAGGAGTACCGCACGTGCTCGCTCGACCCGAACGTCGTCAGCATTCGCTGTCATGTGGTCGACCATTGCGGATCAACAAACTGTTGTCAATATTTCGTTGATGTCTCGCATCTCACCGAAATAGCTGGAGATCTCGAGCGAGGTTCCTCAGGTCGCGCCCGGTTCCCCTGCTCGGCGCAGGACGATGTATTTGGCCCACTGGCGCTCGACCAGACCAGCCCACTGGGACGCCGTGGTGTGCGCCAGGCCCAAGTAGTCCGCTAGAACGGGAACGGGCAGCTCCTTGGCGAGGTGGGCGAGTGCGGCGTTCCTGGATGGACGGATTCCGATTCCCAGACATTGCTTGATGCGCGCTGCCAAACTGCCAGGGTTGAGGTGCCGACCAGGGTGTTGGCCGGGGAAGAGCCATCCAGTCAACGCCTCGTCGTCAACTTTCCGCTGTTGCAGGACGAGGTCCGCCACACTGTGGGGAAGCCGGATCGGCGTCCTACCGACGAGAAGCTCGACACCGTCGTCGTGCTCAACGACCTGTTCCACCTTCATCGTCGTCAGCGCGGTTGGCCCGAGTGCGAACAGCAGGAGAAGAGCGCCGGCCACGCGGACGTTCAGCGGCAGAGAGGTGTCGAGGATGCAGCGGTGGAGGGCCTCCCATCGCTGATCGGTGGATAGAAAGTCAGATGGCTGGCTATGACGCCGCAGTGGCACTCGGAGGTCACCGACCAAGCCTTGACGCTGCGCCCATCTGATGAAGTCGCGAATCTCGGCTCGGGCTGGCGGTCCGCCGACGAGCCAACGGTCGAAGTCTGCCTGCGACAGCTCTTCGAGTTCATGCCCTTCAGCCTCTAGCCAGGCCAAAAGACGTACGGCGAGGAGGAGTCGTTCGCGTGCGTGATGGCGAGTCGCCGGGCGGTGGGGGCGTCGCTTGGCACGTCGCAGGACGTGCCAGACCGCGTATCGACGCACGATCGTTTGGTGCCGGGGGCGCACAGAGCCGACTCACTGGTCCAGCCACTTGATGGTGTCGTCCAGATCGGATGCGCGAGCTGGTAGGACCCCGGTGAAGACGAGCAGGGCCCGCAGGAAGTTGGCGGCCGGGGCGTTGCTCTCGACGTCGAGTGCCTCGTGGCTCACGCTCCTCGCCTGGACGAGTCGACGGAGGATGGCGGCGGATCGACTGCGCGTCCAACCGATGGCCGCCATGGGGCGGTTCTCGACGTCGAAGTAGTCCATGAGCGACCGGAGCGTGCCGATGATCTCGCCGTCCCGTGAGATCACCGCCATCAACTCCTCCCGAGCGGTGCACCTTGGACATCGTCCACGGGAGTAGGGAGCCGCGAGCACACCGCAGGTATGGCACGTCCATGGACTTCGCTGACCAGCGCATGCGCCGCAGATCCGGTGATCGTCGCGGGAAACCCCGACCAATGGCCTGTTCTCGCCGCAACGCGAGCACCGCTGAGGCTTGGTGCGAATCCGTTGGTAGCAGCCGTTGCACACGGGCCCGAGGGGAAGCTCGGCCCACACCGGCGAGGAGCGACCGCAAGCCCCGCACGCTCGCTGCGGACGGCTGAGCACGTAGCACCCGTAGCAGAGATGGGAGCCGTTAACCCGTCTGACCTTGGGCGAGGTGGGTTTGCCGCAGTCTCGGCAGGAGACTGGCTTTGGGTCCCAGCATCGGTTGCACAGTCGTTCACCTTGGGGTCCTCTGCGTGGGACCTGCGACTCCTCCCGACCGCACTGGGCGCACGCCTGCTTGTGGTGACGCTTGTAGCAGGCCCAGCACAAGGCGCCCCCTTCGACGCTAAGGCTCTTCACCGCATGCGTGCGCCCGCATGCCACGCAGATGAAAATGTCTCGAGGTCGGCAGGTCTGACACAACGGTCCGCCGGCAGGGGTCCTGGCCGCTACGGGGTGGACTCCGGCCGCACTTGGTGCATTCCTCGCGACGCGCCGGGTCATGCCGGATGCAAGCGTCACAGGCCAGACCATCAGTGGAGTGGCGGCCGCCGACCGGCTTCACGCGCCCACACCGACCACAAGGAACAAGGCGGTTCGCCACATAGCAGGTGCCGCAGACCCGCTGGCCGTCGGCGCCCAGCGGTTAAGGGGAACCTGACGGCTACATTGCGAGCACCGGGCTGCGACCACGAGGTCTGGGTACCGATCGGCCAAGGCACTGAGGAGAATTAGGCGACTGGCCGGCCCGTCAGAACGTCCTGACACCAATGCATCTGCGTTGTCGTCCAGGTAGCGTCGGAGTTTGACCTAAGTCTTCGGATACAGGTTGAGCGCGGCGACAGTCTCGGGAACCGATTCCCGAGCGTCGGGGGCGCCCATCAGTCGGCAGAGCGTCTCGACTAATCTCGGGTCGGTAGGCCACGAGGTCATGTCAGAGGCCCTTGGGCCGCCGAATCGTGGTGCGCCGAACCGCAGGTTGCTCCCCGCGTTTCGTCGTGCCGGTCTTGGCGACCTCCCGATTGACCACGGACACGGTGATCAGGTCCCCCGGCTGACACCCCAGGATGTCGCAGAGAGCGGCAAGTGTGTCCATCGAAAGTCGCTGCGGCGGTTGGGTCACTAACCGGTAGACCTGCTCCCGGGAGAGGTGAATGCCTCGCTCCTCAAGGTGTGGGATCAGGTCGCTTGTCTGGAACATGTCTTGGGTGGCCATGAGCTGGCGTAGGTGCCATGCGTAGCCCATCTTGCGGATCACGATTGATCCTCCCATCGGTGTCGGTCCCGGTCGATGACGCGCTGGAGCAGGCGGTGCCGGTAGTCGTCTGAGACGCCGGCGTAGACCGCTGTGGTGGAGGCGTATCGGTGCCCGACCTGGTCCTGAACGAAGCGTTCCGGGTAGTCGAACTCGATCAGGTGGGTCACGTAGGAGTGGCGAGTGAATGCAAGTCCAACTCTCCCGGGAGACCAGCCTCCGCGCGTGCGTCGTTGAAGGCTCGGTTGATCGGCCTCAGCGACAGGCGCCCGGCACGCTCGGAAAGGAAGAGCGCTGGGTGACCGACCGGACCGAACAGAGGCCTCAGTTCGTCGATCCGCTGCCGCAAGGGGGCGATGACCCAGTCCATCTCGGGCACCAGCAACACGGAGCGACGTTTTGGAGGTCCACCACGCGAGCTCTTGCCCCATCTGACGAACAGGCAGCCTGCGTTGCCATAGTCCGGCACCTTGGGGTTGCCGTGAAGGTCGGCGAGGTCAAGGCCCCAGAGCTCACGGCGTCGAAGCCCGAAGGCATACACGACCTTCCGGACGATGGCGTCACGCTGCGCCGCGACCGCGCCCTTCCGGCCGCGGGTACGAATACTCTCGACGAGACCATCCGCGGCGTCGAAGAGCGCTTGAACCTCGTCATAAGTAAGTGGCCGGCAGCCAGGATCGCCTTCGTACAGCGTGGTGTGGTGGTAGCTGTTCCATTCGGTGACGATCTGTGTGGGCCCAGACCCGAACCCATCCCTGCACCGGTTGACCCACTCGTAGTCTGGGCTTGAGACGTACTCAAGGAAGAGCCTCAGGGCGGCCTGGTACCCGCGGATCGTGGTCGGCCGGGCCCCCGCCAGACTGGTGACGAACGCCTCGAACTCCGGAGGCGTCCACTGCCATGGGTACTGGTTCGAATATTCGGCGAAGCGCCTCACCGCAGCAGGCCGGCCCCCGATCGTCGAAGCCTTCAGTTGCCGCGACCGCTGCTGTGTCACCAAGCCGTCCTGCATCGCCCCGAGCGTGCTCCTCTCGGGGTCCATGGACGTGACAGCCCCTGCGAAGAGCCCAGCAACAAAGTTGGTCACTGTTGCATCCTACACAACATTGATGCATGCAGGGCGGGTCCTCAAAGGGACGGCGCGATCCAGGGATCTGCCGGGCCTGCCAAGTAGGCCCATGTTGGAGTGCGGTCGGATCACTGCCACGGATCGGGGAGCGCAAGCAGCTCGTCGGCGATCACCTCAAGGTCACGATGAACGCTGCTGAGCGTGTCATCAACGTAATCAAGTTCGTCAAGAACGTCATCGATAACGACGAGCTCTTGAAGCGCGGCAGACCCCTCGTGTCCGATGGCTCGGTGCGCCCACCCAGATAGCTCACGATCCGTGAGGAGCCCTCGGCGCCAGCGGCGCAATTGCGTTTGAGCCGCTCGGATCTCCGTCGCATCCGGATCTAGGCGAGACATCCTCAGTTCCTCGCGAGCAGCCTGCACCAACGCGGCCATCTCGAACGGATTGGTCAACGGAGTAACCACCACACACGCCAAGGACACCACGGGTTCTGCGTCGCATCCCTCGACGAGGAGTTCGGTTGCAGCTGCCACGAGCGCTCTTGAATCGCCCACGCCGAGGTCATACATCGCTAGTTGGTCAGCGAAGCGGCGTCGTGTCTCCGTGCATGGGATGGCTAGCGGCTGGTGGCCTTCATCCTCGAGCACCTGGTCTCCGCCTACCGGTCCAACAGAGCGGACAGGAGCGCGTCTGCGTTTAGGGATGCCTCCGCCTTCAAGAACCGGCGGTCTAGGTCGTCAAGAGCATCATCAATGTCGAGTTCTTCTAGCATCGACTCGCGCTCCTCCTGTCGAGTTGGGTAGGCACCACCAAACAGGCTCATCGCGTCGCGCAACACCGTTGCCCACTCGTCGCCGAGGGTTGTGGACAGTGCCTCGAGAGCCACAGGCGCTGTGTCGCCACCCCAGTACCGAAAGTAGACGTCGAAGCCGCCGGAACTGACCTCTTGGCGCAGATCGCAGATCGCCGCCAAGCCTTGCATCGACGTTGACAACTCACTGCGTGGCCGGTCACCAAGCTCCTCGTAGAAGTGCCAGGTCTCCACGTGACCATCCAACGTCTCGACCGGGGCAACTTCAAGTAGACAGTCGGCAACCCACGAAGTCTGGTTCACACGCTGAACTGCACTCCGCAGATCAGGCAATGGATGGCAGGTGCGTGGTCAAAGGCCACCTGAGCAATGATCAGAACCTGTGGATGGTCCTCGGCGGGGTGACGTGAAGGAGCGCACCTTCCCGAGGATGATCTGAAGTCCAAGTAGCTCTGATCAGGACCGGCGTTGACGCGCTGGTTCGGGAAGGTACGCCCATGCTCACGGTAGTCCACGAGGAGAACGAGGCCCACAAGCACGTCCCGGCGGGGGTGGGCGGGTCGTTGTTGGACGAGTTGGTCCGCGACGGTGCCCGGCAGATGCTCGCGGCGGCGTTGCAGGCCGAGGTCGCCGCCTACATCGAGCAGTTCGCCGACCAGCTCGACGCCGACGGCCGGCGGTTGGTGGTCCGTAACGGCTCGCACGCGGCCCGTGAGGTGGCCACCGCTGCGGGGGCGGTGCCGGTCCAGGCGCCGAGGGTCAACGACAAGCGCATCGATGAAGTGACCGGGCAGCGGCTGCGGTTCGCCTCGGCGATCCTGCCGGCGTGGGCGCGGAAGTCGCCGCAGGTGGCCGACGTGCTGCCCTTGTTGTACCTGCACGGCCTGTCCAGCGGCGATTTCGCGCCCGCGTTGGAGCAGTTCTGCGGGTCGGCGGCCGGCCTGTCGCCGGCGACGATCACCCGGCTCACCGGCCAGTGGCAGGACGAGGCGGACGCGTTCGGTAGGCGCAGCCTGCGTGACGTCGACTACGTGTACGTGTGGGTCGACGGGATCCACCTCAAGGTCCGCCTGGAGCAGGACAAGGTGTGCCTGCTGGTGATGATCGGGGTCCGCGCTGATGGCCACAAGGAGCTGATCGCGCTGGCCGACGGGTTCCGCGAGTCGTCGGAGTCGTGGGCCGACCTGCTCCGCGACTGCAAACGCCGCGGGATGACGGCTCCCGTGCTGGCCGCCGGGGATGGTGCCCTCGGGTTCTGGCGGGCCGTCCGGGACGTGTTCCCCGACACCAAAGAGCAGAGGTGCTGGTTCCACAAGATTGGCAACGTGCTGGCCGCCTTGCCGAAGTCGGCCCACCCGAACGCGAAGAAGGCCCTCGCCGAGATCTACAACGCCGAAGATAAGACCCACGCCAAGGCGGCGGCCAGAGCGTTCGCCGCCGAGTACGGCACCAAGTGGCCCAAGGCGGCCGCGAAGATCACCGACGACCTCGACGTCCTCCTGGCGTTCTACGACTACCCGGCCGAGCACTGGGTCCATCTGCGGACCACGAACCCGATCGAGTCGACCTTCGCGACCGTCCGGCTGCGTCAGCGCGTCACCAAGGGCCCCGGTTCCCGGGCCGCGGGGATCGCGATGGCGTTCAAGCTCATCGAGTCCGCCCAGGCCCGGTGGCGGATGGTGAACGCACCCCACCTGGTCGCCCTCGTCCGCGCCGGCGTCCCCTTCACCAACGGCAAACGAGTCGAACGACCCGACCAATCGGACGTCCAACCGAACGCCGCCTAGAACACGCCAATCCACAGGATTTGACTATTCCTCGAGGCTTCCCCACGCGCTGTGCTCGCGCCCATCGAGACCCGGTCATCCTGGTCGACGACAACGACCCCGCCCATCTCGAGGAGCCCAAGGCCATACGAGGCGCTCTGATTCCGGCCTGGCCCTCCTTAGTTGCATGGTAAAGCGACCCCGCCGCACTGCCGTGTCCAAGGCTGCGGTAAATTGAGGCCTGCAAGGCATGCTAACCGCGGTCCCACCCTCGCCTTTGGGATGTCTTGGGCCCAGCCGATGTGTACGTCAAGGGGGATAACCGTGGCGGTCGAGGAGTTGTTCGCCCCTCATACTGGGCTCATCCCAGTCGAGCGCATCCACCTGTCCCGTTCACGTAACTGGTACGACCGGTACCACATAGCCCTTTGCGCCTCGGACGCCGTAGCGATCACCACCGCGGTGGTAGCCACCTACATGTGGCGCTTCGGCGAGAGATTACACGTGTCCGTTGCAGACACAGCACTCCCGTACGTCGTCGTCGCCGCGTCCATTGCCCTGTTGTGGTGGTTGGTGCTGACCGCCCGCGACACGCGTGCGCGGGGAGTCGTCGGTGGCGGCTTGGAGGAATATCGCCGCGTGATCAACGCGAGCCTGTACGCGTTCGCCGGCATAGCGATCGCCGCATATCTCATGGGCGCCGAGATCTCCCGACAGTTCTTCCTGGTGTTGCTGCCGCTCGGGACGTTCCTGGTTCTGTTCGGTCGCTGGGCCAGCCGGCAGGTCCTGCACCGCCGGCGGGGCATGGGTGGCGCCTTCACACCCACGATCGTTGTGGGCGCTACCGACGCGGTGCGCGATGTCGTGCGCGACCTACGCCGCAACGGGAACGCCGGCTACCGACCCGTGGCCGTCGCGCTCCGTCAATCGGAGAGCAACACCGCGATCATGGCATCACCCGAGATGGCGGATCTGCCCGTGATCGATCTGGCATCCATAGTTCGACACGTCGCCGAGCATCGGGTGCGTGCCGTTGTGGTCGCCCCGGGCTTGCCAGGCCCGGTCGTCCGTCAGTTGGCGTGGCAGCTCGAAAACTCCTTGGTGAGGCTGATGTTTGTGCCCTCGCTGGTGGACGTGGCCGGCCCGCGCATGACCGTTCACCAGATGCAGGATCTCAGCCTGGTCAGCGTCGACCTTCCCAAGTACAGCGGCTGGAACCATGCACTGAAGCGGGCATTCGACCTGGTGTTCTCGATAGTGGCACTCGTGCTGTTGACGCCGGTCCTGGTTGTGGTCGCGGTGCTCGTCAAGAGTGAGGACGGCGGCCCGGTCATCTTCCGCCAGGAGCGGATCGGGGCAAATGGTGAGCCCTTTGTCATCCACAAGTTCCGTACGATGTGCGTCGACGCCGAAGCCCGCATCGACGCGATGATCGTCGCGGCCGGTGGTCAGGCACTCCTCTTCAAAGTGGAGGACGACCCGCGCATCACCAAGATCGGCAAGGTGTTGCGTAAGTTCTCCCTCGACGAGCTTCCCCAGTTCTGGACGGTGTTGCGCGGTGGCATGAGCATCGTGGGCCCGCGGCCTCAGGTGGCACGGGAAGTGGCTGAGTACAGCAACGCCGCTCAGAGACGGCTGCTCATCAAGCCGGGCATCACCGGGCTGTGGCAGGTGAACGGCCGCTCGAGCCTCTCCGTCGAGGACAGCATCCGCTTCGACTTGCGTTACGTCGAGAACTGGTCGCTGATCGGGGATCTGACGATCATCCTGCGGACGGTCCGTGTGGTGCTGCACTCGAGCGGAGCGTACTAACTCGTGCGCGAACAGGCCGCAACGAGCGGAGGCGCCCTCCGCATCCAGATCGTCTCCACCTACTACGCACCCGAGACGACCGGGAACGCACCTTACGTCACGTCCCTGTCCCGGGGGTTGGCTGCGCTCGGGCATGACGTCTCCGTCATCGCTGGTGCACCGCACTACCCAGGTTGGCGCATCCTGCCGGACGAAGAGTGGAGTCTCGACGAGGTCACCGAGGGTGTCCACGTTCGGCGGGTTACTTCGTACGTCCCCACGACCCCCACGTTTCCGAAGCGGGTCCTCTACGAACTGGGGTTCGGCATCCGTCTGGCGGCTTACTGCAAGTCGGACGTGGACGCTGTCCTGCTCGTGAGCCCCACACTCTTTGGGAGCTGGGTCGTCCGGACGCGCCTCGCGTTCGGACATCTCGGCGTGCCGATCGTTTTGTGGGTGCAGGATCTGTACAGCGCAGGTGTCTCCGAGAGTCCTGGACTCGCCTCGCGGGCTTTGTGCGCGACGATGGCAGCGCTTGAGGGAGCATTGCTGCGCAGCGCCAGATCCGTAGTTGTGATCCACGACCGGTTCCGGGAGTATGCGACCGGACGCCTGCGAGTGCCCGCCAGCAGTGTCGTCGTGATCCGCAACTGGACGCACGTAACGTCCGCAGGCCCGGTCGACCGCCTCTCCGTCCGGGAACGGCTCGGCTGGACTCGACCTGGCGAGGTCGTAGTCCTGCACGCAGGCAACATGGGCGCCAAGCAGGGCCTCGAGAACGTGGTGGACGCCGCGCTTTTCGCCGAACAACACCAGCTGCCCCTACGGTTCGTCCTGCGGGGCGACGGCAATCAGCGTGCCGCACTGGAGAAGCGGGCTAAGGGCTGCAGCACGATCGAGTTCGTCGCTCCGCTGCCAGGGCACTCCTTCATGGACGCACTGGCTGCGGCAGACGTGCTCCTGGTGAACGAACGGCCGAGTCTGCGCGATGCGGCACTGCCCAGCAAGCTGACGAGCTACTTCGTGACTGGCCGCCCGGTGTTGGCCGCGACCGACAGCGGCAGCACGACGGCCGACGAGATCCGCGCGAGCCGGGCAGGGCGCGTGGTCTCGCCGATCGAGCCTGAGGCGCTCGCTCGTGCGGCATTGTCGATCGCCCGGGAGTGGACTGCCGACGACGCCAAGGCCGGGCCGGCTCACGTGGAGCGGGCGCTGTCGCAGACTGCCGGCGTTGCGCAGTTCGAGTCGCTTTTGAGGGACGCAGCAACCAAGGAACGCGACTTCGCGGGCCGAGAAAGGGTGAGATGACACGCGTCGCACTGATTACGGGGATCACAGGACAGGACGGCTCGTACCTTGCCGAGCTCCTGCTGACCAAGGGGTACGAGGTACACGGTCTGATTCGCCGCGCTTCGACGTTCAACACGAGCCGCATCGACCACCTGTACGTCGACGCGCACGACGAGAACGCCCGTCTCTTCCTCCACTACGGCGATCTCGACGACGGGTCGCGGCTGGCTACGCTGCTGCACAGGATCCAGCCCGACGAGGTCTACAACCTGGCCGCGCAGTCGCACGTGCGGGTCAGCTTCGACGAGCCGGTCCACACCACAGACACCGACGCCATGGGCGCGATCCGGCTGCTCGAGGCCGTACGCAGCAGCGGCATCCACTGCCGTTACTACCAGGCGTCCACCTCGGAGATGTTCGGGGCCTCCCCGCCTCCGCAGAACGAGGACACACCCTTCTACCCCCGATCCCCCTACGGCGCGGCCAAGGTCTACTCGTACTGGATCACCAAGAACTACCGTGAGGCGTACGGGATGTTCGCTGTGAACGGCATCCTGTTCAACCACGAGTCGCCGCGTCGCGGTGAGACCTTCGTGACCCGCAAGATCACTCGGGCCGTCGCGGCGATCAAGGCGGGCCGTCAGGACTCCCTCTACATGGGAAACCTGGACTCGATCCGCGACTGGGGCTACGCCCCCGAGTACGTGGAGGGCATGTGGCGCATGCTGCAGGCCGACGAGCCGGAGGACATCGTGCTCGCCACCGGAGTCGGCTACACGGTGAAGCAGTTTCGTGGAGACGGCCTTCTCCCACGCCGGTCTCCACTGGCAGGACCACGTGAAGTTCGACCCACGGTATGTCCGGCCCACCGAGGTGGACGCACTCGTGGGAGACCCGTCCAGAGCTGAGCGCAAGCTTGGCTGGAAGGCCACCGTGTTCGGAGACGAGCTGGCCTGTCTCATGGTGGATGCCGACACCGTAGCCCTTGTCCATGACGGTCGACACTGGATCGACACCCCCCAACTCGCCACATCTGCTGGAGCAGCTCATGAGTGACTTCGTTCCTGGGGCGCTCGACCGCGACGCCCCCTTCTACATCGCTGGCACCGTGGCCTGGTGGGTTCCGCTATCTGGCGCAAGCTCGAGGCCGAGGGCTTCACGAACCTGGTGGGTCGCACCTCGTCCGAGCTCGACCTGCGGAACCGGGAGGCAGTGTTCGCCTTCATGAGGGAGCTTCGGCCCCGCTACCTCGTCGTCGCCGCGGCCAAGGTCGGCGGCATCCTGGCGAACAACACCTGCCCGGTGGACTTCCTGTCGGAGAACCTGCAGATCCAGACCAACGTGCTCGACGCGGCGGTCGAGACTCGTGTCGAAAGGGTCCTCTTTCTAGGCTCGTCGTGCATCTACCCGGCGCACGCCCCTCAGCCCATCAAGGAGGAGTACCTCCTGACCGGTCACCTCGAGCCGACCAACGACGCATACGCGATCGCGAAGATCGCCGGAATCATGCACGTCCAGTCCGTTCGCCGCCAGTACGGACTGCCGTGGATCTCCGCCATGCCTTCGAACCTCTATGGGCCAGGTGACAGCTTCTCTCTGACAGGTTCGCACGTCCTACCGGCGCTGATCCGGCGCTACGACGAAGCCGTCCGCGCAGGCCTGAGGACCATCACGAACTGGGGCTCCGGCAACCCAAGACGCGAGTTCCTCCACGTAGACGACATGGCAGACGCCTGCCTCCATCTAATGGAGCACTACGACGGGCCCGCCCAGGTGAACGTCGGCAGCGGTACGGACGTGACCATCAGGGAGCTGGCCGGGATGGTGGCGGACGCCACCGGCTTTGACGGATCCGCTGGAGGGATACCGCGAAGCCGGATGGGATGGCTCAGAAGCTCCTGGATGTGAGCCCGACTGAGCGAGTCCGGGTGGACATCGCGGATCGACTTGGCGTCCGGTATCGAGGCGACCGTTGAATGGTTCCGGGCCAACGCTGAGGCGGTTCGATCGTGAGTACGGAGGCATCCTCCGGGGCCAGTTGGTGCCTAGCGGACTTCACGGGCGCTGGGTACGACAAGGGGCGCCCGAAGGTGATCCAAGCCCTTTGGCTTGCAGCCTCAGATGTGATCATGAACTGGTGGTTCCCCGGCAGGGCACGGGTGGCCGTGCTGCGTGCCTTCGGTGCAAAGATCGATGGGGGCGTCCTCATTCGCCACCGAGTGAGAATCCATTGGCCGTGGAAGCTGTCAGTGGGGTCCAACACGTGGATCGGCGAAGGCACCTGGATCCTCAACCTCGAACCCGTGACCATCGGCTCCAACGTATGCGTCTCACAGGACGTGATGTTGTGTACGGGGAGCCATGACCGGCATTCGCCGTCGTTCGAGTTCGACAACGCGCCGATTGTCATAAGGGACGGCGCTTGGGTCGCGGCCCGAGCGACCGTGCTCCGCGGCGTCACAATCGGTGAGCGCGCCATCGTCGGGGCCACTGCGCTCGTTGTCCAGGACGTGGCGCCTGGGTCGACCAGCCTCGCGCCTAGAGCGGCGAACATATGAGAGTCGCACAAGTAGTGACCCTGATATCTCCTGATGGCGCCTATGGCGGGCCCGTCCGCGTAGCGGTTAACCAGCTCACTGCTCTGGCGGCTGCAGGTCATGACGTCACGCTCTTCGCGACTCATCGTGGGTACGCTTCGCCGCCCAGCGAGATCGACGGCGTGCCATTGGTCAGCTACCCGGCGAGGACTATCCTCCCCAAGGTGGGGTTCGCCGGGCTAGGGTCCCCAGCACTTGTTGCTCGCCTGAGCCGCGAACTCGCCGACTTCGATGTCGTTCATGTCCATCTTGCTCGAGACCTAGTGACCCTCCCCGCTGCATGGGTGGCCCTGCGGAAAGGAGTTCCACTCGTAGTGCAAACCCATGGGATGATCGATCGCTCCGCGAACCTACTGGCCGCTCCACTTGACGCGGTCCTCACGCGACCAGTTCTTGCTGCGGCATCCACGGCCTTCTACCTGACTGAGCAAGTAGCGGTGGATCTGCGGGAAGTGTCTGGCGAGAGAATTCAGCTACAGCAACTGGTCAACGGGGTACCAAAGTCCCATAAACGAGCGTTGCCCAATGAAGAAGACACCGAAGTACTCTTTCTCGCGCGTCTGCATCCTATCAAACGCGCTCGCATCTTCTTGCTTGCTGCCCTCCAACTTACGTTAGAGTTCCCCCAAGTTCGCTTCAGCCTAGTGGGGCCAGACGAGGGCACAGGCCACGAGGTCAGGCAAATTATCGAGGCCGCCCATAATCCGAATATTCGTTGGGAAGGCCCCCTGGCCCCGGGAGCTACGCTGGCTCGAATGGCAGAGGCCTCAATTTACGTGCTGCCCTCTATTGAAGAAACCTTCCCGATGACGGTCCTCGAAGCTGCGTCCATCGGCATCCCAGTAGTGATCTCACGGAGTTGCGGCCTAGCCCCACAGGTGACTGCATTCGACGCAGGGAGGGTGTTTGGCGGTTCAGTGAACGAACTTGTCGAAGTCCTGCGGCCTCTTCTAGCCGATCGAGACAGCCGACTTGCGACGGGCGCGAATGCTCTACGCATGAGCATCGAGCTATTCGATATGGAACGCGTCGCGGCAACCCTCGGCGAGACTTATGAAACTGCTCGTGGAACGTCAGCGCACAGAAAGGGGATCGACCATCATGGGTAAACTCAATAAGATTCTCTCCGTGGTTGGACGTGGGTTGATCAAACAAATCGAAACCATAAATTCCGACCTCTATATGCGGGCGTACGTCAAACACCTCCGAAGATGTGGCGTTCGGATTGCGGGCACTCCAAAGTACATTCACCCGAGCGCGTATTTCGACGGGAATGATTATTCAAAGATATCGTTCGGCGATAATATCACCATTTCACGGGACGTGATCATCCTTACCCATGACTACTCCATCACCACGGCGCTCACGGCAATCGGCATTCGCCTTGAACGCCATAAGGGGGAGCGGTATTTCAGCGAATCGATCGAGATTGGCAAGGATTGTTTCCTCGGCGCTCGGACAATCGTTCTCCCCGGGACGCGGATCGGAGACAATGTGATCGTGGGCGCCGGCAGCGTTGTTCGGGGCGAAATCCCGTCCAACTGCATCATTGCAGGCAACCCCGCTCGCCAGATCGCTGTGACAAGCACCTGGGCGGAGAGGCGACTCGCTGAAGGACGCTCCAACATCGAAGAGCCAATCCAGAGAAACCAGGCGACTAACTCGTGATAAGTCCCGGTCACAATTACTCGCTCAGCCGAACAAATCCCAATTACGGAGCCACATGCTCTGAACCGATATTGTCCTCGGGGGATGCCGGTGCCTAGGCCCCGCATTGTTGTCTACGCGAAGGACGGCGCTAATGCAGGAGCGAGCTACTATCGCATTCTACAGTACGTGCGCGACCTTAGCGTGCTATCTGGAGCCGTAATCGCAACTCGGGTTCTGATACCGGATGCCTTGAGACGCGCCAGATTCGACCTGGAAGGTCAAAGGTCGGGCGGTATACATTCCATCGCAATTCGCGCGGCGTACGCTGCTAGTACGGTTCTTCGCGGCTTCTGGTACTTTATCTGGGATCTATCGGTTCGACCCGATGTGGTTATCATTAGCAGAAGCCTGCTGCCGCGGACCTTCGTGCGCCCCATAAGTTTGATGTACGCCCTTATGCTCCGACGCGCCGGTAAGGTAATCTGGGACTTCGACGATGACATCGTGGCGAGCCGTGAGATTGGATCCCGAGAGTTCTACCTCCTCTGTGGTGCCTCGGACATCATCGTAGTCACCCATACTGAACTGAGGAGAGTACTGCCTGCGGCCGCTGCAGCGAAGGCCATAACCTTATCCACAACCGACGGAGACTTTCGGGGCACTGACTTCAATGCAGTTCTCGAGGATCGACGCGCCACTCTGAAGGAGGAGTTTCGCATCGTTTGGGTCGCGACGTCGGCCTCAATCTCCGACCTAATCAGTGTGGCAGAAGCGCTTGACAAGGCGGCCGGCCAAGTGAAGGCATCCTGCGGCAAGCGGGTAGTTCTCGAGGTGGTCTGCAATGTGCCTCTCGTCTATGACTTCGTTACACTACATTTAGTGAACTCCTTGTGGTCACGCGAAACGGCCAGAGAAGCCCTTCTCAAGGCGCACCTGGGAATCATGCCCCTTCTAGACTCGCAGTTCGCTCGCGGAAAGGGAGGATTCAAACTAGTACAGTACCTGGCAGCAGGGCTCCCCGCCATAGCATCCCGAGTCGGATTCAATGCTGTCGTCGTGGCGGACGGCGAAACAGGCTATCTTGTTAGCCCTGGCGACGAGAGGGGATGGGTGGAGGCTATCGCAGAAGTTGCGTGCCACGAGGCCAACTGGGCGAAGCTGAGCTACGCATCTCTACTGAGATTCCGGGACTCCCCTTTTCCTATGAGGCGAATCTGCGCTTCTGGCTGGACGCGATTTCCTCGGAACGTGGTGCGTGTGGAATCGTCCCGAAGAGGTGGGGAAGGTAGGCTCAATGATTGGCAAGGAACGCCCTCCCGACTACTCGGCCGTCGCGGAGCGGGAGTTAGCCGTCCGCTCTTTCGTCGTCCAGGGCTATTGGCTGATCCTGGTGGTCAATTTGTCATTGTTTGCTGGCCTAACGTCCATACCTGCGAACACGCTGAATATCGCCTATCTCGCCGTATCCTTGGCCACCGCAGTTACGATCCTAGTGGTGGTGTTCAGGCGCTCTCTGCCACTGATCAATCCTTTGACGCTCTATGTAACTATATGGCTGATTCTTGTGCCCCTGACGAGCATGGATGCACCGCTGATGCCAGCCATGAGCCTTGAGCAGATCCGGACTTGCCTAATTGGGGGGTCTGTATACGCTGCCGGTGGGCTCATAGTGGGCATACTCGTTCAGCCAGGGTCGGCGGCGACGATCTCCCTCCCCAGGACTCCCATTCAGATCAGTCCCAGGCTCATGAGACTGGCCCAGGCGCTTCTCGTAGTGTCGATCATAGCAATGCTTGGGAATATGGCGCTGTCAGGGGACGTTGCCCTGTTTAGCGAGTTGGCTGAGTCACGCAAAGCGAAGGCTGTCTTCCTCGGCTATCCATTACTCTCGTCCCTTGGCACAATATCCTTGGTCGTGGGTGCACTTTCAATCAAGGTCACGTGGACCCACAGGGCAAGTGCCGGCTTGTATCTCGTTCTGCAGTTACTATCGGGTCAGCGCTTCGTCGCAATTGTCGGCATCCTCTTGGTCGTCGCAACTGTCGGGTCCTTAGGGGAACTCTCACGCATGCGAGTACGGCGCGTTGCAACGCTGCTTCTTGCGCTCGTCGGAGCGTTTCTTCTTGTTGCCCAATTCAGAGGAGGAGCGGCCGATCACAACCTCTACTTCGTCGAAACGGGCATCTACGATGGCGACCCTCAAGAGCTGAACGCAACAGAGATTCTGAGATATGTTGGGATGAGCCAGAGAAACATGACTCAAGTGATGGACCGAACTTTCGACGGGACACACGCATTAGAGTTCACTCTATCGCCAATCTTGTGGGTACTCGGTTTTGGTGTGAGTTCGGGGTTGGGTACTTCCACATTCGGTTATACTGCCAATAATGCTCTCGCCTATCTCTACCACGATGCAGGGCCTCTGTGGCCGCTGTTGGGCGCCTTCTGGGCGATCGTGATCAATATAGTCTATTGGGTTATGCGCGAAAGACCGCACTCCCTGACGTGGCGATTCTGTTGGTCGGTGGCCGCTCTCGGTCTCTCACTGAGCTTCTTCGGCTATGTCAATGCCTACGTGTACTGGGTCGTACTGTTTCCCGTCGTGGTGGCAATCCTCGAGAAGATAGGAGACTCGCCGAGTGGTTATAGTGCACCACTCCGCGAGAGAATATCCCGGGGACGGGCCTCAGCATTGTCGGGGGGATAGTCCACCGTGGCTTCTGATAAGCGACTGGAGGGGCTTGCCGTGAACACCGGTGTCATCGGTATCGGGACAGTTCTGTCTAAGTCTCTCTCATTTCTCGTGATTCCAATCTGCACCTTCTTGCTTTCTCCTGTCGATTTCGGTCGGTTCGATTTGGCCGTAACTTACCTGGGGCTCATGGTCCCCCTAGTAACTCTTCAACTTGAGCAGGCGATCTTCCGGTTTGTCTTTGACAATCGCCAATCGGGGGCTCCATACTTCGCCGTTGCCATCACGCTCGTCGGGGGAATCTCCCTGCTTATGGGAGCTGGGGTCTTTCTGGTCTCGCATTTCGTCTTTCGATAGACCTTCGGCCTCCCCCTGGCGATCTACCTCGTAGGATTCAGCCTCTATAGTTGTTGCCTTGAGTATCTGCGCGGGCTGGGCCGCCTTGTCGAGTACTCGGCAACTGGTGTCGTGGCGGGTCTTTCTGTCTTTGCCGGTGTTCTGGTGCTCGTAGTGTGGCTGCGTCAGGGAGTGGTGGGCCTAATGGGCGTTCGCGATCCCGTACGTAATGCTCTGCGCACTCATCGTCATTAAGTTTCGGCCATTGACTAGGGACGCAATCTTCGCCCGGAGGCCGGGGCTGAGCTAGGGTCGATGCTGGCTACTCTGTTCCGCTCGTGCCAAATGTGATGGCGTTCTGGGTCTTGAATGTCTCTGATCGAACGTTCGTAACTGTATTTGTTGGTGCCGCAGCGAATGGCATCTACGCCGTCGCTGCCAAGGTGGGAATGCTCTTGGTGATCGTCTTTGGTATTTTCAACGTTTCGTTCCAGCAGACGGCAATCGAATCCCTGCAGGATAGTGATCGTGACGAGTTCTTCGGCCGGCTCTTTGTGCGTATGGTTCGGTGTTCTCGCGATCGGATGCGGGGTCGTGGGCTTCTCCCCTTTCCTATTCCATCACTTCGTGGGCCCGGGGTACGAGGGCGCGATCCGCTATGTGCCGGGGTTGGCCTTCGGCGCAGTACTTCTAATTCTGGCCCAATATTTGGGGAATGTTTTGATTGCACACAAGAAGACCAAGGCAATCGGCGTATCGACGGGTTTGGGAGCCGTTGTCAACGTGTTGTGTAATCTTTCCCTCATTCCGATTGTGGGAATTGCGGGTGCGGTCATCAGTACAATTGTCGGTTTCGCTGTGATGCTTGTTGCAAGGTACTACATCGCGGGGCGGGGGTTCATTCACCGGGGTGACATCGTGGCACTTGTTCCAGCAATTGGTGGTTACGTTGCGTGTTCCGCTGTTGCGATTTGGGGCGGTGCCCGACTGGATCTCTGGAGTGCGGGGATGGCTGGAATTGCAGCCACCTTGCTTCTCAAGAGGGAACTTGTACGGTTGATATCGCTGGTCGGAAGGTCGTACAAATGAAGATCTTGCTTGTTAATCAGCATACGTCGAACTTCGGTGATGACGCTGCTGGGCTTGCCTTCGTCGAGATGGCCCTGTCGTCGGGAAGGGTCGATTCTATCGATGTGATCTATAATGGAGGAGAGGGAGGCATTCCGACCGCGGACGAACGCGTCAGGCGTCCGGAGGGGGTCGAGTTAAAGCAAATTGGTGTTTTCACTCTAGCTGTGTATTTTGCCTCAATGGGATTGCTGGTTGCTGGATGCGGTAGACGTGCATTGAATGGGTTTCGCGATCTCGTCCGGTCCGCGGACCTAGTCTTCGTCGCGCCTTGCGGGGCCAATATCGGGATATATCGCTCTTGGCATTTTCTTGTTCGGCTCTTGATTGTGGTCAGGGAGGGTGGGCGGCCCATATTTCATCTCAATACGTTAGGTCGGAGCGGTGATTGGCTATTCGACCGCATTGCATTGAGCGTTTTGCGTCGTTCGACCCTGTATGTGAGAGATGTCGCGTCTCAGGCTTTCTTGCGAGAGGTCGGCCTGGACGCGCCGACCGGCCCCGACACGGCGTTCGCATTGCCTGCTCGGCACGGTGGAGTGAGAGAAGATGTGTTGAGCTTCGTGCCGTCCGAGCTAGATTCATGGCATCCCGAGTTCAGGGAGAATGGAGCGAACTCGCTCATCCTAGGTACTCTGGTGGATGAAGTAGCGAGGTTCGCGGTTACTGAGGGGCTCAGGATCGAAATACTTCCTCATCTGAGAAGTGCCGGTGAGGTTGCCTTCAATCGTGCTGTCCAAGCCGCCTTGATCGCGGCTGGTGCCCCTGCAGGGGCGGTGATAATTCGCGGCGACATTACGGAGCTCAGCGCGTATGACAGTGCGATCGCGAGCAGTCGCTTGGTTATTGGCGGGCGATATCACTCAATCGTGTTAGCCGCGAAGAATCATCGCCCATTTGTGGCACTAAGTTATGAGAATAAGATGCAGGAAGTGTGTCGCTATCTCGGAATGGAGCGACTTCGTGTGGATTTGCATCACCCCGCCACTGCCGGTAGGGAGTTGAGGTCTTCACTCGAGACGGCGCTCCGCGAAGAGTGTTCGATCTCGGAGACGTTGAGGAATGTCGTGCTCTTCCGGTTGAGATCTGAGGCTGCGCGGCCATTAAGCGATTTTGGGTTAACGCCGAGGATGGCGTTCTAGGCGGTAGGCCGGCTGAGGTTATCCCCACAAGAAGGTTGGTCGGTTCGGCGGGTGCGTGTCCGCTGTCACTTGGCGCATGCTCCTGAGTTGCTGACCCGACACGCCAGGACGGCCCGACCCGGCTCAAGGCGTTACCCGCCCACGCTCAAGCTCGTCGAGGCCCGGCAAGTGTGGTCAGATTGGGAGTCGTTAAGGCAGCGTCGGCAAGTTGAGGTCTACGAAGTGGACGTAAGAGCCTCCATCATCGAAGGCCTAGGTGTACCCGGCCATCACGTTGGTGACAGGCGGCTGATGGGTGGCTTCCCGCCGAGTGCGCTGTGGCGGCGTTCATTGTTGTAGTGCTCGATCCAGGGGGCAAGGGCGTCGGTGCGGGCCTGGTTGCTGGTGAACACTTGGCGGTACGCCCACTCGGTGGCCAGGGTTCGGTTGAGCCGTTCGACCTTCCCGTTCTGCCACGGGCAGTGGGGTTTGATGAACTTCTGGACGATGCCCTGCTCGGCGCATAGGTCACGCAACGACCATCGGTAGGCCCAGGCGTTGTCGGTGATGAGTCGCTCGATCCGGGGATGTTGTGGGCGGCGAAGTAGGTGATGCCGCGGGTCAGGAACGCCGCCACCGTGGGTCCCTTCTCGTCGGGAAGGATCTCGGAGTAGGCCAGGCGGGAGTGGTCGTCGACCAGGGAGTGCACGTAGTCGTAGCCGGGCGGGGTCCTGGGGTGGTTGCTGCGATGGTTGGTGGGTGTCCCGCCTTCGGCTCGCCATCCTCCGCCGGCTGGGATCTTGCCGAGCTTCTTGACGTCCATGTGGACCAGCTCGCCCGGCTGGTCGCGTTCGTAGCGGACCGCGGTCGTCTTGCTGGACCGGATCAGCTCGCCGGTCATCGGGTCCAGCAACGCGAGATGCGGCAGCTGGTGGCGGGTCAGGATCCGCGACACGGTCCGCGCGGGAACTCCGAGCTCGGCCGCGATCCAGTCCCCGGCCCCGACGTTCCCGCCGACGAGTCTCGACTACTGCCGCTTCGATGTCGGCGCTGGTCTGGGTCGGTGGAGTGCCGCGGCCTCGAGGACCGGTCCAGCAGACCCGGCGGCCCCTCCTCGGCATACCGCGACAACCAATAGCCGACGCACTTGCGCGAGATCCCCATGGCCGCGGCGATGTGGGCCTGTTTCCAACCTTGGCGATGACGCTCCACGATCAACAACCGGCCATGCAACGTGGTGCGGGCATTAGCGTGAGACACGAGAACCTCCGAGCAAGTGATGGGCCCTAGACAAGCCACACCTCACTCGGGGGTTCTCACCCGTTCAAGCCGCCACGCTGCTACCAACCTCCTGGCCGGGTACACCTAGGCCCTCAGCACCGCACGGACGGCACCCTGAATCACGCTCACGAACCGGCCACTGGATCGTCGTGTGCGAAGGACCAGATGGGAATGGCCTCTGACAATGGGCCGGTGCGCACGACCTGTTCGGCAGAGACGAGCGATAGGTGCCCGGCACCCGAGGTGAGACTCGGCGCTACCCCGGCAACCGATCAGTGTGGCGACAAACCCGTGGCTAGCGTGGTG